>NC_017920.1:0-3145156 GCF_000262695.1 Burkholderia sp. KJ006 | reverse complement strand
AAACGGTTTAAATAGCGGGTTCCGCGAAAACCAATCCTGTATTCCCGGCGATTGCGTTCGCCCGAATGCCTACGGTTAAGGGCACGCGGTCCCCTGAATTTCGACATTCTCGAACAAGTGAGAACATCATGAAACGTACTTACCAACCGTCCGTGACGCGCCGCAAGCGCACCCATGGCTTCCGTGTCCGCATGAAGACTGCAGGCGGCCGCAAGGTCATCAACGCTCGCCGCGCGAAGGGCCGCAAGCGCCTCGCCATCTAAGGCAGGTTGCGCGCTGTGTCCGCCGTCCGCAGTGCCGCGGAAGGTGCCGTCGAGCCGGGTGCGAATCCGTCGCAGACGAAAGCCGCCTTCCCGAAAGCTGCGCGACTTCTGAAAACGGATGAATTTTCATCCGTTTTTCGTTTGCGCCCCTGGCGGCGCTCCGCGCACTTCGTGATCTACGGCAAGCCGACCGGCCAGCCCGCCCGTCTGGGGCTCGTCATCGGCAAGAAGTATGCGCCGCGTGCAGTGACCCGCAACCTCGTGAAGCGGCTGGCGCGCGACGCGTTTCGCCTGCGCCGGGCCGAATTCGCCGGCTACGACCTGCTGCTGCGGCAGCACACGCGCTTCGACAAGAAAGCGCTGCCGAGCGCGGCGTCCGCCCCGCTCGCGGCGATGTGCGCGGCCGAAATCCGCGAGTTGCTCGACAGGGCGGCCCGGGAGATCGCGCGCCGGGCGTCGAAGCCCGCGTCCGAGTGACGCATCCGTCCGTGGTGCGGCGTGCGCGTCCGCCCGGCCGGTTTTGACGCGGCGTCTCACGGCGCCGCCCAAGGTATGAAAACGGTATTGATCGCGTTGCTGCGCTTCTACAAGGTTGCCGTGAGCCCGATGCTCGGCGACCGCTGCCGTTTTTATCCTTCCTGTTCGGATTACGCGCGCGAGGCAATCCAGTATCATGGCGCCGCGCGCGGCACGTATCTCGCCGTCAGGCGCGTGTGCCGATGCCATCCGTTTTCCGCGGGCGGCATCGACCTCGTCCCGCCGCCCAACTCCGACATTCGCGCTCGCGGCGAAGCCGACGCGCGGTCCCATCGACTCTGAGACAACGCATGGATATCAAACGCACCGTCCTATGGGTGATCTTCTTCATGTCAGCTGTCATGCTGTACGACAACTGGCAGCGCGACCATGGACGCCCGTCGATGTTCTTCCCGAGCGCCACGCAGACGGCCCCCGCGGCCGCGAGCGGCGCATCGGGCACGGGCGCGACGACGACCGCAGGTGAAGCGCCCGCCGCAGCGGCAGCCGGCGCCGCGCCGGCGACGACGGCACCGGCCGCGCAGGCGCAGCTCGTGAAGTTCTCGACCGACGTGTACGACGGCGAAATCGACACGCGCGGCGGCACGCTCGCGAAGCTCACGCTGAAGAAGCAGGGCGACGGCAAGCAGCCGGACCTGTACATCACGCTGTTCGATCACACGGCCGGCCACACGTATCTGGCGCGCACGGGCCTGCTCGGCGGCGACTTCCCGAACCACAATGACGTGTACACGCAGCTGAATCCGGGCGCGACATCGCTGACGGGCGACCAGAACACCCTGAAGCTGTCGTTCGAGTCGCCGGTGAAGGGCGGCGTGAAGGTCGTGAAGACCTACACGTTCACGCGCGGCAGCTACGTGATCGGCGTCGACACCAAGATCGACAACGTCGGCACCGCGCCGGTCACGCCGACGGTCTACATGGAGCTGGTGCGCGACAACACGGCGGTCGAAACGCCGATGTTCTCGCATACGTTCCTCGGGCCGGCGGTCTACACGGACGCGAAGCACTTCCAGAAGATCAACTTCAGCGACCTCGACAAGAACAAGGCCGACTACGTGAACTCCGCCGACAACGGCTGGGTCGCGATGGTGCAGCACTACTTCGCCTCGGCATGGATTCCGCAGCAGGGCGTGAAGCGCGACATCTACGCGGAAAAGATCGATCCGTCGCTGTATCGCGTCGGCGTGAAGCAGCCGGTGGCCGCGATCGCGCCGGGCCAGTCGGCCGACGTGCAGGCGCGCCTGTTCGCCGGTCCGGAAGAAGAGCGCATGCTCGAAGGCATCGCGCCGGGCCTGGAGCTGGTGAAGGACTACGGCTGGGTGACGATCATCGCGAAGCCGCTGTTCTGGCTGCTCGAGAAGATCCACGGCGTGGTCGGCAACTGGGGCTGGGCGATCGTGCTGCTGACGATCCTGATCAAGGCCGTGTTCTTCCCGCTGTCGGCCGCGAGCTACAAGTCGATGGCGCGCATGAAGGAAATCACGCCGCGCATGCAGGCGCTGCGCGAACGCTTCAAGAGCGATCCGCAGAAGATGAACGCCGCGCTGATGGAGCTGTACAAGACCGAGAAGGTGAATCCGTTCGGCGGCTGCCTGCCGGTCGTGATCCAGATTCCGGTGTTCATCTCGCTGTACTGGGTGCTGCTCGCGTCGGTCGAAATGCGCGGCGCGCCGTGGATTCTGTGGATTCACGACCTGTCGCAGCGCGATCCGTTCTTCATCCTGCCGGTGCTGATGGCCGTGTCGATGTACGTGCAGACGAGCCTGAACCCGACGCCGCCGGACCCGGTCCAGGCGAAGATGATGAAGTTCATGCCGATCGCGTTCTCGGTGATGTTCTTCTTCTTCCCGGCCGGCCTGGTGCTGTACTACGTCGTGAACAACGTGCTGTCGATCGCGCAGCAGTACTACATCACGCGCAAGCTCGGCGGCGTAAAGAAGAAGCCGGCCTGAGGCCCGTTGCACGCGCGGGCGGTCCGGCCGCTCGCGATGCACGTAAAAAAACCGCATGGAGCGATCCATGCGGTTTTTTGTTTTGGGCGCGGCCGCTGCCG
This sequence comes from Burkholderia sp. KJ006, assembly GCF_000262695.1. Classification (NCBI taxonomy): domain Bacteria; kingdom Pseudomonadati; phylum Pseudomonadota; class Betaproteobacteria; order Burkholderiales; family Burkholderiaceae; genus Burkholderia; species Burkholderia sp. KJ006. Next base: position 3,142,300 of record NC_017920.1, on the reverse strand, counting down.
GTTCGGCTGCTGACGTTCAGGCCTTTTTCGCGTCGGCTTTCGCATCGCCGCCGTAGAACTGCTCGATCAGTTCCTGAACGAGGTAGCGCTGATGCGGCGCCAGCGCCTCGATCTTCGACGCGAGTTCGATCGTCTCTGCAGTCGGCGGATAGCGCTCGTCGCGCGGTAGCGGTTGTGGCGTCGCGTGCTCGTTCAGGCTCGGCGACGGGCCGTAGTGCAGCCAATGCAGTTCGACGCGCAACCAATTGGCCAGCGTTTCGAGTTTGTCCGGCGTGGGAATCGTGCGGCCCGTCAGCCACTTGTGCGCGGTTTGCGGCGAAACCGGCTGCTCGCCGCGGTGGCGCAGATTGAAGCGGTTCGCGAGTTCCGTCGCGCCAGTGACCTTCTCCGGGCTGCGCCGCAGGGCGAATTTCAGGCGTTCCGAGAACGCAGCTTTTTCTTCGGGTGTCGGCATGGGGTGATTGTGCAATTCCCCTGTTGCTTATCAGACAACCGCACGGGCTAAACATAGCCTGTTCAGACGAATCCCATCCTGTCGACGTATGCGCAATGGAATTGGGGACCCGAGCGTTCGCCCGTTCTGGTGGGCAGACGTGTCCGAAACAAGCAGGCTAGGTCAGGCTGTGTTGGTACTCGACTTATCCCTGGCGGGATAAATTCGGCCGAGTTCGAGGCCCACGCAACGGGCGGTGGCATGAGGGCCGGCACGCTACAATGCCGGCGTCCTGCTGCCCAAAGTGTTGTACGGGCGCAGCATTCACCGTCCGCTCACCAGATTCATCCGACTCCCATGCTCGCTACCGATTCCGATCCGATCGTCGCCATTGCCACTGCCGCCGGCCGGGGCGGCATCGGCGTCGTCCGCGTGTCGTTCGGGCGCGGCGGCGAGGCGGCCGCGCAGGCGTTGAGCGACGCGTTGTGCGGGCAGCGGCTCGCGCCGCGCCACGCGAGCTACGTGCCGTTCGTCGACGCGCATGGCGCGCCGCTCGACCGCGGGATCGCGCTGTATTTCCCCGCGCCGCATTCGTACACCGGCGAGCATGTGCTCGAGCTGCAAGGTCATGGCGGGCCGATCGTGATGCAGCTGCTGTTGCAGCGTTGCCTCGATGCCGGCCGCGGCTTCGGGCTGCGGCTCGCGGAGCCGGGCGAATTCACGCGTCGCGCGTTCCTGAACGACAAGCTGGACCTCGCGCAGGCCGAGGCCGTCGCCGATCTGATCGAAGCGAGTACCGAGGCGGCGGCGCGCTCGGCGGGCCGCTCGCTCGACGGCGCGTTCTCGCGGCAGATCCATGCGCTGGTCGAAGACGTGATCACGCTGCGGATGCTCGTCGAGGCGACGCTCGATTTCCCCGAAGAGGAAATCGACTTCCTCGAGGCGGCCGATGCGCGCGGCAAGCTCGCGAAGATCCGCGAGCAGCTCGCGCATGTGCTCGGCGACGCGCGGCAGGGCGCGCTGCTGCGCGAGGGCCTGTCGGTGGTGCTCGCAGGGCAGCCGAACGTCGGCAAGTCGTCGCTGCTGAACGCGCTCGCCGGCGCGGAGCTGGCGATCGTCACGCCGATCGCGGGCACGACGCGCGACAAGGTCGCGCAGACGATTCAGGTCGAAGGGATTCCGCTGCACATCATCGATACGGCCGGCTTGCGCGAGACCGAAGACGAAGTCGAGCGGATCGGCATCGCACGCACGTGGAGCGAGATCGAGCGCGCCGACGTCGTGCTGCATCTGCTCGATTCGCGTACGGGGATGACGCCGGAGGACGAGACGATCGCCGCGCGCTTTCCGGACGGCGTGCCGGTCGTGCGCGTGTTGAACAAGACCGACCTGACCGGCGTGCCGGCGTGCGTCGAGCATCCGGCGGCGGCAGGCGATCTGACGGAAGTGCATCTGTCGGCGAAGCGCGGCGACGGCATCGACATGCTGCGCGCGGAGCTGCTGCGGATCGCCGGATGGCAGGCGGGCGCCGAAGGCGTCTATCTGGCGCGCGAGCGGCATCTGATCGCGCTGCGCGCGGCGCAGGAACATCTGGCGCAGGCGGCCGATCACGCGGAGCAGCGCGCGCAGTCGCTGGATTTGTTCGCGGAGGAGTTGCGGCTCGCGCAGGAGCAGCTCAATGCGATTACGGGGGAATTTACGTCGGACGATCTGCTGGGGGTGATTTTCAGCAGGTTTTGTATCGGCAAGTGACCGGTTCCGAGGCCGGCTGCTGCGAGCCAATCGCCGGCCTCGGCCCGCCGCGCCGCTCAGGTCCGCCGCGAAGCGGCCGGACCTTCACGCAATCAATCCCAATGACGATGGTGATGGTAATACCCGTCACCGTAATACCCGCCACCATCAGGCACCACGATGCAGCCGCTCAACAGCACGGCTACACCGGCAATCAGCAAAAGGGTTTTCTTCATCGTGCTCACCTGCGCGGATTCGAGATGAATCGAGCATAGCGAGCGCGGTCGGCACCGGCTGTAAGCGATCGTTTCGCCGAACCGCAATCGGTAACGGCGGATTATTCCGGTCACATTGACCGTAACAACTGCGATTCCTCCGACGTTTTCACCCCATCACCACGCAGTTGCGCCCCGCATCCTTCGCGCGGTACAGCGCGCCGTCGGCGGCTTCGATCAACGCATCGGGTGTCGACAGTTCATCGGCCGACACGGTCGCGCAGCCGATGCTGACGCTCACGCGGCCCGTCGGCGACGAGGGCATCGGCAGGTCGAGCCGCAGCACGGCTTCGCGTGCTTCGTCGGCCACGATGCGCGCCCCGCGCGCGCCGGTGTTCGGCAGCACGATCGCGAACTCTTCGCCGCCGTAGCGCGCGACGATGTCGGCCGGCCGCCGTACCGCGCCCGCCAGCGCCTGCGCGACCGCGATCAGGCACGCATCGCCCTTCACGTGACCGAACGCGTCGTTGTATGCCTTGAAGTGATCGACGTCGACCATCAGCAGCGACAACGGCTCGCTCTGCCGCCGCGCCTGCAGAAACAGCGTATGAAAATGATCGTTGAAGTGACTGCGGTTGAACGCGCCCGTCAGCCCGTCGCGTGCCGATGAGCGCACGAGCGTCGTGTGGGCCTCGAACAGCTGCTGATACAGCTTCGTCACTTCCCAGGCGAGCACGCAGACCAGCACGCCGGGCGTGAACATGCTGAACACGCGCGCGAGATACCAGCCGACCGTGAAGCGATGAGTCGTCAGCAGATTCAGCGTCGTGTCGGTGACGCAGGCGAGCATGGCGATCGCGAGCCACAGGTCGAGCGTGGTGCGCAACCGGCCGGCCGCCAGCACCGTCACCAGCGCGAGCGCATTGGCGATCCACACCGCGAGCCCGATGGCGTTCACGGGCAGCAATGCGGCGGCGTCCGGCGGTTGCAGCGCGGGCGGCAACGCCACGTTCAACGCGAGTACGCCGAGCAGCGCCGCCGCGACGGCCGGCCCGCCGACGAGGACGAGCGTCCACAGGCGCGTCTGCGCCGCGCCGACGGGCACGCGCGTGAACCGCTCGCGCGCGACCAGCGCGGCCATCACGAAGCACGGGAAGCCGGTGTGCCAGAAGACCCACATCCACGCAGCGCTTTGCGGGCGCGCGCCGAGCAGGCCATGCGGCGCGAACACGCCGGGGAAGGTGAGCAGCTGCAGCGCGACGGCCAACGCGGTGAACGCGTAAGCGCCGCCGAGCGCACCGAGCACGGGTTGGCGCGTGACGGTGAATTGGGCGCCGAGGAAGAACGCCGCGATGCTCGCGGTGGTGAACACGGTGAGCGCGCACATCGGCATGAACGGCTCGACGGCCGGCAGCGCGACGTTCGCCTGCGGCACGGCGATCGCGAGCGCGAGCACGATGACGAGCGCCGTCAGTGCGCCGAACCACAGCTGACGGCCCGTCGTATGCTGGATCAGGATGCCTTCCATCGCGCCCCCTGCGCTCTCGTGCCGGAACGCCCGGCTCGATGCCGGGCGCGGCATGCATCCGGCCGCGGTGCGACGGGTGCGGCCCCGATCCTATCGCGTTATTGGTGCGCGCTCAAACGCCCAGGCCCGGCCCGTAGTTGCCGGCGACCAGGCGGGTGACTTCGTCGACGCTCGCGTAGTCCTGTTCCGGGAGGCCATCCAGCATCGACAGCACTTCGTTGCTCGCGCCGGCGTCGCGCGCGGCGTCGACGAGCGCATCCTTGTTCGCCGGGTAGCGAACGGACGCGAGCACGTCGGCGATCTGCAGGTCGATCGCTTCGGCGGGGATATCGTGGGAAGGCAGAACAGGTTTGTCGTTCACAGCGGAGTCTCGTGGGTTGAGCGGCAATGGGTGGTCATGAGGGCACGGCAACGGCGCCCGCATCGCTGCGGGCGACCGGCAGCCGTAGGCAAACCGCATGGCGAGCGATTCAATGGCCGCGTCGCACGCGACGCCATGGATGTTTCCAGTCGATGTGCGGCGCGTTCTCGTCGCGCGGATGCTGGCGCCGGTGTTCCTGCCACAGTTCATCGGAGAACAGCGCGGCCACGATCACGAGTGGCAGTACGAGGAAGATGCCGAGTATGACTTGCTCGATCACGATAGCCTCCGTGCGGTGGCAGGAACCGTCCTTTCCATTCTAGGCTCTGAGCTTCACCCGCGGTCAACTTCTTACAGTGCGGAACGCGGCGTTAGAACGTCGCGTCTCAGCGGCGTTTCGCGCGTACGCGGGCATCGAAAAGGAAACCAACATGCAACTCCAGAACGACAAGCACACGCTCGCGCTACGGCCGCTCGAGCGCCAGGATCTGCGCTTCGTACACGAATTGAACAACGACGCGAAGATCATGCGCTACTGGTTCGAGGAACCGTACGAAACCTTCTCCGAACTGTCGCAGCTGTACGATCGCCACGTGCACGATCAGCGCGAACGGCGTTTCGTCGCGGTCGATGCGCGGGACGACCTGGTCGGCCTCGTCGAGCTGATCGAGCTCGACTACATCCACCGCCGCGGCGAATTCCAGATCATCATCGCACCGCAATGCCAGGGCCGCGGGTACGCGGGGCAGGCCACGCGGCTTGCGATCGAATATGCATTCAAGGTGCTGAACCTGCGCAAGCTGTACCTGATCGTCGATACGTCGAATGCGGCGGCGATTCACGTGTACGAGAAATGCGGATTCCAGCACGAAGCGGAATTGAGGGAAGAATTTTTCGGAAACGGGTCTTATCACAACGCGTTTCGGATGTGCATCTTCCAGCGGGACTATTTCGAACGGCAGGCGGCCGACTGAATAAGCGTCGGTAAAAGCGGAAAATGGGCGGCGGCGGATGGACCGCCTGCGCATGCGGGAAAATACGGATAAATACGCGCGCGCTTATAGCTGGCATTTTTCTTGTTACCGGATTTTGTGCTGCGGCAGCGCGATAAATTCATATCGTTGCCCGCGACTTTATGTGCGTTGCACCAATCAGGTCGGGCGACTGAAATGAATTATCCAAACCGTTCAGGCGGCGCGGCGTAATTCGGCTGAAAGGGTTGCTGGATAACGCGGCAGGCGGGGCGCCGCGGCGTCGCGCTCCGTGCCGGAAAATCCGGCACCCGGCCGCGAACCGCCAAAAATCGGGTGCGCGGCGGGTGCGACAATACGCCGCTATTGCGATCGCACAACAAATGTGCTTGCTATCGCTTGCCGGTCTTCTAAAGTGAAAAACGCGGGTGCGCGATCACCTTTAAACACATAGCTAAACCAGGCTGGCGCCCGCAAGCATGGAGACAGAACATGATGAAGCGAACCGGTATTCTTTTTGCGGTCGTCGGCGCATTTTGCGCGGTGTCGGTGGCTCAGGCCGGCGGCGATTCGGCCGTCAAGCCGACGCAGGAAATCCAGCTGACGAAGAATGCGTGGGGTTGCCTGTCGAAGGACAATCTGGACTCCGTACTGAGCCACGAGCGTGACGGCCAGTCGCAGGCGAAGCAGCAGTACTTCGACGACTACCGTTGCCTGTCGGTACCCGAAGGCCAGCGTTTCCGCGTGGTGTCGGTCGACCAGGGCGACGTGCAGTTCGTCAGCGCCGAGAACAGCGATCAGCAAGGCCTCTGGACCGACTCGCGCTTCGTCAAGCAGTAACCGCACGCGTTCCTCTCGCACCCGCACGCCGGCGCCGCAGCGTCGGCGGCGCGGCTCGACCACGGCCCGGTTCCCGCCGGGCCGTCGTGCTGTGACGCTGCCGCCCGGCGACGCACGCCGCGCATTCGGTATCATCACGACCCGACCGAACCGAATGCCCGCCCGGGCCGCATCCGCATGGCGCTGAAATCCACGATCTACAAAGCCGAACTGCAAATCGCCGACATGGATCGGCATTACTACGCCGATCACGCGTTGACGGTGGCCCGTCACCCGTCGGAAACCGACGAGCGGATGATGGTGCGCATCGTCGCGTTCGCGCTGTTCGCGCACGAGCGCCTCGAATTCTGCAAGGGGCTGTCGGACGTCGACGAACCGGACCTGTGGCAGAAGGACCTCACGGGCGCGATCGACGTATGGATCGAGGCCGGCCAGCCGGACGAGCGGCGCATCGCGAAGGCGGCCGGCCGCGCCGGCCAGGTCACGGTGATCGCGTACGGCGGCAAGACCTCGGACATCTGGTGGCAAGGCGTGCGCAGCAAGGTCGAACGGCTGCGCAACGTGCAGGTGCTGTCGCTCGACGACGGTGTCGCGGCAGCGCTCGGGCGCCTCGCGGAGCGCACGATGCGCCTGCAGTGCACGGTGCAGGACGGCGCCGCCTGGATCTCGAGCGCCGACCACGATCCCATCGCAGTCGAATGGACGGTGCTGAAGGCGCGCGGCGACGCGTGACGGCCGACGCCTAGCCGTGGGCGGGAGGCGGCCCCTTGAACTCGAGCATGTTGCCTTCGGGATCGAACAGATAGATCGACGGCCCGTAGCCGCCGGCGCCGTAGCGTTCGGCCGGCGTGCCGGGGCGCGCGCCATGCGCGGCGAAATGCTCGATCAGCGCGTCGGGGTCGAACGGCTCGACGCGCAGGCACAGATGGTCGAGATTGCGGCCGGTGCCGGGCGGGCCGCTGTCGGGCCGGTCGATCGGGCCGCCGACCGACAGCAGGTCGATCAAGGCATCGCCGGCGCGTAGCTGCACGAGGCCGAGATCGGGTTGTTCCTTCTCCACGTGGCAGCCGAGGGCGTCGCAGTAAAATCGCGTCATGGCGGCCATGTCGGCCACGCGCAGCACGACGTGATCGATCGCGCGGATGGTCGGTTTCATGAGCGGGCACTCCTTCGCGAATGGCGTGCACCGAGTGTAGACCGCGCCCACGACGGCTGCCGGCGCGCGGCCCGATCGCCGGACGAAAAAAAGCCCGCTCACGCAGTGCGGAGCGGGCTTAATCCATATCAGGAGGAGACATGGAGGAGACAGTTCCAACTATACACACGGTCATGGTGCGTTGCAATATTCCGAGTGCAAAAAACCGTCAGGACGGCGATTTGTCGCAGCCGCATTGCAACAAAACGATGACGCGGTGATGACTAAAGTGCTGCCATAGAAGCGCCTGCCGGATTTTTTCGTCGCACTGATCGTCGGCGATGCGCCCCGATTTTCGGCGCGAATCACAGAGCAAGATCCGGGGCGCGACGGCCGGCGCCGATGTCTAGAGTAGGCACCGTCTACACTGGAAGGTGCGAGGTTCAGATGAATACCCCCTATTCGACCGACGATTCCCGCTGGGCCGCCGTCACCACGCGCGACGCGCATGCGGACGGCACGTTCTTCTATGCAGTGCGCACGACCGGCGTGTTCTGCCGCCCGAGCTGTGCGTCGCGGCTGCCGCGGCGCGAGCACGTTTCCTTTTTCGCCGATCCGGCCGCCGCGCGCGCGGCGGGCTTCCGCCCGTGCAAGCGCTGCCGGCCGGAGGGCTTGCCGCGCGAGCTCGAAATCGTCGACCGCGCGTGCGCGGTGCTCGACGCGCATCCGGAGCGGCTCACGCTGCAGCAGTTGAGCGACGCCGTCCACCTGAGCCCGTTTCATCTGCAGCGGCTGTTCAAGCGGGTGGTCGGCGTGTCGCCGCGGCAGTACCAGGCCGCGCAGCGCGGCGCGGCGTTGCGCGACGCGCTGCAAAGCGGGCAGCCGGTCACGCAGGCGGCCGTCGACGCGGGCTTCAATTCGCCGTCGCGGCTCTATGCGTCGGTGCCGCGCGAGCTGGGGATGGCGCCGTCCGCGTTTCGTCGCCAGGGCGCCGGCCTGCGCATCGACTATGCGAGCGCGGCCACGCCGCTCGGCATGGTGCTCGTCGCCGCAACCGCACAGGGCATTTGCCGCATCGCGTTCGGCGACGAGGCGGCGCCGCTCGTCGCCGAGCTGAAGCTCGCGTTCGCGCGCGCCGAGCTCGTCGAAGCACCGTCGCGCGTCGCACCGTTCGTTGCGCAGATCCGCGCGTACCTCGACGGCACGCGCCATACGTTCGACCTGCCGCTCGACATCGCGCCGACCGCGTTCCAGCAGCGCGTGTGGGAGGCGCTCACGCATATCCCGTACGGCGAAACGCGCAGCTATTCGGACATCGCCGAAGCGCTCGGCGCGCCGCGCGCGGTACGCGCCGTGGCGGCGGCGTGCGCGTCGAACCCGGTCGCGCTCGCGATTCCATGTCATCGTGTCGTGCAGAAGGGCGGCGCGCTCGCCGGATATCGGTGGGGCGTGCGTCGCAAGGCGACGCTGCTGGCAGCCGAGGCGCGCCATGCGGGTGCCGATGAAACCGAGGTCATCGAGGAGGGCAACGCAGTTTGAGCATCGAACAGACCACGCTCGCGGCGAGCGAGTGCGATAGCGGTGATAGCGGCGACCGCGGCGGCGCGGTGCCGTCGCCCGCGCGGCTGGAGCTGCGCTTCAACGCGCCGTACGACTGGGCGCGCGTGCTGCGGTTCTTCAGCGGCCGCGCGATTCCGGGCGTCGAGCAGGTCGCCGACGGCGTGTATCGCCGCGTCGTCGAGCTGAACGGCGACGCGGGCCGGCTCACCGTGTCTAAGCATCCGCGCCGGCATTGTCTGATTGCGACGGTCGACGGCGCGGCAGCGCACCATGTCGATGGCACGTTCGCGCGCCGTGTCGCATCGATGTTCGATCTCGCTGCCGATCCGGCCGCGATCGGCAGCGGGCTCGCGCGCGATCCGTGGTTCGCGCCGCTCGTCGACGCCGCGCCGGGGCTGCGCGTGCCGGGCGCATGGTCGGGATTCGAGCTGGCGGTGCGTGCGATCGTCGGTCAGCAGGTGAGCGTGAAGGCCGCGACGACGATCGTCGGGCGGCTCGTCCAGCGCGCCGGCGAGCGTGTCGTGCGGGACGACGGGACACCTGACGACGACGGCGCGCCGGCATGGCGTTTTCCGACGCCCGACGCGCTTGCCGCGTGCGATCTCGTGAAGATCGGGATGCCCGGCAAACGAGCGGCCGCGCTGACGGGCATGGCGCGCGCAGTGGCGGACGGACACGTGCCGCTCGACCCGGCGCATGCGGACCTCGCGACGTTGCGGCGCGCATGGCTCGAGCTGCCCGGCATCGGGCCGTGGACCGTCGAGTACATCGCGATGCGCGCGTGGCGCGATCCGGATGCATGGCCGGCGTCCGATCTCGTGCTGATGCAGTCGATCGCCGCCCGCGATCCGTCGCTCGACCGGCTCGCGAGCCAGAAACGCCGAACCGAAGCGTGGCGGCCGTGGCGCGCGTATGCGGCGCTTCATCTGTGGAACGACGTGGCTGACCGGGCGGGAGGCGCGCGCGGGGGATGACGCTCGCGGCGGTTGGTGGGCGGATGCGACCGGCGAGCGACGTCGCGCAGTCGGTATCGGCGCGGTGTGATTCGCTTCGGGGTGCGCGTGGGGGCGGCGTGCCGAGGCTCTAACGACGTGGGTAAGATGCGGGCGGCGAGTAGGTGCCGTGCGGTGGCATCTGCACCAACACATAGCAGCCCCAGCCCACCGCAGTAACCGTCTGCATCGCGGGCGTGGTCATGGTCGAGGTGCGCCAGCAGCGAGGTGGGCGGGGCAGCGCCAGCAGCGACGGCACCAAGGCACCGGTTCCACCTCTTCGCGCCGCATCCTGCACCGCGCAATCCTCCCGACGAAAGCCGCGCGAGGGCCGCGCCCGGCGTTATAGCGGATGCTCGTCCGCGCCAGCGGCAATCGCCGCGATCGCCCGCGCGGCGGCCCGCTGCAGGCGGCCGGGCCGGCCGTGAGCCACCTCAAGCGCGTGTGTCGGCGAGATGTTAAAGTGCCCGCTACCAATGAAGCGACCCATAATCCAGCCGGCCCGCGCGGCGCTCTGCGCGCGGCCGTCACGCACTTGCGTCTCCATGCCGAACACCATGACTCACCGCCAGTCCGAACTGCTGCTGAATCGTCTCGAAGCGCTGAGCTCGGGCCCGACGCGGCAGCATCTGCCCGACGGCCTGCGCGGCATCGAAAAGGAAAGCCTGCGCGTGACGCGCGACGGGATGATCGCGTTCACGCCGCATCCGCGCGCGCTCGGTTCGGCACTCACGCACCCGTCGTTGACCACCGATTACTCGGAAGCGCTGATCGAGCTGATCACGCCGGCCGAAAGCGACGCGTCGCTGACGCTCGCGCGCCTCGACGATCTGCATCGCTACGTGTATGCGTCGCTCGACGACGAGATGCTGTGGAACGAGTCGATGCCGGGGCTGCTGCCGGCCGACGACGAAATCCCGATCGCCGACTACGGCACGTCCAACATCGGCCGCCTGAAGACGGTGTACCGCCGCGGCCTCGCCTATCGCTACGGCCGCACGATGCAGTGCATCGCCGGCATTCACTACAACTACTCGCTGCACGAGGAAGTGTGGCGGCGCCTGCATGCCGAAGAAGGCTCGACGGCCACGCTGGTCGACTATCAGTCCGAGCGCTATCTCGCGCTGATCCGCAATTTCCGCCGCCGCAGCTGGCTGCTGATGTACCTGTTCGGCGCGTCGCCGGTGCTCGACACGCGCTTCCTGCGCGGCAAACCGCACCGGCTCGACACGTTCGACGCCGACACGCTGTACCGGCCGTATGCGACCAGCCTGCGGATGAGCGATCTCGGCTACTCGAACACGACCGCGCAGGCCGCGCTGCACGTCGACTACAACACGCTGCCCGGCTATCTCGACGCGCTGTCGAAGGCGGTCAGCGAGCCGTATGCGGCGTACGAGGCGATCGGCACGCATCGCGACGGCGAGTGGATTCAGATCAACACGAACGTGCTGCAAATCGAGAACGAGTTCTACTCGACGATCCGGCCGAAGCGCATCACCTATTCGGGCGAGCGTCCGCTGCATGCGCTCGCGTCGCGCGGCGTGCAGTACATCGAAGTGCGGTGCCTCGACATCGACCCGTTCGAGCCGACCGGCATCGCGCTCGACACCGCGCGCTTCATCGACGCATTCCTGCTGGCGTGCGCGCTCGACGACAGCCCCGCGCTCGACTGCGATGCGCACAAGGAAGCGAACGCGAACTTCGGCAGCGTGACGATGGACGGGCGCAAGCCCGGGCTCACGCTGACGCGCGACGGCCAGCCGGTCACGCTGCAGGCATGGGCCGACGACCTGATGGCCGATATCGAAACCGTCGGGCGCCGTCTCGACGAGATCCGCGGCGGCGACGAGCATGCGCGCGCGATCGCCGCGCAGCGCGAGAAGCTGGCCGATCCGGAACGCACGCCGTCGGCGCGTGTGTTGCGCACGATGCGCGAGAACGGCCAATCGTTCCTCGCGTTCGCGCTCGCGCAAAGCGAAGCGCATGCGGCCCATTTCCGTGCGAACCCGCCTTCGGCGGAGGCGATGCGCGCGGAGCAGGCGCTCGCGGCGAAGTCGCTGGCCGAACAGGCCGAACTCGAAGCGAAGGAGGCCGGGTCGTTCGATGCGTTCGTCGCCGCCTATCGCGCTTATACGCTGAACCGCTTCAGCGTTTGATGGCCGCAGCCGAAGCTGCCGTCCGTCGCGGTTCACGCGCCGGCGGCACCTGCTTCAGTGATGCGCGTACGTGCTGCGATCGACCACGGCCGGCGTAGCCGGCTTGCCCGCTTCGACGCTCGCATGACCGTCGTTGCCGTGGCCGGCGGCGTCGGCGCGGGCCTGGGCGGCGCGCTGCATGACGGCCTGCATGTTCTCCGGAAAGTCAGGGCTGCTGACGAGGCTCGGCCGGTAGCCGGCCGCCTGTAGCTCGGCGAGTTCCTGGCGTACCTGGGCGCGCGTCAGCGTCGACTCGGCGTGGGCAGCGAGCGCCGGGCCGATCAGCAGCAACGCGCAGGCCGCAAGTTTCAGGTTTTTCATCGTGTCTGCTCCGTGAAGTTTCCGGAGCCGCGTCGTCGCCGGCGCGGGCGGAATCGATGCAGCGAGTCTAGGCTTCGGAGCCCAAACGAAACATCCCGCTCGCCGTCACGCACCTTTTCCCGCTGTGCAACATTGCTCGGACCCTTCGCCGACGCCCGCGCAACGATTCGGACGCGCATCGGGCTTGCCCTCCTTGTACAAGCGCGACCGGCCTCCTAACCTCATTTGAGCGACCGGTCGGTCGGCCTTGCCGCATGGTTGCATGCGCAAGCGTCGGCCGGGCGTAGCGGCCGCCGAATGTACGTCTGGTACCGGATCGGAGACACGACACACGATGAATCCCACCGCAGCCCTGCCGCCCGGCATCCTGTTCGTCCAGCCGTTGACGCCCGTCGCCGACTCGCTGCTCCTGTCGTTCGTCGTCGCGGTGATCCCGATCGCCGTCGCGCTGATCGCGCTCGGCGTGCTGCGCCGGCCCGCGTGGCAGGCGTCGCTGGCCGGCCTCGTCGCCGGCCTCGCCGTCGCGATCGGCGCGTGGGGCATGCCGGCCGGCCTTGCGTTCAACGCGGTGGGCGCAGGCATGGCGCTCGCGGTCGTGCCGGTGATGTGGATCGTGTTCAATGCCTTGCTGCTGTACAACATCGCGGTGAAGTCGGGTCGTTTCGACCAGTTCCGGCAGTGGATGCTCGACAACCTGCCCGACGATCGTCGCCTCGTGCTGCTCGTCGTCGCGTTCTCGTTCGGTTGTCTGCTCGAAGGGATTTCCGGGTTCGGCACGCCGGTCGCGATCACCAGCGCGCTGCTGATCGCGCTCGGCTTTCCCGCGCTCGAAGCGCTGACCTACACGCTGGTGTTCAACACGGCGCCGGTCGCATTCGGCGCGCTCGGCGTGCCGATCACCGTGCTCGGCGCGGTCACGTCGCTGCCGCCCGCGACGCTCGGCGCGATGGTCGGCCGGCAACTGCCGTTCTTCGCGCTGCTGCTGCCGTTCTACGTGGTCGGCGCATACGGCGGGCTGCGCTCGATCGCGAAGCTGTGGCCGGCGCTGCTCGTGTCGGGCGGCAGCTTCGCGATCGCGCAGTTCGTCACGTCGAATTTCCTCGGCTACCAGCTCACCGACGTGCTGTCGTCGCTCACGTCGCTGATCGTCACGATCGGCTTCCTGCAGCTGTGGAAGCCGCAGCCCGATCCGCAATACGCGCTCGCGCGCAGCGTGCCGGCCACGGCCGGCGCCGCGCGCGCGGGCTTCGGCGGCTGGCTGCCGTGGCTCGTCGTGTCGGTGGTCGTGATCTTCTGGGTGCACGCGAACATCGCGGCGATCGGCGACGTCAAGATCAAGTGGCCGGGGTTGCACAACGCCGTGTTCGTATCGCTGTACCACAAGCCGTATGCGGCGATCTGGGACTTCCAGCCGCTCGGTACGGGCACCGCGATCCTGGTGTCGGCGATCATCACGGCACTGCTCACGCGCACGGGCATCGGCGCGTTCTTCGAATGCGTGGTCAAGACCTGGCGACAGACGTGGATCGCGATCGTCACCGTGATGATGATCGTCGGGCTCGCGTACCTGCTGAACTACTCGGGCATCAGCTACACGCTCGGTACCGGCGTCGCGTCGACCGGCGCGCTGTTTCCGCTCGTGTCGGCGTCGCTCGGCTGGATCGCGGTGTTCCTGTCGGGCAGCGACACGTCCGGCAACGCGCTGTTCGGCAATCTGCAGGTCGTTGCGGCCCGGCAACTCGGCCTCGATCCGGTGCTGATGGCCGCGACCAACTCGTCGGGCGGCGTGATGGGGAAGATGATCTCGCCGCAGAACATCGCGACGGGCGTGTCGACGACCGACCTGAAAGGGCAGGAGGGCGTAGTGTTTGCGCGCACCTTCTGGCACAGCGTGATCCTCACGCTGCTGCTCGGCGTGCTCGTGTTCCTGCAGCAGCACGTGCTGACGTGGATGATTCCGGCGTTGCCGAAGTAGGGGGGCGGGCGACGTTGGCGTGAGCAGACGTTTGGAAGGCGCAGGCGAGTGCGAGGATGGGGCGTTTGCTGTCGCGATATCGATGAAGGCGATCGGGATGTCGAACGGCGGCGACTATGTGTTGCCGTCGTCGGTATGCACGAGTCGCTTCGATCACATCACGCGCTTCATCACCGGGTTGGAGGTGGGCAGCGTCAAGGTGCGAGAAGTGCCGGCGCGAGCGTTCACCGATCGAACATGGCGGCGACGATCGCCTCGGGCGCATCTTCCTGAACCAAGTGAGCTGCTCGCGGCACCTTGATCAGCTTGCCGTGCGCTATGCGATCGGCGAGCGCCTGCCCCTGTTCGAGCGGAATCCACCCGTCGTCCTCGCCCCATACGATGCGCACTGGAAAGCCCGGCGGCGCCGCGTCGCGCTGGATCGACGTGGCCGCGCTCGGATTCGAGCAACTGCTGCGCAGCGATGACTTCGCGCGCGTGCGCCAATGCGCCCGCTGCACGTGGTTCTTCATCGATCGCGGCCGCGGCGCCGGCCGCCGCTGATGCGACATGCGCACATGCGGCAACCGCGCAAAGGTGGAGGCATTCAGGCTGCGGTGAAGCGTGCGGCGCGCCCCATCCGTCATTCGACGATTTCGTGCAGTCGCGGTTCGGGCCACAGCGCGCTGGCCGCGACCAGCCCGGCGACGAACAACGGTGCGCCGATCGCGAACAGAATTGCGGTCACGCTCCACCGGTCCCAGAACTGGTCGATGATCGCGCGTTCGGGCGCGACGGGGTCGTACAGCACGTTGACGCGTTCGCCTTCGTACAGCCGCGGATGCGGGGAGGCCGAGCTTTGCTCGAAGGTCACCGCGCGGCCGCTGTCGGTCGTGAACGCGACGCTGACGGAATCGAGCGACGCGCGGTTGCGGGACGCGCCCGCGGGTTCGGCGATCTCGACGACATGGCCGGTCGAATGCGCGTAATGGCGGGCGGCCTGCCACTGGCGCAAGCCGGCAGCGCCGGCGCCGGCCATGAACGCGGTGCCGAGCGCGAGCGGAATCAGCACGATCGCGATGTTCCATCGCCGCCGCGCGGCGTCCCGGCCGGATGCGGCGAACGGTGCGCCGGGGCGGCGATTGCGGCGCTCGTCCACGTACAGCACGCAGCCGATCGCGAGCGACACGACCGCGAGCAGCGCCGGTACCGCGACCGGCGACCAGCGTTGCGCAAAATCGTCGATCAGCACGGGGCGGTTCGGATGGGCGGGATCGACCAGCACGTCGACGTTCTCGCCGATGTCGTAGGCCGGGACGGCCGACGCGGTGTCGCCGGCGACTTCGCGTCGCCGGCCGTCGCTCGCGAGATACGCGACGATCGGCCGGTAAGCGCGCATCGCGTCGCTGTCCTGCACGATGCGCACGATGGTGCCCGATGCGCGAAGCAGCCCGCCGGTCGCGCGGCTCGCGGTAACGGCGAGCGCCGCTGCGATCACGAGCAGCGCGATTCCGAGCGCGAATGCAACGAGCGCGTCCTTACGCAGCATGACCGGATCCGCGACGCGCGTCATGTAACGGGGGCGGATGCGATCGGGTGGATAGCGCGCTTCGACCCGCGCGCCGATTTGTGCGTGACCATGCCCTCTCAATGGTCGCGTCTGGTTCACATGCTTCCATGTCTGCCGTCCCATGCTCTCTCAGTGCCGGCCGCGATGCGGCGATCGTCGTGCCGGTTATGTGATTTTTGTCGGACGATTCTAACGGAAAGTACTGCGGCGGAGCGCGCGGAGGAGCCGATGGACGCCGGAATGGAAAAAGGCCGGTCAGCTTGCGCTGACCGGCCTTTTGAATTCCTGGTGGGGCGTGAGTGACTCGAACACTCGACCTACGGATTAAGAGTCGGTTCCAAACGCCTTATGCCGAGGGGAGTTTTTGGCCTCACCCTATAAAAATCAAACAGTTAGCCTACCGCCTCTTACCTCAGGTTCCCGCACTTTGCCGGGGCAAGTGCAGCAAAATTGCAGCAACGCTACGATAGTCTGAGCGAAAGCCATGTTTCCTGCAAGCATGTAGGCCGAACCAGCTTCGTGGCCGCTAGGCTAGGTAATCCGATGCCAACGGACCTTCAAAGAGGCCCGTCGCAGTCAAAGTCGCATCGAAGATGGCATCGCGAACTTCGGCGCTGGTCAAGTCCAGCACGCGAAGTTTGCCCTTGACCTCGGCCACGGATTCAATGCGCCGGAACGCGCTGGGATGATGCGCAGCAGCGTATTCTGCCAAGCCACGCAACTTCGGCAGGGCATCGCTGAGGTGGATACCATGCGGGTCTATCAAATCTGCAACTACAGTGCCACCTTCCTCGGCAAAGAAGATGAAGTCTGGCCGCAGTATCAAATATTGGTCATTGTCCTGATACGCGATACCCAGCGACGATGGGCCAGGCTGCTGGGGATTGCGATACCAAAACTGAAAACCTGGGCGCTGGCTTTCCTGTTTCAGCACAGCGACTTCCCAGGAGTTGAGCTGTGCCGGATAGTTGCCCTGTTCATCGCACAGCAGATGACGCGGGTACGTGGGAATGGGCATGTCTTGCCCGTTCTCGCGTACCGCTGTCATTTCGGCCTTGGTCGAAGGTTTGAGCATGTCCACGTCTTGCGGCTCCGCGCTCATCTCCAGAATCTCGCGGTAAGCCTCTTGCCGGTCGTCGGAAAGCTGCTTGATACGCGGCTTGTACTCGGTAAACCATGCCGTGGCGTATTGGTCGGCGGCGGCATCGTAGAAAGGCTGCACCTCGCCTACAAGTCCCAAGGCAGCGATTTCTGCCTCGACTTCCATCAATTTTTCTTCCAGGTCGTCTTGGTCGCCGGGTTCTGCCAATTGCAGCGCCAAGTAATGTGCATACGACTTGGCGATGGGCAGACTGAACACGCGTGCTGCGCGCCGGAACATGTCATGTATCACGGCCATGTCTGCGACTTCGGAAAACCCGTCCAACGACATAGCCTGGTCTTTGATATTGCCTCTGACCGTTACGCCTTCAATTTCCAGAACCGCCGTGCGCTTGGTCTCTATCTTGTCCTTGAATTTCTCCCGCGCCTCATCCAGCACCTTGTGCATCATGTCGTGCGCTCTTCTGCCTGCACCGGGCAGGAAGTCGTCGGTAATCAACTCCTGGGCGAGCGCCGTCAGTCGCTTGGCGGGTTTCGCGCTTTGCTGGGGACGTGTCTGCGAAGGCAGGGATACGAATTTATCCCATACGGGTTCCGACACA
The DNA here is from genome assembly GCF_000262695.1 of Burkholderia sp. KJ006. Lineage (NCBI taxonomy): Bacteria > Pseudomonadati > Pseudomonadota > Betaproteobacteria > Burkholderiales > Burkholderiaceae > Burkholderia > Burkholderia sp. KJ006. The sequence goes on along the minus strand of NC_017920.1, from coordinate 3,124,788 downwards.
TTCGGGTTTGGCTGCATCGTGGCGGGGTTAATAAGGACACGCCCGAATTTGGGCTTCGTGTCATCGTCGCCCGTCATCAGCACATTGACCACGGCCTTTGCCGTGTCCTTGTCGAAGTGCGGCAGCAGGCAATAGACAGAGTTCAGCATGTCATTGCCCGGAATTCGCCGTGCCAGCGGGGTGCGCACCATGCGGCCCAATAGCTGCGTGATGTGGGTTTGGTCGGTGGCGGGTCGGAACGACACCATCACTTCGGCGCGTGGGCAATCCCAACCGGTGCTGATGGCATCCTTGGCAATCAATACACGTATCCAAGCATGGTCTTGCACCTGCTCGGGCGAGATATAGGGGACCGCGAAGTCGCCAAACTGCTCAGTGCGGTGCTCGCCAAAGACGTTTGCCACGCAATCGCGGGGCAAATCAGGCCAGCGTTCAAAGATAGTGTCCAGTGCCTTGGCAATGTCATTGGCATTGGGGTTGTTGGGCACTTGCAGCACCATCAGCGGGATGACGCGAGGGGAATCCTCCTGCGTCTTGGCGTATTCGGCCCATGCCAGCGTGGATTGTTTGAGCTGGTCAGTGCCACGGCGTACCAGCAGCGTATCAAAGTCGCCCGCGCCTTCTGGTATGTCGAGAATGATGGTGTCTTTGAGCAACCCAGACTCCTGCACCAGCGTGGAATCGACCACAATTGGGTCAAGTCGCGTGCGCTTCTGGGCAACCCGCATGGCATCCTCAAATCGCTGGACCGTAGCGGAAATACCCCAAACGACAGGCAAGCCGGGAATACCCTTTTCGCCATTGATAAGACGGGTAACGATGGTCGCGCGCTCTGCTGCGCCGGTTGCTCGCCCCATGCCACGGTGCGCTTCGTCCAGTACGAAATACAGTGTCAAGCTGGGGTCATCAATGGTGTTCTTGATGACGTCCCAAAGGGTGAAGGCGCGCAAGTCGGGGCGAGTTTCGGGCAAAACGCCTTGACGCGGGTCTGTCTCCTGCTCGAAGCCGCGTACCAGCAGGCTGTTTTGGCTAAACTTCTGCGTGTTCAGGAAATAGATTTTCCCGGCCTCAAACTTGGAGCGATTGAAGTTGTCGGACTCCACTACCTTCAAATCGGTGTAAGGATTGATACGGTCGGACACTTCCATGAAGCGAAAGCGCGTTTGCTCGTTCAGCGCCGGACTATCGCTGAACCAAATCACGACTGCGCCAGGGTCGCGCTCGAAGCCAAGCTCCTCGCTACCGTGGAATAGCGCCTCGAACACGGCAGCGGCCATTACCGTCTTACCCGCACCCGTCACGGCGGACAGAGAAAAGGCGTTGCGCTCCTTGTCCTCATGCCAACGCTTGCGTGCTTTCTTGATGTTTTCCAAGACCTCGCGTACCGCCTTGTCCTGATAGTCCTTTAGGGTGAACTTCATCCCTTAATCCCCGTTCATGAAACTGAAGTTGGTCAGATACGATTCGTACAAACGTACTGGCTCAACATGGCTGGGCAGGCGGCGCACGATGTTCTGAAAGCGCCGGTCGTCATCGGTCACGATGAAGGCCATGCGCACATCCTTGGCCTTCTTGATTGCGTTCACAAATGGGTCGGCGGCGTCCACTTCGGAAAGCAAGCCATAGGCTTCGACCACAGCCCAACCATCGGGCGGCAGCTTGTCGATGCGTTTGCCGCGACTGCCTGCGCGCATCCATAGCAGCGGAGCGATGCGTGCGAAGGCAATGTTGTGATTGACCGCGACAGGGGTTTCGTAGGTCAGCGTGAAGAACTCAGCGTTGGCCTCGAAGCCTTCAGACATCGGGAACTCGTCGATAAATTTGTAGTCGCCCCTGATGGGTTCGTTATCGGGCGTCATGCCCGTGATGGCGGCGGCTACGCGCGGCTTGGTGATGTAATCGCAGATGCCGAATTTTTCCCAATCACCGTCACCTGGCCGTAAGCCTTGCTGACGTAGCGCCCTTTGTTCATCAGCAGCAACTTCATTATTGGTGACGGATATGCACTGACGTCTGCCGCCATCCTGGCGGTTGAGACGCATAATTGCATGTGCAGTAGTACCAGACCCTGCAAAGAAATCAAGAATTACAGCGTCAGGTTTATTTGCGATAACAAATCTCAATGCGTCTTGGACGGCATACAGAGATTTCGGGAACGGAAATTTCCTGCGATTAAGCATTCTTCCGAGAAGGGTAGAGCCAAAATCTGTTGCGCTGTGCGACGGCTGATTCCACGTAGTAAAGGGCGTTACTTGTCTGATAATTCTTGGAAGAATCAGTGCACCATCTTCGTCCTTGCCTATCGGCACAATGGTGCCACTCTCAATCGCAGCTTGAGTTCCTGAGGCAATGTAATACAACGTCCTCCCACCATCCTCTCTTATCGGGCCAAAACGGATGAATCCTTTGGATATGGCCGTTTTCAGCGACTCATGGCTGATACGCCAGCGCCTTTCTGTTCCGTTCGTTATCGGAAATACAGCTACACATCCTTCCGGCACGGTTATCTCTTCGCGAGACTTGTCCAGTGGCAGAGGTGCGCCAACAGAATGAAATTTTCCCGCTTTCGTAAAGAACACGGGATAAAACATATTTGGTCTATCTCGGCGCAGGCTTTCCGAGCCGGTTCTAAGAAGGCCGTCCCATCGAACATCTTGAACTTCCTGTGGTTGGTTCAGCATATCGCAAGATGTCCTGCTGACATTTGCGGAACCAAAGAACACAAAAAATAGGTACTCGTCAGTGCGCGCAAAACCTGTAGCACGAGAGGAACCGCTTGGATTAATCACGCTCGTGACCATCTGAATGTTTGCTTCAGGAAACGTCTGTTCAAGAAGTAAACCAAGGCGCAAGTATTCCTTCTCGTCGATTGTGACTATCAAGACGGAATTGTCCGGGTTCAATAGTTCGTGTGCAATTAACAAGCGTCGCTCCATAAATGCGAGCCACTTGCTATGCCGGTACAGGTCATCGCCTTCGACGTAATCGTTGTTGTATTTCCAGTCCTTCGCCCCGGTGTTGTACGGCGGGTCGATATAGATGGCATCGACCTTTCCACGATGCGTGTAGGTCAATGCCTTCAGGACGTGGTAGTTCTCGCCGTTGATGACGGTGTGATACGGGCGGTCACCACCGCGCTCGACCTTGCCCGTGCTGACTAGGCCAGGAAAAATCTTATCGCCAAACTCGGCTACCACCACCAAGTCATCCAGCGGCACGGTCTGCGCTTCAGGTTGCTCGCCCTTGTAGAGTTCTAGGTCCGCCGTCCTGCGGTCGCCGTCCTTGCGAAGTTTAGCTACCTGCCAGAGGCGCTGGTCGCCTTTCTCCAATGAACCGCGCGGCGCCAGCACGCGCACTTTGTCGCCCTTGCGGATGGGGCGGAGGGGCAGTTCGACGGCTTCCGGCTTGTGGCGCTCGAAGTTTAGGCCGAAGGGCAGTCGTTCCAGCAAGACATTGATTTCACGCTCTAAGTCCGCCCCCAGTTTATGGTCTTTGGCTTTGGCCTGGGCTATCAGGTCCGTCAATCGAGACACAGCGTCGTTTCCTTCATCTTTTGAGGCAATGTGCTGAATTATGCCAAGCTACCAATGCTTTCTGGCAAAAAGCATGCGCTACGGTCGCCAACCGGTAAGTCAGTGGCTGGCCAGGGGAGGCAATAGCCGCCGTAGGAGCCACTGCCGCCATGCAGGCAGGTGGCCCGGCAGCATTTCGAGCTTGGCCTCGAACGCCGTGATTTTGGGCACAGGCGGTGTCGGACGTGCGGTCGGCGTCTTGGGGACCGGTGGTGTTGTGAGCGTGGCAGGTGTAGTTGGTGCTGCGGGCGTTGTGACCGGCGGGACCGGGAAAATCTCGCGCAGCACGGAATCGACAGGCTCGCCGCTGCGCGTGCGTTTGGCAAGTTCGCGTAGCGCGGAGTGCAGGTCGCACGGCAGCGTCACGCTGATTTGCTTCATGCCGTCGTGCTCCTTACGTTCGCGGTGCCGCTGTGCCCGCTCTGCGCCTGCCGAACGCCGTTTGTCGGTAGTATCAGGCACCCACGCGCGAACCGATTTCAGTCCCAAGTCCCGCGCCGCGTAGTCGATGTTGACCACTCCATCGACGGAGGTGGCGTTATCGGTGGTGGTGGCATTCGCCCGGGTATGGGTGCCGGAAGCTGGTCGACGTTGTCAGAGCCGTTCATATCAGAACCGTGACATGTTGTTGGACTTGTACTCGTATACGTTCGGTGAGGGCGCATGAATGCCCGATGACGTGAAAAATCCGAGATTTTTTCGGTAAAACGGCCTGCGCCATGCAGGCCGCTGGTCAAGCGTCACATGTGACGTTACATGTCACACGGGTAATCCCAGAACGGCGCTGACCAAAGGGAATTATTTTCAAGCCTGGTTCCCCACGGGTTGCCGCCGACATCGACGCCGCTATAGTCTTCGCCGGTCATCGGCAGGCCAGTTGCGGGATTCACGGTATACATGCTCATGTGGCTCTCCTTGTGAGCGGGTGATGAATGCCCCGCGCCTGTTCGCGGGGCGGTTGGAAATCAGTCTTCGTTCGGCATCAAAATCGTGATGACCGGCTCGGCGTTGTCGCCAGGGCCGATATGCAGATGCAAACGGGCCGGACGGGGGCGCATACCTTGACCGCCGCGTGGCACCCGGTACACGTCGAACGCGATGCGTGGCGCACCCTGCGCGCGGCGAGCTGCCCGCGATGCCATCCACAACACGTCCCACAAACGCGCCCACTCGTCCTGTGAAACCTGCCGCTGGCTGTCCTCCGCCGACCAGGCTACGCAATCAGCCCAGACTGCCGCCGTCATCGCTATGGGGATGCGGAAGCCGGCATCCCGTGCCTGCAAACTCACATCGACCAGCGCGCCATCTGCAATCGCCTGCTCTCGGGTGTAGATGAAAATGGTCTTGCCGAAGATGTCGTGAAGGTCTTGCATGTTGTGCGCTCCTTAAAATCTGACCGGATTCCGAGCTGGTGAGCCCCCGACCGTTTTCCGGTTTCGGCGGTGGGGTTGGCAGATGCTGCTGCCGCCGTCTTTCGTCGCTGTTTCGCCCGTGGCGAACGACGACGCTAGGCAGTCCGCCATGCAAGGGAACGGGCGGAAGCCGCAGCCCGAAGGGACCGGGTGATGCCCGTGCGCGAAGCGCCGAAGGCCCTCGCATGGCGGACTGCTTGGCGTAGAGTCGCGAACGGTTGGGCGATGCAGTGACGAAAGACGGCGGTATGCGATACCCGCGACGGAACCGGCGTCGCGCTCCAATGGGCGCGACCCCTGCACGCGCAGCGTGCGTGGCTCGCAAGCCAACGGCGCGCAGTCGGCGGCGTCAGCCGCCGACGCAGAGGGGCCACGCCCGGAGGGCGTGGGGCAAGGGCGTTCAGCCCGCCGCCCAGTTCTGCGCACCAGCTCCCGAGCTGGTTGTAGAACTGCCGGGGGAGCCGCGAATCGCTGAGCACCCCAGTGCTCAGAGGCCCGCCAACGGGCTGGCAGATTCGTGGGGGGCCATACGGACCCGGCGCCCTGAGCGGAGCGAGCGGGCAAGGTGGTCAGTCGGCAGACCGGGAGCAACGCTGCCGCTTGGTACGCGTGCAGCGGGCCACAGTGAGCGCCTTGCCCGCTCGCAGAGCGGGGCGCCCAGGGGTTCAGGACGCGACGGGCGTCCAGCCCGTCGAGTGACCGTCTGGGCGTTCAGCCCAGCTAAGGTCACGGTGGCCTGAGCTGCGTCAGCAGCTTCGTCTCCCCTGTTCGCTTCCCGTGGAACGGGCAAACGAACAGGGGGCATCTTGCCTATACGGGTTATCAAGACAATCGAGATAACCCAATGGCAACACAAAAAGATGGGCGCGTGCGCGCCATGGAAAATGAAGTCAAGGTTTTGAGAACGCTGCACCGCCTCGGCTGGGCGCGCGCTCAAGATATTGCAGCAACCGTCTGGACGCGCTGGGAGCGGCGCCCCGCAGGCGAGCCGGATTTCACGCCAGTGACGCCGGGTGCATCGGCGTTGCGAATGGCGCAGAGGACACTGAAGCGCCTGCTTGCCGCTCGGCAAGTGTTGCGCGGGCAAGCAATGAATGGCAGCGTGATTTACTCGCTAGCCGAAGGCGGCGCGCGCCGGTTACGGGAACTCGGCGTGCCTGCCGAAACCGGCAAAGACCTGGTGCGTCAGTTCAGCGCCGCACAGTTCATGCATCGTAGCGTGGGTAATCAGCTCGCGGTGAGCGGTATCGTCGCGGGATTCCGTGTCACTACGGAACACGAGGTCGCGCGCGGTCGTTGGTTCGGTGCAGTTGATGGCATTAAAGGAAAAAGGCCGGATGTCCTGCTTAACGATGGGAAGCGTCTTTGGTGGATGGAGACTGAGAAAAGTCGCCGCAATGCCCGAGACTACCAGCGCCTGCTGGTCTGGCTCACGACGGTCAGGGACGATGCGATGCGCACGTGCGGTTCCGCGTTGCTGCCTGACGGTTTGATGTGGGCGAAGGTCGTGTTTGTGTGCGCTCGGTCATTTGAAGCGAAACTCTGCCGAGACTTGCTTTCGGCAGGTTGGAAGAAAAGTGACATTGAGCACATCATCATGTTCAAACCGACGCTATACAACAACGAGGACATTAAATTTGCGTATTGAGGTCATGGGGGGCGGACATCGTCCAGGCCAGAGTCAGCACCGCCCCATCCGTTCTCTTTCTCTTCACGGTCATAAATCCGACTGTGAGCACCGCCAGGCGCGCTGACCCTGGCGGTGTTTTTTTATGCGTTGAACGGTACAGCACAGGCCCGGCATTGTGCTGGCAGGCTTCTCCCGCTGGGGGCGGTCGCTGTTATCTGATATGGCTTTTGTCTCACTGGCGGGTGCTCTCCGGCACGAGCAGGCCGCCGTTTAGGCGGCGGTAATAGGTTGACCGACTGATGCCCAGGTCGGCCCACGGCTCACCGTTCAGGGTGGTGGTCGCGGGACGGCCACCGCGCCTGCCGCGCACGGATTGAATTGCCGAGAACGCCTCATCGCTGAAACGTGTCCACGTCCAGCGCGCGACGCTTCTGGCCGTGGCTTTGACGTCTCCGAATGCGAGTGGCGATGGAAAGTCGTTGAGCAATTCCGCCTGGCCGAGAGCGGCGGCTTGCCATTGCTCGAACGAAGCGCCGTTCCGTTTGTACTCGCGAACCCAAGTGTATGCCCACGCGCGCAAGTCATCGAACAGTGTGCAATGACGGCCCAGTCCGACTTCTGCGCGCTTCGGCAGACGTTTGGGTAGTTCGACGTATTCGGCGAGTTCGGCAAGGTCGTAGAGGTGGTTGACCCAGTCCGTTATCCACGCCGCGTGAAACGGATTCTTGGCAATGAGTCCAGTATAGCCGGGGTCTGCGTGCAACCTGGCGATATATGCGGCCTGAACGGCGGCAGCAAAGCGCAAAGGGGCGGCACGTCCCGCATCACTCGTGACTACAGGCGTGTTCAGGCCGTAGAACAGATGCGCATGGCCGTTTGCCGGGTTGATAACGGTCGCGGTTGGCGGCGGCAGATTGGCTCGTTCCCAGGCTAGAGCCGCACCCCGGTAGTCGATGTCAAAGACCAGCCAGCCGACTTCAAGCGGTGCATTTGGCTGGAGGTGCTTGTGCTGTAGCGCGGTTGCGGTCGGGCGAATCACGAGACCCTTTGTCGGGTCGTTGGAGCAGTATGGGTGGCGAGGTAGCCGAGTCTGGAAGATGGTTAAGGCGTTGTGCATCGGGGCTTGCGCCCCGGCGATGCGTTATTTCAATAGCTGTCCTGTAGTGCAATCCCCGAGATATGTCCTGGCCGCAGGCCGGGGTTCTCCTGTGGGTTAGTGGGTCATGTTGAGCAATCGAGCACCGCCGGCCGTCCGCGCCTTTGCGGCGGTGGTCGGGAGTCGGACGGGCGAGAAGCGGCCACCATTGCCGCGCTTGAGCCAGCATCGCGGTTGCGGTGGCAGGTAGTTGGTCTTGGCGAAATCGAGCGCGACATACAGCGCACGTTCGGCATCCGAAAGCCTGTTCTGGTCAGCGGTTTTCTCGTCCATTCGCGAGAGATTCAGTTGCCAGCGTGCGCCATCGACTAGGGCGCTTGACCCGCGAGCTGCGTGTTGCGAGCCGCCATCGCCAGCCGATGCGCGATTGGCATGATGGAGGCCGAGCACGGCGGCGCCGGTAGCTCGGGCAAGTTGCTCCATCAAGACGACGAATTGCGTCATGTCCGCGCTGCTGTTTTCATCTCCGCCATGCAGGCGGCGGAGCGGGTCAACGATGATGAGGCGAGCGTCTGCCGAGATTTCGCGCAGCGCCTGATACAGCGCTGTAGGGCGGTTATCCGCAAGCAGGCCGCATGCCTCTCCTGCCATCGGCAGCAGTATCAGGTTGTCGCGCAATCTGGGGTTGCTCTGCTCGTCAAGGTCGATAAGGTGGCGCAGACGTTCGGCCAGCAAGCGTTCGCATTCCTCTGCCGCCAGATAGACCACCTTGCTTGGCGGGCATGCCGGAAACAGTCCATCGGCGACAGGGCGGCCGAGTGCGAGCGATATGGCGACATCGAGCGCGAGTTGTGATTTTCCGGTGGCACCCGGTGCTACCAGCAGGCCGAACGAGCCAGCAAGCAGGCCGGGCAAGACGAAATCCAAGGGTGGCCGAGGGACGGTGAGCGCCCGAAGAATATCCAGTTTATTGAGCATGGGTTTTGAGTCCAACGTGTGGGCGTGTTCGTTCAGCGCGCGCGGCGAGCTGCCGCGAGTTGCTCTGCGATGGTTGGCCGTCCGCGTCGGCGTGGCGTGCGTTCTGCGATTGCGGCGGGCGAGGGTATTGCCGCGCTAGGCGTGAGCTTCTGCTGAAGCCACGCATCGACATCTTCGCGGCGAAACCGCAGGAGGCGACCCAGCTTCAGGCAGGGAGGAAGGTCACCACCACCTGAGTGACGGTTGTAGATGGTTTGTTCGGCGATTCCCAGCGCGGCGGCTAGGTCTTTGGGAGAAAGAAGGGGAGGCACTTGTTACGTTCCTATGTCATGCAACCACAGGGCTGCAATGAGTATAGGAAGAAACTTCGTGATGAAAGCGTAGCCAGCCGTAACTCGTAGGAAGCCTTAGTATTTGAGGCTTTTTTTCGTATTGCCTTGAGTTCGTACCCGTCTGTGTTCTGGGCGGGTACGAATCCAGCAACCGTCAGGCCGCACGCACCATCTGCGGTTGGGCGTATGCGGACGGACTCATCTTGACCATGAGGGACGCGGTCGGGATGGTTCCCGGCGGTGCGAAGCTGGGCGCGGGAGCGCGTTCCGTAACGGGCGGCTGGGCGGGAGCGGTCTGTCGCAATGCAGGTTGCGCGGCGGCGCGACGAACCAATGCAACGAGTTCAGCGTCCGTCGGATTGTAATAGCGCATGGCCATCTGGAGCGTTTTCCAGCCCATGAGTTTCGCAAGGTCTTGCACTTGCATGGTGGGCGCGAAGCGCGATGCCGCCTCGTGGCGCAGGTCATGAAAATGCAAGCCTTCGATGCCAGCAGCTTTGCATGCGCTCGCGAATGCTCGGTCCAGTCCAGAAGTGTCGTAGAAGTTGGTGATGACAGTCGCGCCGGTGCGGGGAAGTTTCTGGAGCACGTTCACCGCCTTGTGTGTCAGACCGACCGTGCGGCGGCTGCCGTTCTTCGTTTTCTCCAGCCGCGCGCAGCATTGGTCGAAGTCAACCTGGTCCCAGGTGAGAGTCAGGATTTCGCCAGCGCGCATGCCGGTTTCCAGTGCAAGGTCGATGCAGGCTTCCAGCCAGATAGCGGAACGTGCCTTCGGGCGGTGAACCGCTGCCCGCAGGCGCTGTTCTTCATCGCCTTCGAGTCGGCGCTCGCGGCCCTCTTCCGGTTTGGGCTTCGACACGTTTTTCGGCTCGTGCGTCAGCGGCCAGCTCCATTCTTTGATTGCGATGGTGTACAGATGCGAAAGCACGGCCAGTTCCAGGCGCACGGTGTTTGGACCGACCTGAGTCCGGCGTTGGTCTCGATAGCTGGCGAAGTCCGTGGCCTGGAGGCTGGACATGAGACGCTGGGCCAACGGATGGCGCTGGAGTTGCTTGATGCGGTTACTTTCCGATGTCTGTCCGCGCTTTTGCGTGGTGACGGTCGTCAGATACCGTTCGAGCGCATCACCGAGAGTCACCCCGGCAAGAACCCGGCGGTCGCGGAAGGTGCCCGCGTCCATTTGTGATTCGACTTCGCGTGCCCAGGCTTCTGCCCGGGCTTTGGTTCTGTGGGTTTCCGACTGCGAAGGGTATCCCTTGCGTCGGACCGTGGCTTGCCATTGGTGGGGACCACGATTGTTGATTGTTGCCATGCGAACGCTACTCCCAAAATAAAGTGTAGCGTTGCCACAGCACCATGAACGGCAAGTGCAGGAGGTTTGCTGCAAATTTCCAGTACAGCAGAATTGCAGCAATAAATGGCCAGAAAGCAAAAAGCCCACCTAAAAGGTGGGCTAAGTGCTTGATTTCTTTGGTGGGGCGTGAGTGACTCGAACACTCGACCTACGGATTAAGAGTCCGCTGCTCTACCAACTGAGCTAACGCCCCAACAGAAGAAAGATTATGCACGGGTATTTCATCATTGGCAAGCCCTTTCTGCAAATTTCCCCAAAATATTTCGTCACCGTGCGTGCGGCTGCCGGCGCGCTGCCAAGTGATCGCAGTTGGCCCGCTCCCGGTATGATGACGTCCATCTGTTGCGCGGCGGTCGCGCAACATTCTCTGGACATTCGAAGATGGACGAAAACGCAGTCCGCGAATTGCTGGACCGCCTGCTGGCCCCGTGGGTCCGCTCGCTCGGCCTGGTTCCCGTGTCGATCGGCGACGACAGCGTCACGATGCGTCTGCCGTTTTCCGGCGAATTCCGCCATTCGGGCGGCATCATCTGCGGCCAGGTCTTCACCGCCGCCGCCGACACCGCGATGGTGGTCGCGATCTCGGCCGCGCTCGGCGAGTTCCGGCCGATGACCACCGTCTCGCTGAACACGAACTTCATGCGTCCGGTGCGCAAGGGCGACGTGCTGGTCACCGCGCGCGTGCTGCGGATGGGCCGCAACCTCGTGTTCGGCGAAGTCGAGCTGTTCGACGAGGACGGCAAGATGGCCGTGCACGCAACGTCGACCTACGCGCTGGTCAGCTGAGCGGCGCGATGTTCGACCAGATCGTGTTCGCGGGCGGCGGTAACCGCTGTTGGTGGCAAGCCGGCTTCTGGGACGTCGTGCAGCCGGCGCTGGCGCTGCGCCCGCGCGTGATCGCCGGCATCTCGGCCGGCGCGGCCACGGCCTGCATGCTGTACACACGCGACGCCGCGTGGGTGATGCGCTATTACGAGCAAGCGCTGCGCCACAACCGCAAGAACGCGTACTGGGGCAACCTGTTCCGCCGCGAGCCGGTGTTTCCGCACTATCGGATCTATCGGCAGGCGCTGCTCGACATCTACGGCGAGCCGTTCGCGCGGCTCGCGGACGCCCCGGAGATCCGTATCGGCGTGTCGCACGTGCCGCGCTGGCTCGGCGCGCGCAGTGCGGTGGCCGCGGGCCTCGTCGCGTACAACATCGAGAAATACGTGCGCAAGACGCTGCACCCGACGCTCGGGCGCGCGCTCGGCTTTCGCCCCGAATTCGTGCGCGCACAGGCGTGCGCGACGGTCGACGATCTCGCTGACCTGATCCTGCAGTCGTCGTGCACGCCGCCGTTCACGCCCGTGCTGCGGCGCGACGGCCGGCCGGTGCTCGACGGCGGGATGGTCGACAACGTGCCGGTGGGCGCACTCGACACGTCGCCGGGCGACGTGCTGGTGCTCGTCACGAGGCTGTATCCGCGCCCGCAGATGTTCACGGTCGCGCACGGCGACCAGCGGCGGCTCTATATACAACCGTCGAGCAAGGTGCCGATTTCGAGCTGGGATTACACGAGCCCGTCGCAGATGCGGCACGCGTACGACCTCGGGCGCCGCGACGGCGAGCATTTCCTCACGCGCGTCAGCGCGATGACCGGCGGCCGCGTGGCCGCCTGACGCCATGATCGGACAGAGAAGCCGCGCCGCGGGCGCGGCGGTGCGGGTCAGCGCGCGCGGCGCGGCGTCAGCGCTTCCGGATTGACGACGCTCGACAGGTCGCCCTGGTCGAACGCGAGAATGTTCCTGAACGCCGCGCTGAAATACAGCTCGTAGCTCTCGCGCTCGACGTAGCCGATGTGCGGCGTGCAGATCACGTTCTCCATCCGCAGCAGGCTGTAGCCCTGCAGGATCGGCTCGCTCTCGAACACGTCGATCGCGACCATCCCCGGCCGGTTGTGCGACAGCGCGTTGACGAGCGCATTTTCCTCGAGCAGCTCGGCGCGGCTCGTGTTGACGAGCAGCGACGTCGGCTTCATCCGCAGCAGGTCCTCCTGCTTGACGATCCCGCGCGTGTCGTCGTGCAGCCGCAGGTGCAGCGACAGCACGTCGCTCTGCTTGAACAGCGCCTCGCGACTGTCGGCGGCCGTGTAGCCGTCGGCGCGCGCGGCCTCGAGCGAGTGCTCGCGGCCCCAGATCAGCACATTCATCCCGAACGCCTTGCCGTAGCCGGCGACCAGCCGGCCGATCTTTCCGTAGCCCCAGATGCCGAGCGTCTGGCCGCGCAGCACCTGGCCGAGCCCGAAGTTCGGCGGCAGCGCCGACGTCTTCAGGCCCGACTGCTGCCACGCACCTTGCTTCAGGTTGGCGACGTATTGCGGAATGCGGCGCTGGGCGGCCATCACGAGCGCCCACGTCAGTTCGGCCGGCGCCACCGGCGAGCCCGTGCCTTCGAGCACCGCGATGCCGCGATCGGTACACGCTTCGAGGTCGATGTGGCTGGAGATGCGGCCGGTCTGGCTGATCATCCGCAGATTCGGCAGTTTTGCGAGCAGTTGCGACGAAATCGGCGTGCGTTCGCGAATCAGCACGAGCGCCTCGACTTCCGCCAGCCGGCTCGCGAGTTGCCCCAGGCCGCGCACCGTATTGTTGAAGACCTTCACGTCGTGCTCGGCGAGCATCTCGAAGCAATTCAGCTTGCGGACGGCGTCCTGGTAGTCGTCGAGGATGGCAATTTTCATGTTCAGCAGGGAAGTCGCGCGTTGAAAGCAGCGGCCGCGGCGCGCGGGGCGCGCCCGTGCCGCCCGGCCGGGGCCGACATGATGCTACGCCGGCACACGGCATGGGGTCTTTTTAACAGGTTGTTACGCTCCGCCGCAATCGGCGTCGGTCGCAGCAGGGTGCGCTGCTGTGTCGCATCAGACATGTCCTTTCTGATTCGGCCCGTTTCGCGGACGACGTTCACCTAATTGTTGTCGAGATCAGAATAATTGGATCATCCATTCGCAATCGGTGAGGATTTTTGCCCATTTTTATCGTCAACGCGGCAGTTGTTGAGCAACTCTGCATCATTTCCGCTGTCGTAGGAGAATTACGCATTTGCTTCAACTTTTTGAAGTTGTAACAGCGGCAGGAGTCGTTATGGATCATTTGCAGTCGATGCGCGTGTTCGTCAAGGTTGCGGATCTCGGCAGTTTCGCCCGGGCGGCGAGCGCAATGGACATCTCCAATGCGGTCGCGACGCGTCATGTCGCCGATCTGGAAGGCCGGCTCGGCACGCGCCTGCTGAACCGTACGACACGCAGCCTTTCGCTGACGGAGTCGGGGCAGGTCTATCTCGAGCGCGCGCGACAGATTCTCGACGAGCTCGAAGATGTCGAGCAGATGGTGGTCGCGCGCAATCACGAGCCGGTCGGCACGTTGCGGATCGTCGCGCCCGTCGTGTTCGGGCTGCACAACCTCGCGCCCGTGCTGCAGTCGTACACCGAGAATTTTCCGAAAGTCGTGCCGGACCTTACGCTGGTGGACCGCCAGGTCGATCTCGTCGAGGAGGGGTTCGACGTCGGCATCGTCGTCACGCGGCAGATGCGCAGCGCGAGCATCGTCACGCGCCGGCTGACCACCGGCTGCATGACCGTCTGCGCGACGCCGAGCTACCTCGAGAAGCACGGCGTGCCGACCCACCCGGAACAGCTCGCCGAGCACCCGGCGCTGAGCCTGCCGACCGAATACTGGGGCGACGAGCGCGTATTCACCGGCCCGGACGGCGAAGTGCGCGTGCGCCCGACCAACGTGATCGTCGCGAACAACACCGCGATGCTGCGCCAGTTCGCGCTGCTCGGGATGGGTGTTGCGATCCTGCCGAGCTACCTGATCGGCAGCGACATCGCGCGCGGCGCGCTGGTGCGGCTGCTGCCGGATTTCCGGCTGCCGCAGGTCGAGATCAACATCGCGTACCCGAGCCGGCGCCATCTGCCGGCAAAGGTGCGCACGTTCATCGACCATCTCGTCGAATATTTCAGCCGCGCCACCGATGCGGTGATCGGCGAGCAGTGGGCGGCCCAAGGTACGTCGTCCGCGCCGATCGGTGTCGAGATGCGCGCCGACCCGGCCGAGTCGACCGACCCGAACCTGCAGCCGCGGCTTGCGCGCGCGCCGCGCGGGCGAGCCGCGGTGCCGTCGCCGCTGTAACGGCGGCGCGGCCGGCAGCCCACAGCGCCGACGCAAATAAAAAACGCGGATCGAGCAATCGATCCGCGTTTTTTTGTCGATGCGTGCCGCAGCGGGCGGCTGCGGCGGTCGCGCCGTTACGAGCCCGTCTTGCGCGCCGTCGTCTTGCGGGCGGCGGTCTTGCGAGCCGGTGCCGGTTTCTCGTCGGCGCCTTCGGTGACGGTTTCTGCATCCTTCGTCGCCGATTTTGCCGTCTTCTTCGCCGCGGCGGCCTTCGGCTCCTTCTTCTCGAACTCGAAGCCGATCTTGCCGTCCGGCTGTTTCACGAGGAATGCCTTGAAATTGCGGCCCGTGCGCGACGACTTGAAGTTCGGCAGCAGATCGGTGCGGCCGTCGGCCAGCAGCTTCGCCATCTGCTCGCGCGTGATTTCCTGCTGGAGGATCACCTTGCCCGAGCGGAAGTCGCAGGTCTTCGGGTTCGCGACCGAGTGCTCGCACACATAGCTCATCCCGTGCTCGAACACGCGGCCGTTGCACTTCGGGCACGCGCCGACCGGCTCCTGCGCGGAGAAGTCGGGCGCTTCGCCCTCGTCGCCGCCCTGGTCCTGGCCGAAATCGAACTCGAGCTTGTAGTTCTTCGTTTCATCGTCGAACGACAGCTTGAGGATCGCCGAGAACGGCCGCCCCATCTTGCTGCGGAAGCCGGACAGCGGCCCGATGGTCTTCTCGCGCAGCAGCTCCTCGACTTCCGCGATCTCGAACTGCCGGCTGCCCGGAATCTTCGAGATCGAGAACTCGCACTTCGTGCAGGCGAAGCGGCGGTAGTTCTCCTTCACCTGACCGCCGCAGTTCGGGCACGGCGTCTCGAGCGTCGCGTAGTCGCCCGGGATCGTGTCGGAGTCGTATTCCTTCGCGCGCTTGACGATCTGTTGCGTCATGCGGGCGATTTCCTGCATGAACGCGTCGCGCCCGAGGTTGCCGCGCTCCATCTGCGACAGCTTGTATTCCCATTCGCCGGTGAGCTCGGGCGCGGTCAGCTCTTTCACGCCGAGCCCGCGCAGCAGCGTCATCAGCTGGAATGCCTTCGCGGTCGGGATCAGCTCGCGGCCTTCGCGCACCAGGTATTTCTCGCCGAGCAGGCCTTCGATGATCGCCGCGCGCGTGGCCGGCGTGCCGAGGCCCTTCGCGGCCATCGCCTCGCGCAGCTCGTCGTCCTCGACGAGCTTGCCCGCGCCTTCCATCGCGGACAGCAGCGTCGCTTCCGAGTAGCGTGCGGGCGGCTTCGTGACGAGCGCGACCGCCGCGATCTCGTCGGTCTTCACCTTCTCGTCCTTCTGCACCTGCACGAGGTTCGCGTCCGCGCCTTCGGCGTCGCGACCGTATACCTGCAGCCAGCCCGGCTCGACCAGCACCTTGCCTTCGGTCTTGAAGTGATGGCCGGCTACTTCGGTGATCCGCGTCGTGACGCGGAACTCGGCCGCGGGGAAGAACACCGCGAGGAAGCGCTTCACGACGAGGTCGTACAGCTTCTGTTCCGGCTCGGACAGCGACTTCGGCGCCTGCAGCGTCGGGATGATTGCGAAGTGATCGCTGATCTTCGAATTGTCGAAGATCCGCTTGTTCGGCTTCACCCAGCCCTTGTCGAGCACCTGCTTCGCGTGCGGCAGGTAGTTGTGGCTCTCCTTGAGCATCTCGAGCGTGGACTGCACCGTCGCCAGATAGTCTTCCGGCAGCGCGCGCGCGTCGGTACGCGGGTAGGTCAGCACCTTGTGCTTTTCATACAGCGCCTGCGCGAGGCCCAGCGTGTTCTTCGCGGAGAAGCCGAAACGGCCGTTCGCCTCGCGCTGCAGGCTCGTCAGGTCGAACAGCAGCGGCGACAGTTGCGTCGACGGCTTCGATTCCTCGCTGACCGTGCCGATCTGGTCGCGACACGCGGCGACGATCGTTTCGGCGGCCGGCAGGCTCCAGAGGCGCGAGTCGCGCTTTTCCGGATCGAACTCGTCGCGCTTGAACTTCGGATCGAACCACTTGCCTTCGTAGAAACCGGCCGCGCACGCGAATTCGGCGCGCACTTCCCAATAATCGCGCGGGACGAATCGGCGGATTTTCTCTTCACGTTCGACGACGATCGATAGCGTTGGCGTCTGAACGCGACCGACGGTCGTCAGGAAGAAGCCGCCGCCCTTGCTGTTGAACGCGGTCATCGCGCGCGTGCCGTTGATGCCCACGAGCCAGTCGGCTTCCGAGCGGCAACGTGCGGCGTCGGCGAGCGGCTGCATGTCGTTGTCGCTGCGCAGGTGCGCGAAACCGTCGCGGATCGCCTGCGGCGTCATCGATTGGAGCCACAGGCGCTGGACCGGCTGCTTCGCCTTCGCGTGCTGCACGATCAGGCGGAAAATCAGCTCGCCCTCGCGCCCCGCGTCGCATGCGTTGATCAGGCGATCGACGTCCTTGCGCTTCATCAGCTTGGTCAGGACTTTCAGTCGCGATTCGCTTTTTGCGATCGGGTTCAGGTCAAAATGCGGGGGGATGACGGGGAGATGGGCGAAACTCCATTTCCCGCGCTTGACCTCGTACTCTTCCGGGGCGGCGATTTCCAGCAGATGGCCGACTGCGGACGAGAGCACGAATTCGTCGCTCTCGTAGTATTCGTCATGCTTGGTAAAGCCGCCCAAAGCGCGCGCGATGTCGTTCGCGACAGAAGGCTTTTCCGCAATGATCAGTGCTTTGGACATGACAGGTGTGTGTTGGTAGACCGGGTTCGCCGGTGTGGGGACCCTTTTACGACGGCTTTATAGCACACGCCGCAGCGACGGCGGGTTGGCGTGTAAAAAAGCGGCCCATCATAGAGGGGGGCTGCAGCGGCGGCAAGCGCCTGGCCCGGCAGCACGCGTCGCGGCGTGCGGCGGGGCCGGACGGACGCCCGCTCAGGCCTCGACGTTCAGGATATTGCGCAATTTCGGTGCGTGCGGCGCGCCGGGCACCGCGCTCAGGTCGGACAGCATCCGCTCGACGATCGCCGCGTGCGGCAGCACCGTGCCGAAGAAGCGCGCGGTGTGCGCATCCTCGATCAGGATCGTCGGGAAGTTTTCGACGTCGAGGTCGTCGAGCTGGTCGGCATGGGTTTCGATGTCGATCCACGCGAAGCAGGCGTCCGGATGAGCGTCGGCGAGCTGGTCGAAGGCCGTGCGGTAGTCGCGGCAGGTGCCGCACCACTCGGCGCACAGGCAGGCGACCAGCAGCGTGTCGGGATCGGCGAGGCGCTCGGCGATCCGATCTGCATCGGTGTCGAGATTCAGCGCGGGCATGGAATTCCTTCGATATCGTCGGCGGCGCGGCCGCCCCTATGCCGGGGACTGTAGCACGCCGGACGGCGGTGGGGTGGGCGCCAAATCAAGCCGCGCGAAGCGTCCGCCGGCCACGCTGGCGACGCGTCCGGCCAGCTCCAGCGCGAGCAGCGCGCGGTGCAGCACGTCGTCCGGCAGGTCGCTGTGCTCGGCGAGCCATTCGTATGTGACGGGGCCGTATCCCAATGCGGCGAGCACGGCTCGTTCGGCTGGATCGTTCGCGGGCGCGCATGCGGTTCGTGGTGGGACGGCGGGGGCATCGGCCACGGTGTCAGTGTCGGTGTCGGGAGATGCCGCTGCGCCAGTGCGGCGCTCGCCCGCGCGGGGCGTGGCGGCGCCCGATGCATCTTCGCGATCGGAGCGGGAACCCGCACCGACTGCCGTGCCGCCGGCCTGGGCCGCAGGTTCCCCGAGCCCGTACTCCTCGAGCACGTCGAGCGGTGTGGCGGTGAGCTTCGCGCCGTCGCGGATCAGCGCGTGGCAACCCTGGGCGAGCGGTGCGTGAATCGAGCCGGGCATCGCGAACACGTCGCGGCCGAGTTCGTTCGCGAGCCTTGCGGTGATCAGCGAGCCCGAGCGCGGGGCGGCTTCGACCACCAGCGTGCCGACCGCGAGCGCGGCGATCAGCCGGTTGCGCTGTGGGAAATGCGACGCGCGCGCGGGCGTGCCGAGCGGCCATTCCGAGACGATCACGCCGTGCGCGGCGATCTCATGCGCGAGCATGCGGTGACGCGCCGGATAGACGAGATCGGCGCCGGTCGCGATGACCGCGATCGTGCCCGAGCGGCCGTCGAGGCCGCCGCGATGCGCGGCGCCGTCGATGCCGAGCGCGAGGCCCGACGCGATCGCCAGGCCGGCGTCGGACAGCACCTGCGCGAAACGCGTCGCATCGGCGAGGCCCTGCGGCGTCGCGTGGCGGCTGCCCACCACGGCGATGCTGCGCGCGTGCAGCAGGTCGACCCGGCCCTTTACATATAGCAGCGGCGGCGGATCGTGCAGGTCGCGCAGCCGCGGCGGGTAGGCCGGATCGGTGAGCGTGACGATCGCGTTGCCCGGCGCGTCGAGCCACGCGAGCGCGGCGTCGGTGCGCGCGTCGAGGTCGTCCCGCTCGCTCGCGTGCACGGCCCGCGCGGCGGCCGGGCTCGTGTGCTCGGCAATGGCCGCGTCCGACGCGTGCAGCAGCGCCGCGGGCGTGCCGAATGCGTCGAGCAACACGCGCAGCACCGCCGGCGCGATGCCGGGCGCATGCGCGAGTTGCAGCCATGCGCGCAGCATGGTCGCGGTCAGCGCTTGCGGCGACATGAGATTGCGCCCGAATGCGACAGCCAGCGCGGCGCGTGGCGCCATGATAAAATTTTCATCATCCGAAATACTCGACGGGGCCGCGCGCACGGGCGTCCGGCCAGTTGCAGGAGGCATGACGTGCGGCATTGATATGCCGTGCGTTCGCCTCATCTTCATTGCATCCCGGCAATGGCGCCACTCGGCCGGATGGCCGATAGGGCACGCCGCCCACCCGAATACCGAACACCATGGCTTTGCTGAACATTCTTCATTACCCCGACAAGCGACTGCACAAGGTCGCCAAGCCCGTCGACAAGGTCGACGACCGCATCCGCAAGCTCGTCGCCGACATGGCCGAAACCATGTACGCGGCGCCCGGCATCGGCCTCGCGGCGACGCAGGTCGACGTGCACGAGCGCGTGATCGTGATCGACGTCTCCGAAGAAAAGAACGAGCTGCGCGCGTTCATCAATCCGGAGATCGTCTGGTCGAGCGACGCGAAGCAGGTGTACGAGGAAGGCTGCCTGTCGGTGCCCGGCATCTACGACGAAGTCGAGCGCCCGGACCATGTGCGCGTGCGCGCGCTCAACGAGCGCGGCGAGCCGTTCGAGCTCGACTGCGAAGGCCTGCTGGCGGTGTGCGTGCAGCACGAGATGGACCATCTGATGGGCCGCGTGTTCGTCGAATACCTGTCGCCGCTGAAGCAGACCCGTATCAAGACGAAGATGAAGAAACTCGAACGCGCGATGTAACGCGTGCGCGCCAAGCCCTCTCGAACGCTGTCATGACCCATACGTTGCGCGTGATTTTTGCCGGCACGCCGGAATTCGCCGCGGCCGCACTCGCCGCGATCCACGAGGCCGGTTTTCCGGTGCCGCTCGTGCTCACCCAGCCCGATCGTCCTGCCGGGCGCGGAATGAAACTGCAGGCGAGCGCGGTGAAGCGCTACGCCGTCGAGCACGGCATGCCCGTCGCGCAGCCGACGTCGCTGCGCCGCGCCGGCAAGTTCCCCGCCGAGGCCGCCGAGGCGATCGAGCTGCTGCGCGCGACGCCGCACGACGTGATGGTGGTGGCCGCATACGGCCTGCTGCTGCCGCAGGAGGTGCTCGACATTCCGCGCGCCGGCTGCATCAACATTCACGCGTCGCTGCTGCCGCGCTGGCGCGGCGCGGCGCCGATTCATCGCGCGATCGAAGCCGGGGACGCCGAAACGGGCGTCACGCTGATGCAGATGGACGTCGGCCTCGATACCGGTGCGATGATCGACGAGGCGCGCATCGCGATCGCGCCCGACGACACGACCGCGACGCTGCACGACCGGCTCGCCGCCGACGGCGCACGGCTGATCGTCGCCGCACTCGAGCGGCTCGAGCGCGACGGCGCGCTGCCCGCGACGCCGCAGCCGGCCGACGGCGTGACGTACGCGGAAAAGATCGGCAAGCACGAAGCGGCGCTCGACTGGCGCAAGCCGGCCGACGTGCTCGCGCGCCAGGTGCGTGCGTTCGACCCGTTCCCGGGCGGCGTCGCGACGCTCGACGGCGCCGCGATCAAGCTGTGGGCCGCCGAGCCCGTGGCCGCGCGTGGCGATGCGGCGCCCGGCACGATCGTCGAAGCAGCCCCGGAAGGGGTGATCGTCGCCTGCGGCGCGGGCGCGCTGCGCGTGACGCAGCTGCAGAAGCCGGGCGGCAAGCGCTTGCCGGCGCGCGAATTCCTGGCCGGCTCGCCGCTCGCCGCGGGCCAGCGTTTCGCATTGCCCGACGCCGCCTGAGCATCATTCGACACGGGATGCCGGCCGGGCGCAATCGGCCGGATGGCCGAGTCGCGCCGCACGGCGGGCGCGCGTAGAATTCCCGTGCGTTTCCCGGTTACGAGGCTCCCATGTTCGGCATCACCCACTTCGGCTTTTTCGTACTCGCGGTTTTCCTGCTCAACATCACGCCTGGCCCCGACACCGCGTACATCGTCGGCCGCAGCATCGCGCAGGGCCGCGGCGCGGGGCTGATGTCGGCGCTCGGCATCTCGGCCGGCGCCTGTGTGCACACGCTCGCATGCGCCTTCGGGCTGACCGCGCTGCTCGCCGCGTCGGCCGCCGCGTTCACGGCGATCAAGCTCGCCGGCGCCGCGTACCTGATCTACCTCGGCGTGCGCATGATCATCGCGAAGCAGG
The DNA here is from genome assembly GCF_000262695.1 of Burkholderia sp. KJ006. Lineage (NCBI taxonomy): Bacteria > Pseudomonadati > Pseudomonadota > Betaproteobacteria > Burkholderiales > Burkholderiaceae > Burkholderia > Burkholderia sp. KJ006. Next base: position 3,103,465 of record NC_017920.1, on the reverse strand, counting down.
GCGGTGCGCCGGCTCCTGCCGCCGCCGCGCAGCCCATCGCCGCGAAGCCGCTGCGTCAGCTGTTCATGCAGGGTTTCTGGACCAACGTGCTGAACCCGAAGGTCGTGCTGTTCTTCGTGTCGTTCTTCCCGCAGTTCGTGTCGGCGGGCAGCCCGCACAAGGCGCTCGCGTTCCTCGCGCTGGGCTCGGTGTTCGTCGTGATGAGCACCGTCTGGTCGTGCATCGTCGTGTGGATCGCCGGCGGTGTCACGCAACGCTTTTCCGGCAAGCCGGGCGTCAAGAAGTGGCTCGACCGCACGGTCGGCAGCGCGTTCGTCGGCCTCGGGTTGCGGCTCGCGGCCGCGCAACGCTGAGATTGAATTTTTCCGGCGCGACCTTATCTAACAAATCGCTTACAATTTTCCGCCGCCCGTGACGGAGCGGCGGGTCCCCTGACGGATAAGGAGTGGGTATGTTCAATTGGGTCAAAACGGCGATGCTGATGGCCGCGATCACGGCCCTGTTCATCGTGATCGGCGGGATGATCGGCGGCTCGCGTGGCATGACGATCGCGCTGCTGTTCGCGCTCGGCATGAATTTCTTCTCGTACTGGTTCTCCGACAAGATGGTGCTGCGCATGTACAACGCGCAGGAAGTCGACGAGGCCACGGCGCCGCAGTTCTACCGGATGGTCCGCGAGCTTGCCACGCGCGCCAACCTGCCGATGCCGCGCGTCTACCTGATCAACGAGGATGCGCCGAACGCGTTCGCCACGGGCCGCAACCCCGAGCACGCGGCGGTCGCCGCGACGACGGGCATCCTGCGCGCGCTGTCCGAGCGCGAAATGCGCGGCGTGATGGCGCACGAGCTCGCGCACGTGAAGCACCGCGACATCCTGATCTCGACGATCACCGCGACGATGGCCGGCGCGATCTCGGCGCTGGCCAACTTCGCGATGTTCTTCGGCGGCCGCGACGAAAACGGCCGGCCGGCCAATCCGATCGCAGGGATTGCGGTTGCGCTGCTCGCGCCGATCGCCGGTGCGCTGATCCAGATGGCGATCTCACGGGCGCGCGAGTTCGAGGCCGATCGCGGCGGCGCGCAGATTTCCGGCGATCCGCAGGCGCTCGCCACCGCGCTCGACAAGATTCATCGCTATGCGGCGGGCATTCCGTTCCAGGCGGCCGAAGCGCATCCGGCCACCGCGCAGATGATGATCATGAATCCGCTGCACGGCGGCGGCCTGCAGAACCTGTTTTCCACGCACCCGGCGACCGAGGAGCGCATCGCGCGCTTGATGGAGATGGCGCGTACTGGCCGCTTCGACTAAGCCGCGCCGTACTCGTCGCCCACACCCCGCATGCCTCGCGCTGCGGGGTGTTTCATTTGCCGCGCCCCCAAAGGGGCCGCATGGCCTCACGCTACAATGCGCGGTTTGGAATCGCGGCGCCCACGCGGCGGCCCGGTTCCCGCCGCTCGCGGCGCCCGTTTGCCGATTTCGCTCCGATGACACGAACCCGTTCCTCCGCCCCGTCTTCCTCCGGCCGCGCTGCGCGCCCGTCCGCGCTGCGCCTCGCGCCCGATTCGCTGGGCTTTGCGCTCGACGCGGCCGCGCAGGCCGTCGATGCCGTGCGGCGCGGCACCGCGTTGCCGGCGGCGCTCGCCACGGTGTTCGCGCAGATGCCGGCCGATGTCCGCGCGTTCGCACGCGGCGCGACGCAGGACGTGGCCTATCGAACGATGCGCCGCCTCGGCAGCGCCGACTGGCTGATCGGCCGGCTCGTCAGCAAGGCGCCGCCCGCGCACGTGCACGCGGTGCTGGCCGGCGCGCTCGCGCTGCTGCTCGATCCCGCCGATGCGGCGGCGTATCCGGCCTTCACGGTCGTCGATCAGGCCGTGACGGTGATCGGCGCACGGCGCGAATACGCGTTCGCGAAAGGGCTGGTCAACGCGGTGCTGCGGCGCTTCGAGCGCGAGCGCGATACGCTCGTCGCGGCGCTGCAGGACGATCCGGTCGCACGCTGGAATTACCGCCCGTGGTGGATCGACGCGGTGAAGCGCGCGTGGCCGGATGCATGGCAGGCCGTGCTCGCGGCCGGCGATCGGCAGGGGCCGCTCACGCTGCGCGTGAATGCGCGGCGCGCGAGCGTCGACGCGTATCTCGACACGCTGCGCGCGAGCGGAATCGACGCGACCGCGATCGGCCGCCATGCGGTGCGGCTCGCGTCCGCGCTGCCGGTCGATCGCATTCCGGGCTTTGGCGACGGCGTCGTGTCGGTGCAGGATGCCGGCGCGCAGCTCGCGGCCGAATGGCTCGGCGCGCGCGACGGCATGCGCGTGCTCGACGCCTGCGCGGCGCCGGGCGGCAAGACCGGGCACATCCTCGAGCTGGCCGATGTCGACGTCGTCGCGCTCGAAAGCGATGCGGCCCGCGCCGAGCGCATCGGCGAGAATCTCGCGCGCCTGTCGCTGTCCGCGGACGTGCGCGTCGGCGATGCGGGCGCGCCGCAAGCGTGGTACGACGGCCGCCCGTTCGATCGCATTCTGGCCGACGTGCCGTGCTCGGCGTCGGGCATCGTGCGCCGTCATCCCGATATCCGCTGGTTGCGCCGCGAAGCCGACATCGCCGCGCTCGTCGCGGAGCAGCGCCGCATCCTGAGCGCGTTGTGGCCGCTCGTGAAGCCGGGCGGCGAACTGCTCTACGTAACCTGCTCGATCTTCCCCGATGAAGGCGAGCTGCAGGCGCGCTGGTTTGAAGCCGCCTGTGAAGATGCGGTACGATTGGACGCGCCCGGCCAACTGCTGCCGGGCGGCGTGCGCGGCGCGACGGCCGGCGCACTCGACCCGACCACCGATCACGACGGATTCTTCTACGCGCGGTTTCAGAAACGGTGACGATCAAACACCCTTTTCCACTTCGGCTCGCGGCCGTCCTGTTGGTGGCGCTGGCGCTGTGCCTGACCGTCGTGCGGCCGGCGCGCGCCGAGTCGATCGCCGTGCAGCGTGCGTCGCTGCAGGCTGACGGAAGCGGCTGGAGCCTCGATGCCCGCTTCGACTTCGAGCTGAATCCGAACCTCGAGGATGCGGTGAACAAAGGCATCCCGCTTTACTTCACGACCGACTTCGAACTGAGCCGCGCCCGCTGGTACTGGTTCGACGAGCAACCGGTGTCGGTGGCGCAGACGATCCGCCTGTCGTTCCAGCCGCTCACGCGCGAGTACCGCGTGTCGACCGGCGGCCTGCAGCTCGGCTTCCCGTCGTTGAAGGACGCGCTCGCGGTCGTGCGCCACATCACGTCGTGGCACGTGATCGAGCGCAACCAGGTGCGCGCCGGCGAAACCTACACGGCCTCGGTGCGCATGCAGCTCGACACGGCGCTGATGCCGAAGCCGTTCCAGGTCGACGCGGTGAACAACCGCGACTGGACGCTCGTGTCCGACTGGAAGCGCTTCAACTTCACGGTGACCGAACGTGCTAAATAAAGTGCGCCGCGCGGCCAGCGGGAAGAGCCTGCTCATTCGCGTGATCGTGTCGACCGTCGCGCTCACCGCGCTGCTGCTGCTCGTGCTGCTCGCCGCGGCGAGCGCGAACACCGAGTTCTTCGACCGCTACTACTCGTGGCTGTACGCGATGAACATCATCGTCGCGATCGTGTTCCTGCTGGTCGTGCTCGGGCTGATCGGGATGATCGTCGTGCGGCTGAGGAAGGGCAAGTTCGGCACGCGGCTGCTCGCGAAGCTCGCGGTGTTCTTCGCGCTCGTCGGCGTGGTGCCGGGCGGCATCATCTACATCGTGTCGTACCAGTTCGTGTCGCGCAGCATCGAGTCGTGGTTCGACGTGAACGTCGAAACCGCGCTCACCGCCGGCCTGAATCTCGGCCGCGGGATGCTCGACGCGTCGCTGTCCGATCTGCAGACGAAGGCGCGCCTGATGTCCGATCAGCTCGCGAGCGTCGATGCGAACACGAACGGCACGACGCTCACGCTGCTGCGCCTGCGCGACCAGTTCGGCGTGCAGGACGCGACGATCGTCGAGCCGAGCCGCGCCGGCTCGGGCGCGGCGCCCGACCTGCACATCGTCGCGCTGGCGTCGGGCAATTTCGCCGCGCTGATTCCCGACGACCTGCCGACGCCGCTGATGCTGAGCCAGGCGCGCGAGCACGGCGCGTACGCGGCGATCGAAGGGGAAGTCGACGGCGACCCGCGTGCGCACGGCGCGAAGGGCGCGCTGCGGCTGCGCGTCGTGCGGCCTATCCCCGACGCGTCGACGTCGCTGCTGCAACCGGCGGAGCGCTTCCTGCAACTGACGCAGCCGGTGCCGCCGACGCTCGCGCACAACGCCGACGCGGTGCAGCGCGCCTATCGCGAATATCAGGAAAAGTCGCTGGGCCGCACCGGCCTGCGCAAGATGTACATCGGCACGCTGACGCTCGCGCTGTTCCTCGCGACCTTCATCGCGATGATGCTCGCGCTCGCGCTCGGCCAGCAGCTCGCGCGGCCGCTGTTCCTGCTCGCGCAGGGCACGAAGGAGATCACGGAAGGCGACTACACGCCGAAGCGCGAGATCAAGTCGCGCGACGAGCTCGGCTTCCTCACGCAGTCGTTCAACGCGATGACGCGCCAGCTGTCCGAGGCGCGGCTGGCGGTCGAGAAGAACCGCATCGCGCTCGAGCATTCGAAGACGTATCTCGAAAGCATTCTCGCGAACCTGACGGCCGGCGTGTTCGTGCTCGATCGCCAGTTCCGGCTGACGACCGCGAACCGCGGCGCGGAGCGGATCTTCCGGCAGCCGTTCGGCTCGATGATCGGCACCGCGCTCGACCGGATCGGCGTCGTCGCGGAATTCGGCGCGATGGTGCGCAAGGCGTTCGCCGATCGCGAGGCGGCGTCCGACGGCGCGAGCGGCGATCGCGGCCATTGGCAGCAACAGTTCGCGGTCGTCGTGCCGGGCGAAGCCGATCCGCTCACGCTGCTCGTGCGCGGCACGCGCCTCGTCTCGACGGTCGAGGGCGAGGCGGACGATCCGCAGACCTCCGGCTACGTGGTCGTGTTCGACGACATCTCCGACGTGATTTCCGCGCAGCGCTCGGTTGCATGGGGCGAAGTCGCGCGACGGCTCGCGCACGAGATCAAGAACCCGCTCACGCCGATCCAGCTGTCGGCCGAACGGCTGCAGATGAAGCTGTCCGACAAGCTCGAGCCGCACGATGCCGACGTGCTCAAGCGTGGCGCGACGATGATCGTCAATCAGGTGGCGGCGATGAAGCGGATGGTCGACGACTTCCGCGAATACGCGCGCACGCCGCCCGCGGTGCTCGCGAGCCTGCAGCTGAACGAGCTGGCGAGCGAGGTGCTCGGGCTGTATGGTGTCGGCGAAGGCAAGAGTGCGATCGTCGCGGAGCTGGCGCCGTCGCTGCCGGTGATCCGCGGCGACGCGACGCAATTGCGTCAGGTGATTCACAACCTGCTGCAGAACGCGCAGGATTCGGTCGCGGAGGTCGCGCATCCGCGTGTGTTGATCGAAACCAAGACAGTAGAATATGGCGATCCCGACGCCGAGGGCAAAACGCGCGTCGCGGTACGTCTGACCGTGTCCGACAACGGGCCCGGTTTTCCGGCACGCATCCTGACCCGTGCGTTCGAGCCTTACGTGACGACGAAGGCGAAGGGCACGGGGCTCGGACTGGCCATGGTCAAGAAAATCGTGGACGAGCACGGCGCACGGATCGATCTGCGCAATCGCATGCACGGCGAGATCGTCGAGGGTGCGCAGGTGTCGATCCTGTTCCTGCAGATGGCGAGCGATGCGCCAGGCGCCGAACCCGGCGCGCAGGGCGGGACGGCACCCGCCAACACAAAAGCAAGTGTGCAGACAAAGGCAGCGTAAATGGCAACCATCCTGGTGGTAGATGATGAAATGGGCATCCGGGAATTGCTCTCGGAGATCCTCAGCGACGAAGGACATGTCGTCGAGGCGGCGGAGAACGCGCAGGCTGCGCGGGAATACCGGCTGAATCAGGCGCCCGATCTCGTGCTGCTCGATATCTGGATGCCCGATACCGACGGCGTCACGCTGCTCAAGGAATGGGCGGCGCAAGGGCTGTTGACGATGCCGGTGATCATGATGTCCGGGCACGCGACGATCGACACCGCCGTGGAGGCGACGAAGATCGGCGCACTCGATTTCCTCGAGAAGCCGATCGCGTTGCAGAAGCTGCTGAAGTCGGTCGAGCACGGGCTCGCGCGCGGCGCGGCGCCGGTGTCCGTGAATGCGGCGGTGAAGGCGGGCGCTGGCCAGGCCGCGGGCCCTGCGGCGATCGCATCGGCGGCCGCGCTGCCGACGCTCGGGGACGACATGGCGTCGGCGCTCGGCCTCGCGGGCCAGATGGCCGCGATCCCGTTCGACATCCCGTTGCGCGAAGCGCGCGACGCGTTCGAGCGCGCGTACTTCGAATATCATCTGGCGCGCGAGAACGGCAGCATGACGCGCGTCGCCGAGAAGACGGGCCTCGAGCGCACGCACCTGTATCGCAAGCTCAAGCAGCTCGGCGTCGAGCTCGGCAAGAAGCAGTCGGAAGGCGCGGCATAAAAATATTTCACGAAAACCCTTGTGCAAGTATCGAGGGCTCGATATACTTTCATTCTTCGTTGGCCCGGTAGCTCAGTTGGTAGAGCAGCGGATTGAAAATCCGCGTGTCGATGGTTCGATTCCGTCCCAGGCCACCAGCAGTTCCAACCCCAAGAATCGGAAGATTCTTGGGGTTTTTCGTTTGTGGTGGGGTTTCGCAGGCACCGCGGCCGGCCCGGCAGTATTCGTCGGCACGTGATAAAATCCGTGCCCGCTCAATGACTTAGCGCATCGCTAGCCGATGCGCGTCCGGGCTGTCGCAACGTGCGGCCGTGGCGCGCGGCAACGCTGCCGCGCGATGGGCGGTATAAGCGCACGGCCGCGTTTGCGGCCGACCGCGCTGCCTATACTGGTCGAGCCGGCAAGGGCCGGCACGCGTCGGACCGCCCGGCGGCAGCCGGCCCCGCGGCGCAGCGCGACGCGAGCCTACACATTCACGGAGTATCACGGTGATTCGGACAGACGCTAAAGACGGCGCGCTCGTGTTGTTTTCCGGCGGCCAGGATTCGGCCACGTGCGTGGCCTGGGCCCTCGAACGCTACCAGACGGTCGAGACGCTCGGCTTCGATTACGGCCAGCGCCACCGCGTCGAGCTCGAATGCCGGGAAGGCGTGCGCGACGCACTGAAGCACCGCTTCCCCGCGTGGGCGGGCCGCCTCGGCGACGATCACATGATCGACCTGTCGGTGCTCGGCGCGATCAGCGACACCGCGATGACGCGCACGATCGAGATCGAGACCGCGGCGAACGGCCTGCCGAACACGTTCGTGCCCGGCCGCAACCTGTTGTTCATGACGATCGCGGCCGCGATTGCGTATCGCCGCGGCTTGCGCGTGCTGGTCGGCGGGATGTGCGAGACCGATTTCTCGGGCTACCCCGACTGCCGCGACGACACGATGAAGGCGCTGCAGGTCGCGCTGAACCTCGGCATGGACACGCGCGTCGTGCTGGAGACGCCGCTGATGTGGCTCGACAAGGCGCAGACGTGGCAACTCGCCGAACAGCTCGGCGGCGCCGCGCTGGTCGAGCTGATTCGCGTCGAGACGCACACGTGCTACGTGGGCGAGCGCGCCGAACTGCACGACTGGGGCTTCGGCTGCGGCGAATGCCCGGCCTGCAAGCTGCGCAAGCGCGGCTACGAGGCCTACCTGAAGGGCGAGCGGGTGACCGAAGCGCCGCTGTGAGGCGGCTGCGCCGGCAGCGCTTGATGGACAACCGATTCTGATCGACAACGAGCGGCGCGAGCCGGACGAAGCACGATGACTTACGCGGTCAAGGAAATTTTCTACACGTTGCAGGGCGAGGGCGCGAACGCGGGCCGTCCGGCCGTGTTCTGCCGGTTCGCCGGCTGCAATCTGTGGTCCGGCCGCGAAGAGGATCGTGCGGACGCCGTGTGCCGCTTCTGCGATACGGATTTCGTCGGCACCGACGGCGAGAACGGCGGCAAGTTCAAGGACGCCGCCGCGCTCGTCGCGACGATCGCCGGCCTGTGGCCGCACGGCGAAGCGCACCGCTTCGTCGTCTGCACCGGCGGCGAGCCGATGCTGCAGATCGATCAGCCGCTCGTCGACGCGCTGCACGCGGCCGGCTTCGAGATCGCGATCGAGACCAACGGCTCGCTGCCGGTGCTCGACACGATCGACTGGATCTGCGTGAGCCCGAAGGCCGACGCGCCGCTCGTCGTCACGAAGGGCAACGAGCTGAAGGTCGTGATTCCGCAGGACAACCAGCGGCTCGCCGACTACGCGAAGCTCGATTTCGAGTACTTTCTCGTGCAGCCGATGGACGGTCCGTCGCGCGACATCAACACGAAGCTCGCGATCGACTGGTGCAAGCGGCATCCGCAGTGGCGGCTGTCGATGCAGACCCACAAATATCTGAACATTCCCTGAGCGACGGCTTTTGACATCGTGCTGATTACCCGAAAACTCGAATTCGACGCGGGCCACCGCATTCCCGATCACCGCAGCCAGTGCAGGAACCTGCACGGTCATCGCTACGTGCTCGAAGTCACGCTGCGCGGCGATCTCGTCGATACCGAGGGCGCGCCCGACCGCGGCATGGTGATGGATTTCGCCGACGTGAAGGCGCTCGCGGTCGAGCATCTCGTCGACAAGTGGGATCACGCGTTCCTCGTCTACGCGCGCGACGAGGTCGTGCGCTCGTTCCTCGAGCAGATGGCCGACCACAAGACCGTCGTGCTCGACCGGATTCCGACCGTCGAGAACCTCGCCGCGATCGCGTTCGACATCCTCGCGCACGTGTACGACGCGCACTACGGCGTGAACCTGCGCCTCGAGCGCGTGCGCCTGTACGAAACGCCGAACTGCTGGGCCGACGTCGAGCGGGAGCCGTCGCGTTGACGGTGGGCGGCGGCGCGGTGGGTCGCTGGCTCGTTGATTTCGTTGATTGGGCGATTCGCAGGCGCGCCGAACTGCTAGCCTGGTGATTCGCTGATTCTCTAGCTCGATGACTCGCTGACCCGCCAACGTGGTCGACCCGCTGACCCACCGCCCCCTCGCACCTCCCTCCGCACCCGCATCACCACGCTTCGCCGCACATCCCACATTTCGCCCGACGGCGCGCTATGATCGACGCGTGGCGCCGCCTGCGCGTCCGCTCGGGCGCTGCCGTCCGGCCGTTCCCCAGTGCTGTTCCGTTCGACTGCCTGTCCGCCGGGAGGCCGTATCGATGAGCACGCTCACCAACACCATCAAGCAACGTCTACACGACGGCGACGAGCCGTTGTACGGCCTGTGGCTGTCGCTCGGCTGCGACTCGGTCGCGGAAGCGCTCGCACATGCCGGCTACGACTGGCTCTGCATCGACATGGAGCATGCGCCGAACGACAGCCGCGACGTCGCATCGCAGTTGCGGGCGCTCGCTGCCGCGCATCTGCCGACCGAGCCGGTCGTGCGCGTGCCGGGGCGCGAGCCGTGGCTCGTGAAGCGCGCGCTCGACGCCGGCGCGCGCACGCTGATGTTTCCCTGTATCGAAACGCCCGAAGAAGCCGCGCACGCCGTGCGGCTCACGCGCTTTCCGTCGCCGGAATCTCCCGACGGCCTGCGCGGCGTAGCCGGCATGGTGCGCGCGGCGGCGTTCGGCATGCGCCGCGATTATCTGCAGACGGCGAACGCGCAAGTCGCGGTGATCGTGCAGATCGAATCGGCGCGCGGCATCGACGAGGTCGAGCGGATCGCCGCGACGCCCGGCGTCGACTGCCTGTTCGTCGGCCCGGCCGATCTGGCGGCGAGCATCGGACATCTGGGCGACAGCCGCCACCCGGACGTCGCCGCCGCGATGGCGCGCGTGCTGGCGGCGGGCAAGCAGGCCGGCGTCGCGGTCGGCATCTTCGCGAACGATGTGGCGGGCGCGCGCCAGTACCGCGACGCCGGCTACCGGATGATCGCGCTGTCGGCCGACGTGAGCTGGCTGCTGCGCGCAACACGCCAGGCGCTGCAGGAGGTGCGGTCATGAACGACGTCGATCGAAACGGAGCAGGAGCCGGCGCCCCGACTGACGCAGGACCAGGCACGACCCCAGAACCAAGCACCGATGCCCGCGCCCGATCCGCACGCCACGCGGTCGGTCCGCGCGAGCGGCTCGGCGCGATGCTCGGCCTGTGCGTACTCTGCGCGGCAACCTCCGCCGCAGCCACCGCCCAAACCACCCCGCACCCGAAACCCGATCCCGCGCACGAGACGCAATCCGCGGTAGCCGACTACAACGCCGGCGACTATCGCGCCGCGCTCGTGCAGTTCCACGACGCGGCCGAGCGCGGCGACCGGCTCGCGCAGTTCAATTACGCGATGATGCTACTCACCGGCGTCGGCGTGAGCGCGAACGTCGACGAGGGGCTGCGCTGGCTCAAGCGGGCGGCCGACGCCAACATGTCGCACGCGCAGTACGTGTACGGGCGCATGTTCGACGACGGCGAGTTCGTCGCGCGCAACCCGGCCGAAGCGCACCGCTGGTTCCTGCGCGCGGCGAAGCAGGGGCACGTGCAGGCCGAGCTGTCGCTCGCGAACCAGTTTCTCGACGGGCGCGGCACGCCGCGCGACAACCGGCAGGCGTTCGTCTGGTACAAGCAGGCGGCCGATTCGGGCGAGCCGACGGCGCAGTACGTGACCGCATCGTTCTACGAGCGCGGCGGCGATGGCGTCGTGCAGAACCTGAACATCGCGCGTGCCTACTACGCGGCGGCCGCCGCGCAGGGCGACGAGACGGCCGGGCTGAAATTCAAGGAGCTGAGTGCGCGGCTGAAGGCGCAGGAACCCGCGGCGGGCGGCGGTGCGGACCATGCGAGCCCGCGCGCGACGCCGCAGTGAGCGCGCGACCGGCCGCGACCGCTCGTCGAGACGAAAAACGGCGCCGAGGCGCCGTTTTCGCTTGCCGCGGCCGCATGCGGCCATCCGTCGTGCGGGCGCTCAGCTCTTCATCAGCCGCCGCTGCCGCGCGACGCTCATGATCATCCCGATCGCGATGCCGAGCGTCGTGAGCGCGGTGCCGCCGTAGCTCATGAACGGCAGCGGCACGCCGACGACCGGCAGCACGCCGCTCACCATGCCGATGTTCACGAACGCATAGACGAAGAACGCGAGCGTGAGCGAGCCGGCGAGCAGCCGGCCGAACAGCGTCGCGCCCTGCGCGGCGATGTAGAGCCCGCGCGCGATCAGCGCCATGTACAGCGTCAGCAGCACGAGCCCGCCCGCGAGCCCCCATTCTTCGGAGAACACCGCGAAGATGAAGTCGGTGTGCTTCTCCGGAATGAATTCGAGGTGCGCCTGCGTACCCTTCAGATAACCCTTGCCGAGCACCCCGCCCGAACCGATCGCGATCACCGCCTGAATGGTGTGGAAGCCCTTGCCGAGCGGGTCGGAGGTCGGGTCGAGCAGCGTGCACACGCGGTGCTTCTGATAATCGTGCATCAGCGGCCATTGCACTTCCGGCTGGCAGATGCGCTCCTCGAACACCGCGATCGAGCCGACCGCGATCACGCCCGCGACCAGCACCGGCACGATCAGCTTGAACGACAGGCCGGCCAGATAGATCACGAAGAAGCCGGCCGCGAACACCAGCAGGCCGGTGCCGAGGTCGGGCTGCTTCGCGATCAGCCCGACGGGCACCAGCAGAATGCCGAACGCGGCGAGGAAGTCGTACCAGCGCAGCCCGCCTTCGCGGCGCTGGTAGTACCACGCGAGCATCAGCGGCGTCGCGATCTTGAGGATCTCGGACGGCTGGATCACGACGCCGACGTTCAGCCAGCGCTTCGCGCCCTTCTTGGTCATGCCGAACAGCGCGACCGCGACCAGCAGCGCGACCCCGACCGTATAGAGCGGGACCGCGAAGCGCATCAGCGTCGTCGGCGGGATATTGGCGATCACCCACATCAGCACGAACGTCAGCAGGATGTTGCGCAGTTGATCCTCGACGCGTCCCGGCATGTCGATGCTCGCGCTGTACAGCGTGACGATGCCGACGCACATCAGCAGGAACACGATGAGGGCGAGCGGGCGGTCGAAGCCCGCGAACATCTGCTTGATCTTGTCGAGCCAGGCGCGCTTGTCGAATTGCATGCCTTTCTCCGTTAATGAGCGGTGCCGGCGTTCGCCGCCTTCGCGGCGGCTGCGGCTCGGGAATTGTCGTCGCGCGGCGCGGCCGCGAGCGGCTGCGCATCGCTGGCCGGCCGGCGCGGCCGGTGCGGGCGCCGGATCGGCGGCAGGCTCGCGGGCCGCGGCGCCGCAGCGCTCGCCTCGGTTGCCTCGGTCGCCGGCGCCGCGCTGGCGGCCGCCGCAGCACCCGGTGCCGACGCAGCCGACGCGGCCTGCGCCGCGCTCGCCGCGCTCGGCACCACCGGTTGCGGCAGCGCCGTGAAGCCGGCGGCGACGGTGACGGGCTTCGTCGCGTCGCCGATCACGGGCGCGCTCACCGGCTCGGTCGCCGATGCGGCGGCGGCCACGGCCGCGGCCTCGTTCTTCGGGTTCTGGCGCTCGACCAGGTAGTAGTCGAGCACGCGGCGTGCGATCGGGCCGGCGGACTGCGCGCCCCAGCCGCCGTTCTCGACGACCAGCGCGAGCGCGATCTGCGGATGGTCGACCGGCGCGTACGCGATGAACAGCGCGTGGTCGCGCAGATGCTCGGCGAGCAGGTGGCCCTTGTAGTTCGAGCCCTGCAGCGAGAACACCTGCGCGGTGCCGGTCTTGCCCGCCGCGACGTACTGCGCGCCGCGGAACACCTTGTACGCGGTGCCCGACGGGTTGTCGATGACGTTCTCCATCCCGCGCTTCACGACGTCGAGGTCGGCGGCCTTGAGCGGGATGACCTCGCTTTCCTTCGGCACCGTCAGATGGCGCGCGCGCGTGATCGGATCCTCGACTTCCTTCACCAGGTGCGGCTTCATCACGACGCCGTTGTTCGCGAGCGTCGCGGTCGCATGCGCGAGCTGCAGGATCGTGAACGAGTTGTAGCCCTGGCCGATCCCGAGGCTGATCGTCTCGCCGTCGTACCACTTCTGCTGCGCAGGCTTCTTGAACGCTTTCTTCTTCCATTCGGTCGACGGCAGGATCCCGCGCGCCTCGCCCTGGATGTCGATGCCGGTGATCTGGCCGAACCCGAACGGCTTCATGAAGTTCGCGATCGCATTGACGCCGAGGTCGCGCGCGAGCATGTAGAAGTAGGTGTCGTTCGACACCATGATCGCCTTGTTCATGTCGACCCAGCCCTGGCCCGAGCGCACGTCGTTGCGGAACGTGTGGCCGCCGAACGTGAAGTAGCCGGGATCCTGGAAGCCCCAGCCCGGCGTGCGCTTGCCGAGCGTCAGGCCGGCCAGCGCCATGAACGGCTTGTACGTCGAGCCGGGCGGGTAGGTGCCGTGCAGCGGGCGGTTCAGGAGCGGCTTGTCGGGCGAGTTGTTCAGCTCGTCCCAGGTCTGCTGGTCGATGCCGTCGACGAACGAGTTCGGGTCGAAGCTCGGCGACGACACGAACGCGAGCACGTCGCCCGTCTTCGGTTCGATCGCGACGAGCGCGCCGCGCTTGCCGGCGAACGCCTGCTCGGCCACCTGCTGCAGCGCGATGTCGAGCGACAGCACGAGGTTGTCGCCGGGCGTCGCCTGCGTGCGCGACAGCGTGCGCACGGGCCGGCCGCCGGCCGTCACCTCGACTTCCTCGAAGCCCGTCAGGCCGTGCAGCTCGGTCTCGTAGCTCTGCTCGACGCCGATCTTGCCGATGTAGTCGGTGCCCTTGTAGTTGTTCGCGTCGCGGCGCGGATCGTAGTGTTCCGGATCGCTGTCGTTGTCGTCGCTCATCGCGTCGATGCGATCCTGGTCGCGCTTCGAGATCCGGCCGATATAGCCGATCACGTGCGCGGCCGTCATGCCGAGCGGGTACTGGCGGAACAGCCGCGCGCGCACGTCGACGCCGGGGAAGCGGAAGCGCTGCGCGGTGAAGCGGGCGACTTCGGCGTCGGTCAGGCGCGTGCGGATCGGCAGGCTCTCGAAATTCTTCGAGTCTTCCTGCAGCTTCTTGAAGCGGCGGCGGTCGCGCGCGTCGATCGGAACGATCTCGGACAGCTTGTCGATCGTGTTGTCGAGCGTGTCGTCGAGCTTCGACGGCGTGATCTCGAGCGTGTACGCCGAGTAGTTCTTCGCGAGCACCACGCCGTTGCGGTCGGTGATGATGCCGCGGTTCGGCACGATCGGCGCGACCGAGATGCGGTTTTCCTCGGCCTGCAGCGCGTATTTGCCGTGCTGCAGCAGCTGCAGGTAGAAGAAGCGGCTCGCGAGCAGCCCGAAGCAGACGAACACGAACACGCCCGCCGCCGCGACGCGCAGGCGGAACTTCGAGAGCTGCTGTTGGGTGTCGTTGAATTCGGTCATGCGCTTACAGTCGATCCGGCCCGCGCACGTCGAGCGCGCGGGCGAGGGGCCGCCTCGGGGCGCGTCGGGCGTGGGGGCGGCAGGTCATCAAGGTTCCGGTGCGGCTCAGATCGGACGCGTGTCGTCCGGGTCGACCGGGCGGCGTTGCGGCATCAGCAGCAGATGGCTCGCGATCGGCCACAGCGCGGCCTCGACGAAGCCGTCCACCAGATAGCGCCAGCCGGGGAACGCGGCGCCCATCATCAGCCGGATCACGAACGGCACCAGTTGCGCGCCGACCAGCAGCGGCGTCACGTACAGCACCTGCACGCCGATCGGCATCCACAGCACGCGCCGGTGGATCGTGATCGCACCGTACGACAGCAGCGTATAGGCGAGCGCATGCTCGCCGAGCAGCCCCGCGTCGTGCACGTCCATCAGGATGCCGAGCGCGAACGCGACGCCCATCCCGACCTTGCGCGGCTGATGGATGTTCCAGAACAGCAGCACGAGCGCGACGAAGTCGGGCACGCCGGGCAGGCGGCCCCACGGCATCAGGTTCAGCAGGAACGCGGCGGCGAGGCTGAAGACGATGAAGTACGGGTTGACCGGCTGCAGGATGTATTGCGGGCGATTCATCGCTGGGCTCCTGGTTGCCCGGCCGCGGGCTGCGCGGGCGCCGCCGGAGCCGCTGCCGCAGGCGTCGCGCCCGGTGCGGCGGCCGGCTTCGCGTTCGCGTCGGCCTTCTCCTTGTCGCCCTTCGCCGCGCCCTTCGCGCCTTTCTTGCCCTTCGCGTTCTTGTCGGTCGGCTCGGGCTCGGCCGGGCGCGGCGGGACGTCGCTGCGGTAATGCAGCACCAGCATCTCGCGCGCGCCGCGCACCGCGGCGATCGGCGCGCAGGTCACGCGCGCGAACGCGGTATCGGCGAGCTTGTCGACGCGTACGACCTTCGCGACCGGCAGGCCGGGCGGATAGACGCCGTCGAGGCCGCTCGTGACGAGCTCGTCGCCCGCGACGAGGTCCGAGCTGGTCGGCACGAAGCGCAGATCCAGCGCATCGCCCTTCGGCGTGCCGTAGATCACGCTGCGCAGGCCGGTGCGCAGCACCTGCACCGGAATCGCGAGATCGCGGTCGGTGATCAGCGTGACTTCCGCCTGCAGCGGGAACACGCGCGTGACCTGGCCGACCACGCCGTCCTCGCTGACGACCGGCGCGCCGTGCTGGATGCCCTGTTGCGAGCCTTGCCCGATGACGATCTTCTGCGTGAACGGGTCGCTCGTGTCGTACTGGATCTCGACCGGCGTCGATTGCGTCGCGATGTGCTGGCGCAGCTCGAGCACCGCGCGCAGATGGATGTTTTCCTGCGCCAGCACCGCGGCCTGGTTGGCCTGGGTGGACAGCTGCAGGTTGCGCTTGCGCAGCGCGTCGTTCTCGTGGCGCAGCGACGCGCCGGTGACCGCGATGTCGGCCGCGCCCATGAACAGGTCGCGCGGCACGAGCGCCGCGCGCTGCAACGGGTACAGCACGGTGCCGAGCACGCCGCGGACGATTTCGAGCGTGCTGAAGCGCGCGTCCGACACGAGGAGCGCGATGGCGAGGGCGACGAAGAAGATGAGCCGCGCGAGCGCAGGCGGACCTTGCTTGAAGAGAGGCGGCGGACTGTATTCCATGGTCGGCGCCGGGCGCGTGGTGATCGGTTAAATAATGCTCAGACGCGCAAACGGCGTGGCGGTTCGTTCTGAGCGAGCGATCCGGCCACGCCGCGCGTGCGTCATGTCAAACGGGACTGCCTAGGCGATCACGCGGCGATCACTCGTACGAGAAGATGCTGCCCAGCTTGTCCATGCGCTCGAGCGCCATGCCCGAGCCGCGCACGACGCAGGTGAGCGGATCTTCGGCGACGAGCACCGGCAGGCCGGTTTCTTCCGCGAGCAGGCGGTCGAGGTCGCGCAGCAGCGCGCCGCCGCCCGTCAGCATCATCCCGCGCTCGGCGATGTCGGCGCCGAGTTCCGGCGGCGTCTGCTCGAGCGCGATCTTCACCGACGACACGATCTGGTTCAGCGGGTCGGTCAGCGCTTCGAGGATTTCGTTGCTGGAGATCGTGAAGCTGCGCGGAATGCCTTCCGACAGGTTGCGGCCCTTCACTTCCATTTCCTTGACTTCAGAGCCCGGGAACGCGGAGCCGATTTCCTTCTTGATCGCCTCGGCCGTCTGCTCGCCGATCAACATCCCGTAGTTGCGGCGGATGTAGTTGACGATCGCTTCGTCGAATTTGTCGCCGCCGACGCGCACCGAGCCCTTGTAGACGATGCCGCCGAGCGAGATCACGCCGACTTCGGTCGTGCCGCCGCCGATGTCGACGACCATCGAGCCGGTGGCTTCCGACACCGGCAGGCCCGCGCCGATCGCGGCCGCCATCGGCTCCTCGATCAGGTAGACCTGCGACGCGCCCGCGCCGTGCGCGGCTTCCTTGATCGCGCGGCGCTCGACCTGGGTCGAGCCGCACGGCACGCAGATGATGATGCGCGGCGACGGCGAGAACATGCGAGACTCGTGCGCCGTCTTGATGAACTGCTTGATCATCTGCTCGGTGACGGTGAAGTCGGCGATCACGCCGTCCTTCATCGGGCGGATCGCCTCGATGTTGCCCGGCACCTTGCCGAGCATCTGCTTGGCTTCCTTGCCGACTGCCTGGATCGTCTTCTTGCCGTTGGGGCCGCCTTCCTGGCGGATCGACACCACCGACGGCTCATCGAGCACGATGCCCTTGCCGCGCATGTAGATCAGGGTGTTTGCGGTGCCGAGGTCGATCGCGAGATCGTTGGAGAAATAGCTGCGCAAAAAACCGAACATTCAGAATCCTGTTTCGCTCTGAGCCGGCCCTGGATAGCGAGCGCTGAGGGCGGCAGCGGAAAAAATAACAGCCTCGGGAAGCGTGGCGGAAGCGGCCGCCGCGGCGCACGAAGCTGCGAGTGATGTCTACCGGGAACCGCACGAAGCACGCACGGCTTGCCGAAGCGGCGAAACGGTGCGGGAAAAGGCTGGCCGGGTTTGGGTCGAACGCGTAATGATACCTTATAATTTCGCGGTATTTGAACCGAAACGGACGGTATTTTTGCCGCTTCGGTCCCGATTTTTGAGGGTGGGATCGCACCCTCCAACCCCCCGCCGCAGCGCGGTTTCAGATTGCGCTGCGCAGTCTTGTTTTTCCGGTGATCGCATGGCCCTGACCCTGACCGATGTGAAACGCATCGCGCACCTGGCGCGACTCGAAATGGCCGACGCCGACGCCGAGCACACGCTCGGCCAGCTCAATGAGTTCTTCGGCCTCGTCGAGCAGATGCAGGCGGTCGACACCGCCGGCATCGCGCCGCTCGCCCACCCGATCGAACAGATCCAGGAAGTCGCGCAGCGCCTGCGCGACGACGCCGTGACGGAAGTCGTCAATCGCGACGACAACCAGCGTCCGGCGCCGGCCGTCCAGGACGGCCTCTATCTCGTGCCGAAGGTGATCGAGTAAGCCTTCGACGACACGCGCGCCGGCGCCACGCCGCGCGCGCGACCCAGAATTCCCAGGAAAACCATTCAATGCACGCAAAAAGCCTGACCGAACTGCGCGCCGCGCTCGCCGCCAAGGAATGCTCGGCCGTCGAGCTCGCGCAGCTGTACCTGAAACGGATCGACGCGGCACGCGACCTGAACGCGTTCGTCCACGTCGACGCCGACCTCACCCTCGCGCAGGCGAAGGCCGCCGACGCCGAGCTCGCGCGCGGCGCGGGCGGCCCGCTGACCGGCGTGCCGATCGCGCACAAGGACGTGTTCGTCACGCGCGGCTGGCGCTCGACCGCCGGCTCGAAGATGCTCGAAAACTACCAGAGCCCGTTCGATGCGAC
Organism: Burkholderia sp. KJ006; assembly: GCF_000262695.1. Classification (NCBI taxonomy): domain Bacteria; kingdom Pseudomonadati; phylum Pseudomonadota; class Betaproteobacteria; order Burkholderiales; family Burkholderiaceae; genus Burkholderia; species Burkholderia sp. KJ006. Next base: position 3,085,111 of record NC_017920.1, on the reverse strand, counting down.
CGTCGTCGCCCGCCTGCAGGCGGCCGGCATGGTCACGCTCGGCAAGACCAACATGGACGAGTTCGCGATGGGCTCGTCGAACGAAAACTCCGCGTTCGGCGCGGTGAAGAACCCGTGGGACACCCACGCGGTGCCGGGCGGCAGCTCGGGCGGCAGCTCGGCCGCCGTCGCCGCGCGCCTCGCGCCGGCCGCCACCGGCACCGACACCGGCGGCTCGATTCGCCAGCCCGCGTCGTTCGCGGGCGTGACGGGCATCAAGCCGACCTACGGCCGCGTGTCGCGTTACGGGATGATCGCGTTCGCGTCGTCGCTCGACCAGGGCGGCCCGATGGCGCAGAGCGCGTCCGACTGCGCGCTGCTGCTGAACGCGATGGCCGGCTTCGACGAGCGCGACTCGACGAGCCTCGAGCGCGACGACGAAGACTTCACGCGCCACCTCGGCCAGCCGTGGACGGCCGGCAGCGACGCGGCCAGGCCGCTCGCCGGGCTGCGCATCGGCCTGCCGAACGAGTATTTCGGCGCGGGCCTCGCCGACGACGTGCGCGCGACGATCGACGCGGCGCTCAAGCAATATGAAGCGCTCGGCGCGACGCTCGTGCCGGTGTCGCTGCCGAAGACGGAGCTGTCGATTCCCGTCTACTACGTGATCGCGCCGGCGGAAGCGTCGTCGAACCTGTCGCGGTTCGACGGCGTGCGCTTCGGCCACCGCGCCGCGCAGTACGGCGATCTGCTCGACATGTACAAGAAGTCGCGCGCCGAAGGCTTCGGCCCCGAGGTGAAGCGCCGGATCCTGGTCGGCACCTACGTGCTGTCGCACGGCTACTACGACGCCTACTACCTGCAGGCGCAGAAGATCCGCCGCATCATCGCGCAGGATTTCCAGGAAGCGTTCAAGTCCTGCGACGTGATCATGGGCCCGGCGTCGCCGACGGTCGCATGGGATCTCGGCGCGAAGGGCGACGATCCGGTGCAGATGTATCTCGCCGACATCTACACGCTGTCCGTGAGCCTCGCCGGCCTGCCCGGCATGAGCGTGCCGTGCGGCTTCGGCGCCGGCGCGAACGCGAAGCGCCCGGTCGGTCTGCAGATCATCGGCAACTATTTCAACGAAGCCCGGATGCTGCAGGTCGCCGATGCGTTCCAGCGCGCGACCGACTGGCACAAGCAAGTACCGGCAGGGGTGTAAGCATATGACTCAATGGGAAGTCGTCATCGGTCTCGAGACGCACGCGCAACTGTCGACCGTCTCGAAGATTTTCTCCGGCGCGCCGACGCAGTTCGGCGCCGAGCCGAACACGCAGGCCTGCCCGGTCGATCTGGCGCTGCCGGGCGTGCTGCCGGTGCTGAACCGCGGCGCGGTCGAGCGGGCGATCCGCTTCGGTCTCGCGATCGGCTCGACCATCGCGCCGCGCAGCATCTTCGCGCGCAAGAATTATTTCTACCCCGATCTGCCGAAGGGCTATCAGATCAGCCAGTACGAGATCCCGGTCGTCCAGGGCGGCCAGATCACGATCCAGGTGCCGGCCAATGAAAAGGCCGGCAAGCCGGCATACGAGAAGACGGTCAACCTGACCCGCGCGCATCTCGAGGAAGATGCGGGCAAGTCGCTGCATGAAGACTTCGCCGGGATGACCGGGATCGACCTGAACCGCGCGGGCACGCCGCTGCTCGAGATCGTCACCGAGCCGGAAATGCGCAGCGCGGCCGAGGCCGTCGCCTATGCGAAGGCGCTGCACGCGCTCGTCGTGTGGCTCGGCATCTGCGACGGCAACATGCAGGAAGGCTCGTTCCGCTGCGACGCGAACGTGTCGGTGCGCCCGGTCGGCCAGGAGAAGTTCGGCACGCGCGCCGAGATCAAGAACCTGAACTCGTTCCGCTTCCTCGAGGAGGCGATCAACTACGAAGTGCGACGCCAGATCGAGCTGATCGAGGACGGCGGCGAAGTCGTGCAGGAAACGCGCCTGTACGATCCGGACAAGCGCGAGACGCGCTCGATGCGCAGCAAGGAAGACGCGCACGACTACCGCTACTTCCCCGATCCCGACCTGCTGCCGCTCGTGATCGGCCAGGACTGGATCGAGCGCGTGCAGGCCGGGATGCCCGAGCTGCCGGCCGCGATCCAGCAGCGCTTCGTCGACCAGTACGGCGTGTCCGCGTACGACGCCGGCGTGCTGACGTCGAGCAAGGCGATGGCCGCGTACTTCGAGGCGGTGGTCGCGAAGGCCGGCGCGGCGAACGCGAAGATCGCCGCGAACTGGCTGATGGGCGACGTATCGTCGCAGCTGAACCGCGACGGCATCGAGATCGACGCGATTCCGGTGTCGGCCGCGCAGCTCGCGCTGGTGCTGCAGCGCATCGCCGACGGCACGATCTCGAACAAGATCGCGAAGGAAATCTTCGCGACGATCTGGGACGAGAAGGCAACCGACGAAGGCGCGGCCGACCGCATCATCGACGCGAAGGGCCTCAAGCAGATCTCCGACACCGGCGCGCTGGAGGCGATCATCGACGAGGTGCTGGCGGCGAACGCGAAATCGGTCGAGGAATTCCGCGCGGGCAAAGAGAAGGCGTTCAACGCGCTGATCGGCCAGGCGATGAAGGCGACCAAGGGCAAGGCCAATCCGCAGCAGGTCAACGAGCTGTTGAAGAAGAAGCTCGGCTGAACGTGGCCGCGCACCTGAGCCGCGTGTGACGACGGGCCGCCGCCGAACCTGTTCGGGGCGGCCCGTCGCTTTGGCGGATGCGCTATCGTGTGCGACTGACCGCGCACCGTCCAACGGAGGAACGAATGGCGAAACAACCGTCGCTCGACGATTTCCGCGTGCCGTACGGCACGCGCGACAAGGCAGCTGCCGCATTCACGCTCGACGCGTTCGATCCGGCGGCGAAGCCGTTCTCGTCGGGCTCGAAGGACACCGACCGCGAACGGCTGTCGGCCGTGTCGATCGAACTCGACACGCATCAGGAACGCCTGCACGCGCAGCACAAGAAGCGCGTGCTGCTGGTGCTGCAGGGCATGGACACCAGCGGCAAGGACGGCACCGTGCGCGCGGTGTTCCGCGAAGTCGATCCGCTCGGCCTGCGCGTCGTGCCGTTCAAGGCGCCGACGCCGATCGAGGCCGCACACGACTTCCTGTGGCGCGTGCATGCGCAGGTGCCGGCCGCGGGCGAGCTCGCGATCTTCAATCGCAGCCACTATGAAGACGTGCTGGTGCCGCGCGTGCTCGGCATGATCGACGCGAAGGAATGCGAGCGCCGCTACCGGCAGATCCGCGATTTCGAGACGATGCTGGTCGAGAGCGGCACGACGATCGTCAAGTGCTTCCTGCACATCTCGAAGGACGAGCAGCGCGCGCGGCTGCAGGCGCGCATCGACGATCCGACCAAGCACTGGAAGTTCGACATCGCCGATCTCGACGCGCGCAAGCACTGGGATGCGTATCAGTCGGCATACCGCGATGCGCTCGCCGCGACGTCGGTCGAGCATGCGCCGTGGTACGTGATCCCGGCGAACTCGAAGACGCACCGCAACGTGATGATCGCCGAGCTGCTGCTGCGCACGCTGACCGACATGAAGCTCGAATTCCCGCCGCCGAAGCCGGAGCTCGAAGGCGTGAAGATCAGCTAGCGATCCCGTCAAACCCATCGAAACGAACAGAACCACGGAACCCGACATGATGCGAGTGATTACCGCCAACCTGAACGGCATCCGCTCCGCCGCGAAGAAGGGCTTCTTCGACTGGCTCGGCGAACAGAACGCCGACTGCGTGTGCGTGCAGGAAATCAAGGTGTCGGCCGACGACCTGCCGGCCGAATTCGTCGAGCCGCACGGCTTCAAGAGCTATTTCCATCACGCGGCGAAGAAGGGCTACAGCGGTGCGGGCGTGTACAGCCGCCGTGAGCCCGACGACGTGATCATCGGCTTCGGCAGCAGCGAATTCGATCCCGAGGGGCGCTACGTCGAGGCGCGTTACGGCAAGCTGTCGGTCGTGTCGGTGTACGTGCCGTCCGGCTCGAGCGGCGAAGAGCGCCAGCAGGCGAAGTACCGCTTCATGGACGAATTCATGCCGCATCTCGCCGAGCTGAAGCAGCAGCGTGAGGTGATCCTGTGCGGCGACGTGAACATCGTCCACAAGGAAATCGACATCAAGAACTGGAAGAGCAACCAGAAGAACTCGGGCTGCCTGCCCGAGGAGCGCGCGTGGCTCACGCAGCTGTTCGACGAGGTCGGCTACGTCGACGTGTTCCGCACGCTGGACCCGCGCCCCGAGCAGTACACGTGGTGGAGCAACCGCGGCCAGGCGTACGCGAAGAACGTCGGGTGGCGCATCGACTACCAGATCGCGACGCCGGGCGTCGCGGGCACCGCGAAAAGCACGTCGATCTTCAAGGACATCAAGTTCAGCGATCACGCGCCGCTGACGGTCGATTACGACTACAAGAAGTGAGCGGCGGCATCGGCGTAACGCGCGATGCGAATTGCGCGTTACGCGGCCGTCGGGCCGTTCCGACGGTCGATGAAAAACGGGCCGCATGTCGAACGACATGCGGCCCGTTTTCGTTGCGACGCCGGTTACTGCGCGAGCGACGCCATGTCGACCACGAATCGGTACTTCACGTCGCTCTTGAGCATCCGTTCGTACGCGGCATTGATCTGCTGCATCGGGATGACCTCGATGTCCGACGTGATCCCGTGCTGCGCGCAGAAATCGAGCATCTCCTGCGTTTCGGCGATCCCGCCGATCAGCGAGCCCGCGAGACGGCGGCGCTTGAAGATCAGGTTGAACACCTGCGGCGACGGATGGTCGTGCTCGGGTGCGCCGACGAGCGTCATCGTGCCGTCGCGCTTCAGCAGGTTCAGGAACGGGTTCAGGTCGTGCTGCGCGGCGACCGTGTTGAGGATGAAGTCGAAGCTGTTCAGGTGCGCGTTCATCTGCGCTTCGTCCTTCGAGACCACCACTTCGTGCGCGCCGAGCCGCTTGCCGTCTTCGATCTTCGACGGCGACGTCGTGAACAGCACGACGTGCGCGCCCATCGCGCGCGCGAGCTTCACGCCCATGTGGCCGAGGCCGCCCAGGCCGACGATCCCGACCTTCTTGCCGGGGCCGGCGTTCCACTGGCGCAGCGGCGAATAGGTCGTGATCCCCGCGCACAGCAGCGGCGCGGCGCCGGCCGGATCGAGCGACTCGGGCACGCGCAGCACGAACGCTTCGTCGACGACGATCCGCGTCGAATAGCCGCCGTACGTGACCTCGCCCGTCACGCGGTCCTGGCCGTTGTAGGTGCCGACGAAGCCGTTCTCGCAATACTGCTCGAGGCCTTCCGCGCAACTCGGGCAGGTGCGGCACGAATCGACGAGACAGCCGACGCCGACCAGCTCGCCGACCTTGAAGCGCGAGACCTGCGGGCCGGTCGCGCTGACGCGGCCGACGATTTCATGGCCCGGCACGACCGGGTAGATCGTGTTGCGCCACTCGTTGCGGGCCTGATGAAGGTCCGAGTGGCAGACGCCGCAGTACAGCACCTCGATCTGCACGTCGAGGTCGCGCAGCGCGCGGCGCTGGAGTTCGAAAGGGGCGAGCGGCGAGCGCGCGTCGGTCGCCGCGTAAGCGTAGGTTGTGCTCATGCAATGGGCTCCTGATCCGGAAATCCGGCAAAACGGGCTGCCGCCGCGTCATGTGGCGGCGCGGCGAGACAGGCTCCCATCCTAAGGAGCGCGCCGCGCCGGCGAAATACACGAAGGTCTGGAAGATTTGCCTATTCCTCTCGAATTTGGCGCGAACGGCCGCCGGGACGCTTTCCCGGTGCTACATTGCGAGCCTGATTCTCTTGCCGGACAGGACGACGCCGATGAGCTTCCAGCCCCTTTTCGACGACTCGGGCGAGCGCGTTCGGCGCCGCATGATCGAGCTGCATGCGCGCCTCGCGCCGCACGAAGGCGACACGCTCGCGGCGCTCGACGGCGTGCGCTTCATTCGCGTGAGCCGGCCCGTGCCGCGCATGCCGGTGTTGTACGAGCCGAGCATCGTGGTCGTGTGCCAGGGCCGCAAGCTCGGCTATCTCGGCGACCGCTCGTTCGTCTACGACGCGCAGCAGTATCTGGTGCTGTCGGTGCCACTGCCGTTCGAATGCGAGACTTTCGCGAGCCCGGACGAGCCGTTTCTCGCGATCTCGATCCGCATCGATCTGGCCGTGATCGCCGAACTGGCGATCCTGCTCGACGAGACGCTCGGCGCGGCGGCGAGCGAGCCGCATGGCGTGTATTCGACCTCGCTCGACGCGCCGCTCGCCGACGCGGTGCTGCGGCTGCTCGAAGCGCTCGCGTCGCCGCACGACACGCGCGTGCTCGGGCCGGCCATCATGCGCGAGATCGCGTATCGCGTGCTGACCGGCGCGCAGGGCGACGCGATTCGCGCGGCGCTGGTCCAGCAGCATCATTTCGGACGCGTCGCGAAGGCGCTGCGGCGCATTCACGCAGACCTGAAAGCCGATCTCGACGTCGACACGCTCGCGCGCGAGGCCGGCATGAGCGTCGCGGTGTTCCACGCGCAGTTCAAGCACGTGACGGCGACTTCCCCGATGCAGTACGTGAAGGCCGCGCGCCTGCACCAGGCGCGGCTGATGATGATCCAGGACGGTTTGGGGGCGGGCGCCGCCGCCGCGCGGGTCGGCTATGCGAGCGCGTCGCAGTTCAGCCGCGAGTTCAAGCGGCTGTTCGGCCGCAGCCCCGGGGACGAGGTGCGCTCGATGCGCGACAGCGGCAGCCGGCCGGTCGAGTCGGAACTCGACGCGTAGCGCGCGGCCGGCCCGACGGATCAGCCGCCGCCGCTGGCGCTCAGCGCCGCGCGACCTTGCGCCGCTGCGCGCTGATGCCCGCGTAGTCGGGCAGCGCGTCGACGCGTGTGCCGATCGCCTTCGCATACAGCGGCATCAAGTCGGGCAGGCGGTTCAGCAGGTCCTGCCGGCGCGCGGCGCTGTACGGGTGCAGGTAGATGAAGCCCGACGTGCGGTTCGCGCGGGTCGCCGCGGCGAGCTTGTCCCACAGCGTGATCGCCGCGCGCGGATCGAAGCCCGCGCGGGCGGCGATGTCGCCGCCGATCACGTCGGCTTCGGTTTCGTCGGTCGGGTCGTAGCGCAGCGTCTGCAGACGCGCGCCCAGGTTCAGCGCCTGCGGCAGCGGATCGCCGACGCCAAACAGCGGCGGCAGCGTGGCCGCGCGCAGCGACGTCTGCGTCGTCGCGCCGAAATTGCTGCGCGCATGTTCGCGCAGCGCATGCGCGATGCCGTGCGCGAGCAGCACGCCGAGCTCGTCGTCGTTCAGGCGGATGCGGTCGAGCAGCCCGCCGTACACCAGCACCTTGCCGCCCGGCAGACACATGACGCGAATCTCGCGCGAGCGGATCGCGTTGACGTCCCATTGCCAGCTCTTCACGCGATCGTTCCACTTCACCGAATACGGCGCGAGCTTGTCGACGATCGCGCGCACGCGCTTCACGCCCGGCTGCGTCGCGGGCAGCAGGCGGTCGCCGTCGGCGGCGGTCTGGACGATCTGCGCGTATTCGCTCGCGGTGAGTTGTTCGAGCAGCGGCGACGGGATCAGCGTGCGGAACGCGATCGCGTTGCCGTAGCGCACCTGCTGCGCCGCCGGTGTGTAGGCTTTCGCGTGTGCGGCCGCGCCGCTCGGCTGAGCGGCTTCCGCGCCGGACGGTGCGACCGGCGGCGCGGCGGCGGACACGGCCGCGGGCGTCGTGGCGGGTGGGGGGCTGGCCGATGGCGCGCTGGCGTCGGCAGCATGGGCGCTGCCAGCGCCGCCCAACAGCACGAGGCCGGCGCTCAGTGCGGCGGCGACCCGATGCCGACGCTCACTGCGCACGGCTCGCCTCGCCGTTGCGCGCGACGCCGTTCCACGGCGCGATCTTGAACAGCAGCAGCATGCCGGGAATCGCGAGCGCGGTGCAGACGATGAAGTAGTCGAACCAGCCGATCTTCGCGACGATGAAGCCGCTCGCGGCCGACGCGAGCGTGCGCGGCACCGATGCGAGGCTCGTGAACAGCGCGAACTGCGTGGCCGTGTAGCGCGGATCGGTCGTGCTGGCGATGTAGGCGACGAACGCGGCCATCGTCAGGCCGGTCGCGAAGGTCTCGACGCCGTAGACGATCGCGAGCGCGACCGTCATCGGGCTGAATTGCGGCGTGACCGCGATGCCGAACGTCGACAGCGCCGCGGCGATCGCGTGGCTCGTGGACAGCGTGAAGTCGTACAGCGCCGCGAGCACCGGCGAGCCCGGGCCGAGCTGCGCGAGCCATGCGAAGCCGAGCGTCGACACCATCTGCAGCGCGCCGAAGATCCACAGCCCGCGGCCGATGCCGATCTTCACGAGCCAGACGCCGCCGACGATGCCGCCGGCGACGCTCGCGACCAGCGCGGTGGTTTTCGCGACGATGCCGATCTCGGTGCGCGTGAAGCCGATGTCGAGGAAGAACGACGTCGACAGCGTGGTGGCCATCGTGTCGCCGATCTTGAACAGGAAGATGAACGCGATGACGAGCAGCGCGCCGGACCAGCCGTCGCGCTGGATGAATTCGCGAAACGGCAGCACGATCGCGTCGCGCAGATTGCGCGGCGGCGTGCCGGCCACTTCGGGCTCGCGCACGACCAGCGTCATCAGGATGCCCGGCAGCATGAACACGCCGGTGATCGCGAACACGGCATCCCACGGCAGGTGGTCGGACAGGATCAGTGCAAGCGAGCCGGGGATCAGCGCGGCGAGCTTGTATGCGTTCACGTGCACCGCGTTGCCGAGGCCCTGTTCGGTGTCGCGCAGCAGCTCGCGGCGATACGCGTCGATCACGATGTCGGCGCTCGCGCCGAAGAACGCGACGAGCGTCGTGAGCGCGGCGACCGTCCAGATCGAGTCGCGCGGCGACACGAAGCCGAGCGTGGCGATCGCGCCGGCGACCAGCAGCTGCGTGAGCAGCAGCCAGCCGCGCCGGCGGCCCGGCCGCCAGCCGGGCAGGCGCGGCACGTAGCGATCCATCAGCGGCGCCCACAGGAACTTCCACGTATAGGGGAACTGGATCAGCGCGAACAGGCCGATCTCCTTCAGGTTCACGCCCTCGGAGCGCAGCCATGCCTGCACGAGGTAGACGAGCGTGAAGAGCGGCAGCCCGGACGTGAAGCCGAGGAACACGCAGATCAGCATGTGCGTGTTCAGATAGGCGCGCCAGCCGGGATGATCCTCGTGAGCGGTAAGGGCGGGCGCCTCGTGTGGCGTTTTCGACATGGACTGGGACTGGGTAGCGTTGACTGATTGCGGCCGCGGCGCAGGCGGCGCGGGCGGTGCAGAACGGACGGCCGCTCGCGCGGGCGGGCCGGAGCGTCCGTCGACGGCCCGCCGCTCAGCTGCGCTTCACGCGGTAGACAGCAAGACTACCACGCCAGTTCGCTCCCCACCGAATCAGCTGGCCTTCGTGCAGCACGATGCGATCGAGGATCGTCACGCCGACTTCCGGCGCGAGCGCCTCGAAGTCCTTGATCGTCAGCACCCGCACGTTCGGCGTGTTGTGCCATTGGTAAGGCAGCGATTTCGACACCGGCATCCGGCCGCGCAGCACCGACAGCCGATGCGCCCAGTAGCCGAAGTTCGGGAACGACACGATGCATTCGCGCCCGACGCGCGCGGTCTCGCGCAGGATCGCGGCCGTCTGGTGAATCGTCTGCAGCGTCTGCGACAGGATCGCGATGTCGAAGCTGTGATCCTCGAACAGGCGCAGGCCGTCTTCCAGATTCTGCTGGATCACGTTGATGCCGTTCTTCGTGCTCGCGAGCACGCCGGCGTCGTTCAGCTCGATCCCGTAGCCGGTGACGTCCAGTTCTTCCATCAGCAGCGACAGCAGCGAGCCGTCGCCGCAGCCGAGATCGAGCACCGTCGCGCGCGGCTCGACCCAGCGCGCGATCGCACGGAAGTCCGCGCGTGCGGACAGGGAATTCAGCGCTTGCTGGTTCATGCTCCCACCTCGTTGGCGATGCGTTCGTAATACGCGCGGATCAGGTTGTGATAGCGCGCGTCGTCGAGCAGGAACGCGTCGTGGCCGTGCGGCGCGTCGATTTCCGCGTAGCTGACGGTGCGCTTGTTGTCGAGCAGCGCCTTCACGATCTCGCGCGAACGCGCGGGCGCGAAACGCCAGTCGGTCGAGAAGCTCGCGATCAGGTATTTCGCCTGCGTGTGCGCGAGCGCGGCGGTCAGGTTGCCGTCGAACGCCTTGGCCGGATCGAAGTAGTCGAGCGCGCGCGTGATCAGCAGGTAGGTGTTCGCGTCGAAATAGTCGGCGAACTTGTCGCCCTGGTAGCGCAGATACGACTCGACCTCGAACTCGACGTCGAAGCTGAAGTTGTAGGCATCGAGCGCGCCGTCCGCGCGGCGCAGCGCACGGCCGAATTTCTCGGCCATGTCGTCGTCGGACAGATAGGTGATGTGGCCGATCATCCGCGCGACGCGCAGCCCGCGCTTCGGCTTCACGCCGTGCGCGTAGTAGTTGCCGCCGTGGAAGTCGGGATCGGACAGGATCGCCGAGCGCGCCACTTCGTTGAACGCGATGTTCTGCGCGGACAGCTTCGGCGTCGATGCGATGTCGATGCAATGCGCGACGCGATCGGGATACATCAGGCTCCACGCGAGCGCCTGCATCCCGCCGAGGCTGCCGCCCATCACGGCGGCGAAGCGGTCGATGCCGAACGCGTCGGCGACGCGCGCCTGCGCATGCACCCAGTCCTCGACGGTCACCACCGGGAAGCGCGCGCCGTAGGGCTGGCCGGTCGACGGATCGTCGCTCATCGGGCCGGTCGAGCCGAAGCACGAGCCGAGGTTGTTCACGCCGATCACGAAGAAGCGGTTGGTGTCGAGCGGCTTGCCCGGGCCGACCATGTTGTCCCACCAGCCGGTGCTGCGCGGATCGTCCGCGTAGATGCCGGCGACGTGGTGCGACGCGTTGAGCGCGTGACAGACGAGCACCGCGTTCGAACGCGCGGCGTTGAGCTCGCCGTAGGTCTCGACGACGAGCTGATAGTTGCCGATCACGCTGCCGCTTTGCAAGCGCAGCGGTTCGGCGAAGTGCATGGTCTGTGGAGCGACGATGCCGATCGATTCCATTCGTTCCGCCTTATGACTGGGGCGGCTAAACGGTGTCGGCGATGCGCGGAGGCGAAATTGCGCGGCTGACGACCTCTTTAGCCGCATTTGTAGTGAACCGCCGGGTCGCTCGTACATCGCGCCCCGGCCGGTTCGCGCGCCCGCAATCGAGTCAGCAAATCGGCGCGCTTCCGACCTGCCGCCAGTGGCGGCAGTCGGCAGAGTATAGCGGAATTCGCCGGCCCACGGATTGCGTGGGCCGGCGACGGCCTGCTCGGCTCACCAGCGATACTTCGCCGACAGTTGCCCGCGAACCAGCGCGTAGTCGGACAGATTGCCTTCGACGCCGACACTCGCCGAGACCGAGAAGCGCCGGCTCAACTGGCCGGTCGCGCCGATCCGGATCGCCGCCCGATCGCGCGGGACGTTGAATGAGAACGCATTGCCGTCGAGCGTCAACGCACGCGAGCCGGGGCCGTGCCACCAGTTCGCCTCGAAGAACGGCCGCAGCTCGCGTCCCGCGGCGATCGCGGTGACGCCGTGCACGCGCACGCCGACGCGGGTCAGCAGGTCGGTCGAGCGTTGGCCGTCGATGCGGCCGCCGGGCGTCGCATGTGCGTCCGCGCCGTAGTCCGAGACGACGAGCTGCACCTCGGGCTCGACGAAGAAGCGCGAGTCGCCGCGCTCGTAGAACGGCAGCGAATAGCCGGCTTCGAGCGAGCCCGTGACGGTGCGCGACCGGTACGAATCGGCGGCGAGGCTGCCGCCGACGCTGTTCGCATAGGCGCCGTACATGAACCACGCATCGGCGTACGGGCCGGACAGGATGTCGCGGCTGCCGTACCACGTGCCGTACACGCCGACGTTGTAGCCGGACACGCTGCCGCGCGCGGTCGCGTCCATCGTCCGGCGCTCGAGGGCGTTCCACAGCGGGCGCGTCGACCAGTTCGTCTCGCTGCCGTACATGCCCATCGCGCCGATGCGGACGCTGCCGCCGCGACCGTCGTCGAAGCGCAGCAGGTCGGCGCCCGCGTGCAGCAGGCGGCCGTTGCCCGACACGCTGCGGCCGCCGCCCGACATCGAGGTCATCTGGCCTTCGGCGCGCAGCCACACTGCGCCGTCGAGCGGGCCGGCGGCTGCGGTGCGCAGCGAGCGATCGTCGCGCTGATGCAGCGTGTGGACCGCCATCCACGACGCCGCATCCGCATTCGCGAGATAGGCGTCGGGCTCCGGAGCGGTCGAGTGCGCAGGTGGTACGGCTTCGGGTTCGATCGGCGCGGCGGGGGGCACCGGGGCCGGCGGTTGCGATGGTGGCGGCGGTTGCTGCGGCTCGGGTTCCGGCTGCGCTTGGGGCTGCGCCGCGGATACGAGATACCAGTCGTCGGTCCGGCCACCGCGGCCGCCGCGCTCGAGCATGTAGTCGTAGCCGCCAGCGGACAACGTGCCGAAGCCTGCGCGGTAGCCGTCCGATCCTGCATCGAGCGTGAATGCCGACACGTCGGTGGTGCCGCCGTTGCGCGTTTCGACGATCGGGATGCCGACGGTCGTTTGCGCACCGGTGCCGCCCGCGCGCTTGACGACGATGCCGGTGTCGCCCGCTGCATGGCCGCCGTCGATCACGAGGCGGTCGGTCGGAGATGCGTCGTCCTGCAGCGTCGTATGGATCACCAGCTTGCCGTTGTGCGCCGCGTAGTCGCCCGTCACGACGAGCGTACGCGGTGTCGCCAATGCGCGGGCGGTCGGCTCTGCGAACGCGATCGTCGAGTCGTTCAGCGCGACGGAGCCGACCGACGAATCCGCGGTGACGGTCCAGCGGCTGTCCGAGTCGAGCGACAGCGTGCGCACCGCATCGGTCGCGCCGGTCCACGTGGACGCGTTCGACAGCGCGACGTCCGTCAATGCCGGCGTCGGGCTGCCGTCGTCGGCCGGATGGTTCACGATGTCGCCGTACGCATGCGAGCCGGTGTCGAGCGTCAGCCGCACGGGCGCATCGTATTGCGCATGGACGGCCAGCAGCGTGCCGTCGCCGCCGGTCGCGCGCGCGCCGTTGCGCAGCGCGATGCTGCCGCCGGCCGCGTCGAGCGCGCCGTATCGGTCGCTGACGAGCGAGCCGCCATCGACGTTCAGCGCGCCGCCGTAGACGCTGGCCGCATAAGCGCCGTCGCCGCGCGTGCGTGCGTCGCTGCGCAACAGGTCGATTCGGCCGCCGGTGCTGGCGTGGAGCGCGACGGCGCCGTCGCCGTACGTATCGACGCTCATGTCGGTGGCGGTGACGACGGAGCCGCTGTCGGACGACATCGCACCGGGCGAGCCTGCGCCGCGCGTGTCGATGCCGCCGCGCGTCATCGCGATCTTGCCGCCGCGCCGCGCAATCGCGCCGGCCGCGCGCTCGCCGGTGGTCGTCACGCGCGTATCGGTCGCGTCGATGACGGGCGTGTCGGCGTATTCCTTCGATGCGTACAGCCCGTGCGCGCTGGTGCCTTCCGTGATCACGCGCGTGCGTGCGAGTGCGACGTCGCCCGCGCGCATATCGACGCCGAGCGAGCCTACGCCGCTGGCGTGCAGATACGAGTCGCTGAACGCGACCGTGGACGTGCTCGGCAGGAACAGCACCGGCGCGTAGTTGCCGTCCGTCCGGATCTCGGTGCGATCGAGCGTCGCGTGTGCGCCGTCGTAGCTGATCGACAGGCCGGAGGCGTACAGGCCGCTGGTCCGGATCGACGTAGCGGCGACGTCGATCGTGCCGCCCGGCGTCCCGATCACGTTGATGCCGGCGCTTTCCTTGCCGCGCGTGACGATTGCGCTGTCCGCGATGCGGAACTCGCCGTTCGCGCCGTAGAGGTATGCACCGTGCGCGTAGTCGCCGTCGGTATCGATCGACACGCGTTCCGCCGACGCGCTCGCGCCGCCGCGCACGTCGATGCCGACGCTGTTGCCGCCGCGCGTGCGGATTTCCGTATCGCGCAGTTCCACGCGCGAGCCCGCTCCCGATGCGGCGGCGCCGGCGGCGACGGGGCCCGTCGAAAACGCGCGGGTTTTGGCCGTCGTCGTCAGATGTCCGCCGTTGATCGCGGACAGCACCGCGCGGCCGACCTGGGTCGTCGAATAGTCGCCCGGCGCGACCTCGAGCGCGACGCCGTTGGCCTGCTGCGGGCCGCCGGCGATTTGCGCACTGGACGCCCACGGCATCACGGCACCGGCGATCAGCGCCGAATGGGCGAGACGGCGGCCGGTGCGGGTTCGAGAAAGTGGAAAGCTGCGATGGTTCACCCGTTCACCTCTGTTTGGTAACGGGCTAAAAGTAGTTAGTATGGGAGAGATTGGAAATTGGACGAGTTCGAATTTTGCCGCGCTGACGGGCAAAAGGGGCGAGGTTGGCCATTCGGTGGATGGAGCGACCGGGGCGCTCGACGCGTGCTGCGTGCGTCGAACCGTCGATAGCCGTCGATGGCCGGCGACGATGCCGGTGAGCGGCTCCGCATCGCGCAGGTTCGAGCGGATGCGCCCGGCGCATCGATCCGTCTATCGCCGGCGCGCGCCGGCATCGCCTACTGCAGAATCAGCCGCAGTTGCGCATCCGCATATTCGGTCGGCGATTTGCCGAAGCCGCTTTTCGCGTAGCGATGCCAGCGGCCGAGCACGTAGCTGACGATCAGGCTCGCGCGCATCGTCGGGTCGTAATCGCCCGGCAGCGGCGTCGTCGTGGTCGATCCACCGTCCGCGCCCGCGTCGGCGCGTGCCAGCCGCAGCGATTGCCTGAGCGACGCTTCGACTCTTTCGAGCATCTGCTCGACGCGCTCGGCCAGCCGCCCGTCTTCGCCGACCAGCGCTTCGCCGGTCAGCACGCGCGTCATTCCGGGGTTCTTCACCGCGAAATTGAGCAGCATCATCGCGATCGCGCGCGCCTGCAGCACGCCGTCGGGCTCTTTAGCGGAGATCTGATTGACGAGGCCGAAGAAGGTCGTCTCGATGAACTCGATCAGTCCTTCGTACATCTTCGCCTTGCTGGAGAAATGCCGGTACAGCGCGGCTTCCGACACGTCGAGGCGGGCGGCCAGCGCGGCCGTCGTGATTTTCTCCGGCTTCGGCGCCTCGAGCATCGCGGCGAGCGTCTGCAGGATCATCACGCGCCGCTCGCCCGGCTTCGGGCGCGGGCGGGACGGCGTGGCCTGGTGTTCCGTTACGGCAGGGTCCTGCGGATAAGTCGGCTGCATTTCTGTCGCCCCGATCGTGTGCCCAGTCGCAGCGATTTTAACGAACGAATGCGCTGGTCGACATAATGCGGACGGCCGGTGCTCGGCAGATGGCCGGGCAGGTGGCCGGTGATCCATACGGTACCGACGCCGAGGCGCTTGTAGCGCTTCAGATGGCTGCGCGTGTCTTCGACGAGGATCGCGTCGGCCAGCCGCGCATGCGCGGCCCGCATGGTCCGGCGCAGCATCGTGTGGTCGGGCTTCGCGCGCCACGCGCGGCGGTCGCGCATGTGCTCGATCGCGATCACGCGCTCGAACAGCCGCTCGATGCGCAGCGCGCGCAGCACCGCGCGCGCGTAGTTTTCCGGCGCGTTGGTCAGCACGAACTTGCGGCCCGGCAGCGCGGCGACGAGGCGTGCGAGGCCGCGCTCGGCGCGCAGCATCGCCGGCAGATCGGCAAACGTGTGGACGACCTTCAGGAAGTCGTGCGGGTCGATCGGATGATGGCGCGTGAGGCCGAGCAGCGCGGCGCCGTAGCGCTGCGTGTAGCCGGTGC
The DNA here is from genome assembly GCF_000262695.1 of Burkholderia sp. KJ006. NCBI lineage: Bacteria > Pseudomonadati > Pseudomonadota > Betaproteobacteria > Burkholderiales > Burkholderiaceae > Burkholderia > Burkholderia sp. KJ006. Next base: position 3,069,233 of record NC_017920.1, on the reverse strand, counting down.
GCAGGCGGTCGGCCTCGGCGCGCTCGACGTTCAGCGTGTCGATGATGTACTGCGTCATCGCGCGGTTGATCTCCGGGAAGATCGCATGCGATGCGTGGTGCAGCGTGTTGTCGAGGTCGAACAGCCAGACGGGCGCGCCGGCTTGCGGCCGGCTACGGGAGACGCGCCGGCGTCGCAGCGACGCCGGCAGTTCGACAGCGGGGGGCGGGCGGCGCGCGCTCAATGCGAGCGGATCATCGTGCCGAACGGCTGGTCGGTCAGGATTTCGAGCAGCACCGAGTGCTCGATGCGGCCGTCGACGATGTGCACCGACTTCACGCCGCTCTTCGCCGCGTCGAGCGCCGACGAAATCTTCGGCAGCATGCCGCCCGAGATCGTGCCGTCTTCGAACAGCGCGTCGATCTCGCGCGCCGACAGGTCGGTCAGCAGGTTGCCGTCCTTGTCCATCACGCCGGGAATGTTGGTCATCATCAGCAGCTTCTCGGCGTTCAGCACCGTGGCCAGCTTGCCGGCGACGAGGTCGGCGTTGATGTTGTACGACAGGCCGTCTTCGCCGAAGCCGATCGGCGAGATCACCGGAATGAACGCGTCGTCCTGCAGCGCCTTCACGACCGCCGGGTTGATCGCCTCGACTTCGCCGACCTGGCCGATGTCGATGTACTGGCCCGGATTGTCGCGGTCCGGCATCAGCAGCTTGCGCGCGTGGATCAGGCCGCCGTCCTTGCCCGTCAGGCCCACCGCATGGCCGCCGAAGTGGTTGATCAGCATCACGATGTCCTGCTGCACTTCGCCGCCCAGCACCCATTCGACGACTTCCATCGTCTCTTCGTCGGTCACGCGCATGCCCTGGATGAAGGTGCCGGCCTTGCCGATCTTCTTCAGCGCATGATCGATCTGCGGGCCGCCGCCGTGGACGATCACCGGATTGATGCCGACCAGTTTCAGCAGGATCACGTCGCGCGCGAAGCCTTGCTTGAGCCGCTCTTCCGTCATCGCGTTGCCGCCGTATTTGATCACCACGGTCTTGCCGTGGTAGCGGCGGATGTACGGCAGCGCTTCGGCAAGGATTTCTGCCTTCAGCGTGGGGGCGATCTGCGAGAGGTCGATGGGCTCGGACATGGCGGCAGCTCTGGCTGGGAACGGTTGAAACAGGCCGAATTGTACAGGAGTGGCGCAGCGCAGCATCGGGTTTTTGGGCCGGCCGGACGGCCGATGAAACGCGCCGGGCGGCCCGCCGGCCATGGCGCCGCGCATGGCCGGGGCGATCCGCGCGCGGTGTCGCGCGACGCATCCGGCACGATGCGCCGCGCCCGTTGGCCGGATGGCCGACGTGCAAAATCCGGGCGCCGCGCTATGCTTGTCCGGTAGGGCGACGTTCGTGCCCGCTTCTGCGCTCCGCCGATGACCGATACTGCCGCCGACGCCCGTTCGACCCCGCACCGCGCGCGCTGCCCGCAGTGCGGGCGCAGCTTCGACTGCGGCGCCGGCACGCAGCCGTTCGAGTGCTGGTGCACGGCGATGCCGGCCGTGCCGGGCGCCGCGCCGCCGGCGGCCGGTGCGCAGTGCCGCTGCCCCGAGTGCCTCGCCGACGAGATCGCGCAGCGCGTCGCCGGTGCGGCCGGATGAGCGGGGGAGCGCGGTCGCGGCCCGTCGGGCAGCGCGGGCAGCGCGGGCGCCGGCGCCGATCCGGCCCCTGGTGGAGCCGCCGCCCGCTAAACGGGTAAACTGCTCGGATGCAAAGAATCACCACCACCGGGCGCGTCAACCTCAGTCACCTGTTCTGGCTGCGCAATCTGGCGATCATCGGCCAGCTCGTGACGATCGGCGTCGTTCAGACCTATTTCGGCGTGCATCTGCCGTTGCCTGCGATGCTGATGGTCATCGCGCTCGAGATCGTCTTCAATGCGCTGACGTGGCTGCGCGTGCTGCGCGCGCGGCCCGAGACCAATTTCGAGCTGCTCGGCCAGCTATGGGTCGATCTCGGCGCGCTGTCGGCGCTGCTGTTCCTGTCGGGCGGCACGACCAATCCGTTCGTGTCGCTGTATCTGCCATCGCTGGCGATCGCGGCGGCCGTGCTGCCGTGGACGCTGATGGTCTGGCTCGCGGCGTTCGCGGTCGCGTGCTACGCGGCGCTCGGCTTCGACTCGGTGCCGCTGAACATGGACAACCCGGCGAACCTGTTCGACTACTACCGCACCGGGATGTGGGTGAACTTCATGGTGAGCGTCGGGCTGATCGCGTGGTTCGTCGCCCGGATGTCGAACGCGCTGCGCCAGCGCGACGCGGCGCTCGGCGAAGCGCAGACGCACCTGCTGCGCGACGAGCGCGCGGTCGCGCTCGGCGTGCAGGCCGCCACCGTCGCGCACGAGATGGGCACGCCGCTGTCGACCATCGCGATGCTGACCGAGGAGCTGCGCGACGCGGCGCGTGCCGACCCGGGGCTCGCGCGCTACGAGGCCGACCTGAAGGTGCTGGAAGAACAGATGACGCTCTGCACGTCGGCGCTCGCGCGGCTGCGCAGTCGGGCGAGCGCGCCGGCGAGCCGTCAGCCGGTCGACGACTGGCTCGACACGTTCGTCGAGCACTGGCGCCTGCGGCATCCGCACGTGCAGTTCGAGCTGCTCGGCGCGCGCCCGTCGGGCGTCGCGCTCGACGACACGGTCGCGGCCGGCCAGATCCTGACGATCCTGCTCGACAACGCGGCGCGGGCGAGCCCGCAGCGCGTGACGCTGGCCGCGAAGCTCACGCATCACGACCGCGTGGCCGACCAGATCGAATTCGAAGTATGCGACGATGGCCCCGGCATTCCTGCAGCGTTGCGGGAATCGCTCGGCTCGATGCCGGTCGACAGCACGCAAGGCGGCCACGGCGTCGGCCTGTATCTCGCGTTCAGCGCGGCGGCGCGTCTGGGCGGCGACATCGAGCTGTCCGACGTCACGCCACGCGCCGCGGGCAACGGTCGCGCGGGCGGCGCCCATCCGCAGGCCGCTGCCGCGGCGGGCCAGCGCCCCGACGAGCGTGCGCTCGAACGCATGGCGGCGGCCGGCCGCGGCACGCGTGCCGTGCTGCGGCTGCCGGTCGCGCGCATCACGGCGCCGGCCGCCTCAAACCAACACGTAGACGGAGAAACGACATGAGCGAGAACAATTTCCTGGTGATCGACGACAACGAGGTGTTCGCGGGCACGCTCGCGCGCGGCCTCGAACGACGCGGCTATGCGGTCCAGCAGGCGCACGACAAGGACACGGCGCTGCGGCTCGCGGCCGGCGGCAAGTTCCAGTTCATCACCGTCGATCTGCATCTGGGCGAGGACTCGGGCCTGAGCCTGATCGCGCCGCTGTGCGACCTGCAACCCGATGCGCGAATCCTCGTGCTGACCGGCTACGCGAGCATCGCGACCGCCGTGCAGGCAGTGAAGGAGGGCGCCGACAACTATCTGGCGAAACCCGCGAACGTCGAGTCGATCCTCGCCGCGCTGCAGACCAACGCGAGCGAAGTGCAGGCCGACGAGGCGCTGGAGAATCCGGTCGTGCTGTCGGTCGACCGGCTCGAATGGGAGCACATCCAGCGCGTGCTCGCGGAGAACAACAACAACATCTCGGCCACCGCGCGCGCGCTGAACATGCATCGCCGCACGCTGCAGCGCAAGCTCGCGAAGAAGCCGGTGCGGCAGTAAGCCGCGGGGCACAGGTCGCGAGGCATCGGCCGCCAAGCACCTGCCGCTAGGCACCGGCCCCCCGGCCCCAAACGAAAACGGGCGGCCCATCGGGCCGCCCGTTTTCAAGTCGCTGCCGCCCCGCGCGTTACAGCACGTAGCGCGACAGGTCCTCGTCCTGCGACACTTCGCCGAGCGCGCGGTCGACATACTGCGCGTCGATCGTCACGCGCTCGCCGGCGTGGTTGCCGGCCGAGAACGACACTTCCTCGAGCAGCTTCTCGATCACCGTGTACAGCCGGCGCGCGCCGATGTTCTCGGTCTTCTCGTTGACCGCGTACGCGATCTCGGCGAGGCGGCGAATGCCGTCCGCGGCGAAGTCGAGCTGCACGTCCTCGGTGGCGAGCAGCGCCTGGTATTGCTTGACTAGGCTCGCGTCGGTCGCGACGAGGATCGATTCGAAATCCTCGACCGACAGCGAATCGAGCTCGACGCGGATCGGGAAGCGGCCCTGCAGCTCCGGAATCAGGTCGCTCGGCTTCGCGAGGTGGAACGCGCCGCTCGCGATGAACAGGATGTGATCGGTCTTCACCATCCCGTACTTCGTGTTGACGGTCGTGCCTTCGACGAGCGGCAGCAGGTCGCGCTGCACGCCCTGGCGCGACACTTCGCCGCCGCTGCCTTCGTTGTTGCGCGACGTGATCTTGTCGATCTCGTCGAGGAACACGATGCCGTTCTGCTCGACGTTCTGCACGGCCTTTGTCTTCACTTCCTCGTCGTTGAGCATCTTCGCCGCTTCCTCGTCGGTCAGCAGCTTCAGCGCTTCCTGGATCTTCACCTTGCGGCGCTGCTTCTTGCCGCTGCCGAGGTTCGAGAACATCGAGCGGATCTGCTCGGTCATCTCTTCCATGCCCGGCGGCGCCATGATGTCCATGCCGGCCGACGGCTGCTCCAGGTCGAGCTCGATTTCCTTGTCGTCGAGCTGGCCTTCGCGCAGACGCTTGCGGAACGTCTGGCGCGTCGCGTTGTTGTCGTCGTTCGCGTGGTCGGCGTTGCCGCCGAAGCCCACCGCGCGCGGTTGCGGCAGCAGGATGTCGAGGATGCGGTCTTCCGCCTGGTCGGTCGCCTTGCTGCGCACCTTGCGCATCTCGGACTCGCGCGTCTGCTTGACCGAGATCTCGATCAGGTCGCGCACGATGCTGTCGACGTCGCGGCCGACGTAGCCGACTTCGGTGAACTTGGTCGCTTCGATCTTGATGAACGGCGCATCGGCGAGCTTCGCGAGGCGGCGCGCGATTTCGGTCTTGCCGACGCCCGTCGGCCCGATCATCAGGATGTTCTTCGGCGTGATTTCCTGGCGCAGCGGCTCGGTGACCTGCTGACGCCGCCAGCGGTTGCGCAGCGCGACCGCGACGGCCTTCTTCGCCTTCGACTGGCCGATGATGTGCTTGTCGAGTTCCGAGACGATCTCGGCAGGGGTCATGGTGCTCATGGGGCGGTCCTTACTCGATCGTTTCGATGATGCGGTTGTGGTTCGTGTAGATGCACATGTCGCCGGCGATCTCGAGCGACTTCTCGACGATCTCGCGCGGCGACATGTCGGTATTCTCGGCCAGCGCGCGGGCCGCGGCCTGCGCGTAGGCGCCGCCCGAGCCGATCGCGCAGATGCCGCCTTCCGGGTCGAGCACGTCGCCGTTGCCGGTGATGACGAGCGTGGTGGTCGCATCGGCCGTGATCAGCATCGCCTCGAGACGGCGCAGCATCCGGTCGGTGCGCCAGTCCTTCGCGAGCTCGACGGCCGCGCGGGTCAGGTTGCCCTGGTGCTTCTCGAGCTTCGCCTCGAAGCGATCGAGCAGCGAGAACGCATCGGCGGTGCCGCCTGCGAATCCGACCAGAACCTGGTTGTTGTAGATCCGCCGCACTTTCCGCGCGCCACCCTTCATGACGATGTTGCCGAGGGTTACCTGGCCGTCGCCGCCGAGCGCGACCTTGTCGCCGCGCCGGACCGAAACGATGGTCGTGCCGTGAAATTGCTCCATCTGCGTTCCTTGAGAAAAACGGGGAAGAGTCGGGCGGCGCGGGACGCGCCGCCGCATGAATCGCAGTGCGCCGGGAGCGGCCCGGCGCGCGTCCGATTCATTTTAGGGCGGGCGCCGGGATATCAAGAGGGGCGCGAATCGCCGGCAGCCGGGAACCGGTGCCGGAAAACAAAAAGCGCGCGGCAGGCCGCGCGCTTCCGGGAAGCAGCGTGTGGGGGCGGAACGCCGCCGATCAGTCGCCGAACAGCTTCTGGCGCAGCTCGCGGCGCTCTTGCGCCTCGAGCGACAGCGTCGCGGTCGGGCGCGCGAGCAGGCGCGGGATGCCGATCGGTTCGCCGGTTTCCTCGCACCAGCCGTAATCGCCGGAATCGATGCGGGCGAGCGACTGCTGAACCTTCTTGAGGAGCTTGCGTTCGCGATCGCGCGTGCGCAGCTCGAGCGCGTGCTCTTCCTCGATCGTCGCGCGATCGGCGGGATCGGGCACGATCACCGTCTCGCGCAGGTTCTCGGTCGTCTGGCCAGCGTTCTTGAGGATGTCCGCCTGCAACTGTTCGAGCCGATTTTTGAAGAAGGCGAGCTGATCCTCATTCATGTAATCCTTGTCGCTCATCTTCAGGATTTCGGCTTCGGTCAAGAGTTTCTTCGTCATCTGCTTGCTTCTTCAATGTGCGGCAAATCCGGAGATATTGCCTGCACTTTGGGATTACCCGCAACTGCGCTAGCAATCATTTGCGATTAGCCGCCGCGGGGCCGAAAGCCTCTGGAAAACCGGTTCTCAAATACCAGGACGGGCCTGGCGCGGATCTGCGCGCGGCGAACCGGTGTGCTGCGCGGCAGATCGCATCGGCCGCAGCCGGTGGCGGATGGGCGATCCGGCGCGGTTGCGATGCCCGGGTAATGGTTCTGCAAGAACCGGGCCTGTTATTGCCGTACTCCAGCGGGCACGTATTGTAACTGAATCGCAAGCGGCCGCCGTATCGGGTCGATCCCCGTCGGCCGCGCCAATATCTAGAAAATATAACGCGCAAATCGCGAAAAAGCGATGACGGCGAAACCCTGCCCGGCAAAGGCGCGCCGCCAGCGTCACGGCCGCCCGCCGGGCGGCCTGCGAGTTCACGCGAGACAGGCGTCGAGGCCGTCGGTGATCAGGTCCTGCGGCAAGTCGACGCCGATGAACACCATCTTGTTGGTCTTCTTCTCGGCCGGCAGCCACTTCGCCGCCAGGTCGCTGCCCATCATCTGGTGCACGCCCTGGAACACGACCTTGCGATCGACGCCCTTCATGTACAGCACGCCCTTGTAGCGCAGCATCCGCTCGCCGTAGATCTGCAGGATGCCGCCGAGGAAATCCTCGAGCTTGTTCGGATCGAACGGGCGGTCGTTGCGGTACACGAACGACTTGATCTTGTCGTCGTGGTGCGCGTGGTGGTGGTGACCGTGGCCGTGATCGTGCGTGCATTCGCCATGATCGTGGTCGCAATGCGCGTGATCGTGATCATGGTCATGATCGTGGTGATGGTGCGCGTGGTCGTCTTCCGCGAGGAAATCCGGATCGATCTCGAGCTTCGCGTTCAGGTTGAAGCCGCGCAGGTCGAAGATTTCCTTGATGTCGGCTTCGCCGAAGTTCACGACCTTGACGGTCGCCTTCGGGTTCATGTGCAGCAGGCGGTGCTTGAGCGCCGCGACGGTTTCGTCGTCGACCAGATCCGACTTCGTGATGAACAGGCGATCGGCGAAACCGACCTGGCGCTGCACGACCTCGTGTTCGTCCAGCTGCGCGTTCGCATGCTTCGCGTCGACCAGCGTGATGATCGCGTCGAGCAGGAAGTCGTCGGCGATCTCGCTGTCGATGAAGAACGTCTGCGCGACCGGGCCCGGGTTCGCGAGGCCGGTCGTCTCGATCACGATGCGGTCGAAGTCGAGCTTGCCGTCGCGCTTCTTCGCGGCCAGATCGCCGAGCGCGCGCGCGAGGTCGCCGCGGATCGTGCAGCAGATGCAGCCGTTGCTCATCTGGATGATCTGCTCGTTGGTGTCCTGAACGAGGATCTCGTTGTCGATGTTCTCTTCGCCGAATTCGTTCTCGATCACGGCGATCTTCATGCCGTGTTGTTCGTTCAGGATGCGCTTGAGCAGCGTCGTCTTGCCGCTGCCGAGGAAGCCGGTGAGGATGGTGACGGGAGTGGCCATGTCGATCGCCTGTGGTTCGTGAATCGGGGTCAAAACCAGGATGGGTACGTCGCGCCGCGAGCCGGCTGGGCCGGGCGCACAACCATCCATTGAAACATACCTGTCAAGCCTTCGCCCGTCGTCCGGACGACGGGTTGCAGCGCGCGTCGGCCGGCGCCCGACGAGCGGGCCGGCGACGAGTGGGCGGATAGATCGGGGCGATCAGACGATTTGCAACAGCAGCCCCTTCAGATATTCGCCTTCCGGGAACGCGGCGAGCAGCGGATGATCGACGCCCGCGCCGAGGCGCTTCAGGATCCGCGCGTCGACCTTCGCGTCGGCCGCAGCGCCCGCGACGATCTTCTGGAACAGCTCCGCGTCGATCGCGCCCGAGCACGAATACGTGAACAGCAGGCCGCCCGGACGCAGCAGCTTGAAGCCGCTCAGGTTGATGTCCTTGTACGCGCGTGCGGCGCGCTCGACGCTGTCGCGGTTCGGCGCGAACTTCGGCGGATCGAGCACGATCAGGTCGAACCGCTCGCCTTCGTCGACGAGCCGGCGCAGCGTCTTGAATGCGTCCGCGTCGAGCCAGCTCGCGCGCGCGGCGTCGAAGCCGTTCGCCGCGACGTTCTGCTGCGCGAGCGCGAGCGCATCGCCCGACGAATCGATCGACACGACGCGTTGCGCGCCACCCTTGAGCGCCGCCAGCGAGAAGCCGCCGGTGTAGCAGAAGCAGTTGAGCACGTCGCGGCCGGCCGCGTATTGCGCGACGAGCGCGCGGTTGTCGCGCTGGTCGACGTAGAAGCCCGTCTTGTGGCCGTGCGGCACGTCGACGTGATAGCGCACGCCGTTCTCGTCGACGATCAGCGTCGCGGGCGGCGCGTCGCCCGCGAGTACGCCGGTAGTCTGCGCGAGCCCTTCCTTGTCGCGGATCGACACGTCGGAGCGCTCGTACACGTTCGGGCAGCCGGTCGCGCCGATCAGCGCCTTCACGATCGCGTCCTTCCACGCTTCGACGCCCGCGGCCATGAACTGGCACACGAGCTGGCCGCGCGGCGCGGCGTCAGGTTCGGCGCCCGGTTCGGCGGTATCGGCGACGTAGTAGTCGACGATCAGCCCCGGCAAGCCGTCGGCTTCGCCGAACACGAGGCGCACCGCGCCCGTGCCCGACACCATCGCGTTGCGGTGCGCGACCGCGCGCTGCACGCGGCGCTTGAAGAACGCGTGGTCGATCGGCTCGGTCTCGTCGAAGCTCCACACGCGCACGCGGATCTGCGACTGCGGGCTGTACGCGCCGCGCGCGAGGAAGCGGCCGTCGTGTGCGCGCACGACCACGGTGGCGCCCGGCGCGGGCTGGCCGTCGACGCGGTCGATCGCATTCGCGTAGATCCACGGATGCCGGCGCTGCAGCGATTTGTCCTTGGACGGTTTGAGGGTGACGGTGTGCATGATGGAGTCTGAATGAGTCGTGCGGCGGCGGCCGTTGGCGGCCGCGCGCGGGGCGCATCGAACGGTACGCGCGTCAGTCGCGCTTCTTCGCGCGCGGATGCGCGCTGTCGTAAATCTTCGCGAGATGCTGGAAGTCGAGCGACGTGTAGATCTGCGTGGCCGCGACGCTCGCGTGGCCCAGCAGCTCCTGCACCGCGCGCAGGTCGCCGCTCGATTGCAGCACGTGCGTCGCGAACGAGTGGCGCAGCACGTGCGGATGCACGTTGGCCGGGATGCCGGCGGAGAGCGCCGCGCGCTTCACGCGCTCGCGCACGACGCCCGGCGCCATCCGGTTGCCGCGCACCGACAGGAACAGCGGATGCGGATCGTGCTTCACGAATTCGCCGCGCACCGCGAGCCATGCGTTGAGCGCGGCGATCGCCTTGCGGCCGACCGGCACCTTGCGCTCCTTGTTGCCCTTGCCGCGCACCGTGACTTCCGCTTCGGCGAGATCGAGCCAGCCGGCCGAGCGGTAGCCATCCGCCTGCGTGTACATGGCGTCGAGCCCGACCAGTTCGGCGAGGCGCAGCCCCGACGAATAGAACAGCTCGAGGATCGCGTGATCGCGGATGCCTTCGGTCGTGTCGGGCAGCGGCGCGTCCATCAGCGCCGATGCGTCGTCGACCGACAGAGCCTTCGGCAGCGTCTTCGGGCGCTTCGGCGCGCGCACCGCGGCCACCGGGTTGGCGGGCATCTCGATGCGCAGCGCGAGCCATCGGTAGAACGCGCGCCATGCGGAAAGCCGGTGCGAGATCGAGCGCGCCGACAGCCCGCCCGCGTGTGCGCGCGCGACCGCGCCGCGCACGTCGGTGGCCGTCAGCGTTTCCAGCGGGCGGCCGGCCGCGAGCTTCTTCAGTTCGTCGAGCTCGTGCGTGTATCCGCGCAGCGTGTGCTCCGACAGCTGCCTGACGTGTTTCAGGTTCGACAGGTAGGCGGCGATCGGATCGTCGAGCATGGGCGCGGTGTCAGTGCGGCAGCAGGCGCGTGAGCGCGGCGCTCGCGAGCGTCGCGATCTGCGCGAGGAAGTCGGTGGCCATGCCGTCGTGGAAGCGGCGCGGATCGGGCGAGCCGAGCACGAGCAGCCCGAACGCGGGCGCATCGACGCCGGCGAGCGGCGCACGCAGCGCGAGCAGCGCGACCGACTTGGGCGAACCGTCGCCGGCCGGCGCGGCTTCGGCGGTGTCGGCCGAGGCCGCGGCGTTGGCGGCCGGCGCCGCGACGGCCGGTGCGAGCCACTGGGCCGCTTCGAAACCGGTGTTCGCGCCGCAGTACGGCGTCGCCAGCCCGTTCGTGAACAGGCGCACTTCCTCGCCGACCTGGCGCGCGAAATCGGCTTGCGCGTAGGTGTCGGCGACGTCCCAGACGCGCAGCGCCGTTTGCGGCACGTCGAACACGTCGGCGATGCCGTCGGCGATCGTGCGCGGCAGCGCGTACGGGTCGCGTTCGGCGATCACGCGGGCGGTCCAGCGGCTGAACTTCGCGGACAGGCTGTCGTTCTCGTGGCCGTAGCGCACCAGCTCGGCGAGCCGGCGCTCGAGATGCTTGTTCTTGTCGCGCAGCATTTCCATCTGCCGCTCCTGCAGCGAGATCGCGGCCTTGCCGTGCGGGTTGGCGAGACGGATCGTCGCGAGCAGTTCCGCGTGTTGCGCGAAGAATTCGGGATTGGCGAGCAGGTAGTCGGCGACGTCGCGTTCGTTCATGTGGCTGGAGCGTTCAGTGGTTCAGGACGTTGAAGGGTCAGACGTTCAGCTCGATCTCGCCTTCGAACACGGTCGTGGCCGGCCCAGCCATCGTCAGCGCGGCGCGTTCATCGTGCGCGCCGTCCCAGCTGATCGTCAGCGTGCCGCCGTGCGTGTGGACGGTGACCGGCGTGTCGAGCAGGCCGCGCCGGATGCCGGCCGCGACCGCCGCGCACGCGCCGGTGCCGCAGGCGAGCGTCTCGCCCGCGCCGCGCTCGTAGACGCGCAGCTTCACCTCGTGGCGCGACACGATCTGCATGAAGCCGGCGTTGACGCGCTTCGGGAAGCGCGCGTGGCGCTCGATCAGCGGGCCTTCGGCGAGCACCGGATACGCTTCGGCGTCGTCGACGACCTGCACCGCATGCGGATTGCCCATCGAGACCGTCGACACCCAGCGCGTCGCGCCGCCGACGTCGAGCGGCCACAGCGTGTCGTTGCCGTCCGTGCGGCCGTCGAGGCCGCTGGCGTCGAACGGCACCTGGGCCGGCTCGAACACGGGCGCGCCCATGTCGACGACCACTTCGCCGTTGTCCTGCATCGTCAGCGTAATCAGGCCCTTCATCACCTGCACGCGCACGCTGCGCTTGTCGGTCAGGCCGCGATCGGTGACGAACTTCACGAAGCAGCGCGCGCCGTTGCCGCAGTGCTCGACCTCGCCGCCGTCGCAATTGAAGATCCGGTATTTGAAATCGGCGCCGTCGACGGTCGGTTTCTCGACGACCAGCAGCTGGTCGGCGCCGATGCCGAAGTGGCGGTCGGCGAGCGCGCGCACCTGCACGTCGGTGAGCGGGGGCAGCGTGTGCGAATAGCCGTCGAGCACGACGAAGTCGTTGCCCGCGCCGTGCATCTTGGTGAACGAGAGTTTCACTGGGTCCGGAATTCCATGGCGAACGAGGCGGCCGGCACGATCGACGTGGCGACGGTCGCCCGCGCGGGCAGCGTCGTTCGTCGTGCCGATCTCAGCCGTAAATGATACATGCAGCGGGCAGGGGCGTCCCGCGCCGGCCGGCCGCGCGCGGCGCCCGCGACGCATGCGCAGCGGATGTTGGACGGCGTGCGTTCGGCGGCGCGCCGGCGGATGGCGTTCAGTAGAGGCTCGGCTCGCCGGGCGGGCGCGTTTTGAAGCGCTTGTGGACCCAGTAGTACTGCTCGGGCATCAGCGGGATCTGCTCTTCGAGGAATTCGTTCATGCGCCGCGCGTCGAGGTCGTCGTCGCCGGTCGGGTAGTGATCCCACGGCTTGAACACCTTCAGCCGGTAACCCTTGTAGTTCGGCAGCACTTCGCCGATGAACGGCACGACCTGCGCGCGGCCCGTCTTCGCGAGCCGGCCGACGGCCGTCAGCGTGCAGGCGGGCACGCCGAAGAACGGCACGAACGTCGAATTGCGCAGCCCGTAGTCCATGTCGGCGCCGAGCATCACCGGCTTGCGGTCGCGCAGCCAGCGCAGCACGACGCGCGCGCTGTCCGCGCGGCCGACCATCTCGGCGTCGAAACGCCCGCGCGCCTTCTTTGCTTCCGCTTCGAGCACTTCGTTCGAGAACGGCTGGTACAGCGACCCGCAGCGGCGGTGCAGCGACCGGTTCAGCCAGATCGAGCCGGCCTCGATGCCGACGAAATGCAGGCCGAGGAACAGCGTCGGGGGCAGATCGGGATCGGTGAGGTCGACCGCGCTGTCGACCTGGATCAGCTTCGCGAGCTTGCGCTCGGAGCCGAACCACTGGACGCTGCGCTCGACGTAGCTGCGGATCGCATGGCGGAAATGCAGGCCGGCCACTTCCTCGCGCCGCGCGTCGCTCCAGTCGGGAAAGCAGAGTTTCAGATTGATATGTACGATGCGCTTGCGCCGGCTGGGGATCTGGTACAGCAGCCAGCCGAGGCCGTCGCCGAACCGCGCGGTCAGACCGTACGGCAGCAGGGCGAGCAGCTTCAGGAAGCCGATGGCGAGGTGCGTGCCGAGGCGGCCTAGCATGCGGAATCTCCGTTGGGCCGGCTGGCCGGCGCGTGGCAGACAGGGGGGGAGGACAGCGGACGATACGGCACGGGCGGCGCTCTGTGACAATTCACGAAAGCCGCTATAATACGGGCTTCGCCGAGTTAACTGACAACTTGCGGGGCGAAGCCGGCTGGCGCGAAGCGCGCTGCCCGGTCCTGGTAATCCGCTAAAGCGTCGCCGCTTCAGGCCCAACGAAGCTGGCTACGTGAAACCGACCGTAACCACACAGGAGCCTGAAAAAGTGGCAAACGATTATTTCTTCACGTCCGAATCCGTCTCCGAAGGCCATCCGGACAAAGTCGCGGACCAAATCTCGGACGCGATTCTCGACGCCATCCTCGAGCAGGACAAATATTCCCGCGTTGCCGCAGAAACGCTGTGCAACACGGGTCTCGTCGTCCTGGCCGGTGAAATCACCACGACGGCCAACATCGATTACATCCAGATCGCGCGCGACACGATCAAGCGCATCGGCTACGACAACACCGACTACGGCATCGACTACAAGGGTTGCGCGGTGCTGGTCGCGTACGACAAGCAGTCGCCGGACATCGCGCAGGGCGTCGACCGCGCGCATGACGACAACCTCGATCAGGGCGCGGGCGACCAGGGCCTGATGTTCGGCTACGCATGCGACGAAACGCCGGAACTGATGCCGCTGCCGATCTACCTGTCGCACCGTCTGGTCGAGCGCCAGGCGAGCCTGCGCCGCGACGGCCGTCTGCCGTGGCTGCGTCCGGACGCGAAGTCGCAGGTCACGATCCGCTACGTCGACGGCAAGCCCGATTCGATCGACACCGTCGTGCTGTCGACGCAGCACGCACCGGACATCGAACTGCCGGCGCTGCGCGAAGCCGTGATCGAGGAAATCATCAAGCCGACGCTGCCGGCCGACCTGATCAAGGGCGACATCAAGTTCCTCGTGAACCCGACCGGCCGGTTCGTGATCGGCGGTCCCCAGGGCGACTGCGGCCTGACCGGCCGCAAGATCATCGTCGACACCTACGGCGGTGCCGCACCGCACGGCGGCGGCGCGTTCTCGGGCAAGGATCCGTCGAAGGTCGACCGCTCGGCCGCCTATGCGGGCCGCTATGTCGCGAAGAACATCGTCGCCGCGGGCCTCGCTTCGCGCGCGCTGATCCAGGTGTCGTATGCGATCGGCGTGGCCGAGCCGACCTCGGTGATGGTCAACACGTTCGGCACGGGCCGCGTGTCGGATGCGGTGATCACGAAGCTCGTGCGCGAGCACTTCGACCTGCGCCCGAAGGGCATCATCAAGATGCTCGACCTGCTGCGCCCGATCTACGAGAAGACGGCCGCTTACGGCCACTTCGGCCGCGAAGAGCCGGAATTCTCGTGGGAAGCGACCGACAAGGCGCTGGCGCTGGCCGAAGCAGCCGGCGTCGAGCCGACCGCACGCGTCGCATAAGCGCTCCGCTGCAAACGAAAAACCCCGGCATGCCGGGGTTTTTTTATGCGCGTCGTTCGCAGTCGAACCGACGCCGCATCGTGGCGATGCCGGCCGGCGCGGCGCGCCGGCGCGGCGGCGTCAGCGTGCGCCGAAGCCGAACCAGCCGTGGCTCGCCGCCAGCCGCCGCGGACGATTGACGCGGCGCTGCGGGCCGAGCGTGCGGCGCAGCGCGAGCGCGCGCAGCGACGACGGCTTTTGCAGCAGCGAGCGCAGCCCGGCGCGGCGTGCGAACGCTTGCGCGTTCATCATCGAGAAGAACGCGTGGAACCACGCGCGGATGCCGTCCAGCCGGCTGTGCGCGTGCGTGTGCCCGGCGAGCGCGCGAGCCCGCGCGCGATGATGGCGCAGCGAGCGGGCGGGAGCGGACGGCACGACGCGCTTGGCAGCGCGGTTGAAACGGGAAGTCAGACGGAATGGCATGTGAACGATGCTTCGCTTGTATGGGTGGCGCCTTGCAGAGCGCACTGGTATCGACGGCCTCGGATGGCGCAACGGATCTTACCCAAACCCGCTGCGCGCCGCGCCCGCCAGAATTGACAGGCCGCGACAGGCTACCGGGCTTTCGTGACGCGCAAAAGTCGCGATAAACCCTCGTGCCGCAAGCGAATTGCCGCGTGCAGCCTGTCGCTGAGGCTCGCGCCGCGCCACACAGTTCCCTTGATCCGCATCAAATCAGCGATTGGCATGCCCATGCGCACGGCAATGGCGCTGTTCGCGGTCTTCGGCGCCGATTTACAATCGTCACATTCACACAATAAACGTCTGGCATCCCATGTCGTCACCATTGCAGTCGGAATCGATCCGCGCGCAGGTCGCGGAATTGCGCGAACACGGCTTCGTCGTTGCGCGCGGCCTCGTCGGCGAAGCGCAGTGCGCGACGCTCAAGCGGATCGCGCAGCGGCAGTTGCAGGAAGCGGCCGAGCCGATCGAATTCGAGGCCGATCTGCGCTATCCGGGCGCGCCGGACTCCCGGCACGCGCCGGGCGGCCATACGGTGCGGCGGTTGCTGGATGCGTACTCGCGCGACCCGGCGTTCGCCCAGCGCGCGATCGCGCCCGAGATCGGCGCATGGATGCGCGAGTACTTCGGCGAGCAGCCGGTGCTGTCGCGCGCGCATCACAACTGCATGATGACGAAGCATCCGGCGTACGGCAGCCTCACCGGCTGGCATCGCGACTTCCGCTACTGGTCGTTCGAACGCGCGGACATGGTGTCGGTGTGGCTCGCGCTCGGCACGGAAACGAACGAGAACGGCGCGCTGTGGCTGGTGCCGGGTTCGCACACGGCCGAATTCGGGCCGGAAGCATTCGACGACGCGAAGTTCTTCCGCAGCGACCTGCCCGCCAACCGCGTGATGATCGACGCGGCGATTTGTCCGCCGCTGCAGACCGGCGACGTCGTGTTCTTTCACTGCAACACGCTGCATTCGGCCGGCCAGAACCGCTCCGACGACGTGAAGTTCTCGCTGGTTTACACCTATCACGGGATCAGCAACCGGCCGCTGCCGGGCACGCGCTCGGCGGCGAAGCCGGAAGTGCAGTTCTAGCGGTGCGTCGGTCCGGCGCGCCCGTCGTGGTGCCGGGCCGTCGGGCTACCGGCCCCGGCGCGGCGCTTCGGCCGCGCGGGCACAATGACGAACGGGCGGCCTGGCCGCCCGTTTCGTTTGGTCGACCCGCTCGAGCGAATCGCGCCGGCGTGCTCAGCGCTTGTTGCCCGGCATCGCGAGGCCGATCAGACCGATCAGCATCGCGACGGCGCCGCCGGCGATCAGCAGGATCGTCTTCGTCGCGGGCGAGCCGGTGAAGAAGCGCGACACGTTGTCGTTGATCGAATGGAACGACTGGCCGCCGAAATAGAGCAGCACGACGCCGCCGACCAGCAGCGCAACCGAGATGACCCGGGACATACCAACCTCGCTGTAACGGTGATTCGAGACGCCGCAGTGTAGGCGACGCGCGCGGGCGCGTCCATGGCCGTGCGCGCTTCGGCCACGTTCGCTACCATGAACGCCGTACGTGTCCTTCGCCGCCGTCGCGCGATGTCTGCGCGCGGCGCGCGTCCCTTCCCCGACGTCCAGACGGAACCGACTCATGGCCTACGAAGCAGCTTCCGAACGTTATGCCGACATGCAATACCGCACCTGCGGCAAATCCGGGCTCAAATTGCCCGCCCTGTCGCTCGGCCTGTGGCACAACTTCGGCGACACGACGCCGATCGCGACGCAGCGCGAGATTCTGCGCACCGCGTTCGACCTCGGCATCAATCACTTCGACCTCGCAAACAACTACGGGCCGCCGTACGGCAGCGCCGAAATCAACTTCGGCCGGCTGCTGAAGGAGGATTTCCGGCCCTACCGCGACGAGCTGCTGATCTCGACGAAGGCCGGCTGGGACATGTGGCCGGGGCCGTACGGCAGCGGCGGCGGCTCGCGCAAGTACGTGCTCGCGAGCCTCGACCAGAGCCTGCAGCGCATGGGCCTCGACTACGTCGACATCTTCTATTCGCACCGCTTCGACGCGCATACGCCGCTCGAGGAAACCGCCGGCGCGCTCGCATCGGCGGTTCAGCAGGGCAAGGCGCTGTATATCGGCATCTCGTCGTACTCGGCCGCGAAGACGCGCGAGATGGCCGAACTGCTCGCCCGGTACAAGGTGCCGCTGCTGATCCATCAGCCGTCGTACAACCTGCTCAACCGCTGGGTCGAGCACGAACTGCTCGGCACGCTCGATGCGCTCGGCACGGGCAGCATCGCGTTCACGCCGCTCGCGCAGGGGCTGCTGACGTCGAAATACCTGAACGGCGTGCCGGCCGATGCGCGCGTGAACAAGCCGGGCGGCGGTTCGCTGAAGCAGGATCACCTGAGCGCGGCGAACCTCGAGCACGTGCGCAAGCTCGATGCGATCGCGCAGCGGCGCGGCCAGAGCCTCGCGCAGATGGCGCTTGCATGGGTGCTGCGCGGCGAGCGCGTGACGTCGGCGTTGATCGGTGCGAGCCGGGCGGAGCAGGTGCGTGAAAACGTCGGCGCGCTGAAGAACCTCGAATTTTCGGCCGACGAACTCGCTGAAATCGATCGCTACGCGACCGAAGGCGGGATCAATCTGTGGGAAAAGCCGTCCACCGATCAGGCGATCTGACCGGTTGCATCGGCACGCGATACCGGCTCCGAAACATCGGGCGCCGTATCGCGATAACTGCGCGGCAACTGCGCGCGAGCCGCTGCGTCGCTGCGATGCAGCGACGTGAACCGCACGCAATGGGCGCGTTGCTACAGCAGCGCAGGCAGCCCTTCGACGAGCAATACCGCGACGCCGACGCCGAGGATCACGCCCAGCACGCGCAGCAGGTTGTGGCGGAACTGCGTGGCGCACGGCACCGCGCCGAGAAACAGCGCGCCGGCCAGCGCCATCGGAATCAACAGGATGAAGTCGCCGATCGTGAAATAGGTGGTCATGCGTGTCTCCGTAGTCGGCCGGCACAGGCACGCGCCTGCACCGGCCCCATGCCCGGTATTTCTAATGTGGGGCCGACCCGCTCGCAAGCGGGCCGGACAATTCGAGTATAGGCAACCGCGCCGCGTTTTTCGCTATCCGAACCATTAAAAGCAGCGGGAAAACGCCTGAATGTCGCCCGTTTCGCCGCGAATCGGACGAATGCCTTGCGCCAGTCTTTCCCGTTGCTTTCGGTTTGCGCGAAAGCGCAGTCCGGGACCGGCGATGTCGACCCGGTAAGCGGCCCGTGTCGGCTATGCGCGGCCGCGGCGCGGCCGACGTGCCGACGGGCGAAACACGAGCACGAGCCCCGCGACGATGGCGCCCATGCCGGCGAGCGCGAGCGGCGCGGGGCGGTGGCCGAGCCACAACGCGTCCATCAGCGTGGTGACGACGGGCACGAGATAGAACAGGCTCGTCACGTCGACGAGATCGCCGCGCTGCATCAACCGATAGAACAGCAGCTGCGCGATCACCGAAATCACGATGCCCAGCCACAGCAACGGTACGACGAATGCCCAGCCCGGCTCGAGCGACACGCGCTGGAACGGCAGGATCGCGACGCACAGCGCGAGGCCGATCGCGTTCTGCAACGGCAGCACGTCGGCGGGCGCCGCGCGCGTGCGTTTTTGCAGCAATGCGCCGACGGTCAGCGCGACGAGCGCGGCGAGTGCGCACGCGACGCCCGTCAGCGGCATGCCCGCGTCGCCGACGCCGCGGCATACGACGAGCGCCAGCCCGGCCAGCGACAGCCCGAGCCCCGCGACGCGCATCGGCTGCCAGCGCCGCTCGACGATCGCGAGCGTGACGATCGGCTGCACGCCGAGGATCGTCGCGAGCACGCCGGGCGCGATCCCGCGCTCGAGCGCGAGCAGATAGAAGATCGAATAGCCGCCCATCATCAGCAAGCCGGTGAGCGCGGCCATGCGGCGCTCGCCGCGCGGCGGCAGCCAGCGTCCGCGCACGCAGGCCAGCACGACGAGCACGAGCGATGCGAGCGCGAAGCGCGCGGCGAGGAAAACGAACGCGGACGCGTGACGCAGCCCCAGTTCGGCGAAGATCGCGCCGCTGCTCCACAGCAGGACGAACAGCGACGTTGCGCCATGCGCGGCGAGCGCGCGTTTGAACGAAATCATGTGAATTCACCTGTCGAACGGATCGAGACGTTCCATGCCGCGCGCAGACGTGCGATACGCGATACGCGAGCGCGTACCGCGTGTGTCACGCGGGCGGATGGAAAGCGGAATACCGGCTGGTCAGCCGGCGCGCGTCGCCGGTGGCGGCGGCGCGGCGCCGACGAGCGGCGTTGCGACAGGCGGAGGGGGAGCCGACGAATGCGCGCACGCTTGCGGCCGCGAGTCGAGCTGCGGCCAGGATTCTGCAGGTGTGGACGTGAGCGAATGCATCGTGTCGAAATGCGTTCGAATGCGAATGAACGTGAAAGGTACCGCGAGGCGGCCGTCCAGCGCAACGGGGTATGAGAACACCCCGCACACCCGCGAGCCAGCCGTACGCGATCCGACGACGGTCGCGATCGTCGTGCACGCGGCCGCGCAACCATCGCAGGCACGTCGCGCATCGCACGGTTCCCCGGCGCGACACGCGTGACGCACGCGCCGGGCGCTTTCCGCGGACGGTCACGTGCGACAGGGTATGATGGGGTTGATCGGGCGTGCAAGCGCGCGCACGACGCAGTGGTTGATTGGAGACATTCGACGAATTCGCGGCACTTCACCCGCTTCTTCTTCTTTTCGCGCTTCGATAAACCGTGAACAATGGGATCACGCGCAACATCCCCGGCGAGGGCGGCGCGGATCGTGCATTTGCCGGCTCGTCCGCGAGCCGGGTTTCAAGTTTCAAGAGTGGGGAACCATCATGCATGTCGGGTCGATTGTCTGCACTACCCATATCGCAGTGCCGAAGGGCGCGCGCGGCATCGTTCAGCGCGTTCTGGGCGACATGGCCATGGTGACCTGGTACGCGGGCGTACCGGGCGAGTCGAAGGAACTCAACACCGAGCCGTTCTTTCTCGAGGACCTGATCGACACCGGCGAATCCGTGCTGCCGGCCGGCGCCGCGATCCACTGAGTCCACGCATCGCAGCCAACGCTCGTGTTTCGGCGCGGCTGACGGCACAATGCGGGGCATGACAGACGTTACTTCCGCCTCCGCTGCTCCCGCCGGCCCGCCGTTCGCCGGCCTCACGCCCGAGTGCGTGCTCGACGCGCTCGACAGCGTGCTGATGCCGGCCGGGCTGCGCACCGACGGGCGCCTGCTCGCGCTCAACAGCTACGAGAACCGCGTCTACCAGGTCGGCATCGAGGACGGCCCGCCCGTCGTCGCGAAGTTCTACCGGCCCGCGCGCTGGTCGGACGACGCAATCCTCGAAGAACACGCGTTCGTCGCCGAACTCGCCGCGCGCGAGATTCCGGCGGTGCCTGCCCGCGTCTTCGACGGTCGCACGCTGCACGCGTTCGGCGGCTTTCGCTTCTCGATCTTCGAACGTCGCGGCGGCCGCGCGCCGGACCTCGACCGCAGCGACACGCTCGAATGGCTCGGCCGCTTCATCGGCCGCATTCATGCGGTCGGGGCGACGCAGCCGTACGTCGCGCGTCCGGCGCTCGACATCGGCACGTTCGGCTACGAGCCGCGCGACTACCTCCTCGCGCACGATTTCATTCCCCACGATGTGCGGCCGGCGTACGAGACGGCGGTCGCGCTCGCACTCGAAGGCGTCGAGGCCGCGTTCGACCGCGCGGGCGACGTGCGCATGCTGCGCACGCACGGCGACTGCCATCCGAGCAACGTGCTGTGGACCGATGCCGGCCCGCATTTCGTCGACTTCGACGACAGCCGGATGGCGCCGGCCGTACAGGATCTCTGGCTGCTGCTGCCGGGCGATCGCGAAGGCGCGTCGCGCGCGCTCGCGGACCTGCTCGCCGGCTATGAGGATTTCTGCGAATTCGAGCCGCGCGAGCTGCATCTGATCGAGGCGCTGCGCACGCTGCGCCTGATCCATTACGCGGCGTGGCTCGCGCGTCGCTGGGACGATCCGGCGTTTCCCGCGGCGTTTCCGTGGTTCAACACGCATCGCTACTGGGAAGCGCGCGTACTCGAGCTGCGCGAGCAGATCGGCGCGATGCAGGAAGGGCCGCTCTGGCCCGTGTGACCGCGCGGGTGGCCAACCGCGCCGCGCCGCCCCCGCCGCTCAGAACTTCAGCATCATCCGGATCACCGCGGCGAAGCGCTTGCCGTACGGCGGCGCGATCAGCCCGCGCGTGTTCAGCCGCGACTGCGTGAGCACGGGCTTCATCTTCGAGAACGTCACGAAGCCGTCGTAGCCGTGATATGCGCCCATCCCGCTCGCACCGACACCGCCGAACGGCAGGCTGCCGCACGCGATGTGCATCAGCGTTTCATTGACGGTCACGCCGCCTGAAATCGTTTCGCGCAGCACGCGGTCGATCGTGCCGCGATCCTCGTCGAACAGGTACAGCGCGAGCGGCCGCGGCCGCGCGTTCACGTAGCCGATCGCCTCGTCGAGCCGTTCGTACGGCACGAGCGGCAGCAGCGGCCCGAAGATTTCCTCCTGCATCACCTGCGACGCGTCCGGCACGTGCGTGAGTGCGCACGGCACGAAGCGGCGCGACGCGGGATCGGATGGCGCATCCGACAGCGGGTGCAGTTGCGCGCCGGCCGCCTGCGCGTCGCTCGCGAGCTGCTGCAGCCGCGCGTAGTGGCGCGGCGACACGATCGTCGTGTAGTCGCCGTTGTTCGACAGGTCCGGATACAGCTTCGCGAAGCGCGCCCGCGCGCGCTCGATGAACGCGCCTTCCATCCCGCGCGGCAGCAGCACGTAGTCGGGGGCGATGCAGGTCTGCCCCGCGTTCAGCGTCTTGCCGCCGATGATCGCGTCGACCGCCGCATCGAAGCGCGCATTCGGGCCGATGATCGCCGGCGACTTGCCGCCGAGTTCCAGCGTCACGGGCGTCAGGTTGTCGGCGGCGGCGCGCATCACGTGGCGGCCGACGTGCGTCGAGCCGGTGAACAGCAGATGGTCGAACGGCAGCGCGCTGAAGGCGGCGCCGAGCTCCGCATCCCCGTTCACGACCGCAACGTGGTCGCGCGAGAAGGTCTTCGCGATCAGCTGCTCGAACAGCGCCGACGTGCGCGGGGTCAGCTCGGACATCTTGACGATCGCGCGGTTGCCGGCGGCCAGCGCGCAGATCAGCGGGCCGGCGGCGAGCAGCACCGGATAGTTCCACGGCACGACGATGCCGACCACGCCGAGCGGCTGCGGCACGACCTTGGCGCGCGCCGGCCGCAGCCACTTGTTCATCCGCTTCGCCATCGGCTTCATCCAGCGCTTGCCGTGCTTCAGCGCATCGTCGATCTCTTCCTTCGCCATCCAGATTTCCGACAGCAGCACCTCCTGTTTCGCGCGATGCCCGAAGTCGGCGCTGATCGCATCGGCGAGCGCATCGGCGTGCTCGATCAGCATCGTGCGCAGCGCGCGCAGGTGCTGCGCGCGCGTGTCCCATTCCGGGTACGGGGCGCGCAGGTAAGCCGCGCGCTGATCGCGCAGCAGCGACGTGAGCGCATCGAGCGACGGCAGCGCTTGCGGGGCCAGTTCGGGCAGGTCGTTCTTCATCGCGTGTTCTCCAGGTGAGCGTGGCGGGTCGGCCAGCAGTCAGGCCGCACGTGTGCGCTCGGCGAGCGTGGCGGGTCGGGTCGGGGCCGCATGCGCGACGCGGCGTGGGGCCGGATGCGTCGGGTGAGCGAAAACGGCATGAAGCGGCAGGCAAGCGTCGCGTCCGCGCGACGGTATCCGGATGCGGAACCGGGGCGACGCGGTGCGCGCAGGCGGCGCGAGCCGATCGTCGTGGCAAGCGCGGACGGCCGCGTCGGGCGCTCGCCGGTGCGGCGAAGCGCAGTCGCGCAGCATGGGCAGATGCGTGTGTGCACGCGCGACCCGCCGCTCGCTCGACGGGCCGTCCAAACGGTCGGCCATCTGCGACGTCGTTCGATTTCGGCTGCTGCTGCATCGGCTGCAGCACGTCGCCGTGGTGGCGTCCGTTTGAATTGAAATGCGGGCGGCGCGCGGCGCGATCGGATCATCCGGTCGGCACGCGGCTCGCAGAGCTTCGCGCTGCATCGTCGTCTCCCCAGTTTTGCGACGGCGCGGCGTCTGGCGGCCGTTGCATCGCGTCGCATCGATCGACACATCTTAAATTTAGTTCACGCGTGCGTTTAGAGGAATCGCTCTTTAATGGACCTGCCGCGCGCGCGATGGCCGTTCCTACAATGCCCGAACATTACAAGCGGGAGCCGGCCGAACCGGGCGCCGTTCATGACACGAAGGAGACGTGACGTGCAATACGACTACATCATCGTCGGCGCGGGCTCGGGCGGCTCGAGCCTCGCCGGCCGCCTCGCCGACGCCTGCCCCGATGCGACGATCGCGCTGATCGAAGCCGGCTCGCACACGGAGCGCAATCTGCTCGTCAACATGCCGGTCGGCATCGCGGCGCTCGTGCCGTTCAAGCTCGGCACCAACTACGGTTACGAGACGGTGCCGCAGCCGGGCCTCGGCGGCCGCCGCGGCTATCAGCCGCGCGGCCGCGGGATGGGCGGCTCGAGCGCGATCAACGCGATGATCTACACGCGCGGCCATCCGGGCGACTACGACGAGTGGGCGGCGCTCGGCGCGACGGGCTGGGGCTGGCAGGAGGTGCTGCCGTATTTCCGCCGCGCGGAAGGCAACCAGCGCGGCGCCGACGCATGGCACGGCGCGGACGGTCCGCTCACGGTTTCCGATCTGCGCTTCCGCAATCCGTTCTCCGAACGATTCGTGCAGGCCGCGCATGCGGCCGGCTATCCGCTGAACGACGACTTCAACGGCGCGACGCAGGAAGGCGTCGGCTTCTACCAGGTCACGCATCGCGACGGCTCGCGCTGCAGCGTCGCGCGGGCGTACATCTACGGCCGCAACCGGCCGAACCTGCACGTGATCACCGATGCGACGGTGCTGCGCGTCGGCTTCGACGGCAAGCGCGCGGTCGGCGTCGTGGTGTCGCGCGACGGGCGCGTCGAGACGCTCGGCGCGCGGGCTGAGGTGATCCTGTCGGCCGGCGCGTTCAACTCGCCGCAACTGTTGATGTGCTCGGGGATCGGTCCGGTCGAACAGCTGCGCCGGCACGGCATCGCGGTCGTGCACGATGCGCCGGAGGTCGGCACGAACCTGAGCGACCACATCGACTTCATCGTCAATACGCGCGTGAATTCGTCCGAGCTGGTCGGCATCTGTCTGCGCGGCATCGCGAAGATGACGCCCGCGCTCGCGCGCTACCTGTCGAGCCGCACGGGGATCATGACGAGCAACGTCGCGGAGGCCGGCGGCTTCATCAAGAGCGATCCGTTGCTCGATCGTCCCGACCTGCAGCTGCATTTCTGCGCGGCGCTGGTCGACGATCACAACCGCAAGATGCACTGGGGGTTCGGTTATTCGCTGCACGTGTGCGCGCTGCGTCCGTTCAGCCGCGGCACGGTCGCGCTCGCGAGCGGCGATGCGCGCGACGCGCCGCTGATCGATCCGCGCTTCTTCAGCGATACGCGCGATCTCGACCTGCTGGTGCGCGGCGCGCACGCGATGCGGCGGATCCTGTCGCAGGCGCCGCTCGCGTCGCAAGGCGGCCGCGAGCTGTACACGCGGCCAGACCAGAGCGACGCCGAGCTGCGCGCGACGATCGTCGCGCACGCCGACACGATCTACCATCCGGTCGGCACCTGCCGGATGGGCTCCGATGTGCGGGCGGTCGTCGATCCGCAACTGCGCGTGCGCGGCGTCGACGGGTTGCGGGTCGTGGATGCGTCGGTGATGCCGACGCTGATCGGCGGCAACACGAATGCGCCGTCGGTGATGATCGGCGAGCGCGCGGCGGACTTCATCGTCGCGGCGCGCAACGGCAGCGCGTCGCGCAGCGCGGCGGTCGCGGCCGTGCACGGCCGCTGAGCGCCGGTCAGCGCACGCGATGCTCAGGCAAACGTATCGACGAGGCCGGCGCGGCTCACGGTTGCGGCGGCCGCTGCGGATGGCGCGGCGTCGAGCGGTGCGTCGGCGCCTGACGATCCGGCGCGTGCGCGCGACGACGGTCGTCCGCCGGCGAAGGCCTGTTGCTGCGCGTTCTGCTGCGAGCCGAAGCCGCCGTCGCTGACCGTCGCGCTGCCCAGCCCGAGACCGCCCGCTTCCATCGCTTCGCGCAGCTTCGGCAGCGCCGCCTCGACGGCATCGCGCACCTGCGGGTGCTGCGACACGAACAGCGCGTGCGCATGATTGTCTGCCACGCGCAGCACGACCTGCAGCGGCCCGAGATCCGGCGGGTTCAGCGTGAGCTCGGCGCTCTGCTGATGCGCATTCGACAGGAACACGACCTTCTGGCTCAGCGCATCGGTCCAGTCCGCGGTGCCGACGTGCGGCGCGAGCACGTGCGCATTGGCCGCGGCGATCGAGCCGGCGACCGGAGACGCCTGCACGTTCGCCTGTGCCGCAGCCGCGGCCGTGGCCGCTGCGGTGGCGGCGGCCGCCGTCGCATCGGCTGCCGGGCTGGCGGCCTGTTCGCCGGACCCGAATCCATGCTGCGCGGCCGACTGGCCGCCCGCGCCGGCCTGCAGCGCCGAGGCGGCCGCTTGCGCGGGTGTCTGTTGCGTTGCGAGCGCACCCTTCGCGTCCGCGAGCGTGCGGTCGAAGGTCGGGACGGTCGGCGTGGACTGCGCGCCTGCGGCCGTCGGCGCAGCCGCCGACGACGTGCCCGCGGCGCCGGCGGGCAGCGCGATCGCGCCCGCGTCGCCGCTCAGCTTCGCGAGCGCGGCCTGCAGCGCATCGCGGGCCGCGGCGGGCGCGACCGGCGTGGCGGCGGCATCGGTGCCGGCCTGATGTGCGAGCGCGGCCGTCGCGTCGGGCTGGCCCGCTGCGACCGCCGTGCCGGCGAGCGCGGCGGCGCCGGCAGCCGTCGCCGCGGCATCCGCTGCGGCCGCCGCCGGATTGTCCACGCGCGCCTGCAACTGCGCCTGCATGGCGACGGCCGCGGCCAGCGCGGCCGCATCCGGGTTCGGCGTCGCGTTCGCGTCGTCGGTGGACTTGTCGTCGTGGTTGCCGGACGGCTTCGACGGGTTCGTGCCGGCGGCCGAGGTCGACGAATTCGGCGCCGACGTCGACGCGGCCGATGAAGTCGCGCCATCCGACGTGTCGCCGCTGGCGGCGTCGTGGCGGCTGGCGACGCTTTGCTTGAGCGTCTGCGCGAACGGCACGGCGGCCGGGCCGCTGGCGGAATCGTTGCCGGCCGACGCGGCCGGCGTGGCGGATGCGGCCGACGAGCCCGAGTTGCGAACGGCCTTGATGGCGGCGCCGGCGGTGTCGATCAGGGCGCCGAGCAGGGGAAGAGGGAGCATGACGATTCTCTGGTTCGAAAGCGTTGAGCGGTTAGGCCGAACGGGCCGCGTCGGCCCGCATGCGCAGAATCTTCGCGGCGTGTTCGTCGGCGTCGCGCTGTTCGCGCTTCGCTGCGCGCTGCGCGTCCTGCGCGACGCCGCGCGCCTGCAGGATCTCGTACGAGCCGACGGTGCGCTTCTTCTGCTGCCAGTTCGGGCGTGCCTCGTCGATGCGCACTTCGGCCGCGGCCAGCACGCTGCGCTGCTGCGCGATCGCCGCGTCGAGCGTATCGATGAACGCCTGGAAATTGCGCCAGTTGCCGGCCGGCATGCCGTGCTGCGCCGACTGCGAGAAGCGCGCGTGGTATTCGTCCCGATAGCGCAGCAGCGCGTCGAGCTGTTCGGCGGCCGCGCTGCGATCGCGCTGCGCGGTGCCGAGCTGCTTGGCCGCGGCGTCGAGGTCTTCCTGCGCGCGGTCGAGCAGCAGTTGCAACGGAAATCCATGTGCCATCGGCGTCAGCCTCCGTATTCGTCGAACAGCGCATCGAGCGCGGCGAGGCTCGATGCGAACGGCGCGCATTCGCGAAAGCCCTGCTGCAGGAACGCTTCGATGCGCGGGTAGAGCGCGATCGCGCG
Source organism: Burkholderia sp. KJ006 (assembly GCF_000262695.1). Taxonomy (NCBI): domain Bacteria; kingdom Pseudomonadati; phylum Pseudomonadota; class Betaproteobacteria; order Burkholderiales; family Burkholderiaceae; genus Burkholderia; species Burkholderia sp. KJ006. Next base: position 3,042,130 of record NC_017920.1, on the reverse strand, counting down.
GTCGAGCTGCGCGTCGCGGCCCGGTGCATAGGCGCCCACCGCGATCAGGTCGCGATTGCGCTGGTAGCGCGACAGCATCTGCTTGAACTGCCGCACGCGATCGAGATGCCCTTCGTCGATCAGCGCGGTCATCGCGCGGCTGATCGACGCCTCGATGTCGATCGCCGGATAGTGGCCGGCCTCGGCGAGCGAGCGCGACAGCACGATATGGCCGTCGAGGATCGCGCGCGCGGAGTCGGCGATCGGGTCCTGCTGGTCGTCGCCTTCGGTCAGCACCGTGTAGAACGCGGTGATCGAGCCGCCGCCTTCCGGCCCGTTGCCGGTGCGCTCGACGAGCGCGGGCAGCTTCGCGAACACCGACGGCGGATAGCCCTTGGTCGCGGGCGGCTCGCCGATCGCCAGCGCGATCTCGCGCTGCGCCATCGCGTAGCGCGTCAGCGAATCCATCAGCAGCAGCACGTGCTTGCCCTGGTCGCGGAAATATTCGGCGAGCGAGGTCGCATAGGCGGCGCCCTGCATCCGCAGCAGCGGCGACACGTCGGCCGGCGCCGCGACGACGACCGAGCGCGCGAGGCCGTCCTCGCCGAGGATCTGCTCGATGAATTCCTTCACTTCGCGGCCGCGTTCGCCGATCAGCCCGATCACGATCACTTCCGCGCTCGTGTAGCGCGCCATCGTGCCGAGCAGCACCGACTTGCCGACGCCGGAACCCGCGAACAGGCCCATGCGCTGCCCGCGGCCGACGGTGAGCAGGCCGTTGATCGCGCGTACGCCGACGTCGAGCACGTGATGAATCGGTTCGCGATCGAGCGGGTTGATCGACGGCGCGGACAGCGGCGCGTCGACCTTCGCCGCGAGCGGGCCGAGGCCGTCGAGCGGGCGGCCCGACGCGTCGACGACGCGCCCGAGCATTTCCCAGCCGACCGGCAGCCGTTTCGCGCCCGCGAGCGGATCGGCGACGGGGGCGGCTTCGAGCGGCCACACGCGCGCGCCGGGCAACACGCCGGCCACGTCGGTGGTCGGCATCAGGAACAGGCGCTCGCCGGAGAAGCCGACGACTTCCGCTTGCGCGTACGGCAGCGTGCTGCCGGGCGGCAGCTCGATCGTGCATTCGGCGCCGACCGACAGCCGCAGGCCGATCGCTTCGAGCACGAGCCCCGCCGCGCGCGTGAGGCGCCCGCAGGGCCGCAGCGGCAGCGCGCGCTGGCTGCGCGTCGCGAGCGTGTGCAGATGCGCGCGCCAATGTTCGAGGTGCGGATTGTGTGGCGCGTGCTGCGTGTCGGCCGGCGCGCTCGCGGCGGCGGGCTCTGCGCCCGGCGCGCCCTCGGGCCCGAACGACGCGAGCGCGAGTTCGCGCTCGAGCGGCGTCAAGCCGTCGTGCGCGAGCTGCTCGGGCGAGCGCGTCACCACGTGCTCACCTTGCCGATCGCGGCGGCGACGCGCTGCCAGCGGGTGGGCAGCGTCGCGTCGACCTCGCCGGTGGCGGCGTGCGCGCGGCAGCCGCCGCGTTCGATCGACGCGTCGGTGCGCACGCTCCAGCCGAGCGTGTCGAGATCGTCCTGCAGATAGGCTTCGACGACGGGCAGGTCGGCCGGATTCACGACGAGATGCGGGGCGCCGGACAGCGCCGGTTCGGCGGCGAGCACGTCGCGCACGGCCGCGACCAGCGCGGCGGGATCGTGCTTCACGTGCTGACGCACGACCTGCTGCGCGATGTCGAGCGCGAGCTGCGCGAGATCGGACGCGAGATCGTGCTCGGCCTGCGACACGGCCTCGCGAAACGATACGGCCAGCGCGGCAAGCTGCGCGGCCTGCTCGCGGGCTTCGGCCTGGCCGGCCGCATAGCCCTGCTCGCGGCCCTGCTCGAAGCCGGCCTGGTAGCCGCGCGCCTGGCCGTCGACGTGGCCGGCCGCGTGGCCTTCCGCATGGGCGGCGTCGCGCACGCGCTGCAGTTCCTCGGCGAGCGCGGCGGCCGCGGCGGCCGCGTCGTCGGGCGGCGGAGGCGGCGGGGGCGGGTCGAACGACGCCATCTCCCACCGCTGGTACGCGGTGAGCGTGGCGCGATCGCGCGCGGCATCAGACATATGCGTCTTCCGCCTTGCCGCCTAGCACGATCTGGCCGCTCTCGGCGAGGTTGCGCACGATCTGCAGGATGCGGCGCTGCTGCGTCTCGACTTCGGACACGCGCACCGGGCCGCGCGCGTCGAGATCCTCGGCGAGCAGCTCGGCTGCGCGCTGCGACATGTTCGCGAGGAACTTCTGGCGCAGCGCGGGCGGCGCGCCCTTCAGCGCGATGATCAGCGTCTCGGATTCGACTTCCTTCAGCACCATCTGGATCGCGCGATCCTCGAGGTCGAGCAGGTTCTCGAACACGAACATCTGGTCGACGATCTTCTGCGCGAGATCGGCGTCGTACTGGCGCACGTTTTCGAGCACGCCTTCCTCATGATGGCTCGTCATGAAGTTCAGGATCTCGGCCGCGGTGCGGATGCCGCCCATCGGGCTGCGCTTCAGGTTGTCGCTGCCGGACAGCAGGCCGGTCAGCACGTCGTCGAGCTCGCGCAGCGCGGCCGGCTGGATGCCGTCGAGCGTCGCGATCCGCAGCAGCACGTCGTTGCGCAGCCGTTCGGTGAAGCACGACGCGATTTCCGACGCCTGGTCGCGGTCGAGGTGCACGAGGATCGTCGCGATGATCTGCGGATGCTCGTTCTTGATCAGCTCGGCGACGGCGGCCGAATCCATCCACTTCAGGCCTTCGATGCCGCTCGTGTCGCTGCCCTGCAGGATCCGGTCGATCAGCACGCCGGCCTTGTCCTCGCCGAGCGCCTTGGTCAGCACCGAGCGGATGTAGTCGCCGGAATCGAGCGACAGCGCGGTGTGCTGCTCCGCTTCGCGCGCGAACTCCTGCAGCACTTCCTCGACCTGCTCGCGCGTGACGTTCTTCAGCGCGGCCATCGCGGCGCCGATCTTCTGCACCTCGCGCGGCGCGAGGAACTTGAATACTTCAGCGGCCTCTTCCTCGCCGATCGACATCAGCAGGAGCGCGCTCTTGTTCAGGCCTTCAGCGTTCATCGGACACCCAGTTCTTCACGACGGTGGCGACGATCTTCGGATCCTGGCGGGCGATCGTGCGCGCGTAGTCGAGGTTGCGTTCGTAGCGGTTCTTCTCGTTCTCGAAGCCGAGCAGCATCGGATCGGGCTCGGCGGCCGCCTCCGGCGCGGGCAGGCCGTCGAGCACGACCGTGTCCTCCGGCGCCGCGAGCGCCGGCGCGGGCGGCTCGGGCGGCGGGAACGCGCGGCGCATCGCCGGGCGCACGAACATGAAGTAGAGCGCCGCCGCGGCCGCCGCGATGCCGAGCCACTTCGCGGCTTCCTTCGCCATCTCGATCATGTCCGGCTGGCGCCACCACGGCAGGTCGGCGTACGGGTCGTTCGCGGTCGAGAACGCGCTGTTCACGACGTTCACCGAGTCGCCGCGCTTCTCGTCGTAGCCCATCGCGTCCTTCACGAGCTGCTCGATCTGCGCGAGCTTCGCGGGCGGCAGCGGCTGCATCGTCACGTGGCCCTTCGCGTCGGCCACCGGCTGATAGTTGACCACCACCGCGACCGACAGCCGCTTCACGTTGCCCATCGGCTGCTCGACGTGGCGGATCGTCTTGTCGAGCTCGTAGTTGGTCGTCTGGTCCTTGCGGTCGCTCACCGGCGTCGACTGCGGCCCGCTCTGGCCGTTGCCCGCGACGATCGGCGCGGACGCCGGTTGCGGCGGCGTGTTCGACAGTGCGCCCGGCACGCCCGACGCGCCGCCCTGCGCGAGTTCGGTCGCGCTGCTGGTCTGCTGGCTGCGGATCGCGGCCTGCTGCGGCGTGCCGTTCGGGCCGTAGCTTTCCGAGGTCTGTTCGAGCTTCGAGAAATCGATGTCCGCGCTGACCTGCGAGCGCGCGTTGCCGGTGCCGAAGATCGGCGCGAGGATCGAATCGATGCGCTTCTGCGTGTTGCGCTCGACCTGCTGCACGTACTTGAGCTGGCTCGCGTCGAGGCCGGACGCCGAGGCGGGCTGCGTCAGCAGGTTGCCGTCCTGGTCGACGATCGTCACGTTCTTCGCCGGCATGTCGGGCACGCCCGACGACACCATTCGCGTGATCGCCTGCACCTGGCCCTCGTCGAGCACGCGGCCGGGGTAGAGGTCGATGAACACCGACGCGCTCGGTGCTTCCTTGTCGCGCACGAACACCGACGGCTTCGGGATCGCGAGATGCACGCGCGCGCCGCGCACGGCGTTGATCGATTCGATCGTGCGCTGCAGCTCGCCTTCGAGCGCGCGCTGGTAGTTCACCTGCTCGGCGAACTGGCTGATGCCGAATTTCTGGTTGTCCATCAGCTCGAAGCCGACCGAGCCGCCCTTCGGCAGGCCCATCGCCGCGAGCTTCAGCCGCGTTTCGTGCACCTGGTTCGACGGCACCAGGATCGCGCCGCCGGCGTCGGCGAACTTGTAGGGAACGTTTGCCTGCTGGAGCGCGGCGATGATCGCGCCGCCGTCACGGTCGGACAGGTTGCTGTAGAGCACGCGATAGTCGGGCGTGCGGCTCCACAGCACGAGGGCGGTAATCGCGGCGATCGCAAACGCGACGGCGATCAGGAACGGCAGCTTCGGGTTGCCCTTCATCCGTGCGATGCCCGGAATCCGTTCCGCGAAGCCGCCGAACCCGAAGTCAGCGCCGGCAGCGCCCGCGCCCGGCAACGCGGCGGCCGCGGTTGCGCCTGGCACCGGGCCGGCGAGGCCCGTGCGAGCGTCGGGGTTGATCAGCGAGTTGGCCTGCGAATCCATGCGAGGAGTTTCTCCGGAGCGGGACGACTGAGCCGCTCAGGCGAGCGGACGGACAATGACACGATGCGATTATCGGGACCGGAGCGCGACTCCGATCGCCCGAAAAGAGCCGGGTTTCCCCCGTACTTTCTCGGCTTTGGCGCGGGCCGCGCTGCTATCCTTTTTCGCGATCCGGCATGGTGCGCATGGTGCGGCGCCGGCGGGTCGCCCGGGACGTCCGGGTCTCTTCTCTTGTGTCTGGGGACAGCATGGTTGCCAACGTCAGCGGAATCGGGTCGGTATTGCAACAAATGCAGGCGATGGCCGCGCAGGCGAACGGTGGCGTGGCCAGCCCGGCGGCGGCGCTCGCCGGCTCGGGCGCGGCCACGGCGGGGACCTTCGCGAGCGCGATGAAGGCGTCGCTCGACAAGATCAGCGGCGACCAGCAACATGCGCTCGGCGAGGCCCGCGCGTTCGAGGTCGGCGCGGCGAACGTGTCGCTGAACGACGTGATGGTCGACATGCAGAAGGCCAACATCGGCTTCCAGTTCGGCCTCCAGGTCCGCAACAAGCTGGTGAGCGCTTACAACGAGGTCATGCAGATGTCGGTGTGATGTCCCGCGGGCGGGGCGGCCGCGTGCGCGCCTAAAGGTTTTCAATTCCCTTCCGATAACTCCGGAACAGGGCCGCGTCGTGCGATGCAGGGCGGCGGCTACCGCATAGCCAACGCATCACAAGGAGAAGCGCATGTTTTCGCCAGGGCACGCTGGAGCCAGCGCATACGCGCGCGTCGGCGTCGAGACGGGCGTGATGGGCGCGTCGCCGCACCGGCTGATCGCGATGCTGTATCAGGGCGCGCGCCAGGCGATCGCACTGGGGCGCATGCATTTGCAGCAGGGCAACGTGGCCGCTCGCGGCGAAGCGATCGGCAAAGCCATCTCGATCGTCGAGAGCGGGCTGCAGGCGTCGCTGAACCGCGACGTCGGCGGCGAGATCGCCGCGCGGCTCGACGCGCTGTACACCTACATGGGCCGCCGGCTGCTGCAGGCCAACGCGCAGGGCAGCGACGCGATGCTGGTCGAGGTCGACGGGCTGCTCGCCACGCTCGAGGAAGCGTGGACGGGCATTGCGCCCGAAGTCGCCCGGATGGCCGCGCAGCAGGCTGCGGATGCGGCCAGATGAACGGCAAGGCCCAATACTTCGCTAGCTACGAGGCGCTCGCGGCCGTGTCCGGCCAGATGCTGAGCGCTGCGCGCGCTGCCGACTGGAGCGTGTTGCCGGCGCTGCAGGTGGAGTTCCTGCGCCTCGTCGACGAGTTGAAGGAGGCCGCACCGGGCGTTGCGCTCGACGAGCCCGAGCGGGGCCGCAAGCTCGAATTGATTCGCCGGATCCTGGCCGACGACGCCGCGATCCGCGATCTCGCCAGCCCGGACATGGCCCGGCTGTCGGGGCTGTTCGAGGCGCGCCGCTCGAGCCGCGTATTGACCGATCTGTATCGCGCGCGCGGGTAAGGCCCGTTTGCCGGGGCGGCGCTTGCCGCGGGCCCCGATTCCGGATTTGCAACGAAGTGGCTGAGGTGAGCAGGCTCCGATCATGACCGGTATCGACCCCGTTGCGGCCGCCTTGCTGACGAGCCGCATCGACAGTCTGCTGACCACCGTGACGGCGCCCGCCGGCAGCGGCGCCGCGCAGGTCGGCACGCCGGGCGCCGGCGTGGCGTCGGCGGCGCCTGCGCTCGCGCAGCCGGCCGCGCCGCCCGCTTCGGCGCAGACCGCGCTGTCCGACGTCGCGCTGGTGCTCGATGCGATCTCGCGTTCGGGCGGCGTCGCGACGCCCGCGATCGCCGGGCGCGCACCGCTGCTGGCCGATCCGACCGTGCTGCTGAATGCGCTGACTGCGTCGCCCGACGGCGCGCAGCCGGGTGCGGCCGCTGCGGCGGCGTCTGCGCCTGCTTCGTCCTCGCCTGCTTCGTCTTCTTCTCCTTCTTCTTCAACGCCATCGGCCGCGACCGCCGCGAACGCCGCCGCGGCCGTGCGCGATACGCCCGCCGCGCCGCCCACGGCGGCGCTGCGCGCGGCGCTCGCGCAGGCCGTGAGCGAAAGCGGCCTGTTCTACGAATCGCATCTCGCGCAGTGGCTTGCCGGCCAGCGTCCGCTCGCCGCGCTGATGCGCGAACCGCAGGCGCGGCTCGCGACGGTGCCGGTGCAGACGGCCGCCGACGCCGCGCAGCACGACGCACCCGACCCGCTCGACGAACTGCTCGCGCAGCGCGCGCCGCTGCCGGCTGCGCGCGCCGCCGTGTCGTCCGGTGCGTCGGCAGCGGGCAGCGCCGCGCCGCATGCATCGATGCCGAACGCGTCGGCGGCCGCGCGCGGTGGTGCGCCGGGCGCGGCCGGCATGGCCGATCCGCTCGGCGAACTGCCCGACGCGCACTGGGCGACACCCGCGCGCGCCGCGCTGGCCGCCGCGTCGGCCGATCCGCAGGCGCAGCCGCAGTCGTCGGCGGCCGTGCATCCGGCGGCCGTCGCGATCGTGAGGCAGCAACTCGATGCCCTCGCGACCGACCAGTTCCGCTGGACCGGCGAAGCATGGCCGGGCGCGCGGCTCGACTGGACGATCGAGCCGAACGACCCGGGCGGCCGTGCGCCGCGCGGCGGCGACGGCGACGGCGACGCGGGCGACGGCATCGCGTGGCGCACGCGGCTCACGTTGACGCTGCCGTCGCTCGGCACCGTCGACGCCGAACTGGTGCTGAACGGCGCGCAACTCGTCGCGCGCCTGCGCGCGAATTCGGCCGGCGCGGGCCGGCTGACGCGTAACGAGGCCGCGCTGCGGCAGCGCTTCGAAGGCTCGGGGCTGCGGCTCGGCGGCCTGTCGATCCGCGCGGTCGGCGACGCGCCGGACGGCTTCGACGCGTTCGTCGCGCAGGCCGCCGCCGCCGCGTATGCGCGGGGCGGCGCGGGCGGCACGCCGGACGTCGACGAAACGGTGCCGCGATGAGCATGGGTTCCCGCAAGCGCGCGGCCGCGCTGGTCTACGATCCGAAGGGCGGGGACGCCGCGCCGCGCGTCGTCGCGAAGGGCTACGGGCTGGTCGCCGACATGATCGTCGAGCGCGCGCGCGATGCCGGCCTGTACGTGCATACCGCGCCGGAGATGGTGTCGCTGCTGATGCAGGTCGACCTCGACGACCGGATTCCGCCGCAGCTTTACCAAGCCGTCGCCGATCTGCTTGCCTGGCTGTACGCGCTCGATCGCGCCGAGCCGGAGCGTGAGCCGGACGGCGCCGCGCACTTTCCGCTGCCGGCGCTGCGACGCTGAGCGTCGCGCGGGTTCGCTCGTTCGTTTCGTTTCGTTGCTTGCCTGCGCTGTTGCGTCGGTGTCGGCTGGCGCGGGCTTTCTTCCCGTATCTCGCCGTAAATCTGCCCGATCAGCCGCCGATCGGTGGGCATTCCCGTCTATTCGCTCCTCGTTCCGCGCGCGCCGTGCGATGCAGACGGATTGAGCTGCATCCCGCTTTATGTAATGATATCCATTCTCATTATCATATTGACCGGGCGGCGCACGTTCCACGTGGCGCCGCTCGTCGTGTCGAACGAATGGAAGCTATTGCGTGAACGCGCCTGAAACGATCGCCCCGCCGCGGGCCGACCAGCCCGCCGCGGGCGTCACCGTGCTGCGACCGGCCGTGCGTCCGGCGAGCGACGCCGAGCTGGCGGCGCGCCGCCGCCGTTCGCGCCGCGCGACCTTCATCAAGTGGCTGCGCAAGGTGCACGGCTGGGTCGGACTGTGGGGCGCGGTGCTCGGCCTGCTGTTCGGCGTGACGGGCGTGCTGCTCAACCATCGCGCGGCGCCGTTGAAGATTTCCACCGGCGAGCCGCAGGTCGAGCAGCTGCAGCTCGCGCTGCCGGATCCGGCGCCGCGCTCGCCCGCGGCGATGACCCGCTGGCTGCAGCAGGAACTGCACTTCGAAGGCCGGCCGGGCCGTGTACGCAAGGAGCCGGCGCAGGCGGTCGCGTGGGGCGACCGGCGCGTGATGCAGCCGGAGCACTGGCAGATCGGCGTGTTCGGACCGCACCAGAACGTGCAGGCCGACTACTGGGTCGGCAACGGCTACGTGTCGGTGAAGCGCACCGCCAATACGTTCGCCGGCACGTTGAGCAGCCTGCATCGCGGCGTCGGCATGGGCATCGGCTGGGTGTTGCTGATGGATACGATCGCGGGGTCGCTGATCCTGTTGTCGCTGACGGGCGTGTTGCTGTGGACCGAGCTGAACAAGCGTCGCACGGTCGGCGTCGTGCTGGTGGCCGGCTCGGTTGCCGCGGCGCTTGCCGCGGGATTCGCGTAAGGCGACCGGATCGACGCTGCGGCGACCCCGCACACACCGCTCATCGCGCCCGCCAGCGTCACGACCCGCAGGTCGCGCCGCTGCTCGCCGCGAGTTCGCGCGCGGCCTTCGCGCCTTCCACCTGCAGGATCGTCGGCAGCGACACGTTGTTCTTCGCGGCCGTCACCTCGGCGAGGATCGAGATCGCAATTTCCGGCGGCGTGCGGCTGCCGATGTAGATGCCGGCCGGCCCGTGCAGCCGCGCCAGCTCGGCCTCGCTCAGATCGAATTCGCGCAGCCGCTCGCGCCGCGCCGCATTGTTGCGGCGCGAGCCGAGCGCGCCTACGTAGAACGCGGGCGTCTTCAGCGCCTCCATCAGCGCGAGATCGTCGAGCTTCGGGTCGTGCGTGAGCGCGATCACGGCGGAGCGCGCGTCGAGCTTCATGTCGAGCACCGTGTCGTCTGGCATCGTCCGCACGACCCGCGTGCCCGGCACGTCCCATCCATCCGTGTATTCGTCGCGCGGATCGCAGACCGTCACCTGATAGTCGAGCCCCGCCGCGATCTGGCACAGGTAGCGCGACAACTGCCCCGCGCCGATCACGAGGATCCGGTAGCGCGGCCCGTGGATCGTCACGAGCCGTTCGCCGTCGAACGCGAGCGCGTCGGCGGCCTGTGCCGGCGACAGCGACGCGTGGCCGGTCGCGAGCGTCATCGTGCGCGTGACGAGGCGGCCGGCCTCGACCTGTGCGCACAGCTCGGCGATCCCGCTGTCGCGCGTGAGCGGCTCGAGCACCAGCTGGATCGTGCCGCCGCACGGCAAGCCGAAGCGATGCGCTTCTTCGGCGGTGACGCCGTACTTCACCGCCTCCGGCCGCGCGTCGGCCGCGATGCCCGCGGCATGAACGCGCGCGATCAGATCGTCCTCGATGCATCCGCCGGACACCGAGCCGACCACCAGCCCGTCTTCGCGCACCGCGAGCATCGCCCCCTCGGGGCGGGGCGACGAGCCCCAGGTCTTCACGACCGTCACGAGCAGCACGCGGCGCCCGTCGGCGAGCCAGCGCGCGCTGGATTTCAGTACATCGAGATCGACGCTGTCCATGATGTTTTCCCGTTGCCGGACGGTCTGCGGCTCCCGACCGTCGTTCGATGGCGGGATTATGAACCGCACCGCGCGCGCGTGCTGCCAGCGTGCGCGTGTGGGGCGCAAATGGCGAGGATCGGGCAAGAGATCGGGACGATCAGGCAGCGCCCGCGCGCGGCAATGGCGCGGCGCGGTTGTGGCGGAGGAGGAAGGCGGAGGCGGAGGCGCTGCGCGCCGCACGGGGCCGGGCGGCCCGGTGCGACGTTGCAGCCGCACGCGCTGCGTGGGTGCGCGGCTGCATCTGCCATTTCACGTGCGAACGCACGTGCGCGTGGCGTCAGTGCGCGTCGTGCTGGCCGCGCGCCAGCTTCGAGTGGTGGCGCGAGTACAGGAAGTAGATCACGAGGCCGATCACGAGCCAGATGCCGAACGCGGCCCACGTGATGGGCTGCAGGTTCAGCATCAGGAACAGGCACGCGCCGACCGCGAGGATCGGCACCACCGGCACGCCGGGGCAGCGGAACGCGCGCGGCAGCTCGGGGTGCGTGCGGCGCAGCACCAGCACCGCGATCGACACCATCGAGAACGCCGCGAGCGTGCCGATGTTGATCAGCTCGGCGAGCACGTTCAGCGGCACGAGCGCCGCGATCAGCCCGAAGAACAGGCCGACCAGCCAGGTCGTCAGGAACGGCGTCGCGTAGCGCGGATGCACGCGCGACAGCATCGCCGGCAGCAGCCCGTCGCGCGACATCGCGAAGATGATCCGTGTCTGGCCGTAGCTCATCACGAGGATCACGGTCAGCATGCCGAGCACCGCGCCGAGGTCGATGAAGCCGGCCACCCACTTCTCGCCGGCGATCTGCAGCGCATACGAGATCGGGTGCGACACGTTCGCGTACTGCGCCGACGGCACGATGCCGGTCGCGACGGCCGCGACCGTCACGTACAGCACCGCGCACACGGCCAGCGACGCGATGATGCCGATCGGCAGGTCGCGCTTCGGATTCTTCACTTCCTCGGCCGCCGACGACACCGCGTCGAAGCCGATGAACGCGAAGAACATCACGGCCGCCGCGCCGAACACGCCGTTCCAGCCGTGCGGCATGAACGGCTTCCAGTTCGCGGGCGTCACGTGGAACAGGCCGACGGCGATCACGAGCAGCACCACCGACACCTTGATGAACACCATGACGTTGTTGATGCGGGTCGATTCGCGGATGCCGATCGACAGCAGCGTCGTGATCACCAGCATCACCAGGAACGCGGGCAGGTTGAACCACGTGACGGTGCCGGGGATCGCGCCTGGCGCGGCGGTCAGCACGGTCGGCAGCGACAGCCCGAAGCCCTGCAGCAGCGACTGCAGGTAGCCCGACCAGCCGACCGACACGGCCGATGCCGCGAGGCCGTATTCGAGCATCAGGTCCCAGCCGATGATCCACGCGACCAGCTCGCCGAGCGTCGCGTACGAATAGGTGTAGATCGAGCCGGCGACCGGAATGGTCGACGCGAACTCGGCATACGACAGCGCTGCGAGGCCGCACGCGATCGCGGCGATCACGAACGACAGCATCAGCGCGGGGCCGGCCTGCACGGCGCCGGTGCCGGTCAGCACGAAGATGCCGGTGCCGATGATCGCGCCGATGCCGAGGAAGGTGAGATCGATGGCGCCGAGCGCTTTCTTGAGCCCGGCGGCGTGCGCGCCGGCGATCATGCGATCGACGTTTTTCTTGCGGAAGAGGGACATTGCGGGGTAGGTCTCCAGCGCGCGCGAACACGGCCGCGCCGACTGAGTGAAAAACCCGGAATTTTAGCCGATTTGGCGCAGAAGACCCGTTGCGGCGCAGCGGCGCGCTGCGAAATCGTCCGATAAAACAAGCGCTTGCGCGCTGCGCGGGCGGGGCGTCGCCGGTGTGGGGAAGGCCGCGGCGCGGGTCGAACCTGCGCCGAGCGGGTGAAGCGGGTAAAACGTTCGGCGTGCCCGAGATCCCGCGGAACGAAGCGAAGCGCCCGATGAAGCGCCCGCCAAGCGGCAGTCGCTCAGCTGCTCAGCCGCCCGACGCGGGCGCCATGTCGACGAGCCGGTTGCTCATCACGTAGAACGTCAGCTCCGCGTTGTTCGACAGCCGCATCTTCTCGAGCAGCCGCGAGCGGTACACGCTCACCGTCTTCACCGACAGCGACAGCGTGTTCGCGATGTCGGTGAGGCGCTTGCCCGACGCGAGCATGCAGAGCGTCTGGTATTCGCGGTCGGACAGCTTCTCGTGCGGCAGCGGCTCGTTCTCGAACGACACGTATTCGGCGAGCGCCTCGGCCATCGCCGGGCTCACGTACTTGCGGCCGGCGGCGACCTGCTGGATCGCGCCGATCATCTGCGCGGCGTTCACCGTCTTCGACAGATAGCCGGCCGCGCCGGCTTTGAGCGCGCGCACCGCGTACTGATCCTCGCGGTACATCGAGAACATCAGCACGGGCGCGTTCGGCAGCTTGCGCTTGATGCGCTTGAGCACCTCGATGCCGTTCGTATCGGGCAACGAAATGTCGAGCAGGATCACGTCGAAGGTCTGGCGGTCGACGGCGGCCATCGCGTCGCTGCCGGTCTCGGCTTCGGTGACCTCGCGCGCGATGCCGCGATCGATCAGCAGGTGGCGGATCCCTTGCCGGACGATCGCATGATCGTCGACGAGCAGGATGTTCAAGCTCATGTCGACCTCACGAACGCGACGCGCGGCGCGCGACGGCGGGCACCGCGAACAGCGAATCCCATGCGAAGCGCGCGACCACGCGCGTGCCGCGGCCCGACGCCGGCTTGCCGGCGTCGAAGCTGCCGCCGAACGCTTCGCAGCGCGCGCGCATGCCGGCGAGGCCGTAGCCGACGCGCCGGCCTCGCGCGAAACCGCGACCGTCGTCGCTGACGATCAGGGCCAGATGGGTGGCGTCGGTGTCGATGCGCACGTCGGCGGACGTCGCGCGTGCATGCTTGGCGACGTTCGACAGCGCTTCCTGCGCGACGCGAAAGATCGCCAGCGCGCTCGCGCCCGCGAGCTGGGTGAGGCGGCCGTCGGCCGCGCACACGAAGCTGGTGCGCAGCCCGGTGCGGGCCGCATGGCTGTCGACCCACGTCGACAGCGCGCCGACCACGCCGCCATCGAGCGGCGGCGTGTCGCGTTCGTCGATCAGCCGGCGATTCGCGTCGGTCGCGGCGTCGAGCGCGCGCTGTGCGAGTTCGACCGCGCGCACGCAGCCTTCCGGCGCATCGGCCGGCAGCCAGGTCAGAACGTTGGCGAGCGCGAAACGCGCGGCGGTGAGTTCGGCGCCGAGCCCGTCGTGCAGCTCGCCGGCCAGATAGCGGCGGGCGGCTTCGTCGGCGGCCATCAATTGCGTGGACAGCGCCGCGATCCGTGCAGCAGATGCGTCGCGTTCGGGGAGAGTGTCAATCATCGGATCGGCAGCGGCGTCGCGGGGCGCGAACGGCTGCGACTGGAACGGGGCGTGAGCGCCGGAGGGCGCATTGAGCAACGTATCCATGATTCTCCCTGCTGTCAGAAGCGGTTCAGACACCGGCTGGCTGAGTGGCCCGATTGCCGTTTCCATGACGGTCGCCGCCAGAGAATCGCCCATCGCCGAAGTAACAAAAGTTACAACTCGTAACGTTTTTGTCCGACCCTTTCATGACCCTCCGAACAGCAACCGCTCGGGCCGCATCATATCTCAAAATTTTCGAAAAATTCATGACAGGCGGACATTTAAGGGTAAATGTGCACAATCGGCTTGAAGGTGTTGTAGGAAAAACACCGACGGGAAAATACCGGTTCCACCCGTATCGAAATGTAACTATTTCGGGATGAATAGTCTCAGTTTGTTACGAATTCGCCAAGTGGGGACAAAAAAAACCGGAGCCAAAGCTCCGGTTTGTTGACCGCGGACAATTTCCGGGGACCGATCAGTCCACGAAGGCGCGCTCGATCACGTAGTGGCCGGGCGCGCTGTTCTTGCCCTCGACCAGGCCGGCCTGCTTCAGCAGGTCGGTGGTGTCCTTCAGCATCGCGGTGCTGCCGCACAGCATCACGCGGTCGTGTTCCGGCGAGAACGGCGCCACGCCGAGATCGGTGAACAGCTTGCCGGTCGCGATCAGATCGGTGATCCGGCCTTCGTTGTCGAACGCTTCGCGGGTGACCGTCGGGTAGTAGACGAGCTTTTCCTTGATGATGTCGCCCAGGTACTCGTGGCCCGGCAGGTCGTGCTTGATGTAGTCCATGTACGCCAGCTCGCCCTTCAGGCGGCAGGTGTGCGTCAGGATGACCTTGTCGAAGCGTTCGTAGATGTCCGGATCGCGAATGATCGACATGAACGGCGCGAGGCCCGTGCCCGTCGACAGCATCCACAGCGTCTTGCCCGGCAGCAGGTTGTCGGCGACCAGCGTGCCGGTCGGCTTCTTGCCGATCAGCACCGTGTCGCCCACCTTCAGATGCTGCAGGCGCGACGTCAGCGGGCCGTCCTGGACCTTGATGCTGAAGAACTCGAGGTGATCCTCGTAGTTCGGGCTGACGATCGAGTAAGCGCGCGCGAGCGGCTTGCCGTCGACCTCGAGGCCGACCATCGTGAATTCGCCGTTGTTGAAGCGCAGGCTCGGTTCGCGGCTGCAGGTGAAGCTGAAAAGCGTGTCGGTCCAGTGGTGGACGGATTGGACGGTGGCGGTGTCGTATTTGCTCATGGCTTTGAAAGCGGACGCGCGTCGCTAACGCGTGTAACGAGCCCAAAAACGGGCAAAAAAACCGAGTGCAGCGGCCCGATCGCGGATCGGCCGGCCGGCGCGTCGGACACGCGCCTTCTCGATGACAGACGTTTGAGTAACTCGGTATTTTACCCTGCTTGGGGCAGATGCGGGCTTGACCCGCGCGGCTGCGCGGATTTGGCGCAACGAATCATTTCATCCGGCTTGCGCCGGGCGGCGCTGCGCGCGGCGCGGCGCGCGGGCGCGCGCGTCACCGCGGTTACCGCCGTTACTGCGGATCGAGCCGCAGCCGCGCGATGTAGGGCAGGTGGTCGGACAGCCAGGCCGTCTCGCCGGACGGCGCCTGCCATTCGAGCGGCGTCAGCCCGCGCACGAACATCTTGTCGAGCGCGAGCGCCGGCGAGAATGCCGGGAACGTGCGGCCCGACTCGCCGAGCAGCGTCGCGACCTCGGACAGCCCGATCTCGCCGAACAGCGCCACCGAATCGTTGCGCCAGTCGTTGAAGTCGCCGGCCAGCACGAGCGGATCGTCGCCCGCGTTGCGCACGATCCAGTGCGCGATCCAGTGCATCTGGCGCAGCCGCGCGGCGCGCGTGAGCGCGAGGTGCGCGCACAGCAGCGTGACGGGCCGCGCGCCGGCGAGCGTCGCGCGCGCCACCAGCAGCCCGCGGCGCTCGAAGCGGTGCGCGGAGATGTCCCAGCGGCCGCCGAGATCGAGCGGATGCGGCGACAGGATCGCGTTGCCGTGCCGCCACGACGGTTTGAACACGTTCGGCCCGAGCGCGATCTGCCAGTCGAGCGCCTGCGCGATCTCGGTGGCCTGGCAGTGCCAGACGTCGTCGCCGGCCTCTTCCATCGGCGCGCCGAAGCCCGGTGCGAGCATCGGGCGCGGCATGCGGCGGGCCATCGCTTCCTGCAGGAAGTACACGTCGGCGTGCGTCGACTGCATCCAGTTGCGCATCGCGTTCCACGCGGTGAAGCCGAGCGGCGAGCGGCCCTTGTGCAGGTTCCAGCTGACCGCGGTGATTTCGTCGGGCGCCGCGTGCGGTTCGGCGAACGGCAGGGATAGTGCGTCTGCGGACATGGCGTTCAGTCCCTGGCGACGTGCGCACGCACGCGATAGACGAGATGCGGATGCTGGTCGACGAGCGTCCAGTCGGTCCATGCCTCGCCGCCGACCGCGAGCCCCGGATGACTCGCGGCGATCTGCCGCGGCGACGCGGGCACGCACGGATCGCCGCGCGGCGTGTCGTCGTCGTCGAGGGTCTCCTGCACGTCGAGCGCGAGCGAGACGGTGTGCGCGGCGTCGTCGACGGACAGCGGCGCGACCGTGACCGCGCGCGAGCGCTCGGTCGGCACGACGCGCGCGGCATTGCCGCAGCCGACGGGCACGGCGGACGGATAGCGATGGGTATCGGTGCGGGTTTGACCGACGGTGGTGCGCTGCTGGAACGTGTCGATGGTCTGACCGTCGCGCACCACCTGGATCTCCCATGCGACGACGGCCGGTGCGGGGCTTTGCGCATGGGCCGCGAGCGCGCAGCTCGCGAGCAGGACGGCCAGGCCGTGCTTCAGCATGAAACTTCTCCGGAAAACGCGGGTAGCGTGGAACGGACGCACATCTTACGCCCGATCGATCGGCGCGGTCGCGCGAGCGAATGCACCGTCCGGGGGCGCAGCACGATCCGGTCCTGATCGAAAGGTAGGTGCGGGCCGCGTGTTTTCAAGCGAAAAAGCGGGTGAACTCGGCGACGCTCGCACGCTCGGTGACGAGACGGTTCTCGATCGCGTGCGGGTCCGCGTGGCCGAGCGACATTCCGCAGACGAGCTGCTCGTTGGCCGGTATCCCGAGGTGCTCGGCGACGATCCGGTGAAACGGCACGAACGCGGCCTGCGGGCAGGTGTCGAGACCGCGTGCGCGCGCGGCCGTCATCACGGCCTGCACGAACATCCCGCAGTCGAGCCACGCGCCGAGCGCCATCACGCGATCGAGCGTGAAGAACAGCGCGACCGGCGCATCGAAGAAGCGGAAATTGCGCGCGTGCTGCGCATGCATGCGCGCCTTGTCGTCGCGGCCGATGTTCAACAGGCCGTACAGGTCCCAGCCGACCTTGCGGCGCCGGTCGACGTACGGCGACACCCATTCGCGCGGGTAGTAGTCGTACTCGGCGACGTATTTCTCGTCGCGCGCGGGATCGTCGTACGCGGCGGTGAGCGCCGCCGCGAGCGCGTCGCGCGTCGCGCCGGTAGCGACGTACACGCGCCACGGCTGGATGTTGGTGCCGGACGGCGCGCGGCTCGCGGCTTCGAGGATCGCCTCGAGCGTGTCGCGCGGCACCGGGGTCGGCAGGAACGCGCGTATCGCGCGGCGTGACTTGAGCGCGGCATCGACCGCGTCCACAGTGCGGAGCGCGTCGGCGTCGACGCGCGAGGCGGCATCGGGAAAGGACATCGGCAACCCTTCGGAACGAAGCGCGCCGCGTCGTGCGGGCGCAGTGCGCGAGGACGGCGAGGCCGGCGAGGCGGCCCGTGAACCGTCGATCATACGCCGCGGCGCGCGCCGCTGCAGCGTGCGCGCGTGTTAGCAGCAGAGCGCGGCGGCTGCTTGCTTGCGCGCCGACGCGGGATCGTTACACTGAAATCGTCGGGGTCCGATGGCCGGGCGACGGCAGCACGAGCGAGGTTGGTATGACGACGGCGATGGTGAAACAGGAACTGGCGGTGGCGTCCTTCAGCACGGTGTACGACCTCGAGCAGGTCGAGACCGCGCTGAACGATCTGAACGAGAGCGCGAGCGATGCGCTGCGCGCGACCTACGAGCGGATGCTCAAGACCGGCAATCTGCGCTTTTGCGTTAAGCCGAACCGGATGCCGTCGTTCGACGCGCTCGGCGAAGCGCTGCCCAATTTCACCGAGCCGCTCGACGACATGCGCAAGCAGGTCGCGCTGTGTCTCGAGACGGACGACCGGCTCGAGCTGATGCCGATCCTGCTGCTCGGCCCGCCGGGGATCGGCAAGACCCATTTCGCGAAGGCGCTCGCGCAGCTGCTCGGCACCGCGTATCACTACGTGCCGATGAGCTCGCTGACGGCCGGGTGGATTCTGTCGGGCGCGTCGTCGCAATGGAAGAACGCGAAGCCGGGGAAGGTGTTCGATGCGCTCGTCAACGGCAGCTACGCGAACCCGGTGATCGCCGTCGACGAGATCGACAAGGCCGGCAGCGACGCGCAGTACGATCCGCTCGGCGCGCTGTACGCCTTGCTCGAGCACGACACCGCGCGCGCGTTCGTCGACGAATTCGCCGAGGTGCCGATCAATGCGGGCAACGTGATCTGGATCGCGACCGCGAACGACGCGCATGCGATTCCCGAGCCGCTGCTGAACCGGATGAACGTGTACGAGATCGCGCCGCCCGACGCGGCCGGCGCGCGCCGCATCGCGCAGACGATCTACGACGAGATCCGCACGTCGCATGGATGGGGACGGCGCTTTCCCGAGACGCTCGATGCCGACGCGCTCGACGTGCTCGCGGCGACGCCGCCGCGCACGATGCGCCGCGCGCTGCTGCATGCGTTCGGCGCCGCGCGGCTCGACGGGCGCGACGTGATCGCGCCGGCGGACATCCGCGCCGACGAGGGCGCCGCGAAGCGCAGGCCGATCGGCTTCTGAGTCGGCGGCGGCGCGCGGCCGGCCACGACGTGTGCGTGGCCGGCACGCGCGCGAACCGGGACGTACAATCGCCGTGTGTTCCCTCGACGCGTGAGCGACGCGAAACGCCATGGAGCAGACGGATTGTGTGGTGATCGGCGCGGGTGTCGTCGGTCTGGCGATCGCGCGCGAGCTTGCCGCGCGCGATCGCGAGACGATCGTGCTCGAAGCGGCCGATGCGATCGGCACGGGCATCAGTTCGCGCAACAGCGAGGTGATTCACGCGGGGCTCTACTATCCGCGCGGCTCGCTGAAGGCGACCTCGTGCGTGCACGGGCGCGATCTCCTGTATCGATTCTGCGAGACGCATCACGTGCCGCACCGGCGCGTGGGCAAGCTGCTGGTCGCGACGAGCGCCGCGCAGGTGAAGCAGCTGAAGGCGATCGCGGCCCGCGCGGCGGAAAACGGCGTGCTCGACCTGTTGCCGCTCACGCGCGCCGAAGCGCAGACGCTCGAACCGGCGCTCGAATGCGTGCAAGCGCTGTTCTCGCCCGAGACCGGCATCGTCGACAGCCATCAGCTGATGCTCGCGCTGCTCGGCGACGCGCAGCGCAACGCCGCGACGTGCGCATTGCAATCGCCGGTCGAGTCGATCGACGTGTTGCGCGGCGGGCGCTTCGTCGTGCGTACCGGCGGCGCCGCGCCGACCGAAATCGAGGCCGCGTGCGTCGTCAACAGCGCGGGGCTCGGCGCGCAGGCGCTCGCGCGCCGCACGCGCGGGCTCGACCCGCGCTGGGTGCCGCCGCTCTACCTCGCGCGCGGCCACTACTTCAGCCTCGCCGCGCGCGCGCCGTTCTCGCACCTCGTCTATCCGATGCCCGATCGCGCCGGGCTCGGCATCCATCTGACGCTCGACCTCGCCGGGCAGGCGCGCTTCGGCCCCGACGTCGAATGGGTCGACGCATTGCGCTACGACGTCGATCCGGCGCGTGCGCAAGGGTTCTACGCATCGATCCGCGCATACTGGCCCGGCCTGCCCGACGGCGCGCTGCAGCCCGCGTACGCCGGAATCCGGCCGAAGCTCGCCGGGCCCGGCGAGCCGCCGGCCGACTTCGTCGTGCAGGGGCCGGCGCAGCATGGCGTGCGCGGGCTCGTCAATCTGTTCGGCATCGAGTCGCCGGGGCTGACCGCGGCGCTCGCGCTCGCGCAGCGCGTCGGCGACATCGCGTCGCGCACCTGACGCCACCTCACGCGCACCTCACGCGCACCTCACGCGTAGCGTCCGCGCGCGGGCCGCCCGACGCGGCTTCGCTGCGCCTGCGAAATCCGTTATCTCCGGCATTTCGGCGCGCACATTTGTTCGCCGCGCGGTTATTCTGTCGAGCGGCCGTCGCCAGAACGGCTTTCAAACCGATAACGTTGGAGCGAGTCCCCATGAAAGCAACCCGTCGGAGTTTCCTGATCACGAGCATCGGCGCCGTGTCCGCGCTTGCGCTGTCGCGCGAAGCGCTGGCCGATGCGCCGATGCTGTCGGAAACCGATCCGACCGCGGTGGCGCTCGGCTACAAGTCCGATGCCACCAAGGTCGACAAGGCGAAGTATCCGAAATACGCGGCGGGCCAGGATTGCGCGGCCTGCATGCTGTATCAGGGCAAGAAGGGCTCCGCGTCGGGCCCGTGCGGTGCGTTCCCCGGCAAGCAGGTGTCGGCGAAGGGCTGGTGCAGCGCATTCTCGAAGATGGGCTGACGTCGGTGGCGGCATCGTGCGATGCCGCAATGTGGCGAAAACCGCAAAACGCCCGCCATCATCCGATGGCGGGCGTTTTTATGCTTGAAATCGGTTTCTTCGCTTTCTACACTCGCTGCACACCAGCGCGCCGCGAACGCTCCCGTGCGATCCGCGACCGCCCGACACGGCGAATTCACGAGGACGAGGCACGCATGGCGACGATTGCGAATTCAACCAAGACGGTCCGGCCCGAGCGTGCGCTGAACCGGCGTGCGGTCGCGGCGGCCGTGATCGGCAACGCGCTCGAGTGGTACGACTTCACCGTGTTCGGCCTGATGACGGTCGTGATTGCCGAGCTGTTCTTCCCGACTTCCAGTGAATACGCGTCGCTGCTGCTGACGACCGCGACGTTCGGCGTCGCGTTCTTCATGCGCCCGGTCGGCGGCATCGTGCTCGGGCTGTACGCCGACCGCGCGGGCCGCAAGGCCGCGCTGTCGCTGGTGATGCTGCTGATGACGGCCGGCATCTTCCTGCTCGCCGCCGCGCCGCCGTATGCGGCGATCGGCATCGGCGGCCCGCTGCTGATCGTGCTCGGCCGTCTGTTGCAGGGCTTCTCGGCCGGCGGCGAATTCGGCAGCGCGACCGCGCTGCTGATCGAAGCCGCGCCGTTCTCGAAACGCGGCTTCTACGGCAGCTGGCAGATGGCGAGCCAGGCGGCCGCGCTGCTGATCGGCGCGCTGGTGGGCGCGGCCGTCACGCGCGGGCTGTCGCACGACGCGCTGCACAGCTGGGGCTGGCGCGTGCCGTTCGTCCTCGGGCTCGTGATCGGGCCGATCGGTTTCTATATCCGCCGTCATCTCGACGATTCCGAAGCATTCCTGCATGCCCAGCAGAGCGCGCGCCGCGCGACGCTCGGCGAAGTCTTCACGCGTCATCCGCGCGAGGTGCTGTGCGGGCTCGGCTCGGTGATCGCGCTCACCGTGACCATCTACGTGCTGATCATCTATCTGCCGACCTTCGCGGTGAAGCAGCTGAAGCTGCCCTATGCTCAGTCGTTCTACGCAGTGATCATCGGCAACCTGCTGCTGATGGTGCTGTCGCCGATCGCCGGCGCATGGTCCGATCGCATCGGTCGCAAAGGGCTGTCGCTGTGGTCGCTCGTGCTGACGCTCGCGTTGATGTATCCGCTGTTCGTGTGGCTCGACGGGGCGCCGAGCATCGGCCGGCTGATCGTCGTGCACGCGGTGCTGGCGGTCACGCTCGCGGGCTACTACGGGCCGTTCGGCGCGATGATCGCCGAACTGTTTCCCGCCAACGTGCGCTCGACCGGGCTGTCGATCGCATACAACATCGCGGTGATGCTGTTCGGCGGCTTCGGCCAGTTCATCGTCACGTGGCTCATCAAGACGACCGGCTCGCCGCTCGCGCCGACCTACTACGTGATGGCCGGGCTCGCGCTGTCGATCGTCGCGGTCGCATTCGTCCCCGCGCGCAGCGCCGACCTCGACGCACCCGCCTGACGATGCGCTGCAACACGCGCACCGGCGCCGTTCCGGGCGTGCAGCCATGCGCGCGCGGAGCGCAACGAGCGCGATGAGCACGATGCGCATGACTTCGACGTGACGGCCCGTCCGCGCACGCAGCCGAATTGTTTAGTTGTAGAAGGAAACAGGCGCACGATTGGCGCATCCGCCGCTCGCGCATGCGGCGCGACCGTTCCGCGCCCGCGCTACCCCGGCAAAAAGCCGCGCGCACGCAACTAAAAGAGTTTTTTCTCCAGCTTGTTGCGCAATCCATAGCTCAAGTAATATCCGCGTACCCGGCCCATGGGGACCGGTTCCGATCTGGAGACCTGGAGGAAACATGGAATACAACCGTCTGTTGCACAGCCTGCGTGTTACCGCCATTGCAGGCGTGGCAGCAGCATCGCTCGGCGTCGCGGGTTCTGCCTTCGCGCAGATTCCGAACAAGACGCTCGTCTACTGCTCAGAAGGCAGCCCGGCGGGTTTCGATTCCGCGCAATTCACCACCGGCGTCGATTTCACCGCCGCCACGTTCACCGTGTACAACCGCCTCGTCGAATTCGAGCGCGGCGGCACCAAGGTCGAGCCGGGCCTCGCGGAGAAGTGGGACGTGTCGTCCGACGGCAAGGTGTACACGTTCCACCTGCGTCACGGCGTGAAGTTCCACACGACCGACTTCTTCAAGCCGACGCGCGAGTTCAACGCGGACGACGTCGTGTTCACGTTCGAGCGTATGCTCGATCCGAACCAGCCGTTCCGCAAGGCGTACCCGGTGTCGTTCCCGTACTTCACCGACATGGGCCTCGACAAGCTCGTCACGAAGGTCGAGAAGGTCGATCCGTACACCGTGAAGTTCACGCTCGCCGAGCCGAACGCGCCGTTCATCCAGAACATGGCGATGGAGTTCGCGTCGATCCTGTCGGCCGAATACGCGGATCAGCTGATGAAGGCCGGCCGCGCCGCCGACATCAACCAGAAGCCGATCGGCACCGGTCCGTTCATCTTCCGCAGCTACACGAAGGACGCGACGATCCGTTTCGATGGCAATCCCGAGTATTGGAAGAAGGGCGCGGTGAAGCTGTCGAAGCTGATCTTCTCGATCACGCCGGATCCGGGCGTGCGCGTGCAGAAGATCAAGCGCAACGAATGCCAGGTGATGAGCTATCCGCGTCCCGCCGACATCGCGACGCTGAAGGCCGACTCGGGCATCGACATGCCGTCGCAGCCGGGCTTCAACCTCGGCTACCTCGCGTACAACGTCGAGCACAAGCCGGTCGACAAGCTCGAAGTGCGTCAGGCGCTCGACATGGCGATCAACAAGAAGGCGATCCTCGAATCGGTCTACCAGGGCGCCGGCCAGGCCGCGTCCGCACCGGTGCCGCCGACCCAATGGTCGTATGACAAGAACCTGAAGATGGCCGCCTACGACACCGCGAAGGCGAAGGCGCTGCTCGCGAAGGCAGGCTTCCCGAACGGTTTCGAGATCACGCTGTGGGCGATGCCGGTGCAGCGCGCGTACAACCCGAACGCGCGGCTGATGGCCGAGATGATCCAGGCCGACTGGGCGAAGATCGGCGTGAAGGCGAAGATCGTCACCTACGAATGGGGCGAGTACATCAAGCGCGCGCACGCGGGTGAGCAGGACACGATGCTGATCGGCTGGACCGGCGACAACGGCGACCCGGACAACTGGCTCGGCACGCTGCTCGGCTGCGAGGCGATCAAGGGCAACAACTTCTCGCACTGGTGCTACAAGCCGTTCGACGAGCTGGTGCAGAAGGGCCGCACGACGACGGGCCAGGACGCGCGCACGAAGATCTACATGCAGGCGCAGCAGATCTTCGCGCAACAGCTGCCGTTCTCGCCGATCGCGAACTCGACGGTCTACCAGCCGGTCCGCAAGAACGTGGTCGACATGCGGATCGAACCGCTCGGCTACGCGCGCTTCGACGGAGTCGGCGTGAAGTAATACGGCCCGTATAAGCTGTCCAGAAGACCGAGACCGGCTCATACCTCATCCGGCGGCGGGAAGCCAAAAGCTTCCCGTCGCCGGTCGCACATTTCCCACAAGAAAATACGAGACGCATCATGTTCACATTCGTGTTGCGCCGCGTGGGGATGGTGATCCCGACCTTCATCGGCATCACCATCCTGGCGTTTGCGCTGATTCACCTGATACCGGGCGACCCCATCGAAGTGATGATGGGCGAGCGCGGCGTCGATCCCGCGATGCATGCAGAGGCGATGAAGCGCCTCGGGCTCGACCAGCCGTTGCCCATGCAATATCTGCACTACATCGGCCGGGCGCTGCATGGCGACCTCGGCACGTCGATCATCACCAACACCAGCGTCGCGGGCGAATTCTTCGCGCGCTTTCCGGCGACCGTCGAACTGTCGCTGTGCGCGCTCGTGTTCGCGCTCGTGGTCGGGCTGCCGGCCGGCGTGATCGCCGCGCTGCGGCGCGGCTCGGTCGTCGATCACGGCGTGATGGGCACCGCGCTCACCGGCTACTCGATGCCGATCTTCTGGTGGGGGCTGATCCTCATCATGGTGTTTTCGTCGTATCTCGGCTGGACGCCCGTATCGGGCCGCATCGCCGTCGAATACGACTTCCCGCATCCGACCGGCTTCATGCTGATCGACGCGCTGCTCGCGCCGGACGAAGGCTCGTTCAAGTCGGCGGTCAGCCACCTGATCCTGCCCGCGATCGTGCTCGGCACGATCCCGCTCGCGGTGATCGCGCGGATGACGCGCTCGTCGATGCTCGAAGTGCTGCGCGAGGATTACATCCGCACGGCGCGCGCGAAAGGGCTGTCGCCGGCGCGCGTGGTGGTCGTGCACGCGCTGCGCAACGCGCTGATCCCGGTCGTCACCGTGATCGGCCTGCAGATCGGCACGCTGCTTGCTGGCGCCGTGCTGACCGAGACGCTGTTTTCGTGGCCCGGCGTCGGCAAGTGGCTGATCGATGCGATCGGCCGCCGCGACTATCCGGTCGTGCAGGGCGGCATTCTGCTGATCGCGACGCTCGTGATCGTCGTGAACCTGGTCGTCGACCTGCTGTACGGCGTGCTGAATCCGCGCATCCGCCACACGAGGTAACTCCATGAGCAATCTGCAAAATACCCTGCCGACCGAATCTGCGCCGGCCGGCGGCCGCGCGCTCGCGCTGCGCGAGTTCTGGGCCAACTTCTCGCGCAATCGCGGTGCGGTCGGCGCCGGCCTCGTCGTGCTCGTGCTGATTCTGGTCGCGCTCCTCGCGCCGCTGATCGCGCCGCACAGCCCGGTCGAGCAATACCGCGACTACGTGAAGATTCCGCCCGCGTGGCTCGCCGGCGGCAACTGGCAGTTCATCCTCGGCACCGACGAAGCCGGGCGCGACATCCTTTCGCGCCTGATGTTCGGCGCGCGCATGTCGTTCTGGATCGGCTTCGTGTCGGTCGTGCTCGCGCTGATCCCCGGCATCGTGCTGGGCCTCGTCGCCGCGTTCTTCCAGAAATGGGCCGACACGCCCGTGATGCGCATCATGGACGTGCTGCTCGCGCTGCCGTCGCTGCTGCTCGCGGTCGCCGTCGTCGCGATCATCGGGCCGGGCCTCACCAACACGATGTTCGCGATCGCGATCGTCGCGCTGCCGGCCTACGTGCGCCTCACGCGCGCGTCGGCGCTCGGCGAGCTGCAGAAGGAGTACGTGACGGCGTCGCGCGTGGCCGGCGCCGGCACGCTGCGCCTGATGTTCTCGCAGGTGCTGCCGAACTGCACGGCGCCGCTGATCGTGCAGGCGACGCTCGGCTTCTCGTCGGCGATCCTCGACGCGGCCGCGCTCGGCTTCCTCGGCCTCGGCGTGCAACCGCCGACCGCCGAGTGGGGCGCGATGCTCGCGTCCGCGCGCGACTACATCGACAACGCATGGTGGATCGTGACGATGCCGGGCCTGTCGATCCTGATTTCGGTGCTCGCGATCAACCTGCTCGGCGACGGGCTGCGCGACGCGCTCGATCCCAAACTGAAACGGATGGCCTAAGATGAAACGAACCCCACGCTTGCTTCGTTCGCTGCCGAGCGGAGTTGGCGCTTCGGCGCTTACTCCGGTCCCATGCACGGCGCCCCCCAAGGGGGCGGTCATCCTCTTTGGGGCGGCCCGGCGGAGGACGACATGAGCAACCCGCTCCTGACCATCCGCAATCTCGCGGTGAATTTCAACGGCCTGCCCGCCGTCGACCGGATCAACCTGTCGATCGCGCCGGGCGAGGTGGTGGGCGTCGTCGGCGAATCGGGCTCGGGCAAGAGCGTGACGATGATGGCGCTGATGGGCCTGATCGACGCGCCCGGCAAGGTGACGGCCGACGAGGTCACGTTCAACGGCGTGGATCTCTTGAGGGCGTCGCCGAAGGCGCGCCGCAAGATCGTCGGCAAGGACATCGCGATGGTGTTCCAGGACGCGCTGACGAGCCTGAACCCGAGCTACACGGTCGGCTACCAGATCAAGGAGGTGCTGAAGCTGCACGAAGGGCTGCGCGGCGACGCGCTGCACCGGCGCGCGCTCGAGCTGCTCGACCAGGTCGGCATTCCCGATGCGAAGAACCGGATCGCGGCGTTCCCGCACCAGATGTCGGGCGGCATGAACCAGCGCGTGATGATCGCGATGGCCGTCGCGTGCAATCCGAAGCTGCTGATCGCCGACGAGCCGACCACCGCGCTCGACGTGACGATCCAGGCGCAGATCATGGATCTGCTCGTGAAGCTGCAGAAGGAGCGCGGGATGGCGCTGGTGCTGATCTCGCACGATCTGGCCGTGGTGTCGGAGGTCGCGCAGCGCGTGGCGGTGATGTACGCGGGCGAGATCATCGAGACCAACCGCGTGCCCGACATCTTCCGCGCGCCGCATCACCCGTACACCGAAGCGCTGCTCGCGGCGATTCCCGAGCACAATCAGGGGGCGCGTCGCCTTGCCGCATTGCCCGGCATGGTGCCGGGCCGCGATGATCGCCCGTCCGGATGCCTGTTCGCGCCGCGCTGCAAGTACGTCGTCGACGATTGCCGCAAGGCGCGCCCGGCGCTCGATCCGCTCGTGGCCGGCAACGATGCGATGCGCGCGCGCTGCATCAAGCCGCTCAATGTTTCCAGCTTCGACCTGACGGGAGGCGCACGATGAATGCTGTCAACGAAACGCGCCGCGCGTCGCCCGACGGGCAGGCCGTGCTGGTCGCCGACCAGCTCGCGAAGCACTACACGGTCAGGCGCGGGATGTTCGGGCAGGGCACCGTGAAGGCGCTGAACGGCGTGTCGTTCACGCTCGAGCGCGGCAAGACGCTCGCGGTGGTCGGCGAGTCGGGCTGCGGAAAATCGACGCTCGCGCGCCAGCTCACGATGATCGAGACGCCCACCTCGGGCAGCCTGATGATCGACGGCAACGACGTGGCCGGCGCCGGCCGCCACACCGTCGCCGACCTGCGCCGCCGCGTGCAGATGGTGTTCCAGAACCCGTTCGCGTCGCTGAATCCGCGCAAGACCGTCGAGCAGACGCTCGCCGAGCCGCTCGAGATCAACGCAAACCTGTCGGCGGCCGAACGCGCAGCGCGCATCGCGCAGATGATGCGCACCGTCGGCCTGCGCCCCGAGCACGCGAAGCGCTATCCGCACATGTTCTCGGGCGGCCAGCGCCAGCGCGTCGCGATCGCGCGCGCGATGATCCTCGAGCCGCGCATCGTCGTCGCCGACGAGCCGGTGTCCGCGCTCGACGTGTCGATCCAGGCGCAGATCCTGAACCTGTTCATGGATCTGCAGGAGCAGTTCAACACGAGCTACGTGTTCATCTCGCACAACTTGTCGGTGGTCGAGCACGTCGCGGACGACGTGATGGTGATGTACTTCGGCAGCGTCGCCGAACTCGGCGACAAGGCGACGATCTACGCGCGGCCGCGTCATCCGTACACGCGTGCGCTGATGTCGGCGACGCCGGCGATCTTCGAGGAAGACCGCCGCGTGCAGATCAAGCTGCAGGGCGAACTGCCGTCGCCGCTCAATCCGCCGTCGGGCTGCGCGTTTCACCAGCGCTGCCCGTATGCGGTCGAGCGCTGCCGTGTCGAGGAACCGCAGCTGCGCGACGTCGACGGACGTCGCGTGGCCTGCCATCGCGCCGAGGAGGTGGGGGAGGCGAATGCCTGACGGGTTGGCGGCGCGCGCGCCTCGCGTGCGCCGGTCGGGAGCCGGCCGCGCGCGCATGCTGCGCGCGTGCCGCAACGCAAGACGCTGGAGCGTGCGCACGGTGACGGGCGCGGCGCTGGCCGGCGCCTGCGTGGCCGCGAGCGTGCTGGTGCCGGCCGCGGCCGCGCGCGCGCAGGAGCGCATGCCGAGCAGTTCGCCGATTCATCGGGCGCAGGCGCCGTCGCCGGGCATGACGCTGCCGGGCTTCCACGCGCCGTCCGTGTCGAGCGGCACGGTCGCGCGCGGTACGGTGCGCGTGCAGCCGGCCCGCATGCCGTTCTACGTCGCGACGCGCGGCAAGGTCACGCTGTACGTGCTCGGCACGCTGCATACGGGCGACCCGTCCGACTACCCGAGCGCGCAGCCGTTCCGGCCCACCATCCTCGCGGCGCTCGCCGCCTCGCCGACGCTCGCGCTCGAGCTGTCGCCGGACGATCTGCTGGAATCGCAGGACGACGTGTCGAAGTACGGCGTCTGCCGCTACCCGTGCCTGCAGCGCCTGCTTCCCGAGCCGTTGTGGCAGCAGCTCGCCGCGCGGCTGCGCGGCAACCCGGCCGCGCTCGCCGAAATCCGCCGGATGCGGCCGTGGCTCGCCGCGCTGGTGGTCGAGACGTACGACTCGTTGTCGGCCGGCCTGCAGACCGAGTACGGCACCGAGGCGCAGCTGCAGAACGTATTTCTGAAGAAGAAGGGCGGCCGCGTGATCGGCCTGGAGACGCTCGCCGAGCAGATGCGCGCGTTCACCGGCCTCACGCTCGCCGAGCAGCGCGAGATGCTCGCGCAGGACATGGTGCAGACGCCCGCGCAGAACGCCGCCGACATCGGCGCGCTGCACCGGCTGTGGCGTATTGGCGACGCCGACGCGATCTCCGCATGGGCGGTCGCGAAGAGCGAGCGGCTCGCACGGTCGAAGGCGCTGTCGGCGTCGATCGACAACAAGATCCTGTACGAGCGCAACCGGCGCTTCGTTGCACGGATGACGGCAATCGCGGCGCCGAACCGGCCGGTGTTCGTCGCGATCGGCGCGCTGCACCTGGGTGGCCAGCGCGGCGTGCTCGAATTGTTGCGCCAGCAGGGGTACCGGGTCGACGCGAACTGAGCGCGCCCGACGCCGCTCGCCGGTCCTCCGCCATTCGATCGGCTGCGCGCTTGCGTGTCGATGCGCGTAAGCGGCCGCGCGAGCCGATAAGGAAAACCCTCGAACCGTCTGGAAATAGCGTTTAAAGCCATTGACATCCGGTTCTGCCAATCTCTATTCTTCACCCCACAAGTTGAAAAAATGCAAAGAATAGAAAAGTTCTACGGGGTAGCAGAAAACAAAGCGCGGGGTTGGCGTAGCCGGCACGTAATCAGCGTGCCGGCCGCGGAGTGTCTGCATGCACGGCGGGGCCAAACATCGTCGTACAGCACATGCATGCGGCAGACTTAGCGGTATAAGCGACGTTCCGTCGTCCGACCGGGGGAAGCAGCAATCGGGCGGCGGCGGACGTTTTTTCATCCGGAGCAGCGTTCCGGTCACCGTCGCAAGGCGGTTTCGGGAGGCGAATCGACAGACGGCGAAGCCGCGGCGATTGCGCCAACAGTGAAGCGCCACGAGGGCGCTTTTTTCTTTGGTGCGGCCGATCGGATGCGGCACGCGATGCGTGCGCGAGGGCGTGCCGCGTTACGCGTCTTCGCCGGCCTGCAGCGCGCCGGGCGCGATCACGTCGATGCCGGCCGTCTCGAGCGCCGCGCGAATCCGCTTCGCGAAGGCGAGCGCATGCGGGCCGTCGCCGTGCAGGCAGACGGTCTGCGCATTGAGCGGCACCCACTCGCCCGTCACCGCGCGCACCTGCCGCTCGCGCACCATGTCGAGCGTGCGCGCGAGCACCGCATCTTCGTCGTCGATCAGCGCGCCGGGCTGGCTGCGCGGAACCAGCGTGCCGTCCGCGCGGTAGCCGCGATCGGCGAACACCTCTTCGATCGCGACGAGGCCCGCATGCCGCGCGGCCGCGACGAACACGCTGTTGGCGAGCCCGAACACCGACAGCGACGGATCGAAATCGTGGATGGCCGACACGACCGCGTCCGCGATCGTCGGATCGCGCGCGGCCTGGTTGTACAGCGCGCCGTGCGGCTTGACGTGCGCGATGCGGCCGCCTTCGGCCTGCGCGATCGCCGACAGCGCGCCCAGCTGGTACAGCACGCCGGCATAGATGTCGCCGGGCGGCAGCTGCATTTCCTTGCGGCCGAAATTCTCCGGATCGTGAAAGCTCGGATGCGCGCCGATCGACACGCCCTTCTGCACGGCCCAGCGCACGCAGTCGCGCATCGCATTGGCGCCGCCTGCATGCCAGCCGCATGCGATGTTCGCCGACGTGACGAGGTCGAGCAGCGCCTCGTCCGATCCGCATCCTTCGCCGAGATCGGCGTTCAGATCGATTTCCATGATGTTCCTCGCCCGCGGGCTGCGCGGGCCGTGTTGCGTACTGCTTGCGCCATTGTCACGCTGCGCGCGATTGCGCGCGGCGACGCGTCTCCTCGCGCATCTCGATCGCGACGTCGATCTGTCTCAGATACGCGCGTTCCGCGTTCAGCGCGGCGCGCGCGGCCTCGGGCGTCGAGCGCACGAAGCGGATCGGCAGGTTGAGCCGCGCCTGCGCGAGTTTCCACAGATCGGCGCGAATCACCGTGCCGATCTTCGGGTAGCCGCCGGTGGTCTGCGCGTCGTGCATCAGCACGATCGGCTGGCCGTTCGGCGGCACCTGGATCGTGCCGGGCAGCACCGCGTGCGACAGCAGCTCGACCGGCCGCTCGCGCACGAGCTCGGCGCCGGCGAGCCGATAGCCCATCCGGTTGCTGTTCGCGGTGACGAGCCATTCCTCGTCCCAGAGCGCCTGCTGCGACTCGGCCGAGAACGACGCGTAATCGGGGCCCGGCAGCACGCGCACGGGCATCGCCCACGGCGCATGCGCGGGACGGTGGCGGCGCGGCGGTTCGTCGACGCGCACGAACGCGCACCACGCCGGCGCCTTCACGCCGAACTCGGGCGCATCGGACGCGAGGCAGCCGGCGCCGGCCGGCGGCACGCCGACCGGCAGCCGGTCGCCGTCGCGCAGCGCGCGGCCGCCGAGGCCGCCGAAGCGCGCCGCGAGATCGGTGCTGCGCGAGCCGAGCACCGGCAGCACGTCGATGCCGCCCGCGATGCACAGGTAGCCGCGCATCCCGCGTTTCGCGGCCGGCAGCACGAGCGTCTGTCCGGCGTCGACCGGCAGGCTCCACCACGAATACACCGGCTTGCCGTCGAGCGTCGCGCCGAACTCGGTGCCGGTGATCGCGATGCGCGTGGCGCGTGTGAAGCGGAAGGCGGCCGGGCCGATCGTGATTTCGACGGCCGCCGCATCGGGACGGTTGCCGACCAGCCGGTTGCCGACTTCGAGCGCGAGGCCGTCGAGCGCGCCGCCTTGCGCGACGCCCAGATGGCGCATCCCGCGGCGGCCGAGATCCTGCACGGTGGACAGCGGGCCGGCGCGCACGACCTCGATCGTGCCGGGGGCGGTTTTCTGGGTCATGTCGCGTCGACTCCGGCAATGGTGAAGTGCACGCGGTCGCCGGGCAGCAGAAGCGTCGGCTGCGGCCGGGCCGGATCGAACAGCACTTGAGACGTACGGCCGATCAACTGCCAGCCGCCCGGCGCCGTGGCCGGATAGATGCCGGTTTGCGCGCCGCCGATGCCGACCGAGCCGGCCGGCACCTCGAGCCGCGGTGCGGCGCGGCGCGGCGTGTGCAGCGCCGGGTCGAGGCCGCCGAGATACGCGAACCCCGGCTGGAATCCTACGAAGAACACGACGTATTCGCCGCCCGCGTGGCGCGCGACCACTTCGTCGGCCGACAGCCCGGTGTGCGCGGCGACGGCCGCCAGATCGGGGCCGGCGGCACCGCCGTACTCGACCGGGATCTCGACGTCGCGGCCCGGCACGGGCGCGACGTCGGCGCTGTCCCACGCGTCGCGCAGCGCCGGGGTGAGCGACTCGGCGGTTGAGGCGAGCGCGTCGAACACGATCGTCAGATTGTTCATGCCCGGCACGACGTCGATCACGTCGGGCCACGCGCGCGCGGCTTCGGCGACGGCCCACACGCGGCGCTGGCAATCGAGCGTGGCGGGCGCCGGCATCTCGCAGACGAGGGCGGCATCGCCGAGTGGATAAATGCGGGGTTGCGTCATCGGACTGGCACGGTTCGGACGGCAATGTTAGCGTACATTCTCAATAAAATATCGAGAATTTCCCAATAAGCGTTTTCGCCTAGCTCTTATACAGAGGCTTCTGTCGTACACTCGGCACACCCTGACATCCTGCTTGCGCCGCCCTTCCATGAAGCGTTCTCCGACCAAGATCGTGTCATCCGAACACCTCGTTTCCGAGTCGAGCGTGGAGCTGTCGGAGCTCGAATACGGGCTCATCATGGCCGGCAACGCGTTCAACCGCTGGATGGTGCGCTGCATGTCGGCCGCCGGCGCGAAGGACATGACGGCCGTCGAGGTGTCGCTGCTGCATCACGTGAGCCACCGTGAGCGCAAGAAGAAGCTCGCCGACATCTGCTTCGTGCTCAATATCGAGGATACGCACGTCGCGACCTATGCGCTGAAAAAACTGATCGCGCGCGGCTATGTGAAAAGCGAGAAGAGCGGCAAGGAAGTGTTCTTCTTCGCGACCGATGCGGGCCGCGCGCTGTGCATGAAGTATCGCGAGGTGCGCGAGCACTGTCTGATCGAGACGCTGAAGGACAGCGGCCTCACCAACGAGCAGATCGGCGACGCCGCGCAACTGCTGCGCAACGCATCGGGCCTGTACGACACCGCCGCGCGCGCGGCCGCCTCGTTGTAAACGATTGCGGCTCGGACGCCGAGCGCGGCGACGCGCGGGATGCCGGCGCGGCGTCGCGCGTCGCGTCATCCGGCGTCCGGGTAGAGCGCGCGGTCGGTGACGATCCAGCCCATCGCCAGATCGTGCGCCTCGGCCGGCAGCGCGTCGACGCGGCACGCGTCGTACGCGATGCCGACCGTCACCGGCAGCGTGTCGCCCGGCCATGCCGCGAGCGTGCGGTCGTAATAGCCGCCGCCGTAGCCGAGCCGGTAGCGCTGCAGATCGAATCCCACACACGGAATCAGCAACAGGTCGGGCACGACCGCGATGCCCGACGCGGGCTCCGGAATCCGGTGATGCCCTTCGCGCATCGGCGTGTGCGCATCCCATGCATGGAACGCGAGCGGCGTGTGCTTCTCGCCGATCACCGGCAGCGCGGCGCGGCGGCCGGGGCCGGCGGCGGCCCACGCGAGCACGGCGTCGCGCGCGTCGAATTCGCCGGGCAGCGGCCAGTAGAAGCCGACCGTGCGCGGCGCGAGCCGTTCGAGCAAGCCGCGCAGCCGGGCCTCGAGCGCGGCGTTCGCGGCCGGCTGCGACGCGGCGTCGCGACGCGCGCCGGACAGCGTTCTGCGCAGTGCAACCTTCGGGTTCGGCACAGGGTTGCATGCTATGCTTTCGCTCACTTCGTGCTCCATTCAAAACGATGTCGAACAGCCTTTTCCGAGTATATCGCGCGGTCGCGCTCACGCTTTCGGCCGCCGCGCTCGTGGCGGGCACGAGCGCGTGCGCCGCACCGGGCGACGACACGCTCGCCGGGGACGATCAGATCTTCGTGCAGTTGCGCGAAGCCGCGCGCCGCAACGATGCCGCGAAGGCCGCGCAGCTCGCGTCGATGATCCCGAACTATCCGGTGCCGTCCTACGTCGAGTATTTCCAGATCAAACCGCAGCTGTTCGATTCGACCGGACGCGCGCGCGTCGATGCGCCGGACGCGCCGGTGCAGTCGTTCCTGCAGCGCTACGACGGCCAGGCGATCGCCGATCGCCTGCGCAACGACTACCTGCTCGTGCTCGGCGCGCGCCACGACTGGCGCGGCTTCGACGATCAGTACAAGCGCTTCGTGCTCGACGACGACACGCAGGTCAAATGCTATGCGCTCGAATCGCGCGCGGCGCGCGGCGAGAACGTCGCCGATGCCGCCCGCGCGCTGCTCGTCGAGCCGAAATACTACGGCGACGCCTGCGTCGACCTGATCACGGCGCTCACCGTCAACCAGCAGTTCACGAGCGACGACGTGTGGCAGCAGGCGCGCCTCGCTTTCGAGCAGAACTACACGACGCTCGGCGGCAAGATCGTCGACGCGCTCGGCCCGCGCCCGGCCGGTTTCGACCAGGCGACGAGCGCGCCGCCGCTGTACCTTGCGCGCGGCGTCGGCGCGGACGCCGCATCGCACCAGCTCGCGCTGATCGCGCTCGGCCGGATGGCGCGCAACGATCCCGATGCGGCCGCCGGAATGCTCACCTCGCTCGCCGGTTCGCTGACGAAGCGGGAGCAGGCGATCGCGTGGGGCGCGATCGGCTACCAGGCCGCCATCAAGCGCTCGGCGCTCGCGTCCGACTGGTATGCGAAATCCGCCAACGCGCCGCTGTCGAACCCCGGCTACGAATGGCGCACGCGCGCCGCGCTGCTGGCCGGCAACTGGCCGATGGTGCGCTGGTCGATCGAGCAGATGCCGCCGTCGCTGCGCAGCGATCCCGCATGGATCTACTGGCACGCGCGCGCGCTGAAGCAAAGCGGCGACACGCTGCAGGCGAACCAGGAATTCGAGCAGGTGGCCGGGCAGTACAACTTCTACGGGCAGCTCGCCGGCGAGGAGCTGGGCCAGCGCACGTCGGTGCCGCCGCGCACGAAGGTGAGCGACGCCGAGATCGACGCGATGAGCAAGATTCCGGGCTTCGCGCTCGCGCAGCGCTTCTACGGCCTGAACCTGCGCCTCGAGGGCAACCGCGAATGGAACTGGCCGCTGCGCGGGATGACCGATCGCCAGCTGCTCGCCGCCGCCGCGTACGGCAAGCGCGTCGAGCTGCTCGACCGCACGGTGAATACGGCCGACCGCACGAAGGCCGAGCACGACTTCACGCTGCGCTATCCGTCGCCGTACCGCGACATCGTCGAGCGCTATGCGCAATCGACCGGGCTCGACGTCGAATGGGCGTACGGGCTGATCCGCCAGGAGTCGCGCTTCATCACGAACGCGCGTTCGTCGGTCGGCGCGGGCGGGCTGATGCAGCTGATGCCGGCCACCGCGCAGCTCGTCGCGAAGAAGCTCGGGATGGGCACGATCACGCGTGCGCAGATGCACGACATCGACACCAACATCCAGCTCGGCACCTGGTATCTGGCCGACATCTACAACAACTTCGACAGCTCGCCGGTGCTGGCGACCGCCGGCTACAACGCCGGGCCGGGACGGCCGCGCCAGTGGCGCCAGGTGCTGACGCGGCCGGTCGAAGGCGCGATCTTCGCCGAGACGATTCCGTTCAACGAGACACGCGAGTACGTGAAGAACGTGCTGTCGAACACCGTCTACTACGCGGCGCTCTTCGAGGGCAAACCGCAGTCGTTGAAGAAGCGCCTGGGCACGATCTCGCCCTGATCCGCAACCTTCGTGCTGCACGCGCGCCGCGCGGCAGCGTGAAGGGGCCGTTCACGCGAATGGCCGGCTCGCGAACGCCCGGTGCACGCCGTTTCGTGCGCGCGCGTGCCACGCGCCACGCACGCCGTCATCGGCGTGAACCGTCCATCGGAGGACCGAACATGGAACGCCAGACCGTCGCGCTGCTGGGCGGCACCGGCTTCATCGGCAGCCGGCTCGTCAATGCGCTGATCGAAGCCGGCAAGCACGTGCGGGTCGCCACGCGGCGGCGCGAGCATGCGCGCCACCTGCAGATGCTGCCGATCGAGATCGTCGAGCTCGACGCGCTCGATGCGCGCACGTTGACCGGCTTCGTCGCCGGCGCGCATGCGGCCGTCAATCTGATCGGCGTGCTGCACGGCGGGCGCGGCTCGCCGTACGGGCCGGGCTTCGAGCGCGCGCACGTCGCCGTGCCGGCCGCGCTCGGCGCCGCGTGCGCGCAGGCCGGCGTGCGGCGTGTGCTGCACATGAGCGCGCTCGGCGCCGATTCGAACGGCCCGAGCATGTACCAGCGCTCGAAGGGCGACGGCGAGGCCGCGCTGCGGGCGGCCGCGGCGTCTGCGGCGGCCGGCCCGCTCGCGCTGACGATCTTCCGCCCGTCGGTCGTCTTCGGCCCCGGCGATGCGTTCCTCAATACGTTCGCGAACTTGCAGCGCACGCTGCCGGTGCTGCCGCTCGCGATGCCGGACGCGCGCTTCCAGCCGGTGTTCGTCGGCGACGTCGTGCGCGCGTTCGTCAACACGCTCGATCTGGCGGCCGCGCATGGCAAGACCTACGAGCTCGGCGGCCCGACGGTGTACACGCTCGAGCAGCTGGTGCGCTATTGCGGCACGCTGGTCGGCCGGCACGCACGCATCGTGCGGCTGCCCGATGCGCTCGCGCAGCTGCAGGCGCGCGTGTTCGAATGTCTGCCGGGCGAGCCGGTCATCACGCGCGACAATCTCGCGTCGATGTCGCAGCCCAACGTGCTGTCCGGGCCGCTCGCGCCGGAACTCGGGCTCACGCCCGCGAGTCTCGAAAGCATCGCGCCCGCGTACCTCGGCGCCGCCGCGCAGCGCTCACGCTTCGACTGGTTCCGCGCGCGCCGCTAGGCGCCGCCGGCCGTCGCTTTCCGTCGTCCAACCTCGCGCTAATCGGAACACCGCCATGAAACTCGTCATTGGAGACAA
Source organism: Burkholderia sp. KJ006 (assembly GCF_000262695.1). NCBI lineage: Bacteria > Pseudomonadati > Pseudomonadota > Betaproteobacteria > Burkholderiales > Burkholderiaceae > Burkholderia > Burkholderia sp. KJ006. The sequence goes on along the minus strand of NC_017920.1, from coordinate 3,005,370 downwards.
GAACTACTCGTCGTGGTCGATGCGGCCCTGGCTGCTGCTCGCGCATTTCGGCATCCCGTTCGACGAGATCGCGATCGAACTGCGCCGCGACGACACGGCCGCGCGGATCCGCGAGTATTCGCCGACCGGCAAGGTGCCGTGCCTGATCGACGATCACGGCTTCGCGATCTGGGATTCGCTCGCGATCGCCGAGACGCTCGCCGAGCGCTATCCGCAGTTTCCGATGTGGCCGGCCGATCCGCTCGATCGCGCGCACGCGCGCTGCATTTCGGCGGAGATGCACGCCGGTTTCACCGCGTTGCGCACGGAAATGGTGATGAACGTGCGCGCGTCGGCGCCCGGCCGCGGCGCGACGCCCGACGCGCTCGCCGACGTCGCGCGCATCGACACGCTGTGGGGCGCCTGCCTGGCGGCATCGGGCGGCCCGTTCCTGTTCGGCGAATTCGGGATTGCCGATGCGATGTATGCGCCCGTCGTGATGCGCTTCAACACCTATGCGCCGGAGCTGTCGCCGGAGGCGGCCGGGTATGCCGCGCGCGTGACGGCGCTGCCGGCGGTGCAGCGCTGGATCGAAGGCGCGCGGCGCGAAACCAACGTGATCGCCGAGTACGAATCGACGCCATGAACATTTACGCAGTAGGCGGAGCGATCCGCGACGCATTGCTCGGCGTGCCGGTGCAGGACCGCGACTACGTGGTGGTGGGCGCGACGCCCGAGCAGATGGCCGCGCAGGGCTTCCGGCCGGTCGGCAAGGATTTCCCGGTGTTCCTGCATCCGGACACGCAGGAGGAGTACGCGCTCGCGCGCACCGAGCGCAAGACGGCCGCGGGCTATCACGGCTTCCAGTTCTATTACGCGCCGGACGTGACGCTCGACGAGGACCTCGCGCGGCGCGACCTGACGATCAACGCGATGGCGCGCGAATTGAGCCCGGACGGCACGCTGATCGGGCCGGTGATCGACCCGTTCGACGGGCAGGCCGATCTGCGCGCGCGGGTGTTCCGGCACGTGAGCGACGCGTTCGTCGAGGATCCGGTGCGGATTCTGCGGATCGCGCGCTTCGCCGCGCGCTTCGCGGATTTCACGGTGGCCGACGAGACGCTCGCGCTGATGCGGCGCATGGTCGACGCGGGCGAAGCGGACGCGCTGGTGCCCGAGCGCGTATGGCAGGAAATCGCGCGCGGGCTGATGGAGGCGACGCCGTCGCGGATGTTCGACGTGCTGCGCGAATGCGGCGCGCTCGCGCGCGTGCTGCCCGAGGTCGATGCGCTGTGGGGCGTGCCGCAGCGCGCCGATTACCACCCGGAAGTCGACACGGGCGTGCACGTGATGATGGTCGTCGACTACGCGGCGAAGCAGGGCTATTCGCTGCCGGTGCGCTTCGCGGCGCTCACGCACGATCTCGGCAAGGCGACGACGCCGGCCGACGTGCTGCCGCGCCACGTCGGCCACGAAGGCCGCAGCGTCGAGCTGATCAAGCCGTTGTGCGAGCGGCTGCGGGTGCCGAACGAATGCCGCGACCTCGCGCTGGTGGTCGCGCGCGAGCACTGCAACCTGCATCGCGTGATGGAGATGGGCGCGGCCGCGCTGGTGCGGCTGTTCGAGCGCAGCGACGCGCTGCGCAAGCCGGCGCGCTTCGCCGAGATGCTGCAGGCGTGCGAATCGGATGCGCGCGGCCGCCTCGGGCTCGACACGCAGCCGTATCCGCAGGCCGAGCGGCTGCGCGTGGCGCTGGTCGCGGCGCGCAGCGTCGATGCCGGCGCGATCGCGCGCGGTATCGGCAACGATGCGATGCAGATCAAGGACGCCGTGCATCGCGCACGGATCGACGCGGTCAAGCAGGCGCTGGCGATCGCGGAATAGGCGAGGGGCGGGTGGTGGGGTGGGGGCCGCGTGGCTTGTCGCGGCGGGGATCGCGGCCGGGCCGATTACGGCGCGGCCGATTACGCCCGGATGAGCGCGGCGCGGCTTGTTGAGGCCCGGCCCGTCTGGGTCATGCGTGTGTTGGCCCGACGGATCACGACCCGGCGCATCCTGGCCCAACGAATTTCGACCCGTTGAATCCCAGCCCGCCCAATCCCGGCCCGGCCAATCGTGGCCCGGTTAATCGCGGCCCGGCCAATCGCGGCCCATCCAGTCACGGCCGGCTTGTCGCGTCTCGTCAATCCCAGCCCGGCCGATTCACTGCTTCGTCCGCGCGCGTGCCGCGGCAACCCGGCCCTTGCCCGCGGCCGCGCGTGGTTTCCCGCCGGCCGGCTGTGTCGAGCCGCGCGTCGGCGTGGCAGCGGCTGAGGCGGCCGGCTCGTCGTCGGCCCGCACGCCATTCGACACCGATTCGCGCCGGCTCACGCGCGGTTCGCCGGGCGTCGCGCCGGCCTCGCGCGCGAGCAGCCTGATCTTCATGGCCGCCGAGCCCAATTCCGCACCGTCGTCGAACAGCGGCAGCGTGCCGACCGCGATCAGCTCGGCCGGCCCGTCGCCGACATTGGCGACGCGATGGCGCTTCCTCGCATCGAAATGCAGCGAATCGCCGGCCGACAGCGGGTAATCGCGCTTGCCGATCGTGTAGCACACGCGGCCGGCGAGCACGTACACGAACTCGTCGCCGCCGTGCGCGACCCACTCCGACCGGTAGCCCTCCATCATCCGCACCTTCAGCGCATTGATCTGGCTGCCGTCGAAGGTCGTCGACAGCCGCTCGTACCACTGCGACGCCGCGTCGAGCGCATAAGGCTCGCGGCGGCCCGCGTGCGAATCGGGCTGCGCCTGGCGCGGCTGGTCGATCAGCGTGCCGAGCGGCACCTTCAGCGCGTTCGCGACGTTGACCAGCGACGACAGCGAGATGCCGGTCAGATTACGCTCGACCTGCGACAGGAAGCCGACCGACAGGTGCGCTTCGGTCGCGACTTCCAGCAGCGTCTTCTTCGCTTCCCGGCGCAGGCGCCGAATGCGCTGGCCGATACGCATGATGTCTGAATCCATGAATCTCTTTCGTGGCAACTCGTGGCAACGAACCGGAAAGCGCGCAACACGCGGCGGCCGCGCCCCAGCATGCCGAGCATCGCCCGCGGCACGGCCGTCGGGCGGCGATGCCGGCGCATTGTACCCGTGGCACCGTGACGCCGCCCGTAGCCGTCGGTGGTCGCCGAGCGGGCCGCCGCGTCACGATCGGTAATTTTAGCCCTACGAAAATTTGCGCTTGACCGCCCTGTATGCGTGCTCTAGATTTTGTCCCTCATCAAACAAAGTTAAGTGGGACAAAAAATTGAGCCGCAGCGTCGGGGCGTTCGCCGCCACGCCGCCGCCGGCCGTCGACAACAATCAATGACAGGTATCCGATGATCGATCGACTCCAATTCAGCTTCTCCGGCCTTGCCGCGTACGATGCGCGCGTCGCCGACACGCAGGCCGGCCTGTCGCGCCTGCTCGACGCCGCGCGGCTCGATGCGGTCGTGGTCACGTCACAGGACGAGTACATCACCGAATACCTGCCGCGCTGCAACAACCCGCGCTATGCGCTGTCGGGCTTCGACGGCTCGGCCGGCTGCGGAATCTTCCTGAGCGCGGCGACGGCGCACGCGCTCGGCATCCCGCCGTTCGTGCTGTTCGTCGACGGCCGCTATCACCTGCAGGCCGAACGGCAGTGCGACCCGGCGCGCGTGCAGGTCGTGAAGCTCGGCATCGACGTGACGATCTGGCAGGCGCTCGCCGGCTGGCTGGTCACGCACGCGGCGCGGCTCGCGCGGGTCGGCTACGACGCGTGGCGGATCAGCATCGCGCAGCGCGACCGGCTGCTCGCGCAGACGCAGCCCGCGTCGCTCGACTGGGTGAGCCTCACGTCGCGCGAAATCGATCGCGCGATCGCGCTGCCGGGCTGGGTCGTCGAACGGCCGATCTTCGGGTTGCCGGAGGCGACGACCGGCGTGAGCGTCGCGCAGAACCTCGACGCGCTGAACGGCCGGCTCGCCGCGCACACCGCCACGGCGAGCGACACGGCGAGCGACACGGCGAGCGACACGGCGAGCGACACGGCGACCGCCACGGCGACCGCCACGACGAGCGACACGGCGAGCGACACGACGAGCGACACGACGAGCGACACGGCGAGCGACACGGCGAGCGACACGGCGACCGCCACGGCGAGCGACACGGCGACCGCCACGGCGACCGCCACGGCGAGCGACACGACGACCGCCACGACGACCGCCACGACGACCGCCACGACGACCGACACGACGCCCCCCACGACCGCCTTCGTCACCTGCGCGTCCGACGATCTCGCCTATCTGCTGAACAGCCGCGGCTATCACATCCCGAATGCGTCGTCGCATCTCGGCTTCCTGTTCGTGCTCGGCGAGCAGGTCGCGCTGTTCCTGCCCGAAGGCTGCGACCGCTGTGCGGTCGACCTGCCGTCGTACCCGGCGTTGCACGTGATCCGCCGCGACTTCGCCGAACTGGAGCGTTTCCTCGCCCGCTTCGCCGTCGAGCACGTCTGCTACGGCTTCGAATCGGTCAACTGCGCGCTCGTCGAATCGGTGCGGCGCGTCTGGCCGCATGCGCGCCACGCCGATTTCAACCCGGTCGAGGCGCTGCGGGCGAGCAAGACGCCGGCGGCGCTCGAGCGCTTTCGCGATGCGTTCGCGCGCAGCTCGGCGGCGATCGCCGAGACGATGCGCTGGGCCAAGACCGGCGAGCCGGGACGGCGCCACACCGAATACGACCTGGCGCGCAAGATCAACGACGCGTACGGCGCGCGCTCGGCCGTCGCGCTGACGTTCCCGTCGATCGCCGCGAACGGCGCGAACAGCACGTTCGCGCATTACACGGAGGCGAGCGCCGACGTCGAACTGACCGAGGGCGAACTCGTGCTGCTCGACAGCGGCGCGTACTACGACGCCGGCTTCGCGACCGACTGCACGCGCGTGGTGCTGCGTCGCACGCGAGCGGAGACGGTCGCGCAGCCGTGGCAGCGCGAAATCTACACGGTCGCGCTGAAGGCCTGCATCAAGGGGCTCGTCACGCGCTTCCCGAACACGGCGACGGGCGGCGACGTCGATGCGACGGTGCGCCAGGTGTGCCGCGACCACGGCTACGATTACGGCCACGGCACCGGTCACGGCGTCGGCATCCACGTGCACGAGGGCGGCGTGCGCTTCGCGCCCGGCGCGTCGTACGGGCTGGTGCCGAATGCGGTGATTTCGGTCGAACCGGGCATCTACCTGCCGGGCAAGGGCGGCGTGCGGATCGAGAACATCGTGATCGTCCATGCGGACGACGCCGAAGCGGGCACCGTCGCGTTCGAAAACCTCGTCACGGTGGGCTACGACTGGGACCTGATCGACGTCGCGCTGCTCGACGCCGACGAGCGCGCGTATCTGCGCGACTACGAACGGCTTTGCGCGCAACGCGGCACGCAGGTCACCGCGTGTCCGTTGCTGTAAAGGAAGGGTAGTGCGGCGCGGCCGCGCATGGTGCGACGGGGCGCCGGCGCTGCGGCGCGCGCGGCGCTCAGCGCATCAGCGCCGACACGCGTCCGTCCGGCCCGTAGACGCCGGCCGGCGCGGACGCCGAGCGCAGCACCGCGAGCGCGCGATCGTTGTAGTCCATCCGGATCCGGATCAGCATCCCGTTGGTCGCATTGGCCTGGCGCGCGCGTTCGGTGGCCTGCAGCAGCAGTTGCCAGCGGCCGGCGAGACGCGCGTCGCGCTCGGCGGCCTGATCCATGCCTTTCTTGCCGGCCGGAAAGCCGAGCGCCGACAGCTGCGCGTCGCGCGTGCGCTCGAGCTGCGCGAGCCGATCGATCAGCTCGCTCTTCTTTTCGACGATACCCGGCAGCATGTCGAGCGGCTGCGGCGTCGTCAGCGCCTTTTCTTCATACGCGAGCAGCGACGCGAACGCTTCGACCGTCGCGTGTTCGTCGTTGACCGTGGCCAGCAGCTCTTCTCTCATCGCGTCATGCTCGTCGCGCCGGCACGCGTTCCCGCATGCCGGCCATCCAGGGGACCGGTCAGGGCGTGACGGGCCCCGGGCCGGCTCAGTTGCTCTGCGAGCGCTGCCGTTGCAGCAGGTCGCGGGCGGTATTCAGTACGCCGTCGGCGATCTTGTTCACGTCGATCGTCAACGAGCCGTCCTTCAATGCGTCCTTGATCGACTGGACCAGCGCCGTGTTGATGTCGGCGCTGCCGGAGGCTGACAGCGAACGCAGCTGTCCCGACAGACCCGACAGGTTCACGCTCGTGTCGCCGCCGGTCGATCCAGCGTCGCCGGCCTGCGCGGACGACGACGAAGCCGCGCCGGATTGCGCGCGGGTCGCGCCGTTGCCGGTGGGCGCGAGTGGGCTCGGGTTCGGAGTGGAATCGATTTTCACGATGGTTTTCCTGTTCGGTTTGACCCAGATAACGGCCGGGCCGGCCCGAACTTTAGCATCGCGGGTGCGAAATTCTCCGAATAAACAATTCTTTGCAATGTTGCGGTGGGTTCGGTCCCTATAGCGGAATTTCCACCGTGCCGGCGTCCTTGACGATCGCCGTGACGATCTGACCGGCCGCCATCCTGACCCGCACCGACTGGCCCGGCGCCGCGTTCGCGAGCGCGTTGCCCTCGGCCGAGATCGTGAAACCGGGGCCGGCCGCGACCACCCGCACCGTCTGGCCGGCCGACACCGACGCGGCGCTCTTGAGCATGTCCTGGCGCAACGGCAGCCCGGCCGCGATCCGCGCGAGCGAGGTCGCGCCGATCGCCTGCGCCGGATCGGTGATCACCGCGAGCGGCAGCACCGTCAGGTCGCCGTTGCGCGCGATCAGGTCGGCGGCGGTGAGTGGCTCGCCCGGCGCGATCTGCCGCGCGGCGACGTAATAGGTGGCCTGCACGGTGACCTTCGCCTGCAGATAGACCGTCCACGGCCGCGCGCCCGCGCAGCGCACGCCGACCGTCGTGCGGCCCCACAGGCGCGCGCCGGTCGGCAGGAACGGCTCGAGCGTCGTGCATTCGGCGAGCCCGCGCGGAAACGCGGCGGCGACCGTCGTGGTGGTCTTGCCGGGCAGCCCCGCGATCTGCTGCTGCAGGAACGCGAGCGCGCTGCGCCGGATCGATTCGGGGTCTTGCTGGCCGGGCGGGGTCGCAGGCTGCGCCGCGGCGGCCGGCTGGGGCGCGGGCGCGGCAGGCGCCGGCGCAGCGTACGCGGTGCGCACGGCGGCCGCGCGGGCGAAGGCCGGCCGCGTCGGGTTCGACGCCGGTTCGGGCGCGCCGGCGACGACGGTCGCCACGGCGCCCGGATCGGCAGCGCGCGGTGCGGCGTAGCGGGAACCGGCGAAATTGGAGGCGTTAGCGGCGTGCGCGGCATAGGCGCTGCTGACGGAATTGGCGCGCGCGTCCGCGTAGGCGGCGCGCGGGGCGGCGCTCGGCACCGCAGCCGGCGCCGGGACGTCGACCACGACCATCGTGCCGGCCGGCTGCGCGGCAGGTGCAACCGTGCCCGCGCCGACCATGCCGGCGCCTGCGATCGCGCCCACGCCGGCATTCCCGACCGGCGCCGCGCCGCCGCTGCCCGCGACCGTCGCAACGCCCGCGCCGCCGCGGCCCGGTTGTCCCACGCCCGCCGCGCCCGCCACGCCCGCCACGCCCGCCACGCCCGCCGCGCTCGCATGGGCGAGCGCGGTCTCGACCGTCTCGCCGCGCCCGGGGATCACGATCATCGCGTCGTCCGCGTGCGCGCCCGGCGCCGCGAGCCACAACGCCGCGGCGAGCGCGAACGCACGCCGCACGCGCTTGCCGCGTGCGCCGTCGTCGCGAAGTGCGCTGCCTGTCATCGCCGTGTCCTCGAAACCGTTGATCCGATTCGCATTCTAGGCAGCGGGGCCGTCGCGCAAACGATGAATAGAGGGGGCCTTTGGCGCGTTATTCGTCCGATTGCGGGTTGTGCCGCACCCCTACCATCGGTGTCATGGAAAAAAGCCCCTTGGGTCGCCATCCGGCGCGGGGGGCGTGCAGCGCTTCATCTGGAGAGACGCACACATGCTGGACAAACTCGATGCCGAATTCGCGTTCGGCCGACAGGCGCTCGACGTGCGCGCCTATCGGCAGGAACTGTTGTCGTCGAACATCGCGAACGCCGACACGCCGGGCTATCAGGCGCGCGACGTCGATTTCGCGTCGGCGCTCGCGCGCTCGCTGAAGCAGACGGACGGAGGCCTCGCGCCGAGCAACGCCGCGCAACTGCCGATGGCGCAGCCGGCCGGCGTGACGAGCGGGATGACGATGGTGTCCACCGCGCCCGGCCACATGGCCGGCGCCGCGAAGCTGATCCCGACCGGCGGCCCGGCCGACGACTACGGTCGCGCGCAGTACCGGATGCCGCTGCAGCCGTCGCTCGACGGCAACACGGTCGACCTCGACGTCGAGCGCGTGCAATTCGCGAACAACGCGCTGCACTACGAGAGCGGCATGACCGTGATGACCCAGCAGATCAAGACGATGATCGCCGCGATCACGAGCAACCAGTAACGGCGCGCCCCGCCATCGAATCCGAGCACCAGGAGCCACCATGCCCTCGTTGATGAACATTTTCGGCGTCGCCGGTTCGGCGCTGTCCGCGCAATCGCAGCGCCTGAACGTCACCGCGTCGAACCTCGCGAACGCCGACAGCGCGACCGGCCCCGACGGCAAGCCGTACAAGGCCAAGCAGGTCGTGTTCGCGACCGACCCGCTCGGCGGCGCGCGCACCGCGTCCGGCCAGGGCGTGGGCGGCGTGCGCGTGACCAAGGTCGTCGACGACCCGTCGCCGATGAAGTCGACCTACGACCCCGCGAACCCCGCCGCCGACGCGAACGGCTACGTGCAGATGCCGAACGTCGACCCGGTGCAGGAGATGGTGAACATGATCTCGGCGTCGCGCTCGTACCAGGCCAACGTCGAGACGCTGAACACCGCGAAGACGCTGATGCTCAAGACGCTGACGATCGGCACGTAAGCCGCGCGCCGCGCCAGATTCGACAGTTCCGACAGTTCCGACCCAAGGCCACCAGGATGACATCCTCCAACACGACGATCGGCAGCAACGGCACCAACGTGTCGACGTTGCCGACCGACACGATGAACACCAACAAAGTGTCGACGACCGGCACGTCGGCGAGCGACCTGCAGGCGACGTTCCTGAAGCTGCTCGTCACGCAGTTGCAGAACCAGGACCCGACCAGCCCCGTCGACAGCTCGCAGATGACGTCGCAGCTCGCGCAGATCAACACGGTCAGCGGCATCGCGCAGCTGAACTCGTCGCTGTCGTCGCTGTCGACGCAGCTCGCGGCCGGCCAGCAGACGCAGGCCGCGCTGCTGATCGGCACCAACGTGCTCGCGCCGGGCAACGACGTCTCGGTGAAGAGCGGCGCGGCGTCGCCGTTCGGCGTGTCGCTCGCGAACGACGTGTCGAACCTGACCATCACCGTGAAGAACAGCGCGGGCGTCGTCGTCAACACGATCGACGCGGGCAAGCAGTCGGCCGGCACGGTGCCGTTCAACTGGACGCCGACCGATGCAGCCGGCAATGCGCTGCCGGACGGCAAGTACACGGTGAGCGCGCAGTACACGGGCAGCGACGGCAAGACCTATGCGCCGACCGTGCTCGCGGCCGCGCAGGTACAGAGCGTCATCAAGCAGGCCGACGGCACCGCGGGGCTGGTGCTGTCGAACGGCACGACGGTGGGCTTGACCCAGGTCGCGTCGATTTTCCCGAACACCGCGTCGTCGTCGTCCGGCGGCACGACCACCACCAACTGATCCAGCTTTCTCGCAAACGGAGACCGAAATGGGTTATCAACAGGGTCTGAGCGGCCTCGCCGGCGCATCGAACGCGCTCGACGTGATCGGCAACAACATCGCGAACGCGAACACGGTCGGCTTCAAGTCGAGCACCGCGCAGTTCTCCGACATGTACGCGAACTCGATCGCGACGTCGGTCAACACGCAGATCGGGATCGGCACGACGCTCGGGTCGGTGCAGAAGCAGTTCGGCCAGGGCACGATCAACACGACGAATTCGTCGCTCGACGTCGCGATCAACGGCAACGGCTTCTTCCAGATGTCGAACAACGGCGTGACGACCTACTCGCGCGACGGCACGTTCCAGCGCGACAAGAACGGCTACATCGTCAACGCGCAGGGCATGAACCTGATGGGCTACACGGCCGACAAGAACGGCGTGGTCAGCACCGCGCAGACCGTGCCGCTGCAGGCGCCGACGTCCAACATCGCGCCGACGCCGACCACCAAGATCGTCGGCCAGTTCAACCTGAACTCGCAGGACGTGGTGCCGACCAAGACGCCGTTCAACGCGACCGACAGCGCGACCTACAACTACTCGACCGCGATCCAGGTGTACGACTCGCTCGGCGGCTCGCAGGCGGTCAACATGTACTTCGTGAAGTCGGCGGCCGGTGCGTGGGAAGCGTACGCGGGCGTGCAGGGCGGCACGATGACCGATCTCGGCACGGTCAAGTTCGATTCGTCGGGCGCGATCACGAGCACGACGCTGCCCGCGTCGGCCACGCCGACCGCATCGCTCGGCCAGTTCCAGTTCAGCGTGCCGACCACCGACGGCTCGTCGACGCCGCAGGCGCTGACGCTCGACCTGACCGGCACCACGCAGTACGGCGGCAAGGACGGCGTGAACAACCTCGCGCAGGACGGCTACGCGAGCGGCACGCTGACGACCTTCTCGATCGGCGCGGACGGCAAGCTGACCGGCAACTATTCGAACGGTCAGACGGCGGTGCTCGGCCAGATCGCGATCGCGAACTTCAACAACCCGAACGGCCTGATCAACCTCGGCGGCAACCAGTACGCCGAGACGGCCGCGTCGGGCGTGCCGCAGATCTCCGCGCCGGGCAGCACGAACCACGGCACGCTGCAGGGCAGCGCGCTGGAGAACTCGAACGTCGACCTCACGTCGCAGCTCGTGAACCTGATCACCGCGCAGCGCAACTACCAGGCGAACGCGCAGACGATCAAGACGCAGCAGACCGTCGACCAGACGCTCATCAACCTGTAAAGCGCGGATAACCGGCAGCCATGGACCGACTGATCTACACGGCGATGACGGGCGCGTCGCAGTCGCTCGACCAGCAGGCGATCGTCGCGAACAACCTCGCGAACACGTCGACGACGGGCTTTCGCGCGCAGCTCGCGAACTACCGCGCGGTGCCGATGAATTTCGGCGACGGCAGCACGATCGACCCGACGACGACGCGTACCTACGTGCTCGCGTCGACGCCCGGCGCGGACTACGCGCCGGGTCCGATCACACGCACCGGCAACCCGCTCGACGTGGCCGTGCAGGGCGCCGGCTGGCTGTCGGTGCAGACCGCCGACGGCGGCGAGGCGTACACGCGCGCCGGCAACCTGCACGTCGACGAGAACGGCCAGCTCGTCAACGCGAGCAACCTGCCGGTGATCGGCAACGGCGGCCCGATCTCGGTGCCGCCGAACGCGGAAGTCACGATCGGCAAGGACGGCACGGTGTCCGCGCTGATGCCGGGCGACCCGCCGACCGCCGTTGCGATGGTCGATCAGATGAAGCTCGTGAACCCCGACCCGACCACGCTCACGCGCGGCAACGACGGGCTGTTCCGCACCGCCGACGGCAATCCGGCCGACGCCGACCCGAACGTCGTCGTCACGCCGAATTCGCTCGAAGGCAGCAACGTGAACCCGGTGACCGCGATGGTCGCGATGATCGACAACGCGCGGGCGTTTCAGCTGCAGTCGAAGCTGATCCAGACGGCCGACCAGAACGAGCAGTCGGCGAACCAGCTGCTCAACTTCAGCTGAGCGGCACGGCCCTCGCTACCAGGAGAAGATTCAACATGAACCGATCGCTCTACATTGCCGCCACCGGCATGAACGCGCAGCAGGCGCAGATGGACGTGATCTCGAACAACCTCGCGAACACCAGCACCAACGGCTTCAAGGCGTCGCGCGCGGTGTTCGAGGATCTGCTGTACCAGACGATCCGCCAGCCGGGCGCGAACTCGACGCAGCAGACCGAGCTGCCGTCGGGCCTGCAGCTCGGCACCGGCGTGCAGCAGGTCGCGACCGAGCGCCTGTACACGCAGGGCGGCCTCACGCAGACCGGCAACTCGAAGGACGTCGCGATCAACGGCGCGGGCTTCTTCCAGGTGCTGATGCCGGACGGCACCAACGCCTACACGCGCGACGGTTCGTTCCAGACCAACGCGCAGGGCCAGCTCGTCACGTCGAGCGGCTACCAGATCCTGCCGGCGATCACCGTGCCGCAGAACGCGCAGTCGCTGACGATCGGCAAGGACGGCGTCGTGTCGGTCACGCAGCCGGGCTCGAACAACGCGGTGCAGATCGGCTCGCTGCAGATCGCGACCTTCATCAACCCGGCCGGCCTCGAGGCGAAGGGCGAGAACCTGTTCGCCGAGACCACCTCGTCGGGCGCGCCGAACGTGTCGCAGCCGGGCCTGAACGGCGCGGGCGTGCTCAACCAGGGCTACGTCGAGGCGTCGAACGTGAACGTCGTGCAGGAACTCGTCAACATGATTCAGACGCAGCGCGCGTACGAGATCAACAGCAAGGCCGTGACGACGTCCGACCAGATGCTGCAGACCGTCACGCAGATGAAGACCTAACCGGAAGTCCCGCCGTCGCCATGAAGCAGGTCCGCCTCCTCCCGTCAGCCACCGTCCGCGCCGCGTGCGCGGTCGCGGTGGCCGCGCTCGCCGGTTGCGCGCAGATTCCGCGCGATCCGATCATCCAGCAGCCGATGACGGCGCAACCGCCGATGCCGATCGCGATGCAGGCGCCCGGCTCGATCTTCAATCCGGGCTTCGCGGGCCGGCCGCTGTTCGAGGATCAGCGGCCGCGCAACGTCGGCGACATCCTGACGATCGTGATCGCGGAGAACATCAACGCGACCAAGTCGTCGGGGGCGAACACCAACCGGCAGGGCAACACCGACTTCAACGTGCCGACGGCCGCGTTCCTCGGCGGGCTGTTCGCGAAGGCGAACCTGTCGGCGACCGGCGCGAACAAGTTCGCGGCGACCGGCGGCGCGAGCGCCGCGAACACGTTCAACGGCACGATCACCGTGACGGTGACCAACGTGCTGCCGAACGGCAACCTCGTCGTGAGCGGCGAGAAGCAGATGCTGATCAATCAGGGCAACGAGTTCGTGCGCTTCTCGGGGGTCGTCAACCCGAACACGATCTCGGGCGCGAACTCGGTCTACTCGACGCAGGTGGCCGACGCGCGGATCGAATACTCGGCGAAGGGCTACATCAACGAAGCCGAGACGATGGGCTGGCTGCAGCGCTTCTTCCTCAATCTGGCACCGTGGTGATCCCGATGCAGCAGCCTCTTTTCCACCGCCTGTCGCGGCGCGCAGCGCGCGCGCTGGCCGGCGCATTCATGCTGATCGCGTGCGCGTTCGGCGCCGCCGGCGCCCATGCGGAGCGCCTCAAGGATCTCGCGCAGATCCAGGGCGTGCGCGACAACCCGCTGATCGGCTACGGCCTCGTGGTCGGCCTCGACGGCACCGGCGACCAGACGATGCAGACGCCGTTCACGACGCAGACGCTCGCGAACATGCTCGCGAACCTCGGCATCTCGATCAACAACGGCTCGGCGAACGGCGGCTCGTCGTCGCTGAACAACATGCAGCTGAAGAACGTCGCGGCCGTGATGGTGACCGCCACGCTGCCGCCGTTCGCGCGGCCGGGCGAGGCGCTCGACGTGACGGTGTCGTCGCTCGGCAACGCGAAGAGCCTGCGCGGCGGCACGCTGCTGCTCACGCCGCTGAAGGGCGCGGACGGGCAGGTGTACGCGCTGGCGCAGGGCAACATGGCGGTCGGCGGCGCGGGCGCGAGCGCGAACGGCAGCCGCGTGCAGGTGAACCAGCTCGCGGCCGGCCGCATCGCCGGCGGCGCGATCGTCGAGCGCTCGGTGCCGAACGCGGTCGCGCAGATGAACGGCGTGCTGCAGCTGCAACTGAACGACATGGACTACGGCACCGCGCAGCGGATCGTGTCCGCGGTGAATTCGAGCTTCGGCCCGGGCACCGCGACGGCGCTCGACGGCCGCACGATCCAGCTCGCGGCGCCGGCCGACCCGTCGCAGCAGGTCGCGTTCATGGCGCGCCTGCAGAACCTCGACGTGAGCCCGGACAAGGCGGCCGCGAAGGTGATCCTCAACGCGCGCACCGGCTCGATCGTGATGAACCAGATGGTCACGCTGCAAAGCTGCGCGGTCGCGCACGGCAACCTGTCGGTGGTCGTCAACACGCAGCCGGTGGTGTCGCAGCCGGGGCCGTTCTCGAACGGGCAGACGGTGGTCGCGCAGCAGTCGCAGATCCAGCTGAAGCAGGACAACGGCTCGCTGAAGATGGTGACGGCCGGCGCGAACCTCGCCGACGTCGTGAAGGCACTGAACACGCTCGGCGCGACGCCGGCCGACCTGATGTCGATCCTGCAGGCGATGAAGGCGGCGGGTGCGCTGCGCGCCGATCTGGAGATCATCTGATGGCGAATCTTCCGAACGCAAACGACCTGACGCAGCGCTTCGCGCTCGACGTGCAGGGTTTCGACGCGCTGCGCGCGCAGGCGAAGGCGTCGCCGCAGGCCGGCGCGAAGGCGGTCGCGGGCCAGTTCGACGCGATGTTCACGGAAATGATGCTCAAGAGCATGCGCGACGCGACGCCCGACGGCGGGCTGCTCGACTCGCACACGTCGAAGATGTACACGTCGATGCTCGACCAGCAGCTCGCGCAGCAGATGTCGAAGCGCGGCATCGGCGTCGCCGATGCGCTGATGAAGCAGCTGCTGCGCAACGCGGGCCAGGGCGCCGATCCGGCGGGCGATGCCGGCGCGGCCGGCCTCGGTGCGACGGGCCTGGGCGCGGCCGGCGCCGGCACGTCGGGCAACGAAGGCAGCCTCGCCGCGATGAACGCGATGGCGCGGGCCTACGCGAATGCGGCGAACAACGGCGCGCTCGCCGGCACGCGCGGCTACTCGGCCGGCAGCGCGCTGACGCCGCCGCTGAAAGGCTCGAGCGGCGTGCAGGACGCGGACGCGTTCGTCGACCGGCTCGCCGCCCCCGCGCAGGCGGCGAGCGCGGCGACCGGCATTCCGGCGCGCTTCATCGTCGGCCAGGCTGCGCTCGAATCGGGCTGGGGCAAGCGCGAGATCCGCGCGAGCGACGGCTCGACCAGCTACAACGTGTTCGGCATCAAGGCGAACAAGGGCTGGACGGGCCGCACGGTGGCGGCGCTCACGACCGAGTACGTGAACGGCACGCCGCGCCGCGTGGTCGCGAAGTTCCGCGCGTACGACTCGTACGAGCACGCGATGACCGACTATGCGAGCCTGCTGAAGAACAACCCGCGCTACGCGGGCGTGCTGAGCGCGAGCCGCAGCGTCGAGGGCTTCGCGCACGGCATGCAGAAGGCCGGTTACGCGACCGACCCGCACTACGCGAAGAAGCTGATCTCGATCATGCAGCAGATCGGCTGACGCGCCGCGCCGCCACGGCCGCGCGGCGTGATTTCCTGCCGTGTTTCCGACCGCGCCCGGCGTCCGCCGCGCGCGGTTTTATCGTTTGCGCGGAAAATAATCCGCGATTCGATCTAAACTTTCGGTCAGCACTGCCGCTAAGTGTGAGAGACCAGCAACCGGGCCCATGTTCAGGCCCGGTTTTATTGCGTCCCGGTTGCCGGGGCGTCCATGACAAGAAACCGGCTAGCCATGAATATCGAAACGTCGACCGACCCGAGCCTGGATGCGGGCCATTCCGGACCCGACTACGCCCGCCGCAATCCGCTCGAGATCGGCGTGCAGTTGCGCAACCTCGTGAACCGGGGCGACTTCCTGACCGTCCAGTATCCCGGCGGGCAGCTCGTCACGCGCCTGCTCGACGTCGACGTCGGCGCGCGCACCTTCACGTTCGACTGGGGCGCGCTGGCCGAGCAGAACGCCGGCATCCTCGCCGCGTCGCATTGCACCTTCGCCGCCGCGCCGGACGGCGTGCGCGTCGAGTTCACCACCGGCACGCCGCGCGAGACGCGCTACGAGGGGCTGCCCGCGTTCGTCGCCGAATTCCCCGAAGTGCTGATGTGCATCCAGCGGCGCGAGTACTTCCGCGTCGATGCGCCGGTCGTCGATCCGTTCCAGTGTCGCGGCAAGCTGCCGGACGGCGAGGGCTTCGTGTTCGAGGTGCAGAACCTGTCGCTCGGCGGCGTCGGGCTGCGCACGATCGACGAGCGCGTCGAGACGCTCGAAGTCGGCACGCTGCTGCCGGAGGTCGAGCTCGAACTGAACGGTCACGGCAAGCTGTCGCTCGACCTGCGCCTCGTGTCGCAGCGCTCGACGCAGCTGCCGAACGGCTCGCGCCGCTATCAGCTCGGGTTTCGCTTCATGTCGCTGCCGGGCAGCGCGGAGAACACGCTGCAGCGCCTGATCACGCAGCTCGAGATGAAGCGCCGCTCGCTCGCGCGGGCCTGACGCACCGCCTCGCGGCCGCCGCGCGCACGCGCGCGCCGCGTGCGCATTTTTCCCTCAATTTTTTCGATCCGCGGCCGTTATACCGGGAGTCACGCAACCCGGCGGCCGCAGCGCGGCCGGCTCATCAGGATCGCGCATGTCCAACACATTCATGAACCTCGGCGTCAGCGGCCTCAATGCCGCGCTCTGGGGCCTCACGACGACCGGTCAGAACATCAGCAACGCCGCGACGCCCGGCTATTCGGTCGAGCGTCCCGTCTATGCCGAAGAGAGCGGCCAGTACACCGCGAGCGGTTATCTGCCGCAGGGCGTGAACACCGTCACCGTGCAGCGGCAGTACAGCCAGTACCTGAGCGACCAGCTGAACGCCGCGCAGTCGCAAGGCGGCGCGCAGTCGACGTGGTATTCGCTCGTCGCGCAGCTGAACAACTACGTCGGCAGCCCGACGGCCGGCATCTCGACCGCGATCACGAACTATTTCACCGGGCTGCAGAACGTCGCGAACAACGCGTCGGACCCGTCGGTGCGGCAGACCGCGATCAGCAACGCACAGATCCTCGCCGACCAGCTGAAGGCCACCGGCCAGCAGTACGACGCGCTGCGTCAGAGCGTGAACACGCAGCTCACCAGCACCGTGTCGCAGATCAACACGTACACCTCGCAGATCGCGCAGCTGAACCAGCAGATCGGGGCCGCGAGCAGCCAGGGGCAGCCGCCGAACCAGCTGCTCGACCAGCGCGACCTCGCGGTGTCGAACCTGTCGTCGCTCGCCGGCGTGCAGGTCGTGCGCAACGACAGCGGCTACAGCGTGTTCCTCGCGGGCGGCCAGCCGCTCGTCGTCGCCGACAAGAGCTACCAGCTCGCGGCCGTCGCGTCGTCGTCCGATCCGAGCGAGCTGACCGTGGTGTCGCAGGGCATCGCCGGCGCGAATCCGAAAACGCCGGACCAGTCGCTGCCCGATGCGTCGCTGTCGGGCGGCACGCTCGGCGGCCTGCTCGCGTTCCGCCGTCAGACGCTCGATCCGGCGCAGGCGCAGCTCGGCGCGCTCGCGACCAGCTTCGCCGCGCAGGTCAATGCGCAGAACGCGCTCGGCGTCGACCTGTCGGGCAATCCGGGCGGCAGCCTGTTCGCCGTCGCGCCGGCGACCGTCTTCGCGAATCAGGGCAATACCGGCAACGCGGCGCTGTCCGTGTCGTTCACGAACCCCGCGCAGCCGACGACGGGCGACTACACGCTGTCGTTCGACGGCACCAACTACACGCTGGCCGACCGGGCGAGCGGCTCGGTGATCGGCCAGTCGACGTCGATGCCGGCATCGCTGGGCGGGCTGCAGCTGTCGTTCTCGTCCGGCGCGATGAACGCCGGCGACCAGTTCACCGTGCTGCCGACGCGCGGCGCGCTGACCGGCTTCGGGCTCGCGACGACGAGCGGCGCGGCGATCGCGGCGGCGTCGCCGGTCGTCGCCTCCGCGTCGACGACCAACATCGGGACGGGGAAGATCGTCTCGAACGGCGTGAGCTCCGGCTATCAGATTCCGGCCACCAAGCTCACCTACGACGCGGCGACGAACTCGCTGTCGGGCTTCCCGGTCGGCACGACGGTCACGATCGCGGGCACGCCGCCCACCTCGGTGACGATCGCCAACCCGACCGACAGCGTGCCGTACAACGCGAGCCAGGGCGCGAAGATGACGATGTCCGGCACGCTGAACGGTGTGACCGTCACGTTGTCGGGCGCGCCGTCCGACGGCGACTCGTTCTCGATCGGGCCGTACGCGGGCGGCACGAGCGACGGCGCCAACGCGCTCGCGCTGTCGCAGCTGGTGACGGCCAAGTCGCTCGGCGGCGGCACGACCACGCTCACCGGCGCGTACGCGAACTACGTGAACGCGATCGGCAACACGGCGAGCCAGCTGAAGTCGTCGAGCGCCGCGCAGACGTCGCTGGTCGGCCAGATCACCAGCGCGCAGCAGTCGGTGTCGGGCGTGAACCAGAACGAGGAAGCGGCGAACCTGATGCAGTACCAGCAGCTTTACCAGGCGAACGCGAAGGTGATCCAGACCGCGCAGACGCTGTTCCAGACCGTTCTCGGCCTGTTCAACTGACCGGATTCGAGGGATAGAAGCGATGCGGATTTCCAGCGCCCAGTTTTTCCAGCTGAACGTCTCACAGATGAACGATCAGCAGGCGCAGCTCTCGCAGCTGTACCAGCAGATCGCAAGCGGCGTGAGCCTGCAGACGCCGGCCGACAACCCGGTCGGCGCGGCGCAGGCCGTGCAGCTGTCGATGACGTCGGCGACGCTGTCGCAGTACACGGCCAACCAGAGCACGGCGCTCGCGTCGCTGCAGGCCGAGGACCAGACGCTGCAAAGCGTGAGCACCGTGCTGACCGGCGTGCAGACGCTGACCGTGCGCGCCGGCGACGGTTCGCTCGCCGACAGCGACCGCGCGGCGCTCGCGACCCAGCTGCAGGGCTATCGCGACCAGCTGATGACGCTCGCGAACACGAACGACGGCGCGGGCACCTATCTGTTCGCCGGGGTCAACAATTCGTCGGCGCCGTTTACGAGCAGCCCGAACGGCACCGTGTCGTATGTCGGCGATTCGGGCACGCGCCAGGTGCAGATCGGCGATTCGAGCAGCGTCGCGCAAGGCGACACCGGCGCGGCCGTGTTCATGTCGGTGCAGTCGCTCGGCAGCGTCCCGGTGCCGGCGGCGGACGCCGCCAACACGGGCACCGGCCGGATTACCGCGGTGACCGTCACGAGCCCGTCGGCCGCGACCAACGGCCATCATTTCGCGATCACGTTCGGCGGCACGCCGGCCGCGCCGACCTACACGGTCACCGATTCGTCGGCCAAGCCGCCGACCACGACGCCCGCGCAGGCGTACACGGCCGGCGCGTCGATCGCGCTCGGCGGCGGGATGACCGTCTCGGTGTCCGGCACGCCGTCGGCCGGGGACTCGTTCTCGGTCACGCCCGGCCCGCAGGCAACCGGCGGCGCGGACATCTTCTCGACGCTCGACTCGATGATCGCCGCGCTGAAGACGCCGGTGACGGGCAATCCCGTCGCGGCCGCCGCGCTGTCGAACGCGATGATGACCGGCTCGATCAAGGTCGGCAACACGATGCGCAACGTGACGACGATCCAGGCGTCGGTCGGCGGCCGCGAGCAGGAAGTCAAGGCGATGCAGGCGGTCACCCAGACGGCGTCGCTGCAGACCACCAGCAACCTGACGGACCTGACCGGCACCAACATGGTGACGACGATCAGCCAGTATCTGCAGGTGCAGAACGCGCTGACCGGCGCGCAGAAGGCCTACGTGCAGTTGCAGAACCTGTCGCTGTTCCAGTACGTCAATCCTTGATCGGCGCGCAGCATCGTGCGATGTGAGCCTTCGCTCACGTCGCGCGGTGCGCGTGCCGGTCGCCCGCGCGGCGACCGGCGCGGTGACCCACGGCCGCCCGGCCGACTCGTTCCCCCGTCATACCGCAAGCCCGCTCCCGGCGCGCCATTGCCGCGCGTGCGGCGGCGCGCTTGCCAGCCCCATTTCCGCTCCGTAAACTCGCGCCAGATTCCAGGCCGGCGCACCGTCCGCCGCCGGCGACCGACAGGAGCCCTTTCCCCATGTCCGATTCCTACTTCCCGCGCTGGCGGGTGCAACCGGCCGGCGCGGCGTCGCGCGTGGTCGGGCCCGACGAGCGCCTCGCGTGGCCGCAGATGGTCGCGATGGGCGTGCAGCACGTCGTCGCGATGTTCGGCTCGACCGTGCTCGCGCCGCTGCTGATGGGCTTCGATCCGAACCTGTGCATCTTCATGTCGGGCATCGGCACGCTGCTGTTCTTCGTGCTGGTCGGCGGCCGCGTGCCGAGCTACCTCGGCTCGAGCTTCGCGTTCATCGGCCTGGTGATCGCGGTGACCGGCTACGGCGGCAGCGGGCCGAACCCGAACATTCCGGTGGCGCTCGGCGGGATCGTCGCGTGCGGCGTCGTGTACGTCGCGCTCGGCGCGCTGGTGCAGGCGATCGGCACGCGCTGGATCGAGACGCTGATGCCGCCGGTCGTCACCGGCGCGGTGGTCGCGGTGATCGGGCTGAACCTCGCGCCGATCGCGGTCAGGGGCGTGTCGGCGTCGACCTTCGACTCGGTGATGGCGCTCGTGACCGTGCTGTGCGTCGGCGGCGTCGCGGTGTTCGCGCGCGGGATGGTGCAGCGGCTGCTGATCCTGGTCGGGCTCGTGATCGCGTACGCGATCTATGCGGTCGCGACCAACGGCATGGGCCTCGGCAAGCCGATCGACTTCTCGATCGTCGCGCATGCCGCGTGGTTCGGCGTGCCGCGCTTTCGCGCGCCGGTGTTCGATCCGCACGCGATGCTGATGCTCGCGCCGATCGCGGTGATCTTGGTCGCCGAGAACCTCGGCCACATCAAGGCGGTCAGCGCGATGACGGGCACCAACCTCGACCGCTACGTCGGCCGCGCGTTCATCGGCGACGGGCTCGCGACGATCGTGTCGGGCAGCGTCGGCGGCACGGGCGTGACCACCTACGCGGAGAACATCGGCGTGATGGCCGTCACGCGGATCTATTCGACGCTCGTGTTCGCGCTCGCCGCGCTGATCGCGATCGGGCTCGGCTTCTCGCCGAAGTTCGGCGCGGTGATCCAGACGATTCCGGGCCCGGTGCTCGGCGGCGTGTCGATCGTCGTGTTCGGGCTGATCGCGGTGACGGGCGCGCGGATCTGGGTCGTCAACAAGGTCGACTTCTCCGACAACCGCAACCTGATCGTCGCGGCCGTCACGCTGGTGCTCGGCGCCGGCGACTTCTCGCTGAAGTTCGGCGGCTTCGCGCTCGGCGGCATCGGCACCGCGACGTTCGGCGCGATCATCCTGTACGCGATCCTGCGCAAGGAGAAGGAGCCGGGCCCGGTGGTGTGAGCGGGTAGCGGAAGCGGCCCCGCCGGCGCCCGCTCATGCGCCGGTGTTCGACTGCCCCTGCAGCCACGCGCAGAACTGCGCGACGAGCGGATCGTCGGCGGACGCGCCCGGCGCGATCCACCAGTAGCTGCGCGTCGCGATGCGCGGCCCGTCGAGCGGCATCACGAGGCGGCCGCTCGCGAGCTCGTCGTCGATCAGCGGCAGCGGGCCGAGCGCGACGCCGAGCCCGTCGACGGCCGCCTGCAGCGCGAGATAGAAGTGGTCGAACGACTGCCGCTTGCGCCCCTTCATCGTCACGCCGGCCGCGGCGAACCAGTCGCGCCAGCCTTCCGGCCGCGTATCCGAATGCAGCAGCACGTGCCGCGCGAGATCTTCCGCGCGGGCGATCGGCGCGCGCTTGAGCAGCGCGGGGCTGCAGACGGGAATCACGCTTTCGTCGAGGAAATGGCCGCTGCGCCAGTTCGGCCCGGGGCCGGGCTCGCGGCGGATCGCGACGTCGAAGCCGTCGAGCGTGTCGAGCGCCGCGTTCGACGTGGACAGCTTCAGCTCGACGTTCGGCACGTCGCGCTGGAACCGCGACAGGCGCGGCAGCAGCCACTTCATCGCGAAGGTCGGCAGCGCGTTGATGCGCAGCACGCGCGTCGCGCCGGCGTTGCGCAGCTGCTCGGTGGCGAGCGCGATGCTGTCGAACGCGGCGCGCACGGTGTCGAGATAGCGGCGCCCGTCGTCGGTGAGCTTCACGCGCTTGCCGTAGCGCTGGAACACCGGCTTGCCGAGCCACGCCTCGAACCCGGCGATTTGCCGGCTGATGGCACCGTGGGTCACATGCAGCTCGTCGCCGGCGGCGCTGAAGCTCTCGTGTCGGGCCGCTGCTTCAAAGGCACGAAGCGCGGAAAAGGGCGGTAGGTCGCGTGGCATGCTTGTGATTCTAGATCACAAGGACGCGCCGATAAAATCGTTTTGCCGTCCTCCGCGACGGCGGTAACCTCGTGGCACCGCTTGATGAGGATCCCCATGCAATCCGTTTCCCCACCGCCCGCCGCCGCGCCGCGCCCGATCGGTCTCGCCGAGCTGTTCACCGGTTTTCTGTCGCTCGGGCTGATGTCGTTCGGCGGCGCGCTGCCGTTTGCGCGGCGCACCATCGTCGACGAGCGCAAGTGGCTGTCCGCCGACGAATTCACCGATCTGCTCGGCCTGTGCCAGTTTCTGCCGGGCGGCAACGTGATCAACCTGTCGGTCGCCGTCGGCATGCGCTTTCGCGGCGTCGCGGGCGCGTTCGCCGGCATTCTCGGGTTGATCGCGGGGCCGACGCTCGTCGTGGTCGCGCTCGGCGTGCTGTATGCGAAGACGCAGGCCGACCCGCACGTGCAGCATCTGTTCGGCGGGCTCGCGGCCGCAGCCGCGGGGCTGCTCGTCGCGATGGCGGTGAAGGTCGCGCGGCCGCTGCGGCAGGCGCCGCGCACGGCCGCCGGCATCGCGGCGCTCGCGTTCGTCGCGATCGCGGTGCTGCGCGTGCCGCTGCTGCCGACGATGCTCGTGCTGACGCCCGTCAGCATCTGGCTCGCGTCGCGGCGTCGCGACACGCCGGCGCAGCCGCGCGCCGAGGCACGCGACGGAGGCGGCCGATGAACGACACGTTGATTGCGATCGCGACGATCTTCAGCCAGCTGTCGCTGCTCGCGTTCGGCGGCGGCAACACGATCCTGCCGGAGATGCAGCGGCAGGTCGTCGACGTGCATCACTGGATGAGCGCGCACGAGTTCACCGCGCTGTTCGCGCTCGCGCAGGCGGCGCCGGGGCCGAACATGATGATCGTGTCGCTGGTCGGCTGGCACGTGGCCGGCTGGGCCGGGCTGCTGGTCGCGTCGATCGCGAAGTTCGGGCCGTCGTCGATCGTGACCGTGCTGGCGCTGCACGCGTGGGAGCGCTTTCGCGACCGGCCGTGGCGCCGCTACGTGCAGCAGGGGCTGATGCCCGTCACGGCCGGGCTCGTCGCGGCCAGCGCGATGCTGATCTCGCAGGCGTCGAACCGCAGCGCGATCCAGTGGGGCATCACCGCCGCATGCGCGGTGCTCGCGTGGCGCACGCGCATTCATCCGCTGTGGCTGCTCGCGGCGGGCGCGTTGATCGGGCTCACCGGCATCGGCCAGTGAAGGGCGGCCGGCCGCCGCGCCGACGCCGATGAATCGCCCGCCGTGCGCGGCATGCGGCCGGGCGGCACACCACATGGAGGATCGATGAATCTCGACGGCGCCAGCCGCAACCTCACCGTCGCCGCGCTGCTCACGCTCTCCGGCGGCTATCTCGACGCGTACACGTACGTCGGCCACGGCCACGTGTTCGCGAACACGATGACCGGCAACGTCGCGCTGCTCGGCATCAATCTGTCGGCCGGCGAATGGGCGGCCGCGCTGCGTCACGTGCCGCCGCTCGGCGGGTTCGTGGTCGCGGTGCTCGTCGCGCACCTGCTGGGCCTCGCCGCCCAGCGCGGCTGGATGCGCCACACCGCGTTCGCGAGCCTGATCGTCGAGATCGCGTTTCTCGGCCTGGCCGCGAGCGGGCTGGTGGGCGCGTCGAGCGCGTGGCTGATCCCCGGCATCACGTTCGTCGCGACGCTGCAGACGCTGTCGTTCACGCATCTCGAGGCGCTGTCGTACACGTCGGTGATGACGACCGGCAATCTGCGCCGCGCCGCGCAGAAGCTGTTCGTCGGGCTGATACCGCGCTACGACGCCGGCGCGCTGCACGATTCTGCGCTGCTCGCGACGATCAGCTTCTGCTTCCTCGGCGGCGCCGTGTGCGGTGGACTCGTCACGCGGCTCGCGCCCGATGTCGCGCTGTGGGGCGCGGTGTTGCCGCTCGTCGGCGCGTTCGCGGAGATCGTGCGGCGGGCGCGGCAGCGGGCGGGGGATCCGGCAGGCGGCGCGGGCGGGGATGGAGGTAACGGCAGCGATGGCGGCAACGCCACCAACGCCACCAACGCCACCAACGCCACCAACGCCACCAACGCCACCAACGCCACCAACGCCGCCGCACCGGAGTCGGAGTACGTAACATCGCAGCGGGCGTGACACCCCGGGGCGTCGCAGCGAGCCGCCATCTCGGTACGTTGCTGCAGCGCACTCATCGCGCCACCGATCAGCCGCCGCACCCGATTGCCCGAGCCCTGGCCCGCCGCCTCCGATACCGGCAACCGCAGCACTCCTGCACGTGCACGACGGCGCGCCCCGACGCAGCGTCATCGCCTCCAACCCCGCACGGTCCTCGCCGCGCCGCGCCCGGCCTCCCGCCGGCGCAATCCCCGCCCGCCCAATCGACCGTTGTTCGCTGACGACAATCGCGCGTGCGCGGACGTTTCAATTTCTTTCGTTCCGCGTACTGGTCTTATGATTCTGCCGACATCGCGGGCGCCATGAGCGCCCGCGATTGCCACCCGGCTGCACACGCGGCCGGCCATGAACGGAGACACCTACAAATAGGAAAGCTCATGAAGCAGACCACCCGGCTCGCAGCCATCGCAGGGGGCGCGGCACTCGCCGTCGCCAGTCAGTTCGCCGAAGCACAAAGCTCGGTCACGCTGTGGGGCGTCGCCGACGCCAGCATCCGCTACCTCACCAACGCCAATGCGAAGAACGACGGCCTGCTGTCGATGACCAACGGCGCGATCACCAACAGCCGCTTCGGCATCTACGGCTCGGAAGACCTCGGCGGCGGCCTGAAGGCCGTGTTCAACCTCGAAAGCGGCGTGAACCTGCAGAACGGCGCATTCGCCGACAGCGGCCGCCTGTTCAATCGCGCCGCGTACGTCGGCCTGCAGAGCCCGTACGGCACGGTGACCCTCGGCCGCCAGAAGACCCCGCTGTTCGACCTGCTCGCGGACACCTACGATCCGCTCACGGTCGGCAACTACCTCGAGAACGCGTGGCTCCCGGTGGCGCTGGGCGGCGGCCTGTATGCGGACAACCAGATCAAGTACACGGGCACGTTCTCGGGCCTGACCGCGAAGGCGATGTACTCGACCGGCACGAACTACGAGTCGACCGGCGCGGGCGGCTTCTCCGGCCAGATCCCCGGCTCGCTCGGCAAGGGCAATGCATGGGGCGTGTCGCTGTCCTACGTGATGGGGCCGTTGAGCATCGCGGCCGGCGCGCAGCAGAACAGCGACAACTCCGCACGCAAGCAGACCATCTACCACGCGAACGTCGTCTACGCGTTCAGCAAGGCGAAGGTCTACGCGGGCTACCTGCGCTCGAAGGACGACACCGGTTTCGTCGACAGCCTGCTCGCGCAGCAGTCGATTCCGGTCGCGAAGGGCACGGGCCGGATCGACGACGGTCCGTTCGCCGGCGTGAGCTGGCAGGTCAGCACGCCGCTGACGCTGACCGGGGCGTTCTACTACGACCACATGCGCAACGCGATGACCGCCAACGGCACGCTCGCGAGCGGCAACCGCTACGCGATCGTCGGCATCGCCGAATACGCGCTCAGCAAGCGCACGGAAGTCTACGGCACCGTCGACTTCAACAAGACGAACGGCGCCGCGAACGTCGAGCTGCCGGGCCGCAGCAACCAGACCGGCATCGCGATCGGCCTGCGCAATATCTTCTGACGAGAACCGTCGCAGCTGCGCCGCGCCACGCGCGGCGCGCATCCGGGAGGCTCCTGTGGGAGCCTCTTTTTTTGCCCGCCCGCGCCGCCGCGGGCGCTCGTGCTGCCCGTAAGCGTTCCGTCGGCAATCCAGAACATACTTTGACAGTGCGCGCGACGCGTTTGCGCTACGCTGCGCGCATGGTCCGCGGTGCGCGCGGGCGTCGTTCCGGCGCGCGGGTTCGCGCGCGGCCGGCCTGGTGGGTAACTTGTGTATCCGGCGATGACAAACGCGGTCCGCCGGTTTTTTTCGTGGGACGATGCGCTCACGATTTTCTTCGAAGGGGATGACGATGGGTATCCTGAATACCGTGGGTGAAATCGCTGGTGCCGTCGCGGCCGTCGAGGCTGCGGAGAAGGTCGATCCCGATGCGGGCCTGCTGACCAAGGCAGCCGCGGCGATCGCCGGCTTCAAGGGCGCGGAGGCGATCGAAGGCATGCTCGAGAAGAAGGACGAGCAGCCGCAGCAGGCAGACGACACGCAGGCGACGGACGGCAGCGACACGTCGCAGGCCTGAGCATGGCGGCCGGTCCGCGGGCGCGCCGTTCGCGCGTGCGGGCGGACCGGCGCCGCGCGGCCGGCTGGCCGGGCATGCGCTCGATCGGTGACGCATGGCACACCCGGCAACCGGGTTGAGCGGCGAGAGGCAGGGTCTCTCGCCGTTTTTTTTCGTGGCGCGCGCCCTGCATCGGCGCTTCCCGCACGAACGCCGGAATCTTGTTATCGTGCCGTCATCCGAACTGCGATGAGGCTTGCGATGGATTTCGACTACGACCTGTTCGTCATCGGGGCCGGCTCCGGCGGCGTGAGGCTCGCCCGGATGTCGGCGTCTTACGGCGCGCGCGTCGCCATAGCGGAACAGGAACAGATCGGCGGCACCTGCGTGCTGCGCGGCTGCATCCCGAAGAAGCTGCTCGTCTACGCCTCGCACTATCCGCACGAGCTGGAAGACGCGCAAGGCTTCGGCTGGCGCTTCGGCGCCGGCACCCACGACTGGCCCGCGCTGATCGCCGCGAAGGATCGCGAGATCAACCGCCTCAGCGACATCTACATCGACCTGTTGCGGCAATCGGGCGTCGACATGCACGCCGGCCGCGCGACGCTCGTCGACGCGCATACGGTCGCCGTCGGCGAGCGCACGTTCCGCGCGCGCCACATCGCGATCGCCACCGGCTCGCGCCCGTCGCTGCCGCCGCGGCCCGGCATCGAGCATGCGATCACGTCGCGCGAGGCGCTGTCGCTGCCGGCGCTGCCCGGACGCATCGCGGTGGTCGGCGGCGGCTACATCGCGGTCGAGTTTGCCGGCATCTTCAACGGGTTCGGCAGCCGCGTCGACCTGTTCTATCGCGGCAAGCGGATCCTGCGCGGCTTCGACGACGACGTGCGGCAGTTCCTCACCGACGAGATGACGAAGCAGGGCGTCGCGATTCATGCGCACGCGGTGGTCGAGTCGATCGCGCGGGCCGACGACGGCACGCTCTCCGTGCGGGTCGGCGACGCGACGCACGGGCCGTACGATGCGGTGCTCTACGCGACCGGCCGCGTGCCGAACGTCGACGGGCTCGGCCTCGAGCGCGCGGGCGTGCTGCTCGACGCGCGCGGCGCGATCGCGGTCGATGCGTATTCGGCGACGTCGGTGGCGTCGATCCACGCGCTCGGCGACGTCACGTCGCGGCCGCAGTTGACGCCGGTCGCGACGCGCGACGGCAGCCTGCTCGCGCGCACGTTGTTCGGTGGCGCGCGCGTCGCGACCGACCACGAATGGGTGCCGTCCGCGGTGTTCAGCCAGCCGGAAGTCGCGACGGTCGGGTTCACCGAAGCGCATGCGCGCGGCGTGTACGGCGAGCTCGACATCTACCGGACGTCGTTCCGGGCGCTGCGCCACACGCTGTCGGGGCGCGACGAGCGCACGCTGATGAAGCTGGTGGTCGCGCGCGACAGTCAGCGCGTCGTCGGCGCGCACATGGTCGGCCGCGACGCCGGCGAGATCATCCAGGGCATCGCGATCGCGATTCGCGCCGGCGCGACGAAGGCGCAATTCGACGACACGATCGGCATCCATCCGACCGCCGCAGAGGAATTCGTGACGATGCGCCAGAAGGTTGCCGACTAGGGGCGATGGAGTGGCGCGATGTCGCGTCATCGGCGTGTGGGGTCTAGCGGGGCTATGAAGTCCGGGGAGTTGGCGCAGTCCGCATAGCTCGCGGAGTTCGAGCCTTCGACGCCGTCGCATCGGACGCGTCCATCGCATCGGTTGAGTCGGTTGAGTCTGACGAGTCGGTCGCATCCGACCCATCCATCGCATCCGACGATCCATCGCCCCGTCGCATCCACGATACGCAGGCAACGCAAAAGTTCGTCAATTCGTGCCGGGACGATGCCGAGTCGGCGAAGAGCTTGGTATGATCGGCCAAAAGCATATACGGGGCCAATCATGCGCGATCAACAGCGCAATCACGCACACGACCACATCCACGACCACATGAGCGGCGCATACCGGCGCGCCGCACGCTCGCCTGTCGCCGCAACCCGTCCGTTGCGCGCGCGTTCTCAACGCATGCCGTCACCGTCGCTATCGCCATTGCCGCGATGACGCGGCGCGCGCCGCTGCGCGTCCACGGCATTTCCATCGCTTCCTCCGCCGGTTCGCTCGCGAGCCGGCGCGCCCGTGTCGGGCAATCTTTTTCGCAAGGAGACCAGCAGTGAACATTCAGACACGACGCACCGTTGTCGTCGCGGCGGCACTCGTCGCGGCGCTGTCGGGCTGCGCGACCGAATCGTCGCGCACGCTCGACGTGCCTGCCGTGAGCAGCGCGCAGAAGCCGTATGCGGGCAAGCCCGTCGCGATCGCGATCGGCAAGTTCGACAACCGCTCGAGCTACATGCGCGGGATCTTCTCCGACGGCATCGACCGCCTCGGCGGCCAGGCCAAGACGATTCTCGTCACGCGCCTGCAGCAGAGCCGCCGCTTCAACGTGCTCGATCGCGAGAACCTCGACGAGATCAAGCAGGAAGCCGGCTTCATGAAGAAGGCGCAGGCCGTGAAGGGCGCGAACTACGTCGTGACCGGCGACGTGACCGAGTTCGGCCGCAAGGACGTCGGCGACCACCAGCTGTTCGGCATTCTCGGCAGCGGCAAGACGCAGGTCGCGTACGCGAAGGTCAACCTGAACATCGTCGACACGACGACGTCGGAAGTGGTCGCCTCGAGCCAGGGCGCCGGCGAATTCAGCCTGTCGAACCGCGAAGTGATCGGCTTCGGCGGCACCGCCGGCTACGACTCGACGCTCAACGGCAAGGTGCTCGACCTCGCGATCCAGGAAGCCGTGAATCACCTCGTCGACCAGGTCGACGCGGGCGTGCTGAAGGCGACGAAGTAAGCGCGGTGCGCCGTACGGCGCACCGGATCAATCATCGAATCACAAGAGACCAAACAATGAAACGGGGAATCTGGCTGCCGGCGACGGCAGCCGCCATGCTGCTCGCGGGCTGCGCCGCGCCGACCACGCCGCCGCTCTATCAGTGGAACGGCTATCAGCCGCAGGTGTACGAATACTTCAAGGGCCAATCGTCGCCGCAACAGCAGATCGACGCGCTCGAAAAAGCGCTGCAGGAAATCCGTGCGAAGGGCAACAAGCCGCCGCCCGGCTTCCATGCGCATCTCGGGATGCTCTACGCGAGCGTGGGCAGCGAACAGCAGGCGGGCCAGGAGTTCGAGGCCGAGAAGGCGCTGTTCCCGGAATCCGCGTCGTACATGGATTTCCTGATGAAGAAGAAGGCCGCGCCGAGCGGCGCTGCGACCACCGCGGCTGCAAGCGCGCCGACCCCGTCGGCTGCCGGCCAGACGCTCGCCGGCCGCAAGAACGCCGATACGACTTCCGCCAAACAGTAACGCGCCCGCCATGTTCAAGACACTTTCATTCAAGCTGATGTCCGTGCTGTCGCTCGTCGCGCTGCTGAGCGCATGCGCGCAGCCCGTCAAACGCGCCGACTACACGGCGTTCAAGAACAGCCATCCGCGCTCGATCCTCGTGCTGCCGCCGATCAACGAAACGACCGACGTCGGCGCGACCTACGGCGTGCTGTCGCAGATGACGCTGCCGCTCGCCGAGTCGGGCTACTACGTGGTGCCGGTCGCGGTGATGGACGAGACGTTCAAGCAGAACGGCCTCACCAACGCCGCGGAGATCCAGGGCACGTCGCCGGCGAAGCTGCGCGAGATCTTCGGCGCCGATGCCGCGCTGTACACGAAGATCACGAAATACGGCTCGGTCTACCAGGTGCTGGACAGCACGACGGTGGTCGCGGCGTCGGCGAAGCTCGTCGACCTGCGGACCGGCGACGTGCTGTGGCAGGGCGCCGGCCGCGCGACCGGCAAGGAGCTCGGCAACAACGTGAACGTCAACGCGTTCGGTCTCGTCGGGATGCTGGTGCAGGCGGCGGTCAAGCAGATCGCCCATTCGCTGACCGACGAGGCGCACGACGTCGCCGCGCTGACCAGCAACCGCCTGCTGTCCGCCGGCCCGCCGAACGGGCTGCTGTACGGGCCGCACTCGCCGAAGTACGGCACCGACTGAGCGGGGCGCTTCCGCACCTCGGCAGCCCCGCTTGCCCGTTGTGCGGAAGCCGCGATAGCCGATGAAACGGCCGCGCCTGCGCGGCCGTTTTGCGTTGCAGCGCGAACGCGCGTCGCACGCGCCGCTCAATGCACGCCGAACGCGTCCAGCAGCCTGTACCAGCTCATCGCGAGCACCAGCGCCGGCGTGCGCAGCGTCGCGCCGCCGGGGAAGTCGCGGTGGCGGATCTTGTCGAACAGGTCGAAGCGGCTCGCCTGGCCGTCGATCGCTTCGGCGATCAGCTTGCCCGCGAGCGCGGTCGTGTTCACGCCGTGTCCAGAGAAGCCCTGCGCGAAGTAGGTGGTCGGCGTCACGCGCCCGAAATGCGGCGCACGGTTCATCGTGATGTCGACGAAACCGCCCCACGCATAGTCGATCTTCACGTCCGCGAGTTGCGGGAACGTCTTCAGCATGTCCGCGCGCATCGCGGCCGCGAGGTTGCGCGGCGGCCGCGTCGAATAGCTGACCTTGCCGCCCCAGACGAGCCGCGTGTCCGGCGCCGGCCGGAAGTAGTCGAGCACGAAGCGGCTGTCGCAGACGGCCGCGCGCGCCGGCATCAGCGCGGCGGCGCGCGCGTCGCCGAGCGGCTCGGTCGCGATCACGTAGGTGCCGACCGGCATGATCTTCTTCGCCAGCGTGGGCGCCAGCGTGCCGACGTAGGTGTTGCACGCGAGCACCACGAAGCGCGCGCGCACGTGGCCTCCAGCGGTCTCGACGACATGGCCGCCCGCCACGTCGCGCACGCGCGTCACGCAGCTGTCCTCGTGGATCCGCACGCCGGCGTCGGTCGCCGCGCGCGCAAGCCCGAGCGTGTAGTTGAGCGGATGCAGATGACCGCTGTCGGGGTCGTACAGGCCGCCGCGATAGCGCGCCGACTGCACGAAGTCGCCGAGCGCGTCCGCTTCGACGAAATGCAAGCGCTCGTAGCCGAAGCGCTTCGCGGCCTCGTCGCGCCAGCGCTTCAGCGCATCGGCGTCGCGCTCGGTGTTCGCCGCGGTCAGGTAGCCGGGCACCAGCGCGCAGTCGATCGCATGCTTGTCGATCCGCGCCTTCACGAGCGACAGCGTCTCGAGTCCCATCTCCCAGATCCGCTTCACGTCGCTGTCCGGCATGAAGTTGCCGAACGTATCGATGTCGCACGCGAAGCCGCCGATCAGCTGCCCGCCGTTGCGCCCGCTCGCCGCCCATCCGACCCGCGACGCCTCGAGCACGGTCACCGAATGGCCGCGCTCCGCGAGGTTCAGGGCGGCCGACAGGCCGGTGAGGCCCGCGCCGATCACGCACACGTCGGCGTCGGTCGCGCCGGCGAGCGGCGCATGGCGGGTCGTATCGTTGACGGTCGCCGCGTAGTACGACGCGACGTGGGGCTGGTTCGCGAATGTCTGCATGATGTGGATGTGATCGATTGGCTCAGAACAGCTCGCGCACGCGGTGATACAGCATGCCGAGTTCGAGCGCCGGCTGGCGCCACGCGTCGCCGCCCGGAAAGCGCCGGTGGCGCAGCTGCGCGAACAGGTCGAACGCGCGCGTGTCGCCCGCGATCGCGGCGGCCACCGCGCGTCCGGCGATGCCGGTCAGCGCGACGCCGTGGCCGCTGAAGCCCTGTACGTAGAAGAAGTTGCGATCGAGCGCGCCGAAGTCCGGCGCGCGGTTGCGCGTGACGTCGACGAAGCCGCCCCACGCATGCTCGACGCGCGCGTCGGCGAGTTGCGGGAACACGCCGGTCATGCGCTGGCGGATCGCTTCGGTGAGCACCTCGGGCGGCGCGCCCGCCGAACTCGCGCGGCCGCCGAACAGCATCCGGTGGTCGGCCGACAGCCGGAAGTAGTCGAGGAAGACGTTGTTGTCGCATACGGCTTCGCGCTGCGCGATCAGCGCGTCGGCGCGCGCACGCCCGAGCGGCTCGGTCGCGATGATGTACGACGCGACCGGCGCGATGCGCGCGGCCGTCGCGGCCGGCAGGATGCCGCCCGGCCCCGCGTTGCAGCACGACACGACGAAGCCGCAGCGCACCTCGCCCGACGGCGTGCGCACGACCGGCCGCGCGCCGCGCGCGACGTCGAGCGCCGGCGTGTGCGCATGCAGCGCGACGCCTTCGCGCCGCGCGGCGTCGGCGAGGCCCAGGCAATACTTGAGCGGATGCAGATGGCCCGACAGCGGATCGTGAACGCCGGCCAGATAGCGCGGCGACGCGATGCGCGCGCGGATCCCGGCGGTGTCGAGCCATGACAGCGACGGGTGGCCCCAGCGCGTGCGCGCCGCGTCCATCCACGCACGCAGATCGCCGACGCGGCGCGGCTTGGTCGCGACCGTCAGGTAGCCGCGCGTGAAGTCACAGTCGATCGCGTAGCGCGCGATGCGCTCGGCGATCAGCTCGACGCCGTCGAGCGACAGCGACCACGCGGCCCGCGCGCCGGCCGCGCCGAGCTGCCGCTCGATCACGCCGTCCTTGGCGAAGCCGGTGATCGCCTGGCCGCCGTTGCGGCCCGACGCGCCCCAGCCCGGGCGGTGCGCGTCGATCACCGCGACCGACAGCCCGCACGCGCGGCATTCGAGCGCCGTCGACAGCCCGGCGAAGCCCGCGCCGATCACGCAGACGTCGACGTCGATCGCGCCGTCGAGCACCGGATCGTTGGTCGGCGGCCGCGTGACGCTGGCTTCGTAATACGAGTCGTGCGCGAGCGCATCGGCGCGGCGGGTGAAAGACTGCGGCATCGAACCGGCTCCCTCGGAGATGGCCGGAGGCGGTGCGCGACGCACCGCGATCCGGCCGGTTGAAATGACGCGGGACGCCGTGCTCGCGGCACGGCGTCCCGCCCGGCCTGCGTCAGAACGAATAGATGAACTGCGTCGCGAGCAGGTCGTTCGACTTGCCGTACGAACCGTCGTTGCGCAGGAACACCTTGTTGTTCGCCCAGTCGTGGCGGTATTCGACCTTCACGGTGATCTGCTGGGTCGGATAGAACAGCAGGTCGAGCGCGACGTCCTGACGGATCGCACCCTTGCAGTCGAAGCCCAGACCGCCGTTCGCCTTCGACGTCGCGAGACAGTCGGCGTCCACGCCGAAGCCGTTGTACGGATCCATGCCGTTGCCGTTCAGCGCGATGCCTCCGCCGCCGCCGCCGTTCTTGCTGTTGACGAGCGCGTCGTAGCGCAGCGTCACGCCCATGCGGCCGACCACCGGCGCGTTGAACTTGCGGTGCGCGAGCAGCGACAGCCCGTACCACTGCGCGAGCCCGCCGTTGTACGCCGCATTCTGCTGCTGGCCGTAGTCGAGCTCGGCGTTGTACTGCGTGTCCGCGAGCATGTAGGTCGCATCGAGTTCGCCGAAGAAGAACGTGCCGTAGCCGCTCCCGCCGTTGCCGCCCGGCCCGTAATGCACGACGCCGTTCGAGTCGATCGCGCTCGCGAGCGTCTGCCGGCCGATGTTGATCGAGCCGCCGAGATCGAGCGCGCTCGACCACGTGTAGTCCGCGCGCGCGGTGAAGGTCGGCACCTTGTTGCTGGTCGTGATCGGATCGCCGAGCGCGTTGGTGCCCGTCTGCGTGACCGAGCCGTAGGTGCGGTACTGCTCGTTGCCGACGAAGAACTTCCACGCCCAGTTGCCCTTCGTGTAGTTCGCGCCCGCGCCGACGTAGCTGCCCGGATCGGAGAAGTCGTACAGCAGGTTGTGCGTGAGCGTGAGCATCTGGTTCGACTGCTGCACCTCGTAGCCGCCGAAGCTCGGGATCAGACCGGCGACGAGCGTGGTGGTCGCGCTGATCGGCACGTTGATGACCGCGGTGTTCAGCAGGTTGTCGGTGATCGAGCCGCGCGAGTTCTGCAGCAGCGTGATGCCGTTGCCGCGGTTCGGCATCAGCGTGATCTCCGCCGACGGCGCCATCGGGCCGACGCCGAAGGTCTTCTTGATGTCGAGGTACAGATCGCCGAACGTGCTGTTGAAGTAGTTGTACGCGTTCTCGTGGTTCGCGAACAGGAACGACGACGAGCCGGCCGCGCGGTTGTAGATGTAGGTCGGATCGAGGTAGCCCGTCACCGACAGGCCCGCGAGCGGCCCGGTGGTGGCCGCGTCGGTCAGCGAGTCGACCTTCAGCTGCTGGTTCGCGATCTGCTGCTTCATTTCGCTGACTTCGTCGTTGGTCAGCGCGGCCTGCGCCTTGCCGTAATCCGGCGACGACGGGTCGGCCGCCACGATGGCCGGCCGCGCCGTGCCGCCGGAGCCGGCCGCCCCGGCCGCGCCGGCGTGGGCGACCGCGGCGCCGCCCGGCTGCGCGGCGAGCTGCGCCTGCATGGCCTTCATCTGCTTCTGCAGCGCGGCGACCTGCGCCTGCAGCGCCTTGATCTCGGCGGATGTGGAGCCGGCCAGCGCGACGCCCGGCAACGCGCCGGCCACCAGCAGGCAGATCAGTTTCTTCTTCATTGCGGACTCTCCTTGTCGTGCACCTGTCAATGTGTGATCTGTATTGCGCGCCGCATCGCGCGGCGCGCGGTCATGTTATGAACAGCTGGAAACGCAACTCACGCGGCCGCGAACGCCGCCTTCATGTCGGCCACGCGGCGTCGCTCGCGCGCGATCATCATCTGGTTGACGACGATCACGCCGATCGTCACGGCCGAGATGAACAGCGTCGCGAGCGCGTTCATCTCCGGGTTCAGCCCGAGCCGCACGCGCGAGAACACCACCAGCGGCAGCGTGGTCGAACCCGGCCCGGACAGGAACGCCGACAGCACCAGATCGTCGATCGACAGCGTGAACGACAGCAGCCAGCCGGACAGCAGCGCCTGCGAGATCAGCGGCAGCGTGACCACGAAGAACACCTTCAGCGGCGTCGCGCCGAGATCGAGCGCCGCTTCTTCGAGCGACTTGTTCATCTCCTTCACGCGCGACTGCACGATGATCGCGACGTAGGACACGCAGAGCATCACGTGGCCGATCCAGATCGTCACCATCCCGCGGCCCTTCGGCCAGCCGAACATCTGCTCGAGCGCGACGAACAGCAGCAGCAGCGAGATGCCCTGGATCACCTCGGGAATCACCAGCGGCGCGTTGATCATCCCGGTGTACAGCGTGAAGCCCTTGAAGCGGCCGAAGCGCGCGAGCACGAAGCCGGCCCACGTGCCGATCACCACCGACGCGGTGGCCGTCAGCAGCCCGATCTTCAGCGACAGCCACGCGGCAGTCAGCAGCTCGTCGTCGTCCAGCAGCGCCGCGTACCACTTCAGCGAGAAGCCCGACCACACGGTCACCAGCTTCGACTCGTTGAACGAGTAGACGACCAGGCTGATGATCGGGATGTACAGGAACAGGAAGCCGAACGCGAGAATGCCGGTCGACAGCGGTTTGCTTGGCTTGATCATTTCGCTTCCTCCAGTTCCTTGACCTGGTAGTACTGGAACAACGCCATCGGCACCAGCAACAGCAGCACCATCGCGACCGTCACCGCGGACGCCATCGGCCAGTCCATGTTGTTGAAGAACTCGTCCCACATCACGCGGCCGATCATCAGCGTGTCGGCGCCGCCGAGCAGTTCCGGAATCACGTATTCGCCGACCGCCGGAATGAACACCAGCAGGCTGCCCGCGATGATCCCGTTCTTCGACAGCGGCAGCGTGATGCGCGTGAACGCGACCCACGGCTTCGCGCCGAGGTCGTACGCGGCCTCGAGCAGCGTGAGGTCCATCTTCACGAGGTGCGCGTACAGCGGCATCACCATGAACGGCAGATACGAATAGACCATCCCGATGTAGACGCCCGCGTCGCTGTGATAGAGGCGCAGCGGCGTATGGATGATGCCGAGCGCGATCAGCGCGTGGTTCAGCAGGCCGTCGTCCTTCAGGATGCCGATCCATGCGTACACGCGGATCAGGAACGACGTCCAGAACGGCAGCATCACGGCCATCATCAGCACGTTGCGCCGGCCGGGCTCCGCGCGCGCGATGTAGTAGGCCATCGGATAGCCGATCAGCAGGCACAGCAGCGTCGACACCGCGGCCATCTTCAGCGAGCTGAGATAGGTCGCGATGTACAGGTCGTCCTGCAGCAGGAACGCGTAGTGCGACAGTTGCAGCACGAAGTGCACGGCGCCGTCCTTCATCTCGACGAGCGACGTGTACGGCGGGATGCTCATCACCTGGTCGGCGAAGCTGATCTTGAACACCAGCACGAACGGCAGCGCGAAGAACACGGTGAGCCACAGGAACGGCACGCCGATCGCGACGCTGCGGCCCGACGGCAGCAGGCGCGACAGCGCGGCGAAGCGGCTGCGGCGCGCGCGGCCGGCGCCGGTGCTGGCCGCGCCGGCGGAAACCGGCGCGGACGGAGTGGAAGCGGAGGTTCTGATCATGGCGTCCTCATTGCGTCAGCACGACGCCGCTCGCCGGCGACCACGACACGAACACGTCGTCGTTCCACGACGGCGCGTCGTCGCGCATCAGGTTCGAGCTCGACAGGTTCGACACGACCGTCTTGCCGCTCGGCAGCCGCACGTGATACAGCGAGTAGCTGCCCATGTACGCGATGTCGGTCACCACGCCGCGCGCCCAGTTGTGATGCGAGCCGGGCTTCTCGCGCGACACGTTCACGCGCTCCGGGCGCACCGAGATGCCGACCGGCATCCCGAGCGGGCCGGTCACGCCGTGGCTCACGTACATGCGCGCCTCGAGGTCGTCGCTCTCGACGAAGATGTGATCGGGTTCGTCCTCGACCACGCGCCCCTCGAACAGGTTCGTCGAGCCGATGAATTCGGCCGAGAAGCGGCTGTTCGGGTATTCGTAGACTTCGCCGGGCGTGCCGATCTGCACGATCTTGCCTTCGCTCATCACCGCGAGCCGGCTCGCCATCGTCATCGCTTCCTCCTGGTCGTGCGTGACCATCACGCAGGTCACGTCGACCTTCTCGATGATGTTCACCAGTTCGAGCTGGGTCTTCTGGCGGATCTTCTTGTCGAGCGCCGACATCGGCTCGTCGAGCAGCAGCAGCTTCGGCCGCTTGACCAGCGAGCGCGCGAGCGCGACGCGCTGCTGCTGGCCGCCCGACAGCTGATGCGGCTTGCGCTTCGCGTACTTGCTCATCTGCACGAGCGCGAGCGCGTCGGCCACGCGCTCCTTGATCTCGTTCTTCGGCGTGCCTTCCTGCTTGAGCCCGAACGCGACGTTCGACTCGACCGACATGTGCGGAAACAGCGCGTACGACTGGAACATCATGTTCACCGGCCGGCGGTACGGCGGCAGCGACGCGAGGTCTTCGCCGTCGACGAAGATCTTGCCGGAGGTGGCCGTCTCGAGGCCGGCCAGCATGCGCAGCAACGTCGACTTGCCGCAGCCCGAGCTGCCGAGCAGCGCGAACAACTCGTTCTTCGCGATGGTCAGGTTCACGTTGTCGACGGCCGTGCTGTCGCCGAACTTCTTCACGACGTTTTCGATGCGCACGAACGCGTCGTTCTTCGAACGGGCCACGGCGGCCGGCTGGGCCTGGCGTGCAGCAGCGGAAGAGGGTATCGATTGCATGGGATTCACCATTCGTTCTTCACGGATTGCAGGCATGAGCGTCCCCGCACGAGGCGCGCAACGCGACTCGCGGACGAACGGCTCGTGCCGGATGGAACCGGGCGCGCGGTGCGCGCGGGCGGACGGACGGTCCGCCTGTTCAGGCGGGCACGCGTTCAGTACGCGCGTGCGCCGCCATGACGAAGCCGGCTCAGTGGCCCGTCTTCAACTGCGCCCACAGACGGTTTTCGAGGCGCAGGATGTCGGCCGGCATCGGCTTCATCAGCACCATCTTCTTCAGCACGTCCTCCGGCGGATAGACGGTCGGGTCCTGCGCGACGGCCGGCGTGACGAACTGGTGCGCCGCCTTGTTCGCGGTCGGATAGAACACCGTGTTGGTGATCGCCGCGTTGACCTTCGCGTCGGACACGTAGTTGATCCACTTCATCGCGGCCTCGGGGTGCGGCGCATCCTTCGGCACCACCATCACGTCGAACCACAGCAGCCCGCCTTCCTTCGGGTTCGAGAACTTGATGTCGTACGCGCGTTTCGCCTCGGCCGCGCGGCGATGCGCGATGCCGACGTCGCCCGACCAGCCGAGCACGACGCACACGTCGTTGTTCGCGAGGTCGTTGATGTAGCCCGACGAGTTGAACTGCGTGATGTACGGGCGAACCTTCTTCAGCACCTCGAACGCGGCCTGGTAGTCGCCGGGGTTCTTGCTGTTCGGATCGCGGCCCATGTACTGCAGCGTCGCCGCGAACACGTCGACCGCCTGGTCGAGGAACGACACGCCGCAGCTCTTCAGCTTCTCCATGTTGGCCGGGTCGAACACGAGCGCCCAGCTGTCGACCGGCGCCTTGTCGCCGAGCGCCTTCTTCACCGCCTGCGCGTTGTAGCCGATGCCGTCGGTGCCGTATGCCCACGGCACGCCGTACTGGTTGCCCGGATCGGCGTCCGCGATCATCTTCATCAGCAGCGGATCGAGGTTCGCGAGATTCGGGATCTTCGACTTGTCGAGCTTCTGGTAGACGCCGGCCTGGATCTGCTTGGCCATGTAGTTCGACGTCGGCACGACGATGTCGTAGCCCGAGCTGCCGGCGAGGAGCTTCGCCTGCAGCGTGTCGTCGCTGTCGTAGTTGTCGTACTTGACGTGGATGCCGGTCTGTTTCTGGAAGTTCGGGATCGTGTCCGGCGCGATGTAGTCGGACCAGTTGTACACGTTCAGCTCGTCCGCGTGGGCGCACGGGCTGGCGACCGACGTGAACGCGGCGGCGGCGGCGAGGGCCGCGATGGAACAGGCTTGGCGAAGAAAGCAGGCACGCATGGTGGAGTTCCCCTGGTTATGGCGGCGTGCGGCGCCCGCCGCACGCCCGTAGTCAAAGCCGTTACGAAAGGCCCAGCTGCTGGGCGGTTGCATCGACGGCTTTCTTCGCCTTCGATACGAGTTCGTCGATTTCCTGACGCGAGATCACGAGCGGCGGCGACAGCAGCATCCGGTCGCCGGTCGCACGCATGACCAGGTTGCCGTTGAAGCAGAAGTCGCGGCAGATCGTGCCCACCTCGCCGCCGTTCGCGAAGCGGCGGCGCTCGGCCGGCGCCTGCGCGAGCTGCAGGCTCGCGACCATCCCCTGGCCGTGCACCTCGCCGACGATCGGATGCTGCGCGAAGGTGTCGCGCATCAGCGCCTGGAAGTACGGGCCCGTGTCGCGCTTCACGCGCTCGACGATGCCTTCGTCGCGCAGCAGCTTCAGGTTCGCGACCGCGACGGCCGCCGCGACCGGGTGGCCCGAGTACGTGAGGCCGTGATTGAACTCGCCGTTGTCGATGATCGGCCGCGCGACGCGCTCGTGAATGCCGACCGCGCCCATCGGCACGTAACCGGACGTGAGGCCCTTGGCCATCGTGATCAGGTCGGGCTCGAAGCCGAAGTGCTGGTGTGCGAACCATTCGCCGGTGCGCCCGAAGCCGCCGATCACTTCGTCGGCGACCAGCAGGATGTCGTACTTGCGGCAGATCCGCTGGATCTCCGGCCAGTACGTCGACGGCGGGAAGATCACGCCGCCCGCGCCCTGGAACGGCTCGCCGATGAACGCGGCGACGTTCTCCGCGCCGAGCTCGAGGATCTTCGCCTCCAGTTGCTGTGCGCGGGCGAGGCCGAACGCTTCGGGCGTCTCGCCCGCTTGCGCTTCGCCGAAGAAGTACGGCTGATCGATGTGCACGATGTGCTCGACCTTCGACGGCATCTGCTCGTGCATGTAGTCCATCCCGCCGAGCGTCGCGCCGGCGATCGTCGAGCCGTGATAGCCGTTGTGGCGCGAGATCACGTACTTCTTCTGCGGCTTGCCCTGCACGCGCCAGTATTGATAGACGAGGCGCAGCACGGTGTCGTTGCCTTCCGAGCCGCTGTTGCAATAGAAGAAGTGGTTGAAGCCCGCGGGCGTGACTTCGGCGAGCATCGCCGACAGTTCGATCACCGGCGGGTGCGTGGTCTTGAAGAACGTGTTGTAGAACGGCAGATCCTGCAGCTGGCGATACGCGGCGTCGGCGAGTTCCTTGCGGCCGTAGCCGACGTTCACGCACCACAGGCCGGCCATCCCGTCGATGATCTTGTTGCCGTCCGAGTCCCACAGGTACACGCCGTCGGCCTTCACGATCACGCGGCTGCCGGCGCGATTGAGCGCGCCCATGTCCGAGAACGGATGGATGTGGTGCGCGGCGTCGAGCGCGCGGTATTCGGCGGTCGTGCGCGCCTGCGTGGTGCGCGGTGCGGTGGCCGGCGCGGCCGGCTGGACCCAGGCGGATTCGTTGCGGTAAGTCATGTTTTCTCCGTATTTCCGTAATGCGATCGTGCGCCGCTTACACGTGCAGCAGCAGATGACGGCGTTCCCACGAGCTGATCACGCGGAAGAACGCTTCGTATTCGGTTTCCTTCAGCGCGAAATACGCCTTCAGGAACTTGTCGCCGAGGATGCCGGCGAGCGGCTCGCACGCGGCCATCAGCGTGAGCCCTTCCTCTAGGTTGCGCGGCAGCTGGTACGGCAGCGAGTAGCCGTCGCTGACGAGCGGCTCGGTCGGCTCGAGGCGCTGCGTCATCCCGAGGTAGCCGGCTGCGAGCGTCGCCGCGAGCGCGAGATACGGGTTGCAGTCGACGCCCGGAATGCGGTTCTCGATGCGGCGCGCGGCCGGCCCCGAATGCGGAATGCGGAAGCCCACCGTGCGGTTGTCGTAGCCCCACTGCACGTTGATCGGCGCGGCCATGAAGCGCGACAGCCGGCGATACGAGTTGATGTACGGCGCGAAGATCGGCATCAGCGCGGGCGTGTACTTCTGCAGCCCGGCGAGGTAGTTGTAGAACAGCGACGTCGCGCCGCCCGTCTCCGGCGACGTGAACAGGTTGCGGCCCGTTTCCTCGTCGACGATGCTCTGGTGCACGTGCATCGCGGAGCCCGGCTCGCCTTCCATCGGCTTGGCCATGAAGGTCGCGTACATGCTGTGGCGCAGCGCGGCCTCGCGCACCGTGCGCTTGAACAGGAACACCTGGTCCGCAAGCGACAGCGCGTCGCCGTGCATGAAGTTGATCTCCATCTGCGCGGCGCCCACTTCGTGGATCAGCGTGTCGATGTCGAGGTTCTGCATTTCGCAGTATTCGTAGATGTCCTCGAACAGCGGATCGAACTCGTTGACGGCCTCGATCGAATACGACTGGCGGCCCGTCTCGGGGCGGCCCGTGCGGCCGACCGGCGGACGCAGCGGCAGGTCCGGATCCTTGTTCATGTCGACCAGGTAGAACTCCAGCTCGGGCGCGACCACCGGCTTCCAGCCCTTCGCCTTGTACAGCTCGAGCACGCGGCGCAGCACGTAGCGCGGCGAGATCTCGACCGGCGAGCCGTCAAAGTGCACGCAGTCGTGGATCACCTGCGCGGTCGGATCGACGGCCCACGGAATCAGGCGGATGGTCGACGTGTCGGGCACGCACACCATGTCGGGGTCGGTCACGCCGGTCAGCGAACCGTCTTCCGGATACTCGCCGGTGACCGTCTGCACCATCACGGCCTGCGGCAGCCGCATCGATTCGCCGGACGTGAACTTGTTGCGCGGCGTGATCTTGCCGCGCGCGATGCCGGCCATGTCGGGGATGATCGCTTCGATCTCGGTGATCCGGTGCTGCTTCAGAAAGTCTTCGATGTCTTGCATGTTCGTTCTCGTTATGTGGGTCGGCGCGCTCATGCGAGCGCAGCGGAGCACGCGGCCTGCGTGCGCGCGTGGCGGCGTGCGCGGCATGCGTCGCCGAACGCGCGGAAGATCGCCGTGGACAGCGGGTCCTGCGCGTGCCGCCATTCCGGATGCCATTGCACGGCGAGCGCGAACGCCGGTGCGTCGACGACGCTGACGGCTTCGATCAGACCGTCCGGCGCGACGGCTTCGACGGCGAGGCCGGCGCCGAGCTGCGCGATGCCTTGCTTGTGCAGCGAGTTGACGTGGACGTCGTCGCGGCCGCCGGCGAGCGTGTGCAGCAGGCCGCCCGGCGTCAGATGCA
Organism: Burkholderia sp. KJ006; assembly: GCF_000262695.1. NCBI lineage: Bacteria > Pseudomonadati > Pseudomonadota > Betaproteobacteria > Burkholderiales > Burkholderiaceae > Burkholderia > Burkholderia sp. KJ006. Next base: position 2,962,637 of record NC_017920.1, on the reverse strand, counting down.
CGACGTGCGCGGGGCCGTACTGCGTGTCCATCGGCGCGTCGTCGTCCTCGCGGTGATCGTCGAGGCCCGGCACTTCGTGCACGCGCTGATGCAGCGTGCCGCCGCAGACGACGTTCAGCTCCTGAAAGCCGCGGCAGACGGCGAGCACCGGCACGCCCGCGTCAAGCGCGGCGCGCAGCAGCGGCAGCGTCGTCGCGTCGCGGGCCGGATCGTGCTTGGTGCCGGGCGCGCTCGGCTCGCCGCCGTATCGATGCGGCTCGACGTTCGAGTAGCTGCCGGTAAACAGCAGGCCGTCGACCGTCGCGAGCACGTCGTCGACCGACTGGCGATCGCCGAGCGCGGGCAGCACCATCGCAAGCGCGTGCGCGCCGTCGACGATCGCCGCGACGTACTTGTCGCCGACCGTATGCGACGCGTGAGCGCCGATCTGCGTGAGGTCGGCAGTGATGCCGACGAGAGGTTTCCTTTCCATGACGTCTATCAGTTGTGCGTAGGGCGTGTGCGTGCGCGGTTCCCGAACGTGCAGGAACGCAGGCGCGACACGGCCCCGCAGCCGCGCGCAACACGCGAGGCCGCTGATGAATGGGCACGACGGGACGATTGGCGACCCGTGCTGTGCGCGACGGTCAGGCCGTCGTTCGTTTCGCTGCGCGACGCGACGCAGCAACGAATGCGCGAACGCGTTCCGTCACCGCGCGGATGGCGCGGTTAGCGAGCAGGCAGCAGAAACGAACGACGAAAAAGGGGAGAGGCGCTACGGCAGCAGCGACGCGACTTCGTCGGTGTCGACGGCCACGAATGCACGTGCGGAAACAGCGTTGTGACGCCGAACGGAACGACGGGACAGGATGGTGTAGATCGACAGGTGCAGCAGGCGAGGACTATGCCAGCCGCAACTGCCATCGGAAGCGGGTCCGGCGCTGCGCGAACTTCGCGCATCGCGTCGATCCCACCTCACCAGAGGGCCACGGACTCTCACGATTACACTCGACTGGGTTGTTGAAAGTATTGAACACCTGATCGTTTCGGCGCGCGAGGCGTTTAAAATAATCGAGGTGCCCGATCCGCATCATTGACGTCGAACTGCACCGGTTTTTGCGTTGCGATAACGCTTTTGGTGCGGATGATCGACGAATGACGCTGACCTGAGAGCCAGCATATACGAGCCAAAAACGCCGTCAAATGTTTTTTGTCGGTGTCGTGTCAGGGCTTTCCCGAGGCATTCCGAATAAAAGATTCTTAAATGGAATGACCCGCTCGCTGTTCATTATTTCGAACGCCTTTCAGGGTTTTCCCCGCTGATCCGGGCGATAAAGTGATTAGAATATTCAACGGCAGCCAATGCGTCGCTTCACTTTTTTCCCGCACTCCTATCGTGTCCGAAACCGAATCGATGTCCACTGAAGTCGCCGAGCGTCTGCGTTTCGTGCGCAACAAGCATGGCCTGTCGCAGCGCGAGCTCGCAAAGCGCGCGGGCGTGACCAACGGCGCGATCTCGCTGATCGAACAGGGGCGCGTGAGCCCGTCGGTCGGCTCGCTGAAGAAGCTGCTCGAATGTATTCCGATGAGTCTCGCCGAGTTCTTCACGTTCGAACTGGTCGAGTCGCGCTCGGTCGTGTCGCGTCGCGATCAGATGCCGAACCTCGGCAACGACGCGCTCGCGTTTCATCTCGTCGGCGCGGGCGTGAAGGATCGCAACATGTGCATCATGCGCGAGATCTATCAGCCGCTCGCCGACACCGGCGCGGAGATGCTCGCGCATGCGGGGCACGAGGGCGGCGTCGTCGTGTCGGGGCGGCTCGAGCTGACCGTCGACGGCGAGACGTGGCTGCTCGATCCCGGAGACGGCTACTACTTCGAAAGCCGTTTGCCGCACCGTTTTCGCAATCCCAGCGCGGAGCAGCTCTGCGAGGTCGTGTCGGCCAATTCGCCGGCCACCTTCTAACCGCGCATCACCGCATTCGCCGCCGGCAGCGTTGCCGTTGCGCGGCGTGCCGCAGCGCGAATGCCAAACAATGAGAAATCCTGATGAACAAGTTGACTTTGGCTGACTGGCAGGACAAGGCGGCGTCGCTCCGGATCGAAGGGCGCGCATTCATCGACGGCGCGTCGCGCGACGCGCACGGCGGCAAGACGTTCGACTGCGTGAGCCCGATCGACGGCCGCGTGCTCGCGAAGGTGGCTGACTGCGGCGAAGCCGACGTGAACGCGGCGGTCGCGGCCGCGCGGCGTGCGTTCGACGCCGGCGTGTGGGCCGGGCTGAACCCGCGCGCGCGCAAGGCCGTGCTGCTGCGCTGGGCCGCGCTGATGCGCACGCATCTCGACGAACTCGCGCTGCTCGAGACGCTCGATGCGGGCAAGCCGATCGGCGACACGACGACGGTCGACGTGCCGGGCGCCGCGTATTGCGTCGAGTGGTTCGCCGAAGCGATCGACAAGGTCGGCGGCGAAGTCGCGCCGGCCGATCATCATCTGGTGGGCCTCGTCACGCGCGAGCCGGTCGGCGTGGTCGCGGCGGTCGTGCCGTGGAACTTCCCGATCCTGATGGCCGCGTGGAAGTTCGGGCCGGCGCTCGCGGCCGGCAACAGCGTCGTGCTGAAGCCGTCGGAGAAATCGCCGCTGACCGCGATCCGGGTCGCGCAGCTCGCGTACGAGGCCGGCATCCCGGCCGGCGTGTTCAACGTCGTGCCGGGCGCGGGCGAGCCGGGCAAGCTGCTCGCGCTGCATCGCGACGTCGACTGCATCGCGTTCACCGGCTCGACCGCGGTGGGCAAGCTGATCATGCAGTACGCCGCGCAGTCGAACCTCAAGCGCGCGTGGCTCGAGCTCGGCGGCAAGTCGCCGAACATCGTGCTGCCCGATTGTCCGGATCTCGAGCGCGCCGCGCAGGCCGCCGCGGGCGCGATCTTCTACAACATGGGCGAGATGTGCACGGCCGGCTCGCGCCTGCTCGTGCATCGCGACATCAAGGACGCGTTCATCGAGAAGCTGGTCGCGGCCGCGCGTGCGTACGTGCCGGGCAATCCGCTCGATCCGTCGGTGTCGATGGGCGCGATCGTCGACGGCATCCAGCTCGAGCGTGTGCTCGGCTACATCGAAGCGGGGCGCAGCGAGGGCACGCTGGTCACCGGCGGCGCGCGCGTGCGGCAGGAGACGGGCGGCTTCTACGTCGAGCCGACCGTGTTCGAAGTGAAGCCCGACGCGAAGATCGCGCGCGAGGAGATCTTCGGGCCGGTGCTGTCGGTGATCGTGTTCGACGATGTCGACGAGGCCGTGCGGATCGCGAACGACACCGAATACGGACTCGCGGCCGCCGTCTGGACGTCGGACCTGACGACCGCGCACGACGTGTCGCGCCGGCTGCGCGCGGGCACGGTGTGGGTGAACTGCTACGACGAAGGCGGCGACATGAACTTCCCGTTCGGCGGCTACAAGCAGTCGGGCAACGGCCGTGACAAGTCGCTGCATGCGCTCGAGAAGTACACCGAGCTGAAGTCGACGCTGATCCGGTTGCGGTGAGGTGGGAGCGGGGCGCGCGGCGCCGTACCGCCACCGCGCCCCGTCTGCGTCAAGCCGCGCGCAGCGTCGGATGGAAGCCTGCGGCCTCGATCACGGATTGCACGCGTTCGGCGCCCTGCGCCGATTCGACCTTGACCGTCTTCGCGGCCACGTCGATGTCGAGCTTCGCGGCGGGATCGGCGGCCGTCACCGCGCGCGTGATCGCATTGGCACAGCCGCCGCAGGTCATGTCCTGGACTTCGAATTCCATCGTGTTCTCCTGAGTTGACGATTGACGAGTAGGTTCAGCATGAAGCTTGCCATGGTGGGAAGGTCAAGCGGCGCGCGAGGGTTTTCGTCAGCGTGAAGTCAGACGAATCGACCGCCTCCGCCCGTCCGAATTTTTCCCGATTGACGGTGCGACGACGGGGCCAAAACGCGCCGCTCGCGTTGCCCGGCGCGGTGCGGCACGTGCGCGCACCCATCGATCTTCCCGATTGCTTTAAGGATACGCCAGGGTGAAAATGCGAATCGCTCTTAATATCAATCCGCTTCGGCATTTCACCTCATGATGCACATGAATCGTTTCGCTCTCGGTTTCGCCGTCGCCCTGCTCGGCGCATCGGCCAGCTCCGCATTCGCCGCCGACGACGTCGTCAACCTGACGTTGAAGGACCACAAGTTTTCGCCCGACGGCGTGACGATCCCGGCCGGCAAGCGCGTGAAGTTCGTCGTGAAGAACCTCGACGCGACGCCCGCGGAATTCGAGAGCGACGACTTCAAGGCGGAGAAGGTCGTGCCGGCCGGCAAGTCGGTCGAGATCCTCGTCGGGCCGCTGAAGGCCGGGACTTACGAGTTCCACGACGAGTATCACGAAGCGCAGTCGAAGACGCACCTCACCGTCAAGTAAGCGGACGCCGCCATGCTGTCAACTGCCCTGATCGTGTTCCGTGAAGTGCTCGAGGCCGCGCTCGTCGTGTCGATCGTGATGGCCGCCACGAAGGGCGTGCCGCGCCGCGGCTGGTGGGTCGGCGGCGGGCTCGTCGGCGGCGTGATCGGCGCGGGCCTGATCGCGGCGTTCGCCGACGCGATCTCGCAGTGGGCGTCCGGCATGGGGCAGGAAGTCTTCAACGCGGGCGTGATGTTCGTCGCGACGCTGATGCTGGCGTGGCACTGCATCTGGATGAGCCGGCACGGCCGTGAGATCGCGCTGCAGATGGGCGAGGTCGGCCGCGCGGTGGCGGCCGGCAGCCGGCCGCTGACGGGGCTCGCGATCGTGGTCGGCGCGGCAGTGCTGCGCGAAGGCTCGGAGGCCGTGCTGTTCCTGTACGGCATCGCGGCCGGCGACCCTGGGCAGACGCCGCAGATGATCGCCGGCGGCCTGCTCGGCGTGCTCGGCGGCGCGGGCCTCGGCTACGCGATGTACGCGGGCCTGCTGCAGATTCCGCTGAAACGCCTGTTCTCGGTCACCAACGTGCTGATCGTGCTGCTCGCGGCCGGGATGGCGAGCCAGTGCGTGGGCTTTCTGCTCGCCGCGGGCCTCGTGCCGTCGTGGGGCGATGCGGTGTGGGACACGTCGTGGCTGCTGAAGGAATCGAGCGTCGTCGGCAAGGCGCTGCATGCGCTGATCGGCTATACCGCGCGTCCGGCCGGCATCCAGATCGCCGCTTACGTCGCGACGCTGGTCGCGATCGTCGCGCTGGCACGGCTCGTCGGCCGGCCGCAGCCGGCCGTGCGGCCGCCGCGCGCCGCGGCCTGAATTTCCGCTATCCGCATGCAACAAGGGGCGTCGTCGACGCCCCTTGTTGCATGCGCCCGTCGTGCGGGCCGTTCACTGATGACCGTCGATCCACGCGCGGGCCCATTCGAGGCCGGCTTCGCGCGCTTCGTCCTCGGTATCGAACACGCCGAGCACGCCCGACGCTTCGACGAGCCGGTTGTTCTGCGTGATCGTGCCGCTCGCCGCGAACCGTTCGGGTTGCAGGATCTCGTCCTGCTGCAGGATCGCATGGCCCCAGATCTGGTAGCCGTGATAGGTCTGCGCTTCCATTATCGCGTCACCTCCGCGGAGCGGCTGCCGGTGCCGACGCGCAGCACGTTGCCGTCCGGCGTGTATTGCCGCGGGATGTCGGAGAAGCCAAGCGCGTGCTGCGGGTCCGGCGCGGCCGGCTGCATCACGGTGAGCCGGCCGGGCGCGGGCTGCGCGACCGGGCGCGGCGCGGCCGGCGCGTCGGCCGCCGCGGCAGGCGGTCGATGCGGCGTGGCTTTGACGGCTTGCGCGACGCGGCGCTTGTGCGGCTTGACGGAAGCCTTCGGTTGAGCGCTGGCGTGCTTTTCCGCGGTCTTGCCGCCGGCATGCGAGTCGGCACTGCTGCCGGTACGTGCGGTAGGCGTATGGGCATCCGCCGCGTGCGCGGCCGGCGTGCGCGCCTCGGGCGGGTTCCAGACCTCGACGTAGTGCTCGGCCGCCCAGCCCGTCGACGCGACGCTCAGCGCCAGCAATCCGCATCCAAACAGTCTTACCATGGTCTCTCCGTCAGTCTCGTCGGCGCGCCGGGCTGCGCTGCGCCGATTGCTTATTCCACCGTCACCGACTTCGCGAGGTTGCGCGGCTTGTCGACGTCGGTGCCGCGCGCGCACGCGGTGTGATACGCGAGCAGCTGCAGCGGCACGACGTGCAGGATCGGTGACAGCTGCCCGTAGTGTTCCGGCATCCGGATCACGTGCAGGCCGTCGTCGTTGACGATCTGCGTGTCGGCGTCGGCGAACACGTACAGCTCGCCGCCGCGCGCGCGCACTTCCTGCATGTTCGACTTCAGCTTCTCGAGCAGCGTGTCGTTCGGCGCGACCGTGACGACCGGCATCGCTTCCGTGACGAGCGCGAGCGGCCCGTGCTTCAGCTCGCCGGCCGGATAGGCTTCGGCGTGGATGTACGAGATTTCCTTCAGCTTCAGCGCGCCTTCGAGCGCGATCGGGTAATGCAGCCCGCGGCCGAGGAACAGCGCGTTTTCCTTGCGTGCGAATTCCTCCGACCACGCGATGATCTGCGGCTCGAGCGCGAGCACGCTGTTCAGCGCGGCCGGCAGGTGGCGCAGCTGCTTCAGGAATTGCGCTTCCTGCGCGGCGTCGACGTGCCCGCGCAGCTTGCCGAGCGTCGCCGCCAGCACGAACAGCGCGACGAGCTGCGTCGTGAACGCCTTGGTCGACGCGACGCCGATCTCGGTGCCCGCGTGCGTGAGGAACTGCATCTCGGTGAGCCGCACCATCGCGCTCGTCGCGACGTTGCACACGGCGAGCGTGTGCGTGTGGCCGAGCGACTGCGCGTGCTTGAGCGCCGCGAGCGTGTCGGCCGTCTCGCCCGACTGCGAGATCACGAGCACGAGCTGGCGCGGGTTCGGCACCGACTCGCGGTAGCGGTATTCGCTCGCGATCTCGACCTGGGTCGGGATCTTCGCGATCGATTCGAGCCAGTACTTCGCGGTGAGGCCCGAGTAGTAGCTGGTGCCGCACGCGAGGATCAGCAGGCTGTCGATGTTCGCGAACGCAGCGCTTGCCGCCGCGCCGAACAGCGTCGGCTCGAACGCTTCGGTTTGCGGCACCGTGTCGCTGATCGCGCGCGGCTGCTCGAAGATTTCCTTCTGCATGAAGTGGCGATAGGGGCCGAGCTCGACCGCGCCGCCGTACGCGCTGACCACGCGCGTCTCGCGCTCGACGAGCGCGCCGTGGCGATCGACGATCTTCACGCCGTCGAGCGACAGTTCGCAGACGTCGCCTTCTTCGAGGAACGTGAAGCGGTCGGTGCTGCCGGCCAGCGCGAGCGCATCGGACGCGAGGAAGTTCTCGCCGTCGCCGTGGCCGACCACGAGCGGCGAGCCCTGGCGCGCGCCGACGACGGTGTGCGGCTGATCCTTGTGCGTGACCGCGATCGCGTATGCGCCGTGCAGCTGCTGCACGGCCTCGCGCACCGCTTCGAACAGATCGCCGCGATACAGGCTGTGCACCAGATGCGCGATCACTTCGGTGTCGGTCTGCGACACGAACTCGTAGCCCTTCGCGCGCAGCGCGTCGCGCAGCGTCTCGAAGTTCTCGATGATGCCGTTGTGGACCAGCGCGAGCGCGTTCGACGAGAAGATCGGATGCGCATTCTGCGTGACGGGCGCGCCGTGCGTGGCCCAGCGCGTGTGCGCGACGCCGGTCGTGCCTTCGAGATGGGCTTCGTGGACCTGAGCGTCGAGATCGGCGACGCGCGCGACGCTGCGCGCGCGGCGCGGTGCGTCGGGTTCGAGCACGGCGACGCCGCACGAATCGTAGCCACGGTATTCGAGGCGCCGCAATCCTTCGATCAGCACCGGAACGATATTACGCTGCGCAACTGCGCCGACAATGCCGCACATGAGTCGTCAATCCCTGTAAGTCGAAGCGGGCGCCGTGCCGACGCCCGCCATAGGTGTTCAGCTTTTCTTCTTGACCGGGCGGACGTAGCCGCTCTTCGCGGTCTGCGTCTTCTCGTTCAATGCGAGCGTGCCTTCGGCGACGTCCTTCCAGACCGTCGTGCCGGCCGCGATCGTCACGCCCCGGCCGACGCGCACCGGCGCGACGAGCTGCGTGTCCGAGCCGACGAACACGTCGTCCTCGATCACGGTGCGGAACTTGTTCGCGCCGTCGTAGTTGCAGGTGATCGTGCCCGCGCCGATGTTCACGCGCGCGCCGATGTCGGCGTCGCCGATGTAGGTCAGGTGGTTCGCCTTCGAGCCGTGGCCGATCACCGCGTTCTTCACCTCGACGAAGTTGCCGACGTGCGCTTCGTCCGCGAGCTGCGCGCCGGGGCGCAGCCGCGCGTACGGGCCGATCACGGTGTTCGCGCCGAGCTGGGCGCCGTCGATGTGCGTGAACGCGTCGATGCGCGTGCCCGCGCCGATCGACGCGTTGCGGATCACGCAGTTCGGGCCGACCGTCACGTCGTCGGCGAGCGTCACGTCGCCTTCGAACACGCAGTTCACGTCGATCGACACGTCGCGGCCGCAGCGCAGCGTGCCGCGCACGTCGACGCGCGCCGGATCGGCCAGCGTGACGCCTTCGACGAGCAGCGCATCGGCGACGTTGCGCTGATGGATGCGCTCCAGCTCCGCGAGCTGCGCCTTGCTGTTCACGCCGAGCGTTTCCCAGTCGTCGTCGGGCTGCGTGGTGACGATCTCGAAGCCGGCCTCGATCGCGAGCTCGACCACGTCGGTCAGGTAGTACTCGCCCTGCGCGTTCTCGTTCTTCAGCGCGCCGAGCCACATCGACAGCTGCGCGGTCGGCGTGACGATGATGCCGGTGTTGATCTCGGCGATCTTCAGCTGCTCCGGCGACGCGTCCTTCTGCTCGACGATGCGCGTGACGAAGCCCGCCGCGTCGCGCACGATGCGGCCGTAACCGGTCGGATCGTCGAGCGTGACGGTCAGAATCCCGTAGCGGCCGTCGTGTGCCGCGTCGACCAGACGCTTGAGCGTCGTTGCACGCGTGAGCGGCACGTCGCCGTACAGCACGAGCGCCGGTTGCGCGGGATCGAGCAGCGGCAGCGCCTGGCGCACCGCGTGGCCGGTGCCGAGCTGCTCGGCCTGCACCGCGAACTGCACGTCGGGCGCGGCGACCGCGGCCTGCACCTGCTCGGCGCCATGCCCGACGACGACGACGAGCCGGGACGGCTGCAGCGTGCGCGCGGTAGCGATGACGTGGGAGAGGAGCGGCCTGCCGGCCAGGGGATGGAGCACTTTCGGCAGCGCGGAACGCATGCGCTTGCCGGTGCCTGCCGCCAAAATCACGATATTCATGGCGCCAGCTTGTCAGAGGAGTTCGAAGCCGTCCATTTTAGCATGCGGCCCCTGGCGTCCCGGGCCTGTCGCGGCGCGGCGACAGCGCCGCAACGGGCGCTCGCGCGCCGTCGCGACGCGCGTTCCGGCCCCTGCTTACAGGTCGTCGAACTGTACGATGGAGATCGGCCGCGCGGCGCCGCTCGTCGTGTTGCCCGCCGCGTTGCCCGCGGCATCGCCGGACGCGCACGGCTCCTCGTCGAACGCGATGTCGCCCAGCGGATCGGCCACGCCGGTCGCGCGCAGCGACGCGAACGGGAACAGGCCGGTATCCATCAGGTGCGACGGCACGACGTTGGCGAGCGCGCTGAACATGTTGTCGACGCGGCCCGGGAAGCGCTTGTCCCATTCGCGGATCAGCGCCTTCATTTCCGCGCGCTTCAGGTTCGGCTGGCTGCCGCACAGGTTGCACGGGATGATCGGGAATTCGCGCAGCTCGGCGTATTTCTCGAGATCGGTTTCCTTCACGTACGCGAGCGGGCGGATCACGACGTTCCTGCCGTCGTCCGACTGCAGCTTCGGCGGCATCCCCTTCAGCTTGCCGCCGTAGAACATGTTCAGCAGCAGCGTCTGCAGGATGTCGTCGCGGTGATGGCCGAGCGCGATCTTGGTCGCGCCGAGCTCGCCGGCCACGCGGTACAGGATCCCGCGGCGCAGCCGCGAGCACAGCGAGCAGGTCGTCTTGCCCTCCGGCACGAGCCGCTTGACGATGCTGTAGGTGTCCTGGTTCTCGATGTGGAACGGCACGCCGATCTGCGTCAGGTATTCCGGCAGCACGTGCTCGGGGAAGCCCGGCTGCTTCTGGTCGAGGTTGACCGCGACGATGTCGAAGTCGATCGGCGCGCGCTCGCGCAGGCGCAGCAGCACGTCGAGCATCGCATAACTGTCCTTGCCGCCCGACAGGCAGACCATCACCTTGTCGCCGGCCTCGATCATGTTGTAATCGCCGATCGCCTGGCCGACCTGGCGCGCGATCCGCTTGAACAGCTTGTTGTTTTCGTACGCTTCCTTCTGCTCGCGGCGCGTCAGCGCGCGGCGGCCGGAGTCGGCGGCGATGGCTTCGGTGGCGGCGCCGTCGGCCGCCGTGTCGTTCGTTTGGGGGGCGTTCATGCGCGCTCCTCGTCCTTGATGCGAAAGACTTCGACGCCGACGGCGTCGCAGTCCGGATAGGCGTCCGGTTTCTCGGTACAGACGCGTACCGCGCGCACGGCATCGTGCGCCAGCAGGGTCGCGGCGATCGCGTCGCACAGCGTTTCCTGCAGATGGATGTGGCCGCGCGCGAGACATTGCGCGACGCTTTGCTTCATCAGATCGTAGTCGACGACTTCATGCAGCCGGTCGTCGATCGGGGTCGACTGCGCGAGCGGCACGAACAGGTCGACGTTGATGACGACGCGCTGCTCGCCGCGCTTCTCGTGTTCGAAGGCCCCGATGTTGATGTGCACCTCGTAGTCGCGCAGGTAGAGCCTGCGGCAGTCCGCGAGGCGGGGGTGCAGGAGAGCGGAAAACATGGTCGTCCCAGTCAAATTGGCGTGCGCACACGCAAAGCGGCGCGGGCGGCGGCCCGCGGGCCGCACGCTCGCGCGCGATTCATTCATTCGGGCCGGCGTCCGGCGGCACCAGGTGCTCGCCGCCGTCGACGGTCAGCGTCGCGCCCGTGACGCCGGGCGCGCTCGCCAGATAGCAGGCGGCCGCCGCGATGTCGTCGGCCTGCGGCGCGTGGCCGCGCACCAGTGCCGCGACCCGCACCTTCGGCGCGAGCGACAGCGCCAGCGCGGCGGTCGCGCGGTTCAGCGCGGCCTGCATCAGCGCATGCGAGAACTGCGCGGGCGCCGGGTGAAACAGTGCCTGATCGAGCACGTGGATCGCGCACGCGCGCAGCGCCTCGTCGTCGCGCGCCGCGTCGGGCGTCGCGTCGGCGAGCGCGCGGGCCAGCGCGAGCGCGGCCGTCACGTTGCGCGCGAGCGCGCCGGCCAGCGCCGCGCCGTCGGCCGTGTGCGCGTCGTCGGCGCCCGCGCACGCGCTGACGAACACTGCGCACGCCGGGCGGCCCAGCGCTGTGCAGCACGCGGCGACCAGCCCGCCGGCGTCGGCCTCCCGCGCCAGATCGGCGTCGAGCACGACCGCGCGGCGGCCGCGCGCGGCGACTTCGGCGATCAGCGCGTCGGCCGCCGCACGCGGCGCGCCGGGGCTGCGCTGCAGCGCGACGTCCCAGCCGCGCTGCGCGAATTGCGTCGCGAGCGCACGGCCGAGCGTGGCGGCGTCGGCCGCGCTGCCGAGCGCGCCGGCGACGAGCGCGATGCGCGGGGGCGACGTATCGGCTGAAACGGTCATTTACAATGCCGGGATGAACCCGAAAGCTCACGAACCCGCTAGTTTACCTGCTCCCGGCCCCGACGCGCTCGCGCAGTCCGAAACCCTTGCCGCGCAACTGCGCGACGAGATCGCGGCGGCCGGCGGCTGGCTGCCGTTCGATCGCTTCATGGAGCGCGCGCTGTATGCGCCCGGCCTCGGCTATTACAGCGGCGGCGCGCGCAAGTTCGGCCGCCGCGCCGACGACGGCAGCGACTTCGTGACGGCCCCCGAGCTGTCGCCGCTGTTCGCGCAGACGCTCGCGAATCCGGTCGCGGACGCGCTCGCGGCGAGCGACACACGTCGCGTGATGGAATTCGGCGCGGGCACCGGCAAGCTCGCGGCCGGGCTGCTCGCGGCGCTCGACGCGCTCGGCGTCGAGCTCGACGAATACCTGATCGTGGATCTGTCCGGCGAGCTGCGCGAGCGGCAGCGCGAGACGATCGCGGCCGCCGCGCCGGCGCTCGCCGGCAAGGTGCGCTGGCTCGACGCGCTGCCGGAGCGCTTCGACGGCGTCGTGGTCGGCAACGAGGTGCTCGACGCGATGCCGGTGCGCCTGTTCGCGAAGGCGGGCGACACGTGGCTGGAGCGCGGCGTCGCTCTCGACGCGCGGCACGCGTTCGTGTTCGAAGACCGCCCGGCGGGCGCGGCCGGCGTGCCGGCGGTGCTCGCGACGCTCGACGTCGGCGACGGCTACGTGACCGAGACGCACGAAGCCGCGCTCGCGTTCACGCGCACCGTGTGCACGATGCTCGCGCGCGGCGCGGTGCTGCTGGTCGACTACGGCTTTCCGGCGCACGAGTACTACCATCCGCAGCGCGAGCGCGGCACGCTCATGTGCCACTACCGCCACCACGCGCACGACGATCCGTTCCTGTATCCGGGGCTGCAGGACATCACCGCGCACGTCGAATTTACCGGCATCTACGAAGCCGGCATCGCGACAGGCGCGGACCTGCTCGGCTACACGTCGCAGGCGCGCTTCCTGTTGAACGCGGGCGTCACCGACGCGCTGGCCGCCATCGATCCGTCCGATATCCGCGCCTTCCTGCCGGCCGCCAATGCGGTGCAGAAACTGATTTCGGAAGCGGAAATGGGCGAGCTGTTCAAGGTGATCGGCTTCTCGCGCGGCATCGACGGCACGCTCGACGCGTTTGCGCGCGGCGACCGCTCGCACGCGCTCTAAAGGGAGCCGGCGATGCTGCGCTGGCTGATGACGTCGTTCGTCGCGGTGATGATCCTGACGCGTTGCTGGCCGTGGCTCGGCAAGCTGGGCGTCGGGCGCCTGCCGGGCGACGTCACGCTCACACTGGGAGGCCGGCGCTACCCGTTCCCGTTCATGTCGACGCTGGTGCTGACGATGCTTCTGTCGATGGTCGCGCGGCTACTGTGAGCGGCCCGCAACGGCGGCGGCGCGCCACGGCCGGAGTCGTGGCGCGCGCGTGACGGTTGGGTTGGTTGCGGCGCGTGAGTCGAAGCTCGAGGTTCAAACTCGAGGTTCAAGCTCGCGGATCAAAGCGCACACCTCAAAGCTCGATCTCGCCGAGGATCCGGTGCGCGAGCGCGATCGCTTCCTCGAATGCCTCTTCCTCGCTCGTGCTCGTCGTATGGACGTCGTAGCGCATGTTCTCGGTCTCGCTGCCGTCGTCCCGGGCGAGGATCACGTAGCCCTGGAACTGACCGTTGGCGGCGTGGTGCGTATGCGCCTTGGCCGTGTAGATGCCTTTCGTGAACGTGTTCGTGTCCATCATCGTGCCTCTCCCGCAGTAGGACGCCTCATCGTAGCACTGCGGCGCAGCATGTACAGCGCCGCGAAACGGCGACCGATCGACGCGTCGCCGGTGCCCCGTCCGCGCCCCGTCACGCGTCATCGTTCGAGCAGCGCCACGACCTCGTCGAGCGTCGGCGCGTGGGCGCCCGTATGCCGGCACGCTGCCGCGCCGGCCGCGAGCGCGAATGCGAGGTGCTCGCGCCACGAACGCTGCGGCGCGGCCATCAGGCTGAACAGCATCCCGCCGATCGACGCGTCGCCCGCACCGACCGTATCGACCACTTCGACGCGCGGCGGGCTTGCCTCGAGCACGTCGTCGCCGGCGTAGAGCGTGGCCGCTTGCGCGCCGCGCGTGACGAACACCGCCGCACGCGGGTTCAGCGCGCGCACGGCGGCGATCGCATCGGGGCCGTCGCCGCCGAACAGGTGGCGCAGGTCCTCGTCGGACACCTTGATCAGGTCGGCGAGGCCGGCCATCTTCTCGAGCGTCGGCCGATACGCGGCCGTCATCAGGTTGCGGTAGTTCGGATCGAAGCTGATCTTCACGCCGCGCGCGTGCAGCTGCGCCGCCAGCGCGACCAGCGTGCTCGCGAGCGGCTCGCGCACCAGGCTGATGCAGCCGAAGTGCGCCCACTTCACGTGCTCGGCCCAGCCCTGCGGCAGCCGCGCGGGATCGAACGCGAGGTCCGCGCTCGCGTCGCCGATGAAGAAGTATGCGGGCGGGCGCGTCTCGTGCACGATCGCGAGCAGCGGCGCACGCGGCACGCGCTGCAGGAACCGCAGGTCGAGGCCGGCGGCCTCGCTCGCGCGCCACAGCACGTCGGAGAAGCAGTCCTCGCCGATCGCGCCGGCCAGCGCGCTCGGCAAGCCGAGCCGCGCGACCGCGCGCGCCACGTTCCAGCCGGCGCCGCCCGGCACCGAGGTCCATTGCGCGTCGCCTGCGCGCACCATGTCGGTCAGGATGTCGCCCGCCGACACGAAAGCCGGGAAGGTGCCGCCGCTCATTGCGTCGTCTCGCTGCGCGCCGCGCGCGCCAGGGTCGCGAGCACGTCGTAGCACGCGCCCATCGTGTGATAGTCGGTCTTGCCGGCCGGGCTCTTCTCGTCGCTGTACTTGCGGTTGTCGCAGGTGAGGATGCGGTACCACGCGCCGTAGCGGTGATCGACGAAGTGCGCCCAGCTGTAGCGCCAGATCTCGTCGTACCAGTCCCAGAAACGCTCGCTGCCGGTGCGCGCGCCGAGCATCGCGGCCGCCGCGAAGGTCTCCGCCTGCACCCAGAAATACTTGTTGTGATCGCAGATCGTGAAGTCGGGGCCGAAGCCGTAGCAGAGGCCGCCGTGATCGGCGTCCCACGCGTGCGCGAGCGCCGCGTCGAACAGCTCGGTCGCGCGCGGCACCAGCCAGTCGAGCGGCCGGTGGCGCTCGAGGATCAGCAGCAGCTTCGCCCATTCGGTCTGGTGGCCGGGCTGGAAGCCCCACGGCCGGAAGATGTTCGAGCTGTCTTCCTTGTTGTAGTCCCAGTCGACCGACCAGTCCGCGTGGAAGTGCTCCCACACGAGGCCGCCCGACAGCGCCGCCTGACGCTGCGTGATGTGGCTCGCGACCTTTTCCGCGCGATCCAGATACGTGAGATGGCCGGTCGCCTCGTACGCGGCGAGCAGCGCTTCGGTCATGTGCATGTTCGCGTTCTGGCCGCGGTACGACGATACGTGCCAGTTCGGCGTAGCGTCGTCGGCATAGAGGCCGGCGGCGGCGTCCCAGAAGCGGTGCTCGGCGAGCTCGAAGGTCGATGCGATCAGCGCGCGCGCTTCGTCGATGCCCGCCATCGTCGCGTGCGCGGCGGCGAGCAGCACGAACGCGAGCCCGTAGCAGTGGCGTGTGGCGTCGAGCGTGGCCTGCTTGCGGCCGTCGCGCCACTCGAGTTCCCAGTCGTAGCCCTGCAGCGCGTCGTCCCAGTGCGCGTCGCGCAGGAAGCGCAGGCCGTGGCGCGCGTAGTCGAGGTGGCGCGTATCGCCGAAATGCCGGTAAGCCATCGCGTAGTTGTAGACGAACCGGCAGCTGCTCACCAGATGCCGCGACGTGGGGTTGTAGATGCTGCCGTCGTCGCGGAAATAGTGGTGGAAGCCGCCCGTCGGGTCGAACGCGTTCGCCGCGTAGAAGCGCAGCGTGTCCTCGACGTGCGACAGCAGGAACGACGGATCGCGGAAGCTCGCGACGAACGGCGCCGCTTGCGCGTGACCGGCCGGCGCGGCCGGAGTGGGTTGGACCGGAGGCATGTTCATGATTCGTGGACCGTGGCGGTATCGAGTGCCGGTGAGCCGGCGGGCTGGCTGCTGGCCCGCACGATCAGCTCGACGGGCAGGGAGATCTCGGTGTGCTCGGGGGCTTCCGCGAGCAGCAGTTCGACGCCGCGGCGGCCGAGCGCTTCCTTGTCGACGGCGAGCGTCGTGAGCGGCGGGTTCGCGTGCGCGGCGGCCGGGATGTCGTCGAAGCCGACGATCGCGATGTCCTGCGGAATCCGCAGGCCGCGCGCGATGCAGACGCGCTGCGCGGCGAGCGCGGCGGCGTCGTTGTATGCGAACACCGCGTCGGGGCGCGGGCCGGGCGCGTCGAGCAGTTGCTCCATCGCGCGCGCGGCGCCGGTGTCGGGGTCGAGGCCGGCGTCGATCGTCACTTCGTAGGCGGGATCGAACAGCTTGCCGGCCTCGAAGAACGCGCGCCGATAGCCGATCGCGCGCTGCGCGATGCTGTAGTGCGCGGCCGAGCCGCCGATGAACGCGATGCGCGAGCGGCCGGTGGCGAGCAGGTGGCGCATCGCGAGCGCGGCGCCGGTCGCGTTGTCGATGTTCACCGAACGCAGGCCGGGCGCCCACAGGTCGATCAGCACGAGCGGCCGGCCGGTCGCCGCGAGCGCCTCGATCGTCTCGGGCTCGATGAAGCCGGCCACCGCGATCGCGTCGGGCGCGTGCGGACGCATCTGGCGCAGCACGTCGTCGTTCGGCCCGACCGTGAGCAGCGTGGGTACGATGCCGCGTTCGCGACAGGCGTCTTCGACGCCGTGCAGCACGTGCGAGAAGAACGGGCTCGCGGGAAAGCGGTTGTGCTGGCGATGCAGCAGGAAGGTGAGCCGGCGGATGCGCGGCCGCAACTGCGCCTGGTCGTAGCCGAGCCGGTGCGCGATTTCGACGATGCGCGCGCGCGTGGCCTCGGACAGGCCGGGCTGGTTTTTCAGCGCGCGCGAGACGGTGCCGATCGAGACCTCTGCCGCCCGCGCCACGTCGCGAATGGTGGTGCCCATCGTTCGGGTCCGGTTTGTTTAGGGTGAAGGCGATTGTATAGTAAAAATCCGGGCGCAATTCGGGCCGGATAACCGGGGAATACCCGGAAATAACGGGTTTTTAGGTTGCTAATCTGCGAAAACGACGTAACTAAAAATACTAAACAAAACGCGGGAAAGGCAAGGTTGGTGTGGGGCGGTGTTGCGGTGCGCGGGTGGTCGGCGTGAAGTTGCTCATGGGAGCGGCGGCCAGAGAAGGGGCGCGGCGCGGCGCGGTGGCGGGGGCGAGCGCGGGCGAATGAGACGAACGAAGCGGACGCGGCGAACGAAGCGGACGGGGCCGGACGAGGCGAATGAAGCGAACGAGAGCGAGCGCAAGCGTACGACGCGCGCGCCGGCTACCCGATCCCGCCAACCGCCCGCCCCGCCGGTCTCCGCCCGTCGTTCAGCAGGCCACCGCGGCGCGCGGCGGCTCGCCGCGCTCGCGCAGCGCGGCGCGGCCGGCGTCGAGGTCGACGACCGCGAGTCCGCCCGGCTGCTGCTTCGCGCGTCGCTTCGCGAGCGCGGCGACCGACGCGATCTCGTCGCTGCCGTAGCGCATCGCGTCGTTGGCGCCGGCCGGCACGCCGACCGCGCCGATCGCCATCGTCACGAAGCCGAAGAACGCGGCGTTGCCGTGGCGGTCCTCGCCGCGCAGCCCGCCCGCCAGCCGGTCGGCCTGCGTATAGAAGCGCAGCGCGCCTTCGTTGAAGCGCGCGATCGCCTCGGTCGCGCGCGCCTGCCAGTCGTCGCGCTGGAACAGCACCAGGAAATCGTCGCCGCCGACGTGCCCGAGAAAGTCGCGCTGCGGATCGCACACGCCGGCCAGCACCGTCGCGGCGAACTTCAGCACTTCGTCGCCCTGCCAGTAGCCGTACTGGTCGTTGAACGGCTTGAACTGGTTCAGGTCGACGTAGCACGCGTGGAAGCCGGCGTCGCGCGCGAGCAGGCGGTCGATATGCGCGCTGATCGGGATGTTGCCCGGCAGGAACGTCAGCGGATTCGCGTAGCGCGCGGCCTCGATGCGCATCTCGGTCACCGCGCGCACCAGGCTCTCGCCGGTGCCGAGCCCGACGTAGCGGCCGTGTTCGGTGATCACGAAGCCGTCCGCCAGATAGCGCTGGTCGTGGCGCGCGAGCAGCATCGCGAGCTGCTCGACCGTCGTCGCGTTGTCGATCATCAGCGGCGCATCGTTCGCGAACTGCAGACACGGCTTCTTGCCGAACACCTCGCGGTGATACGGCAGCGCGAAGCGGTCGATGAAGCCGTGCCGGTTCACCAGCGCGACCGGCCGGCTGGCTTCGACGAGCGCGACCGCGTGCAGGCCGGGCATCCGGTTGAACAGGTCGAGCACGTCGTTGTTGGTCGCGTCGCGCGGCAGCGCCGGCGCGGGCACCAGCATCTTCGCCGCGATCGTCGCGGCCGGGCGCACGCTGCGCGTCGCGCCGGGAAACACCGCGATGTGCGGCGTATGGATCGCGTCGCGGGCGGCCGGCGCCAGCAGCGCGGACGGGCGCGCGCTCGGCCGGCCGAGCAGGAAGCCCTGCACGCAGCAGATTCCGATGTCGCGCACGACGGTCAGGTCGCTCTCGTTCTCGATCCCTTCCGCGATCAGCTTCGCGCCGCTTGCTTGCGCGAAATGCTGCATCGCCCGGACCGCCTCGAACTTGAGCGGATCGCGCGCGATGTCGTGAATGAAGAAGCGGTCGATCTTCACGACGTCGGGATGCAGGCGCAGCCACAGGTTCATGCTCGCGTTGGCGGTGCCGTAATCGTCGAGCGCGAACTGGATGCCCGCATCGCGCAGCGTCTCGACCGCCGGCCCGATGCGCGCGATGTCGGGCATCGTCGCCTGCTCGGTGAGCTCGATCACGATGCGCTCGGCGCCCACGCCCGCGCGGGCGAGCAGTTGCCGCGCGCGTTCGCGTTCGCGCGCGAGCTGCACGATCGTGCGCGCACTGAAGTTGAGGAACAGCTTGCCGTCGCAGCCGAGCGCCGCGAACGCGTCGATGCAGGTGAGCGCGGCCGCCTGTTCGAGCGCGATGGTGGCGCCGTCGCGGGCGGCCTGCGCGAACAGCGCGTTCGGCGCTTCGAGATCGGTGCCGCGCGGGCCGCGGATCAGCCCTTCGTAGCCGACGACGGTGCCCGACGCGAGATCGACGATCGGCTGGAATACGGCGGCGAGCGCGCGCTCCGCGATCAGGCGCGTGGTGACGGCGGCAGCGGAGCCGGAAGTGGGCGGAGGCATGGGCGGGCTGAAGCGAGGGTACGCCAGACTTTAACGGCAACTCGCGCGGACAATTGAGTGAAGATTTCGTGACCTGATGCACGTGGATGGTGCATCGGTGTGCGGCGAGCGGCGAAGAGGGCACGGCGCGCAGGCGAGCAGCCGCAAGCGAGAGCGAGCCGGGACCGCAAAACCCACAACGCCGCAGCCCGCGAACCCCGCCCGCGGCAAGCACCCAGCCAACCGCCTCCTACCGCTACGCCACCTGCGCCCGCCCGCGTCAGCGCCTGCCCGCGTTCAGCCCGCGGCCGCCGCGTGCGCCCGCGGCGACCCGTCCCCCATCTTCGCCGCTCGTGTCGCGCGCGCCCCAGCGTTGCGCGAGGGCCGCGCATGTCATCAGCTGGATCTGATGAAACAGCATCAGCGGCAGCACGATCGCGCCGACTGCCTGCGCGGAGAAGATCACCTTCGCCATCGGCACGCCGGCCGCGAGGCTTTTCTTCGATCCGCAGAAGATGATCGTGATCTGGTCGGCGCGGTTGAAGCCGAGCCGCTTGCCGACGAAGGTGGTCAGCAGCAGCGCGATCGCCAGCAGCACGATGTTGACGATCAGCAGGCCGCCCAGCGCGCGCGCCGGAATCTGATGCCACAGCCCCTGGTTCACGGCCTCGCTGAACGCGACGTAGACGACCAGCAGGATCGAGCCCTGATCGACGAAGCGCAGCACGCCGCGATTGCGGTCGATCCAGCAGCCGATCACCGGACGCAGCAGCTGCCCCGCGATGAACGGCACGAGCAGCTGCATCACGATGCTGCCGACCGTGCTCCACGGCGACGCGGCCGCGGCCGACTGCGACGTGATCATCAGCCCGACGAGCGCGGGCGTCACGAAGATCCCGAGCAGGCTCGACGCCGAGGCCGCGCACACGGCGGCCGGCACGTTGCCCTTCGCGATCGACGTGAACGCGATCGACGACTGCACCGTGGACGGCAGCGTGCAGAGGAACAGCACGCCGGCGTAGAGCGTCGGCGTGACGAGCGGCTGCAGCACGGGTTTCAGCGCGAGGCCGAGCAGCGGAAACAGCGCGAAGGTGCTGAGCAGCACGACCGCGTGCAGCCGCCAGTGGGTCGCGCCGGCGATGACGGCTTCGCGCGACAGCTTCGCGCCGTGCAGGAAGAACAGCAGGCCGACCGCGACGTTGGTCGCCCAGTTGAACGCATGCGCGGCCGCGCCGTGGCACGGCAGCAGGCTCGCCAGCACGACGGTGCCGACCAGCGCGAGCGTGAAATTGTCGGGAAGAAAGCGTGGACGGGCCATGGTGAAACTCGAGTCGGAAACAACGGCGGGGGCAGGCGCGCGTGTCGCGCGCGCGAAGCCGCTATTGTCCGGCCAGCGAATTCAATACACAAATTCATTGTGGGAATCGATTGATGATTCCATTGCACGGGAGCCGGTGTCGCGGCGGGTCGAAATCTGCGCCAATCCACCGAAGAATGTTCTGCGACGATCGCGTCAGGAAGTGAAAAAACCTAGCAGTAACATGGTGTTACACCGATGCCGGCGACCTAACACTTTTTGGCTCGACACCGTTTCGGGCCACCCATAAATTACTGCTGAAAGGCTTGCGTCGGCCGGG
This sequence comes from Burkholderia sp. KJ006, assembly GCF_000262695.1. Lineage (NCBI taxonomy): Bacteria > Pseudomonadati > Pseudomonadota > Betaproteobacteria > Burkholderiales > Burkholderiaceae > Burkholderia > Burkholderia sp. KJ006. The sequence goes on along the minus strand of NC_017920.1, from coordinate 2,941,984 downwards.
GAGTGTCCGGCTGCGGGCCGCAACAGGCACTGAGCGATGGCGGAACGGGCGAAACGGAAGATCGGACGATGGGTGGCAGGGGCGCTCTGCGCGCTGCTGGTGCCGCTCGCGCTTGCCCAGCCGCCGCGCGGCGGCGCAGGTTTCGGCGCCCAGGGTTTCGGTCACGGCTTCGGTCATGGCCTCGGCGCCGGCACGCGCGCATACGGCCAACCGGCCGCGGGCGTACCGGTATGGCGTCGCGGTGCGCCGGCCGGCGGCGTGCGCAGCGGCGGCGTGAACGGCTACGGCGCCCGCTGGGGGCTGCGGCCGACGCCGTCGTACGGTCATTACGCCGCGCAGAACCCGTACCGGCCGATCAGCGCCGATTCGCGCCAGGTGCCGCATCCGTCCGGCGGCGGCAACGTGCCGCTGCGCGCGGGCTCGATCCGCGCGGACGTCGCGCGCTACAACGAGGAGCGCGGCGGCCGTCCGATGCCGCCGCCGCGTGCGCAGGAAGAATCCGGCCGCTCGCCGTTTTTCTCGCCGTTCTACCGAAACTGAGCGCACCGCGCGCTCGTCCCCCGCGCTGTGATGCGAATTCGCCACAGTCGCCCACACATTTCCGCTGATTTTCCCGACGCATTGCGCTATCTTTCGCGCCCGGCACGCGCGCCGCGCGGCCGGCCGGCCGCGTGTCCGTCCCGCGCCGGGCCGCCGCGATGCGCCGCCGCGCATCTTCGCGCCGAGAAGTTAATGCCGCCGCTATACCCGCAATAAGTGCGCGCAATTTTGGTCGGATAAATCTTCCGTAAAGATGGCTGCGCCCCACACGACGCAAGCACTCGGCCCCAAAAACAACGCTCGCGCCGCTTATCGACTATCGACAAAACCTGGAGATCCCATGAAAGCATTCGCTCGCCGTGCGTCGCGCACGTCCGTCAACCTGATCGCCGCGGCCGCCTGTGTCGCTGCCGCCGCACCCGCCCATGCGCAGTCGAGCGTGTCGCTCTATGGTCAGGTCGACGAGTGGGTGGGCGCGACCAAGTTCCCGGGCAGCGATCGCGCATGGAACGTGTCGGGCGGCGGGATGTCGACGTCGTACTGGGGCCTGCACGGCGCGGAGGATCTCGGCGGCGGCTACAAGGCGATCTTCACGGTGGAGAGCTTCTTCCGGGCGCAGAACGGCCAGTTCGGCCGCTTCCAGGGCGACACGTTCTTCGCCCGCAACGCGTACGTCGGCGTCAGCTCGCCGTACGGCACGGTGACGGCGGGGCGCCTGACGACGCACCTGTTCCTGTCGACGATCCTGTTCAACCCGTTCTACGACTCGTACACGTTCTCGCCGATGGTGTACCACGTGTTCCTCGGCCTCGGCACGTTCCCGACCTATCCGAGCGACCAGGGTGCGGTCGGCGATTCGGGCTGGAACAATGCGCTGTCGTACACGTCGCCGTCGTTCGGCGGCCTGAATTTCGCGGCGATGTATGCGCTCGGCAACACGGCCGGCGACAACCGCTCGAAGAAGTGGAGCGCCCAGTTCAACTACGCGAACGGCCCGTTCGCGGCGACCGCCGTCTACCAGTACGTGAACTTCAACAACGGCCCGCAGGATCTCAGCTCGCTCGTGACCGGCCTGAAGAGCCAGGGCATCGGGCTCGTCGGCGCGACCTACGACCTGAAGTACGTGAAGCTGTTCGGCCAGTACATGTATACGAAGAACGATCAGGCAACCGGCAGCTGGCACGTGAATACCGCGCAGGGCGGCGTCTCGGTGCCGCTCGGCGTCGGCAACGCGATGGCGTCGTACGCGTACTCGCGCGACGCCGGCGGCCTCGACCAGACGCGCCAGACCTGGGCCGTCGGCTACGATTACCCGCTGTCCAAGCGCACCGACGTCTACGCCGCGTACATGAACGACCACATCAGCGGGCTGTCGAACGGCAACACGTTCGGCGCCGGCATCCGCGCGAAGTTCTGATTCGCGCATTCGCCGCCGCGCAGACGCTGCGCGCGCGGCCGGCATGTCGGCCTGCCCGCCCACGAACGGCGCCGCTCACCGCGGCGCCGTTTTGCGTTTGTTGACCTTTATGTTTCCTCGCCTTTGTTACCCTATTGCCAAATTGCATGATTACCTAGGAATTGCGGGCTAGTTCGATGGATACCCTCGTCAGCATGAATGTGTTTCGGTACGTCGTCGAAGTAGGCAGCTTCGTGGGCGCGGCCGAGCGCATGCAGATGTCGGCCGCGATGGCGAGCAAGCACGTGATGCATCTCGAGCAGCAGCTCGGCGCGCGGCTGCTGCATCGTACGACACGACGCGTCGCGCCGACCGAGGCGGGACGCGAATACTACGAGCGCCTCGTGCAGGCGCTGTCGGAACTCGACGAGGCAGGGCAGGCGGTGGGCGCCGCGAGCGTCGTGCCGCAGGGGCGGTTGCGCGTGACGTCGCTGTCGGCGTTCGGCTTGCGGCACGTGATGCAGGCCGTCACCGACTATGCGGGCCGGTTCCCGGACGTGACCGTCGACATGACGCTGTCCGACCGTGTCGTCGATCTGATCGAGGAAGGCTATGACGTCGCGGTGCGCGCGGCGCCGAATGGGTTGAAGTCGTCGTCGCTGGTCGCGCGGCAGATCGCGACCGCGCACATTCTGCTGGTGGCGTCGCCGGATTATCTGGAGCGGCGCGGCACGCCGCAGACGATCGCCGATCTCGCGTACCACAACTATCTGCGGCGCGAGTCGAGCGCCTCGGCGCTCGATGCGCTGGTGATCGACGCGGCCGCCGCGTCGCGCGTGAACCTGAACGGCAACCTGATCGTGAACCATCTCGAAGGGCTGCGCGCGGCCGTGCTCGCGGGCGCGGGCATCGCGCTGCTGGGCACCGAGGTGGTCGGCGACGACATCGAATCCGGCCGGCTCGTGCCGCTGCTGCTCGACGCGGTGCCGCCGCACGAGGCGCCGATCTATGCGGTGTACGCGAGCCGCCGTCACGTATCGGCGAAGGTGCGCTCGTTCGTCGATTTCCTCGCCGCGCGCTTCGAAGGGCAGTCGCTGTGCCCGTCGATCGAGGCGCGGCTGCGCGTGCTGCCGATCACGCGAATCAAGCGAGCTTGACTGGGTTTGCACGCGAGCGTGCGTCGATGAAGAAAGCGCGAACCGTAACTGGGTTCGCGCTTTTTTTATTGCGGCGCGGTTGACGCGGTTGACGCGAGTGACGCGGTTGACGCGGTTGACGCGAGTGACGCGAGTGACGCGAGTGACGCGAGTGGCGCGAGTGGCGCGAGTGGCGCGAATGAACGAGCGACGCCAGTGACGCGACGCGCTCGCGGTGCGTGCGACTTGCAGTGGTCCGCGTGATGGCGCACCCGCAACGTCTGCGTGACATCCGCGCGACCTCCGCGCGCCGCACACGCGGCGCCCGCGCCGCGCGTATCCGTCAGCGTGCGATGCCGAGCCGCGCCTTCGCGTCGTCGTACTCGCGTTTCAGCCGCTCGACGAGCTCGCCGACGCTCGGCAGGTCGTCCATCAGGCCGACGCCCTGGCCGGCGCCCCAGATGTCCTTCCACGCCTTGGCCTTGTCGTTGCCGAAATTCATCTTCGACTTGTCCGATTCCGGCAGCGCGTCCGGATCGAGGCCGGCTCGCTCGATGCTCTCGCGGATGTAGTTGCCGTGCACGCCGGTGAACAGGTTCGTATAGACGATGTCCGACGATTTCGCGTTGAGGATCGCATGCTTGTACGCTTCGACCGCGTGCGCTTCCTGCGTCGCGATGAAGCGCGTGCCCATGTACGCGAGATCCGCGCCCATCGCCTGCGCGGCGAGGATCGAGCCGCCGTTCGCGATCGCACCCGACAGCACGATCGGCCCGTCGAACATCCTGCGCACTTCGCCGACGAGCGCGAACGGCGACGTCGTGCCCGCATGGCCGCCGGCGCCGGCCGCGACCAGAATCAGCCCGTCGACGCCTGCTTCCAGCGCCTTCTGCGCGTGGCGCAGGTTGATCACGTCGTGCAGCACGATGCCGCCGTAGCTGTGTACCGCGTCGACGATCTCGCGCGCCGGCGCGCGCAGGCTCGTGATGAAGATCGGCACCTTGTGTTCGACGCACACGCGCACGTCGTGCTCGAGCCGTTCGTTGGACTGGTGGACGATCTGGTTCACCGCGATCGGGCCGATCACCGCATCCGGGTGCTGCGCCTTGTGGTCGGCCAGCGCCGACTGGATCTGCGTGAGCCACTCGTCGAGCAGTTCCGCCGGGCGCGCATTGAGCGCGGGGAACGATCCGACGATCCCCGCCTTGCATTGCGCGAGCACGAGTTCGGGATAGCTGACGATGAACATCGGCGACGCGATGACGGGCAGCGTCAGATTCTGCAGGACAGCGGGCAATGCCATGTGATTGTCTCCAGTCTCGAGGGCGGCCGGGTCGTGTGCGTGCCGACGCCGGCATCGGTGCTTGCAGTCGAACGAAAGTTCGAGTGTAGCTGCGCAGCGGCGCGTCCGTATTGATACGAACGATCGTGCGATTCTACGCGAGCTTAGCAAAGCGCACGGCGTGCCGACAATCGAGGGAGTGTTCTGTCTCTACGCATTCGGCTGTTGATTGCGCGCAGCGATGTGCCAAGCCTCCTACAATACCGGCCAATAACAAACCGACGAGAAACAAACCATGTCGTTCGACGCGTTCGCACCGTTTCGCGTGACGGTGCAGGACACCGACATCTTCGGTGTCAAAGGAGGCGCGGGGCCGCCGCTTCTGCTGCTGCACGGTCACCCGCAAACCCACATGATCTGGCATCGCGTCGCCGCGACGCTCGCTCGTCATTTCACGGTGATCGCCACCGACCTGCGCGGCTACGGCGCGTCGGGCAAGCCGCCGAGCGATGCGCAGCATGCGCCGTATTCGAAGCGCGCGATGGCCGCCGATCAGCTCGCAGTGATGCGTCATTTCGGCTTCACGCAATTTCACGTGTGCGCACACGATCGCGGCGCGCGCGTCGCGCATCGGCTCGCGCTCGATCATCCGGCGGCCGTCGAGCGGATGATGCTGCTCGACATCGCGCCGACGCTCGCGATGTACGAGCAGACCGACCGCGCGTTCGCGACCGCGTATTTCCACTGGTTCTTCCTGATCCAGCCGGAGCCGCTGCCCGAAACGCTGATCGAAGGCCGCACCGACGCGTACATCGAGCGCGTGATGGGCAATCGCTCGGCCGGACTCGCGCCGTTTGCGCCGCAGGCGCTCGACGCCTATCGCGCGGCGCTCGCGCAGCCTGGCGCCGTGCATGCGATGTGCGAGGACTACCGCGCCTCGGCGACGATCGATCTCGAACACGATCGTGCTGACCTCGAGCGCGGCAACAAGGTCGCGTGCCCGCTGCGCGTGCTGTGGGGCGCGAACGGGACCGTCGCACGGTGCTTCGATCCGCTGGAAGAATGGCGGCGCGTCGCGCGCGACGTCAGCGGCCGCGCGCTCGACTGCGGCCACTACATTCCGGAAGAAGCGCCCACGGCGCTGATCGACGAACTGCTGGCGTTCTTCGACGCGCGCGACGCGGCTGCTTGAGCGGCAGTACAAGCGGCAGTATGCGCGCCCGGCGCGCTCGCATTGGTCACGCGCGCTGGCGCTGAGTGGCGCCGAGTGGTACGTAGTCGCTTTCAGTGCCCGTCAGCGTCGCCCCGCGTCGTCGTCGACGAGCGGCGGCAGGCGGCGCGGCACGGGCGTCGATTTGACGATCGCCGTGCTCGTTTCGGCGCGCTCCGTCACTTTCGACAGGATGTCGTCGAGATGCTCGATCGTGCGCAGGTACAGCCGGCAGATGAAGCAGTCCTCGCCGGTGACCTTGTCGCATTCGACGAATTCAGGAATGCGCCGCAGCACGTCTTCGACGAGATGCAGTTGTCCCGGCAACGGCTTCACGCGCACGATCGCCTGCAGCGTGTAGCCGAGCGCGCGCGGATCGAGCTCGACGGTGAAGCCGGCGATCACGCCCTGCGCTTCGAGCCGCCGCACGCGATCGGCGGTCGCGGGCGCCGACAGCCCGATCTGCCGCGCCAGTTCGCTGGTCGCGATGCGCGCATCGTCGGCGAGCGCGGCGACGATCGCGCGGTCGGTCGCGTCCAGCGATACCGCGGCCGGCGGTGAAAGGCGTTTCGACATGATCGCTTTGGTTTCGAAGGTGAATCGGCGGTTTCGCTTCAGTCTAGCCGTGGATGCACGGAAAGCAAGCTCCTAGAATCGAAGTCATCTTCCCTCGCCACCGGAGCCCACGATGGTCTCGAACGAAATCCGCCGCGGCGCCGCCGAGATGCTCGTCGCGATGCTGATGTCCGGCACGATCGGCTGGCTCGTGATGTCGTCGCAGCAGCCGCTGTCCAACGTCGTGTTCTTTCGCTGCGTGTTCGGCGCGGCGACGCTCGCGATCGTCTGCGCGGCGCTCGGGATGCTGCGCCGCGCGCTGTTCTCGCCGCGCATGCTCGCGCTCGCGGCGTTCGGCAGCCTCGCGATCGTCGCGAACTGGCTGCTGCTGTTCGCCGCGTATTCGCGCGCGTCGATCTCGATGGCGACCGCCGTCTACAACACGCAGCCGTTCATGCTCGTCGCGCTGGGCGCAATCGTGTTCCGCGAGCGGATCGGCGCGTCGACGCTCGCGTGGCTCGCGGTCGCGTTCATCGGCCTCGTCTGCGTGGTGCGCGTCGAGCCGGCGGTGCTCGCGGTGCCCGGCGAATATCTCGAAGGCGTCGCGCTGTCGCTCGGCGCGGCGTTCCTGTACGCGCTGTCGTCGATCGTCACGAAGCATCTGAAGGGCACGCCGCCGCATCTGCTCGCGCTGCTGCAGGTCGGCCTCGGCGTCGTGCTGCTCGCGCCGTTCGCGCAGTTCGGCACGTTGCCGGCGACGGCCGCGCAGTGGCTCGATCTCGTCGTGCTCGGCGTGATGAACACGGGTGTGATGTATGTGCTGTTGTACGGCGCGATCCAGAAGCTGCCGGTCGCGATGACGGGCGCGCTGTCGTTCGTCTATCCGGTCGTCGCGATCATCGTCGATCGCATCGCGTACGGGCAGACGCTCGCGTGGACGCAGGTGCTCGGCGCGCTGCTGATCCTCGTCGCGGCGGCCGGCGTGAACCTCGGCTGGCGCATCGTGCCGGCGCGCCGCGCGGCGCCCGGCAACTGAGACGCGCGCTCCGGCTTGCCGTCAGGGCTCGCGGCCGGGATTTGCTGCAATGGCTTGCCGGCGACGGCAGATGCCCGATGCCCGATGTCCAACGCCCAACGCCCAACGCCCAACGCCCGCCGTTCGACACCCCAAGCCCCAACCCCAAGCCCGATCCGCGCCCCCCGCTCACTCCCCCACGCCACTGTAAGAAGTTGTAGGGAAACACCCGATGCGATGCAGCACGGTCGCTCGTATGATGCGGGCTGTGACGTTGATCACGTTCACAGGATTCCGATCTCATGCCGTTCGCCACGCAGGCCGAACGGCATTTTTTTATGCGCCGCTGCGTGCGATCAGCCGTCGGCGCGCATCGAGGCGCGCGAGCAGCGCGCGTCGCGCGTCGTCGTCCGACGCGCGCCATCCCTTTATTTCGTCGCGGGTGCGCAGGCAGCCCGCGCACCAGTCGGTGCGCGGATCGATCCTGCAGACGTCGGTGCACGGCGAGGCCACCGTGCCGACCGGTACCGGCGTGTCGCTCATGCGTCGTTGCGCAGCGCGACGTCGGCGACCGGCGCGCCCGTCAGCGCGACGAGCTCCTGCGGCGACAGGTTGAACACCGCGTGCGGATGGCCGGCGGCCGCCCACAGGCTGTCGAGCGCGAGGAGATCCGCATCGATCAGCGTGACCGGTTCGACGAGATGGCCGATCGGACAGACGCCGCCGATCGCATAGCCGGTGTTGTCGCGCACGAACTTCGCGTCCGCGCGACCGACCGCGCCGACCTGCGCCGCGACCTTCTTTTCGTCGACGCGGTTCGCGCCGCTCGCGACGACCAGCACCGGCAGCCCGTCCGACTCGCGGCGAAACAGGATCGACTTCGCGATCTGCGCGACCGCGCAGCCGAGCCCGGCCGCGGCTTCGGCGGAGGTCTTGCCGGTTTCGGCGAGCATCACGATGTCTTTCGCATGCCCGCGTTCGCGCAGCAGCAGCGCGACGCGGCGCGCGGAATCGGGGAGGGTGTCGAACGGAGTGGGTGTCGTCATGGGTGAGTCCGGAAGTGTGAGGCTCAGGTGCAGCTCGGCGCGTCGGCGGCGCTCTGCGCGCGGGCGAGCAGTGCGCGACCGGCGCGCGATGCGTTCGCGCGGCCGATCGCAGTGGAGATGAAGTCGCCGGCGGCGACCACCTGCGCGAGGTCGATGCCGGTGTCGATGCCGAGGCCCTGCATCAGGTACAGCACGTCTTCGGTCGCGACGTTGCCGGTCGCGCCCTTCGCGTACGGGCAGCCGCCGAGGCCGGCCACCGACGCGTGGAAGATCTCGATGCCTTCGAACAGCGCCGCATAGATGTTCGCGAGCGCCTGGCCGTAGGTGTCGTGGAAGTGGCCCGACAGCCGCTCGCGCGGGAACACGCGCGTGACGGCCGCGAGCACCTCGCGCGTGCGCTTCGGCGTGCCGACGCCGATCGTGTCGGCGATGTCGATCTCGTCGCAGCCGAGCGCGGCGAAGCGCTCCACCACGTCGACCACCGAGGCGACCGGCACGTCGCCCTGGTACGGGCAGCCGAGCGCGCAGGACACGCTGCCGCGCAGCCGCAGGCCGGCGTCCTTCGCCGCCTGCGCGACCGGCTCGAAGCGCGCGATGCTTTCCGCGATGCTGCAGTTGATATTGCGCTGCGAGAACGCCTCGCTCGCCGCGCCGAAGATCACCACTTCGTCGGCGCGCGCGGCGAGCGCGTTCTCGAAGCCCTTCAGGTTCGGCGTGAGCACGGAATACACGGTGCCCGCGCGACGCTCGATACCGGCCATCACGTCGGCGCCGTCGGCCATCTGCGGCACCCACTTCGGCGACACGAACGATGCGGACTCGACGTTGCGGAAGCCGGCGCGCGACAGCCGGTCGACGAGCGCGATCTTCACGTCGGTCGGCACGAAGGCCTTCTCGTTCTGCAGCCCGTCGCGCGGGCCGACTTCGACGATCTTGACGGCGGTGGGGAACGTCATGGTTGTCTCCAGTGTCATGTTGTGCGAATTCAGTAGCCGCGCGCGCGGTCGACGATGCCGCCGATCGGCTCGCCGCGCTCGAGCGCGCGGATCTTGCCCGCGATCTGCTCGACGGCTTCGTCGCGCAGCGTCAGCGCGGCGCTGTGCGGCGTGATCGTGATGCGCGGCGCCTGCCAGAACGGATGGTCGGCGGGCAGCGGCTCGTGCTCGAACACGTCGAGCGTCGCGGCCGCGATGCGGCCGCTCGCGAGCGCGTCGAGCAGGTCGGCTTCGACCAGATGCGCGCCGCGCGCGACGTTCACCAGGTACGCGCCCGGCGCGAGCCGCGCGAAGGTGCGCGCGGACAGGATCGCGTCGGTGTCGGGCGTGCTCGGCAGCAGGTTGACGAGCACCTTCGCGCCGTCGATGCACGCGTCGAAGGCATGCTCGCCGGCGAAGGTCGCGATGCCGTCGAGCTGCTTCGGGCTGCGGCTGTAGCCGCGCACCGGCAGGCCGAGCGCGGCGAGCGCCTGCGCGACCTGCGCGCCGAGCACGCCGAGGCCCAGCACCGCGACCGTGAAGCGCCCGCGCGGATGCGGCTCGAGCACCTCCCAGCGCCGCTCGCGCTGCAGCGCGTCGTATTCGTCGAAGCGGCGCAGGTAGCGCAGCACCGCGTGCGTCACGTATTCGATCATCTGCTGCGCCATGCCGGAATCTTCGAGCCGCACGAGCGGTACGTCGGGCGGCAGCGTGCCGGGATGCGCGCGCTCGAGCGCGAGCAGCGCATCGACGCCGGCGCCGAGATTGAAGATCGCGCGCAGCCGCTCGCGCGGCGCGAACAGCGCGCGCGGCGCGCGCCACACGAGCGCGTAGTCGGCCGCGGCCGTGTCGCCCGGCTGCCACTCGCGCAGCTCGGCGTCGGGCAGCGCGTGCGCGAGCGCGTCGCGCCATGCGCCGGCTTCCTGGTGCGGCGTATAGAACAGGAGCTTCATCCGCTTACTTCGCGAACAGCTGGCCGATGTCGGCGAATGCCTTGAACTCGAGCGCGTTGCCGCACGGATCGAGGAAGAACATCGTCGCCTGCTCGCCGACCTCGCCCTTGAAGCGGATGTGCGGCTCGATCACGAAACGCGTGTGCGCGGCGCGGAGTGTGTCGGCGAGCGCATGCCATTCGTCCATCGACAGCACGACGCCGAAATGGCGCACCGGCACGTCGTCGCCGTCGACCGGATTCACCGCGCTCCTGCCGGTCTCGTCAGGGGCGAGATGCGCGACGAGCTGGTGACCGAAGAAGTCGAAGTCGACCCAGTGTTCCGAGCTGCGGCCTTCGGCGCAGCCGAGCAGGCCGCCGTAGAACGCGCGCGCGGCGGCGAGGCTCGTCACGGGGAAGGCGAGATGGAACGGGCGCAGCGCGCCGGCGGGCGAAGCGGACATCGGGCATCTCCTGTCGACCGGAACGGCGCGGCGGCGCGCGGCTCCGATCCGGTGCATGGCAAGCGGGAAGCCCACATTCTACGGTCTCGCGGCGCGTTGCGCCGTCGCCGGGCTGCCGGCGACGCCGAGCGGCCGCGGCGCGTGCAGCCCGCGCACAAGCAAAGCACAAAAAATTGGTTCGGCCGCGATGCGCGGCGCGCGAGAATCGACGCTCGTCTTCAAGCAACGCAAGCGAGGGCAATCATGCGCGCATGCAGCAAATCGGCGTGGCCGCCGCGGCTCGTGACCGTTCCGGGCCTGCACGGCAGCGAAGGCGCCCACTGGCAGAGCTGGCTCGAACGGCAGTTCGCGCGTTCGTTGCGCGTCGAGCAGGCCGACTGGGATGCGCCCGACCTCGTGCGCTGGGCGCAGTCGGTGCGCGCGCTGCTCGAGCGCGAGCGCGGCCCGTTCGTGCTGGCCGCGCACAGCTTCGGCTGCCTCGCCGCCGCGCATGCGCTCGCGCAGTGGCCGCAGGCCGCCGACGTCGCGGGCGTGCTGCTCGTCGCGCCGGCCAGTCCGAAGAAGTTCACGTTCGCCGGGCCGTTCGACGCGCGCCGGCTCGCGGTGCCGTCGATCGTGATCGGCAGCGAGACCGATCCGTGGATGCCGCTCGCCGACGCGCGCACGCTCGCGCGGCAGCTCGGCAGCGCGTTCGTGAACCTCGGCGACGCGGGGCACGTCAACACCGCGGCGGGCTTCGGGCCGTGGCCGCGCGCGAAGTATTTCATCGACACGCTCGTGCATTGCGCGGCGCCGCTGCGCTTTCGCGACGCGGCCGACGGCTTCGACCGCGCGCTCGTCGAGCGCGCGCTCGCGCATGCGGTGTGACGCGCGCGGCGCGCGCCCGCGTCACACCCCGCGTCACCCCGCTTACGACACCGTGACGGGCTTCACCGCCGCTGGGTCCGAATAGCTCGGCCGGCCGTTCTCGACGTGGCCCGCGAAGCGCCGCGAGAACGTGGGGTTCGCGCCGTCGCTCACCGTCACGTCATACCAATGATGGCTCGCCGCGAGCGCCCATTGCTCGACGCGCTCGTCGCCGCCGTGCAGCGTGACCTGTCGCGACGGCGCGCCGTACGCGTTGTCGGTCAGCGTCAACGTCACGTGGCCGCTGCCATGATTGCGCAGCTTCAGATACAGATTGCCGTTCGCGACGTCGTAGCCGGCCTTCACCTCGGGCTGCGCATGGTTGCGGCGGCGCGCCGTCGCGGCCGACACGTCGCCCGCGAAGACCCGCACGAACCCGTTCGGGCCGTACACCGAGAACGCATACGCGCCGTTCGTCTCGGTCAGATCGAAGTCCGCGTGCAGCACGCGGCGCGCGCCGACCGTGTAGCGCCACGGGCCGTCGGTGCGGTTCGTCGCGTACACGTGGAAGTGCGCGCCCTGGTTGCCGCGGTTCGCGAACTCGATGCGCAGCGTGTTGCCGCCGTAAATGCTCGCGTTCACGTGCAGCTCGTACGGCAGCGCGCGGGCCGGCCGCACGCCCGGCTCCTGCGGATCGATCGGCGACGGCGTCGCGGGCACCGTGGGCGCGGGCTGCGACGTGCATTGCTGATCGGCGATCGAGCGGTACTGGCTCGTGTCGGGCAGCGCCGGGAAGGTCGCGTCCGACGAGCGGAAGTCGAACGCGGCGGTGAGGTCGCCGCACACGGTGCGGCGCCACGGCGTGATGTTCGGCTCGTCGACGCCGAAGCGTTCGCCGATGAAGCGGATCACCGACGTGTGGTCGAACACCTGCGAGCACACGAAGCCGCCCTTCGACCACGGCGACACGACCGTCATCGGCACGCGCGGCCCGAGGCCGTACGGCAGCCCGTCGGCCGTATAGCTGCCGCCGCGGCCGGGGTTCACGACCGTGTGCAGCTCGCCGTCGGTGGTCACCGTCGAGGCGCCCTGCGCGGCCGAGGTCGGCGGCTGCGGCGGCACGACGTGATCGAAGAAGCCGTCGTTCTCGTCGTACATGATGAACAGCACCGTCTTCGCCCACACGTCGGGGTTCGACGTCAGCGCGTCGAGGATCTGCGACGTGTAGTTCGCGCCGTACGCGGGCGTGTATTTCGGATGCTCGGAGAACGCGGCCGGCGGCAGCAGCCACGACACCTGCGGCAGCCGGTCGTTGATCACGTCGTCCTTCAGGTTGTCGAGCGTGCGCACCGTCTGCGCGCGCTGATACAGCGACGAGCCCGGCTTCGCGTCGATGAAGTTCGCGAAGTTCTGCAGGATGTTGGTGCCGTAGTTGCCGTTGTACGGATCGGCCCACGTGAGCCCCTGCTGGTAGATCTGCCAAGACACGCCGCGCGCCTCGAGCCGTTCCGGGAAGGTCGTCCACGACAGCAGCTGGTAGGCGGGCGGCAGGTCGCCGTCGACGTAGTCGGCGTTGTCGAGCAGCGGGCCGCCGAACTTGCCGGTCGGATCGATCGTGCCGGTCATCAGGTACGAGCGGTTCGGGTGCGTCGGCCCCGGCAGCGAGCAGAAATAGTTGTCGCAGACGGTGAACGCATCGGCGAGCGCGTAGTGGAACGGGATGTCGTCGCGGACGTGATAGCCCATCGTCATGTCGGTCTTGTTCGCGGGCCACTGGTCGTAGCGGCCGCCGTCGATCGCCGCGTGCGTCTTCGCCCACGAGTGGTCGAGCGCGCCGAGACATTGCGCGCTGGTCGTCTTCGTGTCGAGCCGGAACGGCAGCACCGGCTTGCCCGGATCCTCCTTCGACGGCTGGTACCACACCGGCTTGCCGTTCGGCAGCGGGATCGGGAAGCGGTCGTTGTAGCCGCGCACGCCGCGCAGGTGTCCGAAGTAATGGTCGAACGAGCGGTTCTCCTGCATGAACACGACGATGTGCTGGACATCGCGGATCGTGCCGGTGCCGCGCGCGGCGGGAATCGCGAGCGCACGGCGGATCGATTCGGGGAAGGCGTTGAGCGCGACGGCGGCGCCCGCCGATTGCGCGACGGTATGCAGGAAACGGCGGCGGCTGGATGACGTCATGTCGTTTTACCTCGGTTCTGCGAACGGGACGGGAGCGGGGACGGCGCGATCAATGCGGCGACGAGGCAGCGGCGGCCGATGCCGCGGTGGCCGACGCATCGGCCGCCGGTTTTGCATCGTCGTCGTCGTCGGGCGGGAAGTGGACGACGGGCGGCGCGAGCGGCGCGGCATCCGCCGCGGCAGCGTGCGCGCCGGCATCGCTGTTGAACGCGCTCGCGGTGCCCGACGACGCGCCGGCCTGCTGCGACGCGTCGGCCGCTTGCTCGTCGTGCGGCGCGTCGTCGCTGCAGGCGGCGACGAGCGCGGTGGCACACAGAACGGCGGCAACGACGACACGACGCATCACTTCTCTCCTGGCAGGCTGATCGGCAAACGTTTTCCAGTATGCTGGCGCGATGCGACGTTTCGGTGAATCGTTTGCGACCGGAACATGATCGCGAAACGCTTTCGCGAAGCTGTCCCGTGGCTTTCGGCGAAGGCTGCACGAGGCAGACGCGCATGGTGGAATTTGCCAGCGGGACGCGGACGACGTGCCGCATTTACATGCGTGTGCAACGCGAAGGCGCGAACCGTGCCGCGCGCGATGCGCGCGCAGTGCGCGGCGGCCAGCGCGCGAGCGGCGGTCGATATGTCGCGTCCGATGCCGCGAGCCGGTATTTGTTGCCGTTTCGTCGGCGTGTTGCCAGCAGCGCGTCAGCGTGCCGCCATCCAGCGCTCGGATACGGCCGCGCATCGCGATCCCGGCCGAGTGCGCGGCACGCGCGCGCCGGCGTCGCTGCTGCGCGGCACCGGAATTGCTCCGAGCGCCGCTGCGCGCGCGCTCGCGCACGACCGGTCCGGCACGGGCCGCCTTTCCGCGTCCATCCCTCATCGAGCGAGCAGAACTCATGTTCACCGATCGATCCGATTCCTCATCCGCCGAACCCGGGCGCGCCGCTTCGCGCGCGCCGCTCGGCGAAGGCCGGCCGGCGCCGTCGCAGCCGGCCGATACGCCGTCGAGCGCGGCGCGTCGCCGCTTCCTGCAATCGGCGGCGGCGGCCGCGACGGTCGGCGCCGCGCCGCACGTGCATGCGCAGGGCGAGGCCGCCGCAGCGCCGCCTGCGCACCGCGACGCGGTGCCCGCGCGGCCGGTGCATCTCGACATCAACGGACGCGCGTACACGCTGCAACTCGAGCCGCGCGTCACGCTGCTCGACGCGCTGCGCGAGTACGCGGGGCTGACCGGCACGAAGAAGGGATGCGACCGCGGGCAGTGCGGCGCCTGCACGGTGCTCGTCGACGGGCGGCGCATCAATGCGTGTCTGACGCTCGCGGTGATGCACGAAGGCCAGCACATCACGACGGTCGAAGGGCTCGCGCGCGACGGCGTGCCGAGCGCGGTGCAGCGCGCGTTCGTCGCACACGATGCGTTCCAGTGCGGTTACTGCACGCCCGGCCAGGTGTGCGCCGCGACCGCGCTGCTCGACGAGTTCGCGGCCGGCGCGGCGAGCGCGGTCACCGCCGACGTGCGGCATCGCCCGGTGCAGCTGACGGACGCCGAGATCCGCGAACGCATGAGCGGCAACCTGTGCCGCTGCGGCGCGTATTCCAACATCGTCGCCGCCGTGCGCGCCGCGCACGCGGCGAGCGCATAGCCGGCGGAGGGCATCGCAATGGAAGCGATCACCTACGAACGTGCGGCCGACGTCGCCGGCGCGGTGCGCGCGGCGCAGCGTCCGGGCGCGGCGTTCATCGGCGGCGGCACGAACCTGCTCGATCTGATGAAGGGCGGCGTGGCGCGACCGGTCGCGCTCATCGACATCACGCGCATCGCGGGCCTCGATACGGTCGACGCGCTGCCCGACGGCGGGCTGCGGATCGGTGCGCTCGTGCGCAACAGCGATGCGGCCGATCATGCGCGCATCCGCGCGGACTATCCGCTGCTGTCGCAGGCGCTGCTCGCGGGCGCGTCGGCGCAGCTGCGCAACATGGCGACCATCGGCGGCAACCTGATGCAGCGCACGCGCTGTCCGTACTTCTACGACACGGCCTTCGCGCAATGCAACAAGCGCGAGCCGGGCAGCGGCTGCGCGGCCATCGGCGGCCACAACCGGATGCACGCGATTCTCGGCGCGAGCCCGCAGTGCGTGGCGGTGAACCCGTCGGACATGAGCGTTGCGCTCGCCGCGCTGGACGCCGTCGTGCAGGTGAGCGGCCCGCGCGGCGCGCGGCAGATTCCGTTCGAGTCGTTTCACCGCCTGCCCGGCGACCGGCCCGATCTCGACACGACGCTCGCGCCCGGCGAGCTGATCACCGCGGTGGACCTGCCGCCGCCGCGCTTCGCCGGCCATGCGCATTACCTGAAGGTGCGCGATCGCGCGAGCTACGCGTTTGCGCTCGTGTCGGTGGCGGCCGCGTTGCGGATGGACGGCGCGCGCATCGAGGAGGCGCGCATCGCGCTCGGCGGTGTGGCGCACAAGCCGCTGCGCGCGACGCTCGCCGAGCAGCATCTCGCGGGACGCGCGCCGACCGATGCGTTGCTGCACGACGCCGCCGCGCTCGCGCTGCGCGATGCGCGGCCGCTCGACGGCAATGCGTTCAAGGTCGCGCTCGCGCAGCGCGCGATCGTGCGCGCGGTGAAACGCGCCGCAGCCAATGGAGGTGCAGCATGAACACGCTGACCGGACAGCCGCTCGATCGCGTCGACGGCATGCTGAAGGTGACGGGCGGCGCGCATTACGCGGCGGAATTCGCCGATCCGCGGCTCGCGCACGCGGTGCTCGTGACGAGCACGATCGCGGCCGGGCGGATCGAATCGATCGACACGGCGCGTGCGCGGGCGATGCCCGGCGTGCTGCTCGTGATCACGCACGAGAACGCGATGCGGCTGCCCAACGGCGGCCGGCCGCCGCTGTCGCCGCCCGCGGGCCGGCACCTCACGCTGCTGCAGGACGACACGGTGCGCTACAGCAACGAGCCCGTCGCGGTCGTCGTCGCGCAGACGCTCGAGCAGGCGAGCGCCGCCGCCGATGCGGTGCGCGTGCGCTATCGCCCGGGCGCCGCCGCGCTCGATTTCGCGCGCGAGAAGGCGGCCGCGCGCGTGCCGCCGAAGCAGCAGGGGCGGCCGATGGACACGCAGCGCGGCGACGTCGACGCGGGGCTGCGCGAAGGCGCGGTGCGCATCGACGCGACCTACACGACGCCGATGCAGCATCACAACCCGATCGAGCCGCATGCGACGATGGCCCGCTGGGACGGCCCGACGCTCACGCTGCACGACGCGACGCAGGGCGTGTCGGGCGCGAGCACCGCGGTGGCCGCGGTGTTCGGCATCGCGCCGGAGCAGGTGCGCGTGCTGTCGCCGTTCCTCGGCGGCGGCTTTGGCTGCAAGGGCTCGTCGTGGTCGCACGTGTCGCTGTGCGCGATGGCCGCGAAGCAGGCCGGTCGGCCGGTGCGGCTCGTGCTGACGCGGCCGCAGATGTTCGGCCCGGTCGGCTCGCGGCCGTACACCGAGCAGCGCGTCGTGCTGGCCGCACGCGCCGACGGCACGCTGACCGCGATGCGCCACGATTCGGTCGTGACCACCTCGACGTTCGAGGACTGGACCGAGATGTGCGGGATGCCGTCGCGGATCATGTACGCGGTGCCGAACCAGGCGACGACGCACCGGATCGTGTCGCTGAACGTCGGCACGCCGACCTTCATGCGCGCGCCGGGCGAGGCGTCGGGGTCGTTCGCGCTCGAGTCGGCGATGGACGAACTCGCGTGGCAGCTGCGGATGGACCCGGTCGAATTGCGGCTCGCGAACTACGCGCAGGTCGATCCGCAGGACGGCAAGCCGTGGTCGAGCAACGAACTGCGCGCGTGCTACCGGCTCGGCGCGCAGCGCTTCGGCTGGTCGCGCCGCACCGGCGCGCCGCGCACGATGCGCGACGGCGACACGCTGATCGGCCTCGGGATGGCGGCCGCCACGTACCCGGCGAACCGCAGCGAGGCGTCGGCGCGCGCGCGCATTCTGCCGGACGGCACGGCTGAAGTGGCATCGGGCACGCAGGACATCGGCACGGGCACCTACACGGTGATGACGCAGGTGGCCGCCGATGCGCTCGGCTTCGCGTTGCGCGACGTGCGTTTCGTGCTGGGCGACTCCGGGCTGCCGCGCGCGCCGGTGTCGGGCGGCTCGCAGACGGCGGCGAGCGTCGCGCCTGCCGTGCGCGAGGCCGCGCTGCAGGCGCGCGCGCAGCTGATCGCGCTGGCCGTGGGCGCACCCGGTTCGCCGCTGCACGGCGTCGCGGCCGACGACGTGACGGTCGACGACGGCTGGGTCGTGCATCGCCGCGATCCGTCGCGGCGCGATCCCGCCGCGGCGGTGATCGCGCGCGCGGGCGGCCGGCCGATCGACGTGCAGGCGACGACGAAGCCGGGCGACGAGAAGTCGCGCTATGCGTCGCATTCGTTCGGGGCGGTGTTCGCGGAGGTGCACGTCGACGCCGAGCTGGGCACGATCCGCGTGCCGCGCATCGTCGGCGCATACAGCGTCGGCAGCGTGCTGAACGCGAAGACGGCGCGCAGCCAGCTGATCGGCGGCATGGTGTGGGGGCTCGGCACCGCGCTCGAGGAGGGGTCGTATCTCGACGTGCGGCACGGCCGCTTCACGAACGCGAACCTCGCCGAATATCACGTGCCGGTGAACGCGGACATCGGCGAACTCGACGTGATCTTCGTCGACGAGCGCGACACGCATTTCAATCCGCTCGGCATCCGCGGGATCGGCGAGATCGGCATCACCGGCGTGCCGGCCGCGATCGCCAATGCCGTCTATCACGCGACCGGCGTGCGCGTGCGCGATCTGCCGATCACGCTCGACAAGGTGGCGACGTCGGCGATGGGCTGAGCGTCAGCGGCGCGGGGTTCTGCGCCGCAAGTTGCTGTGCATCGGGCGTTGTCGCGCGCGGTGCGGTCGCGTGCGGCTGCGGCTGCATGTGCCGCGTGTATCACGTGGCGTGTGCCGCGCGCCGACTCGCCCGCGCGTGAGTCGGCGGGTGGCTTGGTCCGTCGATTAGCTCGTGAGTTAGCGCGCGAACAGCGGATAGGTCGCCCCAGCGATCAACGCGGTCGCGAGCCATACGACGCTCCACGAACTGACGGCGAGCAGCGGCGGGATCGCGAGCGGCGTGGCGAACAGGCCGAGATAGACGACCGTGTTCGCCATCCCGAGCGCGGTGCCCGCGTGGTTCGCGCCGGCGAGCGTCGCCAGTTCGGTGTACGCGACGCCGTGCCACGCGGACACGCAGATGCCGGCGAACACGAGAATCGCGACGATCGCGCCGAGCGGAACGTAGGGGCTGGCGGCCGTCGCTGCGGCGAGCAGCGAGAACGCGCCGGCCGCGACGCAGACCGACCCGCGCAGGTACGCACGCCGGTTGCCGTGCCGGTCGGTATGGCGGCCGCTCCACACGCGCATCACCATGGCGCCGGCCTGCAGCGCGACCATCGCCGTGCTGATGCCGGCGAGCCCGAGCCGGCCGAAATCGTGCAGGAACACGGTCGCGAACGTGAGCACCGCGAACTGCGGCGCGCACAACGCGCCGATGCCGAGCACGATGCGCCACACGCGGGCGCTCGCCAGCGGGCCGCGCGCGGGAGCGGCGGACGCTTGCTGTGCGGCGGGCGGCGTTGTCGAGGTGCTCGAGGTGGACGGCGCGGCGGATGCGGCCGATGTGTCGGATGTGCGGGATGTTGCCGATGGGACCGACGCGGCGGATGCGACCGATGAGTCCGATGCGCCGGATGTAGCCGTCGCGACCGATGCGGCGGAAGTGGCGGACGGCGCGAACGCAACCACCCCACCCGGCGGCTCATGCAACCAGCGCCACGTGAGCGCCGCCGATCCCGCGCACAGCAGCATCAACGCGCCGTACACCGCGGCGAAGCCCGCATGCGACGCGAGCGCCGGCAGCAGCGCCGCGCCGACGCCGCCGCCGAGCGGCACGGCCGTCTGCCGGATGCTCATCGCGAGCCCGCGTTCGCGTTCGCCGAACCAGCGCATCACCGCGCGTCCGCTCGAACCGTTCACGCTGCCGCCGAGCAGGCCGACGCAGCACATCGCCGCCACGACGCGCAGCAGCGGCGGCACGGCATGCGCGCTCGGCACGATCGCGGCGACCATCACCGCGAGCATCGCGGCGGTCGCGACGAGGCCGGTGAGCAGCACGCGCCGATCGCCGAAGCGATCGGCCGCGATGCCCCACGGCAACTCCGACAGCGCGACGCCGAAGCCCAGCGCGCCGAGCACGAGGCCGAGCGCGGCGTTGTCGAGGTGATAGGCCGAGCGCATCCACACGGCGGTGGTCGGAATGCCGGCCGCGGCGGCCGAAAAGCTCATGTTCGCCGCGACGCCGGCAGCGAGCACGCGCCAGCGATGCGCCGGGCCGCGCGCAGCGCCGGCGCGCGCGGACGGGGAAGCGAGGCAGGAGGTATCCATGACGACGGGTCCGTGTGCAAATTGACATCGTCAGTGTGGCGACCTACATTCATCCTGAAAATCGGAAAGTTTTTGATGAATCGTTCGACAAAACAGGATGATCGAGATGCCGATGCGAGACCCTAGCGACGCCGCGCTTGCGCGTCCCAATTTCGATGTCGCGGCGCTGCGCAGCCTGGTGGCGGGCGTCGACCTCGGCAGCTTCACGAAGGCGGCCGATCGCGTCGCGCGCTCGTCGTCGGCGGTGAGCGCGCAGATCCGCAAGCTCGAGGAGCAGGCCGGCACGCCGCTGTTCGTGAAGGCCGGGCGCGGGCTGGCGCTGACCGACGCGGGCGACGCGATGCTGCGCTACGCGCGCCGCATGATCGAACTGAACGACGAAGCGGCCGCGGCCGTGCGCGGCGTGAATCTCGACGGCTGGGTGCGGGTCGGGCTGCAGGAGGATTTCGGCGAAGCGATCCTGCCCGACGTGCTCGGGCGTTTTGCGCGCGCGCATCCGAAGGTGCGGATCGAGGCGCGCGTCGCGCGCAATGCCGAGCTGCTCGAGCGGCTCGACGCGAATCAGCTCGATCTCGCGCTCGTGTGGGGCGATCCGGCATCGGCGAGCCTGATGTCGCGCGCGGGCATCGACAGCGACGCGATCGCCCAGGTGCCGATGCAGTGGATCGCGGCCGTGGGCGCGGGCGACGTCGGCGTGGCCGACGCCGGCGCAATGCCGGATGCCGCACGCGACGGCGCTGCGAGCGCCGCCGCGGAGCGCACGCCGGGTGCGCCGGCAGAGCAGGCAGAGCAGGCAGAGCAGGCAGAGCAGGCAGAGCAGGCAGAGCGTGGAGAGCCGCTGCCGCTCGTCGTGTTCGACCGGCCGTGCCGCTTCTTCGCCGCGGCGACCGACGCGCTCGACCGCGCGGGCTTGCCGTGGCGCGTCGCATTCACCACGCCGAGCCTGGCCGGACTATGGGCGGCCGCGGCGGCCGGGCTGGGCGTCACGGTGCGCTCGCATTACGGGTTGCCCGCGTCGGTGCGCGCACTCGACACGGCCGCGTGCGGCCTGCCCGCGCTGCCGAGCCTGCCGCTGCTGTTGCTGCGCCGCACGTCGTCGGCGACGCCGACCGTGGAACGGCTCGCGCAGATCGTGACGCAGGCCGTGCGCGACGCGACCCGACGCGACGCGGTGGCGCTGGCGGCCTGAGGCTCGCCGGGGCGGTGTCGCGTGAGGCGGCGCGCGCAGTTTGAGAGTGAGCGGGCGCGCTCGCCGCTGGCGCTCAGGCTTCGATGGGCGGCGTGAGCGTCCGGCACGCCGCCGCATCGACGGTAGCCCGTTCGATCGTCCGCCGCGTTCGCCCGCTCGCCTGCGCGCTCGCCCGCTCGCTCGTTCGCTCGCCCGCGCGCCGACGGCCGTGTCGCGCAGCGGCGCCGTCCGGTCGGCGAAACGCACCGCTTGCGGTTCACCCGGCGCCCCGGCCAGCCGACCGCTTCGCCGCACAACGGCCACCACCCCAGCCGGCCCCACGCGCCCATACCCCTCGTCCTACACCGCCGCAACCGCCGGCGCGTGCGCCTGCAGCGCCGCCCACAGCTCGCCGAGCCTGTCGCGCAACGCGGCGCTCGCGGGCACGAACGGCAACCGCAGCCCGTCTTCGCACCATCCTTGCGCGGCCAGCAGCGCCTTCACCGGCGCGGGATTCGGCTCGGCGAACAGCGCCGCGACGAGCGGCTGCAACGCGACCGCCAGCCGTCGCGCGTCGGCGAGGCGGCCGTCGCGCAGCAGCGCGTGGATGCGCACGTGCCATTCGGGCAGCACGTGCGCGCTGCTCGCGATCGCGCCGTGCGCGCCTGCACAGAGCGCCGCGAAGTTCTGGTTGTCGTCGCCGGACAGGATCGCGAGCGGCGTGTCGTGCACGAGCCGGCTCAGCCGGTCGAGCGTGCCGCCGCACTCCTTGACGCCGGCCACGCGCGCATCGCGCGCGAGCGCCTGCAACGTCTCCAGTTCGACGTTCACGCCGGTGCGGTACGGGATGTTGTAGACGAGCACCGGCACATCGGCCGCGGCGACGATCGCCTCGACGTGACGGCGGATGCCGTCCTGCGTCGGCCTCACGTAGACGGGCGGCGTGACGAGCAGCCCGTCGGGCCGCAGCGCGGCGAGCTCGCGTGCGCGGGCGGCCGCGAAGTGGGTCGCGCTCGCGGTGAGCCCGACGACGATCGGCACGCCGGGCGCCGCGTCGCGCAGCGTCGCGAACACCGCATCCTGTTCGCGCGCGTCGAGCAGCACGCCCTCGCCGGTCGTCGCGCCCGCGACGAAGCCGGTGATGCCGGCCGCCGCGTAATGGCGCGCGAGCCGCGCGAGCGCGCCGTGGTCGACCTCGCCGTCGTGGAGCGGCGTGATGATCGGCAGCCAGATACCTTCGAAACGTGTGTGCATGCAAAGCCTCATGGTGAGAACGGAGTGGAGAGGAACCGTTCCGCCGGCGGGCGCCGGAGCGAGGCATGCGGGCAAGGAGAAAGCAACGACCCGCGGGCATCCCGTCCGGCATTCGCCTGACGGGACGCGACGTCCCCGTCAGTCGAGGAGTCGTTTTTTCAGTTTCAGCCCGGCCGCGCGCACACCTGCCGCGGTGGCGGCGAGGATCGACAGCGAGCGCGGAGCAGCGGACATGGATGGACCGGAAAAGGGCTGAGCGGCGATCTTAACACCGCGGCCGGCGCGCGCGCGAGCCGGCGTGCCGCGTTAGCAGAATTCCAGATTTGCTTTCCACGACAGATTGGAAGGCGCGCGGCGCCCGGCCGCTAGAATGCCCGCTTACGTTTCGATGACGGTGCGCACGCGCGCCGTCACGCACATTCACCACCACTGGAAACGGGGTATATCGCGATGGCAGGCATCAAGGTGATCGGCCGCTGGCTGCACGCCGGCACGGCGGCGGCGCTGGTCGTGGCGGCAACGGCCGCGCACGCGGACACGTCGATCCTCAACGTGTCGTACGACGTGACGCGCGAGCTGTACAAGGACATCAACGCGAGCTTCGCCGCGGCGTACAAGCAGCAGACCGGCGAAACGGTGACGATCAAGCAGTCGCACGGCGCGTCGAGCGCGCAGGCGCTGTCGGTGCTGCAAGGGCTGCAGGCCGACGTCGTGACGATGAACCAGCCGAACGACATCGACCTGCTCGCCGAGCGCGGCCAGCTGCTGTCGAAGGACTGGCGCGCGCGCTTTCCCGACAACAGCTCGCCGTACTCGACGACGATGGTGTTCCTCGTGCGCAAGGGCAACCCGAAGGCCATCAAGGACTGGAGCGATCTCGCGAAGCCGGGCGTGCAGGTGGTCATCGCGAATCCGAAGACGTCGGGCAACGGCCGCTACGCGTATCTTGCCGCGTGGGGCTATCAGAAGCAGAAGGGCGCGACCGACCAGCAGGCGCTCGATTTCGAGAAGGCGATCTTCCGCAACGTGCCGGTGCTCGATTCGGGCGGCCGCGGCGCAACGACGACCTTCACGCAGCGCGGCATCGGCGACGTGCTCGTCACGTTCGAGAACGAGGTCGCGCTGATGGACACCGGCGCATCGGGCGCGCAATTCGACGCGGTGTATCCGTCGGCGAGCATTCTCGCGGAGCCGCCCGTCGCCGTGGTCGACAAGGTCGTCGACAAAAAGGGCACGCGCAAGGTCGCGCAGGCCTATCTCGCTTATCTGTACACGCCGCAGGCGCAGGAGATCGTCGCGCAGCACCATCTGCGCCCGCGCGATCCGAACGTGCTGAAAAAGCACGCGGCCGAGTTCAAGCCGCTGAAGACGTTCAGCGTCGAGCAGGTTTTCGGCAGCTGGGCGAACGCGCAGAAGACGCACTTCGCCGACGGCGGCACGTTCGATCGCGTGATCGTCGACCGGAAGTAAGGGCGGCGCGCGCGGAGGGCGCGATCTTTCGCGCGCCGCGCGTCCGTCGGCGCAGCGCCGATCTCGCGCGCACCGCGGCCTCGGTGCAGCGCGTGAGCGCTGCACGAAACCCCTCCCCGCGCGACCTCCGCACCGTACGCGCGCCCCGCGCCCGCGCATGCTACGCTCATCGCCTTCCTGTCCCAGGCGTCGCGCGATGAACGTCGATCCGTCTTCCCCTTTCTCCCGCGGCCGGGGCCGCCGGATCTGGTCCGGCACCCGCCCGGTGATCGCGTACGGCATGCCGCCGCTCGGCTGGCGCGACCTGTATCACCGCGCGCTGACGGTCACCTGGCCCGTGTTCTTCCTGTCGCTCGCGGTGCTGTTCCTGCTGATCAACGGCGGCTTCGCGCTGCTCTACCTGCTCGGCCACGAGCCGATCGCGAACCAGTCGCCGGCCGGCTTCACCGGCGCGTTCTTCTTCAGCGTCGAGACGCTCGCGACGGTCGGCTACGGCGACATGCATCCGCAGACCGTCTACGCGCACGTCGTCGCCACGTTCGAGATCTTCATCGGGATGTCGGGCATCGCATTGGCCACCGGCCTCGTGTTCGCGCGCTTTTCGCGACCGCAGGCGAAGATCCTGTTCGCGCGCTACGCGATCGTGCGGCCGCTGGACGGGCGGATGACGCTGATGGTGCGCGCCGCCAACGCGCGTCAGAACGTGATCGCCGAAGCGCAGGCGAAACTGCGGCTGATGCGGGTCGAAGGCACGCACGAAGGCTACACGCTGCGCAAGATCCACGATCTGCCGCTCGTGCGCAACGAGCATCCGATCTTCCTGCTCGGCTGGAACCTGATGCACGTGATCGACGAAACCAGCCCGCTGTTCGGCGAAACGGCCGAATCGCTCGCCGCGCGCGACGCGTCGCTGCTGATCACGATCGAGGGCTCCGACGAGACGACGTCGCAGGTCATGCAGGCGCGCCACACGTGGACCCACGCCGAGATCCGCTGGCGTCACCGCTATGTCGACCTGATGCGCGACGAGGGCGGCATCACGCACATCGACTACACGCATTTTCACGAGGTCGTGCCGGTCGACGCGGACAGCGACGCAGGCGGTCTGCCGGGCGAGGTGGTCGATGCGGGCGGGTCGGCGCGCGCGCCCGGGCCGGCCGCATGAGCGGCGCGCCGCACCCAGCGTGATGCGCCGCGCGCCGGATCGAACCCACGGAGAAGGCACCGCATGGCCCACGACGACCGCACGACGATCATTTCCCGGCGCACGCCCGAATCGGCGGCGATGCGCGCCGAGCTCGCGCGCGCGATGGCGATCACCGCGCGGCTCAACCGGCTGACGTTCGCCGATGCGGACGAAGTCCGCAGCCTGTTCGGCGAACTGACGGGCAAGCCGATCGACGACGGCTTCCTGCTGATTCCGCCGTTCTACGCAACCGGCGGCGCAGCCACGCGGATCGGCCGGAACGTGTTCGTCAACCAGAACTGCACGTTCTACGACCTCGGCGGCCTCGACATCGGCGACGACGCGATGATCGGGCCGAACGTGAGCCTCATCACGTCCGGCCATCCGCTCGAGCCGTCGCGCCGACGCGACGCGGTCGTGGCCCGGCCGATCTCGATCGGCAACAACGTGTGGATCGGCGCGGGCGCGACGATCCTCGGCGGCGTGACGGTCGGCGAGAACGCGGTGGTCGGCGCCGGCTCGGTCGTGACGCGCGACGTCCCGCCGAATACGCTGGTCGCCGGCAACCCGGCGCGGATCGTCCGTTCGATCGCGGAGTGACGGCGTGGGGCGGCGGCGACGCCACCGCGCGGCGGATGTGGACAACCGGCATTTCGCTCAATCGAAATGCTGTGCAAGCGACCGGTGAGCATGCGGCGCAAGCCTGAAGCGGCGCGGTTTTGCGGCGGTTGGCGCGGGCGCGCCGGCGTGTGCATTAGCCGACGTTGCGCATGCGCGGGCGGCCAACGTCCGCGCGATGTCGGTTGTGGATATCTCGCTTCGCACGCAGTCGCAATGCTGTGCATTTGGTCGGTGAGCATGCGCCCGTGGGCAGGAATGCCTGCCGCAGCATGTGGACAACCTGGCGCGCAACGACGAAAAACGCTGTGCTCGCGGACGGTGAGCGCCGGCGTCCGCCCGCGTGTGACGCTTGCGCCGCGCGGGCTTCCGCGCGCTGCCCGACATTCGGCGCGTTGCGCGTTCAGGCGCGCCGCTCGCTTCGACGATCGATCGCGCGAGCGTTTCGCGTTGTGGATATCTTGCCGCCGAACGCAGTCGCAGCGCTGTGTATTCCGATGGTGAGCGTCGCGGCCCGGTCGCGCCCGAGGTCTGCCTGCGTGGCCTAGCGCGTTCCCGTGGACGGCTTCGGCGGTCGCGCATTCTAACCGCACTCGCGATCGCGCGTTTCATTCGACTGCTTGCCGCGATGTGGATATGCGCTCGCCCGAACCAGTCGATGTGCTGTGTATCCCGACGGTGAGCGCCGATGCGTGCGGCGCGGCCGCGTGCGCGCGAGCCCCGGCGCGCGGGGCTGAGCGGCATCGCTCGCGTCGGTTCGCGCCCGAATCGGCGGTCGTCATGCGATACCGCGCCGACGCTCACCGTTCGATTTCACAGTGTTGCGAGTGGTTGCATGGGTGAATTGTCCACATCGATCTCCCGATCGCCGCTCACCCTTGAAATGCACAGCGTTTCGAGTGATCGCGGAAAGGGCCATTCATTCCCGAATCGGCGCGGCCGTTCGATCGATTTGCTGTCGCTCACCGTCGGAATGCACAGCGTTTCGAGTTGTGATGGGTGGGTTCTATCCACAGCCAAATCGGCCTCCTCATTCGCTTGCGTGCCGCTGCTCACCATCGGAACTCACAGGGTTTTTAGTGTGTGGCTGCCCCCGAGGTGCCCCGCACCTACACGCTTCCGCGCCTGCCGCGCCGGAAGTAAATAGAGCATCGCGAGCCGCACACCGCTGCGGACAATCGCCCCCGCTCAATCGACTCGCAATCCTGTGCATTCGACCGGTGAGCGTCGCCGCCGAATCGGCGGGAAGCGGGCAGGCGGGTGTGGATATCCGGCCTCCGCATCGACTCGCAGCCCTGTGGATTTGAATGGTGAGCGCCTCGATCCGCTGGATGGGCGGGCCGATTGCGTTGTGGATAATCCACCCCCCGACGACACTCGAAACGCTGTGCAATCGACCGGTGAGCGCCCGCCTGCAGCCGGGCGTTGTGGATATCCGGCGCCCGCGACCAATTCGAACGCTGTGCATTTCATGGGTGAGGACGCTCGCGATCCGAGGCGCAAACCCTTGCCACGCGGCCTTGCGCGCGCGTGCCGCTGCTTCCGCGGCCGCCGCCTCGCCGTGTGAGCGCTGCAGCGCACCCGCCCGTCTCGGCATGCGCTGCGAGCCGCCCAGCGGCCTGCGGCAGAACTCTCTCAATTCCGCTGCAAAACCTGTGCAGTCTTTCTCGCTTCGACGCCGCGTCAGCAAGATGAGAAAAAACTTTCTCGCCTTCCCGCGAAAAAATAGAGCCATCCCGCTGCTCGCGGCCGGCGTCGTCCGACGCCGCGGCGCGCGGCCCGGCACAGCACAAAGCACAATCAGGAGACATCCCCATGACCGCCCGCCTGCCCGTCGACGGCACGCCCGCTCTATCCGACTACCGGCTGACCGACAACCTGACCGCCACGCGCGGCCGCATCTTCCTGACCGGCACGCAGGCGCTGGTCCGCCTGCTGCTGATGCAGCGCGCAGCCGACACCGCGCAGGGCCTGAACACGGCCGGCTTCGTCAGCGGCTACCGCGGCTCGCCGCTCGGGATGGTCGACCAGCAGCTGTGGAAGGCGAAGAAGCTGCTCGACGCCGGCGGCGTGCGCTTCCTGCCCGCGATCAACGAGGAGCTCGGCGGCACCGCGGTGCTCGGCACCCAGCGCGTCGAGGCCGACCCGGAGCGCACCGTCGATGGCGTATATGCAATGTGGTACGGCAAGGGTCCGGGCGTCGACCGCGCCGGCGACGCGCTGAAGCACGGCAACGCGTACGGCTCGTCGCCGCACGGCGGCGTGCTGGTGGTGGCGGGCGACGACCACGGCTGCGTGTCGTCGTCGATGCCGCATCAGAGCGACTTCGCGATGATGGCGTGGCACATGCCGATCGTGAACCCGTCGAACATCGCCGACATGCTCGAATTCGGCCTGTACGGCTGGGCGCTGTCGCGCTACTCGGGCGCATGGGTCGGCTTCAAGGCGATCTCGGAGACGGTGGAGTCGGGCTCGACCGTCGATCTCGACGCGCTGCAGACGCAGTGGCCGGCGCCGGCCGGCTTCGCGCCGCCGGCCGGCGGCCTGCACAACCGCTGGCCCGACCTGCCGAGCCTGACGATCGAAGCGCGCCTCGCCGCCAAGCTCGACGCGGTGCGCCATTTCGCGCGGGCCAACAGCATCGACAAGTGGATCGCGCCGGGCGCGCACGCGAACGTCGGCATCGTCACGTGCGGCAAGGCGCATCTGGACCTGATGGAAGCGCTGCGCCGCCTCGACCTGACGGTCGGCGATCTCGACGCGGCCGGCGTGCGGATCTACAAGGTCGGCCTGTCGTATCCGCTCGAAATGACGCGCATCGACACCTTCGTCGACGGGCTCGCCGAGGTGCTGGTCATCGAGGAGAAGGGCCCCGTCATCGAGCAGCAGATCAAGGACTATCTGTACAACCGCGCGGACGGCGCGCGCCCGCGCGTGCTCGGCAAGCACGACGCGGCCGGCGCGTGCCTGCTGTCGGAACTCGGCGAGCTGCGTCCGTCGCGCATCCTGCCGGTGTTCGCCGACTGGCTCGCGCGCCACAAGCCGACGCTCGATCGCCGCGAACGCGTGGTCGATCTCGTCGCCCCGCAGATCCTGTCGAACGAAGCCGATGCGGTGAAGCGCACGCCGTATTTCTGCTCGGGCTGCCCGCACAACACGTCGACCAAGGTGCCCGAAGGCTCGATCGCGCAGGCCGGCATCGGCTGTCACTTCATGGCGTCGTGGATGGAGCGCGACACGACCGGCCTGATCCAGATGGGCGGCGAAGGCGTCGACTGGGCCGCGCACGCGATGTTCACCAACACGAAGCACGTGTTCCAGAACCTCGGCGACGGCACCTACTTCCATTCGGGGATCCTCGCGATCCGTCAGGCGGTCGCCGCGAAAGCGAACATCACGTACAAGATCCTCTACAACGACGCGGTGGCGATGACGGGCGGCCAGCCGGTCGACGGCAGCATCTCGGTGCCGCAGATCGCGCGGCAGGTCGAAGCCGAAGGCGTGTCGCGCTTCGTCGTGGTGTCGGACGAGCCGCAGAAGTACGACGGCCATCACGGGCAGTTCCCGGCCGGCACGACGTTCCATCACCGCAGCGAGCTCGATGCGGTGCAGCGCGAGCTGCGCGAGACGCCGGGCGTCACCGTGCTGATCTACGACCAGACCTGCGCGGCGGAGAAGCGCCGCCGCCGCAAGAAGGGCGAGTTCCCCGATCCCGATAAGCGGCTGTTCATCAACGACGCGGTGTGCGAAGGCTGCGGCGACTGCGGCGTGCAGTCGAACTGCCTGTCGGTCGAGCCGCTCGAGACGCCGCTCGGCCGCAAGCGCCGCATCGACCAGTCGTCGTGCAACAAGGACTACTCGTGCGTGAACGGCTTCTGCCCGAGCTTCGTGACGGTCGAAGGCGCGGCGCTGAAGAAGGCGGCCGGCGCGGCGTTCGACGAAGCCGCGCTCGCCGCGCGCGTCGACGCGCTGCCGGTGCCCGCGACGCATCTCGACGCGGCGCCGTACGACATGCTGGTGACCGGGGTCGGCGGCACGGGCGTCGTGACGGTCGGCGCGCTGATCAGCATGGCCGCGCACCTCGAGGGCAAGAGCGCGTCGGTGCTCGACTTCATGGGCTTTGCGCAGAAGGGCGGCTCGGTGCTGTCGTTCGTGCGGATCGCGTCGAGCGACCGCTGGCTGAACCAGGTGCGCATCGACACGCAGCAGGCCGACGTGCTGCTCGCATGCGACATGGTGGTCGGCGCGAGCGCCGAGGCGCTGCAGACGGTGCGCCACGAGCGCACGCGCATCGTCGTCAACACGCACCGGATTCCGAACGCGTCGTTCGTGCAGAACCCGGACGCGAACCTGCACGCCGACGCGCTGCTCGAGAAAATGCGTCACGCGGCCGGCGCCGGCCATCTGTCGAGCTGCGACGCGCAGGCGCTCGCCGCGAAATTCCTCGGCGACTCGATCGGCGCGAACATCCTGATGCTCGGCTACGCGTGGCAGCTCGGTCTCGTGCCGGTGTCGCTCGCCGCGATGATGCGCGCGATCGAGCTGAACAACGTCGCGGTGCCGATGAACAAGCTCGCGTTCTCGATCGGCCGGATGGCGGCCGGCGACGCCACGGGGCTCGACGCGTTGTGGCGGGCGCGCCATGCGGGGCTCGCGCCGATGGTTTCCACAGCCGCCGCCTCCGACACGCTGGACACGCCTGCCCCGCTCGACGCGTTGATCGCCGATCGCGAGACGCGCCTGTCGGCATACGGCGGCGCACGTTACGTCGAGCGCTACCGCGCGCTGGTGAACGCGGCGCGCGCGAAGGGCGACGAGGCGCTGACGCGCGCGGTCGCGACGACCTTCTACCGCCTGCTCGCGGTGAAGGACGAATACGAGGTCGCACGGCTCTATGCGGACGGCGCGTTCCGCGCGGCGCTCGAAGCGCAGTTCGAAGGCGTGCCGGGGCAGGACTATCGCGTGAAGTTCAATCTCGCGCCGCCGGCGCTCGCGAAGGCCGGCCGCGACGGCAGCGCGCCGAACAAGCGCGTGTTCGGCCAGTGGCTGTGGCCGGTGCTCGGCGTGCTCGCGCGCGTGCGCAGCCTGCGCGGCACGCCGCTCGATCCGTTCGGCCGCACGGCCGAGCGCCGGATGGAGCGCGCGCTCGCCGACGACTACGAGACGACGCTCACGCGCGCGCTCGCCGCGATGACGGCCGCCAACGCGGCGCAGGTCGCGCAACTGGCCGAACTGCATGCGCGCGTGCGCGGCTTCGGCCACGTGAAGGTGCGCAACCTCGCGGGCGTGAAGCGGGCGGAGCGCGAGCTCGCGCTGCAGCTCGGCATCGACGCGGCGACGAGCGCGGCCGTGCAGCACGCGCTCGACGAGATGAAGGGCGCCGGCATGCTGAAGGGGATTCCGGTGGTCGTCGCGAAGTAAGGCAACCGCCCGCCCGATGCGAAAACGGCGACGCGCGAGCGTCGCCGTTTCTTCATGCGGTGGCCGTGCGCGGCGGCGTGCATCGACGCATCAGACGAGGCCCTTCTTGCGCGTCGACAGCGCCGTCTCCGACAGATCGATCTCGCGGATCAGCTTCGTCAGCGTTTCGTCCGAGATGCGGCTTTCGCTGCGCAGCCGATAAAGCACCGTGCGCTCCGCGCGCACCGCGGCGATCCGCATCTGCAGCTCCATCGTTTCGCTCTGATGCGCCTGCGCGCGCGGCGTCGGGCCGTCGTCGGCGAGCGAGGCGAGGCGGCGGCGGTACAGGTCCATCACGCGCGCCGAGATGTCCGCGCAGCGCGCGGCGCCCGATTCGTCGAGCGCGGCCGCGATCGCGTCGTGCGACGCGTCGATCGCGCGGATCGCGGCCTGCGCGGCGGCCGCGCGCGCGGCGCGCTCCTCGGCGGCGAGCGGGTTGCGCGCCGCGCGCATGCCGCGCAGCAGCAGCGGCAAGCCGATCATCGCGACGATCAGCGAGCCGAGGATCACCGCCGACGCGATGAAGATCGCGGCGTCGCGCCCCGGCAGCGGCGCGCCGTTCGACAGCGCGACCGGAATCGACAGCACGCCGGCGAGCGTGACCGCGCCGCGCACGCCGCCGACCGTCATCACCGCGATCGTGCGCACGCCGGCCATCGTGCCGGGCAGGCCCTGGCGCGCGGCGCGGCGGCTCGCGATCCAGCGCAGCAGCCACACCCACAGGAAGCGGATCGCATACAGCGCGACCATCATCGCGCAGACGTTGAAGATCATCCGGCCGACGAGCGCATCGCTCGTGTGGTGCGCGTCGACCAGCGCGCTGCCGATGATGTGCGGCAGCTGCAGCCCGAGCATGATGAACACCATGCCGTTGAACACGAACTCGATCATCGCCCACGTGCTCTCCGCGCGCACGCGCGACGCGACGGTGCTTTTGCGCGAGAAGCTCGTGTAATTCATCATCATCCCGGCCGACACCGCCGCGAGCACGCCCGACAGCTCGAGATGCTCGGCGAACAGGTACGCGGCGAACGGCACCAGCAGCGTCATCACGATGCCGGGGGCCGGATCGCCTTCCTGCTCTGCGTTGAGAAAGCGCGTCGACAGCGCGCTGAACAGCCACGCGACGCCCGCGCCGGTGGCGAGCCCGCCGGCCGCGACGATCACGAACGTGATCGACGCGTCGCGCAGCGAGAACATGCCGGTGAGCGCGGCGGCGATCGCGAACTTCAGCGCGACGAGGCCCGACGCGTCGTTCATCAGCGCCTCGCCTTCGAGGATGTGCATCAGCTGCGGCGGGATGCGGCCCTTGCCGGCGATGCCGGACAGCGCCACCGCATCGGTCGGCGACAGCACGGCCGCGAGCGCGAACGCGATCGGCAGCGGCAACTCGGGTATCAGCCAGTGCGCGAAATACCCGACGGCGAGTACCGTCATGAACACGAGCCCGAACGCGAGCATCAGGATCGCGCGGCGCTGCATGTACAGTTCGCGCTTCGGGATCCGCCAGCCGTCGGCGAACAGCAGCGGCGGAATGAACAGCAGCATGAAGATCTCGGGATCGAACGTGACGTGCAGGTTCAGCCTGGGCCACGCGAGCATCGCGCCGAACGCGATCTGCATCAGCGGCAGCGGCAGCCGCAACGGCAGCACACGCGTGAGCGCGCCCGACAGCGCGACCGTGAGCAGCAGAATGAGGACGGTGAAGACGATTTCC
This sequence comes from Burkholderia sp. KJ006, assembly GCF_000262695.1. NCBI lineage: Bacteria > Pseudomonadati > Pseudomonadota > Betaproteobacteria > Burkholderiales > Burkholderiaceae > Burkholderia > Burkholderia sp. KJ006. Next base: position 2,909,069 of record NC_017920.1, on the reverse strand, counting down.
ATCGATACGGCACGAGGAGAATGGAACGACCGTACGCAGTGTAGCGTGACGACGTGCGCGCTGCGCTCGAGTGCGCCGGTGCGCGCGCACGCAAACGGTGCAGCACGGCTGCGCCAGGCTGGTGCGGCGGGCGCGCAGGCGCGTGCGGCATATGTGTTCAGCGCTTGCACGGAGCTTGCTTGATGCTTGCGTACCGTCCGGCAACGACCGGAGCACCGAGGAATTCACCATGACATTGCGCGCGCCGCCCCGTTCACCCGCCACGTTCGGCCGCATCGGCAGGAGGCAGCCATGACCATCGTGCAGCAGGAGCGTCCGGCTGCCGCGTCGCCGTATCGTTTCGAGCGGGAGATGAGCTCCGGCTTCGAACGACTGGCGACCCAGCACCACGAGCTGACGCTCACGACCGTGTTTCAGCCGATCTTCAGCCTGTCGCACCAGCGCGCGGTGGGCTACGAGGCGCTGCTGCGCGCGCACGATCCGCTCGACCGTGCGGTGTCGCCGCTCGACGTGTTCGGCCAGGCCGCGCGCCAGGGCGAGCTGCTGCAGCTCGACCGGCTCGCGCAGGCGCTGCATCTCGAGAATTTCGCGCTGCTCGGCGCGGAGCGCGAATGGCTGTTTCTCAACGTGCATCCGGGCGTGCTGACCGACCCGTTCCAGGCCGCCGCGCTGCTCGCCAACCTGAAGCGGCTCGGCATGCCGCCGCGCCGCGTCGTGCTCGAAGTGCTCGAACAGCGCGCGGAAGACGTCGAGCGGCTCGCCGACGCCGTGCGCGAGTTTCGCGCGCAGGGCTTCCTGATCGCGCTCGACGATTTCGGCGCCGGCCACTCGAACATCGAGCGGATCTGGCAGTTGAACCCGGACATCGTGAAGCTCGACCGCATCATGCTGTCGCACGCCGCGCATCGCACGGGGCTCACCGCGATTCTGCACGGGCTCGTCACGCTGTTGCACGAGGCCGGCAAGCTGGTGCTCGTCGAGGGGATCGAGACCGAGCACGACGCGCAGATCGCGCTGTCGTGCGAGGCCGATTTCGTGCAGGGCTATTACTTCGGCCGCCCGGCGCCCGGCTTGCCCGACAGCGCGGCGGCGACCGGCTGCATCGGCGAGCTGACCGAGCGCTTCCGGCAGCAATCCGAAGCGCGCGAGCGGCGCGATGCGCAGCGGCTCGCGCCGTACCTGCGCGCGTTCGAACGCGCGGCCGAGCGGCTCGCGGCCGGCGAAGCGCTCGACGAGGTGTGCTGGAACTTTCTCGCGCTCGACGACGCCGCGCGCTGCTTCCTGCTCGACGCGCGCGGCCGTCAGTCCGGCCGCAACGTCGTGCTGCGCGCGGACCGCGCGCTCGCCGAGGCGCGGTTCTCGCCGCTGGCCGATGCGCAGGGCGCGAACTGGCTGCGCCGGCCGTATTTCCGCACCGCGATCGCCGAGCCGGGGCGCGTGCAGCTGACGCGCCCGTATCTGTCGATCAGCGAGGCGCAGCCGTGCGTGACCTTGTCGGTGGCCGTGCGCATCGGCGATGCGCTGCACGTGCTGTGCGGCGATATCGACTGGCGCGACGACACGGCCGACGGCGCGTAGGGCCGGCTCCGCGAACGAATCTTTCCAAACAGGGGAGCAAGCCCGTTTTTCGCATGAACGGGCCGTAGCGCACCGACGGGCGGCGCGGGCCGGATGCTGGCGCGCGTCGCGCCGCTCGGCTAGGATGCGCGAATTGTCCAGACGATTCGCGAGCCTGCCGATGAACCGAACTGCCGCTTCCTCCGTCCTTCTCGAAGTCATCGCGACGACCGTCGGCGACGCGCGGGCCGCCGCGCGCGCGGGTGCCGACCGCCTCGAGCTCGTGACCGCGATCAGCGAAGGCGGGCTCACGCCGAGCGTGGGCCTGATCGAGGCCGTCGTCGCCGCGGTGCCGATTCCGGTCAACGTGATCGTGCGCCCGCACAGCCGCTCGTTCGTCTACGACGCCGACGACCTGCGCGTGATCGAGCGCGACGTGCGCGCGGCCGTCGCGGCCGGCGCGCACGGCGTCGTGTTCGGCGCGCTCGATGCGCACGGCGACGTCGATGTCGACGCGCTCGCGCGGATCGCGGCCGCCGCCGACGGGCGCGCGCTCACGTTCCACCGCGCCTTCGACGTCGCCCGCGATCTGAACGCCGGCTTCGACGCGCTGCTGCGCGTGCCGGCCGTCACGTCGGTGCTGACTTCGGGCGGCCATCCGTCGGTGCTCGACGCGGTCGCGACGATCACGCGGCTGGTGCGGCAGGCGGCCGGCACGACGTGCACGGTGCTGGCCGGCTCGGGGCTGACGGTCGATGCGGTCGGCGATTTCGTGCGCGCCACCGGCGTGCGGGCGGTGCATTTCGGCTCGGGCGTGCGGCCCCGAGGCGAAGTGCTCGCGCCCGTCGACGCGGAGCAGGTCGCGCGCGTGCGCGCCGCGCTCGACGGCGCGGCGGCGCACGTGTGAGGCGGTCGCCGGCGTTGCGCGCCGGCGTTGCGGAGAGAAAAAGCCGGCGGATGTCCCGGCTCGGAACGCTGACAAACCCCATGTTTTTCGGAGCATGGGGTTTTGTCGTTTACGCGGCAGCGTCGTTTGCGCGCTTCGTTCAGGCAAGCCCGCGAGATCGCCGAACAGCCGCTGCCCCGGCGCGTGGGAGCGCCGGAAGCCGCGCAGATCCGCCCGCCGTTTCGTGCGCGGCGGGCGAGCGCACTGACGCTTACGCGTCGGCGGACATCGCGTCCGCGTCGCTCGCGCGCATGCCGAGCCGCTCGAACAGCGCGCGATCCTTCTGCGATTGCGGGTTGCTCGTCGTCAGCAGCTGGTCGCCGTAGAACATCGAGTTCGCGCCCGCGAGGAAGCACAGTGCCTGCAGCCCGTCGTCGAGCTGCTCGCGGCCGGCCGACAGGCGCACGACGGCCTTCGGCATCGTGATGCGCGCGACCGCGATCGTGCGCACGAACTCGAACGGATCGAGCGGCGCGGTGCCTTCGAGCGGCGTGCCTTCGATCGCGACGAGGTTGTTGATCGGCACCGAATCCGGATACGGATTCAGGTTCGCGAGCTGCGAAATCAGCCCCGCGCGCTCGCGGCGCGACTCGCCCATCCCGATGATGCCGCCGCAGCACACGTTGATGCCCGCGTCGCGCACGCGGTCGAGCGTGTCGAGACGGTCCTGGTACGTGCGCGTCGAGATCACCTGGCCGTAGAACTCCGGCGACGTGTCGAGATTGTGGTTGTAGTAGTCGAGGCCTGCGTGCGCGAGCTGCTGCGCCTGCTCGTCCTCGAGCATGCCGAGCGTCATGCAGGTCTCGAGGCCGAGCTCCTTCACGCCGCGCACCATCTCGGTCAGCGCCGGCATGTGGCGTTCCTTCGGATTGCGCCATGCGGCGCCCATGCAGAAGCGGCTCGCGCCGCTCGCCTTCGCCGCGCGCGCGGCCTCGAGCACCGCGTCGACGTCCATCAGCTTCTCGGCCTTCAGCCCCGTGTCGTGGTGCGACGACTGCGAGCAATAGCCGCAATCCTCCTCGCAGCCGCCCGTCTTGATCGACAGCAGCGTCGACAGCTGCACCGCGTTCGCATCGAAATGCTCGCGATGCACCTGCTGCGCGCGGAACATCAGGTCGTTGAACGGCAGCTCGAACAGCGCGACGACGTCGGCGACGCGCCAGCGCTGCGGCGTCGGTGCCGCGACGGGGATCGCGTCGGGTTGCACGGCGGCGGTCTGGGCTTGGGTCATGGTGGTTTTCCTGTGCTGGATGCGGGAACGTGGGGATGGGGGCGTCAATGCTGCGCGCGGCGCAGCGTGTCGACGAGCGCGGCGATGTCGAGCATCGCCGCGGCGGATTCGGGGGCGGCGGGCCGCAGGTGCGCCACGCGGCCGAGCAGCGGCGCGCGATGCTCGCGCGCGAGCCAGTCGCGAATCGTCGCGACGTTTTCGTCGGCGTACGACATCGCCGGATCGACGTGGTTCGCGACCCAGCCGGCGAGCGTGAGGCCGCGCTGGCGGATCGCGTCGGCCGTCAGCAGCGCATGGCTGATGCAGCCGAGCCGGATGCCGACGACGAGCACGACCGGCAAGCCGAGCGCGACCGCGAGATCGGCCGTGTCCTGCGTGTCGTTGAGCGGCACGCGAAAGCCGCCGACGCCTTCGACGACGACGACGTTCGCGCGCGTCAGCGCTTCGCGATGGCTCGCGACGATCGTGTCGATGTCGAGCGTCACGCCTTCGTGCGCGGCGACGATGTGCGGCGCGGCCGGCGCCTTCAGCAGGAACGGCGTGCGCAGCTCGGGCGGCAGCGCGACGTTCGCGGCGGCGTCGAGCTGGTCGGCGTCCTCATTGCGCCAGATGCCGTCGCGCTCGTACGCGCCGGCGGCGACCGGCTTCAGCGCGGCCGCGCGCAGTCCGTGCCGCGCGAAGCCGTGCAGCATCGCGGCCGATACGAAGGTCTTGCCGATCTCGGTGTCGGTGCCGGTGACGAAAACGGACAGTGCGGTGCTCATGCGCTCGCCTCGCTGGCTGCGATCAGCGCGGCTTCGAGCCGCGCGAGATCGTCGAACGAATGGGCGGCCGACAGCGAGATGCGCAGCCGCGACGTGCCGGCCGGCACCGTCGGCGGGCGGATCGCCGGCACCCACAGCCCGCGGGCGTCGAGCGCGCGCATCGCCGCGAGCGTCGCGTCGTTGCTGCCGATCACGAGCGGCTGCACGGCCGTGTGCGAATCGACCGGCTGCCAGCGCGTCGCGCGCAGCAGCGCGCGCGTGCGTTCGATCAGCGCGGCGAGATGCGCGCGGCGCGCGTCGCCTTCGTCGCCGCCGATCACCTTCAGGCTCGCCGACACCGCGTGCGCGACCGCCGGCGGCGCGGCCGTCGTGAAGATGTAGCTGCGCGCGCGCTGGATCATCCATTCGATCACGGTCTCGTGCGCGACGACGAACGCGCCGGCGACGCCCGCGGCCTTGCCGAGCGTGCCGACGTAGACGAGGTTCGGCGAGCGCAGCGCGGCGGCCGCGAGCGCACCGCGGCCTTGCGGGCCGAGCACGCCGAAGCCGTGCGCGTCGTCGACGACGAGCCATGCGCCGTGGCGTTCGGCCAGCGCGACGAGTTCGGCGAGCGGCGCGAGGTCGCCGTCCATGCTGAACACGGTGTCGCTGACGATCAGCTTCGTCGGCGCATCCGACGCATCGAGCAGCGCGCCGAGCGCGTGCATGTCGGCGTGCGGATAGATCTGCACGTTCGCGCGCGACAGCCGGATGCCGTCGATCAGCGACGCGTGGTTCAGCGCGTCGGAGAAGATCGTCGCCTGCTTGCCGGTGAGCGCGGTCATCGCGGCGAGGTTGGCCATGTAGCCGGTGCTGAAGTACAGCGCGCGCGGCGCGTCGGAGAAGCCGCCCGCGAAGCCGGCGAGTTCGTCCTCGAGGCGCGCGTGCGCGCGCGAATGGCCGCCGAGCAGATGCGAGCCGCCGCTGCCCGACCCGTAGCGCTGCGCGCCTTCGGCGAACGCGGCGACGAGCGCCGGATGGGCGGCGAGGCCGAGGTAATCGTTGCTCGCGAAGCCGACGATGTCGCGGCCGTCGACGCGCATGTGCGCGTCGCAGGCGGTGTCGGCGGTGCGGCGCACGCGGCGCAGGCCCTGTGCGTCGAGCTCGGCGAGGCCGCGCTGCAGCGTGTCGAGCAGCGGCGTGGCGATGGGTGGCGCGCCCGGCTTCATCGTGCGGCCTCCGCGAGCGTGGCGTCGAGCGTGTCGCGCGTGCGTTGCGCGAGCCACGCGATGTCGTCGTCGGTCATCACGTACGGCGGCATCAGGTACACGGTCGTGCCGATCGGGCGCAGCAGCAGTTCGCGCTCGAGCGCGCGCTCGAAGAAGCGGCGCGAGAAGCCGCGCGCCGCGTCGCCGTCGAGTGCGACGTCGAACGCGAACAGCGTGCCACGCTCGCGCAGGTGGCGCACCTGCGGATGCGCGTCGAGCGGCGCGAGCGCGGCGCGCAGCGCGGCCGACTTGCGCGCGTTGGCGGCGAGCACGTCGTCGCGCGCGAACAGCTCGAGCGTGGCGACCGCCGCGCGGCACGCGAGCGGGTTGCCGGTGTACGAATGCGAATGCAGGAAGCCGCGCGTCGTGTCGTCGTCGTAGAACGCCGCGTACACGTCGTCGCGCGTGAGCACCAGCGACAACGGCAGATAGCCGCCGCTGATCCCTTTCGACAGGCACAGGAAATCGGGCCATACGCCGGCCTGCTCGCACGCGAAGAAGGTGCCGGTGCGGCCGCAGCCGACCGCGATCTCGTCGGCGATCAGATGCACGCCGAACTCGTCGCACAGCGCGCGCAGCCCGCGCACGTACGACGGATCGTGCATCGCCATGCCGGCCGCGCACTGCACGAGCGGCTCGACGAGCAGCGCGGCGATCTGCCCGGCGCGTTCGGCGAACAGGCGGCGTACGTCGCCGAGCGCGCGCTGCGCGACGTCGGCGGCCGTCTCGCCCGGCTGCGCGCCGCGCGCATCGGGCGAGGCGACCACGTGCGCGTTGCGGATCAGCGGGTCGTACGCATCCTTGAACAGCGCGACGTCGGTCACGCCGAGCGCGCCGATCGTCTCGCCGTGATAGCTGTTGGCGACGCACACGAATTCGCGCTTGTCCCCCTGGCCGCGATTGCGCCACGCGTGGAAGCTCATCTTCAGCGCGATCTCGACGGCCGATGCGCCGTCCGACGCGAAGAACGCGTGGCCGAGCGTGCGCGCGGTGAGCGCATGCAGCCGCTCGGCGAGTTCGATCGCCGGCTCGTGCGTGCAGCCGGCGAGCATCGCGTGCTCGAGCGTGTCGAGCTGGTCCTTCAGCGCGGCGTTGATGTGCGGATTCGCATGGCCGAACAGGTTCACCCACCACGAGCTGATCGCGTCGAAGTAGCGGCGGCCGTCGCGGTCGTACAGCCATACGCCGGCGCCGCGCGCGACGGGGACGAGCGGCAGGCGCTCGTGGTGTTTCATCTGGGTGCAGGGGTGCCAGACCGCGCGCAGGCTGCGCGCGACCCAGTCGTCGGTGGCTGGCGTACTCAAGGCAACTCCGGGAGACAAACGGCGGCGGGCATCGAACCGGATGCCGCGCGGCGACTGACGGAAAACGCGCTGAGATTAGCGTGTTCCGCGGCCCGTTGCACTACCGGTTACAAACGCCGCAAAGCCTTATGGGACGGGAGTTCGGCGCAGATCGGGGGCGCTCGGAACGGTACGCGCCAGATGCTCCGAAATGACCGCAGATGACGACGTTCGAGTGAGCCCACCCAACAGAAAAAAATCGTGGGAAAGCGGCGCGAGCGAGCCGGAAGAATCGGGGTTGGAAGGAGAAACGGGCGTGGTGTGGCGCCGCGTGGCTGAGCGGCAGCTGCTCGACAGAGCGGGCGGGGAAGCGGGGCAGGAAAGCCAGGCGGCGAAGCGAGGCGGGAAAGGATGCGGGACGGGCGCGCGCCGCGGCGTCGCGCCCGGGAGCGTCAGCGCGAAGCCAGTGCGCGCGTGTCGGTGGTGGTTTCAGCGTCGCCGCTATCGGCGGTTTGCGTCGTGTTGCCGTTCCACACGACGCGATCGTTCACCGCGTACAGGCGGCATGCGCCGGCGCTTTGCTTCGAGCAGTTGTCGAGCGCGAGCGCCATCGGATCGTCGCCGCCTTCGGCCCACGACCACGCGCCTTCCGACGACACCGCGAACGCGCGGCTCGGATGCTGGTTCAGGAAGTGCCGATAGCCTTCGCGGCCCGCTTCGTCGAGGAACGGCACCGCATCGACCGAATCGATCGACGCGTAGCCGGTCGCCTTCGGCTCGTGCGGGTTCGCGACCGCGTAGCGCACCGAGGTCGGCAGGTTCAGCTCCGCGAGGAACGCATGCACGGCCGGCCACCACACGGGCACGCCGTCGCGATCGACGATCAGCCGGTGGGCATCGTCCTTGTAGCGACCGTAATCGACGAATTGCGCCTGCGTGCCGTGCGACACGTACGCGTCGTGCATCTGCGCGACGAGCCCGGGCGTCCACACCGAATCGTTATCGCCGTACAGCCACAGCGAGCGCACGGTCGTATGCGCGCCGTACTGGCCGAACGCGTCGACGAGGTTGCGCTGCCAGCCGTCGCAGAGATCCTGGCGCAGCCCGCCGGAGAAATTGATGATGCCGCGCACGCCCGGCGCCGCTTCGGTGCCGTACGCGACCGACACGAGCCCGCCGTGCGACGTGCCCGCGACGACGATGCGCGACGCATCGACGTACGGCTGATGCGACATGTAGCGCACGGTGGCGTCGACGTCGGCCGCTTGCGCGAGGCCGTTCTTGCCGACGTTGCAGCCTTCCTGCCGGTAGGTGCCGCCCGAGCCGGCGAAGCCCTGGCGGTTCGGTGCGATCACCGCATAGCCGCGGCGCACGAATTCGCGGGCGAACGCGAGCGGCCGGCTGCGCGGCTGCTGATGCAGATCGCCGGTGTTCTTGCCGTGATTGAAGACGACGAGCGGGAACGGGCCGGGGCCGTTCGGCTTGAACAGCGTGGCTTCGAGCATCACCGAGCCCGACGCATCGGCCGGAATGCTGATGATCTGTTCGTTGAGGTTGGCGGCGACCTGCGGGAGACCCGAAGTGCCGTAATCGAAGCGCTCGGCGCGTGCGAGCGAGCCGCCGGTCGCACCGGCGTTCGTACCGACGTTGACGGTCGACAGCGTACCGGCCTGAGCGGCCGACAGCACGCTGGCCGCCATCCATCCCACCAATGCTTTGCTGAACGCCATTCGTAAGCCCTGCCATGCAACATGACCGATCTGACAGCCATCCTAGCCCGACAAATTCGGGTTGTGCAATGCGGGAATTACCCGGCGTCTGACACAGCAACTATTTGTCAGCGTTCGCTTACTTCGCCGTCGACATAGCGCCAGAAGCCGCGCTCGTCGCGCTCGAACCGGCTGGTTTCGTGCAGCCGGTACGCGCGGCCGCCGACCTTGTAGCGCGCGACGAATTCGACCTGCGCGTGGCTCGCGTCGACGGGCGTGTGGCGCTTGATCGCAAGGCCGAGCCAGCGCGGCGCGTCGGGCGCGGCCGGATCGGCGTCGAGATCGGCCGGGCAGGTGCGCGCGTCCCAGGTCGCGCGCAGGTAGTCGGTCGCGCCGAGTACATAGGCGCTATAGCGGGAGCGCATCAACTCCAGCGCGCTCGGCGCGGCTTCGCCGCCGTCGATGAAGCGGCCGCAGCATGCCGCATAGCGCGGCGCCGCGGTTTTGCCGGCCGGGGCCGGCGATGCGCCGCCGCACGGGCACGCATCGGGTCGGTTCGAAATCATGAGAATCGTGAATTGACGACGTCGGGTTGCGACCTCGGCTTACCAGCTGAGCTCGACGCCGTCGTACTGGAGGAAACGGCCGTTGGCGCGCGATACGTCCGCGCCGGCCTCGGCGATCACGCGGCGCATGCCGGTCACGCTCGTTTCCGGATCGATCGCGGCTTCTGCGCCGCCCATGTCGGTGCGCACCCAGCCGGGATGCAGCGAGATACACGCAGCGTGGCGCGTCTGCAGCGACGCGATGCGCAGCACGTCGTTCAGCGCCGCCTTGCTCGCGCGGTACAGCCAGCCGGTCGTGCCGGTCGCATCGGCGATGCTGCCCATCCGGCTCGACACCACGGCCAGCACGCCGCGCGCGTCCTCGACGAGCGGCAGCACGATCGGCAGCAGCTGCATCGGCCCGCGCACGTTGGTGTGCATCACCGCGTCGAAGTCCTCGTTGCCGATCGTCTCGACGCCTTCGGTGCGCGGCCCGTAGACGCCCGACACCAGAACGGCCGCGTCGAGCCGCTCGCCGTCGAGCTTCCAGCCGAGCGCCGCGATCTGCTCGGGCTGCGCGATGTCGAGCGCATGCGCGTGGGCGCCTGCGGCCCGCAGCGCCGCGAGCGACGCGTCGTCGCGCGCGGTCGCGATCACGTTCCAGCCGTCGCGCCGGTATTGCCGGACGAATTCGCGCCCGAGGCCGCGCGATGCGCCGACGATCAGTACGGTTTTCATGTTCGCCGCTCCTTTGGTTTGCGCCGCCGTCGCGGCAGCGCCGTGTGTCGGGTCGATGCGGTGTTCGCCGCGCCCGTTACTGCGCGTCGTCGCACGGCTTGAGCGTGTCGGCGACCGCCTGCGCGACGTGTTCGAGATGCGCGGCGTCCGCGGCGACCATGTCGTTGTCCGGCGCATGCTGGCCGCGGGCGGTGAGCGCCGCGACGCAGCGCCGGTAGGTCGCCTCGAGCGCGTCGAACCGCGATACGGACATCCCGAGGTTGCGCATCCGGCCGTCGTGCACGCCGTACACGAGCGCGTGCACGGTGAGCGACTGGCCGCGCGCCCACGCGTCGTTGACGATCGTCGCGCGGCACACGTTGACGACCTGCTCGATCGCGTTCAGCTCGATCAGCCGGCGATAGCGCGCTTCGCCCACCGGCCATTCGTCGAGCAGCGCCGCGTGGCGCTCGCGCACGTCCTGCACGTGATGCAGCCAGTTGTCGGCGAGGCCGACGCGGCGGTTGTGCAGCGCGGCGTTCACGCCGGAGCAGCCGTAATGGCCGACCACCATGATGTGCTTCACGCGCAGGATGTCGACCGCGAACTGGATCACCGACAGGCAGTTCAGGTCGCTGTGTACGACGACGTTCGCGATGTTCCGATGCACGAACACTTCGCCGGGCGGCAGGCCGATGATCTGGTTGGCCGGCACGCGCGAATCCGAGCAGCCGATCCACAGATATTCGGGCGCCTGCTGGTCGGCCAGCCGCGTGAAGAATTCGGGATCCTCGGCGAGCTGGCGCTTGACCCACGCGTCGTTGTTGGCGAAGAGATGCGAAAGCGGATTGTCCTGGGTGTTCATCGATGTGGATTCCGTTGGCGGAAGTCGGGGCGACGGCGCGCGCGGGCGAGCTGCGTCGACCGTGCGTCAGGCGGCGCGCTGCGCGGCGCCGGCGCCGTCGTCATGGTCCGGCGTCGCGTCGAAGCGGGCGGCATAGCGCACGCAAAAGCGCAGCGACGTGTCGTACGGGTAAAAATCGGGCAATTCGCCCTGCAACAGCTTGTCCTTGCTCGCTTGCCACAGCGCCGGGTCGAAAAAGTCCGCGTGGTGCTTCATGAACACGGTGCGCACGCGCGGGTCGCCGAGCAGGAACGGACCGTAGGTTTCCGGAAAGATGTCGTGCGGGCCGACGGTATACCACGGTTCGCCCGACAGTTCGTCTTCCTCGTTGCGCGGCGGCGGCACGCGCCGCACGTTGCAGTCGGTCAGGTATTCGATCTCGTCGTAGTCGTAGAACACCACGCGGCCGTGGCGCGTGACGCCGAAGTTCTTGTACAGCATGTCGCCGGGGAAGATGTTGGCCTTCATCAGCTCCTTCACCGCGTTGCCGTACTCCTTCACGCCGTGCTCGATGTCCGCGTCGCTGCCGTTCTGCAGGTACAGGTTCAGCGGCGTCATCCGCCGCTCGATGTACAGATGCTCGATCACGAGGTTGTCGTCCTCGTATTCGAGCAGCGACGGCACTTCCTTCTCGAGCTCGCGCACGAGCGCATGGTCGAGCCGCGACACCGGCAGCGCGACGCTCGAATATTCGAGCGTGTCGGCCATCCGGCCGAGCCGATCGTGGCGCTTCACGAGCTGGTACTTCTCCATGATCTGCGCGCGCGTGGTTTCCTTCGGCGGCGGGAAGTGATCCTTGATGATCTTGAACACGTACGGGAACGACGGCAGCGTGAACACCAGCATCACGAGGCCCTTGATGCCGGGCGCGATGATGAAGCGGTCGCTCGAATGCGACAGATGGTGCAGCAGATCGCGGTAGAACAGGTTCTTGCCCTGCTTCTGCAGGCCCACCGACGTGTAGATTTCGGCCTTCGGCTTGCCGGGCATGATGGTGCAGAGGAAATCCACGTACGCGGACGGCACGCCCATGTCGACCAGGAAGTACGAGTGCGAGAAGCTGAAGATCACCTGCAGCAGCTCGCGGCGCAGCAGCACCGTATCGACCGCGAGCACGCCGGCGCGCACGTGGCGGATCGGCATCGCGAACGGCAGCACGCGATCGGCGTTGATGATGCGGCCGATGATGTACGCGCTCTTGTTGCGGAAGAACAGCGACGACAGCACGTGAATCTGGAAATTGGGCGCCGCATCGAACTGGCCGAACTCGTCGTCGATCGCCTGCATCACGCAGCCGATGTCGCGCGTGAGGTCCTCGAACGGCGGCTCGAGCTGGAAGTTCGTGACGATGCGCTCGAGCGTGGCCGCGAGCCCGTCGGTGCCCGGATAGTACGCGCGATAGGTCGGCTTCGCGGCCGGCTCGTCGTTCTCCAGGTATTCGGTCGAGATCGCCGGCCGCACGAAGATGAAGTCGTTGTTGAAATACGAACGGTGCAGGATCTTGCAGCAGACCGAATTGAAGAAGGTTTCGGCGCACTCGGGCTGGCGATGCGACGTGAGCAGCCCGATGTAGTGCAGCTTGATCTGCTGCCACACTTCGTCGTCGATGTTCTCGGCGTCGTATTCGTCCTCGAGCAGCTCGACGCATTCCTTCACGCGCTCGTCGTACGACGTGATCCGCTCGCGTGCGAGGCGCTGCAGCCCGTGCCAGTCGCCGCGCTCGTACAGCGTCTTCGCTTCGACGGCGGCTTCCCGAAAGATCCGGTAGTGGCGGTCGAAGTATTCGAGCATCGTCTGCGCGATGTCGAAACCGATCTGCGACGACAGCAGTTTGGGGAAGTGATTCATGCGTGCAGGCTCGTTCGAGAGGGACCGTAGAGGGACCGTAAGCACTCGCCATTCTAGCGCCCAAGTCGGCGTTTCAATGATTTCCGCGACGCCGCGCCGACGGCCGTCACAACGCGCGTTGTGCGCCGTTGCAGGCGGTTCGGTGCATCTTCGCGCAAAGATGCGGGTACGGAACCGATTCTGGCACGAACTTTTTTCGCGCGGCGAACGCGCGCCGCACGGCCCGCATCGCGCGGCGGCGCTAGAATCGACGCGATAAGCGCAGCGGCGCGCGCGTCGTCCGCCGGGTGCGGGCTCGGGCTCGGGCCGCCCGCGCCCGGATCGCCGCGCATTGGCACGCCATTGCCCACCATTACACGCCTTTCGCACCGCAGGTGCGCCGCGTGTGTACCGATAACGACGAGACACCCCACCGATGAACGCACTGGAACACCAACTCGACTATCCGTTCGCCGACACGCTGCCCGCCGCGGGCGACACGTTCGAGGTCGCGCCGGGCGTGCGCTGGCTGCGCATGCCGCTGCCGTTTTCGCTCGACCACATCAACCTGTGGCTGCTGCGCGACGAGATCGACGGGCAGGCCGGCTGGACGATCGTCGACTGCGGGATCGCGTCGGACGCGATCCGCACGCACTGGGAACACATCTTCGACACGCAGCTCGACGGGCTGCCGGTGCTGCGCGTGCTGGTCACGCATTGCCACCCCGATCACTTCGGTCTCGCCAACTGGCTCTGCGAAGGCGGCGAGCGCGGCCGCTGGAACGTGCGGCTGTGGATGACGCTCGGCGAATACATGTTCGGCTGCCTGATGGCGGCCGGCAACGGCTCGAACGCGGGCGGCGCGGCGGCGGCCGAGCATTTCGCGCGTCATGGCCTCACCGATCCGGTCGCGCTCGACAAGCTGCGCAGCCGCCGCAGCTACTACTCGGACCTCGTGCCGGCCGTGCCGCCGCGCTACCGGCGCCTGCGCGACGGCGACGCGGTGACGATCGGCGCGCGCACCTGGCGCGTCGTCACCGGCTACGGGCATTCGCCTGAACATTGCGCGCTCCACAGCGAAGCGGACGGCGTGCTGATTTCCGGCGACATGGTGCTGCCGCGCATCTCGACCAACGTGTCGGTGTTCGATCTCGAGCCGGAAGCGAACCCGCTTGCGCTGTATCTGGAATCGCTCGGCCGCTACGAGACGATGGCGCCCGACACGCTCGTGCTGCCGTCGCACGGCAAGCCGTTCCGCGGCGTGCGCACGCGCATCGCGCAACTGCGCGCGCACCACGACGCGCGTCTCGACGAAGTGCGTGCCGAGTGTGCCGAACGCCCGGCGAGCGCGGCCGACATCGTGCCGATCATGTTCCGCCGCCGCGAGCTCGACATCCATCAGATGACGTTCGCGCTCGGCGAGGCGCTCGCGCACCTGAACCTGCTGTGGCTTGCCGGCGAGCTCGTGCGCGAGCAGGGCGACGACGGCATGCTGCGGTTCCGCGGCGTGCGCTGAGGGCGTGGTGGCGTCGTTACGCGGCGGCGCGGCGCGGCGCAGGCCGGCGCGCTGTCGTTGCGTGGTGTGGTTGGGGCGGGCGAGACGGCGAACGCACGCGTCGTGCGTCGCGGCCTCGATTGGGTCGGGAATGCCGGCCAGCGCGGCTTCGATCGCGCGCGCCGATTCGAGATCGAGGCGTGTGGTCAGCTTGTCGAGCAGCAGCAACTAACTGCGCGTGCGTGCGGTGCCGCAACGCGCATCCGACTCTTGGCGGCCAGCGGCGGGTGCCGCTGGCGGTGAGATGAGACGCGCCGTGCATGCGAGGCATGCACGTGCGCCGCACACGCCTACTGCACGGACACCGTCGTGAAGTTCTGACGGCCGAACGGGCTCACGCGATAGCCGCTCACGTTCGCGCGCGTGAGCGCGGCCGCAGTCGGGTAGCCGAGCGGAATCCACAGCGCCTGGTCGTGGATGATCTTCTGCGCCGCTTCGTACAGCTTCGCGCGCTTGGCCTGATCGGCGGTCGCCTTGCCGTCGGCGATCAGCTTGTCGAGCTGCGCGTCGCAGAAACGCGCGAAGTTGATGCCCGACTTCACCGCGTTGCAGCTGAACAGCGGCGTCAGGTAATTGTCCGGATCGCCGTTGTCGCCGGCCCAGCCCATGAACAGCATGTCGTGCTGGCCGAGCTTCGCCTGCTTGATCAGCTCGCCCCATTCGATCACCTTCACGTCGGCCTTCACGCCGATCTTCGCGAGGTCGGCCTGCAGCAGCTCGGCGCCGGCCTTCGGGTTCGGGTTCAGCACGCTGCCGGTCGGGCGCGTCCAGATCGTCGTCGTGAAGCCGTTCGGGAAGCCGGCCTGCGCGAGCAGTTGCTTCGCCTTCGCCGGATCGTACGGATACGGCGCGAGGTCCTTCGCGTAGCTCCACGTGTTCGGCGGATACGGGTTGTTCGCGGCCGTCGCCGTGTTGTCGAACACGACCTTCAGATAGGTCGCGCGATCGAAGGCGAGGTTCAGCGCCTCGCGCACCTTGTCGTTGTCGAGCGGCCTTTTCTGCGTGTTCAGCGCGACGAACGCGGTCATGAACGCGGGCGTCTGCACGACCTTCAGCGCGCTTTCGCCCTTCGCGGCGAGCACGTCCTGCGGCTTCGGCGACAGCGCGATCTGGCATTCGCCGGCCTTCACCTTCTGCATGCGCACCGACGCGTCGGGCGTGATCGCGTAGATCAGCCGGTCGACCTTCGGCTTCGCGCCCCAGTAGCTCGGGTTCACGTCGTAGCGGATCAGCGCGTCCTTCGTATAGCTCTTCAGCACGAACGGGCCGGTGCCGATCGGCTTCGCGTTCAGGTCGGCCTGCTTGCCGGCCTTCAGCAGCTGGTCCGCGTATTCGGCCGAGTAGATCGACGCGAAGCCCATCGTCAGGATCGGCACGAACGTCGCGTTCGGCTCGTTCAGCACGAACTTCACGGTGCTGTCGTCGACTTTCGAGACCGACTTCACGAGCTTCGCGAGGCCCATCGACTGCGCGTGCGGGAAGCCGCTCGCGCCGGCCACCTTGTGCCACGGGTTCGAATCGTCGAGCATCCGCGCGAACGTGAAGACGACGTCGTCGGCGTTCAGCGGGCGGCCAGGCTTGAAGTAGTCCGTGGTCTGGAACGCGACGTTCGGGCGCAGATGGAACGTGTAGGTGAGGCCGTCGGCGCTCGCTTCCCATTTGTCGGCGAGCGCGGGGACGACCTTTTTGGTCGCTTCGTCGTACGACACGAGCGTATTGAAGATCACGTCGGCCGACGCGTTGGTGGTGACGAGCGAGTTGTACTGCACGACGTCGAAGCCGTCGGGGCTCGACTCGGTGCAAACGGTGAGCGGCTTGGCGGCGGCGACGCCCGGAGCGGCGACGGCGGCGGCCAGTGCCGCCGCGGCGAACAGCTTGACGTGCATAGGTTCTCCCACGTGACTTGTGATTTTTGCGCGGTGTCGGAATGCGGCGCGGCCCGGCGAGGCCGGGCCGGCGCGGCTGGCGAATAGGATACCGTCAAAGCGCGCGCGGCGTGGGTAAAGGCGCCGGAACGCGGCGAATTGCGCGACAAACGGGTGCGTTCGCGACGGAATGCGTGCTGGGGCGGCGGCGCGGTGGGGTGTGCGGTGGCGCGGGGAGGGAAGTGGCGGAAGCAACGAGAAGCCCGGCGCGGCTGGCTGGCGGCAGCGATGCTTCGTGCGTGTGTTTGGCGCACGGCGCGGCGCGGGGTGCGCGATGCGTGAAGCGTGGAATGTGGCGCGTGAAGCGTGAAGCGTGGAATGTGGCGCGTGAAGCGTGAAGCGTGAAGCGTGGAGTGTGAAGCGTGGAGTGTGAAGCGTGAAGCGTGGAGCGTGAAGCGTGAAGCGTGAAGCGTGGAGTGTGGAGTGTGGAGTGCAGCGCAGTGCGCAGTGCGAAGGGCGAAGGTAGAGCGTAGAGCGAGATGCGAGATGCGAGATGCGCGATGCGCGATGCGCGATGCGCGATGCGCGATGCGCGATGCGCGATGCGCGGCGCCGGAGGTATCCGGCCCGAACCAACGGCACGCTCGCCGCGCCGACGCAGAACCGTCCCGCGGCACCCGCCCCGCGAGCGCCGCGTCAGTGCGCGCCGGCCTTCGGCTTGCGCGGCGCCTTTTCGAACAGACGGTCGTAGAGCCAGCGCGGCAGCACGTGCAGCACCTTCGCGACGACGCCCATCTGCCACGGGATCACGCGGAACGCGTGTTGCCGCGCGATCGCGCGGGCCGCACGGGCCGCGAAGCGGTCGGCGTCCATCAGGAACGGCATCCGGTACGGGTTGTGCGCCGTCATCGGCGTGCGGATATAGCCAGGCGCGATCGTCACGACGCCGACGCCGGCCGGCCGCAGTTCGACGCGCAGCGCCTCGAGGTACTTGATCGCCGCCGACTTCGACGCGCTGTAGGCGCCCGAACCCGGCAGCCCGCGCACGCCGGCGACGCTCGCAACGCCGACCAGCGTGCCGTGGCGCGCGGCCGTCATCGGGCCGACGAACGGCTCGAAGGTCGCGACCATCCCGTAATAGTTGATGTCCATCACGTCGCGGAACGCGGCGAGATCGCCCTGGCCCGTGACGGCGCCCTGGCTGATGCCGGCGTTCGCGATCACGACGTCCGGGCAGCCGTGCGCGGCGATGAACGATGCGGCGGCCGTGGCCAGCGCGTCGGCATCGCGCACGTCGGCGCGATACACCGACACGGACAGCTTCGGAAAGCGCCGCGCGAATGCGTCGAGCGCTTCGGTGCGGCGCGCGACGAGCGCGAGCGTCGCGCCCTGGCGTGCATATTCGTCGGCCAACGCGAGGCCGAGGCCGCTCGACGCGCCGGTGATGAAAACCTTCAGCGGAGTAGTCATGCCGGCGCGCGCTCGCGGATCAGAGCTTCTTGTCCTGCACCTGCTTCACGAGGTAGTCGAGCACCTGCGCGGTACCCGGAATGCTGTTCGTGTAAGCCGGACCAGTCTTGTACTTGCCCTGAACGACGACGGTCGGCACGCCGTCGATCGCGTAGTTCTTCATCAGCTCGGCCGACTGCTTGACCTGGCCTTGCACGCTGAACGAGTTGTACGCGTCCATGAACTGCTTCTTGTCGACGCCTTGCGTCGCCAGGAAGTCGGCCTGCGCCTGCGGCGTCAGCAGGTAATTCTTCTGCTTGTGGATCGCGTTGAAGATCGCCGGCGTGACCTTCTCCGAGATGCCCAGCGCGGACACCGCGTAGTACAGCTTCGAATGCGGGACGAAGTCGTCGCGGAACGCGACCGGCACGCGCTTGAAGTCGATGTTGGCGCCTTGCTTCTTCACCCACGCCTCGAGCGTCGGCTCGAATTCGTAGCAGTGCGGGCAGCCGTACCAGAAGAATTCGATGACCTCGACCTTGCCGGCCGGCGCCGACACCGGCTGCGGCGACTTCATCACTTCGAAGTCCTTGCCCGACACCGGTGCGGCGGGCGTTGCGTGCGCGAAGCCGGCGACCAGGCCCACGGAGAGGAGAAGCGTGCTAAGCAGTTTTTTCATGTTGGGAACGTCGTCAGTTGCTCGGGTTACGGAACGTAACGGAATCTGCGTGGGCGCGGCCGGCGCTCACTGCTTCGTGAAGCGGATCACCGCCGTGTCGACACCTGCATCGGACAGGCGCTGACGGGCCGAGTTCATATCCTCGAACTTCGAGAACGGGCCGACCCGCACGCGGAAGTAGGTCACGCCGCTGACGTCGCGCTTCGACACCTTCGACTCGAAGCCCTGGAAGCCGAGCCGTGCGCGCTGCTGCTCGGCGTCGCTTTCCGTCTTGTACGCGCCGACCTGCAGGAAGTAGCCGGTGTTCGCGTCGCTGGCGCTCGGCGCTTTGGCCGCTGCGGACGACGTCGCGGACGGCGCCGGCTTCGCGGCGTTCGCGGCGGCTTGCTGTTGCTGCTGCTTTTGCGCGGCAGCCTGCTGCGCCTGCTTCTGCGCGGCGAAACGCGCGAGGTCGTCCTCGCCGGACTGCTGCTGTTGTTGCGCCTGTTGCGTCTTCTTCGGCGGCGGGTTGTCGGCCGGCTTCGGCGCGACGGCGACGCCGTTGCCCGACGCTGCGTTGTTCGAGGCGTTGTTCGACGCGGTGCCGTTGTTCGCGCTGCCGGAGCCGTTCGCGCCGTTCGCGTTGCCCGACGACGGCACCTCGACGATCTGCGGTTCGGGCAGCAGGCCGCCCTGGGTCTGGTTCGCGGCCTGGCCGGGCGCGGTATTGGGCGGCGCGGACTGCGCGGCCTGCGGCACCGGCTGGCCGGGCGTCTTGCCCTGCAGCGCGCGGTTCGGATCGAACTGCTGCGGCTGGCTCGCGCCGTTGTCGACGGGCGGCGCCACCTTCGACACGAACGGCGACGGCGAACGCGTGATGTAGAGCGCCACCACCACCGCAATCGCGAGGCCGACGATCAGGCCCAGCACGATTCCAAGAAATGTTCCTCCGGCTTGTTTCGATTGCTTCGAAGTTCGGCGTGGTTGTGCCATTGCTTGAGTCACCTGCAAAAAGAATCGTGAAAAGGCTGCGGCAGGCGGGATCCTGCGGGCGGGCGCCGCCGCGGCCATTCGCTGCCCAGTTCGGGCCGCTTACATCTTGGCGGGCGCGGATACCCCGAGCATCGCCAGGCCGTTCTCCAGCACCTGCCGGGTCGCGGCGAGCAGCGCGGCGCGTGCGTTGCGCGGCGCTTCGTCGTCGACCAGCACGCGCTCCGCATTGTAGAACGAGTGGAATTCACCAGCGAGATCGCGCAGATAGAACGCGACCGCGTGCGGCGCCAGCTCGTTCGCGGCGTGCGTGAGGAGATCCGGATACTCGGCGAGCTTCTGCATCAGCGACACGGCCTGCGGGCTCGTGAGCTGCGACAGGTCGGCGCCCGGCAGTTGTGCGACGTCGACGTTGTAGCGCGCCTTCAGTTCGTTGAGCACCGAGCAGATCCGCGCGTGCGCGTACTGGACGTAGTAGACGGGGTTCTCGTCGTTCTGTTTCAGCGCGAGGTCGATGTCGAACACGAACTCGGTGTCGGCCTTGCGCGAGATCAGGAAGAAGCGGACCGCGTCGCGGCCGCGCGTGATGGTCGCTTCGTCGATCATGTCGGGCGCGGCCTCCTGGCCCGGCGCCGCGCCGCCCGACCATTCGATCAGGTCGCGCACCGTCACGTAGCTGCCCGCGCGCTTCGACAGCTTCACTTCCTGGCCGTCGCGCATCACGGTGACCATCTTGTGCAGCACGTAGTCGGGATAGCCCTTCGGGATGCCGATGTGCAGCCCCTGGAGCCCGGCGCGCACGCGCGCGATCGTGCCGTGGTGGTCAGAGCCCTGGATGTTGATCACCTTCGTGAAGCCGCGCTCCCATTTCGTCACGTGGTACGCGACGTCCGGCACGAAGTACGTGTACGTGCCGTCCGACTTGCGCATCACGCGGTCCTTGTCGTCGCCTTCGTCGGTCGTGCGCAGCCACAGCGCGCCGTCCTGCTCGTAGGTCATGCCGGCCTTGACCAGCGCGTCGACCGTCTTCTCGACGCGGCCTTCGCTGTACAGCGATGATTCGAGGTAGTACTGGTCGAATTTCACGCCGAACGCCTGCAGGTCCATGTCCTGTTCGTGGCGCAGGTAGGCGACCGCGAACTTGCGGATCGCGTCGAGATTCTCGATGTCGCGCGCGCCGGTGACCGGCTCGCCGTCCTTCGCCGCGACCGTCGCGCCGTTCAGGTAGTCGCGCGCGATGTCGGCGATGTATTCGCCGTTGTACGCGGCTTCGGGCCAGCCGGCGTCGCCCGGCTTCAGGCCGCGCGCGCGCGCCTGCGTCGAGATCGCGAGGTTGGCGATCTGCACGCCCGCGTCGTTGTAGTAGAACTCGCGGTGCACCGCGTAGCCCTGGCTCGCGATCACGTTCGCGAGCACGTCGCCGAGCGCCGCCTGGCGGCCGTGGCCGACGTGCAGCGGGCCGGTCGGGTTGGCCGACACGAATTCGACCAGCACCCGCTTGCCTTTTTCACGCTCCGACGTGCCGAACGCGCGGCCCTGCTCGAACACGGCGGCGATCACGGCCTGCTTCGCGGCGGCGCTCACGCGCAGGTTGATGAAGCCCGGGCCGGCGATTTCCGCCGCGTCGACGAGCCCTTGCGCGGCCGGCTGCGCGACCAGCGCCGCGACGATCCGCTCGGCGAGCTGGCGCGGGTTCGTGCCGAGCGGCTTGGCGAGCTGCATCGCGACGTTGCACGCGACGTCGCCGTGGGCGGCGACCTTCGGGCGCTCCAGCGTGATGGCCGGGATGACGAATTCGGCGTCGGCGCCCTTGAGCGCGTGTGCGACCTGCGCGACGCTATCCGCGAGCAGGGCTTCGAGGGTCTGTTTGTGTGCTGGCAGCATGCTGGTAGAAGGCTTCGTTGGTGGCGGCCGGAAGCGCCGGCCCGCCGGCGCGCTTTTTAAGCGCGCGTTTCAGGGATCGCAGAATTTTAACAGGTGCTAATATGCCGCTCAGGCGCCCCGCGTCCGCGAGGCCGGACGCCGCCCTGCCGGCGTCCTCCCCACCGCGCCGCGCGGGCACAACAAGATGAAAAGGGAATTGTCATGATTACGTTCAAGAGCAAGGCGGCACAGGATCTAGACGTGCTGAAGGATTTCGCTGTATACGTGCTGGGCCTCGTCGGCAAGCAACTGGGCGAACGCGGCGTCATTACGCACGACGAATTGGACCACGCGATCGCGAAGCTGGAAGGCGCGGTCGCGCAGGCGAAGCAGGAACGCGCTGAGCACGCCGGCCATTTCCACGAGGACGACGACGATCACGCGCACCACGAAGTGCCGGCAAGCCTCGCGCAGCGCGTCGCACCGTTCCTCGCGATGCTGCGTGAAGCGAAGGCCGCGCAGGCCGACGTGCACTGGGGCTTCTGAACGCCCGTCGCCCGTCGCCGGTGGCCACGCGCCGGCCGGCCGACGCAGCCCGGCAGGCCAAAATGCCATGAAAAAGCCCGCATCGCGCGGGCTTTTTCATTTCGTATGACCAAAGGGGCGCGCCGATGCGCGCGCCGCGCCCGGATCACAGCTGCGGCGCGAGCGCGCGGCGCGCGTCGTCGAGCGACAGCGACATGCGCCGCGCATAATCGTCGAGCTGATCCTGCCCGATTTTGCCCACCGAGAAATACCGGCTGTCCGGATGCGCGAGGTAGAAGCCCGACACGCTCGCCGCCGGGAGCATCGCGAGCGAATCGGTGACGCTCATCCCGATCTCGTCCGCGTGCAGCGCCGCGAACATGTCGCGCTTCACGAGGTGGTCGGGGCAGGCCGGATAGCCGGGCGCCGGACGGATGCCCGCGTACTTTTCGGCGATCAGCGCGTCGTTGTCGAGCGTCTCGTCGCTCGCATAGCCCCACAGCTCGCGGCGCACGCGCGCGTGCATCGCTTCGGCGAACGCTTCCGCGAAGCGGTCGGCGAGCGCCTTCAGCATGATCGCGCTGTAGTCGTCGTGGTCGGCTTCGAACTGCTTTTCCTTCACGTCGACGCCGAGGCCGGCCGTCACCGCGAACATTCCGATGTAGTCGGCGACGCCCGAGTCCTTCGGCGCGATGAAGTCGGCGAGCGAGCGGTTCGGGCGCATCACGCCGTCGACCACCGGCCGCACGCTCTGCTGGCGCAGGTTGCGCCACGTGAGCAGCACTTCCGAGCGCGTGTCGTCGGTGTAGATTTCGATGTCGTCGTCGTTCACCGTGTTGGCCGGCAGCAGCGAGATCACGCCGTTCGCGGTCAGCCAGCGGCCCTGGATCAGGCGCGCGAGCATCGACTTCGCGTCGGAGAACACGCGGCGCGCGGATTCGCCGACGATCTCGTCGTTCAGGATCGCCGGGTACGGGCCCGCGAGGTCCCAGGTCTGGAAGAACGGGCCCCAGTCGATGTAGTTCGCGAGCTCGTTCAGGTCGTAGTTCTTGAACACGCGCCGGCCGATGAACTTCGGCTTCACCGGGCGGTAGCTCGACCAGTCGATCTTCGTCTTGTTCGCGCGCGCTTCGGCGAGCGTGACCATCGGCTGCGCCTTGCGGTTCGCGTGCTGATCGCGGATGCGCTCGTAGTCGGCCTTCAGGTCGTCGAGGTACTTGGCCGCGCCTTCGTCGGACAGCAGGTTCGACGCGACCGACACCGAGCGCGACGCGTCCGGCACGTAGACCACCGGCCCTTCGTAATGCGGCGCGATCTTCACGGCGGTGTGCACGCGCGACGTCGTCGCGCCGCCGATCAGCAGCGGGATCTTCTTCACGCGGAAGTAGTCGTCGCGCTGCATTTCCGACGCGACGTAGGCCATTTCCTCGAGGCTCGGCGTGATGAGCCCCGACAGCCCGATGATGTCCGCGCCCTCGACCTTCGCCTTCGCGAGGATCTCGTTGCACGGGACCATCACGCCCATGTTGACCACTTCGAAGTTGTTGCACTGGAGCACGACCGACACGATGTTCTTGCCGATGTCGTGCACGTCGCCCTTCACGGTCGCGATGACGATCTTGCCCTTCGCGCGCACGTCGCCGCCCGCTTCCGCGAGCAGGCGCTTCTCTTCCTCGATGAACGGGATCAGGTGCGCGACGGCCTGCTTCATCACGCGCGCCGACTTCACGACCTGCGGCAGGAACATCTTGCCCTGGCCGAACAGGTCGCCGACGATGTTCATCCCGTCCATCAGCGGGCCTTCGATCACGTTGATCGGGCGCCCGCCCGCCGCGGCGATCGCCGCGCGCGCTTCCTCGGTGTCTTCGACGATGAAGTTCGTGATGCCGTGCACGAGCGCATGCGCGAGACGCTTCTCGACCGGCTGGTTGCGCCACTCGAGGTTCTCTTCCTTCTTGGCCGCGCCGGTCTTGAACTTGTCGGCGATCTCGAGCAGCCGGTCGGTGGAATCGGCGCGGCGGTTCAGGATCACGTCCTCCACGCGCTCGCGCAGCTCCGGGTCGAGGTCGGCGTACACGCCGAGCTGGCCGGCGTTCACGATGCCCATGTCCATCCCGGCCTGGATCGCGTGGTACAGGAACACGGTGTGGATCGCCTCGCGCACCGGGTCGTTGCCGCGGAACGAGAACGACACGTTCGACACGCCGCCGCTCACCTTCGCATACGGCAGGTTCTGCTTGATCCAGCGCGTCGCTTCGATGAAGTCGACCGCGTAGTTGTTGTGCTCCTCGATGCCGGTCGCGACCGCGAAGATGTTCGGGTCGAAGATGATGTCTTCCGGCGGGAAGCCGACTTCGTTCACGAGGAAGTCGTACGAGCGCTTGCAGATCTCGGTCTTGCGCTGGTAGGTGTCGGCCTGGCCGGTTTCGTCGAACGCCATCACGACCGCGGCCGCGCCGTAGCGGCGGATCAGCTTCGCGTGGTGGCGGAACGCGTCCTCGCCTTCCTTCAGCGAGATCGAGTTCACGATCGCCTTGCCCTGCACGCATTTGAGGCCGGCCTCGATCACGTCCCACTTCGACGAGTCGATCATGATCGGCACGCGCGCGATGTCCGGCTCGGACGCGATCAGGTTCAGGAAGCGCACCATCGCCGCCTTCGAATCGAGCATCGCCTCGTCCATGTTGACGTCGATCACCTGCGCGCCGTTCTCGACCTGCTGGCGCGCGACCGCGAGCGCCTCGTCGAACTGGCCGTTGAGGATCATCCGCGCGAACGCCTTCGAGCCGGTGACGTTGGTGCGTTCGCCGACGTTGATGAAGAGCGTCCCGGACGTGACGTTGAACGGCTCGAGGCCGGCAAGGCGCATCATGTGATCGGTCATGGCGGTGCGAATTCTGGTGAGGTAGGGCGGGCGTTGATGCGGGTGGTCAGGCGGCTTCGCTGTACTGGCTCGGCCAGCGGCGCGGCTTCACGTCGGCGAGCGCCTTGGCGATCTCGGCGATGTGCTCGGGCGTGGTGCCGCAGCAGCCGCCCGCGAGGTTCACGAGCCCGGCCTGCGCGAACTCCTTCAGCAGGCCCGACGTGACGTCCGGTGTCTCGTCGAAGCCGGTGTCGCTCATCGGGTTCGGCAGGCCCGCGTTCGGGTAGCAGGACACGTAGGTGTCGCACAGCTTCGCGAGCTCGGCGATGTACGGGCGCATCAGCGCCGCGCCCAGCGCGCAGTTCAGGCCGAACGTGAGCGGCTTCGCGTGGCGCAGCGAATTCCAGAACGCCTCGACCGTCTGGCCCGACAGGATGCGGCCCGACGCGTCGGTGACGGTGCCCGAGACCATGATCGGCAGGCGCTCGCCGGTGTCCTCGAACAGTTCGTCGAGCGCGAACAGCGCGGCCTTCGCGTTCAGCGTGTCGAAGATCGTCTCGACGAGGAACAGGTCGACGCCGCCGTCGAGCAGCGCCTTCGCCTGCTGGTAGTACGCGGCGTGCAGCTCGTCGAACGTGATGTTGCGCGCGCCCGGATCGTTGACGTCGGGCGAGATGCTGGCCGTCTTCGGCGTCGGCCCGATCGCGCCCGCGACGAAGCGCGGCTTGCCGGGCGTCGCATGGCGGGCGGCCGATTCGCGCGCGAGGCGCGCCGATTCGACGTTCATCTCGACGACGAGGTCTTCCATCCCGTAGTCGGCCTGAGCGACGGTCGTCGCGCCGAACGTGTTGGTCTCGACGATGTCGGCGCCGGCCGCGAAGTACTGGTCGTGGATCTCGCTGATGATCTGCGGCTGCGTGAGCGACAGCAGCTCGTTGTTGCCCTTCACGTCGCGCGGGAAATCCTTGAAGCGCTCGCCGCGATACGCGGCCTCGTCGAGCTTGTAGCGCTGGATCATCGTGCCCATCGCGCCGTCGAGGATCAGGATGCGCGATTTCAGCAGCGCGGGCAGTTCGGCGCCGCGCGTGTAGCGCGCGTCGGGCGGGGCGGAAGCGGCGAGAGGGGACGCAGACATGGCGGCAGAGCGGCGAAGACGGGAAAACCGCCATTGTAGCCGCTGCGCCGGCGCGTCGCCCGCGCTCGCGCCGGGCGGCGGCGGCGATGCGCGCCACCGACTGGGCCGGCGGCCGCCTCAAACGAAAACCCCCGCCCGGCGAACCGGACGGGGGCTTGGATCGGAGTGCTCGCGGGGCCGCGCAAGCGCGGCAAACGGCCCGGCGTGGCGCCGGGCCGCGCGTCGTCAATGCAGGACGACGGGCATCATCATCAGGCTGTCGAACTGGCCGAGGAACTCGTCGACTTCGTCGAGCGACGGCTCATCCTCGATCAGCTGCTTCACGTGGGCGCGGAATCGCTCCGCGAGTTCGCCGTCGATGAAGATCTCGCGCTGCGCGTTCTTGTCGACGATTTCGTATCCGCCGGCATTCATCAGATGGTGGCCGGCCTGCGGCGCAAATTCGACGACGCAGTAATTGGGGCTGTTGTAGATCATTTGCATGGCGGCACTCCTCTTCGCAGTGGCATCTGGCCTTGTTGTCCCGTAGGTGGGGTAGCCTTTGCCGGTTTCAAGGGGCTTGCGCTGCACACCCCGTTCTCCCGTTCGCGTGGGGTGTATCGGGTTAGAAGCCGATGTCTCTAAAACGTTTCCTATTGTGATCCGGTGCACTGAAATAGTTGTTAAAGAGTGTCATCGGCCATTTTTTCAATACCTTTAATCGGTCGAAATTGCCGATCGATGCCGCCTCATTGTGCGGGCGGCGCGGAGGCAGGCGTCGCGTCCGTCGGCGCGGGCATCGGCGGCTGCGCCGACGGCTGCTCGGACGGCTGTTGCGTAGGGCCAGCCGGCTCGCTCGCCGGCGCGGCAGATGCCGATGCCGGGGCAGGCGCGTTCGTTGCGTCCGGCGCCGAGCGGTCAGCCGGTGCAGCCGGGACGGTCGACGCAGCCGGTGCAGCCGGCGGCGCGAGCGGGCCGTGCCACACGAGCTCGATCTGCGCGCCGTTCGGTTCGGTCTGCATCAGCCGCGCGGGCAGCCAGCCGAGCGACGGCGCGAGCCACATGTCGATGCGGCGCGTGTCGCCCGCGCGGCGCGGCAGCCGCATGAAGTGGCGGGCGCGCACGATGCCGGCCTGCGTGTGCACGTCCTCGTCGCCGATCACCATGATCGGCCAGGTCTCGCCGTTGTTGTTGTCGATCACGAAGAACTGCTGCGTGACGCCCGGCCGGTACGCCGACGGATTGCCGCGCACGAGGCCCGACAGTTGCATCAGCATGCTGAAGCGATCCTGCACGCCGTCGGGCAGCGGCGCGTTGTTCGGCGTGCGCGTGAACACGACCTGGTGAATCTCGCGGTTGAAGATCGCAATGTCCTCGGGGCGCTTGCCGCGCTGTTCCACATATCGGTCGGGCGCGACGCCGAAGGCGTCGATGCGGCCTTCGCTGCGGTACGTGAACGGGCCGATGAACGGCACCGGCATCGACACCGACAGATCGTACGTGCGTCCGTCGTTGCGCCAGTGGATCGTGCCGATCATGTTCTGCATTCCGTTGTAGAACGTGTCGTATTGCAGGTCGCCGGACGGCGGCGCGTCGAATTTCACGCCGCTCGTCGCGGGGCCTGGCGTCGCGGCGCTCGCGGCCGATGCTGCTTGCGCGCCGGACGCGCCCGCCGTGCCGCTCGCTGCCGATGCGGCCGATGCTCCCGATGCCGCAGCAGGCGGCGGCTCGCCGTGCTCGGCGGTCTGCGTCGACGTGAGCACGCGCGGCTGCGCCGGCGCCGGCTTGCGCGCCGCGCGGGCCGGCTTCGCGGGTGCGGCGGCGGCCGCGGCCGGAGCGTCGACCGGTTTCGACGCGGGCCGCCGCTCGATCGGTTGCGGCTTCAACAGTTCGATCTGCACCGGAATCTCGGCGGGCGCGGGCGGCGTGAACGCGTCGCGATTGCGCGCGAGCCACCACGCGGCGAGCGCATGCAGCACCAGCACGACGACGAGCGCGACGCCCACGCGCAGCCAGCGGCGGGGCAGGACGTGACGAGGACGGGTGGCGGCAGGCGGCATCGACGAAATGGAGCGGAAGGAAGGCCATGGCGCAGCGGACGTGCCGCGCGTCACAGCTCGGACCGCCGCGCGCGCCGCGCGTTCGCGTGCATCGCGGGCAGGGGCGCGCGCCGCCCGTCAGGCGTCGCGCGCGTCCGGACTATAGCCGAGTTCGTACGACAGTTTTTGCGCGCAAGCGCGCAGCGCGGTGTCGATCTCGCCGCCCCAGGCGATGTCGAAGCTGCCTTCCTGGCCGAGCGCGACGACCGCGAGCGCGAGTTCGCCGACCGCATCGAACACCGGCATGCAGAACGCGTGGATCGTCGGCAGCAGCATGCCTTCGACGCGCGCGGCCCGATGCGCGCGCACGTCGGCGAGCACGGCGTCGACTTCGGCGAGCGTGCGCGGGCCGCCGTGATGCGGCGAGCGCCGCGTATCGGCGAGCTCGCGTTCGATCATCGCGGCCGTCTTGCTGCGCGGCAGGTACGCGGCGAACAGCAGGCCCGTCGCGGAACCGAGCAGCGGCATCACGTCGCCGAGCTTCAGCGACGCCTTCGCCGGATGGCTCGATTCCATCCAGTGCACGATGGTCGGGCCCTGGTTGCCCCATACTGCGATGCCGACCGTCTGGTCGACGCGGTCGCGCAGCTCGGTGAGCGCAATGCGCGCGAGCTTCACGCCGTCGACGCGCGCGAGCCGCGCGAGCCCCATCTGCAGCGCGAAGCCGCCGAGTTCGTAGCGGCCCGACACCGGATCCTGCGACACGACGCCGAGCCGCGAGAAGCTGACCAGATAGCGGTGCGCCTTCGCGGGGCTCATGCCCGCGCGCTGCGCGAGGTCGCGCAGCATCATCGCGCGCGGCTCGCGCGTCAGCACGTCGAGCAGGCGGAAGCCGACCTCGATCGACTGGATGCCGGAGCGCAGCTTCTCGCCGCCTTCGCCGTGCTCGCCGGAGCCGGCGTCGTCGGAATCGGAATCGGCGAGATCGTCGTCGGGAAGCGGGCTGGCGGGCATGGGCAACGGCGCGCGGCAAGGCGGCAAGGATGGAGCGAAAACGGCGCGCATGCGAGCGTGCGCGCCGCACGGATTCACCATCGTAAAATAGATTCCCTCCATCGTCACTACAACGGCAGACCCCCATGAAACTTGCATCGCTGAAGGACGGCACGCGCGATGGCCAGCTGATCGTCGTGTCGCGCGACCTGCACACCGCGGCGATCGCCGACGCGATCGCCCCGACGCTGCAGCGCGTCCTCGACGACTGGGCGTTCTACGCGCCGCAACTGCGCGAGCTGTACGACGCGCTGAACCACGGCCGCGCGCGTCACACGTTCGCGTTCGACGCGGCGAACTGCATGGCGCCGCTGCCGCGCGCCTTCCAGTGGGCCGACGGCTCCGCCTACGTGAACCACGTCGAGCTGGTGCGGCGCGCGCGCGGCGCCGAGATGCCGCCGGAGTTCTGGACCGATCCGCTGATGTACCAGGGCGGCAGCGACGACTTCCTCGGCGCGCGCGACGACATCGTGTGCGCGTCCGAGGAATGGGGCATCGACTTCGAGGCCGAGGTCGCGGTGATCACCGGCGACGTGCCGATGGGCGTATCGCCGGACGACGCGCTGAAGGGCGTGCGGCTCGTCACGCTGGTGAACGACGTGTCGCTGCGCAACCTGATTCCGGCCGAGCTCGCGAAGGGCTTCGGCTTCTTCCAGAGCAAGCCGGCCACCGCGTTCGCGCCGGTCGCGGTGACGCTCGACGAGCTCGGCGACGAATGGCGCGACGGCCGCGTGCACCGGCCGATGATCGTCCACTGGAACAACCGCAAGGTCGGCCAGCCGGACGCGGGCGCCGACATGGTGTTCCATTTCGGCCAACTGATCGCGCACGCGGCGAAGACGCGCAACCTGCGCGCCGGCTCGATCGTCGGCTCGGGCACCGTGTCGAACAAGGACGCGAAGCGCGGCTACTGCTGCATCGCCGAGAAGCGCTGCCTCGAGACGATCGAGCACGGCGCGCCGCAGACCGACTTCATGCGCTACGGCGACACCGTGCGCATCGAGATGTTCGATGCGGCCGGCAAGTCGATTTTCGGCGCGATCGAGCAGGCCGTCGCGCCGCCCGACGGCGCGGCCTGACGTACGGCGCTGACGCGCGGTCTGACGCGCGCGCCGCGGCCGGCCCGCGCGCCGGGTTTCGCCCGATGTTTGCCCGCGCGGGCTTGGCTACACTCGATTCAGGCGTTTCAACCGACCCACGAACCCGGGAGCTGGGCATGGCCGATCTTGCCGCCTATGGCGGTTACGAAGCATTGAAGGTGACGCGTCGCGCGCATGGCGTGCTCGACATCGTGATGAGCGGCGAGGGCGCGAACCGCAGCGGCCTCGCCACAGCGAACGCGCGGATGCATCGCGAGCTGGCCGACATCTGGCGCGACGTCGACCGCGATCCCGACACGCGGGTCGCGGTGATCCGCGGCGAGGGCAAGGGCTTTTCGGCGGGCGGCGATCTCGCGCTCGTCGAGGCGATGGCCGACGACTTCGACGTGCGTGCGCGCGTGTGGCGCGAGGCGCGCGACCTCGTCTACAACGTGATCAACTGCAGCAAGCCGATCGTGTCGGCGATGCACGGACCGGCGGTGGGCGCGGGGCTCGTCGCGGGCCTGCTCGCCGACATCTCGATCGCCGCGAACGACGCGCGCATCATCGACGGCCATACGCGGCTCGGCGTCGCGGCCGGCGATCATGCGGCGATCGTCTGGCCGCTGCTGTGCGGGATGGCGAAGGCGAAGTACTACCTGCTGCTGTGCGAGCCGGTGAGCGGCGCCGAGGCCGAGCGCATCGGCCTCGTGTCGCTCGCAGTCGAGCCGGACGCGCTGCTGCCGAAGGCGTACGAAGTGGCCGAGCGGCTCGCGCACGGCTCGCAGTCGGCGATCCGCTGGACCAAGTACGCGCTGAACAACTGGCTGCGCAGCGCCGGGCCGACCTTCGATTCGTCGCTCGCGCTCGAATTCATGGGTTTTTCCGGGCCGGACGTGCGGGAAGGCATCCGTTCGCTGCGCGAGCGGCGCGCACCCGATTTCTCCCCGGACGCGCCGTTCTGACGCGCGCTATGATCGAATCACACGCGGCGCGGCCCGTGCCGGCCGCTTCGCTCACCCAGTCAACCAGGATGCCCGTATGACGACCGATGCCCCCGGCTCCAATCCTTTCGCCGGCTTCGCCGGCTTCAAGCCCGCCGACATGCTCGACCGGATGTGGGACATGATGCGGATGTCGCCGTTCGGCGGGATGGCGTCGTTTCCCGGCGCCGCGTCGGGGCTGCCGCCGTCGCTGTCGAGCATGTCCGACATGATGACGCCGCTCACGAGCGTCGAGGAGCTCGACAAGCGGATCACCGATCTGCGCGCGGTCGAGCAGTGGCTCAAGCTCAATCTCGGCATGCTGCAATCGGCGATCCAGGCGCTCGAGGTGCAACGCGCGACGCTCGCGACGCTGCGCGCGTTCGGCGCGTTCGCGCAAAGCTCGATGTCGGCCGCCGAGGAAGCCGCGGTCGCGGCGGCGCAGGCCGCGTCCGCGCCGCGCGCCGAGGCGAGCCAGCCGGCGCCGGACGCCGACGCGCCCGCGGCCGGCGACGCCGCGCAGCAGCCGTTCGATCCGGCCGGCTGGTGGAACCTGCTGCAGACGCAGTTCAACCAGCTCGCGAGTCTCGCGATGGCGCAGCCGGGCGCGCAGCCCGGGGCGCCGGCCGACGCGGCGCCCGAGCCGGCCGGGCGCGGGCGCAGCCGCGCCACGCAAGCCGGCCGCGAAGCGGGCGAAGCCGGCCGGCTCGGCGGCCGCGCGCGCGGCCGCGGCGTCGTCGCCGGAAACGCGTCCGCCGAAGCGCTCGACGTGACGCTTCGCACCTAGCCTGCAGGCCGACCATGCGACTCGCGCTCGTGCTGATGGGCGGCGGCGCACGCGCCGCGTATCAGGTCGGCGTGCTCAAGGCGCTGGCCGAGATCGCGCGCGAGGCCGATCCGCTCCGCCATACGACGCCGTTCGCGGTGGTCTGCGGGTCGTCGGCCGGCGCGATCAATGCGACGTCGATCGCGAGCCACGCCGACGATTTCTCGCACGGCGTGCGGCGCCTGCTCGAATTCTGGGAGCCGCTGCGCGCCGACTACGTGTATCGCACCGACTGGCTCGGCATCGCGGCGGCGGGTGCGCGCTGGCTCGCGACGATGACGTTCGGCTGGGCGGCGCGCCGCTCGCCGCGCGGGCTGCTCGACAACGCGCCGCTCGCGCACCTGCTGCAGCGCGAGCTGAGCTTCCACCGGATCGAGCAGATGCTCGAGAGCCGGCTGCTGCATGCGCTGTCGATCACCGCGCTGAGCTACTCGAGCGGCCGCCATCTGACCTTCTACCAGGCCGCCGAGCCGATCCAGGCATGGCGGCGCGCGCAGCGCACCGCGCGACTCGTCGATCTGTCGGCGTCGCACCTGCTCGCGTCGTCGGCGATTCCGTTCGTGTTCCCCGCGGTGCCGCTCGTGCTCGACGGCCAGATCGAATACTTCGGCGACGGTTCGATCCGGCAGGTCGCGCCGCTGTCGCCGGCGATCCACTTCGGCGCGGACCGGATCGTCGTGATCGGCGCGGCCGATCCGCGGCCGGAAATCCCGGCGCCGAACGGCTCGGGGCTGGTGCGCGGCTATCCGACGCTCGCGCAGATCGGCCAGCAGGTGCTCGCCAGCGTGTTTCTCGACTCGATCGGCTCGGACATCGAACGCATCGAGCACATCAACCGGATGATCGAACACCTGCCGCACCAGGTCGAGCTGGACAGCGGCTGGCGGCACGTCGACGTGCTCGCGATCGCGCCGTCCGAGCGCATCGAGCTGATCGCCGCGAAGCACCTGAAGCAGATGCCGGTGACGATGCGCGGGCTGCTCGGCGCGGTCGGCGGCAGCCAGCCGGCCGGCGCGTCGTTCGCGAGCTATCTGCTGTTCGAGGAGGCGTTCACGCGCGAACTGATCGAACTCGGCTACCGCGACGGCCGCGCGCAGCGCGACACGCTGGCCGCATGGATCGCGGGCGCCGACGGCGGCAGCGCGGCGGTGCCCGGCGCCCGGTCCGAAGACGGTCGGCCGGCTGGTGAAATGCGGGTCTGATGCGATGTCGCGCGGCTCGACGCGGCGCGACCGTGCGAGGCCGGTGACGTCGAGCACAGTCGCCCCACCGTTTTCCAGCTGCGCGGCGACCGCGAGCAGTGCGCCGGCGCAGGCGCTGGTTGTGTTTCGCGACGCGCGCCCCGCGACCGTTCGTCGCACCGCCATTGGCGGCGCGCGACCGGACGGGCGTCTCGGAACCGTCATGCCCGCGTGCTATCATGGCCGCCGCCGTATACACCATATCGAGCAGTCTGCTTGCCGGCCGCTGTGCGCGATTCCGCCTGGAGCCGCGTCGCGCCGGGCAGGTTCGCCAACGGGCCGGCTTGCGCCGGCCACCACATCGGGCACGCGCAGCCGGTTCCGTTCGAACGGAGCGGGGCCGCGGCGTGCTTCAGGGCGGCAGCGCGGCCGCCCGGCTGCCGGACGTGGAATCTGCGTCCGGGGGCCGGTTTCCCGCGTAAAATTAGAGTCTTGGCTGCAAAAAGCGCGTTCGCGCGCCGCTGCGGCAACAGTCACGTTTAGAGAAGTCGCATTGCGCAGAACAGGGGTGGGACCATCATGAACACCATGCTTTATCCGGAACTTTACAGGTCGCTCGAGGCAGTCCGTTGGGACATGGAGAAGGACATTCCGTGGGACAAGTTCGACGCATCGCTGCTCACCGACGAGCAGGCGAAGACGATCAAGATGAACGCGATCACCGAATGGTCGGCGCTGCCCGCGACCGAAATGTTCCTGCGCGACAACCAGCACGACAGCGATTTTTCCGCATTCATGAGCGTGTGGTTCTTCGAAGAGCAGAAGCATTCGCTGG
The DNA here is from genome assembly GCF_000262695.1 of Burkholderia sp. KJ006. NCBI lineage: Bacteria > Pseudomonadati > Pseudomonadota > Betaproteobacteria > Burkholderiales > Burkholderiaceae > Burkholderia > Burkholderia sp. KJ006. The sequence goes on along the minus strand of NC_017920.1, from coordinate 2,875,461 downwards.
TGCTGATGGAATACCTGCGCCGCTTCCGGCCGGAAATGGTGCCGACCGAAGAGGAACTGCACGCGGTGCGCTTCGAGTTCGATCCGGCGCCGCCGCTCGAAACATTGATGCTGCACTTCTGCGGCGAGATCCGCCTGAATCACTGGTATCGCTGCGCGGCCGACTGGCACACCGAGCCGGTGATCAAGCACATCTACGAAACGATCTCGCGCGATGAAGCGCGCCACGGCGGCGCGTATCTGCGCTACATGAAGAAGGCGCTGAACAACTGCGGCGACGTCGCGCGCGCGGCGTTCGCGAAGATCGGCGTGCTGATGGCGTCGGCGCGCCGCACCGAGAAGCCGCTGCACCCGACCAACCTGCACGTGAACCAGGCGCTGTTCCCGCGCGACACCGTGCAGTCGCGCCTGCCCGATCCGGAATGGCTCGAGCGCTGGCTCGACGAGCAGATCCGCTTCGACGGCGAGTGGGAAAAGAAGGTCGTCGACCGCATCCTGCACAACCTGTCGATCCTGTTCGAGCGCACCTTCGCGACCGCGCAGGAGCTGAACCGCTATCGCAAGGAAGTCACGAACCGCCTGCAAGCCGAAAGCGGCCCGTCGTCGGCCGCGCAGCCGGCCTGAGGCCGCGCGGCGTCGCAGCCGGCGTGATGCTGCGCCGGCCGCGTTCGCCGTCGTTCGACGCATGAAGCCCGCCCGGTGGTCCGGCGGGCTTTTTATCTGGCGCCGCCGCGTTGCGTCGCGACGCGCAGCGTGTGCCGCCCACGCCATCCGACCTTCATCATGCCCGCTACTTTCGAACGCAAGCTGATCACCCGCGACGCGCTGGTCGCCCTGCGCGCCTCGCTGCCTTCGCCCGTCGTCTTCACCAACGGTGTGTTCGACATCCTGCATCGCGGCCACGTCACGTATCTCGCCGATGCGAAGGCGCTCGGCGCCTGCCTGATCGTCGGCGTGAACAGCGATGCGTCGGTGCGCATGCTCGGCAAGGGCGACGATCGCCCGATCAATCGCGACGACGACCGGATGGCGCTGCTCGCGGCGCTGGAGAGCGTCGACTGGGTCGTGAAGTTCGAGGAGAAGACGCCGGTGTCGCTGATCGAGGCCGTCCGTCCGGACATCCTCGTGAAGGGCGGCGACTACGACATGGATGCGCTGCCGGAGTCGGCGCTCGTGCGCGGTTGGGGCGGGCGCGCGCTCGCGATTCCGTTCGAGCACGATCGGTCGACCACGGCGTTGCTGAAGAAGGTGCGCGCGCAGCAGCCTTGAGCCGCCGCGCACCGCACCGTCACGGCGCCGAGGCCGGCAACGGCTCCGCAGTGACGGCCGGCGCGGCGATCGGCGCGCCGATCACCGGCTGATCGGTCGCCTGCGCGAGCGGCGTTGCCCGCAACACCTCCGGATGCACCTGCCGCTCCAGCACGCCCGGTTCGCGCGGGCCGGCCGCCGGCAGCGGCCCGAACACGCCGCGCACCGCGACGAACGCGAGCATGTTGGCGAGAAAGAGAACAGCGATCAGCCAGCGCAGCATCGTCGACACTCCTCTTCATGGTTCAGTCGTTCCGCCGTCCGGCGCAATGCCGTCCGGGGTGCGTCAGTCCCGCGCCGCGCCCTCCGCGGCAATCAGCGCGAGCCCGGACAGAATCAGCCCGTCGTGCCGCGTATGCGGCAGCGTCAGCGCGCGCGCGACGTCGTCCGCCGCGCCGCCCGCCAGCACGAGCCGCACCGGCGCCTGCCACGCGGCGGCGAGATCGCGGCACGCGCGTTCGATCAAACCCGCCTGCGCGTACAGGCAGCCGGCCGACAGCGAGCGCGGCGTGTCGATCTGAAACGGTTCGGCGCGCGCGTCGGCGAGCAGTCCGCTCGCGATGTCGGTGCTCAGCGTCGGCAACTGTGCGGTGTGCGTGCCGAGCGCACGCATCATCAGCGCCCAACCGGGCGCGATCAGCCCGCCGGTGAAGCGGCCGTCCGCGCGCAACGCTTCGAGCGTCGTCGCGGTGCCGAACGTCGCGATCAGCAGGTGCTCGTCCGGGAACGCCGCATGGGCGCCGATCAGGCCGGCCCAGCGATCGCTGCCGAGCTGCTCGGGCGACGTATAGCCGTTCGTCACGCCGCACTGCGCGGCGCGCGCGCGGATCGTCGTGCGCGGCAGCGCCGGCCACTGCGCGTCGAGCAACGCGTCGAGGCGGGCGGCCACGTCGGCGCCCGCGACGTTCGAGATCCACGCGCCTTGCGGATGCGGCAGCGCCGACCAGTCGGGATCGGCGCCGCCGTCGCGCGTATGGCCGAACGCGCCGCTCGCGACGAGCGCGCGCTGCGCGTCGGCGAGCGCCCATTTGATCCGGCTGTTGCCGGCGTCGATCAGCAGATGCGGTGCGCTCATTGCGCTTCGCGCAGCGACACGTCGCCGGCGGCGATCGCCTGCACGCCGTCCGGCGTGTCGAGCAGCAGGCGGCCGGTCGCGTCGATGCCCGTCGCGATGCCGCGCGCGCGCTCGACGCCCTGTTCGAGCAGCACGACCTCGCGTCCCGCATAGGCGTGCAGCGCGTGCCAGCGCGGCACGAATGGCGCCAGCCCGTCGCTCGCGAACTGGGCGAGCGCCGGCGTGAGCGCGTTCAGCGCCGCAGCGAGCGTGTCGGTGAGATTCGCCGATGCGCAAGCCGCGGACAGCGCGGCCGGCGGCAACCCGCTCGCGAGCGCCGCGTCGCGCGCGCGCAGCGCATCGACCTGCGCGGCGACCGCTTGCGCGCCGCGCACGTTGATGCCGAAGCCGATCACGACCGCGGTGGCGTCGTCGGTGTTCCACACCGTCTCGATCAGGATGCCGGCGAGCTTGCCGGCGATGCGCGTGGTGTCGCCTTCGGTGCTGGTCAGCAGCAGGTCGTTCGGCCATTTGAGCGCGACGCGCGTGCCGCCGTCGAGCGGCAGCGTCGCGAGCCCTTCCGCGAGCGCGACGCCGATCGCGATGCTCAGGCCGCTGAGCGCGTCGACGGGGCGCGGCACGATGCAGCCGACCGAGCACAGCAGCGCGTTGCCGGGCTGCGCGAACCACGGACGGCCTTGCCGGCCGCGGCCGGCCGTCTGCTCGAACGCGACGCGCACGAGCGGCGCGGGCAGCGCGTTCGCGGTGCGCGGCAGCGCCTTCAGGCGGTTTGCCAGGTCGGCGTTGGTCGAGCCGGTGGCGGCGACGATGTCGAGCGGCCACGCGCGCGGCGCGGCGTCCAGATGGGCGTCGAGCCGGTTGCGCGCGATGTGCGCGTCGCCGGCTTCGGGCTTGTCGGAGGAGGTCGGGGCGTTCATGGCGCCTATTGTAGCGACAGGGCGCGGCCGCGCGTGCCGGGCGGCGCGTCGGGCGGGTGCCTGCGATTGGCGGTTGCACGCACCCGCCCCGCCATCACGGCGCGATCACCGGATGTTTCAATGCATGCGCTGTTTCGATCCACTGCGCGTGGAACTCGGTCGCGTCGGGCCGCAGCCCCAGCTCGCCGTTGCGATACGCCATCGCGAGCGTCTGCACGGCTTCCGGCAGCTCATGCTCCGCCGCGCGGCGATACAGCGCGAGCGCGCGCGCTTCGTCGCGCGGCACGCCGCTGCCGTCGCGGTACGCGTTCGCGAGCATGAAGTCCGCGGCCGGGATGTCGGCGCGCGCGGCGCGCTCGAACCACTGCGCGGCCCGCGCGGGATCGGCCGCGGTGCCGTAGCCGCTGCGGTAGATCAGCCCGAGGTAGTACGCGGCCGCCGCTTCGCCGTGGCCGGCCGCTTCGCCGAGCAGCGCGCGTGCGCGCGCGTAGTCCTTCGGCAGGTCGCCGCTGCCGAGCAGCAGTGCCTTGCCGAGCGCGAGCTGCGCCCGTCGTGCGGCCGGTGCGTCGGCTTGCCCGTCGGCCCGTGCCGCGGTTTCGAGCCAGTTGCGCCCCTCGTCGCGCAGCCCCGCCTCGCGCGCGTCGACTAGCGCGATGCCGAGCGCAGCCTGCGCGTCGGCCGAGCCGCGGCGCGCGAGCGTGCGCAATTGCGCGAGCGCGTGCGGTTCGACGGCCTGCGCGACCATCGCCTGCCACTCGTCGATCTGCGCGGCGCTCGGCGCCGGGCCGGCCGCGCGCCAGCCGGTCGCCGCGACCACCGCCGCGACGGTCACGGCCGCCGCCGCCAGCAACGCGGCCGGCGGCAGCTTCGCGCGCACGAGACGCCGCACGGCGGCGGGGAAACCGGCCTCGGCCGGTCGCATGGTGCGGATCGGTTGCATCGTGGCTCGCGTCGTCATTGCGTGAGGTCGATCTCGTAGATGGCGAGGTTCTTGCCCGAGCCGTCGTCGGCGGTGACCTGCGTGAGGCCGGTCAGGCCGGCGGCCGTCGCGTCGGCGAGCCGGTTCGGCGCCGACGTGAACCGCACGTGCGCGAGCGAGCTGGCGAGCTTCGTGAAGCGCCAGCTGCGCTGCGCGCCGTCCGCCGCGCGCGTGATCGTGCCGCGCTTCTTGATGAACGCGATCAGCACGTCGCGGTTCGCGTCGGGCGACGCGAAGATCGTCTTGCTGCCGTCGAGGCCCGGGAAGTTGCCGCCGCCGCTCGCGCGGTAGTTGTTGGTCGCGACGATGAACTGCGCGTTCGGGTCGAGCGGCGCGCCCTTGTACGTCAGGTTTCGAATGCGGCTGCCGACCGGCTGCGTGACGTCGATCTCGTAGGCGAGGTCGGCCGACGTGAACATGTCGAAGTTGTAGCCGGGGAAGCTGCTGACGAGCGGCTGCACGGTCGCCTTGGTCGGGTCGATCGTGTTGAAGCGCTTGGCGGCCGTCTCGAGCCAGTTCTTCACGTCGGCGCCGCTCACCTTCACCGCATACACGGTGTTCGGATACAGGTACAGGTCGGCCGCGTTGTTGATCGCCAGCGCGCCCGGCGCGACGTCGGTGTAGTCGCTGCCGCCGCCGAAGCCGCTCTTGAACGGCGCGCTCACCGACAGCACCGGCAGCGACGCGTACTGCGGCAGGTTCGCCTGCACGTAGGTCTTCACGTAGTCGGCCTGCGCCTCGTTGACGATCTGGATCGCGCCCGGATCGCCGACGTCCGCGAAGTACGAGTTCATCCGGTAGTCGGTCGAGCCGATCGGCGTCTTCACGTAGTCGATGGTCGCCTGGTGCTCGGCCGCGATCGCCGCGGACACCGACGGATCGGCCGCGACGTAGCTCTTGTCGGCGTTCTGGATCGGCCGCGCCTCGACGGTGGTCTGCGACTTGTCGACGCTCCAGGTCTTGCCGTCGAACTTCAGCCCGAGCTTGATCACGCCCAGATGCTTGCCCCAGTAGTTCGCCATCACGGTCGGCACGCCGTTGACGGTGCCCTTCACCTTGTCGACGCCCGGCAGGTTGAACTGCGCGACCGTGCTGTTCGCGTCGGGGAACACCTGGTGCGAATGGCCGATCAGCATCGCGTCGATGCCCGGCACGGTCGACAGCCACCAGCTGCCGTTTTCCATCGTCGGCGAATACGCCGTGTTGTCGAGCCCGCCGTGCGAGATCGCCACGACCAGATCGGCGCCCTTCGCGCGCATCTCGGGGATGTACTTCTCCGCCGCTTCCTTCAGGCCGGTCGTATAGACCTTGCCGTCGAGCCAGCGTTTGTCCCAGCTCATGATCGCGGGCGGCGTGAAGCCGATGATGCCGACCTTCACCGGCGCGCTGACCGTCTTGCCGTCGGGCGTGACGGCCGTGACCGTGCGCGTGAGGATCGTGTACGGCGTGAACAGCGGCGCGTTGGTCTTCGCGCTGATCACGTTGGCGAGCACCTGCGGGAAGTTCGGCCCCGCGCACTTCTTCTGCTGCGCGGGGGCCGGCAGCCCGTCGACGTCGAACGTGTTGCCGGTGACCTGCGACAGGTACGGCAGCCCGTAGTTGAATTCATGGTTGCCGATCCCGCCGCCGTCGAATCTGGCGGCGTTCATCACCTTGTAGATCGCGAGCGTCTGGTCGCAGCCGAGCGGCTTCACGAGCGCCTGGTAGTCGGCCAGCGCGGTGCCCTGGATCGTGTCGCCGTTGTCGAGCAGCAGCGAGTTCGGATACTGCGCGCGCGCCTGCGCGATCAGCGTCGACACGCGCTCGAAGCCGAGCGAGTTGTCGGCGGCGAGCTTGAAATAGTCGTACGACAGCACGTTGGTGTGCAGGTCGGTCGTTTCGAGCAGCGCGAGCGTCGCCGTCGTGCCGGCGGGCGCCTGGGCCTGCGTTTGCGGCGCCGAAGCGGTGACGTCGTCGCCGCCGCAACCGGCGAGCGCGAACGCGAGGGAGGCGAGCGCGGCGGCGGTGCGCACGCGGCGGCGGGAAAGCGGGGGGAGACGCATCGATTGTCCTGTTCGGGTTCTGTTCTATGGGTCACGCGGTGCGCGGCGCGATGGCGGCGCGGGTGCCGACGGCCTGATGTGCGGCGCGTGAGAGTATCGAAAGGAAACATGACGGAAGAATGAAAGGTGGTGCGCCGCAGGCAGCGCTCGCCGCGCTGCCGCCGCGGCAATGCGCCGCCGCACGGGCGTGGGATGGACATCGTCACGTCGCGGCGCCGGGCGGTTCGATACAATGGGCGCTGACATTTTTTTGCAAACAACCTGCCCTTGGACATCGACACTCCTCCCGGGCTGTCCGTCGACGCCGGCGAACAGGGCCAGACGGTGCGCCTGTACGGCCAGTGGACCGCGCTCGCGCTCGCCCGCAATCGCGGCGCCATCACGCGCCGCGTCGCGGGCCTCGCGTCCGCGCGCCCGCGCGAATGGGATCTGTCGGGCATCGAGCGGCTCGACCACGTCGGCGGCCAGGCGCTGTGGCGCGTATGGGGCCGCAAGCTGCCGGCCGGCGTCGAGCTGAGCGACACGCAGCGCACCATCTTCGAGCGCATCGAGCGTCTCGACAGCCAGCGCGAGGCGCCCGAGCGCGTCGTGCGCTTCGATCCGGTCACGCGCCTCGGGCTGGCGATCTTCACGTTCGGCGAGCATCTGCAGGGCGGCATCGCGATGTTCGGCCGCGTGATCCTCGACGCGTTGTCGGTGCTGCGCCGGCCGCAGACGATGCCGTGGAAGGAAACCTCGGCGAACATCTACAGCGCCGGCGCGCAGGCGCTGCCGATCACCGCGCTGGTCGCGTTCCTGATCGGCATCGTGCTCAGCTATCTGTCCGCGCAGCAGCTGCAGATGTTCGGCGCGAACCGCTACATCGTGAACATCCTCGGGCTGTCGGTGATCCGCGAGCTCGGCCCCGTGTTGTCGGCGATCCTGGTCGCGGGCCGCTCGGGCTCGGCGATCACCGCGCGGATCGGCGTGATGCGCGTGACCGAGGAGCTCGACGCGATGCGCGTGATGGGCATCCCGCACGGGCTGCGGCTGGTGCTGCCGCGCGTGCTGGCGCTCGGCGTCGCGATGCCGCTGCTGGTGATGTGGACCAACATCATCGCGCTGACCGGCGGCGCGCTCGCCGCGAAGTTCGTGCTCGCGATCGACTTCAACTATTTCGTGCGTTCGCTGCCGGGCGTCGTGCCGATCGCGAACCTGTACATCGGCGTCGGCAAGGGCGTCGTGTTCGGGATGCTGATCGCGCTGGTCGCCTGTCATTTCGGCTTCCGGATCAAGGCGAACTCGCAGAGCCTCGGCGAAGGCACGACGACGTCGGTCGTCACGTCGATCACGGTCGTGATCCTCGCCGACGCGGTGTTCGCGATCCTGTTTCAGAACGTGGGGCTCGGATGAGCACGTCTGACCATCCCGCCGCGCAGCCCGCGGCAGCCGGCGCGGGCGCGGCCGGCGCCGCACCTGGCGCGCCCGGCGGCGAGCTCGTGATCGAGGTGCGCAACCTCACCAAGCGCTACGGGCGCAACATCGTCCACCAGAAGCTCGACTTCGACGTACGGCGCGGCGAGATCGTCGCGATCGTCGGCGGCTCCGGCTCGGGCAAGACGACGCTGGTGCGGCAGATCCTCGGCCTCGAGCGGCCGACGTCGGGCACGATCAAGGTGTTCGGCGAGGATACGTCGACGATCGACGAAGCGAGCGCGCGGCTGATGCGCACGCGCTCGGGGATGCTGTTCCAGCAAGGCGCGCTGTTCTCGTCGATGACGGTGTTCGACAACATCGCGCAGCCGCTGCGCGAGCTCGGCCGCGTGCCGGCCGACCTGCTGCACGACATCGTGATGCTCAAGCTCGAGATGGTCGGGCTGCCGGGCAAGCATGCGTCGAAGATGCCGGCCGCGCTGTCGGGCGGGATGATCAAGCGCGTCGGCATCGCGCGCGCGATCGCGCTCGAGCCGGAGCTGCTGTTCCTCGACGAGCCGACGGCCGGCCTCGACCCGCAGGCCTCCGACGAATTCGTCGAGCTGATCGGGACGCTGCACCGCACGCTCGGGCTGACCGTCGTGATGGTCACGCACGACCTCGACACGATGGTCGCGCTGTCGACGCGCGTCGCGGTGCTGGCCGATCGCAAGGTGCTGGTCGCGGCGCCGGTCGAGGAGGCCGCGGGCGTCGACCATCCGTTCATCCACGAATATTTCCTGGGGCTGCGCGGGCGCCGCGCATTGCAGGCGCTGCCGCCCGAGCGGCGCGCGAAGCTGCCGAAGGCGGCCCTCGAACCGGCGCTGTCGAGCGTCGAGCTGTAGACGAACGCATCAAGCAAGGAACCCGCGAATGGAAAACAAATCACACGCGTTCTGGGCCGGCCTGTTCACGATCGCGCTGACGCTGGCGATCGCGGGCACCGTGTTCTGGTTCAACGTCGACCGCACCGTGCGCGTGCCGTACGACCTGCTCGCGCGCACCAACGTGACGGGCCTGTTCCCCGATGCGGCCGTGCGCTTTCGCGGGCTCGACGTCGGCAAGGTGCAGTCGATCGGCTTCGACCGTACCCATCCGGGCCAGATCCGCATCCGGATTCTCGTCGACCACGACGCGCCGATCACGCAGTCCACTTACGGCAGCCTGGGCTTCCAGGGCGTGACGGGCATCGCGTTCGTGCAGCTCGAGGACACCGGCCGCGACCTCGCGCCGCTGCCGTCGTCGTCGAAGTCGATCGCGCAGATTCCGATGCGGCCGAGCCTGTTCGACCAGATCCAGGAGCGCGGCGACGTGCTGCTGCGGCAGCTCGAACAGGCGGCCAAAAGCGCGAACGAGCTGATGTCGCCGGAGATGCGCGCGCAGCTGCTCGCGACGGCCGCGAGCCTGCAGCACGCGGCGGACGGCGCGGCGGCCCTGTCGAAGCAGCTCGAGCCGGCGGTGGCCGCGCTGCCCGACACGATGCATCAGGTCGATCGCGCGATGGCGTCCGCGAACACGCTGCTGCAGCCGAACGGCCCGCTCGTCGCGAACCTGAACAAGGCCGGCTCGGCGGCCGAGCAGGTCGGCGTCGCGCTGAACGACCTGAACGCACGCGTGCAGTACGACACGCTGCCGCGCTTCAACGCGCTGGCGGGCAGCGTCGGCGATGCGTCGCGGCAATTGAAGGACGTCGCGGGTGAACTCGGCCGCAATCCGAGCAGTCTGTTGTTCGGCTCGCCCGGCCCCGCGCCGGGCCCCGGCGAGGCGGGCTTCGTCTGGCCGGGTACGACGGCCGCGAAGTAGCGCGCCGCCATGCGCTGCCGCCCGCTGTAACCCGCCGCCGCGGCCGCCGTCGGTCGGCGGGCCGCGACGCCCGCGCGACGACGTCATCGAAACCGGAAACCTCATGCAGGAACATGCCATGCCACGAATCCTCGAACGCGCGCTGCGCCCGGCCGCGACCGCGCTCGCGCTGCTGACGCTCGCCCTCGCCGCCGGCTGCGCCGGCAACAGTGCGGCGCTGTCGAACGTCCGCTACGACCTCGGGCCGGCCGCGACGGTCGGCTCGACCGGCACGGGCTCGGCGCTGAAGGTGCTCGACATCGCCGCGCCCGACGCGCTCGACTCCGACAAGTTCGTCTACCGCCTCGCGTATGCGGACGCGCAGCGCACGGCCGTCTATCGCGACAGCCGCTGGACCGCGCCGCCCGCGCAACTGCTCACGCAGCGCCTGCGCGCGGCGTTGTCGTCGCGCGGCGCGGTGCTCGAAGGCTCCGACGGCGTGCGCGCGCCGACGCTGAAGGTCGACCTCACCGAGTTCGAGCAGGTGTTCGACGGGCAATCGCAGAGTCACGGCGCCGTCACCGCGCGCGCGACGTTGATGCAGGACGGCAAGGTGCTCGGTCAGCACACGTTCGTCTCGCGCGCGCCGTCGAGCACGCCCGATGCGGCCGGCGGCGCGAGCGCGCTGGCCGCCGCGAGCGATGAGCTGGTCGCGCAGATCGCCGCGTGGGTCGGCGTGCAGGCGTACGCGGGCACGCCGTGACGCGCGCCGCGCCGCCGCGATGAACGCGATACGCATGCCGCGCGCCTCGTCGCTCGCGCTGCAGGCGTTCGCCGCGTACGCGGCGCTCGTCGTCTATGCGTCGCTGTATCCGTTCGAAGGCTGGGTGTCGCTCGGCATCGGGCCGTTCGACTATCTGTTCGCGCCGCTGCAGCGTTACGTGACCGTGTTCGACGTGGCCACCAACGTGCTCGGCTACATGCCGTTCGGCGCGCTCGGCGTGCTCGCGCTGCATCCGCGCTGGCGCGGCGTCGCCGCGACGCTGGTGGTGACGGGGCTCGGCGTGCTGCTGTCGGGAACGATGGAGGCGCTGCAGACCTATCTGCCGACGCGCGTCGCGTCCAATCTCGATCTCGGCGCCAATGCGCTCGGCGCGCTGCTCGGCGCGTCGCTCGCGGCGCCGGCCACCGGCGCGCTGCTCGATCGCGGCGCGTTGCGGCGGCTGCGCTTCGCGTGGTTCGAGGCCGACGGCGCGACGCCGCTGCTGCTCGGCGCGCTGTGGCCGTTCGCGATCCTGTTTCCGTCGCCGTTCCTGTTCGGCATCGGCGACTGGCCGGCCGCGCTGTGGGAGCGCGCGGACCGGTCGATGCAGGACGCGCTGCTCGCCTGGCTGCCGGCCGCGTGGCACGTGAGCGAATGGCCCGAGCGCGTGGACGGCTGGCTGTCCGATTCCGGATGGGAAGCCGCGCTCGGCGCGCTGATGCTGTTCGCGGCGCTCGCGATCGCATCGCTGCCGATGCGCGCGAGCGCGCCGCGCGTGCGGCTGCTGATCGCGTTCGTCGCGGCCACGCTCGCGCTGAAGGCGGCCGCGACCTTCATGCAGTCGAGCACCGGCCTCGTCGTCGTGTGGGCGACGCCCGGCGCGCGGCTCGGCATCGAGCTCGGCTTCGCGGCGGCGCTCGTCGCGCTGCGCGTGCCGCCCGCGTGGCGGGCGCTGCTGGCGGCCGTCGCGCTGCTGGCGGGCGTCGCGCTCGTGAACCTGCTGCCGGTGAACCCGTTCTTCGACTTCACGCTGTCGGGCTGGCGGCAGGGCCGCTACGTGCACTTCAACAGCCTCGCGCGCTGGCTCGCATGGATCTGGCCGTACGCGGCGCTGCTCTGGCTCGGCCAGCGCGTCGAGCATGCGTGGCTGCCGGGGCGGGGGCGGCGCTGACCGGAGCTGACCGGAGCTGACCGGAGCTGACCGGAGCTGATCGGTGCTGACCGGAGCTTGACCGGAGCCGGGTTGGTGCTGCGCCCGGGCGGCGCCGGCTCGCCGCCCGGCGTTCCGGCCGCCGACGCCGCCGCGCGCCGGTCGCTATAATCGAGCGCACCTCCGTTGCAGCTGCGACGGCTCTCGCCCCTCTTTGCGTCCGGCATCGCGCCGGGCCGCTCGTCACCATCATGGATTCCTACTACCAGCACCACGTCTTCTTCTGCCTGAACCAGCGCGAACCGGGCGCCGAGCGTCCGAGCTGCGCGCAATGCGACGCGCAGACCATGCAGGAATACGCGAAAAAGCGCGTGAAGGAACTGGGCCTCGCGGGGCCCGGCAAGGTTCGCATCAACAAGGCCGGCTGCCTCGACCGCTGCGAGGAGGGGCCGGTGATGGTCGTGTATCCGGAAGGCACCTGGTACACGTACGTCGATCAGGCGGACATCGACGAGATCGTCGAATCGCACCTGCGCGACGGCAAGGTCGTCGAGCGCCTGAAGATCTGAGCGGGCGGCCCGGATGAACGTTCATACGCAGAAGTCGCTGATCGCCGGCCCGGTCGGCCAGATCGAAATCGCGGTCGACCTGCCCGACGCCGTGCGCGAGCGCCGCGCCGCGCCGCGCGGCATCGCGCTCGTCGCGCACCCGCATCCGCTGTTCGGCGGCACGATGGACAACAAGGTCGCGCAGACGCTCGCGCGCACGCTGGTCCAGCTGAACTACGTGGTGTACCGGTCGAACTTCCGCGGCGTCGGCGCGACCGAGGGCGTGCACGACAACGGCATCGGCGAGGCCGACGACCTGCTCGCGGTGCTCGCGCACATGCGCGCGCAGCCGGGCCTCGCGGAGCTGCCGCTGGTGCTCGCCGGGTTCTCGTTCGGCACCTTCGTGCTGTCGCATGTCGGCAAGCGGCTGCGCGACGCGGGCGAGGCGATCGAGCGGATGGTGTTCGTCGGCACCGCGGCGAGCCGCTGGCAGGTGGCCGAGGTGCCGGAAAACACGCTCGTGATCCACGGCGAAACCGACGACACCGTGCCGATCGGATCGGTCTACGACTGGGCGCGGCCGCAGGAGCTGCCGGTCGTCGTGATCCCCGGCGCCGAGCATTTCTTCCATCGCAAGCTGCACGTGCTCAAGCGCATCATCGTCGACGCGTGGCGTTGAGCGGTTGAACCGAACCGGCCGCGATGTCTCGCGGCTGGGTTGTCGGGTTCTTGGGTTGCCGTCCGACGGATCGACTGCCCGGTAGTCTTGCGGCTCGACAGAGCGATGGGCAGCCGTACAGCCGTACAGAGCGAGAGTCCGATAGCTCGATGGCTCGATGGCTCGACGGATCGACGGATCGACAGGGCGACAGGGCGACAGGGCGACAGCCGGGCAGGGCAATAGAACGACCGCCCGTCTACGAGCCCGCCCCCGCACATCCCCATCCCGCACACCCCCGCCCCCCACCGTCCACCCCCGCCGCCACGCTTCGAAATCCGAACGGCCGCGCAACTTGCACGCCGCCTGCACGCGCCTTTCGCGCGGCTTCGACGACGCTTGCCCGCTACGCAGCCGCGCTATCCTGCGCGAGCCGATGTGCGCCGACTTGCCGCCCGACTCGACGCCCGGTTCGCGAAAACGCCGTTCGCGGCCACGTATAATGGCCGCATTTCGCGTCGCCGGCGGCCCGGCTGGCCCATGCGGCGCTCGTTTCTCCGCCGCTGCGCCCGCTCGCGCGCGGCCGCGAACCGAACGCGTCCGCACGAGTCCAACCGCCGCGTTTCGCGCCGTCCGACGCAGTCGGGCGCATGCCCGGAACGCCCGCCGCCTTGCCGTTCAACCGTGCGCATTTCGCGCCGCACTTTCTGCCATCAGCCTGAATCGATCATGCGTCTGTCTTCCCACGGCCTCAAGTCTCTCGCTTCTTCCATCGCCTTCGGCACCGCCGCGCGCAACGTCGCGCTGGGCGTGATGCTGCCCGTCGCGCTCGCGTCGACGATCGTCGTCGCCGAGGCGAAGCCGGCCGCCAAGGCCCGTGCCGCGCATGCCGCGCATGCCGCGCCGGCCGCCGCCGAGCAGTCCACCGGCGCGCCCGCGACCTTCATGCCGGGCGCGGTGCCGCCGCCGGGCGTGAACGCGCGCTCGTGGGTGCTCGTCGATGCGACCAGCAACACGGTGCTGGCATCCGGCAACGCCGACGAACGCGTCGAGCCCGCATCGCTCACCAAGCTGATGACGGCCTACCTCGTGTTCGAAGCGCTCGACAAGAAGAAGATCTCGATGGAGCAGATCGTCACGCCGAGCGAGGCGGTGCGCCGCGTCGGCCGCGACGAGTCGCGCATGTTCATCGAGGCGAACAAGCCGGTGTCGGTGCACGACCTCGTCTACGGGATGATCATCCAGTCGGGCAACGACGCGGCGATCGCGCTGGCCGAACTGGTCGGCGGCAGCGAAGGGCAGTTCGTCACGCTGATGAACGACGAGGCGCAGCGCCTCGGCATGAAGGGCACGCACTTCGCCGACGTGAACGGCATGCCCGACCCGAACCACTACACGACGGCCGGCGACCTCGCGAAGCTGTCCGCACACCTGATCCGCGATTTTCCGCAGTACTACGGGATCTTCTCGGAGAAGGAATTCAAGTACAACAACATCCGCCAGGGCAACCGCAACCGCCTGCTGTGGCTCGATCCGACCGTCGACGGCCTGAAGACCGGCCATACGCAAGCGGCCGGCTACTGCCTGATCGCGTCGGCCAAGCGCGCGATTCCGGGCGTCGACGGCCAGCGCCGCCTCGTGTCGGTGATGATGGGCGAGCCGAAGGAGGGCGACCGCACCGCCGACAGCATGAAGATGCTGAACTACGGCTATAGCGCGTTCGACTCGGTGCGTCTGTTCAAGGGCGGCCAGGCGATGTCGACGCCGCGCATCTACAAGGGCAAGGCCAACACCGTGCAGGTCGGCGTGAAGGGCGACCAGTGGGTGACGGTGCCGCGCGGCTTCGGCGACAAGGTGAAGACGGAAGTCGACGTCAACGCGCCGCTCATCGCGCCGCTCGCCGAAGGCCAGCAGGTCGGCACGGTGAAGATCGTCGCCGACGGCAAGGCGCTGTCGGAATTCCCGGTCGTCGCGCTGCAGGCGGTGCCGGAAGCCGGCATCTTCGGCCGCATCTGGGACTCGATCCTGCTGATGTTCAGCAAGAAGAAGTAAGCGCGACGGGCCTTTGTTTCCACGACTTCATCCCCATCTGATATCGCCATGAGCCAAGCCGAATTCGAACCGATCGTGTACCTCAGCGTGTCGTCGCAGGAGGAGCTGGTGCCGCTGTCGCAAGCGCGCGTGCCGGTGCTCGACCGCGGGTTCATCTTCGGCGACGGCGTGTATGAAGTCGTGCCCGTCTACGCGCACGACGGCGCGCACGTGCCGTTCCGGATCGATCAGCATCTGGAGCGGCTCGCGCGCAGCCTGAAGAAGATCGGCATCGACGATCCGCACGACGCGCCCGGCTGGCGCGCGCTGATCGAGCGCGTGGTCGAGGCGAACGCGCCCGGCCTCGGCGACGGCCATGCGCTCGTCTACCTGCAGGTCACGCGCGGCGTCGCGAAGCGCGGCCATGCGTTCCCGGCGCACGCGGTGCCCACCGTGTTCGCGATGACGAGCCCGCTGCGCCTGCCGTCGGCGGACGAGCGCGCGCGCGGCGTGCGCTGCGTGACGGCCGAGGATCGCCGCTGGCTGCATTGCGACATCAAGTCGATCTCGCTGCTCGGCAACGTGCTGATGGCGCAGCATGCGGCGGAGCGCGACGCGTTCGAGACGATTCAGCTGCGCGACGGCAACGTGACCGAAGGATCGTCGTCGAACGTCTGGATCGTGAAGAACGGCGAGCTGTTCGCGCCGCCGCGCAGCAACAGGATTCTCGAAGGCATCCGCTACGCGCTGCTCGAGCAGCTGGCCGGCGAATGCGAGGTGCGGTTCGTCGCGCGCGAGATCAGCGAGGTCGAGTTGCGCGCGGCGGACGAGATCATGCTCACGTCGGCCACGAAGGAAATCCTGCCCGTCACGTCGCTCGACGACCTGCCGGTCCACGGCGGCACGCCTGGGCCGGTATTCGCGGCGTTGTACGACGCGTACCAGCGCGCGAAGGCGCGCGAGTTTGAACAGTTTGACCTAACCCGGAGAAAGTGATGAGCGAACCGACCAAAACCATCGAGGTAACCGGCGCGATCGATGCGCGGAAGGAGTCGCTGCTCGAGTTTCCGTGCGATTTCCCGATCAAGATCATGGGCAAGGCGCACCCGGAGTTCAAGGACACGATCTTCAAGGTCGTGTCCGTGCATGACAACGAGATCGACGTCGAGAAGATCGAGGAGCGCGCATCGAGCGGCGGCAACTACACGGGCCTGACGATCACCGTGCGCGCCACGAGCCAGGCGCAACTCGACGACATCTATCGCGCGCTGACCGGCCATCCGATGGTCAAGGTCGTGCTGTGACGATGCGCGTGCGCGTTCTCGTTCGCGCGCCCTAAGCGCTTCCCGTCCTTTCCTGTGCGCGCGCGGCGGGAAGCGCACTCGCCGCGTGCCGCGCGTCCAGTTCGTCGCAGCGCCGCCGGTATTCGGCGACTTCCTGCAGCAGCCACGCCCTGAACGCCTGCACGCGCGGCGTGGCGATCAGCGGCGGCGGACACACGAAAAAGTAGTGCCACGGGCTCGGCCCGGCGATGTCGAACAGCCGCACCAGCCGCCCGGCGAGCAGATCGTCCACCGCGAGCGAACGGCGCACCAGCGCGATGCCCTGGCCCTCGATCGCGGCCAGCAGCAGGTTCGACGAATCCTGATACAGAATTCCCCGCTTCGGCTCGGTCAGCGTATCGAGCCCGGCCGCGTTGAACCACGGCCGCCACAGCTCGTCGTCCGAGCGCAGCAGCCGGTAGTGCGCGAGATCGGCGGGCGTCTGCGGCAGCTTGCCGCCGTTCAGCGTCGGCGAGCATGCGGGAAAAAACACCTCTTCGAACAGCGGCTCGACATGCAACCCCGGATAGTTGCCGGAGCCGAAGCGGATCGCGAGATCGACGTCGTCGCGCGCGAAATCGGTCAGCGAGTTGGTCGACTGCAGCTCGACGTCGATTTCCGGATGCCGCTCGATGAACGTGCCGATGCGCGGCGTGATGAAGCGCGCGGCGAACGACGACAGCATCGACACCACCAGCCGCCGTCCGCGGTCGCTCGCGCGCACGTCGCGGGTCGCGTCGGCGATCACCATCAGCGCGGCGCGCACCTGCTGCGCATAGCGCATCCCGGCGTCGGTCAGGCACAGCCGCTTGCCGTTGCGCGTGAACAGCTGCACGCCGAGCTCGTCCTCGAGCGCGCGCACCTGGTGGCTGACCGCGCCGTGCGTGACGTACAGCTCGTCGGCGGCGCGGGAGAAATTCTCGTGACGGGCGGCGGCTTCGAACGCGCGGATCGCGTTCAGCGCGGGCAGCTGGCGGAGGTCCATTTGCTAATTTTCCTCACATCGACGTGAAAATTGGTCGTTTGGTCGGGCGCCCCTGGATGACTACGATTGTAGCCATCGAAGCATTTATTGGCGGAGACGATCATGCAAGAAATTTCCTCAAGCATCACGTTCGAAATCCCCGCGGGCGAAACCGTGCCGATGAAGGTGCAACGCAGCACGCGCCTGACGGTGCAGCGCGGGCCGTTGTGGGCGACGCGCAGCAACGACGTCGAAGACTACTTCCTGGTGGACGGCGAGACGCTGCGGCTGCGCCGCGGCGAGCGCCTGTGGCTGAGCGCGGAAAGCGCGCAGGGCGCGTACGTCGCGTTCTCGGTGTCGCGCCCGGCGGCCGAGGTCGCGCGCGGTGCGCTCGCGCGGCTGCGCGAGCGCGTGAGCGCGTTGCTCCACGACGGCTGGCGCACCGTCTGACGCGGCTTTCGTCGGACGGATGCGTGCGATCCGTCCCCTTCCGCTGCCGGCGGGACCGGTGGGTTTTCGGTAAACTACCGTCCATGTCCGTCTCGCCGGTTGCCATCGTGTCCACGCCCGTCGCTGTTTCCGCATCGCCCGCCGGCTCGCCGGCTCAGCACGACGCGCCGCTCACCGTGCGCTGGCGCGGCACCGAGGCATACCAGACCAGCTTCGACGCGATGCGCGCGTTCACCGATGCACGCACCGCCGAGACCCCCGACGAGATCTGGATCGTCGAGCATCCGCCCGTCTACACGCTCGGCCAGGCCGGCGACCCGGCCCATCTGCTGGTGGCCGACAGCGGCGTGCCGCTCGTGAAGGTCGACCGCGGCGGGCAAATCACCTATCACGGCCCCGGCCAGATCGTCGCCTACCTGCTGCTCGACTTGCGCCGGCGCAAGCTGATGGTCCGCACGCTGGTGACGCGGATCGAAGAGGCCGTGATCGAAACCCTCGCGGCGTATAATCTCGCTTCGGTCCGCAAGGCGGGCGCGCCCGGCATCTACGTGGCATCCGGCGTGCACGGGGGCGCGAAGATCGCGGCCCTCGGCCTGAAGATCCGCAACGGCTGCAGCTACCACGGGCTGAGCCTGAACGTGAAGATGGATCTGCGCCCGTTTCTCGCGATCAACCCGTGCGGCTATGCCGGACTGGAAACCGTCGACATGGCGAGCCTCGAGGTTGCCGCCGACTGGAACGACGTCGCCCGCACGCTGGTCGGGCGCCTGATCGCCAACCTCGACGGCGCATCCGCGGCCGCCGACAAGCCGCACGCACTGGAACATTCGAATGACTGACGTTACCGCTTCCCCCGCCCCGGCCGATCCGGCCGCGACCCCTGCCTACGATCCCACCGCCAAGCAGAAGGCGCAGGCGAAGACGGCGCGCATCCCGATCAAGGTCATTCCGATCGAGAAGCTGAAGAAGCCCGAGTGGATCCGCGTGAAGGCGGCCACCGGCAGCTCGCGCTTCAACGAGATCAAGACGATCCTGCGCGAGCACAACCTGCATACCGTGTGCGAGGAAGCGAGCTGCCCGAACATCGGCGAATGCTTCGGCAAGGGCACCGCGACGTTCATGATCATGGGCGACAAGTGCACGCGCCGCTGCCCGTTCTGCGACGTCGGCCACGGCCGTCCCGATCCGCTCGACGCGGATGAACCGAAGAACCTCGCCCGCACGATCGCCGCGCTCAAGCTCAAGTACGTGGTGATCACGAGCGTCGACCGCGACGACCTGCGCGACGGCGGCGCCGCCCACTTCGTCGAGTGCATCCGCGAAACGCGTGCGCAGTCGCCGGACACGCGCATCGAGATCCTGACGCCGGACTTCCGCGGCCGTCTCGATCGCGCGATCTCGATCCTGAACGCCGCACCGCCCGACGTGATGAACCACAACCTCGAAACGGTGCCGCGCCTGTACAAGGAAGCGCGCCCGGGTTCGGACTACGCGCATTCGCTGAAGCTGCTGAAGGACTTCAAGGCGCTGCATCCGGACGTCGCGACCAAGTCGGGCCTGATGGTCGGCCTCGGCGAGACCGAAGAGGAAATCCTGCAGGTGATGCGCGACCTGCGCGCGCACGACGTCGACATGCTGACGATCGGCCAGTATCTGCAGCCGTCGGAGCACCATCTGCCGGTGCGTGCATACGTGCATCCGGATACCTTCAAGATGTACGAGGAAGAAGCGTACAAGATGGGCTTCACGCACGCGGCCGTCGGCGCGATGGTGCGCTCGAGCTATCACGCCGATCTGCAGGCGCATGGGGCCGGCGTGGTCTGAGCGTCGCGTCTTCGCATCATGCGGGCGCCGCAGGTGTGCGCCGCCCGTCATGCAGTCAAACCAAGCCCGCAGCGATGCGGGCTTGTTCGTTTTGGGGTGCGTTACAGGCACCGGCTGTCCGCGCACGCCGATCGTCGCCCGTGCGGATGCGCGATCCAATCGAACGTGCAAAGCAAAGCTGAAACGCCGTCGATAGCTTCGCAGGATAAGTTCGCTCCCGCCGCGCGCAAAGCTCGTAAAGTCGGCTCTCCCGCAGCAATGCCCGTATTCGAAGGAGAGCCGCATGTCCCGTTTCAGCTTCATCCGCCGCGCCGTCGTCGCGCTGACCGCCTTTGCCGCGCTCGGCGCGGCGCACGCCGAATCGCGCGAAGTCGTGATCGCGTACCAGGACATGGTCGTGCCGTGGCGCTACGCGCAGGCGAGCGGTGAAGTCGAGAAGGCGACCGGCTACAAGGTCACGTTCCGCAAGCTCGACAGCGGCGCCGACGTGATCCGCGCGCTTGCGTCGGGCTCGGTGCAGCTCGGCGAGGCCGGCTCGAGCCCGATTGCGGCCGGTCTGTCGCAAGGGCTCGACATTTCGTTGTTCTGGGTGCTCGACAACATCAACGACGCCGAGGCGCTGGTCGCGCGCAACGGCTCCGGCGTGACCAGCATCGCCGCGCTGAAGGGCCGGAAGATCGGCGTGCCGTTCGTGTCGACGTCGCACTTTCATACGCTGGTCGCGCTGCAGGCCGCCGGCGTGAACCCGAACGACGTGAAGATCGTCAACCTGCGTCCGCCGGAAGTCGCGGCCGCGTGGGCGCGCGGCGACATCGACGCGACCTACATCTGGGATCCGGTGCTCGCGAAGGTCAAGCAGTCGGGCACCGTGCTGACGACCTCGGGCCAGGTCGCGAAGCAAAGCGGCAAGGCGACCTTCGACGGCTTCGTCGTGAGCCGCAAGTTCGCGCGCGAGAACCCCGAGTTCGTCGCGCGTTTCGTGAAGGTGCTCGCCGCCGCCGATGCCGATTACCGCGCCCATGCGGCCGCGTGGAAGGTCGGCTCGCCGCAGGTTGCGGCCGTCGCCAAGGTGTCGGGCGCGAACGCGCAGGACGTGCCGGCCAGCCTCGCGCTGTACGCGTTCCCGACGCCCGCCGAGCAGGCGTCGCCGACGTGGCTCGGCGGCGGCGCGCAGTCGGGCGCCGCGAAGTCGCTCGCGGCCACCGCCGCATTCCTCAAGACGCAGGGCACGATCCAGACGGTGCTGGCCGATTATTCGGTCGGCGTCGATCCGCAGTTCGTGCAGAAGGCGGCGCGCTGAGCGCCGCCGCGCCGGCGCACCCTCGCGGAGGCTTCGATCATGAGCACGCTGGAAGTTCGGCAGCTGTCGGTCGCCTATCCGGGCGAACGCGGTCGGCCGACCACGCACGCGCTTGCGCGCGTCGACCTGCACATCGACAGCGGTGAATTCGTCGTCGCGCTCGGCGCGTCCGGATGCGGAAAGACGACGCTGCTGAACTGCATGGCCGGTTTCGTCGCGCCGACGACGGGCGAGGTGCGCGTCGACGGCGTGCCGGTCAGCGGCCCCGGCGCCGATCGCGGCGTCGTGTTCCAGAAATATGCGCTGCTGCCGTGGCTCGACGTGCTCGGGAACGTCGCGCTCGGGCTGCGCTTCGCGCGCATGCCGAAGGCCGAGCGCGAAGCGCGCTCGCGCGAGATGCTCGCACTCGTCGGCCTCGAGCGCCATGCGCATGCGCGCGTCTACGAGCTGTCGGGCGGCATGCAGCAGCGCGTCGGCATCGCGCGGGCGCTCGCGAGCGAGCCGCGCGTGCTGCTGATGGACGAGCCGATGGGCGCGCTCGACGCGATGACGCGCGGCACGATGCAGGCGCTCGTGCTCGACGTGTGGGCGCGCACCGGCAAGACGGTGTTCTTCATCACGCACGACGTCGAGGAGGCGCTGTTCCTCGCGACGCGCCTGGTCGTGATGACGCCCGGCCCCGGCCGCATCGCGCAGACCTTCGAGCTGCCGTTCGCGCGACGTTACGTCGCGTCGCGCGATGCGCGCGCGGTGAAGTCGTCGCAGGAATTCATCGCATGGCGCGAGCGGCTGATCGCCTATCTGCACCGCGACGACGCCGTCGCGCCGGCCGCGTGATGCAGGAGCTCGCGCGGCACGGCGCGTCCGTCGGGCGCGTGCGCATCGCCACATTGGACAGGCAGGACGACATGAGTATGCAGGATTCGTGGGCGGCCGATCGAGCGGCCGCCGACTTCGACGGGAACCGGCCGGCGCCGCAGCGGCGCGTGCGCGCGTCGCATCGCTACCGGCTGCCGGGGCAAGGCAACACGTCGGCGCTGAGCGCTGCGACGCTCGCTGCGCTGGCCGCACTGTGGTGGATCGCGACGCATCGGCAATGGCTGCCGCCGCTGTTCCTGCCGGCGCCGGAGGCGGTGTGGCGCGCGTTCGTCGACGCGGCGCACGGCCGCATCCAGGGCGGGTTGCCGTTGTCCGAGCATCTGATGTGGAGCGCCGCGCGCGTGTTCGGCGCGTTCGCGTTCGCGACGGCGATCGGCGTGCCGGCCGGCATCCTGATGGGCGTGAGCCGGATCGCGCGCGGCGTGCTGGATCCACTGCTGGAGTTCTACCGGCCGCTGCCGCCGCTGGCTTATCTGCCGCTCGTCGTGATCTGGTTCGGCATCGACGAGACGGCGAAGCTCGTCGTGATCTTCCTCGCCTGCTTCGCGCCGATCGCGATGGCCGCCCGTGCGGGCGTGCGCGCCGCGACGGTCGAGCAGATCAACGCCGCGTATTCGCTCGGCGGCAGCTTTGCGCAGATCGTGCGCCACGTCGTGCTGCCCGCCGCGCTGCCGGAGATCCTCACCGGGCTGCGGATCGCGATCGGTTTCGGCTGGACGACGCTCGTCGCCGCCGAGATGGTCGCCGCGACGGCCGGGCTCGGGCAGATGGTGCTCAACGCGTCGAGCTTTCTGCGCACCGATATCGTCGTGATGGGCATCCTGATCATCGGCGCGATCGCGTGGCTGTTCGATCTCGCGATGCGGTGGGTCGAGCGGCGTGCGGTGCCGTGGAAGGGGCGCGGGTGAGGCGTCGCACGGCCGTGCCGGAGCCGCCTTCGCGAGCATGATGAGCGGGCGGGGCAGGTTGCCCGTCGCCGCTTGCTGTCATACGATGCCGACATGATGAAATCCCTCACGCCAGCCGAACTCGACGAACTCGGCACATTCCTGATCTCCGATGTCGCGTCGGAAGAAACGCTGACTCTCGCCGGCCTCGACGGCTACTTGACCGCGATCGCGGCCGGGCCTGTCACGCTGCTGCCGAGCCAATGGCTGGCCGGCGTATGGGGGCCGACGGACGACGACGCACCGGCTTTCGATACGATGGAGCAGGCGCAGCGCGTGCTGGGTCTGCTGATGCGACATTACAACGGCATTATCGGCAGCCTGGAGCGCAATGCCGACGCATTTCGGCCGGTGTTCGACACGGTCGTCTATGCCGACGACGCGCGTGAATATCGCGATGCCGAGGCCTGGGCATTCGGCTTCATGCAGGCGATCGCTCTGTCCCAGGAATACTGGCAGCCGCTCTTCGACGATCCGCAAGGCCAGGCATGGATGCGGCCGCTTCGCCTGCTCGGCGGGGACGAAGCGGCCGCCGACGAAGTTGCGCCCGACGACGCGCAGCTGATGCTCGATCCGTCCGGGCGGGAAACCCTGGCCGACCGGATTCCCGCAGCCGTCGCCGGCATCTATCGTTACTGGTTGCCGTATCGCCGCGCCGTGCAGGAGCGGCGCGTTGCCGCGACAGCGCAGCGTTCGGAACCGAAAATCGGGCGCAACGATCCCTGTCCGTGCGGCAGCGGCAAGAAGTTCAAGAAATGCTGCGGCGCGGCCACCACGCTGCACTGAGGGCGCGCCTTACTTCACGCATCCACGCAGCCGACGGCAGGCGCTGACCGGCGTCAGCCGTCATTCCCCCAGCGCGACGCCTTCGCGCCGTGGGTCGGCGCCGCCGAACCACACCGTCTGCCCCTGCACGTTCAGCCGCTGGATGCCCTGCAGCCCCGAGTTCATCTCGACGACGCGCACGTCGTGGCCGCGCCCTTTCAGCCCGTCGACGAGCGCGTCCGACACGCGGCCGCGCTCCAGCTGCGTCGGCCCGTTCATCGACCCGAAGTTCGGCAGCGCGATCGCCTGCTGCATCGTCATTCCCCAGTCCATCACGCCGATCAGCGTCTTCGCGACGTGATTGATGATCGCGGGGCCGCCGGCCGAACCGACGATCATCGTCACCTGCCTGGTCTTCCGGTCGAACACGAGCTCCGGCGACATCGCCGAGCGCGGCCGCTTGCCCGGCTGCACGCGGTTCGCGACCGGGCGCCCGTGCTCGCTCGGCACGAACGAGAAGTCGGTCAGCTGGTTGTTCAGCATGAAGCCGCGCACCATCAGCCGCGAACCGAACGCATCTTCGACGCTGGTCGTCATCGACAGCGCGTGGCCGTAGCGGTCGATGATCGCGATGTCGGACGTGGACGGCAGTTCGGCGCTTCGATCGTCGGCGAGCGCGAGCGTCGCGCCCTGCGGCGTGCCGGGCTGCGCGACGCCCATGCTGGTCTCGCCGACCAGCCGCGCGCGCTGCGCGAGATACGCCTTGTCGGTGAGGCTCGCCCAGTTGCCGCCCGGTAGCGGCGCGAAATCGGGATCGGCGACGTAGCGCGCGCGATCCGCGTACGCGAGGCGCCCGGCTTCGCTGAACAGATGCGCGGCGAACGGCGTCGGCTCGTAGCCGACGTCGTTGCGCACCGGCTTCTGCGCGCCGATCTGCTGCCAGTCGGGCATTGCTTCCAGGATGCCCAGCATCTGCGCGATCGCGAGGCCGCCCGACGACGGTGGCGGCATCCCGCACACCACCGAGCGCCGGTAGTCGGTACACAGCGGCGCACGCACCTTCGCCTTGTAGCGCGCGAGATCCTGCAGCGTCAGCAGGCCGGGGTTGGTCGGATGCCGGCGTACCTTCGCGACGATGTCGCGCGCGATCGGCCCGGTGTAGAACGCGTTCGCGCCGCGCTCGGCGATCTGGCGCAGCACGGCCGCGAGCGCCGGATTCTTCAGCACGGTGCCGGCCGCCTTCGGCGTGCCGTCCGGGTTGTAGAAGTACGCGCGTGCGACCGGGTCGTTCATCAGGTACTTGTCATTCGCGATCAGCATCGCGAGGCGCGGGCTGATCGTGAAGCCGCGCTCCGCGAGCCGGATCGCGGGCTGGAACAGCCGCCGCCACGGCAGCTTGCCGTGCGCGCGGTGCGCGGCGTCGAGCATCCGCAGCACGCCCGGCGTGCCGACCGAGCGCCCGCCGACGACACCGTCGTAGAAGCTCAGCGGCTGGCCCGTCGGGCCGTAGAACAGCCGCTCGGTCGCGGCGGCCGGCGCGGTCTCGCGGCCGTCGTACGCCTGCGTCGCGTTGCCGTCGAAGTACAGCATGAAGGCGCCGCCGCCGAGCCCGGACGACTGCGGCTCGACGAGCCCGAGCACCATCTGCGTCGCGATCGCCGCGTCGATCGCGGTGCCGCCGGCCTTCAGCATGTCGTAGCCGGCTTGCGCCGCGAGCGGGTTCGCGGCCGCGATCATGAAGTGCTGCGCGGTCCAGCCCGGCTTGTCGGTCCAGCCGGACGACGGCTCGGGTGCCTGGACGCCCGGCAGCGGCACCGCGCCGCCCGACGCCGCGGCGACCGGGACGACCGCGCCCGACGATGCGGACGGCGACGTGCAGCCGGCGCTGAACGCGACCAGCGCGACGAAGGCGAGGCCCGCGAGCGCGGCAACGGGCGTCCGGGGACGCGAAGGCGGACGAATCGGGTCGGACATTGAACCCTCGGCAACGTTGAATTCGAAGGACGTGTGGGTGTGGGGGCATGCACGCGGGGCACGGCGCACGGCGCACGGCGCACGGCACACGGCACACGGCACACGGCACACGGCACACGGCACACGGCACACGGCACACGGCACACGGCACACGGCACGCGCGCTGCAATGCGCCGCACGGCGCACACAGCACACACGCGAAACGCATCCAGCATGCCAAGCGCATGCGACATCCGACACGCGTGCGCCCATCCCACACTGAACGGCGCGCTATTTTCGCCGCGCGCCCGGCCGCTTGTCATCAGACAGGAAACCCTGACGAATCGCGCCGGGCCCGCGCCGGCCGGCCTTGCCGGCCTGTTCGAGGATGAACTCTATGAAGGTCGCGGTCGCGCGCGTGTGGTGGCGGTTCGGCATGTACAGCATGTACATGTGCGTGCCGAAGATGCTCAAGCGGTACGCGTCGAGCGACGTGACTACCGCGCCGCGCCGCAGGTCGTCCTGCACCACGTAGTCGGGCACGATGCCGACGCCGATCCCCGCGAGGATCGCCTGGCGCAGGAACAGGAAGTTCTCGGAGATCAGCGTAGGTTCGAGCAGCACCTCGTGGCGCTCGTCGCCGAGATACGCGGCGATCCGCAGTTGCCGCCCGAGCACCGTCGCGGTGACGACCGGCGCGGCGCTCAGCGCGTCGAGGCTCGCCGGCATCCCGTGCGCAGCGGCGAACGCGGGCGATGCGCAGGCGACGTAGCGCACGGCGCCCATGTCGCGCGCGACGAGGTTCTGCGGCGGCTCGGACATCACGCGGATCGCGATGTCGACCTCGTCGCGCATCAGATCCTCGACGCGATTCTCGAACACCACGTCCAGCACGATGCCGGGATGCAGCCGCTTGAACGCGAGCAGCCAGTCGGACATCACCATCTGCCCATAGCCGCTCGGCACCGACAGCCGCACGCGGCCCTGCAGGTCCTGGCCGAGCGTCGTCACCGATTCCTGCGCGGCCAGCAACTCGTTGCGGATGCGCCGGCCGTGCTCGTACAGCTTCAAGCCGATCTCGGTCGGCTCGATGCGGCGCGTCGTGCGGCGCACGAGCTGCTGGCCGATCGAGCGTTCGAGCTGGTTCAGCCGGTAGCTGACGTTCGCGCGGCTCATCTTGAGCCGCTGCGCGGCCTTGCTCAGGTTGCCCGCGTCGAGGATCTCGACGAGCAGCGTCAGCGCATTCAGGTCCATCCGCGAGGTCTCCCGGTCCGTCCCGTGCGACGGTTCGAACGCATTCAATGTCAAGTCGGACTTGACAGCTTGTAAAGGCATGCGGGAATTGTCAATGAATCTCGATCAATCGAGAATCCAGTGATGCCCGGCCGTCGCAGCGGATCGCTTGCGCTGCGCGGCATGAACGGCATGCACGCGATGCCCGTCGCGCGAACCTGCGCCGCCGTCCGGCCCGGGGAAACGTTCCGGCACACCGCGCGCACCGAACCGGAGACACGATGAATTCAACCGCTTCCCCCGCACCGGCCCGCGCCGGGAGCGTCACGCACGAGCGCCGCGACGCGCTGCTCGTCGTCACGATCGACCATCCGCCCGTCAACGCGCTGTCCGCCGACGTGCGGCGCGGCCTGGCCGATGCGCTCGACGCCGCGCAGGCCGATCACGCAGTCCGCGCGGTGCTGATCGTCGGCGCCGGCCGCAACTTCATCGCGGGCGCCGACATCCGCGAATTCGGCAAGCCGCCCGTGCCGCCGTCGCTGCCCGACGTGTGCGAGCGGATCGAGTCGAGCGCGAAGCCGGTGGTGGTCGCGCTGCACGGCGCGACGCTCGGCGGCGGCCTCGAGGTCGCGCTCGCCGCGCATTACCGGCTCGCATTGCCCGGCGCGAAGCTCGGGCTGCCCGAAGTCACGCTCGGCCTGCTGCCCGGCGCGGGCGGCACGCAGCGCACGCCGCGCCTGATCGGCGCGAAGGCCGCGCTCGACCTGATGCTGACCGGGCGCCACGCAAGCGCGGAAGAAGCGCGCGCGCTCGGCCTCGTCGATCGCGTCGCGCGCAGCGACCAAACGCTCGCCGAAGGTCTCGCGTATGCGCAGGAGCTCGTGTCGCTCGGCGCGCCGGTACGGCGCACGCGCGATGCGCAGGGGCTCGCCGAGCGCACGGCCGCGCAGGCGGCGCTCGCTGCGGCGCGCGCCGAGCTGCCGAAGAAGTCCCGCGGGCTGTTCTCGCCGGCGAAGATCGTCGACGCGGTCGAGGCCGCGCTCACGCTGTCGTTCGACGCGGGAATGAAGCTCGAGCGCAGCCTGTTCCTGCAATGCCTCGACAGCCCGCAGCGCGCGGGCCTCGTGCATGCGTTCTTCGCGGAACGCGAGGCCGCGAAGGCGCCCGAGGCGCGCCGCGCGAGCGCGCGTGCCGTCGAGCGGGTCGGCGTGGTCGGCGGCGGCACGATGGGCGCCGGGATCGCGGTCGCGGCGCTCGACGCGGGCCTGCCGGTGACGATGATCGAACGCGACGACGCGTCGCTCGCACGCGGGCGCGCGCACGTCGAAAAGGTGTACGACGCGCTCGTCGCGAAGGGCCGCATGACGCCGGACGCACGCGCGGCGCGCGTCGCGCGCTTCGACGGCAGCACGCGTTACGACGCGCTCGCGCAGGCCGACGTCGTGATCGAGGCCGTGTTCGAGGACATGGCCGTGAAGCAGGCGGTGTTCGCCGAGCTTGCGCGCGTGTGCAAGCCCGGCGCGGTGCTCGCGACCAACACGTCGTATCTCGACATCGACGCGCTCGCCGCCGGCATCGACCGGCCGGCCGACGTGATCGGCCTGCATTTCTTCTCGCCGGCCAACGTGATGAAGCTGCTCGAGATCGTCGTGCCGAAGCGCGTCAGCGCGGAGGTCGTCGCGACCGCGTTCGCGCTGGCCAGGCAACTGAAGAAGACGCCGGTGCGCGCCGGCGTGTGCGACGGCTTCATCGGCAACCGGATCCTCGCCGTCTACCGCACCGCGGCCGACTACCTGATGGAGGACGGCGCGTCGCCGTACCAGATCGATCGCGCGGTGCGCGATTTCGGCTTCCCGATGGGGCCGTTCCAGGTCGTCGATCTCGCGGGCGGCGACATCGGCTGGGCCACGCGCAAGCGCCGCGCGGCGACGCGCGATCCGCGCGCGCGCTACGTGGAGATCTCCGACCGGCTGTGCGAGCGCGGCTGGTTCGGCCAGAAGAGCGGCCGTGGCTATTACCTGTATCCCGACGGCGCACGCGTCGGCACGCCGGACCCGGAGGTCGACGCGATCGTCGCCGCCGAGCGCGCGAAGAAGGGCATCGTGCCGCGCAGCTTCAGCGACGACGAGATCCTGCGCCGCTACCTCGCCGCGATGATCAACGAAGGCGCGAACGTCGTGCACGAGCGGATCGCGCTGCGCCCGCTCGACGTCGATGCGGTGTTCCTGTACGGCTACGGCTTTCCGCGCCATCGCGGCGGCCCGATGCACTACGCGGACACGGTCGGCCTCGCGAACGTGCTCGCCGACATCCGCGCGTTCGCGAACGAGGATCCGCTGTTCTGGAGGCCGTCGCCGCTGCTCGTCGAGCTGGTCGAGCGCGGCGCGGATTTCGCGAGCCTGAACCGCATCGACTGAACGCCCACCGCATCTGCCACGGACCGAACATGGACCTCAATTTCACGCCCGAAGAGGAAGCCTTCCGCACGGACGTGCAGCGCTTCCTGCAAGCCGAGCTGCCGGCGCGCCTCGCGCGCAAGGTGAAGGGCGGCCTGCACCTGACGCGCGACGACATGCGCGAATGGCACGCGATACTGAACGCACGCGGCTGGCTGGCGAGCCACTGGCCGCGCGAATACGGCGGCCCCGGCTGGAGCGTCGCGCAG
Organism: Burkholderia sp. KJ006; assembly: GCF_000262695.1. NCBI lineage: Bacteria > Pseudomonadati > Pseudomonadota > Betaproteobacteria > Burkholderiales > Burkholderiaceae > Burkholderia > Burkholderia sp. KJ006. The sequence goes on along the minus strand of NC_017920.1, from coordinate 2,846,455 downwards.
AAGTTCCTGTTCGACAACGAATGCGCGCTCGCCGGCGCGCCGCGCATCGTGCCGTTCGGCGTGAACATGCTCGGCCCGGTGCTCATCAAGTACGGCAGCGAGGCGCAGAAGCGCCACTGGCTGCCGCGCATTCTCGACGGCACCGACTGGTGGTGCCAGGGCTATTCGGAGCCGGGCGCCGGATCCGACCTCGCGTCGGTGAAGACGAGCGCGGTGCGCGACGGCGCGCACTACGTCGTGAACGGCCAGAAGACCTGGACCACGCTCGGCCACTACGCGAACATGATCTTCTGCCTGGTGCGCACCGCGACCGACGTGCGCAAGCAGGAAGGCATCAGCTTCCTGCTGATCGACATGAACGCGCCGGGCGTCGACGTGCGTCCGATCATCACGCTCGACGGCGAGCACGAGGTGAACGAGGTGTTCTTCACCGACGTGCGCGTGCCCGTGGAAAACCGCGTCGGTGAGGAGAACCGCGGCTGGACCTACGCGAAATACCTGCTCACCTACGAACGCACCAACATCGCCGGCGTCGGCTTTTCGACGGCCGCGCTCGAGCGGCTGCGCAGCGTCGCCGCGAAGCTGACGAAGAATGGCCGGCCGCTCGCCGACGATCCGCTCTTCGCGGCCCGTATCGCGCGTGTCGAGATCGAGCTCGAGAACATGCGCACGACCAACCTGCGCGTGCTCGCGGCGGTCGCGGGCGGCAGCGTGCCGGGCGCGGAAAGCTCGATGCTGAAGATCCGCGGCACGCAGATCCGCCAGGAGATCACCGCGCTGATGCGCCGCGCGATGGGGCCGTACGCGCAGCCGTTCGTCGAGGAGGCGCTCGACGCCGCGCACGACGGCGCGGCCGTCGGTCCCGACGAAGCGGCGAGCGCCGCGCAGCAGTACTTCAACAATCGCAAGCTGTCGATCTTCGGCGGCTCGAACGAGATCCAGAAGAACATCATCGCGAAGATGATGCTCGGGCTGTAACGAGGAACGCGACGATGGATTTTCAGCACACGGAAGACCGGCGGATGCTGGCGGACACGTTGAACCGCTTCATCGCCGAACAGTATGCGTTCCCGGTGCGCGACCGCATCGCGCGGTCGCCGCAAGGGTGCGATCGCGCGATGTGGCGGCGCTTCGCCGAACTGGGCGCGGTCGGCGCGCTGTTTCCGGAAGCGGACGGCGGCTTCGGCGGCGCGGGCTTCGATATCGCGGTGGTGTTCGAATGCCTCGGCCGCGGGCTCGTCGTCGAGCCGTTTCTCGGCGCGCTGCTCGCGGGCCGCGCGCTGCTGCTGGGCGGCGGTGGCGGCGGCGCGCAGCGCGAACGGCTCGCGCAGTTGATCGACGGCCGCGCGTGCGCCGCGTTCGCGCACGACGAACCGGGCTCGCACTACGAACTGACGACCGTGCGCACGCGCGCCGAGCGCAGCGGCGACGGCTGGGTGCTGACCGGTGCGAAGGGCGTCGTCGAGCAGGCCGCGCAGGCGTCGTTCTTCGTCGTCAGCGCGCGCACGGCCGGCCGCGACGACGACGCGCACGGCATCGGCCTGTTCGTCGTGCCGGCCGATGCGCCTGGCGTGTCGTGGCGCGACTACCGGAAGATCGACGGCGGCCGCGCGGCCGAGGTGCGCTTCGAACGCGTCGCGCTGCCCGGCGAGGCGGCGCTGGTCGACACGCACGACGCGCCCGCCGGCGACGACGGGCAGGGCGCCGCGCTGCTCGAGCGCGTGCTCGGCTACGGGCTGCTCGCGCTGTCGGCCGAGGCGCTCGGCGCGATGGACGTCGCGAAGGAGGCGACGCTCGACTATCTGCGCACGCGCCAGCAGTTCGGGATGCCGATCGGCAGCTTCCAGGCGCTGCAGCACCGGATGGCCGACCTGCTGCTCGAAGTCGAGCAGGCGCGCTCGGCGGTGATCAACGCGGCCGCCCAGCTCGACGCGCCGCGCACGGTGCGCGAACGCGCGCTCGCGGCGGCCAAGTACAGCATCGGCCGGATCGGCACGCTGGTCGCGGAGGAGAGCATCCAGCTGCACGGCGGGATCGGGATGACGTGGGAGCTGCCGCTGTCGCATTACGCGAAGCGGCTGGTGATGATCGATCACCAGCTCGGCGACGAGGACCATCATCTGGCGCGCTACATCGCGCTGGCGAAACGATGACGGCGCGGCGCGTGGATCGAGACGACGGGCAGCCGGACGAAGCGCGCGCGCTGCCGCTCGCCGGCGTGAAGTTGCGTGGTTTCCCGCGCGTGCTCGCGGGCCTCGCCGCCCGGCACCGAATCGTCCGACGAAACGGGAAATCCGTCCGGAACACCGGACGGATGTTTTCCGGAAATCCGGAATGCCGGATTTCCTCGCCTTCCGAATTATGAGAAATGCAATAAAAACAATGGCTTGACGGCTTGCGGAAAGCTGGCATCGACCTTGCGATATGGAATGCACGGCCGTCCACCGGCCCGACTATTACATCAAGGAGACAATCGATGACCACTGCCTTCCACCCCCTTCGGATGTTCTGAGGCATCGCTTGTTGCGGCACGGCAGCCGCGCGGGCGAATGGCCTTATCCCCTGAGACATTCGCCTGCGCGCGTGACGCCGTTTCCACCGGCTCATCTACACCAGCAGGAACCATCGTGAAGAAGAAACCCTTCTACAAAGTGCTTTATGTGCAGGTGATCTTCGCCATCATCGTCGGCGTGATCCTCGGCCACTTCTATCCGGCGCTCGCCACCGACATGAAACCGCTCGGCGACGGCTTCATCAAGCTGATCAAGATGGTGATCGGCCCGATCATCTTCTGTACGGTCGTCACCGGCATCGCCGGCATGGAGGACATGAAGAAGGTGGGCCGCGTCGGCGGCAAGGCGCTGCTGTACTTCGAAATCGTGTCGACCTTCGCGCTGCTGCTGGGCCTCGCGGCCACGCACCTGCTGCGTCCGGGCGTCGGCTTCAACATCGACCCGGCGACGCTCGACGGCAAGGCCGTCGCGTCATACGCGGCGAAGGCGCACGGCCAGTCGACGGTCGACTTCCTGATGCACATCATCCCGAACACGATGGTCGACGCGTTCGCGCAGGGCGAAATCCTGCAGATCCTGCTGATCGCGCTGCTGTTCGGCAGCGTGCTCGCGCACCTCGGCGAGCGCGGCAAGATCGTCACCGACTTCATCGACGGGCTCACGCGCGTGCTGTTCGGCATCGTGCACATCGTCACGAAGCTGGCGCCGATCGGCGCGTTCGGCGCGATGGCGTTCACGATCGGCAAGTACGGCGTCGGCTCGCTGGTGCCGCTGCTCAAGCTGATCGGCACGTTCTACCTGACGTCGATCGTCTTCGTGCTGGTCGTGCTCGGCACGATCGCGCGCTTCACGGGCTTCTCGATCGTCCGCTTCGTGTCGTACATCAAGGAGGAACTGCTGATCGTGCTCGGCACCAGCTCGTCGGAAGCCGCGCTGCCGCAGCTGATGGAAAAGCTCGAGAAGGCCGGCTGCTCGCGTTCGGTCGTCGGCCTGGTCGTGCCGACCGGCTATTCGTTCAACCTCGACGGCACCAACATCTACATGACGATGGCCGTGCTGTTCATCGCGCAGGCCACCAACATCGAACTCACGTGGATGCAGCAGCTCACGCTGCTGGCGGTCGCGATGCTGACGTCGAAGGGCGCGAGCGGCGTTACCGGCGCGGGCTTCATCACGCTCGCCGCGACGCTCGCCGTCGTGCCGACCATCCCGCTGTCGGGCATGGTGCTGATCCTCGGCATTGACCGCTTCATGAGCGAATGCCGTGCGCTGACCAACATCGTCGGCAACGGTGTCGCGACGGTCGTCGTGTCCGCGTGGGAGAAGGAGCTCGACCGCAACAAGCTGCGCGATGCGCTGAAGGGCAACCGCGACGTCACGCCGACCGAGACGGCCGGCGTCTGACGGCGTGAGCGAGCAGGCGGTGCCGCCCGCGGGCGGCGCGCCGCGCGGCGGTGCGGGCGGTGCGGGCGGCGGGCGGGACGCCTATGACACAATAGGCGATCCGCATCGCCAGGAAGTCTCGTCCGTGAAGCGCCGCCTGTACATCCTCGTCGTGCTCGCCGCCGCACTCGCGGCGGCTTGCGCGCTGACGTGGAGCATCACGTGGCAGCGCGGCGTCGCCGAGCTGCAGCGCAACGCCGCGGTGCGGGTCAACCGCACGACCAGCGCGCTGAAGAGCACGCTCGATCGCTACGAGTCGCTGCCTTATCTGCTCGGCAGCCATCCGTACGTGCAGGACCTGCTGGCCGAGCCGCAGCGCGCCGATCTCACCGCGCGCGCCAACCGCTATCTCGAAGATCTCAACGAACACGCGCACGCGACCGTCACCTACGTGGTCGGCGCGGACGGCCTGTGCGTCGCAGCCAGCAACTGGCGCGCGCCCGACAGCTTCGTCGGCATCGAATATCGCTTCCGGCCCTATTTCATCGACGCGATGAACGGCCGGGTCGGCCGCTTCTTCGGCATCGGCACGATCTCGCGCGATCCCGGCTACTACATCTCGCAACCGGTGTGGCGCGACGGCAGGATCGCCGGCGTCGTCGTCGTGAAGCTCAACCTCGAATGGTTCCAGGGCGCCGATGCCTCCGAGCCGCTGGTGGTCGCCGACGATCACGGCGTCGTGTTCCTGTCGTCCGTGCCCGCGTGGAAATATCACACGCTGCATCCGTTGACCGAGCCGGTCGCCGCGTCGATCTACGAGACGCGCCAGTACGCGCAGCAGCCCGTCACGCCGCTGCCGCTGCGCGTCGAGCAAGTGCTCGGCGCCGACGCGGAGATCGTTCGCGTGGGCGCCGGCCGGCGCGCGCCGCGCTTTCTCGCGAGCAAGCGCCGGATCGGCGAGCCCGACTGGCTGCTCGTCACGCTCGCGCCGCTCGCCCCCGTCGACGCCGACGCCCGCAACGCGACGATCGTCACCGGCTTCGGCTTCGTGTCGATCGCGCTGCTGGCGTTCTACTGGCGCATGCGTCGCGCCCGTGTGCGCGAGATGATCCGCGGCCGCGCGCTGCTGCAGCAGGCGTATGCGGAGCTGAACCGGCGCGTCGAGGAGCGCACGGCCGATCTGTCGCAGGCCAACGCGCAACTGCAGAAGGAAGTCGGCGACCGGATTCGCGCGGAGCAGGAGTTGCGCGCCGCGCACGACGAGCTGATCCAGGCGAGCAAGCTGGCCGCGCTCGGCCAGATGGCGGCCGGCATCACCCATGAACTGAACCAGCCGCTCGCGGCGCTGCGCAGCTTCTCGGACAACACGCGCGTGCTGCTCGACCGCGGCGAGCAGGGCGCCGCGCGCGAGAACCTCGAGGCGATCGCCGCGCTGACCGAGCGGATGGGCAAGATCACCAACCAGCTGAAGCTGTTCGTCGGCCGCGCGAAGCCGCGCAACGAGCGGGCGCTCGTCGTGCGCGCGCTGCGCAGCGTGCTCGCGCTGCTCGGCGAACGGATGCGCGGCGTCGCGCTCACGCTGACGCTGCGCGATGCGACCGTGGCGCCGGCGCAGGACGCGCCGCTCGATCTCGCGGGCGACTATCCGGAGCTGGTCGCGCGCTGCGAGGATCTGCGCCTCGAACAGGTGCTGATCAATCTGCTCGGCAACGCGCTCGACGCGGTCGGCGGGGCGGCTGCGGCGGCGGTCGTCGCCGCGCCGGCGATCGACGTGACGATCGTCGTGTCGGCCGCGACGCTGTCGATCGAGGTGCGCGACAACGGCCCCGGCATTGCGCCGGACCTGCTGCCGCGCCTGTTCGAACCGTTCTTCACGACCAAGGAGATGGGGCGCGGGCTCGGGCTCGGCCTCGCGATCTCGTCGTCGATCGCGAGCGACGCGGGCGGCGCGCTGACCGCGCGCAACGCGCCGGACGGCGGCGCGCTGTTCGTCTTGACGCTGCGGCGCGCGCGCACGCATCATCCGGACGCGGCGTCCGAGCCGATCGGCTCGCGCTAGGCCGCACCACCGGCATCAACGAGAGCCGCGCACGGGTCGCGCGGCGTGTCAGGAGCGAGTGACCAAGATGGCCAACCGGCTGCAAGTGATCTATATCGAAGACGATGCGCTCGTGCGCCGGGCGAGCGTGCAGAGCCTGCAGCTCGCCGGGTTCGACGTCGCCGGGTTCGAGTCGGCCGAGGCGGCCGACAAGGCGCTCGTCGCGGAGAACGCCGGCGTGATCGTCAGCGATATCCGGCTGCCCGGCGCGAGCGGGCTCGACCTGCTCGCGCAGTGCCGCGAGCGCGTCCCGGACGTGCCGGTGATCCTCGTCACCGGCCACGGCGACATCTCGATGGCCGTGCAGGCGATGCGCGACGGCGCCTACGATTTCATCGAAAAGCCCTTCGCGGCCGAGCGGCTGATCGAGACGGTGCGGCGCGCGCTCGAGCGGCGCGAGCTGGTGCTCGAGAACCATGCGCTGCGGCGCGAGCTGGCCGGCCAGAACATCGTCGCGCCGCGCATCATCGGCCGCAGCCCGGCGATCGAACAGGTGCGCAAGCTGATCGCGAACGTCGCGCCGACCGATGCGTCGGTGCTGATCAACGGCGACACGGGCGCCGGCAAGGAGCTGATCGCGCGCAGCCTGCACGAGCTGTCGCCGCGCCGCGACAAGCCGTTCATCGCGGTGAACTGCGGCGCGCTGCCCGAGCCGATGTTCGAGTCGGAGATGTTCGGCTACGAGTCGGGGGCGTTCACCGGCGCCGCGAAGCGCCGCGTCGGCAAGCTCGAATACGCGTCCGGCGGCACGCTGTTTCTCGACGAGATCGAGAGCATGCCGCTCGCGCTGCAGGTGAAGCTGCTGCGCGTGCTGCAGGACGGCGTGCTCGAGCGGCTCGGCTCGAACCAGCCGATCCGCGTGAACTGCCGCGTCGTCGCGGCCGCGAAGGGCGACATGAGCGAACTCGTCGCGGCCGGCACGTTCCGGCGCGACCTGCTGTACCGGCTCAACGTCGTGACGATCGCGCTGCCGCCGCTCGCCGAGCGTCGCGAGGACATCGTGCCGCTGTTCGAGCACTTCATGCTCGACGCGGCCGTGCGCTACGGGCGGCCGGCGCCCGTGCTGACCGACCGCCAGCGCGCGAGCCTGATGCAGCGCGACTGGCCCGGCAACGTACGCGAGCTGCGCAACGCGGCCGACCGCTTCGTGCTCGGCGTCGCCGACATGCCCGAGCAATCCGGGGCGAGCGACGACGACGCGGAGCACGACCAGACGCTGAAGGAGCGCGTCGAGCAGTTCGAGCGCGCGGTGATCGCGCAGGCGCTGAACCAGACGGGCGGGGCGGTCGCGGCGACGGCCGACCGGCTGCATGTCGGCAAGGCGACGCTGTACGAGAAGATGAAGCGCTACGGGCTGTCGGCGAAGGGCGACACCGACCGCTGAAAATGAAAGCGGACCGCGGAACCGGGCTGGCCGGTCGGGCGGTCCGCTCTGGCGAGCTGCGCGCCGTGGGCGGCGCGGTCGTTCGGTTCGGGTGGGGCGGCGCTCAGGCCGCGTTGCCGTCGAGCGCCTTCTTGAGCAGTGCGTCGAGCTCCGCGAATTGCGGCGCGCCGACGTAGCGCTTCAGGATCTTGCCGTCCTTGTCGACGACGAAGGTCGTCGGCGTCAGCTGCACGTTGCCGAACTGCTTGGCGACGCTGCCGTCGTCCAGCGCGACCTTGAACGGCAGCTGGCGCGTCTGTGCATAGTTCGCGACGTACATCGGCGGGTCGTAGTTCATCGCGACCGCGACGAATTCGAGCCCCTGGCCCTTGAAACGGTTATAGGTATCGACCATCTGCGGCATTTCCTGCATGCAGGTGGCGCAGCTCGTCGCCCAGAAATTGACGAGGTAGACCTTGCCCTTCAGGTCGCCGCCGGTCGACACCTTTTGGCCCGACAGCAGCGTGAAGGTGGCGTCCGGCACGGTGGACTTGCCGTTGAACGCGAAGAAGCCGGCAACGGCGATGGCCGCGACGACGACGGCCGCGGCGATATAGCGGGCGCGGCCGGTGCGGCGTTGGGCGGAAGGCGTGGTGTTCATCTGGGTGCTCTCGGAGTCGGTCGATGATGCGGATCGATGCGAAGGACGGCGAAATTCGGCGATCATTCTAGCGCGAATGCGGCTGGCGCACCGGCCGCCGCTACGCGTGTCGGCCGCCGGCTTCGGCGGATAATACGCGTTTCGCCTGTCCCCATCACTGCCATGCCGAAGCACGCCGCCGATTCGTCGAGCCCCTTTTTTCGTCCGCTGCGACACTGCGCGGCGCTTGCATGCGTGAGCGTCGTGCTGGCCGCGTGCTCGCCGTCGTATGACTGGCGCACGCTGCACAACGACGCGGGTTATACGATCGACCTGCCGGCGAAGCCGACCGTCGAAAACCAGCCGGTGGCGGTGGGCGGCGCGACGATGCCCATGCGGATGCAGGCTGCGCATGTGGCCGGCGCGGTGTTCGCGGTCGGCACGCTGACGCTGCCGGACGAGCGTGAAGAGACCCGCCGTGCGGCGCTCGAATTCCTGCGCGCCGGGCTGTCGCGCAACCTCGACGGCACGCCGGCCACGGCCGCCGTGCGCGTGCCGCTCGCGGCGGGCGGCGCGGTGGACGGGCTCGAGTTGCGCATCGCCGGCGCGGCGAGCGGCGGCGACCACGCGCGCCGGACGATCGTCGCGCGGCTCGCCGCGCGCGGCCGCCACGCATACCAGGCGGTCGTGATCATGGACGGCCCGCTCGCGCAGGAACAGCTCGATCAATTTTTCGGCTCGTTCAAACTCGACTGAAGCCGACGCGCGGACACCCGCCGCGATTGAAAGTTCGTTCGCAGCTTTCGCCGCTAATCGCCGGATTTTGCGGGGATTTTCCGGCTATCCACAGCGCATGTGGATAACTTTGTTGAAAAGTTGACCGGATTGCCCGCGAAGCCGCACCGGGCGGCCTTCACGCGCATTTGGGCTTCGCCGCGCCGTTTCGTAAAATTCAATGGAAACAAAGAGATAGCGACGAGTGATGACACGGTTGCCGGCGCTGCCCGTGGCCCGGCTGGATTCGCGAAATTGTGCATAAGTCAAGTCTTGACAGCGCAATTTTGTGATCGGGCCGCGCTCACAGCGCGGTGAGCGCGCGCCGGTAGCGGATCGCCTCGGCGATCTGCGCGGCCGTCGGGGACGGATCGCCGGCCAGATCGGCGATCGTGCGGGCGACCTTCAGCACGCGGAAATACGCGCGCGCCGACCAGCCGAAGCGCTCGCCGGCCTCGCGCAACAGCCGCTCGCCGTCGTCGGTCGGGCGGCACAGGTCGTCGGTCTCGCGGCCGCTCAGCATGTGGTTCGTCTTGCCCTGCCGCGCCAGTTGCACGGCGCGCGCCCGCGCGACGCGCTCGGCGACCACGGCGCTCGGCTCGCCGGGCGCCGACGCGCGCGCCGCGAGTTCGGCCACCGACAGCGCGGGCACGTCGATCTGGATGTCGATGCGATCGAGCAGCGGCCCGGACAGCTTGCGCAGATAGCGCGTCGCGACGTCCGGTGCGCAGCGGCAGCGTCCGGAAGGATCGCCGTGCCAGCCGCACGGGCAGGGGTTCATCGCGGCGATCAGCTGACAGGCGGCGGGAAAATCGGCTTGCTGCGCAGCGCGCGAGATCGTGATGCGGCCGCCTTCGAGCGGCTCGCGCAACATTTCCAGCACGTGCCGGTCGAATTCGGGCAGCTCGTCGAGAAACAGCACGCCCAGATGGGCCAGCGTGATCTCGCCCGGCTGCGGCGGATTGCGGCCGCCGACCAGCGCGGCGGCGCTCGACGAGTGGTGCGGCGAGCGGAACGGCCGCCGCCGCCAGTGCGCGGGCGAGAAGCCGAGGCGGCTCGCCGACAGCAGCGCGGCGGAGGTCAGCGCCTCGTCGTCGGTCAGTGGGGGCAGCAGGCCGGGCAGCCGCGCTGCCAGCATCGACTTGCCGGCGCCGGGCGGACCGATCATCAGTATGTGGTGGCCGCCCGCGGCGGCCACTTCGAGCGCGCGTCGTGCGCCCCGCTGGCCGACGACGTCGGCGAGATCAGGCGCGGCCGGTGCCGGCAAGCCGTCGACGCACGGCGCCGCGACCGGCACGAGTCGCGCGTCGGGCGCACCGGAGAGGTGCGCGCAGAGCGTGGGCAGGTCGGGGGCGCCGTACACGATGACGCCCGGTACGAGCGCAGCCTCGGCGGCGCTGTCGAACGGTAGGTAGAGCTCCGGCGCTCGCGCGTGGGGTTCGGGTGCGGTATTGGCGGCGGAGTTTGAGTCGGAGCCTGAGCAGGCGCCTGTGCCGAAGCCGGCACCGGAGCCGGAGCCAGAGCCAGAGCCGGAGCCAGAGCCAGAGCCAGAGCCAGAGCCAGAGCCAGAGCCAGAGCCAGAGCCAGAGCCAGAGCCAGAGCCAGAGCCAGAGCCAGAGCCAGAGCCAGAGCCAGAGCCAGAGCCAGAGCCAGAGCCAGAACCGAAACCATCGCGGGTTGCGTCGGCGCGTCCGTCGCGCGCCGTGCCGCAGGCCATCGCGAACGCACCGCGCATCGGCCGCAGCGCGCCGGTCAGCGACAGCTCACCGGCGAATTCGCGGCCAGCCAGCGCGTCGACCGGGATCTGGCCGTTGGCCGCGAGAATGCCGAGCGCGATGGGCAGGTCGAAGCGGCCGGATTCTTTCGGCAGGTCGGCCGGTGCGAGATTGACGGTGATGCGCCTGACCGGGAAGTCGAATCCGCAGTTCTGCAGCGCGGCGCGCACGCGCTCGCGGCTTTCGCGGACTTCGACGTCGGGCAGGCCGACGATCGAGAACGACGGCAACCCGTTGGCAAGATGGACTTCGACGGTGACGTCCGGCGCGCGGCCGGCCGCCGGCGCGCGACTGCGCACCACGGCGAGCGACATGGCGAGGCTCCTGTGTATGAATCGGACGGCTACGGGCGTGCGAGGCCGCCTGCCTTCGGAAATCGGAGAGTCAGGGCGCGCGTGCCGGCGTGGCGCGGAAAAAAACGATGAACTGCGAAGAACGAAGGACCGCGAAGAGCGAGGGACAGCGAAGAGCGAAGGACGGCGAAGAGCGAAGGACAGCGAAGAGCGAAGGACAGCGAAGAGCGACGAACAGCGAAGATCTAAGGCCAGCAGAACCCGACGAACAGCATAGGACAGCGAACAGCAGGCAGTGCAAACCTCCCCGGACCGCTCGCCGGTGCTACCGGCGCGGGCGAGCGCCACGCGAAGCGGCCCGCGCCCGGCCGGTCAGCCGGTGCGGCGCGTCAGTCCTGCGACGCCGCGAGCCTCGACTCGAGTTCCGCGACGCGCTTCTCGAGCTCCTCGAGACGCACGCGGGTGCGGGCGAGCACCTGCGCCTGGGTGTCGAATTCCTCGCGCGTGACGAGATCGAGCTTCGAGAAGCCTTGCGTCAGCATCGCCTTCACGTTGCGCTCGACATCCTTGGCCGGCGAGTTTTTCAGCAGGTCGCCGACGCGCGACTGCAGGTCGTTGAAAACATCGCTGGGTTGTTTCATGTGATTCCCCTTCGTTGCACAAAAAGTGTGCATCTTCAGTTGCGTACGTGCCCATGATGCACGCATGACCGGAAATGGTGCGCCGGCGGCGCGAATTCCGGGCATGGCGCCCGCATGGGTGAATGGCCCGGGAAACCGGGACGTGCGTGCACTCTAGCAACGATCCTTTCGGTGCGCCAGCAAACCGCGCCACGTTGGCCATTCGGCCGGGCTCGCGGACCTTTCAACGGCTGGTGCGACCCCGCTCCGGAGCCGTTCGAACCGGCGCTCACGCAAACATGGCATGCGAGTTGCTGAGGAGAGAACCGTTACAACATTCCAAACCAATTCGACGGGACAACCCAGCGAGAGGACTTTCATGAAACTCATTACCGCAATCATCAAGCCGTTCAAGCTCGATGAGACGCGCGAGGCGCTCTCCGCGCTTGGCGTCTCCGGCATCACGGTGACGGAGGTGAAAGGGTTCGGGCGCCAGAAGGGGCACACCGAGCTGTACCGCGGCGCGGAGTACGTCGTCGATTTCCTGCCGAAGATGAAGATCGAGGCCGCGGTGTCCGACGATCTGGTCGACCAGGCCGTCGAGGCGATCGAGCGGGCCGCACGCACCGGCAAGATCGGCGACGGGAAGATCTTCGTCACGCCGATCGAGCAGGTGATCCGGATCCGGACCGGGGAGACAGGCGCTGACGCGCTGTAACAGACAAAGACAAGCGACAAGAGGAAACCCGAGATGCGCAAACTTCTGATGTCCCTGCTGATGGCAGGCTCGCTGATCGCGGCCGGTGTCGGCCCCGCGCTTGCTGACGATGCGGCCTCCGCCGCCGCTGCGTCCGCGCCTGCCGCCACGGCTTCCGACGCGTCGGCCGCCGCCGCGCCGGCCGCTTCTGCTCCGGCCGCCACGGACGCCTCGGCGCCCGCCGCCGCCACCGCACCCGCTTCGGGCGCTGCCGACGCATCGGCTGCCGCCGCCGCGTCCGCGCCCGCCGCCCCGGCAGCGCCGACCGCACCGTTCTCCGTCGATTCGTCGAAGATCAGCGCCGGCGACACCGCGTGGATGCTCACCTCCTCCGCGCTCGTGCTGTTCATGACGATCCCCGGCCTCGCGCTGTTCTACGCGGGCATGGTCCGCAAGAAGAACGTGCTCGCGACCGTGATGCAGAGCTTCGCGATCACCGCGCTGATCACGGTGCTGTGGACGGTGGTGGGCTACAGCCTCGCGTTCACGCCGGGCAACGGCTTCATCGGCGGCCTGTCGCGCGTGTTCCTGCACGGGATGAATTACATCAAGGGCGACAAGGCGACCACGCTGACCGTCAGCCATCTTGCCACGACGATCCCCGAGTCGGTCTACTTCGTCTATCAGATGACGTTCGCGATCATCACGCCGGCGCTGATCTGCGGCGCGTTCGCCGACCGGATGAAGTTCTCCGCGATGCTGGTGTTCATGGCGCTCTGGTCGCTGATCGTCTATGTGCCGATCGCGCACATGGTGTGGGAGCCGACCGGCTGGCTGTCGGCAGACGGCGTGCTCGACTTCGCGGGCGGCACGGTGGTGCACATCAACGCCGGTATCGCAGGCCTGATCTCGTGCCTGGTGCTCGGCAAGCGCGTCGGCTACGGCCGCGAATCGATGGCGCCGCACAACCTGGTGCTGACGATGATCGGCGGCTCGATGCTTTGGGTCGGCTGGTTCGGTTTCAACGCGGGTTCGGCAGTCGCGGCTGACGGCCGTGCCGGCTTCGCGATGCTGACGACGCAAGTCGCGACGGCATGTGCGGCGCTCGGCTGGATGTTCGCGGAGTGGGTCGCGAAGGGCAAGCCGTCGGTGCTCGGCATCGTGTCGGGCGCGGTCGCGGGTCTGGTGGCGATCACGCCGGCAGCCGGCTTCGTCGGCGTGACGGGCGCACTGGTGATCGGCATCGCGGCCGGCGTCGTGTGCTTCTGGTCGGCCACGTGGCTCAAGTCGAAGCTCGGCTACGACGATTCGCTCGACGCATTCGGCGTACACGGCGTGGGCGGGATCCTCGGCGCACTGCTGACCGGCGTGTTCGCGGTCAAGGACATCGGCGGCGCGGACGGCAGCCTGCTGCTGCAGGCGAAGGGCGTGCTGATCACGCTGGTCTACAGCGGCGTGCTGAGCTTCGTGCTGCTGAAGCTGATCGACATGACGATCGGCCTGCGCGTGACCGAAGAGGAAGAGCGCGAAGGTCTGGACGTGATCCTGCACGGCGAACACGTCGAGTAAGTCGTACGAATGACGGCGGGCCGCCACGCATGCGGTGCCCGCCCCGAATGAGCGCAGCGACTTCAGCCCGCCCACCCGGCGGGCTTTTTTTCTCCTGTCGTGCGCTGCCGTAGCGCATAACCCTGCAGACTATCGGGTCAATAGCCGAAATCTCCCCTCCAAATCCTTGTGAAGCCGGGAACAATCCCCAAATGGGCAAGGCAATTGCTCTACAATCTTCATTCTCCCGCTCGCGAGTGATTCATGGTTCCCCACCTGGTTACTGCGTTGAATGGTCCGCTGCTCGAGCTCGAGCAGAAGATCCTCGACGCGACGCCTGCAATCGAACGCTGGTTCAGGCTCGAATGGCAGGAACACACGCCGCCGTTCTATTGTTCGGTGGACCTGCGCAACGCCGGCTTCAAGCTGGCGCCCGTCGACGCGAACCTGTTCCCCGGCGCATTCAACAACCTGCCGTCCGAAGTGCTGCCGCTCGCCGTCCAGGCCGCGATGGCCGCGATCGAGAAGATCTGCCCGGACGCCAAGAATCTGCTCGTGATCCCCGAGTTGCCGACCCGCAACGCGTTCTACCTCGAGAACGTCGCGCGGCTCGCGACGATCATGCGTCAGGCCGGCCTGAACGTGCGCTTCGGCTCGCTCGATCCGAGCATCACCGACATGACGCCGATCACGCTGGCCGACGGCCAGAAGATCGTGCTCGAGCCGCTCGAGCGCTCGCAGCGCCGCCTCGGCCTGAAGAATTTCGATCCGTGCTCGATCCTGTTGAACAACGACCTGTCGGCCGGGATTCCGTCCGTGCTGGAGAACCTGCACGAGCAGTATCTGCTGCCGCCGCTGCACGCCGGCTGGGCCGTGCGCCGCAAGTCGACGCACTTCTCGTGCTACGACGACGTCGCGAAGAAGTTCGCGAAGATGGTCGGCGTCGATCCGTGGATGGTGAACCCGTACTTCGCGCACGTCGAAGGCGTCGACTGGCAGGCGCATGAAGGCGAGCAGGCGCTCGCCGACGCGATCGACAGCGTGCTGAAGAAGATCGCGCGCAAGTACCGCGAATACGGGATCAGCGAAAAGCCGTACGTCGTCGTGAAGGCCGATGCGGGCACCGCCGGACGCGGCGTGATGACGGTGCACGACGCGGCCGAGATCGGCCGCATGTCGAAGGCCGAGCGCGCGCAGATGGCCGAGTCGAAGGCCGGCCTCGCGGTGCGCGACGTGATCGTGCAGGAAGGCGTCTATACGTTCGAGCGCGTCGGCGACGAAGTCGCCGAGCCGGTCGTGTACATGATCGACCGCTATGTGGTCGGCGGCTTCTACCGCACCCACGGCGGCCGCGAGCGCGACCAGAACCTGAACGCGCCGGGCATGCATTACGTGCCGCTCGGCTTCGAGCACACCGCGCTGCCGGATGCCGGCGCGAAGCCGGGCGCCGCGCCGCCGAACCGCTTCTACATGTACGGCGTCGTTGCACGGCTGGCGCTGATCGCAGCGTCGATCGAACTCGAAAAGACCGATCCCGAAGCCATCCAGGTGTAACGGCTTCGCTACGTACAGGACCCGCATGGACATTCTCTTTATCGCCGACCCGCTCGATTGCTTCAAGATCTACAAGGACTCGACCTACGCGATGATGGCGGAGGCCGCGCGCCGCGGGCATGCGATCTACATGTGTCAGCCGCACCAGCTCGCGTGGACGGGCTCGGGCGTCGAGGCCGACGTGCAGCGCGTGACGATCGTCGGCGACACGGCCGACCTGCATCGCCATCCGTGGTACGAGGCGGCCGCGCACGAGTCGCGCCAGCTGACGTCGTTCGGCGCGGTGCTGATGCGCAAGGATCCACCGTTCGACATGGAGTACGTGACGGCCACCTGGATGCTCGAGCTCGCCGAACGGGCGGGCGCACACGTGTTCAACAAGCCGCAGTCGATCCGCGATCATTCGGAGAAGCTCGCGATCGGCGAGTTTCCGCAATTCGTCGCGCCGACCCTCGTCACGCGCGACGCGGCGCGCCTGCGTGCGTTTCATGCCGAACACGGCGACGTGATCGTGAAGCCGCTCGACGGCATGGGCGGAATGGGCGTGTTCCGCGTGAAGGCCGACGGGATGAACCTCGGCGCGATCATCGAGATGCTCGGCCATGACGGCACGCGCTCGCTGATGATTCAGAAGTTCATTCCGGAGATCAAGGCCGGCGACAAGCGCATCCTGTTGATCGCGGGCGAGCCGGTGCCGTATTCGCTCGCGCGGATTCCGCAGGGCAGCGAGGTGCGCGGCAATCTCGCGGCCGGCGGGCTCGGCGTCGCGCAGCCGCTGACGCCGCGCGATCGCGAGATCGCCGAGACGCTCGGCCCGGTGCTCGCCGCGCGCGGGCTGCTGCTGGTCGGGCTCGACGCGATCGGCGACTGGCTGACCGAGGTGAACGTGACGAGCCCGACGTGCTTTCGCGAGATCATGGAGCAGACCGGCTTCGACGTCGCCGCGATGTTCATCGACGCGCTGGAGCGGGCGGCCGCGTAGCCCGCTTTCGCGCGCAATCCCGGCGGCGGCCGCGCAGGTCCACCGCTGCCGGAGCGGTTCGACCGGCCTGCTACAATGCCCGCCTGCCCGGTGCCGCGACCAGCGCGCCGACGGCCCGGCGGTCGGGCCGAAACCGTTGCAAGGCTGAACATGACACGTTTTCCCCACTCGCTATGCTCGTTGCCCCGCCACGGGGCGGAGGCAGTCTGACATGGCCGGGATCCTGATCATCGCGCATGCGCCGCTCGCCACCGCGTTGCGCGACTGCATCGCCCATATCTACGGCGGCGTGCCCGCACGCATCGGCTGCATCGACGTACTCGCCGACAGCGACCCCGCCCAGGTGATGGCGTTCGCGCATGCCGAGCTCGCACGGCTGCGGGAAGAAAACGGCGTCGTCGTGCTCACCGACATGTACGGTGCGACGCCCGCGAACATCGCCGGGCAGCTCGCGAAGCTTGAGAACGTGCGCGTGCTGGCCGGCGTG
The DNA here is from genome assembly GCF_000262695.1 of Burkholderia sp. KJ006. Lineage (NCBI taxonomy): Bacteria > Pseudomonadati > Pseudomonadota > Betaproteobacteria > Burkholderiales > Burkholderiaceae > Burkholderia > Burkholderia sp. KJ006. The sequence continues at coordinate 2,829,728 of NC_017920.1, read as the reverse complement.
AATCTGCCGATGCTCGTGCGCGCCGTCTGCTACCGTTCCGTGCCGCTCGACAAGCTCGTCGACAAGGCGCTGTCCGGCGGCGCGAAGGGCGTCCACGAAGTGGCGGCCGGCACGCCGCCGCCACCGTCCGAAGCCGGCTGCGGGCAGTGCGCGCCGATTCCGCCCGAGCCGCAACCGCGCACGGAATCGCACTGACGCCCCGTATTCACGTTTTAGACTGACCCGCCGACGGCACGTCGCCGGCGGCCTCGACCGACCCGACCGAGAATCATGCTTCAACAAGAAACCACCATCGTCAACAAATTGGGGCTGCATGCGCGCGCATCGGCCAAGCTCACGCAACTGGCCGGCAACTTCCAGTCGGAAGTCTGGATGACGCGCAATGGGCGCAAGATCAATGCGAAGAGCATCATGGGTGTGATGATGCTGGCGGCCGGCATCGGCAGCACGGTCACGATCGAGACCGAAGGTCCGGACGAGCGCGAAGCGATGGACGCGCTGCTGAAGCTGATCGCCGACAAGTTCGGCGAGGGTCAGTGAGCGTCGCGGGATCGTTGCCGTTTCCGAGCAGAATGCCGCGTTTCCCGCGGCATTTTTTTCGCGCGCGGCATTGATGCGGAAGGTGCAATGCTGCACTGCTCGCAGCCAGCGGGCAGGCGCGGAATTTATAATCGCTGACCGGGGTCATAAGCGCATCGCAGCAGTGTGCCGCGGCTTTTCATGTACAGAGGAGGTGCGCGTGTCCTTCACGCTGCATGGCATTCCCGTCTCACGTGGTATCGCGATCGGGCGAGCGTATCTGATCGCGCCGGCGGCGCTCGACGTCGCCCATTACCTGATCGACACGAGCCAGATCGATGCCGAGGTCGAGCGTTTTCGCGCGGCGCGCGAGGGTGTGCATCGCGAGCTCGAGGCGCTGCGTGCCGACCTGACCGACGACACGCCGACCGAAGTCGGCGCATTCATCGACGTCCACGCGATGATCCTCAGCGATGCGATGCTCGTGCAGGAGACCATCGACCTGGTCCGCACGCGACGCTACAACGTCGAATGGGCGCTGACCGAGCAGCTCGAGCTGCTCACGCGTCACTTCGACGACATCGAGGACGAATACCTGCGCGAGCGCAAGGCCGACATCGAGCAGGTCGTCGAGCGGGTGCTGAAGGCGCTGGCCGGCGCGCCGTCGGCGTCGCAGGCGCTCGACCGTGCCGCCGCGCAAGGCCAGAACGAGATGATCGTGGTCGCGCACGACATCGCGCCGGCCGACATGATGCAGTTCAAGTCGCAGTCGTTCCAGGCCTTCGTCACCGATCTCGGCGGCCGCACGTCGCACACGGCGATCGTCGCGCGCAGCCTCGGCATTCCGGCCGCGGTCGGCGTCCAGCATGCGAGCGCGCTGATCCGCCAGGACGACCTGATCATCGTGGACGGCGACCAGGGGATCGTCATCGTCGATCCGGCGCCGATCGTCCTCGAGGAATATTCGTACCGGCAATCGGAGAAACTGCTCGAGCAGCGCAAGCTGCAGCGGCTGAAGTTCTCGCCGACGCAAACGCTGTGCGGCACCAAGATCGACCTGTACGCGAACATCGAGCTGCCCGACGACGCGAAGGCGGCCGTCGAGGCAGGCGCCGTTGGCGTCGGCCTGTTCCGCTCCGAGTTCCTGTTCATGCATCAGAAGCAGATGCCGGAGGAGGAGGAGCAGTTCGCCGCGTACAAGCGCGCCGTCGAATGGATGAAGGGCATGCCGGTGACGATCCGCACGATCGACGTCGGCGCGGACAAGCCACTCGAGGCGCTCGACGAAGGCTACGAGACGGCGCCGAACCCGGCGCTCGGGCTGCGCGCGATCCGCTGGAGCCTGTCCGAACCGCAGATGTTCCTCACGCAACTGCGCGCGATCCTGCGCGCGTCCGCGTTCGGGCAGGTGAAGATCCTGATCCCGATGCTGGCCCACGCGCAGGAGATCGACCAGACGCTCGACCTGATCCGCGAGGCGAAGCGCCAGCTCGACGATGCGGGGCTCGCGTACGATCCGAACGTGCGCGTCGGCGCGATGATCGAGATTCCGGCCGCGGCGATCGCGCTGCCGCTGTTCCTGAAGCGCTTCGACTTCCTGTCGATCGGCACGAACGACCTGATCCAGTACACGCTCGCGATCGATCGCGCGGACAACGCGGTCGCGCACCTGTACGACCCGCTCCATCCGGCGGTGCTGCATCTGATCGCCTATACGCTGCGCGAGGCGAAGCGCGCGGGCGTGGCGGTGTCGGTATGCGGGGAAATGGCCGGCGATCCGGCGCTGACGCGTCTGTTGCTCGGCATGGGGCTCACGGAATTCTCGATGCACCCCAGCCAGTTGCTGGTGGTCAAGCAGGAGATCCTGCGGGCGCATCTGAAGGCGCTCGAGAAGCCGACGGCCGACGTGCTGGCCGCGTTCGAGCCGGAGGAAGTGCAGGCGGCGCTCCAGCGCCTGGCGGTCGCCGAGCCGCGCGCGGACGCGGCGGCTTAGGCCGCAGGTCGCCACGCCTGCAATGGCGGCGCGACGTCATGCAGGCGCCCGCGGGCGCATGCATGACGCAATCAGTGCCGGCCGCCGCATACCGGGCAGTCGGCCTGCCGCGCGATCTTCATCGTGGTCCATTCCATCCGCAGCGAATCGAGCATCATCAGCCGGCCGTTGAGCGTCGTGCCGAACGCGCCGATCACACGCAGCGCCTCGGCGGCCTGCATCGCGCCGATGATCCCGACCGTCGGCGCGAACACGCCCATCGTCGCGCACGCGACTTCCTCGAACGGCTGGTCTTCCGGAAACACGCACGCATAGCACGGCGCGGCCGCGTCGCGGAAGTCGAACGTGCTGATCTGGCCGTCGAAGCGCAACGCAGCGCCCGACACGAGCGGCACGCCGTGCGCGACGCACGCGCGGTTGATCGCATGGCGCGTCGCGAAATTGTCGGTGCAGTCGAGCACGACGCTCGCACGCGGCACATGTTCGTCGAGCCATGCATCGTCGGCGCGCAGCGCGGCCGCATGCACCGTCACTTCCGGGTTCAGCTGCACGAGCGCGTCGCGGCCCGACTCGACCTTGCTGCGGCCGACCGACGCCGTCGCGTGCAGGATCTGCCGCTGCAGGTTGGTGAGATCGACGGTGTCGGCATCGGCCAGCGTGATCGTGCCGACGCCGGACGCCGCGAGATACATCGCGGCCGGTGAGCCCAGGCCGCCCGCGCCGACGATGAGCGCATGCGCGTCGAGAAAGCGCTGCTGCGCGTCGATGCCGATTTCGTCGACGAGGATGTGGCGGGAATAGCGAAGGAGTTGATCGTCGTTCATGGAGTGTCGGGCGCCGCATGCCGGCGGCGGCGCGCTTGCCTTGGCGTCTGTCTGCGTATTCTAGGCGCACATGAAAAACGGGCCATCGCGGTCTTCCCGCGATGGCCCGTCGGATGCCGGCCGAGGCTTACTGCGGCGCGGACGCCGGCTTCGGCGCGGCTGCCTTTGCGCCCGACGCCTTCGCGGCGGACGCGGCCTTGCCGGCCGGGCTCTTGGTCGTGCTTTCAGCGAGCAGCGACTTCGATTCCTGCACCGGCTTGCCTTCGAGCTTGTTCAATGCCTGCTGCATCATGAAGTCGTCGGCGCTGCCGAACTCGATCGGCTTGCGATCGCGATCCTTCTGGCGTTGCTCCGGCGTCTTCTTGTCGTTCTGCTCTTCGAGCAGGCGCAGCTGATCCATCCGGCGTTGCTCGCGCTCTTCCTGTTCCTTCTTCTCGTTCGGGTCCTGCGTGTTCGCGAGGTGGTTCGTGTAGTCGACCTCGCGCGTCACGAGCACGTCGTCCGGATCGCCGTCCGCGTACTGATCGACCGGCACGTCGGGCGTGATGCCCTTGTTCTGGATCGAACGGCCGCTCGGCGTGTAGTAGTAGGCGGTCGTCAGGCGCAGCGCCGTGTCGGCCGTCATCGGGCGCACCGTCTGCACCGAGCCCTTGCCGAACGTCGTCTTGCCCATGATCTGCGCGCGCTTCGAATCCTGCAGCGCGCCGGCGACGATTTCCGACGCGGACGCCGAATACGCGTTGGTCAGCACGACCATCGGCACGGTCTTGAAGATCGGCGGCAGATTCTTCAGCGGATCGCCGTCGAACGAGGGCAGACGGTAGTTGTCGTAGGTGTCGCGGTAGACCTGCTTCGAATCCGGGATCTGGCCGTTGGTCGATACGACGACGGAATCCGGCGGCAGGAACGCGCCGGCGACGCCGACCGCGCTCTGCAGCAGGCCGCCGCCGTTGTTGCGCAGATCGAGAATCAGGCCCTTCAGGTTCGGCTGCTGACGCGCGATGTCCTGCAGCTTCGCGGCGAGGTCGGGCGTCGTGCGTTCCTGGAAGCTCGTGATCCGGATGTAGGCGTAGCCCGGGTCGAGCATCTTCATCTTGACGCTCTGGACCTTGATGATCGCGCGCGTGACCGTGACCGGGAACGTGCGGTCGTCGCTCTTGCGGAAGATCGTCAGCGTGACCTTGGTGCCCGGCTCGCCGCGCATCTGCTTGACGGCCTTGTCGAGCGTCATGCCGCGCACCGGCTTGTCGTTGATGCGGGTGATCAGGTCGCCCGGACGGATGCCGGCGCGGAACGCGGGCGTGTCCTCGATCGGCGAGATCACCTTGACGAGGCCGTCTTCCTGCGAGATCTCGATGCCGAGGCCGGCGAAGCGGCCCTTGGTCTGCTCCTGCAGCTCGTCGTAGTCGGTCTTGTCGAGGAACGACGAGTGCGGATCGAGGCTCGACACCATGCCCTTGATCGCCGCCGTCAGCAGCTTCTTGTCGTCGACCGGCTCGACGTACTCGCGCTTGATCTGGCCGAACACTTCCGCGAACAGACGGAGTTGGTCGAGGGGAAGCGGCGCCGTGGCCGTCTGCTCGGCCGACGCCGAAATCTGCAGCGTGGCGAATACGCCCGTGGCGAGGCCCGCGGCAATCAGGCCGATGTTCTTCAATTTCATTCGCATAGAGAGTCTGGTGCGGTCGGGAAGCGCGTGGCGGTAGCGGGGATGTAGCGGACAAGTATAACTGTTCGTCCGATTACTCAGTGCAACGGTGCGAAACCGGTGCCAAGCGGCTCCGGCGCCGTACCGCCGCACGCGCGGCGGTGTTCGAAAGCCGCTTCGACAGCGCCGGGGCGGCAAAGGTTCGCGTCGCCCGCCGGGCGGGCCGCGCGCAGCGCGGGCCGCCCGGCGCGACAGGCGTCAGCCCGCCTTGCCTTGCTTTGCGACGGCGGCCTGCGCCTTCGCGATCGCGTCCTGGTCGCCCAGGTAGTAATGCTGGATCGGCTTGAGGTTCTCGTCGAGTTCATAGACGAGCGGCACGCCGTTCGGGATGTTCAGGCCGACGATGTCGCTGTCCGAGATGCCGTCGAGGTACTTGATCAGCGCGCGCAGCGAGTTGCCGTGCGCGGCGATCAGCACCTGCTTGCCGGCGCGCACGGCCGGCGCGATCGACTCGTTCCACAGCGGCAGCACGCGCGCGACCGTGTCCTTCAGGCATTCGGTGAGCGGCAGCTGCTCGCGCGGCACCTTCGCGTAGCGCGGATCGCTGAACGGCGCGCGTTCGTCGGTCGGCTCGAGCGCGGGCGGCGGCGTGTCGTAGCTGCGGCGCCAGACGAGGACCTGGTCGTCGCCGAACTTCGCGGCCGTTTCGGCCTTGTTCAGCCCCGACAGTGCGCCGTAGTGGCGCTCGTTCAGGCGCCACGAGTGAACGACCGGCAGATACATCAGGTCCATCTTGTCCTGCACGTGCCACAGCGTGCGGATCGCGCGCTTGAGCACCGACGTGTACGCGATGTCGAACGTGTAGCCGGCCTCCTTGAGCAATGCGCCGGCCTGGTAGGCTTCGTTGCGGCCCTGTTCGGTCAGGTCGACGTCGACCCAGCCGGTGAAGCGGTTTTCCTTGTTCCACGTCGATTCGCCGTGGCGGATGAGAACGAGTTTGTACATGGATCTTGCGGTCGGTAGTGATAGGGAAGCGGGGCGCGTCGCGCGGCTCCCGATCGGGGTCCGCCATCGCGCAAGACGGTTATTTTATAATGGCGGGATTGTCCTTTCCCGATTTCTCTCTTTCTTCTCTTTCCGGCGGCATTCAGTGACGTTCTTTACTCAATACACGAACTTGGCCCTCATCGCGATCCTGCTGGTTTCCGGCGGCCTGCTCGCGTGGCCCGTGCTGCGTCGCGGCCGCGGCGGCCTGTCGGCTGCGGAAGCCACGCAGCTCATCAACCGCCGCAACGCGGTCGTGATCGACCTGCGCGCCGTGCCCGAATTCGCCGCCGGCCATCTGCCGTCGGCGCGCCAGATCGCCGCGGGCGAGCTCGGCGCGAAAATTGCGCAGATCGCCAAGAACAAGAGCACCCCGGTGCTGCTCGTCTGCCAGAACGGCCAGCAGTCGCAGAAGGCGGCGCGCGAGGTCGAGGCGGCAGGTTATGCCGAGGTGCACGTGCTCGAAGGCGGCGTCGCCGCGTGGCAGCAGGCCGGGATGCCGGTCGTCAAACAAGGAGTGGCGAAGTGAACAAGGTTCTGATGTACAGCACGCAGGTGTGTCCGTATTGCATGCAGGCCGAGCGTCTGCTGAAGCTGCGCGGCGTCGAGCAGATCGAAAAGGTGCTGATCGACCGCGATCCGGCCCGCCGCGAGGAGATGATGACGCGCACGGGCCGCCGCACGGTGCCGCAGATCTACATCGGCGACACCCACGTCGGCGGTTACGACGATCTGTCGAAGCTCGATCGCGAAGGCGGCCTGTTGCCGCTTCTGCAAGCGGCCTGATTAGGGCAGAATGGCCGCCGGCCGCGCCGCGGCTCTTGGCGCGCAGGATCCAACCGCGGCGGCCGGCATCGAGCCGGGCCGCCTCGTCACCACTTTTAGGGAAACACCATGTCCGACGTCGAAAACCAACCGTTCTTCAACATCCAGCGCGTCTACCTGAAGGATATGTCGCTCGAGCAGCCGAATTCGCCGGCGATCTTCCTCGAGCAGGACATGCCGTCGGTTGAAGTCGAAGTCGACGTCAAGGCGGAGCGCCTCGCGGAAAGCGTGTTCGAAGTCGTCGTGTCGGGCACCGTCACCGCGAAGGTCAAGGACAAGGTCGCGTTCCTGATCGAAGCGAAGCAAGCCGGTATTTTCGACATCCGCAACATTCCGGACGAACAGCTCGATCCGCTCGTCGGCATCGCTTGCCCGACGATCCTGTTCCCGTACCTGCGTTCGAACATCGCCGACGCGATCACGCGTGCGGGCTTCCCGCCGATTCACCTCGCGGAAATCAACTTCCAGGCGCTGTACGAGCAGCGTCTCGCGCAGCTTCAGCAGCAGGCCGGTGCGGCCGGCGCGCCGAACGGCACGACGCTGAACTGACGTTTCACTCCGGACCGGTGCTGGGTATGAAAGTAGCCGTTCTCGGCGCCGGTGCCTGGGGCACCGCGCTCGCGGGCCATCTGGCCGCGCGGCACGATACGCTTCTCTGGGCGCGCGACGCCGCGCTGATCGCCGGGCTACAGGCCCGGCACGAAAATTCCCGCTATCTGGAAGGCATCGCGCTGCCCGATGCGCTGCGCTACGACGCCGATCTCGACGCCGCGCTCGCGCACGGCGCCGCTGACGACGCGTTGTGCGTGATCGGCGCGCCGGTGGCCGGGCTGCGCACGCTGTTGCGCGCAATGCGCGACGCGCGCTGCGTACCGGCGCACGTGGTGTGGGTGTGCAAGGGCTTCGAGGCCGACACGCATCTGCTGCCGCACCAGGTGATCGCGGCCGAGCTGCCCGAGCAGCGCAGCAACGGCGTGCTGTCGGGGCCGAGCTTCGCCCGCGAGGTCGGGCTCGGGCTGCCGGTCGCGTTGACGGTCGCCAGCGCGTCGGCCGCGTGCCGCAAGCGCACGCTTGCGGCGTTCCATCACGGCGCGATGCGGATCTATACGGGCGACGACGTGGTCGGCGTCGAGGTCGGCGGCGCGGTGAAGAACGTGCTGGCGATCGCCACCGGCATCGCCGACGGCCTCGGGCTCGGGCTCAATGCGCGCGCCGCGCTGATCACGCGCGGCCTCGCCGAAATGTCGCGCCTCGGCGTGGCGCTCGGCGGCCGGGCGGAAACCTTCACGGGCCTCACGGGCCTCGGCGACCTGATCCTCACCGCGACGGGCGACCTGTCGCGCAATCGCACGGTCGGGCTGCAACTGGCGTCCGGCCGCTCGCTGGCCGACATCCTCGGCGCGCTCGGCCACGTGGCCGAAGGCGTGCGCTGCGCGCAGGCGGTGCTCGCACTCGCGCACGCACACGCGATCGAAATGCCGATCACCGAGGCCGTGTGCGGCGTGCTGTTCGACGGCGTCGCACCGCGCGATGCGGTGAGCGGGCTGCTGCGCCGCGACGCGCGCGCCGAATGACGCGCTAACGCGTCGGTGCGGGCGCAGCGCGCCGTTCTCGCGCCCGCGTGCCTTCGCGCAACGCGCGCGGCGCGAAAGCGCATTACGCTCGAACCGTCGCCATAGCTTTCGGGAGAGCGTCATGCTGCAGATCGGTTCCACCGCGCTCGACGCGCAACTCGTCGACATCACCACGCTCGACGTCGACGCGATCGTCAACGCCGCGAACGGCTCGTTGCTCGGCGGCGGCGGCGTCGACGGCGCGATCCATCGCGCGGCCGGCCCCGGGCTGCTGGCCGAATGCCGTACGCTCGGCGGCTGTGCGACCGGCGACGCGAAGCTCACGCGCGGGCACGGGCTGCCGGCGCGCTACGTGATTCATGCGGTCGGCCCCGTCTGGTACGGCGGTGCGCGCGGCGAGCCCGAGCTGCTCGCGTCGTGCTACCGGCGCGCCATCGAACTCGCCGAAGAAGTCGCCGCGACGTCGATCGCGTTTCCGGCGATCAGTTGCGGCGTGTACCGCTATCCGGCTGAAGACGCCGTCGACATCGCGGTCGGCACGGTAATCGACATGCTGCCGCAGGCGCCGAACCTCGCACGTGTGGTGTTCGCGTGCTTTGCGCCGGACATCTACGACCTCTATCGCGCGCGGCTCGCGCGCATCTAGCGCGGCCGCGCGCCGCCGTTCAGGCGCCGCCTTCGAAGCCGGCCTGGCGCCAAGCTTCGAACACGACCACGGCCACCGTATTCGACAGGTTCAGGCTGCGGTTGCCGGGCCGCATCGGCAGGCGCACGCGCTGCTCGCCCGGAAAGCGCTCGAGAAGCTCGGCCGGCAGCCCGCGGGTTTCGGAGCCGAACACGAACCAGTCGCCCGGCACGAACGCGTGGTCGTGGAAGCGCCCCGAGCCGCGGGTCGTGAACGCGAACATCCGCGCGGGATCGGGCGACTCGGCCGCGACGAACGCATCCCAGTCGCGGTGCACGCGCATTTCCGCGTATTCGTGATAGTCGAGGCCCGCGCGGCGCATCTTCGCGTCGTCGAGCGGGAAGCCGAGCGGCTCGATCAGATGCAGGCGCGCGCCGGTGTTCGCGCACAGGCGGATCACGTTGCCGGTGTTCGGCGGAATTTCGGGGGCGACGAGAACGACGTTGAACATGGGTTGGGTCTGGCTGGGCCGGCCGGGGCGGAGCAACGCTGCTGCTCGTTCCCGGCCGGCCGGTTCGTGGCGGCCGGCGCCGTATCCGGGCGGCCGGCCTCTTTGCTGTCCATCTAATTAATCCCTGGCGGTGCGCAGCGCAACCAGATTCGTCACGCGCGCGGCGCCCGCCGCCTTCAATGCATGCGCGGCGGCCGCGAGCGTCGCGCCGGACGTCATCACGTCGTCGACCAGCGCAACGTGACGGCCGGCGAGGTCGCTCGTCACCGCGAACGCCGCGCTCACGTTGTCGCGCCGCGCGCGGCGGTCGAGCCGCGACTGCGGCGCGGTCTCGGTCACGCGTTCGAGCAGCGCCGCGTCGGCGCGCACACCGAGCTGGCGCGCCAGCGGTCGCGCGATCGCCCACGCCTGGTTGTAGCCGCGCGCGACCAGCCGTCCGCGCGCGAGCGGCACCGGCGCGATCACGTCGAAGCCGCTCGCGCGGCGCAACGTGTCGGTGTCGTCGATCCGCGAGGCGAGCCGCGCGGCGAATTCCGCACCGAGCGCGAGGCGCGCGCGAAATTTCAGCCCGCGCGCGAGCCCGTCGAGCGGTGCGCGGTAATCGGCGAGCGCGAGCGTCGCGTCGAACGGCGGCGGCGTCGCGCGGCATCCGTCGCAACGGTAGGCGGACGTCGCGTCAGCGCCACCGTGTCGGCTGCCCGGCCTGCGCATGCTTGCGCGACCGACGCCCAGCGGTAGCGCACAGACCTCGCAACGCAGCCGCGCTTCATTCCAGTACGCGGCATCGCATGCGTCGCAAATGACGTTATGTGACAAATTGCCGCACAGCGCGCACCGATTCGGCAGCGCGGCTGCAATGACGTGTGTCAACAGCATGCGAGCATGCGACAAAACGACGCGCGTGACGCGCGCCGACGAACGGCCGTCCATCGCCAACACTCCGCAGGTGCCCGCTCGCTGAAGGCCGCGAGGCGAGCGAGTATACTTCGGGCTCTTCGCCAGTGTGCCCGACATGTCCCCAGCTTCGACTCCAACCGGCCGTCCGGCCAATGACGCCCGGCGTTTGCGGCGAATCTTCGATCGTCGCGCGGCCGCATTCGACGCCGTTGCGTTCCTGCCGCGCGAGATCGCGCAGCGGATGAACGAGCGGCTCGAATACATCAAGGTGAGCCCCGCGGCCGTGCTCGATGCGGGCTGCGGCCCGGGCGACGACCTGCCGGCGTTGCGCGCGCGCTTTCCCGAGGCGCCGGTGTTCGGCGTCGACCTGTCGGGCGCGATGCTGGCGCGCGCGGGCCAGCGCGAAGTCGAGCAGACCAGCTGGCGCCGCTGGCTGCCCGCCTCGCTCGGCCGCGCGCTGGGCCAGCGCGGCGCGCGCGTCGCACAGGCCGACTTCTCGGTGCTGCCGTTCGCGGCCGGCGCATTCGACCTGATCTGGTCGAATCTCGCGCTGCACTGGCATTCGCGTCCCGATACCGTGTTCCCCGAATGGCAGCGCGTGCTGCGCGTCAACGGCCTGCTGATGTTCAGCACGCTCGGCCCCGATACGCTGCGCGAGCTGCGCGCGGCCTGCGCGGACGCCGAAGCGGCGCTCGGCATCGCGCCGCCCGCCGCGCGCGTGATCGATTTCGTCGACATGCACGACCTTGGCGACATGCTCGTCGAGAGCGGCTTCGAGATCCCCGTGATGGATCAGGAAGTGCTCACCGTTACATATAAGACGCCCGATTCGCTGCTGGCCGACGTACGTCGCTGGGGCGCGTATCCGTTCGAGCGCGTCGCGCCGCAGCGCGCGACGCGGCGCTTTCGCGCGGCGCTCTGCGAGGCGCTGGAAGCGCGCCGCCGCGCGGACGGCACGATCGCGCTGACGTTCGAGGTGATCTACGGCCACGCGTGGAAAGCCGTGCCGCGCACGACCGCCGACGGACACGGGATCGTGCGCATCGAGGACATCGGCAAGGGGCGTCCGAAGAATCGGTGAAGCGGTAAAGAGCGGTTTTGTTATGTCAGAAATTAGCGGCGCGAAGCGCGGTCGAAGTGATCCGAAAAACGGCCAGGAGGCTTGTGGCGCTTGGCTCGCGGGCCGATAGTCGCTTGCTTGTGGATGCCATTGAACGCGCCTATAATGCGTCAGCTTGTCGCCCCGGGGTCCCCGCAATACGGTGCGACGAGTCCGATGCAGGCATGCATCGCATGCCATTCGCGTGAGGCGGCGATGGAAGCAGCGAGTGTTTTGGCGGAGTCGACGAACGGCGAACCGGTCATCGCAGACTGGCTCATGAAACGCAACTGTTCGGTATCGCCGCGGCAGTTCGTGCTGTTTTACGTGTCGCTCGCGGGCTTCTCGCTGGTGATCGCGGCATTGCTGATGTGGCGGGGAGCGTGGCTCGTCATGCCCTTCACCGGGATCGAATTGCTGGCGGTAGGCGTCGCGTTCGCGATCTATGCGCGCCATGCAGTCGATTACGAGCGTATCAGGCTGTTTTCGCACCGGCTCGTGATCGAGCGGATGGATGCGGAGCGGTTCACGCAGATCGAATTCAACCCGCGCTGGGTGCGGGTCGAGCCGGGTGCGACGCCACGCGATCCGATTCGACTGGTATCGCGCGGGCAGACCGTCGTAATCGGGCAGCATCTCGCGCAGTACAAGCGTGCGCAGTTCGCCGACGAACTGCGCGTGTCGCTCAGGCGCTGCGGCTGACGAGGCGCAGGCACCGGCCCAGGGCCGGAGGCTTGCGACGGGGGAGGGTTTGAATGGAAATTTTGGGTAAGGATGCTATGAAAACAATCAAGCGAGCCCTCACGGGCGTGCTGGCATGCAGCAGTCTGCTCTTTGCCGGCGCTGCTCTGGCGGTCGGTGATAGCCCGGGCGGCCCCCGCGTCAACGAGATCAACTTTCAGCCGCCGGTCACGAAGATCGCCGAGGAGCTCTACGATCTCCACACGATGATGCTGATCCTCTGTACGGTGATCTTCGTCGGCGTGTTCGGCGTGATGTTCTATTCGATCTTCGCGCACCGCAAATCCAAAGGCCACAAGGCCGCCAATTTCCATGAAAGCACGACCGTCGAAATCATCTGGACGATCGTGCCGTTCATCATCGTCGTGCTGATGGCGCTGCCGGCCACGAAGGCCGTCGTCGCGATGAAGGACACCACCAACGCCGATCTCACCATCAAGGTCACCGGCTATCAGTGGAAGTGGGGCTACGACTACGTGAAGGGCCCGGGCGAGGGCATCAGCTTCCTGTCGACGCTCAGCACGCCGCGTGACGAAGTGATGGGCAAGAAGCCGATCACCGAAACCTATCTGCAGGAAGTCGACAACCCGCTCGTCGTGCCGGTCAACAAGAAGATCCGGATCATCACGACCGCGAACGACGTCGTCCACTCGTGGTACGTGCCCGCGTTCGGCGTGAAGCAGGATGCGATCCCCGGCTTCGTGCGCGATACGTGGTTCAAGGCCGACAAGGTCGGCACGTTCCGCGGCTTCTGTACCGAACTGTGCGGCAAGGAACACGCGTTCATGCCGGTCGTCGTCGAAGTGCTGTCGGACGAAGACTACGCGAAGTGGGTCAGCGCGCAGAAGGGCAAGCTCGCGAACGCAGCGGTCGATCCGAACAAGGTCTACACGATGGCCGAACTCGTCGCGCACGGCGAGGAAGTCTACAAGGCGAACTGCGCGGCCTGCCACCAGGTGAACGGCAAGGGCCTCGGCGCGTTTCCCGCGATGGACGGCAGCGCGATCGTGAACGGCCCGATCGCCGGCCACGTCGAGCGCGTGCTGCACGGCAAGGGCGCGATGCCGTCGTGGGCGTCGCTGTCGGACCTCGACATCGCATCGGTCATCACCTACGAACGCAATTCGTGGGGCAACCACAAGAACGACCTGCTGCAACCGAAGCAGGTAGCCGACGCACGCAACGGCAAGATGCCGGAAGACGCAGCAGGCGCGGCCGCACCGGCCGACGCGGCATTGGCGCCGGCGCAAGCCGCGTCGGGCGCGGCCGAGCAGCCGGCCGCAGCGGCGGCGGTGTCCACGGTCTACTTCGAAACGGGCAAGAGCGTGCTGCCGGCCGACGCGAAGGCGGCGATCGCCGCCGCGGCCGACTATGCGAAGGCGCATCCGGACGCGAAGCTCGCGCTGTCGGGCTTCACCGACAAGTCGGGCTCGGCCGACGCCAATGCGGAGCTCGCGAAGCGCCGCGCGCAAGCCGTGCGCGATGCGCTGAAGGCTGCGGGCGTGGCGGAAGACCACATTGTTCTCAAGAAGCCGGAAACGATCACGGGCGGCGCCGACGCGAAGGAAGCGCGGCGCGTCGAGATCGGGCCGGCGGCTTGACGTGTCGCTGAGTTAGTCGACGTATTCGCATTAGGAGATTCTCATGTCTAGCATCGGGCACGACGTAGCCGCGGGCCACGCGCACGACGACCACGCGCACGAAACACCGCACGGCTGGCGCCGCTGGCTGTTCGCCACCAACCACAAGGACATCGGTACGCTGTACCTGCTGTTCTCGTTCATCATGTTCCTGTCGGGCGGCGTGATGGCGCTCGCGATCCGGGCCGAGCTGTTCGAGCCGGGCCTGCAGATCATGCGTCCGGAGTTCTTCAACGAACTCACGACGATGCACGGGCTGATCATGGTGTTCGGCGCGATCATGCCGGCGTTCGTCGGCTTCGCGAACTGGATGATTCCGCTGCAGATCGGCGCATCCGACATGGCGTTCGCGCGGATGAACAACTTCAGCTTCTGGCTGCTGCCGGTCGCGGCCGTGCTGCTGGTCGGTTCGTTCTTCGCGCCGGGCGGCGCGACGGCCGCCGGCTGGACGCTGTACGCACCGCTGTCGACGCAGATGGGCCCGGGCATGGACTTCGCGATCTTCGCGGTCCACATCATGGGCGCGTCGTCGATCATGGGCGGCATCAACATCGTCGTGACGATCCTGAACATGCGCGCACCGGGCATGACGCTGATGAAGATGCCGATGTTCGCATGGACCTGGCTGATCACCGCGTACCTGCTGATCGCCGTGATGCCGGTTCTCGCGGGCGCGATCACGATGGTGCTGTTCGATCGCCACTTCGGCACGTCGTTCTTCAACGCGGCAGGCGGCGGCGACCCGGTGATGTACCAGCACATCTTCTGGTTCTTCGGCCACCCCGAGGTGTACATCATGATTCTGCCGGCGTTCGGGATCGTGTCGCAGGTGATCCCGGCGTTCGCGCGCAAGACGCTGTTCGGCTACAGCTCGATGGTGTACGCGACCGCGTCGATCGCGATCCTGTCGTTCATGGTCTGGGCGCACCACATGTTCGCCACGGGCATGCCGGTCACCGGTCAGCTGTTCTTCATGTACGCGACGATGCTGATCGCGGTGCCGACGGGCGTGAAGGTGTTCAACTGGCTCGCGACGATGTGGCGCGGCTCGATGACGTTCGAAACGCCGATGATGTTCGCGATCGGCTTCCTGTTCGTGTTCACGTTCGGCGGCCTGACGGGCCTGATGCTGGCGATGGCGCCGCTCGACATCCAGTACCACGGCACTTACTTCGTGGTCGCGCACTTCCACTACGTGCTGGTGGCCGGTTCCCTGTTCGCGCTGTTCGCGGGCTGGTACTACTGGTCGCCGAAGTGGACGGGCTGGATGTACAACGAGACGCGCGGCAAGATCCACTTCTGGTCGTCGATGATCTTCTTCAACCTGACGTTCTTCCCGATGCACTTCGTCGGCCTCGCGGGCATGCCGCGTCGCTATGCGGACTACCCGGCGCAGTTCACCGACTTCAACCAGATCGCGACGATCGGTGCATTCGGTTTCGGCCTCGCGCAGGTGTACTTCCTGTTCGCGGTCGCGCTGCCGGCCTACCGTGGTGGCGGCGACCTCGAAAAGGCGTCGGACAAGCCGTGGGACGGCGCGACGGGCCTCGAATGGACGGTGCCGAGCCCGGCTCCGTTCCACACGTTCGAGCAACCGCCGCACGTGGAATAAGTTACGCCGTGCGTTCCGCCGCTGCCTGCCGTGCAGGCAGGCGCGGCGGGCGCCGGACCGAAGTTTCAGCGCAGTTTCAGCGAAGTTCCAGATGAACCGGAATCCACAAGAAAGACGAACGCCCGAGCAGATTCGCGCGGGCAACAAGCGGCTCGGCCTCATCCTGCTCGTCATCGCCGCCGTTTTCTTTGTGGGTGTCGTGATCAAGCAGTGGTGGCTGTCCACTCACTGATGCAGCAACTGACGCAGTAGCGAGGAAGTAGTCGTATGTCGAAGCCGGAAGATGGCGCCGTCGATCGGGCGTTCAATCGTTCGATGCTGGTGAAGCTCTTCGTCGTCGCCGCACTGATGTTCGGCTTCGGCTTCGCGCTGATTCCGATGTATCGCGCGATTTGCCAGATCACCGGCATCAACAATCTGGTGCAGCGCGATGTCAGCGCGCGCGAAGCGAAGAGCTCGCAGGTCGACTACGGCCGCACGGTGTCGGTGGAGTTCGATGCGAATGCGCGCGGCCCGCTCGGTTTCAAGCCGGAGCACAACAGCCTCGACGTGCATCCGGGCGAGCTGACGACGATCGTCTACGACGTGACCAACGGGCAGGCCCGGTCGGTGGTGGCGCAGGCGATTCCGAGCTACGCGCCGAAGCAGGCGACGGAGTTCTTCAAGAAGATCGAGTGTTTTTGCTTCACGCAGCAGACGCTGGCCGCGAACGAGTCGCGCAAGATGCCGGTGGTGTTCGTGATCGATCCGAAACTGCCGAAGGACGTGAAGACGATCACGCTGTCGTACACGTTCTTCGAGCTCAATACGCCGGCCGCGCCGGCGCCGGCGCCGCGCAAGAGCGCGGAGCAGGGCGCGGCGAAACCGGCTGCATGACCACGGAGACGGGGCGATGACGGAGACCAAGCGGAGCGGGACGTTCGGCCAGGCGGTACGGGCGGTGTTGTGGTCGTTCTTCGGGGTGCGCAAGCGGCGCGATCTCGAAGCCGATGCGACGCAGCTCAATCCGTTGCACGTGCTGATCGTCGCGTTGATCGCGGCCGGCATGTTCATCGGCGTGCTGATCCTGATCGTGCGTGCGGTCGTGGGCTGACGCCCGCGGCGACGAAAGAATGCAGTGCGTGGCGCCCCGGGCGCCGCGTACGGGAAAGAGTGGCGGCCGTCGCGCCGCGCCAGAAATAAGACCGGAGCGGTTTCCGGTACACAAATTGGACTGAAGTGGAGAATCAAGCATGAGCGGTCAAAACCAGACCCCGTACTATTTCGTGCCGCATCCGTCGCAGCATCCGATCAGCGCGGCCGTCGGCCTGCTGGTCATGCTTGGGTCGGTGGCGCTGTGGCTCAACGGTCACGACTGGGCGCCGTTTACGGCGCTGCTCGGGCTGCTGTGGCTGCTCTTCACGCTGTATCACTGGTTCGGTGACGCGATTTCCGAGTCGGAAGGCGGTCATTACGGCAAGAACGTCGACAAGTCGTACCGCTGGAGCATGAGCTGGTTCATCTTCTCCGAAGTGATGTTCTTCGGCGCATTCTTCGGCGCGCTGTTCTACGCACGTGAAATCGCGCTGCACCAGCTCGGCAGCCTCGACTACAAGCTGATCTGGCCGGACTTCTCCGCCGTGTGGCCGAACGAAGGGCCGGGCGCGCTCGCCGGTCACTTCAAGACGATGGGGCCGTGGCCGATCCCGACGCTGAACACCGCGCTGCTGCTGTCGTCGGGCGTCACGCTGACGATCTCGCACCATGCGCTGCGCGACGATCACCGCAAGAAGGCGATCGCATGGCTCGCCGCGACGCTCGTGTTCGGTGTCTGCTTCCTGTTCCTGCAGGGCTTCGAGTACTACCACGCGTACAACGAACTGAACCTCACGCTGAATTCGGGTGTCTATGGCTCGACGTTCTTCCTGCTGACGGGCTTCCACGGTTTCCACGTGTTCCTCGGCGGCACGATGCTCGCGGTGGTGCTGGTGCGGATGATCCGCGGCCACTTCAAGCCGGATCACCATTTCGCATTCGAAGGCGCCGCGTGGTACTGGCACTTCGTCGACGTCGTCTGGCTCGGCCTGTACGTCGTCGTCTACTGGCTGTAAATGGAACGACGGCCCGCGCAGCGATGCGCGGGCCGTTTCAGATTGGCGGGGTGCGGGCAGCTGACGGTTGCCGCGCGCCCGACGCCACCGGGCGCCGCCGCGACTCAGTCAGGCGGCGCTTTTGCTTGGCGGCGCCGGTGTGCGGCGATATGTCACAGCGGCTGCTGTGGCGCCCGCAGACGCAGCACCGGCTGCCGCGGCACCGGTTGCCGCAGCGTCGGCTGCCGCAGCGAATCCATCAACGCCCGATGGGCAGGCCGGTCGAATGGATCCAGCCCATCCAGTTCGCGAACAGGATGAACAGGAACAGCGACACCGACAGCCCGACGCGGGTGGCGAGCGACCAGGCCATGCGTTTCGTGTGGCCGCGGTCGTGCATCATGAAGTAGAGCGCCGAGCCCATGCTGGCGATGATCAGGACGAAGGCGATGGGAACGAGGATGTGCATGACACGAACCGGACGACGGCAATTCGACAGGAAGCGGATAATTATCGCACTTCGCTTTCGCGGCTGCGGCCGGTGGGCGGCGCGATGAAGATCCGCTGGCTGCCCGCGCTGCTGATACTCGCCGTCGTCGCCGCGGCGATCCGCCTCGGCTTCTGGCAGCGCGACCGCGCGCATCAGAAGGAGGCGCTGCAGGCGGACATCGTGCGCTACGAGCACGCCGCGCCGGTCGACCTGGGCGCGCAGCCGGTTGCGCTGGCGTCGATCGAGTTTCACCGCGTGCGGGCGAAAGGCCGCTTCATGCCCGAGCAGGTGGTGTTCCTCGACAATCGGCCGTATAACGACCAGCCGGGTTTTTACGTCGTGATGCCGTTTAAACTCGCGGGCGGCGGCGTCGTGCTGGTGAATCGCGGCTGGCTGCCGCGCAACATCGCCGATCGCACGGCGATCGAGCCGTTTTCGACGCCCGCGGGCGACATCGAGATCGAAGGCATCGCGCGCGCCGACGCGTCGCGTGCGTTCGAGCTCGGCGAAGGCGGCTCGGCCGCGCACCAGAAGATCCGCCAGAACCTGGACGTGGCCGCGTATGCGAAGGAAACCGGCTTGCCGCTGCAGCCGTTCGTGATCCAGCAGACGAGCGACGACGGCGACCGGCTCGTGCGCGACTGGCCGGCCGCGACGACCGGCGTCGAGCGCAATTACGGTTACATGTTTCAGTGGTGGGGCATCGCCGCAGCCGCGCTCGGTTTCGGCCTGTACGCCGCGCGGCGGGCGGCGAAGAAGTCGGCCGACGCGTGAGCGCGGTGCCCGGACGCGGCGACGGCGCCGCGGGTTCGTTTCGAGAGGTTTGATTTGTCCATGCAATCTTCCCGTCAGGGTCCGGCCGCGACGCCGGTTTCGCCGGCGGCGCGCAAGCGCGGCCGCTGGATGCTCGTGCTGCTCGGGCTCGTGTGCGCGGCGCCGATCATCGCGTCGTACTTCACCTATTACGTGATCAAGCCGAAGGGCGGCTCGACCAACTACGGCACGCTGATCGAGCCGCAGCGGCCGATCCCGGCCGACCTGCAGGTCACCGACGAAACCGGCAGGACGGTGCCGCTGGCGTCGCTGCGCGGCGTGTGGCTGTTCGTGATGACCGACCGCAGCGCATGCGACGATGCCTGCGCGCAGAAGCTCTATTTCATGCGCCAGATCCGCGTCACGCAGGCGGGCGAGCGCCACCGGCTGACGATGGTGTGGCTGCGCAGCGATGCGGGCGCGATTCCGCCGAAGGTGCTCGAGGCCTACCCGGACACGCGGCGGCTGGTCGCCGATCCGGCCGCGGTCGCCGCATGGCTGCCGGCCGACGCGGGCACGACGGACAGCGACCACCTCTACCTGGTCGATCCGAACGGCAACCTGATGATGCGTTTCCCGAAGAACCCGAACCCCAGCAAGATCAAGACGGACGTCACGAAGTTGCTGAAGTGGTCGAGCATCGGTTAAGGCGACACAACGAGGCACACATTCGATGTCGTATCTACTGCAACTCGGCCTGATCGGCCTGTGCATCGCGCTGCTGCCGCTGTCGTACGTGTGGGTGAAGGCCGACGACGACAAGTTCCGCAAGCTGGTGTGGGTCACCACCTTCATGACGCTGGACCTCGTGATGTTCGGCGGCTTCACGCGTCTCACCGATTCGGGCCTCGGCTGCCCCGACTGGCCGGGCTGCTACGGCACGTCGTCGCCGTTCATCGCGCACGCGGCGATCACGGCCGCCCACCAGGCGATGCCGAGCGGCCCCGTCAGCATGTCGAAGGCGTGGATCGAGATGATCCACCGCTATTTCGCGATGGCGATCGGCGTGCTGATCATCGCGCAGGTGGTGATCGCGTGGTCGGCGCGGCTGCGCCGCCGCCCGCTGTCGGTGTCGCCGTGGTGGCCGACGAGCCTGCTGCTGCTGATCGTCGTGCAGGGCGCGTTCGGCGCGTGGACCGTCACGATGAAGCTGCAGCCGGTGATCGTCACGACCCATCTGCTGCTCGGCCTCGCGCTGCTCGGCACGCTCGGCTGGCTCGCGGCGCGGCAGACGCCGCTGCCCGCGCATGATCCGGAGGCCGGCCGCTACCGCGCCGCCGCACTCGCCGCGCTGGTGTTGCTGGTCGTGCAGATCGCGCTCGGCGGCTGGGTGAGCACGAACTACGCGGTGCTCGCGTGCACCGACTTCCCGACCTGCAACGGCCAGTGGATTCCGCCGATGAATTTCGGCCAGGGCTTCCATCTGTGGCGCGCGCTCGGGATGACGAAGGACGGCGACGCGATCACGCAGGACGCGCTGGTCGCGATCCACTGGACGCACCGCACGTTCGCGTTCGTCGTCGTCGCGTATCTGGTCGCGTTCGCGCTGAAGATGCGCCGCTTCGAGTCGCTGCGGCGGCCGGCGAACGGCGTGCTGCTGGTCGTGCTGCTGCAGTTTCTGACGGGCCTGACCAACATCGTGCTGCAGTGGCCGCTGCCGGTCGCCGTCGCGCACAACGGCGGCGCCGCGATCCTGCTGCTGCTCGTCGTCATGTTAAACTTTCGCATCCTTTCAAGCCGCCCCGGCCGTGTCGTGCAGCCCGCGCGCGACGCCGCCCCGGCGTGACCGCCCCCATGCAAAGCATCCTCTCCCAATCGCCCGGTAGCCGGTTTTCGCAGTACATGGCGCTGACGAAGCCGCGTGTCACGCAGCTCGCGGTGTTCTGCGCGGTGATCGGCATGTTCCTCGCGACGCCGGGCATGGTGCCGTGGCGCGTGCTGATCGGCGGTACGGTCGGCATCTGGCTGCTGGCCGGCGCCGCGTTCGCGATCAATTGTCTGGTCGAGCAGAAGATCGACGCGATGATGCGCCGTACCGCGTGGCGGCCGTCCGCGCGCGGCGAGATCACGACGCCGCAGATCCTGCTGTTCTCGGCCGTGCTCGGCAGCATCGGCGCATGGACGCTCTACACGTTCACGAACCCGCTGACGATGTGGCTGACGATCGCGACGTTCGTCGGCTACGCGGTGATCTACACGCTGCTGCTCAAGCCGATGACGCCGCAGAACATCGTGATCGGCGGCGCGTCGGGCGCGATGCCGCCGGCGCTCGGCTGGGCCGCGGTCACCGGCGCGGTGCCGGGCGACGCGTGGATTCTCGTGCTGATCATCTTCGTGTGGACGCCGCCGCATTTCTGGGTGCTCGCGCTCTATCGCCGCAAGGATTACGAAAACGCGGGGCTGCCGATGCTGCCGGTCACGCACGGCGAGCAATACACGCGGCTGCACATCCTGCTGTACACGGTGATCCTGTTCGCCGTCACGCTGATGCCGTTCATTTCCGGCATGAGCGGCGCCGTCTACCTGACGAGCGCGGTGCTGCTCGGCGCGGTGTTCCTCGCGTATGCGTGGAAGATCTACCGCGACTATTCGGATGCGCTCGCCCGCAAGGCGTTCCGCTACTCGATCGTCTACCTGTCGCTGCTGTTCGCCGCGCTGCTCGTCGATCACTATGCGCGCCCGTTGCTCGGCGTGTAACTGCACGGTTTGAACGCAATGCTCCATTCACGGTTCGGGCGCCGCGCGCGCCAAGGCTGGCTGCTCGCGTGCGCGTTCGCCGCCGCGACGCTGCTCGCCGGTTGCGACAACGCGCCGAAATTCCAGAATCTCGACATCACCGGCAATACGCAGTTCGGCACCGACTTCTCGCTGCCCGACACCGCCGGCAAGGTGCGCACGCTCGCCGACTTCAAGGGCCGCGCGGTCGTGATGTTCTTCGGCTATACGCACTGTCCGGACGTGTGCCCGACCACGATGGCCGAGCTGTCCGAGGCGCTGAAGCAGCTGGGCCCCGATGCGGCGAAGCGGGTGCAGGTGCTGTTCGTCACCGTCGATCCGGAGCGCGACACGCCGGCGCTGCTCGGCCAGTACGTGCCCGCGTTCGATCCGTCGTTCATCGGGCTGCGGCCGGCCGACGAAGCGCAGCTCAAGAAGGTCACGAAGGACTTCCGCGTGTACTACGCGAAGGTGCCCGGCAAGACGCCCGGCAGCTACACGATGGATCACACCGCCGCGAGCTACGTGTTCGATCGCGACGGCAAGCTGCGCCTGTTCGTGCGCGACGGCCAGGGCCCCGGCCCGTGGGTCCACGACCTGAAACTGCTGGTCGACTGAGCGGCGCCAAGCCGCCTCGGCGCCTCAGCGCGCGGGCCGCTGCCCGGCGCGACGCGTGACGGCGCCGCCGTCACGCCTGCTTCCCTCTTTCCTGTCCGATCGCGATGCACGATGCGCGTGCGCACGTCGTGCGCGCGTGCGTTCATGCGCCGCCGCGTCGGTCACGGCAGCGCCGGCACGTTGAAACCCTGCGCGGCGCGCGTGATCCGGAATTCGGTGACGCGATAGGTCGCGAGCCCTTCGGTCACGAACGGATCGGTGGCGAGAATCGCGTCGAGTTCGTCGCGGTCGATGCGCGCGGCGAGAATCACGCCGCCTTCGCGCGGCACCTTCGGCCCCGCCGCGATGAAGATGCCGCGCTCGAACAGCGGCTGCAGATACGCGCGATGGCGTTCGAGTGCATCGTCGATGCGCTCGAGCGACGCGTGGTACTGGATGTCGATGACGTACATGGATGATCCCGGAATGGCGCCGGCGCGCTGCGCGCCGGCCAGCCGGTCTTTGTAGCACAGGCGCGCACCGGTGTCGTGCCGTGCGCCGGCCGGTTGTATTCAAGTCGTAAGCGTCGCTGCCGTAAATACGTACGCAACCGTTTGCGCGCGGCTGGCCGTCGGCGCGCAGCGGGGCATGACTTCGACAACAAGGCACGTAGATGAGCAGAATGAGTTTGAACCGCAAGCTGTGGCTCGCGCTTGCGCTGGTATGGATCGGTCTGCTGGGCGTAGGCGCATGGAGCGCATACGAGACGCGCGCGACGATGCTCGCCGAACGCAAGCAAGGCATCGCGAATCTCGTCGATTCGGCGGCCGGCATCGTGGCCGCGTATCACGCGCTCGCGCAGAGCGGCACGCTGCCCGAGGCCGACGCGAAGCGCGACGCGCTCGCGAGCCTCGCCGCGATGCGCTACGGCGAGTCGGGCTACGTGTTCGTGATGGATTCGAAGCCGGTCGTGCTGATGCACCCGACGTTGCCGAAACTGGTCGGCACGCAGGTCGGCGATTATCTCGATCCGGACGGCAAGCCGCTGTTCGTCACGATCCTGAACGCCGCGAAGGCGACCGGCAGCGGCTTCGCCGAGTATCGCGGGCGACTGCCGCACAGCGAGACCGCGGTGCCGAAGATCAGCTACGTGACGCGCTTCGCGCCGTGGGACTGGAACATCTCGAGCGGCGTGTTCCTGAAGGACATCGATACCGTCTACTACCGCACGCTGTTCGGCCACCTCGCGGTCGTGCTGGTGATCGGCTTCGTGATCAGCGCGGCGATGCTCGTGATCATCCGCAACGTGCGCGGCAGCCTGGGCGGCGAGCCGGACGAAGCGGCCGCGCTGGCGGCCCGCATCGCGCAGGGCGACCTCACGCAGCCGGTGCCGGCGCGCGCGGACGACCGCACCAGCATGATGGCCGCGATGCGCGACATGCAGGCGCGCCTGCATGCGACGATCGGCGGGATTCGTCAGTCGGCGGAGTCGATCGCGTCGGCGAGCCGCGAGATCGCGTCGGGCAACAACGACCTGTCGCAGCGCACCGAGGAGCAGGCCGCGTCGCTCGAGGAAACGGCCGCGAGCATGGAGCAGTTGACCGCGACGGTGAAGCAGAACGCCGACAACGCGCGGCAGGCGAGCGGGCTCGCGAACAACGCGTCGGAGATCGCGCGCACCGGCCACGACGTCGTGAGCCGCGTGATCGGCACGATGGGGCAGATCGACGACAGTTCGCGCAAGATCGCCGACATCATCGGCGTGATCGAGGGCATTGCGTTCCAGACCAACATCCTCGCGCTGAACGCGGCGGTCGAGGCGGCCCGCGCGGGCGAGCAGGGACGCGGCTTCGCGGTGGTCGCGGGCGAGGTGCGCTCGCTCGCGCAGCGCAGCGCGACGGCCGCGAAGGAGATCCGCGCGCTGATCGTCGATTCGGTCGAGCGCGTGCGCAACGGCTCGGCGCTGGTCGGCCAGGCCGGCACGACGATGGGGGAGATCCTGCAGGCGGTCGCGCGCGTGACCGACATCATGGGCGAGATCGCGGCCGCGTCGGAGGAGCAGGCAAGCGGCATCACGCAGGTCGGGCGCGCCGTCACGCAGATGGACCAGGTGACGCAGCAGAACGCGGCGCTCGTCGAGGAGGCCGCGGCCGCCGCCGCGTCGCTGCAGGAGCAGGCCGGGCGGCTGCGCGAGGCGATCGGCGCGTTCCGCGTCGCCGAGGCGGCCGGCGGCGCGCGCTGACTCATCCGGCCGGCGGCCGGTGGCCGTGGCGGCGGTCGTTCGTCGGCCCCGTTGCGGTGCATACATATATGAGCGGGATGTATTTCACTTCCGCGCGATCCTGTGACACCATTTGCCCCTTCCTGCGAGTCCGGGGATACCCGTATCGCGCCCCTATTTCAGTTAGCAACGAAGTGAGAAACAGATGAAGCGTCGCAGTCTCCTGAAGGTATTTTCCGTGGTGGCCACCGGTGCCGCGCTGACGCTGTCGGCGGGCGCCCACGCCGAAGACAAGGTGATCAAGGTCGGCACGGTCGCCGGCCCGGATGCGCAGGTGTGGCAGGTCGTGCAGAAGGTCGCGAAGGAGAAGCAAGGCCTGAACGTGAAGGTCATCGAGTTCAACGACTACGTGCAGCCGAACGCGGCGCTCGACGCGGGCGACCTCGATGCGAACAGCTTCCAGCACCAGCCCTACCTCGACAGCCAGGTGAAGCAGCGCGGCTACAAGATCGTCAGCGCGGGCCTGACCTACATCTCGCCGATCGGCGTGTATTCGAAGAAGTTCAAGGCGCTGAAGGATCTGCCGCAAGGCGCGAAGCTCGCGGTGCCGAACGATCCGTCGAACGAGAACCGCGCGCTGCTGCTGCTGCAGACGCAAGGCGTGATCAAGCTGAAGGCCGGCGCCGGCACGGGCGGCAACAACGCGACGGTGCTCGACATCGCCGAGAACCCGAAGAAGCTGAAGATCTCCGAGCTCGACGCCGCGCAACTGCCGCGCGTGCTGTCGGACGTCGACGCGGCCGTGATCAACACGAACTACGCGCTCGCCGCGAACCTGCAGCCGACCAAGGACGCGATCGCGCTCGAATCGCTGACGAGCCCGTATGCGAACCTGATCGCCGTGCGCGCGAAGGACAAGGACCAGCCGTGGGTGAAGAAGCTGGTCAGCGCGTACCAGTCGCCGGAAGTGCGCGAATTCATCAAGAAGCAGTTCAAGGGCTCGATGGTCGCGTCGTTCTGAACGCCGCACACCGGTCCGATTGCCGACCCGAAGGGCCTGCCGCGCGCAGGCCCTTTTTCATTGGGGCGGGCGCTGGCCCGTGGCCGCTGGCGGCGCGTGCGGCATGCGCTGCGTTCATCTGACGAAAGGCCGGTTTCGTGCCGAGACTGTGCGACGCGGGCGCATTGCCATATACTGTATATCCATACAGTTGTGGGTGGCGTCATGCTCGCATCCTCCATTTCTCCCGAATCCCTTCATCCGTCGCTGTGGCGCGGCTCGCAGCTCGCGCGCGGCGGCCCGCGCACGATCGACACGGGCTTCGCGTCGCTGTCCGCCGAGCTGCCGGGCGGCGGCTGGCCGGTCGGCGCACTCGTCGAGCTGCTGGCCGCGCAGCCGGGCTGCGGCGAGATGCGCCTGCTCGCGCCCGCGCTCGCGCAGTCGGTCAGCGCGCGGCGTCCGCTCGCGCTGGTCGCGCCGCCCCATGCGCCGCATGCGAGCGCGCTGGCCGCCCTCGGCGTGCCGTCCGATGCGCTGCTGTGGCTGCGCGCGGGCAGCCGTACCGACGCGTTGTGGGCCGCCGAGCAGGCGCTCAAGACGGGCTGCTGCGGAGCGCTGCTGCTGTGGCAGGACGCGCGGCCCGATGCACTGCGGCGCTTGCATCTGGCGGCCGCGCGCACCGGCGACACGCTGTTCGTGATGCTGCGCGCGCTGTCGGCCGTGCGGCAGCCGTCGCCGGCCGTGCTGCGCGTCGCGCTGCATCCGGTGCCGGGCGGCGTGTCGCTCGACATCGTCAAGCGTCGCGGGCCCGCGCGCAGCGAACCGCTCGCGCTCGAATTGCCGTCGCCCATCGTGGAGAGCCGCTATGCGCGTCTTGCTCGGCATCCATCTGCCGCGCCTGCCGCTCGACGTGTGCGCCCCGCCGCCGTCTGACGCAGAAGCCGGCGCGGCCGGCTGCGCGGTGCTCGAGCAGGGCGTCGTGCTGATTGCCGACGCGCCCGCGCGCCGGCACGGCGTGCGCGCGGGCATGAAGCGCGGCGGCGTGCTGACGCTCGCGCCCGGCACGCGGCTCGTCGAGCGCGATCCGGCGCGCGAGGCCGACGCGCTGCGCGCCGTCGCGCTCGCGTTGCTGCGCTTCTCGCCGTGCGTCGCGCTCGACGACGAAGCGACGCTGATCGTCGACGTCGGCCCGAGCCTGCGGCTGTTCGGCGGCTTGCCGTCGCTGTGCCGCCAGGTGCGCGCGACGCTCGCGGCGCTCGGCTATGCGGCGCACCTGTCGGCCGCGCCGACCGGGCGCGGCGCGTGGCTGCTCGCGCGCACGTCGGCGCGTGCGCGGATGCGGCGCCGCGTGGCGCGACCGGCTTCGCTCGGCCGCACGCTCGATCGGTTGCCGTGCGTGCTGCTGCCGGATGCGCGTCCGTATGCGGGCTGGCTCGACGGGCTCGGCTGCCGCACGCTCGCCGATCTGCGCGCGCTGCCGCGCGCCGGGCTGCAGCGCCGCTGCGGGCCCGCGCTGCTCGCGGCGCTCGATCGCGCGTACGGCGATGCGCTCGAGCCGCTCGCATGGATGACGGTGCCGCCCGTCTTCGACGTGCGGCTCGAGCTGCCGGAGCGCGTCGAATACGCGCAAGCCGTGCTGTTCGCCGCGCAGCGGCTCGTGGTGCAGCTCTGCGGCTGGCTGGCCGCGCGCCAGCTGTCGCTCGCTGCGATGACGTTCGATCTCGAGCACGAGCGCGGCCGCCAGGCCGTGCCGCCGACCGCGCTGGAGCTCGCGTTCGCCGCGCCCGTGCGCGACGAAGCGCACTTCATGCGGCTGCTCGGCGAGCGGCTCGCGCGCGTCGAGCTGCCGGCCGCGGTGATCGCGGTGCGGCTGAAGGCCACGCGCGTCGAATCGGTCGCGCCGCCGGCCGACGATCTGTTTCCGGAGCCGGGCGGCACGCGCGAGACGCGCGCGCGGCTGTTCGAGCTGCTGTCGGCGCGGCTCGGCGCGGACAACGTGCTGCGCGCGGCGCGCGTCGCCGATCACCGTCCGGAGGCCGCCAACCGCTGGCTGCCGCTCGACGCGCAGGCGGGCAAGGCCGCGGCCGGGCCGCCCGACGCGCCGCCGCGTCCCGCATGGCTGCTGGCCGAGCCGTTGCCGCTGCTGATGCGCGGCGAGCGGCCGGTATTCCATACGCCGCTCAGGATGATGTCGTCGGCCGAGCGGATCGAAGGCGGCTGGTTCGACGGGCAGCACGTGGCGCGCGACTACCACGTCGCGCACGACGAAGCGGGCGCGTGCTACTGGGTGTTCCTCGAGCGTTCCGAAAGCGCGGCCGAGCCGCGCTGGTTCCTGCACGGCCTGTTCGGGTGAGCGACGATGGCCGCGCAAATCACCTGGCTGCCCGACTACGCGGAGTTGTTCTGCCGCTCGAACTTCTCGTTCCTGCATGGCGCGTCGCATGCGGAGGAGCTCGTCGCGCGCGCGGCGGAGCTCGGCTATCGCGGCCTCGCGATCACCGACGAATGCTCGCTGGCCGGCGCGCCGCGCATGCATGTCGCCGCGCAGGCGCAAGGGCTGCTGCTCGTCGTCGGCGCGTATTTCGCCGTCACGCCCGATGAGGTCGCGCCGGGCCACGATCCGGGGCCCGGCGCCTTCGGGCTCGTGCTGCTCGCGCAGAACCGCGAGGGCTACGGCAATCTTGCCGAGCTGATTTCCTGGCGGCGCATGGCGGCGCCGAAGGGCACCTACACGCTGACGTCGCGGATGCTGTCGGCGCCGCCTGCGGCATTCGCACACCTGCGCGGCATGCCCGACTGTTTCGCGATCCTCGTGCCCGTGTATCCGGTGCGCGCCGACGTGCTCGATGCGCAGGTCGCATGGTTTCGCGCGACCTTCGGCGAGCGCGCACGGCTCGGGCTCGTGCAGTTGCAGCGCGCGCTCGACGGCGCGCAGCGCGAGGAGATCCGCGCGGCCGGCGAGCGGCGCGGCGTGCCCGTCGTCGCGCTCGGCGACGTGACGATGCACCGGCGCTCGTGCAAGCCGTTGCAGGACGTGATGACGGCGATCCGCGTCGGCATGCCGGTGGCCGAGTGCGGTTACGCGCTGGCGCCGAATGCCGAGCAGCACCTGCGGTCGCGGCAGCGCATCGGGCAGCTGTACTCGCCGGACGAGATAGCGCAAACCTGCGAGATTCTCGACGCGTGCGATTTCGAGCTCGGCTCGCTGCGCTACGAGTATCCCGACGAGATCGTGCCGGCGGGGCTCACGCCGACGCGCTATCTGGAACAGGAAACCCTCGCCGGGGCGCGCGCGCGGTATCCACGCGGGGTTCCCGAGAAGGTCGCGAAGCTGATCCGCCATGAGCTCGACCTGATCGCGAAGCTGAGCTACGAGCCGTTCTTCCTGACCGTCTACGACATCGTCAAATTCGCGCGCAGCCGGAACATCCTGTGCCAGGGCCGCGGCTCGGCCGCGAATTCGGTCGTCTGCTATTGCCTCGGCATCACCGAGGTCGATCCCGATCAGAGCACGATGCTGTTCGAGCGCTTCATCAGCGAGAAGCGCGGCGAGCCGCCCGACATCGACGTCGACTTCGAGCACCAGCGCCGCGAAGAGGTGATTCAGCACATCTACCGGAAGTACGGCAAGGATCGCGCGGCGATCGCCGCCGCCGTCTCGACCTACCGCCCGCGCGGCGTGCTGCGCGAAACCGGCAAGGCGCTCGGCGTCGATCCGATGCTGGTCGACCGCGTCGCGAAGGCGCACCGCTGGTTCGACGGCAGCCGCGATCTGCTGAAGCAGTTCGCGTCGACCGGGCTCGATCCGGCCACGCCGCTGATCGCCACGTGGGCCACGCTCGCCGCGCGGCTGCTGAACTTTCCGCGCCATCTGTCGCAGCACTCGGGCGGCTTCGTGATCAGCCGCGGCAAGCTCACGCGGCTCGTGCCGGTCGAGAACGCGGCGATGGACGGGCGGCGCGTGATCCAGTGGGACAAGGACGATCTCGAAGCGCTCGGCCTGATGAAGGTCGACGTGCTCGCGCTCGGCATGCTGTCGGCGCTGCATCGCGCCTTCGACCTGCGCACCGCGTGGCGCGGCCCGCAGCCGGACGGCGAGCCGTTCACGATGAAGCACGTCCCGCAGGACGACGAGGCGACCTACGACATGATCTGCCGGGCCGATACGGTGGGCGTGTTCCAGATCGAGTCGCGCGCGCAGATGTCGATGCTGCCGCGGCTGAAGCCGCGCAACTACTACGACCTCGTCGTCCAGGTGTCGATCGTGCGGCCCGGGCCGATCCAGGGCGGCGCCGTGCATCCGTACCTGAAGCGGCGCCGGATCATGTCCGGCGAGGAGCAAGGCAAGGTCACTTATCCGAGCGACGCGCTCAAGGAGGTGCTCGAGCGCACTCTCGGCGTGCCGATCTTCCAGGAGCAGGTGATGCAGATCGCGATCGTCGCGGCGGGCTTCACGCCGGGCGAGGCCGACGAGCTGCGGCGCGCGATGGCCGCGTGGAAGCGCAAGGGCAATCTCGAGAAGTATCACGACAAGATCGTCGAAGGGATGCTCGCGCGCAATTACACCCGCGAATTCGCCGAGCAGATCTTCGAGCAGATCAAGGGCTTCGGCGAATACGGCTTCCCCGAAAGCCACGCGGCCAGCTTCGCGAAACTCGCGTATGCGAGCAGCTGGCTCAAGTGCCACGAGCCCGCGATCTTCGTCGCGGCGCTGCTGAACAGCCAGCCGATGGGTTTCTATGCGCCCGCGCAGCTCGTGCAGGACGCGAAGCGCCACGGCGTGCAGGTGCTGCCGGCCGACGTCACGCAAAGCGGCTGGGAGACGTCGCTCGAAGCGCTGCCCGGTCAGCCGCCGCCACACGGCCAGCCGGCGGTGCGGCTCGGCCTGGCGCTCGTGCGCGGGCTCGGCGAGGCGGCCGCGCGGCGCATCGAGGCCGCGCGCGCGGCCGGCCCGTTCGACAGCGTCGACGCGCTCGCGCGCCGCGCGCAGCTCGAGCGGCGCGATCTCGAGGCGCTCGCCGCCGCGAACGCGCTGGCGGCGCTCGCCGGCCATCGCCGCGACGCATTGTGGCAGGCCGTCGCCGCGGCGCCCGAGCGCGACCTGCTCGCCGCCGCGCCGATCGACGAAACGGAGCAGCCGGCGCTCGGCGCGCCGTCCGAAGCCGACGACATCCTCGCCGACTATCACACCATCGGCCTGACGCTGAACCGCCATCCGGTCGCGCTGCTGCGGCCCGCGTTGCGCGCGCAGCGGCTGTCGTCCGCGGCCGAGCTGCGCGACCGTCCCGACGGCCGGCTCGCGCGCGCGTGCGGGCTCGTGATCGCGCGGCAGATGCCGGGCACCGCGAAGGGCGTGATGTTCATGACGCTCGAAGACGAAACGGGCTGCGTGAACGTGATCGTGCGGCCCGAGCTGCTCGCCCGGCAGCGGCGCGAAACGCTCGACTCGCGGCTGCTCGCTGCGTCGGGCGTGTGGCAGGTCGTCAGCGACGTGAGGCACCTCGTCGCGCAGCATTTCGAGGATCTGACGCCGCTGCTCGGCGGCCTGCGCACGTCGAGCCGGGAATTTCACTGAGGGCGCGACAGAGGGCGGGGCGTGTCGATTGCCGCTCACCGCTCACCGCTCACCGCTCACCGCTCACCGCTCACCGCTCACCGCTCACCGCTCACCGCGAAACGCTCATCCATACACCGGTCATCCCGGCTCACCCGCACCCCGCTCGGTCGTATGCATACCAGTGGCCCTAACTGGTTCTATTTCGGTATCGTTTCTGCCTCGTTGCGCACGCCGAAGCGAGGCTGCAACCCGTCCCTTTGCATACCACTCCGGGTAAATCCCTATCCAGCATCGCCTTGTAAAAAAAGGACTTCTTGCGACTAAACCGCTTGTCGGACAAGGCTTCCCGCGATTTCCACACGTCTAATACCAGTTCGTTGACTGGTATTATTGTGGTTATATAATGCGTTCACTTTCGACGGCTCGACGGCCGTCGTCCGACCCGCGGAGGCATATGGAAACCGGCTGCTCCGAACTGGCGCCCGATCCCCTCGACGACACGCCGCTGTATCTGCAGCTCGCCCGCAATCTGGCGAGCGCGATCCACGCTGGCGCGTGGCGCGCGGGCGAGGCGCTGCCGTCGGAGCGGCTGCTGTCGGACACGGTCGGCGTATCGCGCATCACGGCGCGCCGCGCGCTCGCGCTGCTGGTCGAGCAGGGGCTGATCCGGCGGGTGCGCGGGGCGGGCAGCTTCATCACGCCGCGCGTCGCCGATCCGCTGTCGCGGCTCGTCGGCTTCACCGAGAAGATGCGGCAGCGCGGCTTCATCCCCGATTCGGTGTGGCTCGCGCGCACGCTGCGCGTCGCGAGTCGCGACGAAATCGCGCATCTGGGGCTCGCGCCGGGCGCGACGGTCGCGCGGCTCGAGCGGCTGCGCCGCGCGGACGGCACCGTGATGGCCGTCGAGCACTCGACGCTGCCGGCCGCGGTGCTGCCCGATCCGCAGGCGCTCGGCGCATCGCTGTACGACTATCTGGAGGCGCGCGGGTCGAGCGTCGTGCGCGCGCTGCAGCACTTTCGCGCGGCCAACGCGACGCACGAGATCGCGAAATGGATGGGCGTGAAGCCGGGCGCGGCGCTGCTCGTGATCAGGCGGATCGGCTATGGCGCCGATCAGCGCGCGCTCGAAGTGACCGAATCGTATTGCCGCGACGACTATTACGACTTCGTCGCCGAACTGAAACGCTGACGCGCGAGACTGCGCGCGCCACCCGACTGGAACGCAATGCAACGCAACGGAACGCAATCGCGCGCAACGCATCCCAACGAACTGGCACATCGCGACGCGGCGCTCCGCGTCACCGGATCATCAAGAGAAACGTCATGCTGACTGGCAACATCCTCACCCCCGACGGCTGGATTCACGGCTCGCTCGACAGCGAGAACGGCCGCATCACGATGGTCGACGGCACGCCCGCCGACCCGGCCAACAACGACGCGCCGTACATCCTGCCCGGCTTCATCGATCTGCACGTGCACGGCGGCGGCGGCGCCGACGTGATGGAAGGCGGCGACGCGATCGAGACGATCGCGCGCACCCACGCGCAGTTCGGCACGACGAGCCTGCTCGCCACCACGATGACCGCGCCGCGCGACGAGCTGATGGAAGTCGTCGCGAACCTCGGCACCGCCGCGCGCGCGCGCGCGCCGGGCGGCGCACGCGTGCTCGGCGTGCATCTCGAAGGGCCGTACATCAACCCCGGCAAGCTCGGCGCGCAACCGGACGCGGCCGTGTCGGCCGTGCTCGACGAAGTGCTGAAATACCTGTCGATCGCGCCGATTCGCGTGGTCACGCTCGCCCCGGAGATCGCCGGCCACATCGAGATCATCGGCGAGATGGCCGCGCGCGGCGTGCGCGTGCAGCTCGGCCACTCGCTCGCGACGTACGACGACGCGGTCACCGCGCTCAAGCACGGCGCCTGCGGCTTCACGCATCTGTTCAACGCGATGTCGCCGCTGCATCACCGCAACCCCGGCCTCGTCGGCGCGGCGCTCGCGCATGCCGAGTACGCGGAAATCATCCCCGACCTGCTGCACGTGCATCCCGGCGCGATCCGCGCGGCGCTGCGCGCGATCCCGCGCCTGTACGTGGTGACCGACAGCACGTCGGCCACCGGCATGCCCGACGGCGAATACCGGCTCGGCAGCCAGCACGTGACCAAGTGCCTCGGCGGCGTGCGGCTCGCCGACGGCACGCTCGCGGGCAGCACGCTGACGATGGATCAGGCGCTGCGCAACCTCGTGTCGCTCGGCCTGCCGATCGCCGACGTGTCGAACCGCATGTCGCGCTACGCGGCCGACTACCTCGGCATCGCGGACCGCGGCCGCCTCGAGCGCGGCGCATGGGCCGACCTCGCGGTATTCGATCGCGATCTGAACCTCACCGCGACCTACGTCGAAGGAGAATCGATTGTCGAATATGCTTAAGGAAGCGCGCGAGGCCGCCCAGGTCGTCGCCGCGCAGCTCGCCGATACCGCGCGCGTCGAGGCGCTCGCCGGCCAGCTGCTCGATCACCCGCCGGCCGTCGCGCTGACGGTCGCGCGCGGCA
The DNA here is from genome assembly GCF_000262695.1 of Burkholderia sp. KJ006. Lineage (NCBI taxonomy): Bacteria > Pseudomonadati > Pseudomonadota > Betaproteobacteria > Burkholderiales > Burkholderiaceae > Burkholderia > Burkholderia sp. KJ006. Next base: position 2,796,165 of record NC_017920.1, on the reverse strand, counting down.
GCTCGGATCACGCCGCCAGCTATTTCGCGAGCCTGACGATGAGCCGCCTCGGCGTGCCGGTCGCGTCGCTGCCGATGTCGGTCGCGACCTTGCAGCAGGCGCCGCTGAAGGTGCACGACCAGCTCGCGCTCGCGTTTTCCCAGTCGGGCCAGAGCCCCGATCTCGTCAACACGATGGCCGCGCTGCGCGAAGCTGGCGCGCGGACCGTCGCCGCCGTCAACGTGCTGCCGTCGCCGCTCGCCGATGCGTGCGAGCACCAGTTGCCGCTGCTGGCCGGCCCCGAGCTGTCGGTCGCCGCGACCAAGAGCTATATCGCGATGCTGTCGCTGTCCGCGCAGATCGTCGCGTTCTGGCAGCGCGACGCCGCGCTGGTCACCGCGTTGCGCGGCCTGCCCGACGTGCTCGCGCAAGCGGGCCGGCTCGACTGGTCGGCGGCGGTGGCCGCGCTTTCGGGCATCGAACGGATGATCGTGATCGGCCGCGGCCTTGGCCTCGCGATCGCGCAGGAAGCCGCGCTGAAGCTGAAGGAAACCTCGGGCATCCAGGCCGAGGCATTTTCGAGCGCCGAAGTCCGGCACGGCCCGATGGAGCTGATCGAGCGCGACTATCCGCTGCTCGTGTTCGCGCCGCCGGGGCCGGAGCAGGCCGGGCTGCTGCAGCTCGCGCAGGACATGCGCGCACGCGGTGCGGCGGTGCTGCTCGCCGCGCCCGCCGGCACGCCGGGCGCGAACCTGCCGCTCGCGCAGTCCGCCCATGCGGCGCTCGATCCGATCGCCGCCATTCTGTCGTTCTACGTGATGGCGGCCGAGCTCGCCGTCGCGCGCGGTCGCAATCCCGACACGCCGCGTCACCTGAACAAAGTCACCGAAACGCACTGATAGCCGAGACAGCCGATGAGACGCGCCGAGGAGTCCCAGTTGAAGAGTTCCGCCCCAGATCAGATCGTCCTGCTCGCCCCGCTGAGCGGGCCGATCGTCGCGCTGGCCGATGTGCCCGATCCGGTGTTTGCCGGCGGGATGTTCGGCGACGGCATCGGCATCGACCCGCTCGCGGGCCGGCTCGTCGCGCCGTGCGCGGGCGTCGTGTCGCATCTGGCGCGTACCGGCCATGCGGTGACGATCACGACGCCGCAAGGCGCGCAAGTGCTGCTGCACATCGGCATCGACACCGTCGAGCTGAACGGGCAGGGCTTCACCGCGCGCGTCGAGGACGGCGCGCACGTCGCGCCGGGCGACCTGCTGATCGAGTTCGATCAGGACGTGGTCGCACGCAGCGCGCATTCGCTCGTGTCGGTGATCGCGATCGCGAACTCGGATGCATTCGACGTCGTCGAGCGCGCGAGCGGCTTCGCGACGGCCGGCGAGACGCCGCTGCTGACGCTGCGCGCCAACGGCGCAGCGGCCGGGCAGGCCACGCAGGCCGCTCATGCGACCGCGACCGCGACTTCGGCGCACGAAGTGCGCCGCCAGATCGTGCTCACGCAGCCGGGCGGCCTGCATGCGCGCCCGGCCGCGCGGGCGCGCGAATCCGTGCGCGGTTTCGACGCGACGGTCGACGTGCAGTTCGACGGCCGCCACGCGTCGATCGCGAGCGTCGTGGGCCTGCTCGGCCTCGGCGCCGGCGAAGGCGCGACGGTCGAGCTGATCGGCCGCGGCGCGCATGCGCAGCAGGCCGTCGACGCGGTCGCGCGCGAGCTGCTGCGCGAAGCGCACGGCGAAGTGGAAGAGACGCCGGCACGGCTTCGCTCGCCGGCGCCGCCGACGCTGCGGCACGACGACGGCGCGGCGCGCGCCGGTGCGCCCCTCGATCCGAACACGCTCGCGGGCGTATGTGCGGCGCCCGGCATCGCGGTCGGCACGCTGGTGCGGCTCGACGATGCCGACATCGTGCCGCCCGAACCGGCGAGCGGCACGCCCGCGTCGGAAAGCCGCCGCCTCGACCAGGCGCTGAAGGCGGTCGACGCCGAACTCGGCGAAACGGTGCGCAACGCGTCCGCGCGCGGCGCGGTGGGCGAGGCCGGCATTTTCGCGGTGCATCGCGTGCTGCTGGAGGATCCGACGCTGGTCGACGCGGCGCGCGACCAGATCAGCCTCGGCAAGAGCGCCGGCTTCGCGTGGCGCGCGACGATCCGCGCGCAGATCGACACGCTGTCGCGGCTCGACGACGCGCTGCTCGCCGAGCGCGCGGCCGATCTGCGCGACATCGAGAAGCGCGTGCTGCGCGCGCTCGGCTACACGAGCGGCGTGACGCGCGCGCTGCCCGACGAGGCCGTGCTCGCCGCCGAGGAGTTCACGCCGTCGGACCTGTCGTCGCTCGATCGCGAACGCGTGACCGCGCTCGTGATGGCGCGCGGCGGCGCGACCTCGCATGCGGCGATCATCGCGCGCCAGCTCGGCATCCCGGCGCTCGTCGCGGTCGGCGATGCGCTGTACGCGATTCCGGACGGCACGCAGGTCGTCGTGGACGCGAGCGCGGGCCGGCTCGAACACGCGCCGAGCGCGGTCGACGTCGAGCGTGCGCGCCACGAACGCGAGCGCCTCGACGGCGTGCGCGAAGCGAACCGCCAACATGCGCGCGAAGCCGCCGCGACGGCCGACGGTCGCGCGATCGAAGTCGCCGCGAACATCGCGACGCTCGACGACGCGAACACCGCGCTCGACAACGGCGCCGATTCGATCGGGCTGCTGCGCACCGAGCTGATGTTCATCCATCGTCAAACCGCGCCGAGCGTCGTCGAGCACCGGCAGAGCTACCAGTCGATCGTCGACGCGCTGCAGGGCCGCACCGCGATCATCCGCACGCTCGACGTCGGCGCGGACAAGGAAGTCGACTATCTGACGCTGCCGCCGGAGCCGAATCCGGCGCTCGGCCTGCGCGGCATCCGGCTCGCGCAGGTGCGCCCCGATCTGCTCGACGATCAGCTGCAGGGTCTGCTCGCGGTGAAGCCGTTCGGTGCGGTGCGCATCCTGCTGCCGATGGTTACCGACGCGGGCGAACTCGTGCGGCTGCGCGCGCGCATCGACGAATTCGCGCGGGCGCAGGGCCGTACCGAGCCGATCGAGGTCGGCGTGATGATCGAGGTGCCGTCGGCGGCGCTGCTTGCCGATCAACTCGCACGGCACGCGGATTTCCTGTCGATCGGCACCAACGACCTCACGCAGTACACGCTCGCGATGGACCGCTGCCAGGCCGACCTCGCCGCGCAGTCCGACGGCCTGCATCCGGCCGTGCTGCGCCTGATCGACATCGCGGTGCGCGGCGCGACGAAACACGGCAAGTGGGTCGGCGTGTGCGGCGCGCTCGGCGGCGATCCGCTCGCGGTGCCGATCCTCGTCGGCCTCGGCGTGACCGAGCTGTCGGTCGACCCGGTGGCGGTGCCGGGCATCAAGGCGCGCGTGCGCCGTCTCGATTACCAGCTGTGTCGCCAGCGTGCGCAGGATCTGCTCGCACTCGACTCGGCACAGGCGGTAAGGGCAGCAAGCCGCGAGGTCTGGCCGCTCGACTGAACGTCGACGGCGGGCGCGCGACCCGCATCACCACGAAAGCAATTAGGTCAACGACGCTTCACGACGAGACAATGGACTGGAGGACTGAATGGACGGGAATCCGTTTCTGAAGATACAGGGGCTGGGCCGCGCCCTGATGCTGCCGATCGCGGTGTTGCCGGTCGCCGGCATCCTGCTGCGCCTCGGCCAGCCGGACGTGTTCAACATCAAGATGATCGCCGACGCCGGCGGGGCGATCTTCGACAACCTGCCGCTGCTGTTCGCGATCGGCGTGGCGGTCGGCTTCGCGAAGGACAACAACGGCGTCGCGGCGCTCGCGGGCGCGATCGGCTATCTGATCGAAACCGCGATCATGAAGGACATCGATCCCAAGCTGAACATGGGCGTGCTGTCCGGGATCATCGCGGGCGTGGTGGCGGGCTTGCTGTACAACCGCTACAAGGACATCAAGCTGCCCGACTACCTCGCCTTCTTCGGCGGCAAGCGCTTCGTGCCCATCATCACGGGGCTCGCGTGCGTGGTGCTCGGCATCGTGTTCGGCTATGTGTGGCAGCCGATCCAGCATGCGATCGACGCGGCCGGGCAATGGCTGACGACCGCGGGTGCGATCGGCGCGTTCGTGTTCGGCTTCCTGAACCGCTTGCTGCTCGTCACGGGCCTGCACCACATCATCAACTCGCTCGCGTGGTTCGTGTTCGGCAACTTCACGCCGCCGGCCGGCGGCGAGATCGTGCACGGCGACCTGCACCGCTTCTTCGCGGGCGATCCGACCGCGGGCACCTTCATGGCCGGCTTCTTCCCGATCATGATGTTCGGCCTGCCGGCCGCGTGTCTCGCGATGCTGCACGAAGCGCCGAAGGAGCGCCGCGCGATGGTCGGCGGCCTGCTGTTCTCGATGGCGCTCACGTCGTTCCTGACCGGCGTGACCGAGCCGATCGAGTTCAGCTTCATGTTCCTCGCGCCGGTGCTGTACGTGATCCACGCGGTGCTGACCGGGCTGTCGCTCGCGATCTGCCAGATCCTCGGCGTGAAGCTCGGCTTCACGTTCTCGGCCGGCGCGATCGACTACGTGCTGAACTACGGGCTGTCGACGAAGGGCTGGATCGCGATTCCGCTCGGCATCGCGTACGGCGTCGCGTACTACGGGCTGTTCCGCTTCTTCATCCGCAAGTTCAACATGGCGACGCCCGGCCGCGAGCCGGCCAGCGCAGATGCGGCGGCCGAATCGTACGCGTCGGGCGGCTTCGTCGCACCGGCCGGCGGCGCGGTTGCGGCCGCCCCGCGTGCGCAGCGCTACATCGCCGCGCTCGGCGGTGCGGGCAACCTGACGGTCGTCGACGCCTGCACGACGCGTCTGCGCCTGAGCGTCGTCGATCCGGACAAGGTGTCGGAGCCGGAGCTCAAGGCGATCGGCGCGCGCGGCGTGCTCAAGCGCGGCGGCAACAGCGTGCAGGTGATCATCGGGCCGGAGGCCGACATCATCGCCGACGAGATGCGGGCGGTGATCGGCAGCGGTACGGCTGGGGCCGCAGCCACAGCGCCGGCCGCGGCCGCGCAATCGACGGCGCAAGCGGTCACGGGCGCGGCGGCCGGGCCGCTCGATCCCGATCCGCTGCGCTGGCTCGCGGTGTTCGGCGGCGCGACCAACGTCGCAGCGCTCGACGCGATCGCGACCACGCGGCTGCGCGTGGTCGTGCGCGACGCATCGGCCGTCGATCGCGAACGGCTCGGCACGCTCGACGCCGCATGGGTGTCGCCGGACACGTTCCACATCGTCTGCGGCAATGCGGCCGCGCGCTATGCGCAGCAGCTCGGCGCACGCCTGCCGTCGACCGGGGGCGGCGCGGCCGCGCAACCGGCCTGACGCGACGCTGCCGGTCCGTCTGCGTTGCCGCAGCGGGCCGGCTGCCGGCCCCAGTACGAAAACGGCTTGCGACCGATGGGGCGCAAGCCGTTTTTACTTGGGGGCGGTGCCACTGCTCAGTGTTCAGTGCCGGTGCTCCGATCCGCCTCGCGCCTCGCCCACCCCGTGCAACTGTGCGCCCCTTACGGGTTCGTCACCGTGAAGCTCGGCTTGCGATAACCGATCCCCGCGCGGTCGAGCTTCGGCAGCTCGCGCTGGACGACCAGCGTCGCGAAGCCGGCCCAGTCTCGCTGGAGTGCCGCGGTGTCGACGTGATGCGTGTCGCCGCGCTTGTAGCGCACGCCGGCCGCATAGGGCAGCTCCCAGTCGGCGCGATGCCACGCGCGTTCGGCGAGTGCGAGCAGCCGCGGATACACCATGTACTCGAGGAACGTGTCGTTGCGCATCACCTCGCCCCATGCCTGCCCCTGGATGCCCTCGATGCGCGGCGCGGGGCCCGTGCCGGTCGCCTCGAACGCGTTGCCGTCGCGATCGCCCATCACCTCGGCGTTCTGCGGCAGGTTCTCGGGCGCGAGCGAGAACACCTTGTACTCGTCGGTTGCCTGCGATCCCCAGTAATAGCCGCGCTCGCGCGGATTCAGCGTGTACGGGAAGTCGAAGTACAGGTAGTCGGGCAGCGCGAGCACGGTCAGATAGCCGGCGTTGCTGAGGTCGCGCGCGCTGTCCGCCGCGCCCCAGAAGATCGTGTCCCACAGCGACACCATCACGTGACGCGTACTGAAATCGCGCGGCCCGCTCGCGTGCTTGATGCCGTCCTGCCACGCGGCCATCGTGTCGATCCCGTTCGCGTCTACCGCCGCGCTGACCTGTTTCGCGAAGCGCGTCGGCAGCTCGTCGATCGAGCGGATCTCGCCACGCTGCAGCAGCGCCGCGCACGCGGGCGAGCGCGCCCACGGCTTGTCCTGCGCGGCGAGGTCGATGCGCCCCTTGTTCGGATCGGTGCCGTTCAGCGGCTGGAAGCCGCCGCCGAGCAGGATGTTCTTCGCTTCGTCGCCGCCGAAATGCCAGATTCGCAGCGGCGCCTGCGCGTCCGCGTGCATCGCCGCGATCTCGCGGATCACCTTCGACGCGAAGTTCAGCGCGCCCGGCACGCACGGGTTCAGATCGCTGCGCCGATCGTAGAACTGCACCGTGGTCAGGTTCGACGTGTCCTGCGGGTCGAGCAGCCGATACGCGTTCGCCTCCTGGTCGCGGCCGGCCGCATGCAGGCGCCGGTAGCGCGCTTCCATCGACACGACGGCCGCGCGCGCATGGGCCGGCATGTCGATTTCGGGAATCACCTCGACGAAGCGGTCGACCGCGTAGCGCACCAGCGCGACGTAGTCGGCGCGCGTCAGATAGCCGCCGCCCGAGCGGTTGTCCGGGCCGGAGCCGAGCTGCGGCAGCAGGCAACGCGTCTCGGACGGATCGTGACAGCGGCGCGCGCCGATGTCGGTCAGCTCGGGCAGCCCGGGGATCTCGATGCGCCAGCCTTCGTCGTCGGACAGGTGCAGGTGCAGCCGGTTGAGCTTGTACGCGCTCATCTGGTCGATCAGGCGGCGCAGCGTCGCCGGATGCTTGAAGTTGCGCGCGAGATCGACGTGCATGCCGCGATGCGTGAAGCGCGGCGCGTCCTCGACGAGCAGCGCCGGAACCGGGCCGCCGCCGGCCGGCGCGAGCGAGAACAGCGTCTGCACGCCGTAGTAGAGGCCGGCGCGATCGTAGCCTTCGACGAGCACGCCGCGCGGCCCGATCGCGAGCCGGTAGCCGCCCGGCGTCGCGATGTCGGCCGGCAGCCGGCGCGGCGCGACCACGCCGCGCACGCGCGCGCGGGCGCCGTCCAGCCCGAGCGTCGCCGCGCGTTCGCGCAGCGCCGCGACCTGCGCATCGGGCAACTCGGGCAGCACCAGCTCGACGCCGCGCAGCTCGAGCGCGCCGGGCAGCCGCTGCTCGCGCTTCACGCTCGGCAGCGCGCGGCTCGCGTCCGGCCGCGCGGCCACCGGCGGCGCATTGCCGGTCGAGCTGTTCTGCGCATCGGCCGGCAGCGATTCGACGTAGCGCAGTTCGTCGTCGGTATCGTTGTAGCGCAGCACCGTCGGCGGCGCGCCGTCGACCACCACATACGGGCGCGGTATCACGTCGCTGTAGCGTCGCAGCCAGTATTCGGCGACGAACGGCAACGCGATGCGCTCGCCGGGCGCGAGCCGCAGCGAGCCCGGCTGCGGCGTCAGCTCGTACAGGTCGCCCGTGAGCCGCCGCAACGCGAAGCCCGGACGATCGATACGCAGCAGCCGTCGGATGCTGTGCAGATAGAGCTTCCAGCCGCCGTCGGCGATCGGGCGGTGGCCGCGGTTCTGCAGGAACAGGCGGCCGGTCGCGCAGGCGGCGCCGTCGGCGCCGAGATCGGCGCACGGCACGCCGGTCGCCGCCGCATGGTTGTTGTCGACGGCGACGCGCAGCGCGAGGCCGTTCGACAGCAACGCAGCGAGGTCGGCCGGCCGCATGGCGGGCCGCGCGATGCCGGCGGCCGGCACGACCACCGAGGCGGTCACCGAGCCGGCGCCGGCCGGCACGGGTTCGGCGCGGCTTGCGGACGGCAGCAGCGCCGCGATCAGCACGCCGGCAAACAGGAAGGGCAACGGGCGTTTCATTGGAACTCCTGAGAAAAAGGGTGGCGCCGCGGCGGCGTCGGATGACGTCGCTGCGATCGGGTCTTTCAACGGAGCTGCGGGGACATCGACGCGCGGTGCGAGCGGATCGCCCCGCGCGGGTTCGGCACGCGACGCGCGTGCATTACGGAACGGGAGGCGGGCGCGCGTGCCGATCGGGGCGGCCGGCGCGTGACGCGGTGTTCATCGAGGGAGAGCGGCCGCGGCGGAGTGGCCGCGGGCGTCGTGGCCGCGCTGGGCCCGACCGGCCACGCGATACGCCGCTGCACGGCGATCAGCCGCTGCGTGCGGCCGGCGAAACGGCGCGCGTGCGCGCGCCTGACACGGGATGCGCATGTCTGCCCCACCAGATGGATCCGGCCTCGCGGCGGCCGTGTCCAACGATCTTATGAAACCTTTGATTGGTATTCAAGTGGTATCAATCTGGCGCTAAATTGGCATCGGCGTCACCGGCATGCGCGCCGCGTGCGGACGAAAAAAAACCTCGCGCGAGGCGAGGTTCTTTCCGGACGACGGCGGCGCAGCGATCTGCCGCCGGCCGCGGGTCAGTCGCGGCGCGTACGCACCGCTGCTTCCTGCGGCTTCTGCCGCGCTTCGAGCCACATCGCGTTGACGATGCCGAACGACAGCGCGACGCCCATACCGAGAATCCAGCTGAAATACCACATGGTCCGACTCCTTGCGAAACGGTGGACGAGGGCGCCGTGCGCCCCCGGCCGAGTTCAATACATCGAGTGCTTGTTCTCTTCGAGCGCCTGATGCGTGACCTTGCCGCGCATCACGCGATACACCCAGCCCGTGTAGAGCAGGACGATCGGCAGGAACACGATCACCGCGATCAGCATCACCTGCAGCGTCTTGTGGCTGGACGTCGAATCCCAGACGGTCAGGCTGCTGCGCGGGTCGAGCGACGAGGGCATGATGAACGGGAACATCGAGAAGCCCGCCGTCATGATCACGCCGGCGATCATCAGGCCGGTGCAGAAGAACGCGGTCTTTTCCTGCTTCGAGCCGGCGAGCAGCAGCGCAAGCAGGCCGCCCGCGATGCCGACGACGGGCGCAGCGATCATCCACGGGAATTCGTGGTAGTTCGACAGCCACAGGCCCGAGCCGGCGGCGACGTCCTTCAACAGCGGGTTCGCGACCGTGTCGGTCGGCGCGGCGTGGGTGATGTGGAAGCCGCCGATGTACGACGCGACCAGCACGCCGGCCAGCACGAACAGCACGACGGCGAGGAACGACGACACGCGCAGTGCGACCGACGCGCGGCGCGCGATCGCGCCGTCCGTCTTCATCTTGATGAATGCGGCGCCGTGCGCGACGAGCATCGTGAGGCTGACCAGCCCGCAGAGCAGCGCGAACGGGTTCAGCAGCGCCCAGAAGCCGCCGTAGTAAGTGACGCGCAGGTCGGTGTCGAACTGGAACGGCACGCCTTGCAGCAGGTTGCCGAACGCGACGCCGAACACCAGCGCCGGGACGAAGCCGCCGACGAACAGCGCCCAGTCCCAGCCCGCGCGCCAGCGCGGATCGGGCCGCTTGCTGCGGTAGTCGAAGCCGACCGGCCGGAAGAACAGCGCGAACAGCACGAGCAGCATCGCGAAGTAGAAGCCGGAGAACGATGCGGCGTAGACGAGCGGCCAGGCTGCGAACATCGCGCCGCCTGCCGTGATCAGCCACACCTGGTTGCCTTCCCACGTCGCGCCGACCGTGTTGACGATGATGCGGCGTTCGTCGTCGGTCTTGCCGAGGAACGGCAGCAGCGCGGTTGCGCCCATGTCGAAGCCGTCCGTGACGGCGAAGCCGACCAGCAGCACGCCGACGAGCAGCCACCAGATCAGCTTGAGAGTTGCGTAGTCCATAGCGATTCCTTGTTCCGTTGCGAGGGCGTGCTCAAACCGAGGCACGCTCGCCAGCCGGGGCGAGTTCGTGGTGATAGCGGCCGGTATGCAGCGACGACGGGCCGAGGCGCGCGTACTTGAACATCAGCTTGATTTCGATGATGAACAGTGCCGTGTAGAACAGCACGAAGCCGGCGATACTCAGGTACAGGTCGTTCACTTGCAGGCTGGACGAGGACAGATGGGTCGGCAGCACGCCCGCGATCGTCCACGGCTGACGGCCGAGCTCGGCGACGATCCAGCCGAATTCGATCGCGATCCACGGCAGCGGGATCGCCCACACCGCATAGCGGAGGAACCAGCGGCGGTTGTCCTGCAGCAACTGACGGCGCGCGCACAGCCAGAACGCGGTAACGAACGTCGCGACGAACAGGAAGCCGAGAGCCACCATGATCCGGAACGAGAAGAACACGGGCGCCACCGGCGGGATCGTCTTCTTCGCCGCGGCCTTGATCTGGTCCGGCGTCGCATCGGTCACGTTCGGCGTGAACTGCTTGAGCATCAACCCGTAGCCGAGATACTGCTTGTGCTGGTCGAACAACGCGCGGGTTGCGTCGCTCTTGTCGCCCTGCTTCATCTTCTGCAGTGCGCCGTACGCGATCATCCCGCTCTGGATGTGCTCCTCGCTGAGCTTGGCGAGATCGCGCAGGCCGGTCACCGGTTCGTCGATCGAGCGCGTCGCGATCAGGCCGAGCGCGTACGGGATCTTGATCGCGTAGTCGGTGCGCTGTTCTTCCTGATTCGGCATGCCGATCAGCGTGAACGAGGCGGGCGCCGGCTGCGTTTCCCATTCGGATTCGATCGCGGCGAGCTTCATCTTCTGCACTTCGCCGGTCGTATAGCCCGACTCGTCGCCGAGCACGATCACGCACAGCGTCGCCGCGAGGCCGAAGCCGGCCGCGACCGCGAACGAGCGCAGCGCGAAGTCGACGTCGCGCTTGCGCAGCAGGTACCACGACGACACGCCGAGCACGAACATCGCCGCCGACACGTAGCCGGCCGACACGGTATGCACGAACTTGACCTGCGCGACGGGGTTGAACACCACGTCGAACAGGCTCGTCATCTCCATGCGCATCGTCTGGTAGTTGAACTCGGCGCCGACCGGATTGTTCATCCAGCCGTTCGCCACCAGAATCCACAGCGCGGAGAGGTTCGAGCCGAGCGCGACGAGGAACGTCACGATCAGGTGCTTGACCTTCGACAGCCGGTTCCAGCCGAAGAAGAACAGGCCGACGAACGTCGATTCGAGGAAGAACGCCATCAGGCCTTCGACCGCGAGCGGCACGCCGAAGATGTCACCGACGTAGTGCGAGTAGTACGACCAGTTCGTACCGAACTGGAATTCCATCGTGATCCCGGTGGTCACGCCCATCGCAAAGTTGATACCGAACAGCTTGCCCCAGAACTGCGTCATGTCCTTGTAGACCTGTTTGCCGGTCATCACGTATACCGCTTCCATGATGACGAGCAGCCAGGACATGCCGAGCGTCAACGGCACAAACAAGAAGTGGTAGAGCGCCGTGATGCCGAACTGCAGACGTGACAGATCGACGACTTCGCTACTTATCATGGTGGTCTCCCTCGGTGGATGCAGGCGCCGGCACCGAGAGCAGCTTCTCGGCGACGACGGCAGGCGGAAGCGACATGTGCGCAGCCTGCGGATGATTGAAAAATGCGTATTTGAGCGACATCAGGAGGATCAGCTTGACGATCAATAGCAGCGTGATGTCGCGCATCAATGTGGGCCCTCGCGCCCACGCGACGATGCGCGTGCGCCAGCCGATCGGGGCGGCGGCCTGCGCGGGGGGCGGCGCAGGCTCTTTATTGATCGAGATCAAGGTAATTATCCTGAATCGACGTGTGTGGTTTGGGGGCGACTTTACGTCGGATTTATGACCGCAATGAAGGTGTTTTAATCCTTTTAAGCCGACATGCCAATTTTAGATTGCGCGCCTTACGATGCCGAGTGTCGCGCTGCGGCAGACCGTCGCGAACTGCCGGCCAAAGATTGAGGCAGATCAAGGTTGTGCGGAAGGGGCTCGCAGCCTGCCGATACCCAATCGAATATGTCTATTAACGGCGGAAAGGCGGCAATCATAAGTGCAAAAAAAACCGCTGCCGTTTGGCAGCGGTTTTTGCGTGAAGCGCGCTGAATTGCCGGTGCTTATGCCGGTGCTTATGCGTACTCGGCGAGTGCAGTGCGCATCTTTTTCATTGCGCTCGCTTCGATCTGACGAATGCGCTCTGCGGACACGCCGAACTCGGCCGCGAGGTCGTGCAGCGTCGAGCCGCCCGAGCCGTCGTCGTCGACGTTCAGCCAGCGCGCCTCGATGATGCGACGGCTGCGCGCGTCGAGTGCCTCGAGCGCTTGCGCGATGCCGTCCGTCTGCAGCATGTCGCGTTGGCGCGCGGCGAGCACGGCGGTCGGCTCGTTGTGCGAGTCGGCCAGATAGGCGATCGGCGCGTATGCTTCCTCGCCGTCTTCGACCTGGCCTTCGAGCGCGATGTCGCCGCCCGACAGGCGCGTTTCCATCTCGGTCACTTCTTCGCGCTTGACGTTGAGCTCCTGCGCGAGGCCGTCGATTTCCTCCGGCGTCATCGCCTGCATGCTCTTCTTGTGGCTGCGCAGGTTGAAGAACAGCTTGCGCTGCGCCTTCGTCGTCGCGACCTTCACCATGCGCCAGTTGCGCAGGATGTACTCGTGGATCTCCGCCTTGATCCAGTGGATCGCGTACGACACCAGGCGCACGTTTTGCGCAGGGTCGAACCGCTTCACCGCCTTCATCAGGCCGATGTTGCCTTCCTGGATCAGGTCGCCGTGCGGCAGGCCGTAACCGAGATAGTTGCGCGCGATCGACACGACGAGCCGCAGGTGCGACAGCACGAGCTTGCGTGCCGCGTCGAGGTTGTTGTCCTCGCGGAACTCGGTCGCGTACCGGCGTTCTTCCTCGGCGCTCAGCAGGGGAATCCGGTTGACGGCCTGGATATAGGCGTCGATGTTGCCCAACTGGCCCGGCAACAGCGATTGGGTTGCGAGCGCCAGCGAGCCTGCCGATGCGGCCTTGGCCGGCGTCGGGCTCAGGGTGTTCGGAAGGGTCAGGGCGTGGCTCACTAAAAACTCCTTTGGAATCAGGGACAAACCCCTGGTCTCGGACGAGATTCCGAGTCTCATCTTAGCACTCCCGTAATCCGAGTGCTAATTCCTTAGAGCGCGGGTGGGCATCGAAGTTCCCGTTTTCTATCGGAATGTCCATGTCGATAGTATATCGTGCGACTCGCCAACTCGGGCGAAGTTCCATAAAGCGTTGTTTCTGTTGGTAATCAGTACAGGTTTTCGATTTTTGTTGTTTCGGAAGGAAACCATTTCACTTCGTGATGCCGATCCGAAAAGTCCTTTACCATACCATTCTGTTCGCTCGGGCCCGGCCGGTGCGGCAAGGCCCACATTCAACCCATAAAGTTGGAGTGTTAGATGAACAACAAGAAGAACCGTCGGCCCCGTAGCCGGCTTGCCTTGCATGCGTTGCTCACGGCGTCGCTGCTGGCCGGATCGGGAGCCGCGTGCGCCGATCGTTGGGGGATTCAGGCCGGCGGCGGTTTCTCCGATCGCCACGGCGTCGACAAGGGCGATCTCGGCGTCGTGTGGGATCCGGGCTGGAACTGGTGGGAAATCGGCGGGTGGCACTTCGCTTTCGTGGTCGAAGGGCATGCCGGCTACTGGCATACGGGCGGCAACGTCCACAGCAACATCGGCGAATTCGGGGTGACGCCGATGTTCCGCTTCGTCAAGAGCGCGGGGCAGATCCGTCCGTTCATCGAGGCCGGCGGCGGCGTGCGGGTGCTCACGCATCCGACGATCTCCGACCATTTCTCGCTGTCGACGGCGTTCCAGTTCGCGCCGACCGCAGGCGTCGGCGTGGAGTTCGGCCAACGGCAACAGTATCAGGTCGGCTACCGTTTCGAACATGTGTCTAACGCGGGTATCAAAGAGCCGAATCCTGGTATAAATTTCCACCAGTTCTACCTGCAGTACAACTTCTGATCCGCACGCCCGCCCACGGCGGGCGCGTTGCCGAGGAGTCAGGCGATGGCGAAGGTGGTCGATGCGATTCGCGCACTCGAGCGCGATCGGTTCCGAGCGATGGTCGATGGGGACGGCGAGGCGCTCGACGCGCAATTGTCCGACAAGGTGTTCTTCGTGCACACCAACGGCAAGCGCGAGACCAAGCAGCAGTTCATCGACGCCATCGTCGCCGGCCGCCGCCGCTACCGCCAGATCGAGATCCAGTCGCAGGACCTGCTGCCCGTCGGCGACGCAACCTGCGTCGTCACCGGGCGCGCGCTGATCGAGATGGAAACCAACAACGGCGGCCTGGTGTTTCCGATTGCCTATACGGCCGTCCATACCCATGAGCACGGGCAGTGGCGTCTGCTCGTGTGGCAGGCGACGCGATGCGCGACCGAGACATGAGCGCGCGTGGCGCTCGTTTTCGTGTCCCGACCGAAGCGGCTTTCTGAGCCGCTTTTCATTGGCCCGTGCAGCGCGGATCGCGCGGTGCACGGGCGGTCACGCACCGCTCGCTGACCTTTGAACCTGTTCCCGCAGCCCGCTCAGGCCGCCGCACGGCGGTCGGCGCAGTGCCACGCCGACCGGTTGATCGCGCTCACGAGCGCATCGAGCGCGGCGCTCGCCACGTCGGCATGCACGCCGACGCCATGCCGCAGCGGCGCATCGCCGACCCGGCAGCCGACCGATATCGCAATCCGGCCGTCCGTCGTGCGCGTGTGTTCGCACGACGCGACCTCGATCGGCGCGCCGGCGGCGCCCGCGAAGGCCGCGGCCGCCTGCTGCACGACCTCTTCGGGCGCGGCGTTGGCCGGCGCTGCGTACGCGAGGTCGCGATTGCTCCAGCGCGCCGTATCGCCGTGGCGCGCGGCCGGCCCGTCGGTCTCGAAGAATTCGCGAGCGAACAGCGCGCAGATCGCGTCGCCGGTCACTTCTTCGCCGGAGGCGTCGGCGAGCGTCTGCACGGCGTGGCTGAACTCGATCTGCACGCGCCGCGTCGGCGTGAAGCCCATCCCGCGTTCGAGCAGGAACGTCGCGCCGCCCTTGCCGGACTGGCTGTTCACGCGGATCACCGCGTCATAGCTGCGGCCGAGGTCGGCCGGGTCGATCGGCAGATACGGCACTTCCCATACGGCGTCCGGGCGCTGCTGCGCGAAGCCCTTGCGGATCGCGTCCTGGTGCGAGCCGGAGAAGGCGGTGAACACGAGATCGCCCGCGTACGGATGGCGCGGATGCACCGGAATCTGGTTGCAGCGCTCGACCACGCGGCGCACCGCGTCGATGTCGGAGAAATCGAGGCCGGGGTCGATGCCCTGCGTATAGAGGTTCAGCGCGAGCGTGACGAGATCGACGTTGCCGGTGCGCTCGCCGTTGCCGAACAGGCAGCCCTCGATGCGATCGGCGCCCGCGAGCAGCGCCAGCTCGGCGGCGGCTACCGCGGTGCCGCGATCGTTGTGCGGATGCACGGACAACACGATGCTGTCGCGGTACGCGAGATTGCGGTCCATCCACTCGATCTGGTCGGCGAACACGTTCGGGGTCGCCGCTTCGACGGTCGCCGGCAGGTTCACGATCATCTTGTGATCGCGCGTCGGGCGCCAGGCCTGCGCGACCGCGTCGCACACTTCGCGCGCGAACGTCAGCTCGGTCATGCTGAAGGTTTCCGGCGAGTATTGATAGGTCCAGTGCGTGTCCGGGCGGGCGGCCGCGTGCTCCTTGATGAGCCGCGTGCCGTCGACCGCGAGCGCCTTCACGTCGTCCTTCGACATCCCGAACACGATGCGCCGGAACGACGGGCAGATCGCGTTGTACAGATGCACGATCGCGCGCGGCACGCCGTCGAGCGCGTCGAACGTGCGTGCGATCAGGTCTTCGCGCGACTGCACGAGCACTTCGATCGTCACGTCGTCCGGAATGCGCTTTTCGTCGATCAGCTTGCGGACGAAATCGAAGTCGGTTTGCGACGCCGACGGAAAACCGACTTCGATTTCCTTGAAACCGATCGCGACCAGCATGTCGAAGAACTCCAGCTTCTGCTCGATGCTCATCGGCTCGATCAGCGACTGGTTGCCGTCACGGAGGTCGGTGCTCATCCAGACCGGCGCACGCTCGATGGTGCGGGTCGGCCAGCGGCGACCATTGATGCGGACGGGTTCGAACGGACGGTACTTGTCTTGCGGATTGCGCTTCATCTTCTGGACCTCGGGTCTCAAGTCGCGAGCGAAGACGGGCGGCATGGGCGACGGTTGGCGCTGCCTCGCACCGGCGCGCGCAACGCGCGCAGCAGATGCGGATGATCTTCGCGAATCGACCGACGGATAGACGGACGAATGCTGACGACTTCGGGTTGTAAAAACTGCGAGAAAGGTGCTGCGAGGAACTGCAGGGAGGGACCGTGCGGACAGCACACGGCGCTAGGACAGCCTTAGGCTAGTCGTAGCGATAGCGACCGCGCTAGGCGGCCGGAGGTAATTCGGAGGGTGTTCGGAAAGGAACGCATGGCGAGAACTCTATGCCAGGATGCCTGCGCGTGTCAAATGGTCGGGAAAATCGCGGCCTGGATAGTCGGCCGAATGGCCGGCACGACAGCGGCCGATACGTCAGCGGCCGGCACGACAGCGCGCCGCCCGCGGAGGCCCGTCACGGTGCGAGCCGCGTCAGCCGCACGATCGTTTCGACCTGACGCGCGAGCGCGTCGGGCACCGGCACCTCGCCGCGCAGCACGGCGCCGGTCCACGCGGCCGTCGTCGCGGCGTCGCGCGATTCCGGCAGCGCGACGGGCGGCGCGTCGTCCGACGAGCGCTCGGCCGCGATCAGCGTGTCGCAGATGCCGTCGTGCAGCCAGTCGACCTGCACCTGGCGGCGCGTGTCGGCCACCGCCTCGCCTTCGGTGCCGCGCGCGAGCAGCGCGCCGCCGAGCGCCGCTTCCGGATGCTCGCGAAACAGTTGCGCGAGGCTGTCGCGGTACGGCGGATGCGTGTAATTGACGAGCCGCAGGCCGGCCGGTGCGAACGGCTGCAGGATCTTGACCAGCGTATGCGTGGAGTTGCGCACGCCGAGCACGGCGCGCAGCGACAGCAGACGCGCAATGCGCGGCGCCAGCACGTCGATCGGCGCGAAGGCGACGCGGCGTTCGGCGAGCGTGTCTTCGATTGCGTCGTGCGAGCTTGCCGACGCGATCGACAGCGCCGCAAAGATCTCCGCGCTGGTCACCCGGCCGGGATCGCGCTCGACGCCGTGCACCAGCACCGGCACGCCTTCGCGCGCGAGCAGCAGCGCGAGCAGCGGCACGAGATTGGGTTGCTTGCGCGCGCCGTTGTAGCTCGGGATCGACACCGGCCGGAACGCCGCGTCCTGCACGTGCACGGGTTCGAACGACGCCTGTGCGGCGGCCAGCATCGCCGCCAGCTCGTCGGCGGTTTCGCCCTTCAGTCGATATGCGATCAGGATTGCGCCGAGTTCGACGTCCGACACGCGCGCATCGAGCATCGCGCGATAGAGCTCGAACGTGTCTTCGGCCGACAGCGCGCGTGCGCCGTGCGGACCGCGGCCGATTTCCTTGATGAAGCGGGCGCACGGGAACGGCGAAGCGGCTGTGGAGTCTTGGGAAGCGGTCATCGTGACGGGGCGGGCGGCCGGCATCGGGCCGCGCGCTGAGCGGTGAGGAATGCCCGAGTATCGCACGGGCGCGCGTCGCGCAAGCGCGGCCGCGTATGCCGACGCGGTGCGGCGCGCTAAACTCGGAGTCCCCGGCGGCGCATCGCGGCTTCCGCCCGGCGGCGCCGGCCGAATACGATTACGAGAGACAACCGATGAAGCTCTACAGCTATTTCCGCAGTTCCGCGTCTTACCGCGTACGGATCGCCCTGAACCTGAAGCAGCTGCCGTTCGATACGGTGCCCGTGCACATGCTGCGCGACGGCGGCGAGCAACTGAAGGACGCGTACCGCGCGGTGAATCCGGATGCGGTCGTGCCGACGCTGATCGACGGCGACGCGACGCTGCAGCAGTCGCTCGCGATCATCGAGTATCTCGACGAAATGCACCCCGAGCCCGCGTTGCTGCCGAAGGCGCCGGCCGACCGCGCGTATGTGCGCGCGATCGCGCTGCAGATCGCGTGCGAGATCCATCCGCTGAACAACCTGCGCGTGTTGAAGTACCTGAAGCACACGCTGCAAGTGTCCGAGGACGCGAAGAGCGAATGGTATCGGCACTGGATCGACGCGGGCTTCGCGTCGCTCGAGACGCGTCTCGCGAACGATCCGCGCACCGGCAAGCTCTGCTTCGGCGACTCGCCGACGCTCGCCGATATCTGCATCGTGCCGCAGATGTTCAACGCCGACCGGTTCTCGATCGATACGACGCGCTTCCCGACGCTGCGGCGGATCGCCGATTACGCGTCGACGCTCGATGCGTTCAAGGCCGCCGCGCCCGGTGTGCAGCCCGACGCCGAATGATGGCCGGCTGACGTCGCCGCGGCCCGCCGCCGCCAATGAAAACGGGCGCCCGAAGGCGCCCGTTGCAGGACGTGTCGACGGCGTTCAGCCGAGCAGCGCGTCCGCGAATTCCACCGCGTTGAACGGCTGCAGGTCCTCGACCTTCTCGCCGACGCCGATGAAGTAGACGGGCACCGGACGCTGCCGCGCGATCGCGGCGAGGATCCCGCCCTTCGCGGTGCCGTCGAGCTTCGTGACGATCAGCCCGGTGAGGCCGAGCGCATCGTCGAAGGCCTTCACCTGCGTGAGCGCGTTCTGGCCGGTGTTCGCGTCGATCACGAGCAGCACCTCGTGCGGCGCGCCGTCGTGCGCCTTCGCGATCACGCGCTTCACCTTTTTCAGCTCCTCCATCAGGTGCAGCTGGGTCGGCAGCCGGCCGGCCGTGTCGGCCATCATCACGTCGATCTTGCGCGCGCGCGCGGCGCTGACCGCATCGAAGATCACCGCGGCCGGATCGCCGCTTTCCTGCTGGACGACCGTCACGTTGTTGCGCTCGCCCCAGACGGCCAGCTGCTCGCGCGCGGCCGCGCGGAACGTGTCGCCCGCGGCCAGCAGCACCGACTGGTCGAAGCTCTGCAGGTGCTTCGCGAGCTTGCCGATGCTGGTCGTCTTGCCCGCGCCGTTCACGCCGGTGATCATCATCACGAGCGGCTGCGCGCGGCCGAGCATCAACGATTTCTCGAGCGGCTGCAGCAGCTCGACGAGCAGATCGTGCAGCGCCGCCTTCACCTGCTGCGGGTCGGTCAGCCGGCCCACGCGCACCTTCTCGCGCAGCGCGCCGAGCAGGTATTCGGTCGCATCGACGCCCGCATCGGACATCAGCAGCGCGGTTTCGAGCTCCTCGTACAGGTCCTCGTCGATCTTCGTGTTGACGAACACGCTGGTGATGCTCGAACCCGTCTTCGCGAGCCCCGATTTCAGGCGCGACAGCCAGGACTTCTTCGCGGACGCGTCCTGCGTCGGCGGCGGCACGATCTCGACCGCTTCGACGACTTCGTCGCTGCCGTCGTTGGTGGGCGTGACCGTCATCACGACGGCGGGCGCGCGCGCAGTGTCCGCCGCTCGCGCGGCGGGGGCCGGCGCAGCGGACGGCTCGTCCGGCTGCGGCGCGTCGGCCGGTTGCGATTCCGCGGAGTCGGGCTCCTGCGTTTTCTTGAATCGTTTGAAGAAGCTGAACATGGTTTGACGTCGGGAAGAGGGCGGGGGCCGGCATGGCGGCGCGCCGGGAGGCGTCGGGCGTGCGCACGGCGGCCGAAACCGAGCATTTTATCAGTGCGGCGAGACAGTCGCGTCAGCCGTCGCCGCCGCTGTGGTAACGTGCGCCTGTTTGGCGGCACGCCCGCGTGCGCGCCCCCGTCTCCCCCGTCGTCGATACTCCGTATGTCCCGTTCCTCTTCCGGCCGCCCCGCGGCCTCTGCCGGCCGCGGCAAGCCGCACACGATCCGCATCATCGGCGGTGACTGGAAACGCACTCCGCTCGCCGTGCTCGATCTCGACGGCCTGCGGCCGACCCCCGATCGCGTGCGCGAGACGCTGTTCAACTGGCTCGGCCAGGATCTCGCCGGCCGGCGCTGCCTCGACCTGTTCGCGGGCACCGGCGCGCTCGGCTTCGAGGCCGCGTCGCGCGGCGCGGCGAGCGTCGTGATGGTCGAGCGCCACCCGCGCGCGGCGCAGCAGCTTCGCGCGATCAAGGACAAGCTGGGCGCGCGCTCGGTCGAGGTCGCGGAAGCCGACGCGCTGCGGCTCGCGGCCGGGCTGACGCCGGGCGCGTTCGACGTCGTGTTCCTCGATCCGCCGTTCGGCGAGCCGGCCGTGCTGGCGCGCGCGCTCGCGCTGGCGGCGCCGCTCGTCGCGCCGGACGGCGCGCTGTACGTCGAAACCGGCGAGGCGCTGGAACCCGATGCGCACGAAGCGCTGGCCGGCTGGCAGGTGGTGAAGCACGGCAAGGCAGGCGCGGTTCACTATCATTTGCTGCAACGCGAAAATGATGAATAATGCGCGTTCCATACGAGGCGGCGCGCCCCAAAGGCGACGCAAGCCCATCTCGGCAGCCACGTGCGCACGGCACGGCTGCCACCCCGTTGGCGTGATGACAGGAGGAGCGACATGGTAGTCGCCGTGTATCCCGGTACGTTCGATCCGCTGACGCGCGGGCACGAAGACCTCGTGCGGCGTGCGTCGAGCATTTTTGATACGCTGGTGGTCGGCGTCGCCGACAGCCGCGCGAAGAAGCCGTTCTTCTCGCTGGAAGAACGTCTGAAGATTGCGAACGAGGTGCTCGGTCACTATCCGAACGTGAAGGTGATGGGCTTCAAGGGCCTGTTGAAGGACTTCGTCCGCACCAACAACGCGCGCGTGATCGTGCGCGGCCTGCGTGCCGTGTCCGATTTCGAATACGAGTTCCAGATGGCGGGGATGAACCGCTATCTGCTGCCCGACGTCGAGACGATGTTCATGACGCCGTCCGATCAGTACCAGTTCATCTCCGGCACGATCGTGCGCGAAATCGCGCAGTTGGGCGGCGATGTCAGCAAGTTCGTGTTCCCGTCCGTCGAGAAGTGGCTGACCGAGAAAGTCGCCGCGATGGGAGGCCCGGCCGCATGACGCGGCGCCGGCCGGTTTCGCCCCGAAGCCGGCCGCGGGCTTGAAGAAGTGAGATCAGTATGGCTTTGATGATTACCGACGAGTGCATCAATTGCGACGTGTGCGAGCCCGAGTGCCCGAACGGCGCGATTTCGATGGGCCCGGACATTTACGTGATCGATCCCGGCAAGTGCACCGAATGCGTCGGCCATTTCGACGAACCGCAGTGCCAGCAGGTGTGTCCGGTCGAATGCATTCCGCGCGATCCGCAGCATGAGGAATCGCACGCGCAGTTGATGGAGAAGTATCACGCGTTGATCGCCGCGAAGGGCGACGGCGCGCAGTGATGTCGCGGTGACGCGTGCGCGTCACCGTTTCTTCGGCCGGCGCAGCCTCGCGCCGGCGTCCTTCCGGTGTTCAGCCGATCATTTCACGCAAGGCCGCGACGAGCGCGTCGCATTCGGCATCGGTGCCGACCGTGATGCGCAGATGCTGGTCGATGCGCGGCGCGCGGAAATGCCGCACGAAAATCTCCCGATCCTTCAGCGTGGCCGCGAGCGTGCCCGCATCGTGCGCCGGATGGCGCGCGAACACGAAGTTCGCGGCCGACGGCACGACGTCGAAACCGAGCGCCTCGAGCGCGTGTGTGAGCCGCGTCCGGCTGTCGATCACGCGACGGCAGGTCGCGGCGAAATAGTCGGTGTCCTCGTATGCGGCCTGCGCGGCGACCTGCGCGAGCCGGTCGAGCGGATACGAGTTGAAGCTGTCCTTCACGCGGTTCAGCGCATCGATCAGATCGACATTGCCGAACGCGAAGCCGACGCGCATGCCCGCCAGCGAGCGCGCCTTCGACGTCGTGTGCACGACCAGCAGGTTCGGATGGCGATCGATCAGCGTGATCGCCGATTGCGCGCCGAAATCGACATAGGCCTCGTCGATCAGCACGACCGACGACGGGTTCGCCGCCGCGATTCGTTCGATGTCCGCGAGCGGCAGCGCGCGCCCGGTCGGCGCGTTCGGGTTCGGAAACAGCACGCCGCCGGCGTCGTCGAGATAGTCGTCGACGCGGATCGAGAAATCGTCCGCGAGCGGCACGATGGCCGTCTGCACGCCGTACAGCCGCGCGTAGGTCGGGTAGAAGCTGTACGAGATGTCCGGGAAGCGCAGCGGCCGGTCGTGCTTGAGCAGCGCGTGGAACGCGTGCGCGAGCACTTCGTCCGAGCCGTTGCCGACGAAAACCTGTTCGGGCTTGATGCGGTGATGGGCCGCGACCGTCTCGCGCAGCGCACGCGCGAGCGGATCGGGATAGCGGCGCAGCGTGTCGCCGGTGTCGCCGAGTTCGCGGGCGATCGCCGCGACGACGCGCGGAGACGGCGGATAGGGATTCTCGTTGGTGTTCAGCTTGACGGGGTGTGCGAGTGCGGGCTGTTCGCCCGGCACGTAAGGCACGAGTTGCTGAACGACGTCGCTCCAGTAACGGCTCACCGCTTGGCTCCTGACAGGCAAAACAGCCAGAGTACCGCATGTGAGCGCTGCGGTGCGCAATTGCGCCGACGGCGGATGGCCGCGCGGCGCATCCGCCGGGCCGCGCGTGGTGCGGCGCCGGTGCTGCGGCCGGTCAGTTGCGATGCAGCTGCATCGTCGCGCGCTCGAGCTCGCCCTTGACGATCATCGGCATCACGGCGAGCGCGCGCTCGATCGATGCGTCGATCACGTCCTGCTCCTCGCGTCGCGGCGGCTTCAGCACGAAGTTCGCGACGTCGGGCTTCGCGCCGGCACGTGCGCCTTCCGGGATCAGATCGCGCGGATGGCCGATGCCGATACGCAGCCGCCAGTACTGCTGCGACGACAGGTGCGCGGAGATGTCCTTCAGCCCGTTGTGGCCGCCGCTGCCGCCGCCGAGCTTCAGCTTCACGGTGCCGGGCGGCAGATCGAGCTCGTCGTGCGCGACGAGGATCTGATCTGGCAGGATCTTGAAGAAACTCGCGACCGCGACGACCGACTGGCCGGAACGGTTCATGTAGGTTTGCGGCTCGAGCAGATGCACTTCCTCGCCGTGCAGGCGCGCTTTCGCATAAAAGCCGTGAAAGCGGCGCTCCTCGCGCAGCGTCGTGCCGGCCTCGCGGGCGAGCTGGTCGATCAGCCAGAAGCCGGCGTTGTGGCGCGTCGCGGTGTATTCCGCCCCGGGATTGCCGAGGCCGACGATCAGTTTGATCATGACGTTTCGTAGGCGGCAGCGCCCGCCTGGGCGCAAAAAAGAAAAACCCGCCGGGCGAGCCGCGGCGGGTTGCGTCGACCGTTTCGTGAAACGGATCGAATGGCGCGTGGGCAGCCGTTAGGCAGCCGGCGTTTCGCCTTCTGCTGCGTCCGACACGGCACCAGCCGGGACCGTCGCCGAGGCGACAACCGGGTTTTCCGCGTCGACGTGCGCGACCAGCGCGACGCCGTTCGGCAGTGCGATGTCCTTCGCGTGCAGCGACTGACCTGCTTCGATCTTCGACAGATCGACTTCGAGGAATTCCGGCAGAGCCGACGGCAGGCACTCGACTTCGATTTCCGTCGTGACGTGCGAGACGATTGCGCTCGACAGCTTCACTGCCGGGCTGACTTCGGCGTTCAGGAAGTGCAGCGGCACCTTCGTGTGCAGCTTCTTCTTCGCATCGACGCGCTGGAAGTCAACGTGCAGCACCAGTTGCTTGAACGGGTGGTATTGCACGTCGCGCAGCAGAACCTGTTGCGACTGGCCAGCGATTTCCAGGTCGAGGATCGACGCGTGGAAAGCTTCCTTCTTCAGTGCGTGCCACAGCGCGTTGTGATCCAGTTCGATCTTTTGCGGGGCAGCTTCGCCACCGTAGACGATGCCCGTGGTCTTACCGGCGTTGCGCAGGCGGCGGCTCGCACCCGTACCTTGCTGTTGGCGCTCGAAAGCGACGACTTTCATGTGATTCTCCATTTGCTGCCCGCGACCAGGCAGTAAAACGGGGCCGGCGAAATGGCGGCCCCCGATAAAGCGGACGGGGTTTCGTCTATCCCGTCCGATTGTGCAAAAAGCGAAGCGTCACCGCTTCGCTTTCTGCGCATTCGTTACGTGTCGTTCCGCGATCAGGATTCCGCGAACAGCGACATCACCGAGTCGCCGCGGCGAATCCGCGAGAACGTTTCGGCCAGCAGGCTCGCGCTCGTCAGCGAGCGAATCTTCGAGCAGGCCAGCGATTCTGCCGACAGCGGGATCGTATCGGTGACGACCAACTCGTCGAGTGCCGATGCGGCGATGCGCTCGGCGGCGCCGCCCGACAGCACCGGGTGCGTCGCGTAGGCGAACACCTGCTTCGCGCCGCGATCCTTCAGCACTTGCGCGGCCTTGCAGAGCGTGCCGGCCGTATCGACCATGTCGTCCATGATCACGCAGGTGCGGCCTTCGACTTCACCGATGATGTTCATCACTTCGGCGACGTTCGCCTTCGGACGACGCTTGTCGATGATCGCGAGATCGCAGTTCAGCTGCTTCGCGAGCGCGCGGGCGCGCACCACGCCGCCGACATCCGGCGACACGACGAGCAGATCCGAGTAGTTCTGCTTGCGCAGATCGCCCAGCAGGATCGGCGTTGCGTAGATATTGTCGACCGGAATGTCGAAGAAGCCCTGAATCTGGTCGGCGTGCAGATCCATCGTGATGATCCGCTCGACGCCGGCGATTTCCAGCATGTTCGCGACGATCTTCGCCGAGATCGCGACGCGCGCGGAACGCGGGCGGCGATCCTGGCGGGCGTAGCCGAAGTAGGGGATGGCAGCGGTGATCCGGCCGGCGGACGCACGCTTGAGCGCGTCGACCATGATCATCAGTTCCATCAGATTGTCGTTGGCCGGCGCGCACGTGGATTGCAGGACGAAGACGTCCTTGCCGCGCACGTTTTCCTGGATCTCGACCTGGATCTCGCCGTCGGAGAACCGGCTGACCATTGCTTTGCCGAGGGGAATACCAAGGATATTGACGACTTCCTGGGCGAGCGCGGGGTTCGCGTTGCCAGTAAAGACCATCAAGCCATCATGGCTGTGGCTGCTCATCGTGCACCTGCTTCAGGCTTAGGCGGGAAATGCGGGAAAATTTTTGGCAGGGGAGGAAGGACTCGAACCCTCGCATGCCGGAATCAAAATCCGGTGCCTTGACCAACTTGGCGACTCCCCTACACTTAACTGATAACTTCGCCGGACTCGTAGGCCATCCGACAAAGCGAAACTTCATGACGCGAAAGCGAAGAGCGGATGCTCGTTCAGGCTCTCGGCAACTGCACCATTCCAACCGGTGGGCAGATTGGCTTTCACCGCTTCTGCCTCGTGCCTGCTTCGAAACACCGCAAACACGCTTGCTCCGGAGCCGGTCATCCTTGAAGGGGTCACATTATACAACCATTTGACCACCTGTGCAACTTCCGCGTACTTACTTGTCACAACTTGCTGCATATCGTTCCGGCCGAAACTGTCTGGCCATCCCGCATCGCTGTTACGCCGTGCAAGAAAGTCAGCAATTGTGACTGGCTTTGTGTCCCTTGTCAACAGCTCGTCTGAAAAAATCTCAGCGGTGGCGACATGAACTCGCGGCGTCACAACCAGGAACCAGCGAGTCGGCAATTGTACCTCAGCTAATTCTTCTCCGATACCCTCTGCGAACGCATTTTTTCCGAAAACGAAGAACGGCACGTCCGCGCCGAGTTTCACCGCGAGCGACTGCAGCTCCGCACGCGAAAGGTCGAGTTGCCACAGACGGTTCAGCGCGAGCAGCGTCGTCGCCGCATCCGAGCTGCCGCCGCCAAGGCCCGCGCCCATCGGCAGGCACTTGTCGATCTCGATGTCGACGCCCGCGACGGTGCCGGTGTGTGCTTTCAGCAGGTTCGCCGCGCGCACGACGAGATCGCTTTCCTCTGGCACGCCCGGCACGTCGGTCGCGCGTGCGACGCGGCCGTCGTCGCGCAGCGTGAAGTGCAGCGTGTCGCCCCAGTTCAGCAACTGGAACACGCTCTGCAGATCGTGATAGCCATTCGGCCGGCGGCCGGTGATGTGCAGGAACAGGTTGAGTTTCGCGGGCGCAAGGCAGTTGCGCAGCGAGCGGGTCGAATCGGTCATGCGTATGTCGGGGCTAGGTTCACGTGCTCACTGGTCGAGCACGAGCTTGATGTCGAGTGGCGGCGTCGCGCGCACGAGGTTCACGCGTTTGACGCCCGTGGCCGGCGCGTCCGCGTAGGCGAGGTAGTCGATCGTCCAGCCGTCCTGGCGGATCTGCGTGACGCGCGCGGCGTCGGCCGGATCGCGCTGCGTCTGCGCGGGCGTCGTGGGCGCGGGCGTTGGCAGCAGCCAGTAGCGCAGGCCGGCGAGCGGCAACGCGAAGCCGAGCGTGTTCTGCATCAGCTCGCCGACGTCGGTCGCATATTGCGGCTGACGGTTCGGCAGCTCGAGCGACGCGGCCTGCGGCGTCGATTTGACGACGGCGAGCGTCTGGCCGAGCGGGCTGCGCAGTTCCAGCGATACGTCGTCGCCGTGCTCCTGCCAGTCGAAGTTGCCGTACACGTTCTGTTGCCGGCCGAGGCGGTCGTTGTACTGCACCGCGAAGCGGCCGTGATACGCGTGCGTCGCGGCCGTCTGCAGCACGGCGTCCGACGGCGCGTTCGCCGCCGGCGGCGTGCTCGCGCAGCCGGCGAGCGCGAGCGCCGCGCCGGCCGCAGCCAGCGCGCGCTGCGCGCGGAAAGACGGGAAAAGCATCGGGAACATCCGCATCAAAGGCCGTTGACCTGCAAGCGCTTCAGCGTCTGCACGAGCGTCTCGTTGTCGGGCTCGAGCTGCTGCGCGGCACGCCACGCGTTGCGTGCGTCTTCCTGCGCGCCGCTCTTCCACAGCACTTCGCCCAAGTGCGCGCCGATCTCGGCGTTCGGCTGCAGCTCGTACGCGCGCCGCAGCACCTTGGTCGCGCCGGCCGTGTCGCCCATCCGGTACTTCACCCAGCCGAGGCTGTCCATGATGTACGCATCGTTCGGCGCGAGCGACAGCGCCTTGTCGATCAGCTTGTTCGCCTCGGGCAGCCGCTGGTTGCGATCGGCCAGCGAATAGCCGAGCGCGTTGTATGCCTGCGGATTGTCGGGCTGCGTGCGGATCAGCTCGCGCAGCTGCTTTTCCATCGTGGCGTAGTGGCCGGTCTTTTCGGCCGCCATCGCGTAGTCGTAGCGCAGGTCGGGATCGTCCGGGAAGTCCTGGACCGCCTGGCCGAGCCGTGCCTCGGCTTCCGTGTAGCGCTTCGCGGTGAACAGGATCGACGCGTCGGTGCGCGCGACCACGGCCGCATCGCGCGGATCGCTGATCGGCAGATCGTAGAGCACCTTGCGCGCCTCGTCGGTCTTGCCCTGTTTCTGCAGCAGCTGGGCGCGCGTGATCTGCGCGGGCAGGTAGTGCTGGCTCGTCTGGTCGACCTTGTCGAGCCACTGCGACGCCTGCGCGTCGTTGCCTTGCTCGATCGCGATCTGCGCGAGGTAGATGTAGCCCTGGCCGACGTCGAGGTTCGGCTGCTTCGTGCCGAGCTGCACGTACTGTTTCAGGTACGCGCTCGCATCGTCGAGCTTCTTCTGCTGGATCTTGATCAGCGCGAGCGCCATCAGCGGCGTCGGGTCCTTCGAATCGAGCTTGCGCATCGACTCGAACTGCTTTTGTGCGTCGTCGAGGCGATCGTCGGCGAGATACAGCTGCGACAGCGCGAGCCGCGCATCGCGCGACTTCGGATTCTGCTGAACGTATTTCTCGAACGACGCGATGCCGGCCGCGCGCTCCGCGGGCCCCATCTGCGACAGCATCAGCGCGGCCGGCAGGTAGTCGGGGCGGATCTGCAGCGCCTGCTTCAGCGATTGCGCGGCGCCTTCCTTGTCGTCGACCGCGAGCTGCTGCCGCGCGATCGCGAGCTGCGCCTCCGGCCGGTTCATGTCGTTCTTCAGCATGTCCTTCAGCACCGCGAGGCCGCCGACGCGGTCGGCGCCGCGCACCAGCAGCGCCTGCAGCGCGAGGATCGCCTGACCGCGCGTCTCGCCGGTCGCGCGCGCCAGCTCGCGGGCGAGCATCGGCTGCGCGTCGGCGGGCTTGCCGGCGAGCACCAGCAGCGCCGCGTCGACTTGCGACGCGCGATTCGAATCCGGCGCGTACTGGAGCCACAGATTGGCCGCCGACAGCGCGTCGGCCGGGCTTTGCGCGCCCAGCGCGATCTCCGTCGCACGCTGCGCCATGCGCGGATCGCGCGTGTCGCGGGCGAGCGCGAGGTAGGTCTGGTAGGCCGGCGCCGGCTGGTTGCGCTGGAGCGCGACCTCGGCGGCCAGCACCTGGTAGACGATCTGGCTCGTCAGCGGAACGGCTGGGAGATTCTTCTTCTCGTCCGGCATCACGTGCTCGAACGCGCCCTGCGACTGCGCGTCGTCCGATGCCGGAGCCTGCGCGTGAGCCGGGAGGGCGGTGAGGGTCCATGCGGCGAACAGCGCGGCGCCGAGCGCACGGCGGACCGGGAAGGCGCGCGCGCCGCGCGCGGCGGCGGGGCGCTTCAGAAGCAGCTTCGAGGGCAGGGTCATGGAAATCCGTTCGATGTTTCAACCGATTGTAACGCGCTCGCTACAATACACGCACGATCGTGAATCCCGTCTCAGACCCGCAAAACATGCCAGAGTTGCCAGAAGTCGAAGTCACGCGCCGGGGCATCGCGCCCTTTGTCGCGGGCCGCCGCGTCGAGCGTGTCGACGTCCGCACCGCGATGCTGCGTTGGCCGGTGCCGGCGGACCTCGCCGAGCAATTGCGCGCGCGCGAGGTGCTCGCCGTCGAGCGTCGCGGCAAGTATCTGCTGTTCGAAGTCGACGCCGGCTGGTTCATCGTCCATCTCGGGATGACCGGCACGCTGCGCGTGCTGCCGGTGGCCGGCGTGCCGGTCGCGGCCAAACACGACCACATCGACTGGATCTTCGACGAATTCGTGCTGCGCTTTCGCGATCCGCGCCGCTTCGGCGCCGTGCTGTGGCACCCGCGCGAAGCCGGCGACGTGCATGCGCATCCGCTGCTCGCGAGCCTCGGCGTCGAGCCGTTCTCGCCCGCCTTCACCGGCGCGCTGCTGCATGCGCGCACGCGCGGGCGCACGGTGTCGGTCAAGCAGGCGCTGCTCGCGGGCGACATGGTCGTCGGCGTGGGCAACATCTATGCGTCGGAGAGCCTGTTTCGCGCCGGCATCCGGCCGACGACCGCGGCCGGCAAGGTGTCGCTGCCGCGCTACGAGCGGCTCGCCGACGCGGTGCGCGCGACGCTCGCCGACGCGATCGAACGCGGCGGCAGCACGCTGCGCGATTTCGTCGGCAGCAACGGCGAAAGCGGCTATTTCCAGCTCGACTGCTTCGCGTACGACCGCGCCGGGCTGCCTTGCCGCGTATGCGGCACGCCGATCCGCCAGATCGTGCAGGGGCAGCGCTCGACCTATTTCTGTCCGACCTGCCAGCGTTGAGCTGCGCGTCGTAACCTCTTTCCGAAACTTCGAACACTTGAAGCCGCCCCGCATCGCTCCCGCTCCGTTCCCCGTCACGCCGCTGCACCGCACCTTCGCCACGCGCCTCGTCGCCTGGCAGCGCGTGCACGGCCGCCATGACCTGCCGTGGCAGAACACCCGCGATCCGTACCGGATCTGGCTGTCGGAAATCATGCTGCAACAGACGCAGGTGTCGACGGTCGTTCCGTATTACACGCGCTTTCTCGAGCGCTTTCCCGACGTCGCCGCGCTCGCGGCCGCGCCGTCCGACGACGTGATGGCGCTGTGGGCCGGCCTCGGCTACTACTCGCGCGCGCGCAATCTGCATCGCTGCGCGCAGGTCGTCGTCGCCGAGCACGGCGGCGTATTCCCGTCGACGCCGGACGGGCTTGCCGAGCTGCCGGGCATCGGCCGCTCGACGGCCGCCGCGATCGCGTCGTTCGCGTACGGCGCGCGCGCGACGATCCTCGACGGCAACGTGAAGCGCGTGCTCGCGCGGGTGTTCGGCGTCGAAGGCTTTCCGGGCGACAAGCGCGTCGAGAACGACATGTGGGCGCTCGCCGAATCGTTGCTGCCGGATGCCGCGAATGCGGCCGATGTGAGCGCGTACACGCAAGGGCTGATGGATCTCGGCGCGACGCTGTGCGTGCGCGGCAAGCCGGATTGCGCGCGCTGTCCGTTCGCGGGCGACTGCGTCGCGCAGTCGACGGGGCGCCAGCGCGAACTTCCGGCAGCCCGGCCGAAGAAGGCGGTGCCGACGCGCAAGACCTGGATGCTGGTGCTGCGCGACGGCGATGCGGTGCTGCTCGAGCGGCGTCCGCCGGCCGGCATCTGGGGCGGGCTGTGGTGCCTGCCGCAGGCCGACGGCGATGCGGCGCTCGCGGCGCTGGCGCAGGGCTTCGGCGGCGGCGGCCCGGTGCCGCTCGCGCCGTTCACGCACACCTTCACGCATTTCCGGCTGGAGATCGAACCGCGCCTGAGCGACATGACGCACGGCGGTCAGGCGCAAGCGGCGGCGCTCGATGCCGACACCGCGTGGGTGCCGCTCGCCGGCCTCGATGCGTACGGCGTGCCGGCGCCGGTGCGCAAGCTGCTCGATGCGTTGAGCGGGCCGCTGTTGTGACGAAACGGTGACGAGGCGGCGCGTGCGTTCAGTACGCCGCGACGCCGCTGCGCGCGCTCGCGCCGCGGCTTCGATCCGCCACGTGAAGCCGATAGAAAACCGACGCGCGTCCTGCGCTCAAAGCCATCCGTGCCGATCGAGCACGTGATGCACGGCGTCGATCCGGGCGCCGACGTCCGGAAACTCCATCAATTTCTGCCGCGCGCGCAGGTCGAGCGGCAGCAGCTCGGCGAGACGGTTCGACACCCAGCTCGGATCGTCGAGGCGGAACGGCTCGCAAAACGGCAGCTTGTTGTCGGGCTCGGACTTCTTCAGCGCGTCGATGATCCGTTCGAGCACCTCCGCGCACGAGCCGAACTGCGCGAGCGCCTGTTCGCCTTCGAGCGGGATGTCGTCGGGGAGCGCCTGCGCGATGCCGACCAGCAGCCCGTTGCCTTCGACGCGA
This sequence comes from Burkholderia sp. KJ006, assembly GCF_000262695.1. Classification (NCBI taxonomy): domain Bacteria; kingdom Pseudomonadati; phylum Pseudomonadota; class Betaproteobacteria; order Burkholderiales; family Burkholderiaceae; genus Burkholderia; species Burkholderia sp. KJ006. The sequence continues at coordinate 2,764,946 of NC_017920.1, read as the reverse complement.
TACGACAGCAGCTCGAAGCGCTGCGTGCCGATCGCCTGCATGTAGAGCATGCCGAACTCGCCGGTGTCGCATTCGGTGATGCGCGCCATGCAGCCGATGGTCTCGGGCACCGACACGGCGCCGTCCTGCGCCACTTCGGGGCCGCTCTTGAGCAGGCACACGCCGAACGGCGCGTCGTCGCGCAGGCACGCGCGGCACATGTCCAGATAGCGCGCCTCGAACACCTTCAGCGGTAGCCAGCCGCCGGGGAACAGCACCGTGTGCAGCGGAAACAGCGGCAGGTCGATGAGGGTCGTCGATAAGGTGGACATGGCGCGCTGGCGAGAGAGGCGGGGTCGCTAAGGTCGGTGGACGTCGGCGACGAGCCGCGACGACGCGTCGACATCCACCGGCGCGTCACGATGCCGCACGATCACGTTCGCATCGTGCGCGAGGCGCCCGGCGAGCGTTTCCGCGATGAACACCGAGCGATGCTGGCCGCCGGTACAGCCGATGGCGACGGTCAGATAGCTGCGGTTGTCCTCGCGAAAGTGCGGCAACCATTTCATCAGGAACGCATGGATGTCGTCGATCATCTGATGGACGATCGGCAGTGCGTCGAGAAACGCGATGACCGGCTGGTCGAGCCCGGTGAGCGGGCGCAGCTCGTGGTCGTAGTACGGATTCGGCAGCGCGCGCACGTCGAACATCAGGTCGGCGTCGAGCGGCACGCCGCGCTTGAAGCCGAACGATTCGAACATCACCATCAGGTCGTTGTTCTTCTGCTCGATGAAGCGCTTGACCCAGGTGCGCAGCACGTTCGCGCGCAGCGTGCTGGTGTCGATCTGGTGGCCGAATTCGGCGAGCGGCGCGACCAGCTCGCGCTCGCGCTCGATCGCTTCCTCGAGCGACGACAGCAGCCCGACGTTCGCGTCGTGGGACGGCGAGCCGGACAGCGGATGGCGCCGGCGCGTTTCGGAAAAGCGCTGGATCAACGACTGCGTGCTCGCGTTGAGGAACAGCACGCGCACGTCGTGCTCGAGCGACAGCGCGCGGATCAGGCCGGGCATTTCGTCGAGCGACGCGCTCGAACGCGCATCGATCGCGACCGCGAGCCGGTGCTGGCCATCCTCGGCGAGGTAGCGGGCGAGTTCGGGCAGCACGTGCGGCGGCAGGTTGTCGACGCAGTAGTAGCCTGCGTCCTCCAGCGCGTTCAGCGCGACGGACTTGCCTGAGCCGGAGATGCCGGTGATGAGGACGATGCGCATGGGAAGCAGAGAATCCTGACGTTTCATCATAGCACCGGCTCGACGCGTCGGCGCTGCGTGGCCGGCGCGCGAACGCTATACGAGCTTGCCGGGGAACTGACTGTCGGGATCCTGCATCGCGAGCCGTTGCCGATCCATGAAATCGCGCAACGTGTCGATGCCGCGCAGCTGCAGGATCGTGTTGCGCACGGCCGCCTCGACGAGCACCGCGAGGTTGCGGCCGGCCGCCACCTGGATCGTGACCTTGCTGATCGGCAGGCCGAGCACGTCGACCGTCTGGCTTTCGAGCGGCAAGCGCTGGAATTCGCCGTCCGGCCGGCGCACCAGCTGGACGATCAGCTTCAGCTTCATTTTCCGGCGCACGGCGGTTTCGCCGAAGATCGTCTTGATGTCGAGCAGCCCGAGGCCGCGCACTTCGAGCAGGTTCTGCAGCAGCGGCGGGCAGCGGCCTTCGACGAAATCGGGACCGAGGCGGACGAAATCGACGGCGTCGTCGGCCACCAGGCCGTGACCGCGGCTGATCAGCTCGAGGCCGAGCTCGCTCTTGCCGAGCCCCGAATCGCCGGTGAGCAGCACGCCCATCCCGAGGATGTCGAGGAACACGCCATGCAGCGTCGCGCGCGGCGCGAGGATGCGCGACATGTAGAGCCGCAGGCTGTCGATGACCGCGGCCGCGGACATCGGCGTCGTGAACAGCGGCGTGGACGAGCGCGTGCAGCGCAGCACCAGCTCGGGCGGGGCGGCCGCGCCGCCGGCCACCACCAGGAACGGCGGCTCGAGCGCGATCAGCTCGGCCATGTGGCGCGAACGGTCTTCGTCGGTCTGCCGCTGGTAGTAGTCGATTTCAGCTTCGCCGAGCACCTGGATCCGGTTCGGGTGGATCAGGTTCAAGTGGCCGACGAGGTCGGCGCTCGACGTCGCGTTGCCGACCGTGTCGGCCGAGAAACCGCGCTCCCAGCCTTCATGCCCCGTCAGCCAGCTGAGCTTCAGCGTGGCCGCGTTGTCGTCGAAGATGCTCTGGGCGTTGATGCTGGACGTATCCATGACTCTCGTCACTCCAATGAGCCGGTGCATGCGCACGGCGACGGGCGTCGCCATGCCGGACCGGCGCCGGGCGGCCCTGGACGGCGGCGCGTGCCGCCGGGTTCTGGGGAATGTTCCGCCCGGATCAACTCAAGGTTGCCACTGAGTGAGCAGGCGATGCAACTCGGCGATATCCGTTTCGTTGTGCAGACGCTCGCGCGCGTCTCGATCGGACAGCAGCTGCGCGATCTCCGACAGGATCTCGAGGTGCTGCTGCGTGGCTTGCTCGGGCACGAGCAGGAAGATCAGGAGCCCGACGGGCTGGCCGTCGGGCGCCTCGAACGGGATCGCCTCGGCAAGCCGGACGAAGGCGGCGAGCGGATGCTTGAGACCCTTGATGCGCCCGTGTGGAATCGCGACGCCTTCGCCGAGCCCGGTCGAGCCGAGGCGCTCGCGCGCGAACAGGTTGTCCGTGACGGTGCTGCGGGCGATGCCGTTCTGATTCTCGAAGATCAGCCCCGCTTGCTCGAAGACGCGTTTCTTGCTGGTGACGGAGAGGTCGATGACGACGTTCTCAATGGGCAGGATTTTGGCTAGGCGATTCATGTTGGCAGGCGAGTGGGCGGCCTGGGGTCTCCTTGCTGCGGCAGACTGATTTTCCATGTTCGGCGATATCAAGGCGTTCGGCTTCGGCAGCCTGCAACGCAGCTACCGCGCGCCACGCCCCCCGGCGATAACCGGCACATTATAGAGCACAGCCGCGTGCATGGCGCAGCATGGACGGACCGGTCGCACCACGGCCCCGAGGGCACAAAAAAAGCCCGGCGAACCGGGCGATGTGCGTGTTGCGGTAAAGGTTATTGCGGCGGCAGTTCGATCTGGTCGACCGACGGCTGGAGCTTGATCGGGTCGTGCGCATGGGTCTGCAGACGCTCCATGTGCTTGACGACCTGGCGATCCAGCTTGTCGATCAGCAGATCGATCGCTGCGTACAGGTTGCCGTTCGCGCTTTCGACGAAGATGTCCTTGCCCTTCAGGTGCAGGTTGATTTCCGCGCGCTGCTGCTTGTCCTTTTCCTTGTGGTTGTCGACCGAGAGGATCACAGTGCCATCGATGACCTGATCGCTATGGCGTAGCACCCGGTCCAGCTTGGTGATCACGTATTCGCGAATTGCAGGCGTGACTTCGAGATGATGTCCACTGATCTTCAGGTTCATAGTGCTTCTCCAAGCGAGTGACCACCCGGCCGCATCGAGGCGGCGCTCCGGTCGACTTGCCCTGCCGCACATGGCGGCGTAATCGCGGACAGGTCGCCCGGCCTGTTCCCCGTATGCGCGGTGGCCGGAACACGCCTGCCGCCGGGCAGGCAGCAGGCTTAAAGAGATTTGCGCAGATTCACTGCCGGGATCCTGAGGGCTTCGCGATACTTCGCGACCGTGCGGCGCGCGACCACGAATCCCTGTTCTGCCAGCAGCTCGGCAATGCGGCTGTCCGAAAGTGGCGACTTTGGGTCTTCAGCTCCTATCAGTTGCTTGATCAGGGCTCGGATGGCGGTCGACGATGCGGCGCCTCCGGTGTCGGTCGAAACGTGCGATCCGAAGAAGTACTTGAACTCCAGCGTCCCGAACGGGGTCAGCATGTACTTACCGGTTGTCACACGGCTGACAGTCGACTCGTGTAGGCCCAGCGTATCAGCTATTTCCCGCAAAACCAAGGGGCGCATGGCAATTTCGCCGTGCGCAAAGAAGTTCTTCTGACGTTCGACAATAGCCTGCGCGACACGCAGGATCGTGTCGAATCGCTGCTGGATATTCTTGATCAGCCAGCGTGCTTCCTGCAGCTGTTGCTTCAACGATCCGGTCGACGGATCGCCGCGGCTGTTGCGCAGAATGTTCGCGTACAGGTTGTTGATCCGCAGGCGCGGCATCACCTCCGGATTGAGCTCCGCGAGCCAGCCCTGGCCGGCCTTCTTCACGATGATGTCGGGTACCACGTAGTCGGCCTCGGCCTTGCCGTAGGCCGCGCCGGGGAACGGCTCCAGCGAGCGGATCAGCGCGTGCGCGTCGCGCAGCGCGTCGTCGCTCGCCTTCAGTTGCTTGCGCAGCCGCGTGAAGTCGCGCGCGGCGAGCAGCTCGAGATGCTGCGAGACGATTTCCAGCGCGAGCGTGCGGGTCGGGGACGGATCGAGCCGCAGCAGTTGCAGCTTCAGGCATTCGGACGCCGAGCGCGCGCCGACGCCGGCCGGATCGAAGCTGTGCAGCAGCGCGAGCGCCGCGTTCAGCTCGTCGCCGTCGACTTCCAGTTCGGGCGGCAGGTCGGCCAGCACTTCGTCGAGCGACGCGGTCAGATAGCCGTCGTCGTCGAGCGATTCGATCAGGAACATCACGAGCGCGCGATCGCGCGGGCTGGCCTGCGTGACGCGCAGCTGCGCGGACAGATGCTCGCGCAGCGATGTGGCGGCTTCCTGGACCTGCAGCGGCGGGAGATCGTCGTCGTCCGACGCGCCGCTCGAGCGGCCGAACTCGTCGAGATTCCATTGCGGGCCGTCGCTCGCGTCGCCCGAGCCATAGCCGTCGTATTCGTCGGTGGCGGCCGGCTCGTCGCGTTCGGCGCGCTCGCTCGACTGGCCGCTGCCGTTCATGCTGCCGGACTCGCCGTTCGGGGCGGGCGGCGTCTGCGCGATCAGCGATCCGTCGGCTGCGACGCGCAGCGGGCTCGCGATCCATTCGTCGTCGCTTTCCAGCAGCGGATTCTGCGCGACGGCCATCGCGACTTCCTGCTGCAGCTCGAGCGTCGACAGCTGCAAAAGCCGAATCGACTGCTGCAGCTGCGGCGTCAACGCAAGGTGTTGCGACAGGCGGAGTTGGAGGCTGGCTTTCATGGCGAGGAGGGAGTCATACCGGCAGTTTGCCACGACCCAGCCGCGTTGAGCCATCCGCGATTACGCGCGGCGCGGCGTCAGGCCGCGGCAGGGCCGCTGAGCGGGCACGCGGGCGCGGCCCCGCGCGGCATCGCCGGGCGGGGGCGGCCAGCCATGGGGAAGTTACATCCGGAAGTGTTCGCCGAGGTAGACGCGGCGCACGCTCTCGTTCTCGATGATTTCGCTCGGCGCGCCGGCGGCGAGCACCGAACCGTCGCTGATGATGTAGGCGTGATCGCAGATGCCGAGCGTTTCACGCACGTTGTGATCGGTGATCAACACGCCGATGTTGCGTTGCTTCAGGAACTTGACGATCTTCTGGATCTCGAGCACCGCGATCGGGTCGACGCCCGCGAACGGTTCGTCGAGCAGGATGAAGTTCGGGTTGGTCGCGAGCGCGCGTGCGATCTCCACGCGACGGCGTTCGCCGCCCGACAGCGACAGCGCCGGATTGTCGCGCAGGTGGCCGATCTGCAGCTCGTCGAGCAGCGCCTCCGTGCGCGCCGCGATGGCGTCCTTCGACAGGCGCTTGCCGTCGTCGCCGTGCTGCAGCTCGAGCACCGCGCGGATGTTTTCCTCGACGGTCAGCTTGCGGAACACCGACGCTTCCTGCGGCAGATACGACAGGCCGAGCGACGCGCGCTTGTGGATCGGCAGCAGGCTGATCGAGCTGCCGTTCAGCGAGATCTCGCCCGCATCGAGCGGCACGAGGCCGACGATCATGTAGAACGACGTCGTCTTGCCCGCGCCGTTCGGGCCGAGCAGGCCGACCACCTCGCCGCTCTTCACGTCGAGCGACACGTCCTTGACGACGGTGCGCGAGCCGTAGCGCTTCTTCAGGTTGCGCACCACGAGCGAACTCGTGGTGCCGGCCGGCTGGCGATTCGGAAGCGCGTTCATTGGGCGGGCGCTCCCTGGATCGTGGTCGACGGCGACAGCTTCGCCGGCGCGCCGTTCAGGGGACCGGGGCCGCCGTTCTTCGGCGACAGCATCGCGCGCACGCGGCCGTTCGGGTTGCCCGGCGCGGCGACGTCCTTGCCGCCCTTCGCGGTGTAGAAGTCGCGCTGGCCGTCGTACGTGATCACGCTGCCGTGCACGGTGTCCGCGATCGTCGACGTGCCCTGCAGGCGGCGCACGGTGGCGGCCGTCGTCAGCGTGGTCAGGTCCTGCTTGCCGTCGTAGTCGATGCGCTCGGCGTCGCCGTCGATGTATTCGTCGAGGCCTTCGCGCTTCTGGCGGAACGTCGCGTGCTTCTTGCCGCTGCCGAACGACGTCGCGTACTGATAGCCTTCCGGGTCCTGCCGCACTTCGACGCGGTCGCCGGTGATCTTGATCGTGCCCTTCGTGATCACGACGTTGCCGGTCGCGACGGTCACCTGCTTCAGATCGTCATAGGTCAGATTGTCGGCCTCGACGTTGATCGGCTTGTTCTGGTCGGCCTTCTCGGCATGGGCGAGCGGCGCCAGCCCGACGAGCGGGAGCGCCACGAGCGTCGCGACGAGCGCGGCGCGGACGGCGCGCGCAGCGCCGCCGGAATTCTGTCGAGGGAACGGTTCGTTCATGCAGTCACGTGAGGGATGCGTCACCTGGGTTGACCTTTCGAGCCGCCGGACGTGTCCGTGGCGGCGATCGTGCCGCGCACGTTGCCGTAAAGCTCGATGACCCGGGTGACGTTGTTGTACTTCATGCCGTCGGTCGCGTTGACGAGCGACAGGCCGCGCTGAAGTTTAACCGGCTTTTCGGTCTGGATCACATCGTCGTTGACCAAGATCCGGAAATGCTGCGAATCGGCCTGCATCTGCGGATCGCCGCCGCCGGCCACGCGCAGGATGCGCGCGTCGTCGTACAAGTCGACGATCGACACGTCGCCGTTGACCGTGCCGCGCTTCGCGGTGGTCGTGACGACCGGCTTGCCGGGCTGGAACGCGCGCATCGCCGGATCGGTCAGGTCGCTGTCGTCGGTGTCTTCGTAGTGGACCAGCTTCGCGGCCGTCAGCCGGTACTGGGTCGTGCCGGTCTGGTCGAGCTCGGTGACCGAGAAGTTGTCGGCGAAATAGTCGGGCGTATGGCGCTTCGGTTGCGCGGCGCCTTCGCCGGGCGGCGGCAGCGTCGCCTGCAGCAGCCACCACGTGATGCCCGCGAGCGCGGCCACCGCGACAAGCGGCAGCAGCTGGGTCCAGCGAAATTGCGGATTCATCGGTCAGACTCCGCACGCGGCGGCGAGCAGCGCATCGTAGCGGCGCTGCGCGCGCAGGATCGCGTCGCACACTTCGCGCACCGCGCCGTGACCGCCGCGGGCCTCGGCCACCCAGTGTGCGCGCGCGATCACCTCGGGGTGCGCATTGGCCGGCGCGGTCGCGAAGCCGCAGCGCAGCATCACGGGCAGGTCGGGCCAGTCGTCGCCCATGTAGCCGCATGCGTCGGCGCCGATGCCGAGCGAGCCGGCCAGATCGGCGAACACGGCGAGCTTGTCCTCGACGCCCTGGAACAGGTGCGCGATCTTCATTTCCTTCGCGCGCGCCGCTACGATCTCCGAACGGCGTCCGGTGATGATCGCGGTCGCGATGCCGGCTTCGCCGAGCAGCTTCACGCCATGGCCGTCGAGCGAATTGAACGACTTCATCGCGTCGCCGGCCGCGGTAAACAGCAGGCCGCCGTCGGTCAGTACGCCGTCGACGTCGAAAATCATCAGCTTCACGCGGCTCGCGCGTTCGGCCGCAGTCAGCGCTGCGCTCATCAGATCACCTTCTTCGAAAACAGGTCGTGCATGTTCAGCGCGCCGATCAGCATGCCGTTTGCATCGACCACCAGCATCTGGTTGATCCGGTGGCGCTCCATCAGTTCCACGGCTTCGACCGCGAGCTGGTCCGGGCCGATCGTGCGCGGCGCGCGCGTCATCACGTCGACGATCGGCAGCGTGCGGAAGTCGCCGTCGCGCGCGAGCACGCGGCGGAGGTCGCCGTCGGTGAAGATGCCGGCGACGCGGCCGTCGGGGTCGACCACGGCGGTCATGCCCAGGCGCTTTTCGGTGATCTGGAACAGCGCGTCCGACAGCGTCGCGTCGAGCCCGACGCGCGGCACGTCGGCACCGCTGCGCATCACGTCGCGCACGTGCGTGAGCAGACGGCGGCCGAGCGCGCCGCCCGGATGCGAGCGCGCGAAGTCCTCGGAGCCGAAGCCGCGCGCATCGAGCACCGCGACGGCGAGCGCGTCGCCGAGCGCGAGCGCGGCCGTCGTGCTCGCGGTGGGCGCGAGGTTCAGCGGGCAGGCTTCCTTCGACACGGCGGCGTTCAGGTGCACGTCGGCGAGCTTGCCGAGGCTCGATTCGGCGCGGCCCGTGATCGCGATCAGCTTCGCGCCGATCCGCTTGACGAGCGGCAGGATCGCCACGAGCTCTTCCGATTCGCCGGAATACGAAATGCCGATGAAGACGTCGTCGGCGGTCACCATCCCGAGGTCGCCATGGCTCGCTTCCGCCGGGTGGACGAAGAATGCAGGCGTACCGGTGCTGGCCAGCGTGGCCGCGATCTTGCGGGCGATATGCCCTGATTTGCCGATGCCGGAGACCACCACGCGCCCGCGGCAGCCGAGCAGCAGTGCCACGGCCTGGACGAAGTCGCCGTCGAGCTGGTCGCGCAGCGCGCGCACGGCGTCCGCCTCGATGTCGAGCACGTCGCGGGCGAGCGCGAGCGCCCGATCATCATTGATTTTCGCTATCATGCGCGGAGTATAGCAAAGGCGTTTGTTCGCCGCGCCGCGCCTTCGGACTTGTCCGATGCCGCTTGCCTACCGCCACCACCCGCGCCCGCATTGCCGTGGCCCCGACGAACGAGGACGCTTCGCCTGTGATTTCCCCGCTCGAAATGACGCTGCTGCTGCTGCTGGCTTCGGTGGTCGGCGTCGTCGTATTTCGCTCGCTGAACCTGCCGCCGATGCTCGGCTATCTGACCGTCGGCATTCTGGTCGGCCCGCACGCGTTCGGCGTCGCCGCGGACCTCGAGCGCGCCGAGCATCTTGCCGAATTCGGCGTCGTGTTCCTGATGTTTTCGATCGGCCTCGAGTTCTCGCTCGCGAAGCTACGGGCGATGCAGCGGCTCGTGTTCGGGCTCGGGCTGCTGCAGGTGGTCGCGACGCTCGTGCTGGCGGTCGTGCTCGGCGCGCTGTTCGAGCGCTGGGTGCACATCGCGTGGCAGGGCAGCGTCGCGCTCGGCGGCGCGCTCGCGATGTCGTCGACGGCGATCGTCTCGAAGATGCTCGCCGAGCGGCTCGAGATCGAGACCGCGCACGGGCGCAACATCTTCGGCGTGCTGCTGTTCCAGGATCTCGCGGTGGTGCCGCTGCTGATCGTCATCGCGGCGTTCGGCGCCGAGTCGTCGAAGGATCTCGCGATCACGCTCGGCTTCGCGGCGGTCAAGATCGTGATCGCGCTCGCGCTGCTGCTGATCGTCGGGCAGCGCTTCATGACGCGCTGGCTGAACGTCGTCGCGCGGCGCCGCTCGCAGGAGCTGTTCGTGCTGAACCTGCTGCTCGTCACGCTGGGCGCCGCGTTCATCACCGACCGCTTCGGCCTGTCGCTCGCGCTCGGCGCGTTCATCGCCGGGATGCTGATCGCCGAGACGCCGTTCCGCCATCAGGTCGAAGAAGACATCAAGCCGTTTCGCGACGTGCTGCTCGGGCTGTTCTTCGTAACGACCGGGATGCTGCTCGATCCGCGCGTGATCTGGGAGCACCCGTTGCTCGTGCTCGGCTTCTTCGTCGGGCAGATCCTGTTCAAGGCGACGACGATCGCCGGGCTCGCGCGGCTGTTCGGCGCGACGCCGGGCGTCGCGATGCGCACCGGCATCGGCCTCGCGCAGGCCGGCGAGTTCGGCTTCGTGCTGCTGAACCTGATCCTCGACCGGCACCTGGTCGATGCGACGCTGCTGCAGGCGATCCTCGCGTCGATGCTGCTGTCGATGCTCGCCGCGCCGTTCCTGATCCAGAACGCCGACCGGATCGTGATGCGGCTGTCGTCGACCGAATGGATGCAGCAGTCGCTGCAGATGACGCGGATCGCGACGCAAAGCCTCAAGCAGCGCGGCCACGTGATCATCTGCGGCTACGGCCGCGCGGGGCAGAACCTCGCGCGCATGCTCGAGCAGGAAGGCATTCCGTACGTCGCGCTCGACCTCGATCCCGATCGCGTGAGCGCCGCGGCGACGGCCGGCGAATCGGTCGTGTTCGGCGACGCGGCGCGCCGCGAGTCGCTGCTCGCGGCCGGCATCCATCGCGCGGCGGCCGTCGCGATCACGTATGCGAACACGCCGTCGGCGCTGCGCGTGCTGCACCACGTGCACGAGCTGGCGCCGACGCTGCCGGCGATCGTGCGCACCGTCGACGACGCCGATCTCGAGAAGCTGCTCGCGGCCGGCGCGACCGAGGTGATTCCGGAGATCGTCGAGGGCAGCCTGATGCTCGCGTCGCACACGCTGGTGCTGGTGGGCGTGCCGATGCGCAAGGTCGTGCGGCGCGTCGAGGAGATGCGCGACGAGCGCTACAGCCTGCTGCGCGGCTATTTCCACGGCGCGGACGATGCCGACGACGACGATCACGAGCAGGTGCGGCTACAATCGGTGCCGGTCGACGCGCGCGCCGACGCGGTCGGGCGCTCGCTGGAGGAGCTCGGGCTGTACGTGCTCGGGATCGAAGTCACGGCGATTCGCCGGCACGGCATTCGCGGCGTCGAGCCCGATCCGCAGACCAAGCTGCGCGCGAGCGACATCGTCGTGCTGCGCGGGCTGCCCGAGGCGCTCGCGATTGCCGAGGAGCGGCTGTCGCGGCTGCGGCGCGAGCCGCCGGCCGCGGTAGCGTGAAGCCTCGAAGCCTCGAAGCCTCGAAGGGCGACCCAACAACCTGACCCGCATTAATTCGAAACGGTGCGCGATCGTCGCGCACCGTTTTTTTCGGAGAGTTTCATGCCGCATTCGTCGTCGGGCGCGCCGCTCGATCCGGTCGCCTTCATCCACAGCCAGATCCGCACGGTGCCCGACTGGCCGCAGCCGGGCGTGATGTTCCGCGACATCACGACGCTGCTGCAGAGCCCGAAGGCGCTGCGCATCCTCGTCGACCTGTTCGTCGAGCGCTATGTCGATGCGAAGCTCGACTACGTCGCCGGCCTCGACGCGCGCGGCTTCATCATCGCGCCGATCGTCGCTTATGAGCTGAGCGTCGGCTTCGTGCCGATCCGCAAGGTCGGCAAGCTGCCGTACAAGACGTGCTCGGAATCGTACGACCTCGAATACGGCAGCGCGACGGTCGAGATCCACGAGGACGCGTGCCGCCCCGGCGACCGCGTGATCATCATGGACGACCTGATCGCGACCGGCGGCACGATGATGGCGGGACGCAACCTGCTGCAGCGGCTCGGCGCGGTCGTCGTCGAAGGCGCGGCGATCATCGACCTGCCGGACCTCGGCGGCTCGACGCTGCTTCGCAACGCAGGGCTGCCGATCTACACCGTCACCGAATTCGCCGGCCACTGAACCATCGAGCGCCGGCTCACGCCGCGAGGTCACGATGCCCAACTTCATGCTGTTTCTCGCCACGTCGATCGCGATCACCTTCGCGCCCGGCCCCGACAACCTGCAGGTGCTCGCGCGCGGCATCTCGCAGGGCCGCGCGGCCGGCTTCGTCGCCGCGCTCGGCTTCACGGCCGGGATCCTGTTCCATACGACGCTCGCGGCGCTCGGCGTCGCGGCCGTGCTGCGCTCGTCGCCGGTCGCGTTCCAGATCCTGAAGCTCGCGGGCGCCGCGTATCTCGTGTGGATCGGCATCAAGGCGCTGCGCAGCCAGGGGCTCGCGAACGCGCATGCGCGCCCGCCGCAGCCGCTCGGCGCGATCTTCCGGCAGAGCGTGATCGGCAACCTGATGAACCCGAAAGTCACGCTGTTCTTCGTCGTGTTCCTGCCGCAGTTCGTCGATCCGCACGGCGCGCAGCCGGTGACGCTGCAGATGTTCGAGCTCGGCGCGCTGTTCATGCTGCAGACGGCCGCGATCTTCTCGCTGTTCGGCGTCGGCGCGGGCGCGATCGGCGCGTGGCTGAAGCGCCGCCCGAAGGCCGGCGTGTGGCTCGACCGGATCGCCGGCGCGACCTTCATCGCGATCGGCATCCGCGTGGCGCTGAAGGACTGACGCCGATGACGTTCCCCTGCATTGCGGCCGCGCGCCGCTTCGATCCGGCCGCGCACCTGCGCTTCGAGATCGCCGGCCGCGAGGTCGGCTGGGTGCGGCGCGCAGACGTCGCGAAGCTGGCCCGCTGGCCCGACGTGTTCGAGCTGAGCGACGCGCGCGTCGTGCTGTCGGCGCGCTACGACACGGTCGACGCACGCAGCATGGCGCTCGCGAGCGCGATCGGCGCACTGGCCGCGGAAGGCGCGATCCCCGGCTGGCGCGACGAGATCTATGCGATCCGCAACCGCTTCGACGATCCGCCGCTCGCCTATATCGAGCGCGCCGCCGCGCGCTTCTTCGGCACGCAGACTTATGCGGTGCACCTGAACGGCATCGTAGAATATGCGGCCGCGCCGGGCGCGCCGGCCGTGCCGCAGATGTGGCTCGGCCGCCGCAGCGCCACCAAGGCCACCGACCCGGGCATGCTCGACAACGTCGTCGCGGGCGGCATCGGCTGGGGGCTGGGCGTGCGCGAGACGCTCGCGAAAGAGTGCTGGGAAGAGGCCGGCATGCCGGCCGAACTGGCGGCGCGCGCGGTCGCGGGCCGCGCGGTGCAGGTGTTGTGCTCGCTGCCCGAAGGCACGCAATCCGAACTGATCTTCGTGTACGACCTGCCGCTGCCGCGCGACTTCGCGCCGCACAACCAGGACGGCGAGGTGGCCGAGCATCTGCTGGCCGGCGTTCCGGAAGTGCTCGGCTGGCTGCGCGAAGGCCGCGCGACGATGGATGCGAGCCTCGCGATGCTCGACACGCTGCTGCGCCACCGCTGGCTGGCAGCGGCCGACGCCGACGGCATGGATGCGCTGTTCGCGCCGCCCGCCTGAGCCTCAGCCGCGTGACCCGCGCGATGCCGTGGCGGGCGCGGCCGGCGTCGCAGCCGAACCCACGGCCCAATTGACGAATACCGAAACGAAGGGAGTAGCGGTCATGTCGACCGATCACAGCTTTATCTTGAAACTGTCGTGCCCCGACCGGCACGGCATCGTCCACGCGGTCTCGGGCTTCCTGTTCGAGCGCAGCAACAACATCCTCGATTCCGCGCAGTTCGGCGACAGCCGCAGCGGCGAGTTCTTCATGCGCGTGCACTTCGAGCAGGATGCCGACGGCGTGGATGCCACGGCCGCGCTCGACACGCTGCGCCGCGAATTCGCGCCGCTCGCCGAGCAGTTCGAGATGCGCTGGGAGCTGCACGACGCGGCGGTGAAGCCGCGCGTCGTGATCATGGTGTCGAAGATCGGCCATTGCCTGAACGATCTGCTGTTCCGCTATCGCACCGGCCAGCTGCCGATCGAGATTCCGGCGATCGTGTCGAACCACAAGGAGTTCTACCAGCTCGCCGCCAGCTACAACATCCCGTTCCATCACTTTCCGCTCGTCGGCGGATCGTCGGACGCGGCGAAGGCCGCGCAGGAAGCCCGCGTGCTGGAGGTGATCGACGAGCACCGCGCCGATCTCGTCGTGCTCGCGCGCTACATGCAGATCCTGTCGCCGAACATGTGCGAGCAGCTCGCCGGCCGCGCGATCAACATCCATCATTCGTTCCTGCCGAGCTTCAAGGGCGCCAAGCCGTATTACCAGGCGTTCGACCGCGGCGTGAAGCTGATCGGCGCGACCGCACACTACGTGACGACCGACCTCGACGAAGGCCCGATCATCGAGCAGGAAGTCGAGCGCGTCGACCACAGCATGACGCCCGACCAGCTGACTGCGATCGGCCGCGACGTCGAGTGCGTGACGCTCGCGCGCGCGGTGAAGTGGCACGTCGAGCACCGGATCGTGCTGAACGGGACCAAGACCGTCGTGTTCCGCTGAGCGACGCATCGCGCCGGCCGCTTGCAGGCGCGCCAGCAAAAACGCCGCGCTCGGTCACGAGCGCGGCGTTTTTTTCGCAGGCCGGGCGGCGGCGCGCGGCGTCAGATCAGCCGCAGCATGTACAGCTCGCGCTTCACGTACGCGTAGAAGATCGGCGCGGCGATCACGCCCGGCAGCCCGAACGCGGCCTCCATGATCAGCATCGCGAGCAGCAGCTCCCATGCGCGCGATTCGATCTGGCCGCCGATGATCTTCGCGTTCAGGAAGTATTCGAGCTTGTGGATCACGATCAGGAACGCGAGAGACGCGATCGCGGTGCCCATGCTCACCGACAGCGACACGGCGACGATCAGCGTGTTCGAGACGAGGTTGCCGATCACCGGCAGCAGCCCGACGATGAACGTGACGAGCACGAGCGTCTTCGACAGCGGCAGCCGCTGCTGGAAGATCGGCAGCGCGACGAGCAGGTAGATGCCGGTGAACGCCGCGTTGATCGCCGAGATCTTGATCTGCGCGAACACGATCCGGCGGAACGATTCGGCGAAGCGCGACACGCGCGTGACGAGCGCCGTCGACAGCGGCCGGCGTACCTTGCCATGTTCGACGCCGATCGCGATCATCGCGCCGATGACCATCCCGAACAGCACGTGGCCGAAGCCGCGCGCGACGCTCTTGCCGCCTTGCTGGAGCTGGTCCATGTGCGAGTGCATCAGCAGCGCGGCCTTCGCCTTCATCTGCTCGACGTCGACCGGCAGCAGGTTGGCGATCCACGCCGGCGTGCGCGCGCGCGTCTGCTCGACGATCTGCATCAGTTGGCCGAGCAGGCTCTGCAGGTTCGGCACCGTGTGCTCGAAGTGCTGGATGATGCCGATCGTCAGGCCGGTGAGGCCGCCGACGATCGCGATCGACAGCAGCACGACGGCGACCCAGCGCGCGCGCATGCTGGTCGTATGCCGTTCGATCGCAGGCGCGATCGTGTGGATCAGCTGGTAGACCAGCAGGCCGGCCAGCAGCCCGCCGAGCAGCTTCAGCTCGATCACGGCCACCATCGCGACCAGCGCGAACAGGTAGCTGCCGATCTCGATCGCCGACAGCTTCGGCAGGCTGAAGTCGCTCGTCAGCCGCACGCTGCGCAGGTGCGGCTCGCGGTTCTGCGCGTCGCGCGACTCTTGTTGCTTCTCCATCATGGATTCCTGTCGTTCGTGTGGCGTGCCGCGCGGTGGGCGGCAGGACCGCGGTTGCCGCGCGCCGCACCGGATTGGTGCGGAGGGCGAACCTTACGACCGTAAAGTATAGCTGCCATTATGGTCCGCCACGGGACGGTTTGGCTCGTGGTGTAAACGCAGAAGGGAAAACCGCAGAAGGGAAAACGCGCAGGGCGCCCGGCGTGCGGGCCGCCGAGGGCGCGCGGCCGGGCGGCCGCGCGCGGGAACGGAACGTGTCAGCCGGCCGCCGTTTTGCGGGTCGGCCGCTTGAGCAGCGGCGCGAGATACTTGCCGGTGAAGCTGGCCTTGGTCTTCGCGACCTGCTCGGGCGTGCCCTGGGCGATGATCTGGCCGCCGCCCGCGCCGCCTTCCGGACCGAGGTCGATCACCCAGTCGGCCGTCTTGATCACGTCGAGGTTGTGCTCGATGATCACGACCGTGTTGCCCTGGTCGCGCAGCCGGTGGATCACCTCGAGCAGCAGCGCGATGTCGTGGAAGTGCAGGCCGGTCGTCGGCTCGTCGAGGATGTACAGCGTGCGGCCCGTGTCGCGCTTGGACAGCTCCAGCGACAGCTTCACGCGCTGCGCCTCGCCGCCCGACAGCGTCGTGGCCGACTGGCCGAGGCGGATGTAGCCGAGGCCGACGTCGAGCAGCGTCTTCAGCTTGCGCGCGATCACCGGCACCGCGCTGAAGAACTCGTACGCGTGCTCGACGGTCATGTCGAGCACTTCGCTGATGTTCTTGCCCTTGTACTGCACCTCGAGCGTCTCGCGGTTGTAGCGCTTGCCGTGGCACACGTCGCACGGCACGTAGACGTCCGGCAGGAAGTGCATCTCGACCTTCAGCACGCCGTCGCCCTGGCACGACTCGCAGCGGCCGCCCTTCACGTTGAACGAGAAGCGGCCGGGATCGTAGCCGCGCTCCTTGGCGGTCGGCACGCCCGAGAACAGCTCGCGGATCGGCGTGAACAGGCCCGTGTAGGTGGCCGGGTTCGAGCGCGGCGTGCGGCCGATCGGCGACTGGTCGACGTTGATCACCTTGTCGAAATGCTCGAGGCCCTCGATCGCCTCGTACGGCGCCGGCTCGGCCGACGAGCCGTACAGATGGCGCGCGACCGCGTGATACAGCGTGTCGTTGATCAGCGTCGACTTGCCGGAACCGGACACGCCGGTGATGCAGGTCAGCAGCCCGATCGGCAGCTCGAGATCGACGTGCTTCAGGTTGTTGCCGTGCGCGTCGGCGATGCGCAGCATCCGCTCGGGATCGGGCGCGATCCGCTCGTCCGGATACTCGATCGTGCGCTTGCCGACCAGATACTGGCCGGTCAGCGACTGCGGGTTCGCCTGCACCTGCTTCGGCGTGCCTTCGGCCACGATCACGCCGCCGTGCTCGCCGGCGCCCGGCCCCATGTCGACGACGTAATCGGCGGTGCGGATCATGTCCTCGTCGTGCTCGACGACGATCACCGAGTTGCCGAGGTCGCGCAGGTGCTTGAGCGTCGCGATCAGCCGGTCGTTGTCGCGCTGATGCAGCCCGATCGACGGCTCGTCGAGCACGTACATCACGCCGGTCAGGCCCGAGCCGATCTGCGACGCGAGCCGGATGCGCTGCGCTTCGCCGCCGGACAGCGTTTCGGCGCTGCGCTCGAGCGACAGGTAGTCGAGGCCGACGTTGTTCAGGAAGGTCAGGCGCGCGACGATTTCCTTGATCACCTTGTCGGCGATTTCGCGCTTCGCGCCCTCGAGCGTCAGGCCGTCGAAATAGCCGAGCGCGTCGCGCAGCGGCCAGCCGCTGATCTCGTAGATGCCGCGCGCGTAGTCGCCGGTGCCGACCCGCACGTGGCGCGCCTCGCGGCGCAGCCGCGTGCCGTCGCACGACGGGCACGGCTGGTTGTTCTGGTACTTCGCGAGCTCCTCGCGCACCGCGGCCGAATCGGTCTCGCGGTAGCGCCGCTCGAGGTTCGGGATGATCCCTTCGAACACGTGCTCGCGGATCGTCGTGCGGCCGCGCTCGTTGATGTACGAGAACGGGATGGTCTGCTTGCCGGAGCCGTACAGCAGCACCTTGCGGATCTTCTCGGGGAGATCTTCGAACGCGGCGTCGATGTCGAATTCGTAGAACGCCGCGAGGCTCTGCAGCATCTGGAAGTAGAACTGGTTGCGGCGGTCCCAGCCCTTCACCGCGCCGGCGGCGAGCGACAGCGACGGGTGCGCGACGACGCGCTTCGGATCGAAGAACGTGATCTGGCCGAGGCCGTCGCATTCCGGGCACGCGCCCATCGGGTTGTTGAACGAGAACAGGCGCGGCTCGAGCTCCTGCAGCGAGTACGAGCAGATCGGGCACGCGAACTTCGAGCTGAACAGGTGTTCGCGCTCGGTGTCCATCTCGAGCGCGATGGCGCGGCCGTCGGCGAGGCGCAGCGCCGTTTCGAACGATTCGGCGAGGCGCTGCTTCATGTCCGGGCGCACCTTCAGGCGGTCGACGACCACGTCGATCGTGTGCTTGTCGTTCTTTTTCAGCTTCGGCAGCGAGTCGACCTCGTAGATCTTCGCGACGCCTTCGTTCGCCGTGCCGCCGCCCGAGCGCACGCGAAAGCGCACGAAGCCCTGCGCCTGCATGTCCTCGAACAGCTCGGCGTGCTCGCCCTTGCGGTCCGCGACGACCGGCGCGAGGATCATCAGCTTGGTTTCCTCGGGCAGCGCGAGCGCGGCGTCGACCATCTGCGACACGCTCTGGGCCTCCAGCGGGATGTCGTGGTCGGGGCAGTACGGCGTGCCGACCCGTGCGAACAAAAGTCGCAGGTAGTCGTGGATTTCGGTGACCGTGCCGACGGTCGAACGCGGGTTGTGGGACGTCGCCTTCTGTTCGATCGAGATCGCGGGCGACAGGCCTTCGATCAGGTCGACGTCGGGTTTCTCCATCAGCTGCAGGAACTGGCGGGCATACGCGGACAGGCTTTCGACGTAGCGGCGCTGGCCCTCGGCATAAAGGGTGTCGAACGCGAGCGACGACTTGCCCGACCCCGACAACCCGGTAATCACGACCAGCTTGTGGCGCGGCAGGTCGAGATTGACGTTTTTCAGGTTGTGGGTGCGTGCCCCACGGATACGGATCTGTTCCATGAACCTGGCCAAATGGAGGGAACCAAACCTGCTACTATAACGGCTTTTCGAGGCCGTCGTTGGGGGTCCCAGCCTTTGCAGCAGCCGGTCGACGCGCTGCCCGCGCGGGTGAAAGCGGCCTTGCCGCACGGCTGCGCGGCGTCCTGCAAGGTGCGCCGGAAAGCTTCCCGAAAGCGCCTGCCCGGCTTGGCCGGGGCGCTGGCCCTGATCTTTCGCCGCCCGCCGCCGGGCGGACATTCCGATCATTCGAAATTCATTCCCGATGTCCAATCCGTCCGCCACGTCTTCCCGCATGACTGCGCCCGAACTGCGCGCGACCGCGTCGCTCGCGGCGATCTTCGCGCTGCGCATGCTCGGCCTGTTCATGATCATGCCGGTGTTCTCGGTCTATGCGAAAACCATCCCGGGCGGCGACAACGTGCTGCTCGTCGGGCTCGCGCTCGGCGCCTACGGCGTCACGCAGTCGCTGCTTTACATCTTCTACGGGTGGGCGTCGGACAAGTTCGGCCGCAAGCCCGTGATCGCGACCGGCCTGCTGATCTTCGCGCTCGGCAGCTTCGTCGCCGCGTTCGCGCACGACATCACGTGGATCATCGTCGGCCGGGTGATCCAGGGGATGGGCGCGGTGTCGTCCGCGGTGCTGGCGTTCATCGCCGACCTGACCTCCGAGCAGAACCGCACGAAGGCGATGGCGATGGTCGGCGGCTCGATCGGCGTGTCGTTCGCCGTCGCGATCGTCGGCGCGCCGATCGTGTTCCACTGGGTCGGCATGAGCGGGCTCTTCACGATCGTCGGCGTGCTGTCGATCGTCGCGATCGGCGTCGTGCTGTGGATCGTGCCCGACGCGGCGCGGCCCGTGCACGTGCCGGCGCCGTTCGGCGAGGTGCTGCACAACGGCGAACTGCTGCGGCTGAACTTCGGCGTGCTGGTGCTGCACGCGACGCAGACCGCGCTGTTCCTGGTCGTGCCGCGGCTCCTGGTGGACGGCGGGCTGCCGGTCGCGTCGCACTGGAAGGTGTACCTGCCGGTGATGGGGCTCGCCTTCGTGATGATGGTCCCGGCGATCATCGTCGCGGAGAAGCGCGGCAAGATGAAGCCGGTGCTGCTCGGCGGCATCCTCGCTATCCTGATCGGCCAATTGTTGCTCGGCAGCGCACCGCATACCATTCTGATCGTGGCCGCGATCCTCTTCGTGTACTTCCTGGGTTTCAACATCCTCGAAGCGTCGCAGCCGTCGCTCGTGTCGAAGCTCGCGCCCGGTTCGCGCAAGGGCGCGGCCACGGGCGTCTACAACACCACGCAATCGATCGGGCTCGCGCTCGGCGGCATCGCGGGCGGCTGGCTGCTGAAGCACGGCGGCGCGAACACCGTCTTCTATGCGTGTTCGGGGCTCGTGGCGGCGTGGCTTATAATCGCGGCCAGCATGAAAGCCCCGCCGCGCAAGGCCTGAACCCTCTTTTCGGGCACGCACGGACGGCGCTCGGCGGCTTGCTCGGCGGGCCGCTCGGAGCACCTTCGCGAGCGGTCCGGCATCGAATTTATTGGAGAAACACATGGCATCCGTCAACAAGGTCATCCTCGTCGGCAATCTCGGCGCCGATCCTGAAGTCCGTTACCTGCCGAGCGGCGACGCGGTTGCGAACATCCGTCTCGCGACGACCGATCGCTACAAGGACAAGGCGAGCGGCGACTTCAAGGAAATGACCGAGTGGCACCGCGTCGCGTTCTTCGGCCGGCTCGCCGAGATCGTCAGCGAATACCTGAAGAAGGGTTCGTCGGTCTACATCGAGGGTCGTATCCGCACGCGCAAGTGGCAGGGCCAGGATGGCCAGGATCGCTACTCGACCGAAATCGTCGCCGACCAGATGCAGATGCTCGGCGGCCGCGGCGGTGCGGGCGGCGGCGGTGGCGGCGGTGACGAAGGCGGTTACGGCGGCGGCTACGGTGGTGGCGGCGGCAGCCGCGGCGGCGAGCAGGCGGAACGCGGCAGCCGTGCCGGCGGCGCATCGCGCGGCGGTGCGGGCGGTGCAGGTGGCGGCCAGAGCCGTCCGAGCGCGCCGGCAGGCGGCGGCTTCGACGAGATGGACGACGATATTCCGTTCTAAAGCGGACCAACGGCATCGCGTACCCGAAGGGGGCCCGGCGGTCCGAGTCGAGCGAATCGCTCGGCACGGACCGCCGGGCCCTTTGCCGTATACGTGCCGCGCGCCCGACACGCCGCGGATGCCGCCCGCAATCGTGCGCAATCGCGCGCATCTGATCGATGTCACGCGGCCGCCATGATTGACCGGCTAAGCTCGTCTCTTCGACGTTCGATCGAAGGAGACGCAATGCGGCGGGTCGTATTCAACCAGAAGGGCGGCGTGGGCAAATCGACGATCGTCTGCAACCTGGCGGCGATCAGCGCCAGCGAAGGGCTGCGCACGCTCGTGATCGACCTCGACGCGCAGGCGAACTCCACGCACTATCTGCTCGGCGATCGCGCGGCCGATGCGCGGCCCGGCGCCGCCGAGTTCTTCGAGACGGCGCTGACGTTCAACTTCCGGCCGATCGACGTCGCCTCGTTCATTCATCCGACGCCATTCGACGGGCTCGACGTGATGCCCGCGCACGCGGACCTCGACACGCTGCACGGCAAGCTCGAGTCGCGCTACAAGATCTACAAGCTGCGCGACGCGCTGAACGAGCTGGACGGCTACGACGCCGTCTACATCGACACGCCGCCCGCGCTGAACTTCTATTCGCGCTCGGCGCTGATTGCGGTCGAGCGCTGCCTGATTCCGTTCGACTGCGACGACTTTTCGCGCCGCGCGCTGTACACGCTGCTCGAGAACGTGAAGGAAATCCAGCAGGACCACAACGCGGCGCTCGAGGTCGAAGGCATCGTCATCAACCAGTTCCAGCCGCGCGCAAGCCTGCCGCAGCAGCTGGTCGACGAACTCGTCGGCGAAGGGCTGCCGGTGCTCGCGTCGCGGCTGTCGGCGTCGGTGAAGATTCGCGAGTCGCACCAGCAGTCCAAGCCCGTGATTCATCTCGAGCCGGCGCACAAGCTCGCGCAGGAGTTTCGCGCACTGCACCGCGAGTTGGCCGGGTGAATCTGCGCCGGCAATAATCGGAATCATCCGATCATTTAAGTGCGTATTAGTAATCCCGGCAACGGTTTCAGAATAAATCGAAAAAACGATTACATGATAAATGATCGCATTCGAATGCGATCATTTTTTTAATATCGGGAATAATGACGGGGTAAATGTTGCATCTCGTCATGGTGCGGCATACCGTAAAAAGGTAAAAGCTATCGTCGGCGTTGCGGTGCAACGCCGTCATGCAAGCCTGCAGGCCGCCTTGCAGCGCCGGTCATTTCGAGGCATAAGGGTTTTCACCTATCATTAATGCCATTTAATTGACAATTAAACGTTCTAGAATGGCCACCTCAACTTCTCGAGCTCAATGGAGTTGCGGGTTGTCAGTAAGGAAGCGGGCGGTCGATCTGCCTTCCATTTTCCATTACGTCGTCTCTCGCATTGCCAAACAGGAGCGTGCCCGATGTCCGTATTTGCCCCCGAAAAATTCGCCGCCGATTATCAGTCCGGTATCGCAGCCTGGTTTGCGATCGCGCGTCCGGCGATCAGCGGCTTCGAGGCCGTCGTCGAACTCAATCTGCAAGTGGCCCGGACGGCGCTCGCTGAGTACGAGGACAAGCTGAAGAACGCGTTCAACGCGAGCAACCCGGCGGCTGGTTTCGCGCAGCAGGTCGCCGCGCCGCAGGAAGCGGCCGGCAAGGCAGCCGCGTACGGTCGCCATCTGTTCGACATCGCGGTGTCGACGCAGGCCGAGTGGGCCAAAGTCGCTCAGGCGCAGTATGAGGAGACCGACAAGCGCGTGAAGGACGTGGTCGGCGAGCTGACCAAGCACGCACCGGCCGGTTCGGGCGCCGTGGTGGCCGCACTGAATTCGGCGCTGTCCGCGGCGACGGCCGCGGCCGACTCGATGCGCGCGGCAACCGGGCAGGCGATCGAGGCCGCGCAAAGCGGCTTCGACGCGGTCAGCGACACGGCCGCGCGCGGCGCGAAGCAGACTGCCGCAGCCGCCCGCAAGGACGCCGCTTCGCGCGAATCGGCGGCGTGATCGCGGGTCGCGACACGCGCGACACGAACACGATCGCTCGATCGCCACGGGAGCCGCGTGCCGGCCGTCGCGTGTGCTGCGCGGCGGCCGGTGCGCGCGGTCGGCTTGCGGCGCGATGTCCGGGAACGGCCGGAGCGCGCGGAGGTGCTGCGTATCGCTTTCGCGGTGTGCGACGCATCCGCTCTGACGGTCGCGCTGCGCGTCCGCACGCGCGGCCGCACGGCGCCGAGGCGCGGCAGTCTGCGCGCCGCCCGCCCACCGCCGCGCATCCCCTATCGACCCATTGATTTCAACGCAGGAACAGAACATGACGGACGTAGTGATCGTATCGGCCGCGCGGACCGCGGTCGGCAAATTCGGTGGTTCGCTCGCGAAGGTTGCGGCACCGGAGCTGGGCGCGACGGTGATTCGCGCGGTGCTGGAGCGCGCAGGCGTGCAGCCCGATCAAGTGAGCGAAGTGATCATGGGCCAGGTGCTGGCGGCGGGCTCGGGGCAGAACCCGGCGCGTCAGTCGCTGATCAAGGCCGGGCTGCCGACGGCGGTGCCGGGCATGACGATCAACAAGGTGTGCGGCTCGGGCCTGAAGGCGGTGATGCTGGCGGCGAACGCGATCGCGGCGGGCGACGCGGAGATCGTGATCGCGGGCGGCCAGGAGAACATGAGCGCGGCGCCGCACGTGCTGCCGGGCTCGCGCGACGGGTTCCGGATGGGCGATGCGAAGCTGGTCGACACGATGATCGTCGACGGGCTGTGGGACGTGTACAACCAGTACCACATGGGCATCACGGCGGAGAACGTCGCGAAGGAATACGGGATCACGCGCGAAGAGCAGGACGCGTTCGCGGCGCTGTCGCAGAACAAGGCGGAAGCCGCGCAGAAGGCCGGCCGCTTCGCCGACGAAATCGTGCCGGTGTCGATTCCGCAGCGCAAGGGCGAGCCGCTGCAGTTCGCGACCGACGAGTTCGTGCGTCACGGCGTGACGGCGGAATCGTTGGCGGGGCTGAAGCCGGCGTTCGCGAAGGACGGCTCGGTGACGGCGGCGAACGCGTCGGGGCTGAACGACGGCGCGGCGGCGGTGCTGGTGATGTCGGCGCGGAAGGCGCAGTCGCTGGGGCTCACGCCGCTGGCGCGCATCAAGGCGTACGCGAACGCGGGCGTGGATCCGAGCGTGATGGGCATGGGGCCGGTGCCGGCGTCGCGGCGCTGCCTGGAGCGCGCGGGCTGGACGCCGGGCGATCTGGACCTGATGGAAATCAACGAGGCGTTCGCGGCGCAGGCGCTGGCGGTGCACAAGCAGATGGGCTGGGACACGTCGAAGGTGAACGTGAACGGCGGCGCGATCGCGATCGGTCACCCGATCGGCGCATCGGGCTGCCGGATTCTGGTGACGCTGCTGCACGAGATGGTCAAGCGCGATGCGAAGCGCGGGCTGGCGTCGCTGTGCATCGGCGGCGGGATGGGCGTGGCGCTCGCGGTGGAGCGCGCGTAAGCGCATGAGCGCGATTCGACGCTCGAGCATGGAGGCGGCGCAGCCTGCGCCGCGCGCGCACGAAGCAGCGGCTTCGCGCGCGATACGTTGCCAACAACAAGCGTGATGTTCCGGGATGCGCCGTGTCCGCGCCGCGGGCGCGGACGCATCGCAGCGGCGGGGCGGCGGCATCGGCGGTGCGGCCGTCTCGCGTGATTGTCTACTTTTCTTGTCGGTGACAAACAGGATGACTAAGCGAATTGCAGTTGTGACGGGTGGAATGGGCGGCCTCGGCGAAGCGATCAGCATCCGGCTGAGCGATGCGGGCCACCGGGTCGTCGTCACGTATTCGCCGGGCAACAGCGGCGCCGATCGCTGGCTCGGCGCGATGCATGCGGCCGGCCATGAATTCGACGCGTACCCGGTGGACGTGGCCGACCACGATTCGTGTCAGCAGTGCGTCGAGAAGATCGTCCGGGACGTCGGCCCGGTCGAAATCCTGGTGAACAACGCGGGCATCACGCGCGACATGACGCTGCGCAAGCTCGACAAGGTGAACTGGGACGCGGTGATCCGCACCAACCTCGACTCGGTGTTCAACATGACGAAGCCGGTGTGCGACGGCATGGTCGAGCGCGGCTGGGGCCGCATCGTCAATATCTCGTCGGTGAACGGCTCGAAGGGCTCGGTCGGGCAGACCAACTACGCGGCGGCGAAGGCCGGCATGCACGGCTTCACCAAATCGCTCGCGCTCGAAGTCGCGCGCAAGGGCGTGACGGTGAACACGGTGTCGCCCGGTTATCTCGCGACGAAGATGGTGACGGCGATCCCGCAGGACATCCTCGATACGAAGATCCTGCCGCAGATCCCGGCGGGCCGCCTCGGGCAGCCGGAGGAAGTCGCGGCGCTGGTCGCGTATCTGTGCTCGGAGGAGGCCGGCTTCGTGACGGGCTCGAACATCGCGATCAACGGCGGCCAGCACATGCATTGACGCGTGGCGGCCCGGCCGCGCACGGCCGGGCCGCGTTCCCGCAGTATCCAGCGCCGGCGCGGTAGGCACGCCGCGCCGGCCTCGCATTCCGGAGGAGGCATGGGCGACACCTGGACGGGACTCGTGATCGGCGGCTCGGCGCTGGCCGTCGCGCTGACGATGGCGATCGCGCTGCACTGGCTCGAGCGGCGCCGCGCGCGGTTGCTGCGCAATTTCGATCATCGCGATTGCTGGGTCGTCGCGTATGGCAGGCGTCTTGCGCGTCGGCCGGTACGGCGCACGCGCAGCGGCGCGCGGTGAGGGCGGCGGGGTGAGTACGTAGCGGTAGGCGACGGCGGCTGCGGCGCGCTTACGTACCGTGCCGCAGTCTGCAACCCGCAACCCGCAACCCGCAACCCGCAACCCGCAACCCGCGAGCTCGGCGGCGGTGCGCCGCTCGCTCGCAGTCAATCGCGCTCAATCGCCGTGAGTCAGCGCGCCGTCGCCCGGGTCGCTCTTGCGAAAAATCCGCTCGGTCGTGCGCTTGGTCGCATCCCAGCCCGCGCGCAACGCTTGCGCGATGCCGTGGCTCACTCGCCGTGCGTCTGCGCGCCGTCGCCCGCGTCGCCCTTGCGAAAAATCCGCTCGGTCGTGCATTTGGTCGCATCCCAACCCGCGCGCAACGCCTGCGCGATGCCGTGGCTCACTCGCCGCGCGTCTGCGCGCCGTCGCCCGAGTCGTTCTTGTGGAAGACCCGCTTGGTCGTGCGCTTGGTCGCATCCCAGCCCTCGCGCGACGCGTGCGCGATGCCGTGGCCGACCGCCTTCGCGGCGCTCGCGGTCGCATGGCCGAAGCTGCGCGCGGCCTCGCCGGTCTTGTGCGCGGCTTCCTTCGAATCGCGCTTGATGTCCTGCTTCACTTCCGACATGTCCGCGTGCGCGATCGGGCTGATCAGCGCGACGACGAACGCGGTGCAAACGAACTTGCGTGCTTTCACGACGTGGTTTCCTTCGGATTGATTCATCGGGCCTCCATGCGATCGCCGTGCGGCGCGGCCGATGCGCCGGCCGCCGCTGCATCGAGCATCACCGCCGCGCGTCCGCGCAGCAGCACGCGCTCGCCGCAGCGCAGCGCGAAGTCGTACAGCACCGTGCGGTCGTCGCCGCCGATGCGCTCTGCCTCCACGACGAGCGGCAGCTCGAACGTGTCGAGCCGATCGACGAACGCATCGACGTTGCGCACGCTCGCGAGATAGCCGGCGCGCGGACGCGCCCGTTCGTCGTGCGCGCCGAGCAGCGCGCCGTGCACGGCCATCGCCTGCGTTGCATATTCGATGCCGCACACCGACGCGAGCCGGCCGTCGCGACGCAGCGGATGGTGCGCATCGCGGTGGCTCGTCGCGCTGCAGCGGATGCGCACGGCGTCCCACGCGTCGACGCGCTCGAGCATGCACATCGCGCCCGCGTGCGGAATGCGCGCGGCGATCCATTCGCGATCGAGCGTCGTGGTCGACATCGGCGGCTGCGGCGTAGGGTCGACGGTCGTCATCGCACACGCTCCATGGCCGCATCGGCCGGTGCGACATCGACCTGCACGCGCGTATCGTCCAGATAGTCGAGCACGACGCGCGCCGCACGCCGCGCGGCCAGCGCATCGAGCAGCGGCAACGCACGCGCGGCCGGAATGCCGGCGCGCAGCGCTTCGAGCGCGGGCAGCGCGAGCGGCGTCGCCGCGGCATCGGTGAGCGCCACGTCGATGCGCGCCAGCGTGCGCTCGCTCGGCCGCGGCGCGAACACCAGCGCGACGCCGAATGCGTCGACGATCGGGCGCACGCTGCGCAGCGGCTGCGGATAGTCGGTGTCGTAAGCGATCAGCAGGCTCGGCACGCAGTCGACCGCCACCTGGCACAGGCTCTCGAGCAGGCCCGCGGCAAAGCTGCCGTCGTGCGCGCACAGCACGTTCGACGTCGCCATCGCGCGGGTCGCGATGCTCCAGTAGCCGGCCGGCGCATTGTGTACGGAGTTGTGGAAGCGCGTCGGCGACAGCTGGCGATCGTCGCCGGCCAGCGTTTCGCAGATCGCATGGCAGTTCTGGCCATCACCGCCCGACGCGCTGAACACGGTCGCAAGCGTCGCCGCGTCGCGCCCGCTCGCCGCCGCGGCTTCGAGGCCGGCTGCCAGCGCGACGCGCACGACCGGGCCGGTGCGCCGGCGTTCCGCCGGCGGCAAGCCGGCCGGCGGCGGCAACACGGTGCGCGCGCTCGCGTAGGGCGCGTGGCCGGCGAGGACGGCGGCCGCGTGCGGCCAGTCGTTCAGCCCCGGGCCAACCAAGCCGATACCTTCGATGAATGCGCTGAGCGTCATGTCGGCTCCCGGCGGTTCGCGCTCGCGTGGTCGGCGCGGCCGAACACCAGCGTACAGTTCGTGCCGCCGAAGCCGAACGAATTGGACAGCGCCGTGCGCATCTGCGCCGCGCGGCTCGCGAGCACGTAGTCGGCAGCGAGCGCCGGATCGGGTTGCGTCGTGTTGACGCCGGCCGGCACGAACCCCTCGCGCAGCGCGAGCGCGGTGATCACGGCTTCGAGCGCGCCGGCCGCGCCGAGCGTGTGACCGGTCGCGCCTTTGGTCGAACTGCACGGCGTGCGCGCGAGCAGCGCACCGACTGCGCGACTTTCGGCGGCGTCGTTGCTCGGCGTCGCGGTGCCGTGCAGGTTCACGTAGTCGATGTCGGTCGCGTCGAGGCCGGCCGATGCGAGCGCCTGTTCGATCGCGAGGCGCGCGCCGAGTCCTTCGGGATGCGGCGACGACATGTGATGCGCATCGCTCGATTCGCCGATGCCGAGCAGCAGGATCGCATCGTCGTCGAGTGCGTCGCGTTCAGCGGGCACGCGCTCGAGCAGCGCGAACGCGGCGGCCTCGCCGATCGAGATGCCGTCGCGCGCCACGTCGAACGGCCGGCACGGCTGACGCGACAGCAGTTCGAGCGAATTGAAGCCGTACAGCGTGGTCAGGCACAGCGTGTCGACGCCGCCGACCACGGCCGCGTCGATCAGCCCCGCCTCGATCATCCGGCGCGCGGAGCCGAACACCTTCGCGCCGGACGAGCAGGCGGACGAGATCGCCGTCGCCGGCCCGCGCAGCCCGCAATACGCGCGCACGAACGCGGCGGCCGAATACGGGTTGTGCGTATGCGCGTAGCGGAAGTTGGCCGGCAGCGCGCCGCTCGCGGGATCGCGCCGCATGTACGCGCGTTCCGTTTCGAGGATGCCCGACGTGCTGGTGCCGACGAACACGCCGACGCGCTGCGCCCCGTATCGCGCGACGGCCGCCGCGACGCGCGCGTCGAAGCCGTCCTGCACGAGGGCGAGCTGGGCGAGGCGGTTGTTGCGGCAGTCGAAGTCGGCGAGATCGGCGCGCACCGGCTGCGCATCGAGCCCGTCGACGGCGCCGATCCACGTGTCGAGTTCGGCGCGCTCGAAGCGACATGGCGAGAGCCCGCCGCGCGCGGTGCGCAGCGCATCGACGGTCGCGTCGACGCCGCGGCCGATGCAGCTGGTGCTGGTGAAGTGCGAGAGCAGGAGAGGGTTCACGAGGATCGCATCCGGGAGCCGGAACGCGCGCGGCAGCAACGCCGGCCGGCGCGTCGGGCGTGGTCAGAGTTTATCAAACGGGGTCCCTTGCAGGCCCGGCCGGACGCCCGCTGCGGGCGGCTCGGCCGCGGCGGCGGCGCGCAGCGTGGTCCACTGCAATTGCGCGTCGGCAGCCGCGCGCAGCAGCGCGGGCAGCACGTCGAGCACGACCGGTACGCCGCGCGCATCACGCGCGGCGTGCCCGTCGTGCACGAGCAGGATGTCGCGCGGCGCGAGGCCGTGGAGCAGCCGCTGCGCGACGATGCCCGCGTCGCGCGTGCGCGTGTCGAAGCCGCGGCGCGTCCAGCTCGCGAGCTGCAGGCCGAGCTCGCACAGCACCGGCTCGAGGAACGGATTGCGCAGCCCGGCCGGCGCGCGAAAGAACTGCGGGCGCGTGCCGGTGAGTTCGGTCAGCGTCTGCTGCGCGGCCGCGATCTCGCGCCGCAGCGCGGCGGGCCCCGTCAACGAGAACGTGTGACGATGCCGCTGGCTGTGGTTCTCGACCGCGTGACCGCGCGCGACGATCGCCTCGATCCAGCGCGGATGCCGACGCGCGAGATCGCCGATGCAGAAGAACGTCGCGCGCGCGTCGTGGCGCTCGAGCAGGTCGAGCACGCGCGGCGTGACCTCGGGGTCCGGGCCGTCGTCGATCGTCAGCGCGATCCGGCGGCCGGCGTCGGCCGGCAGCCGCGTCCAGTTCGGGCCGAGCAGCGTACTGCGCGGCCACAGGCCGGCCGCCGTCAGCGCGGCGTGCGACGCGAACACGCTGCCGACAGCCCAAGGCCACGCGCCCGGTTGCGCGAGCACGGCCGCGAGCGCGCCCGCATGCAGCGCGACCGTGCCGGCGATCAGCGGCGTCGGCTTCCAGCGGCGCGCAGGGCCGCTCGGGTGCCGCCCAATGGCCGACGGCTCGTTCATGAGCGACCTCCTGTCTGATTGTGATGCGGGCGGTGCGCGGGCGGTGCGTCCGGTGCTTCCGATGCTTCGGCAGTGTCCGTCGCCCGCGGCGAGAGGATCGCCGCGAACGCGAGCGCGAGCATCGCGCCAGGGCCGACGGTCAGCCCGAAGGTTTCGAGCAGCGGCACGTGCGACAGCGCGAGCAGGCCGAAGCCCGCCACCGTCGCGGCGTTGGCGACCAGCAGCGACACGAGCGTGTACGGCGTCACCGGTTGCGCATCTTCGCGCTTGCAGAAGAACAGCGCATAGTTCGACCCGACCGCGACGATCAGCAACATGCCGACCAGATGCAGAATCGTCAGCGGCACACGGGCGAGCGCGAACGCGGCTGCCACCACCAGCACGGCCGCGACCAGCGGCGCGAGCGCGCGCAGCGCGCGACGCGGCGAGCGCAGCGCGATCAGCAGCAGCACGGCGATCGCCGCGAAGCCGGCCAGCGACAGCCGCAAGTCCTCGCGCACGTAGTCGACGTACAGGCGATCGGCTTCTGCCTTCAGGTCGACGAACAACGCATCGCGCACGCCGGCGCGCGCGACGGCCGCGCGGATCGCCGCCGTGTCGAGCGCGGCCGCGGCATCGGGCGCCGCCGCGGCCGACGACGCGCTGCGTGCGCGATCCGCCGCGCGCAGCGGCAGCATCGCGTTCCAGCGGCCGTTGCGCTCGGTCAGCAGTGCATCGACGGCAACGGCCATCGAGGTTCCGCGCAAGTCGGCGCGCGTGAGCAGCGGCGCGCGGCGCGCGGCGTCGACATCGGCGATGAACGGCGCGAACAGCTCGGGCTTCACGGAAACCGGCTGATTCGCGACCGCGTCGCGCATGCGGGCGGCGAGCACGTCGGCGGCCGGCAGGCTCGCCTGCCGCGCGCGCTGCGCGGCGTCGCTCGGCAGATAGCGGGCGGGCGTTTCGAAGCCGGCGAGCGCGCCGCGATCGACGAGCGGCTGCAACTGCCCGGCGACCTGCTCCGCGCGTTCGAGCGCCGCCTGTTCGCTCGGCGCCGAGATCACGACGAGATAGCGCACGTCCGGGGCGCCGACGTCGGCCCGCAGCCGTGCATCGAGCGCCTGCGCGCTCCCGGGGACGGGGCTGAGCGCGGCAAGCTCGCGGCTCCACAGGCCGTCGCGATGGATGACGAGCGTCGCGCACGCGGCCGCGACGAGCAGCGCGAGCGGCCAGCGCAGCCGCGGCGCCGCGGCCGCCGCGCGCGCGAGCAGCGCGCCGAGCCGCGACACGTCGCGAATCGCGACGTGCTCGCCGCGCAGATGCGGCAGCACGAAGCGCGTGACGAGCGCGGCGGCCGTCAGGCCGGCGATCGAATACAGCCCGAGCTGCACGAGACCCGGAAAGCCGGAGAACAGCATCGACGCGAACCCGCACACGGACGTCAGCACGCCGAGCCGGATCGTCGGCCAGTACGCGGCGATCCATGCGCGGGTCGCGTCGCCTGCGCGCGCGACGTTGCGCGAATCGGCGCGCGCCGACTGGACGAACAGGTAGATCGAGTAGTCGACGGCTTCGCCGATCAGCGTGGTGCCGAAGCCGAGCGTGAGCCCGTGGACCGTACCGAACGCGACGCCGACCGCGGCGATGCCGGCCGCGATGCCGGTGAGCACCGGCAGCAGCCCGAGCGCGAGCGTGCGCGGCGAGCGGTACAGCGTGAGCAGCAGCGCGACGATCAGCACGATGCTCGCCGTCGACAGCCGCTCGACGTCGTGGCGGATCGTGTCGCGCGTATCGACCGAGAACACGCCGGGGCCGGTCATCGCGAGCGTGTAGGCGGCGCGGTCCGGCAGCGTCTGCGTCGCCGCCCCGAACGCGCGCCGCACGGCGTCGAGCGCGCGCGCCTGCGCATCGGTGTCGGCGCCGGCCGCGGCCGTCTGCACGACCAGCACCGCGCGCGTGCCGTCGCGCGACGCCCACACGCCGTCGCGCAGCGCGGGCTGGGCGCCGTTGTCGAGCTGGTCGACGAGCGCCGTCACCTCGCCGGTCGGGTCGCGCGGCAGCAGCGCCTTCGCGACGAGCCCCGCCGACGAACTCAGCAGGTCGAGGCTGTCGCCGAGCGCGCGGTGCAGGCCGTCCGCGCTGAAGCGTTGCGGGTTCACCGCCGGGCTCAGCAGGTAGCGATGATCGAACACGAACTGCCGGTCGCGCGCGTCGTTCGCGGCTTCGCCGTTGTTCACCGCCGAGAACTGCCGATCGTCGCGCAGCGTGCGTGCGATGCGCCGCGACAGCGCGGCGCGCGTGGCCGCATCGCCGCCGTCGATCGCCACCAGGATCAGCCGCGACACGATCCCGTCGCGCAGCTGGTCGACGAGCACGCGCTGCGCGGCGCTCGGCGCACGCGGCAGGAACGCGGACAGATCGGCGGTGAAATTCGCGCGGGCGATCGCCGCCGCGCACGCGACCAGCGCCAGTGCCCATACGAGCACCGCGGGTTGCCGCCAGGCGGGCGAATGCCGTGCGACGGGGCCGGCCGAGCGGGGGCGCTCGTTCATCGGTTCGCGGGCGCCGGTTGCAGGCGCATCGTCGAATGGTCGCCGTCGGCCTGCCGGATCGCGACGCTGCGCAGCACGTCGCGCGTGCCGTCGAGCGTGATCGAGCTGACGACCTTCAGCATCCGCGCGTCGAGCGGCGTGAGCGTGAGCGTCCAGTCGTCGCCGTGTCCGTCGACCACCACCTTGTAGAGCTGTTCGAGCGCGTAGCGATTGCCGGCGAGCGTCGCGCGGATGCTGTCGATGAACGTGCCCAGCTCGGGATAGCGCGCGAGCGCGAGCGTGTATTTGCGGTCGTTGCGCTCGACGGTGAGCATGTCGCCGTCGACCACGAGATGCTCGGGCTTCGGGCGCAGCGTGTGCTTCTCGAGATGGTCGGGCGCGACGAACACGAGCTCGCCCGACGATTCCAGCGGCTCGGCCGCGATCGACAGCGTCTTCGTCTCGGTGAAGGTCGCGCGGCCGGACTTGTGCTGCGCGAGCGTCGCCATCAGCCGGTCGAGCGTCCACGCGGGGCCGGCGTCGGCCGCGTGGGCGGGCAGCGCGC
This sequence comes from Burkholderia sp. KJ006, assembly GCF_000262695.1. Lineage (NCBI taxonomy): Bacteria > Pseudomonadati > Pseudomonadota > Betaproteobacteria > Burkholderiales > Burkholderiaceae > Burkholderia > Burkholderia sp. KJ006. Next base: position 2,732,221 of record NC_017920.1, on the reverse strand, counting down.
AGGCCGCGGCCGCCGCGATGACGAGCGTGCGGGCGGCGCCGCGTAGCGCATGGAGCAGCGTGAACGACGACGACGACGGTAACCGCGGCGGCCAGGGCCGCGGCAACGACGACATCGACGATGCCAACGAGCGACGAACGGCGATCATGTGTCGGAATCCCCGGTGGCCGGCAGCTCGGTGCATGCGCGCGCATCGTCGCCGCGCGCCGCGGCATCGCCCGTCTGCCAGAAATCGAAATAGTTGAACCAGTTGTAAGGCGCCGCGCGGCAGTACCGGTCGACGAGGCCGACGTAGCGCGCGAGCGCCGCATCGACGGCCGCCGCGCGCGTGTCGCGGCGCACGTCGGAGAAATCGGCGATCGTTTCGAAATGGACGTCGTAGCGGTTGCCGTCGCGGTACAGGCCGGTCATGAACAGCACCGGGCGCCGCAGCATCGCGGCCATGTGCAGCGGCCCGAGCGGAAACGCGGCCGGTGCGCCGAGCAGCGGCAGCCGGCGCAGCGACGCGGCCGCGTCGTCGAGCAGCGTGCGATCGGCGAGCATCCCGACCATGCAGTTCGCGTCGAGGCGCTCGCGCACCTTCAGCATCGAATCGATCCGCCCGAGCGGGATCACTTCCGGCGTCGCGGCCGGATTCACCGCGGCGAGCGTCGCGTTGATCTTGCGCGCGTTTTCCTCGTACATCGTGACGACGACGCGCAGGTCCGCACGCGTGCGCCCGATCGCGCGCACGACCTCGAAGCTGCCGAGGTGCGCGCCCAGCAGGAACGCGCCGCGCCCGCCGGCGAGCGCTTCGTCGACGCGCGCGGCGCCGTGCAGCCGGATGTCGAACAGGTCGAAGCGGCCGTTCATCAGATAGATGCGGTCGTGGATCGTCGTCGCGAACGTGAACACGTGCCGGTACACGTCGCGCCATCGCGCGGGACGGCCGAGCGCGCGGCGCAGGTAGTCGCGCGACGCCGCGCACGCGGCCGGCGAGAACAGCACGAAGTACGTCGCGATCGCATGCAGCACGACACGCGACGGCCGCCGGCCGAAGCGCAGCGACAGCCAGGTCATCACGCGCAGCAAACCCGCATGGCTGCGTTCCTGGCGTTCGGCCCACGCGGTGCGCTTCATGGCTGTCCGCCGTCGTGCGTGGCGGGCGGCGCGGCCAGCACGGCGCTCGCGACGTCGCGCGCGCCGGCGCGCAGCGTGAAGCGGATCGCACCGTTCGCCGCCGCCTCGAACGCGATATCGAGCGGCTCGCCGGGCGCGACCGGGCTCAGAAATTTCGCGGATGCGAGCCGCCATGTGTCGAGCGGCCGGTTCAGCGACGCGCCGAGCGCGGCGATCGCGTGGTCGAGCAGCACGACGCCCGGCACGATCGGATGGCCAGGGAAATGGCCGGGCAGCGCGGGATGGTCGGCCGCGATCGTGAAGCCGAGCCGCGTCTGCGGCGCGCAGTGCGCACGCGCGGCGGCCGCGCTCGTGCGCACGTGGCGGGCGACCAGCGCGGCCAGCGCGTCGCGCGGCAGCTTGCCCGTTTCGTTGCGCGGCAACGCGTCGACGAACACGAGCGGACGCGGCATGAACGCCGGATCGATCCGTTCGCGCAGCGCGCGCTGCAGATCGGCCGCGGCGAGCGTCGGCGCGACGACCAGCGCGACGAGCCGCGTCACCGGTTCGCGGCGCGCATCGGCGTCGGCCGGCGCGGCTTCGTCGGGCATGAAGAACACGCCGTCGACGACGCCGGCAATCGCGTTGAGCTGATGATTCAGATAGGCGAGCGACGTGCGCTTGCCGGCGATGTTGACGAGGTCGGCCTTGCGGCCGTGCAGCAGGAACCGGCCGTCGCCGAGCAGTTCGAGCGCGTCGCCCATCGGCACCGGCGCCTCGACGTGGCCGCCCGACGCCCAGACGGTCGGGCCGCCGTCGTCGCCCGCGGCGTCCGCGCCCGGCCGGTCGAGGGCGTCGCGCACGTCCAGCCGGATCTCGGGGAACGGTTGCCACGCGGCGCCCTGCGACGTGCGGCGCGTCGCGATCTGGCCGGTCTCGGTGCTGCCGTAGATTTCGACGAGCGGCGCGTCGAGCGCGGCTTCCGCTTCGCCCGCGAGCTTTTCCGACAGCGGCGCGGTGGCCGACAGCACGAGCGCCGCGCGCGGCAGCGCGTGGCCGGCCGACAGCAGCGCGCGCAGATGCACCGGCGACGTGACGAGCACGCGCGGCTGCGGGAGCGCGGCGAGTTCGTCGCGGATGTCGCCCGGATAGAACGGTTGCCGGTTGCTGAACGCGAGGCCGCCGATCAGCGCGAGCAGCACCGTCGATTCGAAGCCGTACATGTGCTGCGGCGGCACGGTGCCGATCAGCGTGGCCGCACGCCCGTCGAGCAGCGCGAGGCGTTCGGCCGCCGCGCGCACGCAGCCGACCAGGCCGCCCCACGTCTTGCGATGCGGCACCGGCGTGCCGCTCGAACCCGACGTGAACACGTACGCGACGAGCCGCGACGCGTCGATCTGCGGCACCACGCACGGCGCGGCGTCGTCGTCGCCGCCTGCGTGCGCGGCGGCTTCCGGATACGTGAAGCGCGGCAGGTCGATCGTGCAGTCCGGCGCATCGTGCAGGCAGAACGCATCGGGTGCGAACGACGCGAGCTGGCGCACCATCTCCGGCGTGTGCGTCGACGGCAGCAGGCTGACCTTGCCGGCGACGAGCGCCGCGCACAGGCCGACCGCGAAGCGGTAGCGATCGCGGCACACGTTGAACACGTGGCCGCCGGCGGGCAGCACGGCGGCGACGCGTGCGACGTCCGCGACGAACGCGCGCACGCTGACGGGCGCACCGTCGCGCCAGGCGATCGTCTGGTCCGGCGACGAATGGAATACCAGCGGGTGAGTCGGCATAAATCGGTTGAAGCGTGAGGCAGTGGCCGGCGCAGCCGCGCCGGCCTTGGAATCATCGCGACGGCTGGGTCGACGCGCGGTACGCGCGCATCGAGTCGGCCATCGTCGTGCGCGCGTCGCCCGGCAGCGCGACGCGCCGGCACGCATGCTCGGCGGCGAACATCACGGCGACGAGCGGCAACGACAGGTAGTTGGCGAAGGTCGACCACGCGGCGATCGGCGCGGTCGCGAACAGCAGCGTCGACACGGCCGCGATCGCGACGAAGAACAGCGCCCACGCGAGCGTGATGCGCCGCGTGTAGCGCGCGACGGCCGGCGTGATCTCGCCGTGAATCATCGCCGCGAAGCGCGTGCACAGCGGCACCTGGCCGGCCATCAGCGTGCGGCCGAACAGCAGCGCCATCGCGACGTTGAAGCTCGCGTGCTCGAGATACAGGCCCCATTCGAAATGGCGTGCGAGCGGGACGCGTGCGGCCCACAGCGCGCCGGCGACGAGCAGCCACACCGGCACGAGCGCCGCGCGTCGCGGCGAGCGCAGCGCCGCACCGAGCGCGAGCAGCAGCGGCGGCACCAGCGCCATCGCGAGGCCGAAGCCGTGCGCGCCCGGCGTCGCGGCCGCGTAATGCGCGCCGATCTGATACGCGGCGACCGCGGCCAGCGCGCCGGCGCCGCGCGCGATGGCGAGCGGCGTGCTCATCGCGGTGCTCCCGCTGCGCGGCGCGCCCGCGCACGGCCGATGGCCGCCGCGGTAGCGCGGCGTACGGCTGGACGGACGGGAGCGGGGCGAATGAACGGGCGCGGCATGGCTGCTGGAAACATCGTGCGGATCGTCGCCCCACGCGTGCGTCGGGCTGTCAAAGGTCTTACGAAAAAGTCTTACGAAAAGGCTTGCGAACCATGGCCCGAACTCAGTCCGGGCCGGTGGTGACGCACGCACATTTTAGGGCCGCGGCGCGACGCTTCGTGATGGGCGCGGCCGGGTTTTGTAACGGATTGTATGGCGGCCGCGCGCACGCGTCGCTGCGGCGATTCATTTCGAGTCGAAGCGGCGCAAGCGTCTCGTGCGATCGGGGCCTCCAACTGGCCCGCGCGCGGGCCCTTCAGTCTGTAACCATTCGCGGTATACGCCCCGATATCCGTTCGTCTAGAATCCGCGTAACTTTTACACATGGTCCCCCATAACGCAGGCGGGGAAGCCGGCAGACGCTGGCGCGACGGCGCTTCGCACGCGCCGCGCGGGCACGGCGGCTGCCGGTTCGATGCGCCTTTCGCTGCCCCGGGCCGCCTGCCCGCAAGCATGATGAACGCACTGGAACAAGAGCTCGCCACGCTGATCATCGGCGAACTGAATCTCGAAGACGTCTCGCCCGACACGGTGACGGCCGCGACCGCGCTGTACGGCGAGGGCTTCGGGCTCGACTCCATCGACATCCTCGAAATCGCGCTGCTGATCTCGAAGAAGTACGGCTTCGAGCTGCGCTCGGACAACCCGGACAACCAGCAGATCTTCTCGAATCTCGGCGCGCTGGCCGCCTACGTCGCCGTGCATCGCACGAAGTGACGGCGGCGCGATACGGCACGCCATGGACGACGGCACGCGGCGACGCCTGCGGCACGATACGAGGCGGCGGCGTCGCTCAACGCGACGTGCAATGAACGGAGCCATTCGATGCGGGCGCTCGTAACGGGCGGCAGCGGCGCACTGGGGCAGGCGATCTGCACGGCGCTCGCGCAGGCCGGCCATGAAGTGTGGGTGCATGCGAACCGGAATCTCGCCCAGGCGCAGGCCGTCGCGCAGCGGCTCGTCGCGGCCGGCGGCGCCGCGCATGCGATCGCGTTCGACGTGACCGACGCCGACGCGACGCTCGCCGCGCTCGCACCGTTCGTCGACGGCGCGCCGGTGCAGATCCTCGTCAACAACGCGGGCATCCACGACGACGCGCCGATGGCCGGCATGTCGCGCCGCCAATGGCACGACGTGATCGACGTGACGCTCAACGGCTTTTTCAACGTCACGCAGCCGCTGCTGCTGCCGATGATCCGCACGCGACACGGGCGCATCGTGAACATCGCGTCGGTCGCCGGCGTGACCGGCAACCGCGGGCAGGTCAACTATGCGGCCGCGAAGGCCGGGCTGATCGGGGCGACGAAATCGCTGTCGCTCGAGCTCGCGTCGCGCGGCATTACCGTGAACGCGGTCGCGCCCGGCATCATCGAATCGCCGATGGCCGGCGACGCGTTCCCGATCGAACGGATCAGGCAGCTCGTGCCCGCGCAACGCGCAGGCCGGCCCGACGAAGTCGCGGCGATGGTCGCGTATCTGGTGTCCGATGCGGCCGCCTATGTGACCGGGCAGGTACTGTCGGTCAACGGCGGACTTGCATGACCGCGCGTGCGTCCCACGCCGCGCCGCTTGTTGAGGAAATCGAAGTGTCAGTGCAACCAGTCGGCGCCGAACGGCGCGTGTGTTCTCCGTCCACCGTCCCGGCCGCAGCCGCAGCCCCATATGGCGCGCGCGCCGTGCGTCGTGGCGGCGGTCGTGCCTTGCGACTCGTCCGCAGCGCGGAGGCGCGGCTCGCCGCGCCGCAGCACGGTACGCAACGGCGCGGCGACGCGTTCCGGCAGACGTTTCCCGGCGCGCGCGCCGCGATCGAAGGCGTGCTGCGCGACGCGGCCGGCCTGGGCGTACGCACGTCGTTCGTCCACGCCGATGCATGCGGCGGCAATCCGCCGGTCGAGATCGACGCGAGCGCCGCCCATCCGCCGGAGCATCGGTCGTGAAGCGCGCCGGCCTGTCGCTGCGCGAGCCGTCGCCCGGCATCGACGAAGCCTGCCGGCAGTCGCCCGCAGGTCATACACTTTTGTCAGGATCATCGTCTTCGCAATCGGTCGTTCCCATGTCCCAGCTGCACGCGTCGACCACCCATCTCGTGCTGATCCCGAGCTACAACCCCGGCGTCAAGGTCGACACGACCGTACGCAACGCGCGTGCGCAGTGGAACCCGGTGTGGGTCGTCGTCGACGGCAGCACCGACGGCAGCGCCGAGCGGCTGCAGGCGATGGCCGAGCGCGATCCCGGCCTGCGCGTGATCGTGCTGCCGCAGAACCGCGGCAAGGGCGCGGCCGTGCTCGCCGGGCTCGACGCGGCCGCCGCGAGCGGCTTCACGCACGTGCTGACGATGGATTCCGACGGCCAGCATCCGGCCGAGCTGATTCCGCAATTCATGGCCGCGTCGCAGGCGGCGCCGGACGCGATGGTGCTGGGCCTGCCGAAATTCGACGCGAGCGCGCCGCGGCTGCGCGTGCAGGGCCGGCGCCTGTCGAACGGCTGGGCCGACCTCGAGACGCTGTGGGCCGGGATCGGCGATTCGCTGTACGGCTTTCGCGTGTATCCGATCGCGCCGCTCGCCGCGATCATGCACCGGCAGCCGTGGATGCGCGGCTTCGACTTCGATCCCGAAGCGGCCGTGCGGCTCTGCTGGGCCGGCGTGCGGCCGATCCGCATCGACGCGCCGGTGCGCTATTTCGGCGCGCACGAGGGCGGCGTGTCGCATTTTCACTACGGTCGCGACAACGCGCTGCTCGCATGGATGCACGTGCGGCTCGTCGCCGGCTTCGTGCTGCGGCTGCCGCTGTTGGCCGCGCGGCGGCTGACGCGCCGCTCGCGCCGCGCGTTCGACCGGCCGCGACGCGGCGATCGACCGTCCCGCTGACCGTCAATCCGTTAACTATTGTTACTTCCGGCCGATTGCGCCGGTAATGGTCCTGTCATTAGATGTAAACGTCTGGTAATTTTCTGCCGGATTATGCAAAATCGCCGCTCCCAAATAAAACTACCGAGGGTTACGGAATGCATATCAAGAAAGCGGCGGCAGCGTGTGGCGTGGCGTTCCTGTTGAGCGCGTGCGGCGGGGTGCAGAACCTCGACGCGAACGGCCTGACGTCGGCGGGCACCAGCCTGTTCAAGGCGGCGACGCTGTCGGACAGCGACATCGCGGCCCTGTCGAACGACTCGTGCAAGGCGAGCGACGCGGAATCGAAGATCGCCGCGCCGAACAGCGCGTATTCGAAGCGTCTGACGAAGGTGATGAAGGGCTTCGGCGACATGACGCTGAACGGCCAGAAGATCAACTACAAGGTCTACGTCACGAAGGACGTCAACGCGTGGGCGATGGGCAACGGCTGCGTGCGCGTGTACAGCGGCCTGATGGACATGATGAACGACGACGAGCTGCGCGGCGTGATCGGCCATGAAATGGGCCACGTTGCGCTGGGCCACTCGAAGAAGGCGATGCAGACGGCCTACGCCGTCAGCGCGGCGCGCACGGCGGCCGGCGCGGCCTCGCCCGGCGTCGCGGCGCTGACCAGCTCGCAGCTCGGCGACATCACCGAGAAGTTCATCAACGCGCAGTTCTCGCAATCGCAGGAAAGCGCGGCCGACGACTATTCGTTCGACCTGATGAAGCAGAAGAACATGAGCCAGAAGGGCCTCGTCACCGCGTTCCAGAAGCTCGCGCAGCTCGACGGCGGCAAGAGCTCGATGATGAGCTCGCACCCGTCGTCGACGAGCCGTGCGCAGCACATCCAGGATCGCATCGCGAAGGGCAGCTGATCGCCGTTGCCCGCCGCGCGGCCCCGGCCAGGCCCGCGCGTTCGGATGAACAAAACCCCATGCCCTCGCGGGCATGGGGTTTTTGTTTGTGGCGAGCGCCGCGCGAGGGGCTTACGGCACCATGCCCGGCAGCAGGTAGGCCTGTACGAGCGTGATCACGCCGACGATCACCGCGAACAGCAGGCTGTGGCGCACCGTGAAGCGGAACAGCTCCGACTCCTTGCCGACCAGGCCGGTCGCCGCGCATGCGACGGCGATCGATTGCGGCGAGATCATCTTCGCGGTCACGCCGCCCGTCGTGTTGGCGGCGACGGCCAGCGTCTCGGGCACGCCGAGCTGGTGGGCCGTGGCCTGCTGCAGCGAGCAGAACAACGCGTTCGACGACGTGTCCGAGCCGGTCAGGAACACGCCGAGCCAGCCGAGGAACGGCGAGAAGAACGGGAACGCGGCGCCGGTCGCGGCGAGCATCAGCGCGAGCGTCGACGACATCCCCGAGTAGTTCGCGACGAACGCGAACGCGAGCACGAGGCCGATCGACAGGATCGGACGCGTGAGCTCCTTCAGCGTCTCGCCGAATGTGACGAGCGCGTCGCGCGGCTTCATCCGCAACAGCACCATCGAGATCAGCGCCGTCACGAGGATCGCGCTGCCGACGGCCGACAGGAGGTCGATCTTCAGCACGGCGTCGAGCACCTTCGGCGCAGCCGCGATCGGCGCGCCCTTCACGACCAGCTGGTCGAGCCCGGCGACGTGGAATTTCAGCACGGTTGCCGCGAGCGGGCCGTGCGCCGCGAACAGCGCCTTGAACGGCGCGAGGCTCCAGACGGTGACGACGGCCGTCAGGATCAGAAACGGCGACCATGCGCGCACGGTCTGCGCGAGCGAGTACGGCGACGCCTGACGGCTCGAGCCCGCGGCGTTGCCGCCGGCACCGAAGCCGGCGAGCGCGGCGCCGCCGCCGGACGTGACGACGCTGCCGGCCGTCGCTTTCGCGCTGCTCGGCTGCCAGACCTTCAGGAACGTGGCGAGCGACACGAGGCTGACGAGCGACGACGTGATGTCCGGCAGCTCGGGCCCGATATGGTTCGACGTGAAGTACTGCGTGACCGCGAAGCTGGCGCCCGCGACCAGCGCGGCCGGCCAGGTCTGCCGCACGCCGCGCAGCCCGTCCATCATGAACACGAGCCAGAACGGCACGGCGAGCGACAGCAGCGGCAGCTGGCGGCCGGCCATCGCGCCGATGTGGAACGCGTCGATGCCGGTCACCTGCCCGGCGACGATGATCGGGATGCCCATCGCGCCGAACGCGACCGGCGCGGTATTCGCGATCAGGCACAGTCCGGCCGCGTGCAGCGGCTTGAAGCCGAGGCCGACGAGCAGCGCGGCCGTGATCGCGACCGGCGCGCCGAAGCCGGCCGCGCCTTCGAGAAACGCGCCGAACGAGAAGCCGATCAGCAGCATCTGCAGCCGCTGGTCGTCGGTGATCGACAGCACCGACGCACGGATGATGTCGAACTGGCCGGTCTTCACGACGATCTTGTACAGGAACACCGCCGCGACGATGATCCACGCGATCGGCCAGAGGCCGTATGCGAAGCCGAAGCCGGCTGCCGCGAGCGCCTGCCGCACGGGCATCCCGTAGGCGAGGATCGCGACGCCGAGCGACAGCAGCAGCGTGATCGCGGCGGCCGCGTGCCCCTTCATCCGCAGTGCGGCGAGCGCGACGAAAAAGAAGATGATCGGAATCGCGGCGACGAACGCCGACAGCCCGAGGCTGCCGAGCGGCGTGTAGATCTGGTGCCAAACCTGCATGGTGGTCTCCTCCATGGATTGCTGTTGGTACGGGTTTTGAATCGGCGGCTATTCGGGTTGTCCGCGCGCGCGCAGCAGGTCGGACAGGCTGCGCGGCGCCGGCTCGAGCGGCGTGCGGTGCTGGGTCCAGCCGAGCTGCTTCGCCGGCGTCAGCGCGCGCAGCCGCGTTGCGGCCCAGCGGAACGCGCGATACGCGCGCGGATGCGCGAACGCGCCGGACCAGAAGCGCCACACGAGGTCTTCCGCCCGGTTGTAGTTCGCGCCCTGGCCGCGCAGCGGGTGCGCCACGGCCTCGTCCGGCTTGCGGTTCGCCTCGGTGCGCAGCCGCACCAGCAGCTGCGGGATCGGAATGCGCACCGGGCACACCTCGCCGCATGCGCCGCACAGCGTCGATGCGCTCGGCAGGTCGGCCGTCGCATCGAGGCCGAGCAGGTGCGGCGAGATGATCTTGCCGATCGGGCCGGGATAGGTGGTCCCGTACGCGTGGCCGCCGATGCGCGTATAGACGGGGCAGTGGTTCATGCACGCGCCGCAGCGGATGCACTGCAGCGTCGCGCGCAATTGCTCGTCCGCGTAGGCCTGCGTGCGGCCGTTGTCGAGCAGCACGAGATGCAGCTCGCGCGGGCCGTCGCGTTCGCCGTCGCGGCGCGGGCCGGAGATCAGGTTGAAGTAGGTCGTGATCGCCTGGCCGGTGGCCGAGCGCGTCAGCAGGCTCGCCAGCGGCACGATGTGTTCGAGCTTCTCGACGACCTTCTCGATGCCCATGATCGCGATGTGCGTGTCGGGCACCGTCGTCGACAGCCGGCCGTTGCCCTCGTTCTCGACGAGCCACAGCGTGCCCGTGTCGGCCGCCGCGAAATTCACGCCGGACAGGCCGATGTCCGCTTCCGCGAACGCGCGGCGCAGCGCGCGCCGGCCGGTCTGGATCAGCGCGTCGACATCCTCCGTGTAGCGGGTGCCGGCGATGTGCTGCTCGAACAGCGCGGCGATGTCGGCGCGCGTCTTGTGGATCGCCGGCATCACGATGTGCGACGGCTTCTCGCCCGCGAGCTGGACGATGAACTCGCCCATGTCGGACTCGATGCAGTCGACGCCGCGCTCCGCGAGGTAATGGTTCAGCTCGATCTCCTCGCTCGCCATCGACTTGCCCTTGATCACGCGGCGCGCGTTGCGCGCCTGCGCGATGCCGAGCACGATCGCGTTCGCGTCGTCGGCCGTCTCGGCCCAGTGCACCTGCACGCCGGCTGCGGTGAGCTTCGCCTCGAGCCGTTCGAGCAGCGCCGGCAGCTGCGCGAGCGCATGGCGGCGCACGGCTTCGCCGACGTCGCGCAGCTGCTCGAGCTCGGCGCCGTCGGGAAACTGGCTCGCGCGCTTGCCTTGCAGGAAGTCCATCGCGCCGCGAAAGCTGCGGCGCAAGGCGGGATCGTCGAGCGCGGCGCGCGCGCGGGTCTTGAAGTCGCCGGGGGCGACGAAGTGCAGCGGCTGGTCGCTCATCGCGGCAGCTCCTGGAAAGCGGGTGCGGCGGATGCATCGGTCGGCTCGGTGACGATCACGACCCACAGTTCGCGCGGGCCGTGCGCGCCGTACGCGAGCGTCTGCTGGATGTCGGAAGTCTTCGACGGGCCCGATACCAGCACGAGGTTGGTCGGCATGCCGGCATGCCAGCGCTCGGCGTGCACGGCCGCGTGCAGGTCCGCGTGCAGCGTGCGCGCGTGCACCAGCGCGACGTGCAGCGGCGGCACCAGCGACACCGTGCGCGGCGTGCCGGCGTCGGGCGCGAGCACGACGGTGCCGGTCGCCGCGATGCCGGAGCGCGCCACCGTGAAGCCGGCGTCGATCGTGTCGAACAGTTCGGTCTTCCACGCGTCGATTGGGCGATCGAACGGCACCGGCGCGACCGTCTCGGGCAGCGCGTGCGCGAGCGCCGCGGCTTCGGCGCGGGCCGGGTCGAGCAGCAGCCGCCGCACGCCGGCCGCCGCGAGCTTCGCGGCGAGTTGGGCGGGCCATGCGTCGGCGCTCGCGCACCAGACGTCGGTATGCGACGCGGCGAGCGCGGCCTGCATCGTCTGCACCAGCGTGTGGAGATCGGCGGCGAGCGGGGCGCGCTGCGCGGCGTAATGCTCGCCGATGCGCGTGTCGACCGCGGCGCTCGCGTGCCCGGCGACGCCGGGCGCGGCGGCGCGCAGCCGCGCGAGGATCGCGTCGCGGGCGCTCATTGTGCATCTCCGCTCAGCGACGCCGCGCCGGCCGTGCGGCGCCACAGGAAGCTCGCGAGGTGCTCGACGGCGAGCTTCGCGCCGGCCTTGTCGGCCGCATGGCCGATGTTGAGCAGGCAGCCGCAGTCGGCCGACACGAGCCGGTCGCAGCCGGTCGCGCACGCCGACGCCACCTTGTCCTGCACCATCGCGCCCGAAATATCGGGGTGCTTCAGCGAGAACGTGCCGCCGAAGCCGCAGCATTCCGATTCGCGTTCATGCTCGACGCGCGTGACGCCCGGCAGCGCATCGACGAGCGCGACGCCGTGGGCGCGCGTGCCCATCTCGCGGCGGGCCGCGCACGACGTGTGCAGCACCACGCGTTCGTCGGGGCCGGCCGGCGGCGCGATGGCGTCGAGCCGCACGTGCAGCACGTTGACGAGGAATTCGGCGAGTTCGTAGGTGCGCTCGGCGATCGCACGGGCCTTGGGGCCGTGCACGGGATCGTCGGCGAACAGGGTCGGCCAATGGTGCCGGATCATGCCGGCGCAGGAGCCGGACGGGACGATCACCGGCCACGCGTCGCCGAACAGGTCGAGCTGCGCGGCCGCGACGCGGCGCGCTTCGTCGGGATTGCCGCTGCTGTAGGCCGGCTGCCCGCAGCAGCTCTGGCCGCGCGGATAGTGGACGGTCAGCCCTTCGCGCTCCAGCAGCCGGACCGCGTCGAGGCCGGCTTCCGGCACGAACAGGTCGACCAGGCAGGTCGCGAACAGGTACACGTGCGCGGGGGCGACAGCGGGGTAGGGCCTTGGGTTCATGTCTCGCTCCAGGTACGCCGTCCCGGCATCTGCATGCGGGCGGCCATTTCGCTGCATAATTCCCGCGACGGCGCCGGAGCTCAAATTGGTTGGGCCAATCGACGCGACAGCGATACGAAACGGGGAGACGGCAATGGCGGCGATGACGGCACGGGGCCGGACCGAAGTGGTGATGCGCAAGATCGAGACGGCGCTGCTCGACGGCACGTGGCCGGCGGGCGCGCGGCTGCCGGCCGAGCGCGTGCTCGCGCAGCAGTACGGGGTGGCGCGCAATACCGTGCGCGAGGCGACCCAGCGGCTCGTCGCGCGCGGGCTGCTGCAGAGCCGGCGCGGCGCGGGCGTGTTCGCGACCGACCAGTTGCGCGCGGGCATCGCGTCGCCGTGGGGCCAGCTGGTCGCCGATCATCCGGCGCTGCGCGACGACATCCTCGAATTCCGCCGCGTGCTCGAAGGCGCGACCGCGTATTTCGCTGCGCTGCGTGCCGATGCCAACGACCGGCGCCGGATCCGCGGGCTGCTGCGCGAGCTGGAGACCGCGCATGCGAACGACGACGCGGTCGTCGAGGCGTCGGCCGACGCGAAGCTGCACGAGGCGATCGCGCTCGCGTCGCACAACACGATGTTCCTGCACCTGCATACGAGCGTGCTCGGGATGCTGCGCGAACACATTTCGATCAACGTCGCCGGGATGACGACCGACGACGAGCAGGCATCCGAACTGCTGCTGCAGCAGCATCGTGTGGTGTGCGATGCGATCTGCGCACACCGGCCCGAGGAGGCGCGCACCGCGATGCAGACCCATATCGACTACGTGCGCAGCCACTTCGAGCGTAACGGCGCCGCGTCGTGAGATTGGTTGGACCACGGCGCCTGTGGCCCGTACCTGAACGCGCTGGCGGTGGGGCGGTGTGAGGGGCGGGGGGCGGGGTGCCGGGTGCGCTCGTAGTACGGTCGAAGTGCAGTCGAAGTACGGCGGAGGTGCGATGGAAGTACGGCGGAAGCGCGATCGAACTACGCTCGAACCAAGGTCCGGGCGGCGCCCGAACGCCGCTCGACGCGCGATTGACCGGCTCGTCGGGCGCCCACTAGAATCGGTCGGAACTGCCCGTGCGCCGCGCGCCGCGGCGCTCACGTGCCCGTTGACCCGACTGTCGAGGAAGCCTCCGTGCTCACGTCTTTGATCCGGCACGCGCCGGCCGCGCCGTGTTGGCGCGCCGTGTGCCGCCTGGCCCGCGCGCTGGTCGTCTGCGCGCTGCTGCCACTTGTCGCGTGCGCGACGCACCCGCCTGCGACGTCGCTCGAGCGCTCCGTGTCCCACGCGCTGCCGGCCGATGCCGCGACGCCGCTGCGCACGGCGCTGGCCGCACCGGAAGCCGCACATCCCGAGCAGTCGGGCTTCCGCCTGCTCGCCGACGGCGCCACCGCGCTGCAGATGCGCATCGCGCTCGCGCGGGCGGCCACGAAGACGCTCGACATGCAGTACTACATCGCGACCGAGGACACGACCGGCAAGCTGTTGCTCGCCGCGGCGCTGTACGCGGCCGATCGCGGCGTGCGGGTGCGGATGCTGGTCGACGACCTGAACTTCCGCGACATCGACCGCGTGATGGCCGCGCTCAATACGCACGGGAACATCGAGATCCGCGTGTTCAACCCGTTCGGCGCGTCGCAGTACGGGATGGTCGAGCGCACGGCCAATTTCTTCACGCGGCTCGACAGCTTCACGCGCCGCATGCACAACAAGGCGATGATCGCGGACAACCAGCTCGCGATCGTCGGCGGCCGCAATCTCGGCGACGAATACTTCAGTGCGAGCCCGACGCTGCAGTTCCGGGATCTCGACGTGCTCGCGGCCGGCCCGGTGACGAACGACATCTCGAAGAGCTTCGACGACTACTGGGCGAGCGCGAGCAGCTATCCGTTGCGCGTGCTGAACCACCAGCGCTTCGATCCGAAGGATCTCGACGCGGTGCGCGACGAGTTGCGCGAGCACTGGCGCAACAACGCCGACCCGTACAACGCGAAGCCGTTGAACGCCACGCCGCTGGCGCGCCAGATCGCGCGCGACGAGCTGGAACTCGTGTGGGCGCCGGCCGAGTTCAAGGTCGATGCGCCGGACAAGATCGCGCAGCCGACCGACACCTACGTGAGCCCGCCGATGCAGCGCCTGGCCGATCTCACGCGCGGCGCGCGCACGGAATTTCTCGCGTTTTCGCCGTACTTCGTGCCGCACGACGCCGGCGTGAAGATCCTCGGCGATACGGCCGCGCGCGGCGTGCGCGTCGCGATCGTCACGAATTCGCTCGCGGCCACCGACGCGGTCGCGGTGCAGGCCGGCTACGCGCCGTACCGCGTGCCGTTGCTGCAGCGCGGCGTCGAGTTGTACGAATTCAAGTCGCAGCCCGAGCAGCCGCCCGCGCGGCTGTTCGGCTCGCGCTCGCGTGCGAGCCTGCATGCGAAGGCGTACGTGATCGACCGGCAGATCGTCGTGATCGGCTCGCTGAACCTCGACCCGCGTTCCGCACACCTGAACACCGAACTGGCGCTCGTGATCCACAGCCCGCAGCTCGCGCAGCAGGCGGCGGCGATCTTCGCGCACGTGACGCAGCCCGACCAGAGCTATCGCGTGACGCTCGCGCCGCAGCCGGGCGGCGGCCCGCCCGCGCTCGAATGGACGGGCACCGACGGCGGGCAAACCACCACCTATCACGTCGACCCGCATGCCGGGCTGCTGCGCAACGTGATGACCGGCGTCTTCATGCTGCTGCCGGTCGACGATCAGTTGTAACGGCGGCGCGGCTCCGGCAAAACCCGTGTTACCGAGGTGTCGGCACAGGCGATATAGTTGCTCGCACAACGATACGCGCAGCGTCGCGGGCCGGACCCGAGGCGCCGCCCGCGCGTGCCGCAGCCGCGCCCGTGCGCAACCGGAGTGCCCGATGCAACGTGTACCGAACCAGCCGTTCACGCGTCCCGCCCGTTTCTCCGAAGCCGAATGGCAAGCGCGTGTGCAGCTCGCGGCCGCCTACCGGATCTTCGCTCACCTCGGCTGGACCGAGCTGATCTACAACCATATCTCACTGCGCGTGCCGGGCGCGGACGGCCACTTCCTGATCAACCCGTTCGGGCTCCATTACCGCGAGGTGTGTGCGTCGAATCTCGTGAAGATCGACGTCGACGGCAACGTGATCGGCCATTCCGACTGGCCGATCAACCCGGCCGGCTTCACGTTCCACGGCGCGATCCATGCGGCGCTGCCCGACGCGCACTGCGTGATGCACGTGCACACGACGCCGACGATGGCCGTGTGCTGCGCGCGCGATGGCCTGTCGTTCTCGAATTTCTATTCGGCGCAGCTCTACGGGAAGGTCGCGTATCACGATTTCGAGGGCATCACCGTGCATGCGGAGGAGGGCCGTCGGATCGTCGCGAGCGCGGGCGGACGGCCCGTGCTGCTGCTGCGCAACCATGGGCCGGTGACGATCGGTGCGACGCTCGCGCACGCGTTCTCGCTGATGTGGCTGCTCAATCGCGCGTGCGAGGTGCAGGTGGCGACGCACGCGATCGGCGAGCCGTTGCCGATCGAGCCGCCGGTGCTCGACCGGTGCGTGCTCGATTCGCTGAATTTCGATCCGAAGCACGGTGCGGGACAGGACGCGTTCGACGCGCTGCAGCGTATCGTCGATCGTATCGATCCGGGGTATCGCGCGTGATGGATACGCGGGTGATGCGTAACTGCGGCGGGGCAGATTGCTTCGGGCTGCTTGCCGACGCCCGACGCCGAAGCGGCGGACGAGGCGGGTATCGCGTGCGCGACGAGCAAAAAAAACGCGGCCGGCTGGCCGCGTGAATACTCGCAGACTCCTTCGGACGAAGGAAACAAGCAACTGTGAGACGGAGTGTAGCGAAAGGCCGCGTGCGGATTCAGGCGTTGCGCTGCAAAGGTCCCTTCCTGGATTCGGCACGCTGCCGGATCGGCGCCGATCGACTACCATCACGTAGCGCCCCGGCCGCGGGGCGTACCACGTCGTACAAGGAGGATTCATGCCGAAGTTGCGTTTGCTCCAGGTGGCGTTGCTCACGGGCGTTCTGGCGGCCGGCAGCGCCGCCGCCGAAACGGTGCGTCTGTCCGCGAACCTGCAGCCGTCGAGCGAGGTGCCGCCCACCGCGACCAAGGGCGCCGGCACGGTCGACGCCACCTACGACACGGCGAGCCACCTGCTGCGCTGGACCGTCACTTACGAAAACCTGACGGGGCCGGCGACGGCCGCACACTTCCACGGTCCCGCGCCGGTCGGCCAGAACGCCGGCGTGCAGGTGCCGATTCCGAAGGACGAGCTCGCGAGCCCGATCAAGGGCTCGAAGGAACTCACCGACGCGCAGGTGGCCGAGCTGACGAGCGGCAAGTGGTACTTCAACGTGCATACGAAGGCGCATCCGGCCGGCGAGATCCGCGGGCAGGTGATGCCGGCGAACTGACGCGCGCGGCGGCGTTTGACATATAGGGTGTCGAAGGCGGGTGGCGAGTCGGTCGAGATGACGTGTGGCTCGACAGGCCGCCGCTCGGGCAGATGTAAGCGCCGATCGCGCCGCAGGCGCGCGATGCTCGACCGCCAGTCGCCAGTCGCCAGTCGCCAGTCGCCAGTCGCCAGTCGCCAGTCGCCGAACCGGCGAACCGGCGAACCGGCGAACCGCGCGAACGCCCAGCGCCCAGCGCCCAGCGCCCAGCGCCCAGCGCCCAACGCCCAACGCCCAACGCCCAACGCCCAACGCCCAACGCCCCCGCCTCGCAACCGCCTCGCAACCGCCCCCGCTCGTCACCGCTCGTCACCGCGCCGGCGCGCCGTCGATCGCCTGATACGCGGCCCGCACGGCCGCCGCGCCGTACTTGCGCTCGAGCCGGCGCACGGTGAAGTGGCCGTGCGCCATCTGCTGGAAGTGATCGATGAACAGCGTGTTGACGGTCGCGCCGAGCACCGCGCCGATCGCCGGGATCGACTTCGCGGCCATCTGCTCAGTCACCTGCACGGAAAAACGTGACGCGACCGTCTGCACCAGCTTGAACACCGCCGCCGAGCTGTGCGCGGCCACACCTTTCGTCGCGATGTCGGACGACGCCTTCGAGATCGCCTGCGCGAGCGCGCCGCGCAGCACGAAATAGCCGAGATCGGCGTCCTCTTCCCGCTTGTCCGTGTCGCCGCCCATGCCGAGCACGGCCAGGCACTGCAACTGCGTGTCGACCGCCGCGAGATCCTCGCCCTCGCTGCGCGCGATGTCGCACACCGAGCGGAAGATCAGCGTGGTCGTGACCGGCAGCTCGACCGGCAGCGCGAGGAAGCCGAACGCGCCGCCGGCCGCGCCGGTCGTCGCGACCGCGAGCTTGTGCAGCAGGTTGCTCGGCTTGTCGGGCTCGGCATCGGGCGCCGGCGGCTTGCCGAGCGTGCGCAGCGCGATGTTCAGGCACTTGCGCAGCGCGAGCTGCGTCGCATCGTTGATCTTGCCGGTCGCGAACGCCGGCAGCCGCCCGATCATCTTCTCGACCGGCGCACCGAGCACGCTGGTCAGCTTCAACGTCAGCGACGGGCTTTCCAGCACCTGCTTCGCGCGCCGCAGCGCGTCCTGGTCCTGCGGCGACAGCGTCGCCGCAGGCGTGATCGAAATCGGTTCCATCGTTCTCCCTGGCGGCACGCCGCCCATCCCATGCCCGCGTAGATTACTCCGACGTGCTACACTTTCGCGATTGTTTGACACGTCAAAGATTGCATCAACAAAAAATGCCGGTCCATACTGCCGCCCACCATTCCAGCGGGCAACTTCTGCCGTTTCGCGAGTCGCTGCTCGCGATGATCGGGATCTCGTTCGTCACCATGCTCGTCGCGTTCGACCAGACGGTCGTCGGCACCGCGTTGCCGACCATCGTCGCCGAGTTGCGCGGCTTCGACCTGTACGCATGGGTCGCGACGTCGTACCTGCTCAGCTCCGTGATCACCGTGCCGATCTTCGGCCGCCTCGGCGACTATTACGGCCGCAAGCCGTTCGTGATCGTGTCGATCGTCGTGTTCACCGGCGCGTCGGTGTTGTGCGGGATGGCCAACGACATGCTGTACCTCGTGCTGGCGCGCGGCCTGCAAGGGATCGGCGGCGGCATGCTGGTCGGCACCGCGTTCGCGTGCATCCCCGACCTGTTCCCCGATTCGGTCGTGCGGCTGCGCTGGCAGGTGCTGATGAGTTCGGCGTTCGGCATCGCGAACGCGATCGGGCCGTCGCTCGGCGGGTTCCTGACCCAGTCGTTCGGCTGGCGTTCGGTGTTCTACGTGAACCTGCCGATCGGCATCCTGTCGCTGTTCTTCGTGTGGCGCTACCTGCCGCACCTGCGGCACGTCGAGCACGACCGCAGCATGCGGCTCGACTGGCCCGGCGCCTTGCTGATCGCGCTGTCGCTCGGCGCGCTGCAGCTGTTCGTCGAATGGCTGCCGAAATACGGCTTGATGAGCTGGGCGTCGCTGCTGCTGGTGGTCGCGCTCGGCGCGGGCGTGGCGTTGTGGCACTGGGAGAAGCGCTGCGCGCAGCCGATCCTGCCGTTTGACATGTTCGGCAACCGCGCGCTGTCGGCGCTGTTCGTGCTCGCGATGCTCGCCGGCTTCTCGATGTTCTCGCTGCTGTTCTATGCGCCGCTGCTGTTCCAGGGCGGCTTCGGGATGTCGCCGAAGGCGGCGGGGCTCGTCATCACGCCGCTCGTCGTGTTCATCACGATCGGCAGCATCATGAACGGGCGCGTCGTCACGCGCATCCGCCATCCGAACGCGATGCTGCACGTCGGCTTCGGGCTGTTCGCGTTCACCTGCGCGGGTGTCGTCGTGTCGACCCACACGACGCCTGGCTGGATGCTCATGGTCTTGATGGTCGCCGGCGGGATCGGGCTCGGCTTCGTGCTGCCGAACCTCACCGTGTTCGCGCAGCAGACCGCCGGTCGCGAGCACCTCGGCATCGCGACCGCGCTCCTGCAATCGCTGCGCATGGTCGGCGGGATGATCGGCACCGCGCTGACCGGCACGCTCGTCAACCAGATGTATTCGAGCGGCGTGCACGATGCGCTGGCCGGCGACCGCGCGCTGCAGTGGCATGCGCAACTCGCCGATCCGCAGATCCTGATCGACCGTGCGGCGCAAGGCCGTCTGGTCGCGGAGCTGACGGCGGCCGGGCATAATGGTGCGCTGCTGCTGGAAGCGGCCCGCGAATCGCTCGTCGGCGCGATTCACCTGGGCGTCGCGATGGCGGCCGTCGTCGCCGTGGTGTCGGTGTGGCAATGCCGCCGCGTGCCGCCGATCGCGCTGCGACGCAAGGTCGAACCGCATGTCGCGGCCGATTGAAACGATTCACCGAATGAACGAGTAGGCATCAGCGCATGGAAGAACCGGACCGCATCGCGATCTTGCAGCAATTCGGACGCACGTATCGCGCGTTCATGAGCGCGTTCGAAACGCACGTCGGGCAGCCGATGCCGCGCTGGCGCATCATGGTGGCGCTGCACACGCTGGACGGCCAGGCGTCGCAGAAGAAGCTCGTCGAGGTGCTGCGCATCGATCCGGGCGCGCTCACGCGCCAGCTGAAATCGCTCGATGCGCTCGGCTGGATCGAGCGCGCGTCCGATGCCCGCGACAACCGGGTGACCAACGTCACGCTGACCGCCGCCGGGCGGGCGGCGTTCGACGCGTGCCTGCCGCGCCGCAAGGCGTTCCTCGACCGCACCGTCGCGCAGTTGCCGGACGACGTGCTGACCGCGCTGTCGGGCGCGCTGGCGATGCTGGAGTCGCGGATCGCGGAGGTCGGCTCGACGCCGTCTCCGCACTGAAGGGCGGCGACCGGCGCGGCGCGGCGGGCCCGAGAGCCCACCGCCCGGCGCCGGCCGGCGCTCGTCACATCACTTCATTTCCGTTCTACGGGCACGACGACTTCGCTCACAGCTCGATGCGCGTGCCGAGCAATGCGAGGAACTGCGCGAGCCATGCCGGATGCGCGGGCCACGCGGGCGCGGTGACGAACGGCGCGTCGGTCACGGCCGCATCGACCGGAATGTCCGCATATTCGCCGCCGGCGAGCTTCACTTCGGGCGCGCAGGCCGGGTAGGCCGAGATGCGCTTGCCGCGGATCACGTCGGCGGCCGCCAGCAGCTGCGCCGCATGGCAGATCGCGGCGATCGGCTTGCCGGCCTGCGCGAACGCGCGCACCAGCGCGATCACCTTCGCATCGAGACGCAGATATTCGGGCGCGCGGCCGCCGGCGATCGCGAGCGCGTCGTAGCTCGACGCGTCGACGTCGTCGAAGCTCGCGTTCAGCGTGAAATAGTGGCCGGGCTTTTCGGTGTAGGTCTGGTCGCCTTCGAAATCGTGGATCGCGGTCTTGACCTTGTCGCCGGCGCGCTTGCCGGGGCACACGGCGTCGACGCGATGGCCGACGGCCTGCAGTGCCTGGAACGGCACCATCGTTTCGTAGTCTTCGGCGAAATCGCCGGTCAGGAACAGGATCTTCTTCGCGGCCATGGCACTCTCCATTCAACGGCGTTGAAGGGCCGTTCGCGCGGCGAGCGGCGCACGGCCGCCGCGGCGGCGATGCGGCCCCGAGGACGAACGCGCAGTGTACTCCGCCCGCTCGAAGCGTGCGTGACGGCCGCCCGCGGCGGGCGGCGCCACGCGCGGACGGCGTGTCAGAAGAACGTTTCGACGACTTCCGTCACGCGGTACTGCGGATCGACGACGAGCAACTGCCGCCATTTGTCGAACGTGAGGCACGGGTGCGAGATGTCGAACGCGACCATGTCGCCGACCTTCACATCCGCGCCCGGCGGGATCTGCAGATAGGCGTGCTGGTCCATCATCCCCGTCACGACCCAGCCTTCGGTGGCGGCCAGCTCGCGCGGCGCGCCGTCGCGGCCGGGGCGGAAATGGCGAGCCGGCTCGGGCATGCCCGCGTCGAACGCCGCGTCGCGCTTGCCGAGCGCGACGATCGCGCGGTCCGGTTCCGGCACCGACTGCACGTACGCCCACAGCTGCAGCGCCGGCAGCAGCCCTTCGCCCATCCTGCGTGCGATCGGATTGCGCGCGAACACGTCCGCTTGCGCCTTCCTGTAGATGCCGACGTCATGCGTCAGATAGCAGCCCGGACGCAGCACGATCTCGGCGAAACCGGCGTCGGACGCCTTCGCGAATTCCTCCGCGACCACGTCGTACCACGCGGAGCCGGCCCCCGACAGGATCGCCGGCGTGCGCGCGAAGCGGCCGGCTTCGGCCAGTTCGCGCGTGAGTGCGACCGCGTGTTGCAGGAACGTGCGGATCTCGCCTTCTTCCTTCAGCACGCCTTCGTAGAGTTCGATGCCGGCCAGCTTCAGCGTGTCCGGATGGCGGGCGATCGCATCGAGCACCGCCTGGCGCTGCGCAGCGTCGCGCACGCCGGCGCGGCCACCCGGCACGCCGAGCTCGAGCAGCACGTTCAGCGTCTTGTTCGCCGCGCCGAAAAAGCGGCCGAGCTGCTCGACGCCATCGACGGAATCGACGAGGCAGAAGAACTCGAATTCGGGATCGGACAGCAGCCCCGCGATGAGCGTCATGTTCTGGCGGCCGACCAGTTGGTTCGCCAGCAGCACGCGCCGCACGCCGCCGTGATACGCGGCCTGCGTCTGGTGCGCGGTCGCGAGCGTGATGCCCCACGCGCCGGCCGCGAGCTGGCGGCGGAACAGCTGCGGCGCCATCGTCGTCTTGCCGTGCGGCGCGAACTGCGCGCCGTACTGCTGGACGAACGCCTGCATCCAGTTCAGGTTGTGTTCGATCCGGTCGGCGTACAGCACGGCCGCGGGCAGGCTGACGTCCTCCGCGAGCAGGTTCCACTCGAGGCGGCCGGCTTCGTCGAGCGGCACGCTCGCGCTCGGCACGTTGCCGAGGCCCTTGCCCAACGGATCTATTTTCGGCTCCTGATAGTTTGTAACTTTCATGTCGTCCCGCTCCATCATCACTATGCATTGCATCGAAGTTGACATGCCGATGGTACCGAAAGTAGCATCGACGCGGTGATGTTATTTAGTAACACGACGCGCGCCAGCGCTTTCCACCGATGAATTCCCCCGTCTCGCGGGCCGCGTCACGCGCGGCCGCCCAGTCATCCGCGCAGCTTGCGCAGCCGGCCGTCGACATCGTCGCACGCATCACCGAATGCGCGCCCGAACTGCGCGACGCCGAGCGCAAGGTCGCTGCGTTCATCCTCGCCGATCTGGCGCGCGCCGCGCATGCCAGCATCGGCGCGCTTGCGCGCGACGCGCAGGTGAGCGTCGCGACGGTCACGCGGTTCGCGAAGGCCGTCGGCTGCCGCGACGTGCGCGAGCTGAAGGTGCTCGTCGCGCAGGCGGCGGCGGTGGGCCGGCGGTTTCTGGCGCCGTCCGACCAGCCGCACGCCGACGATACGAGCCCGGCATCGGTGGTCTACGACGAGATCTGCGTCGCGCTCGCGCACAACCACCAGCTGCTGCGCAACACGTCGTTCGACGCGGCGGCCGATCTGCTCGCCGGCGCGCAGATGATCTACGTGTACGGGCAGGGCGGCGGCTCGACCGCGCTCGCCGACGAGCTGCGCTTTCGCCTCGTGCGCTTCGGCCGGCCGGTCGCGAGCTACCAGGACAGCCTGCTGCAGCGGATGGTGTCGGCGACGCTGTCGCGCGACGCCGTGGTCGTCGCGCTGTCGGTGAGCGGGCGCGTGCCGGAGCTGCTCGACAGCTGCCGCGTCGCGAAGCGCTACGGCGCGACGCTGATCGCGATCACCGCGCCGGCTTCGCCGCTCGCGAAGCTCGCCGATCACCTGATCCCGGTGGTCGCGTTCGAAACCGATTTCATCTACAAGCCGTCGACGTCGCGCTACGCGATGATGATGGCGATCGACGTGCTCGTGACCGGCGTCGCGCTGCGGCTCGGCGATGCGGGCCGCGAATCGCTGCGCCGCATCAAGCATGCGCTCGACGCGCATCGCGGCGGCGGAGATCGTCAACCGGTAGGAGACTGACCATGCATTCGCATCCCGAAGCCGCCGATACGCTGATCGTCGGCGCGCAGCTGTACGACGGCACGGGCGCGCCGCCCGTCACGCGCGACGTCGCGATCCGCAACGGCGCGATCGCGGCGATCGGCAACCTGTCGAACTGGCTCGCCGAGAGCGTCGTCGATGCGAACGGCCGCGCGCTCGCGCCCGGTTTCGTCGACGTGCACACGCATGACGACACGCACGTGATCCGCGCGCCGCAGATGCTGCCGAAGATCTCGCAGGGCGTGACGACCGTGATCGTCGGCAACTGCGGGATCAGCGCGTCGCCGGTCACGCTCGCCGGCGACCCGCCCGATCCGATGAACCTGCTCGGCGAGCGCGACGCGTTCCGCTACCCGACCTTCGCCGCCTATGTCGCGGCGGTGAACGAAGCGCGCCCGGCGGTCAACGTCGCGGCGCTCGTCGGGCACACGGCGCTGCGCAACAACCAGATGGACCGGCTCGACCGCGCGGCGACCGACGGCGAAATCGCCGCGATGCGCGCGCAGCTCGACGAGGCGCTCCAGAACGGCGCGCTCGGTTTGTCGTCGGGCCTCGCCTACGGCTCCGCGTTCGCGGCGCCGACCGAGGAAGTGATGGCGCTCGCGGAGCCGCTCGCGAAGGCGCGCGCGCTGTATACGACGCACATGCGCACCGAGTTCGACGCGATCCTCGATGCGATGGACGAGGCGTACCGGGTCGGGCGGCACGCGCAGGTGCCCGTCGTGATCTCGCATCTGAAGTGCGCGGGGCCGTCGAACTGGGGGCGCAGCACCGAGGTGCTCGCGTCGCTCGACGGCGTGCGCCGCCTTCAGCCGGTCGGCTGCGACTGCTATCCGTACAGCCGCAGCTCGTCGACGCTCGACCTGAAGCAGGTGAGTGGCGACATCGACATCACGATCACGTGGTCGGCGCCGCATCCGGAAGTCGCCGGCAAATTGCTGAAGGCGATCGCGGCCGACTGGGGCGTGACCGAGCAGGAAGCCGCGCAGCGCATCCGTCCGGCCGGCGCCGTGTACCACAACATGTCCGAGGACGACGTGCGGCGCATCCTGTCGCACCCGGCGACGATGGTCGGCTCCGACGGGCTGCCGAACGATCCGCTGCCGCATCCGCGCCTGTGGGGTGCGTTCCCGCGCGTGCTCGGCCACTATGTGCGCGACACGAACCTGCTGCCGCTGGAGGAGGCGATCCGCAAGATGACGTCGCTGTCCGCGCGGCGCTTCGGGCTCGCGCGTCGCGGCGAGGTGCACGTCGGCTACCACGCGGATCTGGTGCTGTTCGATCCGGCCCGCGTGATCGATGCGGCGACCTTCGAGCAGCCGCAGCAGCCGGCGCACGGCATCGACGCGGTGTGGGTGAACGGCGTGCTGACCTACGAGAACGGGCAGCCGACCGGCGCGCGCGCGGGCGGCTTCGTGGCGCGTGGCGAGCGTTCTGCGGCCGCCGCCGATGCGGCCTTCTGAGCGCGGCAGGCAGGTCGAGATTCGGCGTGTGCCGCGAGCGGCGCGCGCCTTCGCAATGAAATGGAACTGAACCGGAACTGAAACGGAGTGAAACGATGAAGCGATATGGCGTGGGCGAAGCGAAGGGGACGGGCGGCCAGGTGATGCCGTTCGCGCGGGCGGTCGAGGCCGACGGCTGGCTCTACGTGTCGGGGCAGACGCCGATGGTGAACGGCGAGGTCGTCGAAGGCGGGATCGTCACGCAGTCGAAGCAGGCGATCGAGAACCTGATCGCGATCCTGAAGGAAGCCGGCTACGGCGTCGAGGACGTCGTGCGCTGCGGCGTGTGGCTCGACGATGCGCGCGATTTCGCGTCGTTCAACAAGGTGTTCGTGTCGTACTTCGGCGCCAACCCGCCGGCCCGCGCGTGCGTGCAGTCGAGCATGGTGATCGACTGCAAGGTCGAAGTGGACTGCATCGCGTACAAGTCGCCGGCGAAGTAACGCGGCCGCGCTGCTGGTCGCAAGTCAAACAGCCCCGCCGGTGCAAACCGGCGGGGCTGTTGCGTTCAGGGCCGCGCGCAGCGGCCGGTGCGCGTCACTGCCGCGCTGTGCGCGCGTTGTCCGGCATCGACTGGTTGTAGTTGGTGCGGAACGGGTTGATGTCGAGCCCGCCGCGGCGCGTATAGCGCGCATACACCGCGAGCTTCAGCGGTTTGCACGCCTGCAGGATGTCGAGGAAGATGCGCTCGACGCACTGCTCGTGAAAGCCCGTGTGGTTGCGAAACGAGATGATGTAGCGCAACAGCCCCGCGTGATCGATCTGCGGGCCGACGTAGTGGATCTGCACGCTGCCCCAGTCGGGCTGGCCGGTGACCGGGCAGTTCGAGCGCAGCAGGTCGGACACCAGCGTCTCCTCGACCGGCGCTTCGTCGGCGGCGGCCGACAGCAGCGACGGATCGGGCTCGTACACGTCGGTGTCGAGGTCGAGGCGGTCGAGCGACAGCCCGTCGAGCTCCTCCATCTGCAGCTTGCCGAAGTCGTGCGGCGACACCAGCTGCACCGACACGCTCGCGCCGCACGCGGCCGACACGTCGCGCTTGAGCACGTCGCGCACGGCATCGACGGAATCGAACTTCGATTGCGCGAACGAGCCGAGATACAGCTTGAACGACTTCGATTCGACGATGTTCGGCGATTCTGCCGGCACGTAGAAGGTCGCGACCGCGAGCTGGGGCTTGCCGCGCGCGTTCAGCCACGACAGCTCGTACGCGTTCCAGATGTCGGTGCCGAAGAACGGCGGCGCGGCCGCGATGCCGAGCTGCTCGCGCGCGCCCGCGCGCGGGATCGGAAACAGCAGCGACGCGTCGTACTGCGCCGCGTAGACGGTGGCCTTGCCGAGCGGGGAATGTTCGGGGTTCATGGCACGCAACCTTTACGACAGGAACAGGCGGTAGGCCGGATTGGCGCTCTCTTCGACATACGGATAGCCGAGCGCGGCCAGGAAGCGTTCGAACTCGGCGCGATCGGCCTGCGGCACCTGCAGCCCGACCAGGATCGAGCTGTAGTCGGCGCCCTGGTTGCGGTAGTGGAACAGGCTGATGTTCCAGTCCGGCGCCATCGACGACAGGAACTTCATCAGCGCGCCCGGCCGCTCCGGAAACTCGAAGCGGAACAGACGCTCGTCGAGCGCCAGCGGCGAGCGGCCGCCGACCATGTAGCGGATATGCTCCTTCGACAGCTCGTCGTGCGTCAGGTCGACCGTCTTGAAGCCGTGCGCGTCGAAGTTCGCGGCGATCTCGGCCGACTCGCCGCGCCGGCGGATCTGCACGCCGACGAAGATGTGCGCCGATTTTTCGTCGGCGATCCGGTAGTTGAACTCGGTCACGCTGCGGTCGCCCACCAGCGAGCAGAACCGCTTGAAGCTGCCGCGCTCCTCGGGGATCGTGACCGCGAACACGGCTTCGCGCGCCTCGCCCACTTCCGCGCGTTCGGCCACGAAGCGCATCCGGTCGAAGTTCATGTTCGCGCCGGAGGTGACCGCGACGAGCGTCTGATTCTCGATCCCTTCGCGTTCCACGTAACGCTTGGCGCCGGCGACCGCCAGCGCGCCGGACGGCTCGAGCACGCTGCGCGTGTCCTGGAACACGTCCTTGATCGCCGCGCACAGCGCGTCGGTGTCGACGGTGACGACGCCGTCGAGGAATTCGCTGCACAGCCGGAAGGTCTCCTCGCCGACCAGCTTCACCGCGGTGCCGTCGGCGAACAGCCCGACTTCGCTGAGCTCGACGCGTTCGCCCTTCTGCAGCGACTGCGCCATCGCGCACGAATCCTCCGCCTGCACGCCGATCACCTTGATCTCGGGGCGCACGGCCTTCACGTACGCGGCGACGCCCGACGCGAGCCCGCCGCCGCCGATCGGCACGAAGATCGCGTGGATCGGCCCCTGATGCTGCCGCAGGACTTCCATCGCGATCGTGCCCTGGCCGGCGATCACGTACGGATCGTCGAACGGGTGCACGAACGTGAGGTCGCGCTCCTGCTGCACCTTGAGCGCATGCGCGTACGCATCGCTGTACGACTCGCCTGCCTGGATCACCTCGACGCTCGGGCCGCCGTGCGCGCGCACTGCGTCGACCTTCACCTGCGGCGTCGTGACCGGCACGACGATCACCGCCTTCACGCCCATGCGCGCCGCCGAGAACGCGACGCCCTGCGCATGGTTGCCGGCGGACGCGGTGATCACGCCGCGCGTGAGCGCGTCGGCCGGAATGTGCGCCATCTTGTTGTACGCGCCACGCAGCTTGAACGAGAACACCGGCTGGTTGTCCTCGCGCTTCAGGTAAATGGGGTTGCGCAGCCGTGTCGACAGGTTGCGGGCCGGTTCGAGTTCCGTCTCGCGTGCGACGTCGTAGACGCGCGCGGTGAGGATTTTCTTCAGGTAGTCGTGGGATGCCATGGGCGCTCGCGGGCAGTGCGAAAAGCAGAGGGTAAAGGATCAATGATAGCGCCAAGGGTCCGCCTGCACGCAAGCGACGTGCCGGCGGCAGGTTCGCCGCGCGGCGCGCACGACGTCCGCAGGACGCCCGCACGAAGCCGTTCGCGGCCTGCCATGCCGTGCTCGCCGGGTCCACTGCGCGGTTCAACCGCGGTTTAACCGCGCGGTTACCGACCGGCCGGCCGGCGAATGCCGGCGCGAAGCGGCGTCGAGCCAGGCGTGGCGCGGCTTGCGGCGAAAGCCCCACGACCTGTCCGGCGTGCCACGGACGGCCCGATCATGGGTTAGAATTCCGTTTTGAATCAAGGATCGGAAGATGCAGAGGCACCCTCGGATCGCCCCGTTGAAGCCGACGCCGCGCGCTGCCAGCCCCGCGGCGCAGCGGCATGCGCGCCGCGCGCGATCGTGCTGATGACGCCGAGTGCCGCCAGGCCCGGCCGGCCCGGATCGGTGAGTCTCCACCCGCTCCGGCCCCATGCGAGATAGTCGCGCGCCTGGCACCAGAACAGATTTCCCCAAGATTGCGCCCACGCGCTTGCCGACGCCCGTGCACGGTGTATCGGCCCTCCGAGTCGTCCGAACATGAACGCACCACAAGTTTTCGATCCGCATGGCGCGGCCACCGCCGTCGCCGCCGACCCCGCGCCCCGTCTGCGCGAGATTCCCTACAACTACACGTCGTTCTCCGACCGCGAGATCGTGATCCGCCTGCTCGGCGAGGACGCGTGGTCGGTGCTCGACGAGCTGCGCGCCGAACGCCGCACGGGCCGCTCGGCACGGATGCTGTACGAAGTGCTCGGCGACATCTGGGTCGTGCGCCGCAACCCGTACCTGCAGGACGACCTGCTCGACAACCCGAAGCGCCGCGCCTTGCTGATCGAGGCGCTGAACCACCGGCTGACCGAGATCGGCAAGCGCCGCCGGGCCGACCTCACCGAGCATCGTGACGACGCTGGCCGCGAGCGCGCCGGCCGCGTCGAGATGCTCGAGGCCGCCGCGCAGCGCGCGGTCGACGAGTTTGCCGACGAATTCGACAAGATGGCCGACCTGCGCCGCCGCGCGACCAAGGCGCTCGGCCGCTGCACGCAGAAGGACAACATCCGCTTCGACGGGCTGTCGCGCGTGTCGCACGTGACCGATGCGACCGACTGGCGCGTCGAGTACCCGTTCGTCGTATTGACGCCCGACACAGAAGCCGAGATCGCGGCGCTCATCAAGGCCTGCTTCGAGCTCGGCCTGACCGTGATCCCGCGCGGCGGCGGCACCGGCTACACGGGCGGCGCGGTGCCGCTCACGCCGTTCTCCGCGGTGATCAACACCGAGAAGCTCGAGCAGCTCGGCGCGGTCGAGCTGACCGAGCTGCCGGGCGTCGCGCACAAGGTGCCGACGATCTTCTCCGGCGCGGGCGTCGTCACGCGCCGCGTGACCGAGGCGGCCGAAGCGGCGGGCTACGTGTTCGCGGTCGACCCCACGTCGCTCGACGCATCGTGCATCGGCGGCAACGTCGCGATGAACGCGGGCGGCAAGAAGGCGGTGCTGTGGGGCACCGCGCTCGACAACCTCGCCTGGTGGCGGATGGTCGACCCGGACGGCAACTGGCTCGAAGTCACGCGCCACGAGCACAACCAGGGCAAGATCCACGACATCGCGGTCGCGCGCTTCGAGCTGAAGTGGTTCGACGGCGCGTACGCGCCGGGCGAGAAGCTGCTGCGCACCGAAATGCTCGAGATCGAGGGCCGGCGCTTCCGCAAGGAAGGGCTCGGCAAGGACGTGACCGACAAGTTCCTCGCCGGCCTGCCGGGCGTGCAGAAGGAAGGCTGCGACGGGCTGATTACGTCCGCGCGCTGGGTGCTGCACAAGATGCCCGCGCACACGCGTACCGTCTGCCTCGAATTCTTCGGCCAGGCGCGCGAGGCGATCCCGAGCATCGTCGAGATCAAGGACTACCTGTTCGAGACGGCGAAGCAGGGCGGCGCGATCCTCGCGGGCCTCGAGCACCTCGACGAGCGCTATCTGCGCGCGGTCGGCTACGCGACCAAGAGCAAGCGCAACGCGTTCCCGAAGATGGTGCTGATCGGCGACATCGTCGGCGACGACGCCGATGCGGTCGCGCAGGCGACCTCCGAAGTGATCCGGATGGCCAACGGCAAGAGCGGCGAAGGCTTCGTCGCGGTCAGCGCCGAGGCGCGCAAGCGCTTCTGGCTCGACCGCAGCCGCACGGCCGCGATCGCGAAGCACACCAACGCGTTCAAGATCAACGAGGACGTCGTCATTCCGCTGAACCGGATGGGCGAATACACCGACGGCATCGAGCGGATCAACATCGAGCTGTCGCTGAAGAACAAGCTGCAGCTGGTCGACGCGCTCGAGGCGTTCTTCCGCGGTGGCAACCTGCCGCTCGGCAAGACCGACGACGCGAACGAGATCCCCAGCGCCGAACTGCTGGAAGACCGCGTGCAGCAGGCGCTGGAGCTGCTCAAGCGCGTGCGTGCGCGCTGGGAGTTCGTGCGCGACCGGCTCGACCAGCCGCTGCGCGAGGCGCAGCACTACCTGGTGCAGCTCGGCTACGAGGCGCTCGCCGAGAAGTTCGCCGATCGCGCCGACGAGCAGCCGGGCGCGAGCGTGTTCCACGTCACGCAGGACCGCACGATCCGCATCTCGTGGAAGCAGGAGATCCGCGCGGAGCTGCGCGCGATCTTCAACGGCGGCGCGTTCAAGCCGATCCTCGACGAAGCGCAGGCGATCCACAAGCGCGTGCTGCGCGGCCGCGTGTTCGTCGCGCTGCACATGCACGCGGGCGACGGCAACGTCCACACCAACATCCCGGTCAACTCCGACAACTACGAGATGCTGCAGGACGCGCATGCGGCCGTCGCGCGCATCATGACGCTCGCGCGCTCGCTCGACGGCGTGATCTCCGGCGAACACGGGATCGGCATCACGAAGCTCGAGTTCCTGACCGACGACGAGATCGCCGAATTCCGCGCGTACAAGCAGCGCGTCGACCCGAACGGCCGCTTCAACAAGGGCAAGCTGCTCGACGGCGCGGATCTGCGCAACGCTTATACGCCGAGCTTCGGGCTGATGGGCTACGAGTCGCTGATCATGCAGCAGTCCGACATCGGCGCGATCGCCGATTCGGTGAAGGACTGCCTGCGCTGCGGCAAGTGCAAGCCGGTGTGCGCGACCCACGTGCCGCGCGCCAACCTGCTGTACAGCCCGCGCAACAAGATCCTCGCGACGTCGCTGCTGGTCGAGGCGTTCCTGTACGAGGAGCAGACGCGCCGCGGCGTATCGATCAAGCACTGGGACGAGTTCAACGACGTGGCCGACCACTGCACGGTGTGCCACAAGTGCGCGACGCCGTGCCCGGTGAAGATCGACTTCGGCGACGTCACGATGAACATGCGCAACCTGTTGCGCAAGATGGGCAAGAAGAAGTTCAACGCCGGCAATGCGGCGGGGATGTTCTTCCTGAACGCCACCAATCCGCAGACGATCAACGCGGCGCGCACCGTGATGATGGGCGTCGGCTACAAGGTGCAGCGCTTCGCCAACGACATGCTGAAGAAGGTCGTCACGAAGCAGACGCAGCATCCGCCGGCGACGACCGGCCGGCCGCCGGTGGTCGAGCAGGTGATCCACTTCGTCAACAAGAAGATGCCGGGCAACCTGCCGAAGAAGACGGCGCGTGCGCTGCTCGACATCGAGGACAACAAGATCGTGCCGATCATCCGCAACCCGAAGTCGACGACCGTCGATTCGGAAGCGGTGTTCTACTTCCCCGGCTGCGGCTCCGAGCGCCTGTTCTCGCAGGTCGGCCTCGCGACGCAGGCGATGCTGTGGGAAGCGGGCGTGCAGACGGTCCTGCCGCCGGGCTACCTGTGCTGCGGCTATCCGCAGCGCGGCTCGGGCCAGTACGACAAGGCCGAGAAGATCGTCACCGACAATCGCGTGCTGTTCCACCGCGTCGCGAACACGCTGAACTACCTCGACATCAAGACGGTGGTCGTGTCGTGCGGCACCTGCTACGACCAGCTCGCCGGCTATGAATTCGACAAGATCTTCCCCGGCTGCCGGATCATCGACATCCACGAGTTCCTGCTCGAGAAGGGGATGAAGCTCGACGGCGTGACGGGCACGCGCTACATGTATCACGACCCGTGCCACACGCCGATCAAGACGATGGACCCGGTCAAGCTCGTCAACGAGCTGATGGGCGCGGAGAAGGACGGCTACCGGATCGAGAAGAACGACCGCTGCTGCGGCGAGTCGGGCACGCTGGCCGTCACGCGTCCGGACGTGTCGACGCAGGTGCGCTTCCGCAAGGAAGAGGAGATCCGCAAGGGCGCGGCGAAGCTGCGCGGCATTCCCGTCATGGCCGACGGCGCGCCGGCGCCGGCGGCCGCGAGCGGCCCGGACGTGAAGATCCTGACGAGCTGCCCGTCGTGCCTGCAGGGCCTCTCGCGCTACAACGAGGACGCGAACCTCGAGGCCGACTACATCGTCGTCGAAATCGCGCGCCAGGTGCTCGGCGAGAACTGGATGGCCGATTATGTCGCACGTGCGAACAATGGCGGGATCGAGCGCGTACTGGTCTAATGCGGGCATGCAACGAGAGCGGGCGCCGGCGTTGACGAGCCGGCCCCCGTGCACAGGGAGCGACGATGGAATGCGTGTTTTGCCGTGAAGACGGTGGCGAGGTGCTGTGGCAGGACGACGTGCTGCGGGTCGTCCTCGCGACGGCCGAGCACGACTACCCGGGCTTCTGCCGCGTGATCTGGCGCGCGCACGTGGCCGAGTTCTCCGATCTCGGCGAGCCCGAGCGGGCACATCTGATGCGCATCGTGTATGCAGTGGAGCGCGCGGTGCGCCGCGTGATGCAGCCGAACAAGGTGAACCTCGCGAGCCTCGGCAACATGGTGCCGCACGTGCACTGGCACGTGATCCCGCGCTTCTCGAACGACGCGCACTTTCCGCAGCCGGTGTGGGCGCCGCGCCAGCGCAGCGTGTCCGAGGCGTTGCTGCGCGCGCGCGCGGCCCAGGCGTCGCTGCTGCACAATGCGGTGCGCGAAGAAATTCAACGAACCCCCGATTCGAGGCAGGCATGAGCGGTTTGACTTCCACGACGCCGATTCCGTCCGGCGTCGTCGTGCACGCGGTGTCGCGCGTGCTCGAATTGCAGTACCCGAACGGCGAGAGCTACCGGATTCCGTTCGAGCTGATGCGCGTCTATTCGCCGTCGGCCGAGGTGCGCGGCCACGGGCCCGGCCAGGAGACGCTGCAGACCGGCAAGCGCGAGGTGACCATCACCGCGCTCGAGGGCGTGGGCAACTACGCGCTGCAGCCGACCTTCTCCGACGGCCATTCGACCGGCATCTACTCGTGGGATCTGCTGTATGAACTGGCGACGCAGCAGGATGCGCTGTGGCGCGACTATTTCGACAAACTGAAGGCGGCGGGCGTCGAGCGCGATGCGCCGATGCAGGCGGCCCCCGCGCCGCACGGCCACTGCCACTGAAATCGACGGCGCCCGCTCGGCGCCGTCTTGCCATTTACTGAGGATCAACGCGATGAGCAAAACCCACTTCGGCTTCGAAAGCGTCGAGGAAACCGAAAAAGCGAAGAAAGTGGCGGGCGTGTTCCATTCGGTCGCGAGCAACTACGATCTGATGAACGACCTGATGTCGGCCGGCATGCACCGCGCGTGGAAGGCGTTCACGATCGCGCAGGCGAACGTCCGCCCCGGCTTCAAGGTGCTCGACATCGCGGCCGGCACCGGCGACCTGACCCGCGCATTCGCGAAGGCGGCCGGCCCGACGGGCGAAGTCTGGCACACCGACATCAACGAATCGATGCTGCGCGTGGGCCGCGACCGGCTGCTCGACAAGGGCGTCGTGACGCCGTCGCTGCTGTGCGATGCGGAAAAGCTGCCGTTCCCGAACAACTACTTCGACGTCGTCACCGTCGCGTTCGGGCTGCGCAACATGACGCACAAGGACGCCGCCCTCGCCGAGATGCGCCGCGTCGCGAAGCCCGGCGGCCGCGTGATGGTGCTGGAATTCTCGAAAGTGTGGGAGCCGCTGAAAAAGGCCTACGATCTTTATTCTTTCAAAGTATTACCGTGGCTTGGCGACAGGTTCGCGAAAGATGCCGACAGTTATCGGTATCTTGCTGAATCTATCCGGATGCATCCCGATCAGGACACCCTCAAGACGATGATGGAACAAGCGGGTCTCGACGCCGTCAAATATTACAATTTGTCAGGTGGCGTGGTAGCTTTACACGTAGGATCCAAGTACTAAAGGGTTCTATCCCTACATTCGTCTTACATCTGGAGAAGCTGATGTCCGAGTC
The DNA here is from genome assembly GCF_000262695.1 of Burkholderia sp. KJ006. Lineage (NCBI taxonomy): Bacteria > Pseudomonadati > Pseudomonadota > Betaproteobacteria > Burkholderiales > Burkholderiaceae > Burkholderia > Burkholderia sp. KJ006. Next base: position 2,698,042 of record NC_017920.1, on the reverse strand, counting down.
GCGTTCGTTGTTCAACCGTAGCAAGCCGTCGAAGCCGTGGGCTCGACGGGTCGGCACGCTGCTGATGGTCGGCCTGCTCACGGCCGGCACGTTCGCATCGCTCGACGCCGAGGCGCGGCGCATGGGCGGCGGGCGCAGCATCGGCCGCCAGAGCTCCACCGTCACGCAGCGTCAGGCCACGCCGCCCGCCCAGCAGCCGATGCAGCAGGCCGCGCCGGCGCAGCGCACCAACCCGGCCGCTCCGGCGCCGGCCGCGCAGCCGAACCGCTCGCGCTGGCTCGGGCCGATCGCCGGTCTCGCGGCCGGCCTCGGCATCGCGGCGCTGCTGTCGCACTTCGGTCTCGGCGGCGCGTTCGCGAGCATGATGGCGAACGTCATCGTGATCGCGCTGCTCGCGATGGTCGGCATCTGGCTGATCCGCAAGTTCATGAACCGGCGCCGCCCGCACGAGCCGGCGTATTCGGCTGGCGGCTCGGCGTCGTCGGCGGGCGGTTATGCCCAGGGTTCGTCGTTCCAGCAGGGCAGCGGCGGCAACTACGCGGGCAGCGGCAGCAGCTATGCCAACGAGGCGCAAAGTGTGTTCGGCGGCGGTGCGGCGGCCGCGGGCGCGGCAGGCGCGCTCGGCGCGGCGCCGCTGCAGGTGCCGGCCGGCTTCGACACCGAAGCGTTCCTGCGCAGCGCGAAGGTCTACTTCGTGCGCCTGCAGGCGGCATGGGACCAGGGCAACATGGCCGACATCCGCGAGTTCACGACGCCCGAAATGTTCGCCGAGATCAAGATCGACCTCGATTCGCGCGGCAACGAAGCGAACCAGACCGACGTCGTGCAGCTCGACGCGGAACTGGTCGCGATCGAGGATCGCGGCATCGAGCAGGCGGCGAGCGTGCGCTTCCATGGGTTGATCCGCGAATCGGCGAACGCGTCGGCGGCGCCGTTCGAAGAGGTGTGGAACCTGTCGAAGTCGGGCGGTCAGGGCTGGCTGCTCGCGGGCATCCAGCAGCTGAACACGCACTGAACGCAGCCGGCGGCCGGCTTGCCGGCTGCTGGCGACGGTCGCCGCAGTGCGGCCGCTTGCCGCCGGCGCGTGCGGTCGAGCGCAGTCTGCCGACGATCCGACGTTACAATAGAAACCCGCGTGGGCGCCCGGCCTGCGCGGGTTTTTTCTTTCCCAGCCCGATGACCTTTGCCGCCAAGCCTTTTGCTGCTGCCGTCAATCACCTGCTCGCGCGCGAATCGTGGGCGCGTGACCGCCTGATCCCATACGCGGGCAAGACCGCCCGGCTCGTCGTGCCGCCCGTCACGCTGACGCTGCTGGTGCAGCCCGACGGTTATCTGTCCGCGGTCGACGCGCACGATGCGCAGCGCGTCGACGTGTCGATCGCACTCGCTGGCGATACGCTCGCCGCGTTCCTGCAGGGCGGCCAGGCCGCCGTGATGAAGCACGTGAAGATCGAGGGCGACGCGGAGTTCGCGACGCAGATCGCGAAGCTCGCCGAGCACCTGCGCTGGGAGCCTGAGGAAGATCTCGCGAAGCTGGTCGGCGACGCGGCGGCGCACCGGATCGCGACGGTCGTGCGCGACGCCGGCGCACGCGCGCGCCGCACCGGCCGCAACGTGCTCGATTCCGTCGCCGAGTACTGGCTCGACGAGAACCCGCAAGTCGTCCGGCGCACCGCGCTCGGCGGCTTCGACGCCGAACTGGCGCGGGCGCGCGATGCGCTCGCGCGCGTCGAGAAACGGATCGAGCGACTCGAACAAAAAATCGGCGCGCGTGCGGGTTCCAGCCTGCGCGGCGCGCACTGAGGGCCGCAGCGCATGCGCATTTTACGTTTCATCAAGATTGTCTATACCGTCATCCGTTTCGGCCTCGACGAGGTGATGCTGTCCCGGATCGACGACCGGCGCGTGAAGCTGCTGCTGCGAATCACGACGATCGGCCGCCGCTATTCGTCGCCGCCCGCGGTGCGGCTGCGTCACGCGCTCGAGAGCCTCGGCCCCATCTTCGTGAAGTTCGGCCAGGTGCTGTCGACGCGCCGCGATCTGCTGTCGGTCGATTTCGCGAACGAGCTCGCGAAGCTGCAGGACCAGGTGCCGCCGTTCGACTCGGCGGTCGCGATCGCGATCATCGAAAAGTCGCTCGGCGCGCCGGTCGACGAGCTGTTCGACGAATTCGAGCGCGAGCCGGTCGCGAGCGCGTCGATCGCGCAGGTGCATTTCGCGAAGCTCAAGCAGGGCGTGCATGCGGGCAAGGCGGTCGCGATCAAGGTGCTGCGTCCGAACATGCTGCCGGTGATCGATTCCGATCTGGCGCTGATGCGCGACATCGCGACGTGGGCCGAGCGCATGTGGGCCGACGGGCGGCGCCTGAAGCCGCGCGAGGTCGTCGCCGAGTTCGACAAGTACCTGCATGACGAGCTGGACCTGATGCGCGAGGCCGCGAACGGCAGCCAGCTGCGCCGCAACTTCGCCGGGCTCGACCTGCTGCTGGTGCCCGAGATGTTCTGGGATTTCTCGACGTCGCAGGTGCTCGTGATGGAGCGCATGACCGGCGTGCCGATCAGCCAGGTCGAAACGCTGCGCAGCGCGGGCGTCGACATCAAGAAGCTCGCGCGCGAAGGCGTCGAGATCTTCTTCACGCAGGTGTTCCGCGACGGTTTCTTCCACGCCGACATGCATCCGGGCAACATCCAGGTGAGCCTCGATCCGAACACGTTCGGCCGCTACGTCGCGCTCGATTTCGGGATCGTCGGCGCGCTGTCCGATTTCGACAAGAACTACCTCGCGCAGAACTTCCTCGCATTCTTCAAGCGCGATTACCATCGCGTCGCGACGCTGCACCTCGAATCGGGCTGGGTGCCGCCCGAGACGCGCGTCGAGGAGCTCGAAAGCGCGATCCGCGCGGTGTGCGAGCCGTACTTCGACCGCGCGCTGAAGGACATCTCGCTCGGCCAGGTGCTGATGCGCCTGTTCTCCACGTCGCGCCGGTTCAACGTCGAGATCCAGCCGCAGCTGGTGCTGCTGCAGAAGACGATGCTCAACGTCGAGGGGCTCGGCCGTTCGCTCGACCCCGAGCTCGACCTGTGGAAGACCGCGAAGCCGTATCTCGAGCGCTGGATGACCGAGCAGATCGGTCTGCGCGGCTGGTACGAGCGCTTCAAGGTCGAGGCGCCGCAATGGAGCAAGACGCTGCCGCAGCTGCCGCGCCTGATCCACCACGCGCTGGCCGAACGACAAGATGGCACGCGCGCGGCGAGCGACGATCTGATGCGTCAGATCCTCCTCGAGCAGAAGCGCACCAACCGGCTGCTGCAGGCGCTGCTGATCTTCGGTCTGGCCGTCGGCGTTGGCGCGCTCGTCGCGCGCGTGCTGCTCGCGCTCACGTACGGCGCATGACCGACAGGAGCCGAGCGATGTCCAACCCGACCCAACCGCCGCCGCCGAGCGCCGCCGACTTCGCGACGCGCGATCCGGCCAATGCTTCGTTCTGGGACGAGCGCTTCGCGCGCGGCGTGACGCCGTGGGAATTCGGCGGCGTGCCCGACGGGTTCCGCGCGTTCGCGCAGCGCCGCGCGCCGTGTACGGTGCTGATTCCCGGCTGCGGCAGCGCGCAGGAGGCCGGCTGGCTCGCGCAGGCCGGCTGGCCGGTGCGCGCGATCGATTTCGCCGAGCAGGCGGTCGCCGCCGCGAAGGCGACGCTCGGTGCGCATGCGGACGTCGTCGAGCAGGCGGATTTTTTCGCGTACCAGCCGCCGTTCGTCGTGCAGTGGGTGTACGAGCGCGCGTTCCTGTGCGCGCTGCCGCCGAGCCTGCGCGCCGGCTACGCGGCGCGGATGGCCGAACTGCTGCCGGCCGGCGGATTGCTGGCCGGCTATTTCTTCGTGATGAAGAAGCCGAAGGGGCCGCCGTTCGGCATCGAGCGCGCCGAGCTCGACGCCTTGCTGGCGCCCTCGTTCGAACTGATCGAGGAGCTGCCGGTGACCGATTCGCTGCCCGTGTTCGATGGGCACGAGCGCTGGCTCACGTGGCGCCGTCGCTGAACGCCGCGCGTCGCTGCCGTTGCCGGAGCGCGCCGGGGTTTCGGCTATAATTCAAGGTTTTGCAAGCCGTTTCCAGTTTCTGCGGGAAAAATATCATGCCGATCTACGCCTATCGATGCGAAGCGTGCGGTTTCGCGAAAGACGTGCTCCAGAAGATGAGCGATGCGCCGCTGTCGCAATGCCCCGAATGCGGGAAGGATGCTTTTCGCAAGCAGGTCACCGCCGCCGGCTTCCAGCTGAAGGGTTCCGGCTGGTACGTCACCGATTTCCGCGGTGGCTCGGGCGGCACCAGCGCGCCGGCGTCGACGTCCGGCGAAGCGGGCAGCGCCGCGGGCGGTGCAGCCCCGGCTGCGGCCGCGCCGGCTGCCGCGAGCACCGAAAGCACGACGACGAGCGCCGCGCCGGCCCCGGCCGCGACGCCCGCCGCCGGCACTTGACAGTCGCGGCCCGGCCGGGCCGCGCTCACACCGCGCTCGAGGCGCGGTTCATTGACGGCAGATGATGAAAAAGACGACCCTGAAATCGGTGTTTCTGACCGGCCTGCTGGTCCTCGTCCCGCTTGCGATCACGCTGTGGGTGCTCGGCCTCATCATCGGCACGATGGACCAGACGCTGCTGCTGCTGCCCGAGTCGTGGCAGCCGGAGCGGCTGCTCGGCTTTCACCTGCCGGGCATCGGCGCGGTGCTGACGCTCGCGTTCATCTTCGTCGTCGGGCTGGCCACGCGCAACTTCATCGGCCAGAAGCTCGTCACGTGGTGGAACGCGGTGGTGCGCCACATCCCGGTGGTCGGCCCGATCTACACGAGCGTCAAGCAGGTGTCGGACACGCTGCTGTCGAGCAGCGGCAACGCGTTCCGCAAGGCGCTGTTGATCGAATACCCGCGCCGCGGCTCGTATACGATCGCGTTCCTGACCGGCACGCCGGGCGGCGACGTGGTCAACCATCTGACGGAAGAATTCGTGAGCGTGTACGTGCCCACGACGCCGAACCCGACGTCGGGCTTCTTCCTGATGCTGCCGAAGAGCGAAGTCATCGAACTCGACATGTCGGTCGATGCCGCGCTCAAGTACATCGTCTCGATGGGCGTCGTGGCGCCCCCGGCGCCGGTTCCTGCGCCCGCCCGCCGTCCCGTCGAGCCGCCGCTGTAACCAACGTATCATCGCCCGGGCCGCGCGCTGCGGCGCCCGTTGATCAAACCGAACGAAAGCAAACATCATGTCGATGCGTACTGAATACTGCGGTCTCGTGACCGAACACCTGCTGGGCCAAACCGTGTCGCTGTGCGGCTGGGTGCAGCGCCGCCGCGATCACGGCGGTGTGATCTTCATCGACCTGCGCGATCGTGAAGGCCTCGTGCAGGTGGTCTGCGACCCGGATCGCGCGGAAATGTTCGCGACCGCCGAAGGCGTGCGCAACGAGTTCTGCGTGCAGATCAAGGGGCTGGTGCGCAACCGTCCGGAAGGCACGGTCAACGCGGGGCTGAAGAGCGGCAAGATCGAAGTGCTGTGCCACGAGCTGATCGTGCTGAACGCGTCGGTCACGCCGCCGTTCCAGCTCGACGACGACAACCTGTCGGAAACGACGCGCCTCACGCACCGCGTGCTCGACCTGCGCCGCCCGCAGATGCAGCACAACCTGCGTCTGCGCTACCGCGTCGCGATCGAGGCGCGCAAGTACCTCGACGAGCAGGGCTTCATCGACATCGAAACGCCGATGCTCACGAAGAGCACGCCGGAAGGCGCGCGCGACTACCTGGTGCCGTCGCGCGTGAACGCGGGCCAGTTCTTCGCGCTGCCGCAGTCGCCGCAGCTGTTCAAGCAGCTGCTGATGGTCGCGAACTTCGACCGTTACTACCAGATCACCAAGTGTTTCCGCGACGAGGACCTGCGTGCCGACCGTCAGCCGGAATTCACGCAGATCGACTGCGAAACCTCGTTCCTCGGCGAGCAGGAAATCCGCGATCTGTTCGAAGACATGATCCGTCACATCTTCAAGACGACGATCGACGTCGAGCTCGACGCGAAATTCCCGGTGATGCCGTACTCGGAAGCGATGGCGCGTTTCGGCTCGGACAAGCCGGACCTGCGCGTGAAGCTCGAATTCACCGAGCTGACCGACGCGATGAAGGACGTCGACTTCAAGGTGTTCAGCACGCCGGCCAATGCGAAGGACGGCCGTGTCGCGGCGCTGCGCGTGCCGAAGGGCGGCGAGCTGTCGCGCGGCGACATCGACGGCTACACGGAATTCGTGCGCATCTACGGCGCGAAGGGCCTCGCGTGGATCAAGGTCAATGAGAAGGCGAAGGGCCGCGACGGCCTGCAAAGCCCGATCGTCAAGAACCTGCACGACGCGTCGATCGCGGCGATCCTCGAGCGCACCGGCGCTGAAGACGGCGACATCATCTTCTTCGCGGCCGACCGCGCGAAGGTCGTGAACGACAGCCTCGGCGCACTGCGCCTGAAGATCGGCCACTCGGAATTCGGCAAGGCGAACGGCCTCGTTCAGGCCGGCTGGAAGCCGCTGTGGGTCGTCGACTTCCCGATGTTCGAATACGACGACGAAGACGCGCGCTACGTCGCCGCTCACCACCCGTTCACGAGCCCGAAGGACGAGCACCTCGAGTACCTCGAGACCGATCCGGGCCGTTGCCTCGCGAAGGCGTACGACATGGTGCTGAACGGCTGGGAAATCGGCGGCGGCTCGGTGCGGATCCACCGCGAGGAAGTGCAGAGCAAGGTGTTCCGCGCGCTGAAGATCGGTGCGGAAGAAGCGCAGGCGAAGTTCGGCTTCCTGCTCGACGCGCTGCAATACGGCGCGCCGCCGCACGGCGGTATCGCGTTCGGTCTCGACCGCATCGTCACGATGATGGCCGGCGCCGACTCGATCCGCGACGTGATCGCGTTCCCGAAGACGCAGCGCGCGCAGGATCTGCTCACGCAGGCGCCGAGCCCGGTCGACGAGCGCCAGCTGCGCGAGCTGCACATCCGCCTGCGCCAGCCGGAACAGCCGAAGGCGTAAGTTCGCAGTCATGCGTGTGCGCGGCGACGCGCACACGCGCACCCGATGAAAGAGGCGCATCCGATGCGCCTTTTTCGTTTTTTGCGGTACAGTCGCAGCACTTGCCGCCCGTTCCGGCACAGGCCCGGCGCACGGCCCTGTGCCGCATGAAACAACGATGACGAAGCCGCCGAAAATCCCCGAATCCGTTCTCGTCGTGATCTACACGCCCGAACTCGACGTGCTGGTGATCAAGCGCGCCGATCAGCCCGACTTCTGGCAATCGGTGACCGGCTCGAAGGACACGCCCGACGAGCCGCTCGCGCTCACCGCCGCGCGGGAAGTCGTCGAGGAAACCGGCATCGCGGTCGGCTCGCACGACGTGCCGGCCGCCGCGCTGACCGACTGGCGCCATCGGATCGAATACGCGATCTATCCGCAATACCTGCATCGCTATGCGCCGGGCGTCACGCGCAACGTCGAGCACTGGTTCGGGCTGTGCGTGCCGCGGCGTGTCGACGTGACGCTGTCGCCGCGCGAGCACGTCGACTACGCGTGGCTGCCGTACCGTGAAGCGGCCGCGCGCTGCTTTTCGCCGTCGAACGCCGAGGCGATCCTGCAACTGCCGGTGCGCGTCGCGCTCGCCGGCGCGACGCACGGCTCGTCCGCATGAATGGGCAGGCCCGCAAGCGCTTCGCGCAATTGCGGCAGATGTTCCTGCAGGAGCGCGGCTCCGCATCGCGGCTCGCGTTCACGACCGGCAACACGGTGCGGCTGTGCGAAACCGGCGCCGAATTCTTCCACGCGCTGATCGAGCGGATCGACGCGGCGCGCGAGCAGGTGATGCTCGAAACCTACATCTTCTGCGACGACGCGGCCGGCCGGCCGGTGTCGGACGCATTGATCCGCGCGACGCAGCGCGGCGTGCGCGTGCGCGTGATCACCGACGGCGTCGGCACCGCGCGCCTGCCGCTGTTCGACGCCTGGGCCGCGGCCGGCGTCGAGCACAGCATCTACAACCGCTATCTGTTCGGCCGCTTCGGCTTCTCGCGCACGCACCGCAAGCTCGCGGTGATCGATCATGCGGTCGCGTTCTGCGGCGGCATCAACATCGTCGACGACTACACGCAGGGCAGCGCGACGCTGCCGTTTCCGCGCTGGGATTTCGCGGTCGAGATGGCCGGGCCGGCGGTGGCCGACGTGCGCGCCGCGTTCGAGCTGCAATGGCACCGCATCCGCTTCGGCCACAAGCCGTATGCGCAGTACGCGGCCGGGCTGCACGGCGGCGAAGCGTTCCCGGACATGTTCCGGCGCTGGATGCGCAACCATCGCTGGATCAAGGCCGGCGCGCTGCGGGTCGTGACCGAGCCGAGCGTCGCGTTCGTCGCGCGCGACAACGTCGTGAACCGCCGCGCGATCGAGAAGGCGTATCTCGCCGCGATCGGCAAGGCGCGCGCGCAGATCCTGCTCGCGAATCCTTATTTCATGCCGGGTCGCAAGCTGCGCCGCGCATTGACGCGCGCGGCGCGCCGCGGCGTCGACGTGCGCATCCTGATCGGCCGCAAGGAGTTCACCGCGCTCGACGCCGCGGTGCCGTTCCTGTACCACGCGCTGCTGCGCGCCGGCGTGCGCGTGGCGGAATACGACAAGACGATCCTGCATGGCAAGGTGGCCGTGATCGACGACAATTGGGCGACGGTCGGTTCGTCGAATCTGGACGCGTTGAGCCTGATGTTGAACAATGAGGCCAACGTGGTGCTGGTGCGCTACGACAAGGTCACCAACGAGCTGCGCGACGCGATCGGCGCCGCGTTCGCCGAAGGCCGCGAAATCGACGCCGCGCTGTACGCGACGCGGCCGCGCATCGAGCGTATCCTGAACTGGCTCGCGTACAACACGTACCGCCTCGTGATGAAGGCGCTGACGGTCGGCGGTTACGACTAAGCGCCCGCTTCAAAAATCTGTCCGCACGTTCGTGCGGAAAAGCCGCTCCGGTCCCGCCGGAATCGCGCAAAATAGCGGCTCGGTTAGACACCGGTTTCTAATAATTTCCTTGTTTCACGAGCGGCCGCACTCAATAATAGTACGGCCGTTCGATTTTATTCGACCCCCCGAACGGTTACAGAAAAAGCTATGCGAAAAGGCGAACAGACGCGTGCCGCGATACTCGAAGCTGCTTTGGATCTCGCCAGCCGTGACGGGCTGGAGGGGCTGACGATCGGCCTGCTGGCCGAGCGCATGCAGATGAGCAAGAGCGGCGTGTTCGCGCACTTCGGATCGCGCGAGGATCTGCAGGTCGAGGTCGTCCGCGAATATCACCATCGTTTCGAGAACGAGGTGTTCTTTCCGAGCCTGCGCGAGCCGCGCGGTTTGCCGCGCCTGCGGGCGATGCTGGCGCGCTGGATCGAGAAGCGCATCCAGGAGGTGACGACTGGCTGCATCTACATCAGCGGGGCCGTCGAGTACGACGACCGGCCGGACAGCCCGGTGCGCGAGCAGTTGATCGCGAGCGTGACCGCCTGGCGTGCCGCGTTGCTGCGCGCCATTTCGCAGGCGAAGGAAGAGGGTCATCTGCGTGCGGATTCCGATCCGGACCTGATGCTCTTCGAGTTGTACAGCTTCACGCTCGGCCTGCATCACGACGCACGCTTCCTGCATTCGCCGGATGCCGTGCGCCTCACGTGGGCCGCGCTGGAAAAGACGATCGTTTCGTATCAGAGCGAGAGCCGTTAGCGGCGCGGGAACCGCCGCCAGGAGCTCGAGCCGTTTTGCCCACCTTTGGAGAGAGTCATGGGACAGTACGCCGCGCCGCTGCGCGACATGCAATTCGTGTTGCACGAGCTTCTGAACGTCGAAGCCGAGGTCAAGCAAATGCCGCGGCATGCGGACCTCGACGCCGACACGATCAACCAGGTCCTGGAGGAAGCGGGCAAGTTCTGCTCAGAGGTGCTGTTCCCGCTGAACCAGGTCGGCGATCGCGAAGGCTGCACCTATGAAGGCGACGGCGTCGTGAAGACGCCGACCGGCTTCAAGGAAGCGTACCGCCAGTACGTCCAGGCCGGCTGGCCCGCGCTCGGCTGCGACCCGGAATACGGCGGCCAGGGCCTGCCCGCGTTCGTCAACAACGCGCTCTACGAAATGCTGAACTCGGCGAACCAGGCCTGGACGATGTATCCCGGCCTGTCGCACGGCGCGTACGAATGCCTGCACGCCCACGGCGCGCCGGAGCTGCAGCAGCAATATCTGCCGAAGCTCGTGTCCGGCGAATGGACCGGCACGATGTGCCTGACCGAGCCGCACTGCGGCACCGACCTCGGCATCCTGCGCACCAAGGCCGAACCGAACGGCGACGGCTCGTACTCGATCAGCGGCACGAAGATCTTCATCTCGAGCGGCGAGCACGACATGTCGAAGAACATCGTCCACCTCGTGCTCGCGCGCCTGCCGGACGCGCCGCAAGGCACCAAGGGCATCTCGCTGTTCATCGTGCCGAAGTTCATTCCGGACGCGTCGGGCGAGCCGGGCGAGCGCAACGGCATCAAGTGCGGTTCGATCGAGCACAAGATGGGCATCCACGGCAACTCGACGTGCGTGATGAACCTCGACGGCGCGAAGGGCTGGATGGTCGGCGAGCCGAACAAGGGCCTCAACGCGATGTTCGTGATGATGAATGCCGCGCGCCTGGGCGTCGGCATGCAGGGCCTCGGTCTCACCGAAGTGGCGTACCAGAACTCGCTGACCTACGCGAAGGAACGCCTGCAGATGCGCTCGCTGACCGGCCCGAAGGCGCCGGACAAGCCGGCCGACCCGATCATCGTCCACCCGGACGTGCGCCGCATGCTGCTCACGCAGAAGGCCTATGCGGAAGGCGCGCGCGCGTTCACGTACTGGTCGGCGCTGCAGATCGACAAGGAGCTGTCGCACGCCGACGAAGCGGTGCGCAAGGAAGCCGCCGACCTCGTCGCGCTGCTCACGCCGATCATCAAGGCGTTCCTGACCGACAACGCGTTCGAGTCGACCAACCACGCGATGCAGATCTACGGCGGCCACGGCTTCATCTCCGAGTGGGGCATGGAGCAGTACGTGCGCGACGCGCGGATCAACATGATCTACGAAGGCACGAACTCGATCCAGTCGCTCGACCTGCTGGGCCGCAAGGTGCTCGGCGACATGGGCGCGAAGCTGAAGAAGTTCGGCAAGCTCGTGACCGAGTTCGCGGAAGCCGAAGGCGTGAAGCCGGAGATGGCCGAGTTCATCAACCCGCTCGCCGACATCGGCGAGAAGGTGCAGAAGCTGACGATGGAAATCGGCATGAAGGCGATGCAGAACCCGGACGAAGTCGGCGCGGCTGCCGTGCCGTACCTGCGCACCGTCGGTCATCTGGTGTTCTCGTACTTCTGGGCGCGCATGGCGCGCATCGCGCTCGATCACGAAGCGTCGGGCGACCCCTTCTACAAGTCGAAGCTCGCGACGGCCCGCTTCTACTTCGCGCGCCTGCTGCCCGAAACGGCCGCGACGATCCGCGCCGCGCGCGCCGGTTCGAAGACGCTGATGGAAGTCGACGAATCGCTGTTCTGACGCGAGTCCGGGCGGTGCGCATCGCGCGCCGCCCGAACGCAACGGTTCCTGGTACTCACTTCGCCGCGCAGCCCTCATAACCCGCGCTGCACGGCACTATCCGGAGACATCCCGTGAGCAATTTTCTGATTCGCAAGGTCGCCGTGCTCGGCGCCGGCGTGATGGGCGCGCAGATCGCCGCGCATCTCGTCAACGCGCGCGTGCCGGTGCTGCTGTTCGACCTGCCGGCCAAGGAAGGCCCGAAAAACGCGATCGCGCTGAAGGCGATCGAGAATCTGAAGAAGCTGTCGCCCGCGCCGTTCGGCGTGAAGGACGACGCGAAATACCTCGAAGCCGCGAACTACGAGGACGACATCGCGAAGCTGGCCGAATGCGACGTCGTGATCGAAGCGATCGCCGAGCGGATGGACTGGAAGCACGACCTGTACAAGAAGGTCGCCCCGCATATCGCGCCGAACGCGATCTTCGCGACCAACACGTCGGGCCTGTCGATCACGAAGCTGTCCGAAGGTTTCTCCGACGAGCTGAAGGCGCGCTTCTGCGGCGTGCACTTCTTCAACCCGCCGCGCTACATGCACCTCGTCGAGCTGATCCCGACCGCGCATACGCGCCCGGAGATCCTCGACCAGCTCGAGACGTTCCTGACGAGCGTCGTCGGCAAGGGCGTCGTGCGCGCGAAGGACACGCCGAACTTCATCGCGAACCGCGTCGGCATCTTCTCGATCCTCGCGGTGATCGCCGAGGCCGCGAAGTTCGGCCTGCGCTTCGACGAAGTCGACGATCTGACCGGCGCCCGCCTCGGCCGCGCGAAGTCGGCGACGTTCCGCACCGCGGACGTGGTCGGCCTCGACACGATGGCGCACGTGATCAAGACGATGCAGGACAACCTCGCCGACGATCCGTTCTTCCCGGTCTACGAAACGCCCGCGGTGCTCGCCGAACTGGTGAAGCAGGGCGCGCTCGGCCAGAAGACCGGCGGCGGCTTCTACAAGAAGGAAGGCAAGGCGATCAAGGTGCTCGACGCGAAGACGGGCACCTACGTCGACTCGGGTGCTAAGGCGGACGAAACCGTCGGCCGCATCCTGAAGCGCCCGCCGGCGGAACGCCTGAAACTGCTGCGTGAGACGGACCATCCGCACGCGCAGTTCCTGTGGTCGATCTTCCGCGACGTGTTCCACTACATCGGCGTGCACCTCGAGTCGATCGCCGACAACGCGCGCGACGTCGACCTCGCGATCCGCTGGGGCTTCGGCTGGAACGAAGGTCCGTTCGAAGGCTGGCAGGCCGCCGGCTGGAAGCAGGTCGCCGAGTGGGTGCAGGAAGACATCGCGGCCGGCAAGGCGCTCGCCAACGTGCCGCTGCCGTCGTGGGTGCTCGAAGGCCCGGTCGCCGAGAAGGGCGGCGTGCATACGGCCGAGGGCTCGTGGGCGCCGGCGTCGAAGCGCTTCGTGCCGCGCTCGGACCTCGCCGTCTACCGCAAGCAGGTGTTCCGCGCTCCGCTGATCGGCGAAACTGGCGCTGACCCGAAGACCTACGGCAAGACGCTGTTCGAAACCGACGCGGTGCGCGCGTGGGTCGACGACCGCGCGGGCGAGGACGACGTCGTGATCGTGTCGTTCAAGTCGAAGATGAACACGATCGGGCCGAGTGTGATCGACGGCCTCGTGCAGGCGATCGAGCTCGCGGAGCAGGATTACAAGGGCGTCGTGATCTGGCAGCCGACGTCGCTGAAGCTCGGCACGCCGGGCGGTCCGTTCTCGGCCGGCGCGAACCTCGAGGAGGCGATGCCCGCGTTCATGATGGGCGGCGCGAAGGGCATCGAGCCGTTCGTGAAGAAGTTCCAGGAAGGCATGCTGCGCGTGAAGTACGCGAACGTGCCGGTGGTCGCGGCCGTGTCGGGCATCGCGCTCGGCGGCGGTTGCGAGCTGATGCTGCACAGCGCGAAGCGCGTCGTGCACGTCGAGAGCTACATCGGGCTCGTCGAAGTGGGCGTCGGCCTCGTGCCGGCCGGCGGCGGCCTGAAGGAAGCGGCGCTGCGCGCGGCGGACGCCGCCACGGCCGCGAACGCGACGACCGACATCCTCAAGTTCGTCACTAAGTCGTTCGAGAACGCTGCGATGGCGAAGGTGTCGAGCTCGGCGCACGATGCGCGCGCGATGGGCTACGTGAAGCCGTCCGACACGATCGTCTTCAACGTGTTCGAGCTGCTCGACACTGCGAAGAAGGAAGCGCGCGCGCTGGCCGCGACCGGTTATCGCGCGCCGTTGCGCGCGAAGGACGTGCCGGTCGCCGGCCGCTCGGCGATCGCGACGATCAAGGCGTCGCTCGTCAACATGCGCGACGGCCGCTTCATCAGCGACCACGACTTCCTGATCGCGAGCCGCATCGCCGAAGTGGTGTGCGGCGGCGACGTCGAAGCCGGCAGCCTCGTCGACGAGCAATGGCTGCTCGCGCTCGAGCGCCGCGCGTTCGTCGAGCTGCTCGGCACGCAGAAGACGCAGGAGCGGATCATGGGCATGTTGCAGACCGGCAAGCCGGTGCGTAACTGAGTGAGCGAGCCGACAAGGAGCTTCAAATGAGCAAACAACTGCAAGACGCATACATCGTCGCCGCCAGTCGCACCCCGATCGGCAAGGCCCCGCGCGGTGTCTTCAAGAACACGCGCCCCGACGAGATGCTGGTTCACGCGATCAAGTCGACGATCGCGCAGGTGCCGGGCTTCGACACGAAGCTGATCGAGGACGCGATCATCGGCTGTGCGATTCCCGAAGCCGAGCAGGGACTGAACGTCGCGCGGATGGGCGCGCTGCTCGCCGGGCTGCCGCAGACGGTCGGCGGCGTGACGGTCAACCGCTTCTGCGCGTCGGGCATCACGGCGCTCGCGATGGCGGCCGACCGCATTCGCGTCGGCGAGTCGGAGGCGCTGCTCGCGGGCGGCTGCGAATCGATGAGCATGGTGCCGATGATGGGCAACAAGCCGTCGATGTCGCCGCACATCTTCGATCGCAGCGAAGACTTCGGCATCGCGTACGGCATGGGCCTGACCGCCGAGCGCGTGGCCGAGCAGTGGAAGGTGAGCCGTGAAGACCAGGACGCATTCTCGGTCGAATCGCACCGCAAGGCGCTCGCCGCGCAGCAGGCCGGCGAATTCGGCGACGAGATCGCCGCGTACACGATCACCGAGCGCTTCCCGAACCTCGCGACCGGCGAAGTCGACGTGAAGACCCGCGAGATCGCGCTCGACGAAGGCCCGCGTGCCGATACGTCGCTCGAGGGCCTCGCGAAGCTGCGCACGGTGTTCGCGAACAAGGGCTCGGTCACGGCCGGCAACAGCTCGCAGACGTCCGACGGCGCGGGCGCGCTGCTGGTCGTGTCGGAGAAGGTGCTGAAGGAGTTCAACCTGACGCCGCTCGCGCGTTTCGTGAGCTTCGCGGTGCGCGGCGTGCCGCCGCAAATCATGGGCATCGGGCCGAAGGAAGCGATCCCGGCCGCGCTGAAGGCAGCGGGCCTGAAGCAGGACGACATCGACTGGATCGAGCTGAACGAGGCGTTCGCCGCGCAATCGCTGGCGGTGATCCGCGATCTCGGCCTCGATCCGTCGAAGGTCAACCCGGTGGGCGGCGCGATCGCGCTCGGCCATCCGCTCGGCGCGACCGGCGCGATCCGCGCGGCGACCGTCGTGCACGGGCTGCGCCGCCGCAACCTGAAGTACGGGATGGTCACGATGTGCGTCGGCACCGGCATGGGTGCGGCGGGCATCATCGAACGCCTGTAAGCGGGACGCGACGAGCAGCGACGACGGTGCGCGGGCCACGAGCTCGCGCACCGTTTTTCATTCCGGTAGGGGAAAGTCAAAGGAGACGGTTGTGGCCGAAATTCAAGTGGAGCGCGCCGACGGCGTGATCACGATCACGATCGCGCGGGCGGCGAAGAAGAACGCGCTGACCGCGGCGATGTACCAGACGATGGCCGATGCGCTCGCCGATGCGCACGAGGACAACGCGATCCGCGCGATCCTGCTGCGCGGCGGCGACGGCAATTTCAGCTCGGGGAACGATCTCGAGGATTTCCTGAAGGCGCCGCCGACGGACGAGCACGCGCCGGTGTTCCAGTTCCTCGGCCGCATCAGCGGCGCGGCGAAGCCGATCGTCGCGGCGGTGCCGGGCATCGCGGTCGGCGTCGGCGTGACGATGCTGCTGCACTGCGATCTCGTCTATGCGGCCGACACCGCGACGTTCTCGCTGCCGTTCGCGCAGCTCGGGCTGTGCCCGGAGGCCGCGTCGAGCGTGCTGTTGCCGCGGCTGGCCGGACATCAGATCGCCGCCGAAAAGCTGCTGCTCGGCGAGCCGTTCGACGCGCTTGAGGCGCACCGGATCGGCATCGTCAATCGCGTGCTGCCGGCGGCCGAACTCGACGCGTTCGCGGCGAAGCAGGCCGCGAAGCTGGCGGCGCTGCCCGCGTCGTCGCTGCGCGTGACGAAGGCGCTGCTCAAGGATACCGGCGGCGTCGCGGTGGCCGCGCGGATGGCGGAGGAGGCTGCGCATTTCTCGGCGATGCTGCGCGCGCCGGAAGCGCGCGAGGCGATGACGGCCTTTTTCGAGAAGCGGAAGCCGGATTTTCGGCAATTCGACTGATACGCGGCGCGAACGCTTCGCGATCCAGAACGAGCGCGCGGCCCGGCGCGGCCGAGCGGGACGCTCGGGCCGGCCGGCGGCTCGCCGCGCGGCCCGTCATCTGCGCGTAGGGAAGACGCGCCGAGCGGCATCTCGGTTCGATCCCGCATCGCCGCGCGTTCGCGTGGCACGCCATACCGCGGCAATCGTCGCCGATCGCCGCGCGCGATCGTCCCCCATATCTACCGTGCTTCCCGCCGACACCCACGTCGCGGTGTAGCGCCTTCGCTCCTGCCCCCAGCCTGAACGCGGCCCCCCGCCGCGCCGCGAGCCCCGGCGAACGCGGCAACCGCCAAAAATCCCGCCCCGCCTACCGCGACCCGCTCCCGCTCGCAACGGCAAACCTTGTCTGCCGTCAAGTTGCGCTGCCGCAAATTTCCGTACAGTTCGCGGTCGGGTCGCCGCGGCCGGCTGCGTCGCGCGACGGCGGCGCGCGACCGGTGGTACTCCTCAACGACAATCAGGCGAACGAACAATGATCGGACGAATCACCGGCGGGGCGCGTGCGGCACCCGCCATCGGGCTGCTGGCTGGACTCGCCGGATGCAGCGACCTCCACGTGCTCGATCCGAAGGGCGCCGTCGGCGTCGCGGAAAAGTCGCTGATCGCGACGGCCACGTGGACGATGCTGATCGTCGTGGTCCCGGTGATCCTGCTCACGCTGTGGTTTGCATGGCGCTATCGCGCATCCAACCGCAACGCGACCTACGCGCCGAACTGGTCGCACTCGACCGCGATCGAAGTCGTGATCTGGACGGTCCCGACGCTGATCATCCTGTTCCTCGGCGTGCTCACGTGGCGCACGACGCACGAACTCGACCCGTACCGGCCGCTCGAGTCGTCGGTCAAGCCGATCGACGTCGAAGTCGTCGCGCTCGACTGGAAGTGGCTGTTCATCTATCCGCAGCTCGGCATCGCGTCGGTGAACCAGCTCGCGATTCCCGTCGGCACGCCGGTGAACTTCCGCATCACGTCCGATTCGGTGATGAATTCGTTCTTCATCCCGCAGCTCGGCACGCAGGTCTATGCGATGGCCGGCATGCAGACGCGCCTGCACCTGATCGCCGACGAAGCCGGCGACTACGCCGGCGTGTCCGCGAACTACAGCGGTCGCGGCTTCTCGGACATGAAGTTCCGCACGCTCGCCGAGCCGCGCGAGCAGTTCGACGCGTGGGTGCAGAAAGTGAAGGCGTCGGCGGACCGGCTCGACATGACCGCGTACGGCACGGTCGCGCAGCCGAGCGAGAAGGCGCCGGTGCGCTATTTCTCGTCGGTGGACCCGAAGCTGTTCCACAACATCATCGCGAAGTACAACAACGGCCATGTCCTCGATCCGAAGGACGCCGCCTGCACGACGAAGGGGTAACGCATGCTAGGCAAACTCACACTATCGGCGATCCCGTTCGATCAGCCCATCATCATGGGCGCGAGCGCGTTCATGGGGCTCGTCGTGCTCGGCATCGTCGCCGCGCTGACGGTGACCGGACGGTGGAAATGGCTGTGGAGCGAGTGGCTGACGTCGGTCGACCACAAGAAGATCGGCGTGATGTATCTGATCGTCGCGGTGCTGATGCTGCTGCGCGGCTTCGCGGACGCCGTGATGATGCGCCTGCAGCTCGCGCTCGCATACAACTCGCCCGGCTATCTGCCGCCGCATCACTATGACCAGGTCTTCACCGCGCACGGCGTGATCATGATCTTCTTCATGGCGATGGCGCTGCTGGTCGCGTTCTTCAACCTGATCGTGCCGCTGCAGATCGGCGCGCGCGACGTCGCGTTCCCGTTCCTGAATTCGCTGTCCTTCTGGATGACGGCGGTCGCCGCGATCCTGATGAACATCTCGCTCGTGATCGGCGAATTCGCGCAGACGGGCTGGCTCGCCTATCCGCCGCTGTCGGAGCTGCAGTTCAGTCCGGGCGTAGGGGTCGACTACTACCTGTGGGCGCTGCAGATCTCGGGCGTCGGCACGCTGATCACCGCGATCAACTTCTTCGTGACGATCGTCAAGATGCGCGCGCCCGGCATGACGCTGATGAAGATGCCGGTGTTCACGTGGACGGCGCTGTGCTCGAACGTGCTGATCATGGCGACGTTCCCGATCCTGACGGTCGCGCTCGCGCTGCTCGGGCTCGATCGCTACCTCGACATGCACTTCTTCACGAACGATGCCGGCGGCAACGCGATGCTGTACCTGAACCTGATCTGGGCGTGGGGCCATCCGGAGGTGTACATCCTCGTGCTGCCCGCGTTCGGCATCTATTCGGAAGTGATCGCGACCTTCGCGAAGAAGCCGCTGTTCGGCTACAAGACGATGGTCTACGCGTCGTGCGTGATCATGGTGCTCGCGTTCCTGGTGTGGCTGCATCACTTCTTCACGATGGGCTCGGGCGCCGACGTCAACGCGTTCTTCGGGATCATGACGATGGTCATCGCGATCCCGACCGGCGTGAAGATCTTCAACTGGCTGTTCACGATGTACCGCGGCCGCATCGAATTCACGACGCCCGTGCTGTGGACGATCGGCTTCATGGTGACGTTCACGCTCGGCGGGATGACCGGCGTGATGATGGCGATTCCGGGCGCCGACTTCGTGCTGCACAACAGCCTGTTCCTGATCGCGCATTTCCACAACGCGATCATCGGCGGCGTCGTGTTCGGCTACTTCGCAGGCGTGCATTACTGGTTCCCGAAGGTGTTCGGGTTCCGGCTCGACGAGAAGTTCGGCAAGCGCGCGTTCTGGTGCTGGTTCCTCGGCTTCTACGCATCGTTCGTGCCGCTGTACGTGCTCGGCTTCATGGGCATGACGCGCCGTCTGAACCACTACGACAACCCGGCATGGCATCCGTGGCTGGTGGCCGCCGCGTGCGGCGTCGTGCTGATCGCGCTCGGCGTGCTCTGCCAGGTCGCATCGGTGTGGGTCGGCTGGCGCAGTCGTCACCAGCCGCAGTATCGCGACGCGACCGGCGACCCGTGGAACGGCCGCACGCTCGAATGGGCGACGTCGTCGCCGCCCGCGGTCTACAACTTCGCGGTGATCCCGAACGTGCACGAACTCGACGAGCTCGCGTATCGCAAGGCGAAGGGCCTCGGGCTCGGCCTCGGCAAGAACGTCCGCTACGACGACATTCACATGCCGTCGAACACGAGCGCGGGCTTCTTCGTCGGCATCTTCAGCCTGCTGCTCGGCTTCGCGCTCGTCTGGCACATCTGGTGGCTCGCGATCGCCGCGCTCGTCGGCATCGTCGCGACGGTGGTGCTGTACAGCGCGCAGGACAACGACGGCTATTACATTCCGGCGGACACCGTCCGCCGCATCGAGGAACAACGCGCGGGCGTGCAGCTCGGCGCCGCGGCGCCGGAAGTTGAACTGGAGACGAACTGATGTCGTATCAATCTCTGTCGGGCGCCGCCCCTCATGCGGCCGCGCACCACCATCCGCCGTCGCATTCGGTGTTCGGCTTCTGGCTGTACCTGATGACGGACTGCGTGATCTTCGCGTCGCTGTTCGCCACGTTCGCCGTGCTCGGCAACCAGTTCGCGGGCGGTCCGACCGCGAAGGACCTGTTCGACATTCCGGGCGTCGCGCTCGAGACGGCCGCGCTGCTGCTGTCGAGCATCACGTACGGCTTCGCGATGCTCGGCGCGCAGCGCCGCCGGCGCGGCGCCGTGTTCGTGTGGCTCGCGGTGACGTTCGTGCTCGGCGCCGCGTTTCTCGCGATGGAACTGCGCGAGTTCTCGCACCTGATCGCCGACGGCGCAGGCCCGCAGCGCAGCGCGTTCCTGTCGGCGTTCTTCGCGCTGGTCGGCACGCACGGGCTGCACGTGGCGGTCGGCCTGTTGTGGATGGTGGTGCTGGTCGTGCAGATGGCGCGCGGCTCGGGCATGACCGAGCGCGACGTGCGGCGTCTCACGTGCCTGAGCCTCTTCTGGCACTTCCTCGACATCGTCTGGATCTGCGTGTTCTCCTTCGTCTACCTCGCGAGCGTGATCTAAATGGCTCATTCGGAACTCATCCACCACGACGAAGCGCACGGCACGGCCCGTGGCTACGTCGTCGGCTTCGTGCTGTCGGTGCTGCTCACGGCAGCGTCGTTCGGGCTGGTGATGGCAGGCGTGCTCGCGCCGAAGGCGGCGGTCATCGCGCTCGCGGTGCTCGCGTTCGCGCAGATCCTCGTGCATCTGGTGTGCTTCCTGCACATGAACACCGCGTCGAGCCAGCGCTGGAACGTGATGGCGTTCAGCTATACGGTGCTGACCGCGCTGATCCTGATCGTCGGGACATTGTGGGTGATGCACAACGTCAGCATGAACATGATGTCGCGCTAAGCGGCGCGGCTTCTCCTTTTCAGGCGCGCGTACCGCGCGCCTTCTCCGCATCATGAACAATCACGATACTCATACTCCGGTTCGCGCCGACGAGCCGATCCCGCATCGCAAGGTCATCCGCGCCTGGCTCGTGCCGTTCGCCACGCGCGAGATCGCGCGCCCGATCCTGCTGCTGGTGCTCGATTACCTGCTGCTGTTCGCCGCGTTCGCCGGCGCGCTGCTGCTCGGCTCGATCGTCGGCAAGATCGTCTGCGGGATGGCGGCCGGCTTCATCACCGGGCGACTGTTCATCATCGGGCACGACGCGTGCCATCAGAGCCTCACGCCGAACCGCGGGCTGAACCGCTGGCTCGGCCGCATCGCGTTTCTGCCGTCGCTGACGCCGTACAGCCTGTGGGAAGTCGGGCACAACGTCGTGCACCACGGCTATACGAACCTGAAGGGCTTCGACTTCGTCTGGGCGCCGCATACGCCGGCGGAGTTCGCCGCGCTGTCGCCGACGCGCCGGCTGCTCGATCGCATCTACCGGAGCGGCTGGGCGCCGGGCCTCTACTATCTCGTCGAGATCTGGTGGCTGCGGATGTACTTCCCGAGCCGCGGCTATATCGGCGCGTCGCGGCCGGTGTTCCGGCGCGACTGCCTGCTGGTGACGGCCTTCGCGGCCGTGTGGATCGCCGCCGTCGTCGCGGTCGCGCTGCGCACGCATCAATCGGTCGCGCTGCTGCTCGCGACCGGCGTGCTCGTGCCGTTCCTGTTCTGGTGTTCGATGATCGGCTTCGTCGTGTATGTGCACCATACCGACCCGCGCATCGCATGGCACGCGAACCGCGCCGAATGGTCGAACGCCGCGCCGTTCGTGTCGACCACGCTGCACCTGACGTTCCCGTTCGGCATCGGCGGCCTGCTGCATCACATCATGGAGCACACCGCGCATCACGTCGACATGAGCGTGCCGCTGTACCGGCTCAAGCCGGCGCAGACGAAGCTGGAAGACATGCTGCCCGGCCGGATCGTCGTGCAGCGCTTCAGCCTGCGCTGGTACTTCGACACGGCGCGCCGCTGCAAGCTCTACGACACCGACCTCAAGCTGTGGACCGACTATCGCGGCAAGCGCACGAGCGATGCGGCGCCCGAGGTGCGCACGGTGCAGCGTGCGGCGTCCGATGCGGCCGACACGGCGAACCATGCGCCGGCCGCGACCGCTCACGCGGTGCCGTAATCCACGTGGCCGGTCTCGCGGCAGAAGCTCACCAGCCGCAGGCCGGCCGTCTTTGCGATCGTGACCGCGAGCGACGACGGCGCGGAGATCGTCGCGACCATCGGAATGCCGACGCGCGCCGACTTGCGCACCAGTTCGTAGCTCGCGCGGCTCGACAGAAACACGAAGCCGTCGGTCAGGTCGGCGCGCGCGAGCACCAGCGAACCGATCAGCTTGTCGAGCGCGTTGTGGCGGCCGACGTCCTCGAACGCGGTGCGGATCGCGCCCGTTGCATCGCACCACGCGGCCGCATGCAGGCCGCCGGTCAGCTGCGTGAGCGCCTGATGGGCCGGTAGCGCGCGTGCGGCGCGCGCGAGCGCGTCGGGCGCGACGCGCGCGAGAAAGCCGGTGTCGGGCACGCGCTCCGGCGCGAGATCGAGCAGGTCGATGCTTTCGATGCCGCACACGCCGCAGCCGGTGCGGCCGGCGAGCGCGCGGCGCCGCTCCTTCAGCGCGGCGAACGCCTGCTGGACCACTTCGAGGTGCACCTGCGCATACGGCAGCGGCGCGTCGGCGTGCACGCTCACGTCGATGTCCTTGATGTCGCTGCCGCGCTCGACGATCCCTTCGGAGATCGCGAAGCCGACCGCGAACGCCTCGAGGTCGCGCGGCGTACACATCATCACCGCATGCGAGATGCCGTTGAAGACGAGCGCGACCGGCCATTCCTGGCCGACGTAATCGTGCGCGGCCTCGACCGCGCCGCCGCGCGTGCGACGCACCGGCAACTCGATCGCGCCGCGCGGTTCTTCTGTGTCAGTCGGATTCACGGGCACTCCGGTGGATAGGGGCGGTTGCGGCGTCGATCATGTCGGCCGCGCGCGCCCGGAGGTTCTAAAATACCTCAGGCAGGCCGGCCGCGCCGGCATCCGACACTCAGGTAACGACCATGGGACTCAGCGACGCTCCGCTGCTATTCGATTTCGAACACGATTCGTCGGAAAACCTGACGTACATCCCGATGATCGTGCGCTTCAATCTCGACCGCTTCGGTCTGCGCATCTCGCTCGAGCAGTGGCAGCTGCTGCCGCTGGAGGACCGCAAGCTGCTCGCACGCTTTCCCGCCGACGACGATACCGCGATCGAGCCCAATTTCGATCACGCGCTGTTCGAGATGCTGCGCACGCATGCCGATCTCGAGCCGTCGTGGTTCCAGCCGGACGAGCAGCCGGGCTGGCGCGACACCGGCTCGGTGCCCGACGCGCTGGTGCAGCAAAGCGCGCTGGCCGGGCTGCTGCCGCCCGCGCTGGCGCAGTGGCAGCAGCTCGCGCCGTTTCAGCGCTACGTGCTGATGAAGCTGTCGCGCAAGCCGACGCTGAACCACGATTTCGTGCCGGCGATGCGCGAGTTCGGGCTGGCGGCCGCGCGCTGACGCGCCTGCTGCGGCCCGTCGGCGCGGCTGCCGGTCACAGCGGCGGCAGCGGCCGCGGCTTGCGGTCGGCGCCGGTTGCGACGTAGGTGAGCGTGGCTTCGGTGACCTTCACGATTTCGCCCATCAGCCGCATGCGCTGCGCGTACACCTCGACGTCGACCGTCACCGACGTGTTGCCGGTGCGCATGATCGTCGCGTAGAAGCTCAGCACGTCGCCGACGAACACCGGCTGCTTGAACACGAACGAATTGACCGCGACCGTCGCGACGCGGCCGTTGGCACGCTGGCTCGCCGGAATCGAGCCGGCGATGTCGACCTGCGACATGATCCAGCCGCCGAACACGTCGCCGTGGACGTTGGCGTCGTGCGGTTGCGGGACGACGCGCAGGGCGGGCTGTTTCTGCGGGAGCTCGAGGATCGGATCGGTCATGGCGGGGCTTTCATCCTGTAATAAATGCGCCGCCGCGCGCAGCCCGGCCGGCCGGGCCGCCGGCAGCGGTGCGTAGCGGCTTCTGCGACAATACAACGACCATAAATTGTACGAGAAAGCGGGCGAGCGGGCCGCCGCAGCCATGCGCCTGACGCCGCCGCCGATCCTCCCCATGCGCCGATATTCCGCTTCCGGCGAGCCCGCGCCGGCTCCCACCGGGCCCCGCAACGACTGGCAGACCATCCGCTCGCTGCTGCCTTACCTCGCGACCTACAAATGGCGCGTCGCGCTCGCGCTCGGCTGCCTGATCGGCGCGAAGGTCGCGAACCTCGGCGTGCCGGTCGTGATGAAGCGCATCGTCGATCATCTGTCCGCCGTGCAGCAGCTCACCGCGCTCGGCCGCGCCGAGCAGTCGGCCGGCATCGTGCTCGCGGGCGGCGTCGGGCTGCTGGTGGTGGCCTATGCACTGGTGCGGCTGTCGACGTCGCTGTTTACCGAGTTGCGCGAAATTCTGTTTTCGAAGGTGACCGAGAGCGCGGTGCGCCAGCTCGCGCTGCAGGTGTTCCGGCATCTGCACGGGCTGTCGCTGCGGTTCCATCTCGAACGCCAGACGGGCGGCATGTCGCGCGACATCGAGCGCGGCACCCGCGGCATTCAGCAGCTGATTTCCTATTCGCTGTACAGCATCCTGCCGACGCTCGTCGAGGTCGGCCTCGTGCTCGGCTTCTTCGTGGTCAAGTACGAAGCGTATTACGCGTACGTGACGTTTGCGGCGCTCGTCACCTACATCGTGTTCACCGTGAAGGTCACCAACTGGCGCACACACTTCCGCCGCACGATGAACGAGCTCGATTCGCGCGCGAACTCGCGGGCGATCGATTCGCTGATCAATTACGAAACGGTCAAGTACTTCGGCAACGAGGAGTGGGAGACGCAGCGCTACGACGAGAACCTGAAGCGCTACCGCCAGGCCGCGATCCGCTCGCAGAATTCGCTGTCGCTGCTGAACTTCGGGCAGCAGGCGATCATCGGCACGGGGCTCGTGTTCATCCTGTGGCGCGCGACGCAGGGCGTGCTGGCCGGCAAGCTGACGCTCGGCGATCTGGTGCTGATCAACACGTTCATGTTGCAGTTGTACATCCCGCTGAACTTTCTCGGCGTCGTCTATCGGGAGCTCAAGCAGAGCCTCACCGACATGGACCGGATGTTCGGGCTGCTGTCGGCTGCGAAGGAAGTCGCGGATCTGCCCGACGCGCGCGCGCTCGCGGTGGCCGGCGCGCAGGTGCGCTTCGAGCACGTGAACTTCGCATACGAGCCGGCGCGGCCGATCCTGCACGACGTGTCGTTCACGATCGATGCGGGCACGACGACCGCGGTGGTCGGCCATAGCGGGTCGGGCAAGTCGACGCTGTCGCGGCTGCTGTTTCGCTTCTACGACCTCGACCGGCACACGGGCGGCGCGATCCGGATCGACGGGCAGGACATCCGCGACGTCACGCAGGATTCGCTGCGCGCGTCGATCGGCATCGTGCCGCAGGACACCGTGCTGTTCAACGACTCGATCTACTACAACATCGCGTACGGCCGCCCGAGCGCGAGCCGCGACGAAGTGATCGCGGCCGCGCGCGCCGCGCACATCCACGACTTCATCGAAAGCCTGCCGAAGGGCTATGACACACCGGTCGGCGAGCGCGGGCTGAAATTGTCGGGCGGCGAGAAGCAGCGCGTCGCGATCGCGCGCACGCTGCTGAAGAACCCGCCGATCCTGCTGTTCGACGAGGCGACTTCCGCGCTCGATTCGCGTTCGGAGCGCGCGATCCAGCAGGAGCTCGACCAGATCGCCCGGCACCGGACCACGCTGGTGATCGCGCACCGGCTGTCGACGGTCGTGCACGCGCAGCAGATTCTCGTGATGGACCACGGGCGCATCGTCGAGCGCGGCACGCACGACGAACTCGTGCAAGCGGACGGGCTGTATGCGCAGATGTGGACGCTGCAGCAGCAGCGTGCGGCGACGGGTGGGGAGGCGGCGGAGGCTGCTTGAGTTGTTGCTTGAGGTGTTGTTTGCGAGCGCGGATGTTGCGGTGCGTGCCGAGGGCGCGCGCTACGCTGCGGGCGGTGAGGCGGTGAGGCGGTGAGGCGGTGAGGCGGTGCGCCGTTATCGCCGCGTTGCCCGGCGCGGCGATCCGCGCCGATTCAAGGCCTGCCGGTGGTCGTCGACCGCCGGGACGATGCCGCCGCATGCGGCACCCGCCCACCGCGTCGCGTCATGCCGCGCCGCCCCGCGTATCGATCAACCCCCGGTCCGCAGCCGCGCATCGAGCTCGCCGAGCTGCGCCGGCGTGCCGACGTTCTCCCACACGCCGTCGTACCGTTCGCCGGTCGCGCGGCCCGCTTCGATCGCCGCACGATAGTACGGCGTCAGCGCGCGCCGCATGCCGGGTTCGAGATCGCGGAACATCCGCGTGTCGTACAGCCCGATGTTGCCGAACGTGAGCCGCGCGGCGCCGTCGAGCGACAGGCGGCCGTCGTCGCCGAGTGCGAAGTCGCCGGCCGGATGGAACGGCGGGTTCGGCACCATCACCAGGTGCATCGCGGGCGCTTCGAGCGCGGCCATCGGCGCCGCGCGCGACGCGAGCGTGCGGTAGTCGAATTCGCAGAACACGTCGCCGCTGACGGCGGCGAACACCGTCGGCCGGCCGTCGCGCTCGAGCAGCGGCAGCGCCTGCGCGATGCCGCCGGCGGTCTCGAGCGCTTCGCGCTCGGCCGAATACGCGAGCCGCACGCCCCAGCGCGAACCGTCGCCGAGCGCCGCCTCGACCTGCGCGCCGAGCCACGCGTGGTTGATCACGATCGTGTCGATGGCGGCGCGCGCGAGCGCCTCGATCTGCCAGACGATCAGCGGCTTGCCGCCGGCTTCGAGCAACGGTTTCGGGCGGGTGTCGGTCAGCGGGCGCATCCGTTCGCCGCGCCCGGCGGCGAAGATCATCGCGGTGGTCAGGGTCGTGCTCATGTTCGGCAGGTCGTGCGGGCGCTCAGAACGTGTAGCCGACATCGGCCGCGCCCTTGCCCTCGAGCTCGTCGAGCAGCTTCGCGAACGGCACGAGCGGACGGTAGCGCAGCGCGACCTTGCGCGCATAGGCGACGAAGCGCGGCAGGTCGGCCAGGTAATGCGGCTTGCCGTTGCGATAGTTGATCCGCGCGAACAGGCCGAGAATCTTGATGTGGCGCTGCAGCCCCATCCATTCGAGCTGACGGTAGAACTCGCCGAAATCCGGATCGACCGGCAGGCCGGCCTTCTTCGCCTTTTCCCAGTAGTACGCGAAGCAGTCGAGCTCGAACTCCTCGTCCCAGCTGATGAACGCGTCGCGCAGCAGCGACACGACGTCGTAGGTCAGCGGCCCGTACACGGCGTCCTGGAAGTCCAGCACGCCGGGGTTCGGCTCGCACACCATCAGGTTGCGCGGCATGAAGTCGCGCAGCATGAAGCCCTGCGGCTGCGCGCGGGCGCTCGCGATCAGCAGCGCGAACGTGCGGTCGAGCGTGCCGCGCATCGCGTCGTCGACCGGTTTGCCGAGGTGCCGGCCGATCAGCCATTCGGGCAGCAGCTCCATCTCGCGGCGCAGGAACGCCTCGTCGAACGGCGGCAGCACGTCGGGCGCCGACGCCAGCTGGAAGCGGATCAGCGCGTCGAGCGCGGCGCGCATCAGCCCGCGTGCGGCAGCCGGGTCCGCCGGATCGAGCACCGAGATGTACGACGTGCGGCCGAGGTCGGTCACGAGCATGAAGCCGGCGTCGAAGTCGTGGGCCAGTACCTCGGGCACGTGGTTGCCGGCCGCGGCGAGCAGTTGCGCGACCTGGACGAACTCGCGGCACTTCTCGGGCGGCGGCGCGTCGACCGCGATCAGCGAGCCGCCCGGGCTGTTTGCCGACGCGACGCGGAAATAGCGGCGGAAACTGGCGTCCGAAGACGCGGGCGCGAGGGTGGACAGATCGAGCGCGTGGCGCTCGGCGAGCGGGCGCAGCCACGCGGTGAGCGCGTCGAGGCGGGCGTCGGGCTGGGATGCGGCGGATGGGGGCGTCATGAAACTCGGCGGAGGGGGGAACGTCTTGCCATATAATACCCCACGACTTTTTTGACGCGCCCCGCGTCAGCTTCCGCCGCACCGGCCAGTTGCCTGTCGCGCCGTCCGCCCGCTCGCCTTCCCGGTTTGCGCTCAGCCGCAGTCGCGGTGCGACGGTGCGGCCCGCCGAGCGCGGCGGTGCCGTGCAGCGACGGTTGACAAGGGGCGATTCGCCAAACGATAGATGCCGCCCAAACCGCTATTCCCGAATGTCTTCCCCGGTGACGGGGCGCCGCGCAAAAGGCGGCTCGCGCTCGCGCTCCTGGCCGTGCCCGGCCTCGTGCCGGCCGTGTCGTACGCGCAGTTGTCGGGCGCGGCCGCGCAACCGCAGCCGCTCGGCTCGCCGTGGGACCTGCGCCTCGCCCCGCAGCTCGAGGATCACCCGCTGAAGGACGGCGCGAAGCCGGCCGCCTTCGTGATCGCCGACCACACGAGCGGCACGGCCGAGCAGGATCTGGCCGCGAAGGGCTCGGCCGAGCTGCGCCGCGGCGACGCGGTCGTGAAGGCCGACGCGATCCACTACGATCAGGACACCGACATGGCCGACGCGTACGGCCAGGTGAGGGTGATCAACGGCGGCACGTCGTTCGCTGGCCCCGAGGCGCATCTGAAGGTCGAGGCGAACCAGGGCTTCATGACGGCGCCGAAGTACCACTTCAACGTGACGGGCGGCTCGGGCAGCGCGGAGCGCGTCGACCTGCTCGACAGCGAGCGCTCGGTGTTCGTGAACGGCACCTACACCGCATGCCAGTGCGCGACCGATCCCGCGTGGTACATCAAGGGCAGCCGCTTCGACTTCGATACGGGCGCCGACGAAGGCACCGCGCGCAACGGCGTGCTGTTCTTCCAGGGCGTGCCGATCTTCGCGAGCCCGTGGCTCACGTTCCCGCTGTCGGGCGACCGGCGCAGCGGCCTGCTGCCGCCGACCTTCTCGATGAACTCGAACAACGGGTTCGAGCTGTCGCTGCCGTACTACTTCAACATCGCGCCGAACCGCGACCTGACGATCACGCCGCGCATCATCTCGCGGCGCGGCGTGCAGACGGAAGCGACGTTCCGCTATCTGTCGCCGTCGTACTCGGGCACGTTCACGGCCAACTACCTGCCGGACGACCGCCTCGCGCACCGCAACCGCTACGCGATCTACTGGCAGCACCAGCAGAACTTCGGCAGCGGTTTCGCCGGCTACGTCTACTACAACAAGGTCTCGGACAATACCTATCCCGAAGACCTTGGGTCGATGAACCAGTTCATCAACGGGACGCAGACGCTGTACCAGCAGGAAGCCGGCATCACGTACAACAAGGGTCCGTGGTCGGTGCTCGCGCGCTACCAGCACTGGCAGACGCTGCCGCCGTCGATCTCGCCGTACAGCCGCGAGCCGCAGTTGAACGTGAAGTACACGAAGTACAACATCGGCGGCTTCGACTTCGGCGCGGAAGCCGACTATTCGCGCTTTCGCATCACGACCGCCGATTCGACCGAAGGCGACCGGATCGTCTTCAATCCGTACATCGCCTACGGCGTGTACGGGCCCGGCTACTTCGTCGTGCCGAAGGTCCAGTACCACCTCGCGTCGTACGACCTGAACCATCTGTCGTCGAGCACGCCGAACAGCCCGAAGCACTTCACCGAGTCGATCCCGACCGTGAGCTTCGACTCGGGCCTGATCTTCGACCGCTCGGTCCATCTGTTCGGCCAGGACTTCATCCAGACGCTCGAGCCGCGCCTGTACTACGTCTACACGCCGTATCGCGACCAGTCGAACGCGCCGCTGTTCGATACCGCCGAGTCGGATTTCGGGCTCGCGGAGATCTACCAGCCGAACACGTTCGTCGGCAACGACCGGATCGCGGACGCGAACCGGATCACGGCCGGCCTGACCTCGCGCTTCATCGATCCGCGTACCGGCGACGAGCGCGCGCGCTTCGTGGTCGCGCAGCAGTACTACTTCGCGAATCAGCGCGTGGCGCTGAACTCGAACCAGAGCGGCGTGCTGGCGCGCCATTCCGACCTGATCGTCGGCGCGGCGCTGAAGCTCGGCTCCGGCTTCATGTCGGAGACGGCGTTCCAGTACAACCAGAACAACAACCAGCTCGTGAAGTCGAGCATCGGTTTCGGCTTCAGCCCGGGCGAGCGCCGCGTGATCAACGTCGGCTACCGCTATACGCGCTCGAACACGACGCTCGACAACCAGCCGATCAACCAGTTCCTGGTGTCCGCGCAATGGCCGCTCACGCGGCGCCTGTATGCGGTCGGTCGCTTCAACTACGACCTGGCCGCCGATCGGGTCGTCGACGGTCTGCTCGGCTTACAATACGACGCGGATTGCTGGGCGCTCGGCGTCGGGATCCAGCGGTACGCGAACGGCGTGAACACGTCGGGGCAGCAGAACTCGTCGACGCGCTTCATGATGCAGCTCACGTTGAAGGGGCTGTCGAGCATCGACAACGGGCTCGTCGCCGCCTTCCGCGCCGGCGTGCCGGGCTACCAGCCGCTGCCGTCCGCGCCGCCGCCGATGTCCCGCTTCAGCAACTACGAGTAACGCCGGCTTGTCCGCACCGGTCAGCACGCTTTCAATGGAGTATCAGTGGCAATGAAGAAAACCCTTCGTTTCGCGGCAGTCGTGTCCAGCCTCGCCGCGTCCGCCGCGCTGCTCGCCGCTGCGCCGGCCGCGGCGCAGGCGCTCGGTTCGCAAGGCGCGCAACTGACCGACGAAGTCGTCGCGGTCGTCAACAACGACGTGATCACGGGCCGCGAACTCGACCAGCGGGTCGGCCTGATCGCGCGCCGGCTGCAGCAGCAGAACGCGCCCGTGCCGCCGGCCGAACAGTTGCGTGCGCAGGTGCTGAACCAGATGGTGCTCGAGCGCATCCAGGTGCAGAAGGCGAAGGACGACGGCATCCGCATCGACGACGCCACCGTGCAGTCCACGCTGCAGCGCCTCGCACAGGCGAACGGCATGACGCTCGACCAGTATCGCGCGCGCCTGGAGGCGCAAGGCGTGCCGTGGAGCGTCTTCACGAGCGATGCGCGCACCGAGCTGATGCTGTCGAAGCTGCGCGAGCGCGAGGTCGACGGCAAGATCACCGTGTCGGACGCCGAGGTCGCGAACTACATCGCGAGCCAGCGCGGGCCGAACGCGTCGCAGCAGCAGGATCTGCGCTTCCAGCACATCTTCATCAAGGCGCCCACCAACGCGCCGCAGGCCGACATCGAAGCCGCGCAGAAGAAGGCCGAGGCGCTGCTGCAGCAAGCGACGTCGGGCGCCGATTTCGAGAAGCTCGCACGCAACAATTCGGAAGCGAACGACGCGAAGAAGGGCGGCGACCTCGGCTTCAAGGCGCCGAGCACGCTGCCGCCTGACGTCGTCGCGGCCGCGTCGAAGCTGCGTCCCGGCCAGGTCAATCCGACGCTGATCCGCGTGCCGGACGGCTTCGAGATCATCCGGCTGGTCGATCGCCGCCAGAGCCAGGGCGCGAGCGCCGCGGCGCCGAAGATCGTGCAGACGCACGTGCGCCACATCCTGCTGCGCGTCGGCGAAGGCAAGTCGGAAAACCAGGCGCGCCAGCAGCTGCTCGACATCCGCAAGCAGGTCGAGGCCGGCGGCGATTTCGCGAAGTTCGCGCGCACTTACTCGCAGGACGGGTCGGCGTCGCAGGGCGGCGATCTCGGCTGGATCAGCCCGGGCGAGACCGTGCCGGAATTCGAGCGCGCGATGAACAACCTGCAGGACGGCCAGATCAGCCAGCCGGTGCGCACCGAGTACGGCTATCACCTGATCCAGGTGATCGACCGGCGCGAGGCCGAAGGGTCGGTGCAGCAGCAGATGGACATCGCCCGCCAGGCGATCGGCCAGCGCAAGGCCGAGCAGGCATATGCCGACTGGCTGCGCGAGCTGCGCGACTCGTCGTACGTGCAGTACAAGATCGACGGCGTCGGGCCGGCGAACTGAGCGAGCTTCAGATGACGGCAGCCGCGTTGCAGATCGCGATCACGACTGGCGAGCCCGCAGGCGTCGGCCCTGAGCTGACCGTGCAGGCGTTGCAGGATGCCGCGCGGCGCTGGCCGGACGCGCAGTTCACCGTGCTCGGCGACGCCGCGCTGCTCGACGCACGCGCGGCGGCCGTCGGCGCCGACCGTGCGGTGCTCGCGGGCGGCCCGGTGTCGGTGCAACATCATCCGCTCGCGGCGCCCGCGCACGCGGGCACGCTGGACGCGGCCAACGGCCGCTACGTGCTCGCGCTGCTCGACGCGGCGATCGACGGCGCGCTGGCCGGCCGCTACGACGCGATCGTCACGGCCCCGCTGCAAAAGAGCACCATCAACGATGCCGGCGTACCGTTCACCGGCCATACCGAATACCTGGCCGAACGCACGCACACGCCGCGCGTCGTGATGATGCTGGCCGGCACCGGCGAGCGGCCGCTGCGCGTCGCGCTCGCGACCACGCATCTGCCGCTGAAGGACGTGTCGGCCGCGCTGACGATCGACGGGCTCGTCGACACGCTCGCGATCATCGATCGCGACCTGCGGCGCGACTTCGGCCTCGCGGCGCCGCGCATCCTCGTGACGGGGCTGAACCCGCACGCCGGGGAGAACGGCTATCTCGGCCGCGAGGAGATCGACGTGATCGCGCCGGCGCTGGCCCGCGCGAGCGAGCGCGGCATCGATGCGCGCGGCCCGTATCCGGCCGACACGCTGTTCCAGCCGCGCTATCTGGCCGGCGCCGATTGCGTGCTGGCGATGTTCCACGATCAGGGCCTGCCCGTGCTGAAGTATGCGACCTTCGGCGAGGGCATCAACGTCACGCTCGGGCTGCCGATCATCCGCACGTCGGTCGATCATGGCACCGCTCTGGATCTGGCCGGCACCGGCCGCGCCGATCCGGGCAGCATGGTCGCGGCGCTCGACACGGCCGTCACGATGGCGCGCCATCGCCGCGCATCCTGACGCGCGCAGTTCCACCTCATTCGTCGCATTTTTGGTTTTTCTCAGTCGATGTCGAACAGCAGACAGCACCAAGGCCACTTCGCGCGCAAGCGCTTCGGGCAGAACTTCCTCGTCGATCACGGTGTGATCGACTCGATCGTCGCGACGATCGGCCCCGTGCGCGGCCAGCGGATGGTCGAGATCGGCCCGGGCCTCGGCGCGCTGACCGAGCCGCTGATCGCGCGCGTCGCCACGCCGGAGTCGCCGCTGCACGCAGTCGAGCTCGACCGCGACCTGATCGGGCGCTTGCAGCAGCGCTTCGGCGCGCTGCTCGAACTGCACGCGGGCGATGCGCTCGCGTTCGACTTCGGCTCGCTCGCGGCGCCGGGCGACGCGCCGTCGCTGCGAATCGTCGGCAACCTGCCGTACAACATTTCGAGCCCGCTGCTGTTCCATCTGATGACGTTCGCGCCTGTCGTGATCGACCAGCATTTCATGCTGCAGAACGAAGTGGTCGAGCGGATGGTCGCGGAGCCGGGCACGAAGGCGTTCTCGCGGTTGTCGGTGATGCTGCAGTACCGCTACGTGATGGACAAGATGCTCGACGTGCCGCCGGAATCGTTCCAGCCGCCGCCGAAGGTCGATTCGGCGATCGTGCGGATGATTCCGTACGCACCGCACGAACTGCCGGACGTCGATCCGGTGCTGCTCGGCGAACTCGTCACGGCCGCTTTCTCGCAGCGCCGCAAGATGCTGCGCAACACGCTCGGCGCGTATCGCGACACGATCGATTTCGACGCGCTCGGCTTCGATCTCGCGCGGCGCGCTGAGGACGTGAGCGTGGCCGAATATGTCGGGGTCGCGCAGGCGCTTGCCCGCACGCGCAACGTCGCGCAGTGACGCAAGCGCACGGGCGACCGTGCGCGGGTTCGGGGTTCGGAAGGCTTCCTTTGAGGGTGGCCTTTTTGTTTTTGGGGCGGATGCGGCGTGCTGGCTGCGGCGTTGGCGGATGCAGATGGGGTGGCGGGTGTGGTCGCGGCTACTGTTGAGGCTGCGGATGCGATGACGCATGCGGCTGAGCTACCGTTCCAGTCCC
The DNA here is from genome assembly GCF_000262695.1 of Burkholderia sp. KJ006. NCBI lineage: Bacteria > Pseudomonadati > Pseudomonadota > Betaproteobacteria > Burkholderiales > Burkholderiaceae > Burkholderia > Burkholderia sp. KJ006. Next base: position 2,664,218 of record NC_017920.1, on the reverse strand, counting down.
AGTCCCAGTCGTGGTCCCAGTCTTGGTCTTGGTCTTGGTCGTCGCCTCCGCCTCCGCCTTCGCCTTCGTCGCGACCGGCGCGATCAGCGCCTTTGACCCCTCCGGCTCGCCGCCAAGCCCCGCTACGCGCGCCGACGCGCCGGTGCGTTGACCAGCGCGATGCCCGTCAGCACGAGCGCCGCGGCCGACATGAAGCGCCAGCCGACCGATTCGCCGAGCAGCAGCACGCCGAACGCGACGCCGAACAGCGGCGACAGGAACGTGAACACCGACAGCCGCGACGCGCTGTAGCGGGTCAGCAGCCAGAACCACGACAGATAGCTGACGAACGCGACGATCACCGACTGATACGCGAGGCTCGCGAGCGCGAGCGGTGTGACGCGCGCGAACGAGATCTGGCCGAGCAGCGCGGCGAGCGCGAGCAGCACGGCAGCCGACACCGCGAGCTGGTAGAACAGCGTCTTGCTGGCGCTGACGCGGGCGAGCGACGTCGAGCGCACGACGACCGTCGTCGCGGCCCACATCGCGCCGCCGAGAATGCCGAGTGCATCGCCGGCCAGCCCCGCGAGCACCGACGCGCCTGGCGCGCGCGGTTTCAGGAAGCCGTCCGCGAACGCGAGCGCGATGCCGGCGAACGCGAGGCCGACGCCGGCCCACTGTATCCGCTGCAGCCGCTCGCCGGGCGCGAACAGATGCAGGCCGAGGGCCGTGAAGCACGGCGCGGTGTACAGGAAGATCGCCATGTGCGACGCGCTCGTCAGCGTCAGCCCGAAGAACACACAAACGAACTCGCCGGCGAATAGCGCGCCGGCCGCGATGCCGGGCCCGAGCGTGCCGTCCGCGCGGAACAACGGCGTGCCGCGCGAGCGTGCCCAGCCCCATAGCAGCAGCGCGGCGATCACCGAGCGCAGCCCGGCCTGGAACATCGGCGCAATCGCGGCGTTGGTGCTCTTGATGGCGACTTGCTGGAAGCCCCAGATCGCGCACAGCAGCATCACGCCGACCGCGCGTGCGTCCAGCGCGCCGCGCGTCGGCGATGCGGCGAGCGCGCTCATCGGCGGACCTCGCCGGCGTGACGCAGGACGGGCAGCGAACGAGACGGGCAGACGGCGCGTTGTTGGCGAACGAGTTGGCGATTTCGCACGGCGGGCAATGTGGCTGAATGGGAAGAGGCGGCGCGGGCCGGCGGCGGGCGGATGCCCACGTTTGGTGCGACGTGCGACGATGTTACCCGATCGATGGACTTGCCGGCGAGCCTCCGGCGGAGCGGTGCCGGTCCGCGCGTGGGCGCAGGCGGTCGGGTGATGGTCTCAAGCACGTCCGAACGCCGCCCAACATCCCGCCCGATCGCCCCGGAACCGTGACAGCACCGCCCGCAAACCACCCCCAACCCCGCGCCTCCACCTCCGGCGGGATTCACCCGTCTCCGGTAGAATTTCCTGTTCCGGAAAGTCCCCACAGGAGTACACAGATGCGTTTGCTGCATACGATGCTGCGAGTCGGCGATCTCGACCGCTCGATCAAGTTCTACACCGAATTGCTCGGCATGAAGCTGCTGCGTCGCGACGATTATCCGGAAGGCCGGTTCACGCTCGCGTTCGTCGGCTACGAAGCGGAAAGCACGGGCACCGTGCTCGAGTTGACCCACAACTGGGATACGCCGTCCTACGATCTCGGCAACGGCTTCGGCCATCTTGCGGTGGAAGTCGACGATGCGTACGCGGCTTGCGAGAAGATCAAGGCGCAGGGCGGCAAGGTCACGCGCGAAGCGGGCCCGATGAAGCACGGCACGACCGTGATCGCGTTCGTCGAGGATCCGGACGGCTACAAGATCGAGTTCATCCAGAAGAAGGCGCACTGAGCGCGGTGCGCGTCGCGGCGCACACGGCGCGCCGCGCAATGAAAAACGGGCGATGCCGCAGGATGCGCATCGCCCGTTTCGCTTCGCGGTGCGAAGCTCGGCGTTACAGCGACGGCAGCAGCTCGGGCGGATGATGCTTGAGCGTGTGCCGTGCTTCGCGGAATTCGGGGAAGATCGATTCGACGGTCTGCCAGAACGCCGGGCTGTGGTTCATTTCGCGCAGATGCGACAGCTCGTGCGCGACGACGTAGTCGATGATCGACATCGGGAAGTGGATCAGCCGCCAGTTCAGCCGGATCCTGCCGTCGCTCGAGCAGCTGCCCCAGCGCGTCGCAGCCGACGACAGCGCGTAGGTCGAATACGTGACGCCGAGCCTTTGCGCATAGACGGCGAGGCGCTCGCCGAAGATCCGCTTCGCTTCGCCTTGCAGCCAGCCCTGCACGCGATCCTTGATCTGCTGCATGTCGGCCTGAGCGGGCAGCGGCAGCGACAGCCGCAGCGTGTCGGTATCGAAGGCGACGGCGCTCGCGCCGAGCGCGATCGTCACCGTCTTGCCGAGATACGGGAGTTGCGCGCCGTCGCGCCAGTCGATCTGCGGCAGCGCCCGCTGTTCGGTGCGGGTCTTCCACTCGGCGAGCTTCGCGAAGATCCAGCGCTGCTTTTCGGCGATCGCCGCTTCGATGTCGGTGAGCGTGACCCAGCGCGGCGCGGTGATCGACAGGCCGCTGCCGTCGATCGTGAAGCCGATCGTGCGGCGCGCCGAGCGCTTGAGCCGATATTCGAGCACGCGGCTGTCGATCGCGAACGTGCGCACGCGCGAGCGATCGCGCGCAGGCCCCGGATCGAGCGGCGCGGCAGGCGCGCCGGCCGCGGGCGTGGCCGGCGGTGCGGCGGCGGGAGCGGGCGTGGCAGGTGTAGCCGGCGCGGGCGACGCGGCTGCCGGCCCGTCGAACAGCGGCAGGTCCATCTGGCGATGATCGAGGGCCACGACGGCAGGCCGTGGCCGCGGACGCTTCTTCATCAGTTCGCTTCGTTTCGTCGTACGCAACGGCTGCAGTCCGCGGGAGTCAGACGCGCGCGGCATCGCGCGTGCCGGCATTGCCCGCCTGCCGATAGGCATCGGGATCGATGCGGCGCATTTCCGCTTCGATCCAGGCTTCGACCTGCGAGTTCAATACGTCGGGCGTCTTGCCTTCGACCGGAATCGGTTTGCCGATCGACACCGTGACGACGCCCGGAAATTTCGTGAACGAGTTGCGCGGCCACACGCGACCCGCGTTGTGCGCGATCGGCACGACCGGCGTGCCGGTCTCGATCGCGAAGCGCGCGCCGCCCGTCTTGTACTTGCCCTGCTTGCCGACCGGCGTGCGCGTGCCTTCCGGAAACATGATCATCCACGCGCCTTCGGACAGGCGCTTCTTGCCCTGGCGGATCACCGACACGAACGCGTTCTTGCCTTCCTTGCGGTTGATGTTGACCATGTGCAGCAGCCCGAGCGCCCAGCCGAAGAACGGCACGTACAGCAGCTCGCGCTTGAACACGTAGCAGAGCGGCTTCGGCATCAGCGCCGGAAACGCGAGCGTTTCCCACGCGGACTGGTGCTTCGACAGCAGCACGGCCGGCCCGTCGGGCAGGTTCTCCATCCCTTCGATCCGGTAGCGGATGCCGTTCAGCCAGCGCACGACCCACAGCGTCGACTTGCACCAGCCGGCCGCCATCCAGTAGCGGGCGTCGGGGCGCATGAACGGAAAGGCGATGAAGCACGCGGTCGCGTACGGCACCGTGTACAGGATGAAGTAGATCAGCAGCAGCAGGGAGCGGACGAAGCGCATCGGCGTGGGTCTGACAGTAGGGAGGATGCGCGCGGCCGCCGCATCACTCGTGTTCGTGTGAAAGGAAGTCGAGCGCGAACGCGCGCAGATCGTCGTGGACCTTCGTGCCGGCCGGCAGGTTGCCGGCGGCGAGCGTCTTCTTGCCCTTGCCGGTCAGCACCAGGTGCGGCCGGAAGCCGGACGCGACGCCGGCCTGCAGATCGCGCAGCGAATCGCCGACTGCCGGCGTATGACCGGGATCGATCTCGAAGCGCTCGGCGATCATCTGCATCATGCCGGGCTTCGGCTTGCGGCAGTCGCACTGATCCTCGGCCGTATGCGGGCAGAAGAACACCGCGTCGATGCGTGCGCCGACCGCGGCCGCCGCGCGATGCATCTTCAGATGCATCGCGTTGAGCGTGGCCATGTCGAACAGCCCGCGGCCGATGCCGGACTGGTTGGTCGCGACCACCACGCGGTAGCCCGCGTGATTGAGCCGCGCGATCGCTTCGAGGCTGCCGGGCAGCGCGACCCACTCGTCGGGCGTCTTGATGAACGCATCCGAATCGACGTTGATCACGCCGTCCCGGTCGAGGACGACGAGCTTGCGGTTGGGGCTGGTCGGCATCGTCGGGCCTTAAGCGGCGAGCTTCGAGATGTCGGCGACGCAGTTCATCTGCTGATGCAGCGCGAACAGCAGCGCGAGACGGTTCGCGCGCAGCGCCGGATCTTCCGCGTTGACCATCACGTCGTTGAAGAACGTGTCGACGGGCGCGCGCAGCGCGGCGAGCGCCGACAACGCGCCCGTGTACGCCCGCGCGTCGAGCTGCGACTGCACGTGCGGCGTGACCGCGGCGAGCTGCTCGTGCAGCGCCTTCTCCGCGGCCTCGACGAGCAGCGCCGGCTGGACCGCGCCGTTCACGCCGCCTTCCGACTTCTTCAGGATGTTCGAGATCCGCTTGTTGGCGGCCGCGAGCGCTTCGGCTTCCGCGAGGCGCGTGAATTCGCGCACCGCGTCGAGGCGCGCGACGAGATCGTCGACGCGCGTCGGATTCAGGCTCAGCACCGCGTCGACTTCGCCAGCCGTGTAGCCGCGTTCGCGCAGCAGGCCGCGCAGGCGGTCCATGAAGAACGCGAAGATCGCGTCCGTCGCTTCGGCGACGCCCGGCACCTGCTCGAAGCGCGCATGCGCGGTGCGCAGCAGCGACACGAGATCGAGCGGCAGCTGCTTCTCGAGCAGCAGGCGCAGCACGCCGAGCGCGTGGCGGCGCAGCGCGAACGGGTCCTTCTCGCCGGTCGGCGCGAGGCCGATGCCCCAGATGCCGACGATCGTCTCGAGCTTGTCGGCCAGCGCGACGGCGGTGGACACCGGCGTGGTCGGCAGCGCGTCGCCCGAGAAGCGCGGCTGGTAGTGCTCCGCGCACGCGAGCGCGACGTCGTCGGGCTCGCCGTCGTGGCGCGCGTAGTAGGTGCCCATCGTGCCCTGCAGCTCCGGGAACTCGCCGACCATGTCGGTCAGCAAGTCGGCCTTCGCGAGGCGCGCGGCACGCTTCGCATGCGCGACGTCCGCGCCGATCGCGGGCGCGATCTCGCCGGCCAGCGCCTCGAGGCGCTCGACGCGCGCGAGCGCCGAGCCGAGCTTGTTGTGATAGACGACGTTCGCGAGCAGCGGGACGCGCTCGGCGAGCGGCTTCTTCTTGTCCTGCTCGAAGAAGAACTTCGCGTCGGCCAGGCGCGGGCGCACGACGCGCTCGTTGCCTTCGATGATTTCACCGGGCGTCTTCGTCTCGATGTTCGACACGATCAGGAAACGCGAGCGCAGCTTGCCGGCGATATCGGTCAGCGCGAAGTACTTCTGGTTCGTCTGCATCGTGAGGATCAGGCATTCCTGCGGCACCTGCAGGAATTCGTCCTCGAAGCGGCACGGATAGACGACCGGCCATTCGACCAGCGACGCCACTTCGTCGAGCAGCGAGTCGGGCATCACGACCGTGTCGCCGTTCGCGTGCTCGTTCAGTTGCGTGCGGATCGTCTCGCGGCGATCGGCGAAATGCGCGATCACGCGGCCCTTGTCGCGCAGCGTGTCCGCATACGCGCGCGCATGCTGGATCGCGACGAGGCCGTCGGACAGGAAGCGATGGCCGAGCGTGGTGTCGCCGGCGTCGACGCCGAACGCGGCCACCGGCACGACGCGATCGTCGTGCAGCACGGTCAGGCGATGCACCGGGCGCACGAACTTGACGTCCGTGCCGTCCGGGCGCTGATAGGTCATGACTTTCGGGATCGGCAGCTTCTCGAGCGTTTCGTCGAGCGCGGCCTGCAGGCCGTCGGCGAGCGTCGCGCCGGCCGCCGAGTAGTTGACGAAGAACGCCTCGGCCTTGCCGTCGTGCGCGCGCTCGAGCTCGGCGATCGTCAGGTCCGGGTGGCCGAGGGCCGCGAGCTTCTTCGCGAGCGGGGCGGTCGGCTTGCCTTCGGCGTCGAGCGCGACCGACACGGGCAGCACTTTTTCGCGGACCTGCCGGTCCGGCGCGACGGCGCGCACGTTCTGCACGACCACCGCGAGGCGGCGCGGCGTCGCGTAGCGTTCGAACACGAGTTCGCCTTCGACGAGGTCGCGCGCCGCGAGGCGTTGCGCGAGACCTTCGGCGAATGCGTCGCCGAGGCGCGCGAGGGCCTTCGGCGGCAGCTCTTCGGTTAGCAGTTCGACGAGCAGGGGGGCGGGATGGTTATGCGTCATGTCTTGAATGAGTCTCGTCTCGTCAGTCCTGATCGATCTTGCGTTCGACCTTCAGCGGCGGCGCCCATGCCGGCTGCGCGGCGTCCTGGGCGTCGGTGGTGAGGCCCGGCACGCCCGGCGGATTGCCGAGCATCGGGAAGCCGAGCTTCTCGCGCGAGTCGTAGTAAGCCTGCGCGACGAGACGCGACAGCGCGCGGATACGGCCGATGTACGCCGCACGTTCGGTGACCGAAATCGCGCCGCGCGCGTCGAGCAGGTTGAACGTGTGGCCGGCCTTCAGCACGAGCTCGTACGCGGGCAGCGCGAGCTGCGCGTCGATCATCTTCTTCGCTTCCGCTTCGTAGCTGTTGAAGAACGTGAACAGCAGATCGACGTTCGCGTGCTCGAAGTTGTAGGTCGACTGCTCGACCTCGTTCTGGTGGTACACGTCGCCGTACGACAGGCGGCGCAGCTCGGGGCCGTTCGGGCCTTGCTCCTCCCATTCGGTCCACACGAGGTCGTACACGTTCTCGACCTTCTGCAGGTACATCGCGAGGCGTTCGAGGCCGTAGGTGATCTCGCCGAGCACCGGCTTGCAGTCGAGGCCGCCGACCTGCTGGAAATACGTGAACTGCGTGACTTCCATCCCGTTCAGCCACACTTCCCAGCCGAGGCCCCACGCGCCGAGCGTCGGGTTCTCCCAGTCGTCCTCGACGAAGCGGACGTCGTTCTGCTGCAGGTCGAAGCCGAGCGCTTCCAGCGAGCCGAGGTAGAGATCGAGGATGTTTTCCGGCGCCGGCTTCAGCACGACCTGGTACTGGTAGTAATGCTGCAGGCGGTTCGGGTTCTCGCCGTAGCGGCCGTCCTTCGGGCGGCGCGACGGCTGCACGTAGGCGGCGCGCCACGGCTCGGGGCCGACCGCGCGCAGGAACGTGTGGACGTGCGACGTGCCCGCGCCGACTTCCATGTCGATGGGCTGGAGCAGAGCGCAACCCTGCTTGTCCCAGTAGGACTGCAGCGTCAGGATGATTTGCTGAAACGTAAGCATGAAGAGCCTTCGTGGCGCTGGCGCTCCGTTGCGGGCGGCGCTCCGGGCAACGCCCGGAGGGTCGGCTCGCGCGGCGGCGCGGCTTGTTAGTGTGCTGAAACGTGCAATTTTACCGGATCGGCGAGCGGATGCGGCCGGAACGCCGCCGATGCGCTGCCGATGCGCTGCCGGCGGGGTTCCGGCGCGCCGGGCGCGGCGTGTCGACACGCGCGGCGCGCGCGGTCGTGCGGTGTCGCGACGCGCATGCCGCGCCGGCTTCCGCGCGGCGTTGCGCGCCGCTACGCGACGTCTTGCGGGCGTTAAGATGCGCGTATTGCGGCGCTCGCCGCAGGACCGCTCGCCTATCCCGATCGCATGCAAGACTCGAACGAACTCCTGATTCCGCTGATGCCGCCGCTGCTCGCGCTGCTCGGCCACGCCGCCGACGCGCGTGCGCGCGGCGATGCCGATGTGCACGCACTGTGGCTGGCCGCGGCCGGCCAGCTGCACGCAGCCGATAGCGCGGCGCTCGCGCAGCTGACCACGACGCTCGTCGCGCGGCAGCGCATCGCCGACGCGCTCGCGCTGGCCGAATGCGCGGCGCGCGTGCATCCCGGTGTCGCGGCGCTGTTCAACCACGGCTACGCGCTGCAGATGGCCGGCCGTCACGCGGACGCGGTCGCGCCGTACCGCGCGGCCTATGCGCTCGATCCGCGCTGGCCGTCGCTGCGCAACAACCTCGCGATCGCGCTGCGGCTGTCGGGCGGCGATCGCAACGAGGAAATCGCGCTGCTCGACGCGGCCGTCGAGGCCGATCCGTACGACGTGCAGGCGTGGATCAACCTGGTCGTCGCGCGGCTCGCGGCGCTCGACCTCGACGGCGCGCTCGCATCCGCGGCGCGGCTCGCGGAGATCGCGCCCGACAACGCGCTCGCGCTGAACAACATCGCGATGGCGATGAAGGAGGCGCAGCGCTGGGACGACGCCGAGCGCTACGCGACGCGTGCGTGCGAGCTCGCGCCCGACGACGCATCGTTCCGTTTCAACCTCGCGATCATCCAGCTCGTGCGCGGCAATTACGCGGCCGGCTGGCGCGGCCACGAGGCGCGCTGGGACGGCGCCGGCGAGCTGCGCGGCCGCCGCCCGGCGCTGCCGGGCCCGCGCTGGCAGGGCGAGCCGCTCGCCGGCAAGACCTTGCTCGTCTGGGGCGAGCAGGGGCTCGGCGACGTGCTGCAGTTCGCGCGCTTCGTCGCGCCGCTCGCCGAGCGCGCGCACCGCGAAGGCGGCCGGCTCGTGTGGAACACGTTTCCGCAGCTCGGCACGCTGATGCAGCGCAGCCTCGGCGCGCACGTGGACGCGTTCAGCGCCGGCGGCGGTGTCGACACGCTGCCGCCGTTCGATTACGAGGTGCCGCTGATCGGCCTGCCGTTGATGCTCGGGATGGAGACGTCGACGCTCGGCGCGTCGGTGCCGTACCTGCATGCGGAGCCACATGCGCGCGACGCGTGGCGCGCGCGGCTCGCGGGCGAGCGGCGGCTGAAGGTCGGGCTGGTGTGGACGGGCAGTGCGGGGCACCAGCGCAACCCGTTCCGGCGCGTCGGGCTCGCGCGCTATGCCGACGCGTTCGGCAGCATCGACGGCGTCGCGTTTTATTCGCTGCAGCCGGGCGCGGATGCCGATGTCGCCGCGGCGCGCGCGGCCGGTTTCGCGATCGAGGACTTTACCGTCGAGCTGAAGAGTTTCGACGACACGGCGGCGTTCATCGGCGCGCTCGATCTGGTGATCACGGTGTGCACGTCGGTTGCGCATCTGTCGGGCGCGCTCGGCGCGCGCACCTGGGTCGCGCTCGACGTGAATCCGCACTGGCCGTGGCTGCTCGATCGCACCGACAGCCCTTGGTATCCGAGCGCGACGCTCTACCGGCAGCCGACGTTCGGTGCGTGGGCGCCGGTGATGGACGCGCTCGCGCGCGATTTGCGTGGGCTCGCGGCTGGGCGGGGTTGAGGGGCTGGCAGCCGCTGGGGGTAGCGGCTCGCATTGGCGGCTGGCCTGAGCGATCAGCCTGAACGACTGGCCTGAGGGCTCGGATGGATCGGCCGGTCCGAGCGGCCGGCCCGCTCGAACGACCACCCCCCGCTCACACGTCGCCGCCGCCGTCGCGCATCGCCCGCTCGCGGCGGCGCAGCCCCGGCCCGAACGTGAAGCCGAACGCGAGCAGCATCAGCGACACGGCGAGCACGACGGCGTTGCCGCTCGTCACGTACGGCGTGAAGCCGCTGGTGCCTTCGATCCGCACGTCGAGCGAGCCGATCGTGTATGGCTTGAGCTGGCCGAGCACGCGGCCGCGTGCGTCGATCGCGGCCGTCATCCCGGTATTGGTCGAGCGCAGCATCGGCCGGCCGGTTTCGAGCGCGCGCATGCGGGCGATCTGCAGATGCTGGTCGAGCGCGATGGTGTCGCCGAACCACGCGAGGTTCGTCACGTTGACGAGCACGCCGGGCGGCTGCGGGTTGTCGCGGATCGTCGCGGCGATCTCCTCGCCGAACAAGTCCTCGTAGCAGATATCGGCCATCACCGGCTGGTTGTGAACGAGGAACGGCTTCTGCACCGGTGCGCCGCGCGCGAAGTCGCCGAGCGGCATCTTCATCAGGTTGACGAACCAGCGGAAGCCCCACGGAATGAACTCGCCGAACGGGACCAGATGGTGCTTGTCGTAGTGGTAAATGTCTCGCGAATGCGGCGTCACGCCATACAGGCTGTTCGTGTAGTCGACGTAATGGCCGTCCGGCGTCACCGATGTGCCGACCGCGCCGAACAGCACGGCCGAGCCCGTCGTGTCGCTGAACTTGCGGATCGCGACGGCGAACGGCTCGGGCAGCTCCTGGATCATCACCGCGATCGCGGTTTCCGGCGTGACGATCAGGTCGGCCGGCTTCTCGACGATCATCTGCGTGTACATCTTGATCGCCGCGTCGATGCCTTCCTGCTCGAACTTGATGTCCTGCTTCACGTTGCCCTGCAGCAGCCGCACCGTGAGCGGCGCGTTCGCGGGCACGGTCCAGCTCGCCTGCGACAGCCCGATGCCGAGCGCCGCCAGCGCGACCGCCAGCACGGCCGGCGCGGCCGCCCGGATCGCGGGCGCGCGTGCAGCGCCGGGAGCACCAAGCTCGGCGGTGCGCGGCCGGCGCGCGGCGACGAGCGCCTGCACGGCCAGCGCGGCGAACAGCGCGAGCACCCATGCGATCCCGTACACGCCGACGACCGGCGCGAACCCGGCGAGCGGCCCGTCGACCTGTGCATAGCCGCTCGCGAGCCACGGAAAGCCGGTGAACACGGTGCCGCGCAGCCATTCGCCGAGCGCCCATGCGCTCGCGAACGCGAACGCGCCGTGCCACGTCGGCGCGAACGGCCGCGGGTCGGGCGCGCGGCGATGCCATGCGTGGCCCGCGCAAAACGACCACAACGCGGCCGAAAACGCCGGGTACAGCGACAGGTACAGCGCGAACAGCACCAGCGCGCCGCCCGCGAGCGGCGCGGCCATCTCGCCGTACACGTGCATGCTGATGTACAGCCACCAGATGCCGCTGATGAAGTTGCCGAACCCGAATGCGCCGCCGGTGAGCGCGGCGCCGCGCCAGCTCGACGTGCGCGTGAGCTGCGCGAAGAACCAGACGAATACGGCGAGCTGCAGCCAGCCGCCGTGCGGCGTCGGCGCGAAGCTGAGCGTATTGGCCGCGCCGGCGAGCAGCGCGGCCGGATAGTGCCAGCGCGGCAGCGCGCGCCCGGGGGCAGGCGCGAGGAGGCCGCCAGCCGGGCGGGACGGGATCGGATCGTCCATGTGAAGCGAAAGAGGGCGAGCGGTTGAGGAAGGCGCGGCCGGCGCGGCCGGTCAGGTCAGTCGTCGTGCGAGGTTTCGGCGCGCCGGCTCGCGAGCGGGTTGCGGCGCACCAGCAGCACGTGGACCTGCCGCGCATCGCCGCGCTGGATCTCGAACACGAGGTTGCCGAGCTGCAGCTTCTCGCCGCGATGCGGCACGCGGCCGAAATGATGGGTGATCAGCCCGCCGATCGTGTCGACCTCGTCGTCCGGGAAGTCGGTGCCGAAGGTCTCGTTGAACTGTTCGATCTCGGTGAGCGCACGCACGCGGTAGCGGCCGTCGGGCGCCGAGATGATGTTGCCGGCCTCTTCGTCGAAGTCGTATTCGTCCTCGATGTCGCCTACGATCTGCTCGAGCACGTCCTCGATCGTGATCAGGCCCGCGACGCCGCCGTATTCGTCGACGACGATCGCCAGATGATTGCGGTTCACGCGGAAGTCGTGCAGCAGTACGTTCAGGCGCTTCGATTCGGGGATGAACACCGCCGGGCGCAGCATGCCGCGCACGTCGAATTCTTCCTCGGCGTAAAAGCGCAGCAGATCCTTCGCGAGCAGCACGCCGATCACGTTGTCGCGGTTCTCCTCGAACACCGGATAGCGCGAGTGCGCCTTCTCGAGGACGAACGGGATGAAATCTTCGGGCTTGTCGGTGATGTTGATCGCGTCCATCTGCGCACGCGGCACCATGATGTCGCGCGCACACAGGTCGGACACCTGGAACACCCCCTCGATCATCGACAGCGAATCGGCGTCGATCAGGTTGCGTTCGTGCGCATCCTGGAGGATTTCCAGCAGTTCCGTCCGGGATTCCGGCTCGGGCGAGATGAAGTCGGTCAGGCGCTCGAGCAGCGAGCGCTTTTCTTGCGGTTTGTCGATTGGCTTACGACTGGGATACGAATCGTTCATGGTGGTGCGCCCGGATCATGCCGGGGCGCGCGGTCACGGAGTAGGGAAGGATACACCAAGGGCATGGCGCGGCCGTGTCACCGGCCGTCCGGCCAGGCCGGGCGGCCCGCGCGTCGGCCGGGACTCGACCGCGCGCGGCACGGCGGCCCTGCTTCGGGTCCATCCTATCTCAGAAAGGGCCGGCAGCGCAGCGAAGGCAAAAATACCCGGGCGGGAGCGGGAGCGGGAGCGGCCCGAGGCCCGAGGCCCGAGGCCCGAGGCCCGCGCGGCGGCATTTCGTCGCGCCGGCCCCGCCGGCGCCGCGTCAGAAGCGCATGCCGGCCGAGCAGCCGCCCGCGGCCGCGCCGTTGGTCGCGGCGCCGCCGCAGCCGAACATTCCGCAGCCCGACACCGCGACGCTCGCGGCGATCAGCAGCGCGGCGACGATGCAGCGCGATCTGGTTGACGGTTTCATCGTGGCCATCCTGGTTCGAATGCAGGGGCGCGGCGGCGCGCTCGCCCGGCGCGGACCGGCGTGCGGCGCGTCACCGGCATCGCGAGAGCAGCGCTTCCAGCGCGCGATCGGGGATGCCGCTCGCGCGCAGCGCGTCGACGGTGCGGCTCACGTAATCGAGCGTCGTGCCGTAGCGGCCCGCCGCGCTGTCGAACACCGCCTTCACGACGGGGTCGGGCAGCTTGCCCGTGTAGGTGGGCGCGTCGCGGCGCATCACGAACGCGAGCGCCTGCACGCGTTCGCCGGTCTCGAGCGAGCACGGCAGCCAAGCGGGCCGGTACGAGCCCATCGGCATTTCGCGTTTCCACAGCGTCTCGAGATGCGGCTGGGCGGTCGGGCCCGCGATCCGGAATGCGATGCCCGCGCAGGAGCCGCCGCGATCGAGCGCGAGCACGAGGCCCGGATGCTCGGGCGTGCCGCGGTTCACGCGCGACCACAAATAGAGCCCGCGGTGATAGCCGTGCACCTTGCCGCGCACGGCGGCGACCGTCGGCAGCCCGGGGTTCCAGATCAGCGACCCATAGCCGAACAGCCACAGGTCTTGCCGGCCGTCCCAATCGCGCATCGTGTGCGCGAGCGACGCGGCGAGTTCCTCTTCCGTCAGCAGCCGGCCCTCGCCGATCGACGGCGGGTAGGCGGGCGGCAGCAGCGCGGCGTGGTGCATGGTGCGGACGGCGTTTACTGGTACGGGTTCGGGAAGCCCAGCTTCGCGAGAATGTCGATTTCGAGCGCTTCCATTTCGGCGGCGTCAGCGTCGCTCGTCTCGTGGTCGTAGCCTTGCGCGTGCAGCGCGCCGTGGACCAGCAGGTGCGCGTAGTGGGCCGCGAGCGGCTTGTTCTGCTCGCGCGCTTCCTTTTCGACGACCGGGCAGCACAGCACCAGATCGCCGATCACGGTGCCGTCCGGCGCCGGATCGTAGGCGAACGTCAACACGTTGGTCGGATAGTCCTTGTGGCGATAGCCGGCGTTCAGCGTGCGGCCTTCTTCCTCGCCGACGAAGCGCACGGTGAGCTGCGCGCTCGCGAACAGCGCCGGCTCGATCCATTCGGCGATCAGCTTGCGCTTCGGCAGCGTCTTGCGCAGCTCGGCGGTGATTTCGTCGCCGTATTGCACGGACAGTTCGAACTCCAGTTCGCGGCCGCCTTCATCCATTTCTTCGTCGCGCGGCGCGAGTTCGGCGCCGACGTGCAGCGTCACGCTGTCGTAGTGCTCGGGCTGCAGCGCGAGCTTCGCGCGCATGGTCGGATCGTTGTGCTGAGCGACGATCGCGACGGCCGCGTCGCCCGAGCTGCCCGACAGGTCGAACATCAGGCTGCGGCCATCCGGGAAGTCGATTCGCAGCCCTTGCGCGTTGACGCTCCGGGCCTTGCCCTTCGCATCGAACAGGGAAACACGGGGGGATTCTGGCGCGGCAGACTGTGCGCGCCCGGACTTGCGAGAACGGGATGATTTCATGACTGGGGCGGCGATTGGAACGCGTTGAGGATACACCAAACGGCCGATCGCACCCGAATGCGCCGCGTCCGGACGCGGGTGAAAAAATGCCCGGCGCGCCGTCGGGCGGGCCGGGCCGGTGGCTGCTGCGGCGCACGGGCGCCGCAGCAGCGTCACGCGTCGTCAGGCGTCCTCATGCGTCCTTGTGTTGCGCGTGGAAGTCGTCGTACGCCTCGACGATGCGCGCGACGAGCGGATGGCGCACGACGTCCGCGCTCGTGAAGCGCGTGAGCGCGATCCCGCGCACGTCGCCGAGCACCTGCTGCGCCTCGACGAGCCCGCTCTTGTGTCCGCGCGGCAGGTCGACCTGGCTCGTGTCGCCGGTGACGACGGCCTTCGAGCCGAAGCCGATCCGCGTGAGGAACATCTTCATCTGCTCGGGCGTCGTGTTCTGTGCCTCGTCGAGGATGATGAACGCGTGGTTCAGCGTGCGTCCGCGCATGTACGCGAGCGGCGCGATCTCGATCATCTGGCGCTCGAACATCTTCGCGGTCTTGTCGAAGCCGAGCAGGTCGTACAGCGCGTCGTACAGCGGCCGCAGATACGGGTCGACCTTCTGCGCGAGGTCGCCCGGCAGGAAGCCGAGCCGCTCGCCGGCCTCGACGGCCGGGCGCGTCAGCACGATCCGCTTGACCTGGTCGCGCTCGAGCGCGTCGACCGCGCATGCAACCGCGAGGTAGGTCTTGCCCGTGCCGGCCGGTCCGATGCCGAACGTCACGTCGTGCTGCAGGATCTGCTTCAGGTATTCGCGCTGCGCGGGCGTGCGGCCGCGCAGGTCGGCGCGCCGCGTGTACAGCTTCGGCGCGGGCTCCTCGTCGGGCGCGGCGTCGTCGAGCGCCGCCGCCGGTTCGTCGAACGGATGGTCGGGATCGCCGCGAAAGCGCACGTCGACCGTGTGCTGCCGGCCGTTGCCGGCGGTGTGACGCACTTCGACCAGCGCGAGCTGGATGTCGTCGACCGACAGCGGATCGCGCGCGCGGTTGTAGAAGTTCTCGAGCGCCGCGAGCGCGAGCTTCGCGCCGCGGCCGCGGATCGTGATCCGGTGGCCGCGCCGCGCGAGCGTCACGTCGAGCGCCTGTTCGATCTGCCGCAGATTCTCGTCGAGCGGGCCGCAGAGGTTCGCGAGGCGCGCGTTGTCGTCGCGCGGTGCGGTGAATTCCAGTGCTTGGACGGTCTTCAAAGTAGCGTCGGGCTCCTGTGGAACGTCAGTCGGTCAGTGGGTGGCCGCGCTCGCGTCGTCGCTCACGAGCAGCAGCTCGCCGCGCAGCGAGTGCGGGTACGCATGGTTGATCTTCACGTCGATCATCTGGCCGATCAGGCGCGGGTGCGAGGCGAGCGGCGCCGGGAAGTTCACCACGCGGTTGTTCTCGGTGCGGCCCGACAGTTCGTTCGGATCCTTGCGCGACGGGCCTTCGACGAGAATGCGCTCGACCTTGCCGACCATCGACTGGCTGATGCGCGCGACGTTCTCCTCGATGGTCGCCTGCAGATGTTGCAGGCGTTTGAGCTTGACCTCGCGCGGCGTGTCGTCGTGCAGGTTGGCGGCCGGCGTGCCGGGCCGCGGGCTGTAGATGAACGAGAAGCTCGTGTCGTAGCTCATCTCGTGGACGAGCGCCATCATCTTGTCGAAGTCGTCTTCGGTCTCGCCGGGGAAGCCGACGATCATGTCGGTCGACAGCGACAGGTCGGGGCGGATCGCACGCAGCTTGCGGATCACCGACTTGTATTCGAGCACCGTGTAGCCGCGTTTCATCGCCATCAGGATCCGGTCGGAGCCGTGCTGGACCGGCAGGTGCAGGTGGCTCACGAGCTTCGGCACCTTCGCGTAGGTGTCGATCAGGCGCTGCGTGAACTCCTTCGGATGCGACGTCGTGTAGCGGATCCGCTCGATGCCCGGAATGTCGGCGACGTATTCGATCAGCGTCGCGAAATCGGCGATGTCGGCCGAGCCGGCGCTCAGCGCGCCGCGGTACGCGTTCACGTTTTGGCCGAGCAGCGTCACTTCGCGCACGCCCTGGTCGGCGAGGCCGGCCACTTCGGTCAGCACGTCGTCGAGCGGGCGCGACACTTCATCGCCGCGCGTGTACGGGACCACGCAGTAGCTGCAGTACTTCGAGCAGCCTTCCATGATCGACACGAACGCGCTCGGGCCTTCGACGCGCGCGGGCGGCAGATGGTCGAACTTCTCGATCTCGGGGAACGTGATGTCGACCTGCGCGCGGCCGCTCGCGCGGCGCGCGTCGATCATCTGCGGCAGGCGGTGCAATGTTTGCGGGCCGAACACGAGGTCGACGTACGGCGCGCGCGACACGATCGATGCACCTTCCTGGCTCGCGACGCAGCCGCCGACGCCGATCAGCAGGCCGGGCTTCGCTTCCTTCAGCTCGCGCACGCGGCCGAGATCGGAGAACACCTTTTCCTGCGCCTTCTCGCGCACCGAGCACGTGTTGAACAGGATGATGTCCGCGTCTTCGGGCGTGTCGGTCTTCTCGAGGCCTTCGGCCGCATTCAGCACGTCCACCATCTTGTCCGAGTCGTACTCGTTCATCTGGCAGCCGAAGGTCTTTACGTAAACTTTCTTGGTCATGGGGTTCGCCGTTCGCAGTGGTTGACCTGGGGGCGTCGTCAAGGGTGAATCGGGACGGCCGCGCGCTGCATGCACGCTGCATGATATGGCGCGCATTGGACAGGAAAGGCCGTCGGGAAAGCTTTCCATTATAGCTTTTCGCGGCCCGCCGGACCGGTGGCCGGTTGCGGGCGCGCGCCGCCGTGCCGGTGGGTTCCGGCCCCTTGCCGGCTCCATCCCGGCAAGGTGCGAGCGCAGACGCCGCGTGAAACACCCATTGCGCCGCGCTGCTGATAACGGTGTGAAGATAACTTCGTTTGCCCGCTCCGGGCCCGGTGATAGCGTGTCGGTACGCGCCGTGCATGGCGCACTCCGATTCCGGCTTACCCCAACGCAGGGCCGCACGGCGGCCCGGAGGTCATGCTATGTCTACACCCCTGGCGCTGGTGCGCGACGTGTCTTCGTTCGAGTCCGGCGACGCCGCCGGCGCGCGGACGTCCGCTTCGCTCGACGCGCTCGAGCACGTCGTCGGCGTGAATCTCGCGCGCCTGCGTGCCGAGCGGCAACTGTCGCTCGATGCGCTCGCGCGGTTGTCCGGCGTGTCGCGCGCGATGCTCGCGCAGATCGAATCCGCGCGCAGCGTGCCGTCGATCAAGGTTCTCTGCAAGATCGCCGCGGCCCTGAAGGTGTCGGTCGCCGCGTTCCTGCGCCGTCACGCGGTGAACGGCTTCGAGCATCTGGCGGCCGAGCGCGCGGTGCGCGTCGTCAGCTCGAACGGCCGCTTTTCCGCGCGCGCGCTGTATCCGGAAGGTGAACCGGCCGCGGCCGAGTTCCACGAGCTGCGCATCGCGCCGCTGCATACGGAGCCTGGCACGCCGCGTGCGCCCGGCACGACGATCAATCTGGTGGTCAGCGAGGGCACGCTCGAAGTCAGCGTGCATGACCGTCGCCAGCTGCTCGCGACCGGCGACGCGATCGTGTTCGACGCCGACCAGCCGTACAGCCTGCGCAACCCCGGCGACAGCGATGCGCGCGCGTTCCGCGTGACGGTCGGCCCCGAGGCGCCGCCGCGCTGGCACGTGCGCGATGCGGCCGCGGCCGGCTGATTGCGCGCGAACGCCGCGATTGCCGCGGCGGGCGGCGGGCCGTAGCGGCGACTTCGTTAGACGGTGTCGCCGGTAAGGGTATAGCCGCGGTTCGCTGCGCGGCGTTTGCAGCTGAGGTATGCTTTGCCCGCTGGTTCCGGGATCGATGTCCCGGCCGGCAATCAGTGCGTCTTCAGGGCGGGGCGAAATTCCCCACCGGCGGTAGGCTGGCGAAAGCCGGCGAGCCCGCGAGCGCCCGCGCAGCTGCGCGGGGTCAGCAGATCTGGTCGAATGCCAGAGCCGACGGTCATAGTCCGGATGAGAGAAGATGTGCAGATAGTCATGTCCGTCAGGGCCGCTTCGCCGTGCGTGCGTAGCGGATTGTCGTTCTGTCTGTTTGCAATGCCCTGAAACGTTTTTCGCCCAAATCGTAATTGCGAGGAGCGTTTCACATGTCCTTCAAGTCCGTTTCGTCGGCACCCGCCGACGCCTTTGCCGATCTCCCGTTGCTCGAATCCGAACCGGTGCCGCCGCGCATCGCCGCCGCGCTCGACGCGTTGCGCGCGGGCCGCGCGGTCGTGTTGCAGGACGATCACGACCGTGAGAACGAGGCCGATCTGATCGTCGCCGCCGAGCGCATCACGCCCGAGACGATGGCGCTGCTGATCCGCGAGTGCAGCGGCATCGTGTGCCTGTGCCTGACCGACGACAAGGTCCGCGCGCTCGAGCTGCCGCCGATGGTGCAGACCAACGAGAGCCGCAACGGCACCGCGTTCACCGTGTCGATCGAGGCGCGCGAAGGCGTGCATACCGGCGTGTCCGCGGCCGACCGCGTGACGACGATCCGCGCGGCGATCGCCGACGATGCGAAGCCGTACGACATCGTCCGCCCCGGCCATGTGTTCCCGTTGCGTGCGCAACCGGGCGGCGTGCTCGCGCGCCGCGGTCACACCGAAGGGACGATCGATCTGTCGATCCTCGCGGGCCTGAGGCCGGCCGGCGTGCTGTGCGAGCTGATGAACCCGGACGGCACGATGACGCGCGGCGACGACGTCGAGCGCTTCGCGCAGCAGCACGGGCTGCCGATGCTGACGATCGCCGAACTCGTGGAATTCCGCGAGGCGCTGGCGGCCGCGCGCGAGCGCTGCTGCGAGCCGGCCTGAGCGTGGCGCACGGGCGCGTCGTTGCGCCCGGCGCACCGCGTGCGCGCAGCCGCGCGCACCAGTCGATTTATCGCGCGGCGGCCAACCGTCAGGACTGCACGTCGCCGAATTCGCCGCGTACGCCGGCCGCGACGAGCGCCGGCAGTTCGTCCATCCGGCGCATGATGCGCGTGATGCCCATCGCGCGCAGCGCGTCCGCGTAGTTGTCCGGGATGTGGCTCGCGCCGACGAACGCGATCGTCTTCATGCCGGCCGCGCGCGCCGCGTTCAGTCCCGACACGCTGTCCTCGACGACGACGCAACGCGTCGGCTCGACGCCGAGCGTCTGCGCCGCATGCAGATAGACGTCGGGGTAGGGCTTCGGCCGCGCGACCTGCTCGGAGCTGAACACGCGATCGCCGAAGATCTCGGTGAGCGCCGCGCGCTTGAGCGAGCTGCGCACGCGCACGAGCCGGCTGTTCGATACCACCGCGGCCGGCAGGCCGACCTGCATCAACGCGTCGCGCACGCCGGTGATCGGCGCGAGCGATTGCGCGAGACCGGTCTCGATGTTGTGCTCGACGGTTTCGATGAAGTTCTCCGGCATCCTGATCCCGAACCGCGCTTCGAGCCCCGCGAGAAAGCGTGACGTCTGCTGGCCGAAGGCCGACTTTGCAGCGTCTTCGAAATCGAGGTGGGGGAACGTGGCGGACAGCGTGTCGAACAGGACGCGGTCGGCGATGACTTCGCTGTCGACGAGCACGCCGTCGCAGTCGCAGATAAGGTGATCGAGCATGATGAAGAAGAGGCGGGGTGTCGGCGACGCCGAACGTGCCGCCATGATACGTGTTTTCGCGATGCGGCCAGCGGGCTTGGGGGATGTGCCGGCGGCGTGCGGCTGACAGATTCGGCTTCGGTGCAGATGATTGGCGACTGCGGCGAGCGGCGTCGGCTGGGTGCCGGCATGCGGGGGCGGGCCTGGCGTCGCTGCGCATGCGAGGCCGCCGTGGCGCGACGCGGCTCGCCCTCGCAATGCCGGGCGCGAGGCAGGCCAGATTCGGCTTCGAGGTAGATGAACGGCTGCCGCGGCGGGTGGCTTCGGCCGGGTGTCGGCATGCGTGAACGGGATGCGCGTTGACGAGCATGCGGAACCGCCGTGACGCGACGCGGTTCGCCACCGGCGATGCTGGCCGCAGGCAGCGGCGGCAGCAGCGGGCGTCACCGGCGCACTGCGCCGTGACGCCGCGTGAGGAGTTCATGAAGCGCGCGACGGCGGCCGCCGCGCGCCGTTTCGAAACCGCCAACCGCCAACCGCCAACCGCCGCCGCCGCCGCGCTCAGGCCATCGCGTGCAGGCGCAGATACAGGCCGGCAGCCGCGGCGCCGCCGAGCAGCGGGCCGATCACCGGCACCCACGCGTAGCGCCAGTCGCTGTCGCGCTTGCCGGGAATCGGCAGCAGCGCGTGCATGATGCGCGGCGACAGGTCGCGCGCCGGGCTCATCGCATAGCCGGTCGGGCCGCCGAGCGAGATGCCGATGCCGAGCACCAGCAGGCCGACGGGCAGCGCGTCGAGCGCGCCGAGGCCGACCTGCGGCGACGCAAGGTACAGCACGCCGAGGATCAGCACGAACGTGCAGATCGCTTCGGTCAGCACGTTGTGCGTGGTGCTGCGGATCGCGGGCGCCGTGCAGAACACCGCGAGCTTCAGGTCCGCGTCGGCTTCGTTCGCGAAGTGCTGGCGATACGCGAGCCATACGAGCAGCGCGCCGGCCATCCCGCCGAGCATCTGCGCGATGACGTAGCCGGCGACCTTCGACCACGCGAACTTGCCCGCCAGCGCGAGACTGATCGTGACGATCGGATTCAGGTGCGCGCCGCTGAACGACGCGGTCACGTAGACGGCGACGAACACCGCCATCGCCCAGCCCATCACGATGACGATCAGGTCCGCGCCTTTGCCCTTGGTCTTCGCAAGCAGCACGTTTGCGACCGCGCCGTTGCCGAGCAGCACGAGGATCGCCGTGCCGATGAATTCCGCAATATAAGGTGACATGTTGTCTCTCTTGGAGTGCGGCGGACTCGCGCATTGCGCGGCCCGCCGGTGTTGTTGTATTTCGTTTGGACGTGTTGCGGCCAGCGCCGCGCTTACTGCGTGTCGTCGGCCCACGCCTTGGCCGCGCGCACCGCGCGCTGCCAGCCGGCCATGCACTGCTTGACCTGCTCCTTCGGCATCGACGGCGAGAAGCGGCGATCGAGCTGCCACTGGCTGCGCACTTCGTCGAGGTTCTTCCAGTAGCCGATCGCGAGGCCCGCGAGGTAGGCCGCGCCGAGCGCGGTCGTCTCGGTGATCTGCGGACGCACCGCGTCGACGCCGAGCAGATCGGCCTGGAACTGCATCAGCAGGTTGTTCGCGCTCGCGCCGCCGTCGACGCGCAGCTCGCCGATGCTGATCCCCGAGTCGGCTTCCATCGCGGCCAGCACGTCGAGCGACTGATACGCGATCGCGTCGAGCGCCGCGCGCGCGAGATGGGCGGACGTCGTGCCGCGCGTGACGCCGAACACCGAGCCGCGCGCGCGGGCATTCCAGTGCGGCGCGCCGAGGCCCGCGAACGCCGGCACCAGATAGACGCCGTCGGTATGCGGCACGCGCGCGGCCAGCGCTTCGATTTCGGCGGCCGTCTTGATGATGCCCATCCCGTCGCGCAGCCATTGCACGACCGCGCCCGCGATGAAGATGCTGCCTTCGAGCGCGTACTGCACGTCGTCGCCGATCTGCCAGGCGATCGTCGTGACGAGGTTGTTCCTCGACTCGATCGGCTTGTCGCCGGTGTTCATCATCAGGAAGCAGCCGGTGCCGTAGGTGTTCTTGACCATGCCCGAGGTCGTGCACATCTGGCCGAACAGCGCCGCGTGCTGGTCGCCCGCGATGCCCGCGAGCGGAATCTTCGACGCGAACACCGTCGTCTTCGTATGGCCGTAGATTTCCGACGAAGCCTTCACTTCCGGCAGCATGCTGCGCGGGATGTCGAGCAGCTCGAGCAGCTCGCTGTCCCACTCGCGCGTGTGAATGTTGAACAGCATCGTGCGCGATGCGTTCGTCACGTCGGTGACGTGCAGCTCGTGCTTCGTGAAGTTCCACACGAGCCAGCTGTCGACCGTGCCGAACGCGAGCTTGCCCTGGCGCGCCTTGTCGCGCGCGCCCGGCACGTTGTCGAGAATCCAGCGGATCTTGGTCGCGGAGAAGTACGAGTCGATCGGCAGGCCGGTCTTCGCGCGCACCTTCGCCTCGAGGCCCTGCTGCTTGAGCGAATCGCAGAAGTCGGCGGTGCGGCGGTCCTGCCACACGATCGCGTTGTAGACCGGCTGGCCGGTTTCGCGATCCCAGACGATGGTCGTCTCGCGCTGGTTGGTGATGCCGATCGCCGCGATCGACGTGCCGTTCAGGCCCGTGCGCGTGACGGCTTCGGCGGCGACGCCGGCTTGCGTCGACCAGATTTCCTGCGGGTCGTGCTCGACCCAGCCGGGTTGCGGGTAGATCTGTTCGAATTCCTTCTGGGCGATCGAAACGATGTTGCCCTGGCGATCGAACAGCATTGCGCGGGAGCTCGTCGTGCCCTGGTCAAGCGCGAGGATGTACTGGTCCTGCATGTCTCTCATCTCCATCCGTGGATCGGCGTAGTTGTGATGCGCGCCGCATATTACGCGGCGCGTCGGTGAATCGACATCGGTAAGGCCACTGCAAATGCAAACTGCAACTGCAAACGGGTCAGGCGTGCGGCGCGTGTGCGGCGGTGAACCACGCGTCGAGCGCGGCCGTCACCGCGTCGAGCGTGCCGGGCGCGACGTGCAGGCCGAGCTTCGAGCGGCGCCACAGCACGTCCTGCGCGCAGGTGGCCCACTCGACGTCGCGCAGATAGCGCAGCTCCGCGTCGAACAGGCCCGGTGCGACTTCGGCGCCGAGCTCGGCGAGCGACTGCGCGCCGTCGAGCATGCGCTCCGCGCGTGTGCCGTACGCGCGCGCATAGCGGCGCGCGAGCGCGGCGGGCAGCCACGGGTGGCGTGTCGCGAACGCATCGGCGAACGCGTCGAACTTCGCGCCGGGGATGTCGCCGCCGGGCAGCGGCGCGCCGGCCGTCCACGTCGGCGCGTCGCGGCCGAGCGCGCGGCACAGCATGTCGCCGGCTTCCTCCGCGAGCTTGCGGAAGGTCGTGATCTTGCCGCCGAACACCGACAGCAGCGGCGCGCCGGCGCCGTCGTCCATCTCGAGCCGGTAGTCGCGCGTGACGGCCGACGCGTTCGCCGCGTTTTCGTCTTCGAGCAGCGGGCGCACGCCCGAATAGGTCCAGTGCACGTCGGCCGGCGAGATCTTGCGTTTGAAATAGCGATTGATCGACTCGCACAGATACTGCGTCTCGTCGCGATCGATCGCGACCTTCGCGGGATCGCTCGTGTATTCGACGTCGGTCGTGCCGATCAGCGTGAAGTCGTGTTCGTACGGAATCGCGAAGATGATCCGCTTGTCCGGATTCTGGAAGATGTACGCGTGGTCGTGCTCGAACAGGCGGCGCGTGATGATGTGGCTGCCCTTCACGAGCCGCACGCTGTGATGCGCGCCGCGGCCCAGCGCGCCGTGCAGCACCTCGCCGACCCACGGGCCGGCCGCGTTCGCGACCGCGCGGGCGTGGACGACGCGCATCGAGCCGTCGGCAAGCTGGAGCCGCGCTTCCCATGCGTCGCCGACGCGCTGCGCCGACACGAGCTTGGTGCGCGTGAGGATCTCGGCGCCGCGCTCCTGCGCGTCGAGCGCGTTCAGCACCACGAGACGCGCGTCGTCGACCCAGCCGTCCGAATAGACGAAGCCGCGCTTGATCGAGTCGATCAGCGGCGCGCCGGCCGCGTGGCGGCGCATGTCGATGCCGCGCGAGCCGGGCAGCAGTTCGCGTTTCGCGAGGTGATCGTAGAGAAACAGGCCGACGCGGATCAGCCACGCCGGCCGCAGGTTCGGCATGTGCGGCATCACGAAGCGCAGCGGCCACATGATGTGCGGCGCCGCGCGCAGCAGCGTTTCACGCTCTTGCAGCGCCTTGCGGACGAGGCCGAACTCGTTGTATTCGAGGTAGCGCAGGCCGCCGTGAATCAGCTTCGTGCTGCACGACGACGTGTGCGACGCCAGATCGTCCTGCTCGCAAAGCAGCACCGACAGGCCGCGGCCCGCCGCATCGCGCGCGATGCCGGCGCCGTTGATGCCGCCGCCGACGACGAGCAGATCGTAGCGATTCGGTTGTGTCACCTGCTGTCCTTATCGTCTGATGGAAATTGGCGAACATGAAATGTTCGGATTCGAAATTTAACGAACGGAATCGAAAAAGTAAAGTTCGAAAAAGCGGGCCAGTGGCGCGCGGCGCGACCGCGGGCGATACTGACGCAATCGACCGTTTCGCGAGGTGAATCATGCGTATTGGGATGTGGGCGGGCGCGTGCGCCGTGTTGCTGGCGGGGTGCGGCGTCGGTGTGCCGCCGCTGGCGGGCAACTGGCGCGCGCCGTCGTTCGTCGACCTGGAGACGAGCTGCGGCGGCGCCGCGCGCGATTGGGGCGACGACGCGGTGCCGGTCTATTCGACGCTGTACGACGCGTACGTGGCGAAACGCTATCGGGGGCTGACGGAAACGAACTATTGTGCGTTCGTAAACGAACTTTCAGCGCGCTACGCGGCGCCGAACTCGGCGCAGCGTGCCGCGTGGATCGCGTATTTCAACGGCGCACGCGCGCAGGCCATCAGTTGGCGCGCGGCGGTCGATCCGACGCTGCGCGGCGGCTGACGCGCGAACGCACGAAGGGCGGCAGGGAGGCGGAAAGCGGCGCGGCCGGGAATCCGGCCGGCGCGCGGGTCATCTGGAACGGCGGTGCGGCGGGCGCTTCATGAATAGCGGTATTTGATGGATCGCAGCGCGGCGTCGCCGGTTTCGGTCACGCAATATCGGCGTCCCGATCCCAGGCCTTCCAGCCGGACGAGTTGCTGTTCGAGCAGCGCGTCGAGTTCATCGCGCTCCATGTCGCCCTGGTCGGGGGCGTCCTTCACAAGCAATAGCGTGGCGAATTCATGCGGACTCAGCATCGTTCTCTCCATGGCAACCGGTCTGCCCGCGCGGCCGGCGTGAACGCCGGTGCGCGATACCCCGCGGGTAGGGCTTGGGGGGAAAAGCTGCATTCGCCGGCCGGGATGTCGCATACGCGCTGCCAGGAGCGGATCGTGCGACGGGCCGGGGAACTGGAGTCTAGTCGAGCGTGCGGGCAACGACAAATCGTGCCCCGTTAATTTTCCGTTTGACACAGGCGCGCCCCGCAAGCGGTTCGGCCGGCGCGCGAACTTCTTGATTTCACTTGAAGTTTCGCGTGCGGTGCAGCATCGCGGCGGTCATTCGGCGACGTACACCTGGGTGCCGGCGGCGGCCACCGTGTCGGTCATCTCGGGCGGCAGCGGCTTGTCGGTGAACAGCGCGTGCACCTGGCTCAGGTGCCCCTGGCGCACCAGCGCGGGACGGCCGACCTTCGAATGATCGGCGACCAGGTAGACGGTGCGCGCATGCTGCATGATCGCCTCGGCCACGCGCACCTCACGCGTGTCGAAGTCGCGCAGCGTGCCGTCGGCCTCGATCGCCGACGTGCCGATGATCGCGTAGTCGACCTTGAACTGGCGGATGAAGTCGATCGCGAGCTCGCCGACGATCCCCTTGTCCCACGGCCGCACGATGCCGCCCGTGATCAGCACCTCGCAGTCGGGGTATCCGCTCATCATCGACGCGACGTTCAAGTTGTTCGTGATCACGTGCAGGCCGTGATGGCGATTCAGCGCGCGCGCGACTTCCTCGGTCGTCGTGCCGAGGTTGATGAACAGCGATGCCTGATCGGGGATGTGCGACGCGGCCAGCGCCGCGATGCGCCGCTTCTCGTCGTGGAACATCCGCTGGCGCGCAGTGTAGGAGACGTTCTCCGAGCTGGTCGGCAGGCTCGCGCCGCCGTGGTAGCGGCGCAGCAGGTTCAGGTCGGCGAGCCAGTTCACGTCGCGGCGGATCGTCTGCGGCGTGACCGCGAAGTGCGACGCGAGATCGTCGACCGTCACGAAGCCGTCGCGCTGCACCCATTCGAGCAATTCCTGCTGGCGCGCGTTGAGGGTGAGGCGGGGATCTCGGGTCATGGCTCGGCGGTCGAATCGTGGTGCGGACCGGATATTGTAAGGGCGCGAACCGCGTTCGCAGCGGCCGGCGGCGCGCCACGCCCGCGGATACAGTTCGCAGGTGCATGATTTCATGTCGCAAATGAATTTGCGCGAGCACGCGGATCGCGCTGCAATGACGGACCGTTCGCGCGCGGGGCGGGGAGCTCGAGTGCGGGCCGGAACGGCGCTGGAACGGCTCGCGAGCGGAGTCCGAGCCCGAGCCGAGGCCGAACCCCGCGCCCCGCGCGCTCATCCCAGCTTCCAACGAGGTGGAACCGACATGACAGGCTTCGACTGGCACAACCCGTATCCGACGACCCGCATCCCCGTATTCGCGCGCAACGTCGTGTCGACGTCGCATCCGCTCGCCGCGCAGGCCGGGCTGCGGATGCTGTGGAAGGGCGGCAACGCCGTCGATGCGGCGCTGGCCGCCGCGGCCGCGATCACGGTGGTCGAGCCGGTGTCGTGCGGGCTCGGCGGCGACGCGTTCGCGCTCGTATGGGACGGCGAGCGGCTGTCCGGCCTGAACGCGTCGGGCGTCGCGCCGGCGGCGTGGAATCCCGACTACTTCCGCCGGCGTCACGGCGAGGACGCGCACGGCATCGCCAAGCAGCCGACGCGCGGCTGGGACACCGTCACGGTGCCGGGCGTGATCGCCGGCTGGGAAGCGCTGCACGCGAAGTTCGGCTCGCTGCCGTTCGCCGATCTGCTCGAACCGGCGATCGAGCTCGCGGAGCGCGGCTATTCGGTGTCGCCGATCGTCGCGCACAAATGGGCGGCCGCCGTGCCCGAGCTGCACGCGCTGCCGGGCTTCGCCCAGACCTTCATGCCGCGCGGGCGCGCGCCGCTCGTCGGCGAGCGCATGTGCCTGCCGGGCCATGCGCAGACGCTGCGCACGCTCGCCCACGACGGGCCGCGCGCGTTCTACGAAGGCGCGCTCGCCGCGCGGCTCGCGGCGTTCGCGCGCGAAGGCGGCGGCGCGCTGACCGAGGCCGACCTGCGCGCGTACCGGCCGGAATGGGTCGAGCCGATCGGCAAGCGCTTCGGTCGCCATACGGTCCACGAGATTCCGCCGAACGGGCAGGGCATCGCCGCGCTGATCGCGCTCGGCATCGCGGAGCACGTGGGCGTGACCGACTGGCCCGTCGATTCGGCCGATTCGCAGCATCTGCAGATCGAGGCGATGAAGCTCGCGTTCGCGGACGTCTATCGCTACGTCGCCGACCCGCGCGCGATGGACGTGACGCCGGCCGAGATGCTCGACGACGCGTATCTCGCCGAACGCGCGAAGCTGATCGACCGCACGCGGGCGACGCACTTCGCGGCCGGCCGCCCGCATTCGGGCGGCACGATCTACCTGTCGGCGGCGGACGAGCGCGGGATGATGGTGAGCTTCATTCAGTCCAA
The DNA here is from genome assembly GCF_000262695.1 of Burkholderia sp. KJ006. Lineage (NCBI taxonomy): Bacteria > Pseudomonadati > Pseudomonadota > Betaproteobacteria > Burkholderiales > Burkholderiaceae > Burkholderia > Burkholderia sp. KJ006. The sequence goes on along the minus strand of NC_017920.1, from coordinate 2,636,617 downwards.
CTACATGGGCTTCGGGTCGGGGCTCGTCGTGCCCGGCACGGGCATTGCGCTGCAGAACCGCGGGCACGGCTTCTCGATGGATCCGCGCTCGCCGAACGTGGTCGCGGGCGGCAAGCGGCCGTTCCATACGATCATCCCGGCGTTCGTCACCGAGCAGGTCGACGGGCGCACCGAGGCGGTGATGAGCTTCGGCGTGATGGGCGGCGACATGCAGCCGCAAGGCCATCTGCAGACCATCGTGCGGATGCTCGGCTACCACCAGCAGCCGCAGGCCGCGTGCTGCGCGCCGCGCTGGAAGGTCAACCGCGACTTCACGCTCGACGTCGAGGCGACGATGAACCGGCAGACCGTCGACGCGCTCGCCGCGCGCGGCCATACGATCAAGTCGGTCGACGATCCTTACATGGATTTCGGCTCCGGGCAGTTCGTCTGGCGCCTCGATCCCGACGATCCCGAGCGCGGCTACGTGGCCGCGAGCGACAGCCGCCGCGACGGCCTCGCCGCCGGTTTCTGACGGAACGCTTCCAGTCGGCGGCGGCGCCGATCCGAGGGCGATCGGCAAAACAGCCAACCAGCCGACCAGCCGACCAGCCGACCAGCCGGCTTGACGTGGCGCATGTCGTGGCACGTGCGGGGTTCGAAGAACCCGTCTAACGAAGCGCAACATGGCGGGTGGAACTGCGCGCGCCGGGTACGGTCAGTGGTTGAAGCACGAACATAAATCTCCGGCTAAGATGCCAGGATGGTTCGGCCGGACCAAGTCACTATAAATGCAAGCAAAACGTCGCCTGCGGGCGCCGGGCCGGTGCCGAAGGGAAGGGCCGGCGCGCCGCGCGACGACTGGGAGCGCAACACCATGCCTACTGAAACGACGCATGTCATGCCGTGGCGTATCGAGGACATCGATCTGAACCGGATCGATCGTCAGCGTGCCGCCGCGAACGAGGATCTGCTGCTGCTGTTGTGCGCGTCGTCGTTCATCGAAAGCGGCTCGGATCTCTACACGAGCAATCTGAGCGAGTTCTTCAACGACGATCCGGAAGTATCCGCGTGGCTCAACAGTGCGTGGGAGCACGAAGAATTGCAGCACGGGCGCGCGCTGAAGGCGTACATCGCGCACGTGTGGCCCGAGTTCGACTGGGATACCGCGTTCGCGAATTTCTTCGCCGAGTATTCGAAGACCTGCTCGGTCGACGCGTTCGAGAAAACCCGCGCGCTCGAGATGGTCGCGCGCTGCGTCGTCGAGACGGGCACGGCCACGCTCTATCGCGCGATCAACGAATGCTCGGACGAGCCCGTGCTGAAGGAAATCACCGACAACATCCGCTCGGACGAAGTGCGCCACTACAAGCACTTCTTCAAGTTCTTCAAGAAGTACAACAAGCTCGAAGGAAACGGCCGGCTCGCGGTGCTCGGTGCGCTGATGCGCCGCGTGATGGAGATCAAGAACGAGGACTCCGAGATCGCGCTGCGCCACGTGTTCGCGGTGCGCTATCCCGATCGCGTCGGCGACGATCAGTACAACCGCGAGCGCGCCGCACGCATCAGCTCGCTCGTGCGGCGCAATCTGTCGGCCGACATGTGCGTGAAGATGCTGCTCAAGCCGCTCGACCTGCCCGCGAAGATCCAGCCGAGCGTCCACTATCCGCTCACCAAGATCACGCGGCACGTGTTCATGCGCTGAGCCCCCGGCGCGGCCCGTCGCGCGTATGCTGTCGCCTCGTGTTTCGCTTTCCACCGGGCCCGCCATCATGACCGATACCCATCGCCACGCGCTCGAACAATGGACGTTCGACGCGTGGCCACCGGCCGTCGTCTCGCTGTTCGACGGCACCGCGCTCGAGCGCCATGCCGACGTTGCGGCGTCGCTGCTCGTCGCGACCGACGACGGCCAGCTGCGCACGACGCTGCTGAGCGCGGGCGAGATCTTCGCACGCGACGCACACACGCTGCTGCTCGCGCTATGGCCGCAATCGCGTGCGGCGCGCGCGCTCGCGCAGCGGCGCGCGGCCGCGCTGACGCTCGTCGCCGACGGCGCGTTCTTTCAGGCACAACTGAGTATCGAACCGCTCGACGCGGATGTCGGCGGCTTGCGCGGATTCGCTGCGACGATCGCACACGGCGATGCGCAGCGGGTCGGCTATGCGCGTCTCGCGACGGGTGTCACGTTCGCGCTGGAAGGGGAGACGCGCGCCGAGGTGCTCGCGCGCTGGCAACGCCAGATCGAGCACCTGCGGCGCGCGGCCGCGCGGCTTCAGTGACCGCGCTGGCCGCTGCGCGACGAACGGTTGCGGTTCGGGTGCGCGGCATTGCCGTTGGCGGGACGTGCGCCGTTGCCGCCGCCGGCCGGGCGGCCGCCGCCGTTGGCGTTACCGCTCGCACCGCCGGCCGCGCGCGGCTTGGCCGCCTTCGCGGCCTTCGGCTGCGCGTTGGCGTCGCGCTTCGCGCCGGCCTGGCCTGAGCCGCCCGCACGCGGCTGACGATTCCCACCGCCGCCGCCACCGCCGCCACCGTTGCCGCCGCCGCGCGGCTGCTGGCCGCGACGCTGCTGGATCGGCTCCGGCTTGACGTTCGGATCGGGTTCGAAGCCCGCGATCACTTCCTGCGGAATCTCGCGCTTGATCAGCCGCTCGATGTCGCGCAGCAACTGCTTCTCGTCGACGCACACCAGCGACACCGCTTCGCCGGTCGCGCCCGCGCGGCCCGTGCGGCCGATGCGGTGCACGTAGTCTTCCGGCACGTTCGGCAGGTCGAAGTTGACGACGTGCGGCAACTGGTCGATGTCGATCCCGCGCGCGGCGATGTCGGTCGCGACGAGCACCTGCAGCGTGTTGTTCTTGAACTCGGCCAGCGCGCGCGTGCGGGCCGACTGGCTCTTGTTGCCGTGGATCGCCATCGCGCTGATGCCGTCCTTCGTCAACTGCTCGGCGAGCCGGTTCGCGCCGTGCTTGGTGCGCGTGAACACGAGCACCTGGAACCAGTTGTGCTCGCGGATCAGATGCGTGAGCAGCTCGCGCTTGCGATCGCGATCGACCGGGTGGATCTTCTGCGCGACGGTTTCCGCGGTCGTGTTGCGGCGTGCGACTTCGATCAGCGCCGGCGAATCGAGCAGGCTGTCGGCGAGCGCCTTGATCTCGTCGGAGAAGGTCGCCGAGAACAGCAGGTTCTGACGCCGCGGCGGCAGCTTCGCGAGCACGCGCTTGATGTCGTGGATGAAGCCCATGTCGAGCATCCGGTCCGCTTCGTCGAGCACGAGGATGTCGAGATCCGACAGGTCGATCGTCTTCTGCTGCATGTGGTCGAGCAGACGGCCCGGCGTCGCGACGACGATGTCGACGCCGCGCTTGAGCGCGTCGATCTGCGGATTGATGCTGACGCCGCCGAACATCACGGTCGAGCGCAGCTTCACGTACTTGCTGTACGCGCGCACGCTTTCCTCGACCTGGGCGGCGAGTTCGCGCGTCGGCGTGAGGATCAGCGCGCGCACCGCACGCTTCGCGCCGCGATGCTCGGTGTAGAAGGTATGCAGCCGCTGCAGGATCGGCAGCGTGAAGCCGGCGGTCTTGCCGGTGCCGGTTTGTGCGCCGGCGAGCAGGTCGCCGCCGCCGAGGACGGCGGGGATCGCCTGCTGCTGGATCGGGGTCGGCGACGTGTAGCCGAGCTCGTTGACCGCCTTGACGAGCGGTTCGGCCAGGCCGAGAGATTCGAAAGACATAGATACCACTCTTGAGTTTTATGATCGGCGACGCCTCGCGCGGCCAGCGCGGGGAAGTGACGTCGCCAAAAGCAAAGGGGCGCGGCTGCGGTTTCCCGCAGCCGCGCCCCCGTCTGTGTCGCGCGTTATTTAGTCAAGCGGCGCGGAACGCAGGTCGCTCACCTGTTGCGGCGAGATCGGCGTACCGTTGTTGCCCCACGACATCCGGATATACGTGACGACCGCCGCGACTTCCTGGTTCGACAGCGATTGCGCGAACGGCGGCATCCCGTACGGACGCGGATTCTTGAACGTGCTCGGCGGATAGCCGCCATTCAGCACCATGCGGATCGGGTTGACTGCCGATTCCATCACGATCGAATGGTTGCCCGCGAGCGGCGGATAGGCCGGCGGCTTGCCCGCGCCGTTTTCGGCGTGGCAGGTCGCGCAGTTGTCGGCGTAGATCTTCTTGCCCTGGTCGAACAGCGCGTTGCCGAACTGCTTCGACGGCTCGTATTGCATGTTCTTCGGCGCTTCGGCCTTCTGCGGGATCGACTTCAGGTACGTCGACATCGCGCGCGTATCTTCGTCGGTCATGTACTGAAGGCTGTTGTGCACGACGTCGGCCATCGGGCCGAACACCGCGCCCTGGTGCGACACGCCGGCCTGCAGCAGGTCGGACAGCTCCTGCACGTGCCAGTCGCCGAGGCCGAGTTCCTTGTCGTTCGTCAGCGACGGCGCGTACCAGTTCTGCAGCGGGATCAGGCCGCCGGCGAACGCCGCGGAGTTCACCGGGCCGCCCATCATGTTGATCGACGTGTGGCACATCGAGCAGTGGCCGAGGCCTTCGACGAGGTAGGCGCCGCGATTCCATTCGACCGACTTGGTCGGATCCGGCTTGTATTCGCCTTCCTTGAAGAACAGCGTGCGCCAGCCGATCAGCAGGTTGCGGTTGTTGAACGGGAACTTCAGTTCGTGCGGACGGCTCGGTACCGACACCGGCGCGACCGAGCGCAGGTACGCGTAGATCGCGTCCGAATCGGCACGCGTGACCTTCGTGTAGCTCGCGAACGGGAAGCCGGGGTAGAGCAGGCTGCCGTCCTTCGAACGGCCGGTGTGCATCGCGCGATAGAAGTCGTCCGACGTCCACTTGCCGATGCCGTCCTTGTCGTCCGGCGTGATGTTCGGCGTGTACATCGTGCCGAACGGCGTCGCCATCGGCAGGCCGCCGGCGAACGGCTTGCCGCCGCGCACCGTGTGGCACGCGATACAGTCGCCGACGCGCGCGAGGTATTCGCCCTTCTTGATCAGCGCGGCCTGGTCGGCCGGCGTTGCGGCGACGGCGGCAGCGCCGTGCAGCGTATCGTTGCCGGGCCACAGGACGGGCACGAGAGCGGCAGCCGCGACGATCGCGACGGCCGAGAGTGCAAACAGGGACTTGCGTTTCATTGTGTCTGTCTCCCTTGCCTTATTGCGGTTCGCTGCCGCAGGCGAGCGGAGTCTTCATCGAACGCGCCGGAGCCGGCACGGGGTTGGCGGGCGCCGGTTGTGCGGCGAGCCACGCGGTCACGGCCGTCACGTCTTCGTCGGACAGCTTCGACGCGATCTCGTGCATGCAGTCGGGCGCCTTCGCGCGACGGTTGCCCGAGCGCCATGCGCCGAGCTGTGCGCTCAGGTAATCGGCGTGCAGACCGACGAGACCCGGGATCGCCGGCTGCATGCCGGTCAGGCCCGCGCCGTGGCAGGCCACGCAGGCCGGCAGCTTGCGCGACGGATCGCCTTGCATCACGAGTTGCTTGCCGCGCGCGAGCGTGGCGGCCGGCAGCGTCGGCTTGGCCGGCGTCGGATACGGCGGACGCTCGGCCGAGAAGTGCTCGGCGATCTCTTTCAAGTAGTCGTCGTTCAGGTACGTCAGCAGGTAGTTCATCGGCGGGTACTTGCGCCGGCCGTCACGGAAGTTGACGAGCTGGTTGTACAGGTACTCGGCCGGCTTGCCGGCAAGCCGCGGGAAGTAGTCGTTGTCGGTGCCCTGGCCGTGGACGCCGTGGCATGCGGTACAGCCGCGCACGCGCTCGGCCATCGTATCGGGTGCCTTGAGCGGCGCCTGCTGCGCGTGCGCTTGCTCCGTGGGCTTGGTCTGCGCTTGGGCAGCGCTCGTAAGGCCCGCGCCGCCGATCAACAGAACGGCGAGCAGCGGACGGAAGAGGCGTCTTGAAGACACACGAGACTCCATGTTTATTCGTCGGGGACCTGTCCGGGCTACGATCGGCTCGGCGCATGGACGGCAGGACAGCCGGGCTGCTGCGACGCGGCATTCTATCACCGATGGGTAATGACGGCTATTTGGCAAAAGGACGTCGGTTCCTGCCTGTTTGCGACTTGCGACAATTTGACGCGCTTTATATGGTCGCAGTCTGAACCGGCGTGCGCGTTGGCCGTCGAAGACCGTACACTCGCGGGTCGCGCGGCGCCGCCTCCGCCGCTGATCCAGTCATTTCTCCCGTTTCCGGATTCATCGATGACGTTCGTTACCGTGCCGTTGCCGTCTTCTCCCTGTCGTTGCATTCGCAGCCGTATCGCCCGCAGCCCGTTTCGCGGAGGTCGCGCATGACGAGGTTCGACAGTCTGTGGATCGGGCAGGTCGCGCTGGCGGCGTTGATGGACGCGACCTTCGCGATGGCGGCCGGCTCGGCGCTGCTCAAGGCGTGGCTCGGCAAGGACGGCGCGCGGCCGGTCGTCGCGCCGTCGCACCCCGCATGGCTGCGCGCGCAACATTCGCTCGTCGCGGCCGCGCTGGCGCTCGTGCTCGCCGATCTCGGCTGGCTGCTGTACGAGGCCGCGTCGATGAGCGGCACGGGGCTCGGCGGCGCATTCGGCGCGCTGCCGAAGGTGCTCGCGCAGACCCACGTCGGCTTCGCGTGGAGCGTGGCGTTCGCGGGCGCCGTCGTGCTGGCGATCGTCGCGCTTGCCAAACCGGACGGCCCGCTCGCGCACGCGGTGCTGTGGCTCGCCGTCATCGCGATCGCGGCCGGCAAGGCGTCGCTCGGCCATGCGGCCGACACGGGCGCGCTGTCGGCGGCGGTCGGCGTGCAGACGCTGCATCTGCTCGCGACCGCGGTGTGGGGCGGCCTCGTGCTGGCGGGCGGGCTCGCGGTGCTGCCGACGCTCGGCTCGTCGGTCGCGCGCGGCGCGCTGATCCGGATCGGCCAGCAGCTGTCGCGCACGTCGACGATCGCGGTGGTGTTCGTGCTCGGCACCGGCGTGCTCAACGCGCTGCGCGGGCTCGGCGGCTCGCTCGCGCCGCTCGACGGCAGCACGTGGGGGCGCGTGCTGCTGCTCAAGCTGCTGCTGGTCGCGCTCGCGCTGGTGCTCGGCGGCCTGAACCGCTTCTCCGCGTTGCCGCGGCTGCGCCGCACCGCGTCGACCGAAGACGCGCATACGTTCCGCAACATCCTGCATCTCGAGGCGCTGCTGATGATCGGCGTGTTCGTCGCGGCCGCGGTGCTGTCGTTCAGCGTGCCGGGCTTTGCGGCGCTGGGCTGACCGCAGTTCGGCGCAGCGGCGCGCGCGGCCCGCGCACGGCGCAGATGCAACGACGGCCGCCCGTTCGGGCGGCCGTCTCGCATGCGGCTCGCGGCGGGCGCACCGCGCCGCGAGTGCCGCCTTGCTTCACCACTCGGCGACGCTGCCGTCGCTGTGGCGCCATACCGGGTTGCGCCAGCGGTGGCCCGTCTTCGCCATTTCGCGCACCTTCTCCTCGTTGACGTCGATGCCGAGCCCCGGCCCTTGCGGGATCGCGACGAAGCCGTCGTCGTAGCGGAACACCTCGGGATTGCGCAGATAGTCGAGCAGGTCGTTGCCCTGGTTGTAATGGATGCCGAGGCTCTGTTCCTGGATGAACGCGTTGTAGCTGACCGCATCGAGCTGCAGGCACGCGGCCAGCGCGATCGGGCCGAGCGGGCAGTGCAGCGCGAGCGCGACGTCGTAGCTTTCCGCGAGCGTCGCGATCTTGCGGCACTCGGTGATGCCGCCCGCGTGCGACGCGTCGGGCTGGATGATGTCGACGTAACCGCCCGCGAGGATGTGCTTGAAGTCCCAGCGCGAGTAGAGCCGCTCGCCGAGCGCGATCGGCGTGTTGGTCTGGTTCACGATGTCGCGCAGCGCTTCGGCGTTCTCCGACAGCACCGGCTCCTCGATGAACATCAGCTTGTACGGATCCAGCTCCTTCGCGAGCACCTTCGCCATCGGCTTGTGCACGCGGCCGTGGAAGTCGACGCCGATCCCGACGTGCGGGCCGACCGCGTCGCGCACCGCCGCGACGTTCGCGATCACCTGCTCGACCTTGTCGTAGGTGTCGACGATCTGCAGCTCCTCCGAGCCGTTCATCTTCACCGCCTTGAAGCCGCGCTCGACGACCGCGCGCGCGTTGTTCGCGACGTCGCTCGGGCGGTCGCCGCCGATCCACGAGTACACCTTGATGCGCTCGCGCACCTGGCCGCCGAGCAGCGCGTGCACGGGCACGCCGTGATGCTTGCCCTTGATGTCCCACAGCGCCTGATCGACGCCGGCGATCGCGCTCATCGTGATCGGGCCGCCGCGGTAGAACCCGGCGCGATACATCACCTGCCAGTGATCCTCGATCAGCAGCGGGTCCTTGCCGATCAGGTAATCGGCGAGTTCCTGCACCGCGGCCTCGACCGTGTGCGCGCGTCCTTCGACGATCGGCTCGCCCCAGCCGACGATCCCTTCGTCGGTTTCGATCTTGAGGAACAGCCAGCGCGGCGGGACGACGAAGGTTTCGAGGCGGGTGATTTTCATGTCGCGAGTCTCCGAAGGAGGCCGGCGCGCCGTGCGATTGCGGTGCCGGCCGAATACATGACGGTGATCCTAGCGTAGCGTGCTAAAAAATAGTATTAATAGCACTATTGTGCAGATAGTGGGCAGTCGTCGCATTGCCCGCCCAACGGAGAACGATCATTCAACGCGACCTGCATGGACAGACGGCGTTCCGGCTTGCGACGGCGATCCTGCGCGGCGACTATCCGCCCGAATCGCTGCTGCCGCGCGAGGCGGACCTGATGGAGATGTTCGGCGTGAGCCGCACGGTGTTGCGCGAGGCGCTGCGCACGCTGACGTCGAAGGGGCTGGTCGAATCGCGGCCGAAGGTCGGCACGCGCGTGCGGCCGCGTCGCGCATGGAACCTGCTCGATGCCGACCTGCTCGACTGGTACGCGCGTGTCGCGCCGCCGATCGCGTTCGCGCTGAAGCTGCAGGAGATGCGCGAGATGATCGAGCCGCATGCGGCCGCGCTGGCCGCCCGCGCGCACGGGCCGGGCGGGTTCGACGCGATCGAGGCGGCGGTGCGCGCGATGGCGGCGGCGCGCAACGTCGACGAATGGGTGCGCGCCGACCTGCGCTTTCACATGAGCGTGCTCGAGGCCGGCGGCAACGAGCTGCTGGTGCCGCTCGGCGCGCTGATCGACCGCACGCTGGAGGCGCAGCTGCATCTGAACGCGCGGCGCGCTCACGTGTTCAACGCGTCGCTCGCCGAGCATACGGCCGTCAGCGATGCGATTCGCGGGCGCGACGAGGACGGCGCCCGTCGCGCGATGGCCGCGCTGCTCGCGGTGACGCGCGCGCGCATCGAGCGCTCGTGACGGCCGGGGCGGTCGCGCCGGCGCGCCGTCGGCGGCTGCGCGCGCTGCGTTCAGACCGATTCGTCGCGAGCGGAATGCCGGTCGGCGCGGTCATGTGACGCGTTCGTCGCGGCTGCCGCGATTGACGTCGCGGCGGCTCGCAGTACGTTGCGGCCGGCGTGGCGGCGCGCTACTGTGCTCGCTCGAGCGCATCCGCGTGACGGCGTCCCGCCGGCACGCGTCGATGCGCCGGTGCCGCTTCGGAGATCACCATGCTGTATCGCGGAAGCTGTCATTGCGGCGACGTGAAGTTCGACGCGCAAGGCGACCTGCAGGGCGTGATGGCCTGCAATTGCTCGATCTGCCGGCGCAAGGGCGCGCTGTTGTGGTTCGTGCCGCGCGCTCACGTCACGTTCTCGACGCCCGACGACAACCTCGCCACCTATACGTTCAACCAGCACATGATCCGGCATCGCTTCTGCAAGCGCTGCGGGATCCACACCTTCGCCGAGGCCACGCATCCGAACGGCACCGAGATGGTCTGCATCAACGTGCGGTGTCTCGAGGATGTCGATCCCGACGTGCTGCCGGTCACGCATTACGACGGCCGCTCGCGTTGAAGCGCGCGGCGCAGCTCGGCACCGGCGCGCGACGCGCCGCGGCCGTCACGACGGTAGCGGCTGCGGCGTTTCGGCCTGCGGTGCGTCGCCGGCCGTCCGCGTGCCGGCGGTCACGGGTCGCTCGATCAGCGGCGCGAGCGCCGGCGCCATCGACTTCAGCAGTTGCACGGCCATCGCGCTCGTGAAGTCGTAGCGCGCCGCGTACGGCTCGTGCGCGGTCGCGGTCAGCACGCCGAAGAAGCGGTCGCCCAGCACGAACACGAACGTGCCGCTGCGGTTGACCTTGCGCGATTCGATCAGCCGCGCGCCGCGTGCGTACACGTTGAAGCGCTGGTCGCCCGTCCCCGTCTTGCCGTACACCTCGAGCGTCTTGCCGTCGGGTAGCGTGAAGCCGCCCGCGAGGCGCCGTGCCGTGCCGTTCAGCACCACGTCGCGCAGCAGCGTGTGCGCCACGTTGACGATCTCCGGCGGCAGCAACGGCTGCGGTTGCGCGGCCGCGCGCACGAAGCGGGTTTCGTACGGCGTGCCCTTCGCGAAATCGAGGCGCGTGATCGTCTCGGTCGGCGCCTTTTGGCCGCCGTTCGCGATCAGCCCGATCAGCTTCGCGAGCGCGTCGGGCTGGTCGCCCGATGCCCCGATCGCGGCCGCGTACGACGGCGTGACTTCGGCGAACGGGTAGCCGAGCGCGCGCCACGCCTTCGTGATCTCTTCGTACGCGCGCAGCTCGACCATGTGGCGGATGCGCCGGTCCTGGGTCGCGTGGTAGCGCGTCTTGTAGAGCCACGAGTAGGTGTAGACGCGCGCGTCGCGGCTGTCGCGCTGCACGTCGCCGAGCGAGGCGTTCGGATGCGCGCGCAGATAGTTGAGCGTCCACAGCGCGAGCGGATGGACGCTCGCGATGTAGCCGCGGTCGTTCAGGTTGAAGCGGTCGATCGCGTACTTCGCGTAGAGCGCGGCGAGATCGTCGTCGGACAGCGTCGCGGCCGGCGTGCCCTTCAACTGCGCGCGCATCTGCGCATCGAACCACGCGCGCGGCTCGTTCGGCGCGACGCTGCGCAGCACCGTCGCGATCTTCGCCGGCGACTTGCGCACGTCGCGCAACATCAGCGCGAGCGCGTCGTCGGGCGCCTGGCCCGCATAGCGGGTGTAGTAGCGCTTCACGTAGACCTTGCTTTCGCCGTCGACGAATTGCGCGAGGTAGCGCTTGCGCTGCTCGGGGTCGCCGAGCCACGACGACGACGGGCCGGCCGCCTTCAGCATCTCGTAGTGCACGATGTCGCGCATCAGCCGCACGAACACGAGGTTCACCGAATGCTCGAACGCCGTATGCAGCGTGAGGATGCGGCCGTTGTCGGACTTCTCGAAGTTCGAGAACACCTGCGCGCCGCCGCCCGTGTAGAACACGTCGGGGCTCGCCGAATACTTGCGCTCGACCGCCGCGTCGAGCATCGCCTGCAGCGAGCGCTCGCGCGTATGCGACAGGTAGTCGACGGCCCAGCGCGACAAGCCGTCGAGCGGATCGAGCTTCACCTGCGCGAGCTGCGCGTTCGACAGGCCGCCGTAGCGCGCATGCAGCTCGGTCACGATCTGCAGGTAGGTGATCAGCGTGCGCAGCTTCGCCGTCGAGCCGAGGTTGATGCGGCCGCCGCGATTCACGTCGAACGGCTGGTTCACGCTGTCGGTCTGCACGCGCAGCAGGTTCGCGCCGTTGCGATGCTCGTACAGCGTGAAGCTGTACGTCAGGTGTGACGGATCGTCCTTCGGCGCGAGCATCTCGAAGCCGTACAGGCCGGCGGCCTGCGCGCCGTCGCGCGTCGACGCCTGCGCGAGGCGTTCGGCGACCGCCTGCTGCACGCCGTTGTCGAGCGTGCTGGTCGCTTCGAGATCGAGCTGATCGAGCTGGTACAGGTCGCTGATGCCGAGCGCGGACAACAGAGACGCGCGCGCCGACGACACCGCCTTGCGCGACACGAACGACTGCACGCGCGCGGCCGGCGGCGGCGCGCTGCGCTCGATCGACGCGGCGAGCGCCGCGTCGCGCAGCGCGGGCGAGATCACGCCGCCGTTCGCGAGCAGCCTCAGGTAGCTGTCGGTCAGCTTCTGCAGCGCCGGATAGCCGCGATTCAGGAAGAACGACGGCGCGCGTTGCGCGATGATCAGCGATAGCACCTCGCGGAACGCCTTGCCCTGTGCGTCGACGTTGTCGCCGGTGGTCGGCGCGGACAGGATCCGGTTCACGTCGTTGAAGTCGCGGCCGTACCACGCGGCGAGGCCGTCGCCGATGCCGGTGATTTCACCCACGTGCGCGCGCGCCGCGAGCGGCACCGAATTCAGATAGCGCACCAGGATCGCGCGGCGCGCGAGCATCGTCTGCGGGCCGTTCAGGTACGCCAGCACCGACGCGGACGCGATCTGCCGCAGCTTCTCGGGCGGCGTCGCGGTGCGGCCGTCGGGCGAATGGCGGAACTTCTCGATCTGCGTCGCGAGCGTGCTGCCGCCGGGGCGCGCCTGATGACGGTTGACCACGTGCATCGCCTGGTCCGCCAGCGCGCGGCTGAAGCGGCCCCAGTCGATCGCCGGGTTGCGGTTCGGCTGGTTCGGGTCGAGCAGATAACGATCCTCGATGAACATCAGCGCGTCGGCGACCACGCGCGGCACCGCGTCGAAATCGGCATACACGCGTTGCGGGAACACGGTCGCGAACAGCGGCGCGCCGGTCGAATCGAACAGCATCAGCCCGGACTGGTCCTTCTCTTCATACGGGAGGAACAGCCCGCGATCGGCGAGCGACAGCATCCGCTGCGAGTCGCGGGCCTGCTTGCCGACGACGAAGCCGCGGGCGAGCAGCCGTTGCTGAAACGCGGGAATCATCGAGTAGCCGAGGCGCTCGTCGTACGGGCCGTTGGCGGGGAAGCGGATGTGGTCGCTCGGGCCGGCCTCGACCGTGTAGCTGAGGTCGCGGGTGAGTTCCGACAGGTAGTGCGCTTGCAGGCGCGACGTCTGGATCTCGGTTATCACCAGCCGGGCGACGATCGCGATCGCGATCAGCAGCGCGGCCAGCAAAGACCACTTGACCCACGTCCAGACCGATGCACTCCCGGTCATGCGCGGCAGGATGCGATTCAGCGGCCGATTCATGGCGGCGTCTCCCTGAAGGCGCAGGCTCCGGCCGCACCTCATAAAGGACTAGTGTAGTCCTCCGCAGCGGGCTGCCAAGGGTGTTCACTACCGAGATGCGCGGATGCAACGCACGTGCCCGGCGCGGGCCGTCGGCCGGGCGCGCTGCACCGCGTCCGTGCGTGGGGCGCGGGCGACAAATCGGGTTCGATCCCGTTGCCGCGCGACGGTACTACGGGTTGCGGCAAGGGTGGCGCGGCGCCGCTGCGGTACGATCGGCGGACCGCGGCGCCGTGCCGCCGTGCCCGCATTGGCGAGGACCACCATGTCGATCCATCCCGTCGCGCTCTTTTGTACGGCGATTCTCGGGCTGCTGTTGTTCGGGCTCGGGCTCGTCGTGTCGGTGTCGCGCTTTCTTCACACCACGGGTTCGGGATGTCTGCCCGATCCGACCGACCGGTTGCACAAGGTCGTGCGCGCGCACGGCAACACGGCCGAATACGCGCCGTTCCTCGCGGTGCTGTTCCTGTATGTCGGCGCGCATGCGCCGTCTCGCGCGATCCTGTCGCTGATCGTCGCGGCGACCGTGTGCCGCTGCCTGCTGGTGGTCGGATTGATTGTCTGGCCGACGATGGCCAGACCCAATCCGGTGCGCTTCACCGGCGCGTTCGGTACGTATCTGTGCGGCGCGGCGCTGTGCGTATCGTTGTTCTTCTGAGCGAGCGCGCGGCGGCGCGAACGCGGCGCCGGTGATGGGTGTTCGGTGCAGCGCGCGTGCGTGTTACAGCACGCTGCGTGCGAATGCGCTCGCCGTGGCGGCACGTCGCAATCTGAACCGGCCAGCCGCGACCGACGAACCGGCGCGGCGTGCGTGGTCAAACGCTGCCTGCGGATTCGATCACGAGGATGCGCGCTTCGCCGAGCGGATGCGCGACGTGTTCGGTGCCGATCGTCGCGTGGAACAGGTCGCCCGTTTCGAGCACCGTCGCGCGTTCGATGCCGGCTTCGCGATAGCGCATCTCGACGCGGCCGTCGAGCACCGCGAACACTTCCTCGCCGTCGTTCACGTGCCAACGATACGGCCGATCGGTCCAGTGCAGCCGGACCGTGACGCCGTTCAGGTTCGCGATGTCGAGCGCGCCCCACGGGCGCGCAGCGGTGAAGGTCGTGCTGCGGATGATGTTCATCGACGGGTTCGCAGGTGCGGTTCGAATTTTGCAGGGAGCGACGAGGCCGTGCGGGCCTCGGATCAGGACGTGGATTCGACGCGTTTATCGCACTATCGCACTATCGCGCCATCGCGCCATCGCGCGCAATGCCGCGTCGATCGTCTGCCGGCGCTTTTCGAGGCCGGCCGCCGAGCGCTGCGTCACGCGCTCGAGGACCGACGCCGGCGCGGTATCCGGCGAGCCCGCGTCGAACGGCGGGGCCGGCGCATATTCGAGCGCGAGTTGAATCGACTGCGCTTCTTCGACGCCGGCGAGTTCCGCCGCGATCGTCAACGCGAAATCGATGCCGGCCGTCACGCCGCCGCCGGTGATCAGATTGCCGTCGCGTACCACGCGTTCGCGCACGGGCACCGCGCCGAGCGGTTCGAGCAACGAGTGAAACGCCCAGTGCGTCGTCGCGCGGCGGCCTTTCAGCAGGCCCGCCACGCCGAGCAGCAGCGCGCCGGTGCACACCGACGTGACGTAGCGCGCGGTGGCCGCGCGTTGCTGCACGAACGCGATCGTCTGCGCATCGAGCAGCAACTCGTTGATGCCGATCCCGCCCGGCACGCAGATCACGTCGAGCGGCGGGCAATCGTCGAACGTGCAGGTCGGCGCGAGCGCGAGGCCGCTGCTCGATGCGACGGTGTCGCGCGATTTCCAGACCAGATGGACGGCCGCATCGGGCAGTGACGCCAGCACGTCGTGCGGGCCGGTGAGATCGAGTTGCTGGACGCCCGGAAACACGAGAAGGCCGATATGCAGGGTCATGCGAACACTCCGGAAGAGAAGGACAAGCGCCGCTGCCGGCGCACGATGGACAGATCGATTCTAGGCGCGTAGTGTTTGGCGAAATTGCCATATCGCCCACGTTTTCAGCCAATCGCCATGCATGCCGCTCCCCGTTCGATCGTCGTCCTCACGTTCCCTCGTGCGCAGTTGCTTGATGTGAGCGGGCCGCTGCAGGTGTTTGCGTCGGTCAACGAGCTCGCGCAGGAGCGCGGGCAACCGGCGCCCTATGCGCCGCGCGTCGTGGCGGCCGATGGCGGGCCGGTGGAGACGTCCGCCGGGCTCGTCGTGATGGCCGATTCGCTGCGCTCGGCCGGACGGCCGGATACGGTGATCGTCGCCGGCGGCAAGGGCGTGCATGCGGCGTCGCGGGATGCGCGCACGGTGCGCTGGGTGCGCCGGCAGGCGCAGCACGCGCGACGCGTCGCGTCCGTATGCACCGGTGCGTTCCTGCTGGCGGAGGCCGGCCTGCTCGACGGGCGGCGCGCCGTCACGCACTGGGCGCGTTGCGACGAATTCGCCGCGCGCTATCCGAACGTGCGCGTCGAGCCCGATCCGATCTTCATCCGCGACGGCGCGCTGTGGACGTCGGCCGGCGTGACGGCCGGCATCGATCTCGCGCTTGCGCTCGTCGAGGAGGACCTCGGGCGCGCGATCGCACTCGACGCCGCGCGCGAACTCGTCGTGTTCCTGAAGCGGCCGGGCGGGCAGGCGCAGTTCAGCGCGATGTTGTCGATGCAGCGCACCGACGACCGCTTCGGCGAACTGCATGCGTGGATCGCCGAACACCTCGCGGCCGATCTGTCGGTGCCCGCGCTTGCCGAGCGCGTCAGCATGAGCGAGCGCAGCTTCGTGCGTCACTATCGCGCGGGCACCGGCCGCACGCCCGCGCGGGCGGTCGAACAGATTCGGATCGAAGCGGCGCAACGGCTGCTCGGCGAGACCGACTGGCCGATCAAGCGGATCGCCACGCGCTGCGGCTTCGGGTCGGAGGAGACGCTGCGGCGCAGTTTCGTGCGTGTGCTCGGTGTGTCGCCGCAGGGGTATCGGGAGCGCTTCGTGCGGTGATGGGGTGAGGCGGGATGCTCACGATGCGATTACCGGATGTGGTCGGGTGCGATGCGAGGCAATCGCATGGAAGTCGCGCACTTTGAGGCCGAGGCGGCGCGTACTGTTCGGGCTTGCGGAACAATGGGCCGGGGCTTGTGCCGCGGCCGGTGGGCGCTCTATTCTGTCCTGTTGGCGATTCGTACAGGGGCGCAGCATGGACCGCATTCAGGCAATGGAAGTTTTCACCCGCGTGGTCGACGCGAACAGCTTCACGCGCGCGGCGGACACGCTCGCGATGCCGCGCGCGTCGGTGACGACGATCATCCAGAATCTCGAGGCGCTGCTCGGCGTGCGCCTGATGCATCGGACGACGCGCCGGCTGTCGCTGACGCCGGAAGGTGCGGCGTACTACGAGCACTGCATGAAGATCATCGCGGAGATCGCCGAAGTCGATGCGAGCTTCCAGACCGGCAACCGCAAGCCGAGCGGCGTGCTGCGCGTGCATATGCCGAACTCGCTCGGGCGGCGTGTGGTGTTGCCGTCGCTGTCGATCTTTCGGCAGCGCTTTCCCGACATCGCGCTCGATCTCGGGCTGTCCGACCGCTATGTGGATCCGGTGGAGGAGGGGATCGACTGCATGATCCGCGTCGGTCCGCTGGAGGATTCGTCGATGGTCGCGCGACGGATCGGCATGCTCAAGCGCGTGACCTGCGCGTCGCCCGACTATCTGGCGCGTCATGGCGAGCCGCAGGAGATCGCCGATCTGGCCGACCATCATGCGGTGAATTTCCGGGCGAGCCACGGCGCGCGTCCGATTCCGTGGGTGTTCATGATCGACGGCAAGCCGGTCGAGGTGCGGATGGCCGGCACCGTCACCGTGAACGATTCGGATGCGTACGTGACGAGCGGCCTCGAAGGGTTCGGGATGATCCAGCCGACGCTGTTCATGGTGCTGCCGCATCTGCGCGACGGCTCGCTGGTGGAGGTGCTGCCCGAGTGCAATCCGAAGCCCAAGCCGATCTCGATCGTTTATCCGCACAACCGGCATCTGTCGCAGAAGGTACGCGTGTTCGCTGACTGGATCGCGGAGCTGTTCGAGGCGACGCCGTCGCTGGAGGGCGGGGAGAACTGGCGCGGGAAGGGGCGGGCCGGAGGGACGGAGGTGCAGAGGGGGGCGGCGGTGGTGTGAGTCGCGGGGCGCTCGCCGTGATGGTGGTGGGCGGGGGATGCGGGTGGGGCGGTAGCGCGGCAATGAAAAAAGCCGCTGTTCCGCGCATCAGTGGGCGCCGAGGGGCGCCCGATGTCCAATTGAGCATCTCCATCATTCCCCCGAGCACGGCTTGAGCGCTGGCTCTCGCGTTGCGGCGCGAATTCTGATGGACGTCGGAGACAGTACATCGACGACCATGGACGTCATCTGCGGCAGCGCCTGGAATCGTCCACGCATTACTGTGCCGTGAGTCGACTGCATGCGTCCCGGGTATCATCGTGCCTGTGCGTCGCCCGTCGCGGCATTCTTCCGCTTTTCCCCGGTCCATTGATGTCCCAGTCTGCAACGCTCTCCGAGGTTCTCACTCTTGCCGATGTACGGTCGCTTGCCGACACGAAGACCTTTGCGCGCGGCAAAGCCTATTTCCACGAGGGCGTGGTTTCCCGTCTCGAGGAGCGTGGCGGCGCCGTTCACGCCACTGTACGTGGCACGCATCGTTACCGGGTTGAACTCGCCGTCGATGACGATGGCGAACTCGCTTACGACTGTACCTGTCCGGTGGGAGACGATGGCGTTTTCTGCAAGCACGCTGTCGCTGTTGCGCTCGCCTGGCTCGAGAATTCCGGTGAAGAGGTGTTTCATGCCGAAGAGGCGGCTCCCGGCAAGCCACGCAAGAAGCGGAAGACCTACGAGGAAATGATTCGCGAATACGTCGCGACGCTCGACAAAAATGAGCTTCAGGAATTGTTGCTCGAAGCCATCGAACGCGACCTGTCGTTTCGTGACAAGCTGCTGTTCGCCGCGCGTGCGACGGGGGCCTCCGACTTGCCCGGCATGAGGGCTGCCGTCAGGCAGGCGACACGCCTTTCCCGGCCACTGGACTGGCGGGAGGCTGGCGCATACGGCGATGGCCTGATGTCGCTGGCCGATATGCTGCGCCGGAGGCTTCACGGACCTCACGCTGCACAGGTAGTCGAGCTATCCGAACTGGCGATTGCGGGCGCCGAAGCAAGCCTCGAACAGATTGACGACTCCGGTGGCGACGTGATGCCGGCGATTCTTGAACTGGCGTCTGTGCACCTCGATGCCTGCAAGTTGACTGGCCCCGACCCAGTGAAGCTCGCGGAGCGGCTATTCCGATTTCAGACAGAAGGCAAGTGGGACACCTTTTACAACGTTTTGCCGGCGTATGCGGAGCCACTGGGCAAGAACGGTTTGAGCCGCTACCGCGAGCTCGTCAACGAGGCTTGGGAAGCGCTGCCCGCGCTAGCGCTGGACAAGGAATATCGACGGTCATACGACTCGCCGCGCATGCAGCTCGAGCGCGCAATGGGGGCGCTGGCCGAACTCGATGGAGACGTTGATGCGTTGATTCGCATTTACTCGAAGGATCTGTCGGGTCCGTACCGCTATCTGCTGGTGGCGGAGCTTTGTGTCAAGCACGGTCGCCCGGATGAAGGGCTCGCTTGGGCCGAGCGCGGCATCAAAGAGTCCGGCAAGAGCCATGACCAGCGCCTGCTCGACTTCTGTATCGACGCGTATCTGCGTCGCAGTGAATTCGACACGGCCGATGCGTTCGCGTGGCGCCGCTTCGAAATGCGCCCGACAGCCGAGGCGTTTCCCGCTTTGATGAAGGTTGCCACGGCTACTGGCAGGCATGATGAGACGCGGGAGCGCGCTCTTACGCACCTTTGGGCGCTGGTTAGGGAAGAGGAGGCCGCTGCAAAATCGAAGCGCAATGTCTGGCAGCGGTCGACGCGGACCGAACTGGTCAGGATTTTTCTTGCTGGACAAGAGAACGACGCCGCATGGGAAACGTTTACCGGCGGACCGGTCGCAACGCAGCTATGGCCGGAAGTGGCCGCTGTCCGTGGCAAGACCCACCCGCACGATGCCATTGCCCTCTATCACAGGCTGCTGCCGGTTGCTGCCGAAAGCGGTACGCGCAACGCCCGATATGACGAGGCGTTTGAAATCGTGCGGGCCATCGGCACGTTGCGGGCGAAGTTGGATGAGCGTGCGGAATTCAGCCGCGAACTCGAAGAGATTCGGGCAGCGTATCGCGCCAAGCGCAACTTCATCAAGCTGCTGGTCAAACTGTCCTGAAGTCGCTCGCAGGTCGTTTCGGGCCGCGTTGAAATAGGCAAGAGTGTGCGTCGTGTGTGCGCGTCAGTTGGCGGGTGTGCCAAAGGACGCGTTCCAGTTCCGAGATCTTCGCGCGAAAGCGGGGACAGATAAAACCGAGTTGGCCGGTGATATTCGAGTGGTGCAGCGTCAGTTGACTGCTTACGTAGACGATGTGACGATTTCGGGACCGGTCGCCACGAAGAAGCTGTTGGGCGAGGTTCGGAAGGTGGTTAGTAGGTTCGGCTATAAGACCAAGCAGAAGAAATCGAAAACCTATGCCGTGACGTCGGTCAAGGTTGTCACGGGCGCCGTTGTGGTTGAACGCGAGCTGCGACTTCCAAACGAACGACATCGCAAGATATGGCGGACGAAGCAGGAGCTGTTGCGTTGTGGCGGTGAGGAAAAGGCGAAACTGATGCGGGCCTTAAAGGGCCGACTGCAGGCAGGAAGCAAGTCAGATTCTGGACAACCCTGGCGCGGAGCCGCGTGGCTAAGATTCGCGATGCAGGTGTAGTTGCCTGCATGCTGTTTGCGGAGCATGGGCTGGTTTGCGGAGCAAAGAAAAAGGGCCCAGCTTGCGCTGAGCCCTTTCTGCATTTGGTGGCGAATCAGGGATTCGAACCCCGGACCTGCGGATTATGATTCCGTCGCTCTAACCGACTGAGCTAATTCGCCGAAGAATTGAATTATGTAGATCTACCGCCCGGCTGTCAACACCTTTTTCGATCTTCCCTGAAAAAAGTTGCCGACCGTCTCATGCCGGCGCCGACCGCGCGGGCGAAACACCGCCCGCGCACCCGTCGTCAATCCTGCGCGTAGATGTTCGAGTTCTTCGTGTCCTTCACGAACAGCACGCCGATCACGAACGTCGCCAGCGCGATCACGATCGGATACCAGAGCCCCGAATAGATGTCGCCCTTCGCCGCGACGATCGCGAACGCGGTCGCGGGCAGGAAGCCGCCGAACCAGCCGTTGCCGATGTGATACGGCAGCGACATCGACGTGTAGCGGATCCGCGTCGGGAACATCTCGACCAGCATCGCGGCGATCGGCCCGTACACCATCGTCACGTAGATCACGAGGATCGTCAGGATCACGATGGTCATCGGCCAGTTCAGTTGCGCCGGATCGGCCTTCGCCGGGTAGCCGGCGCCCTTCAGCGTCGACGCGAGCGTCTTGTCGAACGCCGCGCCTTGCGCCTTCGCATCGGTGGCTTTGCCGTCATAGGCCGGGATCACCGTGTCGCCCACCTTGATCTGCGCTATCGTACCGGCCGGCGCCGCGACGTTCTCGTAGTTCAGGCCGGCTTTCGCGAGCGCGCTCTTCGCGATGTCGCACGAGCTCGTGAACTTCGACGTACCCACCGGGTTGAACTGGAACGAGCAGGTGGCCGGATCGGCGAGCACCGTGATCGGCGCCTTCTGCGTCGCGAGTTCGAGCTGCGGGTTCGCGTAGTGCGTGAGCGCCTTGAACAGCGGGAAGTACGTGAGCGCCGCGATCAGGCAGCCGGCGAGGATGATCGGCTTGCGGCCGATCTTGTCCGACAGCGAGCCGAAGAACAGGAAGAACGGCGTGCCGATCAGCAGTGCGATCGCGATCAGGATGTTCGCGCTCGCACCGTCCACCTTCAGCGTCTGCGTGAGGAAGAACAGCGCATAGAACTGGCCCGTGTACCAGACGACGGCCTGGCCGGCGGTCAGCCCGACGAGCGCCAGAATCACGATCTTCAGGTTCTTCCACTGGCCGAACGCTTCGGTCAGCGGCGCCTTCGACGTCTTGCCCTCGGCCTTGATGCGCAGGAACACCGGCGACTCGTTCAGCTGCATCCGGATCCACACCGACACCGCGAGCAGCAGGATCGACGCGACGAACGGCACGCGCCAGCCCCAGTTGCCGAACGCTTCCTCGCCGATGAAGGTGCGCACGCCGAGGATCACGAGCAACGACAGGAACAGGCCGAGCGTCGCGGTGGTCTGGATCCACGCGGTGTAGAAGCCGCGGCGGTTGGCCGGCGCATGCTCGGCGACGTAGGTCGCCGCGCCGCCGTACTCACCGCCGAGCGCAAGGCCCTGCAGCAGCCGCATCGCGATGAAGATCACCGGCGCAGCAATGCCGATCGACGTATAGCCGGGCAGGAAGCCGACCACGAAGGTCGAGATGCCCATGAGCACGATCGTCACGAGGAACGTGTGCTTGCGGCCGACCAGGTCACCGAGGCGGCCGAACACGATCGCGCCGAACGGGCGCACCGCGAAGCCGGCCGCGAAGCCGAGCAGCGTGAAGATGAACGCGGCAGTCGGGTTGACCCCGGAGAAGAAGCTCTTGCTGATGTAGGCCGCGAGTGATCCGGCCAGATAAAAGTCGTACCACTCGAACACGGTGCCGAGCGACGACGCGAAGATCACCTTCTTTTCTTCGCCCGTCATCGGCGAGTGCGAAATTTGCTCGCCTAGCGTTGCCATGAATCGTCTCCAAGTCCCTTGATATAGATGTGCGGCCGCTTTGGGAGGGCGGGCCTGACGACGATTATTGGCACGGAAACTTACGGCGCACTGACTCGCATGCACAAATTGACTGCGCGTTAACCCGCGACGAATCGGCGGTTTCGCGGTCCGATCGTGCCGCAAACGGGCGGTAAAACACCGGTTTCGCCGCGATTCGTCACGCGCCTGTCAGGGTTAATCCGCAGCGCTGCCTGACAGCGGCAGGCTGATGCGCACCAGCGTGCCCGCGAGGCGCGGCGTCTGCTGGTACACGTGATCGTCGAGCGTCAGCGTGCCGCCGTGCTGCGCGGCGATCTCGCGCACGATCGACAGCCCCAGGCCGCTGCCGTCGCCTTCGCGGCCGAGGATCCGGTAGAAGCGCTCGACCACGCGGCCGCGTTCGGCCGCCGGGATGCCGGGGCCGGTGTCCTCCACTTCGAGGTGGACGCGCTGCGCGTCGCGCTCGGCGCGCACGCGCACCGTGATGCGGCCGCCGTCGGGCGTGTAGCGGATCGCGTTGTCCACCAGGTTGCCGAGCATTTCGCGCAACATCACGGGGTTGCCGTCGACGTTGAGCGGCGCGTCGTCGTCCGGGCCTTCGTAGCCGAGATCCATCCCCTTCGCGAGCGCGGCCTGCACCCAGTCGCGCACCGTGCGGCGCGCGAGCTCGGCGATCTCGACCGGCTCCAACGTCAGCCCGCTCGCGCGGTTCTCGGCGCGCGCCAGCGCGAGCAGTTGCGTGACGAGCCGCGCGGCCTGTTCGGAACTGGTCGCGATCTGCTCGAGCGAGCGCTGCACGTCGGGCGGCACCGGATGACGCAGCGCGAATTCGGCCTGCGTGCGCAGCCCGGCGAGCGGCGTCTTCATCTGGTGCGCGGCGTCGGCGATGAAGCGCTTCTGCAGCGCCATGTTCTGTTCGAGGCGCGCCAGCAGATCGTTGAACGACGTGACGAGCGGCTCGATCTCGGGCGGCGCGCGCTGCGCCTCGACGGGCGACAGGTCGTCGGGCCGCCGCGCGCGGATGTGCGCCTGCAGCGCGTTGAGCGGCGCGAGCCCGCGCGACAGCCCGAACCAGACGAGCAGGATCGCGAGCGGCAGGATCACGAACTGCGGCAGGATCACGCCCTTGATGATGTCGTTCGCGAGCGCGTTGCGCTTGTCGAGCGTCTCGCCGACCTGCACGAGCACCGGCTGCGGGCCGCCCGGCGTCGGCAACGCGACGGTCGTGTACGCGACGCGCACGTCGTTGCCGCGCAGCAGATCGTCGCGGAACACGACGACGCCCGGCGGCGGCCGGTCTTCTTCGCGCGGCAGCGGCATGTCGGCCTCGCCCGCGACCAGCTCGCCGCGCGTGCCGAGCACCTGGAAATACACGCTGTCGACGTTGTCCGCGCGCAGGAAGTCGCGCGTCTGCTGCGGCAGCGTCAGCTCGGCGACGCCGTTGACCGGGTGGATCTGCCGCGCGAGCACGTACGCGTTGGTCTCCAGCGCGCGATCGAACGGGCCGTTCGCGATCGTCTTCGCGACCAGATAGGTGACGGCGATGCTCATCGGCCACAACAACAGGAGCGGCGCGAGCATCCAGTCGAGGATCTCGCCGAACAGCGAGCGCGGGCGCGCGGCCTCGGGCGTCTCGGTTTCGTCGGGCGGCGCGAACGGGTTCTCGTAGCGCGCATCGCGCGCGGCGTCGGCGGCGGACGGTTGCTCGCCGGCCGAAGGGCGGGAATGGACCGGCGAGGCCATCGCGGCGACGGCCGGGCTCAGCGCAGCGGCGTGCCGGCCGCCGCGGGCGGCGCAGCGGCAGCCGGGTCGGCCGGCGCCGCGGGCGCGGCTTTCTCGAGGCAGTAGCCGAGGCCGCGCACGGTGGAGATGCGCACGCCGCTCGGCTCGATCTTCTTGCGCAGCCGGTGTACGTACACTTCGATCGCGTTGTTGCTGACTTCCTCGCCCCATTCGCACAGATGGTCGACGAGCTGCTCTTTCGACACGAGCCGGCCGATGCGCTGCAGCAGCACTTCGAGCAGCCCGAGCTCGCGCGCGGACAGGTCGAGCACGCGCTCGTTCGCATACGCGATGCGGCCGACCTGGTCGAACGCGAGCGAGCCGTGGCGCACGACGGTCGGGCCGCCGCCCGCGCCGCGCCGGGTCAGCGCGCGCACGCGCGCCTCGAGCTCGTTGAGCGCGAACGGCTTGGCCATGTAGTCGTCGGCGCCGAGGTCGAGCCCCTTCACGCGCTCGTCGACGCTGTCGGCGGCCGTCAGGATCAGCACGGGGAGGTTGGAATTGCGCGCGCGCAGGCGCTTGAGCACGTCGAGCCCGGACATTTTCGGCAACCCGAGATCGAGGATCAGGAGGTCGAAGCTTTGCATCGACAGGGCGGTATCGGCGTCGACGCCGGTCTTCACGTGGTCGACCGCATAGCCCGATTGGCGGAGTGACCGGGTGAGGCCGTCCGCGAGTATGCTGTCGTCTTCGGCGATGAGAATTCGCATGTTGCTGACCGATGGCCGGCGGGCGGGCGCGCCGGCGCGGCTGTCTCCGAACTGATCCGTGTACAACGCAGCCTGCATTGCGGGCTTGCATAAAACACTGTTTTTTTATACAGTGTCTGCATTCGTGGGCAGCGCTTGAAGCGGGCGCGCCTCTGACAGACGCTGCTCATCATAGCAAAGGACGATTCATGGAAGATAGCAAGAAGGGCTCCGGGATGACCGCCGAGAAGAGCAAGGCGCTGGCGGCCGCACTCGCGCAGATCGAGAAGCAGTTTGGCAAAGGGTCGATCATGCGGATGGGCGACGGCGACGTGAAGGAAGACATCCAGGTCGTCTCCACGGGCTCGCTGGGCCTCGATATCGCGCTCGGCGTCGGCGGCCTGCCGCGCGGCCGGGTGGTCGAAATCTACGGTCCGGAATCGTCCGGCAAGACCACGCTCACGCTGCAGGTGATCGCCGAGCTGCAGAAGCTGGGCGGCACGGCAGCCTTCATCGACGCCGAGCACGCGCTCGACGTCCAGTACGCGGCGAAGCTCGGCGTGAACGTGCCGGAGCTGCTGATCTCGCAGCCGGACACCGGCGAACAGGCGCTCGAAATCACCGACGCGCTCGTGCGCTCGGGCTCGATCGACATGATCGTCATCGACTCGGTCGCGGCACTGGTGCCGAAGGCCGAAATCGAAGGCGAGATGGGCGATTCGCTGCCGGGTCTGCAGGCGCGTCTGATGTCGCAGGCGCTGCGCAAGCTGACGGGCACGATCAAGCGCACGAACTGCCTCGTGATCTTCATCAACCAGATCCGGATGAAGATCGGCGTGATGTTCGGCAACCCGGAAACCACGACGGGCGGCAATGCACTGAAGTTCTATTCGTCGGTGCGTCTGGACATCCGCCGGATCGGCTCGATCAAGAAGAACGACGAGGTAATCGGCAACGAAACCCGCGTGAAGGTCGTCAAGAACAAGGTATCGCCGCCGTTCCGCGAAGCGATCTTCGACATCCTCTACGGCGAAGGCATTTCGCGTCAGGGCGAGATCATCGATCTCGGCGTGCAGGCGAAAATCGTCGACAAGGCCGGCGCCTGGTACAGCTACAACGGCGAGAAGATCGGTCAGGGCAAGGACAACGCGCGTGAATTCCTGCGCGAGAATCCCGAAATCGCGCGCGAGATCGAGAACCGCATTCGCGAGTCGCTCGGTGTCGTCGCGATGCCCGATGGCGTGGTCGACGAAGCCGAGGCGATGGACGAAGAAGAGTGATGGCAGGGCGCCGAGGGCAGGCCGGTGAGCCGGAAGCGAGCGTCACGTCCGACGTGACGGGGCGCTCCGGCCGGCGAGCCGCATCCTCGGGCACCGACCGGCGCAGCGCGGGCAGTCGTGCCGCGCATCGCACCGAAACGAGGGCATCCGACGATGCCCTCGTTTCGTTTGAGATTGCGCCGCCGGTCGATCCGTTCGACGACGACGAATCGTTCGATGCGCACGACCGGTCGCGTCGGCGCGTGTCGGGCATCGGCATCCTCGGCGCGCGCGCGGCCGATGCCGCGGCGCCGGTCACGGAAGATGTCTACACGCGCAGCAGTCAGCATCCGCGCCGCACGCGTCGCGCGTCCGGCGGTGCTGCCGGCGAGCCTTCCGCCACCGCCGAGCGCAAATCGTCGAAGCCGCCGCGCTCGCTGAAGGGCCGCGCGCTCGGCTATCTGTCGCGGCGCGAGTACAGCCGCGCGGAGCTGGCCCGCAAGCTCGCACCGTACGTCGGCGAGGACGAATCCGTCGAGCCGGTGCTCGATGCGCTGGAGCAGGAAGGCTGGCTGTCCGACGCGCGCTTTGCCGAGAGCCTCGTGCATCGTCGCGCATCGCGTGTCGGCGTCGCGCGCATCGTGAGCGAACTGAAGCGCCATGCAGTCGGCGACACGCTCGTCGAAGAAGTGAATGCTCAATTGCGCGAGACCGAATTGACCCGCGCGCAGGCCGTCTGGCGCAAGAAATTCGGTGCGCTGCCGCAAACTCCGGCGGAGCGCGCGAAGCAGGCGCGCTTTCTCGCGGCGCGGGGCTTCTCGAGCGCGACCATCGTGAAGTTGCTGAAGGCCGGCGACGATCTCCCGATCGACGACTGACGGGCTCCGTCGCGCGCGCTGCGCGCGATTTTGCTGCAACGCAACCGCTTCCGGACAGGCGGGAATACCCGCCGTCGCGCGCCCATGCCTCAGATACCCAATATGCTAAAATCCACGGGTTTTCCTCTTCGGCCTCAACCTCCAGCATGCCGCTATCCGAGCCCGTGCCCCGTCAGTTGCGACATCGACGCGCAATCCGAGCGGAAGCCTACGAGCGCGGCGACGGCTTGTGGGACATCGAAGCCTGCCTGACCGATCACAAGCCGCGCGATGTTGCGCTTGCGTCGGGCATTCGGCCCCAGGGCTTGCCGATTCACGAACTCTGGCTGCGCGTGACCATCGATCGTGACCTCAATGTCGTCGACGCCGAAGCGTCCTCGGAATGGGTTCCCTATCCCGGTCACTGCCAATCTGCTCCTCCCGCCTATCGGGCCCTCATCGGGCTCAACCTCTTCCGCAATTTCCGCCGTAACGCGAACCGGCTGCTCGCCGGCGTCGCAGGCTGCTCCCACCTCACCGAACTGTGCGCCGTGCTGCCGACGGCGGCGATCCAGGCGTTCGCCGGTGACGTGTGGAACGTGCGCGAGGAAGGCGGCGAAGGGCCGGGCCACGGCGTGGAGCACGTCGAGCCGCCGTTCCAGCTCGGCCGCTGCCAGGCGTTGCGGTTCGACGGCGAAGTCGTGCGGCAGTACTACCCGCGCTGGTATGGTCCGATCCGGCCCGATATGCGCGTTGAAGGCAGCACGAAGGAATGAACGGAAATCATTCGAAGAAGCGTCTTAAGCGACATTTCATCCATCTCTCAGACTGAAGGGAATCACGCATGAAGATTCACGAGTACCAGGGTAAGGAAATCCTGCGGAAATTCGGAGTCGCGGTACCGCGCGGCAAGCCGGCGTTCTCGGTTGACGAGGCCGTCAAGGTGGCAGAAGAGCTGGGCGGCCCGGTGTGGGTCGTGAAGGCTCAGATTCACGCGGGTGGTCGCGGCAAGGGCGGCGGCGTGAAAGTCGCGAAGACGATCGAGCAGGTTCGTGAATACGCGAACCAGATCCTCGGCATGCAGCTCGTTACGCACCAAACGGGTCCGGAAGGCCAGAAGGTCAACCGTCTGCTGATCGAAGAAGGCGCCGACATCAAGCAGGAGCTGTACGTCAGCCTCGTCGTCGATCGCGTGTCGCAAAAGATCGTTCTGATGGGTTCGAGCGAAGGCGGCATGGACATCGAAGAAGTTGCGGAAAAGCATCCGGAACTGATCCACAAGGTCATCGTCGAGCCGTCGACGGGCCTGCTCGACGCGCAGGCGGACGACCTCGCCGCGAAGATCGGCGTGCCGGCTGCATCGATCCCGCAAGCGCGCACGATCCTGCAAGGCCTGTACAAGGCATTCTGGGAAACCGACGCGTCGCTCGCCGAAATCAACCCGCTGAACGTTTCCGGCGACGGCAAGGTCACCGCACTCGACGCGAAGTTCAACTTCGACTCGAACGCGCTGTTCCGCCACCCGGAAATCGTCGCGTACCGCGATCTCGACGAAGAAGATCCGGCTGAAATCGAAGCATCGAAGTTCGATCTCGCGTACATCTCGCTCGACGGCAACATCGGCTGCCTCGTGAACGGCGCAGGCCTCGCGATGGCGACGATGGACACGATCAAGCTGTTCGGCGGCGAGCCGGCGAACTTCCTGGACGTCGGCGGCGGCGCGACGACCGAGAAGGTCACCGAAGCGTTCAAGCTGATGCTGAAGAACCCGGGCCTGAAGGCGATCCTCGTGAACATCTTCGGCGGCATCATGCGCTGCGACGTGATCGCGGAAGGCGTGATCGCCGGTTCGAAGGCCGTGAACCTGAACGTGCCGCTCGTCGTGCGCATGAAGGGCACGAACGAGGACCTCGGCAAGAAGATGCTGGCCGATTCGGGCCTGCCGATCATCTCGGCAGACAGCATGGAAGAGGCTGCGCAGAAGGTCGTCGCGGCTGCGGCAGGCAAGTAAGCGCGCTCAATGAACACGCATGGCGGCGCGGTGTGCACGCGACGCCAATCGAACAGAGGTCAAAATACATGTCGATTCTGATCAACAAGGACACGAAGGTCATCACGCAGGGCATTACCGGCAAGACCGGTCAGTTCCATACGCGCGCCTGCCGTGAATATGCAAACGGCCGCGAAGCGTTCGTCGCGGGCGTGAACCCGAAGAAGGCCGGCGAAGATTTCGAAGGCATTCCGATCTACGCAAGCGTCAAGGAAGCGAAGGCTGAAACCGGCGCGACCGTGTCGGTCATCTACGTTCCGCCGGCAGGCGCAGCTGCAGCGATCTGGGAAGCGGTCGAAGCCGACCTCGATCTCGCGATCTGCATCACCGAAGGCATTCCGGTGCGCGACATGATCGAAGTGAAGGACCGCATGCGTCGCGAAGGCCGCAAGACGCTGCTGCTCGGGCCGAACTGCCCGGGCACGATCACGCCGGACGAGCTCAAGATCGGCATCATGCCGGGCCACATTCACCGCAAGGGCCGCATCGGCGTCGTGTCGCGTTCGGGCACGCTGACGTATGAAGCCGTTGCGCAGCTGACGGCACTCGGCCTCGGCCAGTCGTCGGCGGTCGGTATCGGCGGCGACCCGATCAACGGTCTGAAGCACATCGACGTGATGCAGATGTTCAACGACGATCCGGATACGGATGCGGTCGTGATGATCGGCGAAATCGGCGGTCCGGACGAAGCCAACGCCGCTCAGTGGATCAAGGACAACATGAAGAAGCCGGTGGTCGGCTTCATCGCGGGCGTCACGGCGCCTCCGGGCAAGCGCATGGGCCACGCCGGCGCGCTGATCTCGGGCGGTGCGGACACGGCCGAAGCGAAGCTGGAAATCATGGAAGCGTGCGGCATCACCGTCACGCGCAACCCGTCGGAAATGGGCCGTCTGCTGAAGAAGGCGCTGTAAGTTCCGCGTGGTTCGTCCTGCAAGAAACGCCGGCCCAGCCGGCGTTTTTTGTTATGCTCGCGAAATTAATTTGTAAGCCGGGGCGCATGCGCACTGCGTGTGCCGACGACCAACCGGGCCGCCCGTCGGGCGGCCGTCATCCTGCACCTGCCGCCACTCATGCCTGAATTCCTGACGTCGCTGCACTGGGGCGCCGTGTTGCAGATCGTCGTCATCGACATCCTGCTCGGCGGCGACAACGCGGTCGTGATCGCGCTCGCGTGCCGCAACCTGCCGGCCAATCAGCGGCTGCGCGGCGTCGTGTGGGGTACGGCCGGCGCGATCATGCTGCGCGTCGCGCTGATTGCATTTGCAGTCACACTGCTCGACGTGCCGTTCCTGAAATTCGGCGGCGGCCTGCTGTTGCTGTGGATCGGCATCAAGCTGATGGCGCCGGCCGCCGACGCGCACGACAACGTCAAGCCGGCCGATCGGCTGTGGGACGCGGTGAAGACGATCGTGCTCGCCGACGCCGTGATGAGCCTCGACAATGTGATCGCGATCGCGGGCGCGGCCGAGCAGGCCGATCCGCAGCACCGGCTGGCGCTGGTGATCTTCGGGCTGATCGTGAGCGTGCCGATCATCGTGTGGGGCAGTACGCTGGTGCTGCGGCTGCTCGATCGCTTCCCGATCATCGTCGCGTTCGGCGCCGGCCTGCTCGGCTGGATCGCGGGCGGTTTGATGGTCCACGATCCGGTCGGCGATGGCTGGCCGGTGCTCGATACGCCGGCCGCGATCTACGGCGCGAGCATTGCCGGCGCGCTGTTCGTCGTCGCCGCCGGCTTCCTGCTGCGGCGCCGCCGCGGCATCCCGCAAGCGCATTGACGGTTGGCCGTCAGGCCGAGTGTCGGCCGCGCGGCCCGCTGGCTACGATCGAAACGCCTGCCCGATTCGGCAGGCGTTTTTCGTTTCTGGAGCCAGTCATGTTCGAAGCCTTTTCCGTTTCCCTGTTTCGTCGCTTTGCCGCCGATATGCGGCGCGCGCGCCGGCCGGTGCCGCGCTGGCATCCGGCCGGCTTCACGCTGATCGAGCTGATGATCGTGCTCGCGATCGTCGGCGTGATCGCCGCCTACGCGATACCCGCTTATCAGGATTACCTCGCGCGTTCGCGGGTGGGCGAGGGGCTCGCCCTTGCGTCGTCCGCGCGCCTTGCGGTGGCCGACAACGCCGCGAGCGGCGCGGCCCTCGACGGCGGCTACAGCGCGCCGGCCGCGACCCGCAACGTCGAATCCGTTCGGATCGACGGCGACACCGGCCAGATCACGGTTGCGTTCACGGCCCGCGTCGCCGCGGCGGGCGCGAATACGCTGGTGCTGGTGCCGTCGGCGCCGGACAAGGCCGACGCGCCGACCGCACGCGTGCCGCTCAAAAAGGGGACGATGCAGGCCGGCGCGATCGCGTGGGAGTGTTTTGCCGGCGGCAAGGACGCTTCGTCGCTGCCGGCGCCCGGCGCAGGCCCGATGCCGGCCGAGGCGGCGACCTTGCCTGCGAAATATGCACCGGCGGAATGCCGCGCGTAACGGCAGGCATGCGCGGGATGGTGCGGGCGGCACGCATCGCGGGGTGCCGGCCGGCCCGGGCCGGCCGCACATGGCGGCTGCCGGGGCGACGGCTCCCGCACAGAGTGGGGAAAGTTTTGTATAGTGCGCCGGTTGCTGACATCCGGTTCGCTCATGCCTTCTACTTTTTCCCGCTCGTTGTCGCTCGTTGCGCTGGCTGTCGCGCTGATCGTGCCGTACTCGATCACGAACCATACGTATCCGATTCCGACGTTCTATTCCGAGTTCGCCGCGCTGGTGCTGTATCTGCTGGTCGGGGTTTCCGTCGTGCTGCTCGCGCGCACCGGCCGCCCGGCCGAACCGTTCGCGGCGCCGGCCGCATTCGTCGCGCCGCTCGGGTTTGGCGCGGTGCTGCTCGCGCAGGTCGCGCTGTTGCCGCTGAAGGTGCCGTCGATGAACTGGCTGGCGCTGGGCTATCTGGCCGCGGCGCTGGTCGCGATGCAGGCCGGCTACACGCTCGCGCGCGAGGGCCTCGCCGAAGCCACCGCCCGGATGATGGCGGGCGCGTTGCTCGTGGGCGGAGTGTTCGCGGTTGCGACCCAGATCGTCCAGTTGTTCCATTTCGAGTCCGCGCTGTCGCCGTTCGTCGTGGTGTACAACATCGCGGTCGACCGTCGGCCGTACGGCAACATGGCGCAGGCGAACCACCTCGCGACCTATATCGCGTTCGCGCTCGCCGGCGCGCTTTATCTGGTGCAGACCCGCCGCCTCGCGGTGCGGGCATGGCTCGCGCTGTCGATCGTGCTGTCGGCCGGGCTTGCGCTGACCGTGTCGCGCGGGCCGTGGCTGCAGGTTGCGGTGATGGTCGTCGCCGGTTTCTGGATGGCATGGGTCGAGTCGCGCCGTGCGCCGGGCAATCGCCGTGCGTGGCTGATCCCGGTCGTGCTGGCGCTGGCGTTCGTCGCGGTGAACGTCGCGGTGCGCTGGGCCAACGTGCATTTCCATCTGGGGCTCGCCGAATCGGCGGCCGAGCGCATGCGCGACGCGGGCCAGATTGCGCCGCGCCTTGCGCTGTGGAAGTACGGGCTCGCGATGTTCCGCGAGCATCCGCTGCTCGGCGTCGGCTGGGGCGAATTCCCGTCGCACCAGTTCGCGCTTGCGCGCGCGCTCGGCGGCGTCGAGATCGCGAACAACTCGCACGACATCTTCATCGACCTGCTCGCGAAGTCGGGCCTCGTCGGCCTCGGCGTGCTGGCCCTCGCGCTCGTCGCGTGGTTCGTGCGCGCGGTGCGCGCGCCGCAGTCGAGCACGCGCGTGTTCGGTTTCGCGCTGATCGGCGTGCTGCTGATGCACGCGCTCGTCGAGTATCCGCAGCAGTACATGTTCTTCCTGCTGCCGGCGATGTTCGTGATCGGGCTGCTCGACGTGAAGCCGCTGCGCTGGCTGCCTGGCCGCGCGGCGTTCGCGCTGTTCGCGGTGCTGTCGGTCGGCGGCGTGCTGGCGGCGGTGCCGGTGCTGCGCGACTACCAGCGGGCGGAAGTGCTGTATTACGGCACCGAGCCGGCCGTGCAGTATCGCGATGCGCCGTCGTTGCTGTTCGGCGCGTGGGGCGATTACGGGGCGGCGACGCTGTTGACGATTTCGCCGGACAACCTGCCGCTGAAGCTTGCCGCGCACGAGCGGGCGATCGCGCTGCTGCCCGGCGAGACGGTGCTGCGCCGTTATGCGGCGCTGCAGGCGCTGGCCGGTCGCGAAGCCGACGCGCTCGATACGGTCGAGCGGCTGCATGTGTTCGCGAAGGAATTGAAGGACTGGCCGCAACAACTGGCGTTGCTGTACAAGCTGTGCGACGAGCAGCCGGGGCTGAAGACGTTCAAGGCAGCCGTCGTCGCGAAGTACGGTGAAGTGCCGGCCGACGCGGAAGACGACGACTCCGAAGACGATTCGGAATAACGCGCGCCGCGCCGGGCGGGAAGTCCCGGCGCGCGCCGGATCGTGGTGAAGCGGCGGTGCGGTGGCGGCTCGTGACGGCGCGCACATTGCTTCCCGTCGCGAACGGGTAGCGACGGAATCGCGCGATTCGCGTCAACCATTGTCAAATCGTCGCCACGGGAAAGACGGCACGTGCACAATGCGCGGAAGCGTTCGCGTGCGCGCGGCGATGTCGGCCGCACGAGCGAGCGCAGGTCCGCAGATCCGGGAGCCTGCCTGGAACGATCGCGGCCGATGCCACGCGCGGCCATGCGGCCGTAGCGGGGCGCCGGTCCGATGGCCGCGGCGCGGGGCGATGCTGGCGGTGCGGCGGACGATGTCCGCCGGCGCGACGCTCGCCTGGAACAGTACTGAAGAACGATATTCGACCATGGCCCTTCGCTCGACCCTTCTGATCCTGCCGGCCGTCGCCGTGCTGTTTTCCGGCTGCGCGATGCTGTCGTCGTCGCAGGAAAGCAAGCTGACCTGCCACATTCCGCGCGCCGTCTATCCGGACAATGCGAAGCCGCTTACGCGCCGAGTCACCGTGCTCGTACGCGCGCTGATGACGACGTCCGGCGAAGCGCAGAACGTGACCGTGACGACGAGCAGCCGCAACGCGGCGGCGGACCGCGCGGCCGTCGACGCGATGACGCATGCGAGCTGCGCGCAGACCGGCGCGACCGCGAATCCGTTCCTGCTCACGCAACCATTCGTGTTCGAGCCGCGGCGCGGGGAGTAGTGGGGGCTGGTGCGGGTGATCGTGGTGTGGCGCACCGGCCGGTTGTGGTCGTTGACTGCCTGCCGGCGCGCCGCGGCCACGTCGCGCTTCGCCGCTTCGTCGAGTGGCCTACGCTCGGTGTCGCGGCAGCAGGTTCGCTCTATCGGCGCGCGAGCGCGCCGTTCGCGCGATCAGAAGGTGCGCTTTTTCAGCGTATATCCGTGCAACCAGTACAGCGTGTTGGTCTGCGCGTCGAAGTAACCGCCTTGTGCAACCTTGTCGGCGGTTTGATCCCACGACTTACCGCCGTCGGTGCTGGTGAACGTGAGGTCGATCGGCGCACCGCCGCGACTGCCCGAGTTCGGGTCGGTGGCATAGACGAGCAGGAGGCCGTCACGGCCGACGCTCAGGCTGTCGAGCCTGAGCGTCTCGTCGAACGTGCGCAGTTGGCGCACCGACTCCGGATGGTCGTTCGTCCACATGGAAATGGCGCCCACCCGGCGGCCGTTGTCGCGACTCTCGCCGTTCTGCGGCTTGTCCAGACGTGACAGCGCGTACAGCGAATAGTGTGTCGCCGGTCCCGGCGTGGTATCGAGCGCAGTGATGACCTGGCCCGGCAGTTCGGTTTCGGTCACGAAGGCGTGCTGCTCCCAGTCGAGCCGGCCGATCACGCTGTGCGCCGGCGTCTCTGCAGTCGGAGCGATGGAGTAGGCGACACGCAGCACACCGTCAGGGCCGAGGCTCACCGCATTGAAATTCTTGCGCGTCTTGCCGGCGACGCGCGCATCGACCGGCACGTCGATCGCCTGCCACGTGTTGCCGCCGTCCGCGGTGCGCCATACTCGAGGGCCCCAGCCGATCGCGTAGCCGCGCTGCGGATCGATGAACAGCAGGCGGCCGATGTTCTGGTTTTCGGGCCATTGCAGTTGCGACCACGTTTGGCCGCCGTTGAGCGATTTCCACAGCTTCGTCGTCTGAGGCGCATCGCCGCCATGTGCCTCCGGTGCCTTGTAGTTCATCCATGAGGTGCTGATGAACTGAACCGACCAGTCTGGCGAATACCACCATGCGGCATTCTGGCCGACTTGCTGGAACTGGCGTTTCATCCCGCCGTCGATGGTCCCGCGAAGGAAGCTGATCGTCATGCGGTTCAGCAGCTCGCCTGTGTCGTTCATCCAGGCTTCGGTCGGCTCGGGCCGCTGCGGTTCGTTCGATTCAGCGGTGGGCTTGAATGTCACCTGGGGATTGGCGAGCTTGACGCTCATCACGTCGTTGCCCTTGATGCGGAAGCTGCCGCCGCCATACGGTGTGTCGTTCCGCATGAAGTTGGTCGAGAGCGTTTCCCAGCTCGTTGCCATATTTACATACCCGTATGTTGCAATGGCCAGGGCAACGAGGCTCGCGGCTATCCATATCCATTTCCCGCGCTTGTGATCTTTGCGTGTCATTTGTACGGTAAATGATCCAGCGTCCGGCTGGCTTTGCTTCACGAAGGCATAGGCCCTGAACGTTTCCGCGTTGCCGTCCGTCGAGCCC
Source organism: Burkholderia sp. KJ006 (assembly GCF_000262695.1). Classification (NCBI taxonomy): domain Bacteria; kingdom Pseudomonadati; phylum Pseudomonadota; class Betaproteobacteria; order Burkholderiales; family Burkholderiaceae; genus Burkholderia; species Burkholderia sp. KJ006. The sequence continues at coordinate 2,601,369 of NC_017920.1, read as the reverse complement.
GTATCGTATCGCCTGCATCGGACGTTCGACGTTTGACGTCTCAGCCGCCGATCAGTATTTTCGTTTGCGCAGCGTATAGCCGAACACCGAATAGAGCGTATTCGTTTGCGGGTCGAAGTAGCCGCCCTGAGAGGGTGCGTCGGTGGACTGCTGCCATGTCTTGCCGCCGTCGGTGCTGGTGATCGTCAGGTCGATCGGCGCTCCGCCGCCGTTCGCGGTGTTCGGGTCCGTCGAGTGGACGAGCAGGATGCCGTTGCGACCCACGCTCAGTCCGTTCAGTGTCAGCCGGCTGTCGAACGCGTGCAGTTGCTGAATCTGGTCGGGGTGCTCGCTGGTCCAGGTCGACATCACACCGGCGCTGCGACCGCTGCCGGGGTTGCCGCTGGCGCGTGACAGCGCATACAACGGGTAGTCCCGCGCGGGTGTCGGCGGCGATTCGAGGCTGACGATAGCTTGTCCGGCCAGTACCGCTTCCCGGACGAAATCCTGCTCGCCCCACGCGAGTCGCCAGACAACGGATGCAGGCTGAGGATGCTCGTCGCCTTGGACCTGGTACGCAATGCGCAATACGCCGTCGGGACCGAGGTCGGTGCTATCGAAGGTCCGGCGCGGCTTATCCTGCACGACTGCACCGGGCGGTTCCTCGATCGCTTGCCACGACTGCCCGCCATCTGCCGTTCGCCACACGCGCGGCCCCCATCCGGTCGCGTAGCCGCGCTCGGTGTCAATGAACAGCAAGCGGTTGATGTTGCGCTCGGCCGGCCATGCGAGCTGCGCCCAGTGCTGGCCACCATCGGTCGATTTCCAGAGTCTGGTCGTCTGCACGGATGCACCGTCGTCCCGGCGTGGCGCCGCGTAATCCATCCAGCCGGTGCTGACGTACAGAACGCGCCAGTCCGGCGAATACCACCACGACGCGGACTGGCCCGGTTGCTGGAAGTGACGCACTGCGCTGCCGTCGAGGGTGCCGCGCAAGAAGCTGACGGTGGACCGGTTCAGCCGCTGGTTCGAGTCGTCCATCCACGGTTCGGCGAATTCCGCGACATCGGGGTTGCTCTGTTCGCGTTGCGGCTTGAATCGGAGTTCCGGTCTCGCTACCTTCAACGACATGAAATCATTGTTTTGTACGCGAAATGCACCTGCGCCGTACGGTTTGTCGTTGCGCATGAATTCGGTCGATACCGTGTCCCAGCCTGAGGTGCCGTCGATGTATGCGTAAATAACGATCGGGACGACCACAACGCATCCCGCGATCCAAAGCCATCGCTTGTCTTTGCGCATGTCACGTTGCCCGCAATCGTCCGGGTGCATTGCCGATCGGATCGCCCACGCTCTGCACTCCGGCCTTCTCCGTCAGAACAGTGATAGCCGAATCCATTGCCTTCCTCCACATTCTTCCGTCATCCCATTTTGAATTTTCGGGCGCGTCCGGAGCCTGACGCAATTCATGTTCGGCGGGCTTGCCAGCACTCCATCGAGATAAGTCATCCGCACGTGCCGAGTGCTGAATCCTCCAATGTCTCGATGTCCGGTTCCAGATCGAAGTGTGGCCTCTGTTGGCTCGACGCTGCTCACTGACAGAAGCGTGTGCGCTTGGTTCGACTGCACCGTTTCTTGAGGGCTGAGTCGAGGGCCGGGACTTGCTCCAAAGCCGGGTAGTCGTAGCCATGGCTGACGGAGTAATGGATCAGAACTGGCGTTTCCGAAGCGTGTACGCGACCAACGAATACAGCGTGTTGGTCTCCGCGTTGAAGTATCCGCCCTGAGTCGGTTTCTCCTTGAACCGGGTCCATGTCGTCCCGGCATCGCGGCTGACGAACATCAGATCGGCGGGCGCGCCGTTCGGCTTGCGCTCGGTTGCGTAGACGATCAACAAGCCATCACGGCCGACGCTGAGGCTATCGAGCGTGACGTTGTCGTCGAACGAATGCAACTGCTGAACATGCTCGGGGGCGCCGTCGGACCAAGTCGAAATGGCGCCGACTCGCTGTCCCTTATCCGCCGGGTCGTCGAAGTTTCGGGGTTCGCCCACACGTGTCAACGCGTAAAGCGCATAGTGATTCGAAGCGACGGGCGACGACGACAGATTGACGATCACCTGTCCGGGCAGCACAGCATCCGCGACGAATGCGGATTGCTCCCACGCGAGTCGGTAGACGACACTGCCGGCGGGCGCGGACGCGGTTTGCGCGACGTGATATGCCACGCGCAACGTACCGTCCGGGCCAAGATCGACGCCATCGAAGGTACGGCGAGGCTTGCCGGAATCGACGGCGCCCGGGGGCGGTGCGATTTCGCTCCACGATTGACCGCCATCGGCCGTACGCCACACGTGCGGGCCCCAGCCGATCGCGTAGCCGCGCTGCGGATCGACGAACAGCAGGCGGCCGATGTTCTGGTTTTCGGGCCACGCGAGCTGAACCCAGTTCCGCCCGCCGTTGGAGGACTTCCAGAGCTTGGTCGATTGCGGCGTCAGCCCGTCGGCGGGCTGCGGCGACTTGTAGTCCATCCATCCGGTGCTGATGAATACAACCGTCCAGTCCTTGCTACGCCACCAGGCTGCGTTTTGGCCGGCTTGCTTGAATTCGCGGGTCATCTCTGCGCCGACCGGGCCGCGCCAAAGTTCGACGGACGTCCTGTTCAGCGCTTCGCGGCTGTCGTTCATCCAGGCTTCGGCCGGCTCGGCTTTATCCTTGTCCTTCCACTCGGCGTACGGTTTGAACGTGATTTCAGGATCGGCAATCTTCAGCGTGATTGCTTCGTTTCCGGATATCACGAAGTCGCCGCCGCCGTAGGGCTTGCTGTCTTTCATGAAATTACCGGAAACGATCTGCGAGTCGTCCGACCTGTACGCGTAGCCGACAATCAGAACAATCAGCACGGCTGCCGCGCCCAGCGCCAGCTTCGCGAACCTTTTGGTCATTTCATTTCGATATCGGTTTTTCGAGCGCGCGCAAACTGGATCGAAGTGGTTTTCGTTGACCGATGGGATGCAGTGGACGGATGGATGTACTTGAACGTTCGAACGGCGCGCTCCCCGCTACCCACCGCGCGCGTACCGGACCAAGGCGCCATGCACATAGGCACATCGTTCGCCTGGGCGGCGCGTGGAATCTCCCCTCGCGGACAGCGAGCCGCCCTCAACCCGCCGCATCCTCCGCCGTCCAATCCCCCGACTTCCCGCCGCGCTTCTCCCTGACGCTCACATCGGTGATCACCATCCCGCGATCCACGGCCTTGCACATGTCATACACGGTCAGCAGCCCGACCTGCACGGCCGTCAGCGCTTCCATCTCGACGCCGGTGCGCCCGAACGTCTCGACCTGCGCGACGCAATGCACGCCGGGCAGCGCGTCGTCGAGTTCGAAGTCGACCGCCACGCGCGTCAGCGCGAGCGGATGACACAGCGGAATCAGATCGGCCGTGCGTTTCGCGCCCTGAATCGCGGCGATCCGCGCGACGCCGAGCACGTCGCCTTTCTTTGCCTTGCCGTCGCGGATCAGCGCGAACGTCGCGGGCAACATCCGGATCGTGCCGCGTGCAACCGCGACGCGCTGCGTTTCCTGCTTGCCGCCGACGTCGACCATATGCGCATGGCCGGCGGCGTCGAAGTGGGTAAGTCCTGACATGTCTGGCTCCAGTGGAACGCACGCGCGTGCGAGCGCGTACATCGATCCTGCTTCACGGCCGGCCGGGGCGTTCGATCCGCTATCCGCTTCCCGCTCTCCGCGCCGATCCAACGTTTCAACGGGCGCCTATCATAGCAGCGGCCTCTGCGGCCTCTGCGGCCTCTGCGGCCTTCGCGGCCTTCGCGCCCTTCGCGCCCTCAACGGCGCCGCGCGCACCGGCGGCCGATGCGCCGCAACGAACCGTCGCGATCGCCCCGGTACAATGACCCGATTATTCGGACCACACGCCGCGATGCGCGCCGGGCGCGCGGAAGGCGCCGCTTTCACTCTGCCATGCGTGTCAAACAGTTGCTTGCCGTGTTGCTGTCGGCGGCGCTCGTGCTGCCGCCGAACGGCTATGCGCAGCGCGCGTCGGCGCCGCCGCTCGAGTCGGCGGCCGGCGCGTCGCCGTCGATCTCCACCGTCCCGTCCGGCATCGCGACCGGCGTGTTCGGCACCTACGGCGGCGCGGAAAGCCGGTTCTCCGGCGCCGACGGCGCCTCCGCGCCCGTCGCGAACCTGCGCGCGCCGTTGCGCGCACTGGAACTGCCCGATCTCGGCGACGGCTCCGGCGGCTCGCTCACGCCGCAGGCCGAGCGCCGTCTCGGCGAGCGCGTGATGCGCGAGGTGCGGCGCGACCCCGACTATCTCGACGACTGGCTCGTGCGCGACTACCTGAATGCGATGGCGGCGCGGCTCGCGGCCGCGGCGGCCGCGCGCTTCATCGGCGGCTACATGCCCGACTTCGACCTGTTCGCGGTGCGCGACCCGCAGATCAACGCGTTCTCGATGCCGGGCGGCTTCATCGGCGTTAACAGCGGCCTGGTCGTCGCGACGCAGACGGAATCCGAACTCGCGTCGGTGGTCGGCCACGAGATGGGCCACGTGCTGCAGCGGCACATCGCCCGCATGATCGGCGCGAACGAAAAGACCGGCTACACCGCGCTCGCGACGATGCTGCTCGGCGTGCTGGCCGGCGTGCTCGCGCGCAGCGGCGATCTCGGCAGCGCGATCGCGATGGGCGGCCAGGCATACGCGGTCGACAACCAGCTGCGTTTCTCGCGCTCGGCCGAGCGCGAGGCCGATCGCGTCGGCTTCCAGCTGCTGGCGGGCGCCGGCTATGACCCGTACGGGATGCCGGGCTTCTTCGAGCGGCTCGATCGCGCGTCGATGGGCGACGCGGGCGTGCCGGCCTACGCGCGCACGCATCCGCTGACGGGCGAACGGATCGCCGACATGGAAGATCGCGCCCGCCGCGCGCCGTACCGGCAACCGCGTCAGTCGGCCGAATACGGCTTCGTGCGCGCGCGGCTGCGGGTCCTGCAGAACCGCGCGCCGACCGACATCGCCGCCGAGGCGCACCGGATGCAGCTCGAGATCGACGATCGCACCGCGCCGAACGTCGCGGCGAACCACTACGGCATCGCGCTCGCGAACACGCTGCTCGGCCAGTACGACGCCGCGGACCGCGCGCTCGCGGCGGCGCGCGGCGCATTCGAAGCCGGCGAACGGCGCGCCGACGATCCGACGACGAGTTCGCCGAGCCTCGACGTGCTGGCCGCGGATCTCGCGCGCCGCGCGGGTCGTAACGACGACGCGGTGCGGCTGGCGGCGCTCGCGCAACGCCGCTGGCCCGCGTCGCATGCGGCGATCGTCGCGCACCTGCAGGCGCTGATCGCGGCGCGCCGCTTCGCCGAAGCGCAGACGCTGGCCCGCACGCAGGCGGACGCGGACCCCGAGCAGCCGGACTGGTGGGACTACCTCGCGAAGGCGAGCGACGGCAAGGGCGACGTGCTCACGCGGCGCCGCGCGCTCGCGGAGAAGCTGGCGCTCGACGGCGCGTGGCCGTCGGCGATTCGGCAGTTGAAGGAGGCGCGCGACGCGAAGGACGTGTCGTTCTACGATCAGTCGATCATCGGCGCGCGGCTGCTGGAATTCGAGGCGCGCTACAAGGAAGAGCGCGAAGACGAGAAGAACGGCCGCGGCTGACGGCCTTCACACATATGTGGCGACCGTGCTTCAGCCTTCGCCGCCGCCCGGATCCGCTGCAGCGGCGGCTGGGGTGTCGCGTGCGCGCTGCGCGGGGCTCGCGACGAAGCCGAAGGTCGCGGGCACGTCGGCGCGAGCGATGCTGCCGAGCGGCAGCGTGCGGCCGTCGCGCCAGCGCAGCACGGGCGGCGTCGCGTCGAAATCGGCGTGATCGGCAAAGAGGCCGAGATCGTGATCGTGCAGCACCGCGACGCGCGGCGGCGCGTTCGCAGCGCCCGCCGCACCCGCCGCACGAAACAGCACGCCGCCCGCATCGTCGAGCCACGCGGCCTCGGGCTCGAACGGCGCGCCGGTGTGATCGACGAGCTCGAGCTGCCCGTCGCGTTCGACGAGGCGCACGACCCACGGCGTATAGGCAAGCTCGACATAGACGCGCTGCGGGCCGTTCTGGAAGAACCACTGGCCATGCGCGTCGCATGCGTAGTTGCGGGCGATGAATGCGTTCAGCGCGTCATGCCGCACGGGCGAGCCGAGCTCGCCGGCGGCCTGCGCGGCGTCGTCGCGCAGCCGCCATGCGCCGCGCCGGTCGAGCAGCAGCCAGCCAGTGCAGTGCGGAACGTTCGGCCATTTGGCGATGGCCTGTCGGACGATGTCATCCATGGTCGACGAATTTCGAGCAATAGCCGAACACGCGCGCCGACAGCCAGTCGAGTCGGCCGGGGAACGGCCCGGTCATGAATCCCGCGTGACCGCCGTGCGCCGGCTGATCGAGCTCGACGGCCGGCGACACGTCGGCGGCGCTCGGCAGCGCGGATTCGGGCAGGAACGGGTCGTTGCGTGCATTGAGGATCAACGTCGGCACGTCGATCGCGCGCAGCAGCGGGCGCGTGGTGGCTTGGGTCCAGTAGTCGTCGGCGTTCGCGAAGCCGTGCAGCGGCGCGGTGACGACTTCGTCGAAGTCGCGCATCGTGACGGCGCGCAGCATCGCGTCGCGGTCGAACAGCCCCGGATATTGATCGAGCTTCGCGAGTGCCTTGCGCTTGAGCGTCTTGAGAAAGCTGCGCGTATAGACCATCGCGAAGCCCTGCGACAGCGCGCGGCCGCCCGCATGCACGTCGATCGGCGTCGAGATCGCCGCGGCCGCGTGCACGATCGACGTGTCGCTGCGATGCTCGCCGAGCCAGCGCAGCAGCACGTTGCCGCCGAGCGACACGCCGGCCGCGACGATCGGCCCGCGATGCTGCGCGGCGAGCCGGCGCAGGATCCAGTCGACTTCGGCGCTGTCGGCGAGATGATAAAAGCGCGGCTGGCGATTCAGCTCGCCGCTGCAGCTGCGAAAGTGCGGGACGACCGCGTGCCAGCCGTTCGCCTGCGCGGCGGCCATCATCGCGAGCGCATAGTGCGAGCCGGAGCTGCCCTCGAGGCCGTGGAACAGCACGAACAGCGGCGCATCGGGTGCCGGCGCCGCGCTGTCGAGGTGCGCGACCCAGTCGAGATCGATGAAGTCGTGGTCGGGGGTTTCCCAGCGCTCGCGTCGGTACGCGACGGCCGGACGCCGCGCGAACAGCGCGGGCACGATGGTCTGGACATGGCTGTTCGGCAGCCAGCGCGGTGCGCGATAGCGCAGTAGGTCGTCGGCGGGGGCCGAGGCCCCGGTCAGCGGCGAGGTAGGCGGGGAGGCCGTACTCATGATCGCCCTGCTAGTGCGTTGCTACGTTGCTTCGTCAGTGCAGCGGACCCTGCCCGTGACGGATCTTCGCGGCGAATTGTCCGGCCGCCTGTTCGGGAATCGGGCTCGCGTGGATATGCGCGATGCGCCACTCGCCACGCTCGTGAATCATCACGTACGTCGCGAACACCATGTCGGGTTCGGCCGTCAGGTCGGCCTGCTGATGGGCCTCGGCGATCGTATAGACGACGGTGCCGAGACTGTCGTACACGCGGATGTCGAGCGGCTCGATCGTCACCGGGCGGGTGGCGAGCCGGTTCGCGAGGCCGCTGCGGATCTGGTCGAGGCCGTGCAGATGCTCGCCGTCGGCCCACACGCAGCTGGCGAAGTCCTCGTCGATCCACAACCCCAGCAGCGCGTCGAGATTGGCGTCGGCGACGGCCTGGTAGTAAGCGTTCAGCGTATCGGCGGCGGCTTCGAAAAGGCGGGCAAAACGTGGCATCGGGGTTATCTCTCGCGCGCGTCGCGCGCCGTATTCAGCACGGCGGCCCGGATGAGGCCGCCGTACACCGGTGAATCGGATTGCCCGGCGCGTCGTGCGACGCCGCCGGCCAGGGTCAGCGCTGCCCGACGAGCATGCCGCGCAAGTCGCCGAATACCTGCTCCGGGCCGAGCTCGCGCAGGCAGTTCAGATGGCCGAGCGGGCATTCGCGTTCGAAGCAGGGACTGCATTCGAGATGCAGCCATTGTACCTTCGCCAGCTCCGACAGCGGAGGGGTGTGGCGCGGATCCGTCGACCCGTACAGCGCGACGAGCGGCCGGCGCAGCGCCGCGGCCACGTGCATCAGCCCGGAATCGTTGGTGACGACGGCGTTCGCGCGCGCGATCAGCGCGCATGCCTCGGACAGCGACGTCTGCCCGCACAGGTTGCGCACGTTCGGCGCGTGGTCGGCGATCGCCTGCGCGGCCGCGGCGTCCTTCTGCGAGCCGAGCGCGACGATCTGCGTATACGGGAACGACTGGTGGACGATCGTCGCCAGCGTCGCGAAATGCTCGGGCGGCCAACGCTTGGCCGGGCCGTATTCGGCGCCCGGGCAGAACACGACGAGCGGCTTGCGCGTATCGAGATTGAAACGCGCCGACACGCGCGCCGTCTCGTTCAGATCGGCGTCGAGGCGCGGCGCGGGCAGCGTCTTCATCGACTCGGGCAGCTTCGCGCCCGGCGCATAGGCGAGCGCCGCGTAGTGGGTCGTCATCGGCGGCCGCTCGGCCGACTTGTCGGGGTTCGCGTGCCGCACGTTCAGCAAGCCGTAGCGGTGCTCGCCCGTGTAGCCGATCCGCAGCGGGATGTTCGCGAGCCACGGGATCACGGCCGACTTCAACGAATTCGGCAGCACGTACGCCGCGTCGTAGCCGACGTCGCGCAGGTCGCTCGCGAGTTGCCAGCGGCGCAGCAGCTGTAACTTGCCGTGGGCGAGATCGGTCGCGTGGACATCGTGGATCTCCGGCATCCGCTCGAGCACCGGCGCCACCCAGCTGGGTGCGACGGCATCGATCGCGATGCGGGGATGGAGCTTCTTCAGCAGCGCAAAAAGCGGCTGCGCCATCAATGCGTCACCGATCCAGTTCGGTGCGATAACCAGCGCTCGACGCATCAGGTCGACTTCCGATGTCGTAATGAAGCACGGCGCGCATGCACCGCGTTCGGGTTGTCAGAAAGGGAAAGGGCGGCGCGCCGGAAACTCCGGCGGCGCCGCCTCGCGTGCGACGGGCCCGCAGGCCCGCGGGCCGGGCTCAGTGGCCCTTGACCACCTCGCCGTCGCGCAGCTTGTAGCGCGTGCCGCAGTACGGGCAGCGTGCCTCGCCGTGCGAGACGTCGATGAACACGCGCGGATGCGCGCTCCAGCGCGCCATGGCCGGGTTCGGGCAATACGCGGGGAGGTCCTTGGCTGTCAGTTCGACCAGCGGCATTTCCTTGATTTCGCTCATGAGACTTTCTCTAATCACTCTTTTTGTGGGCGGTCGGCGGCGCGGCGCGCTCAGACCTTGGACAGCCAGTGCGCGTACTTCGCGTTCTTGCCCGACACGATATCGAAAAACGCCGACTGGAGCTTTTCCGTGACCGGGCCGCGTGCGCCGCTGCCGATCGTGCGGTTGTCGAGCTCGCGGATCGGCGTGACTTCGGCGGCCGTGCCCGTGAAGAACGCTTCGTCGGCCGTGTAGACCTCGTCGCGCGTGATGCGCTTCTCGATCACCTCGATGCCGGCGTCCTTCGCGAGCGTGATGATCGTGTCGCGCGTGATGCCGTCGAGGCACGACGACAGGTCGGGCGTGTAGAGCTTGCCGTTGTTGACCAGGAAGAAGTTTTCGCCGGAGCCTTCCGACACGTAGCCGTCGACGTCGAGCAGCAGCGCTTCGTCGTAGCCGTCGGCCGTGGCTTCCTGATTCGCGAGAATCGAGTTCACGTACCAGCCCGACGCCTTTGCCCGCACCATCGACACGTTGACGTGGTGGCGCGTGAACGACGACGTCTTCACGCGGATCCCCTTCGCGAGGCCATCCTCGCCGAGGTAGGCGCCCCACGGCCAGGCCGCGATCGCGACGTGGATCGTGTTGCCCTTCGCGGACACGCCGAGCTTTTCCGAGCCGACCCAGATGATCGGGCGCAGGTAGCACGATTCGAGCTTGTTTTCGCGCACGACTTCGAGCTGCGCGGCTTCGAGCGTTTCCCGGTCGAACGGCACGTCCATCTGGAAGATCTTCGCCGAATTCAGCAGCCGCTTCGTGTGCTCGCGCAGGCGGAAGATCGCGGTGCTGCCGTCGGCCGTCTTGTATGCGCGCACGCCCTCGAAGACGCCCATGCCGTAGTGCAGCGTATGGGTCAGGACGTGGATCTTGGCGTCGCGCCAGTCGATCAGCTTGCCGTCCATCCAGATCTTGCCGTCGCGGTCGGCCATTGACATAGGATTCTCCTGGGAGCAGTGGGGTGCTGCGGTGGTTGTGCAGCGTTGAGCCGGAAAGACGCTTATTTTAGCGTCATTTGGCGCCGATCCGGTCGGTCGCCATGGGGCCGGGGCTATAATCGTCCGGTACCGATTCCAACGACGACGGGCCGTGCCGGCAGGAGACGCCGGAGCCCGGACGAACCGCCCGCTGCGGCCCGCCTCCCCATGCTCGCTCGCTTGTCCGCCACCGACCGCTTCGCGCTGATCCAGGGCGCGCGCGACTATTCCCCGACCTTGATGGCGATCCTCTCCTGGGGGCTCGTCACCGGCATCGCGATGAGCAAGTCGGTGATGACGCTCGGGCAGGCGAGCGCGATGTCGATCCTGGTGTACGCGGGTTCGTCGCAACTCGCGGTGCTGCCGCTGCTCGTCGCGAAGCTGCCGCTCTGGACGATCCTGCTCACCGCCACGATGGTCAACATGCGCTTCGTGATCTTCAGCGCCGGCCTCGCTCCCCATTTCTCCTACCTGCCGCTGTGGCGGCGCGTCGCGATCGGCTATTTCAACGGCGACGTGATCTACCTGCTGTTCCAGAAGCAGGGCTTCGCCTACGGCCACGTGCCGGGCAAGGAGGCGTACTTCTGGGGGATGGCGCTCGCGAGCTGGGCGTCGTGGCAGGCGTCGTCGCTCGCCGGCATCCTGCTCGCGAGCTTCTTTCCGGCGAGCTGGGGGCTCGAGCTGGCCGGCACGCTCGCGCTGATTCCGATCATGGTGTCGGCGGTCGCGAACCGCTCGACGCTCGTGGCGGTCGCGGTGGCCGGCATCGTGTCGCTCGTGCTGTTCGACCTGCCGTACCGGCTCGCGCTGCCGATCGCGGTGCTCGCGGCGCTGGCCGCCGGCTGCACCGCCGATTTCTTCGTCGAGCGCGCCGACTGGCGGCGCATCCGTACCGAAATCGTGCACGAGAAGGAGAGCGAGTGAGTGCGACCGAAATCTGGCTCGTGATCGTCGGGATGACCATCGTCACGGCCGTCACGCGCGCGTTGTTCCTGATCGGCGGCGAGCGCACCGTGCTGCCCGAGCGCGCGCAGCGCGCGCTGCGCTATGCGCCGGCCGCCGCCTTGGTTGCCGTGGTGCTGCCCGACGTGCTGGAGACGCCGGCCGGCCTGTCGTTCGCGCTGACCAATCATCCGTTTTACGCGGCGCTCGCCGGCCTCGGCTGGTTCCTGTGGCGCCGCAGCATGCTCGGCACGATCGTCAGCGGCATGCTCGTGTTCACCGTGCTGCGGATCCTGTTCTGATGAATCGCGGCGGCGGCCGGCCGGCGCCCGGTGCGCCGGCGCCAGCGGATTGCTGCATTGCAGCAGCATGCCGCCGGCCGCCCGCGCTCCCAAATAGGCGGAATTCGGCCGCGCACGGTCAGTCTGCCGGGTGGATCGGCTAGAATGCCCGTTCGAGATTTTTACCCGTGCGCGTCATGCGAACCGCCAGCCACGGCCGCATCCGGCGCCCTTTCGCGGCAGCCCGCGCACGTCCAGCGTGAAGCCCCTTTCCCCATCCACTACTTCAATCTGTCCACCATGAGCCAAGTCAAGCGTCTTACCGACCTGATCGCCGCCGGCCAGCTCGCCGGCAAGCGGGTGTTCATCCGCGCCGACCTGAACGTCCCGCAGGACGATCACGGCAACATCACCGAAGACACGCGCGTGCGCGCGTCCGTGCCGGCGATCCGCGCCGCGCTCGACGCCGGCGCGGCCGTGATGGTCACGTCGCACCTCGGCCGCCCGACCGAAGGCGAATTCAAGCCGGAAGACTCGCTCGCGCCGGTCGCGAAGCGTCTGGCCGAATTGCTCGGCCGCGACGTGCCGCTGGTGTCGAACTGGGTCGAGAACGGCGTGAACGTCGCGCCGGGCCAGGTCGTGCTGCTCGAGAACTGCCGCGTGAACAAGGGCGAGAAGAAGAATTCGGACGAGCTCGCGCAAAAAATGGCGAAGCTCTGCGATATCTACGTGAACGACGCGTTCGGCACCGCGCACCGCGCCGAGGCCACCACCCACGGGATCGCGAAGTACGCGCCGGTCGCCTGCGCGGGCCCGCTGCTTGCTGCCGAACTCGATGCGCTCGGCAAGGCGCTCGGCAACCCCGCGCGTCCGCTCGTCGCGATCGTCGCGGGCTCGAAGGTGTCGACCAAGCTGACCATCCTGAAGTCGCTGGCCGGCAAGGTCGACCAGCTGATCGTCGGCGGCGGCATCGCGAACACGTTCATGCTCGCGGCCGGCCTGTCGATCGGCAAGTCGCTCGCGGAAGCCGATCTGGTCGCCGAAGCGAAGGCGATCATCGACGAGGCGCGCGAGCGCGGCGCGTCGGTGCCGATCCCGACCGACGTCGTGACGGCCAAGGAATTCTCGCCGACGGCCGCGGCCACGGTGAAGCAGGTCGCCGACATCGAAGCGGACGACATGATCCTCGACATCGGTCCCGATACGGCCCGCGCGCTCGCGAGCCAGCTCGAGAAGGCCGGCACGATCGTGTGGAACGGCCCGGTCGGCGTGTTCGAGTTCGACCAGTTCGGCAACGGCACGAAGACGCTCGCCGACGCGATCGCCAAGTCGTCCGCGTTCTCGATCGCGGGCGGCGGCGACACGCTGGCGGCCATCGCGAAGTACGGCATCCACGACCAGGTCAGCTACATCTCGACGGGCGGCGGCGCATTCCTCGAGTTCCTCGAAGGGAAGAAGCTGCCGGCGGTGGAAGTGCTGGAAACGCGGGCGGCCTGAGCGTGGCGGTGCGCGCAGGGGTGACGAAGGCCGCGCGCTCCGCGACAGCGGAGCAGCGGGCCGGCGCGGGCAAGCGCAAACGCGCGCCCGCGCGGGCGGACACCACCCCGCGCGCAGCGGCGGCCGCCGGCGACGCGGTCGTGCAGCACCATGAGATTCAGAACAAAGCGATGCCGGGCGCAAGCACCGGCACGCTCCCCGGGACGGCCGCCGCTGGGCTCGCCGATTCCGGCTCTCGCAGCGTTTCACCCAGCGCATCAACCCTGATCCAGATGAGGAGTTTCATGCAGCGCGCCACCAAGATAGTCGCCACGATCGGTCCGGCCTCCAGTTCGCCGGAGATTCTGCTGCAGATGATGCAGGCGGGCCTCGACGTCGTGCGGCTCAATTTTTCGCACGGCACGGCCGACGATCATCGCCAGCGCGCCGAGATGGTGCGCGAGGCCGCCCGCAAGGTCGGCCGCGAGATCGCGATCATGGCCGACCTGCAGGGTCCGAAGATCCGCGTCGGCAAGTTCGAGAACGGCAAGACCACGTTGGCGCCGGGCCAGGCGTTCATCCTCGACGCGGGTTGCGAGCTCGGCAACGACGAGCGCGTCGGCCTCGACTACAAGGAACTGCCGCGCGACCTGAAGCCGGGCGACCTGCTGCTGCTGAACGACGGCCTGATCGTGCTGACCGTCGAGCGCGTGCTCGGCGAGGAGATCCACACGATCGTCAAGGTGGGCGGCGAGCTGTCGAACAACAAGGGCATCAATCGTCAGGGCGGCGGCCTGTCGGCGCCCGCGCTGACCGCGAAGGACATGGAGGACATCCGCACCGCGATGTCGCTCGGCGCGGATCTCGTCGCGGTGTCGTTCCCGAAGAATGCAACCGACATGGAAATGGCGCGCCAGCTCGCGAACATCGCGGGCGCGCCGTACGGCATCAAGCCGAAGATGATCGCGAAGATCGAGCGCGCCGAGGCGATTCCGGCGCTGCAGAGCATCCTCGATGCGTCCGACGGGATCATGGTCGCGCGCGGCGACCTCGCGGTCGAAGTGGGCAACGCGGCCGTGCCGGCGCTGCAGAAGCGGATGATCCGGATGGCGCGCGAGTCGAACAAGCTCGTGATCACCGCGACGCAGATGATGGAATCGATGATCCACGCGCCGGTGCCGACGCGCGCCGAAGTGTCGGACGTCGCGAACGCGGTGCTCGACGGCACCGACGCGGTGATGCTGTCGGCCGAAACGGCCGCCGGCAAGTATCCGGTCGTCACGATCGAGACGATGGCGGCGGTGTGCGTCGAAGCGGAAAAATCGGAGCACGTCGAACTCGACAAGGATTTCCTCGACCGCACGTTCACGCGTATCGACCAGTCGATTGCGATGGGCGCGCTGTTCACCGCGTATCACCTGGGTGCGAAGGCGATCGTCGCGCTGACCGAATCGGGCGCGACCGCGCTGTGGATGTCGCGTCACTACACGCACGTGCCGATCTTCGCGCTGACGCCGCGCGTCGGCAGCGAGCGCACGATGGCGCTGTACCGCAACGTGACGCCGCTGCACGTCGACTTCAACAGCGACCGCGACGCCGCGCTGCAGGCGGCGCTCGAGATGATCGTCAAGCAGGGCTACGTGCAGCACGGCGACATGGTCGTGCTGACCGTCGGCGAGCCGATGGGGCAGGCGGGCGGCACCAATACGCTGAAGATCGTGCGGGTCGGCGAGCACTATTGAGCGCCGGGCTGGCCGGGTTGCCTCGGGCCGTCGGCCCGGTCGATCCGGCACCGTTTGGACCGAAAAGCCGCGTGGGGTCGGATGCCCCGCGCGGCTTTTTTTCTGTTTTTTGGCGGATTGTGCCGTGCCAAGGTAACAAATTGCGAGCGGGCGCGCCGGCGCGGTCGGAATCGGCGGCGCTTCGCGATAAAATGCCGCTATTCGACGCTCAGCCGTGCCGTGCCGCCCCGTTTCAGGCGGGAGCGAGCGCCGCGCCGGCGTCAGGGCGCACCGGTTTTCATTCCAAGGAGTTCCACAATGCCTCTCGTATCAATGCGTCAATTGCTGGACCACGCGGCAGAGCACGGTTACGGCCTGCCGGCCTTCAACGTGAACAACCTGGAGCAGGTCCAGGCGATCATGGCGGCGGCGGACCAGGTCGGCGCGCCCGTGATCATGCAGGCATCGGCCGGCGCGCGTAAGTATGCGGGCGAGCCGTTCCTGCGCCACCTGATCGAAGCGGCGGTCGAGTCGTATCCGCACATCCCGGTCGTGATGCACCAGGACCACGGCCAGTCGCCGGCCGTGTGCATGGCCGCGATCCGCAGCGGTTTCACCAGCGTGATGATGGACGGTTCGCTCGAAGCCGACGGCAAGACGGTCGCCTCGTACGAGTACAACGTCGACGTGTCGCGCAAGGTCGTCGAGATGGCGCATTCGATCGGCGTGACGGTCGAGGCGGAACTCGGCGTGCTCGGCTCGCTCGAGACGATGAAGGGCGACAAGGAAGACGGCCACGGCGCGGAAGGCACGATGACCCGCGAGCAACTGCTGACCGATCCGGAGCAGGCTGCCGATTTCGTGAAGCTCACGCAGTGCGACGCGCTCGCGATCGCGATCGGCACGTCGCACGGCGCGTACAAGTTCTCGAAGAAGCCGACCGGCGACATCCTGTCGATCCAGCGCATCAAGGAAATCCACGCACGCATTCCGAACACGCACCTCGTGATGCACGGTTCGTCGTCGGTGCCGCAGGAGCTGCTGGCCGAGATCCGCGAATTCGGTGGCGACATGAAGGAAACCTACGGCGTGCCGGTCGAGGAAATCCAGGAAGGCATCAAGCACGGCGTGCGCAAGGTCAACATCGACACCGACCTGCGTCTCGCGATCACCGGCGCGATCCGCCGCTACCTGTTCGAGAACCCGGGCAAGTTCGATCCGCGCGACTACCTGAAGCCCGCGCGCGAAGCCGCGAAGAAGGTCTGCGTCGATCGCTACCTCGCGTTCGGCTGCGAAGGCCAGGCCGCGAAGATCAAGCCGGTGTCGCTCGACAAGATCGCCGAACAGTACAAGTCCGGCGCGCTCGCGCAGGTCGTGCGCTGAGACTGTAGTACGATTGCCCCGCCCGGCGTGGTCGCCGGGCGCGGCGGCTGCCCGCGGCGGACCTGATCCGGCCCCGGCAGCCGTTCCGTCCGGCCGAACGAGGGCCGGCCGGCAACCGCCCGGCGCGCTCGCGCCGGCGGTTCGCCGACGCATTGCAAGACCGCCGTTCCCGCCTGCCGCGGGGAACGGCGTTTCCCTTTTTGTTTGGCTCCTTATCTGCGAAAAGACGATGTCTACCCTTTACGAATCCACGCTCCGCTCGCTGCCGCTCCTCGGTCGCGGCAAGGTCCGCGACAACTACGCGGTCGGCAACGACAAGCTCCTGATCGTCACGACCGACCGTCTGTCGGCATTCGACGTGATCATGGGCGAGCCGATTCCGAACAAGGGCCGCGTGCTGAACCAGATGGCGAACTTCTGGTTCGACAAGCTCGCGCACATCGTGCCGAACCACCTGACCGGCGACGCGCCGGAAGCGGTCGTCGCGGCCGATGAAGTCGAGCAGGTCAAGGGCCGCGCGGCGGTCGTCAAGCGTCTCGAGCCGATCATGATCGAAGCGGTCGTGCGCGGTTATCTGGCCGGCAGCGGCTGGAAGGAATACCAGGCCTCGGGCGCGGTGTGCGGCGTGGCGCTGCCGGCCGGCCTGCAGAACGCGCAGAAGCTGCCGGAGCCGATCTTCACGCCGGCCGCGAAGGCCGAGCTCGGCGAGCACGACGAGAACATCACGTTCGAGGAAACCGAGCGCCGCATCGGCACCGAGCTGGCCGCGACGATCCGCGACATCTCGATCCGCCTGTACAAGGAAGCGGCCGACTACGCGGCGACGCGCGGCATCATCATCGCCGACACGAAGTTCGAGTTCGGCCTCGACAACCACGGCAAGCTGTACCTGATGGACGAAGTGCTGACCGCCGATTCGTCGCGCTTCTGGCCGGCCGACCAGTACCAGGTCGGCACCAACCCGCCGTCGTTCGACAAGCAGTTCGTGCGCGACTGGCTCGAGGCGCAGCCGTGGGGCAAGACGGCGCCGGCGCCGGCGCTGCCGGCCGACGTCGTCGCGAAGACGGCCGCGAAGTACCAGGAAGCGCTCGAGCGCATCACCGGCCAGCCGCTCGCGTAAGCAAGGACACATCGACATGACTGAAGTCCAGACTGCCCACACGCACAGCGCGCCGCTCGTCGGCGTGCTGATGGGTTCGAGTTCCGACTGGGACGTGATGAAGAACGCGGTCGCGATCCTGCAGGAATTCGGCGTGCCGTACGAAGCGAAGGTCGTGTCCGCGCACCGGATGCCCGACGAGATGTTCGACTATGCGGAGAAGGCGCGCGAGCGCGGGCTGCGTGCGATCATCGCGGGCGCCGGCGGCGCCGCGCATCTGCCCGGCATGCTGGCCGCGAAAACCACGGTGCCGGTGCTCGGCGTGCCGGTCGCCAGCAAGTACCTGAAGGGCGTCGATTCGCTGCACTCGATCGTGCAGATGCCGAAGGGCGTGCCGGTCGCGACGTTCGCGATCGGCGAGGCCGGCGCCGCGAACGCCGCGCTGTTCGCGGTGTCGATCCTGTCCGGCACGTCGGTCGACTACGCGAACCGGCTCGCCGCGTTCCGCGTGCGCCAGAACGAAGCCGCGCACGCGATGGTGCTGCCGCCGCTCGCTTGACGGCGCGCCGGCGGCCGCGCATCGCCTGACTTTCCCCACTGCGGCGGGCCGCGCCCGCCGCGATCGATCACTGACATGACCGCAACTCCTGATTCCGTTTCCCCGATCCTGCCCGGCGCGTGGCTGGGCATGGTCGGCGGCGGCCAGCTCGGCCGCATGTTCTGCTTTGCCGCCCAGTCGATGGGCTATCGCGTCGCCGTGCTCGATCCCGATCCGGCGAGCCCGGCCGGGTCGGTAGCCGACCGCCATCTGCGCGCGGCCTACGACGACGAAGCCGCGCTCGCCGAGCTGGCCGCGCTGTGCGAAGCCGTGTCGACGGAATTCGAGAACGTGCCGGCCGCGAGCCTCGATTTCCTCGCGCGCACGACGTTCGTCGCGCCGGCCGGCCGCTGCGTGGCAGTCGCGCAGGACCGCATCGCGGAGAAGCGTTTCATCGAGGCATCCGGCGTGCCGGTCGCGCCGCACGTCGTGATCGAGTCGCCGGCCGCGCTCGCCGCCCTCGACGATGCCGCGCTCGATGCGGTGCTGCCCGGCATCCTGAAGACCGCGCGGCTCGGCTACGACGGCAAGGGGCAGGTGCGCGTGAGCACCGCCCGCGAAGCGCGCGACGCGCACGCGGCGCTCGGCGGCGTGCCGTGCGTGCTCGAAAAGCGCCTGCCGCTGAAATACGAAGTGTCGGCGCTGATCGCGCGCGGCGTGGACGGCCGCTCGGCCGCGTTCCCGCTCGCGCAGAACGTGCATCACGACGGCATCCTCGCACTGACGGTGGTGCCGGCGCCGGCCGCCGATGCCGCGCGTGTCGAAGAGGCGCAGCAGGCCGCGATCCGGATCGCCGACAAGCTCGATTACGTCGGCGTGCTGTGCGTCGAATTCTTCGTGCTGGAAGACGGCTCGTTCGTCGCGAACGAAATGGCGCCGCGCCCGCACAACTCCGGCCACTACACGGTCGATGCGTGCGCAACCAGCCAGTTCGAGCAGCAGGTGCGCGCGATGACGCGCATGCCGCTCGGCAACCCGCGCCAGCATTCGCCGGCCGCGATGCTGAACATCCTCGGCGACGTGTGGTTCCCGAACGGCGCCGATGCCGGCGCGGTCACGCCGCCGTGGGACACGGTCGCGGCGATGCCGGCCGCGCATCTGCATCTGTACGGCAAGGAAGAGGCGCGCGTCGGCCGCAAGATGGGTCACGTGAACTTCACGGCCGAGACGCGCGACGACGCGGTCGCGGCCGCCAACGCGTGTGCGCAGCTGCTGCGCGTGCCGCTCGACTGAGGCGCCGGCCGATGTCCATCGCGCTCCCGAATACGGTGACGCCCGCGCAGATCGACGCGGCCGCGGCGCTGCTCGACGCCGGGCAGCTCGTCGCGTTCCCGACCGAAACCGTGTACGGGCTCGGCGGCGATGCGGCGAATCCGGAAGCCGTCGCGCGCATCTACGCGGCGAAAGGGCGTCCGGCGAACCATCCGGTGATCGTGCATCTGCCGCCCGGCGGCGATCCCGGCTACTGGGCCGCCGACGTTCCGGCCGATGCGCGGGCACTGATCGACGCGTTCTGGCCGGGCCCGCTGACGCTGATCCTGAAGCGCCATCCGCGCATCCCGGATGCCGTGAGCGGCGGCCAGGATTCGGTCGGTCTGCGCTGTCCGTCGCATCCGGTCGCGCAGGCGCTCTTGGCCGCGTTCAGCGCGCGCCGCGGCGGCCACGGCGGCGTGGCCGCACCGTCCGCGAACCGTTTCGGCCACGTGAGCCCGACCACGGCGCAGCACGTGCGCGACGAATTCGGCGACACCGTGCACGTGCTCGACGGCGGTGCGTCCGAAGTCGGGATCGAATCGACGATCGTCGATCTGTCGCGCGGCTTTCCCGCGCTGTTGCGGCCCGGTCACGTGACGCCGCAGCAGATCGCCGACGTGCTCGGCCGCGCGCCGCGTCTGCCCGATGGCAGCGACGCGACCGCGCCGCGCGCGTCCGGCACGCTGAAGGCGCATTACGCGCCGCGCACGCCGCTCGCGCTGCTGCCGTTCGACGCGCTCGAGCCGTTGCTCGCGGCCGCGCAGGCGGACGGCGAACGCGTCGCGCTCGTCGCACGCGCGTCGCGTGCGGGGCGCTGGGCGCAGGCGGACGGCGTGCACTTCATCGCCGCGCCCGAAGATCCGCACGCATATGCGCGCGATCTGTACGGGATGCTGCGCGCGCTCGATCGCGCGCAGGTCGCACGCATTCTCGTCGAGAAGCTGCCCGAGACCGTCGAGTGGATCGCGGTCAACGACCGGCTCGGCCGCGCGGCCGCGGCGTTCGATGCGGGGGACGCGGCCGACTGACCCGGCTCGCTTCGGCCGCTTCGACGCGCACTGCAATGAAAAACGCCTGACCGGCGACTCGCCGGTCAGGCGTTTTCGTATCGGCGTGCCGCGAGCGCGTTACTTGCCGACGCCGGACTTCGCGATCTGCTGCTCGACGTACTGCGCGAACAGCGCATGCAGGCGCGTCGTCGGGTGCACGGTATCGGCGAACATGTAGGTCTGGTCCGCGTTCGGGACCGTGTAGGTCTGCGGCGAGCAGAACAGCGACGAGCCGAACGCGGTCGCGTTCGCGACGCCGTACTGCGTGGCCGCCTGGACCATCGCCTTCAGGTTGCACGCGGTGTCGGTGTTCTTCACGCTGAAGCCGTTCGCCTGGTAGTTGGCCGCGATGCCGTCCTGCCACGTGAACGTATCGACCAACGCGTACTTGGTCGGATCGACCTGCAGCGCGGCGAGCGTGCCGGCCAGCGTCTGGTTGAAGAGGCCCGACAGTTGCGTGAGCGCGGCCTGCGTGCCGCCTTGCAGCGCAAGCGGCGTGCCGCCGATGTCCGGCACGTTCGAGACGAACACGTGCGTCGCGCCGGCCGCGACGATCTGCTGGACGAGGCCGCCGAGCTGCTGCGCGGCGAGGCCGATCGCCTGCGCGGCCGCCAGTTGCGCGGCCGGCGTGTTGCCTTGCGCCTGCGCGACCTGCGCCTGATAGAAGATGTCGTTCGCGCCGCCGTTGATCAGCACGATCTGGCCGGCGTTGAAGCTGCCGTGCTGCGCCAGGTACTGCTTGACCTGATCGGCGATCGGCGTGGTGGTGGCCTGCGCATAGTCGGGGTTCGGCACGCTGGCGTCCGCATGGCCGATGCCGGGCTGCAGCGTCACGCGCGAGCCGCCCTGCGCGTAGCCGAGGCCGCCGGTCGCCTGCAACGGGATGCCGAAGCCGCCCTGGTTCGCCGGCTGCAGCGTGTCGCCGTAGTACTGCGCGACGTTCTGCGTCCACACCTGGCCCGGGTTGGTCGTGAAGCGGCCGCCGCCGAAGCCGAGCTTGATCTGCGAGTAGGTGCCGACGTCCGACAGGCTGTCGCCGAACGACACGACCTGCATTTTCACGCCGGACGGCGGCGTGTTCGATGCGCTGCTGCTGTTGTCGTCGCCGCCGCCGCAGGCGGCGAGCAGCGCGAGCGCGGCGCCCGCGATCGCGACCTGGGCGGTGCGCAGCAGGCGTTGACGGTTGCGCGACGGAGTGGATTGTCGTGACTGCATCGATGGATCTCCTCGTAGATATGGCCCGATGTGTTGTGCATCTGCCGTGTGCCCGCTCAGGTTCGGGCGGCACGGCGGCCGTTGGCTGAAGCGGTTTATTGGTCGCGCACGGCCGCAAGCGGCACGGTGCGCGGATCATGGTTTGCGGCCTCGGCGATCTGCGCATGATAAGCGCTCGCCCATTCGGGCGGGCCGAAAATCGCGCGCAGCCGGTTGCGCCATCCGTGTACGCGCAACGCGTCGGCCGCCATCGACACCCACTCGTGAAACGTCGCGACGAGCGGGTTGTTCGAGCCGAGCGGCTCGACGATTCCGTATTGCGGCGGATCGTCGGCCGATTCGTCGACGTAGCTGCCGAACAGGCGATCCCAGATCACCAGCACACCTGCGTAATTGCGGTCGATGTAGCGCGGGTTGCGCGCGTGGTGCGCGCGATGGATCGACGGCGTGTTCAGCACGTATTCGAGCCAGCCGAGCTTGCCGATCGCCTGCGTATGGACGAAGAACTGGAACGCGAGGTTGATCAGCACGATGCCGACGATCTGCTGCGGCGGAAAGCCGACGAACGCGAGCGGCAGCCAGAACACCCACATGCCCGCGACCGGATACATCAGGCTCTGGCGGAACGCGGTCGAGAAGTTCATCCGTTCGGACGAGTGATGCACGACGTGCGCGGCCCACAGCCAGCGCACGCGGTGGCTCGCGCGATGGAACACGTAGTAGAGGAAGTCCTGGCCGACGAACAGCACGGCGAACGACAGCCAGCCGTCGTGCCAGGTGAACAGCCGGAAATGTGCGTAGCAGTACGCATAAACGGGGATCACGAACAACCATGCGAGCTTGTCGGCGCCCTGGTGCATCAGCGCGAGCGCCGCGTTGCACAGCGTGTCGCGCCACGCATAGACGTGGTCCTGTGCGCGCGTGCGGGCGAGGTGCCAGGCTTCCCACGCGATGCACAGCAGGAAGACGGGCGCCAGCGCGAGCAGAAGCAATTCGACGTCGAATCGCATGGGCGTGTCTCCTCCTTTCCCCTGCAGGCCGTCAGGCCGGGCACGTGGCCCGTTGTAGATATCGTCAGGCCAACAGCCTACGCAATCGCCACGCGCTAGGCGAGGGGGCAGCGTAGAGGGTTCCCTCAGAGGACAGGGTTTCTACGGAAGCCGCGTCGCACGGGGCCGGGCGGTGTGGCACCGTTTTGCCGGCATGGCGTGCGGGCGGTGCGCGGCGTGCCTGTGGCCGTGGCCGTTTCAAACCGCGGCCGGTGCTTTCGACGGTCGCGCGGAGGATGCGGGATGGGGTTATTGGCGGGCGAGGGTGAGGCGTGTCGCAGCGCGCTTTCGTACGTGGCGGCTAGTGCGGCACTAGCGCGTGCAGCGGGCGCCGGTAGGCAACAGCAGGCAGCACGAAGCACGCGTCAGAGGGAGCACTCAGGTAGCAGAAAGAGGACACCGGCAGCCATCGGTAGCCGCCGGCTGACACCACATGCCGCCAGCCGCCCATGCAGCGCCGCAGGCCGAGCAACGGATCAACGGAGCAGGCCGCAGCTCAACCGAACCCAAGCTACAGCACCGCCCCGCATGACACCGTCAATGCGCGCCCGCGTAGATCCATTCGAGCAGCGTATCGTGCGCGGCGCGCGCGGCTTCCGCGTGCTCGTCGTTGATGAAGCTCACGACGACGTAGCTCTGTCCGTCGGCGCCCGCGACGTAGCCGGCAATCGCGCGCACGTCGCGCAGCGTGCCGGTCTTGATGTGGGCATTGCCGAGCACGCCCGCGTTGGTGAGCCGGTTCTTCATCGTGCCGTCGATGCCGGCGATCGGCAGCGAATCGATGAACGTCTGCGCGACCGGGCTCGCGTTCGCGGCCTGCAGCAGCGCGGCGAGCGACAGCGCGCTCACGTGCTCGTCGCGCGACAGCCCCGAGCCGTTCTCCAGTTCCAGCTCGGGCATCGCGATTCCGCTCCTCTGCAGGAACGCGTGAATCGCACGGCTCGACTGCTCGGGCGTCGCGGGCGGCTTGCCGGCCACCGCGCCGATCGTGAGGAACAGGTTGCGCGCCATCACGTTGTTGCTGAACTTGTTGATGTCGTACACGATGCTGCCGAGCACGGGGCTGTGGTGCACGGCGAGCGGCCGCGCGGTGTTCGGCACCTTGCCTTCGTCGACCGGGCCCGCGATCGTGCCGCCGTCCTGCTGCCACAGCGCGAGGAAGCCGCGCGCGAAGAACGCCGTGTGGTCGAGGATCGCGAGATTGGTCGTGTGCGCGCCGCAGCGCAGCGGATAGTCGCCGGAGAACGACGCGGTCATGATCCCGCCGGCCGTGCCCGCGCCCGACAGCGTCGGGCGTGCGGCCGCGGCCGCCGCGCCGCACGATCCGCCGCCTTCGACGAGCTGGTTGTCGATCGACAGGTTCGCGAGCGGCGGCAGCACGTCGACGGCCACCTTGCCGTCGTCGCCCGGCGTGACCGTGAACGATACGGCCTTGAACGCGTACAGCAGCGGATCGGGGCCGACGTTGTACGGCGCGCTCACGTCGTCGTCGAACGACGGCAGGTCGCGCGTCGACGCCGCGAAATAGCTCTTGTCGAGCACGAGGCGGCCGGCCACGCGCCGCACGCCGGCCTTGCGGATCTTGTCGACGAGGTCGATCAGCTCTTCGGGCACGAGCTTCGGGTCGCCGGTGCCCTTGATGTACAGGTTGCCCTGCAGCGTGCCGTCCGGGTCGATCGGACCGTCCGCGTACGCGGTAGTGCGCCAGCGGTAGTCGGGGCCGAGGATCGACAGGCCGGAGAACGTCGTGACCAGCTTCATCGTCGACGCCGGCAGCATCGGCCGGCTGCCGTTCCATGCGATCAGCGGCTCGGGGTCGCCGACGCGCTCGACGACGACGCTGATCGCGGATGCCGGCACGTTCGCGCGCTGCAGCGCGACCAGCACGGACGCCGGCAGGCCGGCCGCGCGCGCGGCGGGCGACACGACGACGGTCTTGCGTGCGTCCTTGTGGAGTTTCTTGCGGGCATGCGCGGGCGGCGCGAACGCAAGCGCGGTGCAGGCGGCGACGACGGCGGCCGTGCGCGCACACAGACGGGTGCGGCTGACGAACCGGGCGGACAGAGCGGAAATCGGCATGGGCGAATACGGGAAAGACACGAGGCTTCGAGCAGGGGCGCGCGGCGCCGGAGCGCACATTGTAGAGACAAGTGCGCATGCGCCACACGCGTGTCGCCTTACTGTTGCATTGCAGACGGCGCAAGCGAGCCGCGGCGCTACAATGGTCGCCATGTTTCACTCGTCCCATGGGTTCCGGTTCCGATGCGCATTCTGCTTGTTGAAGACGACCGCATGATCGCCGACGGCGTGCGCAAGGCGCTGCGCGCCGACGGCTTCGCGGTCGACTGGGTGCAGGACGGCGACGCGGCGCTCACGGCGCTCGGCGGCGAGACGTACGACCTGCTGCTGCTCGACCTGGGCCTGCCCAAGCGCGACGGCATCGACGTGCTGCGCACGCTGCGCGCGCGCGGCCTGGCGCTGCCGGTGCTGATCGTCACCGCGCGCGATGCGGTCGCCGATCGCGTGAAGGGCCTCGACGCGGGCGCCGACGACTACCTCGTCAAGCCGTTCGATCTCGACGAACTCGGCGCGCGCATGCGCGCGCTGATCCGCCGCCAGGCCGGCCGCAGCGAATCGCTGATTCGCCATGGCCCGCTCACGCTCGATCCGGCGTCTCACCAGGTGACGCTCGACGGCGCGCCCGTCGCGCTGTCCGCGCGGGAATTCGCGCTGCTCGAGGCGCTGCTCGTGCGGCCCGGCGCGGTGCTGTCGAAAAGCCAGCTCGAGGAGAAGATGTACGGCTGGGGCGAAGAGATCGGCAGCAACACGGTCGAGGTCTACATCCATGCGTTGCGCAAGAAGCTCGGTTCGGACCTGATCCGCAACGTGCGCGGCCTCGGCTACATGGTCGTCAAGGAAAGCTGACGCGTGAGGTCGATTCGTCATCAATTGCTGATCTGGCTGCTCGCGATCGTCGTCGCGGGCGTGGGCAGTGCCGGCTGGCTGATCTACCGGCAGGCGCTCGCCGAAGCGAACGAGCTGTTCGACTACCAGCTGCAGGAAATCGCGGCGGCGCTGCCGTCCGAACCGTTCTCGCAGGTGTTCGGCTCGCGCACCAACGGCGATGAAGGCATCGTGATCCAGATCTGGAATCGCAACGGCGTGCTGATGTACTTCTCGCATCCGCGCGCGCCGATCGCGCCGCGCGCGGAGCTCGGCTTCTCGACCGAGCGCACCGATCGCGGCGAATGGCGCGTGTACGGCGCGATCGTCGGCGACAACGTCGTGCAGCTCGCGCAGCCGCTGTCGGTGCGCAACCGGCTCGCCGCGAACGTCGCGCTGCGCACGCTGTGGCCGCTGATCGTGCTGTTGCCGTTCCTCGGTGCGGCGGTCTGGATGATCGTCGGGCGCGGCCTCGCGCCGCTCGGCCGCGTGACGCGCGCGGTGGAGGCGCGCCGCCCGGAAGCGCTCGATCCGCTGCCCGACGCGGGGCTGCCGCTCGAGGTGCAGCCGCTGGTGCGCGCGCTGAACGGGCTGCTCGCGCGGCTGTCGGCCGCGCTCGACACGCAGAAGGCGTTCGTCGCCGATGCCGCGCACGAGCTGCGCACACCGCTCGCCGCCGTGCAGATCCAGGCGCAGCTCGTCGCGCGCGCGAAGGACGACGCGGCGCGCCGCGAGGCGGTCGCCGATCTGCAGGACGGCGTCACGCGCGCGACGCGCCTGACCGAACAGCTGCTCGCGCTCGCCCGCGCCGAGCCCGACGGCGCGTCGGTGCGCGAGCCGATCGACCTGCACGCGCTGCTGGCCGAATGCGTGGCCGCGCACGCGCCGCTCGCGCAGCGGCGCGGCATCGACCTCGGCTTCGAGGAGGCGTGCGCGGCGACCGTCGTCGCGGACGTCGGCGCATTGCGCGTGATGTTCGGCAACCTGCTCGACAACGCGGTGAAGTACACGCCCGACGGCGGGCGCATCGACGTGTCGCTGACGCACGACGCGGCCGGCCGCGCATGCGTGCAGATCGCCGACAGCGGCCCCGGCATCCCGGCCGACGAGCGCGAGCGCGTGTTCGACCGCTTCTATCGCGACAGCTCGGCGCGCGCGCGGGCGGACGTGTCGGGCAGCGGGCTCGGGCTCGCGATCGTCAAGCGCGTCGCGGCGCAGCAGCGCGCGACGGTGTCGCTCGGCGATGCAGCCGCCGGCGGCCTGCTCGTGAGCGTCGTGTTCCGCGAGGCCGACACGGGGGCGCAGGCACGGTCGGCATCTGCGTAACCGTTCTCGCGCGGGGCTGCTTAAGCCCCGCTTAAGGGCGATTAAGCCTCCTTTAAGTCAGGGTCGTTACGCTGCGACCTAACAACGAGGAGGTCTCACGATGAACACCCGATTCCTTGCGCGTGGCGCCGTTGCGGTCGCCGTCGCTGCTGCGCTGTCCGCCGGCTACGTCGCGGGCACCCGCCATGCCGATCCGCAGATCATCACGCCCGCGCAGGCCGCCGCGCTGATGCCGGCCGAGGCCGCGGCCAAGACCGGCATTCCCGATTTCTCCGGGCTGGTCGAAACCTACGGCCCGGCGGTCGTGAACATCAGCGCGAAGCACGTGGTCAAGCAGGTGTCGCGCCGCGTGCAGCAGCCGCAGCTGCCGATGGATCCGAGCGACCCGTTCTACCAGTTCTTCAAGCACTTCTACGGCCAGGTGCCGGGCATGGGCGGCGACGCGCAGCCGGACGACCAGCCGAGCGCGAGCCTCGGCTCCGGGTTCATCGTCAGCCCCGACGGCTACATCCTCACCAACGCGCACGTGATCGACGGCGCGAACGTCGTCACCGTCAAGCTGACCGACAAGCGCGAGTACAAGGCGAAGGTCGTCGGCTCCGACAAGCAGTCCGACGTCGCGGTGCTGAAGATCGACGCGAGCGGCCTGCCGACCGTGAAGATCGGCGACCCGGCGCGCAGCAAGGTCGGCCAGTGGGTCGTCGCGATCGGTTCGCCGTACGGCTTCGACAACACGGTCACGTCGGGCATCATCAGCGCGAAGTCGCGTGCGCTGCCGGACGAGAACTACACGCCGTTCATCCAGACCGACGTGCCGGTCAACCCCGGCAACTCGGGCGGCCCGCTGTTCAACCTGCAGGGTGAAGTGATCGGCATCAACTCGATGATCTATTCGCAGACGGGCGGCTTCCAGGGCCTGTCGTTCGCGATCCCGATCAACGAGGCGATCAAGGTCAAGGACGAACTGGTGAAGACGGGCCACGTGAGCCGCGGCCGCCTCGGCGTCGCCGTGCAGGGGCTGAACCAGACGCTCGCAAGCTCGTTCGGGCTGCCGAAGCCGGACGGCGCGCTGGTCAGCTCGGTCGATCCGAGCGGCCCGGCCGCGAAGGCCGGCCTGCAACCGGGCGACGTGATCCTCGCGGTCAACGGTTCGCCGGTGGCCGATTCGACGTCGCTGCCCGCGCAGATCGCGAGCCTGAAGCCCGGCTCGCAGGCCGACTTGCAGATCTGGCGCGACAAGTCGAAGAAGTCGATCAGCGTGACGCTCGGCGCGATGACCGATGCGAAGCTGGCGTCGAACGACGGCGGCCCCGTCGAGCAGGGGCGCCTCGGCGTCGCGGTGCGGCCGCTGACGCCGCAGGAGCGCAGCGCGACGAACCTGTCGCACGGGCTGATGGTGCAGCAGGCGGGCGGCCCCGCGGCCAGCGCGGGCATCCAGCCGGGCGACGTGATCCTCGCGGTGAACGGCCGGCCGGTCACGAACCCCGAGCAATTGCGCGACGCCGTCAAGGGAGCGGGCAACAGTCTTGCTCTGCTGATCCAGCGCGATAATGCACAGATCTTCGTGCCGGTCGATCTGAGCTGACCGGCGGCCGCCTCAGGCCGGCTCGGCCGGTCTGGGCGGGCGTCGCCGGGCGTCCGGCGTCGTCGGCACCCGTGATGCAGTGTTCCGACCCGAAAGGAGAGAGCCATGCAACATCTACGCAACGTATCCCGATTCGCGGTGGCCGTCGCGCTGGTCGCGGGCGTCGCCGTCGCGGCGCCCGGCGCCTACGCGCAGTCGGACGGTTTGCCGGAGGCGAGCCAGCAGGGCGATGTCAGCTATGTGTCGGGCGGCATCGGCAAGGATCAGTCGACGGCCTTCGAGCACAACGAATCGGCGTGGCCGCTCGCGCTGCGCTTCACCGGCAAGGGCGGCGAATATCTGGCCGACGTCCATGTGCGGATCGTCGACGCGAAGGGCGCCGAGGTGCTGAGGACCGACGCGCGCGGGCCGTACATGCTGGTGAAGCTGCCGCCGGGGCGCTACACCGTCCATGCGTCGTACCAGGGCAGCGACGAATCGCGCGCGGTCACGGTGGGCGCGAAGGGCGGCACGAAGGCGGCGTTCCAGTGGAGCGCGCAGTAGCGCGGCGGCCCCGTCGCGGGGCGCGCAATCGGACCGAGTTTCGCCGATAATGAAAGCCACGGCCGCGTGCCGTGGCTTTTTCGTTTCCTGCGCCCGGCCTCGATGCCGCGGCCGCCCGGAGGAACAACGATGTCCGATGCCGCCGACCGTCGCCTCGAAATCGTGCCGAACCGCCATCGCGTGCGCGTGATTCACCGCGGCATCACCTATGCCGATTCGCTCGGCGCGCTGACGGTGCGCGAGACCGGTGCGCCGGACACCCATTACCTGCCGCGCGGCGACGTCAACATGCATCGGCTGGTGAAGTCGAGCGTCACGACGGCCTGCCCGCTGCGCGGCCTGGCCGTGTATTTCGATCTGCAGACAGAAGACGGCGTGATCCGCAGCGCCGCATGGAGTTACGAGGAACCAGGGGAGACGGCGTTCGCGCTCGCGCACTACGTCGCCTTCGATGTCGCACGGATCGACAGTCTCGTCGAGACGTCCTGATGCGACGTGTGGTCATCGGGGAGGCATCATGGAACTGAACGACACGTTACGCGTTCCGCTCGCGCCGGCGGTCGTGCGGGACGCGCTCGAGGATCTCGCGTTGCTGCGCGCGAGCTTCGACCATTGCGAATCGTTCGCGAAGCTCGCGCACGGCGAGTTCGCGCTGACGATCACGGTGCCGCTCGGCCCGCTGCGCGCGCGCTACGACGTGCGCGCGCATTCGGCCAGCGAGCAGGACGACGCGCGGCGCGTGATCAGCTTCAAGGCGCGGGCCGATGGACTCGGCGCGCTGCGCGGGCAGGTCGAGCTCGCGCTGCTGCCGGGCGACGACGCAACCACGACGCAGATCGACTACGTGGTGTGGGCGACCGCCAGCGGGCCGCTCGCCGAGCTGCCGGGCCGGCAGATCGAGCGCGCGCTGCACCAGTGGACCGACGATTTCTTCCGCGAATTCGGTGCGGTCGTGCAGGCCAAGCATGGCCTCGTGCCGAACCGTGCGGCGTCGAGCGCGCCGCGTCGCCAGCATGTGTTCCTGCGGCCCGCGTCGCTGATGGCCGCCGCGAAGCGGCCGCTGCCGCATCTCGGCGGCGCGCTGAGCGGCCGCGCGGCCAGTGCGGTGCAACCGCGCGCATCGGGGCCGCTGCCCTTGTGGGCGTGGGCCGCGATCATCCTGTTCGTTGCGGTGCTGTTGTACGCGGCGCGCTGGATCAACGGCGCCTGAGCCGTTGCGTCGCAGGGAGCGTGGGCTGCGCGCCGGCAGCCCGGCGCTCAGGCCGCGCGATGACCGCGACTTTTCCCCTCCGTCATATGCACGTCCGCGCCGTTCAACGACGGCCGCTTCAAGACGGTGCTCGACGCCGCGGCGCGGCGCTACGACATCGTCATCGTCGATCCCGCGCCGATCCTCGCGCTGCACGATGCGGCGAGCATCGGCCGCCGCGGCACGACACTGCTGCTGTGGCTCGGTGTGCCGGGCTTCACCGTGCACGCAGGGCGGCTGACGATCGACGAACCTAACCCCGGCGAAACCGTGTCCGCAGCCGCGGCGCTTTTGGGCGATCGGCCCTACCGCCGCCCGCCGGGCGCCGCGCCGCGAAATTCCCGCCGATAGGCCGACGGCGACGTGCCGAGCGTGCCCGCGAAATGCTGGCGCAACGACACGCTCGACCCGTAGCCGGCCGCCTGCGCGATTGCGTCGATCGATTGTCCGGTGGTTTCCAGCAGATGCTGCGCGTGGGTGAGCCGTTCGGCGTGCAGCCACGCCGTGACGGTCGTCCCCGTGGCCTGACGGAAGCGGCGCGTGAAGGTGCGCCGGCTCATCAGCACGCGCGCCGCGAGCGAATCGACGCTGTGCGCGACGTCGAGATGCGCGCGCACCCAGTCGAGCAGTTCCGCGAGCCGCGCGTCGCGCGGATGCGCGGCGACCGGTTGCGGCACGTATTGCGCCTGGCCGCCCTGGCGATGCGGCGGGATCACGAGCCGGCGCGCGATCCGGTTCGCCGCGTCGGCGCCGAAGCGTTGCCGCACGACGTGCAGGCAGCAGTCGAGCCCCGCCGCCGTGCCGGCCGACGTCATCAGGTTGCCGTCGTCGACGTACAGCACGTCGGGGTCGAGCTTCACGCGCGGAAAGCGCCGCGCAAAATCGTCGGCCCAGGCCCAGTGCGTGGTGGCCGGGCGCTCGTCGAGCAGGCCCGCGGCGGCGAGCACGTACGCGCCCAGACACAGCCCGACGACCTGCGCGCCGCGCGCGGCTGCCGCGCGGACGGCGTCGACCAGCACGTCGGGCGGCGCTTCATCGGGGTCGCGCCATGCGGGCACGATGACGATGTCGGCGTCGGCGAGCGCGTCGAGACCGTGCGGCGCGGTGATCGTGAAGCCGCCGGTGGTCGCGAGCGGGCCGCGCTCGGCCGAACACACGCGGAAATCGAATACGGGCGTCGCGCCGGCATCGCGCTCGTTGCCGAACACGACGGACGGCACCGACAGGTGAAACGGGCTGATGCCGTCGTACGCGATCACGGCGACGACGGTCGGGGCGAGGGCGGCGGGCGACGCGGCGGCGGGCATGACGGGCTCCGGAATGGCGATGGCCCGATTCTATCGAAGAATGGCAAACGGGCCACTGTCCGGCCGCGCGGCGCGACCCGACAATGCCTCGCATCGCGTCGCTGGCCGCTCCGCTCCGGAGCAGCGCGGCGCGGCCGATTTTGGAGCTTCCCATGTCGAACGCCACGCCGTCGTCCCCGTCGTCAGTCGTTTCCCGCCGTGCCCTCATCGTGATCGACGTGCAGAACGAATACGTGAGCGGCAATCTGCCGATCGAGTATCCGCCGCTCGACGTGTCGCTGCAGAACATCGGCCGGGCGATCGACGCCGCGCATGCGGCCGGCGTGCCGGTGATCGTGGTCCAGCACGTCGCGCCGGCCGGCGCGCCGATCTTCGCGCCCGGCACCGACGGCGTCGCGCTTCACCCGGTCGTGGCCGAGCGTCCGTATGCGCATCTGATCGTGAAGGCGCAGGCCAGCGCGTTCGCCGCGACCGACCTCGCCGCATGGCTCGACGCGCGCGGCATCGACACGCTGGCGGTCGTCGGCTACATGACGCACAACTGCAATGCGGCGACCGTCCTGCACGCGGCGCACGCGGGGCTCGGCGTCGAGTACCTCGCCGATGCGACCGGCGCGTTGCCGTACGAGAACGAAGCGGGGGCGGCGAGCGCCGAGGAGATACACCGTGCGTACACGGTCGTGTTCCAGTCGAATTTCGCGGCGGTGATGTCGACCGACGCGTGGATCGCGGGCCTCGGCGGCGCGGCGATGCCTGCGCGCGATTCGGTGGCGGCGTCGAACCGGCGGGCGCGGGCGCGGCGCGCGCAGGCGGCCTGAGCGGATGAGGTAGTTGAAAAGTCGATCGGACGGCGCGGTGCGCCGGTATGCGCTCGCGATCGATTCAGTCGCAGATCGCGATGGGGCGATGAACCGCGCGGTCTCCGCGCGCCCCGTCATCCCCCCGTCTTCAGCATCGCCGGGCTATAACGCATCATGTCGAAGCAGCCGTCGACCAGCTGCTCCGCGTGCTGTTCGGCGTCGATCTCGTCGGGGAGCATCAGCATGTCGCGCACGAAGCCGCTGACGAGCGTATGCAGCATCAGCGTCGCGCGCCACGTGTCGAGCCGCTCGGGCAGCAGCTTGAGCTGCACGGCGAGCGCGAGATCGGCGTCGAGCGCGTGCAGCGCCTCGCTCATGCCCGCGCGATTGCGCTGCAGCAGGGGCTCCAGGTCGGCCACGTATTCGCACTTCATGAACAGGATGCTGAACACGCGCCGCAACTGCGGGTCGCGCTGCACGCCCAGCAGGCACCAGATCAGGATCTTGCGGATCTTTTCCAGCGGATCGGCGCCCGGCGCATCGGGCGGCATCCGCTTCAGCTCGTCGATCGGCAGGAACACGCGGTCGAACATCGCGTCGAACAACTCGCTCTTGTTGGCGAAATGCCAGTAGATCGCGCCGCGCGTGACGCCGGCGTGCTGGGCGATGTCCGCGAGCGACGTGTGCGACACGCCTTTCTCGAAGAACACGTGTTCGGCGGCGTCGAGAATGCGGTTGCGCGTCTCGAGTGCCTCCTCCTTGGTGCGTCTGACCATGTGCAGGCCTGAATGGATCGATCGTAGGTGTGAATAGGGGGCTGCGCCCCCGTCGCCGCTGCTGCGGCCGCCATGCTCACAATTCGTAATGTTTCGTAAGACTCAGCATGCGTGACGAGCGTAGGGGCTTTTTTACATACATCCGTGAATGTATATACAATACCACCCTACGATCGAATGACCCAAGGGGCAATCAGTTAATATCCCACTCTGCTGATTCCCGCCAAAGTACCAGGCCGCATTGCGGCATCGCGTCGGCCCGGAAGCCTCGTGCCGACGTACCGTATCCAGTAGTCCAGTAGTCCCGTAATTCAGGTGTTCGATCAGCGCCGCAAGGCGCATCCGTGTGACGCTCGGTCCGGGCGCCGCACTCATTCCAATGGTTATACACAGAGGTCGCTCCATGCGCGTCGAACGGGTTCCATACCGCTTACTCACTGTCGCGACGGCCGCCGTTTTCCTGGCCGCGTGCGGGAAAAAAGAATCGGCACCGCCGCCGCAAACGCCGGAAGTCGGCGTCGTCACCGTCCAACCGCAAGCCGTACCGATCTACACCGAACTGCCGGGCCGCACCAGTGCGTTCCTCGTCGCGCAGGTCCGCGCGCGGGTCGACGGCATCGTGCTGCGCCGTGAATTCGTCGAAGGCAGCGACGTCAAGGCCGGCCAGCGCCTCTACAAGATCGATCCGGCGCCGTACCTCGCGCAACTGAACAGCGCGAAGGCGACGCTCGCGAAGGCGCAGGCGAACCTCGTCACGCAGAACGCGCTGGTCGCGCGCTACAAGGTGCTGGTGGCCGCCAACGCGGTCAGCAAGCAGGACTACGACAACGCGGTGGCCACGCAGGGCCAGGCCGCGGCCGACGTCGCAGCCGGCAAGGCAGCGGTCGAAACCGCGCAGATCAACCTCGGCTATACGGACGTCGTGTCGCCGATCAGCGGCCGCGTCGGCATCTCGCAGGTGACGCCGGGCGCTTACGTGCAGGCGAGCCAGGCGACGCTGATGTCGACGGTGCAGCAGCTCGATCCGGTCTACGTCGACCTGACGCAATCGAGCCTCGAGGGGCTGAAGCTGCGCCAGGACGTGCAGAGCGGCCGCCTGAAGACGAGCGGCCCCGGCGCGGCGAAGGTGTCGCTGATCCTCGAGGACGGCAAGACCTACCCGGTGCCCGGCAAGCTGCAGTTCTCCGACGTGACGGTCGACCAGACGACCGGCTCGGTCACGATCCGCGCGGTGTTCCCGAACCCGAACCGCGTGCTGCTGCCGGGCATGTTCGTGCGCGCCCGCATCGAGGAAGGCGTGAACGAGAACGCGTTCCTGGTGCCGCAGATCGGCGTCACGCACGACCAGAAGGGCCAGGCGATCGCGATGGTGGTGAACGCGAGCAACAAGGTCGAGCCGCGTCCGCTGAAGACGACCGGCATGAACGGTCAGAACTGGATCGTCGAAGGCGGGCTGAACGCGGGCGACCGCGTGATCGTCCAGGGCGGCGACAAGGCGCGTCCGGGCACGACGGTGAAGACGGTCGCCGCGCAGCTGCCGGCAGCCGATGCCGCATCGGGTGCAGCCGCATCCGCCGCGCCGGCCGCCGCCGGTTCCGGTGCCGCAGCCGCGTCGGGCGCCGCGCCGGCCAGCGCCGCCGCTGCGTCGAGCGCGCAATAACAGGGAGCCTGCTTCATGGCAAAGTTTTTTATCGATCGCCCGATCTTCGCGTGGGTGATCGCCATCATCCTGATGCTGGCCGGGGTCGCGGCGATCTTCTCGCTGCCGATCGCGCAGTATCCGACGATCGCGCCGCCATCGATCCAGATCACCGCGAACTACCCGGGCGCTTCCGCGAAGACGGTGGAAGACACGGTGACGCAGGTGATCGAGCAGCAGATGAGCGGCCTCGACAACTTCCTGTACATGTCGTCGACGAGTGACGACTCGGGCAACGCGACGATCACGCTGACCTTCGCGCCGGGCACCAACGCCGACATCGCGCAGGTGCAGGTGCAGAACAAGCTGTCGCTCGCGACGCCGGTTCTGCCGCAGGTCGTGCAGCAGCTCGGTCTGTCGGTGACGAAGTCGAGCAGCAGCTTCCTGCTGGTGCTCGCGTTCAACTCCGAAGACGGCAGCATGAGCAAGTACGACCTCGCGAACTTCGTGGCGTCGCACGTGAAGGATCCGATCAGCCGGTTGAACGGCGTCGGCACCGTCACGCTGTTCGGCTCGCAGTACGCGATGCGGATCTGGCTCGATCCGAACCGCCTGACGAACTACGGCCTCACGCCGGTCGACGTGTCGAGCGCGATCACCGCGCAGAACGTGCAGATCGCGGGCGGCCAGATCGGCGGCACGCCGGCCAAGCCCGGCACCGTGCTGCAGGCGACGATCACCGAATCGACGCTGCTGCAGACGCCCGAGCAGTTCGGCAACATCCTGCTGAAGGTCAACCAGGACGGCTCGCAGGTGCGCCTGAAGGACGTCGCGCAGATCGGCCTCGGCGGCGAGAACTACAACTTCGACACCAAGTACAACGGTCAGCCGACCGCCGCGCTCGGTATCCAGCTCGCGACCAACGCGAACGCGCTCGCGACCGCGAAGGCCGTGCGCGCGAAGATCGACGAGCTCGCACCGTTCTTCCCGCACGGCCTCGTCGTCAAGTATCCGTACGACACGACGCCGTTCGTGAAGCTGTCGATCGAGGAAGTGGTCAAGACGCTGCTCGAAGGCATCGTGCTCGTGTTCCTCGTGATGTATCTGTTCCTGCAGAACCTGCGCGCGACGATCATCCCGACCATCGCCGTGCCGGTGGTGCTGCTCGGCACGTTCGCGATCATGTCGCTGGTGGGCTTCTCGATCAACACGCTGTCGATGTTCGGCCTCGTGCTCGCGATCGGCCTGCTGGTCGACGATGCGATCGTGGTGGTGGAGAACGTCGAGCGCGTGATGGCCGAAGAGGGCCTGTCGCCGAAGGAGGCGACCCGCAAGGCGATGGGCCAGATCACCGGCGCACTCGTCGGCGTGGCGCTGGTGCTGTCGGCGGTGTTCGTGCCGGTCGCGTTCTCCGGCGGTTCGGTCGGCGCCATCTACCGGCAGTTCTCGCTGACGATCGTGTCCGCGATGGTGCTGTCCGTGCTCGTCGCGCTGATTCTGACGCCGGCGCTGTGCGCGACGATCCTCAAGCCGATCCCGCAGGGCCATCACGAAGAGAAGAAGGGCTTCTTCGGCTGGTTCAACCGCACGTTCAACAACAGCCGCGACAAGTATCACGTCGGCGTGCACCACGTGATCAAGCGCTCGGGCCGCTGGCTCATCATCTATCTGGTCGTGATCGTCGCGGTCGGCCTGTTGTTCGTGCGCCTGCCGAAGTCGTTCCTGCCCGATGAGGACCAGGGGCTGATGTTCGTGATCGTGCAGACGCCGTCGGGCTCGACGCAGGAAACCACCGCGCGCACGCTCGCGAACATTTCCGACTATCTGCTGAAGGACGAGAAGGACATCGTCGAGTCCGCGTTCACGGTCAACGGCTTCAGCTTCGCCGGCCGCGGCCAGAACTCCGGTCTCGTGTTCGTGCGACTGAAGGATTACTCGCAGCGTCAGCACGCGAACCAGAAGGTCCAGGCGCTGATCGGCCGGATGTTCGGGCGCTACGGCAGCTACAAGGACGCGCTGGTGATCCCGTTCAACCCGCCGTCGATTCCGGAACTCGGTACGGCCGCCGGCTTCGACTTCGAGCTGACGGACAACGCCGGTCTCGGCCACGACGCGCTGATGGCCGCCCGCAACCAGCTGCTCGGGATGGCCGCGAAGGATCCGACGCTGCAGGGCGTGCGTCCGAACGGGCTGAACGATACGCCGCAGTACAAGGTCGACATCGACCGCGAGAAGGCCAACGCGCTCGGCGTGACGGCCGATGCGATCGACCAGACGTTCTCGATCGCGTGGGCGTCGAAGTACGTGAACAACTTCCTCGACACCGACGGCCGGATCAAGAAGGTGTACGTGCAGGCCGACGCGCCGTTCCGGATGACGCCGGAAGACATGAACATCTGGTACGTGCGCAACGGTTCGGGCGGGATGGTGCCGTTCAGCGCGTTCGCGACCGGTCACTGGACCTACGGTTCGCCGAAGCTCGAGCGCTACAACGGCGTGTCGGCGATGGAGATCCAGGGTCAGGCCGCGCCGGGCAAGTCGACCGGTCAGGCGATGACCGCGATGGAAGGGCTCGCGAAGAAGCTGCCGGTCGGTATCGGCTACTCGTGGACCGGCCTGTCGTTCCAGGAAATCCAGTCGGGCTCGCAGGCGCCGGTGCTGTACGCGATCTCGATCCTGGTCGTGTTCCTGTGTCTCGCGGCGCTGTATGAAAGCTGGTCGATCCCGTTCTCGGTGATCATGGTGGTGCCGCTCGGCGTGATCGGCGCACTGCTGGCGGCGACGCTGCGCGGCCTCGAGAACGACGTGTTCTTCCAGGTCGGTCTGCTGACCACGGTCGGCTTGTCGGCGAAGAACGCGATCCTGATCGTCGAATTCGCGCGCGAACTGCAGATGACGGAGAAGATGGGGCCGATCGAGGCCGCGCTGGAAGCGGCGCGTCTGCGGCTGCGTCCGATCCTGATGACGTCGCTCGCGTTCATTCTCGGCGTGATGCCGCTCGCGATCAGCAACGGCGCGGGTTCGGCGAGCCAGCACGCGATCGGTACGGGCGTGATCGGCGGGATGATCACCGCGACGTTCCTCGCGATCTTCACGATCCCGATGTTCTTCGTGAAGATCCGCGCGATCTTCAGCGGCGAGAAGGAAGACGCCGACGAGGCGCTGCGTCTGGCTCAGGAGCACTCGCACCACGAAGAGACGCCGGGCACCGGCGACGAAGGCAACAAGGGACAGTGATGATGCAAAAACACGCTTTGACTGCAATCGCGGTCGCGCTGCTTGCCACGGGCTGCACGATGGCGCCGCATTACACGCGGCCCGACGCGCCCGTCGCGCAGGCGTATCCGGCCGGCGGCGTCTACGCGACGCAGCCCGCTGCGGCCGGCACGCGCAGCGCCAACGGCCAGGCGGCGAGCGCCATCGGCTGGCGCGAATTCTTCGCCGATCCGCGCCTGCAGCGGCTGATCGAGATCGCGCTGAACAACAACCGCGACCTGCGCGTCGCGGTGCTGAACATCGAGGCGTCGCGCGCGCAGTACCAGATCACGCGCGCGGGGCTGTTCCCGACCCTCGACGGCACCGGCTCCGGCAACATCCAGCGCTATCCCGCGGGCGTGTCGACGACGCGCCAGCCGCTCATCACGCGCACCTACAGCGTCGGGCTTTCCGCGTCCTGGGAGCTCGACCTGTTCGGCCGCGTGCAGAGCCTGAAGGACCAGGCGCTCGCGCAGTACCTGTCGACCTCGTATGCACGGCAGGCCACCGAGATCTCGCTCGTGTCGCAGGTCGCGGACCAGTATCTGACGTTGCTGTCGACCGAGGACCTGCTGAAGGTCACGGAGAACACGCTGAAGACCGCGCAGGCGTCGTACGACCTGACCAAGCTGCAGTTCGACAACGGTACGGGCTCCGAGCTCGATCTGCGTCAGGCGCAGACGGTCGTCGAGCAGGCGCTCGCGAACCAGCAGGCGCAGGCGCGTGCGCGGGCGCAGGCGGTGAATGCGCTGGTGCTGCTGATCGGCGAGCCGCTGCCGGACGATCTGCCGGCCGGCATGTCGCTCGACGCGCAGAACCTGCTCACCGACGTGCCGGCGGGCCTGCCGTCGGACCTGCTCACGCGTCGCCCCGACGTGATGCAGGCCGAGCAGACGCTGCTGGCCGCGAACGCGAACATCGGCGCGGCGCGCGCGGCGTTCTTCCCGCGCATCTCGCTGACGGCCGCGTTCGGCACGGCGAGCCCGACGCTCGGCGGGCTGTTCAAGGCCGGCACGGCGGCATGGTCGTTCGCGCCGCAGCTGACGATGCCGATCTTCGAAGGCGGGCAGAACATCGCGAACCTGAACCTCGCGAACGTGCAGAAGCGCATCGAGATCGCGAACTACGAGAAGGCGATCCAGTCGGCGTTCCGCGAGGTGTCGGACGGCCTCGCCGCGCGCGGCACGTACGACTTGCAGATCGCCGCGCTCGAGCGCAACGAGCACGCGCAGCAGCGTCGCTTCGATCTGTCGGACCTGCGTTACAAGAACGGTGTCGACAGCTATCTGTCGGTGCTGACCGCGCAGACGGATCTGTATTCCGCGCAGCAGTCGCTGATCAGCGCGCGCCTCGCGCGCTGGACCAACCTCGTCGATCTGTACCGTGCGCTGGGCGGCGGCTGGATTCAGCACGCCGGCGAGACGCCGCGCGCGCCGGACGTGACGGAAGGCTACGACAAGGCGGCCGCGCCGGCGCCGGCATCCGCCGCGGCGACGAACGGGTAGGCGCGGCGGCGTACGGGGGCAACGCGCCCGTACGCCGTTGCCCGCGCAGGCGACAACGCCACGGACCAAGGTCCGTGGCGTTTTCTTTTTGCGCGGCCGCTCGGCGTGGCGACGTCGCGCGCAAGCCGGCGATCGCGCGTATCGCGGCCGCCGTCGCGTGCATGCACTCGTGGGTCCCAAAAGCAGAACGCCACGGCAAGCCGTGGCGTTCTGCGCTGCCGGCCGGAGCCGGTCAGTGATGCACGTCGGCCGGGCGTCCGTCGAAGTCGTGGCCGGCGCGGCGAATTTCGCAGCGCGCGTCCTTCTCGCCTTTGACGCCGTTGAACACGATGTTCAGCAGTACGGCGGAAGCCGATGCGAGCAGGATGCCGCTGTGCAGGATCGGTGCGAGCGCGGGCGGCAGCTTCGAGAAGAAGTGCGGCGACACGACCGGCACGAGGCCCATGCCGACGCTCACCGCGACGATGAACAGGTTGTGCGTGTTGTTCACGAAGTCGACCTTCGACAGCACCTTGA
This sequence comes from Burkholderia sp. KJ006, assembly GCF_000262695.1. Taxonomy (NCBI): domain Bacteria; kingdom Pseudomonadati; phylum Pseudomonadota; class Betaproteobacteria; order Burkholderiales; family Burkholderiaceae; genus Burkholderia; species Burkholderia sp. KJ006. Next base: position 2,561,530 of record NC_017920.1, on the reverse strand, counting down.
TGCCGTTCGCGGCCACCATCCCGAACATCACGATGCCCGCGCCGCCGAGCACGAACGGCGGCACCGACGCGACGACCTGCGCCATCTTCGGGAACAGCCCGAGCAGCACCAGGATCACGCCGCCCGTCGCGCATACGTAGCGGCTCTTCACGCCCGTCACGCCGATCAGGCCGACGTTCTGCGAGAACGACGTATGCGGAAACGAGTTGAAGATGCCGCCGATCAGCGTGCCGAGGCCGTCGACGCGCAGCCCGCGCACGAGGCGCTCCTGATCGACCGGCCGATCGACCATGTCGCCGACCGCGAGGAACATGCCGGTCGATTCGATGAACGTGACGAACATCACCGTGACCATCGTCGCGATCGACAGTGGGTCGAAGTGCGGGATCCCGAAATGAAACGGCATCACGAAGCCGACCCACGGCGCGTGCGCGACGCCATCGGTATTGACGCGGCCGATCGCGAACGCGATCGCGAAGCCGGCGACGATGCCGAGCAGCACCGAGATGTTCGCGATGAAGCCGCGGCCGTACTTGTTGATCAGCAGGATCAGCGTGAGCACCAGCAGCGACAGGCCGAGATACACGGGGCTGCCGTAGTCGGGGTTGCCGACGCCGCCGGCCGCCCAGTTGATCCCGACCTCCATCAGCGACAGCCCGATCACCGCGATCACGGTGCCGACCACGACCGGCGGGAAGAACCGCAGCAGCTTGCCGATCGTCGGCGCGAGCACGATGCCGATGATGCCGGCCGCGATCGTCGAGCCGAAGATGTCGAGCATGCCGAGGCCGGGGTTGGTGCCGATCGCGATCATCGGGCCGACCGCCGCGAACGTGCAGCCCATGATGACGGGCAGGCGGATGCCGAAGATCCACAGGCCGAGCGTCTGGATCAGCGTCGCGATGCCGCACGAAAACAGATCGGCGCTGATCAGGAACGCGATCTGGTCTTTCGGCAGCTTCAGCGCGCCGCCGACGATAAGCGGCACGGCGACGGCGCCGGCGTACATGACGAGGACGTGCTGCAGACCAAGCGTTACCAGCTTGCCGGTCGGCAGCACCTCATCGCACGGATGGACCGTGTTCGATTGCATCTGTCTCACTCCATGATCTTGTTTTCGGGGTGGTACGAAGTTATGCGGAATGCACCATCGCAACAAGAGCACTGGGTTCTATTCCGTTCTTTGCTGGTTCGATATGCCGTTACGGCGGGCGATTGGGTGTCGATCATCGGGAAACTCACGCGGGAGCAAGGTTTCCCACTTTTATAGCCGTTCAAAATAGCGCGGACCCCCATGTCAAATATGGCCGGCCTTATGGTCTGTATCGCCGCGCCGGCATAGTGGCAAAAACGACCGGGCGGAAATCGCGCCGGGTTAACCCGCGCGCAGGTCTTTTTGCCGGCACGGCACGGGACGCGCAGCATGCGCGCGCGTTGGCGTCGCGTTGCGGCCGTGTCGCGTTGCCGTGGCATCGAAAAAACCGCGGCGAAGCGGGGCGCGCGGCGCGATCCCGCTATCATCGACATCCGTTCATTCGAATACTGCGTCCCGTCATGCGCCTGCTCGGAATCGACCTCGGCACCGGCTCCGTCAAACTCGTCACGCTCGATGCCGACGGCGTCGAGCGCGCGGTCGCGAGCGAACCTTATGCGTTGTCGTCGCCGCGGCCCGGCTGGGCCGAAATCGCGCCCGACACGTGGTGGCAGGCGCTGGTGCGCGCCGCTGCGCGGCTGCCGTCGGCGGAACGCGAGCAGGTCGCCGCGATCGGCTTCTCCGGACAGATGCACGGCGTCGTGCTGCTCGACGCCGCCGGCCGGCCGGTGCGGCCCGCGTTGTTGTGGCCCGACACGCGCGCGGTGCGCGAAGCCGATGCGTCTGCGTGGCCTGACGCGCCGAACCCCGTCGCGCCGGGGATGGCCGGCCCGCTGCTGAGATGGCTCGCCGTGCACGAGCCGCAGTCGCTGCGCGCCGCGCGCCACGCCGTGCAGCCGAAGGACTGGCTGCGCACCGCGCTCGGCGGCGAGCTCGCCGCCGATCCGAGCGACGCCTGCGCGACCGCGCTCGCGACGCCGGACGGCGCATGGGAGACGGCGCGCATCGACGCGCTCGGGCTGCCGTTCGACGCGTTTGCGCCGCTGCGGCCGTCGGGCGCGCGCTGCGGCGTGCTCGACGCGAAGGCCGCGGCCGCGCTCGGCTTGCCGACCGGCGTGCCGCTGGCGACGGGCGCGGCCGACACCGCGTGCGCGGCGCTCGGCAGCGGCCTCGTCGCGGCCGGCGACGCGTTGCTGACCACCGGCAGCGGCGGCCAGATCGTCGTGCTCGCACACGCGTTGCCGCCCGCGCGGCGCGGGCTGCATCGCTATCGCACGGCGGCCGGCGGCGGCTACTACACGATGGCCGCGATGCAGAACGTCGGCCTCGCGCTCGAGGCCGTGCGCGGCTGGCTCGGCTATGCGCACTGGGCCGATGCCTACGACGACGCGTTCGCGCAGCCGGCGTCGGAGCGGCTTGGCTTCCTGCCGTACCTGAGCGGCGAGCGCTCGCCGTGGATGAACCCCGACGCACGCGGCGGCTGGCTCGGTCTCGGGCTCGGCGACACGCGCGGCGTCATGATGCGCGCGGCGTTCGAGGGCGTCGCGTTCGCGCTGCGCGCGGGGCTCGATGCGATTCGCGACGCGAATCCGGCCGATCCGGTCGCGACGTTGCGGCTCGCGGGCGGCGGCTCCGTCGACCCGCGCTGGCGCCAGTTGCTCGCCGATGCGCTCGGTGCGTCGCTGGAGGCGGTCGATTGTCCGAACGCGGCGACGCGCGGCGCGGCGCTGCTCGCGGGCGTCGCGCTCGGGCATTGGCGCGAGGACGCGCTGCGCACACTCGCGCCGGCAGCGTCGCCGGTCGCGGCGCCGCGCGACGATCGCGCGCTGGCCGCGCGGTATGCGCGCTTCATCGATCTGTATGCGCGAACCGACACGTGGTTCACGAGCGGCGTTTAAACTCGCGCACATGCCGGCGCGAGCCGGCCCATGCTGGCGATGACGTGTCGTGGCAAGCGGGCGGCCGATTCACGCGTGCGGCAGTCGGCGCAATCGAGGATCATGGCGGCCACGATCGGGTTGCGGGGACGGTTGCCGGGGCGGTCTCGTTGAGGTCGCAATCTCTGTTGCGGTTGAAGTTGCAGTCGCCGTTGCAGTCGCGGTTTCGGTTGCGGTTGGAGTTGCAGTTGCCTTTGCGGTCGCAGTTGCGGTGACGGTGACGGTTGCAGTTGCGATCACGGTTGCAGTCGCAGTCGCAGTTGCGTTAGCGGTAGCGATTTCGATCGCCCCGCACCGCATCCGACGCCACGTCGAGCGTTTCGCGATCCGCCAGGCTCTCGAACCGCGCGACACGCCACCGCACGACGCCGCCCCGCGCGCACGCCACCGCGCACGAAGCCCGCCGACGGCTTCAACCGATGAACGCGGGCGAATCGATTCGCCCGGTCACGCAGTATTGAACGGAAGGGAATCCCATGCTCGAACTCATTTCTTCGCATGCTTGCCACTGCGGCGAGCAACGCTTCTATCGCCACGATTCGAAGGCGATCGGCCTGCCGATGAAGTTCTCGGTGTACCTGCCGCGCCAGGCGTCGCACGGTCGCGTGCCGGCGCTGTTCTACCTCGCCGGGCTCACGTGCACCGACGAGACCTTCGCGATCAAGGCCGGCGCGCAGCAGTACGCGGCCCAGTACGGGCTGGCGCTCGTGATGCCCGATACGAGCCCGCGCGGCGCAGGCGTGCCGGGCGAGACCGACGCGTGGGATTTCGGCGTCGGCGCGGGCTTTTACGTCGATGCGACGCAGGCGCCGTGGTCGACCCATTACCGGATGGAGTCGTACGTGACCGACGAGCTGCGCGCGCTGGTCGCGGCCGAGCTGCCGATCGACGGCACGCGGCTCGGGATCTTCGGCCATTCGATGGGCGGTCACGGCGCGCTGACGCTCGCGCTGCGTCATCCGGGCCTGTACCGGTCGGTGTCGGCGTTCGCGCCGATCGCCGCGCCGTCGCGTTGCCCGTGGGGCGAGAAGGCGTTCACCGGCTATCTCGGCGCCGATCGCGAAGCGTGGAAGCAGCATGACGCGAGCGAACTGGTCGCGCGCGCGGATGCGCCGAAGTTCGAGGAAGGCATCCTGATCGATCAGGGGCTGGCCGATCAGTTCCTCGCGAACCAGCTGAACCCCGATGTGTTCGAAGCCGCGTGCGAGAAGGCCGGTCAGCCGCTGACGCTGCGCCGCCATCCCGGCTACGATCACGGCTACTACTTTATCTCGACGTTCATCGCCGATCACATCGCGCATCATGCGCGCGTGCTGAATCCGTGAGCTTCGTCCCCGCTGCGTGACCTGCGGCGCGCGCCGCACGTCGCGCGCGCATGCCGCATAAGAAAACGCCGGCATGCGCGACGGCAAGCCGGCGTTGCGCGCCTCGTCGCGCGACGCTCAATGCCGTCGCAGCAGGCTTGCGCCGTACACGAGCGCGGACAGCGCCGTGATCCAGAAGCTCGTCGGCCAGTCGGTGTAATACGCGAGCGCGATGCCGACCCACGCTTCGAACAGCGCGAACAGCGCGGCGAGCAGCACGCCGGTCGACAGCCGCGTCGACAGGTTCTGCGCGGCCGCCGCCGGCCCGACCAGCAGCGTGAACACCAGCAGCACGCCGACGATCTGCGTCGCCGCCGCCACCGCCAGCGCACACACCGCGAGGAACAGCACCGACACCGTGCGCAGCGATACGCCCTTCGCTTCGGCGAGTTCCGGCTGCAGCGACGCGAACAGCAACGGCCGCGCGATCAGCGCCAGCGCGACGAGGCTCACCGCGCCGATGCCGGCGAGCGCCGCGAGCGTGTCGCGGCTGACCGCCAGCACGTTGCCGAACAGCAGCGCGGTGACCTGCGTCGCGAACGACGTGTAGAAATGCAGGAACAGCAAGCCGAAGCCGAGCGCGCCCGACAGGATCACGCCGATCGCGACGTCGCGGCCCGCGAGCCGTTCGCCGAGCGCGCCCATCCCGATGCCGGCCGCGAGCGTGAAGCCGACCATCCCCCAGATCGGCGAAATGCCGAGCAGCACCGCGCCGGTCGCGCCGGTGAAGCCGACGTGCGACAGCGCGTGGCCCGCGAAGGTTTGTCCGCGCAGCACGAGGAAGTAGCCGACGATGCCCGCGAGCACCGCGACGATCCCCGCCGCGGCGAACGCGTTGATCATGAAATCGTATTCAAACATCGTGCGAATGCCCGGGATGAGCGTGTCCGTGGTGTTGATGAGCATGTGCGCCGCCGCCGTGCGCGTGGCCATCGTCGTGCTCGTGTTCGTGGTCGTGCTTTTCGATCTCGACGTCGCCCGACATCACGAAGATCTTGCCGTTCACGCGCATCACGTCGATCGGCGAACCGTACAGGCGCGACAGCACCGGCTTCGTGATCACCTCGTCGACGGTGCCGAGCGCCGCGACGCCGTTGCCGAGATACAGCACGCGGTCGAGCGCGTTCAGCAGCGGATTCAGTTCGTGCGCGGAGAACAGCACGGTGATGCCGAGCTCGCGCTGCACGTTGCGCACCAGTTCGACGACGCCGCGCTGATGGTTCGGGTCGAGGCTGATCAGCGGCTCGTCGAGCAGCAGCAGCTTCGGATTGCCGAGCAGGCATTGCGCGAGCAGCAGCCGCTGCCGCTCGCCGCCCGACAGCTCGGACAGCGGCCGGCGCGCGAGCGTGGTCGCGCCGACCAGCTCGAGCACGCGGTCGACGTCGCGCCGCGTCGCGGCGCTCGTATGCGGCAGCCCCCAGCGGTGGCCGTCGGCGGCCATCGCGACGAAGTCGTAGCCGCGCATCCGGCGATTCGCGAGGCCGCTCCTGATCTGCGGCATGTAGCCGATCGACGCGTTGCCGCGCGCGAGCGCCACGCCGCCGACCGACAGCGTGCCGCCGCTGAGCGGCACGAGGCCGAGCACCGCGCGCATCAGCGTCGTCTTGCCCGCGCCGTTCGGGCCGAGCACGCCGACGAATTCGCCGGGTTCGATCGAGAAGCTGACGTCGCGCAGGATCGTGCGTCCGCCGAGTTCGAGCGTGACGCCCTCGAGTGCGAGTGCGGGGGGAGTGGCGTTCATGGCGTGATCGCGATCATTGCTTGCCGGCGGCCAGCGCGGCCGCGAGCGCATCGAGCTGGCCGGCCATCCATTGCTGGAACGTCTTGCCGGCCGGCTGCGTCTCGGTGACGCTCACGGTCGGCACGGCGCCGTCGCGCGCGAGCTTGAGCAGGCGCTTGGTCATCGGCGCTTCGGCCTGGCTGTTGTAGATCAGCACGCGCACCTGCCGCTTGCGCAGGTCGTTCTCGAACGCGGCCACGTCCTGCGCGCTCGCCTCGGTGTCGTTCATCGTCGCGAGCTGGAAGCGCTGGTTGCGCATGTCGAGGCCGATCGCATCCGACATGTAGCCGAACACCGGCTCGGTGGCCGTCACCGGCACGCCGTGGTACTGCGCGCGCAGCGCGGCGACCTTCGCGTCGATCGGCTGCAGCGACGCGACGAACTTCTGCAGGTTCGCGTCGTAGTCGGCCTTGTGCGCCGGATCGGCGCGGCCGAGCTCGGCCGCGAGCGCACGCGCGGCGGCCGGCATCGTCGCCGGCGCGTACCACAGGTGCGGGTTGTCGCCGGCCTTCTTGCCGACCAGATCGGCGACGACGATCGTCGCGCGCCGCGCCTGCGTCGAAGCACCGAGCAGCTTGGCCATCCACGGGTCGTAGTTCGCGCCGTTGTAGATGACGATCTGCGCGTGCTGCAGCGCGCGCGCCGTCTTCGGGCTCGCTTCGAACAGATGCGGATCCTGGTCGGGATTGCTGAGGATGCTCGTGACCGCGACGTGGCGGCCGCCGATCTGCGACGCGACGTCACCATAGAAATTTTCGGCGGCGACGACGTTGACGGTCGCGCTCTGCGCGAGCGCGGGCGTGGCGATCGACAGCGCGGCGGCCGCCACGCCGAGCAGGCGGACAAGCGACCGGGGGCGCCGCGGCGCGCGCTTCAGGGCAATGAACATGGAACTCCTCGTAGGAAGGGGCGGCGCGTCACGCCGCCCGATGCGGGATCAGCGTGACGCGGGCTTGCCCTTGCAGTGCCCGCACAGGCCGTTCAGCTCGACGACCTGGTGATGGACTTCAAAACCGTGCGCCGGCGCGCTCGCGGACAGCTGCTTCGCGAGGTCGCTGCCCGGAATTTCGACGGTTTCGCCGCAGGAATCGCAGATCAGGAACTGGCCTTCGTGCGGCACGCCGATCTCGCAGCACGCGAAGAACGCGTTCTTCGATTCGATCCGATGGATGAAGCCGTGCTCGACGAGGAAATCCAGCGCGCGATAGACGGTGGTCGGCGGGACGCGGCCGCGCTGCGGCTCGAGCTCCGCGAGCAGGTCGTACGCGCCGATCGGCCGCTGCGCGGCCAGCACGCGTTCGTAGACCTGACGGCGCAGCGGCGTCCACGCGAGCCCGTGCTCGGCGGCGAATGCGTCGGCCCGGGACAGGCGGGCGTCGATGGGCGTTGAGGTAGCCATGGCAGCAAGCAGGCAAGGTGACGGAGTACCGCGATGATATAACGTATCTCGCCGATTTGCACCGCTCTTGCGGCGTCGCCGATGCGCGCCGCCGCACGCGCCGCGCCTCAGCCGCGCTGCACCGAACCCGCGCGCCTTTGCCGGACGGGCATGGACGGCCGCTGCCGCGCATCGGCGTGCCGCAGCGCATCATCGAAAGCCGCCGCGTCGCCTTGACAGCGCGAATCGCGTATCCGATCATTCGACCACAAACAGAGCAATTGATCGGCTGGCGAGCGTTCGCTCACCTCGCGGCCTTCATGCAGCAGAACGAACCGGAGACACCCAGTGAGACTGGAACAGAAGGTCGCGATCCTGACGGGCGCGGCAAGCGGCATCGGCGAGGCGGTCGCGCAACGCTATCTGGACGAGGGCGCGCGCTGCGTGCTGGTGGACCTGAAGCCGGCCAGCGGCTCGCTCGCGCGGCTGATCGAAGCGCATCCGGGCCGCGCGGCGGCGGTCACCGCGGACGTCACGCGGCGTGACGACATCGAGCGCATCGTCGCCACCGCGGTTGAGCGTTTCGGCGGCGTCGACATCCTGTTCAACAACGCCGCGCTGTTCGACATGCGCCCGCTCCTCGACGAATCGTGGGACGTGTTCGACCGGCTGTTCGCGGTCAACGTGAAAGGGCTGTTCTTCCTGATGCAGGCCGTCGCGCAGCGAATGGTCGAGCAGGGCCGCGGCGGCAAGATCATCAACATGTCGTCGCAGGCCGGGCGTCGCGGCGAGGCGCTCGTGTCGCACTACTGCGCGACCAAGGCGGCCGTGATCAGCTATACGCAATCGGCCGCGCTCGCGCTCGCGCCGCACCGGATCAACGTGAACGGCATCGCGCCGGGCGTGGTCGACACGCCGATGTGGGAGCAGGTCGACGCGCTCTTCGCACGCTACGAAAACCGCCCGCTCGGCGAGAAGAAGCGGCTCGTCGGCGAAGCGGTGCCGCTCGGCCGCATGGGCGTGCCGGGCGACCTGACGGGCGCCGCGCTGTTCCTCGCGTCGGCCGACGCCGACTACATCACCGCCCAGACGCTGAACGTCGACGGCGGCAACTGGATGAGCTGACATGCCGCCGCTCGCACGCGCCAGCCTGACGCAGCCGCCGCACGCGGCCGCCGTCGCACGAGGGCCTGCATGATGGCCGAGATCGTGATCGTCGGCGAACTGCTCGCCGAATTCGTCGCGCTCGAACGCGGTCAGGGCTTCGACGCACCGGGCCTGTTCGCCGGCCCGTTCCCGAGCGGCGCGCCGGCGATCTTCGCCGACCAGGCCGCGCGGCTCGGCGCACGCGTCGCCTATGCGGGCTGCGTCGGCCGCGACGCGTTCGGCGATGCGATCGTCGCGCGGCTCGAGCGCGACGGCGTGGACATCACGCGCATCCGCCGCGTCGAGCGCCCGACCGGCACCGCGTTCGTCGCGTATCGGGACGACGGCTCGCGCAGCTTCGTGTTCAATCTGGCGACCAGCGCGGCCGCCTGCATCGACGCCGCCGACGTCGATGCCGCGATGTTCGACGGCTGCCGCTACTTCCACGTGATGGGCTCGTCGCTGACGAGCGAGGCGGCGATCGCGGCGGTGCAGCGCGGCGTGATCGAGGCGGCGCGCGCGGGCGCGAAGGTGTCGTTCGATCCGAACGTGCGGCCCGAGATGCTGAGCTTCCCGCCGCTGCGCGCGGCGCTCGACGCGATGCTCGCCGCCTGCCATCTGTTCCTGCCGAGCGACGCCGATCTGCCGTTCTTCTGCGGGCCGCAGCCGGCCGAGCGCGCGATCGCCGGGCTGCTCGCCACGCATTCGCTGCTCGAGCGCGTCGTGCTCAAGCGCGGCGCGGCCGGCAGCGCCGCATTCGACCGGACGAGCCGCGTCGACGCGGCCGCGTGGCCCGTCGACGAACTCGATCCGACCGGCGCCGGCGACTGCTTCGGCGGCACGCTGGTCGCGGGCCTCGTCGCCGGCATGCCGATCGACGCCGCGCTGCGCCGCGCCAACGCGGCCGGCGCGATCGCGGTCACGCGGCGCGGCCCGATGGAGGGCAACAGCGACGCGGCCGAGATCGAGCGGTTCCTGACCGAGCGGGGTGTCGCATGCCCGGCCTGACGAGCACGGTCGAGCCGCCGCGCACCGCGCACGCGCACACCGTGCTGCGGATGATCTTCGACGCGAACCGCGGCGGCGCGCAGCGCGGCATCTATTCGGTCTGCAGCGCGCACCGGCTCGTGCTCGAGGCCGCGTGCGAGGCCGCGCGCGCGGACGGCTCGCCGCTGCTGATCGAGGCGACCTGCAACCAGGTGAACCACGTCGGCGGCTATACGGGGATGACGCCGGCCGATTTCCGGCGCGACGTCGATGCGATCGCGCAACGCTGCGGGCTCGCGCCGTCGGCGCTGGTGCTCGGCGGCGATCATCTCGGGCCGAATCCGTGGCGGCACCGCCGCGCGGCCGACGCGATGCGCGAGGCGGCCGCGATGGTCGCCGCATACGTCGAAGCCGGGTTCGAGAAGATCCACCTCGATGCGAGCATGGCGTGCGCGGACGATCCGGCGCGGCTCGACGATCGCACGATCGCCGCGCGCGCGGCGCAGCTGTGCCGCGCGGCCGAGAGCGCCGCGTCGCGCGCCGGCCTCGCGCCGGTCTACGTGATCGGCACCGAAGTGCCGACGCCCGGCGGCGAGGTGTCGGCCGACGGCGACGCCGACGGTGCGGCCATCGCACGCATCGCCGTCACGCGCAGCGACAGCATCGGCGCGACGCTCGATGCGCATCGCAGCGCGTTCGCGGCGGCCGGGCTCGACGACGCATGGACGCGCGTGGTCGCGGTCGTCGCGCAGCCGGGCGTCGACTTCGACGATCGCCACGTGCTCGACTACGACAGCGCGAAGGCCGCGGCGCTCGGCGCGAGCATCCTGCGCGTGCCGCGCCTCGTGTTCGAAGCGCATTCGACCGACTATCAGACCGAGCACGCGCTCGCCGCGCTCGTGCGCGATCATTTCGCGGTGTTGAAGGTCGGCCCCGCGCTGACCTTCGCGCTGCGCGAGGCGCTGTTCGCGCTCAGCTTCATCGAGGACGCGCTGATCGGCGACGTTGCGCTGCGCTCGCGGCTGCGCGACGTGGTCGACGCGGCGATGCGCGCGCAGCCCGAACACTGGGCGCCGTACTACCGCGGCGACGAGGCCGAGCAGCGGCTCGCGCGTCAGTTCGGCTACAGCGACCGGATCCGCTATTACTGGCTGCAGCCGGCCGTCGCGGCGGCGGTCGAGCAGCTGTTCGACAACCTCGCGCGCCAGCCGGTGCCCGAGACGCTCGTCGCGCAGTGGCTGCCGGACGTGTACGCGGCGTGCCGCGCGGGCGTGCTCGCGAAGGCGCCGCGCGCGTGGGTGCGCCACCGGATCCGCGACGTGATCGCGCACTATGCGCGCGCGTGCGGGATGCAGCGGCCGGTGTGACCGGCTGCGAACGAAGCGCAGCACGACGGATACAGCAAGACGCAACAACACGCACCACCAACGCAACACGCACCACCGACGACAGTTCGAACAATCACAGGAGACATGCCATGCAACGAAAGACGCTCGATGCCGCCGTACGCTGCTTCGCCGGAGCCGCGCTCGCGACGGCTGCGTGCGCCGCGTGGGCCGGCACGCTGACGATCGCGACGCTGAACAACCCGGACATGATCGAGTTGAAGAAGCTGTCGCCGGCGTTCGAGAAGGCGAACCCGGACATCAAGCTGAACTGGGTGATCCTCGAGGAGAACGTGCTGCGCCAGCGCGCGACCACCGACATCACGACCGGCAGCGGCCAGTTCGACGTGATGGCGATCGGCACCTACGAGACGCCGCAGTGGGGCAAGCGCGGCTGGCTCGCGCCGATGACCGGGCTGCCCGCCGACTACGACCTCAACGACATCGTGAAGACCGCGCGCGACAGCTTGTCGTACAACGGCCAGCTGTACGCGCTGCCGTTCTACGTCGAAAGCTCGATGACGTTCTACCGCAAGGACCTGTTCGCGGCGAAGGGGCTCAAGATGCCCGATCAGCCGACCTACGACCAGGTCGCCGAGTTCGCCGACAAGCTCACCGACAAGTCGAAGGGCATCTACGGGATCTGCCTGCGCGGCAAGGCCGGCTGGGGCGAGAACATGGCGTACGTGTCGACGGTCGTGAACACGTTCGGCGGGCGCTGGTTCGACGAGAACTGGAACGCGCAGGTCACGTCGCCCGAATGGAAGAAGGCGATCGGCTTCTACGTGAACCTGCTGAAGAAGGACGGCCCGCCGGGAGCGAGCTCGAACGGCTTCAACGAAAACCTGACGCTGACCGCGTCGGGCAAGTGCGCGATGTGGATCGACGCGACGGTCGCGGCCGGGATGCTCTACAACAAGCAGCAGTCGCAGGTCGCCGACAAGATCGGCTTCGCGGCCGCGCCGGTCGCCGTCACGCCGAAGGGCTCGCACTGGCTGTGGGCGTGGGCGCTCGCGGTCCCGAAGACGTCGAAGCAGCAGGACGCCGCGCGCAAGTTCATCGCGTGGGCGACGTCGAAGCAGTACATCGAGATGGTCGGCAAGGACGAAGGCTGGGCGTCGGTGCCGCCGGGCACGCGCACGTCGACGTACCAGCGCGCCGAGTACAAGGCCGCCGCGCCGTTCTCGGAGTTCGTGCTGAAGGCGATCGAGACGGCCGACCCGAACGATCCGTCGCTGAAGAAGGTGCCGTACACGGGCGTGCAGTACGTCGGGATCCCTGAATTCCAGTCGTTCGGCACGGTGGTCGGGCAGGCGATCGCCGGTGCGGTGGCCGGGCAGATGTCGGTCGACCAGGCGCTCGCGGCCGGCCAGGCGGCGGCCGACCGCGCGGTGCGCCAGGCCGGCTACCGGAAGTAACGCAGGCCGCTCGCGCCGCGCCGTGGCGCGCACGTCGCGTGCGCCGCGGCCCGGCGCAGCGCAAGCGCGGGCAGGCCGCATCTGCCCGCGCATCAACCGGAGGAATCCGATCATGCGTCATCTACGTCTTCCCCTGAGCCACGCGCCGTCGGTCGGCGACGCGGCGACGCCGCCCGGTGCGCCGCGCCGCGCGCGCGGCGGCGCGAGCTGGCTCGTGTCGCCGTCCGTCGCGGTGCTGCTGCTGTGGATGTCGATCCCGCTCGCGATGACGATCTGGTATTCGTTCTCGCGCTACAACCTGCTGAACCCGGACGTGAAGGGCTTCGCCGGCTTCGACAACTACCGCTTTCTCGCGACCGATCCGTCGTTCCTGCCGGCCATCTGGCACACGCTCGTGCTGATCGGCGCGGTGCTCGCGATCACCGTGGTCGGCGGCGTGCTGATGGCCGTGCTGTTCGACCGCAAGTTCTACGGGCAGGGCGTTGCGCGGCTGCTCGCGATCGCGCCGTTCTTCGTGATGCCGACGGTCGCCGCGCTGATCTGGAAGAACATGATCCTGCATCCGGTGTACGGGCTCGTCGCGAACGCGATGCGCGCGCTCGGGATGACGCCGGTCGACTGGTTCGCCGACTACCCGCTCACCGCGGTGATCGCGATCGTCGCGTGGCAGTGGCTGCCGTTCGCGTTCCTGATCCTGTTCACGGCGATCCAGTCGCTCGACCAGGAGCAGAAGGAAGCCGCGCGCATCGACGGCGCCGGCCCGATCGCGATGTTCTTCTACATCACGCTGCCGCATCTGAAGCGCGCGATCGCGGTGGTCGTGATGATGGAGACCATCTTCCTGCTGTCGATCTTCGCGGAGATCTACACGACGACGGGCGGCGGCCCAGGCAACGCGACCACCAACCTGTCGTACCTGATCTATGCGCTCGGCCTGCAGCAGTTCGACGTCGGCCTCGCGTCCGCGGGCGGGATCATCGCCGTCGTGGTCGCGAACGTCGTGTCGTTCTTCCTGGTGCGGATGCTCGCGCGCAACCTGAAAGGGGAGTACGAGAAATGAGCGACCTGACTTTCGCAAGCCGGCCTGCGCCGGCCCCGTTCGCGCTCGTGCGCCGCGCGCTGCCCGGCGCGCTCGCCTGGCTGATCGCGCTGCTGCTGTTCTTTCCGATCTTCTGGATGGCGATCACCGCGTTCAAGACCGAGCAGCAGGCGTATGCGTCGACGCTGCTGTTCGTGCCGACGCTCGACAGCTTCCGCGAGGTGTTCGCGCGCAGCGACTACTTCGCGTTCGCGTGGAACTCGGTGCTGATCTCGGCCGGCGTCACCGTGATCTCGCTGCTGCTCGCGGTGCCGGCCGCGTATGCGATGGCGTTCTTCCCGAACCGCCGCACGCAGAAGGTGCTGCTGTGGATGCTGTCGACCAAGATGATGCCGTCGGTCGGCGTGCTGGTGCCGATCTATCTGCTGTGGAAGAACGCGGGGCTGCTCGATACCGTGTCGGGCCTCGTGATCGTCTACACGCTGATCAACCTGCCGATCGCCGTGTGGATGACCTTCACGTACTTCAACGAGATCCCGAAGGACATCCTCGAAGCGGGCCGCATCGACGGCGCGTCGACGTGGCAGGAGATCGTCTACCTGCTGATGCCGATGGCGCTGCCGGGCCTCGCGTCGACCGCGCTGCTGCTCGTGATCCTGTCGTGGAACGAGGCGTTCTGGAGCATCAACCTGTCGAGCTCGAACGCGGCGCCGCTCACCGTGTTCATCGCGTCGTATTCGAGCCCCGAGGGCCTGTTCTGGGCGAAGCTGTCGGCCGCTTCGCTGCTCGCGGTCGCGCCGATCCTGATCGTCGGCTGGCTGTCGCAGAAGCAGCTGGTGCGCGGGCTCACGTTCGGGGCCGTCAAATGACGGCGGCCGGCCATGAACCGAGCGTGCTGATCTGCGATTGCGACGGCGTGCTGATCGACAGCGAAGCCGTCGCCGCCGACGTCCTCGTGCGCGAGCTCGAGGCGCGCTGGCCCGGCGTCGACGCGCGGCCGGCCGTGATGCCGCTGCTGGGCCTGCGCATCGAGCGCGTGCTGGCCGGTGCGGCCGGCGCGCTCGGCCGCGCGCTGACGGACGGTGACGTCGAAGCGATCCGGCGCGCGGTCGAAGCGGCGGCCGTCAACGCGCCGATGGTCGACGGCATCGATGCGGCGCTGGCCGAGATCGCGCTGACCACCGCGTGCGCGAGCAACAGCTATCGCGCGTACGTCGAGGCGGCGCTCGCGCGTACCGGGCTCACGCGCTTCTTCGGCGACCGGCTGTTCTGCGCGGACGCGGTCGCGCGGCCGAAGCCCGCGCCCGACGTCTATCTCGCGGCCGCGCGCACGCTCGGCGTCGCGCCCGCGCAATGCCTCGTCGTCGAGGACAGCGCGACGGGCATCACCGCGGCGGCGGCGGCGGGCATGACCGTGCTCGGCTTCGTCGGCGGCGGCCACGCGTCGGCCGCGCAGATCGACGCGCTGCGCGGGATCGGCGCGCGCCACGTATTCGACGACATGCACGAGCTGCCCGGCTACGTCGCGCGCTGGCAGGCGACGGGCGCCGTGCTGCCGAACTAGCAACGATTGCGCGCCGCGGCGAACGCGGCGCATCACGAACGAACGGAGACAGATCATGGCAAGCGTGCACCTGCGCAACATCGCGAAGCGCTACGATGACACCGAAGTGCTGCGCAACGTGAACCTCGACATCGCCGACGGCGAATTCGTCGTGTTCGTCGGGCCGAGCGGCTGCGGCAAATCCACGCTGATGCGGATGATCGCCGGGCTCGAGGACATCTCGAGCGGCGAGCTGCTGATCGACGGCGCGAAGGTCAACGACGTGCCGAGCGCGAAGCGCGGCATCGCGATGGTGTTCCAGTCGTACGCGCTGTATCCGCACATGACGCTGTTCGACAACATGGCGTTCGGGCTGAAGCTCGCCGGCGCGAAGAAGCCGGAGATCGACCAGGCCGTGAAGCAGGCCGCGAAGATCCTGCACATCGATCACTTGCTCGACCGCAAGCCGAAGCAGCTGTCGGGCGGCCAGCGGCAGCGCGTCGCGATCGGCCGCGCGATCACGCGCAAGCCGAAGGTGTTCCTGTTCGACGAGCCGTTGTCGAACCTCGACGCCGCGCTGCGCGTGAAGATGCGGCTGGAGTTCGCGCGGCTGCACGACGAGCTGAAGACCACGATGATCTACGTGACGCACGATCAGGTCGAGGCGATGACGCTCGCCGACAAGATCGTCGTGCTGTCGGGCGGCGCGGTGCAGCAGGTCGGCACGCCGAACGAGCTGTATCACGCGCCGTCGAACCAGTTCGTCGCGGGCTTCATCGGCTCGCCGAAGATGAATTTCCTGAAGGGCACGGTCGAGTCGGCCGATGCGGGCGGCGTGCTGGTGCGGTTCGACAGCGGCGCGACGCAGCGCGTCGCCGTCGACGCGGCCGGACTGCAGCGCGGTGCGGCCGTGACGGTCGGCGTGCGGCCCGAGCATCTGCTGGTGGGCGACGCGGCCGACGGCGTGGCAGCGCGGACGATGGCCGTCGAATCGCTCGGCGACGCCGCGTATCTGTATGCGGAGTCGCCGGTCGCGCCGGACGGGCTGATCGCGCGCATTCCGCCGCTCGATACGTACCGCAGCGGCGAGTCGCTGCATCTGCATGCGCAGGCCGGGCATTGCCATCTGTTCGACGAACAGGGGCACGCGTTCCGGCGCCTGGCCGCGCATGCGAAGGCGGCGTGAGCGGGTGCGGGGGCTTGGGGCGGGGTTGTTGGCGAGGTTGTATTGCACGGCGGCGCGCCTAGCAGCAACGATCCGCGACGCACATCGGCCGACGATGCGCACGCATGGCGCAACGACGACGGCCGAGCGCGCGCTCGTTCACCACATGCTTCGCTAGCGATCGCCTGAAATCACGAAGCGGTCGCGATGACCGCCGCCCATCACGCGTCGAGCGCCGCCCGCGCGCAGCTCTCGTCGGTGACGAGCCCCGACAGCCAGCCGCCGCGCAGCGCCGCGATCACCGCGTCGCGCTTCTTCGTGCCGCCCGCGAACGCGATCGTCGGGCGCTTCGGCGGCGTGTCGAGCGCGACGCTCGTCACGCGCGCGCTCGTCGACACGTCGACCAGCTTGCCCTGTGCATCGATCGGCACGCCGAGCAGTTCGGCCACCGCGCCGCGCGCGGTCATCTCGTCGCGTTCCTGTTCGGTGATGAAGCCGTCCTCGTAGAGCGGGCAGTGCGGGCCGATGTTGCCGACGCCGACGAACGCGACGTCGGCCTGCGCCGACAGCGCGTCGACGATCCGGTACAGCCGGTGATTGCACCATTGCGCGCGCTCGGCATCGCTGTCGGCGAACAGCGGCGCCGGCAGCAGGAAGTGTTTGCTGCCGGTCTTCTCGGAGATGTACTGCGCGACGTCGTAGCGGTTCGACGAGCCGTCGGCGGCGATCGCGCCGACCATCGACACGAGCCGGTGCTGCGGCCGGTCGATCTGCGCGATCTGCGCGACGGCCGCCTTCAGCGTGCGGCCGCTGCTGACCGCGATCACCATCGGCCGCGTCTCGTTCAGATACCGCTCCATCACCTGCGCGCCGGCGACCGCGAGCTTGCGGTCGATCGCCTCGGGCGCATCCGCATCGACGGGCACGACTTCGCACATCGTGAGCCCGTAGCGTTTCGACAGCTGCGCGCCGAGGTCCAGGCAGTCGGCGAGCTGGTGATCGACGCGCACGCGGATCAGGTTCTTCTCGACCGCGAACGCGACCAGCCGCTGCGCGACCGGGCGCGACACCTGCAGCTTCTCGGCGATTTCGTTCTGCGTGTCGCCGGCGACGTAGTAGAGCCACGCGGCGCGCGTGGCGAGATCGAGTTTTTCTGAGGACTTGGACACGATAGCGATTCGGTTCGGATCTGGGCAGGCCGTCGGGCGGCGCGGCGGCATCCACTGTAACGCATGCCGGGCGCGCCGCCGCGGCGCTCACGCGAGCCGCGCGCGCGACGGCTCGTACAGCGGACGCACGTGGCGATACAGCGCGCGGAACGCGTCGAGGCGCTCGCGCAGCAGCGCATGGCGCGCGGCGTCGGGCGTGTATTCGGCGCGCACCGGCGGCTTGGTCAGCACCGTCTGCGGATCGCCGCCGACGGCGAGCCAGCCGAGCCGCGCGGCGCCCAGCGCCGCACCGGTTTCGCCGCCGCCGTGCCGGCGCGTGCGCACGTTCAGCGCGTCGGCGATCAGCTGCGCCCAGAACGCGCTGCGCGCGCCGCCGCCGATCAGCGACAGCCGGTCGGTCTCGACGCCGGCCGCATGCAGCGCGTCGAGGCCGTCGGCGAGGCCGAGCGTCACGCCTTCGAGCACCGCGTAGCCGAGATGCGCGCGCTCGGTCGCATGCGTCATCCCGAAGAACACGCCTTGCGCATACGGATCGTTGTGCGGCGTGCGTTCGCCGGACAGGTAGGGCAGGAACAGCGGCGCCGTCGCGAGCGCGTCCGCGTCGAGCGCCTCGATCTCGGCGAGCAGCGCGGGCTCGTCGGTGCCCGTCAGCTTGCAGACCCAGCGCAGGCAGCTCGCCGCGGACAGCACGACGCTCATCAGTTGCCAGCGGTCGGGGATCGCATGGCAGAACGCGTGCACGGCCGACGCCGGATTCGGCATGAAGCGGTCGCCGACGACGCTCAGCACGCCCGACGTGCCGAGCGACACGAAGCCGTCGCCCGCGTGGATCGCGCCGATGCCGAGCGCGCTGGTCGCGTTGTCGCCGCCGCCGCCCGCGACGACGACTGCTTCGGACAGTCCCAGCTCGCGCGCGACGTCCGCGCGCAGCATGCCCGACGGCGCGTTGCCTTCGACGATGCGCGGCATCTGCGCGCGCGTCATGTCGCAGGCGGCGAGCAGCGCGTCGGACCAGTCGCGGCGCGCGACGTCGAGCCACAGCGTGCCGGCCGCATCCGATGGGTCGGACACCTTCGCGCCGGTCAGACGGAAGCGCAGGTAGTCCTTCGGCATCAGCACGCAGGCCGTCGCGGCGAACACGTCGGGTTCGTGCTTCGCGACCCACAGCAGCTTCGGCGCGGTGAAGCCGGGCATCGCGAGGTTGCCGGCGAGGGTGTGCAGGTCGGGTGCGCGCTCGGTGAGCAGCGCGCATTCGTCGGCGCTGCGCATGTCGTTCCACAGGATCGCGGGGCGCAGCACGCGGTCGTCGCGACCGAGCAGCACCGCGCCGTGCATCTGGCCCGACAGGCCGATTCCGCGCACCTGGGCGAACGCGTCGCGGTGCTGCGCGCGCAGCGCCGCGAGCGCGGCCAGCGTGCCCTGCCACCAGTCGTCGGGATGCTGTTCCGCCCAGCGCGGATGCGGCCGCGACACGCTGAACGGCGTGCCGGCGGTGCCGACCACGGTGCCGTCCGGGGCGAGCAGCAGCACCTTCACTTCCGAGGTGCCGAGGTCGATGCCGAGATACATGAGCGATCCGCTCCGTCAGTGAGGAGCCGCTACTTTAGCCGCACGCATGCGTGCATGCCAACGCAGGTTCGCCCGAATGCGCGGGTGTTTGCGTGCTGCCGTGGTGACCGCGGCCGCGGCCGCGGCGGCGCGGGGCGCGATCAGCGCTGCGCGAGCCATGCGTCCACGCGCGCGAGCGCGGTGCGCAGCGCGTCGAGCAGCGCCGCGTTGCCGGCGAGCGTGCCCCACAGCGCGCGCGATGCGCACAGGGCGAGCACCGGGTCGTCGGCGGCGACGATCGCGCGCGCGGCGCCTTCGTCCATCACGCCGTCCTGGTACGCATACGGCAGCCGGCCGCGCGCCCAGCGCTCCAGAAAGCGCAGGAACAGCGCGGGCAGCACCGCGGTGGCGATCGGCGCGGCGCCGCGCGCGAACGATTCGGCGAGCGTCGGCGCGATGAAGCCGGGGATCTTCGAGAAGCCGTCGGCCGCGACGCGCTGGTTGGTGTCGAGTACGTACGGGTTGCCGAAGCGCTCGAGCACGACGTCGCGGTAGCGTTCGAGGTCGAGCGGACTCGGCGTGAGGCACGGGATCACGTCCTGCGTCACGTAGTCGTGCGCGAAGCGGCGGATCCCGGCGTCGTGCGTGCCTTCGTGGATATACGTGTGGCCCGCGAGCGTGCCGGCCCACGCGATGCAGCTGTGGGTCGCGTTCAGGATGCGGATCTTCGCTTCCTCGTACGGGTGCACGTCGTCCACCAGCTCCGCGCCGGCCAGCTCCCAGCGCGGCCGGCTGGCCGCGAAGCGGTCCTCGATCACCCACTGGATGAAGGATTCGGCCATCACCGGGCAGGCGTCGTCGATGCCGGTCGCCACGCGCACGCGTTCGCGCACGTCCGGGGTCGGGCGCGGCGTGATGCGATCGACCATCGCGCTCGGCGTCGCCACGTGCGCATCGAACCACGCGAGCAGCGCGGTTTCGCCACGCTGCTCGAGGAACGCGCGCATCCCGGCGCGAAAGCGCGCGCCGTTGTTGCGCAGGTTGTCGCAGCTCTGCAGCGTGAGCGGGCCCGCGCCGCGCGCGACGCGTTCGGCCAGCAGCGCGGCGAGCGCGCCGTAGAGCGTCGTGCGCGCGCCTTGCAGATCGGCCGCGAGATCGGCGTTCGCGAGGTCGAGGCGGTTGTGCTCGTCGAGGTAGTAGCCGCCTTCGGTGACCGTGAACGACACGATCCGGCACGCCGGATCGGCGCCGGCATCGATCAGCGCGGCCAGATCGGGCGACCACGGCAGCACGCGCGAGATCGCGCGGATCGTCTCGTACGCGCGCTCGCCTTGCGGCGTGACGGTTTCGAGCGTGTAGGCGCCGTGCTGGGCGGCGAGCGCGTCCATCGTCGTGCGCATGTCGTCACGGATGTTACCGACGGTCAGCGTCCAGCGCTCGCCGGCCGGCACGGCCGCGTTCACGCGGTGCAGATACCACGCCTGGTGCGCGCGATGGAACGAGCCTGCGCCGATATGCAGCAGCACGGGCGGGTGCTCGGAAGGCGATGCGGTCATCCGGTGTCTCCTGTCGCGATCGGATGCCGGCCTGGCAGGGAAGCTGGCGATCCGCGCTGTCGAATACGATCATTTGCTCTGCGTGTGAGCGAATGATCGTATTGGGGCGAGCGAAAGTCAAGGCGGGGACGGGGCATTTCGATGGTGCGGTGCGGCGGGGTGGGGCAGGGAAGCGGGCGGCGAATCAGGCGGCGAATCAGGCAGCGAATCGGACGGCGAATCGGACGGTGAATCGGACGGTGAATCAGGCGGCGAATCAGGTGGTGAATCAGACCGGCGCGGCGGCGCAGATAGCGGCAGCGTGCCGAAGCGGCTGCACCGGCGCGCCACGGTGGCGGAGGAACGCGTCGAGCGTCGTCTGACCGCCCGCGCCGGCCTTGCCGCGCGCATATGATGCGGCCCGCTCGTCGTCACGACGCGCGGGCCGCGTGAGCCGCGCGTGCGCTACAGCGTGGTGCGCACGTGCCAGAGCTCGGGGAACAGCACGACGTCGAGCATCTTGCGCAGATACGGCGCGCCGCTCGTGCCGCCGGTGCCCTGCTTGAAGCCGATGATGCGCTCGACGGTCGTCACGTGACGGAAGCGCCACTGACGGAACGCGTCCTCCAGATCGACGAGCTCCTCGGCCATCTCGTACAGCTCCCAATGCTGCTGCGGGTGACGATAGACCTCGAGCCACGCGGCCTCGACGGTCTCGTCGTGGCGCATCGGCTGCGTCCAGTCGCGCTCGAGCCGCTCCGGCGCGATCGGGAAACCGCGCCGCGCGAGCAGGCGCACGACTTCGTCGTAGAACGACGGCGCTTCGAGCGTCGCGCGCACCTCGGCGAGGATCTCGGGCCGGTGCGCATGCGGCTGCAGCATCTGCACGTTCTTGTTGCCGAGCAGGAATTCGAGCTGCCGGTACTGGTACGACTGAAAACCCGACGACTGGCCGAGATACGGGCGCATCGCCGAATACTCGGACGGCGTCATCGTCGACAGCACGTTCCACGCCTGCACGAGCTGCTCGAGGATCCGCGACACGCGCGCGAGCATCTTGAACGCGGGCGGCAGCGCGTCGCCGCGCACCGCGTCGAGCGCGCCGCGCAGCTCGAACAGCGCGAGCTTCATCCACAGCTCGCTGGTCTGATGCTGGATGATGAACAGCATCTCGTTGTGATCGGGCGAGAGCGGATGTTGCGCGTCGAGGATCGAATTCAGCGACAGGTAATCGCCGTAGCTCATCGACTTCGAGAAATCGAGCTGCGCGTTGTGCCAGCCCGGTTCGCCCGCGGCATCGCCCGGCGCCTGATGAGCGGACGGCGCGGCGCGCGTGCCCGAGAACGGGCAGCCGGCCGGCGCGTCGCCGCCGGGAGGCTGCATATGACCAGAATTCACGACTTTCTCCAGATTTGCATGACGGGGCCCGGCGCGCCGGGCGTAACGGATCAGGTCACCGCGCCGCGCTCGGCGAACTCGGGCGCCTTCCACGCGTCGGTGGCGAGGATGTCGCGCAGCGTGTCGACGGCGTCCCAGACGTCGACGAAGCGCGTATAGAGCGGCGTGAAGCCGAAGCGCAGCACGTCGGGCTCGCGGTAGTCGCCGATCACGCCGCGCGCGATCAGCGCCTGCATGACTTCATAGCCGTGCGGATGCTCGAAGCTCGCCTGCGAGCCGCGCTGGTGATGCGCGCGCGGCGTGACGAGCTTCAGCGACAGCCCCGCGCAGCGCGCTTCGACGAGCGCGATGAACGCGTCGGTCAGCGCCAGCGACTTGCGGCGGATCGCCTGCATGTCGGTCTGCAGGAACACGTCGAGCCCGCATTCGACCATCGACATCGACACGATCGGCTGCGTGCCGCACAGAAAGCGTGCGATGCCCGGGTCCGGCGCGAACGCCGGCTGCATCGCGAACGGCGCGCGGTGGCCCCACCAGCCGGACAGCGGCTGCGAGAAATGCGCGTGATGGCGATGCGGCACCCACACGAACGCCGGCGAGCCGGGGCCGCCGTTCAGGTATTTGTACGTGCAGCCGACCGCGCCGTCGGCACGCGCGCCGTTCAGGTCGACCGGCACCGCGCCGGCGGAGTGGGCGAGATCCCACAGCATCAGCGCGCCCGCGTCGTGCGCGAGCTGCGTGACGGCCGGCATGTCGTGCATGTAGCCGGTGCGGTAGTTCACGTGCGTGATCATCGCGACGGCCGTGTCGTCGCCGAGCGCGGCCGGCAATTCCGCCGGATCGTCGATCAGACGCAGCTCGTAGCCGCCGCCGAGCTGCTCGATCAGCCCTTGCGCGATGTACAGGTCGGTCGGGAAATTCGAGCGCTCGGACACGATCACGCGGCGCTGCGGCGCGCGCTCGGCCTGATGGCGCAGCATCGCCGACAGCAGCTTGAACAGGTTGATCGAGATCGTGTCGGTCACGACCGTTTCGCCGGCTGCGCCGCCGATCAGCGTCGCGAGCTTGTCGCCGAGGCGGCGCGGCAGCGCGAACCAGCCGGCGGTGTTCCAGCTGCGGATCAGGCCTTCGCCCCATTCGGCGCCGATCACCTGTTGCGCGCGGGCGGCCGATGCGCGCGGCTGCGCGCCGAGCGAATTGCCGTCGAGATAGATCACGCCGTCGGGCAGCGCGAACTGGCCGCGCAGCGCGGCGAGCGGATCGTCGCGGTCGAGGGCGAGCGCGTCTTCACGGGTCTTGATCATGATGTCGATGAGGGGTTCGGTAATCAGGAGGAATGGCCGGGCAGCGCACGCAGCACCGCACGCACGGGGCTCGCATCGAGCGTCGTGAACTTCAGCGGCAGCGCGATCAGCTCGTAATCGCCGGCCGGGACGTCGTCGAGCACGATGCCTTCGAGTATCGCCATCCGGTGCGCGCGCACGCGGTGATGCGCATCCATCGTCTTCGATTCCTGCGGGTCCAGCGACGGCGTGTCGATGCCGATCAGCTTCACGCCGCGCGCGGCGAGCAGGTCGATCGTCTCCGGCGCGACCGCACAGAAATCGCTGTCCCACCGCTCGACGCTCGCGTGCGCGCAGGTGCGCAGCAGCACGCGCGGCGGCACGCGATCGAGCGCGGCCTCGACGTCGGCCGGCTGCACGCGCGGCGCTGCGCCGACGCAGTGGATCACGCGGCACGGGCCGAGATACGCGTCGAGCGGCACGGCGCCGATCGGCGCGCCGTCGGCGTCGTAATGCAGCGGCGCGTCGCAGTGCGCGCCGGTATGCGGCGACAGCGTCAGGCGCGCGACGTTGACCGGCGAGCCGGCCTCCATCTGCCATACGCGCTCGACCGACAGCGGCGTGTCGCCCGGCCACACGGGCGTGGCGGGGCTGAGCGGCGGCGAGATGTCCCAGAGTGTGTCCATGGCATGACGAATCGGTGAATCGATCCTTCGAATGATAGGTGGACGCTCGCAGAAAGTGCTTGCGAAATAACCATGGACAATCCGCCGGATTGGCAGATAATTCGACTCAGAGGGAAAAGGGGGACCAAAAATGCATGCGATCACGCTCGATGCCACCGACTGCCGGATTCTCGCCGTACTGCAGGAGGAAGGCAGAATCAGCAATCTGGACCTGGCCGAACGCATCTCGCTTTCGCCGTCGGCCTGTCTGCGCCGGATGCGGCTGCTCGAGGAGCAAGGGGTCATCGAACACTACCGTGCGTGCCTGAGCCGCGAGAAGCTCGGCTTCGAGCTCGAGGCGTTCGTGCAGGTGTCGATGCGCAACGAGGAAAACCAGTGGCACGAGCGCTTCGCGGAAGCGCTGCGCGAATGGCCGGAGGTGGTCGGCGCGTTCGTCGTGACCGGCGAAAGCCATTACCTGCTGCGCGTGCTCGCGCACAACCTCAAGCACTATTCGGATTTCGTGCTGAACCGCCTGTACAAGGCGCCCGGCGTGATGGACATCCGCTCGAACATCGTGCTGCAGACGCTGAAGGACGAAGCGGGCGCGCCGGTCGGGCTGGCGCGCACGGGGGCGATCAAAGCGGTGTGAGCCCGTGGAAGCCGCCGCCGTGGAACACCAGCGGCGGCGCGGCGTCGGCTGCGGCGCGCACGCCGCAACGCTCGACTTCGCCGACGAAGATCACATGGTCGCCTTCGTCGTAGCGGCTGCGGTTGTGGCATTCGAACCAGGCGAGCGCGCCGTCGAGCACCGGCATGCCCGAGTTGCCGGCCGCGTGCGCGATCCCTTCGAAGCGATCGCCCTTGTAGGTCGAGAAACGCTTGCACAGGTCGAGTTGCGACGCCGCGAGCACGTTCACCACGTAATGGCTGTTGCTGCGGAATACGGGCGTGGACGCCGATTTGTGCGCGAGGCTCCACAGCACCAGCGGCGGATCGAGCGACACCGAGTTGAACGAGCTCGCGGTGATGCCGATCAGTTGCCCGGACGGCGCGCGCGTCGTGATGACGGTGACGCCGGTGGCGAACTGGCCGAGCGCCTGACGAAATGCGGCCGAGTCGAAATCGGGCGGAGTGGCGTGCTTCATCGGGCCGCCATCCACGACGAAACGGACGGGCGCGGCGCGCGGCGGATGCGACGGGCGCGGCGGACGAATGGCGACGGGGCCGGGGCGATCGGTTCGAAAGTGGTGCGCATGGCGCGATTCTAGCGGAATCGCGCGGGGCGGACCTCCGCGCCACGCCCAGCGCGGGGCGAGCGTGAGGTAGCGCACATTGGTGGGGGGCGTTGGCGCCATCGGGGCATCCGCAGCATTCGCGACACCGAATCGGCCGGCGGCATTCGGCATCCAGGGCATCCAACGGCGGCAACCGCGGCAACCGCGGCAACGGCGGCAACGGCAACCACGCCAACTGCGGCATCCACGGCAACGCCGACATCCACGACGCCGCGCAGCCAGCTCACCGCCAGCGCCCTTCCCGCCATACCGCAGCCATCCGCCTACCGCGCCGCGGCGAGCCCGAGCGACAGCGCCCCGGTCAGTATCAGGCTCGACGCCCATACGGCATCGAGATTGAACCAGCTGCGCGCGACGAATTTCAGCCCCAGATAACGGTAGACCAGCCACGCGAGCACGCCGCCCGCGCCGACCATCGCCGCCGCATGGACGGCCGCGACGACGAGCGCCGTGCCGAGATGCGCGTCGATCAGCGTGGCGGCCGCGCGATGGCCGGCATCCCGGTCCGGCCCGCAGAGCCCGAGATAGATCGGCACCAGCATCAGCCCCGCGCCGTGTGCGAGCGCGACGGCGAACGACCACAGCCCGAGCCGCGCCGGCGCGATGCGGGCGAGCGCGCGCGGGTGCCGGCGCCGGATCAGCAGCGCCGCGCCGAAGCCGATCACGAGCACGCTCGCGCCGATCCGGATCGCCGGCTGCCACGCGAGCAACGCGGCGAGCAGCCCGAACGGCAGCATCACCATGAACACGGCGAGCGCGTGGCCGAGTGCGAGATAGCCGAGCGCCGCGACGAGCGCGTCGACGCGGCGCGTCATCAGCGCGTTCGACACGGCGAGCGGCCAGCCCATCGCGGGGTTCAGCCCATGGTAGACGCCGCTCGCGAGCACGGCCGCCCACAGCGCGAGCGACGCAGGCAGGGTGGCGCTCAACGCCTGACCGACGGGTAGCAGAAGGAATCGGTCGAGCAGTCGCCGCCGTCGAGCCGGATCTGATGCGCGCGATAGCCGTCGGGGAACTCGACCCAGTAGTCGTCGGCGAGCGTGAGGCCGCCGTCCGACCCCGCGTGCGCGAGCACCTGCGCGGCCGGCACGCCGTCCGGATAGAACTGGTCGTCCCAGGTCGAGTACAGCGAGTTGGTCCAGTACACGCGCCGGCCGTCGCGGCTGACTTCGACCATCTGCGGGCCGCCCGCGAACGCGCGGCCGTTCGGATGCGGCGCGCGCCGCACGATGCCGCCGATGCGCACCGAGCCCGCGAGCACCGGCCGATGCGGATCGGACACGTCGTACTGGCGCATCTCGCCGGTGCCCCAGCACGACACGTACAGGAAGCGATCGTCGAGCGACAGGTCGATGTCGGTCACGAGCGGCGGCACCGCGCCGAAGCCTTTCAGCAGCGGCGGCAATTCGTCGGCCGCGGCCGGCTCCGGCGGAATCGTCGCGGTCTTCTTCGCGTGGAACCTGCCGTCTTCGCGCCACCAGGTCCAGATCGAGCCTTCGAGCGTGGCCGTATCGACCACGACGCCGACGAACCCGTATTCGCGCGCCGGATCGTGCGCGGGCCGCACTTCGAGCGCCATCTGGTGCTGCGCGCCGAGGTCGATCGTCTGCACGTTGCGACGCGCGCGCAAGTCCCAGAAGTGCAGACGGTGACCGTAGCGGTTGGCGAGCAGGTCTTCCGGCACGATGCCGTTTTCGAATTGCGGCGGCAGCGCCCATTCGCTCGACACCATGTAGTCGCGCGGCAGGTTCCACCAGAAGTCGTAGTGCTTGTCCTGCGGGCCGCGGTCGATTTCCCAGCGGCCGAGCACGTCGAAGGTCTCGCAGTCCATGATGAAGATGCCGGGCGCGCCGTCGGTGCCGTCCTTGCCTGCGCCGCCGAGCGTGCTGACGTAGATGCCTTCCGGGCCGCAGTGGACCGTGTGCGGCCGCGAGTAGCCGGTCTTCGCGAACACTTCGTCGGGCTCGATGATCTTGTGGATGCGCGCCTGCGTCGGATGCGGCTTCGTGTCGATCACGTAGATGCGCGACGAGCGCAGGCCCGGAATGATCAGGAAGCGGCGCTCGAGAAAGGCGTGGCCCGTCAGCGGCGACAGCGACGACGAGCACGCATTCCACCCGAAGTGGTGAAACTCGTCGCCGGTGTGCGGCATCGTCACCGTGTGGACGATCTTCCCGTAGGTCGCCGAGCCGGGCTTCACGTCGATGACGGCGAGCGCGTCGGGGCTGGAAAAATCAGGGCTCAGCAACAACGTATAGGCGAACGCCTCGGGCGGCGCCTGCATCGCAAGCTCGGGTGAGGCGTGAAAGGTCGGGTCGGGCCGCATGTTCATCGTGGTGCCTCCTGTCGGTGGTGTCGAATCACGGGTGCGCCGCGGTCCGGCCGTGCGTGGGCAAGCGCTGCGCGAGGCGAACGCGCCGCCGCCCGCACGCACCGGCGCGGCGCGCGCTGCGGTACGTCAGGTGGAAACGGTGCGGAAAGGTGCGGAAAGGTGCGGCATCCGACGCGCGCCGCTCACGCACGCGTGTTGCGTCGCAATGCGAGCGGATGAACGACGCGGCGCAATGCGCGTCGGTCGGTGCGCCTGCGAGGCGGACGGTATCTGCTAAGGCGTGCATATCGATGTTCCGGCGGATGATGTTGGCATCGGGGCGGGCATGCATCGGCGCTGCGTGCGGCCGCGGCGGGGTGCCGTCGCGGCGCAGCGTGCCTAAGTGTAGACGAGAAATGCGCGGCGGGTCGGGCGCGGCGCGCGCGTGCCTGCCTGCCGGATTTTCGTGCGAGTGAGATACTGGAACGCGTGCCGCTGCGCGCCGGGCGACCGGGCAGCGGCGATACGGACCGGCGAGCCGGGCACGCGCGCGTGCCGGCCGCTACCTTCAACGAGGTACTCAACTTCATGGTGAACGAGATGCTTGAAACCGCGACGCTCGGCGGCGGCTGCTTCTGGTGCACGGAGGCCGTGTTTCTCGACGTCGACGGCGTGACGGCCGTCCAGTCGGGCTATGCGGGCGGCCACACGCGCAATCCCGGTTATCGCGACGTGTGCGACGGCGACACCGGACACGCGGAAGTGGTGAACGTGACGTTCGATCCCGCGCGCATCGGTTATCGCGAGGTCCTCGAGATCTTCTTCGCGACGCACGATCCGACCCAGCTGAACCGGCAGGGCAACGACGTCGGCACCCAATACCGTTCCGTCGTGTTCACGCATTCGGATGCGCAGCGCGACACCGCGCTCGACGTGATCGCCGAGCTCGAGCGCGAGCAGGTGTTCGGGCAGCCGATCGTCACGCAGGTCGTGCCGCTCGACGGCAACTACTGGCCGGCCGAGGATTATCACCAGAACTATTACGCGCGCAATCCGGAGCAGGGGTACTGCTCGGTCGTGATCGGCCCGAAGCTCGCGAAATTCCGGCAGAAGTTCGCGCATCGGCTGAAGTCGCAGCGCGGCGCGTGAGTGGTACGTGAGGGGCGCGTGAGGAGCGCGTCACTCGGCGGCGGCTCGCCGTCCGACGCTACGCCGCTTCGCCGCTCCACCGCGCACACGCGGCGACGATCTCCCGCGCGAGCGCGATGCACGACAGCGGCGCCGAGCCTTCCGCCTTGTTGTTGATCGTGATGATCACCGGCTGGCCGGCCAGCGCGTAGCGCGCGGCCAGCTCGGCGAGCGCCGAACGCGTGGCCGGGTCCTCGTCGACGAGCTGGTCGAACGGCTCGTACTTCGCCTTCGCCTGTTCGTACTTGAAACCGCCGTGCAGGCTCCAGCGCACGATCAGCGGGCCGGGCGCATCGCCGTCGAGCAGCGCGAGCGCGGCCGCCTGGCGCAGCGGGTCCGGCATGCGCGCATGCAGGCCGACGCAGTAGCGAACGCCGAGCGCCGCAAGCGTCCGGATGAAGCGCGGCGTGAGCAGGCAGGCGTCGCGGATCTCGATCGCGTAGCGCGTGCCGTCCGGCTCCGGCGGCAGCGGCGGCAACGCCGCGAAGAACGCGGCCAGCCGCTCGATCAGCGCGGCCGGGTCGGCGAGCAACTGATCGGGCATCGGCGAAAACTGGAACACCAGCACGCCGGCCTTTTTGCCCAGACCATCGATGCACGGCTGCACGAATTCATGCATCGCGAGCGCGGCGTCGAGGAACGTCGGGTTCGGTCCCGACGGTTCGCCGCGCCGGCCGCGCACCACGGCGTCCGTCACGGACGCCGGCGCTTTCACGACGAAGCGGAAATCGTCCGGCACCTGCTGCGCGTAGCGCAGATAGTCGGCCACCGACAGCGGGCCGTAGAACGACCGGTCGAGGCTCACGCTCCGGAGCAGCGGATGCGCGCCATACGCGCCGAGCCCTTCGCGCGACAGCTTCGACTGCGCGAAGTCGCCGTCGAAGACGATGCCGTTCCAGCCGGGGAAGTACCACGACGACGTGCCGAGCCGCACGTTCGGCGGCAGCGCGGCCGCCAGTTCGGCGACCTCGGCGGACACCGGCGCAGGCGGCACGCCGCGCCCGCGCCGCGTGCGCTTCGGCGGTGCGGCCGGCGGAGGCGGCTCGTCCCACAGCAGGCCGGATTCAGGCGAGGGCGGTTCGGGGTCGTCGGTAGCGCGCGGCGACGCTCGATCGGCGCGCGCCGGGCGTCGTTCTTGCGGCGCCGCGTGCTCGCCGGCCGGTTCGGGTTTGCCGGCGGCACCGGGGCCCGGGCCCGCGCATGCATCGTCGGCGGACGCGCCGAACAGGTCGAATTGCGCGTCGGCACCCGGTCCCGGCGTCCCGTCGCGCTGCTGTCGTTGCGGTCGCGCGTTGCGCCGCGTGCTGCCGTCACCCATGCATGCCCAGCGTGAAGCGCCGCCTAGCGCGGCAGCGCGTGTTCGTACATGTAGCGCCGCGACCACGGCAACGTTTTCGCGCTGCGGCCGGCCTTGCGGCACACGATCTGGAAGATCGACACGTCGTCGTGCTCGAACGCATACGCGCAGCCGGCGAGATACACGCGCCAGATGCGGAATTTTTCGTCGTCGACGAGCCCGCGCGCCTGTTCGGCGTTCGCCTCGAAATTCTCCGTCCAGATTTCGAGCGTGCGCGCATAGTGCCGCCGCAGGCTCTCGATGTCGACCGCCTCGAGCCCGCCGCGCTGCGCCGCTTCGAGCGCGAGGCTGATGTGCGGCAGCTCGCCGTCCGGGAACACGTAGCGATCGATGAATTCGCCGCCGCCGAGCGCCGTTTCGCCGCTTTCCGCGTCGGTCGACGTGATGCCGTGGTTCATCGCGATGCCGTCGTCGGCGAGCAGCTCGCGCACGCGCGAGAAGTAGAGCGGCAGATTCTTGCGGCCGACGTGCTCGAACATCCCGACGCTCGTGATGCGGTCGAATTGCCCGTCGATTTCGCGATAGTCCTGCAGGCGGATCTCGATCTTGTCCTCGAGGCCGGCCGCCTTCACGCGCGCGGTGGCGAGATCGAACTGGTTCTGCGACAGCGTCACGCCGAGACACGTCGCGCCGAACTTCTGCGCGGCGCGCAGCACGAGCGCGCCCCAGCCGCAGCCGATGTCGAGCAGCCGCTGGCCGGGCTCGAGCTGGATCTTCGTCAGGATATGGTCGATCTTCTTGATCTGCGCGGTCGCGAGATCTTCATCGCCGTTCTCGAAGTACGCGCACGAGTACACCATGTTCTCGTCGAGCCACAGCTTGTAGAACTCGTTCGACACGTCGTAGTGGTACTGGATCGCCTTCTTGTCGGTGCTCTTCGTGTGATTGAAGTAGCGCCGCACGCGCGCGAGCTTGCTCGCGCTGGTGACCGTGCTGCGCGCGAGCGAGTAGCTGATGTTGATGATGTCCGACAGCCGGCCCTCGATGTCGATCTTGCCCTTCACGTACGCCTCGCCGAGGTTGTCGAGGCTCGGCTCGAGCAGCAGCGGCAACGCCGATGCGCTGTTGACCTTCAGCGTGACCTGCGGCGCGCTGAACGTGCCGAAATCGAGTTGCTCGCCGTTCCACAACACGAGGCGCGCCGGTAAGTTCGCCTTCGTCCGTACTTCGTCCGCCCACTGTGCCAGCTTCTTTTCCCAGAACATTTGGAATCTCCGTTTGTTCGTTGAATCGAATACAGCCAGGTTTTCTGGCCGGGCGCCCGCATCTTGCGATGCGGGCGCCCGGTTGCAACACGAGATACGGCCGGCGCCGGCGCTGCTGCGGCGTCGCTTACGGTGCCAGGCGCGAGATCGACCAGCCCGTCGCCGCGGCGTCGTCGCGCGTATAGAGCAGTCGATCGTGCAGCCGCGACGGGCGGCCCTGCCAGAATTCGATCGCGTCGGGCACGAGGCGGTAGCCGCCCCAGTGCGGCGGGCGCGGCGGGTTCTCGCCGTAGCGGGCGGCGACTTCCTTCTCGCGCGCCTCGAGCGTCGCGCGGCTGTCGATCACCGTGCTCTGCTCGGACGCCCATGCGCCGATGCGCGAGCCGAGCGGGCGCGAGGCGAAATAGCGGTCGCTTTCGTCGGCGCTGGTCTTCTCGATCCGGCCTTCGATGCGCACCTGGCGCTCGAGCTCGATCCAGTAGAACAGCAGCGCCGCATGCGGATTGACGGCGAGGTCGTGCCCCTTGCGGCTTTCGTAATTGGTGAAGAAGACGAACCCGCGTTCGTCGACGGCCTTGATGAGCAGGATTCGGGCCGACGGCCGGCCGTCGTCGCCGACCGTGGCGACCGTCATCGTGTTCGGCTCGGGCAGCTTGGCGGCGAGCGCCTCCTTGAACCAGCGGTCGAACTGGACGAACGGGTCGGGGGCGGCGTCGGCCTCGTCGAGCGAAGCACGCGAATAGTTGATGCGGAGATCGGCGAGTGTCGTCATGTTATGCAAACGCTTCAATCGGGGGCCAGTATAGCGAACGCGCGAGAATCGTGCGTACACCGTCGCGAGGAAAGGCGGGGGAGTTCAGGCAAAATAGAGGGCCGCACGACTTACGTTTTCCTTGCTGCCATGCCCGCTGCCGACGCTGCCCTGCCCAGTTCCTCCGATCTTACCGCGAGCCCGCCGATCCAGCTTGACGTGGATCGCGAGCGCCGCTTCGGCGGTATCGCACGGCTGTACGGCGCGCCGGCGCTCGCCGCGTTCGAGCGCGCGCACGTGGCGGTGATCGGCATCGGCGGCGTCGGGTCGTGGACGGCCGAGGCGCTGGCGCGCAGCGCGGTCGGCACGCTGACGCTGATCGATCTCGACAACGTCGCCGAAAGCAATACGAACCGGCAGATCCACGCGCTCGACGGCAATTTCGGCAAGCCGAAGGTCGACGCGATGGCCGAGCGCATCGCGCTGATCGATCCCGCGTGTCGCGTGAACCGGGTCGAGGATTTCGTGGAGGCCGACAACTTCGATGCGCTGCTCGGCGGCGGCTTCGACTACGTGATCGACGCGATCGACAGCGTGCGCACGAAGGTCGCGCTGATCGCATGGTGCGTCGCGAAAGGGCAGCCGCTCGTGACGGTCGGCGGCGCGGGCGGGCAACTGGACCCGACCCGGATCCGCATCGACGATCTCGCGCTGACGATCCAGGACCCGCTGCTGTCGAAGGTGCGCGCGCAGTTGCGCAAGCAGCATGGCTTTGCGCGCGGCCCGAAGGCGCGCTTCAAGGTCAGCGCGGTGTATTCGGACGAGCCGCTGATCTATCCGGAAGCTGCCGCGTGCGACCTCGAGGACGGCGCGGAGCCGTCGGCCGCCGCGCACGTCGCGGGGCTCAATTGCGCGGGGTTCGGATCGAGCGTGTGCGTGACCGCGAGCTTCGGCTTCGCGGCCGCCGCGCATGCGTTGCGGGCGATTGCGGCGCGGGCCGTGCGCTGATCGGGAATCGGTGGCTGGCGGGTGCGCCTTTGGTGAAGTGGCGCGGCTGACGAGCGTTGTGCGGTGGGGGGTGGGGGCGCTGGTTGGATCGTTGTGGCCTGGGCAGGGAGCGGTGGTCGTCGCAGCTCGCGCATCGAGGACCCACCAACGAGGTATATCAGCGAGCCTCGTTCAGCTAGGCTCAACTAAGTGAGGCTCGACCGGTGAAGCCCGACCAGCGAGGCCCGACCAGCGAGGCCCGACCAGCGAGGCCCGACCAGCGAGGCCCGACCAGCGAGGCCCGACCAGCGAGGCCCGACCAGCGAGGCCCGACCAGCGAGGCCCGACCAGCGAGGCCCGACCAGCGAGGCCCGATTAGCGAGGCCCAACCAGCGAGGCCCGACCAGCGAGGCCCGACCAGCGAGGCCCGACCAGCGAGGCCCAACCAGCGAGGCCCGACCAGCGAGGCCCAACCAGCGAGGCCCAACCAGCGAGGCCCAACCAGCGAGGCCCAACCAGCGAGGTCCAACCAGCGAGGTCCAACCAGCGAGGTCCAACCAGCGAGGTCCAACCAGCGAGGCCCAACCAGCGAGGCCCAACCGGCGAGACTCAACCAGCTAGGCCCAACCAGCTAGACCCGATCAGCTAGACCCAACCAGCCAGCCCCCGCCTCCTCCATTAATTGAGCGCCATGCTCAGCTTGCGCCGCCACGCGGCAACCAGCTCGGGGCGGTCGCCCGCCAGTTCGAACACCGAAATCATCGTGCGGCGGCCGAGGTCGTCGCCGTACGCGCGGTCGCGCAACACGATCTCCAGCAACTGTTCGAGCGCGCCTTCGTACGCGCGGCGCGCGATCAGGCTCTGCGCGAGGTCGAAGCGCGCGTCCAGATCGCCGGGATTCGCGGCGATGCGGGCTTCGAGCGCGTCGGTCGGCGGCAGGTCGGCCGTCGCGTCCAGCGCGTCGAAACGGGTCTTGATCGCCTGGTAGCGCGGATCGGCCTGCAGCGTCTGCGGCGACAGGCGCTCGGCCTCGGCACGCGCCGCGTCGACCTCGTTGTTCGCGAGCAGCAGTTCGATCAGGTCGAGCCGTGCGTCGTCGAAGCCGGGGTTCAACGCGAGGGCCGCTTCGAGGTGCGCGAGCGCGTCGTCGAAGCGCGACTCGGCGAGCGCGTATTGTGCGGCGCGGCGTTCGGCTTCGTCGGGCGCCGGCAGCAGCCGATCGAGGAACTCGCGCAGTTGGCCTTCCGGCAGCACGCCGATGAACTGGTCGACCGGGCGCCCGTCGGCGAACGCGATCACGTGCGGGATGCTGCGCGTCTGGAAGTGCGCGGCAAGCTCCTGGTTCTCGTCGACGTTCACCTTGACGAGCTTCCAGCGGCCGGCGTAATTGGCTTCGAGCTTTTCGAGCAACGGCCCGAGCGTCTTGCAGGGGCCGCACCACGGCGCCCAGAAGTCGACCAGCACGGGCGTGTCCAGCGACGCCTCGATGACGTCTTTCTCGAAAGTGGCAAGCGTGGTGTCCATGTCGTTCTCTGCAGTTCGAATGTGTTCAGGATGGGGGCGGCGCGCGCGTTTTTCAACGCGGCTTCGCTGCGGGCAACGGAATCCACTCGGTTTCGCCGGGCACCTTGCCCATTTCCTGCTTCGTCCACGCCTGTTTCGCCTGCTCGATCGCATCGCGGCTGCTCGCGACGAAATTCCATTCGATGAAGCGCTCGCCGTCGAGCTTGTCGCCGCCGAGCAGCATCGCGCGCGCGCCGCCGCTGCTCGCGAGCGTGACGGTCGTGCCCGGCACGAGCACGGCCATCTGTTGCGCCGGCACCGGCGTGCCGTCGATCGTGAGGTCGCCGTCGACGACGTAGACGGCCCGCTCCTCGTGCGACGCGTCGAGCTCGAGACGGCTGCCGACCGCGAACCGAGCGGCGACGTACAGCGTGCGCGAGAACGTCGTGACCGGCGAGCGCAGGCCGAAAGCGTCGCCGGCGATCACCGTCAGCGACACGCCGCCTTCGTCGCGCGTCGGTAGCGTGTCGGCCGCATGGTGCTCGAACGACGGCTCGGTGGTTTCGTGCGCGACCGGCAGCGCGACCCAGGTCTGGATCCCGTGCACGGTATGGCCGCTCTCACGCAGCGCGTCGGGCGTGCGCTCCGAGTGGACGATCCCGCGGCCGGCCGTCATCCAGTTGACGTCGCCCGGCACGATTTCCTGCAGCGAGCCGAGGCTGTCGCGGTGCAGGATCGCGCCGTCGAACAGATACGTGACGGTCGCGAGCCCGATATGCGGATGCGGGCGCACGTCGAGGCCGGTGCCCGGCGGCAGCGCCGCGGGCCCCATGTGATCGAAGAAGATGAACGGGCCGACGAGGCGGGCGGCGAGTGCGGGAAGCGTGCGGCGCACCTGCAGGTTGCCGATGTCGCGCAAGTGCGGTTTCAGCAGGGCTTTGATCGAATCGGTCATGACGGGTCTCGTGGGGAGCGGCGCGGTGCCGGTCATTGTACTGGGGCGGTGGCGGCGCGGGTGCAGTGCGGCCAGGCGTGGCCCGGCCGGCCACCCGCCGCCCGACGGCGAAGCGGTGGGAAAGCGGTGCGGATGTCGCGGCGAATCGACGGCGAATCGACGGCGAATCGGCAGTGAAGCCGTGACCAAGCGCAGCCGAATCGCCCGCGAAACGATGTCACCTCGCGGGCACGCACGATGCGCCGCACCGCTCGTCGCGGCACGGCGCGATCCGATGCGCGCCGCGCGGGTCGCGGATCGCGCCGCGAAATTCGGTAGACTGGCCGGCTCGGCAGCCCGGCCGATTATCGAGGAGACTTCCCATGATGGCCCCGAAGGACCTGCTGCTTGCGCTGATCGTGATCCTCGCATGGGGCGTGAACTTCGTCGTGATCAAGGTCGGCCTGCACGGCATGCCGCCGATGCTGCTCGGTGCGCTGCGCTTCACGCTCGCGGCGGTGCCCGCGGTGTTCTTCGTGCGCAGGCCGCAGATCCCGTGGCGCATGCTGATCCTGTACGGCGCGACGATCCAGCTCGGCCAGTTCGTATTCCTGTTTACCGGCATGTACGTCGGGATGCCCGCCGGCCTCGCGTCGCTGGTGCTGCAGTCGCAGGCGTTCTTCACGCTGGTGTTCGCGATGCTGTTTCTCGGCGAGCGGCTGCGCGCCGAGAACCTCGCGGGGCTCGCGATCGCCGCGGCCGGGCTCGTCGTGATCGCGGTGCAGGGCGGCGCCGCGATGACGCTCGCCGGCTTCCTGCTGACCATCGGCTCGGCCGTGATGTGGGCGTTCGGCAATATCGTCACGAAGAAGGTCGGCCGCGCGAACCTCGTGTCGCTCGTCGTGTGGGCGAGCCTCGTGCCGCCGCTGCCGTTCTTCTTGCTGTCGCTGTGGTTCGAGGGGCCGCAGCGGATCGCCGCCGCGCTGGCCGGACTGAACGGTACGTCGATCTTCGCGGTGGTCTATCTGGCGTTCGTCGCGACGCTCGTCGGCTACGGCTTGTGGAGCCGTCTGATGTCGCGCTATCCGGCCGCGCAGGTCGCGCAATTCTCGCTGCTGGTGCCGATCGTCGGGCTCGCGTCGTCGGCGCTGCTGCTCGACGAGCACCTGAGCCGCATGCAGCTGGTCGGCGCCGCACTCGTGATGGGCGGGCTCGTGGTGAACGTGTTCGGCGGGAAGCTGTTGCGCCGCTTCGCGGCGTCGTGACGCGCCGGCACGCGGCGCGTGCCGGCGGCGGGAAAGGCAGAGGGGCTGCGAAGCCGGTGCAGGCGCGGGAAAGGTCGGCCAGGACGAGCGGGCCGTGCCGCTCGCACCGGCCGTACGTCAGGCCATCCGGTTCTTCGCGAGCGGCGGATTGGCCGCGAAGTAGCGCTTGATGCCGCGGAAGATCGCGTCGGCCATTTCCTCGCGATAGCTGTCGTCGTTGAGTCTGCGTTCTTCGTCCGGGTTGCTGATGAACGCGGTCTCGACCAGGATCGACGGAATGTCGGGCGCCTTCAGCACCGCGAACCCGGCCTGCTCGACCGAGCCCTTGTGCAGCTTGTTGATGCCGCCGACTTCCTTCAGTACGTAGTTGCCGTAGCGCAGTGAATCGCGGATCTGCGCGGTGGTCGACATGTCGAACAGCGCGCGGCTCACGGCCGCGTCCTGCGTCTTGATGTTGATGCCGCCGATCAGGTCGGATGCGTTTTCCTTGTTCGCGAGCCAGCGCGCGGCGGCGCTCGACGCGCCGTGGTCGGACAGCGCGAACACCGACGAGCCGCTCGCGGACGGCGTCGTGAACGCGTCCGCGTGGATCGACACGAACAGGTCCGCGCCGACGCGGCGCGCCTTCTGCACGCGCACGTTCAGCGGCACGAAGAAGTCGGCGTCGCGGGTCATCATCGCGCGCATGTTGGGCGCGCCGTCGATCTTCGCGCGCAGCTTCTTCGCGATGTCGAGCGCGACGTGCTTCTCGTAGGTGCCTGCGCCGCCGATCGCGCCCGGATCCTCGCCGCCGTGGCCCGGATCGATCGCGACCGTCAGCAGCCGCATCGTGCCGCCCTTGCCGGATTTCGGCGCGGTGAACTTGTAGGTGTCGGCGTCGTCGTCGCTGTCGTCGCGGCGCGCGATGACGGGCGGCGGCTTGACGGCCGGCTTCGCCGGCGTCGAAGGCGCGGCCTGCGGCGTGCGCGGCGCGGCCGGCGTGTTCTGCGCGAAGCGCTGGAAGAACGCGTCGCTGTTGTCGGCCGCGGCGGGCGGCGTGGCCGGGCCCGTGAGCCTCGACGGCGGCTGCATCTGTTGCGCGCGCGCGCTGTCGTTCAGCGCCTGCTCCTTGCGTTCGGTCTGTGCGATCAGGTCGGTCAGCGGATCGGGCGCGACCGCCGGATACAGGTCGAACACGAGCCGGTACTTGTAGGTGCCCACCGGCGGCAGCGTGAACACCTGCGGTTTCACCGACCCCTTCAGGTCGAACACCATCCGCACCACGTGCGGCTGATACTGGCCGACGCGCACCGACTGGATCTGCGGATCGTTTGGCGCGATCTTCGACACGAGGTCGCGCAGCGCCTGGTCGAGATCGAGGCCGTTCAGGTCGACGACGAGGCGGTCCGGCCCCTGCAGCAGCTGCTGGCTGTTCTGCAGCGGCTGATCGGATTCGATCGTGACGCGCGTGTAGTCGCGCGCGGGCCAGACGCGCACGCCGAGCACCGAAGATGCGTGCGCGACGCGCGGCGCGACGAGACCGAGCACCAGCGTCGACGCACCGGCGCGCAGGATCTGGCGGCGCCGCCAGTTGTGCGTCGCGGTGGCCGCCGATTCGATCGAGCGGAACGGTTTGATCAACATCTTTCGAGACATGCCTTTCCTGAAGCGCTGAACGCCCGGACGGTGAGGGCGCGGCCGTCGCCGTCCACGTCGAGCGAGAAAACCAGATCGGGCACGCCGAGTAGCGCGCCTGCCTGTTGCGGCCATTCGACGAGGCAGATCGCGCTCGAATTGAAATATTCGCGAAAGCCTGCGTCGGACCATTCGGCCGGATCGTTGAATCGATACAGATCGAAGTGATAGACCTCGAGTTCCCCGTCGTCGCGCGCGAACGCGTATGGTTCGACGAGCGTGTAGGTCGGGCTGCGCACGCGCCCCGTGTGGCCGAGGCCGCGCAGGATCGCGCGCACGAGGGTCGTCTTGCCCGCGCCGAGATCGCCGATCAGCTGGATCTGCAGCCCCGCGAACGCGTGGGTGCGCGCCAGCTCGGTGCGTGCGGCGTCGAGCGCATGCGCGAAGCGGGCGCCGAAGGCCTCGGTCGCCGCTTCGTCGGCGAGTGCGATCACGCGCTGCGCGAGCGGAGCGGGCAGCGTGTCTGCATGAGGCGGATGGGGCGTGGCTGGCATTCTCGTAAAATAGTGCGATGAACCGCTTACCGGAACTCGCCGCATCCGACGGCCCTTCGGCTCGTGCCGAGGGCGCGGCGCCGTGCGCGCTCGACGATGCGGCGTTGACTGCGCTCGCCGCGCGCATCAGGGCGTGGGGGCGCGAATTG
The DNA here is from genome assembly GCF_000262695.1 of Burkholderia sp. KJ006. Lineage (NCBI taxonomy): Bacteria > Pseudomonadati > Pseudomonadota > Betaproteobacteria > Burkholderiales > Burkholderiaceae > Burkholderia > Burkholderia sp. KJ006. The sequence goes on along the minus strand of NC_017920.1, from coordinate 2,522,581 downwards.
GGTTTCGGGGCGATCGGCATCAGCGATACCGATCTCTCGGATGCCGAAGCGGGCCTCGCCGCCTGGCTGGAAGCCGGGTACCACGGCGAAATGGATTATATGGCGAAACACGGGATGAAACGCGCGCGGCCGGCCGAACTTGTGGCCGGTACGCGACGCGTGATCTCCGCGCGGCTCGCCTATCTGCCGGCCGCGACGCTCGCCGCCGACGCGCCCGACGCGTCGTCCGCGCCGCACGACTGGCGCGCCCGCGAGCGCGCCCGGCTCGACGATCCGCAGGCGGCCGTCGTGTCGATCTACGCGCGCGGCCGCGACTATCACAAGGTGCTGCGCAACCGGCTGCAGACGCTCGCGGAGCGCATCGAGCGCGAGATCGGCGCATACGGCTACCGCGTGTTCACCGATTCGGCGCCGGTGCTCGAGGTCGAACTCGCGCAGAAGGCCGGCGTCGGCTGGCGCGGCAAGCACACGCTGCTGCTGCAGCGCGACGCGGGCTCGCTGTTCTTCCTCGGCGAGATCTACGTCGACGTCGCGCTGCCGACCGATGCGCAGACGGCGCCCGATGCGGCGCCCGAAACGCCCGGCGCGCACTGCGGCAGCTGTACGCGCTGCCTCGGCGCGTGCCCGACCGGCGCGATCGTCGAGCCGTATCGCGTCGACGCGCGCCGCTGCATTTCGTATCTGACGATCGAGCTGAAGGGCAGCATTCCGGAGCCGCTGCGGCCGTTGATCGGCAATCGCGTGTACGGCTGCGACGACTGCCAGCTCGTGTGCCCGTGGAACAAGTTCGCGCAGGCCGCGCCGGTCGCCGATTTCGACGTGCGGCACGGGCTCGATCGCGCGACGCTCGTCGAGCTGTTCGGCTGGGACGCCGAAACCTTCGACACGCGGATGCAGGGCAGCGCGATCCGGCGCATCGGCCACGAAAGCTGGCTGCGCAATCTCGCGGTCGGGCTCGGCAACGCGCTGCGTGCGCCGGCCGGGCGGTTCGCGCCCGCTGCGCGCGACGCGATCGTCGCCGCGCTGCGCGCGCGAGCGGACGATCCGTCGCCGGTCGTGCGCGAGCACGTCGAATGGGCGCTGCGCGCCGCATGAACGCGGCGTAAAGTGTCGTCGGCGCGGCGGCGCCGCGCGTTTCACCGGGAGGAGAATGATGTTCAACGCAGTGATCGACGCACCGTTCGGCAAGGTCGGCATCCGCACCGACGCCGCGGTGGTGCGCGAGATCGTCTATCTGCCCGAATCGGTCGGGTCGGTCGCGCCCGATTCGCCGCTCGCCGAGCGTGCGGTCGAGCAGATCGAGCGCTATTTCGAGCGGGCGTCGGCACGCTTCGACCTGCCGCTCGCGCCGGTGGGCAGCGCGTTCCAGCAGCGCGTGTGGGACGTGATCAGCGACATTCCGCCGGGCACGGTGCTGACCTACGGGCAGGTCGCGAAGCGCATCGGCAGCGCGCCGCGCGCGGTCGGCCAGGCGTGCGGCGCGAACTACTTTCCGCTCGTGATTCCGTGTCACCGCGTCGTCGCGGCGGGCGGCCTCGGCGGTTTCGCGAACCACGACGACGGCGGTTATTTCCAGACAGTGAAGCGCTGGCTGCTCGCGCATGAAGGCGTGCCGTACCGATGAACGAACCGTTGCTTTCCCCCGCTTCCGATGCCGATGCCGCCGGCGATCCGCTCGCCGCTTCGCCGGCGCAGCTCGCGAGCCGCGCGTCGATCGACCTGTTCTGCGACGCGCTGTGGCTCGAGCACGGACTGTCGCGCAATACGCTCGATGCGTACCGGCGCGACCTGACGTTGTTTTCCCAATGGCTCGCGGCCACCCACCACGCGGCGCTCGACTCCGCCGACGAAGCGATGGTGACCGGCTATATCGCCGCGCGCAGCGACGGCAAGGCGACGTCGTCGAACCGGCGGCTGTCGGTGTTCCGTCGCTACTACGGCTGGGCCGTGCGCGAGCATCGCGCGAGCGCCGACCCGACGTTGCGGATCGCGTCCGCGAAACAGGGCGCGCGGTTTCCGTCGACGCTGTCGGAGGCGCAGGTCGAGGCGCTGCTCGGCGCACCGGACATCGGCACGCCGCTCGGGCTGCGCGATCGCACGATGCTGGAGCTGATGTACGCGAGCGGGCTGCGCGTGAGCGAACTGGTCACGCTGAAGACCGTCGAGGTGGGGCTCAACGAGGGCGTCGTGCGGGTGATGGGCAAGGGCTCGAAGGAGCGCCTCGTGCCGTTCGGCGAAGTCGCGCACGGCTGGATCGAGCGCTATCTGCGCGACGCGCGGCCGGCGCTGCTCGGCGCGCGCGCGGCCGACGCGCTGTTCGTGACCGCGCGCGGCGACGGGATGACGCGCCAGCAGTTCTGGAACATCATCAAGCGTCACGCGCAGCGCGCGGACGTGCGCGCGCACCTGTCGCCGCACACGCTGCGGCACGCGTTCGCGACGCACCTGCTGAACCACGGCGCGGACCTGCGCGTCGTGCAGCTGCTGCTCGGCCACAGCGACATCTCGACCACGCAGATCTATACGCACGTCGCGCGCGAGCGGCTCAGGACGCTGCACGCGCAGCACCATCCGCGCGGCTAGCGCCGGCGCCGCGCGCTACGCGAGGTCGCGCAGCCGGTGTTTCAGCACCTTGCCGGTAGAGGCGGCCGGCAGCGCGTCGAGCACGCGGATGCGGGCCGGGCGCTTGTACGGCGCGAGGCGTTGCGCGCACCACGCATGCAGTTCGGCGTCGGCCGCCGTCGCGCCGGGCGCGAGCTCGACGAACGCGAGCACTTCCTCGTTGCCATCGACCGCGCGCCCGATGACGGCCGCCTGCACGACGTCCGGATGTGCGTTCAGCACCTGTTCGACCTCCACCGGATACACGTTGAAGCCCGAGCGGATGATCAGCTCCTTGCTGCGGCCCGCGATCGTCACCGCGCCGTCGGCGTCCTGGCGGGCGAGATCGCCGGTGCTCAGCCAGCCGTCCGGCGACACGGCCGCGCGCGTCGCGTCCGCGTTGCGGTAGTAGCCGAGCATCACGTTCGGCCCGCGCACGCGGATTTCGCCGACCTCGCCGCGCGGCACGTCGGCGCCGTCCGGCGCGACGATCCGCATCTCGACGCCGGGAATCGGCGTACCGACCGAGCAGTCGGCGCGCGGCGCGTCGAGCGGCGTCTGCGTGATCGTCGGGCTGCTTTCGGTCATTCCGTAGCCGTTGTGCAACGGCACGCCGTACACGCGCTCGACGCGCGCCTTCAGGTCGGCGTCGAGCGGCGAGCCGCCCGAATACGCGAAGCGCAGCCGCGGCGCGCGCCACGCGTGCCTGTGCGTGTGCAGGTGCTCGAGCAGCTTCGCATGCATCGCGGGCACGCCCTGGAAGATCGTCACGCGTTCGTCCGCGAGCGCGACGCGCACCGCTTCGGGCGAGTAGCGCGGCGCGAGGCGCAGCGTCGCGCCTGCGTACAGGCTGCCGAGGCAGACCGACGCGAGCCCGTACACGTGCGACACGGGCAGCACCGTATAGACGACGTCGTCGGGCGACACGCGGCGCAGCGCGCTCGACGTCGCGGCGACGAACAGCAGGTTGCGATGCGACAGCATCACGCCTTTGGGCGCGCCCGTCGTGCCGGTCGTGTAGATCAGCGCCGCGCACTGAGCGGCGCCGTCGGCCGCGACCGGCTCGGCCGGCGCGTCGGCGTCGACGTGATGCGACCACGCGCCGATGTCGATCGGCAGCGCGTCGGCGGGCGCGGCGCGGTAGCGCGCGGCATGCGCGCGCGCATCGGGCGAGGCTTCGGTCGCGAACGCGATCAGCTTCGGGCGCGCATGCGCGACGATCGCGTCGAGTTCGCTCGCTGCCAGGCGCGCGTTCGACACCAGCGCCCACGCATCGACGCGCGCGGCCGCGAGCAGCAGCACGATCTGCGCGACGCTGTTTTCCGCGACGATCATCACGCGATCGCCGCCGCGCACGCCGAGCGCGACGAGCCGGGCCGCGGCCGCGTCGACGGCCTCGGCGAGTTCGGCGTACGACAGGCGGCGCGCGTCCTCGATCAGCGCCGGGTGCGTGGGCGCTTGCGCGGCCCGCAGCGCGGGCACGTCGGCGATGCGAGCGGGCAGCGCGGCGAGCAGGGCCGCGACGTCGGGCGGCGCGGATGAGCGAACGGACGAGGACATGACGTCTCCATGAAGAAGGGCACGGGCAGCGGCGCGGGCAGCGTTGCGAACGATCGTGCCATGGCGGCCGGGCCGCCACAATCGGCCGTTCGGTCAATAGCGCGTCGCGATGTCCGCAATGATGGCGCAGCGGCCGGTCGGCTGGGCCGCGCCAGCGGGCCGCGAGTATACCGCCGACGTCCGCACGCGATCGTGCAATGGCGCAATGGCGCAATGGCGCGCATGCCGGTCGTTCGCCATTAAAATGCGGCGATGAGCAAATCCAGACACGTGTCCGAAACCCCCGCGACCCAGTTGCTGCGCCGCCACGGCGTCGCGTTCGACGAATATCCGTACGACTACGTCGAGCACGGCGGCACCGGCGAGTCGGCGCGCCAGCTCGGCGTGGACGAGCACTGCGTCGTGAAGACGCTCGTGATGGAAGACGAGCACGCGAAGCCGCTGATCGTGCTGATGCACGGCGATCGTACGGTGTCGACCAAGAACCTCGCGCGGCAGATCGGCGCGAAGCGCGTCGAGCCGTGCAAGCCGGACGTCGCGAACCGCCACTCGGGCTATCTGGTCGGCGGCACGTCGCCGTTCGGCACCCGCAAGACGATGCCCGTCTACGTCGAGTCGACCATCCTCGAATTACCGACGATCTATCTGAACGGCGGCCGCCGCGGCTATCTCGTGAGCCTCGCGCCGGCGGTGCTCACGACGCTGCTCGGCGCGACGCCCGTGCAGTGCGCGAGCGTCGACTGAGGGTTTCACCTTCGTCGCACGCGCTGCACGTTCGGTAGAATGGGCGCCGTTTCGGCCGGTCGGCCCGCCCGGCCGGCCGCCGCGGCTCGTGTGTAACGCGGCCGCGCTTCACCGCGCGGCGCGCGTGCCTGCCCGGCCGCCCCCATCATCGATACGTTGAAAGAAGAGTTCTCCGCATGCAGATCCTGCTCGCCGCACTTGTTGCCTATCTGATCGGTTCGGTGTCGTTCGCCGTCATCGTCAGCGCCGCGATGGGCCTGGCCGATCCCCGTTCGTACGGGTCGAAGAATCCCGGCGCGACCAACGTGCTGCGCAGCGGCAACAAGAAGGCCGCGATCCTGACGCTCGTCGGCGACGCGTTCAAGGGCTGGCTCGCCGTGTGGCTCGCGCGGCACTTCGGGATGCCCGACGTCGCCGTCGCATGGGTCGCCATCGCCGTGTTCGTCGGTCACCTGTATCCGGTGTTCTTCCGCTTCCAGGGCGGCAAGGGCGTCGCGACCGCTGCCGGCGTGCTGCTGGCCGTGCATCCGGTGCTCGGCCTCGCGACCGCGCTGACCTGGCTGATCGTCGCGTTCTTCTTCCGCTATTCGTCGCTCGCGGCGCTGGTGGCCGCCGTATTCGCGCCGGTGTTCGACGTGTTCCTGTTCGGCACGCGCAACAATCCGATCGCCTGGGCGGTGCTGGCGATGAGCGTGTTGCTGGTGTGGCGTCACCGCGGCAACATCGCGAAGCTGCTGGCGGGGCAGGAGAGCCGGATCGGCGACAAGAAGAAGGCTGCGGCCGACGGCGGCGCGCAAGGCGGCGGAAAGGTCTGACGCGCGGTGTCGAGGCGTCGCGGCTGCCGCGCGGTGCGGCAGCCGGTGTGCGCGGCCGGCCGATTTGGCGGCCGGCGACGTCGCTCAGTCGCGGAAGTTGTTGAAGTCGAGCGGCGTGTCGGTCACGTCCTTGCGCAGCATCGCGATCACGCTCTGCAGATCGTCGCGCTTCGTGCCGGCCACGCGCACCGCATCGCCCTGGATGCTCGCCTGCACCTTGATCTTGCTGTCTTTCACGAGCCTGACGATTTTCTTGGCGAGGTCGCCCGTCACGCCCTTTTTCACGGTGACGATCTGCTTGACCTTGTCGCCGCCGATCTTCTCGACCTTGCCGTAGTCGAGGAAGCGCACGTCGACGTTGCGCTTCGCGAGCTTGCCGATCAGTACGTCCTTGACCTGGCCGAGCTTGAAATCGTCGTCGGCGAACAGCGTCAGCTCGCGCTCCTTCTGCTCGACGCGCGCGTCCGAGCCCTTGAAGTCGAAGCGTGTCGAGATTTCCTTGTTCGACTGCTCGATGGCGTTCTTCACTTCGATCATGTTCGCTTCGGAAACGACGTCGAACGATGGCATGGCATTCTCCCTTGAGGTGCGGCGCCCGGCTCACGCGCGGGCACTCGCTATAATTGCGGACTGTTTGCCATTTTACCGATGCCCCTGCGTTTGCCCAAGGCCGGCCGTCCGGCCGCCCGGCTGACGCCACGCGAATGCCGATGCCTCCTGACGATTCCCCGCTGTCGCTGCTTCCCGACCATCCGCTCGCCGCGCACAACACGTTCGGCATCGCCGCGACCGCGCGCTATGCGGCGCGCATCACGCACGCCGCGCAGTTCGAGGCGCTGCACCGCGATCCGCGCGTCGCGTCGCTGCCGCAGCTCGTGCTCGGCGGCGGCAGCAACGTCGTGTTCACGCGCGATTTCGACGGCGTCGTGCTGCTCGACGAGATCGGCGGCCGCCGCGTGGTGCGCGAGGACGACGACGCGTGGTACGTCGAAGCCGGCGGCGGCGAGCCGTGGCACGCGTTCGTCGCGTGGACGCTCGAGCAGGGGATGCCGGGGCTCGAGAACCTCGCGTTGATTCCGGGCACCGTCGGCGCGGCGCCGATCCAGAACATCGGCGCGTACGGCCTCGAGATGAAGGCGTACTTCGACTCGCTGATCGCCGTCGAGCTGGCGACGGGGCGCAGCGAGCGCTTCGACGCGGCGCGCTGCGCGTTCGGCTATCGCGACAGCTTCTTCAAGCGGGACGGGCGCGGCCGCTTCGCGATCGTCGCGGTGACGTTCCGGCTGCCCAAGCGCTGGACGCCGCGGCTCGGCTACGCGGACGTCACGCGCGAACTCGACGCGCGCGGCATCGCCCCCGGCGCGGCCACGCCGCGCGACGTGTTCGATGCGGTCGTCGCGATTCGCCGCGCGAAGCTGCCCGATCCGGGCGTACTCGGCAATGCCGGCAGCTTCTTCAAGAACCCGGTGATCGACGCCGCGCAATTCGACGCATTGCGCGCGCGTGCGCCGGACGTCGTGTCGTATCCGCAGCCGGACGGCCAGGTGAAGCTCGCGGCCGGCTGGTTGATCGACCAGTGCGGCTGGAAAGGGCGCGCGCTGGGCGCGGCGGCCGTACACGAGCGGCAGGCGCTCGTCCTGGTGAATCGCGGCGGCGCGACCGGCGCCGACGTGCTCGCGCTCGCGCGGGCGATCCAGCACGACGTGCGCGTGCGCTTCGGCGTGGAGTTGGAACCCGAACCCGTCTGCCTGTAGCGCGGCCTCGGGTCGCGCGGCGCGTGGGCTGTCGCGGCGAAAAAAAGCGCCGATCGACGATCGGCGCTTCTTCGTTCGCACGTGCCGCATTGCGCGGCGATGCGGCGGCTGCGTTCAGTGCTTGAGGCGGCCCAGCAGCAGGAACTCCATCAGCGCCTTCTGCACGTGCAAACGGTTTTCCGCCTCGTCCCACACCACGCTCTGCGGCCCGTCGATCACGCCGGCCGTCACTTCCTCGCCGCGGTGCGCGGGCAGGCAGTGCATGAACAGCGCGTCCGCGTTCGCATAGCCCATCATTTCCTCGTCGACGCACCAGTCGGCGAACGCCTGCTTGCGCGCTTCGTTCTCCGCTTCGAAGCCCATGCTCGTCCACACGTCGGTCGTCACGAGATCGGCGCCCTTGCACGCTTCGTTCGGATCGTCGAACACTTCGTAGAACGGCGCGCTGTCGGGCGACACGAGCTTCGTGTCGAGCGCATAGCCCGGCGGCGTCGACAGGCGCAGCTTGAAGCCGAGAATCTGCGCGGCTTCGATCCACGTGTACAGCATGTTGTTCGCATCGCCGACCCACGCGACCGTCTTGCCGGCGATCGGGCCGCGGTGTTCGTAGTACGTGAAGATGTCGGCGAGGACCTGACACGGATGGTATTCGTTGGTCAGGCCGTTGATCACCGGCACGCGCGAGTTTTGCGCGAAGCGCGTGATCACGTCCTGCTCGAACGTGCGGATCATGATGATGTCGACCATCCGCGAGATCACCTGCGCGGAATCCTCGACCGGCTCGCCGCGGCCGAGCTGCGTGTCGCGCGTGCTCATGAACACCGCGTGGCCGCCGAGCTGGAAGATGCCGGCTTCGAACGACAGCCGCGTGCGCGTCGAGCTCTTCTCGAAGATCATCGCGAGCGTGCGATCGTGCAGCGGATGGTAGGTCTCGTAGTTCTTGAACTTGCGCTTCAGGATACCCGTGCGTTCGAGCACGTACTCGTAGTCTTCCAGCGAGAAATCCTTGAACTGCAGGTAGTGACGAATGGTTTTGGCGGTCATGAAACGAAATACGGCGGGTCTCACCCGGCAGCGGAGCCGGACGGCGCCGCCGTCGGATGTGGATAACTCAAAGCAGCATAATGGATTTTCTGTGCTTTGACGAGCCGTGGCGAAAAGCGGGGAGCGATCGTCGCGCGCACGGGCCGCGAGTCGGGCAGTGGGGTTCGGCACGACGCGCGATGGCGCGCTGCGGTATAATTCAAAAGTTTTCTCCAGCCCGGCAGACAAGCCTCTTCGCGTACTGCCGGACACAAGCGGGTGCGCTGCACAAATCCGGTGCGGCGCGCTGGCGGCATGGCGCGACGGCCTCTTTTCGGGATGTCGGAGCATCTGCGCCGCCGTCCACTCCAGCTCGTGTTCGCATCTCCAGGCAGCGTCGCCTGGGCATTGCCGGGCCGTCACTTGGGTAACCACATGGCTGAAACCCCTCCGACCGAATTCTTCATCCAGGGCATCACGAAAGACGGGAAAAAGTTTCGCCCGAGCGACTGGTCGGAGCGTCTGGCCGGCGTGATGGCCTGTTTCGGGCCCGGTGCAAGCGGACCGAATGCACGGCTGAAGTACTCGCTGTACGTGCGCCCGACGATGCTCGGCGATCTGAAATGCGTGATTCTCGATTCGCGGCTGCGCGACATCGAGCCGATGGCATTCGATTTCGTGCTCAACTTCGCGAAGGACAACAACCTCGTCGTGACCGAAGCCTGCGAATTGCCGGACTACAACGACAAGAAGTGAGCGAGGCGCGCGACGCCTGCTTGCGCGTGGTGCCCATGCGGCCCGACGCGCGCGGCGCGCGCACAGCAAAAAAGCCCGCCTAGGCGGGCTTTTTCACGATCGCAGGAAACAGGGCGCCCGCCGAAGCGGGCACACCGGATTTACGCTGCTGCCTGCAGGCCCTTGACGGCTGCGGCGAGGCGGCTCTTGCTGCGAGCGGCCTTGTTCTTGTGAACGATCTTCTTGTCGGCGATCGTGTCGATCGTCTTCACGGCAGCCTTGAACAGCTCGGCAGCCTTTGCCTGGTCGCCGGCTTCAACAGCCTTGCGAACCGACTTGATCGCGGTGCGGAATTTCGAGCGCAGCGCCGAGTTGTGCGAATTTGCCTTCGCGGCCTGGCGGGCGCGCTTGCGTGCTTGTGCGGAGTTAGCCATGACGGTTCCTTATCCTGTCCTGTTTCCAGAGCTTGGAGCCTGACGGCCAAGCGCTGCTTTTCGATCCGTCCCCTGAGAACGATTGCCCAGGGGCGCATAAAAAAACGGTGATTTTAACCGAGGCCGAGACATGAAAACGACAGGCGCCGTGCATGTAACAGGCTCAGAAACCGGCGATTATAGCAACAAAATCAAGCGCGTGGCAAGCCGGAAGTGACTGCCGCCCGAGAGAGGCCGCGCGCGGCATGCGCTTTTCCGCATCCGTCCGTGCCGGCACACACAAGCCCCGTATAATAAGCGCCCCATGAATCTATTCCGAGCCCTGCTGACGGTCAGCGGCTTCACGCTGCTGTCGCGCGTGACCGGACTGGCCCGCGAGACGCTGATCGCCCGTGCGTTCGGCGCCAGTCAATACACCGACGCGTTCTACGTCGCGTTCCGCATTCCGAACCTGCTGCGCCGCCTGTCCGCCGAAGGTGCGTTCTCGCAGGCGTTCGTGCCGATCCTCGCCGAGTTCAAGAACCAGCAGGGGCACGACGCGACCAAGGCGCTCGTCGACGCGATGTCGACCGTGCTCGCGTGGGCGCTCGCCGCGCTGTCGGTGCTCGGCATCGCCGGCGCGTCGTGGGTCGTGTTCGCGGTCGCGTCCGGCCTGCACGCCGACGGGCAGGCGTTCCCGCTCGCGGTCACGATGACGCGGATCATGTTCCCGTACATCGTGTTCATCTCGCTGACGACGCTCGCGTCCGGCGTGCTGAACACCTACAAGAGCTTTTCGCTGCCCGCGTTCGCGCCGGTGCTGCTGAACGTCGCGTTCATCGCGGCGGCGCTGTTCGTCGCGCCGCACCTGAAGGTGCCGGTGTTCGCGCTCGCGTGGGCAGTGATCGCGGGCGGCGTGCTGCAGTTCATCGTGCAGCTGCCGGGCCTGAAGAAGATCGACATGGTGCCGCTGATCGGTCTCAACCCGGTGCGTGCGCTGCGTCACCGCGGCGTGAAGCGCGTGCTGGCGAAGATGGTGCCCGCCACCTTCGCCGTGTCGGTCGCGCAGCTGTCGCTGATCATCAACACCAACATCGCATCGCGGCTCGGGCAGGGCGCGGTGTCGTGGATCAACTACGCGGACCGGCTGATGGAGTTCCCGACCGCGCTGCTCGGCGTCGCGCTCGGCACGATCCTGCTGCCGAGCCTGTCGAAGGCGCACGTCGATGCCGATACGCACGAATATTCCGCGCTGCTCGACTGGGGGCTGCGCGTCACGTTCCTGCTCGCCGCGCCGAGCGCGCTCGCGCTGTTCTTCTTCGCGACGCCGCTCACCGCGACGCTGTTCAACTACGGCAAGTTCGACGCGCACACGGTCACGATGGTATCGCGCGCGCTTGCGACCTACGGGATCGGCCTCGTCGGCATCATCCTGATCAAGATCCTCGCGCCGGGCTTCTACGCGAAGCAGGACATCAAGACGCCGGTGAAGATCGCGATCATCGTGCTGATCGTCACGCAGATCTCGAACTACGTGTTCGTGCCGCTGATCGGCCATGCGGGTCTGACGCTGAGCATCGGCGTCGGCGCGTGCCTGAATTCGCTGCTGCTGTTTTTCGGGCTGCGCAAGCGCGGCATCTATCAGCCGTCGCCGGGCTGGCTGCGGTTCTTCGTGCAACTGACGGGCGCCGCGCTCGTGCTCGCGGGCCTCATGCACTGGTGCGCGATCAATTTCGACTGGACCGGCATGCGCGCGCAGCCACTCGATCGCATCGCGCTGATGGCCGCGTGCCTCGTGCTGTTCGCTGCACTATATTTCGGTATGTTGTGGGTGATGGGCTTCAAATACGCTTACTTCAAAAGGCGCGCCAAGTGACCACCGCAATGACCCGCGTCCTTGATTACTTCAGCACGCTCGTGGCGGACGACGACAGTCTGCCCGTCACGGAAGCCGCGCTGTCGCTCGCCCAGGACGCGTATCCGGACCTCGACCTGCAAGGCACGCTGGCTGAGATCGACATGCTCGCCGCGCGGCTGCGCCGTCGGCTCACCGACGATACGGGGCTGAAGGACCGTGTCGCCGCGCTCAACGAGTTCTTCTTTCGCGAACTCGGCTTTGCGTGCAATCACAACGATTATTACGACCCCGATAACAGCCACCTGAACGCGGTGCTGAAACGCCGCCGCGGGATTCCGATCTCGCTGTCGGTGCTGTATCTCGAGCTCGCCGAGCAAATCGGCGTGCCGGCGCGCGGCGTATCGTTTCCCGGCCATTTCCTGCTGCGCGTGACGCTGCCGGACGGCGACCTGATCATCGATCCGACCAATGGCCATTCGCTGTCGGAAGCCGAAATGGTCGAGATGCTGGAGCCGTACGTCGCGCGGGCGGCGGGCGCGGTCGACAGCGCGTTGCGCGCGCTGCTGCAGCCGGCGACGAGCCGCGAGATCATCGCGCGCATGCTGCGCAACCTGAAGACGATCTATCTGCAGACCGAACGCTGGCAGCGGCTGCTCGCGGTGCAGCAGCGGCTCGTGATCCTGCTGCCCGAACAGCTCGACGAGGTGCGCGATCGCGGTTTCGCGTATGCGCGGCTCGATTACCTGCGCCCGGCGCTCGAGGATCTCGAGCAGTATCTCGGCGAACGGCCCGATGCCGACGACGCGACCGTCGTCGAATCGCAGGTGAGCGAGCTGCGGCAGCGCATGCAGCGCGACGGCGAAGACTGACGCTGCACGCGCCCGCTCGGCTGCGTAGAACGGTAGCGCGCACAACGTGGCACGCCGCACGCCGCGCATCGCGGCCTGATGCCGGCCGCCGCGGTCGAAAAAAAAGGTTCATCGAGGATTACCGGGGAAGGCGGCGCGGATCTTGAGGAAGAAGTATTCATCGTCACGGTACCCGTAAGCCCGACGCTTGATGACCTTGATGGTGTTGTTGATGCCTTCGACGACGCTGGTATTGAGCGGATGGCGGCAGCGAGTCACGATTCCGTGCCAGTAGCCCTGCAAGCGCTCGGCGAACTTTTGCAGGGCGGCGATCCCGCTTTGCTGAGCCTGCTCGAACCATTGTTCCCAAGCCTTTTGCGCCCAGGCTGGCTTCTGATAGAACCAGAGCCGCTTGAGCTCGTCGCGTAACACGTAGACGCATAACAGCGACTGATTGGCCGCCAGCAACTCCTTCAGGTGCACGGCCTGATCTGGCTTGAGGTTGTGGCGGTTGCGCAGCAACAACCAGCGGCTGGACTTCAGAACTTTGCGGGCCGGCTTGTCATGTCGGAGTTGATTGGCCTGGTCCACTCGCACCCGATCTATCACTTCGCGGCCGTACTTGGCCACGACGTGGTACAGGTCGAAGACGATCTCCGCCTGCGGACACTGTTCCCTGATTTCGAGTTCATACGCCGTGGTCATGTCGATCGCCACCGCTTCAATACGCTTGGCAACGCCTTCGGGAAGCTGCTCGAAGAAGGCACGGGCAGTCTCGCGCGAGCGGCCCTGTCCGATCCAGAGCACCTGCCGGCTCATCGGCTCGACCACCACCGTGGCGTAGCGATGGCCTTTATGCAGCGCGAACTCGTCCATCGCCAGATAGCGGATCGTTGACCAGTCGGGCTCGCGCACACGCGCCCGCAGACGCATCTTGTCGATCGATTTGACCGTGTGCCAGCCCAGGTCGTAGAAGGCCGCCACGGCCTGCACGCTGGCCGCTTGCAGCAGCTTCTCGCAGGCCTTGGCGAAGCGCTCCGTCACTCGCTGGTAGCGGCCCAGCCACGCCAGCTTCTCCAGTCGCGGGCCGCCGCAGCGTTCACACCAGACTCGGCGGCGCGGAACGTGCAGCACCACCCGGTATTCGAACAACGGCAGGTCACGCACCCGGCGAACCGTTGTCTCGTGGATTTGCTGGCAGCGTGCACCACATTGCTCGCAATACATGACCTTGCTGATCGGCTTCAAATACAGCGACAGCGTGCGGCCGTCGCCTTCCGGCCATTCCACACGCTCCAACCGGTAACCCGTCCAGCAGCCCAGTGCCTGAAGTGCCTTGCGATCGAGCAATTGCTTCTCCTGACGTCCTTAAAGTCAGGCGTCAGGTTACGCAATCGCTCTAAAACCCTCCACGGTTTCCTACGATGAACCAAAAAAAAGCCGCCCCGACGGGGCGGCTTGCGGCTCACGGCCGATCGCGCTGCTTACTTCAGCGCTTCGAACGCACGCTCGCGGATTTCCTCGACGCTGCCGAGGCCCGAGATCTTCCGATACTGCGGCGCCTTCAGGCCGTTTTCCTCGCCGCGCTGCGCCCAGTCGCCGTAATACGTGATCAGCGGCTTGGTCTGCGCTTCGTACACTTCGAGGCGCTTCTTGACGGTTTCTTCCTTGTCGTCGTCGCGCTGGATCAGCGGCTCGCCCGTCACGTCGTCCTGGCCTTCGACCTTCGGCGGATTGAACTTCACGTGGTAGGTGCGGCCCGATGCCGGGTGCGTGCGACGACCGCTCATGCGCTCGACGATTTCCGAGAACGGCACGTCGATTTCGAGCACGTAGTCGATCGCGACGCCGGCTTCCTTCATCGCGTCGGCCTGCGCGATCGTGCGCGGGAAGCCGTCGAACAGGTAGCCGTTGGCGCAATCGGATTCCTTCAGGCGTTCCTTCACGAGGCCGATGATCAGCGCGTCGGGGACGAGCTTGCCGGCATCCATGTAGCCCTTCGCCTCGACGCCGAGCGGCGAGCCGGCCTTGACGGCCGCACGCAGCATGTCACCCGTCGAGATTTGCGGGATGCCGAATTTTTCCTTGATGAAGTTTGCCTGGGTGCCCTTTCCCGCGCCGGGCGCGCCCAACAGGATCAAACGCATGGTGATATCTCCGGTATGTAGATTCGTGTGGCGAGACGCTCAAGCGTCGGCGATAACGTGCGCGGGGCTTGCCTGGCGCGCGGCGGACCGGTCTGACGCGGCGCGTCGGCGATGGCGACGCGCGGCTGCCGGCACGGGCCGCGGCGGGGTCAAGCGAGGACGCGCGGGTCGCGGACGGCTCGCACAATCGCCTGATTATGCCACGGGTTATTTTGAACTCGGCCGAAAAAGGGCCTGCACGCGTGCGAGATCGGCCGGCGTATCGACGCCGGCTTCGGGTGCGCGCTCGGTAATCAGCACCGCGATGCGTTCGCCGTGCCACATCGCGCGCAGCTGTTCGAGCTGCTCGGCCTGCTCGATCGGCGCCTGCGCGAGCGACGGATAGGTGCGCAGAAAGCGCGCGCGATACGCGTAGAGACCGATGTGCCGATACACCGGAAAGGCCGGTGCGGGCATCGCCGCGACGTCGGGCCAGTGCGGCTGGTATGCGTCGCGGCTCCACGGAATCGGCGCGCGCGAGAAGTACATCGCGACGCTGCGCGCGTCGAGCGCGACCTTCACGACGTTCGGGTTGAACACGTCGGCCGCATCGTGGATCGGATGCGCGGCGGTCGCGATCGCGCAGTCCGGATGCGCGGCCAGGTGCGACGCTACGTCGCGCACCAGCGTCGGGTCGATCAGCGGTTCGTCGCCCTGCACGTTGACGACGACCGTGTCGTCACGCCATCCGAACGTCGCCGCGACTTCCGCGAGCCGATCGGTGCCGGACGGATGGTCGGCGCGCGTGAGCACCGCGTCGAAACCGTGATCGCGCGCGGCGTCGAGGACGGCCTGCGTGTCGGACGCGACGAGCACCTGCTGGGCGCCGGCTTCGCGGGCCCGCTCGGCGACGCGCACGACCATCGGCTTGCCGCCGACGTCGGCGAGCGGCTTGTTCGGCAGGCGCGTCGACGCGAGCCGGGCAGGAATGACGGCGATGAAGGGCTGCGGATGAGTCATCGGAACGGGGCGAAGAGAAGAGCGGGGCGGGCGGCGCGTCGAATGCGGGCGGCCCGGCAGGGTTCGGCGCGTACGACCGCGGAGGGCCGCGGTCGTGCGCCGTAGCGGCGTTCAGCTGCCGGCGGGGCCGGCCGGATCGACCGGCGTGCCTTCGACGGTCTGGCGCGCTTCGTCGACGAGCATCACGGGGATGCCGTCGCGGATCGGGTAGGCGAGCTTGTCCGCGTTGCAGATCAGCTCCTGCGCGGCACGGTCATAGTGGAGCGGGCCTTTGCAGATAGGGCACACAAGAATTTCAAGCAGGCGAGCGTCCACGGAGTTTCTCCACAACGAGGGCAATGAGGCGAGGATCGAGCGCGGCTTCGACGGGGACGACCCACAGCCGAGCGTCGCGCCAGGAAGCGCCCAATTTTACTGCATCCTTCTCGGTGATCAGGATCGCGTCGACGGCGTCGTCGACGAACGGATTGTCGGCGAACGCGTAATGGTCGGGCAGCGCGCGCGTCGCCGGCGCGAGGCCGGCCGCGCGCAGCGTCGCGAAGAAGCGCTCGGGCGCGCCGATGCCGGCCGCGGCGAGCACGCGCTCGTTCGCGAACTGCGACAGCGGACGGCGCAGCGTCGGCTGGTCTAGATGCCATGCGGCGCCCGGCGTGAGCGCGAGCGCGTAGGTGTCGGGCCACGGCGGCAGCGCGCCGCTGTACGGATCGTTGACGAGCGTCGCGTCGCGATGGCGCGACAGCGGCTCGCGCAACGGCCCGGCCGGCAGCAGGAAGCCGTTGCCGCCGAGCCGGTGGTCGAACACGACCAGTTCGACCGTGCGGGCGAGACGGTAGTGCTGCAGCCCGTCGTCGCTGACGATCACGTCGACCTCCGGATGCGCGGCGCGCAGCGCCTGCGCGGCCGCCACGCGGTCGGGGCACACCCACACGGGCGCGCCGGTGCGGCGGGCGATCAGCAACGGCTCGTCGCCGGCCGCGCTCGCGCGCGACGCGGCGGTGACGGCGGTCGGCGCCTGCACGTTCGCGCCGTAGCCGCGCGATACGACGCCCGGCGTGAAGCCGGCCGCGCGCAGGGCATCGACGAGCGCGATCACGGTCGGCGTCTTGCCGGTGCCGCCGACGGTCACGTTGCCGACCACGACGACCGGCACGCCGACGTCGACCGGCTGCTTCCAGCCCTGCGTGTACGCGGTCCGGCGCAGCGCCGCGCACAGGCCGAATACGCACGCGAACGGCGTGAGCGCCCACGCGAGCGCGCCGCGGCGCTGCCATTCGCGCGTGATGCGCGCTTCGAGCCGCGCGAGCGGGCCGCCGCGGGCGCTCATCGGGCCGGGCGCGGCGTGTCGTGCGCCGCGGCGTGGAACGGATTCGTCAACACGGATGCTCCGTTGGGCGGCGGATGCCGCTAGGTCTTCGGAAGGCGGCACTCTAGCGCGCCGCAGGCGCACGCGGCAAGCGCCGCCGGCCGACGCCGCTGGTGGGGCCGGATCGAGGTGGCCTGTGGACAACTCTGTGAAGAACTCCCCGTCCGCTCCCGCCGAATGCCCGTCGGACGGACATCGAATCGACTCCGAATCGCCTTGCAAGGTTTAAAAATATATAAAAATCAATGCGTTGCGAAGAATCGTCTGGCTTTTTCCGGGCTTTTCAAATGGTTTTGCCGGACGATTGTCGGAATGTGGAAACATTTTCAGCGGCGCGCCGCGGACGGTCGGCGCTGGACGCGGCGCGCGTGTCGGACTATCGTGTCGCCGCCAGCATTCATCCGACCGCTCATGCCTTCCGATACTCCTTTTTCCGCGCCCGGCGCCTCGCGCGGCGGCGACGAAGTGATCCCCGTTTCGGCGCTCAACCGGGCGATTTCGACGATGCTCGAGCGCTCGTTTCCGCTGCTGTGGATCGCGGGCGAAGTGTCGAACTTCACGCGCGCCGCGAGCGGGCACTGGTATTTCTCGATCAAGGACCAGCAGGCGCAGATGCGCTGCGTGATGTTTCGCGGCCGGGCGCAGTATGCGGAATTCACGCCGCGCGAGGGCGATCGCATCGAGGTGCGCGCGGTCGTCACGATGTACGAGCCGCGCGGCGAGGTGCAGCTCAACGTCGAGGCCGTGCGGCGCACCGGACAGGGGCGCCTGTACGAGGCGTTCCTGCGCCTGAAGGCGCAGCTCGAGGCCGAGGGGCTGTTCGCGCCCGAGCGCAAGCGGCCGTTGCCCGTGCATCCGCGCGCGATCGGCATCGTCACGTCGCTGCAGGCGGCCGCGCTGCGCGACGTGTTGACCACGCTCGCGCGCCGCGCGCCGCATCTGCCGGTGATCGTCTACCCGGCGCCCGTGCAGGGCGCGGGCGCCGCCGAGAAGCTCGTCGCGGCCGTGCAGACCGCGAACGCGCGGCACGAGGTGGACGTGCTGCTCGTGTGTCGCGGCGGCGGATCGATCGAGGATCTGTGGTCGTTCAACGACGAAGCGCTCGCGCGGGCGATCGCCGCGAGCGAGCTGCCGGTCGTCTGCGGCGTGGGCCACGAAACCGATTTCACGATCGCGGACTTCGCGGCCGACGTGCGCGCGCCGACGCCGACCGGCGCGGCCGAGCTCGCGAGTCCGCAGCGCGCGTTGTTGCTGCGAGAGTTGAGCGAGCGGCAGCGTGCGCTCGCGCGCTGCGTCGCGCGCGGGCTCGAGCAGCGCGCGCAGCAGCTCGACTGGCTCGCGCGCCGGCTCGTCAGCCCGGCCGAGCGGCTGCAGCGGCAACGCGTCCACGTCGACCAACTGGCCGCGCGGCTCGCGTCGGCGGCGTCGCGCCCGGTGCGCGACGCGCGTGCGCGCTTCGCGCTCGCGCAGCTGCGCTGGCAACGCGCGCGTCCCGATCCGGCGCAGGCGCGTCACGTGCTCGCCGGTTTGTCGCAGCGTCTCGCGGTCGCGCTGCAGCGCCGCCACGAGCGCGACAGCGCGCGCGTGTCGGCGTGCGCGGCGCGGCTCGAGGTGCTGAGCCCGCAACGCACGCTCGAGCGCGGCTACGCGGCGCTGATCGACGCGCAGACGGGCCGTGCGGTGCGCTCGCCGAGCGCGCTGAAGCCGCAGCGGCGCCTGACCGTGCATCTCGCCGAAGGCTCCGCCGACGTGTCGCTCGCCGACGTGCAGCCGCGGCTCACCGATACGATCTGACCGCCGCGGCGGCTGCGCTGCGCACGTCGTGCGCACGCGTGCGCCGTGCGCGCGGCAGGAACGGATACTGCGCGCCGCATCGGCTTGCCCGCTATCCCGCCGGATGCAGCGCCAGCGCCGATTTTCCGCATACGGCGGACGAATACCCGTGAGTTTGCGGGGATATTCGGACTCGCCTACAATCGGACGCTCGGCAGCATTCAACACAGCCCCCCTACATACTCAACGAAGGAATTGCCATGGCTCATACGCTCCCGCCGCTCCCGTACGCAGAAGACGCACTCGCGCCGACCATCTCGAAAGAGACGATCGAGTACCACTACGGCAAGCATCACCAGGCATACGTCACGAACCTGAACAATCTGATCCCGGGCACGGAATTCGAAAACCTGCCGCTGGAAGAGATCGTGAAGAAGTCGTCGGGCGGCATCTTCAACAACGCCGCGCAAATCTGGAACCACACGTTCTTCTGGAACAGCCTGTCGCCGAACGGCGGCGGCGCACCGTCGGGCGCGCTGGGCGACGCGATCAACGCGAAGTGGGGTTCGTACGACGCATTCAAGGAAGCCTTCACGAAGGCTGCGGTCGGCACGTTCGGTTCGGGCTGGGCATGGCTCGTGAAGAAGGCCGACGGTTCGCTCGACATCGTGTCGACGAGCAACGCCGCGACGCCGCTGACGACGGCCGACAAGCCGCTGCTGACGATCGACGTGTGGGAACACGCGTACTACATCGACTACCGCAACGCACGTCCGAAGTTCGTCGAAGCGTTCTGGAACATCGTGAACTGGGACTTCGCAGCGAAGAACTTCGCGTAAGTCCGCAGGTGCCGCGCGCCGTCACGGCGCGCCGTGCGCTCCAGCTAAAAGCCCTCGAAACGGAACGCTTCGAGGGCTTTTTCGTTTTCCGTCGCGCTGCGCCTCACGCGGCGCGGGATCAGATCAACGTCGTCGCCGCCCAGCCGAGCGCCGCGCTCGCGATCACGACGGCCCACGGCGGCACGCGCCAGAACACCAGCGCAATGAACGCGACGAGCGCGGCCGCGAAATCGCGCGACGACACGATCGTCTCGCGCCATACCGGCTGATACAGCGCGGCGAGCAGCAACCCGACCACCGCCGCATTGACGCCCGCGAGCGCCGCCTGCATGCGCGTGCTGCGGCGCAGGCGTTCCCAGAACGGCGCGGTGCCCGCGACCAGCAGGAACGACGGCGCGAAGATCGACACGAGCGCGAGCGTTGCGCCGAGCCAGCCGTTCGGCGCATCGCGCAGCGCCGCGCCGAGGAACGCTGCGAACGTGAACAGCGGGCCCGGCACCGCCTGCGCGACACCGTAGCCGGCCAGAAACGCCGAATCGCCGACCCAGCCCGGCGCGACGACGGCGGCCTGCAGCAGCGGCAGCACCACGTGGCCGCCGCCGAACACCAGCGCACCGGTGCGGAAGAACGCGTCGACCACCGCGAGCGCGTGCGAATGGAGCGCATCGGCCGCGAGCGGCAGCGCGACGAGCAGTGCGGCGAACAGCACGAGCCACAACGCGCCCGCGCGGTGCGAGACGTGCAGCGGCAACGGCTCGTGCGCGCCGCGCTCGGGCTGCGGCAGTAGCACGAGGCCGGCCGCGCCGGCCGCCGCGATCACGACGACCTGCAGCCATGCGGCCGGCGCGAACAGCGCGACGCACGCGGCGAGCGCCATCAGGGTGACGCGGCGCGCATCCGGGCACAGCGTGCGCGCCATGCCCCACACCGCCTGCGCGATCACCGCGACCGACACGATCCGCAGCCCGTGCAGCGCGCCGGTCGCGATCGGCATGCCGGCCGCGTGCATGCCGAGCGCGACCAGCGTCATCGCGAGCGCGGACGGCAGTGTGAAGCCGAGCCACGCGGCGAACATCCCGGCATAGCCGGCGCGCGACAGCCCGATGGCCATCCCGACTTGGCTGCTCGCCGGGCCCGGCAGGAACTGGCACAGGCCGACGAGATCCGCATACGCGCGCTCGCTGAGCCAGCCGCGCCGCGTGACGAACGCCTCGCGGAAGTAGCCGAGGTGCGCGACGGGGCCGCCGAACGACGTGAGGCCAAGCCGCAGGAACGCGACGAACACGGGCCATGCGTGGCGCGGTGCAGCGGTGACGGTCGAGGTGTCGTGGTTCAAGAGTGGATTCGGGCAAGAGGTGAGAGGGGAGGCGTCGCCACGATAGCGGGATAGTGCGATGCCGTAACGACGGAAATGCGGCGCTGCGATAGCGCGGCGGCGTCATGCACGCGGCCGCAGCCGCCGTCACGGCATGTCGTCGGGCAGTCCGCTGGCGCGCCGCAGCGCGTCGAGGTCGACGATTTCGATTTCGCCGACGTGCAGCCGCACCGCGCCGTCCGCTTCCAGCGCCTTCAGCAGCTGGTTGGTGGTCTGCCGCGTCAGCGACAGCATTGCCGCCAGCTTCTCCTGCGACAGCCGGACCCGCGTGCGGCCGACGCTGACTCCGCCGTAGCCGTCCGCGATCATCGCGAGGCGCGCCGCCAGCCGCTGCGCGGCCGTCATCATGCTCAGCGATTCGACCGACACGAAGCTCAGCCGCAGCTTTTGCGCCATCAGCAGCGCGAACTCCCGCCAGTATTGCGGCGTCGCGTCGAGGATCGCGAGCAGCGCTGGCTGCGGCACGTGCAGCAGCAGCGTGTCGTCGAGCGCGGCCGCATCGTGGGTGCGCGCCAGGCCGTCGAACAGTGCGATTTCGCCGAACCACGTGACGGGCTCGGCGACCGTCAGCAGCGCTTCCTTGCCGTGCGCGTCGACGGCGCCTATCGTGATGGAGCCGCTCAGCACCGCATACAGCCCGCACGGCGGATCGCCGCGCCGGAACAGCGGATGGCCGGCCGGCAGGCGGCGCAGCGCGGCGCGCTCGAGCAGCGCCGCGCGCAACGCCGGCGGCAGCGCGGCGAACCACGGGTGCGCTTCGAGTTGCGGCAGGTACGGGGCGAGCGACGAGGTCATGGCGGCGCGATGTCGGATAGCTGACAGAGGTTCTCGGGCGTGACGCGCATCATAGCGCTCGATGACCGTTCAGGAGACGCGATGAAGACCCTCGAAGACCACCTGTCCCAGTATGCGGCCTACCACCGCGACGTGCGCAACATCGCGACCCATCTGGTCGGCATTCCGCTGATCGTGTTCGCGGTCGAAGTGCTGCTGTCGCGGCCGCTGCTCGGCACGCTGGCCGGCGTCGCGGGGTCGCCGGCGCTGCTGTTCGCGACCGCGTTCGCGGCGTTCTACCTGCGCCTGGATCTGCGCTTCGGGCTCGCGATGACCGCGCTGCTCGCCGTCGGCCTGTGGGCGGCGCACACCGTCGCGCTGTTGCCGACGGCGCGCTGGCTCGGCATCGGCATCGGCGCGTTCGTGGTCGGCTGGATCGTGCAGTTCGTCGGTCATTGGTTCGAGGGACGCAAGCCCGCGTTCGTCGACGATCTGATCGGGCTGGCGGTCGGGCCGCTGTTCGTCGTCGCCGAAGTGGCGTTTTTCGCCGGCCTGCGCGGCGACCTGCGCCGCGAAGTCGAGCGGCGCGCCGGGCCGCTGCGCGGCGGCGCGCATTCGCACGTGTGAGCGTCGCCCGCGCGGCAAGGGTGCAAGGGCGAAAGGGCGGCGCCGGCCGGCTGCTGCGGCCGCGTATCGTGCGCGCGGCGCAGCGGCTAAGATGCTGGGTGCGTCATCCGACGCTTACGTGGAGCAATCGCCATGGTGGATCGCCCGACTCTGGATGCGTACGACACGCATGCCGCGCAATTCGCGCAGGACTGGCTCGACCAGGCCGCGCCAGACGACATGTATGCGCTGCTCGAGCAGTATTTTACGCCGGGGCCGACGGCCGACGTCGGCTGCGGCGTCGGGCGCGACGCCGCGTGGCTCGCGTCGCAGGGATACGACGTGCGCGGCTACGACGCGAGCGCCGCGCTGCTCGCCGAGGCGCGCGCGTCGCATCCGTCGCTGACGTTCGAGCTCGCCGCGCTGCCGGCGCTCGACGGCGTGCCGTCCGGCGCGTTTCGCAACGTGCTGTGCGAGACGGTGGTGATGCACCTCGAGCATGCCGATGCGGCCGCGGCGGTTGCGCGGCTGGCCACGTTGCTGATGCCCGGCGGCACGCTGTATCTGAGCTGGCGAGTCGCCGGCAACGGCGCGCTGCGCGACGACCGCGGCCGGCTCTATACGCCGCTCGATGCGGCGCGCATGCGTGCCGCGCTCGGCGCCGGCATGGACGTGCTCGACGAGCACGAAGTGGTCAGTGCGTCGTCAGGCAAGCGCGTGCACCGGCTGATCGCGCGCCGCACGGCCACGGCATGAGCGCGGCCCGCGCGTTCATGCGCGGGTGAGCGCCGCTTCCCAGTTGATGTCGACGCAGAGCACCTGCATGCCCTGCGCGGCCGGCGCGGCGATCGACGCCGTCACGCACAGGTGCGCCTCGTTGATCGACAGGTACGGCGCCGTCAGATGTACGCGGCCCGGCGCGCGCATCGCTTCGATGAAGTACGGCCGGCGTTCCCAGCTCGCACCTTCCGAATGCAGCAGCGGCCGGAAGCGTTTCGCGCGCTGCGAAACGCTGCCGCGTGCGAGCACGTTGTCGCCGATCTGGCGGCCCGATGCGTCGAGCAGGAAGCAGCGCGCGGTCTCGGCCAGCCCGAGCACGCAGCCGGCCGCGTCGATCAGCGGTTCGCCCGCGGCGAGCTTGCGGCTCGCTTCCTCGAGCGCGGCGACGTACGGCGCGAGCCGTTCGGCCTGCGTGCGCTCGCGCTGCGCGACGCGCAACCGCAACGCGGCCGACAGCGTATCCATGCAGCCGGCTGCGGCCTGCGGCTGCACCGGGTCGACACTCGGACCGGCGAAGTATTGTCCCTGCACGAAATCGACGTCGCACTCGAGCGCGATCAGCGCGTCGCGCTCGGTCGCGAGCCCGCCCATCAGCACGAGCTGCCCGGATTCGTGCAGCAGCGACACGAGCCCCGGCAGCACGCGTTCCAGATGCGAGTGTTCGCTCGCCTGCGCGAGGATGCCGCGGTCGAGCGTGACGATGTCCGGATGCAGATGCCACACGCGGTCGATGTTCGAATGCTTCGCGCCGAAGCCGCCGAGCGCGATCAGGAAGCCGGCCTTGCGCAGCCCGTCGACGATCGCCGCGTAGCGCGGCGTCTCGCCGCCGGCCTGCTCGGGCACCTCGAGCACCACGCGATGCGGCGGCAGCCCGAGCGCCTTCAGGTTCGCGAGCAGCGCGTCGCCGTAGATGGTGTCCATCAGCGCGGCCGGATGCAGGCTCAGGAAGAGCCATTCGTCGTGACTGTCGAACGCGTGGAAGTTGCCGAGGTGCAGCGATTCGGCGAGACGGCCGAGTTCGAGCAGATCGCCGCGCCGCGCCGCCTGCGTGAACACCTCGTGCGACGCGACCTGCCGGCCTTCCTCGTCGTGCGCGCGCAGCGACGCGTGATAGCCGATCGCGCGGCGATGCGACACCGAGAAGACCGGCTGGAACACGCTGAATACGGTGTAGGCGCCGTACAGCACGGTGCGGCGCTTGCCGTCGTCGCCGGCAACGGGGCGGGGCGGCTGAAAGCCGGGGGGATCGATGTCGATCATGCTCATGATGTCGGCCGGAGGAAGACTGCCAGTTTACCTACAGAATAGGTCAGCAAGAAGCATGCACGGCATTGCGCCCCGTGCGGCGGCCCGCCGCGGCTGTCTGCCGTGCGCCGCTGCGGCCCGATGCAGCGGCGCTGCACCGACATGGTGCGCCACGCGCCGTCGTGGCGATCGCGGGCGTGCCGTGGCGATCGTCGGCGCATGATCGGCGCCCGTGGGCGCGCATCATGCGCGTTCGGACGGATCGGTCTTGTGCGGCGCGCGGCCGCGGATTTCCGGCGCGAGCTGCGCGAAGATCCACGCGGACGCCGCGGTGATGATCCCGACGCAGACGAAGGTCGCGTGAAACGCCGGCAGCGTGTTGCTCGGCGTCACCGTGCGCAGCATCCCGGTGAAGGTGGCGAGCAACGCGCCCGCGACCGTGACGCCGAGGCTCATCGACAGCATCTGCACGAGCGAGAACAGGCTGTTGCCGCTGCTGGCGCCGCCGGTGCCGAGATCCTTCAGCGTCAGCGTGTTCATCGCGGTGAACTGCATCGAGTTGAAGCCGCCGAACAGCGCGAGGTGGACGACCTTCACCCAGACCGGCACCGTGTCGCGCATCAGCGCGAAGCTCGCCATCATCACGCCGACCATGATCGTGTTCACCAGCAGCACCTTGCGGTAGCCGTGCCGGGTGATCAGCTGCGTGATGATGGGCTTCGAGAACATGCCCGCGGCGGCGACCGGCAGCATCATCAGCCCGGCCTCGAACGCGGAATAGCCGAGGCTCACCTGCAGCAGCAGCGGGATCAGGTACGGCATCGCGCCGCTGCCGATGCGCGCGAACAGGTTGCCGAGCAGGCCGACGCTGAACGTGTGGATCCGGAACAGCTCGAGCGAGAAAATCGGCTGCGGCGCGCGCACCGCGTAGAGCCCGTACGCGACGAAGCACGCGAGGCTCAGGATCAGCAGCACGAGCACCGCCGCGTGCTGCATGCCGAGATCGGCGAGGCCGTCGAGCGACAGCGAGATCGCGACCATCCCGATCGTCAGCAGCAGATAGCCCTTCAGGTCGAAGCGGCCGACGGCCGGATTGCGCGAATCGGGCATCGAGTAGAACGTCGCGACGCAGCCGGCGATGCCGACCGGCACGTTGATCAGGAAGATCCAGTGCCACGACGCGATCTTCACGAGCCAGCCGCCGAGCGTCGGGCCGATCAGCGGGCCGATCAATCCCGGAATCGCGACGAACGACAGCGCGGGCAGATAGCGCTCGGCCGGAAAGGTGCGCAGCACCGCGAGCCGCCCGACCGGCAACAGCATCGCGCCGCCCACGCCCTGCACGACGCGGAACACGACGAGTTGCGACAGCGTATGCGCGTTCGCGCACAGCAGCGAACCGAGCGAGAACACGAGGATCGCGCTGAAGAACACGCGGCGCGTGCCGAACGTGTCGGCGAGCCAGCCCGACACGGGGATCATCACGGCCATCGTCAGCGAATACGCGATCACGACCGACTGCATCCGCAGCGGCGATTCGCCGAGGCTCACGGCCATCGACGGCAGCACCGTGTTGACGATCGTCGCATCGAGCGTCTGCATGAAGAAGCCCGTTGCAACGAGCCAGAGCATCACGGTGAGGTTCTTTTCGCCGGGAGCGGCGGCGGGCGGGCGCTGGAACATGGAGTGGACCGATGGTGCGGGACAGCCGCCATTGTAGGGAAAGCCGCCGCACCCCGCAGAACGGGGCAGCCGCCGCAGCAGCGTCGAACGGACGCTCGTGCGCCGGCGCGCCGGTACAGTTCAGCCGAAACTGTCCGCAGGCGTATCTGTCGGCGTCGTGCCCGGGTCCGGAATACTGGAGCCATCGAAACCACGCGGACCGGAGGCGACCATGCGCGAACTGCGACTCTACGAAATGGACGGCAACGAACCGGCCGCGCGGTGGCGCATCGTCGATCGTACCGACCTGCACGTCGCCGACGGCGACCTGTGGGTGACGATCGAGGGCCGCCCGGCCGATTACTGGCTGCACGCCGGCGAATCGCTGGCGCTGCTGCCCGGCATGCGCGTGTGGGTCAGCGCGGCGGCCGGCGGTGCGGTGTTCGCGTTCGGTCCGCAGGCCGCTCGCGCTCGCCAGGCTGTGCCGCTCACGTGGCGCTGGCTCGACGCTGCGCGCGGCCGCGTGGGTCAGCCCGGCGCGTCGCTGCCGACGTAACGCGCGCGCGGCCGGATCAGCTTGCCGTCCGCATACTGTTCGATCGCATGCGCGATCCAGCCGGCCGTGCGGCCGGCCGCGAACAGCGTGAAGGCGGCGCCTGCGGGCAGCGCGAGCGTGCGCTCCAGCACCGCGAGCGCGAAATCGATCGTCGGCCGCAGGCCGGTCGCCGCCTCGACGCGCGCGGCCAGCGCGCCCGCTGCGCGCAGCGGCTGCCGTTCGGGCTGCGTCGCGCAAAGCGCATCGAGCAGCGCGCGTGCGCGCGGATCGCCGTCGGGATAGAGCGGATGCGCGAAGCCGGCCAGCGCCGTGCGCGCGCCCTCGCTGCGCTCGTCGCGCGCGAGCCGCTGCGCGAGGTAGCGATCGAGGTCGGCGGCGTGCGCCGCTTCGTCGAGCAGCGCACCGGCGCGCAACGTCTCGCCGCCGTGCCGCGGGCCCGACAGTGCGGCGAGCCCGCCCGCGATCGCGCCGAACAGATGGGTGCCCGTCGACGCGATGCAGCGCACCGCGAAGGTCGACGGGTTCAGCTCGTGGTCGGCGCACAGCACGAGCGCACGGCGCAGCAGATCGGCGTCGGCGCGCCGCCGGATGCCCCACGCGGCGGCGAGCTGCCGATGCACGGGCGCGTCGCGCGGCGCGACGCCGGCCAGCGCCGCGGCCGTCACGCGCAGCAGCAGCGCGGCGGTGTCGAGTTGCGCGTCGCATCCTGGCGCCCACCGGCCGGGCAGCGATGCGGCCGCGGCCGGCAGCAGCACCAGCGTGCGCTCCAGCGGCGCGAGATGCGCCCAGCGGCGCGCCCAGTCGCTCCATTGCGCGGCGTCGAAACCGGTCGACGCGAGCGACGCAGCGGCAAGCCGCGCCGGCGCGCAATCCCATAGCCGCGCGGCCGTTTCCTCGAGCGTCGCGTCGTGGGCGAGCGTGAGCGCATCGATGCCACGATAGTAGAGGCGGCCATCGGCGATCTGCGTGATCCTCGATTCGAGCACGGGCACACCCCAGTCGAGCGAGCGCTCGGCGACGCCGCCCGCGCGCTTCGCATCGGCGCGGCGGCGTGCGAGCAGACGCACTTCGTCCGCATCGTAGCGGCGGCGCTTGCTCGCGCCGTCCGGCAGCGAGCGCAGCAGGCCGCGGCTCACGTACGCATAGAGCGTGCTGATGCTGACGCCGAGAATGTCCGCGGCTTGCGGCGCGCTGAGAGACCTCATTCGATCACTCCTGTCGGTGCGCATGAAGCGCGGCCCGGCTACAACTATTCGTTATGCGTTGATTTGCGCAATCAAGATTGATCGCGTCCGTCGCGAATTCTAGACTCGATTCCGTTTTCCCAACGGCGCACTTGCACGATGACACCCGAACTCGCATTGACCCGTTTGTGGCAACTCGCACACGGCGAGCCCGACGCACTGGCTCGCGTGACCGTGACCGGGCAGGCCCCGACGTTGCCGTCCACCTTCCACGTCGGCACGCTGGCCGCGGCGACGATCGCGGCGGCGGGGCTCGCGGCCGCCGAATGTCATCGGCTGCGCACGGGCGTCGCGCAGCGTGTCGACGTGTCGCTGCGCGACGCGCTCGTCGCGTTCCGCAGCGAGCGCTATCTGCGCGTCGACGGCGGGCCGCCGCCGGAGCCGCGCCATCCGGTCACCGGCTTCTATGCGACGCGCGATGCGCGCTGGATCCAGTTGCACGCGAACTTCCCGCACCATCTGCACGGGATTCTCGACGTGCTGGGCTGCGGCCCGCAGCCCGATGACGTCGCCGCGGCGATTCGCACCTGGGACGGCGCGGCGCTCGATACCGCGCTGGCCGAGGCCGGCCTGTGCGCGGCCTTGATCAGGAGCGCAGACGAATGGGCCACGCACGAGCAGGCGCGCGCGCTTGCGGCGCTGCCGTTGTTCGAGATCGAGCGGATCGGCGACGCGCCGGTCGAGGCGATCGGCCGCGGCGAGCCGGACCGGCCGCTCGCCGGCGTACGCGTGCTGGACCTCACGCGCATCATCGCGGGGCCGGTCGCCGGCCGCACGCTCGCATCGCACGGGGCGCAGACGCTGCTCGTCAACGGCCCGCACCTGCCGAACATCGCGTCGCTCGTGATCGACAACGGCCGCGGCAAGCGCTCGACGTGGATCGACCTGCGCGACGCCGCAGGCGCCGCCGCGCTGCATGCGCTGGCGCGCGACGCGGACGTGTTCGTGCAGTCGTACCGCCCGGGCGCGCTCGCGGCACGCGGCTTCGCGCCCGAGGCGCTCGCGCAGCGACGGCCGGGTATCGTCTGCGTGTCGGTGTCCGCGTACGGGCATGCGGGGCCGTGGTCGAAGCGGCGCGGCTTCGACAGCCTCGTGCAGTCGGCGAGCGGCATCGCGTGGCAGGAGCAGCACGCGGCCGGTGCGGCGAGCCCGCGCCATCTGCCGTGCCAGGCGCTCGACCACGCGACGGGTTATCTCGCGGCGTTCGGCGCGATGATCGCGCTCGCGCGGCGTGCGACGCAAGGCGGCAGTTGGCACGTGCGCGTATCGCTCGCGCAGACGGGGCGCTGGCTGCAATCGTTCGGTGTCGTGCCCGACGGCCTGCAAGCGCCGGAGTTCGCGCCGGACGACGTGCGCGACCGGCTGGAGCGGATGGCGTCGCCGTTCGGCACGATCGATGCCGTGCGTCCGGCCGAACGCCTGTCGGCGACGCCGCCGCGCTTCACGCAACCGCCGGTGCCGCTCGGCAGCGACGACGCGCGCTGGCTGTGAGCCAAGGCGGCGCGCCCCGCGCTACCTGCGCAGTTCGACGACGAAGTCGTAGTAGTCGTTGCGGCAGTAGGTGTCGGTCAGCTCGATCGCGCGCTGGTCGGCCGTGTAGCCGATGCGCGTGATCAGCAGCAGCGCGTCGTGCGGCGCGATGCCCATCTGCTGCGCGATCTCGTCGCTCGCGTTGACCGCGCGGAAATGCTGCAGCGCGCGCACGATCGGCGTGCCGCGTGCTTCGAGATAGCTGTACAGCGAACCGCTGATCGCCTGCGGATCGGGAATCAGCGTGGCCGGAAACGTCGAGTTCTCGACGGCCATCACGATGCCGTCGGCGAGGCGCAGGCGCTTGAGCCGCGTGACCGATGCGGCCGGCGACAGGCCGAGCTGGATCACTTCGTCGCGGTTCGCCGGCTGGATCTCGCGCTCGAGCCATTGCGAGCTCGGCTTGAAGCCGCGGCGCTCGAGCATCTCGCTGAAGCTCGACAGCCGCGACAGCGGATCCTCGTAGCGCGGCTGGATGAAATTGCCGGCGCCCTGCGTGCGGCGGATCAGCCCTTGCTCGACCAGCAGCGCGATCGCCTTGCGCGCGGTGATGCGCGACACGCCGAGCGCTTCGGACAGCACGCGCTCGGACGGCAGCGCCTCGCCGGCCGCCCAGCGGTTGTCGTGGATCGCGTCGCCGAGCTTGCGGGCGAGCTGCAGATAAAGCGGCGTGTCGTTGTCGGGGTCGGGGCGCAGGTCCTGCCAGCGGTCGTCCGTGGGTGCCTTCATGGAATGGGTATCGATCAGGTTGCCGGCCATTCTAAGTCAACATGCGGTGCCGTTATAACGGGATTTTGCCCAGTAACAGGCGGGCCGCGCGGCGATTGACTACACTGGCCCATGCGTCGGCCGCGGTGTGCGGCCGACTATCCGCAGCGAGGAGCGCATGACAGACACGATCGCCACGGTCGTCCTGCCGAACGGTGAGACGATTCCGAAGCTCGGCCTCGGTACTTGGGAAATGGGCGAGCGGCCCGCCCGGCGCGCGGACGAGATCGCCGCGCTGCGCGAGGGCATCGCGCTCGGGATGACGCTGATCGACACCGCGGAGATGTATGGCGACGGTGCGACCGAGGAATTGGTCGGCGACGCGCTCGCCGGCCTGCGCGACGATGTCTTCATCGTCAGCAAGGTGTATCCGCATCATGCGAGCCGGCGCGGCGTCGTCGCTGCGTGCGACGCGAGCCTGAAGCGCTTGCACACCGATCGCATCGACCTGTACCTGCTGCACTGGCGCGGCTCGGTGCCGCTCGACGAGACGGTCGACGGCTTCGAAGCGCTGCGGCGCGCCGGCAAGATCCGCCATTGGGGCGTCAGCAATTTCGACACGTCGGACATGGCCGAACTCGTCGACGACGCGGGCGGCGGCGCCTGCGCGACCAACCAGATCCTGTACAACCTGGCGCGCCGCGGTCCGGAATTCGATCTGCTGCCGTGGCTGCGCGAGCGCCGGATACCGGCGATGGCGTACAGCCCGGTCGATCACGGACGGTTGCCGAAGCATTCGCCGCTCGACGAGATCGCGCGGCAGCGCGGCGTGTCGGTCATGCGCGTCGCGCTTGCATGGGTGCTCGCGCAGCCGCAGGTGATCGCGATTCCGAAGGCGTCGCGGATCGAACACGTGCGCGACAATCGTGCGGCGCTCGATCTCGTGCTGAGCGACGACGAGCGCGCGCAGCTCGACGCGTACTTCCGTCCGCCGCGCAGCAAGCGCGCGCTCGAAATGCTCTGAAGCGATCGCGGGATGCGGTGCGCCGGTTGGTGGCCGCAGGTGTTGCCGCGGTTGCCGTTGTCGTTCGTTTCTGCGCACACGGACCGCCGTGTACCACGCAGATGGCGAGCCTCGCGCCATCGATCGACTACGCGCCGATATGCCGCACGACAGCGCCGGAAACACCGTCGCCGGTGTGCGCTGTGTTGCCGCGATGAAGAATCCGACTCCGTTCAGCGCGCCGTCGTGTCGGCCGCGCGCGGCCAGCGATGACAGAGGATCGACGCGACCCAGGCGACGACGAACAGCGCGACGATCCCGTAGCCGAGCGCGCCGAAGTGCTGAGCGACCGCATCGAGCCCATCGCGCACGGGGCCGGTCAACGACAGCTTGTCCGCCAGCAGGCCGGCTGCCTCGATCCCGCCGACCGCCAGTGCCACGACCGCCGACACCAACGTGATGCTCGCGTTGTAGAGCAGCTTGCGTTGCGGGTCGTCCATCGCCCATCCGTACGCATGCATCATCAGCACGTTGTCGGTCGAGTCGATCAGCGTCATGCCGGCCGCGAACAGTGCGGGGAACAGCATGACCGCATAGACCGGCAGCGCGTGACTCGCGTGTGCCGCCGCGATCGCGAGCAGTGCGATTTCCGTTGCGGTGTCGAAACCGAGTCCGAACAGCACGCCGACCGGATACATGTGCCAGCTCTTCGACACGAACCGGAACAGCGGGCGCAGCAGCCGCGCGACGAAGCCGGCCGGGCGATGCGTATGCGTGCCGCCGTGCGCGTGACCGGGCGCGTGACCGGGCGCGCGGCGATAGCGCCGCCACACGTCGCGCAGGATCGCGAGGTTCATGCATGCGAGCACCAGCAGGAAGGCCGCCGACACCGCGGTGCCGAGCGTGCCGCCGAGTTCGCGGAACGCGTCGAAGCGCTCGCGCAGCGCGAACGCGGTCAGCGCGACGCCGAGCGTCGCGGCGACCACGATCGTCGAATGGCCGAGCGAGAAGAACAGGCCGACCGTGACCGGCCGCCGGCCGTCGTGCATCAGCTTGCGGGTCGCGACGTCGATCGCCGCGATGTGATCGGCGTCCACCGCATGACGCAGCCCGAGCCCGTACGCGACGGCGGCGGTGCCGAGCAGCAGCGGATGGTCGCGCAGCACCGCGAGCGCCCAAACCCAGACGGCGACGTTGGCGGCGATCAAGCCGGCATACAGCATCAGCAGGCGGCGCAGGGCAGGGGTCGGCGGCATCGCGGCGTTTCCTTCGGACGAATCGAGCGCCGATTGTGTCACGCGAAAAAGTCGCCGGGTTCGCGGGTCAAAAACGCGTGCCCGCGCGCGGACGAAAAAAAGCCCGTCCGGATTCGGACGGGCTGGACGGATGGCAGCTTGCCGCGCAGCGGCGCGCGCCGCCCCGCGCTTACTTCGTTTTCGCGTTGATCACGGCTTCCGACACGTTCGCCGGCGTTTCCGCGTAGTGCTTGAACTCCATCGTGTAGGTCGCGCGGCCCTGCGTCGCCGAGCGCAGCGACGTCGAGTAGCCGAACATCTCGGCGAGCGGCACTTCGGCGCGCACCAGCTTGCCGCCGCCGCCCGCGATGTCCTCCATCCCCTGCACGATGCCGCGGCGGCTGGAGAGGTCGCCCATCACGTTGCCCATGAAGTCCTCGGGCGTCTCGACCTCGACGGCCATCATCGGCTCGAGCAGCACCGGCTTCGCGCGGCGCATCGCTTCCTTGAACGCCATCGAGCCGGCCATCCGGAACGCGTTTTCGTTCGAGTCGACGTCGTGGTACGAGCCGAACACCAGATGCACCTTCACGTCGACGACCGGGTAGCCCGCGAGCACGCCGCTCTTGAGCGTGTCGATGATGCCCTTGTCGACGGCCGGGATGTATTCGCGCGGAATCACGCCGCCCTTGATCTCGTCGAGGAACTCGTAGCCCTTGCCGGGATTCGGTTCGAGCGTGATGACCGCGTGGCCGTACTGGCCGCGCCCGCCCGACTGCTTGACGAACTTGCCCTCGACGTCGGTCGCCGTGGTGCGCACCGTTTCGCGATACGCGACCTGCGGCTTGCCGACCGTCGCCTCGACGCCGAATTCGCGCTTCATCCGGTCGACCAGGATTTCGAGGTGCAGCTCGCCCATCCCGGAGATGATCGTCTGGCCCGATTCCTCGTCGGTCTGCACGCGGAACGACGGGTCTTCCTGCGCGAGACGGTTCAGCGCGAGGCCCATCTTTTCCTGGTCGGCCTTCGTCTTCGGCTCGACGGCCTGCGAGATCACCGGCTCCGGGAACTCCATCTTCTCGAGGATGATCGGCTTGGCCGGGTCGCACAGCGTGTCGCCGGTGGTCGCTTCCTTCAGGCCGACCGCCGCCGCGATGTCGCCCGCGCGCACTTCCTTGATTTCCTTGCGCTCGTTCGCGTGCATCTGCAGGATCCGGCCGAGCCGCTCCTTCTTGTCCTTGGTCGCGTTCAGCACGGTGTCGCCCGACTCGACGACCCCCGAATACACGCGGAAGAAGATCAGCTGGCCGACGAACGGGTCGGTCATGATCTTGAACGCGAGCGACGAGAACGGCTCGTCGTCGCTCGGATGACGTTCCGCGGGCTTGTCCGGATCGGCGAAGTCGTGGCCGAGGATCGCGGGCACGTCGACCGGCGACGGCAGATAGTCGATCACCGCGTCGAGCATCGCCTGCACGCCCTTGTTCTTGAACGCGCTGCCGCACAGCATCGGCACGATCTCGTTGGCGATCGTGCGTTTGCGCAAGGCGCCCTTGATCTCGTCCTCGGTCAGCGATTCATGGTCGTGCAGGTACTTCTCGAGCAGCTCCTCGCTCGCTTCCGCGGCCGCCTCGACCATCTTCTCGCGCCACTCGTGCGCGAGCTCGACGAGATTCGCCGGGATGTCCTCGTACGTGAATTTCACGCCCTGGCTTTCGTCGTCCCACACGATCGCCTTCATCTTGACGAGGTCGACGACGCCCTGGAAATGATCTTCCGCGCCGATCGGAATCTGGATCGGCACGGCGACGCCCTTCAGGCGCTCGCCGATCTGCTTCTGCACGCGGAAGAAGTCCGCGCCGATGCGGTCCATCTTGTTGACGAACGCGATGCGCGGCACCTTGTACTTGTTCGCCTGACGCCACACCGTTTCCGACTGCGGCTGCACGCCGCCGACCGAGTCGTAGACCATGCACGCGCCGTCGAGCACGCGCATCGAGCGCTCGACCTCGATCGTGAAGTCGACGTGCCCGGGGGTGTCGATGATGTTGATGCGGTGTTCCGGATAGTTGCCGGCCATGCCCTTCCAGAAGGCCGTGGTGGCGGCCGACGTGATCGTGATGCCGCGTTCCTGCTCCTGCTCCATCCAGTCCATCGTGGCCGCGCCGTCGTGCACTTCACCGATCTTGTGGCTCACGCCGGTGTAAAACAGGATGCGCTCGGTCGTGGTGGTCTTGCCGGCATCGATGTGAGCGCTGATCCCGATATTGCGATAGCGCTCGATGGGGGTTTTGCGGGGCACGTGAACCTCCTGGTGGTTCGGATCGTAAGCGGGCCGGCTGATATGGCGGCCCGGACTGGAACTAGCGAGATTTAAAGGATAGCGCTTGTCCGTGGCTTTTGCAGATGCGGTCGGCGGCGGCCGAATCAAGGCGAAGGCCGGCGGGCGGCGCAAAAAAAGCCGGTGCGCCACGGGCGACCGGCCTGGTTCGATGCGCGGCGGTGCCGCCGCCGATGTATTACGGGGCCTTGGGCAGGCCGTCGAGCTTCATGCCCGGCTTGATGCCTTTCGCCGCGAACCAGCCCTTGCTCATTTCGAGCGCATAGACGCCGTTGTTGCGCGGGCAGTGGTTGTCGGTCGTCTCGGCCTTCATCTCGTCGATGTCGGTGACCGTGCCGTCGGCGCGGATGAACGCGATGGACAGCGGGATCAGCGTGTTCTTCATCCAGAAGCAGTGCACGGCGTTCTCGTTGAACACGAACAGCATGCCTTCGTTCGGCGCGAGCTGCGAGCGGTACATCAGCCCCTGTTCGCGATCGGCGTCGTTGGCGGCGACGGCCGCGTCGATCACGTACATGCCGGCGCGCAGCTTCACGCGCGGGAACTCGCTCGGCTGCTTCGCGCCGGGCGGCACCTGGGCGTGGACGGTCTGCATGCCGAGCGCGAGCACGGCGAGCGCGGCGGGAAACACGGCGGCGCGCGCAAGGCGGCCGAGCGACGAGCGCAGGGAGAGTCGCACAGCAAGGCTCCTATCGGGAAAACGAGACCCGCATGGTACGCGAAGCGTAGCGGCGGGCACAAAAGGAAAAAGGCAGATCGCCTCGCGGTGATCTGCCTTTCAACGCCGTAAGAACGGCAAGACTGCGTGTTCTTGACTGCGTTATTACAGCAAGCTTGCTTAGTTCGAAGCAGCTGCCGGAGCTTCGGCTTCGCTAGCTGCCTTCTTAGCTGCGTGGTGCTTCTTCTTTGCGTGGTGCTTCTTGGCAGCGTGCTTTGCCGGTGCCGAAGCAGCTGCCGGAGCAGCAGCCGAAGCAGCTTCCGGAGCCGAAGCTTGTGCGAAAGCAGCCGTTGCGAAGAGGCCAGCGACCAGAGCGGCGATCAGTTTGTTCATGTTGTGTTCCTCAGCTTTAGTTAATTAACCAAATGACCCGGCATAGGAGTCATGACGTCTAACGGTGCCATCCACCTTTCGGTTGACAGACGCTTCGAGAAATTTCTCATTGCGCTGCGGGCGCCGAATCGTATTCGAAGAAAACGTCACTTTCGTGACGCAAACGCGTAAATAACGGCTCGGCTGCCAATGCCGGATAGCTCAGGGTGGCATCTGCGTGGTTTAACGCGCGATCTTCGCGGGCGGTTGACGAAACAGATGACGAAAAAATCGACGATCGGCTTTCGGCCCGACCGAACTTTCAGTCGGCACGCGCGAAACCGTCCCACGGCGCTCGCGGCGGCAGCTCGATTGTTTCGCCCGGTGCAATGCCGAGCGCGAATATATCCAGTGCGCCGATGCCGACGCGCACGAGACGCAACGTCGGGAAGCCGACCGCGGCCGTCATCCGGCGCACCTGGCGGTTCTTTCCTTCCGTGATCGCGAGTTCGATCCACGTGGTCGGGATCGCGGCGCGGTAGCGGATCGGCGGCGTGCGGGGCCACAGCGCGGCGGGCGGCTCGATGAATTCGGCGCGGCACGGGCGCGTCACATAGTCGCCGAGATCGACGCCGCGCGCGAGCGCCTTCAGGTCGGCCGCGTCCGGCGCGCCGTCGACCTGCGCCCAGTAGCGCTTGACGAGCTTGTGGCGCGGCTCGGCGATGCGCGCCTGCAGTGCGCCGTCGTCGGTGAGCAGCAGCAGCCCTTCGCTGTCGGCGTCGAGCCGGCCGGCCGCGTACACGCCGGGCGTTTTTACCCAGTCGCCGAGCGACGGCCGCGTCTCGTGCGCGGAAAACTGGCAAATCGTGCCGAACGGCTTGTTGAGGGCGATCAAGGTCATGGCGGGGCGGCCCGCAGCCTGTCGTGCGCAAGGCGCGGGCGGCGCGGCGGGCGGTCTATGGCAAATGGCGGAATCTTAATGCATAATACGGAACGGCAAGTCCTCTGTCTTATATAAGACATAAGGGAAGACTTGATACGCAGCGTCGCGCTTCGTGCCGCCGGCCGCGGTTGGGGCGCTAGAATAGCGGCTCGCTGTTGCCGTCACGACGGTGGCAAGGGCCACCCGCCGCGCGCGCAGTTTCGACCAGCATCACCTGCTCAGCCACGTCACTGGAGTCGATCATGCCGTATCAGCACATCAAGGTTCCGGAAGGCGGTGACAAGATCACCGTCAACAAGGACTTCTCGCTCAACGTTTCCGATCAGCCGATCATCCCTTACATCGAAGGCGACGGTACCGGCTTCGACATCACGCCGGTGATGATCAAGGTCGTCGATGCGGCGGTCGCGCATACGTACAAGGGCAAGCGCAAGATCCACTGGATGGAGATCTTCGCCGGCGAGAAGGCGACGAAGGTGTACGGCCCGGACGTATGGCTGCCCGACGAAACGCTGCAGGTGCTGAAGGAATACGTCGTTTCGATCAAGGGGCCGCTCACGACGCCGGTCGGCGGCGGCATCCGCTCGCTGAACGTCGCGCTGCGCCAGGAGCTCGACCTCTACGTGTGCCTGCGCCCGATCCAGTATTTCAAGGGCGTGCCGTCGCCGGTGCGCGAGCCGCAGAAGATCGACATGGTGATCTTCCGCGAGAACTCGGAAGACATCTACGCGGGCATCGAGTGGGCGGCCGGCTCCGAGCAGGCGAAGAAGGTCATCAAGTTCCTGCAGGACGAGATGGGCGTGAAGAAGATCCGCTTCCCGGAAACCTCGGGGATCGGCATCAAGCCCGTGTCGACCGAAGGCACCGAGCGTCTCGTGCGCAAGGCGATCCAGTACGCGATCGACAACGATCGCAAGTCGGTCACGCTGGTGCACAAGGGCAACATCATGAAGTTCACGGAAGGCCTGTTCCGTGACGCCGGTTATGCGCTCGCGCAGAAGGAATTCGGCGGCGAGCTGATCGACGGTGGCCCGTGGATGCGCGTGAAGAACCCGAAGACGGGCGCCGAGATCGTCATCAAGGATTCGATCGCCGACGCGTTCCTGCAGCAGATCCTGCTGCGTCCGGCCGAATACGACGTGATCGCCACGCTGAACCTGAACGGCGACTACGTCTCCGACGCACTGGCCGCGCAGGTCGGCGGGATCGGGATCGCGCCGGGTGCGAACCTGTCGGACTCGGTCGCGATGTTCGAGGCGACCCACGGCACGGCGCCGAAGTACGCGGGCAAGGACTACGTGAACCCCGGTTCCGAGATCCTGTCGGCCGAAATGATGCTGCGCCACCTCGGCTGGACGGAAGCGGCCGACACGATCATCGCCGCGATGGAGAAGTCGATCCTGCAGAAGCGCGTCACGTACGACTTCGCGCGCCTGATGGAAGGTGCGACGCAGGTGTCGTGCTCGGGCTTCGGCGACGTGCTGATCGAGAACATGTAAGCGCCCCTCGCGGGCAGGCCGGCGCATGCCGGCCGCCCCGGCGCCTACTGCCGGCGCCGGGGCGTTTCACGAACGGCAGGTTTGTTGGCAGGACGGTCCGGCATGCGGGCCGCGGCGCCGCGAAGCGGCGTGCATGCCCTGCAAGGTAGAACATGACGGCCCTCGCAACACCACCGCCCGGCTAGCCGGCGCGCTCCTTTCGCGATCCACCCGGTCGCTCCCCCGCCGGTTACCGCCGGCGCTATTCAGCCCCAAATTTTCACGTAGCAACGCATCGACCATGTCCACTTCGCCCAAGATCATCTACACCCTCACCGACGAAGCGCCCGCGCTCGCGACCTACTCGCTGCTGCCGATCGTCAAGGCCTTCACGCACTCGTCGGGCGTCGCCGTCGAAACGCGCGACATCTCGCTCGCCGGCCGCATCATCGCGGCATTCGCCGACGTGCTGCCGCCGGAGCAGAAGGGTTCCGACGATCTGGCCGACCTGGGCCAGCTCACGCTGAAGCCTGAAGCGAACATCATCAAGCTGCCGAACATCAGCGCATCGGTGCCGCAGCTGAAGGCGGCGATCGCCGAACTCCAGGCTCAGGGCTACAAGCTGCCCGCCTATCCGGAAGAGCCGTCGACCGACGAGGAAAAGGCGGTCAAGGCCCGTTACGACAAGATCAAGGGCAGCGCGGTGAACCCGGTGCTGCGCGAAGGCAACTCGGACCGCCGCGCGCCGCTGTCGGTGAAGAACTACGCACGCAAGCATCCGCACAAGATGGGCGCATGGAAGCCCACGTCGAAGTCGCACGTCGCGCACATGACCGACGGCGATTTCTACGGCAGCGAGAAGTCGGCGCTGATCGCCGACGCCGGCAGCGTCAAGATCGAACTCACGACGACCGACGGCGTGAAGAAGGTGCTGAAGGAAAAGACGGCCGTGAAGGCCGGTGAAGTCATCGACGCATCGGTGATGAGCCGCAAGGCGCTGCGCAGCTTCATCGAAGCGCAAATCGCCGACGCGAAGGCGCAGGACGTGCTGTTTTCGGTGCACCTGAAGGCGACCATGATGAAGGTCTCGGACCCGATCATGTTCGGCCACTTCGTGTCGGTGTTCTACGGCGACGTGCTCGCGAAGCACGCCGACGTGCTCGCGCAGGCCGGCTTCAACCCGAACAACGGGATCGGCGACCTGTACGCGCGCCTGAAGGACCTGCCGGCCGATACGCGCGAAGCGATCGAAGCCGACATCAAGGCCGAGTACGCGGTGCGCCCGCGCCTCGCGATGGTCAACTCGGACAAGGGCATCACCAACCTGCACGTGCCGAGCGACGTGATCGTCGACGCGTCGATGCCGGCGATGATCCGCGATTCGGGCGGCATGTGGGGCGTCGACGGCCAGCTGCACGACGCGAAGGCCGTGATTCCGGACCGCTGCTACGCGGGCGTCTATCAGGCGGTGATCGAGGACTGCAAGCAGCATGGCGCGTTCGACCCGGTCACGATGGGCAGCGTGCCGAACGTGGGCCTGATGGCGCAGGCGGCCGAGGAGTACGGTTCGCACGACAAGACGTTCCTGATCCCGGCCGACGGCGTGGTGCGCGTCACCGACGAAGCCGGCAACGTGCTGCTCGAACATGCGGTCGAGTCGGGCGACATCTGGCGCATGTGCCAGACGAAGGACGCACCGGTGCAGGACTGGGTCAAGCTCGCGGTCAACCGCGCGCGCGCGACCGGCGCACCGGCCGTGTTCTGGCTCGACCCGGTGCGCGCGCACGACGCGCAGATCATCGCGAAGGTCGAGCGCTACCTGAAGGATCACGACACGAACGGCCTCGATATCCGCATCATGACGCCGGTCGACGCGACGCGCTTCTCGCTCGAGCGCATCCGTGCGGGCAAGGACACGATCTCGGTGACCGGCAACGTGCTGCGCGACTACCTGACCGACCTGTTCCCGATCATGGAACTCGGCACCAGCGCGAAGATGCTGTCGATCGTGCCGCTGATGGCCGGTGGCGGCATGTTCGAAACGGGTGCGGGCGGTTCGGCGCCGAAGCACGTGCAGCAGTTCGTCGAAGAAGGCTTCCTGCGCTGGGATTCGCTCGGCGAATTCCTCGCGCTGGCTGCGTCGCTCGAGCACCTCGGCAACGCGTACCACAACCCGAAGGCGCTGGTGCTCGCGAAGACGCTCGATCGCGCGACCGGCAAGTTCCTCGATGAAAACCGCTCGCCCGCGCGCAAGGTCGGCGGCATCGACAACCGCGGCAGCCACTTCTACCTGTGCATGTACTGGGCGCAGGCGCTGGCGGAGCAGACCGAGGACGCAGCACTGAAGGCGCAATTCGAAGGCGTCGCGAAGTCGCTCGCCGACAACGAAGCGCGCATTCTGGAAGAACTCGGTGCGGCGCAGGGCAAGGCGCAGGCGATCGGCGGCTACTACCGTCCGGACGTCGCGCTGACGAGCCAGGCGATGCGTCCGAGCGCGACGCTGAACGCGATCGTCGACGCAGTCGCCTGACAGCGGCCGCATCGCGGCGACGGCAGCAGCCAGCGCGGCTCGCCGTCGCGCCGAACATGAAAACGCCCCGGTCGCCCGGGGCGTTTTGCGTTGCGGGGCGTTCATTCAGACGTGAACGATTTCCCATTCGGCGATTTCGTGCGGCACTTCGAGCGTGGCCGTGTCGAGGTCGGACAGCTGCTCGCAGTCGCCGCGGGAGATGTGGTCTGCTGCGACTTCGGGGCACGAGAACGCGCCGAGCCGAGCGTTGCCGAAGCTGGCTTCCCAGCCGCCGTTGCCGGGCAGGATATAGAACGACCCGAGCGCCGAACCAAAGCGAAATCCCTTCATTTCCGTTCTCCCTATCTGATTGCAAGCGATTCTGTTGTGACGTCTGCCGGTTGGTCCGACGGTGGCCCGGCCGGTGGTCCGTATCGGGTGCCGTGTCGAACGTCGCGGCGAAGCGTCAGTGCATGGAACAAAGTCTACGTCTGCGGCCGCGTCCGATGGTGCGCGTAGAGCGCTTTTTCGAGAGAAAAATATCGCTTTATAAACATTGGCTTACGTCGTGTGTTTTGTATTGCGGAACGATTTTTGGCATCGCGAAACAGCGAATTTGTGCCCTGCACCACGAATTTTTATAACGCAAGGCGTTGTTCCGCATCGTGAAAAATTGGCGGATTTTCGACAGGGCGCGCCTGTCGCGCGGGTTAGGCCGGTAGATACAACCGGCGAACGCTGTGTCGATTGCGCATAGCGTGTGGTGTGGCCGGGCTCGTTGGAGCGGGGTCTGGAGCGCGTCGGGGCGTCGGGAATCGCGCGCAGGCGCCGCTCGAGGCAGGCGAGTCATGCGAGCCCCCGAGCGCTGCGGCGTATTGACGCGGGCAGGCCCTTGGCGGCCCGCGCTGCGCCGTCGCCCGAGGCTGCGGTTATCATGGCGCGGCCATCCGGTTTCTCGTCGCGGCGGGTCCATTACGCACCGGCGGCACCGGTGTCGCGGCGGCCGCGCGATACAGTACCCATAACGAGGAACGATTGATGATACGGAGAACCTTCCTGTCGTACGCGATCGGTGTCGCAGCCGCATCGCTGTTTGCACGCAGCGCGTGGGCGCAGCAGGCCGCTCATGCGGGCATGGCCGGCATGGAACCGATGGACGACATGCCCGGCATGGCGGGGATGGCGGATCACGCGCAGCACGCGAAGCCTGCACCGGCCGCGCTCGCGGCCGTCGACGCGCTGCCGGCCGGCGCGCCGCTCGCACCGCTGCGCACGCTCGCGAACGAAAGCGGCGAAGCCGGCACGTTCCGCGCGACGCTGGTCGCGCAGCCGGTCGCGCGTCCGATGTTGCAACACGCGCATCCGACGACCTTCTGGCAATTCGGCGCGGGCACTGCCGGGCCGGTGGTCGGCCCGCTGATCGACGTGCACGAGGGCGACACCGTCGAAATCCGCTTTGTGAACAAGCTGCCGCAGCCGTCGACGATCCACTGGCACGGCCTGCCGGTGCCGCCCGAGCAGGACGGCAACCCGTCGGATCCGGTCGCGCCGGGCGCGTCGCGGGTCTATCGCTTCACGCTGCCGAAGGGCAGTGCGGGCACGTACTGGTATCACCCGCATCCGCACATGATGACGGCCGAGCAGGCGTTTCGCGGGCTGGCCGGTCCGTTCATCGTGCGTGCGGCCGACGATCCGCTCGCCGGCTGGCCCGAGCGCCACCTGTTCGTGTCGGATCTGAAGCTCGCGAGCGACGGCTCGATTCCGCCGAACGACATGATGGACTGGATGAACGGCCGCGAAGGCCAGTTCGCGCTGGTCAACGGCGCGCGCCGGCCGCGCATCGACGTCGCGGGCGACGAGCGCTGGCGGGTCTGGAACGCCTGCAGCGCGCGCTACGTGTGCGTCGCGTTCGACGACGGACGCGCATTCGAGCATGTCGGCACCGACGGCGGGCTGTTCGAAACGCCGCGTCGCGTGACGTCGCTGCTGCTGGCTCCGGGCGAGCGCGCGGAACTGCTGGTGCGGGCCGGCGATCGCGCGTCACGCGCCGTGCTGCAGGCGGCCGAATACGATCGCCGCAAGATGGCGATGTCGCACGACGGCGGCCGCGGCAGCCTGCCGCCCGATCCGGCGCTGCCGCTGGCCGACGTCACGTTCGCGCCGGCCGCCGCGCGGGCGCTGCCGGCCACGTTGCGCGCCGTGCCCGCGCCGGGCGAGCCGGTGGCGGACAAGGACGTCGCGCTCGGCGAGGCGATGGACATGAACGCGATGATGAGCGGCCCGGCGCACGGCCGGCCGGCCGGGATGCGCTTCATGATCAACGGCGCGACCTACGCGCCGCACCGGGCGACGCTGACGAGCCGGCGCGGCGAACTCGAGCGCTGGACGATCCGCAACACCACCGACATGGATCATCCGTTCCACTTGCACGGCACGCAGTTTCAGGTGACCGAACGTGCATCCGGCGGCACGCGCACGGCCGAGCCGTTCCGTGCCTGGCGCGATACGGTGAACGTGCGCAGCGGCGAAACCGTCACGCTACTGGTGAAGCAGGACATGCCCGGCGAGCGCATGTTTCACTGCCATATTCTGGAGCACGAGGACCTGGGCATGATGGGCACGCTGAAAGTCGTGTAACGGTGAATCATTTTGTTTCACGCGTATGAACGCATTCGATTTGCGTGTACGCGTGGACAATGCGCGTTCAATTATTGGGATTGAACGAAAAGGCCGGCCAATCGAATTAACGATTGGCCGGCCTGAAAAAAAGAAACCCGGCGCAATGCCGGGTTTCTTCGTCCGATATCCGGTGCCCTTACGCGGCCTGGATGTTCGACGCTTGCTTGCCCTTCGGCCCTTGAACGACCTCGAAGCTTACCTTCTGGCCTTCCTTCAGGGTCTTGAAGCCCTGCATGTTGATGGCCGAGAAGTGCGCAAACAGATCTTCACCGCCCTCGTCGGGAGTGATGAAACCGAAGCCCTTCGCGTCGTTGAACCACTTAACGATACCAGTTGCCATTTCCTACTTCCCCTGTCACACAGTCGCTGCTACTTACCACGAGCACGCTCGAAAAGCTAAACGACCGTAAATACAGCCGTTCCCCCCTCACAAGCTCACCTTCGGCCCTTTTCATTTCGCCAGCCGGCGAATGAAAAAAGGTGCCAGCTTGATTGTTGGCGCTCTTTATTTGAGTGTCAAGCGGAATTTTTAGACGTTTGGAGGGACGTTGTAAAGAACCCATTTTCAGGGTTTTTCCGGCTTTGCTTCGCAGCATGCCGCCGAGCGCGCGCACTTGAAAAGTCGCATAATCGGTTCATATACCAGGCTCGAGTGACACGCGATCGAGTCGTCCCGGCTTGTTGTGGGATACTGGATGCGGATGCGACGGTCCGGTGCGGTTTCCTCCTGACGGTTCGTGTTC
Source organism: Burkholderia sp. KJ006 (assembly GCF_000262695.1). Taxonomy (NCBI): domain Bacteria; kingdom Pseudomonadati; phylum Pseudomonadota; class Betaproteobacteria; order Burkholderiales; family Burkholderiaceae; genus Burkholderia; species Burkholderia sp. KJ006. The sequence goes on along the minus strand of NC_017920.1, from coordinate 2,478,668 downwards.
CGCGCCACGCGTGAAAGCCGGCACCGCAGCCGGCTTTCGTATGGCACGAAGACGATCGCGCGTCGTCGGGAACCACGAAGGGCGCCGGCCTGTCGGTCGGGTAATGGCAGGATTGCGGGCCTGTCCGAGTTGTTTAGAATGGGTGTATGGCGATTATCCCGGACAAGCAGGACAGCACCGTCCTGGAACGCAAGCAGCAGAAGCTCAAGCCGCCTTCGATGTACAAGGTGGTGCTGCTCAACGACGACTTCACGCCAATGGAGTTCGTCGTCATGGTCGTCCAGGAGTATTTCAAGAAGGATCGCGAGACGGCCACGCAGATCATGCTGAAGGTCCATCGCGAAGGGCGAGGGGTATGTGGGGTCTATACGCGGGACATCGCGTCGACCAAGGTTGAGCAAGTCGTTACCCATGCGCGGCAGGCCGGGCATCCGCTGCAGTGCGTGATGGAGGAAGCATGATTGCCCAGGAATTGGAAGTCAGCCTGCACATGGCGTTCATGGAAGCACGTCAGGCGCGCCATGAATTCATTACGGTAGAGCACCTGTTGCTGGCCCTGCTGGATAATCCGACGGCAGCCGAGGTGTTGCGCGCGTGTGCGGCCAATATCGAGGACTTGCGTCAGAACCTGCGCAATTTCATCCACGACAACACGCCGACCGTGCCGGGCACCGACGATGTCGATACCCAGCCGACGCTCGGTTTCCAGCGCGTGATCCAGCGCGCGATCATGCACGTCCAGTCGACGTCGAACGGCAAGAAGGAGGTCACCGGCGCGAACGTGCTGGTCGCGATCTTCGGCGAGAAGGATTCGCATGCCGTCTATTACCTGCAGCAGCAGGGCGTGACGCGTCTCGACGTGGTGAACTTCATTTCGCACGGCATCGCGAAGACGAACGGCGGCGAAGCCGCGAAGTCGACCGACGGCAATGCGGAAAGCGAAGACGCGAACGCGCAGAAGGAAACCCCGCTCGCCCAGTTCACGCAGAACCTGAACCAGATGGCGAAGGACGGCCGCATCGATCCGCTGATCGGCCGCGAGCCGGAGGTCGAGCGTGTGGTGCAGGTGCTGTGCCGTCGCCGCAAGAACAATCCGCTGCTCGTCGGCGAAGCCGGCGTCGGCAAGACGGCGATCGCCGAAGGGCTCGCCTATCGCATCACGCGCGGCGAGGTGCCGGACATTCTCGCGAACGCGCAGGTGTATTCGCTCGACATGGGCGCGCTGCTCGCGGGCACCAAGTATCGGGGCGACTTCGAACAGCGTCTGAAGACGGTGCTCAAGGAGCTCAAGGAGCGTCCGCACGCGATCCTGTTCATCGACGAGATCCACACGCTGATCGGCGCGGGCGCCGCGTCGGGCGGCACGCTCGACGCATCGAACCTGCTGAAGCCCGCGCTGTCGTCGGGCACGCTCAAGTGCATCGGCGCGACCACCTTCACCGAATATCGCGGCATCTTCGAGAAGGATGCGGCGCTGTCGCGGCGCTTCCAGAAGGTCGACGTGTCGGAGCCGACCGTCGAGCAGACGGTCGCGATCCTGCGCGGGCTGAAGTCGCGCTTCGAGGAGCATCACGGCGTCAAGTATTCGTCGGGTGCGCTGTCGGCCGCGGCCGAACTGTCGGCGCGCTTCATCACCGACCGCCATCTGCCCGACAAGGCGATCGACGTGATCGACGAAGCGGGCGCCGCGCAACGCATCCTGCCGAAGTCGAAGCAGAAGAAGACGATCGGCAAGAGCGAGATCGAGGAAATCATCTCGAAGATCGCGCGCGTGCCGGCCCAGAGCGTGTCGCAGGACGACCGCAGCAAGCTGCAGACGCTCGATCGCGACCTGAAGAGCGTCGTGTTCGGCCAGGATCCGGCGATCGACGCGCTCGCGGCGTCGATCAAGATGGCACGCGCGGGCCTCGGCAAGATGGACAAGCCGATCGGCGCATTCCTGTTCTCCGGCCCGACCGGCGTCGGCAAGACCGAAGTGGCGCGCCAGCTCGCGTTCACGCTCGGCATCGAGCTGATCCGCTTCGACATGTCGGAATACATGGAGCGTCATGCGGTGAGCCGTCTGATCGGCGCGCCGCCGGGCTACGTCGGGTTCGACCAGGGCGGGCTGCTGACCGAAGCCGTCACGAAGAAGCCGCATTGCGTGCTGCTGCTCGACGAAATCGAGAAGGCGCATCCGGACATCTTCAACGTGCTGCTGCAGGTGATGGACCACGGCACGCTGACGGACAACAACGGCCGCAAGGCGGATTTCCGCAACGTCATCATCATCATGACGACGAACGCGGGCGCCGAGTCGATGCAGAAGGCGACCATCGGCTTCACGACGCGGCGCGAGACGGGCGACGAGATGAACGACATCAAGCGTCTGTTCACGCCGGAGTTCCGCAACCGTCTGGACGCGATCATCAGCTTCCGCTCGCTCGATGAGGAAATCATCATGCGCGTGGTCGACAAGTTCCTGATCCAGCTCGAGGAGCAACTGCACGAGAAGAAGGTCGATGCGCTGTTCACCGACGCGCTGCGCAAGCATCTGGCCAAGCACGGGTTCGACCCGCTGATGGGCGCGCGGCCGATGCAGCGGCTGATCCAGGACACGATCCGTCGTGCGCTCGCGGACGAGCTGCTGTTCGGCAAGCTGGTCGCGGGCGGCCACGTGACGGTCGACGTCGACGAGAACGACAAGGTGCAGTTGTCGTTCGACAAGCTGGCGAATCCGCCGCACAAGCCGAACGAAGAGACGGTCGAAGTCGAGTAAGCGATAATTGGCGGTTCATGCGAACGGCGCGGGAAGTTCTCCGCGCCGTTTCGTTTTATCCGGCGCCAGCGGCGCCACGGCGGTGCAGGGGAGTGGTAACGCAGTGACACAACAACAACGATCGTTCGACAACATCGTCGCGCGTGAACAAGGGTTGCGCCACGCGCTCACATCGGGGCAGATGGCGATGATCGCGATCGGCGGCGCGATCGGCACGGGGCTGTTCCTCGGCAGCGGGTTCGCGATCGGACTCGCAGGCCCGAGCGTGCTGGTTTCGTATGCGATCGGCGCGCTGATCGCGCTGCTGCTGATGGGCGCGCTCGCCGAAATGACGGTCGCGCATCCGACGGCCGGCTCGTTCGGCGCCTATGCGGAGCACTACGTCGGCCCGCTCGCGGGCTTTCTGGTGCGCTACGCGTACTGGTTCGCCGTGGTGTTCGCGATCGGCACCGAGATCAGCGCGATCGCCGTATTCATGAAGTACTGGTTTCCCGCCGTGCCCGGCTGGTACTGGGTGATCGGCTTCTCCGCGCTGCTGATCGCCGTGAACTTGGCGAGCGTCACGTTGTACGGGTCGGTCGAATACGCGTTCTCGCTGCTGAAGATCGCGGCGATCATCGTGTTCATCGTGCTCGGCGCCTATCTGGTGTGGTCGGCGCCGCCGGCGTCCGGCATCGGCTTGGCGAACTACACCGGCCACGGCGGCTTCATGCCGAAAGGGCCGTGGGGCACCTGGGTCGCGGTGATCGTCGCGATCTTCAGCTACATGAGCATCGAGGCGGTCGCGATCGCGGCCGGCGAGGCGCGCGATCCGCAGCATGCGGTCACGCGCGCGTTCCGCTCGACGGTATTCCGGCTCGTGCTGTTCTATCTGCTGACGCTGGCGCTGATGCTCGCGATCGTGCCGTGGACGCAGGCCGGCACCGACGAAAGCCCGTTCGTGAAGGTGATGGCCGCGACGCACGTGCCGTACGCGGCCGGCGTGATCAACTTCGTGCTGTTGATCGCGGCGCTGTCGGCGATGAACAGCCAGCTCTACGTGACGACGCGGATGATGTTCAGCCTGTCGCGCGCGCGGCTCGCGCCGGCGGTGTTCGGGCGGGTGGGCGACAACGGTGTGCCGCGTGCGGCGCTGTGGATCTCGACCAGCGGCGTCGCGGTCGCGGCCGTGCTGGTCGCGCTGTCGCCCGGCACCGCATTCACCGTGATGATGGCGATCGCGATGTTCGGCGCGCTGTTCACGTGGCTGATGATCTTCGTCACGCACCTGCGCTTTCGTGCGCGCTACAGCGGCCCGGCGCTCGCGTTCCGCATGTGGGCGCATCCGTTCGGCAGCCTGCTCGGTGCGGCGCTCGTAGGCGCGATCCTGCTCACGACCGCGTTCACGCACGCATTCCGGATGACGATGGTGGTCGGCGTCGTGTTCGTCGTGCTACTGACGCTCGCGTACGCGCTGCATTACCGGCATCGGCACGCGCGGTGATGCGTGGTGGCACGCGGCCGGGCGCGCCGGCGAGCCGCTAAGCTTGCGTTAAGCCGGCGGCGCGTACAGTCGAACCCGTTCGCGATTCAGGGCCGCCTGGCGGCCCATCGCCATTCGCAAAGGGGTTCGGATGAAGAAGCTTCCTGAAATCACGCTCGCGTTCTGGATCATGAAGATCTGCGCGACGACGCTCGGCGAAACGGGCGGCGACCTGCTGTCGATGACCCTCGACGTCGGCTACGCGGCAAGCTCGCTGCTGCTGCTCGGTTTCTTTCTCGTGACGCTCGGCGCGCAGCTGCGGGCCACGCACTATCGCCCGGCGCTCTACTGGGCCGTGATCGTCGCCACCAGCACGGCCGGCACGACGATGTCCGACTTCATGGACCGCACGCTCGGCCTCGGCTACGCAGCCGGCTCGTCGATTCTCGTCGCGATCCTGCTGGCGACTTTCGCGGTGTGGCGGCTCAGCGGCGAATCGCTTTCGGTGGACCTGATCCGCACGCGTCGCGTCGAGCTGCTGTACTGGGTGGCGATCCTGTTCTCGAACACGCTCGGCACCGCGCTCGGCGACTTTCTCGCGGACAGTTCGGGCCTCGGTTTCGGCGGCGGCGCATTGCTGATCGGCAGCCTGCTCGCGGCGATCGTGCTCGCGCGCTATCTCACCCGCGTCTCCGGCGTGCTGTTGTTCTGGGCGGCGTTCGTGCTCACGCGTCCGTTCGGCGCGACGCTCGGGGACTGGCTCACGAAACCGGCCGCCAAGGGCGGCCTGGCACTCGGCACGGTCGGCTCGTCTGCCGTATTGCTCGGCGTGCTGGTCGCGATGGTGATCTACGCGAGCATCGCGCAGGCGCGGCGCCGCGAGCGGACACCCGTGCGCATCGCGCAAACGGCCGGCCGCTGAGCGGCACCCGGAAAAGCAAAAGGGGCCGCGCGGCCCCTTTTCGATGCGGCGCGGCTCAGTGCCGGCCGGTGCTGCCGAAGCCGCCTTCGCCGCGCTCGCTTTGCGCGAAGTCGTCGACGATGTTGAACTGCGCCTGCACGACCGGCACGATCACCAGTTGCGCGAGCCGTTCGAACGGGTTCAGCACGAACTCGCTCTGGCCGCGGTTCCACGTCGACACCATCAGTTGGCCCTGGTAGTCGGAATCGATCAGGCCGACGAGGTTGCCGAGCACGATCCCGTGCTTGTGACCGAGGCCCGAGCGCGGCAGGATCAGCGCCGCATAGCCGGGGTCCGCCAGATGGATCGCGAGGCCGGTCGGCACCAGCGTGGTTTCGCCCGGTTGCAGCGTGACGGGCGCGTCGAGGCACGCGCGCAGGTCGAGGCCTGCGCTGCCGGTAGTCGCATAGGCGGGCAGGTAGTCGCGCATGCGCGCGTCGAGAATCTTCAGATCGAGTTTCATGCGGTGGTCGAGTCGTTCGGGTAGGGCGCGGCGGCGCGAGCCGCCGCGCGGGAGATCAGATCAGTCGGTTGTCGGGCAGGCGCCGCGCGATTTCGGCGACGAGCACGTGGGCGAGTTCGTCCTTCGGCGCGCGCGGCAGCGGCGTGAGGCCGGCCGCCTCGAACAGCACCACTTCGTTGTCGTCGCGGCCGAACGTCAGCGGGCCGAGGTTGCCGATCAGCAGCGGCACGTTCTTGCGCTTGCGCTTTTCGTCGCCGTGCACGTCGAGGTCGCCGCTTTCGGCCGCGAAGCCGACGCAGTACGGCGGATCGGGCAGCGCGGCGACCGACGCGAGGATGTCGGGGTTCTCGACGAACGTGAGCGCCGGCATCTTGCGATCGGCGGTCTTCTTCATCTTGTGCTCGGCCGGCTGCTCGACGCGCCAGTCGGCGACCGCGGCCACCGCGATGAAGATGTCCGCGTCCGATACCGCGTGCATGACCGCGTCGTACATCTGCTGCGCGGTCTGCACGTCCTGCCGGTACACGCCCCACGGCGTGTCGAGCGCGACCGGCCCGGCCACCAGATGCACGTCCGCGCCGGCCTGCTGCGCGGCGCGCGCGAGCGCGAAGCCCATCTTGCCGCTCGAGCGGTTCGTGAGGCCGCGCACCGGATCGAGCGGCTCGAACGTCGGGCCGGCCGTGATCAGCACGCGGCGGTGCGCGAGCAGCTTCGGCGCAAAGTGCGCGACGATCGCTTCGTAGATCGCCTCGGGCTCGAGCATGCGGCCGTCGCCGACCTCGCCGCACGCCTGCGCGCCCGAATCGGGGCCGAGCACCGACACGCCGTCGGCCCGCAGCTGCGCCGCATTGCGCTGGGTGGCCGGGTTCTGCCACATCTGCCGGTTCATCGCCGGCACGACGAGCAGCGGGCAGTCGCGCGCGACGCACAGCGTCGACAGCAGGTCGTCGGCGAACCCGTGTGCGAGCTTCGCGAGGAAGTCGGTGGAGGCCGGCGCGATCACGATCGCATCGGCTTCGCGCGACAGGTCGATGTGCGCCATGTTGTTGTCGACGCGGGCGTCCCACTGGCTCGTGTAGACGGGCCGGCCGGACAGCGCCTGCATCGTGATGGGCGTGATGAACTGCGCGGCGGCTTCGGTCATCACGACCTGGACGGTCGCGCCGGCCTTCGTCAGCAGCCGTGTGAGCTCGGCGATCTTGTAGCAGGCGATGCCGCCCGTGAGGCCGAGGACGAGGTGTTTTCCTGCGAGTTCTGCGTGTGCCAACTCGGGTCTCCAAGGATCAAACGGAACGGCCGGCGTGAAGCCGGCCGTCGACACGGAGTATGCGCGCTCAGCGCGTGCCGCGCACGCGACGCAGTTCGTCGTAGATCAGCAGCACCGCGCCGACCGTGATCGCGGAATCGGCGAGGTTGAACGCCGGGAAATGCCAGCCGCCGAGATGGAAATCGAGAAAGTCGATCACGTGGCCGTACAGCAGCCGGTCGATCACGTTGCCGAGCGCGCCGCCGAGGATCAGCGCGAGCGACAGGCTGAACAGCCGCTGCTGGCCGTGCCGGCGCAACAGGTAGCAGATCACCAGCGTCGCGCCGATGCCGAGCGCGGTGAACGCCCAGCGCTGCCAGCCGCTCGCGGTCGACAGGAAGCCGAACGCGGCGCCGCGGTTGTACACCAGCACGAGATTGAAGAACGACATCAGCGCATGCTGCGCGCCGTACGCGAACGTTTTCAGGATCGCGATCTTCGACAGCTGGTCGAACAGGATCACGATCAGCGAAATGCCGAGCCAGGGCGCGAGCGCGCCGCTGGCCGGTTTCGACAGGGTTTTCGCCATGGTTACGCAGCGCTCCGGATTTCGCCGTTTTCAAACAGGTTCGAGAAGCAGCGGCCGCACAGCGTCGGATGCTCGGCGTGCGCGCCCACGTCTTCACGGTAGTGCCAGCAGCGTTCGCACTTCTGGTACTTCGACGCCGCGACGTCGACGCTTTCGTGCGCTTCGTCGTCGACCTTCACGACGCTTGCCGCCGACGTGATCAGCACGAACCTCAGATCGTCGCCGAGGCTCGTGAGCGCGTCGTAGCGCGCGCCGCTCGCGTGCACGGCCACTTCGGCCTGCAGCGATGAGCCGATGCGATTGGCGGTGCGGGCTTCCTCGAGCGCCTTCGTCACGTTGCCGCGCACGTCGCGCAGCAGCGCCCACTTCTCGATCAGCGCGGCCGCGCCGGCGACTTCCGGATACGCGTAGTACGTCTCCGTGAACACGGTGTCGCTCGCCGGCTGGAACACCTTCCATGCCTCTTCCGCGGTGAACGACAGGAACGGCGCGAGCACGCGCAGCAGCCCCTGCGTCAGATGGTAGAGCGCCGTCTGCGCGGAGCGGCGCGCGCGCGAATCGGCCGCGCTCGTGTACAGCCGGTCCTTCAGCACGTCGAGGTAGAAGCCGCCGAGATCTTCCGAGCAGTACGTCTGCAGCTTCGCGACGACCGGATGGAACTCGTATTTCTCGTAGTGGCCGAGCAGATCCGTCTGCAGTTGCGCGGAGAACGCGACCGCATAACGGTCGATCTCGAGCCATTCGTCGACCGGCACCGCGTGCTGCGCGAAATCGAAGTCCGACAGGTTCGCGAGCAGGAAGCGCAGCGTGTTGCGGATGCGGCGGTAGCCTTCCGTCACGCGCTTGAGGATCTCTTCGGAGATCGCCAGTTCGCCCGAATAGTCGGTCGACGCGATCCACAGCCGGATGATTTCCGCGCCGAGGCGGTTCGCGACTTCATGCGGATCGATGCCGTTGCCGAGCGACTTGCTCATCTTGCGGCCTTCGCCGTCGACCGTGAAGCCGTGCGTGAGCAGCCCCTTGTACGGCGCGCGGCCGTCGATCATCGCCGCGGTCAGCAGCGACGAGTGGAACCAGCCGCGATGCTGGTCCGAGCCTTCGAGGTAGAGGTCGGCCGGGAACTGCAGCTGATCCTTGTGCGACCCGCGCAGCACGTGCCAGTGCGTCGTGCCCGAGTCGAACCACACGTCGAGCGTGTCGCGGTTCTTCTCGTAGAGGTTCGCGTCGTCGCCGATCAGCTCGCGCGGGTCGAGCGACTGCCACGCCTCGATGCCCGACTGCTCGACGCGCTTCGCGACTTCCTCGAGCAGCTCGAGCGTGCGCGGATGCAGCTCGCCGGTTTCCTTGTGCACGAAGAACGCCATCGGCACGCCCCATTGGCGCTGGCGCGACAGCGTCCAGTCGGGACGGTTCGCGATCATGCTGAACAGCCGCTGCTTGCCCCACGACGGGTAGAACGCGGTCGCGTCGATGCCTTCGAGCGCCGTTTCGCGCAGCGTCTTGCCGCCGGCGTGCGGCGTCACGTCCATGCCGGCGAACCACTGCGACGTCGCGCGGTAGATGATCGGCGTCTTGTGGCGCCAGCAGTGCATGTAGCTGTGCGTGTACTTCTCGCTGCGCAGCAGCGAGCCGGCCGCGCGCAGCGCCTCGACGACCTTCGGGTTTGCATCCCAGATCGACAGGCCGCCGAACAGCGGCAGCGATTCGATGTAGCGGCCGTCGCCCATCACCGGGTTGATGATGTCGGAGTCGGTCATCCCGTGCGACTTGCACGAGACGAAGTCTTCGATGCCGTACGCGGGCGACGAATGGACCACGCCGGTACCGGTGTCGGTCGTCACGTAGTCGCCGAGGTAGACGGGCGCGGTGCGCTTGTAGCCGGGGTGGGCCGAGGCGAGCGGATGGTGGAAGCGCAGGTTCGCGAGCTTCACGCCCGGCGCGGTCGCGACGATGCGGCCGGTCAGCTTGAAGTCGGCCATGCAGGCTTCGACGCGCTCCTCGGCGATGATCAGCAGCCCGCGCTCGGTGTCGACCAGCGCATAGACGATCTCGGGATGGAGGTTCAGCGCCTGGTTCGCCGGGATCGTCCACGGCGTGGTGGTCCAGATCACGATGCCGCCGTCGGCGCGCGGCAGCGCCGGCAGGCCGAACGCCTGTGCGGTCTTTTCCGGCTCCGCGAACGCGAACATCACGTCGATCGTCGGGTCGGTGCGGTCCTTGTACTCGACTTCCGCCTCGGCGAGCGCCGAGCCGCAGTCGAAGCACCAGTTCACCGGCTTGAGCCCGCGGTACACGTAGCCCTTCTCGATGATCTTGCCGAGCGCGCGGATCTCTTCCGCCTCGTTCACGAAGTTCATCGTCTTGTACGGATTGGCCCAGTCGCCGAGCACGCCGAGGCGCTTGAAGCCGACCTTCTGCTTCTCGATCTGCTCGGTCGCGTACGCGCGCGCCTTGCTCATCACTTCGGCGGCCGGCAGCGACTTGCCGAACTGCTTTTCGATCTGGATCTCGATCGGCATCCCGTGGCAATCCCAGCCGGGCACGTACGGCGCGTCGAAGCCGGCCATGTTGCGCGACTTCACGACGATGTCCTTCAGGATCTTGTTGACCGCGTGACCGAGGTGGATGTCGCCGTTCGCATACGGCGGGCCGTCGTGCAGGATGAACTTCGGCCGGCCCTTGCTGGCCGCGCGGATTTTCTCGTAGATGCCGCGCTCTTCCCACTCCTTCACCCACTGCGGCTCGCGCTTGGGCAGATCGCCGCGCATCGGGAACGGCGTGTCGAGCAGGTTGACCGGATACTTGGCCTGCGGTTTCGAATCGGCTTTCTTGTTGCTCATGGTGGGATCGCTATCTAAATCGGGGGACGCTCGAGCGTCGTGAATCGGGGATGCGCGCGGTTCGGCGGCGCGAGGGTGCGGCGCGCGGCGCCGCCGTCCGGATCAGCTAATTCGGTCGGTCGCCGACGTCGAGAAGCCGGTCGCGCGGCTGCCCGGTGCGCGTGCGCGCTCCACGAAATACGCGCGCGCGTTCGCGACGTCGAGCGCGATCGCGCGCGACAGCGCCTCGAGATCGTCGTATTTGGCCTCGTCGCGCAGCTTCTTCAGGAATTCGACGCGGATCAGCTTGCCGTACGCGTCGCCATGCCAGTCGAGCAGGTGGACTTCGAGCAGCACGCGGCCGGAATCGTCGACGGTCGGGCGCACGCCGAGGCTCGCGACGCCCGGCAGCGGCGCCGGCCCGAGGCCGTGCACCTGCACGACGAAGATGCCGGCGAGCGCCGGCCGCTTGTGCGCGATCGGCAGGTTCAGCGTCGGGAAGCCGAGGTCGCGGCCGAGCTTCAGCCCGTGCGCGACGTGGCCGCTGATCGCGTAGCCGTGGCCGAGCGCCTGCGCGGCCGCGTCGAGATCGCCGGCGGCGAGCGCCGCGCGCACGCCGGAGCTCGAAATGCGCGTGCCGTCGCTGCCGGCCACCGTGTCCATCTGCTCGACCTCGAAGCCGTGCAGCTCGCCGGCGGCCTTCAGCGTGTCGAAGGTGCCCGCGCGCTTCGCGCCGTAGCAGAAATCGTCGCCGACCATCATCCAGCGCGTGTGCAGGCCGCCGACCAGCGTGCGTTCGACGAACGCCTGCGGCGACTGGCTCGCGAACGTGTGGTTGAAGTGCTCGACGACGACGCGATCGACGCCGTGCTCGCGCAGCGCCTCGAGCTTGTCGCGCAGCATCGCGATGCGCGGCGGCGCGCCGGCCGGGTTGAAGAACTCGCGCGGATGCGGCTCGAAGGTCATCACGCACACGGGCAGCCCACGCGCGTCCGCTGCCGCGCGCACGCGCGCGAGCAAGGCCTGGTGGCCGCGATGGACACCGTCGAAGTTGCCGATCGTCAGCGCGCAGGGCGCGCGGCTCTCGGCGTTGGGCAGGCCGCGGAAGACTTTCACGATAGCGGATGCAGCGTCGGGGAATGAGCGGTGGAATGCCGCAAAGCAGAAGATTATAAACGTTCGGGCGGCCTGGCGGCCGAGAAGGCAGGAAACGCGGGGGCGAATGGTAAAATTCGCGGATGAAAAAACTCGTGATCCTGATTTCCGGTCGCGGCAGCAACATGGAGGCCATCGTCCGCGCGTGCGCGCAGGAACGCTGGCCGGCCCAGGTCGCCGCCGTGATCGCCAACCGGCCCGACGCGGCCGGCCTGGCTTTTGCCGCGTCGCACGGCGTGGCGACCGCGGTGGTCGACCATCGCGCCTTCGACGGCCGCGACAGCTTCGACGCGGCGCTCGCCGCCGAAATCGACCGCTTCGCGCCCGATCTCGTCGTGCTGGCCGGCTTCATGCGCATTCTCACCCCCGATTTCGTCAGACGATATGAGGGTCGGCTGCTGAACATCCATCCGTCGCTCCTGCCGAGCTTCAAGGGCGTGCACACGCATCAGCAGGCGCTGGACGCCGGCGTCGCGCTGCACGGCGTGACCGTGCATTTCGTCAGCCCCGAACTCGACAGCGGCGCGATCGTCGCGCAGGGCGCGGTGCCCGTGCTGGCCGGCGACGACGCCGCGGCGCTCGCGCAGCGCGTGCTGGCGGTCGAGCACGTGCTGTATCCGCGTGCGGTGCGCTGGTTCGTCGAAGGCAGCCTGCGCCTCGAGAACGGCCGGGCAGTGGTGGCGCCGCAAGAGGCGCGCTGGATTTTCGCGGATCAACCGCATACCGAAACGAGCGAGGGCGTATGAAGCTGCACGGATTTCTGATTGGCCAGACCGAGACCTTGCTGGCGGAGGTGCTCAAGTTCGCCGGCCCGGCCGACGCGACCACGAGCCGGTTCTTCCGCGCGCACCCGAAGCTCGGCCATGCCGAGCGCGGCGTGATCGCCGAGGCGGTGTTCGCGGTGCTGCGCCGCAAGATGGAGTTTTCGCACCTCGCCGAAAGCGGCACGGGCAGCCCCGCGCGGCGCCTGACGCTGCTGGGCCTGATGCAGACGCTCGGCCGCAACGCGCTGAAGCCGTTCGTGTCGGACAACGAGGCCGCGTGGCTCGAGCACGTGTCGAAGATCGACCCGGCGAGCCTGCCGGTGCGCGTGCGCACGAACCTGCCGGACTGGATCTACCAGGCGCTGTCGGCGCGTTTCGATGCCGACGAGCTCGCGCAGCTCGCCGCCGCGCTGAACTACCCGGCGCCGCTCGACCTGCGCGCCAACGTGCAGAAGGCGACGCGCGACCAGGTGATCGACGCGCTGCGCGCGAACGGTATCGAGGCGGGCGCGACGCCGTTCGCGCCGAACGGCGTGCGCGTGGTCGGCAAGCCGGCGCTCACGCGCCTGAAGCTGTTCGAGGAAGGCCAGATCGAAGTGCAGGACGAGGGCAGCCAGCTGCTGTGCTCGCTGGTCGCGCCGCGTCGCGGCGAGATGGTCGTCGATTTCTGCGCGGGCGCCGGCGGCAAGACGCTCGCGCTCGGCGCGATGATGCGTTCGACCGGGCGCCTGTACGCGTTCGACGTGTCGGAAAAGCGTCTCGCGAAGCTCAAGCCGCGCCTCGCGCGCAGCGGGCTGTCGAACGTGAACCCGGTGTTGATCGACAGCGAGCACGATGCGAAGATCAAGCGGCTCGCCGGCAAGATCGACCGCGTGCTGGTCGACGCGCCGTGCAGCGGGCTCGGCACGCTGCGCCGCAATCCCGACCTGAAGTGGCGCCAGACGCGCACGTCGATCGACGAGCTCGCGCCGAAGCAGGCGTCGATCCTCGCGAGCGCCGCGCGGCTCGTGAAGAAGGGCGGCCGGCTCGTGTACGCGACCTGCAGCGTGCTGGACGCCGAGAACGAGGCGATCGTCGAGCAGTTCCTGGCCGATCACCCCGACTTCGTGCTCGTGCCCGCGCAGAAGGTGCTGGCCGACCAGCGCATCGAGCTCGATACCGGCGACTACCTGTCGCTGTGGCCGCATCGCCACGCGACCGACGGCTTCTTCGCCGCGGTGCTCGAGCGGCGTGCGCAGTAACGACGGCGGGCCGGCATGATGGAGAGTCTGCAGAGCCGTCTGCTGTCGCACCGGCTGGCGTCGGTGATTCGCGATTTCCACCAGCCGGTGATGATCTGGCAGGCGGCGATCCTCGTCGGCGCGCTGTGCTTCGCGTGGCTCGCCGCGCGCTTCGCGCATGCGCGCATCGACGCGCGCCGCCGGGCGGCCGGCCGCGCACCCGGCGCGGGCGCGCAGAGCCTGCAGCGTGCGCTGTTTCCGCTGTTCGGCGGGGTGTTCGTCGGCATTGCGGAGCTCGGTTTCGAGCCGTTCATGTCGACGTCGCTGCTGTCGCTCGCGCTGGTGCCGCTGTTCGGCATCGGCTTGATCTACGTGCTGTTCTTCTTCGCGCGGCGCGTGTTCGCGCGCGACGGACACACGCATGCGTGGCTGTCGATCGTCGAGAAGATCGTGTCGAGCGTCGTTTGGGTCGCGATGGTGCTGACCGTGCTCGGCATCCAGCGCGACGTGCTCGGCTGGCTCGACAGCGTGCAGTTTCGCGTCGCGAACGCGCATCTGACGCTGCTGTCGGTGATCTCCGGCGCGCTGTGGGTCTGCGTGACGCTGATGGTCGCGATGTGGCTCGGCTCGGTGCTGGAGGAGCGTCTTGCGCGCGCGACCACGCTCGACGCGAACCTGAAGGTCGTGATGTCGCGGGTCGGCCGCGCGCTGCTGGTGTTCGCGGCGGTCCTGATCGGCCTGTCGCTGGTCGGCATCGACGTGACCGTGCTCGGCGTGTTCGGCGGCGCGCTCGGCGTCGGCCTCGGCTTCGGCTTGCAGAAGATCGCCAGCAACTACGTATCGGGCTTCATCATCCTGCTCGATCGTTCGCTGCGGCTCGGCGATGCGATCAGCGTCGGCGGCCTGCAAGGCGTCGTCACGCAGATCCGCACGCGTTATACGGTCGTGCGCGGGCTGGACGGCAACGAGACGCTGATTCCGAACGAAAAACTGATCACGGACGTCGTGCAGAACCAGTCGTCGTACCTGACGCGCGGCTACGCGAAGCTCGCGGTACAGGTCGCCTACACGAGCGACGTCGAGCAGGCACTCGCCTTGCTGGCAGAGGCTGCGCAGGGCGTGCCGCGCGTGCTCGACGAACCGGCGCCGACGCCGTATCTGGTCGGCTTCGGGGCGGACGGGATCGACCTCGAGCTGGGTTTCTGGATCGAGGATTCGGCGAAGGGCACGTCGGGCGTGCGTTCGGCCGTGAATCGCAACATCTGGCGGCTGTTCACCGAGCACGGCATCTCGATCCCGTTTCCGCAGCGGGAAGTGCGCGTGGTCGGGCTGCCGGAAGGTTTTGGTTTTGGCGCGACCGGCGTGGTGGCGGAAGGCTCGCCGGTTTCGGCCGATGCCAGCGCCCCGGCCGGGCATGCGTCGGCGGCGTAGCGGGGCGGGCCGCTGCGAGTCTGATGCAGCGGCGGCCACAATCGGATCGTTGGCCGTCGCCGGTCCGGAGGTGGACTATCGTCGTTGCGTCATGACAAGAAAATATTCATTTTTTACAAAGACTTGGAACGGTTGAAGTAAAATTCCGGTCTACACGCGGTATGCTTTCATTTTTCTGACGTCGGCTTGGCCGGCATCGCTCTCACCACAGGTAACTGCCTTGTTGAATTCCCTGCTCGATTTTCTTTCCCACGGGCTTCTGCGCTTTTCGTGGTGGCAGGTCGCGCTGTTCGCGCTGGCCGTCACGCACGTGACGATCATCGGCGTGACGGTGTATCTGCACCGCTGCCAGGCGCACCGCGCGCTGGAGCTGCATCCGATCGCCAGCCACTTCTTCCGCGTATGGCTGTGGATGACGACCGGCATGCTGACGGGTCAGTGGGCCGCGATCCACCGCAAGCATCACGCGAAGTGCGAAACCGAGGAAGACCCGCACAGCCCGCAGACGCGCGGCATCTGGAAGGTGTTCCTCGAAGGCGCCGAGCTGTATCGCGCCGAAGCGAAGAACGAGGAGACGATGCGCAAGTTCAGTCACGGCACGCCGAACGACTGGATCGAGCGCAACGTGTACTCGAAGTATCCGATCCTCGGCGTGAGCCTGATGATGGTGATCGACGTCGCGCTGTTCGGCGTGCTCGGTCTGACCGTGTGGGCCGTGCAGATGGTCTGGATCCCGTTCTGGGCCGCCGGTGTCGTGAACGGTTTCGGCCACTTCTGGGGCTACCGCAACTTCAACTCGGCCGATGCGAGCACGAACCTGTTCCCGTGGGGCATCGTGATCGGTGGCGAAGAGCTGCACAACAACCACCACACGTTCGCGACGTCGGCGAAGCTGTCGAACAAGTGGTACGAGTTCGACATCGGCTGGATGTACATCCGCATCATGTCGGCATTCGGCCTCGCGAAGGTGAAGAAGATCGCGCCGACGCCGCGCCTGAACAAGCCGAAGACGGTGCTCGATCAGGAAACGCTGCAGGCCGTGCTGTCGAACCGCTACGAAGTGATGGCGCGCTACGGCAAGGCCGTCAAGCGTGCGTACCGTCAGGAGCTTGCGCATCTGAAGGAGCTCGGTTCGCGTGACAAGTACCAGCTGATGCGCGGCGCGCGCAAGTGGTTCCACAAGGATGCCGACGGTCTCGACGAGCCGCAGAAGAAGCTGCTCCCGGAGATTTTCGCGAACAGCCAGAAGTTGCATACGTACTACCAGTTGCGCCAGGATCTGGCTGCGATCTGGGATCGCTCGACCGCATCGCGCGAACAGCTGCTCGCGCAATTGCAGGATTGGTGCCATCGCGCGGAACAAAGCGGCATCAAGTCGCTGCAGGAATTTGCGACGCGCCTGCGTCGCTACGCCTGATTCGAAATCGATTAGAATCTTAGGACGTCACAAACCCCGCGCTGGCGGGGTTTTTTCTTTTGGGCCGACGTTTTGTCCAGGTCGGATGAAGGCGGCGGAATAGGGTTGAAACTTCGGGCGACCGGGAAGTGTGGAGTTCACGTAGGCGCTGAAGCGCCAAGGTGGGCCGACCGCAAAGCATGGGGCCTTCGTAAGCGCTGAAGCGCCAACGTGGGTCGACCGCGAAGCATGGGACCCACGTAAGCGCTAAAGCGCTAACGTGGGTCGACAGGAGATATGGAGATGGAATCGACGATCAAAGCCGTCGAGTACGACCGACCGGTCTCGGCCGGGACCGTCTGTAGCGTCGGGCAAGCATGGGCCAAAGTGCCCGATGCACCGTCCGCCGAAGAGCGCGCCGCTCTCAAGGCACGCATCAAGACGCTGCTCGCACGCGAAAAGGCCGTGCTGGTCGCCCACTATTACGTGGACGCCGAACTGCAGGAACTGGCCGACGAAACCGGCGGATGCGTCGCCGATTCGCTCGAAATGGCCCGCTTCGGCCGCGACCACGACGCACAAACGCTCGTCGTCGCCGGCGTGCGCTTCATGGGCGAAACCGCGAAGATCCTCAGCCCCGGCAAGCGCGTGCTGATGCCCGATCTCGACGCCACCTGCTCGCTCGACCTCGGCTGCCCGGCCGACGAATTCTCGGCGTTCTGCGACGCCCATCCCGATCGCACCGTCGTCGTCTATGCGAACACCAGCGCCGCCGTGAAAGCGCGCGCGGACTGGATGGTCACGTCGTCGATCGGCCTCGAGATCGTCGCCGACCTGCACGCACGCGGCGAAAAGATCATCTGGGCGCCGGATCGCCATCTCGGCAGCTATATCCAGAAGAAGACCGGCGCGGACATGCTGCTGTGGCAAGGCTCGTGCCTCGTGCACGACGAATTCAAGGGCATCGAGCTCGACTTGCTGCGCGCCGAATACCCGGACGCGAAGGTGCTCGTGCACCCCGAGTCGCCGGAAAACGTCGTCGCGCAGGCGGACGTCGTCGGTTCGACGACGCAGTTGATCGACGCCGCGGTGAAGCTCGACGCGACGCACTTCATCGTCGCGACCGATCTCGGCATCCTGCACAAGATGCAGCTCGCCGCACCGGGCAAGACCTTCATCGCCGCGCCGACGGCAGGCAACAGCGCAACCTGCAAGAGCTGCGCGCATTGCCCGTGGATGGCCATGAACGGCCTCGCGAACCTCGCCGACGTGCTCGAGCGCGGCCACAACGAGATCTTCGTCGATCCGGTGATCGCCGCGCGTGCGCGCGTGCCGATCGACCGGATGCTCGATTTCGCAGCGGCCCACAAGAAGCGCGTGCAGGCGAGCGGCGATCTGCAGCGCGATCAGCAACTGTTCGCGAACGTGGGGGCGGCATGAGCGACGCGGTATCCCCGCTGTTCGACAGCGTCCGTGTGCAATACGGCGCGGCATTCGACGAAGCGATCGCGCGCAACGTCGCCGACGCGATTGCCGAAGACGTCGGCGCCTGCGACCAGACCGGACGCCTCGTGCCGGCCGACGAGCGGCGGCGCGCGCGCATCATCGTCCGCGAGGAAGCGGTACTGTGCGGCGTGCCGTGGTTCGAGGCCGTGATCGCGCGCATCGATCCGTCGATCGTCGTGCAGTGGCGCTATCGGGAAGGCGACCGGATGACGGCCGACTCGACCGTCTGCGAGCTCGACGGGCCGGCGCGTGCGCTGCTCACCGCCGAGCGCAACGGCTTGAACTTCCTGCAGTTGCTGTCGGGCGTCGCGACGGCGACGCGCCGTTACGTCGATCGTGTCGAAGGCACGCGCGCGAAGATCCTCGATACGCGCAAGACGCTGCCGGGCCTGCGGCTCGCGCAGAAGTACGCGGTGCGCGTCGGCGGCGGCGAGAACCAGCGGCTCGCGCTGTACGACGGGATTCTGATCAAGGAAAACCACATCGCGGCGGCCGGCGGAGTGGGCGAGGCGCTCGACGCCGCGTTCGCGCTGAACGCCGGCGTGCCGGTGCAGATCGAGGTCGAGACGCTCGCGCAGCTCGACACGGCGCTCGCCCATGGCGCGCAGTCGGTGCTGCTCGACAATTTCACGCTCGACATGATGCGCGAGGCCGTGCGCGTCGCGGCCGGCAAGGCGGTGCTCGAAGTGTCGGGCGGCGTCAATTTCGATACGGTGCGCACGTTCGCGGAGACGGGCGTGGACCGCATCTCGATCGGCGCGCTGACGAAGGACGTGCGCGCAACGGACTATTCGATGCGCATCGTCGACTGAGCCCGACCTGTCGTCCGATATGAAAAGGCCGCCGGCGCTTGCACGCCGGCGGCTTTTTTTTGCGACCTGCGTAGCCGCTCAGCGGCGCGAGCGCGGCGTGAGCACGCTCGGCAGCGCCTTCGGCAGCGTGTGCGGCCAGTCGCGGCTGAAGTGCAGCCCGCGGCTTTCGCGGCGCGAATACGCGCTCTTCACGATCAGCGTCGCGACATCGACGAGATTGCGCAGTTCGAGCAGATCGCGCGTCACGCGGAAGTTCGCGTAATACTCCTGGATCTCGTCGCGCAGCAGCGACAGCCGGTGCTTCGCGCGTTCCAGGCGCTTGTCGGTGCGCACGATGCCGACGTAATTCCACATCAGGCGGCGCAGTTCGTCCCAGTTGTGCGCGACGACGACTTCCTCGTCCGCATCCGACACGCGGCTTTCGTCCCATGCGGGCAGCTCGGCCGGCGTCTGGGTGTCGAAGCCCGCCGCCTCGATCGCCTCGGCGGCCGCGCGGCCGATCACGAGACATTCGAGCAGCGAGTTGCTCGCGAGCCGGTTGGCGCCGTGCAGCCCGGTGTACGACGTTTCGCCGACCGCATACAGGCCGGTGAGGTCGGTGCGTCCGGCGAGGTCGGTGACGACGCCGCCGCACGTGTAGTGAGCGGCCGGCACGACCGGAATCGGCTGCTTCGCGATGTCGATGCCGAATTCGAGGCAGCGCGCGTAGATCGTCGGGAAGTGCTCGCGCAGGAACGCCTCCGGCTGATGGCTGATGTCGAGATACACGCAGTCGATGCCGCGCTTCTTGATTTCGAAGTCGATCGCGCGCGCGACGATGTCGCGCGGCGCCAGCTCGGCGCGCGGATCGTGCGCGGGCATGAAGCGCGTGCCGTCGGGCAGTTTCAGCAGGCCGCCTTCGCCGCGCACGGCTTCCGAAATCAGGAACGACTTCGCATACGGATGGAACAGGCAGGTCGGATGGAACTGGATGAACTCCATGTTCGACACGCGGCAGCCTGCGCGCCACGCCATCGCGATACCGTCGCCGGTCGCGGTGTCGGGATTGGTCGTGTACAGATAGACCTTGCCGGCGCCACCGGTGGCGAGCACCGTGTGCGGCGCCTCGATGGTGATCGTGCGGTCGTTGTCGACGTCGAGCGCGTACAACCCGTGACAGCGCCGGCCGGGCAGGCCGAGCCGGTCCGACGTGATCAGGTCGATCGCGTGGTGGTTCTCGAAGAACGTGATGTTCGGATGCTGGCGTGCGCGCTCGGACAGCGTCGCGAGCACCGCATGGCCGGTCGCGTCGGCCGCGTGGATGATCCGGCGGTGGCTATGGCCGCCTTCGCGCGTGAGGTGGAAGCCGAGTTCGGCCGCGTCGTCCTTCGTGAACGGCACGCCGTGGGAGA
The DNA here is from genome assembly GCF_000262695.1 of Burkholderia sp. KJ006. NCBI lineage: Bacteria > Pseudomonadati > Pseudomonadota > Betaproteobacteria > Burkholderiales > Burkholderiaceae > Burkholderia > Burkholderia sp. KJ006. The sequence goes on along the minus strand of NC_017920.1, from coordinate 2,458,695 downwards.
TCAGCCATTCGATCGCTTCTCGGCCGTGCTCGACGATGTAGCGCGTCGCGCCTTCGTCGCATAGCCCGCCGCCGGCGACGAGCGTGTCGTCGACATGATTCTCGATGCTGTCCGCCGAGTCGAGCACGGCGGCGATGCCGCCTTGTGCGTAGTCGCTGGCGCCTTCCATCATCGATCGTTTCGCGATCAGCGCGACGCGCCGCGTGCTGGCCAGATTCAGCGCGACCGACAGCCCTGCCAGGCCGCTGCCGACGATCGCCACATCGAATTTCATGCTATCTCCATCTTTACGCTTCAGGTCTCGTGCGCTCCGTCGGCCGTCGCGACGGAAAGGGGAGAGCATACCGCGTCGGGCTTGCATGTGCGTGCGGAAACGTGCGCGCAAAACGAAAAGCCCCGCATGTGCGGGGCTTTTCGGTCGCCGTCAGGCTGCAGAAACCAGGAGATTACTTGATCTTGGTTTCTTTGTATTCCACATGCTTGCGGACGACGGGATCGAACTTCTTGATCGCCATCTTTTCCGGCATGTTGCGCTTGTTCTTCGTGGTCGTGTAGAAATGACCCGTACCAGCGGTCGACTCGAGCTTGATCTTGTCGCGTGCGCCTTTTGCCATGATTGTGCTCCTTGGGCTTAGGCTTCGCCGCGTGCGCGCAGGTCAGCGAGCACGGAATCGATGCCGTTCTTGTCGATCAGGCGCAGGCCGGCGTTCGAAACGCGCAGGCGCACCCAGCGGTTTTCGCTCTCTACCCAGAACCGGCGGTTTTGCAGGTTCGGCAGGAAGCGGCGCTTCGTCTTGTTGTTGGCGTGGGAAACGTTGTTGCCGCTCATCGGCGCTTTCCCAGTTACTTGGCATACGCGTGCCATGAGAGCACTCCTAATACGCTAAATTCGGGGTTCGATCGCCGGTGAAGGTTCTCATCGCACCGCCACGTGATCCATGGCTGCACTCAGAACGCCGAAGCCCTTACAGACAAGGCCCTTCGATGGCTAGAACTGGTTGGAAAAAAGACAGACGGCGATTCTAGCAGAAAAAGTTCAGAAAAATCAAACCTAATTTCGCGTTGCCGTCGCGGCGACCCGCAAACGGTTCGCCGGGCCACAGTCTACAGCCAACCGGCGCGTGCGAAGGAAAATGTATCGGCCGTGCCGACCACGACGTGATCGAGCAGCTTCGCGTCGACGAGCGCGAGCGCCTCGTGCAGCACGCGCGTGAGCCGACGGTCTTCCGCGCTCGGCTGCACGGCGCCCGACGGATGATTGTGCGCGATGATCAGCGACGCGGCATTGAGCATCAGCGCGCGCCGCACGATTTCGCGCGGATAGACGGCCATCCGCGTGAGCGAGCCGCGCGCGCTTTCCTCGACCTCGATGAGGCCGTGCCGCGCATCCAGATACAGCGTGACGAACACTTCGTACGGGCGCATGCCGATCCTGAGCCGCAGATAGTCCTCCACCGCGCCGGGCGAGTCGATCGGCATCCGCCTGCGCGCCTTCTCGACCAGCGCGCGCCGCGTGATCTCGGTCACGGCGATCAGCACCGCGGCGCGCGCGTCGCCGATGCCGGGATGCGTGGTGAATACGCCGGGCTGCGCATCGAGCATGTCGCGCAGCGAGTCGCCGAACCGGGCGAGCAGGGCGCGCGCGCTGTCGAACACGTCGCGGCCGCCGCCGCCGGTGCCGAGCAGCAGCGCGACCAGTTCCGCGTCGGTCAGCGCCGCCGGCCCGCGTTCGAGCAGCCGCTCGCGCGGCAGGTGCGGCTTCCAGTTCCGCGCGCGCCGCTTGCGCGGCCACTCGATGGCGACCCGGTGGGCCGGAGCGGGCGCGGGGTCCGCGAGGTCGCGACATTCCGTCGCCGGGGCGGCGACGCAGGATGAAGGCATGTTCGAAACTCCAATGGCGGCGGGCACGGGCGCGACGTCGTCGCACTTTCAGCCTTGCGCGCGAAGGTGACTTACAATATTGACTTTGCGCCGGGCCTTGCGGCCCGTTCGGGCGCCGACGAACACGAGTCATTCATGAGCCTCATCGATCTATCCGAAGTGAAGCCCGGTTCCCATGTCACGCTGCATTACCGGCTTGCGCTGGCCGACGGCGCCGACATCGTCAACACCTTTTCCGACAAGCCAGCCACGCTGCTGCTCGGCGCTGGACAACTGGCGCCGTCGCTGGAACAGATTCTGCTCGGGCTGCGGGTCGGCGACCATTCGACTTTTCAGCTAACGCCGGAGCAAGGGTTCGGTCCCCGCAATCCCGAGATGCTGCAGCGCGTGACGCTGTCGACGCTGCGTGAGAACGGCATGGTCGGCGAAGACTTCACGCCGGGCGACCTGATCGAATTCAACGCGCCGGACGGCGGCCGCTATGCAGGTGTGCTGAAGGAAGTCAGCGAAACCTCGGCCCTGTTCGATTTCAATCATCCGCTCGCGGGCCAAGCGCTCACGTTCGAAGTGAAAATCATCGGAATTCTGTAACCATGAGCAACACCGATACGCTGCCCGGGCAGACCGTCGCAGCCGATGCCGAAATCCTGCTGGCACAGCCGCGCGGCTTCTGCGCCGGTGTCGACCGCGCGATTGAGATCGTCGAGCGCGCGATCGCGATGCACGGTGCACCGATCTACGTGCGTCACGAAATCGTCCACAACAAGTACGTGGTCGAGGATCTGAGGAAGAAGGGCGCGATCTTCGTCGAAGAGCTCGAGGAAGTGCCGGCCGGCAACACGGTGATCTTCAGTGCGCATGGCGTGTCGAAAGCCGTGCGCGACGAGGCCGACGTGCGCGGACTGCGCATTTACGACGCGACCTGCCCGCTCGTCACGAAAGTGCACGTCGAAGTCGCGAAGATGCGCCAGGACGGCGTCGACATCGTGATGATCGGCCACAAGGGCCACCCGGAAGTCGAAGGCACGATGGGGCAGGTCGAGCGCGGCATGCATCTGGTCGAAAGCGTCGAGGACGTCCAGAAGCTCGAACTCGCCGATCCGGAGCGCATCGCACTCGTCACGCAAACGACGCTGTCCGTTGACGACGCAGCCGAAATCATCGGCGCGCTGAAGGCGAAGTACCCGAAGATCCGCGAGCCGAAGAAGCAGGACATCTGCTATGCGACGCAGAACCGTCAGGACGCGGTGAAGTTCATGGCGCCGCAGTGCGACGTCGTGATCGTGGTCGGCAGCCCGAACAGTTCGAATTCCAGCCGCCTGCGCGAAGTCGCGGAGAAGCGCGGCGTGGCCGCGTACATGGTCGACGCGCCCGAGCAGATCGATCCGGCGTGGGTCGCCGGCAAGCGCCGCATCGGCGTGACGGCCGGCGCATCGGCGCCGGAAGTGCTCGCGCAGGCCGTGATCGCCCGGCTGCGCGAACTCGGCGTGCGCAATGTCCGCGCACTCGAAGGCATCGAGGAAAACGTGGCGTTTCCGCTGCCGCGCGGGCTGAATCTGCCGCCCGCCGCCTGATTGTCCGCTCCGCTTTCGCAATACCCGAAGCGCGCCTCCCGGCGCGCTTTTTTTTGCACCGCGAAAATGCAGGCGCAACCATTATTCACACCATTGGTGCAACCGGGTTGCTATCCGCGCGATTAAGCCCCTCTCAAAATTGGTTGCAATGCAGGAAAACCCCATCGCATCAGGATTATTGGCGTCTTGTAAATGGAGTTACAATGCGCCCGTTTTCAGGCCGGAATGGCTTTGAAATCGGGTTTTGGCAAGGCGCGGGAGACCTATTCAATGCATGTGAAGTTGGTGTACGCCATGTCCGTCGCCGCACCGGTTGCAATGCTCGGCCGGGGCAGCAAAAAGAGCGATGGCAGGGCAGTAGTGGCATATGCGGTTCCGGCAGCCAACGACGTGCGCGTTGCCATCACCGGTCATGCGCGGCGGGCCGTGTGCCGCATCGCGCAATCGGACAGTGACACGGATAACGGGGCAGGTTTGGCGAGCGACGCATTCAACGCGCAGCGCCCGAAGCACGGCATGCATTCGGCACGGTGCGCCGCGCGCGGCAGCGCAACGGGCACGGTGATTGCCGCAGCCCGCGCGGGCAACCGCGAGGCGACGACGGCGGCACGCGACACACCGCCGGCGCGTGCGCTTTGCGGCCAGATTCGCGGCAAGATCCGCGGCAACGCAGGCGACGTGCAGATGGCACCGCTCTCCTTTCATATCGATTCGACCTGGCAGCGTGTCGGCACGACGCATCGCGTCGTGGCCGGCGGCCTGTTTCGGTCCATGAATTCCGACGCGTGCCGGACGAAAGTCGGGCGCGTTCTTCGCGCAGCCGGTTCCGGCGCCGCGCGGGCAGCGGACGGCGCGCTTGCAGCGCAGGCGGCGCCGTTCGGCATCGGAGTACAAACCCTTGGCGACATCGGCGCGTGCGTCGCCAAGGTGGTCGAGCCCGCGGGCGACGCGGCGCGGAACCTGATCGGCCCGGACACGGCGTTCGCCGCGGCCCGGACGGAAAAAGGCACGGATTCCGGACAGCCGGACGCCGGGCGTGTCGGCACGCTGCCCTACGACTTCAAGGAGGCCAAGTACACCGTCCTCGACGTCGTGACGATTTAGCGACAGGACTCATGATGGCACCGAAACAGTGCGGTGCCGTTTTTGTATCCGCTCCGGCGGCAAGCCCGGCCGTACAGGCCGGGCGGTGCGCGCCGGGACGATCCACCCTTACCGGTATCGACTAGTACCCGCAGTGTCGCCGAGAAGGCGCGATTCCTCGCTTACCCGCGGGGCGCAACGTCATCCGGCAGCATGGGCCAAGGAGCTTTAAATGGATATTTTCATCCAACAGATCCTCAACGGGCTGGTGCTCGGCAGTGTGTACGCCATCATCGCGTTGGGTTACACGATGGTGTACGGCATTCTCGGCATCATCAACTTCGCGCACGGCGACGTGCTGATGATCGGCGCAATGGTCGCCCTGTCGGCGATCACCGTGCTGCAGAATCACTTCCCCCAACTCGGCAACGTCGCGACGCTGACGATCGGCCTGGGTATCGCGGCGGTCGTCTGCGCGTGCGTGGGCTACACGATCGAGCGCGTCGCATACCGGCCGCTGCGCCGCGCGCCGCGTCTCGCACCGCTGATCACCGCAATCGGCGTGTCGATCCTGCTGCAGACGGCCGCGATGATCATCTGGTCGCGTAACCCGCTGCCGTTCCCGCAATTGCTGCCGACCGATCCGATCAACGTGATCAAGGCAACCGACACGACGCCGGGCGCCGTGATCTCGGTGACCGAAATCGTGATCATCGCGGTGGCGTTCATCGTGATGGCCGGCCTGCTGCTGCTGGTGCACAAGACCAAGCTCGGTCGCGCGATGCGTGCGATCGCCGAAAGCCCCAACACCGCGAGCCTGATGGGCGTGAACCCGAACTTCGTGATCTCGGCGACGTTCATGATCGGCTCCGCGCTCGCCGCGCTGGCCGGCGTGATGATCGCGTCCGAATACGGCAACGTGCACTTCTACATGGGCTTCATCCCCGGCATGAAGGCGTTCACCGCGGCGGTGCTCGGCGGGATCGGCAACCTCGGCGGCGCGATGGTCGGCGGCGTGGTGCTCGGTCTGATCGAGCAGCTGGGTGCGGGCTACATCGGCAACCTCACGGGCGGCGTGTTCGGCAGTAACTACCAGGACGTGTTCGCGTTCGTGGTGCTGATCATCGTGCTGGTGTTCCGTCCGTCGGGCCTGCTGGGCGAACGTGTCGCGGACCGCGCGTAACGGAAGGGGAGCAAACAACATGACATCCATTCAACCGATCGAATCGTCGACGTCGCTCGTCGAAGAGCGCAACACGACGAAGACCGTCCTCATCGGCATCCTGACCGCGGCCTTCGTGATCGCCGCGCCGATCATCATCGGCTCGGCAGGCGGCAACTACTGGGTCCGCGTGCTCGACTTCGCGATGCTGTACGTGATGCTCGCGCTGGGCCTGAACGTCGTGGTCGGCTTCGCCGGCCTGCTCGACCTGGGCTACATCGCGTTCTACGCGGTGGGCGCCTACACGGCCGCGCTGCTGAGCTCGCCGCACCTGACCTCGCAGTTCGAGTGGATCGCGGCGCTCGCGCCGAACGGGCTGCACATCCCGTTCCTGATCATCGTGCCGATCGCGATGGCGCTGGCGGCGACCTTCGGGATCCTGCTCGGTGCGCCGACGCTGCGCCTGCGCGGCGACTACCTGGCCATCGTGACGCTCGGCTTCGGTGAAATCGTCCGGATCTTCATGAACAACCTCGACCGTCCGGTGAACATCACGAACGGCCCGAAGGGGATCACGGGTATCGATCCGGTGCACATCGGCGGCTTCAACCTGTCGCAGACGCACTCGCTCTTCGGCTTCCAGCTGCCGTCGGTCTACATGTATTACTACCTGTTCGTGCTGTGCTCGCTGCTGGTGATCTGGGTCTGTACGCGTCTGCAGCACTCGCGTATCGGCCGTGCATGGGCGGCGATCCGCGAAGACGAAATCGCGGCGAAGGCGATGGGCATCAACACCCGTAACGTGAAGCTGCTCGCGTTCGCGATGGGCGCATCGTTCGGCGGCCTGTCGGGCGCGATGTTCGGCGCGTTCCAGGGCTTCGTGTCGCCCGAGTCGTTCACGTTCTGGGAATCGATCGTCGTGCTCGCATGCGTCGTGCTCGGCGGCATGGGCCACATCCCCGGCGTGATCCTCGGCGCGGTGTTGCTCGCGATCTTCCCGGAATTCCTGCGTTCGACGATGAGCCCGCTGCAGCACGCGCTGTTCGGCCACGACATCGTCGACACCGAAGTGATCCGTCAGGCGCTGTACGGCCTCGCGATGGTCGTCATCATGCTGTATCGCTCCGAAGGCCTGTGGCCGGCGCCGAAGCATGAGGACAAGATCGCGAAACTGGCGAAGCGCAACAGCAAGAAGCCGGTGCGCGCTTAACCAACGGACAAGGGGATATCACACATGAGCGACAAGCAAATCCGATTGTCCGTCCAGGGCGTGAACAAGCGCTTCGGCGGCCTGCAGGCGCTGTCCGACGTCGGCCTCCAGATCAGGGAAGGCGAGATCTACGGGCTGATCGGCCCGAACGGCGCCGGCAAGACCACGTTCTTCAACGTGATCACCGGCCTCTACACGCCGGACTCCGGCGACTTCAAGCTGGACGGCCAGAACTACACGCCGACGGCCGTGCACCAGGTCGCGAAGGCCGGCATCGCCCGTACGTTCCAGAACATTCGCCTGTTCGGCGGGATGACGGCGCTCGAGAACGTGATGGTGGGCCGCCACGTGCGCACCAAGCACGGCCTGCTCGGCGCAGTGTTCCAGACGCCGGCCGAGCGCCAGGAAGAGCGCGAGATCAAGGAGCGCGCGATCGAGCTGCTCGATTACGTGGGCGTGCTGCAGTACGCGGACTACACGTCGCGCAACCTGTCGTACGGCCACCAGCGCCGTCTCGAGATCGCCCGTGCGCTCGCGACCGATCCGAAGCTGCTCGCGCTCGACGAGCCGGCGGCCGGGATGAACGCGACCGAGAAGGTCGAACTCACGCGCCTGCTCGACAAGATCCGCTCGGACGGCCGCACGATCCTGCTGATCGAGCACGACGTGAAGCTCGTGATGGGTCTGTGCAACCGGATGACGGTGCTCGATTACGGCAAGGTGATCGCCGAGGGTCTGCCGCAGGACGTGCAGAAGGATCCGAAGGTGATTGAGGCATATCTCGGCGCAGGGGTGCACTGATGGCAGCGGCAATGTTGAAAATCAAGGGCTTGCAGGTCAACTACGGCGGCATCCAGGCCGTCAAGGGCGTTGACATGGAAGTTCGCCAGGGCGAGCTCGTGACGCTGATCGGCGCGAACGGCGCAGGCAAGACCACGACGATGAAGGCGATCACCGGCCTGAAGCCGTACTCGGCGGGCGACATCGAGTACGAGGGCAAGTCGATCAAGGGCATTCCGCCGCACGAGCTACTCAAGCGCGGCCTCGCGATGGTGCCGGAAGGCCGCGGGATCTTCGCGCGGATGTCGATCATCGAGAACATGCAGATGGGCGCCTATCTGCGCAACGACAAGGACCAGATCAAGAAGGACGTCGACCGCATGTTCGGCTTCTTCCCGCGTCTGAAGGAGCGTGCGACGCAGCTCGCCGGCACGCTGTCGGGCGGCGAGCAGCAGATGCTCGCGATGTCGCGCGCGATCCTGTCGAAGCCGAAGCTGCTGCTGCTCGACGAGCCGTCGATGGGTCTGTCGCCGATCATGGTCGAGAAGATCTTCGAAGTGGTGCGCGAGATCTCGAAGGAAGGGATCACGGTGCTGCTGGTCGAGCAGAACGCACGCCTCGCGCTGCAGGCCGCCGACCGTGGCTACGTGATGGATTCCGGCACGGTGACGATGGAAGGCGACGCGAAGCAGATGCTCGACGACCCGAAGGTGCGCGCCGCGTATCTGGGCGAATGACCGCCGCGGCGAGGCGCCGGCGCATGCCGGCGCGTCGCCGGGTGCTTTCGAAAGGCTGTCACGGGATACCGTGGCAGCCTTTTTTCATGCGGTGCACCGCGCGGCGAACTGTGCGCGCGGATGCGACTCCATTGTCTCGACAGGGCGCAAGCCGGGCAGGCGAACGCCGGCAGGCGGCGCTGCGCAAACCGACACGCGGATTGCGTAGCATGGTCGATCCATCAGGACACGGAGAGCACGCATGAGTCTGGACTACGGTTTCGTGAAGGCGAAGGTGACGTCGGTGGCGCGGCTCAAGGGCTCGCCGCATGGCGGCGAGATCCAGTATCACGTCCACCTGACGCTCGCATTGCCGGGCGGCGACTGGGACGTCGCGATCAACGTCGGTACCAACGATGCGGACGACTTGCTGAACTACAAGCTCGTCTACGATTTCCACCATCCGCTCACGGCGACGCTCGCGGCGGCGGCCGAAGGCTATACCGATCTCACCGGGCAGAGCGCGCTGCCGGCGCTCGACTATCTGCGCAGCGACATCCTGAACGAGACGGGCACCTGGCGCGCGAGCGCGGTGATGGACGGCACCGAGCACGCGGAGCCGATCCCGTCGCTGCTGCGGCTCGTGAACGCGGCGCAGTCGCACGGGCTCGACGTGGTCGTGTTCGGCCGCACCTATTCGGAAGGCAACGGGATTCACGACACGCACATGAACCAGGGCTCGACGGGCTCGAACTACCTGCATCGCGCCGGCGACGACCACAACGATCACAACGACGTGTGGCAGGACGGCGCGCTGTTCGTGCGCGTGAGCGAGTCGCAATGGGCCGCGTATTTCGCGGCGTTCGAGCAGCAGGCCGTGCCGACCGACGCGCTCGGCAACCCGCTGCCGGGCGCCGGGCCGATCACGCACTGACGCCGGCATGCGCCGGCGGGCCGGTGCCGTCAGGCAGCCGGCAGCGCCTTGCCGAAGGTGATGCGCTCCTCGACGCGATAGCCGAGCGCCGCATAGAAGCGGCATGCATCGTCGTTGCCCGGCAGCACCTGGAGATTGATCTTCAGGCAGCCGAGCGTGGCGAGTGCGCGCTCGGCATGATCGAGCAACGCGCGGCCGATGCCGAGTCGTCGCGCGTCGTTCGCCACGCCGAACGAGTAGAGCCAGCCGCGATGTCCGTCGAAGCCCGCCATCAGCGTGCCGACCAGCCGGCCGCCGCAGATCGCGACGAAGAACAGCTCCGGCTGCGTCGCGAACTTCAGCTCGATCGATCGCAGCGGATCGCGATGCGGCGGCGCGCCGGCCGCGCTGTAGTTCGGGAACGCGTCGCGCCAGACGGCGAGGACCGCTGCGGTGTCGGCGCGTTCGAACGGACGGATGGTGACGACATCGGCGGCGGCATCCATCGCGGCGGTCTCCTTAGAGCGTGTCGAGAATCGACCGCAGCATCGCCATCATCTGGTCGATTTCTTCGGTCGTGACGTTCAGCGCCGGCATGAAGCGCAGCAGGTTCGGACGCGCGGCGTTCAGCAGCAGGCCGTCGGGCTGCATGTCGCGTGCCTTCTCGACGATCTGCGGGCCGATGTCCTTGCCGAGCAGCAGCGCGCGCAGCATGCCTTCGCCGCGTTCGCCCTCGAAGCCGCGCTCCTCCGACAGCTCGAGCAGCTTGCGCTTCAGGTATTCGCCGCGCGCACGCACGCCTTCGAGGAAGCCGGGCGCAACGAGTTGCGAGATCACCGAATAGCCGGCCGCCGTCATCAGCGGGTTGCCGTTGTAGGTGCCGCCCTGGTCGCCGGCCTCGAACACCGCGACGTCGGCCTTCGACAGCAGCGCGCCGAGCGGTACACCGCCGCCGATGCCCTTCGCGAGCGTCATGATGTCCGGCTCGATGCCCGACAGCTCGTACGCGAACAACGTGCCGGCGCGGCCGCAGCCGCTTTGCACTTCATCGACGATCAGCAGCAGGTTGTGCTGCCGCGTCAGCGCGCGCAGCGCCTGCATGAATTCACGCGTCGCGGGGATCACGCCGCCTTCGCCCTGGATCGGCTCGAGCATCACGGCGACGGTCTTGTCGGTGATCAGCTTCTCGACCGACTCGATGTTGTTCAGCTCGGCCTTCGGGAAGCCCGGCACCTGCGGTGCGTAGATCGTGTCCCAGCCCGGCTTGCCGCTCGCGGACATCGTCGCGAGCGTGCGGCCGTGGAAGCTGTGGTCGAACGTGATGATCTCGTATGCGCCGTTCCTGAACTTGCGGCCCCATTTGCGCGCGAGCTTGATCGCGCCTTCGTTCGCTTCCGCGCCGCTGTTGGTGAAGAACACCTTGTCGAACACGCTGTGCTGCGTGAGCAGGCCCGCGAGCTTCGCCATCGGTTCGTTGTAGAACGCCGGCGACGGGTTCAGCAGCTTCTCGGCCTGCGTCTTCAGCGCTTCGACGATGCCGTCGTTGCAGTGACCGAGGCTGTTGACCGCCCAACCCTGGATGAAGTCCAGATAGCGCTTGCCCGTGTGATCGTAGAGCCACGAGCCCTTGCCGTGCGTAAACACGATGTCGGGGCGGTTCGTGATGTACATCAGCGAGTCGATCGGGTAATCGTTCAGGGGCATGGCAACAGACTCCAGCGGGCGTTGAAAGGGAAACGGGCAATAAAAAAGCCACGGAAGGCCGTGGCTGGTGGATCGAACAGCTTGTGCGTAACCGGTGAAGCGGAGGTGGGTTACGCGCGAGTCCGTGACGAGCCGGCGGCATCCGGGAGGAGCGGCGAGCGGCGACGTCGGAGAGCGGACAGGAAGCGGTTCATGTGCGCAAGCATAAGGCATCCCGCGCCCCACTGTAAACCGCCGCGATGCCACGGATGTGACACGGCGGCGCGCAGCGGGGCGCGCGTGCGCCCGGCGCTCAGACCGGATTCACGAGATCGGCGGCGCTCGTGAACGAGTCGGCGTAGAACTCGTCGGCCGGCAGCGCGTGGTGTTGCGTGAAGTCGCGCTGCGCCGATTCGACCATCACCGGCGCGCCGCATGCGTACACCTGGTAGCCGGACAGGTCGGGCAGATCCTCGATCACCGCGCGGTGGACGAAGCCGGTGCGGCCGGTCCACTGGTCGGCGTCTTCCGGTTCGGACAGCACCGGCACGTACTTGAAGTTCGGGATCTCGCGCGCCCATTGCTCGGCGAGTTCGCCGAGATAGATGTCCTGCTTGCGGCGCGCGCCCCAGTAGAGCGTCATCGGGCGCGTGATGCCCGCGTGCTTCACGTGCTCGATGATCGCCTTGATCGGCGCGAAGCCGGTGCCCGACGCGAGCAGCACGATCGGCTTGTCGGAATCCTCGCGCAGGAAGAACGTACCGAGCGGGCCTTCGAAGCGCAGGATGTCGCGTTCCTTCATCGCGCCGAACACGTGATCGGTGAACTTGCCGCCCGGCATGTGACGGATGTGCAGCTCGATCGGGCCTTCCTCGTGCGGCGCGTTCGCCATCGAGTAGCTGCGGCGCGAGCCGTCCTTCAGGATGAATTCGACGTACTGGCCGGCCAGGTATTGCAGGCGTTCGTTCGCCGGCAACTGCAGCTTCACGATCATCACGTCGTCGCCGCGGCGCTCGAGCGCGGCGACCCGGCACGGCAGCTTCTTGACCTGCACGCCGTCGACGCCGGCGATTTCACGCACGTCGATCTCGAGGTCGCATTGCGCCTTCGAGCAGCACAGCAGCGCGAGGCCGCGCGTGCGTTCGTCGCTGGACAGCGCCGATGCTGCGTGCGGGCCCTGTTCGATCTGGCCCGACACGATCTGCCCCTTGCAGGAGCCGCATGCGCCGTTCTTGCAGCCGTACGGCAGGTGGACGTTCTGGCGCAGCGCCGCCGCCAGCACGGTTTCGTCCGACTCGACCTGGAACTGCCGGCCGCTTTGCTTGAGAGTAACGTTGAATGCCATAGAACCGAATAGAACAAAATGGGGAAACCGTGCATGTCGCGCACGGCAGCTACAATGCAAAACCGTTGTGCGCCGCGCAACGGTGGCTACTCATTTCGCAACCAACATGATCGCGACTCGAATCCTTCGCCGGCCGCGCGCCTTGATCGTCGGCTGCGGCGACGTCGGGCTGCGGTGCGTCGCGCAATGGCGCGCCGCGCGCCGCGACCTGCGCATCGTCGCACTGACGAGCCATCCGGACCGCCGCGACGTATTGCGTGCGGCAGGCGTGACGCCGATCGTCGGCAACCTCGACCAGCGGGCCACGCTCGAGCGCATCGCGCGAGTCGCGCGCACGATCCTGCATCTCGCGCCGCCGCAATCCGACGGTCGCGACGACCGGCGCACTCGCGCGCTGATCGCCGCATTGTCCATGCCCGCGCGGCAGCTGCACGCGCCGGCGGTAGCGTCGGTCGGCCGGCTGCGCACGCTGCGCGCCGCGACCCGACAGGCCGGCGTGGTGCCGCGGGCAGCGCGTATTGTACCCGAGGCCCTTCGCGCGCCCACGCTCGTCTATGCCAGCACGACCGGCGTATACGGCGATTGCGGCGGCGCGCGGATCGACGAGACGCAGCCGCTGCGGCCCGCGAATCCGCGCGCGTTCCGGCGCGTGTCGGCCGAGCGTCAGCTGCGGGCGGCGACGGTGCGCGGCGTGGTGTCCGCCCGCATCGTGCGCATCCCGGGCATCTACGCGGCGAACCGCTTGCCGCTCGCGCGGCTCGAGCGCGGCACGCCGGCGCTGCTGCCGGCCGACGACGTCTATACGAACCACATCCACGCGGACGATCTCGCCGCGATCCTGCGGCGTGCGGCCGTGCGCGGCCGGCCGGCGCGCGCGGTGCACGCGTCGGACGACAGCGAACTGCGGATGGGAGAGTACTTCGACCGGGTCGCGCAGGCGTTCGGCCTGCCGCCGCCGCCACGCATCAGCCGCGCGGACGCCGAAGGCCGGCTCGAGCCGACGCTGTTGTCGTTCATGCGCGAGTCGCGGCGCCTGTCCAATGCCCGCCTCAAGGCCGAATTGTGCGTGACGCTGCGCTATCCGACCGTAGACGAATTCCTTCAAACGCTGGCGCAGCGTCGCGCGTCAGGTGAGGGCCGGTAGCGCCTCGATCAACAGGAAGCACAGCAACGCGCCGATCAGCGCGCCGATCAGGTTCGGGTGATAGCGGTGCTTCAGATGCATCGCGGCCAGCAGCGCGCCGATTGCCACGACACCGATGATCGCGAACGCGATCATCACGTACGACAGTTCGAAAGAGTGGTTGACGCCCATGATGTCTCCCCTGCTTCGCTGCTCGGACAGCTTGTGATTTGAGTATAGCGGGGGATCGGGCGGCCGCGATGCGCAGCGGCGTCGAACGGTCGTGCGGATTTTCCCTTACAGGGTTTCGACCGGATTGCGCAGCGCTGCCAGCTCAGCCTCTGCGAGCCAGCACCAGCTACCGGGCGCCAGCCCGGCCGGCAGCGCGAAACCGCCGATACGCTCGCGGTGCAGCGCCTCGACGCGGTTGCTGGCGGCGGCCACCATCCGCTTGACCTGATGGTATTTGCCTTCGAGGACGGTCAGCGCGAGCATGTGGGTATCGCGTGCGACCGCCGCGACTGCCGCGATCGGCTTCGGCTCGCCGTGCAGCTGGACGCCGCTGCGCAGTGCATTCAGCTGGGCTTCGTCGAGCGGATGGCGCACGGTCGCGACGTAGGTCTTCGGCACCTTGCGCTTCGGCGACGTGTACGCGTGCACGAACTGGCCGTCGTCGGACATCAGCAGCAGGCCGGTCGTGTCCTGGTCGAGGCGGCCGACGCACTGCACGCCGCGCGCGACGAGCGGCGCGGGCAGCAGGCTGAACACGCTCGCGTGGTGCTGCGGGTCGCGCGAGCATTCGTAGCCGGCCGGCTTGTTGAGCGCGAGATAGGCGCGCGCGTGATACGGCCACGCGGTGCCGTCGAGCGTGAACACGAGGCCGTCCGTGTCGAAGGCTGCGTCCGGGTCGGTCGAGCTCGCGCCCGCGACGGTGACGCGGCCCGATTCGATCAGGCCGCGGCACTGGCGGCGCGAGCCGAAGCCCTGCGTGTAGAGAATGCTTTCGAGGTCCATAGCGCGCGCATTCTATCAAGCGGCGGCGCAGGGACGGCATGAACGCGCATGCGTCGGTAAGCTGCCGGAACGCCGCGCGGCGCCCGTTCGTTCAGTTCGAGCGTACGGCGAGTTCGACGGCTGCGGTTCGCTGACCGTGCGCGGGCTCGTCCACGACCTGTGCCGCCACGACCGGCAGCATCTTGCCGGCATGCAGTGGCTGCTCGGCAAGATCGACGCGGCGCGCAGCCGCGCGCGCACTTCGCGCTCCATGCCGACCATGTTGCGCGCGTACGCGTACGGCGTGTCGCGCGCGCCAGCAGCACGGTGCCGGCCGGCCCGGCGCGCGAAGGATCAGCCGCCGACGCGCGGCGCGAGCAGATCGGCGAGCCCGATGTTCCTGAACATCTCGCGGCGGATGCGATCGCCGACGCGGAACACTTCCTCGGCGCCGTCCTGCGACGGGTCGACGAACACGCGGTAGGGGCGCTTGCCGGCCGGCGCCGCGACGAGTTCGGCAATGGCCGTGGCGACGGCGTCGGCGTCGGCGTCGGCCGGTTCGAGCGCGGCGAGGCCCTTCAACGCCTGATCGGCGACACCCGCGTACGGCCCGCCGTCGTAGGCGGCCTGCACGGCGGTATCGGCCGGCTTGCCCGCATGGAGGAAGTGATTCGTGCCCCGGGTGAACGCGCCCGGCACGACGATCGACGTTTCGATGCCCCAGCGTGCGAGCTCGGCCGCGTAGGACACCGCGAGCGAGTCCATCGCGGCTTTCGCGGCGAAGTAGGGCGCGAGGAACGGCGGGGTGCCGCCGCGCGCCGACGAGGACGACACCCACACGAGCAGGCCACGGCGCTGGCGGCGCAGGTGCGGCAGCGCCGCGCGGTTCACGCGCTGGGTCGACACGACGTTGACGTCGTAGAGCTGCGCCAGCTGTTCGGGCGTGAACGCTTCGGCCGGCCCGAACACCATGTGACCGGCGTTGTGGACGACGATGTCGAGGCGGCCGTTGTCCGCGATCACGCGATCGATGGCGGCGTCGACCGATGCGTCGTCGCCGACGTCGAGTTCGACGCTGCGCAGATCGACGCCGTGTTGTTGCGCATAGGCGGCGACGGCGGCGACGCGCGGTGTATTGCGCCCGGCGCTCTCGCGCATCGAGGCGTAGACCGTGTGACCGGCGCGGGCGAGCGCCTGGGCCGTCAGCAAGCCGAAGCCGCTGGACGCGCCGGTGACGAGGACGACTTCCTTCATGAGCAATCTCCTGGCGGAAAGATGAGGGGGCGGCGAGCGGTCCGTCAGCACATGCCGCCGTTGGCGCGCAGGATCTGGCCGTTGATCCACGCGCCGTCCGGGCCGGCGAGGAACGCGACGACGCGCGCGATGTCGTCGGGCTGGCCGAGCCGCTCGAGCGGGTTCAGCTTCGCGAGCCGATCGATAAGTTCGGGGCTCTTGCCCTGCAGGAACAACTCGGTCGCGACCGGTCCCGGCGCGACGGCGTTCACGCGGATGCCGCGCCCGCGCATTTCCTGGGCGAGCACCTGCGTCATGCTTTCGACCGCCGCCTTGCTCGCGACGTACAGCCCGTAGGTCGGCATGCGCATCCCGATCACGCTGGTCGACAGGTTGACGATCCGGCCGCCGTCGCGCACGCGCTGCGCTGCCGCGCGGCATACGTTGAACGTGCCCTTCACGTTGATCGCGAACGTGTTGTCGAACACCGCATCGTCGAACTCGGCGATCGCCGCGAGCTTCATCACGCCCGCCGAGTTCACCACCACGTCGATCCCGCCGAAGGCATCGCGGGCCGCGTCGAACAGCGCGGTGACGGCGGCCGGATCGGCGACGTTCGCCTGCACGGCGATCGCCTGACCGTCGTCGGCGATGATCGCGTCGACCACTTCGCGGGCCGGGCCGGCGCTCCCGGCATAGTCGACGACGACCCGGAAGCCGTCCCGGGCGAGTTGGCGCGCGATTTCCGCGCCGATGCCGCGCGACGAACCTGTGACGATGGCGACCTGTTCCGATGTGCTCATGTTCTGCTCCTGTCGAGTGGATGAGTGCCGTTCGATCCGGCGACAGGACCACTGTAGGCTTCCTCGATAAATAAAAATAATGAATAATGATCAGTCAATGAATGACTGAAAGTATGTCTCATGGGATTCGACAGCAGATTGCTCAGCGGTATCGGCGTGCTCTCCGCGGTGATCGAGGCGGGTACCTTCGCGCGGGCGGGCGAGGCGATGGGATTGACGCAGCCGGCGGTGAGCCGTGCGGTGGCGCGGCTGGAGGAGCGCGTCGGGATCCGGATCTTCAACCGGACGGCGCGTGCGATCACGCTGACCGACGAAGGGCGGCGCTTCTACGAGACGGTCGCGCCGCTGCTGGCCGGCATCGAGGAGGCGGCGCTCGACGCCGGTCAGTCGAAGGCGCGCGTGAGAGGGCGGCTGCGGGTCAATGTGGACGGCACGTTCGGCCACTACGTGCTGGCGCCGCGGATGGCGGAATTTCTCGATCGTTATCCGGAGCTGTCGGTCGAGATCAGTGTGCGCGACCGGATGGGCGACCTCGTCGCGGACGGCTTCGACGTGGCCGTGCGCTTCGGCATCCCGGAGCCGTCGTCATATCGCGCGCGATTGCTGCTCGAGACGCGCGTGCTGACGTGCGCGTCGGCGGCCTACATCGCGCGTCATGGCGAACCGCTGCACCCGCGGGATCTCGCTGACGGTCACCGGTGCGTGCTGATCCGCGATCCGGTGACCGGGCGGCCGTATGAATGGGAGTTTCATCGCGGCAACGAAGTCGTGCCGGTCGACGCCGTCGGCAGGCTGACGGTGAACGATACGGGCGGACTGCTCGGCGCGTGCCTGGGCGGCGTCGGCATTGCGCAGTTGCTCGAACTCTATGCGCGGGACGTCCTGGCCGACGGAAGGTTGGTGCAGTTGTTGCCCGAGTGGGCGGACGAGACTTTCCCGCTTTACGCGTATCACCATGCGTCGAATCTCGTTTCGGCGAAGGTGAGGGTGTTTCTGGACTTCGTCCGCGAGCTGATGGTCTGAGCGCACCGGGCGGCTGGCCGCCGCCGGTTAGCCGATGCGCTGCGGAACGCGCGGCACCAACAAAAAACCCGCGAAGCGGCGAGCTTGCGCGGGTGTCGACAGACGCAGCGCACGACGCTGCGAAAGACTGGTGCCCAGGGCCGGAATCGAACCGGCACGCCTTGCGGCGGGGGATTTTGAGTCCCCTGCGTCTACCAATTTCACCACCTGGGCTTGTGATCGTTGCCGCACCAGCGATGCTGCGCGGCGAAACGCGGATTATGGCGGAAAATGGGGTGCCGGGCAAGCCATCGGCGCGCCGCGCCGCCCGTTACCGGCTCAGGTAGACGAACCGGCCCTGTTTCACGATCCCCATCACGCTCGCGCGCTGATCGAGTCCGACGTGGTCCTTGTCGCTCGTGTTGACGACGCCGTTCGGCACGACCAGCTCGTGCGCCCGTTCGAGTTCGCGCCGCAGCGCCGTCCGGAACGCCGGCGTGCCCGGCTGCGCCGCCTTCAGCGCGCGGCCGACCGCGTCCGCGAGGCGCGGATACACGCCGGCCGCGTCGCCCGCGAACTGCGTGACCGTGCCCGCGCCGTAGCGCGCTTCATATGCATCGACGAACGCCAGCGCCGCCTTGCGCGCCGGGTCGTCGGCCGGCAACGTGCGGGCGACGACGACCGGCTGCGTCGGGAACAGCGTGCCTTCCACGTCCTTGCCGCCGAGCCGGATGAATTCCGGCGTCGCGATTCCGTGCGTCTGGTAGATCGCGCCCTTGTAGCCGCGCTCGATCAGCGTGCGCTGCGGCAGCACGGCCGGCGTGCCCGAGCCCGCGATCAGGACGGCATCCGGTTTCGCCGCGATCAGCTTCAGCGCCTGCCCGGTCACGCTCGCGTCGGTCCGGTTGAAGCGCTCGGTCGCGATCACGCGGATCTTGCGGATCTCGGCGAAGCGCGTGAACTCGTTCAGCCAGCTGTCGCCATAGCTGTCCGCGAAGCCGATGAAGCCGACCGTCTTCACGCCGTGATTGGCCATGTAGCGCGTCATCACGTCGGCCATCGCGCTGTCGCTCTGCGCCATCTTGAACGCCCAGGTGCGCGCGCCTTCCTGCGGCTCGACGATCGCGCCCGAGCCGACCAGCGTAATCATCGGCGTTTGCGACGCGGCCACCGCGTCCAGCGCCGCAAGCGCGGCCGGCGTGATGTTCGGCCCGACCACGACGTCGACGTGATCCTCGACGACCAGCTTGCGGATATTGCGCACGGCCGCGCCCGGATCGGACGCATCGTCGAGCACCGTCAGCTGCACCGGCTGGCCGGCGATCGTCTTCGGCCACATCAGGATCGCGTTCTTGCTGGTGATGCCGATCGCGGCGGCCGGGCCGGTCGACGACAGGTCGACGCCGACCTTCAGGTCGGCATGCGCGGCCGCGCAGCCGAGCAACAGGGCGCCGGCAGCGGCGCGGCGCAACAGGGCGGGAAGCGTCATGCGGAAGTCTCCATCTGCATCGGGCAACCAAAAGGGGCGCGATATCGAACCGTGCCCCCGCGTTCATACCGCGTGTGTCAAAGCTCGTACGATTCGGCTTCGCCCTTGAGCGCCTGCTCGATCAGCTTGCGGTTCAGCGTCGGCGACAGCAGCTCGACGAGCGTATACACATAGCTGCGCAGGTACGCGCCCTGCTTGAGCGCGACGCGCGTCACGTTGCTGCCGAACAGATGGCCGACCGGAATCAGCCGCAGGTTGCGGTCGCGCTCCGGATTGAACGCGATGTCGGCCATGATCCCGACGCCCAGCCCGAGCTCGACGTAGGTCTTGATCACGTCGGCGTCGATCGCCTCGAGCACGATGTCCGGCGATAGCCCGCGCAGCGCGAACGCATGGTTGATCTTCTTGCGGCCGGCGAACGCGTTGTCATACGTGATCAGCGGATACTGCGCGAGGTCGTCGAGCGTGATCGGCTTGCGCTCGAGCAGCGGATGGTCGGCCGGCACCACGGCCGCGTGATGCCACTGGAAGCACGGCAGCGACACGAGCTCCTTGTAGTCGGAGATCGCCTCGGTCGCGATCGCGAGGTCGGCCTGGTCGTGGATGACCATCTCGGCGACCTGCGTCGGGCTGCCCTGCAGGATCGACAGATGCACCTTCGGGAAGCGCTTCTTGAATTCGGCGATCGCGGCCGGCAGCGAATAGCGCGCCTGCGTGTGCGTGGCGGCGATGGTCAGGTTGCCCTGGTCCTGCGCGGCGTAGTCCTTTCCGACCCTTTTGAGGCTCTCGACTTCCTGCAGGATCCGCTCGACCGACGCGAGTATGATTCTGCCCGGCTCGGTGAGCGAGCGAACCCGCTTGCCGTGGCGGGTGAAGATCTCGACGCCGAGCTCGTCCTCCAGCTCGATGATCGCCTTCGACACCCCCGGCTGCGACGTATAGAGCGCCTTGGCGGCCTCGGTGAGGTTGAAATTCTGCCGGACGGCCTCGCGCACGAAGCGAAATTGGTGCAGGTTCATTTATAACCCTTCCGCATATCAACAGAATTTTTTAGTCGTTTGAAATATAAGGCGAGTTTATTACGATTCACCGGAGTTTTTCAAATATGGATATCTGTTTTCGTCATTAGCAATCCAGCCGGGCAGCGGAAGGCCGGCCGGAGCGGCGAAACAGAGATTCGGGCGCGACGTGGCTAGGACGTCGCGCGGTCACCACGAACACCCTGGGGTCCCCGAATGTATCAGTACGACCAGTACGACCAGACGATCGTCGACGAGCGTGTCGCACAGTACCGCGATCAGGTGCGCCGCCGCCTGTCGGGCGAGTTGAGCGAAGACGAATTCCGTCCGCTGCGCCTGCAGAACGGCCTGTACATGCAGCGCCACGCGTACATGCACCGCATCGCGATTCCGTACGGCAACCTGCGCAGCAACCAGCTCCGCATGCTGGCGCGCATCGCCCGCGAGCACGACCGCGGCTACGGTCACTTCTCGACCCGCTCGAACATCCAGTTCAACTGGGTCGAGCTCGAAGACACGCCCGAGATCCTCGCGAAGCTCGCCTCGGTGCAGATGCACGCGATCCAGACGTCGGGCAACTGCATCCGCAACATCACGGCCGACCAGTTCGCCGGCGTCGCGCAGGACGAGGAGATCGATCCGCGTCCGTGGGCCGAGATCCTGCGTCAGTGGTCGACGTTCCATCCCGAATTCGCGTGGTTGCCGCGCAAGTTCAAGATCGCGGTGTCCGGCTCGCACGACGACCGCGCGGCCGTGCAGATCCACGACCTCGGCGTCTATCTGAAGAAGAACGCGCAGGGCGAGGTGGTCGCGAGCATCCTCGCGGGCGGCGGCCTCGGCCGCACGCCGATCGTCGGCGCGGTGATCAAGGAAGATCTGCCGTGGCAGCATCTGCTGACGTACTGCGAAGCCGTGCTGCGCGTGTACAACCGCTACGGCCGCCGCGACAACCTGTACAAGGCGCGGATCAAGATCCTCGTGAAGGCGCTGTCGCCGGCGAAGTTCGCGCAGCAGGTCGAAGAAGAGTGGCAGCACCTGAAGGACGGCCCGTCCACGTTGACGCAGGCCGAACTCGACCGCGTGTCGCAGTATTTCGCGCCGCCCGTCTACGAGAAGCTGGCCGACACCGACGCGTCGTTCGAACAGCACCTGCTCGAGAACAAGGCGTTCGCGCGCTGGGTCGAGCGCAACGTCGCGCCGCACAAGGTGGCCGGCTATGCGGCGGTCACGCTGTCGCTGAAGGATCACCGCGTCGCGCCGGGCGACGCGAGCGCCGAGCAGATGGATCAAGTGGCCGAATGGGCCGACGCGTACTCGTTCGGCGAAGTGCGCGTGTCGCACGAGCAGAACCTGATTCTGGCCAACGTGAAGAAGCGCGACCTGTTCGCGCTGTGGGAAAAGGCGAAGGCGGCCGGCTTCGCGACGCCGAACATCGGGCTGCTGACCGACATCATCGCGTGCCCGGGCGGCGACTTCTGCTCGCTCGCGAACGCGAAGTCGATCCCGATCGCGCTGGCGATCCAGCAGCGTTTCGACGATCTCGACTACGTGTACGACCTCGGCGACCTGTCGCTGAACATCTCCGGTTGCATGAACTCGTGCGGTCACCATCACGTCGGCAACATCGGCATCCTCGGCGTCGACAAGGACGGCGCCGAGTGGTACCAGGTGTCGCTCGGCGGCGAGCAGGGCACGGGCCAGAACGGCGCGCGCCTCGGCCGCGTGATCGGGCCGTCGTTCTCCGCCGACGAAGTGCCCGACGTGATCGCGAAGCTGATCGACACGTTCGTCGATGCGCGCGCCGACGGCGAGCGCTTCATCGACACGTACGACCGCATCGGCATCGCGCCGTTCAAGGAGCGCGTTTATGCGGCGCGCCAGGCAGTGAACGCCTAACCCACCGGCTAGAAGGAATTTGCAGATGGCTTCGATTATCAAGAACCGCGCAGTGATCGACGACGCATGGCAGGTCGTGCGCGCGGCGGAAGACGGCGCGCTGCCCGCGGTCGACGCACTGCCGGCCGGCAAGGTGCTGGTGCCGTTCGCGTTGTGGCAAGCGGAGCGCGCGGCGCTCGTCGCGGCGAAGACGAAGGACGAACTCGGCGTATGGCTCGCGCCGGACAGCGAGCCGGCCGAACTGGCGGCCGACTTCGGCGCGATCTCGCTGATCGCGGTCGACTTCCCGCGGTTCGCGGACGGCCGCGGCTACAGCATCGCGCGGCTGCTGCGCGAGCGCTACGGCTGGACCGGCGAGCTGCGCGCGATCGGCGACGTGCTGCGCGATCAGTTGCTGTACATGTCGCGCTGCGGCTTCGACGCGTTCGCGGTGCGTGCCGACAAGGACATCCACGACGCGCTCAACGCGTTCGGCGAATTCACGCAGCGTTACCAGGGCGCGTTCGACGAGCCGGCGCCGCTGTTCCGCCGCCGCGCGGCTGCATCCGACGCGAAGGTGAACGCATGAGCGCCGCGACCGCACTCACGCCCGAACTGGCCGCCAAGGTCGAGCGGCTCGACGCGCTGCTCGCGCAGATCGGCGCGAGCCACGACAAGGTCAAGTTCGCGAGCAGCCTCGCCGCGGAAGACATGCTGCTGACGCACGCGATCCTGTCGAAGCAGGTGCCGATCGGCATCTTCTCGTTGAACACCGGCCGCCTGCACGCGGAGACGCTCGGCATGATCGACCGCGTGCGCGAGCGCTACGGCTACGAGATCGAGCAGTTCCATCCGAACCAGGAGGCGGTCGATCAGTACGTCGCCGAGCACGGCGCGAACGCGTTCTACGACAGCGTCGAGCTGCGCAAGTCGTGCTGCCACATCCGCAAGGTGGAGCCGCTGAACCGCGCGCTGGCCGACGTCGGCGCGTGGGTCACGGGCCAGCGTCGCGAGCAGTCGGTGACGCGCGCGGAGCTGCACGAGGAAGAAAGGGACGAATCGCGTGGGATCGCGAAGTACAACCCGCTCGCCGACTGGACGGAAGCCGACGTGTGGGCGTACCTTAACGCGTTCGAAGTGCCGGTCAATCCGCTGCACGCGCGCGGTTACCCGAGCATCGGCTGCGAGCCGTGTACGCGTGCGATTCGCCCCGGCGAGGACAGCCGCGCGGGCCGTTGGTGGTGGGAGTCGCGCGACACCAAGGAATGCGGGCTGCACATCACGACGATCACACCGATTCCCGCAAGCGCCGAAGCCGGCGCCGCGCACTGAACGCCGACCAGAACCCGAATATTGCGCGGCCCGCGACAACGGGCCGCACGAACCCAGAAGAGAAGGACCGAAATCATGAGCACGACGCTCGAGCAATCCGCCTTTGCCCCGCCCGCCGGTGCCGACAACCGCATGGGCCACCTCGACTGGCTCGAAGCCGAGTCGATCCACATCCTGCGCGAACTGGTCGCCGAATGCAGCAAGCCGGCGCTGTTGTTCTCGGGCGGCAAGGATTCGGTCGTCGTGCTGCATCTCGCGCTGAAGGCATTCGGCCTCGGCGCGAACCGCAAGACGACGCTGCCGTTCCCGCTCGTGCACATCGACACGGGCCACAACTACGAGGAAGTGATCGACTTCCGCGACCGCCGTGCGCAAGAGCTCGGCGCCGAGCTGGTGGTCGGCCACGTCGAGGATTCGATCAAGCGCGGCACGGTCGTGCTGCGCCGCGAAACCGATTCGCGCAACGCCGCGCAGGCCGTCACGCTGCTCGAGACGATCGAGCAGCACGGCTACACGGCGCTGATCGGCGGCGCGCGCCGCGACGAAGAGAAGGCGCGTGCGAAGGAGCGCATCTTCTCGTTCCGCGACGAATTCGGCCAGTGGGACCCGAAGGCGCAGCGCCCCGAGCTGTGGAGCCTGTACAACGCGCGTCTGCACAAGGGCGAACACCTGCGCGTGTTCCCGATCTCGAACTGGACCGAGCTCGACGTGTGGCAGTACATCGCCCGCGAAAACCTCGAACTGCCGTCGATCTACTACGCGCACCAGCGCGAGATCGTGCGCCGCAACGGGCTGCTCGTGCCGGTCACGCCGCTCACGCCGATGCGTGACGGCGAGACGAGCGAGTTCGCGCAGGTGCGCTTCCGCACGGTCGGCGACATCAGCTGCACGTGCCCGGTCGAGAGCGATGCGGACGACGTCGAGAAGATCATCGCCGAGACGGCCGTGACCGAGATCACTGAACGCGGCGCGACGCGGATGGACGATCAGGCGTCGGAAGCTGCGATGGAGCAGCGCAAGAAGCAAGGCTATTTCTGAAGCACACGAGGACATTCACATCATGAGCATCATCGAGAACACCGAAGACCTCGGCGTGCTGCGTTTCATCACCGCGGGCAGCGTCGACGACGGCAAGAGCACGCTGATCGGCCGCCTGCTGTACGACAGCAAGGCCGTGCTGTCGGACCAGCTGTCCGCGCTGTCGCGCGCGAAGAACAAGCGCACGGTCGGCGACGAGCTCGACCTCGCGCTGCTGACCGACGGGCTCGAGGCCGAGCGCGAGCAGGGCATCACGATCGACGTCGCGTACCGCTATTTCGCGACCGCGAAGCGCAAGTTCATCATCGCCGACACGCCGGGCCACGAGCAGTACACGCGCAACATGGTGACGGGCGCGTCGACCGCACACGCGGCGATCATCCTGGTCGACGCGACGCGCGTGACGATCGAGAACGGCGTCGCGCAGCTGCTGCCGCAGACGAAACGCCACAGCGCGATCGTCAAGCTGCTGGCGCTGCAGCACGTGATCGTCGCGATCAACAAGATGGACCTGGTCGACTACAGCGAAGCGCGCTTCAACGAGATCCGCGACGCGTACGTCGCGCTCGCGCAGCAGCTCGGCCTGACCGACGTGCGCTTCGTGCCGGTGTCGGCGCTCAAGGGCGACAACATCGTCGGCGCGAGCGAGCGCATGCCCTGGTACGCGGGCGAGCCGCTGCTCGACGTGCTCGAATCGCTGCCGGTCGAGACGCAGGCGCATGACGCGCTGCGCTTCCCGGTGCAGTGGGTCGCGCGCCAGGACGGCAGCTCGGCCGACGATTTCCGCGGCTACATGGGCCGGATCGAATCGGGCGAGGTGAAGGTCGGCGACGAGATCGTCGTGCTGCCGTCGAACCGCACCGCGACGATCGCCGAGATCATCGCGCCGGTGCCGGGCGGCACCGCGGCAGTCCCGCACGCGTTCGCGGGCCAGACGGTCACGATCCGCCTTGGCGAAGACGTCGACGTGTCGCGCGGCGACATGTTCGTGACGGCAGCCGAGCCGGTCGTACCGGCGAAGAAGCTCGACGCGGACCTGTGCTGGTTCGACGAGACGCCGCTGTCGCCGCAGCGCAAGTACCTGCTGAAGCAGACCACCAGCACGGTGTTCGCGAAGATCGGCGCGGTCAACGAGGTGCTCGACGTGCATACGCTGTCGCACGCGACCGACCGTCAGGAACTGAAGATGAACGACATCGGCCGCGTCGCGCTGACGCTGCAGAAGCCGATCGTCTGCGACACCTACGACGCGCATCCGGGCACGGGCGCGTTCGTGCTGATCGACGAGGCGACGCATCACACGGTCGCCGCCGGCATGATCCGCGCCTTCTCGGCGTAACGGGCACTGCGGGGCACCGCGCGCCGCCTCTGCGGCGGCGCGCGAGCCGCCATGGCACGACTAGCGAAGCGACAAACATGGGCAAGGTGTATCTGATCGGAGCAGGGCCGGGCGCCGCGGACCTCATCACGGTGCGCGGCGCACGGCTGCTCGAGCAAGCCGACGTCGTGCTGCACGACGCGCTCGTCGAGCCGGCGATGCTCGACTACGCGCCGAACGCGCGCCGCATCGCGGTGGGCAAGCGCT
Organism: Burkholderia sp. KJ006; assembly: GCF_000262695.1. Classification (NCBI taxonomy): domain Bacteria; kingdom Pseudomonadati; phylum Pseudomonadota; class Betaproteobacteria; order Burkholderiales; family Burkholderiaceae; genus Burkholderia; species Burkholderia sp. KJ006. The sequence continues at coordinate 2,432,856 of NC_017920.1, read as the reverse complement.
GCGGCCAGCGTTCGACCGCGCAGCACTTCATCAACAAGCAGATCGTCGATGCGGCGCGCGAGCATGCGTGCGTGGTGCGTCTGAAGGGCGGCGACCCGATGCTGTTCGGTCGCGCCGAAGAAGAAATGCGCGCGCTCGAGGCAGCCGGCATCGACTACGAGGTCGTGCCGGGCATCACCGCGGCGCTGGCCGGCGCGGCGACGCTGAAGCGCTCGCTGACGCTGCGCGGCGTGTCGCGCAGCGTCGCGTTCGCGACGCACAGCCGCGCGCCCGGCAGCGACGAGATCCGCGAGGCCGCGCGCGCCGATTCGATCGTCTACTACATGGGGCGCGACAGCGCGCCGGGCATCGCGCAGCAGCTGATCGACGCGGGCCGCGCCCCGGCGACGCCGGTGGCGATCGTCGAGGCATGCAGCACCGCGCGCGAACGCACGCTGACGCTGACGCTCGCGCAGATGGCCGCGGGCGACGCGCAGTCGTGGCTCGATCCGGCCGAACCGAGCCTGCTGATGATCGGCGACGCGTTCGCCGAACGCGCCGCGCGCGCGAACGAGGGTGATGCGTTGCGCAACGCCGCGTGAATCGACCTGGCGTCCGGGCAAAAAAAAAGCGCTGGCTTCGATGAAGCCAGCGCTTTTTTGTTTGGATGCCGCGATTCGGCTACGCGTCGCGGCCGATCTGATCGATGCAGTAGCGCGCGATCGCGTCGAGCACGCCGTCGTCCTCGCCGACGGCCGTCGCGCAGCGGATGTCGAGGTGCGGATGCGCGGCGCGGCACGCGTCGATCAGCTGCGGCAGGTCGCGCCGCACGTGGCCGCCCTGGCCGAAGAACACGGGCACCACGGTGATCCGCGCACATCCCGCCGCGACCTGCGCGGCGACGGCCGCGTCGAGCGACGGCGTCATCAGTTCGAGGAACGCGAGCGACACGTGAGCGGCCGGTTCGCCGGCGCCGCGCAACCGCGCGGCGAGCCGTTCGAACGGCTCGGCCCAGCGCGGATCGCGCGCGCCGTGACCGAACAGGACGATGCCGTGCGAACTCATGTCGTGATCTCCCTCGTGGCGGCGCTCAGTGCCGGTCGACCCACTTCAGCGCGAACAGGCCGAGCGCGAGATAGATGAGGCCCGGCGTTGCCGCGGTGAGCGGCGCGGGCCACGTGTTCAGCGTGCCGATGTGCGAGAACAGCGTGTTGAGCAGCTGGAAGCTCATGCCGAGCATGATGCCGCCGAACACCTTCACGCCCACCACGCCGGCGCGCGTATGCAGGTACGCGAACGGCAGCGACAGCACCAGCATCACGAACACCGCGAACGGGTAGAGCAGCTTGCGCCACAACGCGATGTCGTAGCGCTGCGTGTCCTGCTGGTTCTCGCGCAGATGCTGGATGTAGCGGAACAGGTTGATCAGCGACATCCGTTCGGGCGACACGAGCAGCACCGACAGGATCTGCGGCGTCAGATCGGAGCGCAGCCGGTATTCGGGCAGCGACACCTGCTGCGACCGGTACACCGGGTTCAGCGCGTCGGCCGGCTGACCGGCGATCGGCTTGATCGGCGTCAGTTCGGTTTCCGTCACGCCCTTGAGCAGCCAGTGGCCGGGCGGCTCGTAGCGGCCTGTCTGCGCGATCCGAACGTTCTGCAGCTGGAATTTCGAATCGAACTCGTAGATGCGCACGTTGCTGATCGTCGAATCGGGCGACAGGCTGCCGACGTTGACGAAGCGCGTGACCTGCTCGCCGTTCTCGCGCGCCGCGAGCGTGTCCTTCACCCACACGCCCGACTGGAAGTTCGACGACACCGATGCGCCGAGCGCCTGCAATCGCACCCGCTCCGACAGCTGGTCGGCGTACGGGCCGACGAATTCGCCGATCAGATAGGTGATGATCACGAGCGGCACGCCGATCTTCAGCAGCGAGCGCAGCGCCTGGTTGGTCGCGAGGCCCGACACGCGGAAGATCGTGAATTCCGAGCTCGCGGCCATCTGCGCGAACACGTAGATCGCGCTGATCAGCGCGGCGACCGGGATGATCTCGTAGAAGCGCGACGGCGTCTGCAGCGCCACGCGCAGCACCGCGTAGCCGAACTTGTAATTGCCGTGGCCGACCGAGTTCAGTTCGCTGATCAGGTCGAAGAAGAAGAACAGCCCCGAGAACGCGAACAGGATGAAGACGAACGTGACGTAGATCTGTCGCGCGAAATACTTTTCATAGAGCCGCATCGATCATGCTCCCGAGCGGCCGAACAGCGCGCGTGTAAACAGCGGGCGATTGCGCACGCGCAACCAGAAGATCACCGCGACGATCGCCGCGACGGCCAGATGCAGCCCGACGAGCCCGACGCCGAACGACATCTTGCCCTGCTCGATCTGCGCCTGCACGACGTTCAGCAGGTTCGAGTAGGTGAGGTAGATCAGCACGGCCATCACGAGGTTGATCGTGCGGCTGCGGCGCGGGTTCTGGTACGACAGCGGAATGCCGAGCACCATCAGGTTGATCGCGATCAGCGGCAGCCCCGCACGCCATGCGAACTCGGCGAGGTTGTTGCGCGTCGGGTTGCTGAGCAGCTCCGGCGTCGGCGTGCTGTTGGTGGTCGGCACGTTGGTGACCGGCGTGCTCGTGATCTTCACGCCGTAACGCTGGAACTCCATGATCTTGAAGTTCGGCTGGCCCGGCGTGCCGTCGTAGCGGCGGCCGTCCTCCAGCACGACGAAGCGGTCGCCGTCGCGCGTCTCGGTATGGCCCGCGTGCGACACGACGACGTTGACCTTGCCGTTCTCCGTCGACGTGACGAACACGTTCTGGACCTTGCTCTGATCCGGCGACATTTTTTCGATGAAGAACACGCGATGGTTCGACGCCGATTCGCGGAACTGGCCCGGCGCGAGCAGCGAGATTTCGTCGCGCTGCTGGAAGCGCGCCTTGATCATCTTGCTCTGCTGGTTCGACCACGGCCAGCCGACGAACGCGAAGAACGCGATCAGCAGGATGATCGGCGTCGCGAACACGCCGATCGGCTTGATCAGGCGCGTGAGGCTGACGCCCGACGCGAGCCAGACGACCATTTCGGAGTCCCGGTACCACCGGGTCAGCACGAACAGGATCGACACGAACAGCGTGACGACGAGCATCACCGCGAGATAGCCGATCACGGTCAGGCCGATCAGCACGAGCACGTCCCGCGGATCGATTTCGCCGGACGCGGCGTAGCCGACGATGCGGATCATCATCGTCGTGAGCATGATCGTGAGCAGCACCATGAACACGGCGCCAGCCGTATACGCAAGCTCGCGCTGGAGGGAGCGTTCGAAGATCATTCTTGATGAGAAGAGGGCGGGAGGCTGCGCACGCGTGGTGGAGCGCTCGCGCCGCCACGGGAAAAATAGCGGATAATTGCGGCTTTCATCCTTAGCCCAGATTTTATCCGAGGACAAGCGCGATGGACTTTAGCATAAAAGGCTGTGATTGGAGCAAAGGCGAGGCCAAGGGGTTCCTGACCGGGAAGTCCGATTGCATCGTACTCGGCATCTTCGAGGCGCAAACTCTTTCGGGCGCGGCGCTCGACATCGATACGGCCACCAAGGGGCTGATCTCGCGCGTGGTGAAGGCCGGCGACATGGACGGCAAGCGCGGCAAGACGCTGTTCCTGCCGGAGGTCTCGGGGATCGGCGCATCGCGCGTGCTGCTGGTCGGTCTCGGCAAGCAGGATGCTTTCAATCAGAAAGCCTATAACGATGCGGCTACGGCCGCATGGCGCGCGCTGCTGGCGACCAAGGTCGGGCAGGTCACGTTCACGCTCGCGCAGCTGCCGGTCGACGAGCGCGGCTCCGACTGGGGCGTGCGCGCCGCGATTCTCGCGCTGCGCAACGAAACGTACCGCTTCACGCAGATGAAGAGCAAGCCGGAGCCGGCGTCGCACGCGCTCAAGCGCGTCGTGTTCAGCGTCGATCCGTCCGACGAAAAGGCGGCGAAGCTCGCGGCGAAGCAGGCCGTCGCGCTGGCCAACGGGATGGACCTCACGCGCGATCTGGGCAATCTGCCGGGCAACGTGTGCACGCCGACCTATCTCGGCAACACCGCGAAGAAGCTCGCGAAGGATTGGGGCCTGAAGGCCGAGGTGCTCGGGCTCAAGCAGATCCAGGCGCTGAAGATGGGCTCGTTCCTGTCGGTCGCGCGCGCATCCGTCGAGCCGCCGCAGTTCATCGTGCTGCACTACCAGGGCGCCGCGGCGAAGGCCGCGCCGGTCGTGCTGGTGGGCAAGGGCATCACGTTCGACACCGGCGGCATCTCGCTGAAGCCGGGCGAAGGCATGGACGAGATGAAGTACGACATGTGCGGCGCCGGTTCGGTGCTCGGCACGATGCGTGCGGTCGCCGAAATGGGCCTGAAGATCAACGTCGTCGCGATCGTGCCGACCTGCGAGAACATGCCGGGCGGCAACGCGACGAAGCCGGGCGACATCGTCACGAGCATGAAGGGCCTGACGATCGAAGTGCTGAACACCGACGCCGAAGGCCGTCTGATCCTGTGCGACGCGCTCACCTATGCGGAGCGCTTCAAGCCGGCCGCGGTGATCGACGTGGCGACCCTCACGGGCGCGTGCGTGATCGCGCTCGGCGGCCACAACAGCGGCCTGTTCTCGAAGGACGATGCGCTCGCGGGCGAACTGCTCGACGCATCGCGCGAAGCGAACGATGCGGCGTGGCGCATGCCGCTCGACGACGAATACCAGGATCAGCTGAAGTCGAATTTCGCCGATATCGCGAACATCGGCGGCCGGCCGGCCGGCGCCGTGACGGCGGCGTGCTTCCTGTCGCGCTTCACCGAAAGCTACCCGTGGGCGCACCTGGACATCGCCGGCACCGCATGGAAGAGCGGCGCGGCGAAGGGCGCGACGGGCCGTCCGGTGCCGTTGCTCGCGCAATTCCTGATCGACCGCGCCGGGCAGTGATGGCCGGTCACACGACGATGCGGGCGAGCGGGCAATGACGCGAATCGATTTCCATTCGAACGTCGGCGATTCGCTCGCGTATGCATGCCGGCTGCTGCGCAAGGCCTATCAGGCCGGGCAGCCGGTCGTCGTGCTCGCCGAAGCCGCGCGCCTGCGCGCGCTCGACGAGCGGTTGTGGACCTTTTCGCCGCTCGACTTCATCCCGCACTGCAGCGTGGACAGCCCGCACGCGGCCGCCACGCCGATTCTGCTCACCGCCGATCTCGACCAGGCGCCGCATCATCAGGTGCTGCTGAACCTCGGCGCGACGGTGCCCGCGCAGTTCGCGCGCTTCGAGCGCCTGCTCGAAGTGGTCGGCAACGCGCCCGACGAGCTGGCTGCGGGCCGCGACCGCTACCGCTTCTACCGCGATCGCGGATACGCGCTGAACAATTACAAGCAGGGCAGCTAGCCGAAACCGGCGACGGAGCGTTCCCGTGACACAAGCCGAACCATTCTCGATCCCGACGCTGACCGACGTGCTGGTGCCCGGCAAGCCGGTGCCGGCCGCGCCGTCAGTGGGCGACGCACGATCGCGCGACGATGCCGACATTCCGGTGCTGAACGACATGATTGCGCGCGGCCGAACGGCAGCGTTCGACGCGCTCGATCACGACACGGTGGGCACCGAGGCGGTGATCGTCGAGCCGGTGCCGACGCCGTATCTGCCGACCGTCGAGCTGCCCGGCGACAGCGATGCGCCGGCGCAACCGGCCGCGGCCGGGCACGTGGTGGCCGAGGAAGCGGCCGCCACGCCGGCGCCGCTGCGCTCGGTCCTGGCGGACGATGCGCCGTCGCAGCCCGAGCTCGCCGCGGCGCCGCTCGACGACGCGACACTGCCGCAGGCACTCGTGCCGGCTGCGGCCGCTGCCGCGGCGCTCGCGGATCGACCGGCCGACGCGTCGCCGCCGCCGCTGGGCGCGCCCGCCGCCGCGGCGGCGCTGACGCCCGAGGACGCGCAGCATATCGCCGAGCGTTTGCGCGACCGGCTCACGAACTATTTGACCGGTGCCGGGCGCGACGCGATCGAGGCGCGCTGTCGCGACGCGCTGCACGACCACACGGCCTGGCTGGTCGGCCAGATCACGCGCGAAGTCGCGCTTGCGTTGGAAACCGAAGTGATGGAATGGGTGCGTGACGCGGTCGACGAAGAGATCGATCGTCGCCGCGCCGGTCATTCGGGCTGAGCGGCCGGCACGCGGCGTGTGTAGTCGTTTCGGGTAACGCGCTGCGCGGCTAGGATGACGCGCGCGGCCTGCTGCGCGGCGGCGTGCCGGAGCGGCCCGCGTCGCACGACGCCGCCGCGCGCGCCGGGTTGTGCCCGGAATTGCGTTAACGCAGCGACAGCACCCATTGCGCGAGCGTGTGCGCTTCGGCGCTCGTGAGCTGCGTATTGGCGGGCATCGGCACGCCGCTCCACACACCGACGCTGCCCTTCACGATCGACTGCGCGAGGTAGTCGGCCGCATCGGCGCGCGCCGCGTACTTGCCGGCGATGTCGCGGAATGACGGACCCATCAGTGGCTTGTTGACCGCGTGGCACGCCATGCAGTTCTTGCGTTGCGCGAGTGCGAGCCCGTCGCCGGCCGGCTCGGCGTGCGCCGCCGCTGCGCCGGCCGCCAACAGCGCCGCGAGCAGCGCGGCGGATATCGTCTGTTTCATGCAGTCCTCCGCCGGCGCGAACGGCCGGCTTCACGGTCCGCGCATTATAAGAGCAAAGGGAACGCGCGTTTTGCGCGTTTCCCGAGTCGGGGCGCGCTACGCGGTCGCAGGTACGGTGCGCTGTATCGTGACGGTTGTCGCGCTGCGGTATGGCGGGCGAGGTGGCCGTGATGGCGAGGTCGGTGGGCGCGGCGCCTGCCGCCGGCGCTGACGAAGCCGAAGCCGAAGGGCCAGTGCGCTCGACCGACCTCGCCGCGTCGCGACGCGTGATCTCCCGGCTTCGTTTGGCACCCGGCTTTTATGACATCATTACGGCCTGCTACGGTGCAGCCGGGCAAACCCGCCGATCGACCCGCAGGCGATTCAGATGCAGACGATCGTCAGCCTCGTGTCGGCCGGCCTGGATGTCGCACGGATGCCGCAGTCGCTGCGTAACCTGCGGCGCACCGGCGTGCTCGACGCGCCGGTCGTCGACGCGCGGCTCGTGTGGTGCACCGGTGACGTCGGCGCGGTGCTCGCCCGCTTCGTCGATGTCACGCGTGCACGGAGTCGCCGCGCGATGCGAACGATGGCGCGTCGGCGCCGTCCAACGCGCGGTGCGTGCCCTGTGCGAGCCGTACCGCATTCGAAAACTTCATCGCGAACTCATGATCATTCACCCGAATTTCGACCCCGTAGCGATCCATCTCGGCCCGCTGGCCGTGCGCTGGTACGGCCTCATGTATCTCGTCGGCTTCATCGCGGCGATCGTCGTCGGCCGGGTCCGCCTGAAGCTGCCGCACGTCGCGGCGCAGGGCTGGACCGCGAAGGACATCGACGACATGATGTTCTACGGCGTGCTCGGCACCGTGCTCGGCGGCCGGCTCGGCTACGTGCTGTTCTACAAGGCCGACTTCTACCTGTCGCACCCGCTCGACATATTCAAGGTATGGGAAGGCGGGATGTCGTTTCACGGCGGCTTTCTCGGCGTGACGCTCGCGATGATCCTGTTCGCATGGCAGCGCAAGCGGCACTGGCTGCAAGTGACCGACTTCGTCGCGCCGATGGTGCCGACCGGGCTTGCGGCCGGGCGGCTCGGCAACTTCATCAACGGCGAGCTGTGGGGCCGCGTGACCGATCCGAGCGCGCCGTGGGCGATGCTGTTCCCGGGCGCGATGCGCGACGACGCCGCATGGCTGCCGAAGCACCCGGCGCTCGTCGAGAAGTGGCATCTCGCCGACGTGTTCATGCAGTACCAGATGCTGCCGCGCCATCCTTCGCAGCTCTATGAAATCGCGCTCGAAGGCGTCGTGCTGTTCTTCGTGCTGTTCTTCTTCTCGCGCAAGCCGCGGCCGATGGGCGCGGTGTCGGCGCTGTTCCTGATCGGTTACGGCCTCGCGCGCTTCACCGTCGAGTTCGCCCGCGAGCCCGACGATTTCCTCGGCCTGCTCGCGCTCGGCCTGTCGATGGGGCAATGGCTGTCGCTGCCGATGATCGTCGCCGGCATCGCGATGCTGGTGTGGGCGTATCGTCGCCGTGGAGCGAATGCGGCTGCGTGACATGCGTGCCGCGTGACGCGCGACGCCACGCCGACGGGCTCGCCACACGTGCTCGTCGCATGCAGATGCTCGAACGAAAAACGCCGGCCCGAGGGCCGGCGTTTTCGCATCTGCGCGGCGTTGCGCGCCGCGCGTTGCTTCGTGCTTAGAGACGGTTTCATAAAGACTGATCGGCCCGCCGAAGGGTATTCCAGCAGATCAGACAGCAACCGAGTTTGAGGAACGCGCCGTGAATGTCTGCACGGCGCTCGAAACGAATACGGAGACGACGGAAGTGATGCAGCCAGGCATGCGTGCGTTCGACGACCCAGCGATATTTGCCAAGGCCGCTGCCATGTTCGGTACGGCGCTTGGCGATCACTGGCTCGATACCGCGATCGCGCAACGCGCGCCGATGTCGCTCGGAGTCGTAACCGCGATCCGCGTAGACCACACGCGGCCGCTGCAATGGGTGGCCACGCAATCCGCGGATCGGCGGAATCGCGTCGATCAGCGGCAGCAATTGCGTGACGTCGTTGACGTTCGCGCCGGTCAGGATCGCGGCGAGCGGCGTACCGTTGGCGTCGGTGACGATGTGGTGCTTGGAACCGGGTCGCGCGCGATCGGTGGGGTTTGGCCCAGTTTTTGGCCTGCCCCAACGGCGCGAATCGATGATGAATCGACGGCGGCTCGTGAGAAGTCGATCTGGTCCGCTGCGCGCAGCTTTGCGAGCAGTAGCTCGTGCAAGCGATCCCAGACACCGGCTGCTTGCCAATCGCGCAGCCGGCGCCAACATGTCACGCCCGAGCCGCATCCCATCTCGGCCGGCAGGTCGCGCCAGCGTAGTCCGGTCTTGAGAACGAACAGGATGCCGGTCAGCGCGGCGCGATTCGAAACAGGCAGGCGGCCCGGGTTCTTCTCGCGCCGCGGCTTGGGTGGCGGCAGTAACGGCTCGATCAGTGTCCACAATTCATCGTCGATGATCGGCTTGGCCATCTCCTCAGTCTCGGTTGTTCCGATGCCTGAGGTTAACAGCTCACCGCGAAAGTTAACAGCCCCACGGGGCCTTTTTGAAACCGTCTCTTACTTCATCTGCACCGAACCGTTGACCGTGACCGACACGGTGGCCTTGCCGCCTTCGACGGAAATCGGCGCGCTCATCTTCGCGTTGTCCATCGGCGCCGCGGCCATCGCCATCATGCGCGGATACGGCTGCACGTTGCGGCTGCCGCCGACGTTCACGTCGCGGATCGAGTAGCTGCTGTAGCCGAACGCCTTCGCGGCTTCGTCCGCGCGTGTGCGGAACGACTTGATCGCTTCGGTCGTCAGCTTCTGCTCGGCCGCGCGCTGCGCTTCGGGCGACAGCGAGAATTCGACGTTCGCGATCTGCATCTGGTTCGACAGCTGGCCCGCGAGCTTCGACGCGGCCGCGAAGTCGCGCGACTCGAGCACGACTTCCGTGCGGCCGCGCCATGCGGAAATCTTGCCGTCGCGATCGGTGCTCGGATAGACGGAGAACGCACCAGTATGCGCGGTGACGCCCGACACGCCCTTCGCCTGCGCGAGCGCGGCGTCGGCGCGCTGGTTCAGCGTAGCCGTCAGGCTACCGGCGTCCTTGGCCTGCTGTTCGTAGAACAGCGTGATATGAATGATGTCTTGCGGCACGTCGGCGCTCGCCTGCGACGACAGCGACAGCACGCCGGCCGGCTCCGGAAAATGCGGGTTGGCGGTTTGTGCGTGTGCGGCCGGCGACGCGAGCGTCAGCGCGACGGGCACGGCGGCGGCGAGCGCGAGCGACAGCGCGAGAGCGGATTTCTTGGTCATTGTTGGACTCCTTGTGCGAGAGCGCGCATGCGGATCGCGCGTGCGCGACGCGGGCGTACCGCGCGACGAAAAAACGGCCGTCGGCCCGTTCGGGCGACGGCCGTTGCTTAGGCTGCGCAAGCGCGCCGCGAGTTCCTCGACGGCCGCGCGTTCTGACCGGATTTGACCTTCGATGCGCGACTACTTCATCAGCCTTTCGGTGATGAAGCGCCATTCGGCGCGCGTGACCGGCGTGATCGACAGCCGGTTGCCGCGCGCGAGCACGCGCATGTCGGCGAGCTCGTCGTGTTCGCGCAGCGCGGCGAGCGGCACGAGCGCCGACTTCTTCACGAAGCGCACGTCGACGAGCAGCCAGCGCGGCGTTTCGTGCGTCGACTTCGGGTCGTAATACGGGCTCTTCGGATCGAACTGGGTCGGGTCGGGGTAGGGCGCCGATGCAACTTCGGCGAGGCCCGCGATGCCCGGTTCGGGGCAACTCGAGTGATAGAACAGCACGCCGTCGCCGATCTTCATCGTGTCGCGCATGAAGTTGCGCGCCTGATAGTTGCGCACGCCGGTCCATGGCAGCGAGCGCTGCGGTGCGTGTGCGAGATCGTCGATGCTTGCTTCGTCCGGTTCGGACTTCATCAGCCAGTATTGCATGGATCGTGATCGACGCAGAAAGGGCTGTTGCAAAAGGAAACGGCATCGGGACAAGCCCGATGCCGTTGAATAGGCCCCCGCCTTGGCCGCTAGGCCGGCATCCTGAACCTGGGGTTCAGAATTGGTCGCAGTTAGCAGCACATCGGGTACATCAGACAGAGTGACGCGCGCGCCCGTGCTACAAATTTCCGCAACCGTGCACATGGCATTGGTTCAAGGAATATATGACCTTGGCGAACCAGGCAGGGAAGCTGACTAAACTGTGTTTCGTTGCGCCAATTTGAACACCGTTGATCGCCGAGATCAAGGGGAATCGACACAACAATCAAACGTTACTGCGCTTGTTACTGCGTCTCGTGCTGTGCGAGCACAGCGCCGAGCTGTTCGTTCATCTGGTGCATTGTACGACGGATTTCCTCGGCCGGAAATGCTTCACCGTGCCGCACGCTCGTTTGCAGCCGCAGCAATTCGGACGCGAGCGACAGCGCGGCCATCACCGCGATGCGATCGGTGCCGCGCACCGAGCTGTTCGCGCGGATCTTCGACATTTCGGCATCGACGCGCGCGACGGCCTCGAGCAGTGCCGCTTCGGTCTCGGCCGAACAGGCGAGCCGATACGGCTGACCGAGAATCGAGACTTCGATCTGCTTGGTGCTCATGCATGTTCTCCGTGGCTGGCCGCGTCGTCGCTATCGGGGCGCGCCTGCCCGTCCAGCAGGTCGAGCTGGTTGTCGGCTTGCTCCACGCTCTTCGTGCGCGGCAGCTTCTCGAGGATCGCGTTCAGTTTGACCTGGGCGTCGTCGATCTTTGCCGACAGCGTGTCGCGCTCGGCCGCAAGCGCATTGCGTTCTTCGCGCAGCTGCGCGAGTTCCGCACGGACCGTGTCCGCGTCCGCGCGCAATTGCGTGACCTGCTCCTCGAGCGCGAGCCGTTCCGAGTGATAGCGCTTGTTCAGCGAAATCAGACGGCCAATATTTTGAGATAAGGTTTCGAGTTCGTTGAGCATCTGCTGCGTCCTCTAAAGACCCAGCATTTTAGCGCGGAATACCCCGCTTTCCGACATCTGTAACGTTTCCAGTCGTAACACCCCGGCTTCTTGCCGCGAATATGCGCATCCGACGCATGCGCCGCGTGCGTGCCGACGCTTTCTTGACGCTCGCGCGGCCCGCTCCTAAACTGGCGCGGCCTCGGTGCTCGCGCGTGCGTCGCGCGGTTAAACGGGAAGCAGGGCGTGCGCTTCGCCAGGAGCTCGCCAACCTGCGCTGCCCCCGCAACGGTAAGCGGCCGCGTCGTACGACGCAGGCCGGCTCGGGCGCGTTTCGCATGCAGCTTGCGCATGCGGGCGCGGGCCACTGCGCGCGATGCGCGCGGGAAGGCGAGCCGGCACGCCGTCAGCCCGGATACCGGCCGAGACGAGGAGCCCGTCGGGCTTCATGACGCGCGCGCTGCGGGGAAGCAGGGTGCGCAGCGCTTCACGGGAACTGTCTTCGATGCCGACCCCAATCATTCGCACGACGCTGCGCATGCCGCCGCGTGCCGTGTGCCGCCGTCACGTTGCGTGCGGCCAGTGCGGCTGCGCCGGGCTCGGCGAGTTCGGCGAGTGCGGCGGCCTCGCACGCGAGCGCGATGCCGCACGACCGGCAAGCGCGCGAGGCGCGAGCGTGCGCGCGACGCCGTGCGCGCGGACCGGCCGTTCGATGGATCTCGACCGTCACGGGCCGGCGTCGCCGAAGTGCGGCGCAGCAACTCGCCGTACGGGGGCCGGCAACCTGCACATCGGTTCGACACGTCGCAGCGCGACGTCCGTTCGGCGTTCGCCTCGGCGCAACGCAATCTCCGTCATGCGTTCGTCTCACCGCAGCGCCACGCGCGTGTGCCGCTGCTCGACCCTCGTCGGATGCGGCGCATGAATGCCGCGCGTGCCGTCGCGATCTGGACCACGCTCGCCGGCGTGGTGGCGCTGCTGTTCGTCGCGTCGCTGTCGATCGGCAGTGTGCCGATGTCGCCGTGGCAGGCGCTCGCATCGCTCGTGTCGCACGGCGGCGACGCGCTGTTCGCCGACATCGTGCGCACGTTGCGCTTGCCGCGCGCGCTCGCGGGTTTCGCGTGCGGCGCGCTGCTCGCGCTGGCCGGCGCGCTGCTGCAGGTGCTGCTGCGCAACCCGCTCGCGGAACCGTACGTGCTCGGCGTGTCAGGCGGCGCGGCCGGCTTCGCGCTCGTCGCGATGATCGCCGGCGCCGCGTGGTGGCTCGTCGATGCATGCGCGTTCGCGGGCGCGCTCGTGTCGGTCACGCTCGTGCTCGGCCTGGCGCGCCGCGAATTGCGGCGCGGCGACTCGCGCGATGCATCGCCGCGGCTGCTCCTTACCGGCGTCGTGATTGCGGCCGGGTGGGGCGCGCTCGTCACGCTGCTGCTGTCGCTCGCGCCCGACGCGCGGCTGCGCGGCATCATCTTCTGGCTGACCGGCGACCTGAGCGGCGTGAGCGCGCCGTGGTTCGCATGGGGCGCGTTGCTGCTCGCCGCCGCGGCGGCGCTGCCGGCCGCGCCGCAGCTGAACGTGATGTTGCGCGGCGACGCGACCGCGCTGGCGCTCGGCGTGCCGGTCGCGCGCGTGCGCGTGCGCATTTACCTGGTCGCGTCGCTGGCCGCCGCGGCCGCGGTGACGACGGCCGGCACGATCGGCTTCGTCGGCCTCGTCGTACCGCATGCGCTGCGGCTCGCGTTCGGCAACGACCAGCGCATGCTGCTGCCGGCCGCGATGCTCGCGGGCGGCGGCGGCGTGATGGCGGCCGACCTGCTCGCGCGCACCGCGATCGCGCCCGCGCAATTGCCGGTCGGCGTGATGACCGCATTGATCGGCGTCCCGGTGTTCCTGTGGATGCTGCTGAGGAGGCCGCCGCGATGACGCACGCTGCCGACGCGGATTGCACGGCGCTCGCGCTCACGCTCGAGGCCGGCGAGCGGACGCTGCTCGACGGCTTCACGCAGGCGTTCCGGCCGGGCGAGATCTGGTGCGTCGCCGGGCCGAACGGCGCCGGCAAGACGACGCTGCTCGCGACGCTCGCGGGTTTGCAGCAGCCGGCCGGCGGGCACGTCGAGTACGACGGCCGGCCGCTCGCGGCATGGCAGCCCGAGCAGCTCGCACGCCGCCGCGCGCTGATGCCGCAGCAACTGCACGACGCGTTCAGCGCGACGGTGTTCGATACGGTTTTGCTGAACCGTTTCCCCTATCTGGGCGGCTGGGGATGGGAGCGCGACGGCGACCGCGCCGCGGCGCGCGATGCGCTCGCGACGTTCGGGCTCGCCGCGCTCGCCTCGCGCGACGTACTGTCGCTGTCGGGCGGCGAGCGGCAGCGCGTCGCGCTGGCTGCGACGCTGTGTCAGGACGCGCCGCTGCTGCTGCTCGACGAACCGCTCGCGCATCTCGACCTGCATCACCAGATCGACGCGCTGACCGCGCTCACCGCGTGGGTCGACGCAGGCCCGCGCACGGTGCTGTTCTCGTGTCACGACCTGAATCTCGCGCGCCGCTTCGCGACTCACGCGCTGTTGCTCGACGGCCGCGGCCATGCGTGGGCGGGCCGCGTGCACGACGTGCTGACGCCTGCGCGCGCGAGCGATGCGTTCGGCTATCCGCTCGTGCTGATTCGCGAGAACGGCCGCGACGCGCTGCTGCCGGCGTGGCCCGAGCGACGATGATTCACCTTCCTTCTTTCGCACGCGGCACCGGCCGCGCCAACGAGGCACTTTCCCGATGACGAACCCGACCGACTTCCCGCCCGCGCTCGCGCTGCTCGACGCTACGCTGCGCGAGCGCCTGCAGCACGTGATCGATCACAAGACCAAGCCGCCCGGCAGTCTCGGCCAGCTCGAGGCGCTCGCGTTGCAGCTCGCGCTGATCCAGCGCACCGAGCGGCCGCAGGTGCAGCGTCCGGTCACGATCGTCTTCGCCGCCGACCACGGGATCGCGGCCGAGGGCGTGAGCCCGTATCCGCAATCGGTCACCGCGCAGATGGTCGCGAACTTCCTGGCCGGCGGCGCCGCGATCAACGCGTTCGCGGGCGTCGCGCAGAGCGTGCTGGAGATCGTCGACGCGGGCGTCGCGTCGCCGCTGCCGGCGTCGGAGCGGCTCGTGTCGCTGCCGATCGCGCGCGGTACGCGCAACTTCGCGCTCGAGCCCGCGATGACGCTCGACGAAGCGAACGCGGCGCTCGCCGCCGGCGCCGCGCGGGTCCGCCAGCACGCAGCGCTCGGCACGAACGTGATCGGCTTCGGCGAGATGGGGATCGCGAACACGTCGTCGGCCGCGTGCCTGATGAGCCGCCTGCTCGACGTGCCGATCGATGCGTGCGTCGGGCGCGGCACCGGCCTCGACGACCAGGGGCTCGCCCACAAGCGCGCGGTGCTCGGCCGCGCGCTCGCGCGGCATGCGCATGCGATCGCGCCGCTCGACGTGCTCGCCACGTTCGGCGGCTTCGAAATCGCGATGATGACCGGCGCGTATCTGGCCGCCGCGAGCGAGCGGATGACGATTCTCGTCGACGGGTTCATCGCGACGTCCGCGTTGCTCGTCGCGGAACGCATCGCGCCCGGCGTGCGCGACTACTGCGTGTTCTCGCACGCGTCGCACGAAGCCGGGCATCGGCGCATGCTCGAGCATTTCGGCGCGAAGCCGCTGCTCGCGCTCGACCTGCGGCTCGGCGAGGGCACGGGCGCCGCGCTCGCGCTGCCGCTGGTGCGCGCGGCCGCCGCGTTCCTGACCGAGATGGCGAGCTTCGAATCCGCAGGCGTCGACGATCGTGATGCGTGAGCGCGCACGCGGCGTGCGCGCGGAACTGCGCTACTTCTTCGTCGCGCTCGGCTATTTCACGCGCGTGCCGGTGCCGCGCGCGATCGGCTACGCGGCCGGCGATCTCGATCAGGCGGCGCGCTACTTCCCGCTGGTCGGCGCATGCGTCGGCGCATGGGGCGCGCTGGTCTATCTGGCCGCGCTGCGCGTGCTGCCCGCGGCGATCGCGGTCGGGCTGTCGATGGCCGCGACCTTGCTCGCGACCGGCGCGTTCCACGAGGACGGGCTGGCCGACAGCTGCGATGCGTTCGGCGGCGGCTACACGCGCGACGACGTGCTGCGGATCATGCACGATTCGCGGATCGGCACGTTCGGCGCGGCGGCGCTCGTGATCGCGCTCGGCCTGAAATGGCAGGCGCTGGCCGCCATGCCGCCGCTGCGCGCCGCATGGACGATGATCGCCGCGCACGCGGCGAGCCGCGCGGCGGCGGTGAGCCTGCTGATGTCGCTCGACTACGTCCGCCCGGAAGGCAAGGCGAAGCCCGTCGCGCAACGCATGAGCGCGCGCGCGGCCTGCGCCGCCGCGGTGTTCGGGCTGCCGTGGCTGTTCTGGCCGGACTGGCGCGCGGGCGTCGCGGCGTTCATCGCGCTGGCGCTCGTGCGCGCGTGGGCCGCGCGCTACTTCGTGAAGCGGATCGGCGGTTATACGGGCGACTGCCTCGGCTTCGCGCAGCAGCTGAACGAACTGGCGATCTATCTCGTGGTGCTCGGATGGACGTCGTCCTGATTCGCCATCCGGCCGTCGGCGTCGAGCGCGGCGTGTGCTACGGGCGCAGCGACGTGCCGCTCGCGGAATCGGCGGACGCCGGTGCGCAGGCGGTGCGTGCGCGTCTCGCGGCGCTGGGCGCGCCGTTGCCGGAGCAGATCTGGACGAGCCCGCTCGCGCGCTGCGCGTCGGTCGCCGAACGGCTCGCACACGCAGTCGACGCGCCGTTGCGGCCGGACCCGCGCTGGCAGGAGATGGACTTCGGCGCGTGGGAGCTGCAGCGTTGGGACGACATCGACCGCGCCGCGCTCGATGCGTGGGCGGCCGATCTGCTGCATGCATGCGCGCACGGCGGCGAGAGCGTCGCGCAGTTCGCCGCGCGCGTCGCGCAGGTGGCGGCTGCGGTCGAGCAGGCGGGCGTCGCGCAATGGGCGCTCACGCATGCGGGCGTGATTCGCGCGTTCGCCGCGTACGCGTTGCGCGTGCCGCTCGACACGCTGCTCGCGCGACCGGTGCCGACGGGCGGGGTCGTGTGGCTGCGGATGAGCGAGGCGGCCGGTGCGTGGAAGATCGTCCACTGGGACGCGTAGACGCCGCGTGCCGATCTTGGACCGGCGATCGCTCGCGCGCCGCCCTCAATGCGCGGGCCGCCGTGCGCGCGCCGCGTCGAGATCCGCGCACAGCGCGGCCGCGCCCTGCGCGATCCGTGGCGACGGCCGCGTCAGCAGATCGCCGTCGATCGCGAACAGGTTGTTGCGCGCGACGGCCGTCAGCGCGGGCCAGGCACGCCAGCGCGCGAGGCTCGGCAGCGGCGCGTCCGAGCGCGTCGCGCCGGCGCTCGTCGTCACGATCGCTTCCGGATTCGCGGCGAGCACGGCCTCGTCGGTGACGGTCGGCGCGAGCGGCTCGAGCGCGGCGAACACGTTGCGGCCGCCGCACAGCGCAATGACGTCGTTGAACAGGTGCGCGCCGTTGAGCGTGGTCAGCGGCCGGTCCCATACCTGAAAGAACATCGTGACGGCCGGGCGCGCCGCGTAGCGTGCGCGCAGTGCCGCGATGTCGCGCGAGTACGCGGCCGCGGCCGCATCGGCGGCAGCGTTGGTGCCCAGCAGCGTGCCGAGCCGGTGCAGCGACGTCGCGACGTCGTCGAGATGCTTCGGCTCGCTGAAGAACAGCGGAATGTGCAACGCACGCAGCGCATCGGTCTGCCGCTCGGCGTTGCCGTGCCGCCAGATGACGATCAGGTCGGGTTTGAGCGCGGCGATCCGTTCGAGGTCGAGCGCCTTGTTGTCGCCGACGCGCGGCACCGCGCGCGCGGCGGGCGGATAGTCGCTGTACGTCACGGTGCCGACCAGCTTCGCGCCGCCGCCGGCCGCGTAGATCAGTTCGGTCGCGTGCGGCGCGAGGCTGATCACGCGTTGCGCGGGCGCCGGCAGCGTGACGGTATTGCCGGCGTCGTCGTGGGCCGTGACGTCGGCGCGCGCGATCGGTGCGAACGCAACGATCGCCGCGAGCGCGGCCGGGACGCGCCACACGGCGGCGCTCATGCGGATGCCCGGTGCAGCATCGGCACGCACTGCGCGAGCGCATGCGCGAGGCGCTGCCATTGCGCGTCGTTGCCCGGCAGGCCGACGCGCACGCTCGGATGCGCGGCAAAGTACCGGGTCCAGATGCCTTGCGCGGCGAGCGCCTCGTGCAAGGCGGCTGCGCGCGGATCGTCGGTCCAGCTGAACAGCGGCGTCGCGCGCACCGCGAAGCCGTGTGCGCGCAGCAGCGCGGCGAGTCGTTCGCCGTCGGCCGTGAGCCGCGCGCGCGCGGCGGCCTGCCAGGCGCGATCGGCGAAGGCGGCCGTGACCGCGTGACGGGCCGGGCCGTTGACGGTCCACGCGCCGAGCATGTCGCCGAGCGCGGCGATCCGTTCCGGCTGCGCGAGCACGAAGCCCGCGCGGATCCCGGCGAGCCCGAAGAACTTGCCGACCGAGCGCAGCACGACGAGGCCGGGGCGATCGACGTGCGCGGCGAGCGACGGCGTCGCGCCCGTATCGGCGAACGCCTCGTCGACGATCAGCGTGCCGCCGCGCGCCGACAGCTGCGCATGCCAGCCCAGCAGTCGCTCGACCGGCACCGCGTCGGCGGTCGGATTGTTCGGGTTCCCGACGATCGCGTGCAGCAGCGTCGCGGGCAGGCGGTCGGCTTCGATGTCGAGCGCGACGATGCGATGGCCGTGACGCGAGAACGCTGGCGCATATTCGCCGTAGGCGAGCGCCGCGACGGCGGCGTCGCCGGGCGGCAACAGCGCGGGCAGCGCGCGGATCGCCGCCTGGCTGCCGGCGACCGGCAGCACGTGCGCGGCGTCGGGCGCGTGATAATAAGCGGCCGCGCGTGCGGCGAGCGCGTCGCCGTCGTCGGGCAGGCGGCGCCATGCGTCGGCGGGCACCGGCGGCACCGGATAGCCGACCGGATTGATGCCGGTCGACAGATCGAGCCACGCGTCGTACGGAATGCGATGGCGACGCGCGGCTTCGTGCAGGTTGCCGCCGTGCGTGATACGTGCGTCAGACATGATGGGTAGCGAGGATGAGCGCGCCGCTCGCGACCAGTAGCGCGAGCCACAGGGCGAGCGTACGCGTGACGAGCGACAGCGCGGCCGCGACGTGGATGGCCGACGCCGGCGCGCCGGTGCCGAGCGTCGGGCGCTCCTCGAGCGCGCCGTGATAGACGGCCGGGCCGCCGAGCCGCACGTTCAGGCTGCCGGCGCCGGCAGCCATCACGGGCCCCGCGTTGGGGCTGTCCCAGTGGCGCGCCTGCGTGCGCCAGCAGCGCCATGCGGCGGCCGTGTCGCCGAGCAGCGCATAGCTCGCCGCCGTCAGTCGTGCGGGAATCCAGTTCAGCGCATCGTCGATGCGCGCGGCGGCCCAGCCGAAGGTCAGGAAGCGCGGCGTGCGATAGCCCCACATCGCGTCGAGCGTGTTCGCGAGCCGGAACAGCAGCGCGCCGGGGCCGCCCGCGACGATGAACCAGAACAGCGCGCCGAAGATCGCGTCGTTGCCGTTCTCCAGCGCCGATTCGACGGCCGCGCGCGACAGCGCGCCTTCGTCGGCGTCGCTCGTGTCGCGCGAGACGATGCGAGCGGTCAGCGCGCGCGCGGCGGCGAGATCGTGTCGCAGCAACGCGGCGGCGATCGGCGCGACGTGCTCGCCGAGGCTCTTCGCGCCGAGCGCGAACCACAGCAGCGCGACGTGCAGCGCGGCCGCGAGCGGCCACGGCAGCACGCTCGCGAGCCACGCGGCGACGGCCACCGGCGGCAGCACGGCCGCGCCCCACGCGGCGACGCCGACGATGCGGCCGCGCCGGCCCGTGTTCAGCGCGGCCTCGATGCGCGCGGCGAGCCGGCCGAACGCCACGAGCGGATGCCAGCCGGCCGGTTCGCCGATCAGCCGATCGACCAAGGCGGCGGCGACCGCGAGCACGGCGACGACCGGCAGCGACAGCATCAGCATGACGGCGCTCCGGCCTTGATCGTCAGCGGCAGCCCGGCGACCAGCAGCGTCACGCGCGTGGCGAGCGCGGCGATGCGCTGATTGAGCCGCCCGAGTTCGTCGACGTAGCGGCGGGTGACCGAGCCGAGCGGCACGACGCCGAGCCCGATTTCGTTGCTGACGACGATCACCTTCGCGCGCGTCTCGCACAAGGCGCGCTCGAGCCGCTCGACCTCCGCCGTGTACTGCGCGTCGTCGAGCGGCTCGCCGTCGAGCGGGCACAGCAGATTGGTGAGCCACAGCGTCAGGCAGTCGACGAGCACGCATGCGTGCGGATCGTCGAGCCGCGCGAGCGTGCCGGCGAGATCGACCGGCGCGGCGGCGAAGCCCCAGTCGGCCGGCCGGCGCGCGCGGTGATGGGCGATGCGGCGTTCGAATTCGGCGTCGTCGGCGCTTGGCGTCGCGGTCGCGACATAGGTGACGGGGCGGCCGCTGTCGGCGGCGAGACGCTCGGCGTGCGCGCTCTTGCCCGAACGCGCGCCGCCGAGGACGAAGGTGAGGTCGTGCGGAATCATCGCGTGATTGTAACGGCGCGCGCAGCACGACGCGGGCGATAATGCCCGCTTTGTGTCGCCACGATTTTTCTTCCCGATCCCCACGATTCCCACGATGAACGCACCCGAACCGCCGCGCGGCACGTTGATGATCCAGGGCACGACCTCCGACGCGGGCAAGAGCACGCTGGTCGCGGGCCTGTGCCGTCTCGCGCGGCGCGCGGGCGCGCGCGTCGCGCCATTCAAGCCGCAGAACATGGCGCTGAACAGCGCGGTGACGGCCGACGGCGGCGAGATCGGCCGCGCGCAGGCGCTGCAGGCGCTCGCGGCCGGCGTGGCGCCCCATACCGACTTCAACCCGGTGCTGCTGAAGCCGACCAGCGATCGCGGCGCGCAGGTGATCATCCACGGCGCCGCGCGGATGAACCTCGATGCGCGCGCGTATCACGACTACAAGCCGGTCGCGTTCGACGCGGTGCTCGAGTCGTATGCGCGCCTGCGCGACGGCTACGACACGGTGATCGTCGAAGGCGCCGGCAGCCCGGCCGAGATCAACCTGCGCGACGGCGACATCGCCAACATGGGGTTCGCCGAACGCGTCGATTGCCCGGTGGTGCTGGTGGCCGACATCGACCGCGGCGGCGTGTTCGCGCATCTGGTCGGCACGCTCGCGTGCCTGTCGGACAGCGAGCGTGCGCGCGTGCGCGGCTTCGTGATCAACCGCTTCCGCGGCGACATCGGACTGCTCGAGCCGGGGCTCGACTGGCTGCGCGCGCAGACGGGCAAGCCGGTGTTCGGCGTGCTGCCGTACCTGCACGGGCTGCTGCTCGACGCCGAGGACATGCTGCCGCGGCAGGCGCGCAGCGCCGCCACGCGCGACGGCGCGGGCGTGCTGCGGGTGGTGGTGCCGGCGCTGCCGCGCATCAGCAACCATACGGATTTCGATCCGCTGCGTGCGCATCCGCAGGTCGAATTCACGTACTGGAAGAGCGGCCCGGTGCCGGCCGCCGATCTGCTGATCCTGCCCGGCTCGAAGAGCGTGCAGCGCGATCTCCAATGGCTGCGCGACGCGGGCTGGGACATGGTGATCCGCCGGCATCTGCGCTATGGCGGCAAGGTGATCGGCATCTGCGGCGGCATGCAGATGCTCGGCCGCACGCTCGACGATCCGCTCGGCCTGGAAGGCGCGCCGGGCAGCGTGCCGGGTCTCGGGCTGTTCGATTTCGACACGACGCTGCTGCCGCACAAGACGCTGAAGAACGTGACCGGCCAACTGGTGCTGCCCGGCGCGCCCGCCGTGTGCGGCTACGAGATCCACCTGGGCGACACGCGCGGCCCCGCGCTCGCGGCGCCGGCGCTGCAGCTGGCGGCGGACGATGCAGCGGGCGGCAGCCGCGCCGACGGCGCGCTGTCCGCCGACGGCCAGCTCCTCGCCACCTACGTGCACGGCCTGTTCGACACGCCCGCTGCGTGCGCGGCACTGCTCGCATGGGCGGGGCTCGACGGGGTGGAGCGCATCGATTACCCGGCGCTGCGCGAGGCGTCGATCGAGCGGCTCGCCGATTCGTTCGCCGAGCACCTCGACCTGCGCGCGCTGTACGCGGAATTTCGCTGACGGGGCCGAGGGCGGGCGCCGCATGGTGCGTGCGTCCGCGTTCGGCTTGGCCGGGCGGGAGTTCGGTGCGGCGGGTGCCGCATGGTGCGACAGCGGCGGCGCGGAGGCCGTCGCGCGGCAGAGGGCACAAGGCACAACCGGCCACGGCCCACTCATGCCCCCTTTTGCGGGCCAATTCGTTCCTGTCGAGAATCATTCAAAGCCATATCGCGCATTTATCGGTGAAATAGCTTCGAATAGAGTGCGATCCATCGTCATCCACTCACAAAGGAATCCGCCATGAACCCCACCCGTCTGCAAGATCTCGGCGCGACGCTGCTGCGTGTCGCGCTCGGCGTGCTGTATCTCGCGCACGTCGCACAGAAGGTGTTCGTCTTCACGCTGCCCGGCACCGCGCAGTTCTTCGCGTCGATCGGCCTGCCCGGCTGGCTCGCGTATCTGACGACGGCCGTCGAGCTGGCCGGCGGCCTCGCGCTGCTCGCGGGCGTGCGCGTACGGACTGCCGCGCTCGTGCTGCTGCCGTTCATGCTCGGCGCGGTGTGCGCGCATTTGCCGAACGGCTGGAGCTTCGCGTCGCCGCACGGCGGTTGGGAATATCCGGCGTTCTGGGCCGTCACGCTGGCCGTCCAGGCGCTGCTCGGCGGCGGCGCGTTCGCGCTCGGCGCGCCGCGCAGCGCGTAACCGCGTAACCGCGCGCCGCCCGCGTCGGCTCCACCGGTTTCGGTGATGCCCCGTTTGCCGATATCATCGCTCCCTGTATCCGCAATCGAGCGGCGCCTGCCGGACGGTGGGCGCCGCGCGGCTTTTTCGGGGGAATTCATGACGGTCATCGTGGTGGCGAATCCGAAGGGCGGCGTCGGCAAGAGTACGCTGTCCACCAATCTTGCCGGCTATTTCGCGGCGCAGGGCGCGTGGGTCGCGCTCGCCGATCTCGACCGGCAGCAGTCGGCGCATGCGTGGCTCGATCTGCGGCCGGCCGGGCTGCCGCAGATCGAGGCGTGGAATCTCGACCCCGACGCGCCTTCGAAGCCGCCGCGCGGCCTCGAATATGCGGTCATCGACACGCCGGCCGGGCTGCACGGCAACCGGCTCGACGTCGCGCTGCGGCTGGCCGACAAGGTGATCGTGCCGCTGCAGCCTTCCATGTTTGATATTCTCGCGACCCAGCAGTTTCTGGAGCGCCTCGCCGGCGAGAAGGCCGTGCGCAAGGGCAGCGTCGAGGTCGGGATCGTCGGGATGCGGGTCGACGCGCGCACGCGCTCGTCCGACCAGCTGCACCGTTTCGTCGAAGGGCTCGGGCTGCCGGTGCTCGGCTACGTGCGCGACACGCAGAACTACGTGCAGATCGCCGCGCACGGCCTGACGCTGTGGGACGTCGCCAGGAGCCGCGTCGAGAAGGATCTCGAACAGTGGCGGCCGATCGTCGAATGGGCCGAGCGTCGCGCGCCGAAAGCGGAAAAGGCCGCCCGCGCGTCGTGAGTCGGCCGGCCGCGCCGCGTCGGCGGCAGGCGGGCGTCACCCGCCTGCCGGCTCGTTCAGTGACGCTCAGCGAAGCTCGGCCGAATGACGAAGGGCCTGATCCGGCAGCGTGCCCGATCAGGCCCTTCGTGCCTCGGCGGCGCAGCGGCCGCCTCGGGCAAGCCGCTGCGACGTGCCGGCGGCCGTGCGCATCAGGTCCAGCTCTGTGTCGGGACGTGATCGCGGTGGCCCTTGATCTTGTTGCCTTCGTCGATGAACACGAGCTTGGGCTTCCAGCCGGCCTGCAGCTCGGCTTCATCGACCATCGCGAACGCCGCGATGATCACGAGGTCGCCGAGTTGCGCGCGACGCGCGGCCGAACCGTTCAGCGAAATCATCCCGCTGCCGCGCTCGCCCTTGATCGCGTAGGTCGAGAAGCGCTCGCCGTTGTTGATGTTCCAGATGTCGATCCGTTCGTTTTCGATCAGGCCGGCCGCTTCGAGCAGGTCTTCGTCGATCGCGCACGAGCCTTCGTAGTGCAGCTCGCAGTGCGTGACGGCCGCGCGGTGGATCTTCGATTTGAGCATGTGGCGATGCATGGTATCTCCGTGATGCGTGACAGGCGGCGGCGCGGCCGGTCAGATTTCCAGGTTGTCGATGAGGCGCGTCGCGCCGAGTTTCGCGGCCGCGAGCACGACGAGCGGCTCGCCCGCCTCGAGCTCGGCGGCGCTCGGCGCGATCAGGTTCGCGCGGCGGCGGATCGCGATGTAGTCGGGCGCCCAGCCGCGTTCGGCCAGATACGCGCGGGCGTGCTGCTCGAGCTTGCCGAGGTCGCGCTCGCCGCCCAGCACGCTTTCGCGCACGCGCTGCAGCGTTTTCACGAGCTCGGGCGCCTCGGTGCGTTCGTCGGCCGTCAAGTAGCGGTTGCGCGACGACAGCGCGAGGCCGTCTTCGTCGCGCACGGTCTCGGCCGCGATGATCTCGACCGGCAGCGCCAGCTGCTGGCACATGCGGCGCACGATCATCAACTGCTGGTAGTCCTTCTTGCCGAACACGGCCACGCGCGGCTGCACGCACGACATCAGCTTCGTCACGACCGTGCATACGCCGGCGAAGAAGCCGGGCCGGAACTCGCCTTCGAGGATGCCGCCGAGGTCGTCGGGCGGCAGCACGCGATACTCCTGCGGCTCCGGATACATGTCGCGCTCGGTCGGCGCGAACAGCACGTAGACGTTTTCGTTCTGCAGCTTCTCGATATCGTCCTGCAGCGTGCGCGGATATTTGTCGAAATCCTCGTTCGGACCGAACTGCAGCCGGTTGACGAAGATGCTCGCCACGACCGGGTCGCCGTGCTGGCGCGCGAGGCGCATCAGCGACAGGTGACCTTCGTGCAGGTTGCCCATCGTCGGCACGAACGCCGTGCGGTTCTGGCCGCGCAGCTGGTCGCGCAGTTCCTGGATCGAGCTGATGACTTTCATGATCGGGTAGCGGGTTCCTCGCGCATGCGCGCGTTGGCGCCGCAGCAGCGGCGTCGGGGTCGAAGCGGAGCACGCCGGTGCGCGGGCGGCGCATCGGGCGTCGGCGGATTGTAGAGGATTTGGCCGCCGCACGCACCGCAAAGAGAACGGTCGTTCACTTTTTATCCGGGCATGGCGCGGCGGGGCGGCGCGGGTGTGAGCGCGCTCGATGCTGCATTGCAGGGGAGGCGGGGCGCCGTGACCGTGCCGGAATCAGGCGGGCAGGTAGGCGAGGCGCACGTAGATCGGCGCGAACGGTTCGGGTTGCGTGATCTCGACGAGCGATTCGCGCGCGAGCTCGAGCATCGCGATGAAGTTCACGACGACCACCGGCACGCCGCGCGACGTGTCGAACAGCTCGGCGAACTCCATGAAGCGTGCATTCTGCAGCCGGCGCAGGATCAGGCTCATGTGCTCGCGCACCGACAGCTCCTCGCGCGAGATCTTGTGATGCTGGACGAGCTTCGCGCGCTTGAGCACGTCGGCCCACGCGGCGCGCAGGTCGTCCGAGTTCACGTCGGGAAAGCGCGGCGTGATGCTCTGCTCGATATAGACCTCGGCGCGCAGGAAGTCGCGGCCGAGCTGCGGCAGTTGATCGAGGCGCTGCGCGGCGAGCTTCATCTGCTCGTATTCGAGCAGCCGGCGCACCAGCTCCGCGCGCGGATCCTCGGCTTCCTCGCCGGTGTCGGCCTTCTTGACCGGCAGCAGCATCCGCGACTTGATCTCGATCAGCATCGCGGCCATCAGCAGATATTCGGCTGCCAGCTCGAGATTCGACGTGCGGATCTGGTCGACATAACCGAGGTATTGCGCGGTGACCTGCGCCATCGGGATGTCGAGCACGTTGAAGTTCTGCTTGCGGATCAGGTACAGCAACAGGTCCAGCGGGCCTTCGAAGGTCTCGAGGAACACCTCGAGCGCATCGGGCGGGATGTACAGATCCTGCGGCAGCTTGAAGAGCGGCTCGCCGTACAGACGTGCGAACGCCGCGACACCGTCGACGGTGTCGGGCGTCGAATCGGCGCCCGCGGGCGCGGCGATCGCGTCGTCCTTGCGGGCGGCGCTGGCCTCGTCGGCGGCGCTCACGTCGTCAGAAGTTCTGGTAGTAGACGTAGGACGTTTGCTTCACGCGCGATTCCTGCTGCTCGGCGCGCTCGTCGAGGTCGATCGGCTGCTTGTCCCACAGCAGGGCACGACCCTTGCGTTGCTCTTCCTCGAGCGTCGGCTTCTGTTGCTTGAGCTGGTTCAGGAACTGCGTGACGTCGGACTGGTACGGCATGGCTTGGCTTTCCGTTTCTGGCGGCGCACGATGCGCCGGATTCGCGATGGCGGGATTTTACCGCATAGCGGGGAACAGCCGGTGTCAATCGCACGTCGAACGCGCTGGCCGGGCTGCCGGCCGCCGGCGTTGCGTGCAAGCATCAAAGCGGCGCCGCTGCGGGCGCGGCCGCGGCCGTGTGGTCAAATACAGGGTTTTCCACGAAATCACGATAACCGAGGGCGAGGTCATATTTGGCGGGTCAGGCGAACCACCACCACGCAGATACGGCGCACGACGCGGCCGCACGTTCGGCCCGCGATTCGCGCCGGCGCTCGCGCCGCGGCGCCGCCACCGCGGCGCGGGCCGCCGTCGCGGGCTGCGTCGCCGCATTCTTCGCGCTGCCCGCCTATGCCAAATACGACGTCGACATCGACGCGCCGCGCGCGATCCGCAAGCTGCTCGGCGCGCACCTCGACATCGCGCGCTTCGCGAAGCGCGACGACATCAGCGACGATCAATTCGACTTCCTCGTGACGGCCACGCCGCAGCAGGTGCGCGACCTGACCGCGACGGCCGGCTATTTCTCGCCGGTCGTGCGCACCGACGTGCGCAGCCGCGACGGCAAGCGCGACGTGCGCGTCGCCGTCGACCCGGGGCCGCAGACCGTCGTCTCGGCGGTCGACCTGACGTTCAAGGGGCCGGTCGACGCCGAAGACCCGAAGCAGGAGGCCGCGACCCGTTTCGCGTTCTCGCTGAAACCGGGCGACCCGTTCACGCAGTCCGACTGGGACGGCGCGAAGAGCGCGGCGCTCAAGCAGTTGCAGTCGCGCCGCTATCTCGGCGCGAAGATCGTGTCGTCCGAGGCGCGCGTCGATCCGCGCACGCAGCGCGCGACGCTGGCCGTCACGTTCGACAGCGGCCCGACCTTCACGATCGGCAAGCTCGATGTCGACGGCGTGCGCCGC
This sequence comes from Burkholderia sp. KJ006, assembly GCF_000262695.1. Lineage (NCBI taxonomy): Bacteria > Pseudomonadati > Pseudomonadota > Betaproteobacteria > Burkholderiales > Burkholderiaceae > Burkholderia > Burkholderia sp. KJ006. The sequence continues at coordinate 2,405,821 of NC_017920.1, read as the reverse complement.
TATCCGGAAAAGATCGTCACGAACGTCAATCCGCTGTCGGAAGGCGAGATCTACGACGTGCAGCGCATCGCCGAGCTGCAGCGGCAGCTGCAGAACACGCCGTACTACGCGAGCGTCGCGATCGACGTCGGCGACGACACGTCGAAGCCCGAACGCACGCCCGTACACGTGAAGGTCAGCGAGTTTCCGTACAACAGCATCCGCGGCGGCGTCGGCTACGCGACGGACACGGGCCCGCACGTGCAGGGGTCGTACACGTACCTCGACACGTTCGGCGCCGCGTGGCCGCTCACCGTGTCGGGCCGGCTCGACCAGATCCAGCAGTACGGGCAGGTCCAGCTGTCGATGCCGCCCGGCCAGAAAGGATGGACCAACAGCGTGCTCGCGTCGTACACGAACACCAACGTGTCGGGCACGCGGATCTACAGCGCGCGGGTCGGCGCGCAGCGCACGCGCTCCGGCCAGTTCATCGACTACGCGTACTCGCTGATGTACTACCAGGACCGGCTCGACCAGAACAGCGCCGGCCCGACCACGAGCCGCGCGCTGGTGCCGCAGTGGTCGTGGACGCGCCGCAACGTCGACGATCCGCTGTTCCCGCGTTCGGGCAACCTGATCCACGCGGAAGCCGGCTTCGCGATCAAGGGCGTGCTGACCGACCAGACCTTCATCCGCGGCTACGCGCGCGGCCAGCAATACCTGCCGATCGGCAGGCGCGACCTGTTCGTGTTCCGCGCCGAGCTCGGCGGCGTGTTCACCAGCGGCAGCTCGGCCGGCGTGCCGGCATCGCTGCTGTTCCGCGCGGGCGGCTCGAACTCGGTGCGCGGCTACGGCTATCAGAGCATCGGCAACAACGTCGACGGCTCCGTGCTGCCGACCAAGTACCTCATGACCGGCACCGCCGAATACCAGCATTGGTTCAACCACGACTGGGGCGCCGCGACGTTCTTCGACATCGGCACCGCGACCGATGCGTGGGGCGAGCGCGTGTTCTATCCGGGCGTCGGCATCGGCGCGCGCTGGCGCAGCCCCGTCGGCCCGATCAACGTCGACGTCGCATACGGGCTGCGCAACCGCAGCGTGCGCCCGTACCTGACGCTCGGCATCGCTTTCTGACCTCGCAGCCCGATCCACGACGAACCGCATGACGAAGGACCCGAACGACACGCCGCCGCCTCACGATCCGGACTCGCCCGAGGGTGCGCCCCACGGGGAGCCCGATACGCCGCCGCGCGCGCGGCGGCGCGGCCGCGCGTGGCGCGTCGTCGCGTGGACGCTCGCGACGCTCGTGTTGCTGGTCGTGCTGGCGGTGGCGCTCGTGCTGGCCGCGGCGACCACCGAGCGCGGCACGCGGCTCGCGTGGCAGAGCGCGGTGCGCGTGCTGGGCGGGCGCCTCGCCGGCACGCTCGAGGGCGGGTCGCTCGCGACCGGCGTGCGGCTGCGCGACTTCGCGTGGACCAGCCCGGCCGGCGCGGGCACCGAAGTGCGGATCGATCGGCTCGACGGCCGCTGGGCGCTGACGCGCGCGCCGTGGCGCCTGTCGATCGCGTATCTGCGCGCGGGCACCGTCGACGTGCGGATCGTGCCGGGACCGTCGAAGCCGTCGACGCCGCCGCAGGATCTGCGCGTGCCGCTGCAGTTGCGCATCGACGACCTGCGCGTCGATCATCTGGCGATCCACGAAGGCGCATCGACGACCCAGCTCGACCATCTCGCGCTGAACGGCCGCAGCGACGGCCGTCACCACGAGCTCGCGCTCGACGGCGTCGACACGCCGTACGGCGCGCTGACCGCGCGCGCCAAGCTCGACGGCGTGAAGCCGTTCGCGCTGACGGGCACCGCGACGTACGCCGGCAAGCTCTCGGACGAACCGGTCAACGCGAGCGCGAACGTGTCGGGTTCGCTCGAAGCGCTCGTCGCCGACGTGTCCGCGAGCGGGATGAAGCTGAACGGCCGCGCGCACGTCGAGGCCGCGGCGTTCGGCGCGGTGCCGCTCACGCGCGCGTCGCTGGCGTTCGATCACGTGAATCCGCAGGCGTTTGCGCCCGGCGCGCCGGCCGCCGACCTCGCGCTGCGCGCCGAGCTCGCGCCGGTCACCGCCGCGCCGGGCGCCGCGGCCGCGAAGGGCTTCGCCGTGACGGGACCGGTGTCGATCGTCAACGCGAAGCCGGGCACGCTCGGCGAGCACCTGCTGCCGGTCGTCGACGCGCATGCGACCGTGAAGCTCGACGCGCATGCGCAGCGCATCGACGGCCTCGCGCTGAAGCTGATCCGCGACGGCAGCGTGACGGGCGGCGGCACGCTGACGGGCGGCAAGGGCCGCTTCGATCTGAAGGCCGCGAATCTCGACCTCAACGCGTTCGTCGCCCAGTTGCGGCCGATGCGTCTCGGTGGCCCGCTCGGCGTGACGCTGGCCGGCGGCGTGACGACCGTCGACTTCGACCTGAACGATCCGAAGCTCGCACTGGGCGCGCGCGCGAAGGTCGCGCTGACGTCGCAGCAGACGGTGCTGTCCGACGCGCGCGTGACGGCCGGCAAGGGCCGCATCGACCTGACCGGCGTGTTCCGCCACGACGCGCATGCGAGCTACGACGCGAAGGCGACGCTGACCGCGTTCGATCCGCTGCTGCTCGCGGCGCTGCAGGCGCCGGCCGCAGGCGGCGGCAAGCAGCCGAAAGCGCCGGCGACGGCGCGGCCCAGGCGCGGCGAAACGCGCGTGTCGGGCACGCTGACCGCATCGGGCGTCTTGGCGCCGCAGTTGTCGACCAAGGCGACCTTCAAGCTCGGCGACAGCCTGTACGACGGCGTGCCGCTGACCGGCGCCGGTGTCGTGCAGCTCGCCGGGACGCGCATCCTGCCGAGCAACGCGAACCTGTCGATCGCCGGCAACCACGTCGACCTGCACGGCAGCTTCGGCGCGCCGGGCGACCGGCTGCGCTTCGTCGTCGATGCGCCGGCGCTCGAGCGGCTCGGCTTCGGCTTGCAGGGGCTCGTGCAGGCGCAGGGCGACCTGACCGGCAGCTTCGCGCATCCGAACGTGACGGCCGCCTACAAGGTGCAGCACTTGGTGATCGGCTCGAACCGGATCGGCGCCGCCGACGGGCACGCGGACATCCGCGACGGCGCGAACGGCACGCTGGTGTTCACCGCCGACGCGACCGACGTCGCGCTCGGCTCGCTGCAGCTGAAGTCGCTGCGCGCGAACCTGAACGGCACGCGCGCGAAGCACACGCTGGAGGCATCGGCGACGGGCGCGGCCGGCGGCCGCATGATCGACCTGACGGTCGCGGCCAACGGCGGCGTGGTCGAGAATCGCGACGGGATGCGCTGGGACGGCACCGTCACGCGCCTCGCGAACCGCGGCACGCCGACGCTCGCGCTGCAGGCGCCGCTCGCCGTGTCGGCCGGCGCCGGCCGGGTGACGCTCGGCGCCACGCAGCTCACGCTCGAAGGCGCCGCGATCGACCTGAAGTCGTTCGTGTTCGATCACGGCCAGATGCGCTCGGCCGGCGCCGTGCGCGGCGCATCGGTCGCGCGCTTCCTCGAGATCCGCCAGACGCTGACGGGGCAGCGCTCGCCGGTGCGAACCGACGTCGTGCTCGACGCCGACTGGGACTTCTCGCTCGGCGCGAACTCGACCGGCTACCTGCAGGTGAAGCGGCGCGGCGGCGACGTGACGATCGAGACGGGGCGCGGCATCGCATCGCTCGGGCTGACCGATCTGTCGGCGCGCGCGAACTTCGTGCCGGGCAACCGCCTCAACGTCGTGGCGCTCGCGAAGGCGAACCGGGTCGGCACGCTCGACGCGAACGTCACGGTGCCGGTGGCGCTGCGCGACGGCGTGTTCGGCGTCGTCGACGACGGCCCGCTGGCCGGCCGCATCGACGCCGACATCCCGTCGCTGCGGGCGACCGGCAACCTGTTCGGGCCGAGCTACCTGCTCGGCGGGCGCGCGGCGCTGAAGCTGACGATCGCCGGCACGCCGGTCAAGCCGAGCGTGTCCGGGATGCTGACGGGCGACGAGCTGTCCGCGACGCTGGTCGATCAGGGCGTGCAGCTGAAGGACGGCATCGTGCGCGTGAAGCTGGCGGAGAACCTCGTCGAATTCCAGCAGGTCGAGTTCCACGGCGGCGACGGCACGCTGCGCGCGATCGGCCGCGTGCGGCTCGACGGCGAGGCGCCCGACCTGACCGCGAGCATCGTCGCGGACAAGCTCGAGCTGTTCGCCGCGCCGGACCGCAAGCTGTCGCTGTCGGGCAAGGCGACCGTCGCGAACGACGGGCCGCGCGGCGCGCTGTCGATCGACGGCAAGTTCGTCGTCGATCACGCGCTGTTCGACCTGCCCGAGCAATCGGCGCCGCACCTGTCCGACGACGTCGTGATCGTCGGCCCCGAGGGCACGGTGCGCGGCGACGTGCAGACGGGCACCGCGGCGGCCAAGCCGCAGAAGGTCGAGAACAAGCCCGCGCCGTCGCTCGCGCCGCGCGCGAACATCGACATCGGCCTCGGCAACGATTTCCGCTTCAAGGGGCACGGCGCGGATCTCGGCCTGCGCGGCACCATCACGGTGATGAGCGCGCCGGGCGTGCCGCTGCGCGCGGTCGGCAACGTGCGCGTGACCGAAGGCTCGACCTACACGTCGTTCGGCCGCAAGCTCGCGATCGAGAACGGCTTCTTCACGTTCAACGGCCCCGTGTCGAACCCCGGCGTGAACATCCTCGCGATGCGGCGCAATCAGGAGGTCGAGGCCGGCGTGCAGGTGACCGGCACGATCCAGTCGCTGACGGTCAAACTGGTGTCGGAGCCGAACGTCACCGACAACGAGAAGCTGTCGTGGCTGCTGTTCGGGCACGGCACCGACCAGGGCAACAACGTCGGCCAGCAGGGCACGATGACGGCCGCGCTCGCGCTGCTCGGCAGCGTGACGGGCAAGCGGGTCGCGCAGACCTTCGGCCTCGACGAATTCTCGATCGGCCGCAGCGACGTCGGCCTGACCGATCCGCAGGTGATCCAGGTGTCGAAGGCGATCAACGAGCGCTTCGTGCTCGGCTTCGAGCAGGGCTTGCAGTCGGCCAGCAACGCGTTCAAGGCGACCATCAACCTGACGCGCTTCTGGTCGGTGTCCGCGTACGGCGGCACGTTCCAGGGCGTCGATCTGAACTACACGCGGCGCTTCGACCGCTGGTTCAGCCAGCGCTGAGCGAGCCCACGCACGCACGGCCCGTGGCGCGACCATGAAAAAAGCCCCGCACGTCATCGTGCGGGGCTTTTTCGTTGTTGCGAGTGCGGTGCGCCGCTTACTTCACGCGCATGCCGGGCTTCGCGCCGCTGTGCGGCTCGAGGATGTAGAGGCCCGGCTCGGCCTTCTCGTCGGCGGCCGACGCGGCGAGCACCATCCCTTCGGACAGCCCGAACTTCATCTTGCGCGGCGCGAGGTTCGCGACCATCACCGTCAGCTTGCCGACGAGCTGCTCGGGCTGATACGCCGACTTGATGCCCGAGAACACGTTGCGGGTCTTTTCCTCGCCGACGTCGAGCGTGAGCTGCAGCAGCTTGTCCGAGCCTTCGACGGCCTGGCACGCGACGATCTTCGCGATGCGCAGATCGATCTTCGCGAAGTCGTCGATCGAGATCGGGCCGTCGTCCGCGGCGTTCGCGGCGGCGGCCTTCGCGTTCGCCTTGGCCGGCTTCGCGTCCTTCGCGGCGGCGGCGCCGGTCGCGCCCGAGGCGGCCGCCGCAGCAGCGCCGTCGGCCTGCAGCGAACCGCGGTTCGCGGCGAGCAGCGCGTCGATCTGCTTCGCGTCGACGCGCGTCATCAGATGCTGGTACGCGTTGATCGGCTGCGCGGACGACAGCGGCTTCGCGGCATCGGCCCATGCGAGCGGCGCGATCCCGAAGAACGCCTCGACGGCCTGCGCGACGCGCGGCATCACCGGCTTCAGCGCGAGCGACAGCAGGCGGAACGCCTCGAGGCTCACGCTGCAGGTCTCGTGCAGCGCGACCGCGTTGGCCGGGTCCTTCGCGAGCTCCCACGGCTTCGCGCCGTCGACGTACGCGTTGACTTCGTCGGCGAGCTCCATCGTCTGGCGCAGCGCGCGGCTGTATTCGCGGGCTTCGTAGTGCGCGGCGATCGAGTCGATCGCGCTGCGCAGCTTCGCGACGAGCGGATGATTCATCGCGCTGTCCTGCACGCGGCCGTCGAAGCGCTTGATCAGGAAGCCGGCCGCGCGGCTCGCGATGTTCACGTACTTGCCGACCAGATCGCTGTTCACGCGCGCCTGGAAGTCGTCGAGGTTCAGGTCGATGTCTTCCATCGTCGCGTTCAGCTTCGCGGCGAAGTAGTAGCGCAGCCACTCGGGGTTCAGGCCCGTGTCGATGTAGCTCTGCGCGGTGATGAACGTGCCGCGCGACTTCGACATCTTCGCGCCGTCGACGGTCAGGAAGCCGTGCGCGAACACGTTGGTCGGCGTGCGGTGGCCCGAAAATTCGAGCATCGCCGGCCAGAACAGCGTGTGGAAATACAGGATGTCCTTGCCGATGAAGTGATACTGCTCGGCCGTCGCGCCCGGGCGGACCCACGCGTCGAAGTCGATGCCCTTGCGCTCGCACAGGTTCTTGAAGCTCGCGTAGTAGCCGACCGGCGCGTCGAGCCACACGTAGAAATACTTGCCCGGCGCGCCGGGGATTTCGAAGCCGAAGTAGGGCGCGTCGCGCGAGATGTCCCAGTCGGCGAGCTTCGCTTCGCCGGCGTCGCCGAGCCATTCGCGCATCTTGTTGGTCGCTTCGGGCTGCGCGAGGCCGCTGACCCAGTCGCGCAGGAACGACTCGCAGCGCGGGTCGGACAGGCGGAAGAAGTGGTGCGTCGACGTCTTGCGCACCGGCGTCGCGCCGGACACGACCGAGTACGGGTTCAGCAGGTCGGTGGGCAGGTAGGTCGAGCCGCATACTTCGCAGCTGTCGCCGTACTGGTCCTTCGCGTGGCACTTCGGGCATTCGCCCTTGATGAAGCGGTCCGGCAGGAACATTTCCTTGACCGGGTCGTACGCCTGCTCGATCTCGCGCTCGGCGATCAGGCCGTTTTCCTTCAGCGCGACGTAGATCTTCTCGCTGAGCACGCGGTTTTCGTCCGAATCGGTCGAATAGAAATTGTCGAACGACACGCCGAAGCTGTCGAAGTCGCGCTTGTGCTCGGCCCACACGCGGTCGATCAGCTGCTTCGGCGTGAGGCCTTCCATCTCGGCGCGCAGCATGATCGGCGTGCCGTGCGTATCGTCGGCGCCGATGTAGTAGACCTCGTGCCCGTGCATTCGCAGCGTCCGCACCCAGATGTCGGTCTGGATGTACTCGACCAGATGGCCGATGTGGATCTGGCCGTTGGCATAGGGAAGGGCGGACGTAACGAGGATCTGGCGGCTGCCTTGCGGCGCCGCGGCCTGCACGGAAGCGAGGTCGGTTGCGGACATAGGGTCTGTAGAAGGAACGGCTAAACGACGGAAACTGCGATTCTAGCAGGGGCGCGGGTCGCCCAGTCGGGCCGGGGCGGTGCGAGGGCGGGCGCGGCGTGCGGCGCCCATGAAGTGCGTGCCCGGCGCTGCGATGCTGCGCCGCAGCACGAAAATTCCGGGCAAAAAAAACCGGGGCGGATACGGCCCCGGAGCAACAACGACAAGAGGAGAATGGTGACGCGCCGGCTGCGCCAGCCGCGTACCGTAAAGACAGACCGCGGGTCGCGACAGAAGTTCGAAATTTTTTTCGATTTGTTACGGAGCCCGCGCCAAGCCTTGTGGCACGCGGCCGCGCGCCGAATGCGCGGCCTCGTCTCCGGTCGTCGTGCCGCTTACTGCTGCGCCGCGCGCAGGTAGATTTCGACGCGGCGGTTCTGCGCGCGGCCGGCTTCGGTCGCGTTGTCCGCGATCGGGTTCGACGCGCCCATGCCCTGTGCCGACAGGCGGCCGCCGGCGACGCCGCGCTGCACGAGCGCATTGACGACGCTCTGCGCGCGGTTCTGCGACAGCGTCTGGTTCAGCTGTGCCGAGCCCGTGCTGTCCGTATAGCCGACGATCGAGGCCGTCACTTGCGGGTTCTGGTTCAGCGTCGTCGCCAGATCGTTCAGCAGCGGCGTGAATGCCGGCGTGATCGCGTACTGGTTGGTGGCGAACGTCACCGAGCTCGGCACGTTCAGCTTCAGCGAGCCGTCCGGCTGCTCGGTCACCTGCGTGCCCGTCTTCGCTGCCGACGGCGCGAGCTTGTTCTTGATCGCCTGCCAGTTGTAACCCGTCACGCCGCCGACCAGCGCGCCGACGCCCGCGCCGATCGCCGCGCCCTTGCCGCCGCCGGCCAGCGCGCCGATGCCCGCGCCCAGCGCCGCGCCCGTGCCGGTGCCGACGGCCGTGTTGTTGCCTTGCTGCGTGGCGCAGCCGGCGAGCAGTGCGCCGGCGAGTGCGAAGACGGACAGGCGAGTCGCGATTTTCATGTTCATCTTGGATTCCTCTGTTGGTTGAACGAGTCGACAACGACGACAAACATCAGGTGCGGCTCCGTTGCACGGACGCCCGGAAAACGGCGGGCAGGCCCTTGTAGACGGTTGCCGCGAAGGCGGCTGCATGCCCTGTTCGCCAGCGGGGCTGTTCGTACAGGGCGACGCATCAGCCTCTACAATATAGGCGGTTCGCGGCCGATTTGGCCCCATAGCATACCGCACGCGAAGATTGCGCCGTCGTGCGCATTCGCGCAATGGCGTGCAACAGATTCTTTCACTTTTCCTGATTTTTGCTGCGTAATTTGATCTTTTTTGACGATTGCGCGCGGAAAAACGATTTCACGGAGTTTCGATGAGCATTGACCGGGCACAAGTCGACGCCGCGCTGGCGGCTGTCGTCGACCCCAACACCGGCCGTCCGTATGCGGCCAACAAGGGCGTGCGCAACGTCGCGATCGATGGCGACGTCGTGGCGGTCGACGTGGTGCTCGGCTATCCGGCGCGCAGCCAGCACGATGACGTGCGCGCGCGCATCGCGGCGGCCCTCCAGGCCGTGCCGGGCGTGCGCGACGCACGTGTCGCCGTGTCGCAGGAGATCGTCGCGCACACGGTGCAGCGCGGCGTGAAGCTGCTGCCGAACGTGAAGAACATCGTCGCGGTCGCGTCGGGCAAGGGCGGCGTCGGCAAGAGCACGACGGCCGTGAACCTGGCGCTCGCGCTCGCCGCCGAAGGCGCGTCGGTCGGCATTCTCGACGCCGACATCTACGGCCCGTCGCTGCCGACGATGCTCGGCATCCACGGCCAGCGCCCCGAGTCGCCGGACAACCAGTCGATGAACCCGCTGGTCGGCCACGGGCTGCAGGCGAACTCGATCGGCTTTCTCATCGACGAGGACAATCCGATGGTGTGGCGCGGCCCGATGGCGACGTCGGCGCTCGAGCAGCTGCTGCGGCAGACCAACTGGCGCGAGCTCGACTACCTGATCGTCGACATGCCGCCGGGCACCGGCGATATCCAGCTCACGCTCGCGCAGCGCGTGCCGGTGACGGGCGCGGTGATCGTGACGACGCCGCAGGACATCGCGCTGCTCGACGCGAAGAAGGGGCTGAAGATGTTCGAGAAGGTCGGCATTCCGATCCTCGGCATCGTCGAGAACATGAGCATCCACGTCTGCTCGAACTGCGGGCACGAGGAGCACATCTTCGGCGCGGGCGGCGCCGAGCGGATGGCGAAGGACTACGACGTCGACGTGCTCGGCAGCCTGCCGCTCGACATCGCGATCCGCGAGCGCGCCGACAGCGGCACGCCGACGGTCGTGGCCGACCCGGACGGCGCGCTGGCGCGGCGCTATCGCGACATCGCGCGCGGCGTCGCGCTGGCGATCGCGGAACGGGCGCGCGACATGACGTCGAAGTTCCCGTCGATCGTTGTTCAGAATACTTAAAGCCCTTGCGGGGCGGGCCTGCACGCTGTTTACGGCGCCGCGAGGCGCGGTATCATGGCGACTTTTCCCGGGTCCCTTTACCCGCCCGGTATGGCCGCCGTGTTACAACGGCCGCCAGCCGGCATGAGGATCGAATGAACCAACGACACCACGGCGCGTGCGTCGGCCGCGCGCGGCGCGCGCTGCTGACCGCCGCCGCGCTGGGCCTGCTGGCCGGCTGTACCTCCTTTTCCTCGACGCACGAGAAGCGCGCCGACGCCCAGTTGCAGCCGACCGTCGGCTCGCAGGCGCGCGGCGCGGTCACGTTCGTCGAGCGCCCGGACGGCGTCCAGGTCACTTACAACCTGGTCGGGCTGCCGCCGAACACCGATCACGCGCTGCAGGTGCACGAACGCGGCGACTGCAACGCCGGCGACGGCTCGAGCGCCGGCCAGGTGTTCGCGCCGGCCGCCGACCGGCTGCGCGCCGGCGCGCGCGTCGCCGGCGATCTCGGCAACATCCACGCGGACGCGAACGGCGTCGCCGCCGGCTTCATCGTCGCGCCCGATCTGGCCCTCGACGGCGTGCGCTCCGCGTTGAACCGCGCGGCGCTGGTCTACCGCGACCCGAGCGATCCGGCGTTCGCGCAGCACGGCGCGGGGCCCGCGCTGGCCTGCGGCGTGATCCGTTGAGCGCCGCCGCGTACACGCGGCGATCATCGCGTAAAATGTCCGGTTTTCCCGGCTGCCGCGTCGACGCGGCGGCCGCCGTCTGTCACCGTCACGCACCGTTTCCTGGCGCCCCGTTATGAGCATCAAGTCCGACAAGTGGATTCGGCGCATGGCCGAAGAACACAAGATGATCGAGCCGTTCGTGCCCGATCAGGTTCGCGCGTCCGAGGACGGCCGCAGGATCGTCAGCTACGGCACGTCGAGCTACGGCTACGACATCCGCTGCGCGGACGAATTCAAGATCTTCACCAACATCAACTCGACGATCGTCGATCCGAAGAACTTCGACGAAGGTTCGTTTGTCGATTTCAAGGGCGACGTGTGCATCATCCCGCCGAACTCGTTCGCGCTGGCCCGCACCGTCGAATATTTCCGCATCCCGCGCACGGTGCTGACCGTCTGCCTCGGCAAGTCGACGTACGCGCGCTGCGGAATCATCGTCAACGTGACGCCGTTCGAACCCGAATGGGAAGGCTACGTCACGCTGGAATTTTCGAATACCACGCCGCTGCCCGCGAAGATCTACGCGAACGAAGGCGTCGCGCAGGTGTTGTTCTTCGAAAGCGACGAAGTGTGCGACGTGTCGTACGCCGATCGCGGCGGCAAGTATCAGGGTCAGCGCGGTGTCACGCTGCCGAAAACCTGATCTGCTTGCATAACGTCTCACCAGTTTCCGGGTGACCGCTGCGCGTGACGCGCCGCGGTCGTTCTTTTTGGAGAATCGCCCATGAAGTTTCGTTTCCCCGTCGTCATCATCGACGAAGATTTCCGCTCCGAGAACATCTCGGGCTCCGGCATCCGGGCGTTGGCCGAAGCGATCGAGAAGGAGGGCGTCGAAGTCCTCGGCCTCACGAGCTACGGCGATCTGACGTCGTTCGCGCAGCAGTCGAGCCGCGCGTCGTGCTTCATCCTGTCGATCGACGACGACGAACTCATGCTCGGCGAAACGGGCCCGGACGGCGAGCTGCCCGAACTCGCGACCGCGATCATCGAGCTGCGCGCGTTCGTCACCGAAGTGCGCCGCCGCAACGCGGACATCCCGATCTTCCTGTACGGCGAGACGCGCACGTCGCGCCACCTGCCGAACGACATCCTGCGCGAGCTGCACGGCTTCATCCACATGTTCGAGGACACGCCGGAGTTCGTCGCGCGGCACATCATCCGCGAGGCGAAGGTCTATCTCGACTCGCTCGCGCCGCCGTTCTTCAAGGAACTCGTGAAGTACGCCGACGAAGGCTCGTACTCGTGGCACTGCCCCGGCCACTCGGGCGGCGTCGCGTTCCTGAAGAACCCGCTCGGCCAGATGTTCCATCAGTTCTTCGGCGAGAACATGCTGCGCGCCGACGTGTGCAACGCGGTCGACGAGCTCGGCCAGCTGCTCGATCACACCGGCCCGGTCGCCGCGTCCGAGCGCAACGCCGCGCGCATCTTCAGCGCCGATCACCTGTTCTTCGTGACCAACGGCACGTCGACGTCGAACAAGATCGTGTGGCACGCGACGGTCGCGCCCGGCGACATCGTGCTGGTCGACCGCAACTGCCACAAGTCGATCCTGCACGCGATCACGATGACCGGCGCGATTCCGGTGTTCCTCACGCCGACGCGCAACCACTTCGGCATCATCGGGCCGATCCCGCGCGACGAATTCAAGCCGGAGAACATCCGCAAGAAGATCGAGGCCAACCCGTTCGCGCGCGAGGCGCTGCGCGAGAACCCGGACATGAAGCCGCGCATCCTGACGATCACGCAGAGCACCTACGACGGCGTGATCTACAACGTCGAGATGATCAAGGACCTGCTCGGCGACCTGCTCGACACGCTGCACTTCGACGAAGCGTGGCTGCCGCACGCGACCTTCCACGACTTCTACCGCGACATGCACGCGATCGGCGACGGCCGGCCGCGCACCGGCGCGCTGGTGTTCGCGACGCACTCGACGCACAAGCTGCTCGCCGGCATCTCGCAGGCGTCGCAGATCGTCGTGCAGGATTCGGAGAATCGCACGTTCGACAAGCACCGCTTCAACGAGGCGTATCTGATGCACACGTCGACGAGCCCGCAGTACGCGATCATCGCGTCGTGCGACGTCGCGGCCGCGATGATGGAGCCGCCGGGCGGCACCGCGCTCGTCGAGGAATCGATCGCGGAGGCGATCGACTTCCGCCGCGCGATGCGCAAGGTCGACGCCGAATACGGCGACGACTGGTTCTTCAGCGTGTGGGGCCCGGACGACCTGTCGGCCGAGGGCATCGGCTCGCGCGAAGACTGGATGCTCAAGCCGAACGATCACTGGCACGGCTTCGGCTCGCTGGCCGAAGGCTTCAACATGCTCGACCCGATCAAGGCGACGATCATCACGCCGGGGCTCGACGTCGACGGAGAGTTCGGCGACACGGGCATCCCGGCCGCGATCGTCACGAAGTATCTGGCCGAGCACGGCATCATCGTCGAGAAGACGGGCCTGTACTCGTTCTTCATCATGTTCACGATCGGCATCACGAAGGGCCGTTGGAACTCGATGGTCACCGAGTTGCAGCAGTTCAAGGACGACTACGACAACAACCAGCCGCTGTGGCGCGTGCTGCCGGAGTTCGTCGCGCAGCATCCGCGCTACGAGCGCGTCGGCCTGCGCGACCTGTGCACGCAGATCCACGACGTGTACCGCGCGAACGACATCGCCCGCCTGACGACGGAGATGTACCTGTCCGACATGGAGCCGGCGATGAAGCCGTCGGACGCGTTCGCGAAGCTCGCGCACCGCAAGATCGACCGCGTGCCGCTCGACGAGCTCGAAGGCCGCGTGACGAGCATCCTGCTCACGCCGTATCCGCCGGGCATCCCGCTGCTGATTCCGGGCGAGCGCTTCAACAAGACGATCGTGAACTACCTGCGGTTCGCGCGCGACTTCAACGAGCGCTTCCCCGGCTTCCATACCGACATCCACGGTCTCGTCGCGGAAGAAGTGAACGGCCGCGTCGAGTACTTCGTCGATTGCGTGCGCGACTGATGGCGACGCGCGGACGAATCCGGACGATGCGCGCGGCGGCGGCCGCGCTCGTCGTCTGGGCGGCGGGGATCGCCGGGCAGGGCGCCGCGCACGCGGAAGTCGCGGCCGCCGACCCGATCGACGTCGCGATGCGGCAATGCCTCGCGCGGCGCGACCGGTCGTCGACGGCCGGCCAGATCCAGTGCATGGGCGAAGCGCAACGGCAGTGGCAGACGGTGATGGACGGCGCGTACCAGCGCCTGTCGAACGACGCGCCGGCCGACGTGAAGCGCGGCTGGCAGGATAGCCAGCGTCGCTGGGTCACGTGGCGCAAGGACGAGATTCAACTGCTGAAGGCCGTGTACGACACGACGCGCGGCACGTCGTATGCGATGTCGAGCGCCGACATGCAGCTGCAACCGGTGCGCGATCGCGCGCTGGCGCTGCGGGCGGCGGCCGACCGCTACGCGCCGCCGCCAGCGGCGGTGCCGGTCGCGGCCACGAGCGGCGCGGCAGTGGCCGCTGCGGCAACGGCCGCCGCGGCAACCGGCGGCAAGCCGGCGAACGCGGCGCCGCGCGATGCCGCGCTCGCACGCGTGCGGCCGTGCGCGCAGGATGCTTCGTGCGAGCACGCGCTGTTCGACCTGAACCGCTATTACCAGAAGCTGCGCCGCAAGATGCCCGCGCATTCGGCGGCGACGCTGGTGCGCGCGCAGCGCGCGTGGGTCGCGTTCCGCGACGCGACCGCGCCGCTCGTCGGCGAGGAAGGGCGTGTCGATCTGATCGGCGCGCGGATCGCGACGATGAAGCGGCTGTCGGAGACGGCGGGGAACAAGTAACGCGCGTTGCGCAGCCGGCCGGCGCGCGCGTCACGCATGAACGAACGGGCACCTGCGGGTGCCCGTTTGCATATGGACCGCGCGAGCCGCGCGGTGCCGGGCGTCAAGCCGGTTGGTGCGTGTCCAGACGGCCGAACCACGACGGCACGAGCGCGAGCGCGTCGTCGAGCGACGCCAGCACGTGCAGGCTCAGCGCGACGATCTCGGGCGTGGGCGCCTTCAGGTCGGGCACCGTGACGACCGCGGCGCCGGCGCCGGCCGCCGACTGCGCGCCGAAGTCGCTGTCCTCGAACGCGACGCACGCGTGCGCGGGCACGCCGAGGCGCTCGGCCGCGAGCCGGTAGACGGCCGGGTCGGGCTTGCCGCGCGCGACTTCGTCGCCGCCCGCGATCGCGTGGAAGTACGGCAGCACGCCGACGGCGTCGAGGCGCGCACGGATCACGTCGCGCGCGGACGACGACGCGACCGCGCACGGAATGCCGGCCTGCGCGAGCGTGTCGAGCAGCGCGCGCGCACCGGACTTCAGCGGAAACTTCGGATGCGGCTCGGGCGCGGCGAGTTGCTCGCGCACGCGGGTGCGTACGGCGTCGAACGTGTCGGCGTCGCCGATCAATCGCGCGAGGATCACCTGGCCTTCGGCGAACGAACGGCCGACGATCTGCAGGTAGTCGATCTCGGTGAGCACCACGCCGTGCGCGGTCGACACGTCGATCCACGTGTTCATGATGGTCCGCTCGGAATCGACGAGCAGGCCATCCATGTCGAAGAGCGCGGCGGAGAAGGTCATCGGCGGTTTCCGGGAAGCGGCGAAGCGGGGCAGGCAACGGGCGGCGCGACGGCCGCCCGGATCATGGGAACGGGACGCCGAAGCGTCCGTGCGCGACGGCCGCTTACTCGCCGAGGGCGGCGCGCGCGACCTTGATCGCCGCACGCACCTGGTCGGGTGCGGTGCCGCCCGGATGGTTGCGGCTCGCGACCGAACCTTCGAGCGTCAGGTAGCCGAACACGTCGTCGCCGATCAGGTGCGCGACGTTCGGCAGTTCCTGCTTCATCTCGTCGAGCGTCAGGTCGGCGAGATCGATGCCGCGATCGTCGCAGATCCGCACCGCGTGCGCGACGGCTTCGTGCGCGTCGCGGAACGGCAGGCCGCGCTTCACCAGGTAATCGGCGAGGTCGGTCGCGGTGGAGAAGCCCTGCAGCGCGGCCGCGCGCATCGCGTCCGGCTTCACGGTGATGCCCGCGACCATCTCGGCGAAGATCCGCAGCGTGTCGGCGACGGTGTCGACCGTGTCGAACAGCGGCTCCTTGTCTTCCTGGTTGTCCTTGTTGTACGCGAGCGGCTGGCCCTTCATCAGCGTGAGCAGCGCCATCAGGTGGCCGTTGACGCGGCCCGTCTTGCCGCGCGCGAGCTCGGGCACGTCGGGGTTCTTCTTCTGCGGCATGATCGAGCTGCCGGTGCAGAAGCGGTCGGCGATGTCGATGAAGCCGACGCGCGGGCTCATCCACAGCACGAGCTCTTCCGAGAAGCGCGACACGTGCGTCATCACGAGCGCGGACGCGGCCGTGAATTCGATCGCGAAGTCGCGATCCGACACCGCGTCGAGCGAATTCGCGCAGATGCCGTCGAAGCCGAGCGTCTTCGCGACCGCATGACGATCGATCGGATAGCTGGTGCCGGCGAGCGCTGCCGCGCCGAGCGGCAGACGGTTCACGCGCGTGCGGCAGTCGCGCATGCGCTGCGCGTCGCGCGTGAACATCTCGACATAGGCGAGCAGATGGTGGCCGAACGTGACCGGCTGCGCGACCTGCAGGTGCGTGAAGCCCGGCATGATCGTGTCGGCGTTCTGCTCCGCGAGATCGAGCAGCGCGCCGCGCAGGTCGTTGAGCAGCCCGCCGATCCGGTCGATCTCGCCGCGCAGCCACAAGCGGATGTCGGTCGCGACCTGGTCGTTGCGCGAGCGGCCCGTGTGCAGACGCTTGCCGGCGTCGCCGATCAGCGCGGTGAGGCGCGCCTCGATGTTCAGGTGGACGTCCTCGAGATCCAGCTGCCATTCGAATTCGCCGCGCTCGATCTCGCCCTTGATCTGCGCCATCCCGCGTTCGATCGCGGCGAGGTCGTCGGCGCTGATGATCTTCTGCGCGGCGAGCATGCTCGCATGCGCGAGCGAGCCGGCGATGTCGACGAGCGCGAGGCGCTTGTCGAAAAACACCGACGACGTGTAGCGCTTGACCAGCTCCGACATCGGTTCCGAGAAGCGGGCCGACCAGGCCTCGCCCTTTTTGTGCAGTTGGGACGTCATGGCGATTCTTCGAAGGGGAGTTGGGCGGCCGTATGCCGCCGAGGGAATCCCGCAATTCTAGCATTCGTGACTCGCGCGGCCGCGCGGGGCATGGGGCGGCGTGGGGCGGAGGCCGGGACGTGCAGCCGTGCAGCGGGCCAGCGTGCAGATGCGCAGACGCCAGAGAGGTGCAGACGCGCTCAGGAGTGCAGGCGTACGGACGCGCCGGGGTTCAGGCGTCGGGCGCCCTGCCGCGCTGACATATCAGGCCCGGGCGCCGATGCCGGTGTCGCAGATCGCAAGTCGCGGACCGCAGATCGCAGATCGCGCACCAAGCACCGCCGCCCGCGCGCCTCCCCCGCCTCAGTCGCGCACGAGCACGACCAGCTTCAAATCTTCGCGGTGCGCGGGTTTCAGCGTGATCTGCTGATAGACGACGCGGCCGTCGGCCGGATGATCGAATTCGCGCCGACCGCCCTCGCGCTCGAACACGTCCTGCGACGCCCAGTACTGCGCGAACGCCTCGCTGCCGGCCATCAGCGCATCGATCAGCGCGCGGGTCGGCGCATCGGCGAGGTGGCGGATCGAGTCCGCGCGGAATTCGGCCGCGAGCCGGCGCGCGCGCGTCTCCCAGTCGACGATCAGCGTACGCGCGGACGGCGCCATGAACGTGAAGCGCAGCAGATTGCGATCGTGCTCGCCGTCGAGCCAGCCGGTAAACAACGCGGCGGCCGGCGCGTTCCACGCGAGCGCGTTCCATTGCCGGTCGAGTACGTACGCGGGCGTGGCGATCGCGGCGACGGTCGCCGCGAGCGTCGGCGGCAGGTCGCCCGCCGCGACGTCGGGCTCGGCCGGGTCGCGCTGCGCGGCCAGCTCGAACAGGTACGCGCGCTCGGCCTTCGACAGCTGCAGCGCGACGGCGATGCGCGCGAGCGCGTCGGCCGACGCGGACACCGGCCGGCCCTGCTCGATCCACGTGTACCAGGTCGGGCTGACGCCGCACAGCTGCGCGACTTCCTCGCGCCGCAACCCCGGCGTGCGGCGGCGCGGGCCGGGCGGCAGGCCGACGGCCTGCGGCGACAGACGTTCGCGGTGCGCGCGGATGAATTCGCCGAGCGCACGGGCGGGCGTGGCATCGAGCGGCGGGTGAGGGGCAGTGGACGGCTGGTTCATGCGAATGCGGCTGAAACGACTCGTGCGAACGGATCGACGTAAAAGGGCACGCCGGGCGCGGCAAGCGCCAGGCAGGTGTGACGAATACCAGAATAACCGCTTAACTTGTACTGGTACCAACGCGGCCCTATTGTAGCGATTCGCGCGCTGGCAGGCAGCGGGCGCATCCAACCAAGGAGCGAACGATGAAACACCACGACCAGGTCGCCGACGCATTCGGCACGACGGCTGCCGCCTATCTGACGAGCACGGTCCACGCGACGGGCGCCGATCTCGACATGCTGGCGGCCGCCGTGCGCGCGACGCCGGCGGCCGCGGTGCTCGATCTCGGCTGCGGCGCGGGCCATGCGAGCTTCGCGGTGGCGCCGCACGTGCGCGACGTGGTCGCGTACGATCTCGCGGCGCCGATGCTCGCGACCGTCGACGCCGCCGCGCGCGAGCGCGGGCTCGCGAACGTCCGCACGCAGCAGGGGCCGGCCGAGCGGCTGCCGTTCGAGGCGGGCAGCTTCGACTGGGTGATCAGCCGGATGAGCGCGCATCACTGGCACGACGTGCCGGCGGCGCTCGCCGACATGCGCCGCGTGCTGAAGCCGGGCGGGCGCGTGCTGATGATCGACATCGCGGGCAACGATCATCCGTTGCTCGACACGTATCTGCAGGCGGCCGAAGTGCTGCGCGATGCGTCCCACGTGCGCGATTACCGCGCCGACGAGTGGCTCGCGATGTTCCGTGGCGCCGGGTTCGACGCGCAGGTGCAACGCCGCTGGCGTTTGCCGATCGATTTCGACACGTGGGTGCAGCGGATCCGCACGCCGGCCGACAGCGTCGCGGGCATCCGCGCGCTGTGGGCGCATGCACCGGACGAAGTGCGCGGCTACTACGCGGTGCAGCCGGACGGCTCGTTCGAGCACGATGCGCTGCTGATCGAAGCGTGCTGATCGGCGCGCAGTGACCGAAGCCCACTGAGCAACGCCCGCACCGACCGGCGCGCGCAACGCGCCGCGCCGCGCGATGAAAAAAGCCGCGATACGCAAGAGCGCGTATCGCGGCTTTCGTTTGGCCGCTGCCGTTCGCGGCGGCCGTGGCGACCGTGGCGACCGTGGCGCGAAGCCGGCGCGAAGCCATGCGCCACGCCCCAGCCACCGCGCCGGATGCGGATCAGCCCGTGTTGCGCAGCCCGGCCGCGATCCCGTTGATCGTCAGATGAATCCCGCGGCGCAGACGCGCGTTCGTGTCGCCCGCGCGGTGACGCTTGATCAGCTCGACCTGCAGGTGGTTCAGCGGATCGAGATACGGGAAGCGGTTCTTGATCGAGCGCGCGAGCAGCGGGTTGGTCGCGAGGCGCCCTTCGTGCCCGGTGATCTCCGCGAGCGCCTGCGCGGTGCGCTCCCATTCGGCGACGATCCGCTCGAACACGTGCTTGCGCAGCTTGCGGTCGGCGACCAGCTGCGCGTAGCGCGACGCGACCGCGAGATCGGTCTTCGCGAGCACCATGTCCATGTTCGACAGCAGGTTCGCGAAGAACGGCCAGGTCTTGTTCATCTTCTTCAGCAGCGCGACGCGCTTCGTGCGCGCGGCCACGTCCGGCGCGCCGTCGAGATACGCGCTCACCGCGCTGCCGAAGCCGTACCAGCCGGTCAGCAGCAAGCGGCACTGGCCCCACGAGAAGCCCCACGGAATCGCGCGCAGATCCTCGATCCGGCGGTTCTTCGGGTCCTGCAGCTTGCGCGACGCCGGGCGGCTGCCGATGTTCAGCTCGGCGATCTCGGTGATCGGCGTGGCCGCGAAGAAGTAGTCGGTGAAGCCGGGCGTTTCGTAGACGAGCGCGCGATACGACGCCATCGCCGCGTCCGACAGCGCCTGCATCGCGGCTTCGAACGCGGGCAGTTGCGCGGGCGCGTTCGACTGCGGCAGCAGCGACGCCTCGAGCGTCGCGGCCACCACGGTTTCGAGGTTGCGCCGGCCGATCTCCGGGTTCGCGAACTTGCTCGCGATCACCTCGCCCTGTTCGGTGAGGCGGATCTGGCCGTTCACGGTGCCCGGCGGCTGCGACAGGATCGCCTGATAGGTCGGGCCGCCGCCGCGGCCGACCGTGCCGCCGCGGCCGTGGAACAGGCGCAGCGTGATCTTGCGGTCGCGGAACAGGTCGACGAGCGCGAGCTCCGCGCGATACAGCTCCCAGTTCGACGTCAGGAAGCCGCCGTCCTTGTTGCTGTCCGAATAGCCGAGCATCACTTCCTGCTCGGCGCCCTGATGCGCGATCAGCGCCTCGATGCCCGGCAGCGCGAAGTATTCGCGCATGATGCGCGCGGCGTCGCGCAGGTCGGGAATGGTCTCGAACAGCGGGATCACCATCAGGCCGTTGCGCGCGCTGTCGTGCGCCGCGCCGAACGCACCTTCGAGCAGGCCCGTTTCCTTCTGCAGCAGCAGCACCTCGACGAGGTCGCTGACCGTCTCCGTGTGCGAGATGATGTAGTTGCGCACCGCGCGCGGTCCGAACTGCGCGCGTACCTCGCGCGCCTTCTCGAACACGCCCAGCTCGCTTTGCGCGAGCGCCGAGTATTCGATGTACGGCGAGCGCAGCGGGCGCGGATCGGCGAGCGCGGCCAGCAACGCGATCAGCTTGTCGTCCTCGGACAGCGACGCGTAGTCGGCATGCACGCCCGCGCGCGCGAACAGCTCGGCGACCACCGCTTCGTGGATGTCGGAGCTCTGGCGCAGGTCGATGCTCGCGAGGTGGAAGCCGAACACCTCGGCCGCGCGCATCAGCGGCGTGAGGCGCGGCGCGGCGAGCGACGCGCCGTGATGTTCTTCGAGCGACGCGGTCAGCACCTTCAGGTCGGCGACGAACGCTTCGGAATCGGCGTACGGCACCGCGCGCACCGGCGGCGCGCCGCGGCCCGCGCTGCGCACCGGCACGGTGCCCTCGCCGAGGCGCACGCGCGCGCTCGCCGCGAGCCGCGTGTAGATGCCGATCAGCGCGCGGCGGTAGGGTTCGTCGACGCGGTGCGGCGACTGGTCCGGCGACGCGGCGGCGAGCGCCTTCACCGCGTCGTTCGCGCCCACCAGCAGGTTCGACACGGAGAGTTCGGCGCCGAGCTTGTGCACCTGCTCCAGATAGTGTTCGAGGATCACCGCGGCCTGGCGGTTGATCGCTTCGTCGAGCGTCGCGGCCGTCACGTTCGGGTTGCCGTCGCGATCGCCGCCGATCCAGCTGCCCATCTGGAAGAACGCGGGCACGCGCGCGGGCAGGCCGTGCTCGGCGAGCGCGGCTTCGATGTCGCCGTACAGCGCGGGCAGTTCGTCGAGGAAGGTGGCGCGGTAGTACGACAGCGCGTTCTCGATCTCGTCGCCGACCGTCAGGCGCGCGTCGCGCAGCATGCGCGTCTGCCACAGCGCGGTCACGCGCGCGCGCAGCATCGATTCGTTGTAGGCGCGTTCGCGCGCGGTCAGCGGCTGGTCGCGTTCGGCGAGCAGGCGCGCGATGTCGTGCTGCGCGTCGAGGATGCTCTTGCGCTGCACCTCGGTCGGGTGCGCAGTCAGCACCGGCACGATCAGCGCATCGTCGAAGAAGCGCTGCAGCACGCGCTTCGATGCGTTGCCGCTCGTCTTCAGCTGTTCGAGCGCGTACGCGACGGTGCCCGGTTGCGGCGCGGAGCCCGCGAGCGCGTGAATGCGGCGGCGGCGGTTGTGATGGCGGTCTTCCGCGATGTTCGCGAGATGCGAGAAGTAGCTGAACGCGCGCACCACGCTCACCGTCTGCTCCGGCGTCAGCTTGCGCAGCTTCTTCTCGAGCGTCTGCGCGGCTTGGCTGTCGTCCTCGCGGCGAAACTTCACCGCGGTCTGACGAATCGTTTCGACGACGTCGAACACGGTGTCGCCTTCCTGTTCTCGCACGACGTCGCCGAGCAGGCGGCCGAGGAAGCGGATGTCCTCGAACAGCGGGCCGTCCTTGTCCTCGCGCGTGCGCGCGGCGGGCTTCGACGCGCCGGCCGCCTTCGTCGTGCGTTTTGTCTGACGTATCGAGTCTTTCGGTTTCGTTGCCGGTTTCGCACGGCCGTTCGCGACGGTGGCGAGGGCGCCCGTCTGGGCGTCGGTGGAGGGCAGGGCAGCATTGCGGCGCGCCGTACGCGCCGATCCGGAAGACTTCACGATGGGTTTCCTTGGGAAAGCTCGAGTCAAAAGGGACTGCGGGGACTGCGGAACTGCGATCAAGCAACCAGCTACGTGCGGCACATCCGCGCATTGGTGGCGCCGCGGTGGCGCCGCGGATGCAGGCGCCGCGCCCGGGCGGGCGGGGGCCTGCGTGCTACCATTGTTCGGTCTTCAATCCCGTCCTTCGATGTTCCAGCAATGAATTCCGAGACCTTTTCGGCCGGGCCGAAATCGGCGCCAGCCCCCGCGACGTTGACGATTGCGTCGCGCGAGAGCCGCCTGGCGATGTGGCAAGCCGAACACGTGCGTGATGCGCTGCGCAAATTATATCCAGCTTGTGACGTGAAAATCCTCGGGATGACGACGCGCGGCGATCAGATTCTCGATCGCACGCTGTCGAAGGTCGGCGGCAAGGGCCTGTTCGTGAAAGAGCTGGAGAATGCGCTCGCCGACGGCCGTGCCGATCTCGCCGTGCATTCGCTGAAGGACGTGCCGATGGCGCTGCCCGACGGCTTCGCGCTGGCCGCGATCATGGCGCGCGAGGACGCGCGCGACGCGTTCGTGTCGAACGACTACGCATCGCTCGACGCGCTGCCGGCGGGCGCCGTCGTCGGCACGTCGAGCCTGCGCCGCGAAGCGATGCTGCGCGCCCGCTATCCGCATCTGAACGTGCTGCCGCTGCGCGGCAATCTCGACACGCGCCTCGCGAAGCTCGACCGCGGCGACTACGCGGCGATCATCCTCGCGGCCGCCGGCCTGAAGCGTCTCGGCCTCGAGGCGCGGATCCGCGCGCTGATCGACGTCGAAGACAGCCTGCCGGCCGCCGGCCAGGGTGCGCTCGGCATCGAGATCGCCGCGCACCGCAGCGACGTCGCGCAATGGCTCGCGCCGCTGCACGACCCGCACACCGCGCTCGCGGTCGAAGCGGAGCGGATGGTGTCGCGCGCGCTCGGCGGCAGCTGCGAAGTGCCGCTCGCCGCGCATGCGGTGTGGCGTGCCGGCGAGCTGTACCTGACCGGCCGCGTGTCGACCACCGACGGCCGGCGCGTGCTGAGCGCGCAAGCGTGCGGCGCGGTCATGACCGCCGCCGATGCGCTCGCGCTCGGCCGCGCGGTGTCCGACGAGCTCGACGCGCAGGGCGCGCGCGACATCGTCAATGCATTGCTCGCCGGCTCGCAGGTCGGCAAGGGCGACGCCTGATGGCGGGCGGCGCGCGCGCGTTCACCGCTGTCCTGACCCGCCCGGACGGCCAGTCGGCCGCCCTTGCGGCGCAGCTCGCCGACGCCGGCTGCGACGTGCTCGAATTTCCGCTGATCGACATCGCGCCGCTCGACGATCCGGCGCCGCTCGTCGCCGCGTTCGCGACGCTGGCCGACTACGCGCTCGTGATCTTCGTGTCGCCGAACGCGATCGACCGTGCGCTCGCGCACTACGGCGCGATCTGGCCGAATGCGCTGCCGGTCGGCGTCGTCGGCCCCGGCAGCGTCGCGGCGCTCGCGCGTCACGGGATCGCGGCGCCCGCGCATCGCGTGATCGCGCCGCAGGCGGGCGCCGACGGCGGCGTGCCGCGCTACGATTCGGAAAGCCTGTTCGCCTGCATCGAGGCCGCCTTCGGCGGCGCGCAGGCGCTCGCAGGCAAGCGCGTGCTGATCGTGCGCGGCGACGGCGGCCGCGAATGGCTCGCCGAGCGCCTGCGCGAAGCCGGCGCCGAAGTCACACTGGTCGCGGCATACCGGCGCGTCGTGCCCGAGCCGCGGGTCGGCGCGTGGGAGCGCGTGCATGCGCTGCTGGCCGGCGCACCGCACGCGTGGCTCATCACGAGTTCCGAAGGCGTGCGCAACCTGCACGAACTCGCGCGGACCCATTTGAACGACGCCGAGATCGACGCCCTGAAGCATGCGCGGCTCCTCGCGCCGCACCCGCGGATCGAGCAGACCGCGCGCGCACTCGGTTTTGATAGGATTACGCTGACCGGCGCGGGCGATGAGCGCATCGTCCGCGCGTTTCGAACGATGGCCGACGAGGCCGTCCAACCGGCGACAGCCGCACCGGTGACTAAACGCATGACAGATACCAACGATTCCAAAAGCGTCGCTTCCCAGCCGGCCGCTGCCTCCGCGCCGCCGCGCAGTCCCTCTTACGTTGCGTCCGAACCGCCCGCGCGCCGCGGCGGCAGCGCGGCGCTGTGGTTCGTCATCGTCGTGCTCGGCTGCGCGGCGGGCGTCGGCGGCTATGCGCTGAACCGCAAAGTCGACCGGCTCGACGCTTCGTTCGTCGCACGCCAGAAGTCGCTCGACGCGCAGACGGCCGAGCTGCGGACGAAGACCGAACAGGCGCTCACGGGCACGCACCAGGTCGACACGCAGCTCGCGCAGCTCGACGGCAAGCTCGCCGACGCGCAGAGCGCCCAGCAGGCGCTGCAGCAGCAATACCAGGACCTGTCGCGCAACCGCGACGCATGGATGCTCGAGGAAGTCGACCAGATGCTGTCGAGCGCGAGCCAGCAGCTGCAGCTGACCGGCAACACGCAGCTCGCGCTGATCGCGCTGCAGAATGCCGACGCGCGCCTCGCGACGTCGCAGAGCGCCCAGGCCGTCACCGTGCGCAAGGCGCTCGCGCAGGACATCGAGAAGCTGAAGGCCGCGCCGTCGGCCGACCTCACGGGCCTCGCGATCAAGCTCGACGACGCGATCGCGAAAATCGACGCGCTGCCGCTGTCGGGCGAGGCGATCGTCGCACACGCGGCGCCGAAGGCCGCACCGTCCGCCGCCGCACCGTCCGCCGCCGCGTCGTCCGCTGCGCCCGCCGCCGTGGCCGGCGAGCCGCGCTGGAAGGTGTGGTGGCACGATTTCTCGGCGGGCCTCGGCCAGCAGTTGAAGGGCCTCGTGCAGGTGCGCCGCATCGACAACGCGGACGCGATGCTCGCGTCGCCCGACCAGGGCTACTTCGTGCGCGAGAACGTGAAGCTGCGCCTGCTCACCGCGCGGCTGTCGCTGCTCGCGCGCAACGACGCGGCGATGAAGTCCGACCTGCATGCTGCGCAGGCGTCGCTCGGCAAGTATTTCGATCAGGCCTCGAAGGACACGCAATCGGTCGAAGATCTGCTCAAGCAGGTCGACGGCGCATCGCTGACGGTCGCGGTGCCGAACCTGAACACGAGCCTGAACGCCGTTCAGCAGTTCAAGAGCCGGGGGTAACGATGACGCTTCGAGGAATCGTCTGGCTCGCGATCCTGTTCGCGATCGCCGCGGCACTCGCCACCGTCGGCCGCTTCGACGCGGGGCAGGTGCTGCTCGTCTATCCGCCGTACCGTGTCGACGTGTCGCTGAACCTGTTCGTGATCGGCATCGTCGTGCTGTTCATCGTCGTCTATGCGCTGATGCGCATCGTGCGCAACATCTGGCTGATGCCGCGGCGCGTCGCCGCGTATCGTGCGCGTGCGCGCAACGAGAAGGCGCAGTCGTCGCTGCGCGATGCGATCGCGAATCTGTACGCGGGCCGCTTCTCGCGCGCCGAGAAGGCCGCGCGCGATGCGATGGCGGTCGACGCGAACCAGGGTGCGGCGAGTCTCGTCGCCGCGACCGCCGCGCACCGCATGCACGAGTACACGCGTCGCGACGATTGGCTGTCGAAGGTCGACGCGCCCGAATGGCAGGACGCGCGGCTGCTCGCGACGGCCGACATGCGCGCCGATGCACGCGACGCCGACGGTGCGCTCGCCGCGCTGGCCGATTTGCAGGCGGGCGGCAAGCGCATCCACGCGCAGCAGGTCGCGCTGCGTGCGCAGCAGCAGCTGAAGAACTGGGCCGAGGTGCTGAAGCTGGCGAAGGCGCTCGAGAAGCGCGACGCGCTGCATCCGGCCGCGGCGGTCCGGCTGCGCCAGCAGGCGGCCGAGAATCTGCTGCGCGAGCGTCGGCACGACGCGGACGCGCTGCTCGAAGTGTGGCAGTCGCTGTCGGCGCTCGAGCGCCAGTCGCCGCGCCTCGCCGATCTCGCGGCCGAGCTGCTGGTGTCGCTGGAGCGCCGCACGGAGGCGCGCCGCATCGTCGAGGATGCGCTCGCGCACAACTGGGATGCGCGGCTGTTGCGCCGCTATCCGGACACGGCCGGCAACGACGCGCTGCCGCTGATCCAGAAGGCCGAGGGCTGGAAGAAGGATCATCCGGACGATGCCGACCTGCTGTTCGCGCTCGGCCGGCTGTGCCAGCAACAGCAGCTGTGGGGCAAGGCGCAGTCGTTCCTGGAGGCCGCGCTGAAGCAGGCCGACAACGACGCGCTGAAGGTGCGCACGCATCGCGCGCTGGCCCGCCTGTTCGAGCATCTCGGCGAAACCGACAAGGCCGCGAAGCACTATCGCGAAAGCGCGCTCGCGATCACGACGGTGTGACGCGCGCGGCGCGCGTTCGCCGCACGATCAAAAGCCCCGAACGCCTTCCGGCTTCGGGGCTTTTTTGCGCGTGTGCGCGGCGGGGCGGCGGCCGGCCGCGGCGTCACGCCGCGCGCCTCATTTGTCGACGAGCCGCTTCGGCACCGACAGCGCGAGCAGGCCGCCGAGCACGAGGAACGCGGCGAGCAGATACATGCCCGCATCGTTGGCGCCCGTCGCCTGCTTGAGCCAGCCCATCATGTATGGGCTCAGGAAGCCCGCGAGGTTGCCGATCGAGTTGATCATCGCGATGCCGGCCGCGGCCGCCGCGCCGCCGAGGAACGCCGTCGGCAGGCTCCAGAACAGCGGCAGCGTCGTGAGGATGCCGATCGTCGCGAGCGTGAGGCCGAGCATCGCCAGCGCCGTCTCGTGTGCCCACATCACCGACAGCACGAGCCCGAGTGCGCCGATCGCGGCCGGGATCGCGAGGTGCCAGCGCCGCTCGCGCCGCTTGTCCGCGCTGCGTGCGATCAGGATCATCGCGACCACCGCCGCCGCATACGGAATCGCGGACAGCAGGCCGATCTTCAGCGTGTCGGTCACGCCAGTCGCCTTGATGATCGTCGGCAGCCAGAAGCCCACGCCGTACAGCCCCATCACAAACGAGAAGTAGATCAGCGCCATCAGCCACACGCGCGGGCTCGACATCACCGCGCCGAGCGCGAGGTCTTGCTTGGTCGCTTCCTCCGCGTCGACGTTGCGCGCGAGCAGCGCCTTTTCCTCGTCGGTGAGCCACGCCGCGCGCGCGATGCGGTCGTCGAGCGCGAAGAACACGAGCACGCCGGCCAGCACCGACGGAATCCCTTCGAGCAGGAACAGCCATTGCCAGCCGTGCCAGCCGCTCACGCCGTTGAACGCCTTCAGGATGAAGCCGGAGATCGGCCCGCCGATCACGCCGGACAGCGCGACGGCCGTCATGAAGAAGGTGGTCATCCGGCCGCGCCGGTGCGCGGGATACCAGTACGTGAGGTACAGGATCACGCCGGGGAAGAAGCCGGCCTCGGCGACGCCGAGCAGGAAGCGCATCACGTAGAACATCGCGGGTGTCGTGACGAACATCGTCAGGATCGAGATCACGCCCCACGTGGCCATGATGCGTGCGATCCACACGCGCGCGCCGACCTTGTGCAGGATGATGTTGCTCGGCACCTCGAACAGGAAGTAGCCGAAGAAGAAGATCCCGGCGCCGAGCCCGTAGACGGTATCGCTCAGATTCAGGTCGCTCGCCATCTGCAGCTTCGCGAAACCGACGTTGACGCGATCGAGATACGCGACCACGTAGCACAGCAGCAGGAGCGGCGTGAGCCGCCACGACACCTTGCGGTAGGTCGCTTCCTCGAATGCGCCGGACGAGCCCGGCAGCGAATGCGTCGATGTTGCCATGTTGTCTCCTGTCCTTTCTTGTCGTGGGTCGTGATGGGCCGGATCGGGCGCGCGGGCGCGCGATCCGGTGTCGTGCGAAGCATGGCCGGTGCGTGACGCCGGCGCCGGCCGGCAGCGGCGGCGCGGCGCCGTTGCCGTCGTGCTAGATGCAGCGGCCGCCGTCGACTTCGAGGCAGACGCCCGTGATGAACTCGGCTTCGTCGGATGCAAGGTAGAGCGCGGCGTTCGCGATGTCCTGCGGCGTCGAGAAGCGGCCGAGCGGAATCGTCGACAGGAACCGGCGGCGGTTTTCGGGCGTGTCCTCGCAGCCCATGAACTCGGTCATCAGGCCCGTTTCGCCGAGCACCGGGTTGATGCAGTTCACGCGAATCCGGTCGGGGCCGAGCTCGGCTGCGAGCGACTTGCTGGCGGTGATCATCGCGCCCTTCGTGCTGTTGTACCAGACGAGGCCGGAGCGCGGCCGCACGCCGGCCGTCGATGCGACGTTGACGAACACGCCGCCGCCCTGCGCGCGGAAGTACGGGACGAAGGTCTGCACGCTCCAGAACAGGCTCTTCATGTTCACCGCGTACACGCGATCGAATTCGGCTTCCGTCACGTCGAGCACCGGCTTGTTGCGGTGCGTGGTGCCCGCGTTGTTGACGACGATCTGCACCGCATGGAAATCGTCGAGCGCGGCCTGCAGCAGCGCACGCCAGTCGGCGTCGCGCGACACGTCGCCGGCGAATGCGATCGCCTTGCCGCCGGCCAGCGCGATCTCGCTCGCCACGCGCTCGGCCGCCGCGCCGTTCAGGTCGTTGACGACGACGTTCGCGCCTTCGCGCGCATACGTCTTCGCGATCCCTTCGCCGAAGCCCGAGCCGCCGCCCGTGACGACGGCCGTCTTGCCGCTCAACCGCATGGTTTGTCTCCTGTGTTGGAAGAGTGCAGGGTGCGCCGCTGCCGGCTGCTTCCGCCCGCGCGGCGCGGTTCAGCCGTGCCGGATCGCGATCGTCTTCAGCGCGGTGAAGCCGTACAGCGCCTCGAAGCCTTTCTCGCGCCCGTGGCCCGAATGGCCGACGCCGCCGAACGGCAGCTCGACGCCGCCGCCCGCGCCGTAGTTGTTGATGAACACCTGGCCCGCGCGCACGCGCCGCGCGAGGCGCAGCTGGCGCGCGCCGTCGCGCGTCCAGATGCCGGCGACGAGCCCGTACGGCGTGCCGTTCGCGAGCGCGACGGCTTCTTCCTCGTCGACGAAGCGCATCGCCGCGAGCACCGGGCCGAATACTTCCTCCTGCGCGAGCCGATGCGACGGCGGGACGTCGCGCAGCAGCGCGGGCGCCTGGTAGAAGCCGCTTTCCGGCGCGTCGGCGACGACCTGGCCTTGCGCGGCCATCGGAATGCCGTCGTGCTGCGCATCGGACAGGAAATCCCAGACGCGCTGCTGCTGCTTCGCGTTGATCAGCGGGCCGCAGTCGAGGTCCGCGCGGCTCGGGCCGACGCGCAGCGCGTTGAACGCGGTGGCGAGCCGCTCGACCAGCGGCTCGTAGGCCGCATGCTCGATCAGCACGCGGCTGCCGGCCGAGCAGGTCTGCCCGCCGTTCTGCACGATCGCCGACACGAGCACCGGCAGCGCGGCGTCGAGGTCGGCGTCGGCGAACACGATCTGGGGCGATTTGCCGCCGAGCTCGAGCGTGACGGGCACGTGATTCTCGGCGGCCATCTGGGCGACCAGCTTGCCGGTCGCGGGCGAGCCGGTGAACGAGATGTGGTCGATGCCGGGGTGGCGCGCGAGCGCGGCACCGGCTTCGTGACCGTAGCCGGTGACGACGTTCAGCGCACCGGCCGGCAGCCCGGCCTCGATAGCCAGCTCGGCGACGCGCAGCACCGACAGGCATGCGTCCTCGGCCGGTTTCACGACGCACGCGTTGCCGGCGGCCAGCGCCGCGCCGACGCTGCGCCCGAAGATCTGCATCGGGTAATTCCACGGCACGATGTGGCCGGTGACGCCATGCGGCTCACGCACCGTCAGCACCGTGTAGCCGGCTTGGTAGGGAAGCGTCTCGCCGTGCAGCTTGTCGGCGGCGCCCGCGTAGAACTCGAAATAGCGCGCGAGCGCGGCGGCGTCCGCGCGCGCCTGCTTCAGCGGCTTGCCGGTATCGCGCGCCTCGATCGTCGCGAGTTCTTCGATGCAATCGGTGACGCGCGCGGACAGCCGCATCAGCACGCGGCCGCGCTCGGCGGCGCTCGCCGCGCCCCACGGGCCCGCGAAGGCGTCGCGCGCCGCGGCGACGGCGCGCTCGATGTCCGGCGCCGTGCCGCGCGCGATCGTCGCGAACGGCCGGCCGTCGGACGGGTCGACGACGGCAATCGGCTCCAGCTGCGCGGGCAGCGTCCATTCGCCTGCGATGAAGTGCTTCGCCTGTTCCATGCGTGCTCCTGTCTCCGGGTGGGCGCGTACCGCGGGTGCCGCGGCGGCCGTGCATCGCGGCCGCCGTGCGGCATCGCTCGCGGTCAGTGGCAGAACGTCCGGACCGATTATCACGCCGATCGTCATCCGGACGCCACCGGTCGATTGGCTATAATGGCGCATTCCCTGCGGGGAGGCCCGCGGCCGCGCACCGGTCGAGGCACCCTGCGCCGCATTCCCATCGACCAACAGAGAGCGCTATGAGCTTCAATCATGTTCCGGCCGGCAAGGACCTGCCGCACGATTTCAACGTGATCATCGAGATCCCCGCGCAAAGCGATCCGGTGAAGTACGAAGCCGACAAGGAGCTGGGCCTCCTCGTCGTCGACCGCTTCATCGGTACTGGCATGCGTTATCCGGTGAACTACGGCTACATCCCGCAGACGCTGTCGGGCGACGGCGATCCGGTGGACGTGCTGGTGATCACGCCGTTCCCGCTGCTGGCCGGCTCGATCGTGCGTTCGCGCGTGCTCGGCATGCTGCAGATGACCGACGAGTCGGGCGTCGACGCGAAGCTCGTCGCGGTGCCGCACGACAAGGTCTGCCCGATGACGGCGAACCTGAAGTCGATCGACGACGTGCCCGAGTATCTGAAGGACCAGATCAAGCACTTCTTCGAGCAATACAAGGCGCTCGAGAAGGGCAAGTGGGTGAAGGTCGAAGGCTGGGCCGGCATCGACGCCGCGCACAAGGAAATCGCCGACGGCGCTGCGAACTACAAGAAGTAAGCCGAATGGCCGACTTCGCGGCCGGTTCGCTCGCATCGCAAACCGCGCGTGTCTCGTCAGGAGGCCGCGCGGTTTTGTTTTGTGTGCGGTTTGCCGCGGGCGCCGGGCGGGCGCGGTGCGGCGGAGGGCGGTGCGGATTGCGCGCGTTTCGCGGCGGTCGTGCGGCGGGGGGCGGTGGTGACGGGTGGGGTTGCGGCGTCCTTCGCAGCGGGTTTGGCGTCGGGCTTCGCACCCGACCTTGCGCCGGACTTCTCGTCGGATTTCGCTCGGAGCTTTGCGTCGGAGTTGGCCTGCGGCTTGGCAGCGGGCCTCGCACCTGGCCTCCTGCCGGACTTCACACCGGGCTTGGCGTCGGACTTGGCCTGCGGCTTAGCGGCGGGCTTCGAACCGGGCCTCGCATCGGACTTCTTGTCGGACTTGGCGTCGGGCTTCGCATCTGACTTGGCACCGCGCCTCACCCCGGACTTCGCTCGCGACTTCCGCGCGTCGCCGGCCGACACCGCGCTTTCTTTCGCGTTCTTCGCGCCGCCCGACGCGACGCTTGCCACGGCGCCTCCGTCGCTCGATATCCCATCCGGCAATACCGAAGCGAGCGTCCGCCCGCCAGCCGCCAGCTCCCGTTTCTGCGCGGCCGTGAGGCGTTTCACCCAATACTCGGCGCGCGATGCGCTCGACCGGTCGGGCAACGGGAACGACGCGAGCACCGCGCGCGGCTTGCGCGAGCGCGTGTAGCGGGCGCCCTTGCCGGACGCGTGCTCGTCGAAGCGGGCGGCGACGTCGGTCGTGATGCCCGTGTAGACGCTGTCGTCGGCGCACTCGATCAGATACAGAAACCAGGACATGGGAACGCGGCAGGCTGCGAAGCCGTCAGTGTCTCAGAAATGAAGGCGGCCGCCGCGAAACACGCGTGGCGCGAGCGTTGTCACGTGCCGCGGCGGAACGGATCGTGTTCGCGCAATTCGTCGACGTAGGCGTGGATATGCTCGGTCTCGCGCTCCAGAAAGCGCGCGACCGCATCGGAGAACGCCGGATGCGCGAGCCAGTGCGCGGAATGCGTGACGGTCGGCAGAAAACCGCGCGCGAGTTTGTGCTCGCCTTGCGCGCCGCCCTCGAAGGTATCGAGCCCGGCCTCGATGCAGAACTCGAGCAGTTGGTAGTACGCCGTCTCGAAATGGAGGCACGGCACGTGTTCGAGCGCGCCCCAGTAGCGGCCGTACAGCGTGCCGCCGCGGCCGTCGGCGCCGCGCCGGTACACGGCGAGCGAGCTCGCGATCGGCCGCCCGTCCGCTTCGGCGATGACCAGCAGCAGATTCTCGGGCATCGTCGCGCCGATCGTGCGGAAAAACTCGAGGTTCAGGTACGGGCTCGAATAGTGCTCGCGATAGGTCTGCCGGTAGCAGCGCGTGAAGAAGCGCCAGTCGGCCTCGGTGATCTGCTCGCCGGCGAGCCGCCGGAACGTGATGCCGGCGTCGCGCACCTTGCGCCGTTCCGCGCGGATGTTCTTGCGCTTCTTCTGCTCGAGCGTGCCGAGGAAGTCGTCGAAGTCGCGATAGCCGTCGTTGAGCCAGTGGAACTGCACGCCCTCGCGCAGCATCATGCCCATCGATTCGAGCAGGCGGGCCTCGTCGCCGGTCGGAAACAGCACGTGCAGCGACGACACGTCGCTCTGCTCCGCGAACGCGAG
Organism: Burkholderia sp. KJ006; assembly: GCF_000262695.1. Classification (NCBI taxonomy): domain Bacteria; kingdom Pseudomonadati; phylum Pseudomonadota; class Betaproteobacteria; order Burkholderiales; family Burkholderiaceae; genus Burkholderia; species Burkholderia sp. KJ006. The sequence continues at coordinate 2,373,086 of NC_017920.1, read as the reverse complement.
CAGCGTGGCCGCGAGGCGGCGGCGCGCGTCTTCGTCGGCGGCGAGCAGGCGCGTGCCCTGCACCGGCGTGAACGGCACCGCGCACAGCAGCTTCGGGTAGTAGGGCAGGTCGTTGCGCTGGTACGCGTCGGCCCATGCCCAGTCGAACACGTATTCGCCGTACGAATGCTGCTTCGCGTAGACGGGCGCGGCGGCCGCGAGGCGGCCCGTGTGCGCGTCGGTGAGTGTGACGAAGTGCGGCGACCAGCCGGTGTCGTCCACTGCGCAGCGCGCGACGTGCAGCGCGTCGAGGAACTCGTGGCGCAGGAACGGCGTCGGCTGCGCGTCGCGTTCGAGCAGCGCGTTCCATTCGTCGGCCGGCACCTCCGCGGGAGACGACAGGATGCCCGTGCGATAATCGATGCGTTCGTGTTTCAAGCGTGAATCCGTACTGTTGGATGCCGCCGGAAGCGTGCCGCGGTGGCTCGCGTCCGGGGCGTTTCGTCAACCGTTCAGCGCGCGCCGCCCGGCTGCGCCGATGCCGTCATGAAGACCCGACTCGCTCTTGCCCAGATCAACGTCACCGTCGGCGATTTCGCCGGCAACGTCGCGCGGATCGTCGCGGCCGCCCACGCAGCGCACGACGATGGTGCGCATCTGATGATCGCGCCCGAACTCGCGCTGTCGGGCTATCCGCCCGAAGACCTGCTGCTGCGGCCCGCGTTCTACACGGCGGCCGCCGCCGCGCTCGAGGCGCTCGCCGACGCATTGCGCGAGTTCGACGGGCTCGCGGTGCTGGTCGGCCATCCGCTGCGCAGCGCGGCGGGCGAGGCGGCCGGCGGCGAGCCCGCCGTCGATGGTAATGCAAACCGCCCGATCGAGCGCGGCGTGCCGCCGGTCGACACGTACAACGCGGCGTCGCTGATCGTCGGCGGCAAGATCGTCGGCACCTACCGCAAGCAGGATCTGCCGAACGCCGACGTGTTCGACGAGAAGCGCTACTTCGCGACCGACACCGAGCCGCTCGTGTTCGAGCTGAACGGCGTGAAATACGGCGTGATCATCTGCGAGGACGCGTGGCACGCATCGGCCGCGCAGATCGCCAAGGCCGCCGGCGCGCAAGTGTTGCTGATCCCGAACGGCTCGCCGTATCACATGAACAAGGAGGCGCTGCGCATCGACATCCTGCGCGCGCGGATCCGCGAGACCGGCTTGCCGATGGTGTACGTGAACCTGGTCGGCGGCCAGGACGAGCTCGTGTTCGACGGCGGCTCGTTCGTGCTGGACGGCGACGGTGTGCTGGTCGCGAAGATGCCGTTGTTCGACGAAGGCCACGCGATCGTCGAATTCGACGGCGCACGGCCGCTGCCGGGCGCGATCGCCCCCGAGTTGCCGGTCGACGCGCAGGTTTATCGCGCGCTCGTGACCGGCGTGCGCGACTACATCGGCAAGAACGGTTTTCCCGGCGTGCTGATCGGGTTGTCGGGCGGCGTCGATTCGGCGCTGGTGCTGGCCGTCGCATGCGATGCGCTCGGCCCCGAGCGCGTGCGCGCGGTGATGATGCCGTCGCGCTACACGGCCGACATTTCGACGACCGACGCGGCGGAGATGGCGCGGCGCGTGGGCGTGCGCTACGACGAGATTGCGATCGCGCCGATGTTCGACGCGTTCCGCGCGGCGCTCGCGGGCGAGTTCGCCGGCCGCGCGGAGGACGCGACGGAGGAGAACATCCAGGCGCGCATTCGCGGCACGCTGCTGATGGCGCTGTCGAACAAGTTCGGCTCGATCGTGCTGACGACCGGCAACAAGAGCGAGATGGCGGTCGGCTACTGCACGCTGTACGGCGACATGGCCGGCGGCTTCGCGGTGATCAAGGACATCGCGAAGACGCAGGTGTACCAGCTGTGCCGCTACCGCAACGCGACGCCCGATTACGGCACGCGCGACGTGATCCCCGAACGGATCCTGACGCGCGCGCCGTCGGCCGAGCTGCGCGAGAACCAGACCGACCAGGACAGCCTGCCGCCGTACGACGTGCTGGACGCGATCATGCGGATGTACATGGAAGAGGACCGGCCGCTCGGCGAGATCGTCGCGGCCGGCTACGCCGAGGCCGACGTCGCGCGGGTGACGCGGCTCATCAAGATCAATGAATACAAGCGCCGCCAGGCGCCGATCGGCATTCGCGTCACGCACCGGGCATTCGGACGCGACTGGCGCTATCCGATCACGTCGCGCTTCACCGAGCGGGTCGACTGACCGGCGCCCGGCTTAGCCCTGATTAGCGCCTACTAGCGCTTACAATCGGGATCGCGATTCGGGATCGCGATTCTGCATCCAAACGAGCATTGAGGGACAACCATCATGAAACGCATCACCGCCATCATCAAGCCGTTCAAGCTGGACGAAGTCCGCGAAGCGCTCGCCGAAGTGGGCCTCACCGGCCTGACGGTGACGGAAGTGAAGGGCTTCGGCCGCCAGAAGGGCCACACCGAGCTGTACCGCGGCGCCGAATACGTCGTCGACTTCCTGCCGAAGATGAAGATCGAGGTGGTCGTCGCGGAAGCGCAGGTCGATCAGGTGATCGATGCGGTGATCGGCGCCGCGCGCACGGGCAAGATCGGCGACGGCAAGATCTTCGTGTCCGACGTCGAACGCGTGATCCGCATCCGCACCGGCGAAGAGAACGAAGCGGCGGTCTGAGCGTCGCCGCCGGCCCGCGCGGTCGTACCGCGCAGCGGGGCGCACGATTGCGGGCCGCCAAATAAAAAACGGTGCGGATACCCGGTTGGGTACCGCACCGATACGCGCCTCTCGCAGCAGCGTGGAAAGTGTTGTCGATTCGTTCTTTGACGGCGCCCGATCAGAACAGGTGCTGGATGCCGGCGTAGACGCCGGTCTGGCTGCCGCCCGGATGCGGGTTGCCGGTCGACACGGCGGTGCCTGCACCGTTCGCGTTCAGACCGAAGTTGGCCGTCGAGCTGTTGCGCACCGTCGCGGCCTGCAGGTCGAACAGCGTGCGCTTCGAGATGTTGTACGAACCGCCGATCGTGTAGATGTTCGCGTTGCCGCCGCCGTGGTTCGCGTTCACGTGATACACGGCCGCGATCAGCGCCGCTGCCGGCGTGGCCTGCCACGTCACGCCGCCCCACACCTGTTGCGTACCCGTCACGCCGGCGTTGACTGCCGGGCCGCCGCTGCCGTCGGCGCGCGAGGCCTGGTAGGCCGCCTGAACCTTGAACTGGCCGAGGAACACGTTCACGCCCGCGAAGTATTCACGCGAGTAGTTGAACACGTCCGAGAAGCGGCCGTTGCTGTCGCGCGTTTCGTCGTAGATGCCGCGCAACTGGAACAGCGAGTTCGTGTAGGTGACCTGACCGCCCATTGCACGACCCGGTTGGCCGGCCGTCGTGTTGCCGTTGAAGCTGGTCGAGTTCGAGAACGAGAACTGGCCGTAGAAGTCGAGGCCGTAGAGCGACGGCGACTGGTACGACACGTTGTTGCTGGTCTTGTTCCAGTTGCGGCCGCGCACCAGCGATGCCGTCGACCAGGCCGACTGGCCGAACGGGTCGAAGTCCCACACGCCGTTCGCGATCGCGAGTTCGCGACCCAACAGCAGCGTACCGTAGCGATCGTTCGAGATCCCGACCGTCGCGAAACGATCCCAGATCGAGCCGCTCGTGCCCAGGCCGCCGTTCATCGTGTTGAACGCGCCTTCGAGGTGGAACAGGACCTTGTTGCCGCCGCCGATGTCCTCGCTACCCTTCAAGCCCCACAGGCTCGTGCCCCAGTCGCCGCTTTCCGCGCGCACTTGGTGGCCGTTCTGAAGGCCGTTCAGGTACTCAATGCCGGCATCCAGGCGACCATACAGCGTCACGCTGCTCTGCGCGTGCGCCGTCACCACCCCAGCAGCCATCAGCGCGGCCGCGACCAAAGCTTTCTTCATCATCTCCTCCATACCCTGTCAAAAAGTCAACCCAGACTGCACGAGATGCCCGTAGCAGCGAGCGCCGGGCAAAAGCGAAAAGCGGGATAACCAGGGAGACCTCGTGCAAGGCCGGTTCGGCGCCGCACGCGGGCAAGCAGACGGAAAACCGTTGAGCGGTCCCGCGCGGCCGGGTGGGCTTGCGGGGTCTCCTTGTTGTGTCGTGAAGCTAAACTACATTTCACGAACTTCGTTTTGCTACTTTGGTTACTAATTTAGCAAAAATACAATTTTGTGGCGATGGAAATCGTTGTTTGACTAGCGCATGTCGCCAAATTGCCATGCAACACGGGTCGTCACGGTGGCAAGGACTACCGTCGATCGCCGGAAAACCCTTGTCCTGCAAGGGATACATGGATTCTCCAGACATGGGTCAAGGATTGCCACTATTGACGACGCCGCGGGTGTCGGCGTAAGCGGCGGGAAGGCAGGATTGGTAAGTAATTCGTAATAAGTTGGCGGCGCTTCGACGTCGTGTCGACGCGGCCGCGCACGGCCGTCGGCGCCCGTCGGCGGCGCGCGAGGCGGGGCTTGGGTGCGTGTCGGGTCAGTCGGGCGCCGGCCGCGCGGCGAGCAGTTGCGCGCGAAGCCAGCGATGCGCGTCGGTGCGCGCGTGCTTCGCGTGCGAGTAGATCTTCACCGTGTAGCGCGGGATGTCGAACGGCGCGGCGTAGATGCGGATCGGCGCCGCGTACTGCAGCACCTGCGCGGCGCGGTTCGGCACCGTCATCAGCAGCGTCGACCCGGCGATCACGAACGGCGCGGCCAGCACGCTCGGCAACTGCATGGCCACCTGCCGGGCAAGGCCGAGCCGGTCGAGCACGTAGTCGACCACGCCGCGCGGCTCGTTCCACGGCGTGACGACCACGTGGCGGGCTGCGAGGTACTGATCGAGCGTCAGCCGGCTGCCCACGTCCGGGTGCGTCGCGCTTGCGATCACCACGTAGTCGTCGGAGAACCAGTCGAAGTCCTCGATGCCCGGCGCGGCGGCGACCGATTCCTCGTGATAGCCGAGCGCGAAGTCGATCCGGCCTGCCGCCAGCTCGTCGATCGCGATCTTGCGGTCGGAGTGAACGATGCGGAAGCGCAGATGCGGCGCGACGCGCTCGATGCGCGCGAGCAGCGCCGGCAGCACGGCGAACGCCGTGTAGTCGCTGGCGGCGAGCACGAACGTGCGGTCACTCTCCGCGGGATCGAAGCGACGCGCGCGGGCGAGCCCCTTCGACATCGTGTCGAGCGCCTCGGCGGCCCAGCCGGCGATATCGTCGGCGCGCACGGTCGGCTGCATCTCGTTGCCGAGCCGCACGAACAGCGCGTCGCCGATCGCGTCGCGCAGCCGCGCGAGCGCGTGGCTCAGCGCCGACGGGCTCATCGCGAGTTCGTGCGCGGCAGCGGCGACCGAGCGGTGGCGGTACAGCGCGTCGAACGCGAGCAGCAGGTTCAGATCGAGACGGCGCAGGTCGGGATGCATCATGTTCAGATCCGGATGAAGAAACTGCACTTCCTGCAGCAGTGCCGCGACCGTAGCATGTCGCTACGCGCAGCGCCACGTGCAACCGCGCGCTCGCTGCAATCCGCCGTCAATCCGGGCCGAAGGAGGGCTCCCCGCCGTGCAAATCGACATCCGTTCCGCGACCGTCGCCGACGTGCCGCAAATCCTGCGTTTCATCACCGAACTGGCCGTCTACGAGAAGGCCGAGCATGAAGTGGTCGCGACGCCCGCGTCGCTCGAGCGCAGCCTGTTCGGCGAAGGCTCGCCCGCGCACGCATTGATCTGCGACGTCGACGGCGAACCGGCCGGCTTCGCCGTGTATTTCTTCTCGTACTCGACGTGGCTCGGCCGGCAGGGGCTGTATCTGGAGGATCTGTACGTGTCGCCGCGCTTTCGCGGCGCGGGCGCCGGCCGGCGGCTGCTCAAGGCGCTCGCGCGGATCGCCGTGGACACCGGCTGCGGGCGGTTCGAATGGAGCGTGCTCGACTGGAACGAGCCGGCGATCCGTTTCTACGAGAGCGTCGGCGCGGCGCCGCAGGACGAATGGGTGCGCTACCGCCTCGCAGGCGACGCGCTGCGCGCGTTCGCCGACGGCGCGCCGGTCGACGTCGCGTAAACGCAAAACGGGCGCCGCGTGGGCGCCCGCTTCGGGTTTACGCCGCGCGTGGCGGCCTTACTTGAGGCTGCCCGACAGGAACGCGCGCAGTCGCTCGCTCTTCGGGCTAGCGAACACGTCGGCCGGCACGCCTTGTTCCTCGACGCGCCCCTGGTGCAGGAACATCACGTGGTTCGACACGTTGCGCGCGAAACCCATCTCGTGCGTGACGACGATCATCGTGCGGCCTTCCTCGGCGAGCTTCTGCATCACCTTCAGCACTTCGCCGACGAGCTCCGGATCGAGCGCCGAGGTCGGCTCGTCGAACAGCATCACGTCCGGATGCATCGCGAGCGCGCGCGCGATCGCGACGCGCTGCTGCTGGCCGCCGGACAGATGCGACGGATACTGCTTCTCGACGCGCGGCGCGAGGCCGACCTTCTCGAGGTATTCGCGCGCGCGGTCCTCGGCTTCCTTCTTCGGGATGCCGAGCACGTTCACGGGCGCTTCCATCACGTTCTCGAGGACGTTCATGTGCGACCACAGGTTGAAGTGCTGGAACACCATCGCCAGCTTGGTGCGCACGCGCTGCAACTGCTTCGCATCGGCCGCGCGCAGCGCGCCGGTCTTGTCGGGCGTGGTGCGCACTTCCTCGCCGTCGACGACGATGCGGCCCGCGTTCGGCTGCTCGAGGAAGTTGATACAGCGCAGCATCGTGCTCTTGCCGGAGCCGGACGAGCCGATCACGCTGATCACGTCGCCGGAGTTCGCCTTCAGCGACACGCCCTTGAGCACCTCGTTGTCGCCGTACCGCTTGTGCAGATCGTCGACGAAAAGCTTCTGAGTCTGGGAATTCATCAATAGTCCTGCGAAAACTTACTTGCCTTGCGGGCGCAGATACGCGAGCCAGCGGCGCTCGGCCTGGCGGAACAGCCACACGAGCGTGAACGAGATCACGAGATAGAGCAGGGCGGCGATGCCGAATGCATGGAACGACATGTAGGTCGCCGAGTTGACGTCGCGCGCGATCTTCAGGATGTCCGGCACGGTCGCGGTGAACGCGACGGTGGTGGCGTGCAGCATCAGGATCACTTCGTTGCTGTACAGCGGCAGCGCGCGCCGCAGCGCCGACGGCAGGATCACGCGACGGTACATCGTGAAGGTGGACATCCCGTACGCGCGCGCCGCTTCGATCTCGCCGTACGACGTCGCCTTGATCGCGCCGGCGAAGATCTCCGTGGTGTACGCGCAGGTGTTCAGCGTGAACGCGAGCAGCGTGCAGCGCATCCCGTCGCGGAAGAACGCATCGAGCAGCGGCGTGCCGCGCACGATCTGCAGGCTGTAGAGGCCCGTGTAGCAGAGCAGCAGCTGCACGTACAGCGGCGTGCCGCGGAACACGTAGGTGTAGAGCCACACCGCGCCCGACAGCCACTTGCGCTTCGACACGCGGGCGACCGCGAGCGGCACCGACAGGCAGAAGCCGAGGCCGATCGACACGACCAGCAGCCACAGCGTGATCGCGACGCCGGTGGTGCGGAAGCCGTCGGTATAGAGGTAGTTGCGCCAGTATTCTTGGATGAGTTCGATCATAGGTCAGCCTTGCGGACACCGGTCGAGTAGCGCTTTTCGAGCCACATCAGCACGAAGTTCGACATCGTCGTGATCGCGAGATACACCGCGCCGGCGATCAGCGTGAAGAAGAAGAACCGCAGCGTGCCCTTGCCGGCGTCCTGCGACGCCTTGACGACGTCGGCGAGGCCGATGATCGACACGAGCGCCGTCGATTTCACGAGCACCTGCCAGTTGTTGCCGATGCCCGGCAACGCGAAGCGCATCATCTGCGGGAACATGATCCGCGTGAACACCTGCCAGTTCGTCATCCCGTACGCGCTGCCGGCCTCGAGCTGGCCGCGCGGCACCGACAGGAACGCGCCGCGGAAGGTCTCGGTGAAGTAGGCGCCGTAGATGAAGCCGAGCACCAGCACGCCGGCGAGAAACGGATCGATGTCGATCTGGTCCCAGCCGAGCGCGTCGGTCGCCATGTTCAGCCAGATCTGCAGGCTGTAGAACAGCAGCAGCATCAGCACGAGGTCGGGGACGCCGCGAATCAGCGTCGTGTAGACGGTGCCGATGCCGTTCGTCAGGCGGTTGCTCGACAGCTTCGCGCCCGCGCCGAGCAAGCCCAGCAGGAACGACAGCGCGAGCGACAGCACCGACAGTTTGATGGTTTGCCAGGTGCCCGCGAGGATCAGCGGGCCGTAACCTTGTAGAAACATATGTGGTCCCTGGTGTGGTCCCAGAAGGCGCACGTCGTGCGCCGCGAAAGACGCGCCCGCCAAGCTGCGCGGAACGCCCCGTGCATATCATGACCGTCCGCCCCCGGCAGCGATGCCGGGCCGGCCTGCCGCGACCCATGACGGGCGGCAGGCGGTGGAGGCGGGCGGCGCGTGGTCGACTGCCTGTGTTGCGCGGATGCGGGGCCGCCCCCGCATCCGCTTCCCGTCATTGTCCGGGCTCAGCGAGCCGAATAGACGCTGAACGAAAAATACTTGTGCGACAGCCGGTCGAAGGTGCCGTCCTTGTGCATGTCGGCCAGCGCGTTGTTGATCTTCAGCTTCAGGTCGGTGTCCTGCTTGCGCAGGCCGATCGCGGTGCCGTCGCCGATCGTCTTCGGATCCTTCACTTCCGGCCCGGCGAACGCGAAGCCCTTGCCGCGCGGCGTGCGCAGGAAACCGTAGTCGGCCTGCAGCTCGTCCTGCAGCGTCGCGTCGAGGCGGCCCGAGCCGAGGTCGGTATAGACCTGGTCCTGGTTCTGGTAAGGAATGACCGTCACGCCTTGCGGTTCCCAGTAGGCCTTCGCGTAGCTTTCCTGCGTCGAACCCTGTTCGACGCCGACGCGCTTGCCCTTCAGCGATGCGACCGTCGGCTGCAGCGGCGAGCCGGCCTTCGCGATCATTCGCGCGGGCGCGTCGTAGACCTTGTCCGAGAAGTCGATCTGCTCGCGGCGCTTGTCGGTGACGGTCAGCGACGACACGATCACGTCGTACTTCTTCGCCTTCAGCGCCGGAATGATCCCGTCGAGATCCTGCGCGACCCACACGCACTTCACGTTGATCCGCTTGCAGATTTCCTTCGTGAGGTCGACGTCGAAACCGACGATCTCGCCGCTCGGCGCGGTCGACTCGAACGGCGGGTAGCTGGCATCGACACCGATCCGCACGGTCTTCCACTCTTTCGCGAAGGCGCTTCCCGCCACGAGGGCGAGGGCGGCGCACAGGGCGGCCTTCTTCATTTCCATCCTTTTGTCGCTCACTTCCGGGTGACGCTCGCGGCCGGTCGTGCCGGGCGCCGCGGCGTATTCTAGACGGCCAAAATTCGTGTTTCGGCGCGCTGACATCGGCGCTCGCCGCACGGGCGAACGCCAAAAGGGCGGTATTTTACCCGAACGCGAAAGCCGGAAAACGGCAATCCGGCTCGATCGACGGATTCTTCGAACCGGCTGTTGCGGCAATCGATGTATTGATAACAGCCGGCGCGTCGATTGGGCTCGTCAGTGCAACGATTCGAGCGCGGCGCTCGTGGGCTCCACGTAAACCCCGGGGGCAAGGAGGGCGACGGCAGGGCGGGCAGGGCGGGCGAAACGCGCGCGAAGCCCGCTCCGGACCGAGACGCGTTCGGACTTGGCCGGTTCGACGCTGCCTGAAATGAAACAGGAGACGCGGGCACGAAGCCACGCGTCTCCTGCAATGCCGCCGGCGAGCGGCCGACTTACTGCGGGCCGGCTTACTGCGCCGGTGCCGACGCGGCCTTCGCCGCGCGGTGCTGCTCCCAGCGCTGCTTCATCTTCTCGTGACGCTGCTCCATCCGCGCGAATTGCTGCTTGAGCGCCGTGCTGACGGTGGTCTTCTGCTGGTCGTTCAGCCCGTTGTAGAAGGCGAGCCATGCGGCGGCGCTCTGCTCGCGCAGCTGCGCGTTCTGCTGCTCGGCCTGCTGGCGGGCCGCGTGCATCGCGTTCAGGTCGAGAATCGGCTGGTTCTGCTGCGCGCTGAACTGCTCGCGCAATTGCTCGTGGCTCTTGCGCATCGCCTCGTGGTTCTGCTTCATCGTGTTGACGGCCGCTTGCCACTGCTGTTCCTGCGACGCGTTGAGCTTGAGTTGATCGTGCAGCTTCATGATCGCGCCGAACGGGCCGCCGTCGTGACCGCCATGCATCATGTGCATGCCGGGGCCGCCGGGCGGCGGCATGTCGGCGGGCGGCGCGGCATGCGCGGTGCCGAAGGCGAGAGCGAGCACGGTGGCGGCTGCGAGGGCCGCGCGGGAAGTCTTGTACATTTCGGAAACTCCTTGAATCGAACGGGTCCGGCGATGCGCTGCGCGGGGTGGCCCGCGTGCCGCATCCGGTAAGACGCAGGTTAGCGGGGCGTCCGCAGGCCGGTGTTACGCGGGGAGGTTGGCGGGTTACCGCGCATTACAGTTGGCTTGCGCGGTAACCCGCAGTAACCCTTTCGCGCGTTTGTCCCGTTCTTTCATGCCGCGCTCGCGCGCTAAACTTGCGGCCATGACTACCCAGATCCTCATCGTCGACGACGACCAAGAACTCCGAGACCTGCTGCGCGACTATCTCGTGCGGCAGGGGATGGAAGTGTCCGTGCTGCACGACGCGGCGACGCTCGAAAAGCGCCTCGAGCGCGAGCGCCCCGACCTGATCGTGCTGGACCTGATGATGCCCGGCGTGGACGGCCTGACCGCGCTGCGCCAGCTGCGCGCGGCCGGCGACGACATCCCCGTGATCATGCTCACCGCACGCGCGGACGACGTCGATCGCATCGTCGGCCTCGAGCTCGGCGCCGACGACTATCTCGGCAAGCCGTTCAACCCGCGCGAACTGCTCGCGCGCGTGCAGGCGGTGCTGCGCCGGCGCCGCGCGACGCCGTCGGCGGCGGCGCCCGAACAGCGCGAGCCGTTCGCCTTCGGCCGCTTCGTGCTCGACTTCCAGGCGCGCACGCTGTCGGTCGACGGCAAGCCGGCCACGCTGTCGAGCAGCGAATTCGCGCTGCTCAAGATCTTCGTGAACCATGCGCTGCGCACGCTCACGCGCGAGCGGCTGCTCGAGCTGCTGCACGGGCCCGAGTACGACGGCACCGACCGCGGCATCGACGTCCAGGTGTGGCGCCTGCGGCGCATCCTCGAAACGGATCCGTCGACGCCGCGTTTCATCCAGACCGTCCGCGGGCGCGGCTACGTGTTCGTGCCCGACGGCGAGGCCCATGCGCAAACCCATTGATTCGCTGTTCGGGCGGCTCGCGCTGCTCGTGATCGGCGTGCTGCTGTTGTCGCACTTCGCGTGGTTCTTCGCGATCCGGCTCGAACGCAGCCAGATGCAGACGCGTTATGCGGTCGAGGAGGCCGCGTTCCTCGTCGATGCAGTGCGCCAGCACATCCAGCGCACGCCCGACCAGCCGCTGCCGTCGCGCGTGCGGCTGGTGGCGCCCGACAGCCCCGACGTGCCGAAGACCGACGATTCGAATCTGCCGGTGCCGCTCAAGCGTTTCCGCGACGACGTGAGCGAGCGGATGCCGCGCGGCACGCAGGTCGAGATCGGCGCGCCGGGCCATCCGCCGGTGCTGTGGGTCAAGGAGCCGACCGACCGCAACTGGATCGTCGTGCCGGTGCAGCCGTTGCGCCCGCCGCGCTCGCTCGACCGCATGCTGCTGTGGCTCGGCACGATCTTCTCGGCCGGCGTGATCGCCGCGCTGTTCGCCGCGTGGCAGCTGCAGCAGCCGCTGCGTTCGCTGGCGCGTGCGGTCGCACGCTTCGGCCGCGGCCAGCCGGTGCCGCCGCTGCGCGAGCGCGGCCCGCGCGAGCTGCGCCAGCTCACGCACGGCTTCAATCAGATGGTGGAACAGGTGTCGCAGGCGGAGAACGACCGCGCGGTGATGCTGGCCGGCGTCGCGCACGATCTGCGCACGCCGCTCGCGCGGATGCGCCTGCGCGCGGAAATGATGGACGACGCGCGGCTGCGCGACGGCGTGGTGCGCGATGTCGACTCGATGTCGCACGTCGTCGATCAGTTCCTGGTGTTCGCGCACGGCGGCGCGGACCGCAGCGAGCCCGTGCCGGTCGACGAGGCATGCGAGCGGATGGCGCGCAGCTATCGCGCGGTCGCGCCGAACGCACCGCCGGTCCAGACCCGTCTGACGGCCGGCGCAGGCTTCCTGCTGCCGACCGCGACGCTCGACCGGATTCTGTCGAACCTGCTCGACAATGCGCATGCGTATGGTGCGCCGCCCGTATTGATCGAGACGGCGCGGACTCAGGCGGGGTATCTGTTGTCGGTCAGCGACAGCGGCGGCGGGATCGCGCCGCGCGACCTCGCGGTTGCGACGCGGCCGTTCGTGCGGCTGGACCCGGCGCGCGGCGGGAACGGCCACAGCGGGCTCGGGCTCGCGATCGTCGAGCGGCTCGTGCTGAGGCTGGGTGGAGCGTGCGAGATCGGCAACCGCCCGGAGGGTGGCCTGCGCGTGGCGATGACGTTCCCGTTCGACGCGGTGCCGAAGGACGATCTGCGCGCACCAGGCGCGTAAGCGCCCGATGCGGCGCCTGCCCGGCAGGCGCCGCGCGGCATCATTCGCCGAACAGTGAGCCGAGCGTTTCGGCGGCGTTGCTGTCGATCGTGTTGTAGGTCACGCTCGTGGCCTCGAAGATATAGACGGTCGTATAGCGGCCGAGGCGCTCCAGGATTTCCTCCTGGAGCGATTCCGGTACGACGTTCATGTTCAGGTACCACGCCGTCGACGACAGCCGGGTCTGGAACGACCCGTATTCCTGCATCAGCTCGTAGAACGCATCGGCGTCCTGATCGCGGCAGACGATCACCAAGTTTCCTGCCATTCCCTTCCTCCCGCTGGTCGGTCGATCCCCGGCAGCGGTCGGACGACCGACGCCCGGGGGCCAGCCCCGATCATACCCGCTTCGTCGCGATCGCCCGTGACGCCCGACGCTGTTTGCGGCCGAGTGCGGCGGGCGGGTTCCCGCCCGGCCCGGATCACGGCATAATTCGGGCCTGCATGCTGGCTGAAAGACTGCGGCCGCGCTGCCTCGCGCCGCGGGGCCGCCGCATACGGTGCCGCGTGCGCGCCGGGCACGCACCGTGCGCTGCCCGCGCGGCGCCGTGCCGCTCCCGCACGGTTGTACCTGAAATACAGGTTGGTGTAGTGTCGTGCCGTCGCGGCCCGACTCGGCTCCGCCGGGGCGCAGCGTGCACGCACGGCGCATCGCGCCGGCGTGAGATCGTGAATCAATCGAATTACCGCGTCGAATTACCGCGCCCGTGCGCTTTGCCATGAATCAACATCGTCTGCCGGCTTCGTTCGGCCTTACCGGGGAGGGCGCCTGATGGACGTCGGATTCTTCAATCCGAACCGGACCGCCAACGCGTCCGCGTGGCGCGTCTTGCCGAACCGATGGGACTTCATCGCGTTCCCGCTGATCATCTGTCTGATCGCGATGGCGGTCGTCGGCTTCCACGAAACGATGGCGCCGATCGCGACGCTGCAGACGCAGAAGATCTCGCTCGACCCGTCGAACCTGCCCGAATACGCGTTGCGCACCACGCTGCGGATGCTCGCCGCGATGGTCGCGTCGCTCGCGTTCACGCTCATCTACGGCACGCTGGCCGCGAAGAGCCGGCGCGCGGGCATGGTGCTGATTCCGATCCTCGACATCCTGCAGTCGGTGCCGGTGCTGGGCTTCATCTCGTTTACGGTCACGTTCTTCCTCGCGCTGTTCCCGAGCCGCGTGCTCGGCGCGGAGCTCGCCGCGATCTTCGCGATCTTCACGAGCCAGGCGTGGAACATGACCTTCAGCTTCTATCAGTCGCTGCGCACCGTGCCGCGCGACCTCGACGAAGTCTCGCGCGGCTTCCATCTGACGTCGTGGCAGCGCTTCTGGAAGCTCGAGGTGCCGTTCTCGATGCCGGGGCTGATCTGGAACATGATGATGTCGATGTCGGGCGGCTGGTTCTTCGTCGTCGCGTCGGAGGCGATCACCGTCGGCAACCAGACGATCACGCTGCCCGGTATCGGCGCGTATCTCGCGCAGGCGATCTCGGACAAGAACCTCGGCGCGATCGGCTGGGTGATCCTGACGATGACCGTCGTGATCCTCGCTTACGACCAGTTGCTGTTCCGGCCGCTGATCGCGTGGGCCGACAAGTTCCGGATGGAGAACACCGCGTCTGGCGACGCGCCGCAATCCTGGCTGCTCGACCTCGTGCGCCGCACGCGGCTGATCCATCAGCTGCTGGTGCCGGCCGGCTGGTTCTTCGCGAAGGCCGCGCGGATTCCGCTGCGCCTGCCGGTGTCCGGCGCGATGCGCTTCTCGCTGCCGAAAGTCGAGAAGAAGGCGTCGCGCACCGTCGACATCGCGTGGGCCGTGCTCGTGGTGCTCGCCACCGCGTACATCGTGTGGCGCGTCGTCAGCTTCGTGGCGACCGGCGTCACGCTGGCCGAAGTCGGCCACGTGATCGTGCTCGGGCTCATCACGCTGCTGCGGGTGGTCGTGCTGATCTCGATCGCGTCGGTGGTGTGGGTGCCGATCGGCGTGCTGGTCGGGCTGCGCCCGAAGCTCGCCGAGAAGCTGCAGCCGCTCGCGCAGTTCCTCGCCGCGTTCCCGGCCAACCTGCTGTTCCCGGTGTTCGTGATCGTGATCGCGCGCTTTCACCTGAACCCCGACATCTGGCTGTCGCCGCTGATCGTGCTCGGCACGCAGTGGTATATCCTGTTCAACGTGATCGCGGGCGCGACGTCCTATCCGAACGACTATCGCGAAGCCGCGACGAATTTCCGCATCCGCGGCTGGCAGTGGTGGCGCCAGGCCATTCTGCCCGGCATCTTCCCGTACTACGTGACGGGCGCGATCACGGCCTCGGGCGGCGCGTGGAACGCGAGCATCGTGTCCGAAGCGGTGCAGTGGGGCACGACGAGGATCGAGGCGCACGGCCTCGGCGCGTACATCGCGCAGACCACCGCCGCGGGCGACTTTCCGAAGATCATCCTGGGTATCGCCGTGATGTCCCTGTTCGTTACCCTGTTCAACCGCCTGCTGTGGCGCCCGCTGTATGCCTTTGCCGAAGCGAAGCTGCGGCTCGATTGAGAGCGAAACGCGATGCACAATCCGAATGCTGTAAACGCCCCCGTCCAGACGTCCCAGCCGCTTCAGCCGCCGCGGCCCGGCGCCGAAATCCTGCGCGTCGACCACGTGAGCCGCGGCTTCAACAAGACGCAGGGCGAATTGCTCGTGCTCGACGACGCGAACCTGTCGCTGCGTGAAGGCGAAATCGTCGGGCTGCTCGGCCGTTCGGGCTCGGGCAAGTCCACGTTGCTGCGGATCATCGCCGGGCTGATCGAGCCGACCGGCGGCGAAGTGACCTATCTCGGCAAGCCGCTGACCGGACCGGCCGAGGGCGTCGCGATGGTGTTCCAGACCTTCGCGCTGTTCCCGTGGCTGACCGTGCTGCAGAACGTCGAGGCCGGCCTCGAAGCGCTCGGCGTGGGCGCGCGCGAGCGTCGCGAGCGCGCGCTGGCCGCGATCGACCTGATCGGCCTGGACGGCTTCGAAAACGCGTACCCGCGCGAGCTGTCGGGCGGCATGCGTCAGCGCGTGGGCTTCGCGCGCGCGCTCGTCGTCGATCCGACCATCCTGCTGATGGACGAGCCGTTCTCCGCGCTCGACGTGCTGACGGCCGAGACGCTGCGTACCGACCTGCTCGACCTGTGGACGCAAGGCCGCATGCCGATCAAGTCGGTGCTGATCGTCACGCACAACATCGAGGAAGCGGTGTTCATGTGCGACCGGATTCTGGTGCTGTCGTCGAATCCGGGACGCGTGATCGCCGAGATCAAGGTGCCGTTCAAGCATCCGCGCAACCGGCTGGACCCGGCGTTCCGCAAGCTGGTCGACGACATCTACGCGAAGATGACCGCGCGCCAGACCGGCGAGGCGACCAAGAAGGGGCTCGAGCTCGGCAGCTGGCTGCCGCAGGTGTCGACCAACCTGATGGCCGGTTTGATCGAAACGCTCGCGATGGCGCCGTACCACGGCCGCGCCGACATGCCCGAAATCGCGCGCACGCTGCATCTGGAGGTCGACGATCTGTTCCCGATCGCCGAAGTGCTGCAGTACCTCGGCTTTGCCGACGTGCGCGAAGGCGACGTGTTCCTGACGCCGCCGGGCCGCGTGTTCGCCGAATTCGGCACACAGGAACGCAAGCTGATGTTCGCCGATCATTTGCTCAAGCACGTGCCGCTCGCCGCGCGGATCAAGAAGGTGCTGAACGAACGGCCGGGCCATCGCGCGCCGCGCGTGCGCTTCGAGCAGGAGCTGGAGGATTTCCTGTCCGACGGCGCGGCCGAGGAAACGCTCGACGCGGTGATCGACTGGGGGCGTTACGGCGAGATCTTCTCGTACAACGACCAGACCGAAATCTTCAGTCTCGAGGACGTCGAGTCCTGATTCGCCAGGCCGGGCCGCGCGGCCCGGCACACCGCCGCGCGGCGGCGTCCGACCGCCGCGCCGCGCAGCATCACTGCAGCGCGCCCCAGCGGTCCACGGCCGGTTCGGCCGACGCCCATTTCCATTGCTTGCCTTGCTGGCACGCGTTCGCGAAATACCAGTCGGCCTTGTCGCCATCCTTCACCGAGAACGCGAACTCCTTGCACAGCGCGAGCGCCGTCGAATAGGCGCGCGTCACGCGCACTTCGCCTTCGCCGTTCTCGAGCGGCAGCGTGTTGCTGACCTTCCACGGCTTCGCTTCGCCGACGGCCAGGCTGCCGGCCGCGTTCGCGATCGCGTCCTGCTGGTTCTGATGAAGCTGCTTCATCGTGCGATTGACGGCTTCGTCGGTCGCCGCCTGCACCGCGATGCCGACGCCGATGCCGACGGCCGGGTTCGCGGTCACGAGGCCCGTGGCCGC
Source organism: Burkholderia sp. KJ006 (assembly GCF_000262695.1). Lineage (NCBI taxonomy): Bacteria > Pseudomonadati > Pseudomonadota > Betaproteobacteria > Burkholderiales > Burkholderiaceae > Burkholderia > Burkholderia sp. KJ006. The sequence goes on along the minus strand of NC_017920.1, from coordinate 2,356,063 downwards.
ACCGGCGAGCGCGCCGCTCGCCGCGCCGACCGAGCCGCAGCCCGACAACGCCGCGCTCGCCGCCGCGCACAGCAGGCCGAGCGCCGCGATACGGATCGGGACGCTCATTGCAGCGCGCCCCAGCGTCCGGTGGCGGGCTCCGCCGACGCCCATTTCCACACCGGCCCGTCGCGGCAGATCGTGGCGACGTAGAACGCCGATTGCGCAGCCTTGTCGGCCTTGGCCGGCGTGTCGACGGCGAACACGATCTCCTTGCAGTCGAGCGGGCCGACGCTGATCATCCGGCTGACCGTCACGCGGCCTTGTTCGTCGTCTTCGATCGGAAACGAATGGTGCGTCGACCATGGCGCGACGCCGCCGACCTCGAGCGGGCCGGCAGCCTTCGCGATCTGCTCCTGCGTGTAGCGGTGCGCGACGCGCTGCGTGTACTGCACGCCCGCACGCGCGCCGGCCACGGCGCCGAGGCCGATGCCCGTCGCGACGGCCGCGTTGTTGGTGACCTTGGACGCGATTGCGGCGCCCGCGATACCGGCGCTGGCCGTCGCGCCTTCGCTGTACAGCGAGTTGCAGCCGGACAGTAGTGCGGCCGCGGCGAGCGCGGCCAGTGCGACGCGCGCCGGCATGACCGGGCGCCGCGGTTCGAAACGAATCTTCATCCCTGAGTGCAAGTCCTGTCTGGATGGGCGGCGCCGCATGCGCGCCCCGTGCCGCATCATTGTTTCGCAATTGTCATACGAAAACTGCAAAGCTTTGACAAATCGCGGTGCGACGGCTCGCGCGCGGACGCGCGGCGCTATTGTCGGACAGGCCGCCGGCGCAGGGTCGAATCGTTACAAATTGAAGGTAATTGTTACCTTCGCTCGCAATGAAGCGACCTAGACTCATTGTCTGTGGAATGTTTCAACGACGGCTTCGAGCCGCGCCGACCATGAGACACCCAGCCATGCACCGTTCGAAACGGTTTTCACCTCGGTCGTCCGATACGGGCGCCGAGCGCCCGCCGCCGCAGCCGGACGGGCCAGCGGCGCCGCCGGCCGGCGCGCCCGACGATGCGCCCACCGACGGCGATCACAACCAGGGCGGCGCCCGCCCGGAAGGGCTCGACTATCAGCGCGACCTCGGCCACGAGCAGGACGCTTGATTTCGTCGGCGCATTCCACTGCCGTAGTTCCCGGCATTTCCCGCAACTGAATCGCCGCGCGTCCGCCTGCGGGCGGCCGGCGTCCGCCGCGGCTTGCGCTGCGCGGCGACCTATCGAATCGAGGAGGGAAGTCGCATGAGCAGATTGATCGTGGTATCGAACCGTGTCGCCGCCGGCGAGGACACGCGCCCGAGCGCCGGCGGCCTGGCGGTCGGCGTGATGGACGCGCTGAAGCAAACCGGCGGCGTGTGGTTCGGCTGGAACGGCGAGATCGTCGGGACGCCCGACGCCGCGCCCGCGGTGCGGCGCGACGGCAACGTCACGTATGCGACGCTCGGCCTCACCCGGCGCGACTACGATCAGTACTATCGCGGCTTCTCGAACGCGACGCTGTGGCCGGTATTCCACTACCGAAGCGATCTCGCGCGCTTCGACCGGCAGGAGTACGCGGGCTATCTGCGCGTGAACGCGATGCTCGCCCGGCAGCTCGCCGCGCTGTTGCGGCCCGACGATCTGATCTGGGTGCACGACTATCATCTGCTGCCGTTCGCGCATTGCCTGCGCGAGCTCGGCGTGAAGAACCCGATCGGCTTCTTCCTGCACATCCCGTTTCCGTCGCCCGACATGCTGCGCGTCGTGCCGCCGCACGACGAGCTGGTGAAGTTCATGTGCGCGTACGACATCGCGGGGTTCCAGACCGACGCCGACAAGCGCGCGTTCACCGACTACATCGAGCGGCGCGGGATCGGCACGGCGAGCGACGACGGGATGCTGCATGCGCACGGCCGGGTCGTGAAGGTCGCGGCCTATCCGATCGGCGTGTATCCGGACGCGATTGCCGAGGCGGCCGTCCAGTACGGCGGCCGCAAGCCGGTGAAGATGCTGCGCGATGCGCTCGGCGGCCGCAAGCTCGTGATGAGCGTCGACCGGCTCGACTATTCGAAGGGGCTGGTCGAACGTTTCCAGTCGTTCGAGCGTATGCTCGCCGGCGCGCCGGACTGGCAGGGGCGCGTGTCGTTCGTGCAGATCGCGCCGCCGACGCGCTCCGACGTGCAGACCTACCAGCGCATTCGCGAGACGCTCGAACGCGAGGCCGGCCGCATCAACGGACGCTTCGCGCAACTCGACTGGACGCCGATCCAGTATCTGAACCGCAAGTACGAACGCAATCTGCTGATGGCGTTCTTCCGGATGTCGCAGGTCGGCTACGTGACGCCGCTGCGCGACGGGATGAACCTGGTCGCGAAGGAATACGTCGCATCGCAGGACCCGGCCGATCCCGGCGTACTCGTGCTGTCGGAATTCGCCGGCGCGGCCGCCGAGCTGGGCGGCGCGTTGCTCGTCAATCCGTACGACCACGCGCAGATGGCCGATGCGCTCGCGCGCGCGCTGGCGATGCCGCTCGCCGAGCGGCAGGCGCGCCATGAGGAGAACCTCGCCCAGCTGCGCAACAACGACCTGTCGGTGTGGCGCGACACGTTCGTCGCCGATCTGCGCAGCGTTGCAGCCGCCGCCTCGGTCACCCAGCGCGCGGGCCGGCGGACCGCGCATGTCTGAGCGCGTCGACGGCGAAAGCCTCGACCAGGCGTGCGCGCGCTTCTTCGTCGTCACGGGCGGCCCGGGCTCCGGCAAGACCACCTTGCTCGATGCGCTGGAGCGCAGCGGCTTCGCGCGCTCGCACGAGGCCGGGCGCGGCGTGATTCGCGACCAGATGGCGATCGACGGCCCGGCGCTGCCGTGGCGCGACCGCGCCGCGTTCGCCGAGTTGATGCTGAACTGGGAGCTGCGTTCGTACGATCTTGCGCGACGCGCACGCGGGCCGGTGTTCTTCGATCGCGGCGTGCCGGACGTGCTCGGCTACCTGCGGCTGACGGGCCTCGCGGTGCCCGCGCACGCGGAGGCCGCGGCGCGGCGGTTTCGCTATCACCGGCGCGTGTTCGTCGCGCCGCCGTGGCGCGAGATCTACACGCAGGACGCCGAACGGCGGCAGGATTTCGACGAGGCCGTGCGCACCTTCGACGTGATGGTCGCCTGCTATACGGCGTATGGCTATCGGCCGATCGAGCTGCCGCGCGCGAGCGTGAAGGCGCGCGTGCGGTTCGTGATGGACGCGCTCGACGCCGCGTGAGCGGCGCGAGCGGCGAGCGGCGGCGTCACGCCGCGGTATCGGCCCGCGGCGACGCGATGCGTAGCGTGCTGACCACCGCGGCGACGGCTGCGAAGGCCGCCGCGGCATAGAGCGCGATGGTCGGCCCGTGCTGCGGCGCCACGCCGAAAATCAATGCGACCAGCGCGGCGCCGAGCGTCTGGCCGGTCAGCCGTGCGGTACTGAGCATCCCGCCTGCGCCGCCGCTGCGCTCGCGCGGCGCCGACGACAGCATCGCGCGATTGTTCGGCGACTGGAACAGCCCGAAGCCCGCGCCGCACAGCGCCATCCGCCACACGATGTCGACGGTGCCCGGATGCGCGCCGATCGTCGCCAGCGACAGCAGGCCGGCCGCGAACAGCGCGAGCCCGATGCCGCCGAGGATGCCGGCCGAGTAGCGATCGGACAGCACGCCCGCGAGCGGCGCGGCGAACACGATCACGAGCGGCCACGGTGTCATGTACAGCCCGGTTTCGACCTGCGAGAAGCCGAGCGAATGCTGCAGCCAGAACGGCAGCGCGACGAACGCGAGCATCTGCGACGTGAAGGATGCGACCGACGTGCCGATCGACAGCGCGAACATCGGAATGCGCATCAGGTCGACCGGCAGCAGCGGCGCCGGCTGCGACAACTGGCGCTTCACGAAGAAGTAGCCGATGCCGAGCGCGACCGCGAGTTCGGCCGCGACGTATGCGCGGCTTTCGCCGTGGCCGAGCCCGTCGACGGCCATGATCAGCAGCCCGAACACGCACGCGTTCATCAGCGCGCTCGCAAAGTCGTACGGTGCGTCGTGTAGCGGGTTCGCCGGCAACGCGCGCACGCTGCCGAACACTGCCGCGATGCCGATCGGCACGTTGACCGCGAACAGCCACGGCCACGACGCGAACGACAGGATTGCGGAGGCGACCGTCGGCCCGATCGCCGACGACAGCGCGACCACCATCGCGTTGATCGAGAGCCCGCGTCCGAGCATCGACGACGGGTAGATCATCCGCACGAGCGCCGCGTTCACGCTCATGATGCCGGCCGCACCGAAGCCCTGGATCACGCGCATCACGGCGAGCGTCGGCAGCGAGCCGGACAGCGCGCAGCCGAGCGACGCCGCGGTGAAAACCGCCAGCCCGGAGATGTAGACGCGGCGATAACCGATGCGCTCGCCCAGCGACGCGAGCGGCAGCAGCGTGATCGTGACGGCGAGCTGATAGGCGTTGACGATCCAGATCGATGCGGCGTCGGAGGCGTGCAGGTCGCGCGCGATCGTCGGCAGCGCGACGTTCGCGATCGCGCCGTCGAGCACGGCGAGCGTGATGCCCAGTGCGACGCAGACGATCGCCCAGTAGCGTTGCGGAAGCGGCAGGCCGGTATCGGCGTTCATGTCGGGAGCGAAAGCGTGGTTGTCCGCGCGCCCGGGCGCCGGTTGCGTGCGCAACCATGCTCGCGGGCGCTGGCGATGGGGAATGACCCGGCCGGCACGACGGCGCCGAAGCGGGGCCGGTCGAGTGTATCACCGGGCCGCGTTGCGCGACGCCGGCGTACCGAGCCGCTTGCCGGCGCGCGCACTCAGCCTTCGAAGTCGAGCCCGCCGAGCCGTACCAGCGGTTCCGCCTGCGTGCGCGACGCGAGATCGATGTCGCGTGCGCTTTCCCAGGCATTCAGCTTCTTCGGCAGCGCGCTCAGGTAATGTTCGAAGCGCGCCGCGCCGTCGGGCTCCATCAGCCGTTCGATTTCGTCGGTGTCCCAGGTCAGTTCGAGGTTCAGCGGATAGGCGAAGCCGCTGACGTGCTCGTGCGGTGCGCTGCTGATGTGTACGCGGGTCGGTTGGCCGTGGCCGCCATACGGGACGACGTCGGCGTGCACGTGTTCGGCGAAGAAAGCGGCGATCGCGTGCGCGATGCGCGGCGCGAATTCGGTATCGAAACGGCGGGCGGTTTCGGGCTGCATGCGGGGCGTCTCCTGTATGCCGAAAATCGTAGCACGGCAGCGCAGCGTTTCGCTGGGCGCGTGCCCGGTAATCGCGCGTTACCACTTGCTGCATCTATTACGGGCGGGCGCAGCCACAATGCATCGCATTCAGTACCACTTCGCGTGGGAGTCCATCATGAAGAAGATTGCCGCAGTATGTGTGCTCGCCGGTTCGCTCGTCGCGGCGGGGCCGGCCTCCGCGCACGGCCGCGACGGCGGTGCAGTGATCGGCGCGTTGATCGGCGGCGCGGTGCTCGGGGCGATCGTGACGTCGGCGATGAATCCGCCCGTCGCGTATCAGGCGCCCGTGTATCAGGCGCCGGCTTACCAGCCGCCGACCTACTACCAGGCGCCGGCGTATCAACAGCCCGCTTATCCGGCCTATCAGCAGGCGCAGTATCAGGACGACGGACCGAACTATTGCTACGACCGGTATCAGCGCGCGTATGTGTGCGGCGCGCCGGTGTCGGGCGGGTATGCGCAGCCGGGCGGATGGTGAGCGATTTCACCGCTGCACGCGGCGCCGAGCGGGGCGCGGCGTGCAGCATCACGTCACGGAAGGCGAAAGGCCCTCGCACGATGCGAGGGCCTTTCGTCATTTGATGGGGGGCTGGAGGAGCGCGGGCGGCCGGTGTGAGGATACAAACGGTTGCAATTGCGCGGCGCGACGATCAGTGGCGGTGGCCGCCGCCGTCGCCGGGACCGCGTCCGCCGTCGTTCCAGTCGCCCCGACGTCCGCCGCCGCGGCCCCAGCCGCCACGGTTGCCCCAGCCGCCGCGGTCGCGGTCCCAGTGGCGGTTGTCGCGGTGTCCGCGATCCCAGTCGCCGCCGCCGCCCCAGATATTGACGGTGCCGTAGACCGGCGCGGCGCCGTAGGCCGGCCCGTAGGCATAGCCGGGATCGGAATAGTACGGCTGCCCGTAGCTGTATCCGGCGTCCGGGGCGACGACGCAACCGGCGAGCAGCGTGGCGACGCTGGCGGTGGCAATGAGCTTCAGCATGATGATCTCCGTTGGTTCCGCTATGAATACCGCGGGCGGAGATCGGCGGCTGTTTGCAATTGTGTCGCGAAATTACGGTGCCGTAAGGTCTTGAGGTGAAAGCGTTAGCATCGGGAGCCTATTTGTCAGACAGGAGCACATCGATGAAATACGCGATCCGGGCCGCTTTGGCCGCCTTTTGCGTGACGACCGCCGGTGCGTGGGCGGCGGGGCCGGCATCGGCGCCTGCCGTGTCGGCCGAGTCGATCAAGATGTTCCCGCAACTGGCCGCCGGCCAGCAGCGCGCGGTGATCGCGCTGCCCGCGCTCGACAACGAGGCCGACGCGCGCGTCGAGCTGATGATCGGCAAGACACTGCCGACCGACTGCAATCAGCAGTGGTTCGGCGGCGAGCTTACCGCCGAGGACGTGAAGGGCTGGGGCTATACCTACTATCGGCTCACCGACGTGAAGGGACCGGCGTCGACGCTGATGGCATGCCCGGCTCAAGCGCCGCAGCAACACTTCGTGCAGGTGCGCGGCGATGGTCAGCTGCTGCGGTACAACAGCCGGTTGCCGTTGGTCGTGTATGTGCCGGAAGGGTTTGAGGTGCGGTATCGCGTCTGGCATGCGGCGAAGGATGTGGGGCAGGCTGGGATGCAGTGAGGCGATGATGCGCGGCCGTGTTCTGCGCGGTGATGGGCTTGCGCATGGGGCCTCAGGCATTGATGAGGTCCGCGTGGGCGGAGAATGCGAGGGGCACTATGCCGTCGCCGAGCCGGGGACGTAGCGAGGCAATCGGCTACTCGCGCATTGCGATTACCGTTTGCCGCACCGTGTCGGAGCGCTCTGCCTAAGGCAGTTCTCGACCTCTTCATACTGAATCGCGGCCCAAGCCTCGCGTTCATCGGGTGAGGTTGCCTGAAACAGACTACTCAGATGCGGACGTCGCTAATGACCCATTGTCGACCTTCCGTAGACGCGCGAGTTGCTGAGAGGATCTCGCTCGATCAGAATAACTTTCCAAATTGCGGTGAGGCAGCGATGGTCAAACCCGTGGTGACAGCGTCGATGTTCCGCTGCGCTCGACCAATACTATTTCGGACCGGTCACCCTAGCTTTCCATTCTCCGTTTGTGGGTCGGGCTTCGTCGTTCGCTACTGCGATAGATTATTCGCAATAACGAGTCGTCATGCAGGTGCCAACTTTAATCTTGCTGATACGCGCGTCCAATATCATCCCAACGCACCAGAAGTTATTGTGACATCGCACTGGTACGTTATTCACGGCGGCAGCGCGTCCGATACAGACCAGTACGATATCGTCGTTCATGGAGCCGACGGTGCGCGGTTGGACTCATCGCTGTTCGGAAACTATCTCCCTTACAGTTTGCCCGACTTAGGTGCGCGGCCGGCTTTTGGCAGGGATTCAATCTTTGCTATCCAAGGGTATCCGACGCACTTACGGGAGTTCGAGTGCGATACAGAATGCGAGTCCATCATCTCTAGCGCAATGCTAATGGACGCAGAGTACGTAGGTCCTTGCAAGACTGCAGAGATGCACCGACTCCGAGTCCACTGCGCGAGCCAGATAGAGTCTTTTGACGGAATGAGCGGGGCACCGGTGTTTCAAGTGTCGGCGGATCATACGCAAGAGGGAAAACAGTGGTTCGCTGGGATGCTGCTCCGGGGCACCCCACAATCCGGCGAAGTCCAATTCCTCGGATACGAGAAAATAATTGGCGTACTCGCGAGGATTGTGAACGGCGACATCGCGCACGCTTACACCGCTCCTCCAACCGCGGTTTAACGGATGGCCAACTTATTGATGCCTTGATGGAGCGGAGTCGCTATCGGCTTACGCGATATGGACTATCTCGGCCCCGGGGGCGAGCGTCTTCTGCTTGCCAAGGAAGCGGTATGAGAAGCGCCAGAACTTCGCGCCGTTCGGGTGGACGAGCAAGGACATTCCATTGCCGTCCGTGAGTTTGTACGGGGCCGCGCCGGCCTTCGCGTTCCGTACCTGTATGTCAGTGAGAGGCATCGTTGGTATCTGTGTTGTTGGTATCTGCTGATACCAACAACACAGATACCAACACTTTCTCCGGCTGTTACTGAGCAACGTTGGGTAACGATGGGAGCTGGAGGTCCGCCAGACGGGCTTGAGCGATGGACTTCTTGTGAATCTTGGGAATGGTTTGAAGTCGACTGGTCCCCCCGACAGGAATCGAACCTGTATCTAGCGCTTAGGAGGCGCTTGTTCTATCCATTGAACTACGGGGAGGGCCATGTCCGCGATATCGCGTGCTCAAGACGCGACCGGGACGGCAAGGTGGACAGCGCGCAGAGTATAGCAAACGCGCGGCGCGCCGGCGGAGCGAATACGATTCGCTCCGCGCGATCGCGTCAGAAGCTGCGCCTCAGAAACCCCGCCTCAGAAATCGACAACCACGAAATCTTCCTTGCCCACATCGCACAGCGGGCATCGCCAGTCGGCGGGGATATCGGCGAAACGCGTGCCGGCGGGGATGCCGTCGTCCGGCAGGCCTTCCGCTTCGTTGTAGACCCACCCGCAAATCAGGCAGACCCAGCTCTGGTATTCGGTTACTTCGCTCATGTGGTGCTCGGGAGGATGAAAGTCGCTGATGTCGTCCGCGGCGCGGCCAGCGGACGAGAGGCGCAATGGTACCGGAATTCCGCCGAACGCCCGCGCAACGTCGTTCAAGCGTGCACATCGCGAACCACGTCCGCCGTCGCGCGGCCGGGACGCGCAGTGTATGCTTCGTGAACCTTTCAATCCGAAGGAGAAAACATGCTCAACAAGAAGTGGATCGCGGGTGCGGTTTGTGTCGCGGCACTGGCCGTGTCGACGCTCGCGCGGGCCGAGGCGCGCGTGTTCTTCGTCGAGCCGCAGGACGGCGCGACGGTATCGAGCCCGGTGCACGTCAAGTTCGGTCTCGAAGGCATGGACCTGAAGCCGGCCGGCGACATGACGCCCGACACCGGCCACCATCACCTGCTGATCGACGGCAAGCCGGTGCCGAAAGGCGACGTGATTCCCGCCACCGACCATTCGCTGCACTTCGGCAAGGGCCAGACCGAAACCGACGTCAAGCTGCCGTCCGGCCAGCACACGCTGACGCTGCAACTCGGCGACGGTGCGCACCGCTCGTACGGGCCGGAGATGAGCTCGACGATCACGATCAACGTGAAGTAAACGCGTCCCACAAGCGGGCGCCCGGCTGCTAAGCGGCTACCAGGAAGCGGCCGTCAAGCGGCGGCCGGCCGCCCGCCGCATCGTTCGCACGGTGCCGGCGCCGCGGCGTGCCGACACGCTGCCGCCGTCAGCGCCGGCCGATACCCAAAAAGCCGCTCACCGCCATCGTCCATCCGGCCATCCCGGCGCACGCGTGCGCCACCGGTACAATGGGCGCTTCCGATTTCTCTCTTCGCCGTCTGCCCATGTCGCTTTATTCCATTACCGGTGCGCAACTCGCGTTCGGTCACGTCGCGTTGCTCGATCACGCGGACTTCTCGCTGGAGGCCGGCGAGCGCGTCGGTCTGATCGGTCGCAACGGTGCGGGCAAGTCGTCGCTGCTGAAGATCGTCGCGGGGCTCGCGAAGCCGGACGACGGGCTGATCACGCGCCAGCAGGAGCTCGTGACCGTCTACGTGCCGCAGGAGCCCGAATTCGAGCCGGGCGCGACCGTATTCGATGCCGTCGCGTCGGGGCTCACGCACACGCGCGAAGTGCTCGAAGAATACGATTCGATCGCCCACCGCCTCGCTGAAACGCCCGAAGGCGCCAAGCACGACGCGCTGCTCGCGCGGATGAACGCGCTGCAGTCGTCGCTCGATACGCACGACGCATGGAACTGGCGCACGCGCGTATCGATGACGCTCGCGCAGATCGGCCTGACCGACGGCGACGCGCCCGTCGACGCGCTCTCGGGCGGCATGCAAAAACGCGTCGCGCTGGCGCGCGCGCTGGTGCTGCAGCCGGACGTGCTGCTGCTCGACGAGCCGACCAACCATCTCGACTTCGACGGCATCCGCTGGCTGGAAGAGCTGCTCGTCGCGCAGCGCGCCGGCCTGCTGTTCATCACGCACGATCGCGCGTTCCTCGACCGTGTCGCCACGCGCATCGTCGAGCTCGATCGCGGCCGGCTGCTGTCCTATCCGGGCAATTTCTCGGCCTACCAGACGCGCAAGGCGCAGCAGCTCGAAGTCGAGCGCGTGGAAAACGAGAAGTTCGACAAGCTGCTCGCGCAGGAAGAAGTGTGGATCCGCAAGGGCGTCGAGGCGCGCCGCACGCGCAGCGTGGGCCGCGTCGCGCGGCTCGTGCAGATGCGCAACGAACGCGCCGAGCGTCGCAACGCGCAGGGCAACGTGAAGCTCGACGTCGCGCAGGGCGAGAAGTCCGGCAAGATCGTCGCGGAGCTGACCGACGTGACGAAGCGCTACGGCGAACGCACGGTCGTCGACAGGTTCTCGACGACGGTCATGCGCGGCGACAAGATCGGTTTCGTCGGTCCGAACGGCGCCGGCAAGACGACGCTGCTCAAGCTGATCCTCGGCGAGCTGAAGCCCGACGGCGGCACGGTGCGCATCGGCACGAACCTGCAGGTCGCGTACTTCGACCAGATGCGCGCGCAGCTCGACCAGGAAAAGAGCCTTGCCGACACGATCAGCCCGGGCAGCGAATGGATCGAGATCGGCGGCGTGCGCAAGCACGTGATGAGCTATCTCGGCGACTTCCTGTTCGCGCCGGAGCGCGCCCGCTCGCCGGTGAAGTCGCTGTCGGGCGGCGAACGCAACCGGCTGCTGCTCGCGCGCCTGTTCGCGCGTCCGGCGAACGTGCTGGTGCTCGACGAACCGACCAACGACCTCGACATCCCGACGCTCGAACTGCTCGAAGAACTGCTGGCCGATTACGACGGCACGGTGCTGCTGGTCAGCCACGATCGCGCGTTCCTCGACAACGTCGTGACGTCGGTGATCGCGGCCGAGGGCGACGGAAAGTGGCGCGAATACGTCGGCGGCTTCACCGACTGGCAGATCCAGAGCGAGCGCTCTCAGCAACTGGCGCAACAGGAAGCGGCGAAGCGCGCGGTGAAGGAGGCCGCGCCGCTCAAGGAGGATGCGGCAAAGAGCGCGGCCGGCCGTAATGCGCAACGCACGGTGAAGCTGTCGTTCAACGAGCAGCGCGAGCTCGATGCGCTGCCGGAAAAAATCGCGGCGCTCGAAGCGGAACAGAAAACGATCAATGCGCAGCTCGAGGACGGCTCGATCTTCGCGAAGGATCCGCAGGAAGGCACGCGCCTGACCGAGCGGTTCGCGGCGATCGACGATGAACTCCTCGCCGCGCTCGAGCGGTGGGAAACGCTCGAGGCGAAGCGCAAGCCGGTGTGACGGGCCGCCGCGGCGCGCCGCGGCCGGCATCGGCCGGCCGCCGTCATCGCAACCGGGCCGTCGCGCGGAACCAGTAAAATACCGCGCGTCCCGGGCCGCGCATGTCGCGCCCGCTTTCGGAGCAGTCCGAGCACACCGTTGTTTCGATTCGCTTTTTTACGGAACTCAACGTTTTGTCCACGACGTTATCCACACGAGATGTGGACAACGTCCCGATGAATGACGAAATTCAGCATCTATGTCAACGAAGAAGCCCAGCGCGGCCTATAGCGAAGCATCGATCAAGGTGCTCAAGGGTCTCGAGCCGGTCAAGCAGCGGCCCGGCATGTACACCCGTACCGAAAATCCGCTGCACATCATCCAGGAAGTGATCGACAACGCGTCCGACGAAGCGCTCGGCGGCTACGGCAAGCAGATCACGGTCACGCTGCACGCCGATCAGTCGGTGTCGGTCGAGGACGACGGCCGCGGCATTCCGTTCGGGATGCACCCGGAAGAACGCGTGCCGGTCGTCGAGATCGTGTTCACGCGCCTGCACGCGGGCGGCAAGTTCGACAAGGCCGCCGGCGGCGCATACACGTTCTCGGGCGGTCTGCACGGCGTCGGCGTGTCGGTGACCAACGCGCTCGCGACGCGTCTGGACGTGACGGTCTGGCGCGAAGGCAAGATCGCCAGCCTCGGCTTCGCCGACGGCGACGTGGTGAAGCCGCTCGCGACGCAGGCGGCCGGCCGCGGCGAGAAGAAGTCCGGCACGCGCGTGCAGGTGTGGCCGAATCCGAAGTACTTCGATTCGCCGAACCTGCCGCTCGGCGAGCTGCAGCGCCTGCTGCGCTCGAAGGCCGTGCTGCTGCCGGGCGTCGAGGTCGTGCTCGTCAACGAGAAGACGGGCGAGCGCCAGGCGTGGAAATACGAAGACGGCCTGCGCGGCTACCTGCTCGACGAGATGAACGGCAGCGAGCTGCTGATTCCGCTGTTCGAAGGCGAGCGTTTCGCCGATGCGCGTTCGACCGACGACACCTTCGCCGAAGGCGAGGGCGCGTCGTGGGTCGTCGCATGGAGCGAGGAAGGCTCGCTCGTGCGCGAATCGTACGTGAACCTGATCCCGACGCCGGCCGGCGGCACGCACGAGTCGGGCCTGCGCGACGGGCTCTACCAGGCGGTGAAGAGCTTCGTCGAACTGCACAACCTGCAGCCGAAGGGCGTGAAGCTGCTGGCGGAAGACGTGTTCGCGCGCGTATCGTTCGTGCTGTCCGCGAAGGTGCTCGATCCGCAGTTCCAGGGGCAGATCAAGGAGCGGCTGAACAGCCGCGACGCGGTCAAGCTGGTGTCGTCGTTCTCGCGTCCGGCGCTCGAACTGTGGCTGAACCAGCACGTCGAGCACGGCAAGAAGCTCGCCGAGCTCGTGATCAAGCAGGCGCAGGCGCGCACGCGCGCCGGCCAGAAGGTCGAGAAGCGCAAGAGCTCGGGCGTCGCGGTGCTGCCGGGCAAGCTGACCGACTGCGAGACGGAAGACATCGCGCGCAACGAGCTGTTCCTCGTCGAGGGCGACTCGGCGGGCGGCTCCGCGAAGATGGGCCGCGACAAGGAATACCAGGCGATCCTGCCGCTGCGCGGCAAGGTGCTGAACACGTGGGAAACCGAGCGCGACCGCCTGTTCGCGAACAACGAGGTGCACGACATCTCGGTCGCGATCGGCGTCGATCCGCACAGCCCGGACGATACCGTCGACCTGTCGAACCTGCGCTACGGCAAGATCTGCATCCTGTCGGACGCGGACGTCGACGGCTCGCACATCCAGGTGCTGCTGCTCACGCTGTTCTTCAAGCACTTCCCGCAGCTGATCGAGCGCGGCCACGTGTACGTCGCGCGCCCGCCGCTGTTCCGCGTCGACGCGCCGGCGCGCGGCAAGAAGCCCGCGCAGAAGCTCTACGCGCTCGACGAAGGGGAGCTCGAAGCGACGCTCGACAAGCTGCGCAAGGACGGCGTGCGCGACACGCAGTGGAGCATCAGCCGCTTCAAGGGCCTCGGCGAAATGAGCGCCGAGCAGCTGTGGGACACGACGATGAACCCCGACACGCGCCGCCTGATGCCGGTCAAGCTCGGCGAGCTCGACTACGAGGCGACCGTCGCGCGGATGACGATGCTGATGGGCAAGGGCGAGGCAGCCGCGCGGCGCGGCTGGCTCGAGGAAAAGGGCAACGACGTCGAAGCGGATATCTAAGCCGGGCATCCGCACGGCCGGGCCGCGCGCCCGGCCCGCCTCATGTCAGTTAAGAATACGGAATTCAGATGGACGACAACACTGCCGATCTCTTTGCCGGCCCCGACGCACCGGATACCGATGCGCTGACGCTCGGCAACTACGCCGAGCAGGCGTACCTCAGCTACGCGGTCAGCGTCGTGAAGAGCCGCGCGCTGCCGGACGTCTGCGACGGCCAGAAGCCGGTGCAGCGCCGCATCCTGTTCGCGATGAACGAAATGGGTCTCGGTCCCGACGCGAAGCCGGTGAAGTCGGCGCGCGTGGTGGGCGACGTGCTCGGTAAATACCACCCGCACGGCGACCAGTCGGCGTACGACGCGCTCGTGCGCCTCGCGCAGGATTTCTCGCTGCGCTATCCGCTGATCGACGGGCAGGGCAACTTCGGCTCGCGCGACGGCGACGGCGCGGCGGCGATGCGGTACACCGAAGCGCGCCTCACGCCGATCTCGAAGCTGCTGCTCGACGAGATCGACCAGGGCACGGTCGACTTCATGCCGAACTACGACGGCTCGTTCGAGGAGCCGAAGACGCTGCCGAGCCGCATGCCGTTCGTGCTGCTGAACGGCGCGTCGGGCATCGCGGTGGGCCTCGCGACGGAAATCCCGTCGCACAACCTGCGCGAAGTCGCGGCCGCCGCGGTCGCGTTGATCCGCAATCCGAAGCTCACGCACGCGGAGCTGATGAACCTGATCCCCGGCCCGGACTTCCCCGGCGGCGGTCAGATCATCTCGAGCGACGCTGAAATCTCGGCGGCGTACGAAACCGGCCGCGGCAGCCTGAAGGTGCGCGCGAAGTGGAAGATCGAGGATCTGGCGCGCGGCCAGTGGCAGCTGGTCGTCACCGAGCTGCCGCCGAACACGTCGGGCCAGAAGGTGCTCGAGGAAATCGAGGAGCTGACCAACCCGAAGCTCAAGCTCGGCAAGAAGACGCTCACGCCCGAGCAGCTCAACACGAAGAAGGCGATGCTCGACCTGCTCGACGCGGTGCGCGACGAGTCGGGCAAGGAAGCGGCGGTGCGGCTCGTGTTCGAGCCGAAGTCGCGCACGATCGACCAGACGGAATTCGTCAACACGCTGCTCGCCTACACGAGCCTCGAATCGAACGCGACGCTGAACCTCGTGATGATCGGCGCCGACGGCCGGCCGGGCCAGAAGGGCCTGCTGACGATCCTCGATGAATGGGTGAAGTACCGCCAGTCGACGATGACGCGGCGCTGCCGCCATCGTCTCGCGAAGGTCGACGACCGCATCCACATCCTCGAAGGGCGGATGATCGTCTTCCTGAACATCGACGAGGTGATTCGCATCATCCGCGAGTCGGACGAGCCGAAGAGCGCGCTGATGAGCGCGTTCGGCCTGACCGAGCGCCAGGCGGAAGACATCCTCGAGATCCGCCTGCGTCAGCTCGCGCGGCTCGAGAAGATCAAGATCGAGAAGGAACTCGACGCGCTGCGCGACGAGAAGGCGAAGCTCGAGGAGCTGCTCGCGAACGAAAGCGCGATGAAGCGGCTGATGATCAAGGAGATCGAAGCCGACGCGAAGCAGTACGGCGACGATCGCCGCACGCTGATCCAGCAGGAAAAGCGCGCGACGTTCGAGGCGAAGGTCGTCGACGAGCCGGTGACGGTGGTCGTCTCGCAAAAGGGCTGGGTGCGTGCGCTTAAGGGCCACGGGCTCGACCCGGCCGGCTTCTCGTTCAAGGCCGGCGACGGCCTGTACGCGGCGTTCCAGTGCCGCACGCCCGATCGGCTGATCGCCTGGGGCAGCAGCGGACGCGTCTATTCGGTCGACGTGTCGGTGCTGCCGGGCGGACGCGGCGACGGCGTGCCGGTCACGTCGCTGATCGAGCTCGAATCGGGCTCGCATCTGATGCACTACTACGCCGCGCCGGCCGATCAGCAACTGCTGCTGGCGTCGAGCAACGGCTTCGGCTTCCTCGCGAAGGTCGGCGACATGGTGAGCCGCGTGAAGGCCGGCAAGTCGTTCATGACGATCGACGCAGGCGCGGTGCCGCTCGCGCCGATGCCCGTGCTGCCGAACGCGACGCAGGTCGCGTGTCTGTCGAGCGGCGGCCGGCTGCTGGTGTTCGCGATGGACGAGATGAAGACGCTGTCCGGCGGCGGCCGCGGCGTGACGCTGATGGCGCTCGACGACAAGGAAACGCTCGTGCAGGCGCTCGCGATCGACCCGGCCGGCGTCGTGCTGATCGGCACCGGCCGCGGCGGCAAGGTGCAGGACGAAACGCTGTCGTACGCGGGGCTCGCGCCGCACGTCGGCAAGCGCGCACGCAAGGGCCGCGCGCCCGACACGAAGCTGAAGGTCGTCAACGAGCTGCGCCCGCTGCTCGGCTGACGACGCATCCGCCGGCGCGAGCCGGCACGACGGGCCGCACCCGCGCTTCGGCGCCGGTGCGGCCCGTGCTTTTGTGGCGACGAATGTGCGAAGAATGGGCGACGGCGCGGCGCTGGCGTCGTCGCGCGGAAGTTGCAAAATATTGTCAAATGCGGCCATGCGCCTGAACCGAGCGCTGGTCGGCAGGTCGAACGTCGCTCGAGACCGCGTGTGATGCGGTCGTTCGTTGCACTGAACCCGCTACCCCAGGATCGTCACCATGTCCCACGCCGTTGCCGTCGCCCTGTTTCTTCATCTGCTGGCCGTCGCCGTGTGGGTGGGCGGAATGGTGTTCGCGCACTTCTGCCTGCGCCCGGCGCTGTCCGATCTGACGCCGCAGTTGCGGCTGCCGTTGATCGAGGGCGTGTTCGGCCGGTTTTTCAACTGGGTGTCGGGCGCGGTGCTCGTGATCCTGCTGTCGGGCGGCTTCCTGCTCACGGCGTTCGGCGGCGCGCACGCGACCTGGCCGCTGCATGCGATGGCCGGGCTTGGCGTCGTGATGATGCTGATCTTCGGTCACATCCGCTTCGCGCTGTTTCCCCGTATCCGCCGCGCGGTGCAGGCGCAGAACTGGCCGGACGGCGCGCGCGCGGTGAATGCGGTGCGGCTGCTGGTCGTCGTCAACCTGGTGCTCGGCGTCGTGACGATCGGCGTGGCCGTGTTGGCGCGCGGCTTCTGAGCGGGGCCGGCTGACGGGTTCGTGCCGCTCGGCGCGGCCCGGCGCTGGCGCCGACGCGGGCAGAGCGGCGCGCCGCTACGCGGCCAGCATCGCATCGAGCAGCCACGCGCCGGCCGGGCCGAGCGGCCGGTTGCGCGACCACACCGCATCGACGCGGACCCGGCGTGGCCAGCCGCGCGCACGCAATTCACACAGCCGGTCGCGCGCGAAGTGCTCGACCATCCAGCGCGGCAGTTCGGCCCAGCCGAACCCCAGCACCGCCATTTCCAGCAGCATCAGGTAGCTCGGCGCGAGCCAGCGCTGCGTGCCGACGACGATCCGGTCCTCCGCGCGCTGGTCCTCCGGTTTCACGTACGTGTTCAGGCGCAACTCGCGCGCGTCGCGCAGCGCCGCATGCGGCACCTCGACGTCGCCGTAGGCGGCCAATGCATGCATGCGCCCGACGAACAGGCCGATCTCCGATTCCTCCGCGACCGTCGCCGCGCCGATATCGGCCGGGTAGACGGCCCGCGCCGCCATCAGCCCGAGCTGCGCGCGGCCTTGCTGGATCAGGTCGAGCACGTCGTCGTGCTCGGCGATCTGGCATTCGAGCTCGAGCGCCGGAAAACGCCGCTCGAGCGCCATCAAGGTTTCCTCGTAACGCTTCGACTGGTAGGTGTCCGACACGACCAGCGTCAGGCGCGCTTCCTCGCCGTGCGCGAGCCGCGCGGCGATGCGGTCGATCGCCGCGCCGGCCTCCAGCGCGCGCTGCACCTGCGGCAGCAGCGCGCGGCCGGCATCGGTCAGCGTCGGCGTGCGCGTCGCTCGGTCGAACAGCCGCACGCCGAGGTCGATCTCGAGGTTCGCGATCGCTTCGGATACCGTCGACTGGCGCTTTCCGAGCTTGCGCGCGGCGGCCGAGAACGAGCCGAGCTGGGCGGCTTCGGCAAAGGCGAGCAGGGCTTCGGGAGCGTGGCGCATGCGGCGGGTCTCATCTCGTTATATCGGCAAAACCGATGGTATCAAACTGGATGAGCGTCGTCGGACCGATCAGAATGGCCGCATCGGTTGAAACCAACGCATCGGAGGGAATCATGCAACAGACCAGCAAGACGCTGATGGAGCGCTTCGTTCACGCGCTGACGTTCGAACTCGTGGCGATCGCGCTGTGCGCGCCGCTCGGCGCGTGGCTGCTCGACATGCCGGTGTCGCACGTGGGCGCGTTGACGGTGATGGTGTCGTTGATCGCGATGGCGTGGAACATCGCGTTCAACGCGCTGTTCGACCGCTTCGAGCGCCGGGCGCGCGTCGCGCGTACGCTGCGCATGCGCGTCGTGCATGCGGTGGCGTTCGAGCTCGGCCTCGTCGCGATGGTGGTGCCGCTCGCCGCATGGTGGCTGAACGTCGGCATCGTCGACGCGCTGCTGCTGGATCTCGGCATCGTGCTGTTCTTTCTGCCGTACACGTTCGGCTTCAACCTCGCGTACGACGCGCTGCGCGCCCGCATCGTCGCGCGCCGCGTCGCCGCGCAGGCGGGCTGACCGAGCGCCGGCGGCGCACGGCGCACGGCGCGGCGTCAGTAAGTCAGTGCGCGGCGGCCCACAGCCACGCGCCGCACGCGATCGCGACCGCCCCGTACACCGCATACACGGGCGCCTTGAAGCGCGCGAAGCACAGCGTCGCGAACGCGCCGGTGAGCCAATAAACGGGATCGGCCGGCTCGCGATGCAGGATCTTGACGACGGCGACGACGAGAAAGCCGGTGGTTGCCGCACGCAGCAGCCGCATTCCGTGCTCGAAGCGCGAATGGCGCTTGAGCCGCGACAGGTGGTTCTGCGCGAACACGACCAGACACCCGGACGGCACGAACAGCGCGGTCGTCGCGAGCAGCGCGCCGAGCCAGCCGTCGGTCAGATAGCCGAGAAACGGCACGACGTTCAGCAACGGGCCGGGCGAGACCGGCGACAGCGCGAACGCGAGCGTGAAGTCGTGATCGGAGATGCCGGTCGCGGGCGACACGAACAGCGTCTTGAGCACCGGCAGCGCGGAGAAGCCGCCGCCGAACAGCGTCATGCCGGCGCCGGCGAGCCGCGGCCACAACAGCGTCGCCTGGTAGTCGCCCGGCAGCGGCACGGCGAACACCGCGACGAGCACGGCGAGCAGCACGAGCAGGTTGCGATCGCGCGCGGACAGCGTGAAGTCGACCGCCGCGTGTTGCGGCGGCCCACTGAGCCAGCCCGCGGCGAACGCCGCGAACAGGATGCCGACGAACGCGGCCGGGCTGTGCGCGAAAGCGAGCAGGATCGTCGACAGCGCGGCGATCAGCTGCTCCAGCGGCGTGCGAGCGAGCGTGCGCAACTGCTTGAGCCACGTGACGCCGATCAGCGCGGCCAGCACCATCCCGAAGTGATTGATCAGCATCGGCGTGGTCAGCGAACGCACGATCGGCGTGCGATAGAACGCCGCGAACAGCGTCATCAGGAGGAAGAACGGCAATACGCTCGCGATGCCGGCGATCCATGCGCCCACGCGGCCGTGCAGCGTCTGCCCGACCTGGATCGCGACATTGCAGCCGACCGGGCCCGGCACGAGCCATGCGAGCGCGACGAGATCGGCGAATACCTGCGGGTCGATGCGCTGCAGGCGGTCGACATAGTGGCGTTCGAGTTGCGCCATCATCGACAGGCCGCCCCAGGACACGGCGGAAATGCCGGCGACGACCTTGAACAGGGTCCACAGCGACGCCTGAGCCTGATCGATACGTTCGGCCGCTTCGACTTCGACGGTAGTCATGACGAGTGCAGTTGGCGCCGGATCCGGTCGCGCGTGAGGGCGTGCCGGCGGAGCGCCGGCACGATGGCCCTCCCGATTGTCCGCCGCGCATCATGACACTGCCATGCGCGAAAACGCTAATTAATGAACTAAACAACCGGATCGGAAACCGAAACAATCGGCATGCAGCGCAACGCGCCGCGTATGGCGGAACGTCAGGTGCCCGTGCTGCCGGCGGCGCGCAGCGCGCCGCCGCTCGACCCGCCGCCGTACACGCCGTAGCGGGCGATCAGGGCGGGGATCGCGTCGGCCGGCACCGGCCGCGAGAACAGGAAGCCTTGCGCTTCGATCTCGCCGAGCGCCGACAGCCACGCGATCTGCTCCTCGGTCTCGGTGCCTTCGACGACCACCGTCAGGCCGAGCGAGCGCGCGAGATGCACGATCGACGACACCATCACGCACACGCTGCGATCATTCGGGATCGCCTGCACGAACGAGCGGTCGACCTTCAGCGTATCGACGGAGAAGCGGTGCAGGTACGACAGCGACGAGTAGCCGGTGCCGAAATCGTCGAGCGCGATGCGGATGCCGAGCTTCTTCAGCGCGACGATCTTCTCGGACACCAGCTCCGGATATTCCATCATCGCGGTCTCCGTGATCTCGAGTTCGAGCCGGCTCGCGTCGATGCCGGTGTCCTGCAGCGCCTGCGAAATCGTCTCGATCAGGTCGCCGCGCCAGAATTGCACCGGCGAGATGTTGACCGCGAGCGTCAGCGTGTCGTGGCCGTCGTCGCGCCAGCGCGCGAGCTGCTCGCACGCGGTGCGGATCACGAAGTCGCCGATCGGCACGATCAGCCCGGTCGATTCGGCCGTCGAAATGAATTCGTTCGCGGAGATGATGCCGTGTTCGGGATGGTCCCAGCGCGCCAGCGCCTCGAAGCCGGTGATCGTGCGGTGGGTGAGATCGATCTTCGGCTGGTACGCGAGGAACAGCTGCGCTTCGGCGAGCGCGACGCGCAGCTGCTGTTCCCAGCGCATCAGGTGATCGGCGCGGTGCGACAGATGCGGCGCGTAGAACTGATAGCAGTTCTTGCCGGCGTCCTTCGCGCTGTACATCGCGAGGTCGGCCTTCTTCAGCAGGTCGATCTCGCTTTCGTTCGCGACCGTGTGCAGCGCGATGCCGATGCTGGCGTGCAGCACGAACGAGCTGCCGCGCACGTCGAACGGCTCGGCGAACATCCGGATCACCGATTCGGCGAGCCGCACCGCGCGGCGTTCGATGTCGTCGCCCTTCATCACGACGACGAACTCGTCGCCGCCGATCCGGGCGAGCGAGCCCTCGTCGCCGACGGCGTCCGACAGGCGCGACGCGGTCATCTGCAGCACGATGTCGCCGGCGTTGTGGCCGAGCGTGTCGTTGACGGTCTTGAAGTTGTCGAGGTCGATGAACAGCAGGCCGAGCCGCGACAGGCTGGCCGGCATCGACACGTCGTTGCGCAGCCCGCGCAGCGTCGCGTAGCGGTTCGCGAGCCCGGTCAGCAGATCGTATTCGGCGAGTTGCGTCATTTCGCGCTCGCGGCCGAGCAGCTTGCCGATCAGCCCGGTCGCGACGCCGAAGAACGCGAGCATCGCGAGCGTGATGAAGCTCGTCATCAGCAGATAGACGTTGCGCGTGTGATAGTAGTCCGCGAACTCTTCCTTCTGCGACAGCCCGACCATCACCGCGAGCGGATAGCCGTCGAGGTGGCGGTACGACACGATGCGCGTGACGCCGTCGATCGGATCGACGATCGTGCCGGTCACGCGTTCGGCGATCGGATAGACGCCCGACGCGGAGAACGCGCCCGGCGCGTTGCTGAACGAGCCGGTGCGCCGCGCGAGCACGGCGCCCGTGTCCGACACGACGGCGATCACGCCTTCCTTGCCGATCGCCGCGTTGTTGTAGAAGTCGTTGGTGAAGTAGCTCGGATCTTCGGATACCACGACGATGCCCGCGAAGCTGCCGTCCGGGTTGTTCAGGCGACGCGTCATCTGCAGCGTCCAGTGGCTCGACACGCGGCCGAGCACGGGCTTGCTGATGTACAGACGGTCGTCGTTGTGCGCGAGATGGACCTTGAAGTGCTCGCGATCGGCGAGGTTGATCGGCTTCGGATGCGGCTCGGTGGTGTTCGCGAACAGCACGCCCTTGGCGTTGACGAGCGATACCTGGATCAGCGTGTCGCTGGGCACCACGCCTTTCTCGACCGCGCTCGCGAGATTGAAGCGCGCGGGCGACTTCTCGAACTCGAACTTGACGAAGCGGGTGATCTGGTCGACCTGGTGAATCGCCTTCACCGTGTGCTGTTCGAGCGCGGACGACAGGATCGCCGCGGACGCCGCCGCTTCCTTGTACGCGCTGTCCTTCTCCACCGACAGCCGCGCGACGATCACCGCCCACAGCAGTGCAAGCGCCAGCATCCCGAGCAGCGGGATGGCGAACAGCGCACGCCGGCGCGACCTACGCGGCGCGCGCAGCGGCCGCGTCGGCGGCGTGTGATTTGACCGGGCGGAGCTCATCGAAGAGGGCGGCGTTCTGCTCGCGTGCGTCATCCCGTGTCGGGATGGTCGGCTAGGGTTGGGGCGCACCGGCGTCTGTTCGTTCGCGGGATGCGCAATCAAGGACAGACCCGCCGAAGCGACGGATTAGGCCCGATATTACTGGCTGGAACGCTTTTGCGATAGCCGGGGAATCGTAGGGGGCACCGGCATCGCCGGCGCCGTCGCACATTGCGAAACGTCAGGCGGGCAGGGAGAAGGTGCCGTCCACGATCGTGACGACGTTGCCGCCGATCCAGATCGTGCCGTCGTCGTCGTAGCGTACGGCGATGCGGCCGTCGCGGCCGATCGCGGTGCCCTGGCGCGCCGTATACGACGCGCCGGGCCGCCGTTGCTGGCGGCTCAGCAGGCCGGCGATCGCGGCGTTGGCGCTGCCGGTGACCGGGTCTTCGCCGGTCGCGAAGCCGCCGCCGCTCATCAGGCAGCGAATTTCGAACGTTGCCGGGCCGCCGTCGGGATGCGGCGCGTAAGCGGCGAGCCCGTGCGTGCCGTAGCGGTGGGTGAGCGCGGCCAGCGCGGCCGGATCGGGCGCGAGGCCGACGCACGCGTCGGCCGACGTCAGCCGCACGACGAGCCACGGCGCGCCGTTGTCGACCGCGCACGGTTCGGCGTCCGGATCGATCGCGTCGCTGCGCAGCGCGGCTGCCAACGCCGGGTAGTCCGAACGGTCGAGCGGCGTGAAGCGCGCCGGCGGCGCGGCGAAGGCCCAGCCGTCGGGCTGCTCGCGCAGCTCGACGCGGCCGACGCCGCACTGCTGGATCAGCCGGCCGGGCGTGCGCGGCCGCGCGCCGCTTTCGAGGAACGCGTGCGCGGTGCCGAGCGTCGGATGACCGGCGAACGGCAGTTCGCCGCCCGGCGTGAAGATCCGGACGCGATAATCGGCCTGCGGATCGCTCGGCGTGCAGACGAACGTGGTTTCCGACAGGTTGGTCCAGCGGGCGATCGTCAGCATGTCGTCGTCGCCGAGCGAGTCGGCGTCGAACACCACGGCGAGCGGGTTGCCCTTGAACGGTACCGACGTGAAGACGTCGACCTGTTTGAAACGGACGCGGCGGCCGGTCATCGCGATGCGCGCGTTACGCGACTTCGGCGATCAGCTCGATCTCGACGCACGCGCCGAGCGGGATCTGCGCGACGCCGAACGCCGAGCGCGCATGCTTGCCGGCGTCGCCGAACACTTCGGCGATCAGCTCCGACGCGCCGTTCGTGACGACGTGCTGCTCGGTGAAGTCGAGCGTCGAGTTGACGAGGCTCATCAGCTTCACGATGCGCGTGACCTTGTTCAGGTCGCCGGTGTGAGCGTGCAGCGTCGCGAGCAGGTCGATCGCGATCGAGCGCGCGGCCGCCTTGCCGTCTTCGGTGGTCAGATCGGCGCCGAGCTTGCCGGCCCAGACCTTGCCGTCCTTCTTCGCGATGTGGCCCGACAGGTACACGGTGTTGCCGCTTTGCGCGCTCATCACGTAGGCGGCGGCCGGTGCGCCGGCGGTCGGGAGCTCGATGCCGAGCGACTTGAGCTTGTCGTAGACGTTAGCCATGAATTCGATTCCTCGTAGAGAGTCGTGACAGGTGAAAGGGGTCAAAGGCGCTCGCGCAGCAGCTTGCCCAGGCGCGCGACGCCTTCCTCGATCTTTTCCGGCGGCACCGTCACGAACGACAGGCGCAGCGTGTTGCGCTGCGCGTCGTTCGCGAAGAACGGCGCGCCCGGCACGAAGGCGACGTGGTCGGCGACTGCCGCCTCGAGCAGCTTCATGCTGTCGATCTGCGCGGGCAGGTTCACCCAGATGAACATGCCGCCTTCCGGGCGGTTCCACGTGACGCCTTCCGGCATGTGACGCGCGAGCGACGCGAGCATCGCGTCGCACTGCGCGCTGTACAGCTTGCGGATCGTCGGGATGTGCTCGTCGAGGAAGCCGTCCTTGATCACTTCGTGCGCGATGCGCTGCGTGAGCGTCGGCGTGTGCAGATCGGTGGCCTGCTTGGCCTGCACGAGCTTGAAGTGCAGCTCCTCGGGCGCAATGATGTAGCCGAGCCGCAGGCCCGGCGCGAGCACCTTCGAGAACGTGCCGAGGTGGACGACGTGATCCGGCGCCATCGACAGCATCGTGGGCAGCGGCTCGCCCTGGTAGTTCAGCGCGCCGTAAGGATCGTCCTCCAGCACCGGGAACGGGCTCGACTGCGCGAACGCGGCGAGCGCGCGGCGGCGCTCGACGGGCAGGCGGCGGCCGGTCGGGTTCTGGAAGTTCGGTTGTGCGTACAGCAGGCGCGCGCCCTGGGTCAGGGCCGGCGTCAGGCCTTCCGGCAGCAGGCCCTGCTCGTCGGTCGGCACCTGCACGTAGCGCGGCTCGTACAGCGAGAACGACTGCAGCGCGCCGAGGTAGGTCGGGGTTTCGACGAGGACCGGGCTGTCCGGATCGATCAGCGCCTTGCCGAGCAGGTCGAGCGCCTGCTGCGAGCCGGTCGTGATCAGCACCTGCGACACGCGCACGCCGTAGCGCTCGGCGATCCATTCGCGCAGCGGCAGGTAGCCTTCGGTCGCGCTGTACTGGAGCGCGGCGGCCGGCGCGTCGCGCAGCACGAGGTCGGCGGCGGCGCGCATCCGTTCGGCCGGGAACGTGACGGGGGCGGGCAGGCCGCCGGCGAACGAGATGACCTCGGGGCGTTCCGTTACCTTCAGGATCTCGCGGATCGCCGAGCTGGTCAGCTTGCGGGCGCGTTCGGAAAGCTGCCAGTGCGGCGGGTGCAGGTCGCTCGGATTCATAGTCTCCTCGTTCGGATATCGGGGTAAGTCAAGAAAGGTCGGGTCGGGCTGATGGCGTCGCCGCCGCCGGGTGGGCGTGCGGGAGCGCGCTCTGGCCTTCGCGGCCGGGTGGGCAGAACCGTTCAGGCAAAGCGAACATTATGGCGCACCTCATCAGCCGGCGCGAGCGGGACGCGCGGCCATGGCCACCGCCGAGCGGCGGCCGAGCATCACGGTCGCGATCACGGCGGCCGCGAACAGCCACGTGGCGGGCGTCACCGTTTCGCCGAACAGCAGCGCGGAAAACGCGATCGTGAAGAAGATCTGCAGCAGCTGCACCTGGCCGACGCGGGCGGTGCCGCCCATCGCGAGCCCGGCGTACCACGCGAAAAAGCCGATGAACTGCGAAAACAGCGTCACGTAGCCGAACGCGAGCCACGTGCGTAGCGCGAGCGGCGCCGGGTGCGCGACGTGCTGCGCCCACGCGAGCCAGCCGACCGGCAGCACCAGCACCGGCGCGGACACGACCAGCGCCCAGCAGATCACCTGCCAGCCGCCGATCTGGCGCGCGAGGCGCGCGCCTTCCGCATAGCCGAGCGCGCCGATGCCGACCGCGACGAGCATCAGCGCATCGCCCGCCTGCACGGTGCCGCCGCCGTCGCGCAGCGCGAACGCGATCACGAGCGCGCTGCCTGCCAGCGCGCTGGCCCAGAACGCCTTCGACGGCCGTTCGTGCGACAGCCACGCCGCGTACAGCGCGACGAACAGCGGCTGCAGCCCGTTGACGACGGCGCCGTGCGACGCCGGCACCGTCTTCATCGCCCACGCGGAGAACACCGGATACGCGACGATCACGCCGGCCGACACGACGGCGAGGCTTTTCAGCTGCGCGCGCGTCGGCAGCCGCTCGCGGCGCCACCACAGCAGCAGGCCGGCCGGCACCGACGCGGCGAGCGCGCGGCCGAGCCCGTTCAGAAGCGGATTGAGCTCCGAGACGACGATGCGTGTCATCGGCAGCGTGAGGCTGAAGATCATCACGCCGACGAGGCCGAGCAGCATGCCGCGGGTTTCGCGGGAATTCATCAGGTAGGTGCTCCTTATCGGCGTATCGGTGTATCGCTGTAGCGGCGGGTTTCGTGAGCGGGCGCGCGGCGGCGTTCAGCGCAGCGTGCGGGTGCCGTGCGGCGTATCGAAGTGCGCGACGAGGGCGGGCGGCCCGTCGCCGGCTTCGACGCCGAGCAGGTGAGCGGCGCCGAGCCAGTCGAGCTGCTCGCGGATCGCCTCGGCACGCGGATGGACGCCCTCGAGCGACTTCAGCGCGGCGCCGGTGTCCGGCAACGAGGCGGCCGGGTGCTGCGCGCTGTCCCACTGGATCAGCGACGGCACGAGGCCGTCGCCGGCGCCTTGCCAGGCGGGGAACGCGCCGTCGTCCGGCACCGTCAGGCCCCAGCTGAGGTCGCCGCGGCGCATCGCCACGACCGGCGCGATCCGCTCGGGGTACTGGCTCTGCCACAGCGCGAGCGAGCGCGGCCGGTCGACGCGCGCGACCCAGTGCGCGAGGAACGGACCGTCGGCGAGCCGTGCGTGCATCGCCGGATCGTCGAGCGCGAACAGCCGCGGGCGCGGCGGCGTCGAGTCGGGGGCAGCCGTGTCAGGCGCGTCGGGGTCGATCGCGATCACTTCGACGTACAGCCCGCCCCATGCGCCGAACAGCGCGTTGTGGGTGCGCATCAGCGGATGGCGGCCGCCGCCGGACGGTTCGATGCCGAGCGCGCGGGCGACATGGCGCACGCCTTCGTCGAGCGTGCGCGCAGCAATGACGAGATGGTCGATGGACAGGGAACGGGAGGGCATGAACGTCGGTCGGGAAAGGAGGGTGTCACGGTGGGCGGTCGGTCGCACGGCCGGCCGAGGCCGGAGGCGCCGCCGATGCGGCACGCCCGCGATGGCCGCACGATCGCCATTGCGGACAACTGTAATCGTCCGGACCGGCACAGTAACGGTACAATCGGCGCGATAGCCTTCGGTACAGTTGGAGCTGCCGCCCATGTCCACCGTCCCACTCGCCCAGATTCCCGCGCCGCACGACACGGCGACGCTCACGCTCGTCGACCAGCTCGTCCAGTGGGCGCGCCGCCGCATCGACGAACGCGTGTTCCGGCCCGGCATGCGGATGCCGTCGATCCGCAAGCTCGCGCTCGACAAGAGCGTGTCGCGCTTCACCGTCGTCGAGGCGTACGAGCGGCTGGTGGCGCAGGGCTACCTGGACTCGCGGCGCGGCTCCGGCTTCTACGTGAGGGAACGCACGGCCGCGGGCCCGCAACCGGCCGACCACGTCGGCCGCGCGGCCGAGGCCGTGCCGGTGCACAACACGATCGACGTCGTCTGGCTGCTGCGCAACATGCTGCACACCGTCAGCCCGGAGAAGGGGCCGGGCCTCGGCTATCTGCCGGCCCGCTGGCTCGACGGCGAGCTGATTACCGGCGCGCTGCGCGCGCTCGGGCGCCAGTCGGGCGCGCAGATGCTCGGCTTCGGCACCGCGCAGGGCTTCCTGCCGCTGCGCCAGCAATTGCAGACGCGCCTCGCCGAAGTCGAGATCGGCGCCAAGCCCGAGCAGCTGGTGCTGGTGTCGGGCATCACGCAGGCGATCGACCTGATCTCGCGCATCTACGTCCGGCCCGGCGACGCGGTGATCGTCGGCGATCCGGCGTGGTTCCAGATGTTCGGCCGTTTTGCGGCGCAGGGCGCGCAGCTCGTCGGGATGCCGTACACGCCCGACGGCCCCGATCTCGACGCGCTCGAGACGCTCGTGCAGATGTGGCGGCCGAAGATGCTGGTGATCAATTCGGTGCTGCAGAACCCGACCGGCACGTCGCTGTCGGCCGCGCAGGCGTTCCGCATCCTGAAGCTGGCCGAGGCGTACGATTTCCTCGTCGTCGAGGACGACGTGTACGGCGACCTGTGCCCGCCGAGCTATCCGGCCACGCGGCTCGCGAGCCTCGACCAGCTCAAGCGCGTCATCTACCTGGGCAGCTTTTCGAAGACGCTCGCGGCGAACCTGCGGGTCGGCTACGTCGCGTGCGCGCCGGAGATCGCGAAGGCGGTGACCGACCAGAAGATGCTGGTCGGGATGACGACGCCCGAGCTCAACGAGCGCGTGCTTTACAAGATCCTGACCGAAGGGCACTACCGGCGCCACGTCGAGCGGCTGCGCGCGCGGCTCGACGGCGTGCGCGACAAGACCGCGCGGATGCTGGAGCGCACCGGGCTGCGGCTCTTCACGATGCCGGCGGCCGGGATGTTCCTGTGGGCCGACACGGGCGTCGATTCGGACGCGCTCGCCGCTGCCGCGCACGAGGCAGGCTTCTTGCTGACGCCCGGCAGCCTGTTCTCGCCGCAGCAGTCGACGTCGACGTGGACGCGCTTCAACGTCGCGAATTGCGGGGATCCGGCGCTGCCGGGGTTTCTCGCGCGCTATATCGAGTCGGCCGCGCGACGCGCATCGTGACGCTGCGGCGGCCGCCCCCTTGAAAACCGGGCGGCCGTCCCCAGATTTGCGCGCAAACCGCTTGCGCCAGGCGGTCGTCCTTGACGGGCCAGCCCGCGTCACGTACCGGGCGCCCGCGCCACACCATTCGAGTTCAAGTAAGAGGAAAAGCATCCATGGCACACGAAACGATGAGCTTTCAGGCAGAGGTCAAGCAACTCCTCCACCTGATGATCCATTCGCTCTACAGCAACAAGGAAATCTTCCTGCGCGAACTGGTGTCGAACGCGTCCGACGCGGCCGACAAGCTGCGTTTCGAAGCGCTCGCCGACAACGCGCTGTACGAGAACGATCCGAACCTGCGCATCCGCATCGGCTTCGACAAGGCGGCGCGCACGATCACGATCGAGGACAACGGCATCGGCATGAGCCGCGACGAGGCGATCGCGAACCTCGGCACGATCGCGCGTTCGGGCACCAAGGAATTCTTCACGAAGCTCTCCGGCGACCAGCAGAAGGATGCGGCGCTGATCGGCCAGTTCGGCGTCGGCTTCTACTCGGGCTTCATCGTCGCCGACAAGATCACCGTCGAGACGCGCCGCGCCGGCCTGCCCGCGAACGAAGCGGTGCGCTGGGAAAGCGCCGGCGAGGGCGACTTCACGATCGACGCGATCGAGCGCGCGCAGCGCGGCACGACGATCACGCTGCATCTGCGCGAAGGCGAGGACGAGCTGTTGTCGTCGCACCGCCTGAAGTCGATCATCCAGAAGTATTCCGATCACATCGCGCTGCCGATCCTGATGCGCAAGGAAGAGTGGGATCAGGAAAAGGGCGAGATGGTCCTGAAGGACGAGGACGAGACGGTCAACCAGGCCAGCGCCCTGTGGACGCGCTCGAAGAGCGACATCAGCGACGAGCAGTACACGCAGTTCTACCAGCACATCGCGCACGACCACCAGGATCCGCTCACGTGGACGCACAACCGCGTCGAAGGCCGCAGCGAATACACGCAGCTGCTGTTCGTGCCGGCGCACGCGCCGTTCGACCTGTGGAACCGCGACTACCGCGGCGGCCTGAAGCTGTACGTGAAGCGCGTGTTCATCATGGACGACGCCGAGCAGCTGCTGCCGCAATACCTGCGCTTCGTGAAGGGCGTCGTCGATTCGGCCGACCTGCCGCTGAACGTGTCGCGCGAAATCCTGCAGGAAAGCCGCGACGTGAAGGCGATTCGCGAGGGCGTGACCAAGCGCGCGCTGTCGATGCTCGAGGAGCTGGCCAATGCCGAAGACGACGCCGGCAAGGAGAAGTACAAGACGTTCTGGAGCGCGTTCGGCCAGGTGCTGAAGGAAGGCCTCGGCGAGGACCACGCGAACCGCGAGCGCATCGCGAAGCTGCTGCGCTTCGCGTCGACGCACGGCGACACCGACGCGCAGGACGTGTCGCTCGCCGATTACGTGTCGCGCATGAAGCCCGAGCAGAGCAAGATCTACTACGTGACCGCCGATACGTGGCAGGCCGCGAAGAACAGCCCGCATCTGGAAGTGTTCCGCAAGAAGGGTGTCGAGGTGCTGCTGCTGACCGATCGCGTCGACGAATGGATGCTGTCGTTCCTGCACGAGTTCGACGGCAAGCCGCTCGCGAGCGTGGCGCGCGGCGATCTCGACCTCGGCGAGCTGAACGACGAGGAGAAGAAGGCGCAGGAGCAGGCGGGCGAAGCGATCAAGCCGGTCGTCGAGAAGATGAAGGAAGCGCTCGGCGACAAGGTGAAGGAAGTGCGCGCCACGTTCCGCCTGACCGATTCGCCGTCGTGCCTCGTCGCCGACGACAACGACATGAGCGGCTACCTGCAGCGCATGCTGAAGGCGGCCGGCCAGAACGCGCCGGCGATGCAGCCGATCCTCGAGATCAATCCGGACCACGCGCTCATCAAGCAGCTCAACGTCGACAGCGCCGATTTCGGCGACTGGTGCCATCTGCTGTTCGACCAGGCGCTGCTGGCCGAAGGCGGGATGCTCGACGATCCGGCGAGCTTCGTTAAGCGCACCAACACGCTGCTGCTGTCGCGCGCCGCGTGAACTCGCGCATGCGATTCGACGGCGCACGCTCGGGCTGGCGCGCAACGCCCCGGCCCGGCTGCACGCTCGAGCAGCGCGACTGGCTCACGCGCGGCGGTTCGCTGACCGCGCATCTCGCGCGGCTCGGCAGCGTGAGCGTGCGCGTGACGCGCGAGGCCGTCGATTGCCCGTGGTTCGACGAGCCTGCCGCGGTCGGACGCGCGCCGCGCGCGCCGATGTGGGTGCGCGAGGTGATCCTGTCGGTGGACGGCGTGCCGTACGTCGCCGCGCACAGCATCGCGCCGCTCGCGGCCAGCAAGGGCGTATGGCAGGCGATGCGGCGGCTGCGCACGCGCCCGCTCGCAGAATTGCTGTACAGCGACCCGCAGGTCGCGCGCTCGGCGCTCGTGAGCCGGCGCGTGATCGCCGGCCATCCGCTGTATGCGCTCGCGAGCCATGCGCTGCAGCGCGAGCGCGCACCGCATGCGTTCGCCGCGCGGCGCTCGGTATTCCAGCGGCACGGCGAGCCGCTGATGGTCACGGAATGCATGCTGCCGGCGTTGTGGCGCCATCTCGCCGCGCACGGCGACGGCCCGCGCTCGCGCGGGCCGCGGGCAGACGCGTGATGCTGCAAGGCTTTCCGCCCGTCGTCGCGCGCGACACGCACACGATGATCCTCGGCAGCTTTCCCGGCGAGGCGTCGCTCGACGCCGCGCAGTATTACGCGCATCCGCGCAATCAGTTCTGGCGCCTGCTCGACGCGGTGCTCGGCGAGCCGGGGCTCCACGAACTCGCCTACGACGCGCGGCTCGAGCGCGTGCTGTCGCACGGCGTCGGCATCTGGGACGTCCTCGATGCGTGCCATCGGCAAGGCAGTCTCGATTCGGCAATCCGCAATGCGAAGCCGAACGACTTCGCGTCGCTGCGCGCGCATGCGCCGTTGCTGAGGAAGGTGTGCTTCAACGGGAAGACGGCCGGGCGGTTTGCCGACGTGATCGGCGAGGCCGGCTACGAGACGCTCGTGCTGCCGTCGTCGAGCCCGGCGTATGCGATGCTGTCGTTCGAGCAGAAGCTGGTGCAGTGGCGGCGCATCGTCGGCTGAACGGGCTTGGGCGGCGGGCGAACGTCAGTGGTAGTCGCTTTCTCGCTGGTGACGCACGGCAACGACCGTCACCGTCCGGCTGTCGTCGATTTCGAACAGGGCGACATAGCCCGATGCGCCGAACGGGATGAGCAATTCCCGCAGAAACGGCATCGACGGATGAGCCTTGCGGCACGTGAACGGCGACGATTCCAATGTTGCGATACCCGAAGCGATAGCTGCCAGCGCACGCTCGGCCAGTTCGACATCCGCATCGTCGCGCTCGACGATGAACGTATAGAGCTCGCTCAGATCACGGGATGCCGCCGGTGTGAAGCGAACCATATACGTCATCGCGCTTGTCGTGTCCTGGCACGCAGCGTGTCGAGCTGCCGGCCCAGTCGTTCCAGTACCTCGGACGACGACACATATTCCCCGGTACGACGAGCCTCGTCGCGCGACGTGATACCGCGCGCGATGAATTCGCTCTGGAGGCGACGGCGTTCGATGCCTTCGCGGATCGACTGCTCGACGAATGCCGATAGCGTTTCGCCTTCCTGAAGGACGTTCTCGGCCGCTTCTCGCAATTCCGGTTCGACCCGAATCGACGGAAAAGTCGCAGTTTTCATCATGACCTCTTCTGTATCGCAGTTGCGATGCATTGTCGCGCACGGCCTTGTCGCCGGCAAGAGTCGCCACCGTGGCCGCCCCGTCCGCCGGGCACGCCGCGCCGACCCGCGACCGAGCAATGCTATCCTCTCGTCCGCTTATCCAGCGTCATCCAACGAGATTCAACATGACCCGACTCATCAAGCGCGCGTCCGCCGAGGCGCGCGCATTCAAGCAGCGCAAAGCGTCCGCGTACAACGGCTCCGAAAAACTGCAGCCGCCGCGCCTGAAGCGCCGCCCGGAAATCGGCGAGCACGACGACGTGCCCGTTCTCGAAGCGCCGCGCAAGCCGCGCTTCGCGCCCGTCACGTTTTCGGAGGAGCGCGGCGTGCGCTTCCTGCATTTCGGGACCGAATGGGTGCAGGGCGCGATGCGCCTGTCGAAGCCGTTCGCGATCGAACTCGAATACGCGCAGCAGATGATGGCATGGCTGCTGTTCCTCGAAACGCCCGCGCGCATCGTTCAGCTCGGCCTGGGCACCGGCGCGCTGACCAAGTTCGCGCATCGCTTCCTGCCGCACGCGAAGGTCGAGGCCGTGGAGCTGAACCCGGCCGTGATCGTCGCGGCGCGCACGATGTTCGCGCTGCCGCCGGACGACGCGCGCCTGGTCGTTCACGAGGCCGACGCGTGGGACTTCGTCAACGATCCGGCCAACCGCGGCACGACGGGCGCGCTGCAGATCGACCTGTACGACGCGACCGCCCGCGGCCCGGTGCTCGACAGCGTCGCGTTCTACCGCGCGGTGCGCGGCTGCCTCGCCGACGCGGGCATCGCGACGATCAACCTGTTCGGCGATCATCCGAGCTTCGTGCGCAATATGAAGCACCTGAACGCGGCGTTCGATCATCGCGTGGTCGCGCTGCCGGAAGTGCACGACGGCAACCGGATCGCGATCGCGTTCTCCGGCCCCGCGCTCGACGTGTCGTTCGCGCAGCTCGAAGCACGCGCGAAGCTGATCGAAGACACGCTCAAGCTGCCCGCCCGCAGCTGGGTGAAAGCCTTGAAAGAAACGACCGGCGCACGCGACGCCTCGTTCGCGATCTGACGCTGAGGCACCGGCCGCATGCCGGTGCAACCGCGCGTGCGGGGGCGGATCACCTCGGGTTCGCCCCCGCTTGACCACGCAGCCGCGGCTCCTATACTTGCGCGAAGCCAGGGGAGCCGCAGCTTACCCGTTTTGCCGCTCCTCTCGCCGCCGTACCCGCTCAACAAGATCGATAACCGGGAATGATGAGGAGACGTCATGGCTCACGATGCCGACGCCAATCGGGCCGCGAAGCGCTGGCTCTGGCTGCTGGTGCTGCCGCTGATCGCGATGGTCTGGGTGCCGTCGTACAGCAAGATCGAACCGCAATGGTTCGGGTTTCCGTTCTTCTACTGGTACCAGCTGCTGTGGGTGTTCATTAGCGCGGTGATCACCGCGTTCGTGTACCGGAAGACCAAGCACGCATGGAAGGCCGGCGGCTCGCAGGGAGGTGCGCAATGAACCTCGGCGCCACCTTCGTCTTCGTCCTGCTGTTCATCGGCGTCACCATCCTCGGCTTTCTCGCCGCGAACTGGCGGCGCGGCGATCTCGCCCATCTCGACGAATGGGGCCTCGGCGGCCGCCGCTTCGGCACGATCGTCACGTGGTTCCTGCTCGGCGGCGATCTCTATACGGCCTACACGTTCGTCGCGGTGCCCGCGCTCGTGTTCGGCGCCGGCGCGATGGGCTTCTTCGCGTTGCCGTACACGATCCTGATCTATCCGTTCGCGTTCGTCGTGTTCCCGAAGCTGTGGAGCATCGCGAAGCGCCACGGCTACGTGACCGCGGCCGATTTCGTCCACGCCCGCTACGGCAGCCGGATGCTCGCGCTCGCGATCGCGGTGACGGGCATCGTCGCGACCATGCCGTACATCGCGCTGCAGCTGGTCGGCATCGAAGTGGTGATCGGCGCGCTCGGCTTCGACACCACCGGCTTCGTCGGCGACCTGCCGCTGATCATCGCGTTCGCGATCCTCGCCGCGTACACCTACACGTCGGGGCTGCGCGCACCGGCGATGATCGCGATCGTGAAGGACATCCTGATCTACATCACGATCGCCGCGGCGATCATCGTGATCCCGGCCAAGCTCGGGGGCTTTGGGCACATCTTCGCGACGGTGCCGCCCGCCAAGCTGCTGCTCAAGGCGCCGGACGCGACGAGCCTGAACGGCTACAGCGCCTACGCGACGCTCGCGATCGGCTCCGCGCTCGCGTTGTTCCTGTATCCGCATTCGGTCACGGCGATCCTGTCGTCGTCGTCGGGCAACACGATTCGCCGCAACATGGCGATGCTGCCCGCGTATTCGTTCGTGCTCGGCCTGCTCGCGCTGCTCGGCTACATGGCGCTCGCCTCCGGCGTGAAGGACATGCCGCAATACGCGCCGTACTTCAAGGCGTTCGGCCCGAACTTCGCGGTGCCCGCGCTGTTCCTCAACTACTTCCCGTCGTGGTTCGTGGGCGTCGCGTTCGCGGCGATCGGCATCGGCGCGCTGGTGCCGGCGGCGATCATGTCGATCGCGGCCGCGAACCTCTACACGCGCAACATCCACCGCGAGTTCGTGAACCGCAACATGACGCACCACCAGGAGACGCACGTCGCGAAGCTGGTGTCGCTGATCGTGAAGGTCGGCGCGGTCGCGTTCATCCTCGGGCTGCCGCTCACGTATGCGATCCAGCTGCAGCTGCTCGGCGGGATCTGGATCATCCAGACGCTGCCGGCGATCGTGCTCGGCCTGTACACGCGCGTGCTCGACCATCGCGGGCTGCTGGCCGGCTGGGCGGCAGGCATCGTCTGCGGGACGTGGATGGCGATCTCGCTGAAGCTGGCGAGCTCGATCTTCACGATCCATCTGTTCGGTCTCGCGATTCCCGGCTATGCGGCGGTGTGGTCGCTGGTCGTGAACCTGGTCGTGTCGGTGGTGGTGAGCGTGCTGGTGCGCGCGATGGGCGTCGCGCATGCGGAGGATCGCACGCGGCCCGAAGACTATCTCGACGTGATCGAGAGCTGAAGCCGGCCGCGCCGCAGGCAGGACGCCCGCCGCTGCGCAGCGGCGGGCGTTGTCATATGCGTCAGGCTTGCGCGTGCTTCGCGAGGTCGTCGCGCTGCGACAGGTCCTCGACGTTGACCATCCAGTGCACGCCGAAACGATCCTTCGCCATCCCGAAGCCGAGCGCCCAGAACGTCTTGCCGAACGGCATCGTCACTTCGCCGCCGTCGGCGAGCGCGTCGAACAGCTTCTGGCCGTCTTCGACCGTCGCCGGGTTCAGCGACAGCGAATAGCCGGCGTGCGCGCCGCCGCCCGGCTGGCTGCAGTCGCCGTCCGAGCACATGATCATCGAGTCGCCGATCGTGAAACTGGCATGCATCACCTTGTCGGCCATCTCCGGCGACATCGGGAAATCGGGGTTCGGGGGCGCATCCTTGAAGTGCATCTTGAACATCGTCTTCGCGCCAAGCGCCCGTTCGTAGAACTGAAGGGCTTCTTCCGCACGGCCATAGAACGTCAGATACGGTTGGACCTGCATCGTTGTCTCCTGTTGACCGGAGCGGCATGTCGGCGCCGCGCCGGGTGCTGCGACGATTGACCGAAACGGCGCGCCGGGATGCGGCCGGCGCACTCGTGACGTGGATTGTAGTGCGCGGGCCCGGAGATCGAACGAAAAATAAAAACGGCCGCGAACATGCAGTTCGCGGCCGTCGGGCACGCATGGTGACGGCTGCTGCCAGTGCGGCGGCATGCTTGCCCGCCGCGCTCGCGCGCCGCCAGGCTCAGCGCAGCGCGGCGATCAGTTTCTCGAGCTTGACCGCATCGGCGGCGAATACGCGGATGCCTTCGGCAAGTTTTTCCGTCGCCATCGCGTCGTCGTTCAGCTGGAAGCGGAACGACGCTTCGTCGATCGCGACGCATTCGGTGGGCTTGTCGTGCAGCGCGTCGGGCGACAGCTTGCGCTCGACCGGATCGTTGCTGTCCTGCAGCTTCTGCAGCAGGTCGGGGCTGATGGTCAGCAGATCGCAGCCGGCCAGCTCGATGATCTGGCTCGTCGTGCGGAAGCTCGCGCCCATCACCTCGGTGTGGTATCCGAACGTCTTGTAGTAGGTGTAGATGCGGCGCACGGACTGCACGCCCGGATCGTTCGCGCCGCCGTCCTTCGCTTCGTCCCAGTCGGCGCCGGCCTGCTTCTTGTACCAGTCGTAGATGCGGCCGACGAACGGCGAAATCAGCTGCGCGCCCGCTTCGGCGCACGCGGCGGCCTGCACCAGCGAGAAAAGCAGGGTCATGTTGCACTTGATCCCTTCCTGCTGCAGCACCTGCGCCGCGCGGATGCCTTCCCAGGTCGAGGCGAGCTTGATCAGGATGCGTTCGCGGCCGATGCCGGCTGCTTCGTACAGCTTGATGAGCTCGCGGCCCTTGTCGATCGAGCGCTGCGTGTCGAACGACAGGCGCGCGTCGACTTCGGTCGACACGCGGCCCGGGATCAGCTTCAGGATCTCGGTGCCGAATGCGATCAGCAGGCGATCGATGATGAAATCGGTGCTTTCGTTGCGGTGATCGCGGACGGTTTTCTCGAGAATCGGCTTGTACGCGTCCTTCTGAACGGCCTTCAGGATCAGCGACGGGTTCGTGGTCGCGTCCTGCGGCTTGTATTGCGCGAGCTGCTGGAAATCGCCCGTGTCGGCGACGACGGTCGTGTACTGCTTCAGCTGGTCGAGTGCGGTAGTCATGGCGATTCGGGAGGAGGGCGCAAGGCGCCTGGGTTCTCACGGGCCGCGCGAGCGCGGCAGCGAAGCGAGACGGCGCGGGGCGCCGCCTGCGATCCACTATTCTAGGCCCGATTCGCGTCGCGCACGTGATGGCGCGCCGCTCGGCCGGCACGAGGCGGCGCCGTGCGCGCGGTTATGCGGGGCGTCGCGCGTTCAGGATCACTTGCGTGACGATCCCGGCCACGAGCCCCCAGAACGCCGATCCGATCGACAGCAGCGTGAGGCCCGACGCCGTGACCATGAACGTGACGAGCGCTGCTTCGCGCTGCTTCACGTCCTGCATCGCATTCGCGAGCCCGCTCATGATCGAGCCGAACAGCGCGAGCGCTGCGACCGACACGACCAGCGCCTTCGGCAGCGCCGCGAACAGCGCGGCGATCGTCGCGCCGAACACGCCGGCGATCAGATAGAAGGTGCCGCACCAGACGGCGGCCGTGTAACGCTTCGCGTGATCCTCGTGCGCTTCGGGGCCGGTGCAGATCGCGGCCGTGATCGCCGCGAGGTTCACGCCGTGCGAGCCGAACGGCGCGAGCAGCAGCGAGGCGAGCCCGGTCGTCGCGATCAGCGGCGACGACGGCGTCGCATAGCCGTCCGCGCGCAGCACCGCGATGCCCGGCACGTTCTGCGACGCCATCGCGACGACGAACAGGGGAATGCCGATGCTGACGATCGACGCGATCGAGAACGCCGGCATCGTGAACACCGGCTGCGCGAGCGCGATGTGGAAGCGGCTGAAGTCGAGCAGGCCGAGGCCGCCGGCCACCGCGGTGCCGACGATCAGCGTCGTGACGATCGCGTAGCGCGGCGCGGCGCGCTTGACGATCAGGTAGGTGAAGAACATCGCGAGCACGAGCGCGGTCTGGAACTGGGCCGCGCGGAAGATCTCGATGCCGATCTCGAACAGGATGCCGGCGAGCAACGCGGCCGCGATGCCGGCCGGAATGCGCTTCATCAGCGTATCGAACAGCCCGCTCACGCCGACGGCCGTCAGCAGCAGCGCGCAGACGACGAACGCGCCGATCGCTTCGGGATACGGCACGCCGGGCAGCGACGCGATCAGCAGCGCGGCGCCCGGCGTCGACCACGCGACGACGACCGGCGCGCGAAACCGCAGCGACAGCCCGATGGTCGTGAGCGCCATGCCGATCGACAGCGCCCAGATCCACGACGAGATTTGCGCATCGGTGAGGTGCGCGGCGCGGCCGGCCTGGAACATCAGCACGAGCGAGCTCGTGTAGCCGGTCATCATCGCGACGAAGCCGGCGACGAGCGCCGACACCGACGTATCGGCGAAAAAGCGGCGGCCGCCGGCGCGGCCTGCGCTCGCGGTGGGCGAGGGATTCATGCTATCTCCGAGGGGGAGGCCGCCCGTGCGGCCTGCGGGTCTGCTGGGTGGGTTCGTTATTTGCTGAGCGTGCGCATCGCGGTTTCGAGGCCCGCGAGCGTGAGCGGATACATGCGCTGGCCGAGCACGTCGCGAATGATCGCGATCGACTGCCGGTATTCCCA
Organism: Burkholderia sp. KJ006; assembly: GCF_000262695.1. Classification (NCBI taxonomy): domain Bacteria; kingdom Pseudomonadati; phylum Pseudomonadota; class Betaproteobacteria; order Burkholderiales; family Burkholderiaceae; genus Burkholderia; species Burkholderia sp. KJ006. Next base: position 2,317,426 of record NC_017920.1, on the reverse strand, counting down.
TAGCCGCTCGGGCTCCGGGTTCAGCCATGCATGGTGGGGGAACTGGTCGGCGAAGCGGCGCAGCCACACGGCGCCGGCCTCCGGGTTGTTGTATTCGACCGAGCCGCCGGGCTGCAGCACTTCGTACGGGCTCATCGTCGCGTCGCCGACGAAGATCAGCTTGTAGTCGGGCGTGAACTTGTGCAGCACGTCCCACGTCGCGGTGCGCTCCGACTGGCGCCGGCGATTGTTCTTCCACAGGTGGTCGTACACGCAGTTGTGGAAATAGTAGAACTCGAGGTGCTTGAACTCGGCCTTCGCAGCCGAGAACAGTTCTTCGGTGCGCTTGATGTGGTCGTCCATCGAGCCGCCGACGTCGAGCAGCATCAGCACCTTCACGTTGTTGTGGCGCTCGGGCACCATCCGCAGATCGAGCCAGCCGGCGTTCGCGGCCGTGCTGCGGATCGTGCCGGGCAGGTCGAGCTCCTCGGCCGCGCCTTCGCGCGCGAAGCGGCGCAGGCGGCGCAGCGCGACCTTGATGTTGCGCGTGCCGATCTCCACCGAGTCGTCGTAGTCGCGATACGCGCGCGCCTCCCACACCTTGACCGCGGTGCGGTTGCCGTTCGACGGGCCGCCGATGCGGATCCCTTCGGGGTTGTAGCCGCCGTGGCCGAACGGCGAGGTGCCGCCGGTGCCGATCCACTTGTTGCCGCCTTCGTGGCGCTCCTTCTGCTCGTCGAGCAGCGCCTTCAGGCGCGCCATCAGCTTGTCGAGCCCGCCCATCGCTTCGATCTGCGCCTTCTCGTCCGGCGACAGCTCGCGCTCGAGGCGCTTCTCGAGCCAGTCGAGCGGAATGTCGAACGCGTCGGACGGCAGCGCGGACACGCCGTGGAAATACGCGCCGAACGCCTGGTCGAACTTGTCGAAGTACTGCTCGTCCTTCACGAGCGTCATCCGCGCGAGGAAGTAGAACGCGTCGATCGACGGCGAGATCAGGCCGGCCTTCAGCGCTTCGAGCAGCGTCAGGTATTCCTTCACCGAGACGGGCAGCTTGGCTGCGCGCAGCGCGTAGAAGAAATTGAGCAGCATGGCCGGGCCTTCGCGCGTGGGTTACCGGTTGTGCCGGTTCATGTAGACGAGCCGCTCGAGCAGGCTCAGATCCTGCTCGTTCTTCAGCAGCGCGCCGGCGAGCGGCGGGACGATCTGCTTCGCGTCGGCGCCGCGCAGCGCGTCGGCGGGGATGTTCTCGGCGAGCAGCAGCTTCAGCCAGTCGAGCAGCTCGGACGTCGACGGCTTCTTCTTGAGGCCCGACACGCTGCGCAATTCGAAGAAACTCTGCATCGCGGCCTGCAGCAGCTCCTCGCGGATGTTCGGGAAGTGGACCGCGACGATCTTCTGCATCGTCGACGCATCGGGAAACTGGATGTAGTGGAAGAAGCAGCGGCGCAGGAACGCGTCGGGCAATTCCTTCTCGTTGTTCGACGTGATGATCACGAGCGGGCGATGCTTCGCGCGCACCGTCTCGCGCGTCTCGTACACGTGGAACTCCATGCGGTCGAGCTCGCGCAGCAGGTCGTTCGGGAATTCGATGTCGGCCTTGTCGATCTCGTCGATCAGCAGCACGCTCGGGCGCTCGGCGTCGAACGCCTGCCACAGCACGCCTTTCACGATGTAGTTCGCGATGTCCTTCACGCGTTCGTCGCCGAGCTGCGAGTCGCGCAGGCGCGAGACGGCGTCGTATTCGTACAGGCCCTGCTGCGCTTTGGTGGTCGACTTGATGTGCCACTGCAGCAGCGGCATGTCGAGCGCGGCGGCCACTTCCTCGGCGAGCATCGTCTTGCCGGTGCCGGGTTCGCCCTTGATCAGCAGCGGGCGCTGCAGCGTCAGTGCGGCGTTGACCGCGAGCTTCAGGTCGTCGGTGGCGACGTAGTGCGAGGATCCTTCGAAACGCATGGCGGCGCTCTTTTCTGGTCTCAAAAAAACCCAGTATAAGTCAGAAGGGCTGTCCGGTTGGCGCGCTCCCGCGTATCGTTGCCGGGGCTGCGGCGGGCCGGGCGCGGGCGCCGTGTGGACGCATTCCCCGCCGACGCGGTACAATCTGGCCGTTTTTTTTGGCCTGCGTGGCGACCGATAAGCAAAACGGCGCGGGCCGTTGCCGCTTCGGCGCCAGTTTCCCCTCAAGCTAGGTTACAAGAGCTATGAACAAATTCGTCGGCAAACACGTCGTTGTCGCGGCGCTCGTGGCGCTCGCGGGCAGCGCGCAGGCGGCCGGTGTGGTCGGCAACCCGAAGGACGGGGCGAGCAAGGCCGCCATGTGCATCGGTTGCCACGGCATCCAGGATTACCGCGCGGCGTACCCGGAGGTCTACCGGGTGCCCGTCCTCGGCGGCCAGAACCAGCAATATCTCGAGAACGCGCTGAAGGCCTACCGCAAGAAGGATCGTCACTTCCCGTCGATGAATGCGATCGCCGGTTCGCTGACGGATCAGGACATCGCGGATCTGGCGGCCTACTATGCCGCCCAGAAGGCCGACACGAAGGACAATCCCTACAAGTAAAGCGCGCGCCGCCGATCAGACCGGCGGGACAGGAGCATTCATGAACAACGCATTCAAGACGGCGGCGGTGGCACTGGCGGCCGGCCTCGCGATCGGTACCGCGCATGCGGCGGACACGACGAAGGGCAAGGAACTGGTCGAGTCGCACAACTGCGCGGCCTGCCACGGCGCGCAACTGAACAAGCCGATCAACGCCGAATATCCGCGCCTCGCGGGCCAGCACGCCGACTACCTCGTGTGGGCGATGCGCCAGTACCAGATGGGGCTGACGAACCCGCTGCTCGGCCGCAACAACGCGATCATGCAGGCGCAGGTGCAGAACCTGTCGGTGAGCGACATGAAGGACATCGCCGCCTACATCGAGTCGCTGAAAGAAACCGATCTCGTCTTCAAGAAGTAAGTGTGCCGGGCCGAGCGGCCCGTGCAGCGAAATACCCCGCGGCGGCGGGGTATTTTTTTGTCCGCGCGGCGGCCGGCGATCGCGCTGCGGCCCGCGGTCAGTCGCGCGACGCGCGGCGCAGGATGCGTTGCAGATAGGCGTCGGTGTCCGGCGGCGTGCCGGTGCGCTGCGCTTCCCAGATCGTCTCACCGAGACATTCCATGATCGTGTGCTGCGCTTCGTGCGTCGAGTCGAGCTTCGCGGCCAGCTTGTCGTGCGCGGCGCGGATGCCGGGCGGCTGGTCGATCGATAGCTGCTCGCTGATCGCGAGGTGCATCGACAGGTGCAGGAACGGGTTCGTGCGACCTTCCTCGGGCGTGTAGTTGCGCGCGGCGGCGCCGTCGGCGTCCGCGAGCTCGTCGTGGTATTCGGGGTGTTCGACGATCCAGTCGGCGGCCATCGCTTCCAGCGGCGTCAGGATCTCGCCTGCGCGCTGCTTGCGCCAGGTTTCGGTGAAAAAGCGACGGACTTCGTCGCGACTCGGATTGAACATGATCGGGGAGACGTCGTGATTCGGACGGCCTGATGCCGCGTCGCGCATTGTACGCCGGGTCGGCGAGCGGTGCTGGCGGGCGGTTGGGCGCGAGCGGAACGCGCGTTGCGGGATGCGGCGGGCGGCCGCGATTGGGTGCGCAGGCCGCGTTGGCCGCGCGCCTCGCAACGGATGAGCGGGGGCTAGGCTTGCGGACGCCGGACCGCTAGACTCCGTCGATCGCCGTCGTCGCGCTCGTTGCGCTCCATCATGTCCGCCACCGCCCGTTCATCGTCCGCCGCGCTGCGAGGCGCGTTCTATGTCGCGCTGTCCGCCGCCGCGTTCGGCGCGATGGCGATCTTCGGCCGCTATGCGTACGCGGCCGGCGTCGACGTGCTCGGTCTGCTGATCGTGCGGTTCGCGATCGGCGGCGTGATCCTCGCGGCGATTGCGCGGCGGCGGCGCGTTGCGTGGCCGCGCGGCCGTAGGCTCGCGCCGCTCGTCGCGATGGGCGCGCTCGGCTACGTCGGGCAATCGTTCTGCTATTTCAGTGCGCTTCAGCATGCGCAGGCGAGCCTCGTCGCGTTGCTGCTCTATCTGTACCCGGCCTTCGTCACGCTGCTCGCAGCATGGTGGCTCGGCGAGCGCCTGACGCGCGCGAAGGCCGTCGCGCTCGTGCTGTGCGTGGCCGGCTCGGCGCTGATGGTCGGCGGCGGGCACGGCGAGCCGCTCGGCATTGGGCTCGCGCTGGCGGCCGCGGTGATCTATTCGCTGTACATCGTCGGCGGCACGAAGGCGACACGCGGCGTCGATCCGCTCGCGACTACTGCGATCATCTGCCTGTCGGCCACCGCGACGCTCGTCGCGATCGCTGTCGTGCGAACGGCGGCGTTCGGCGCGCCGCCGCGCTGGCCTGCGACGGCCGGCGGCTGGGCGTCGATGCTGGCGATAGCGCTGGTCTCGACGGTCGCCGCGATGCTGGCGTTCTTCGCCGGCCTCGAGCGGCTCGGCGCCGCGCGCACGTCGATGCTGTCGACGCTCGAACCGGTCGTGACGGTCGCGCTCGCGGCGCTGCTGTTCGGCGAGGCGTTGTCGCCGCTGCAGTGGGCGGGCGGCATCGCGATTCTCGCGGCCGTGCTGGCGCTCGTGCGTGCGGGCGGCGCGGCGGTCGACGATACGACGGCGACGTCCAACGCGTAGCGGGGGGCGGAAGGGCGGCGGTGGTGCGGGTGGGGGCGGCGTGGTATGGCATGGCGCGAGATGTCGCGATACGGCACGGCGCAACACGGCACGGCCCAGAACGACTCGGCACGACAGCGGACGACAGCGGACGACAGCGCCCGACACCGCACCTCGCGACACGCGTGCCGCACCGCGTTCAATGCCGTGATGCACAGCCGGCCGGTACGATCTGCCGGCCGCCGACGTTCACTCGCTAGGCGGTGGCGTCTTCGGCCGGAACTCGCACAGCGGCTCGATCGCGCAGTGCCAGCATTCGGGCCGGCGCGCCTTGCACACATAGCGTCCGTGCAGGATCAGCCAGTGATGCGCGTCGTGCAGGAATTCCTTCGGCGTGAATTTCTCGAGCGCGGCTTCGACGGCCCGCACGTCCTTGCCGGGCGCCAGGCCCGTGCGATTCGCGACGCGGAAGATGTGCGTGTCGACCGCGATCGTCGGCTGGCCGAACGCGGTGTTCAGCACGACGTTGGCGGTTTTGCGGCCGACGCCCGGCAGGCTCTCGAGCGCCTCGCGATCGGCCGGCACCTCGCCGCCGTAGCGCTCGAGCAGGATATGGCAGGTGGCGACCACGTTCTTCGCCTTGGTGCGGTACAGGCCGATCGTCTTGATGTAGTCGGCCACGCCTTCCTCGCCAAGCGCGACGATTTGTCGCGGGGTGTTCGCAACCGGGAACATCTTGCGCATCGCCTTGTTGACCGACACGTCGGTCGCCTGCGCGGACAGCATCACGGCGATCAGCAGCTCGAACGGCGTCGTGTATTCAAGCTCGGTGGTCGGATGCGGATTCAGGCTTTGCAGCGTTTCGTAGATCGCGCGTCGTTTCGTGGCGTTCATGGACGGTTCTTGTCGGGCGGCGCGGACGCGCCGTTCCGGTCGTCGTGTTGTGCGTCGGGCGCCGCCGCTTCGCCGTCGCGCTGCGCGTGCTGCTCGGCGAGCCGCTTGCGGCGGGCTTCCGCCGCATCGATCTGCGCCTGCACGGCCGCGCTGACGTGTTCGGTGTTCTTCGGCGCCGCGCCTTGCTCGGCCAGCGCTTCCTTCTTCTGGCGTGCGCGTTCGAGCGCGGCGGCGATGATCGCGCGTTTCTTCGCGTCGGCGTCCTCGGCCGCCGCGCCCGGCGCTGCTTCGGCGGGCGCCGCCTTCGCTGCGCCGGCGCTCGCCGCGCGCCGGGCCGCCGCACGTGCTTCGGCGGCTTCGCGTTCGCGGCGCTGGCGGGCGAGCCGGCGATCGTGCCGCGCGCGCGCGGCATCAGCCTGCTCCTGCGACCATGCGTCCCAGCCCGTGCGATCGCCGGTCACGGGTACCATCGCGATGCAGTCGACCGGGCAGGGCGCCACGCACAGGTCGCAGCCGGTGCAGAGCGGCTCGATGATCGTGTGCATCTGCTTCGGCGCGCCGATGATCGCGTCGACCGGGCACGCCTGCAGGCACAGCGTGCAGCCGATGCACAGGCTTTCGTCGATGAATGCGATGGCGCGCGGATGCTCGGCGCCGTTCACCGGATTCAATGGAATCACCGGCTTGCCGAGCAGGCTCGCCAGGCGCGCGATGCCTTCGGCGCCGCCCGGCGGACACTGGTTGTAGTTCGCGTTGCCGGCGGCGATCGCTTCCGCGTATGGGCGGCAGCCGTCATAGCCGCACTTCGTGCATTGCGTCTGGGGGAGCAGATCTTCGAGGCGATCCGCGAGGGTCTTGGAATCGGTCACGGTGACAACGGGCGCGGCAGCGCCGAATGGCTTTCGGCCGCTGCGGCGCGGCCGGAAAGGTTTGCCAAACCTTGATTATCGCCGATTTCCCGCATTGCGCTGGACGCGCTCTGTGCGCATAATCGAACCGCTTTTTTGCAGGGGCTCAGCAGGAGGGCGGCCGCCCGCGGTGCGACCGTTCCAGGTTGCGCCGGCACCGAGGCGGTGGGGGTGCCGGTCCGGATCACGCGGCTCACATAGCAAAACGCCACCATGAATCAGCCAAAAATCAAAAGAGATCCTGAAGGTACACGCCGTCGCATCCTGATGGCGGCGGCCGAAGAGTTCGCGACTGGAGGGCTGTTCGGCGCGCGCGTCGACCAGATCGCGCGTCGCGCCGAGACCAACGAGCGCATGCTCTATTACTACTTCGGCAGCAAGGAGCAGTTGTTCACCGCTGTGCTCGAACACGCGTTCTCCGCGCTCACGGACGCCGAGCGCGTGCTCGATCTCGATGGCGTCGCACCGGTGGAAGCCGTCACGCGGCTCGCGCATTTCGTGTGGGATTACTACCGCGACCATCCGGAACTGCTGCGCCTCATCAACAACGAAAACCTGCACGAAGCGCGCTACCTGCACAAGTCGACGCGCATCCGCGAGATGATGTCGCCGATCGTCGCGACGCTCGGCAACGTGCTGACGCGCGGCCAGAAGGCCGGGCTGTTCCGCAACGACGTCGATCCGCTGCGCTTTTACGTGACGCTGTCGGGGCTCGGCTACTACATCGTGTCGAACCGCTTCACGCTCGCGGCGACGCTCGGCCGCGATTTCAGCGACACCGACGAGCGCGCCGAGATGGTCAGGATGAACACTGAAGTGCTGCTCGCCTATTTGCTGCGCCGCTGATGCGGTGCTCGCGGGCCGCGTCGCTGCGCTCGACCCGTGTAAAGAAAAACGCCGCCGTGCATGAAGCATCGGCGGCGTTTTTGCGTCGGCGCGCGGCGCGCGTCAGGCGGCCTTGCGCGCGCGAACCGACTTGGCGCGCGTGCCGGCCGCCCGCTTCGCGCCCGGTGCGGCCTTCGCGGCTACCGTCTTGGCCGGGGCGACGGTCGCAGCCGGCGTCTTCGGGCGCGAGCGTTTCGCGGCGGCGGCCGTCGTGCGCGTCGCCGTTTCGGGCTGGGGCTTGTCGGCGGGCACGGCGGCGAGCGGCGCTGCGGTCGTTCCGGTTGCTGCGGTCGATTCTACCGGCGCGTTGCCGGGCGTCTTCGTCGCGCCGTGTTTCGGCTCGGGAGCGTGCTCGCGAATGAAGTCGCGCAACTGCGGATAGATGATCGTGCGCCAGCGGCGGCCCGAGAAGATCCCGTAATGGCCGCATTTCTCGGCGGTCAGGCTGCGGCGGTCGTCCTGCGGAATGCCCATGCACAGCTCGTGCGCGACGTGGGTCTGGCCGCTGCCCGAGATGTCGTCGAGCTCGCCCTCGATCGTCATCAGCGCCGTGTGCTTGATGTCCTGCGGGCGCACGCGCTCGCCTTCGACGTCCCACGTGCCTTCGGCGAGCCGGAATTCCTGGAACACGACGCGGATCGTCTCGAGGTAATACTCGGCAGCCATGTCGAGCACCGCGTTGTACTCGTCGTAGAACTGGCGGTGCGCTTCGGCGTCGTCCTCGTCGCCGCGCAGCAGGCTCTGATAGAAGTCCCAGTGCGATTGCGCGTGACGTTCCGGGTTCATCGCGACGAAGCCCGTATGCTGCAGGAAGCCCGGATACACGTGGCGGCCTTCGCCCGGATAGTTCGCGGGCACCGTGTGGATCACGTTGTTCTCGAACCATGCGGTCGAATGCTGCGTCGCCAGCGAGTTCACCGACGTCGGGCTGCGGCGCGCGTCGATCGGGCCGCCCATCATCGTCATCGTGAGCGGCGTGTCCTCGCCGCGGCTCGCCATCAGCGAGATCGCAGCGAGCACCGGCACCGTCGGCTGGCACACGGAGATCACGTGCACGTTGCGCGCGCCGATGTGGCGGATGAACTCCTGGATGTACGCGATGTAATCGTGCAGATGGAACGGGCCGACTTCGACCGGCACCATCCGCGCGTCGATCCAGTCGGTGATGTACACCTTGTGATCCTGCAGCAGCGTGCGCACGGTGTCGCGCAGCAGCGTGGAGTGGTGGCCCGACAGCGGCGCGCAGACCAGCACGACCGGTTCGTCCTTCAGCTGCGTGACGGCGTCGGCGTCGTCCGCATAGCGCTTGAAGCGCAGCAGCCTGCAGAACGGCTTCTCGATGATCGTCTGCTCGACGATCGGGATGTTGTGGCCGTCCTTGACGATCTGGTGAATGTTGAATTCGGGCTTCTCGTAATCCTTGCCGAGCCGGTACAGCAACTCGTACGCGGCCGCCATCCGCGGCGCGCCGGGCATCAGCGAGAACGGGCTCGACGGGTTCGCAAAGGATTTCGATGCGGCCTGGGCCCAGGCCGTGAGCGGGCTCAGCATGGCCCGCTGGAATTCGTGCAGTTGATAAAGCATGCAGACTACTCCCGCGTGGGGGACGGTGCGCAGGGGCGGCGTGAGCGTCGCGGCGTGCCGTGTGGATCAGCGCCCGGCCATGTTGCGCTGCGGCCGGACAATCGAATCGATCATATCGGACAACCCTTCGTGCCGCAATGCAACATTTCCCTGATTTTTCATCAAATTTTTGTGAATTGACGATCTCTGAACAAGCCGCCGCCCGGCCCGTCGGCGCCCGCCAGCATCCCCTTCAGCGCCCGGTCGCCACGGCCGGCGCGGGCTGGCCGGCCGCGCGCGCCATCGCGTCTTCGTGGTGCATCAGGTTCATCGCGGTGTGCACCAGCGCCACGTGCGAGAACGCCTGCGGGAAGTTGCCGACGAGCCGGCCGTCGACGGGGTCGTATTCCTCGGCGAGCAGGCCGAGGTCGTTCGACAGCGCCAGCAGCCGGCTGAACAGCCGGTGCGCATCGTCGATCCGGCCGAGCAGCGCGTAGTTGTCGACCAGCCAGAAACTGCAGGCCAGAAACGTGCCTTCGCCGGGCGGCAGCCCGTCGTCGTATTCGGTCGTGCGGTAGCGCATCACGAGCCCGTCGTGCAGCAATTCCCGTTCGATCGCCTCGACCGTGCCGACGATGCGCGGATCTTCCGGCGGCAGGAAGCCCATGAGCGGCATCAGCAGCACGCTCGCGTCGAGCTCGTCGCTGCCGTAGCTCTGCGCAAACGCCTGTTTGCCTTCATGCCACGCGTTGTCGCAGACGTCGGCGTGGATGCGGTCGCGCAGTGCGCGCCAGCGGTCGAGCGAGCCGGGCAGACGGAACATTTCGGCCGACTTGATCGCGCGATCGAACGCGACCCACGCCATCACCTTCGAGAATGTGAAATGGCGGCGGCCGCCGCGCGTTTCCCAGATGCCTTCGTCGGGCTCCTGCCAGATTTTCTCGAGGTGGTCGAGCAGCGCGCACTGCACGGACCAGACGGTGTCGTCGGCCTGCAGGCCGCCCACGCGCGCCAAATGCAGCGCGGCCATCACCTCGCCGAACACGTCGAGCTGCAGCTGGTTCGCGGCACCGTTGCCGACCCGCACCGGCTTCGAATTCTGATAGCCGGGCAGCCAGTCGAGCTCCATTTCGGGGAGCCGGCGCTCGCCGGCGATCCCGTACATGATCTGGATCTGTTCGGGCGAGCCGGCCATCACGCGGCCGAGCCAGGAGCGCCACGCACGCGCCTCGTCGTAGTAGCCGCCGCGCATCAGCGCGAGCAGCGTGATCGTCGCGTCGCGCAGCCAGCAATAGCGGTAGTCCCAGTTGCGGTTGCCGCCGATCTTCTCGGGCAGCGACGTGGTCGGCGCGGCGACGATGCCGCCGGTCGGCTCGTAGGCGAGCGCCTTCAGCGTGAGCAGCGAGCGGCGCACGGCGGCCGCATAGCGGCCCTGCACCTGGCAGCGGCCCGACCATTCGAGCCAGTAATTCTCGGTGCGGGCGAGCATCGACAGCGGGTCGCGTGCGGGCGGCAGCCGCAGATGCGACGCCGCATAGCCGAGCGAGAACGGGATGCGCTCGTCGGCGCTGACCGTGAATTCCGCGAGCGTATGCAGATTGCGGCCGGTGAGCGGCACGGGCGTGCGCAGCACGACCGTATCGGGACCGGCGATTGCTTTCATGCCGTTCTCGCGGGACAGCTGCGTGACCCACGGAATCGAGAAGCCGTAGTCGAAGCGCAACACGAGCTCCATGCGCATCTTCATCGTGCCGTGCCGGCCGACGACGATCCGTACCAGCTCCGACCAGCCGTTGCCGGGCGGCATGAAGTCGACCACGGTGACGGCGCCGTCCGCGCTTTCGTAGTCGGTTTCGAGGATCAGCGTGTCGCCGCGATAGCGGCGTGTCGTGTGCGTGATCGCGGCGTCGGCGGCCGGCGCGAGCAGCCAGCGGCCATGCTCGGGCGTGCCGACCAGCGCCGCGAAGCAGGCGCCCGAATCGAAGCGGGGCCAGCACAGCCAGTCGACGGAGCCGTCTCGTGAAATCAGGGCAGCGGTGTGGCCGTCGCCGACGAGGGCGTAGTCTTCGATCAGGGCGGGCATGGGCAAGCGGTCCTTGGATATTCGAGTTCACAATGCAGGCAGCGGCGCTCGCGCTTCGCGTTCGGGCGCCGCGCCCCGTATACTCGGCCGGGCGGCGGAGCGCGTGAACGGCAGGCGTTTCGTCCTATCTCAACACTTGAAGCGACTCGATGCAAGGAGGATTGAATGCCCAACCGTTTACGCGAGCATGACGCACGCGCTGCGACACGAGGGTCCCCGCTTAGGCTCGCTCACTGGATGAAAGGTTTCGCACTCGTGCTGTCGCTGTCGGCGACCCACGCGTTCGCGCAGCAGGCGCCGGCCGCCGCCGACGGCGTCTACAACCTGCTCGTCGGCACCTATACGGGTCACGGCAGCGAAGGCATCTACGTGTACCGCTTCGATACGAAGACGGGCAGCGTCGCGCCCGTGTCGTCGGCCAAGACGGTGAATCCGTCGTATCTGTTGCCGAGCCGCGACGGCCGCACCGTGTATGCGGTCAACGAGCTGCCCGGTGACAACGGGCCGGCCACGCAGCGCGGCGGCATCAGCGCGTTCGGCTTCGATCCGAAGACCGGCACGCTCACCTTCATCGATCGCGTGTCGTCGGAAGGGAACGACCCGTGCTATCTGGCGCTCTCGCCGGACGGCAAGTACGTCGTGACTGCCAACTACTCGGTCGCGGCCGATCCGGGCGGCAGCTTCGCCGTATTCCCGGTGCGCGACGGCGGCGCGGTCGGCACGGCCGTGTTGACCGTGCACCACGAAGGCACCGGCCCCGTGAAGGGGCGGCAGGACGGCGCGCACGTGCATTCGACGGTGTTCTCGCCCGATGGGCGTTATCTGTTCGTGCAGGACCTCGGCGCCGACAAGATCTACGGCTACCGCTACACGGTCGACGGCAGCCGCGGGCTGATCAGTCCGACCGACACGCGCTACACGCCGGTGAAGCCGGGCTCGGGGCCGCGCCACATGGTGTTCGGCGCGGACGGCCGGTTCGCGTACGTGACGAGCGAGCTGAACGCGTCGGTCGAGGTGTTCGGCTATCACGACGGCAAGCTCACGCCGGTCCAGACGCTGCCGATGAGCGCGCCGGGCTTCAAGGGCAAGGTGGGCGGCGGCGCGATCCACGTGTCGCCGGACGGCCGCTTCGTCTACGCGAGCAATCGCGGCGACGCCAACGACATCGTGATCTACGCGGTGAACCAGGCCGACGGCCGGCTCAAGACGGTCGGCCGCCAGTCGAGCCTCGGCAAGACGCCGCGCGAATTCCTGATCGATCCGAGCGGCAAGTGGCTGATCGTCGGCAACCAGGACAGCGACACGTTCTACGTGTTCAGCCGCGACGTCGAGAGCGGGCAGCTCGGGCCGAATCCGCAGAAGGTCGCGGTCGGTAGCCCGGTCGACTTCAAGCTGGTGCCGGTCGAGCAATAACGCGCAGGCGATGTAAAAAGGGCGCTGCCGATCAGGTCGGCAGCGCCCTTTGCGTTTGTGGACTGGCGTCGCGGTGCGGGCCGCGGCCCGCCGGTGCGCTCGGCTTCGCCCCGTTCTTCGCCCCGTCTCGCTCAGTCGGCGGCGGCCGGCACGAGCACCTCGCGGCTGCCGTTGATCCCCATCGGCGACACGAGGCCGGCTGCTTCCATCTGTTCGACGAGACGCGCGGCGCGGTTGTAGCCGATGCGTAGCTGGCGCTGCACCGACGAGATCGACGCGCGCCGCGTGCGCACGACGAACGCGACGGCTTCGTCGTAGAGCGGATCGGCTTCCGCGTCGGGCGCATCGCCGAACAGGTCCTGCGTCGCGCCGTCGGCCGCGGGACCGTCGAGGATACCTTCCTCGTACTGCGGCTCGCCGAACTGCTTCAGGTATTCGACGATGCGGTGCACTTCCTCGTCGGCGACGAACGCGCCGTGCACGCGCTGCGGGTAGCCGGTGCCCGGCGGCAGGAACAGCATGTCGCCCTGGCCGAGCAGCGATTCGGCGCCCATCTGGTCGAGGATCGTGCGCGAGTCGATCTTCGACGACACCTGAAACGCGACGCGCGTCGGAATGTTCGCCTTGATGAGGCCGGTGATCACGTCGACGGACGGGCGCTGGGTCGCGAGGATCAGATGGATGCCGGCCGCGCGCGCCTTCTGCGCGAGCCGGGCGATCAGCTCCTCGATCTTCTTGCCGGCGACCATCATCAGGTCGGCCAGCTCGTCGATCACGACGACGATCAGCGGCAGCGTCGACAGCGGTTCCGGATCGTCGGGCGTCAGCGAGAACGGGTTGCCGATCTTCTTTTCCTTTGCCTCGGCGTCGCGGATCTTCTGGTTGAAGCCCGCGAGGTTGCGCACGCCGACGGCCGACATCAGCCGGTAGCGCTTCTCCATTTCGCCGACGCACCAGTTCAGCGCGTTCGCCGCGAGCTTCATGTCGGTGACGACGGGCGCGAGCAGGTGCGGGATGCCCTCATAGACCGACAGCTCGAGCATCTTCGGATCGATCATGATGAGCCGCACTTCCTCCGGCGTCGCCTTGTACAGCAGCGACAGGATCATCGCGTTGATCGCGACCGACTTGCCCGAGCCGGTCGTGCCGGCGACCAGCATGTGCGGCGCCTTAGCCAGATCGGTGACGACCGGATGGCCGGTGATGTCCTTGCCCATCGCGATCGTCAGCTGCGACGTCGAATGCTGGTACTGACGCGATTCGAGAATCTCCGACAGGCGGATCATCTGGCGCTTCGCGTTCGGCAGCTCGAGGCCCATGCAGGTCTTGCCGGGAATCGTCTCGACGACGCGGATCGACGTGAGGCCGAGCCCGCGCGACAGGTCCTTCATCAGGCCGACGATCTGGCTGCCGCGCACGCCGAGCGCGGGTTCGATCTCGAAGCGCGTGATCACCGGGCCCGCCGACGCGCCGACGACCGTCACCGGCACCTTGAACTCCTGCAGGCGCTGCTCGATCACCTGGCCGGTCTGCGCGAGGTGTTCTTCCGAGATGGGCTCGATGTCGTCCGATGCCGGCTCGAGCAGGTCGAGCGTCGGCAGCTCGACGTTGAAGGACGCGGGCGCGTGGAATTCGAACGCGTTCGGACGCGGCGGGCGGGTTGGGGTGGTCGCGGCTTCCGCTTCGGCGTCGGGTGGCGTGGCCGGTTCCGCGGGGGCGGCGTTTGCGGCGGACGATGCGGGTGCGTCGGTCGGTGCTACGGCTTGGGCGAAGGTGACGGTGGCCGGTGTGGGCACTGCTGCCATTGCCGTAGCAGCGGCAGGCTGGGCGGCCGCCGCCGCGGGCGCGGTGCCGGCCAGCATGGCGCCGGGGAGCGATGCAGCGGTGAGCGTCGGCAGTGCGGCGCCGACGGGCGCGGCCGTCGACGTCGCGATCGTTGCTGCGGGCATCGGGTTGGTCGGCGACGAAGTAGCGGGCGCCGGCGTGCCGGTGTACGAATGAGCCTGCGGCGTCGTTGTGGGTGCGATCACGCGATCCGGAGCCGCAGCGTCGAGCGGCGCGTGGGAAACGGTGAAGGATGACGTGGGCGCTGCTGCCTGAGTCGAGGACGGCGGTGCCGCGAATGGCGCAATCGCTGCGGTCGGCGTCATAGATGTCATTGACGCGGGCGTACCGCTCGCCGTCGATGTGCCGCCAAATGCAGCGGTCGACCCGAACGTGGGCGTGGCCGTACCGACGGCAGCAAGTGCGCCCGCAGACGGAGCCGGCGCGATGCTGGCGCTTGGCGCTTGCGTTGCATGTGTCTGCGTGGCGGACTCGGCCGGTGTATCGACCGCCGGCGCGTCTGGCGTGCGGCTCGCGTGGGATGCCGACTCCGTGGCCGATGCAGGCGACGCGCCGGTGGCTGCGCGCTCCGTCGACATCGAGAACGATGCGGCCGTCTGCGTCACGGGAACGTTTGCCGTCGGATGCAAGACCGTCGAGCCGAGGGCGGCGGGGAGCGATGCGGTCGCAACGGCCGACATCGGCTCGGCGGCGCGCATCGCGGACTGCGCCGACGCATCGGTCGAAGGTGCGCGGGCAGGCGTCGCCGGTGCGATCGGCGATGCGAACGCGCGCGCCGCGGAAGCGGCGGTGTCGCTAGTCGTTGCCGTGGCGGGCGGGGTAGTCGATACGGTCGATGCGGTGTTGGGCGTGTGGCTGCCGGATTCGTACGGGCTTCCGGGCATGCTGGCGCGCGCCGGGGATGCTGCGGACGGTATTGGCGACGCGGGCGTTGCAAACGATGCGGGCAGACTCGGCGCGATGGGCGCTTCCGAGGACACTGCCGCTGCAGGCGACGCCGATGCGGCCATCGCCGCGGCCGATTCCAGCGACGCTGACGGGCTCGGCGCGATGGGCGCTTGCGACGACGCTGCCGCTGCAGGCGACGCCGACGCCGCAGGTGCCGCGGGCGTTGCAAACGATGCGGGCAGACTCGGCGCGACGGGCGCTTGCGACGACGCTGCCGCTGCAGGCGACGCCGACGCGGCTGATGCCGTGGGCGTTGCAAACGATGCGGACAGACTCGGCGCGCCGGGCGCTTGCGACGGAGCTGCCGCTGCATGCGATGCCGACGCGGCCATTGCCGCGGGCGTTGCAAAAGATGCGGACAGACCCGGCGCGACGGGCGCTTGCAACGACGCTGCCGCTGCAGGCGACGCCGACGCGTCCGCAGTCGGCGAAGCCGGCATAAATGCGTTCAGCGCTCCGTGCGCAATTTGTTTCGCGGGTTCGGGCGTCCCTGCCATACCGTCGTTCGCGTCGACGAATCGGGCGATATCGGCGCTAACCGCTGGTTGCGCGACGGCCCCGTCGCTGCTGCCAGCGCCCGCGCGGTCGACGTCACGACCCGACGCATTCGCCGACGGCGTACCGGCGATCGAACCAGCTCCGTCGACATCGCGAGTCGCCATCCCTTCCTGCACCTGGCGTGCCGAAATCGGTTGCGACTGCGACGTATCCAATGCGGAACTGGGCGTGTCGACGACGTCTTCCCAGGGCGCAACGTCGATCGGTGCATGGGATTCCGGCGCGGCAGCGCCGTTGACGGCATGTTCGCGTTCGCTGCCCGGACGGTCTGCGTGCGCGTGCGTTTCGACGCCGGGCGCTTTCGGCGCGTCCTGCGCTGGCTGATCGACGAGCCAGGAGCTGATGTCCACGATGGGAGCGTGCGCGCCCGAGCCTAATGGCATGAACGCATCCAGCACGATCGGTTCGCTGTCGGCGGAAGCAGCGGAAGCACCGGGAGCCGATGTGGACGCAGATGCGGTTGCGAGCGCATCCGCCCGTCCGACGTCGTGCGGGGCGACCGGATGCCCATCCGAAGCGAGGGCGCCCGACGCGGCAACGGAGGCCGACTCGGACGCAACCACGCCGCCTGCCACACCAACCGCACCAACCGCACCACCCGCCGCGACTGTCGCCTCGCTCCCCGAACTGCCAGCCGCTGCTGCCGTACCCGCCGCATTCCCCGGCCGCACCCCATCCAGCGCCGCCCACTGCGCGGTGCTGGCTTCGATCGAGCGCAGCGTGTCGTGAACGCTCGGCGCCGGCGTGATCGGTTCTGCGGGCTGCTGCACCCACGCGTAAAGCGGTGCGCGGGCGGGCGTCGGCGGCGCGGGGCGGCGCCGTGCCGGGTCAGCAGCCGGGCCGGCGGCGGCTCCCGTCGCCGGACGCGCGGCCGTGCGCGGCGGCGTCGCACCAACCGGGCGCGGCGCGACCGTGGCGCGCGGCGTGCTCGGCTGCTTCGACGCCGCCACGGCTGCCGTCGCGGCTGCAGCGGCAGCTGGCCGCGCGGCGGTCGGTTGCGGTCGAACCGGCTGGAACCCGGCCGGCAGCGGCGCCGGATTCGGGCGCGGCCCCTGCGCGTTCGCGGCGGCGCGCGCGAGGCTGGCGGTGCTGCCGGTCGTCGGCGGCGGCATCGCGCTCGGCGTAGCCGGGACGGGCGGCGCCGGCATGCGCTTGGCCGGCGTCGGCTTCAGCCATCCCGACGGCGCGACCGGCTCCGCCAGGGGGCGCGCCGCGGCCTTGTTGCGCGGTTTCGGCCGGGCCTGCGGATCGGGCTTCCACAACGTCGGGCGCGAATACCGCCCGTTCTGGCGCGGCGCCATCGAATTGACCGTATGGGCGGTCGTCGGCTGCACGATGTCGTCGTCGCGATGCAGCGCGCCGCGCGGCAGGTCGGCGACGCTGCGCACGTCGTCGTCCGCGACGTCGCGCGCGAGCTTCACGCCGAACGACGCGTCGACCCACGCGGCGAACTGGCGCCAGCGAATGCCGGTCAGCCACGGCAAGCCGGCGAGCAACAGCACGACCATCGCGACCGGCGTGCCGATCGGGCCGAGCACGTGGGCGAAGCCGGCGGAGAGCGCATGGCCGAGCGCGTTGGTGTCCGGGCCGGACAACGGGCTCGTCAGCGCGCAGCTCGCGACGAACACCGCCGCGAAGCCGATCCAGAGGCGAATCGAGCCGCGGCCGGCGAGGCCGCCGCCGCCGGGCAGCATCGCCTGAACGAGACGCCAGAAGAGAAGGAGGAACCAGACGGCGGAGATGCCGAACCAGCCGAAGACTACCGTGTGCATGCTTTGATGAAACAGGAAGAAGGGCGGGGCGCGGTGCGCGATCCGCCGAGTTTAACCGGCCGACGAACGAGATTGACGAGACTGACAGCGCGCCGGCGCAACATGAAGACGGCGAGGCCGGTTCAGGCTGCGCGACGCATGGATTCGAGGCCGCGCGACGCGGCGGCGCATGGCCCGCCCGCGCTCGGGCGCCGCATCAGCCGCCCCGACGCGTGAAGGTGAGCGTCTCGCCGGCTTCGGTCACGATCTGCAATTGCTGCGGCTCGCGCATCTGCACGCCGGTCTTCTGCACGTGGGCGAGCGCATCGAGGTACGCATGCTCGAGCTGGCCGCCCAGCGCGTTCGGACACGCCATGCGCGTGCCGGCGAGCGGCCCGAAGCTGAGCAGCCCGTTCTTGATCGCGTAGGTGCCCATATAGCGGTTGCAGCCCGAAAAGCCGCTCGCGCGCCGCACGCCCGACTCGGTCGACAGCGCGAGCCTGATCGGCTCGCCGTTGTCGCCGTGCGGAATCGTGCGCGGCGTGCCGTCGGCGGCGGCCCAGCTCGTGAGTTCCCAACTCGTGTCGTCGAGCAGCTGGACGGCGGCCGGATTGTACGGGTCGGGCGCGGGGGCGGCGGAATCGGGGTGGGTCGGCATCGCACAGGCGGCGAGAAGCGTGGCAAGCGTCAACGCGCAGAGCGGCGCGCGCAACGGGCGAAGCAGGCCGGTGCGTGCGCGGGCGGCGGACAGGTGGGACATGAGCCTCGTTCCTCTACGGATTCTGATCAAGGCGTAAGAGTAACGCACCGGCCCCGCGCGAGGCGAGCCGACACTTCGTGCGCGAAAACGTTCGCGCCCGCCCGGGCCGGCCACGCGGCGACGAAACGGGCCGAAGCGCCGACGGTGCGCGTGTTAACATCGACGCCGTTTCGTCCTCCAACAGAACCAGCGGGAAATCACATGCAGATCGGTCAGCGGCTCGGTACGCCGCTTTCACCTTCGGCCACGCGCGTCATGCTGCTCGGCGCGGGCGAACTCGGCAAGGAAGTCATCATCGCGTTGCAGCGCCTCGGCGTCGAAGTCATCGCCGTCGACCGCTATCCGGACGCGCCGGGCCATCAGGTCGCGCATCGCGCCCACGTGATCGACATGACCGACGCGGCTGCGCTGCGCGCGCTGGTCGAGGCCGAGCGCCCGCATCTGATCGTCCCCGAGATCGAGGCGATCGCGACCGACGCGCTCGCGGCCATCGAGGCGGCCGGCCTGGCCGAGGTGATCCCCACCGCGCGCGCGACGCAGCTCACGATGAACCGCGAGGGCATCCGCCGGCTCGCCGCCGAGGAGCTCGGGCTCGCGACCTCGCCGTACGCGTTCGCCGATTCGTTCGACGCCTTCAGCGCAGCGGTCGCGAAGATCGGGATGCCGTGCGTCGTGAAGCCGGTGATGTCGTCGTCGGGCAAGGGGCAGTCGGTGGTACGCAGCGAGGCCGACGTGAAGGCCGCGTGGGACTACGCGATGGCCGGCGGCCGCGTGAACCACGGGCGCGTGATCGTCGAGGGCTTCATCGATTTCGACTACGAGATCACGCAGCTGACCGTCCGTGCGATCGACCCGGCCACGCTGGCGACGCGCACCTACTTCTGCGAGCCGGTCGGCCACGTGCAGGTGGCGGGCGACTACGTCGAATCGTGGCAGCCGCAGCCGATGAGCGCGGCCGCGCTGCAGAAGTCGCGCGACATCGCGCACAAGGTGACCGAGGCGCTCGGCGGGCGCGGGCTGTTCGGCGTCGAGCTGTTCGTGCGCGGCGACGACGTCTGGTTCTCCGAGGTGAGCCCGCGGCCGCACGACACGGGCCTCGTCACGCTCGCGTCGCAACGCCAGTCGGAATTCGAGCTGCACGCCCGCGCGATCCTCGGGCTGCCGGTCGATCCGACGCTCGGCTCGCCGGCTGCGTCGGCGGTGATCTACGGCGGCCTCGACGAGCGCGGCATCGCGTTCGAAGGCGTGCGCGACGCGCTCGCCGTGCCGGGCGCCGACCTGCGCCTGTTCGGCAAGCCCGAGAGCTTCGTGAAGCGGCGCATGGGCGTCGCGCTCGCGACCGGGGCGAACGTCGACGAAGCCCGCGAGCGCGCGAAGCGCGCGGCGGCGGCCGTGCGGCCCGTGTCGTCGCGCTGACCGCCCGGGAGCGCGCGATGGCATCCAGATTGTCACGGCTCGGTCGGATCGCGACGCTCGGCGCCGCGCTCGCGCTGCTCGCGAGCCTGGCCGGCTGCGGCGTCGCGGCCGCGCCGTGCCGGATCGCATCGGCCGGGCTGAAGATCGTCCCGCTGGTCGGTCATGTGGCTGCCGCGCCGACCGACGCATGCGCCGACGTCATCGATCCATGATGGCCCGGGCGTCGGGCGTCGACGCGTCGTCTCCGACCAGCGCACGCCGCGTGCGTGCGTTCTCACCGTCTCATCCAAGGACCAGCATGATTCGCCAAACCTTCGTCGCGCTGGCGCTGGCCGGCGCCGCCGTTTCCGCTGCTTCGGCTGCGCATGCGGCGCAACTGACCGTCGAGGAGATCGACGCCGATGCGCGCCAGCCGACCGTGTACCAGTGCGCGAACGAGAAGCAGCCGCTGCGCGTGTCGTATTGGCGCGCCGGCAACGGCCAGAGCTTCGCGCTCGTGCCGGTCAACGGGCAGCAGATGCTGTTCGTCGACACCGTCTCGGGGTCGGGCGTGCGCTATCAGGCCGGCCGCTATACCTGGTGGACGAAGGGCAGGGAGGCGACGTTGCGCGACGAGATCGCCGATCCGAATGCCGCGCCGATGCTCGGCGACTGCGTGCAGGTCGACAAGAAGAAAAAGAAGAAGGGTTGAACGGTGCGGGGTTGCTGGTCGGCGGGGGCGGTTGATCGGCCTGGCGCGCCGCGGTGCGCGAAGGTAGGTGACCGCAGCGGCATGCGCGGTGCGCGACGGGGACTGGCCGCAGCGGCGCGGGTTCGAGCGATCCCAGCGCCACCAGCGACCCGGCGACTCAGCGACCCAGCGACCCAGCGACCCAGCGACCGGAGCGCCCCCGAGAGTCCCGAGAGTCCCGAAAGTCCCGAAAGTCCCGAAAGTCCCGAAAGTCCCGAAAGTCCCGAAAGTCCCGAAAGTCCCGAAAGTCCCGAAAGTCCCGAAAGTCCCGAGAGTCCCGAGAGTCCCGAGAGTCCCGAGCCCCCGAGTCCCCGAGTCCCCGAGTCCCCGAGCCCCATACGGCCCCGAATCTCATCCATCGCCCGATCGGAATGTTTTGCCCGCGCGACGCCTTGTCGGCGTACATGACAAACCGGCGCGGGAGCCCATTCGCAGCGTTGTCACGGACAGATTCCGGCTCAGTGCTACAATATGTCCCTTTCCGCCGGCATTCGCGCCGAACGGAGTCCGCACGACCTGTGGCGCCCGATGTTCGATGTGAACCGGCCCCGGGCGCCAGAGCGGCGTCGCGCGGCGCGCCGCGGCTCCGTCTACTTCCGAAATGTGATGAGCGCAGGCCCGGCCGGCCTGACGCACGATGTCCCCGCCGCGCCTTTTGAGCGAAACGCCACCATGTCCGATTCTGTCGCCAAGCCTGCCGACGCAACCTTCGATCAATTCGGCCTCGCGCCCGATATCCTGAAAGCCATCGTCGAGCAGGGCTATACGACGCCGACGCCGATCCAGGCGCAGGCCATTCCGGTCGTGCTCGCCGGCCGCGACGTCATGGGCGCCGCGCAAACGGGCACCGGCAAGACCGCGAGTTTCTCGCTGCCGATCATCCAGCGGCTGCTGCCGCACGCCAGCACGAGCGCGTCGCCGGCGCGCCATCCGGTGCGCGCGCTGATCCTCACGCCGACGCGCGAGCTCGCCGACCAGGTCGCCGCGAACGTGCATGCGTACGCGAAGCACACGGCGCTGCGCAGCGCGGTCGTGTTCGGCGGCGTCGACATGAATCCGCAGATGGCCGAGCTGCGCCGCGGCGTCGAGATCCTGATCGCGACGCCGGGCCGCCTGCTCGATCACGTTCAGCAAAAGACGGCGAACCTCGGCCAGGTCCAGATGCTCGTGCTCGACGAAGCCGACCGGATGCTCGACATGGGCTTCCTGCCCGACCTGCAGCGCATCCTGAACCTGCTGCCGAAGGAGCGTCAGACGCTGCTGTTCTCCGCGACGTTCTCGCCGGAAATCAAGAAGCTCGCGTCGACCTACCTGCGCAACCCGCAGACGATCGAAGTCGCGCGCAGCAACTCGACCAACGCGAACGTCACGCAGATCGTCTACGACGTCGCCGAAGGCGACAAGCAGGCGGCCGTCGTGCAGTTGCTGCGCGGGCGCGGGCTCAAGCAGGTGATCGTGTTCTGCAACAGCAAGATCGGCGCGAGCCGGCTCGCGCGCAATCTCGAGCGCGACGGCGTGGTGGCCTCGGCGATCCACGGCGACAAGTCGCAGATCGAGCGGATGCAGGCGCTCGACGCGTTCAAGCGCGGCGAGATCGAGGCGCTGGTCGCGACCGACGTGGCCGCGCGCGGGCTCGACATCGCCGAACTGCCGGCCGTGATCAACTTCGACCTGCCGTTCAACGCGGAAGACTACGTGCACCGGATCGGCCGCACGGGCCGCGCCGGGGCGACGGGCGACGCGCTGTCGCTGTGCAGCCCGAACGAGCGCAAGCAGCTCGCCGATATCGAGAAGCTGATCAAGCGTCCGCTCGAAGTGCAGACGCTCGCACTCGACAAGCCGGCCCGCCATCGTCACGACGAGCGCGGTGAGCGCAATGAGCGCGGCGAACGTAGCGAGCGCGGCGGCCGTCGCGACCGCGACGAGCATCGCGGTGCGTCGGCGCGTCGTTCAGGCAGCGCCGAGCGCGGTGGTCATCATCGCCGCCACGACGCGCCGGTCGACGATTTTTTCCTGAAGCCGTACGAACCGTCGACGCCGGCGCAGCAACCCGAGGAGACGACGTCCGTCCAGCAGCCCGAGAAGAAAGGGCCGAAGCGGCAGGTCGCCGCGCTGCTCGGCGGGTTCGGAATGCCGCGCAAGCCTTCCGCATAAGCGGTCGGTTCAGGCAGTCGCCGCGGCGCGCGAGCGCCGTGGCAGCAACGGGTGCATGCGACGCGCATGCACCCGTTTTTCATTGGGCCAAGGGTTTGCGGCGGCGCGGCGCAGCGATGCGCAACGGTTCCCAACAATTCCCGACGGTCCTCCGCAGTGCGGCGTACGGCGGCGCGGTTGCCAACCGTGTGCGAGGCGTTCGGGTCGGCGCGCGATGCCACAAGCGGCTTGCGACGTCCGCCGCAGGCCGTGCTCGAAGGGACCAAGCCGCCGCTGACTGCGACCTACGCGCAGCGAGCCGCCGACACGCTTTGCATCACGCGCTTCGCGGCCCGAAACGCCGTGCCCACGCAGCGGTTGCGGCCGCGTAGAACGACTCGAGCGTGTCGCCCGCCAACTCGCCGTCGCCGGCGAGGCCGAGGTGTGCGGCGGCGGCACGCAGCGCCGGCAACGGATCGTCGCGTTCCAGCGCGAGCGCGCCCGTCTGTTTGCTGAGCTTTTCGCCGTTCGCATCGACGACGACCGGCACGTGCAGATATGCGGGCGTCGGCACGCCGAGACAGCGTTGCAGGTAGATCTGGCGCGCGGTCGAATCGAGCAGGTCGGCGCCGCGCACCACGTGGGTGATGCGGGCGTCGGCATCGTCGACCACGACTGCGAGCTGATACGCCCATTGGCCGTCGGCGCGCTTGAGCACGAAATCGCCGACTTCGGTGGCGAGGTTCTGCTGTTGCTCGTGCTGCCAGCGATCGTCGAACCGGATGATTGCGTCGGCGCCGTCGGGCACGCGCAGCCGCCAGGCACGCGCCGGTTTGCCGTGCAGCCCGATGCGGCAGGTGCCCGGGTACGCGAGCGTCGTATGGCGCTCGTGCGCGGCGCGCAGCGAATCGGCGATTTCCTTGCGCGTGCAGCCGCACGGGTAGACGAGGCCCGCGGCGCGCAGCCGCTCGAGCTCGGCCGCATAGCGCGCGTCGCGCGTGCTTTGCCATACGGGCGGCTCGTCGGGCGTCATGCCGAAATGCGCGAGCGTCGCGAGGATGTCGTCGTCGGCGCCCGGCACGGTGCGCGGGCCGTCGATGTCCTCGATCCGCACGAGCCATGCGCCGCCGTGTGCGCGCGCGTCGAGCCAGCTCGCGAGCGCGCCGACCAGCGAGCCGAAATGCAGGGGGCCGGTCGGCGACGGCGCGAAGCGGCCGCGGTAGCCGTTCATCGGGAGCCGCAGCGGCCCGTGCTTACGCGGCCGCTGCGGCCTGCGCGCACGCCGGGCACGACTTGCCGGGCACGTAGTCCGGCGATTGCTGCGCTTGCGGCGTGACGACCGCGCGGCAAGCGAAGCACGTGACGTTCTCGGTCGGCTGCAGTTGCGGGTTCAGCGCGGTGCGGTAATCGAACACGAAGCAGTCGCCGTGGTAGTGCGCGCCGCCGACTTCCTCGAAGTATTTGAGGATCCCGCCTTCGAGCTGGTACACGTGGTCGATGCCGATTTCCTTCATGTGGATCGCGGCCTTCTCGCAGCGGATGCCGCCGGTGCAGAACGACACGACCGTCTTGCCTTCGAGATCGGCGCGGTTCGCGTCGATCACTTCGGGGAACTGGCTGAACTTGTCGATCCGGTAGTCGAGCGCGTCGTCGAACGTGCCGACGTCGACCTCGAACGCATTGCGGGTGTCGAGCATCACGACCGGGCGGCCGTCGTCGTCGTGGCCGCGGTCGAGCCACGCCTTCAGCGTGCGCGCGTCGACCGACGGCGCGCGGCCGAGTTCGGGCTTGATCGCGGGCTTCTTCATCGTGATGATCTCGCGCTTCAGACGCACGAGCATGCGGCGGAACGGCTGCGAGTCGGACAGGCTTTCCTTGAACTGCAGCGTCGCGAATTTGCCTTCGAACAGCGGATCGTGGCGGAGGTAGTCGACGAACGCGTCGGTCGCTTCGCGCGGGCCGGCGATGAACAGGTTGATGCCTTCCGGCGCGAGCAGGATCGTGCCGCGCAGGCCGAGTTCGTTGCAGCGGGCGGTGACGAGCGGGCGCCATTGCTCGATCGCGTCGAGCGACACGAAGTGGTAGGCGGCGAGGTTGACGATGGTCATGATGGTCCGACGGGAAAACGGCCGCGGCCGTGCGGCGCACGCACGGCGGCCCCGCAAAAAAGGGTGCGAAGCCGGGACGGTGATTCGAAAACCCGTATTATCCCGCAAACCGGTCGCGCTCCGACACCTGGCCGTTCGGATATGGCGCCGCGTGCATCGGCCGAACGGCCAGGCACGGGGATTTTTTGGGCAGCCGTCGCGGCGACGCGGCTACAATATCGCCCATGTCAGATCCCCGCTTCGTCCATCTCCGCGTTCACTCCGAATTCTCGATTGCCGACGGCATCGTGCGTCTCGACGACATCGTCAAGGCCGCTGCCGCCGACGGTCAGGGTGCGCTCGCCCTCACCGATCTCGGCAACGCGTTCGGCCTCGTCCGTTTCTACCAGGAAGCCCGTGGCAAGGGCATCAAGCCGATTGCCGGCTGCGACGTCTGGATCACGAATCCGGACGATCGCGACAAACCGTCGCGCCTGCTGCTGCTGGTGAAGGACAAGACCGGTTATCTGAATCTGTGCGAGCTGCTGTCGAAGGCGTGGCTCACGAACCAGTACCGCGGCCGGGCGGAGCTCGACGCGAGCTGGCTCGACGGCGAGTTGTCGCAAGGGCTGCTCGCGCTGTCGGGCGCGCAGCAAGGCGATATCGGGCTCGCGCTGGCGGCCGGTAACGAGGAAGCCGCGCGCCGTCACGCGCAGCGCTGGGCCGAGGTGTTTCCCGGCGGCTTCTACATCGAGTTGCAGCGTTACGGCCAGCCGGGCGCCGAGGCCTACATCCAGCAGGCCGCGACGCTCGCCGCGTCGCTGCAGCTGCCGGTCGTCGCGACGCATCCGATGCAGTTCATGACCGAGGACGATTTCACCGCGCACGAAGCGCGCGTGTGTATCTCCGAAGGCGACATGCTCGCGAATCCGCGGCGCCAGAAGCGCTTCACGACCGCTCAGTACTTCCGCACGCAGGACGACATGGTCGCGCTGTTCGCGGATATTCCGTCGGCGGTCGCGAACACGGTGGAAATCGCGAAGCGCTGCAACCTGAAGCTCGAGCTCGGCAAGCCGAAGCTGCCGCTGTTCCCGACGCCGGACGGCATGTCGCTCGACGATTACCTGGTCCAGCTGTCGAAGGAGGGGCTCGAGAAGCGCCTCGAGCAGCTGTACCCGGATGTCGCCGAGCGCGATGCGCAGCGCGACACCTACTACAAGCGGCTCGAATTCGAGTGCGGGACCATCACGAAGATGGGCTTTCCCGGCTACTTCCTGATCGTTGCCGACTTCATCAACTGGGCGAAGAACAACGGCGTGCCGGTCGGTCCGGGCCGCGGCTCGGGCGCCGGCTCGCTGGTCGCGTACGCGCTCGGCATCACCGATCTGGATCCGCTGCGCTACAACCTGCTGTTCGAGCGATTCCTGAATCCGGAACGCGTGTCGATGCCCGACTTCGACATCGACTTCTGTCAGCACGGCCGCGATCGCGTGATCCAGTACGTGAAGGAGAAATACGGTGCGGACGCCGTGTCGCAGATCGCCACGTTCGGCACGATGGCCGCGAAGGCGGCCGTGCGCGACATCGGCCGCGTGCTCGATCTCGGCTACATGTTCACCGACGGCGTTGCGAAGCTGATCCCGTTCAAGCCGGGCAAGCACGTGACGATCGCCGACGCGATGAAGGAAGAGCCGCAACTGCAGGAGCGCTACGACAACGAGGACGAGGTACATCAGCTGCTCGATCTCGCGCAGCGCGTCGAGGGCCTCACGCGTAACGTCGGCATGCACGCGGGCGGCGTGCTGATCGCGCCGGGCAAGCTGACCGATTTCTGTCCGTTGTACACGCAGGGCGACGACGCCGGCGTCGTCAGCCAGTACGACAAGGACGACGTCGAAGCCGTCGGCCTCGTGAAGTTCGACTTTCTGGGCCTCACGACGCTGACGATCCTCGACTGGGCCGAGCGCTACATCCGTCGCCTCGACCCGACCAAGGCCGACTGGTCGCTCGCGCAGGTGCCGCTCGACGATCCGGCGTCGTTCCAGCTCCTCAAGAAGGCCAACACGGTCGCGGTGTTCCAGCTGGAAAGCCGCGGCATGCAGGGCATGCTGAAGGACGCGCAGCCCGACCGCTTCGAAGACATCATCGCGCTCGTGTCGTTGTACCGTCCGGGGCCGATGGACCTGATCCCGAGCTTCTGCGCCCGCAAGCACGGGCGCGAGAAGGTCGACTATCCGGATCCGCGCGTCGAACCCGTCCTGAAAGAGACCTACGGGATCATGGTCTATCAGGAGCAGGTGATGCAGATGGCGCAGATCATCGGCGGCTACTCGCTCGGCGGCGCGGACTTGCTGCGTCGCGCGATGGGCAAGAAGAAGCCCGAGGAGATGGCCAAGCACCGCGAGATCTTCGCCGAAGGTGCGGCGAAGAACGGCCTCACGCGCGAGAAGTCCGACGAGATCTTCGACTTGATGGAGAAGTTCGCGGGCTACGGCTTCAACAAGTCGCACGCGGCCGCGTACGCGCTGCTCGCCTATTACACCGCGTGGCTGAAGGCGCACCATCCGGCCGAATTCATGGCGGCCAACATGACGCTCGCGATGGACGACACCGACAAGGTGAAGATCCTGTTCGACGACTGCGTCTCGAACAACCTCGTGGTGCTGCCGCCCGACATCAACCAGTCGCATTACCGCTTCGAGCCGGTTGCGCAGGCCGACGGCACGCGTTCGCGCACGATCCGCTACGGCCTCGGCGCGGTGAAGGGCAGCGGCCAGAATGCGATCGAGGAAATCCTGCGCGCGCGCGAGGAGAAGCCGTTTGCCGATCTGTTCGACTTCTGCGAGCGGGTCGACCGGCGCATCGTCAACCGTCGCACGGTCGAGGCGCTGATCCGCGCGGGCGCGTTCGATTCGCTGAACCCGAACCGCGCGCAGATGCTCGCGTCGGTTCCGCTTGCAATGGAGGCGGCCGAACAGGCCGCTGCGAACGCGATGCAGGCCGGCCTGTTCGACATGGGCGCCGAGTCGCCGCACGCGCATGCGCTCGTCGACGAACCGGCGTGGGACGACAAGCGCCGGCTGCAGGAAGAGAAGGGCGCGCTCGGCTTCTACCTGTCCGGCCACCTGTTCGACGCGTATCGCGACGAAGTGCGCCGGTTCGTGCGGCAGAAGGTGGGTGATTTGAAGGAAGGCCGCGACAAGCTCGTCGCGGGCATCATCGCTTCGCTGCGCACGCAGATGACGCAGCGCGGCAAGATGCTGATCGCGTTGCTCGACGATGGGTCGGGGCAGTGCGAAATCACGATCTTCAACGAGCAGTTCGAGGCGAACAAGGCGCTGTTCAAGGAAGACGAGCTGCTGATCGTGCAGGGGCAGGCGCGTAACGACGCGTTCACCGGCGGCATCCGCTTCACGGCCGACACGGTGATGGATCTCGAACGCGCGCGCAGCCGCTATGCGCAGGCGGTGCGGCTGACGATGAACGGCAACGCCGATGCGGCGGTGCTGCGCCGCGTACTCGAGCCGCACGTGTCGAAGGATGAACCGGGCGCCGCCAACGTGGTCGACGCCCCCGCGCCGCGCGGCGGCGGGCGCGACGGCGGCCGTCGCCCGCAGGCGCCGCTGCCGAACGGGCTCGCGGTGCAGATTCACTACAGCAACGCGCGCGCGCAGGGCGAAATGCGTCTGGGCGATGCGTGGCGCGTGAAGCCGAGCGACGCGTTGCTCGCGGAGCTGCGCGCGACGTTCGGCGGCAGCGTCGTCGAAATCACGTACTGAACGCCTTGTTGCCGGCTTGATCGCCTGCGGCCCGCTGCATCGCGATCGCGCGGTGCAGCGGGCCGTTTTGTTCGGGGCAGGGATTGGGGCCGTCATCCGGACGCTATACAATCGGTCGCTCGCCACCCAGCGGCGGCGCCGCGAGCCTTTGCGCCGCGCCAGGGGCAGCAGGTAGGGCGGGGGCTTCCTCCGGCCGTAACGATAAAAAACGACAGCTACATTACATCGATGGCCAACGGTAAGCCGAGGGGCCGGATCCTCGTGATCCGGATTGATTTTCTGGGCGACATGCTTTGCACGACCGCATTTCTGAGTGCCTTGAAGCAGCGCTGGCCCGAAGCGGAACTGCACGTGGTCGCGAACCGCTACAACGCGGCAGTCCTCGCCGGCAACCCGCATGTGCATACCGTCCATACCTACGTGTATAGCCGGCAATGCGAGCGCAACGATCGTCCTGGGCGCATGCGCGCGTTCGTCGACCGGCTGCGGCTCGTGCGCCGGCTGCGCCGCTTGCGGTTCGACCTCGTCGTCGTGCCCAATGGCGGCATGCACCGCAGCAGCATCCAGTTCGCGCGCCAGCTCGGCGCCAAGGACTGCCGCTGGCACGATGCGGACTCCGAATTCGACGATCGCAAGCCCGATCATGTCGCGACACGGCCGATCGCCCATGAGGCACTGTCGGGCTTCCGGCTCGTGCCGGAACTCGGCCATACCAACCTCGACGGTCTCGCGCTGTCCGTTTATCCGGATCGTGCGCTGCAAGACACCTGGCATCGACTGCTCGGGCCGCGCGGCAAGCCGCGTGTCGGGCTGTTCGTGTCGAACAAGGCGGCGGAGCGCCGCTGGCCGGCCGACCGCTGGTGCGAGCTGGCGCGGCGGCTCGGCGCGATTGCCGATGTGATCGTGTTCCGCGATCCGGTCGTGTCGGCCGCCCACGATGCCGATGCGCACGCGTGGCGAGACGTGGACGCGCGGCACGTCGCGCCGCCGTCGGTCGCGGAGATGATGGCGGCGGCGAGCCTGCTCGACGTGATCGTGTCGGCCGACAGCGCACCGGTGCATCTGGCGTCGGCGCTCGGTGTGCCGGTCGCCGCGCTGTTCGAGGACCGTCCGGAGAAGTATCTGCGCTGGCATCCGGTCGGCGTGCCGCACATGATTCTGCGGGCCGGTGCGACGGTGGAAGCGATCGGCGTCGACACGCTGGAGCGTGCGGTGCGCCATCTGTTGACGCAGCCCGTGCAGATTGATGCAGCGCCGGAGCGTGCGCTGCCGCCGGGTGGCGCAACGGCTGAGTTTGCCAGCGCCTCGGCTTCGTAATTCGCGGTGCGCCAGCGTTGCGTCGCTGCGGGTGCCGCGTTTGCTGGCCGGTGCGGCGCATCGCGCTGCTTGCCGCACTTGGAACACCTTGGGCGGCTTGTGAAGCTTCGATGAGGCATGGCGTGGATGCGCCGGGTCGCGAGCCCCGAGCCCCAAGCCCCAAGCCCCAAGCCCCAAGCCCCAAGCCCCAAGCCCCAAGCCCGCGTGCCGCAGGCCCGCACCGTGCCCAGATGTGATCGCCGTCCATCGCCAGTACGCCACGCCTGCCGCCGCAAAATCCTGTACATTGCGAGCCTTGTTCAGCCAGCTAGCCGGATCCATCGCCGTGGCCCTGTTTTCCTCCGCCCGCCCGCCCAGAACCATTCTCGTTGCCGCACCGCGCCGGATCGGCGACGTGCTGCTGACGACGCCGCTCGTGCGTTCGCTGAAGGCGCGCTGGCCCGACGCGCAAATCGACATGCTGGTGTTTCGCGGCACCGAAGGCGTGCTGGAGCACAACCCGGACGTGCGGCGTGTGATCGTCGTCGCCCAGCGCGCGCGGTTCAGCGAGCGGCTGCGCGACGCGCTGTCGATCTGGCGCCGCTACGATCTCGCCTGCGCGGCACTGAGTTCGGACCGCCCGCGCTTCTACAGCTGGTTTGCCGGCCGCAAGCGCGTTGGCCTCGTCGACCCGAATCGCGTCACGTGGCTCACGCGGATGATGCTCGACGGAATCGCGATCAATCACCACGAATCCGCGCACACGGTCGTCAGCACGCTCGCGCTCGCGCCGGTGATCGGCATCGAGCCGGTGTCGGAGGTCGTTGCGCCCGGAATCGGCGACGACCCGGCGCGGCGCGCGCGCTTCGATGCGTGGCTCGCGGAATCGCCGGCGATTCGCGACGGCAGGCCGCTCGTCGTGCTGCATCCGTATCCGATGTTCCGCTACAAACAATGGCGGCTCGACGGCTGGGTCGAGATGATCGACTGGCTGCGCGGGCAGGGATTCGCGGTCGCGCTGTCGGGCGGCCCGGCCGATCGCGAGCGCGAATATGCGGAGCAGGTCGCGGCCGAGGCGGGCGGCGACGTGCTGAATCTGGTCGGCCGCCTCACGTTCGGCGAGAGCGCGGAGCTGGTGCGGCGCGCACGCCTGTTCATCGGCCCCGATACCGGCGCGACGCACGTCGCGGCCGCGACGGGAACCGACACGATCGCGCTGTTCGGCCCGTCCGATCCGGTGCGCTGGGGGCCGTGGCCGCAGCACTGGCCGCCGACCGAAAATCCGTGGGCGTTGCGCGGCTCAGGCCGGCACGGCAACGTGTGGCTGCTGCAGGGCGAAGGTGATTGCGTGCCGTGCCGGCACGAGGGCTGCGAGCGTCACGTCGACAGCCGCAGCGACTGCCTCGCCCATCTCGGCGCGCAGCGCGTGAAGGCCGCGGCGGCCGAGATGCTTGGGCTGAATCCGCCGGACCCGGCGGGTGTGATCATCGATACGTCGCGGCTCGATCGGGCGCGTCGGGACTGACGCGTACCAGCCGCACGGTTTGCAGAGCTGAATACGGGTGGCGACGCACGCGTGCCGCCGTACACGAGACGGTGCGGCAGGCGACTCTGTGACCGCCAGTCGCCAGTCGCCAGTCGCCAGTTGCCAGTCGCCAGTTGCCAGTCGCCAGTTGCCAGTCGCCAGTTGCCAGTCGCCAGTTGCCAGTCGCCAGTTGCCAGTCGCCAACCGCCAACCGCCAACCGCCCAGCCTCAGGCGCTGCGCCGCAGCGCCGCCGTCTCGCGCGGCAGCGTGTCGCTGCGCGCCGCGCCGCAGCCGAGCAGGATGCCGGCGAGCAGCACGAGCAGATGCCCTTCGGCGAAATCGAGCAGCAGCGAGTTCGCGAGACTGCCGATCGTGAAAATCGCGAGCCACGCGAGCAGCAGATGCTTCGAGCGCGGATCCAGCCCACGGCTGCCGCGCGCGATCTGCACGATCAGGTTCACGAACAGCAGCACGCCGATCGTGCCGAGCTGCACGGCCATCAACAGGTACTCGTTGTGCGGATTCGACGTGAGCTGGCCTTCGGCGGCCGTCTTGCCGGCCGCGAGCTTCTGGAATTCGAACTCGAGGCCGCCGGCGCCGTAACCGATCACCGGACGCATCCGATACAGCTCGAGGCCCTTCTTGTACCACTCGAGACGCAGCCCCGTCGACGTCACGGCGTCGGTCTGCCGGTACTGCTGCACTTCGGAGACGACCTTCGTGAGCCGGCCGTTGTGCACGGTACAAGCAGCGGCGACGAGCGCGGCGCCCGCCAGCACCAGCGCGCCCGCGGCGAGGCTGGCGCGCAGCGGCGACTGGCGGCGCAACACCAGCACGAACCGCACGGCCACGACGAGGATCAGCAGCAGCGCGATCACCTGCCCGGTGCGGCCCTGAAGCATCACGAAGACGTTGATCAGCGACCACGCGGCCACGCCGGCGTAGGCCGCGCGCGCGAGCGCGCTGCGCGCCGACAGCGCGAGGTCGGCGGCCTGGTAGAACAGCAGCGCGCCGAACATCCCGGCCGCGATGTGGTTCTTGAACACCCACGCGCGCGACAGCGGCAGCTCGGTCGAATGCGCGGGCCCGATCGACGTCAGCCCGAGATAGTTGGTCGTCGACAGCACCAGGATCACGCACAGCGTGCCGAACCACGCACGGCGCACGATCGGCGCCCAGTTCGAGTGGCGGAACGCGAGCGCGGCAAACGGCAGCAACAGCAGCTTGTCGTACTTCGCGACCCAGTTCCACGCCTTCGGGTGCGGCGCGACCGTGTACGTGATGCTCGCGGCGAGCGCCGCAAGAATCAGCAGCGCCGCGAGCGACGCCGGCTCGGTGACGAACGAGCGCAGCTCGCGCCAGAATTCAGGAGAGATGACGAGCGCGGCCGCGAACAGTCCGCAGAACACGTTGGTCAGCGCGGTCGACACGGGCACCATGCAGAGCGCGATGACGGCGAAGGCGCGGGCGGCGGTGAGGCGCCGCGTGGCGGAGGCGGAAAACGAAAGCATCGGAACCTGTCGAATGAACGAATGCGGCGTGCGGGCGTCGCGCTGTTGCCGCGCGCTACGCCGGCACCCGGGGGCGAAGCGCGCAGTATACGCGAAGCCGCCCGGGCCTCAGCATCGTTGCCGGGGCCGACTCAGCTGAACGCGCGCTTGATCCGCGAGCGCAGCAGCGCACGCTTGAGCCGCCCTTCGACGGCCGGCGTGTCGAGGGCGACGCGCGAGCCGGCGGCTTCGCCGCGATGCAGGTAATAGCGGTCGAAGGTTGCCTGCGTCATGCCCCATTTGTTCAGGAACTGACGGCGCCCGTCGTTCTTGACGATCTTGCCGGTGCTCTTCTGCTGGAAGTGATAGACGAGGCTGTCGCCGACGCCGAGGAAGATCCGGCAGCCGGCATCCCAGAATTTCATCGAGAAGTCGTTGTCGCTGCTCATCCCGGGCGACAGCTCGCTGCTGTAGCCGCCGATGCGGTGCCACCAGTCGCGGTGCACGAGCGTCGGCGGCCACGTCGAGCCGAGCCAGTCGGCGCGGGCGAGTCGCGGCGCGGCCGCGACCAGCCCCGCCGCGTCGAAATGTTCGGCATCCCGGCCGAAATTGCTGACGACGACGCACGGATTGCGCGTGTCGACCGGCTCGACCATCGTGCCGGACAGCATGAACAGATCGGTCGGCATCTGCTCGATGCGGCGCACGAGCGCGGCGTCCCAGCCGGGGCAGCAGTACATGTCGTCGTTCATGTAGACGACGTAGTCGCGCGTCGCGCGCGCGGCGGCGAGGTTCACTGCGTGGCAGATGCCGATGTTGGCCGGCGACGCGGTGTGCTCGATGCCTTCGCTGCGCACCCAGTCGAGCGTGCCGTCCGAGCCGTCGTTCACGTGCACGATGATCTGGTGGTCGAACGCGGAATGGCGGCGCAGGCTGTCGACGACGAGCTTGAGGTACGGCAGGTTGTTCCAGGTCGGAATGATGATGGAGAACATGGCAGGTCGAGTCGGTGGTCGTCGTGTCGGCGGCGCGGGGCAGGGCTCGCGCCGCGCGGGCAGCCCGGCATTGTAACGCCGGGTCGGCCCGATTCCCGCACGCCGGCTGCCACAGGCGGCCGGCGTGCGGCAGCGCTCAGCGCGCCGTTTC
This sequence comes from Burkholderia sp. KJ006, assembly GCF_000262695.1. Lineage (NCBI taxonomy): Bacteria > Pseudomonadati > Pseudomonadota > Betaproteobacteria > Burkholderiales > Burkholderiaceae > Burkholderia > Burkholderia sp. KJ006. The sequence goes on along the minus strand of NC_017920.1, from coordinate 2,283,588 downwards.
GTGGCCGAGCTTCAGGAACCGGTAGTACACCGTTTCCGCGTTGAAGACGGCGATCATGAAGCCCGCTCGGCCATCGAGGAAGCCGCGCCGCAGCACGTAGGTGCGCACGAACGCCCATGCGCCGCGCGCGAGCGCCTTGCCGAAGCCGCCGCGCTGGCCGGCCGCGCGGCGCTGGCGCGCACCCGCGGTCGAATAGGCATCGAGCTTGCGCACGACCGTTTCGAAATCCTCGTACGAATAGTGCATCAGCTTGCCGGCCAGTCGCTGCGCGGGCGTGTCGAACACGAGCCGTTCGTGCACCAGATCGTCGGAAAAGCGCGCCGTGCCGCGCCGGAACAGCCGCGGCACCCAGTCCGGATACCAGCCGCTGTGGCGGATCCACTGGCCGCAGAAGCTCGACAGCCGGTCGAGCGCGTAGACCTGGGCGGCTGGCGCGCGGATCGCCGCGCGGATCGATTCGGCGAGTTCGGGGCTCACCACCTCGTCGGTGTCGAGCGACAGGATCCAGTCGGTGTCGAGCGCATCGAGCGCGCGGTTCTTCTGCGGACCGAAGCCCGGCCAGTCGCGCTCGACGATCACGCGCGCGCCGTGCGCGCGGGCGATCGCGACGGTATCGTCGGTGCTGCCGCCGTCGATCACGACGATGTCGTCGGCGAAGGTCAACGCGTCGAGGCATTGCGCGAGCCGCGCGGCCGCGTTGAGGGCGATGAGAGCGACGCCGAGGGTGGGTTCTGCCATGAAATCGTCGAAAGGGCGGAGAAAACGGTGAGCGGGAGTATACCCGCGCGTCGGCAGCGGCCGTGCCCGCGGGGGCGGTGCAGCTATAATGTTGGGCCTTTTTCGGCACCCGCCGGACGAGGCGAATCCCTGGCGCCGACGCGCCGGGCGCCGCGTCGCGGCTCAAGAAGGATTGCCTTGGAAACCCAGAACACTCTTCGCAAACCGATGGACGGCGCCAGCACGTCGCCGGTCACGGTCCTCAAGCGCCTGTGGCCGTACATCCGGCCGCTGATCGGCATCGTGGTGCTCGCCGTGATGACGATGGGCGTCGTCGCCGCCACCGAGGCCGGCATTCCGGCGCTGCTCAAGCCGCTGCTCGACCACGGGTTCGGTTCGCACGGCAGCGATCGCGCGAAATGGTACGTGCCGATCGCGGTGATCGGGCTCGCGCTCGTGCGCGGCGTGTCGCAGTACGCGTCCAATTACCTGCTCAACTACGTATCGAACCGCATCCTGCTGCAGCTGCGGCTCGAGATGTTCCAGCGGATGATCCACACGGGCGCGTCGTTCTTCCAGCGCGAGACCGCGAGCACCGTGATCAACGCGATCGTGTTCGAGGTCAACCAGATCCTGTCGGTGCTGACCGGCGTGATGGTCACGCTCGTGCGCGATTCGCTGACCGTCGTGTTCCTGCTCGGCTACCTGTTCATCCTGAACTGGCGGCTCACGCTGATCGTCGCGGTGATCCTGCCGGGCATCGGCTGGCTGGTCAGCAAGATCAATCGCCGCCTGCGCCGCCTGAACCGCGAGCACCAGACGCTGACCAACGAGCTGTCGTACATCGTCGAGGAGACGGTCGGCGGGTACAAGGTCGTCAAGGTGCACAACGGCGAAGCGTACGAACTCGACCGCTTCACCTCGATGAGCAAGCGCCTGCGCGGCTATGCGATGCGCATGACGATCTCCGGCGGCCTCGCGCAGCCGCTCACGCAATTCCTCGCGTCGATCGCGCTCGCGGTGGTGATCACGATCGCGGTCGTGCAGTCGACGAACGACCAGACGACGGTCGGCGGCTTCGTCGCGTTCGTCACGTCGATGCTGCTGGTGATTTCGCCGCTCAAGCATCTGATCGACGTGAACCAGCCGCTGCAGCGCGGCATGACCGCCGCCGAGCTGATCTTCGGGCTGATCGACGAGCCGGCCGAGCCGCAGGGCGGCGGCCGCGAGCTGCCGCATGCGCGCGGTGAGATCGAATTCCGCGACGTGTCGTTCGACTACGGCGCGGCCGAGCGGCCGACGCTCGACCGCATTTCGTTCAAGGTCGCGCCGGGCGAGATGATCGCGCTCGCGGGGCCGTCCGGCAGCGGCAAGACGACGCTCGTGAACCTGCTGCCGCGCTTCTTCGATCCGACCGGCGGCACGATCCTGGTCGACGGCGTGCCGGTCCGCGACTTCGACATCCACGCGCTGCGCGGGCAGATGGCGATGGTCAGCCAGGACGTGGTGCTGTTCAACGACACGATCGCCGCGAACGTCGCGTACGGGCAGACGCCGGACCGCGCGCGCGTCCAGGCCGCGCTCGAAGCCGCGAACCTCGCCGACGCGGTCGCCGCGATGCCGGACGGGCTCGACACGCTGGTCGGCGGCAACGGCATGCGCCTGTCGGGCGGCCAGCGGCAGCGGCTCGCGATCGCGCGCGCGATCTACAAGGACGCGCCGATCCTGATCCTCGACGAGGCGACCTCCGCGCTCGACTCCGAATCCGAGCGTCACGTGCAGGCCGCGCTCGAACGGCTGATGGAAGGCCGCACGACGCTCGTGATCGCGCACCGGCTGTCGACCATCGAACGCGCGGACCGCATCCTCGTGCTCGAGGCCGGCAAGATCGTCGAGTCCGGCAGCCACGACGAATTGCTGCGTCACGGCGGGCTCTATGCGCATCTGCATCGAATCCAGTATCAGCAGCAGGCGGCCTGACGTTCGACACATGCCCCGTGCGCCCCGCGTGCCATGTGCTAGCCTTGATCGTGCAGGCCCGGTTGTTTCCTGTTCGGCATGACGACACGGAGGGAAGAACGATGACGAAGATGCACGGGATGATGCTGGCCGCGCTGGTCGCGGCAGGTTTCGCGGCGCCGGCCGCGATGGCGCAAGGTCACGGGAACCAGGGCAACTACGGCGATCACGGCGGCCCCGGCATGCACCGCGGCCACGGCCCGAAGCACATGCCGCCCGGTCAGGCGATGCATCGCGACGACGACGTACCGCCGCGCTGGGCCGATCAGCCTCGCCGCGACTGGCACCGGGGCGACCGGCTGCCGCCCGAATTCCGCGATCGCCAGTACGTCGTCGACGATTGGCGCGGCTACCATCTGAGCGCGCCACCGCGCGGCTATCAGTGGGTCGGCGTCGGCGGCGATTATCTGCTCGTGCAGATCGGCTCGGGCATCGTGTTGCGGGTCGGCCCCTAACCGTTTCGCCCGATCGCTGCCGCACCAGGCTGCCGGGGCCGGCGCCCCGGCGATCGCCTCGCGTGCGGCCGGACCTAGCCCGCGGCGCGGCGAAACCAGCGTCGCTCGATCAGCGACATCGCCCAGCACACGCCCAGCGCGCACACGGTGCCCAGCGCCACTTCGCCTAGCCGCATCAGCGGAATGTCCCACAGCGGGCCGTTGCCCGGAAACAGCAGCACGATCGTCGCGGTCACGCCGCCGAGCCGTGCGGCGCTCCCCACGTTCAGACACCAGCACACGACGATCGCAACGGCGACCGTGATCGCATACGCGAGCAGCCGGTCGCCGCCGAGCGCGGCGCCCGCGAAGCCCGTCAGGCCACCGATCATCGCGCCGATGAACTGGTCGCGCGACAGCGACATCGTGTCCGAGTAGTTGTGCTGCGTGACGGCGATCGCCGTAATGGCGGCCCACACGGCCTGCTCGGTGTGCAGCGCGCGGCCGATCGCGAAGGCGAGGCACGCGCTGCAGACGGCCTGCAGCGCCATCAGCGCGCCTTGCGCGAGCCGTTCGCCGAAGGTCAGCCCCTTGAGCAGATCGAAGATCGACTGCTGGATCTGCCGGCGGGCTTCGTTGAATGTCCTGATCGTATTCATCTGGTCGGTCGGGGAAACAGCGGACAGCAGCGCGGCGTCAGTGCGCCTGTTCGGGCGACGCGGGCGCCGGCTCGCCGACGTTCGCGTCGCCGTTTTCGACGCGCGTTTCCGGCATCGCGAGCCACACGAGCAGCACGGCCAGCGCGCCGGCCGCGGCCAGCCCGAAGAAGCTGACGGCGTTGCCGAAGTGATCGGCGACGTAGCCGGCCACTGCCGTGCTGAGCGTCGCGCCGATGCCGGCCGCGAGGCCGAACAACCCGATGCACAGGTTGTAGCGGCCCTTGCCGGCGGCGACGTCGGCCGCGATCAGCGGCAGCATCACGCCGAACACGGCCGCGCTGATGCCATCGAGCATCTGCACCGGCACCAGCAGGTAGGGGCTGCCCACGCCGGCAAACAGCAGCGCGCGCACCGGCAGCGCGGAGAAGCCGAGCAGCAGGATCGGCCGGCGGCCCCAGCGTTGCGCGGAGCGGCCGACCCACGGCGACAGCATCGCGACGATCGCTTGCGGCACGATGATGCACGCGGCGATCACGAGCTGCACGTTCTCGCCCATCCCGGCCGTGACTTCGCCGGCCGCCAGGTTCAGCATCGCCGCGTTCGACAGGTGGAACAGCACGACGCACGCCGCGAAGGTCAGCATCCGGCGATCGCGCAACAGCTCGAGCAGCGTCTCGCGATCCTCGCCTTCGTCGGCATCGTCGCGCTCGTCGGGCTTCGACGCATGCGGGATCACTTCGTGCGTCGGCTGGATCATCGCGAGCGCGAACAGCGCGGGCAACGCGAGCACCGCGGTCAGCCAGAACACCGCGCGCGCGGAGAAATACTCGCCGGTGAGCCCCATCAGGCCGGCGGCCACCGCGCTGCCGATCGAGGCCCAGCGCGCGTTGCGGCCGAGGCGGTCGCCGAGGTCGGCGCGGTCCACCAGCGAAAACGAAATCGCGGCCATCGCCGGCACCAGCATGCAGCTCGCGAAGCCGTGGAACACCTCGGCCGCGATCACCGGCACGATCGTCGGGCTCGACGCGAGCAGCACCGCGGACAGGATGATGGCCGCGATCGCCCATGCGGCCGCGCCTTTCTTGTTCTTCAGCGCATCGACCGCGGCGCCGCCCGGCACCTGGCTGACCATCGCGCTGATCGTGCCGATCGACAGCACCATGCCGATCTCGCCCTGCGTCCACTTGTGCGACGCGAGGTAGGACGCGATGAACGGCCCGAATCCGGTTTGAACGTTTGCAACGAAGAAGTTGAGCCAGTCGAGCGCCCGGAGGCTGCGCACGCTGACGGCATGCTTGATCGTCATCGGGCAGCACTCGCAGGCGAAGCCGGCACGGCGGCAGGCGGTGGCGATACCACGACGATCGGCTTGTCGGCCGCATAGGGCGGCGCCGCCTTGATCTGCGCGTCGTTCAGGTCGAGCTGCGGATGCAGCGCCTTGTCGCGCGTGACGAAGCGCAGCGCGCCCCAGCTGGCCACAATCGAGCGTCGCTCGGTATTGACGAGGCCGCCGAGGTCGAGCACGACGGCCTGCGGCTGCGCGCCGCGGTCGATCAGCACGTCGATGACGCGGCCGATCTTCGTGCCGTTCGGGCGTTCGACGTCGCTGTCGAGCATCGGCAGTCGCGTCGCCGGCGACGCCGCGGCCGAGCCCGACAGCGGCACGGCCTTGGGCCGTGCGGCGGGCGGCAGGTCGCCCGCCGGCACGTCGAGCACGATCGGCTCCTGCTTGCCGCCCGGCGTGAAGCGGAACACGCTCCACGGGAAGCTGACCTTACGGTCGCCGATGCCCATGAAGCCCTGCAGATTGACGATCATCTCGCGCGGCTTGCCGCCCGCGTCGACGACCATGTCGACCGCGCGGCCGACCACCTTGCCGTTGCGGCGGGCGACTTCGCTGTCGAGCAGCGCGTGGATCTGCGAACGCTCGATCGGACGCGTTGCAACGAGCGGGGGCGGCGGTGGGGGCGGCGGCGTGGGCGATTCGGGGCGCTGCACGGGCTTCGGGCGCGTCACCTCGCGGTGCGGCTTCTTCGGCGCTTCCTGTCCTTCGGGCTGTACGAGCGGCGGGACGGGCGGCATCGTCAGCGGTTCGCCGGCGGTTTCGCCGATGGGCTCGACGAGCGCCTCGCTGATCGGCGCGGGCGGATTCTGCACGGGCAGCAGCCCGCAGCCGGACAGCAGTGCGGCGGCCGCGAGAGCGACCATGACCGTCGACGACGGGAACGACATGCGGGATGCGGGAAACGGAAGTCCGCCGCTCATTGACACTCACTCCATGGGTCGGGGGGCGGGCCGTCAGGCTCGCGTCTGGCGATGGATGGCGGGTGCGGGCGGCGCACCACGCGAGGTGAGAGTTTAACGTGTCTTCCTTTCAGCACCCGATTTCTGCCGAGGAATGGGAGCGGGGCGCGGGGATTGCGCCGAACGGCGGGAACGGGAAGGGGCGGGGAAGGGTGCGGAAGCGCGCCTGACCGCGTGGCGGCGGACAGGCGGCGTCGGTGGTGGACGGGCCGGGCGGCCCCTGGAACGTCAGGCGTCCGGGTACCACGCGTCGCTGAATTCGCTGACCTGCACGTCGGTCAGCTCGGCGCGGGCGGCGAGCCATGCGCGCACGGTCTCGCGGTCGGCGTCGGTGGTCGTGCCGCGCGGCGCGCCGGAGATCACGTATGCGCCGATGCCTTCGTCGGCGGATGCGACGGTCAGCAGGCCGTTCGCTTCGACGAAGTCGATGAAGGCATCGATCAGCTGGCCGCGCTCGAGGTCGGACAGCTCGGTGCGGTATTGCGCGGTCGCGTTGAACGCGAGCTCCTGGAATTCGCCGATGTGGAGCTTCTTGCGTTGGCGGCGGTTGTGGCTTTTGCTCATGGTGTAGGTGCTGAGTGAATGCGGGGTGGAAAAGCGCAGCGCACCGGCGGGTGCGGAACGATTTGAGGCGTGCTGCCGTGATGCGAGATGATACGGGAAGGTTAGCGCTGCCGTCCGCGCCGCCAAAGGAGCATCGTCGGTTTACCTAAACAAACCTCAATATTTCGGGGCGGCCGCTGTTCGTCGATTGCGGATCGTCATCGGGCGGGCCCCATCGGGACTGATCGGGCGCTCCTGTCGTGCTCCAGCGCTCCGATCGGGCGATGCTACTTGCCGGTGCAGCATTTGTTCGGGCAATCGGGTTCAAACGAGATTTCTACGCGCCGCCCGTTGTCCACATCGCCGTGCGAATAGACTCGCGCACTCGTTTTGACGGTGCCACGCAGGAAGCCCAGTTGCTCGAGCAACGTTCGCCCTGCTTCCAGGCGAGACCGAGCAAGTTTCGATGCCTGGTGCTCGGCTTCTTCAGCGTGGCCGCTGACGAGTGTTGCTTCGTCAGTGGTGTGATTGGCGTAAGTGATCTGCTGATCGATTATCCAATTCGTCAGGCGAACGATCTCTGCATTCGGAACCGTCGAGCTGTTCGCGGGAAAATAAATATCGAAATTCTCGCTTGCGGTGCATGCAAATGAGGAATTGGATAGGGCGAGAAGTAGCGGGGTAAGATATTTATGCATTGTAGATTACATATTCTGCGATGCTGTCGGCATTGTTGATTGCCTGTTCCGGATTTTCGGTTCCAAGAGTCAAACACTTGTCCATGAAGTAGCGGTGATCTTTGGTTCCCATGGTGTCAAATTCGGATCGAACGACGCCCGCGGCTCCAATTTCTCGGGCGCCCGATTCGTCGAATGCAATTTTTCTGCGACACGGCTCGACGACGCGCGTCTGGTCCGAACGTCGTTCGAGAACTGCGACCTGAGCGGCGTCGATTTCCGAGGGGCGAACCTGGAAGGCGTGGATTTTCACGGCGGCACGTTCTGGAGCGCACCCGACGGATCGGTGCTGGACCAAACGAAGTTCGACGACACGCCGGAGGCGCGCCGTACGATCGAACGGAGCACGATCGCGAGAAAGGACCGGATCGAATGGTGCCCGGTTGCCCCGCGCGCCGACGCAGAACCGGCTTCGCTCGTTTCACGCACGCGGCTGAAAGGCAGGCCGGGCGAAGTCGTGCCGCGGAGCGGCTGGTGGATCAGCCCGGCGCTCGGGAGCGAGCAGGGGCGGCGCTATTTCAGCGCCGGAGAGAAGTTTCCGGACATCGAGTCGACCAGCTGGGGGCGCGTGATCTGGAGTTACAACGCCGACGATCGACGTTGAGGTCGACGCGCGCCCGTCCCAGACGAGACGGGCGCGCCACCAGCGCTACATCAGCACGATGTCGTACTGCTCCTGACTCAGATTCGACTCGACCTGCAGCGACACCGGCTTGCCGATGAAGTCGATCAGCATCGCGAGATGCTGCGACTCCTCGTCGAGGAACAGGTCGATCACCTGCTGCGCGGCGATCACGCGGAATTCGCGCGGGTTGAACTGGCGCGACTCGCGCAGGATTTCGCGCAGCACGTCGTAGCACACGGTGCGCGCGGTCTTGACCTGCCCCTTGCCCTGACAGGTCGGGCAAGGCTCGCACAGCACGTGCGCGAGCGATTCGCGCGTGCGCTTGCGCGTCATCTCGACGAGCCCCAGCTGCGAGAAGCCGTTCACCGTCACGCGCGTGCGGTCGCGCGACAGCGCCTTCTTCAGCTCGGAGAGCACCGCGTCGCGATGCTCGGCGTTCTCCATGTCGATGAAGTCGATGATGATGATCCCGCCGAGGTTGCGCAGCCGCAGCTGGCGCGCGATCGTGTGCGCCGCCTCGAGGTTGGTCTTGAAGATCGTGTCGTCGAAGTTGCGCGCGCCGACGTAGCCGCCGGTGTTCACGTCGATCGTCGTCATCGCCTCGGTCTGGTCGATCATCAGATAACCGCCCGACTTCAGGTCGACGCGGCGCGACAGCGCGCGCTGGATCTCCGTCTCGATGTTGTACAGGTCGAACAGCGGCCGCTCGCCGGTGTAGTGATGCAGCTTCGGGCTCACCGCCGGCGTGAACTCGGCCGCGAATTCCGCGAGGCGCTGGTACGTCTCGCGCGAATCGACCTGGATGCGCGTCGTCTGGTCGTTCGCGAAATCGCGCAGCACGCGCTGCGCGAGATCGAGATCCTGGTACAGCAGGCTCGTCGCCGGCAGCCGCTGCGCCTGCGCGACGATCGTCGCCCAGGTCTTGCGCAGATACGCGACGTCGCCGGCGAGCTCCTCGGAGCTCGCATCCTCGGCGATCGTGCGCACGATGTAGCCGCCTTTCTCGTCCGGCGGAACCACGGCGGTCAGCCGCGCACGCACGGCCTCGCGCTCGGCCTCGCTCTCGATCTTCTGCGAGATGCCGATGTGCGGCTCCTGCGGCAGGTAGACGAGCGTGCGGCCCGCGATGCTCACCTGCGTCGACAGGCGCGCGCCCTTCGTGCCGATCGGGTCCTTGATCACCTGGACCATCAGCGTCTGACCTTCGAACACGATCTTCTCGATCGGCTGGTGCGGCGCGCCCGACTGCGGCTCGCCCGCGAGCCGCGGATGCCAGATGTCCGCGACGTGCAGGAACGCCGCGCGTTCCAGGCCGATGTCGATGAACGCCGACTGCATGCCGGGCAGCACGCGCACGACCTTGCCGAGATAGATGTTGCCGACCCGCCCGCGCGACAGCGTGCGCTCGACGTGAAGCTCCTGCACCGCGCCTTGCTGCACGAGTGCGACCCGCGTTTCCTGCGGCGTGAGGTTGATCAGGATTTCTTCGTTCATGGTGGGATTCAGAAGGCGACGCGCGCGGCACGGAGCAACGCGGCTGTCTCAAAAAGGGGCAGACCCATGATACCCGAATGGGAACCGGCGATTCGCTCGACGAATTCGGCCGCACGGCCCTGGATCGCATATGCGCCCGCCTTGCCGAACGGTTCGCCGGTTTCGACGTAGCGCTCGAACGCGTCGCGCGGCGCGGCCGCGAAGCGCACCGACGAGCGCGACAGCGCCGGCGGCAGCAGCGCGCCGTCGGCGCCGATCACCGCGACGGCCGTCAGCACTTCGTGTTCGCGGCCGGCGAGACGTGTCAGCATCGCGAGCGCGTCGTCGGCGTCGGCCGGCTTGCCGAGGATCGCGCCGTCGATCGTCACCGTGGTGTCGGCGACGAGCACGGGCGCGGCCGGCTTGCCGCTCGCGACGAGCCGCGCACGCGCGGCCTCGGCCTTCGCGACCGTCACGCGCTGCACGTACGCGTCGGCCGCTTCACCGGCGAGTTCGGCTTCGAGCGCCTCGGCGTCTTCGTCGGGGCGCGGCAGCAGCAATTCGAAGCACACGCCGATCTGCTGCAGCAGCTCCTGGCGGCGCGGGCTTTGGGATGCGAGGTAAAGGATCGGGAAAACTGCGGGGGACGTGCTGGACGGCATGGTGTCGTTATCTCGGTGAACGCGCGCGGCGCGCGTCCCGAGGACGACGCGTCATGCGCGGTGGTAGGGGTGATTCTGCGTGATGCTCCACGCGCGGTAAAGCTGTTCGGCAAGCAGCACGCGCACCATCCCGTGCGGCAGCGTCATGCTGGAGATGCGCAGCAGCAGATCGGCGCGCGCCTTCAGTTCCGGATCGAGCCCGTCGGCGCCGCCGATCACGAACGCGACGTCACGGCCGTCCTGCTGCCAGCCGGGCAGCGCCTGCGCGAGCTGCATCGTGGTCCAGTCGCGGCCGCGCTCGTCGAGCGCGACGATGCGCGCGCCCTTCGGCAGCGCGGCCTCGATCTTCTGCCGCTCGGCCGCCATCACGCTTTCCGCGCTGCGGCTGCCCGAACGTAGTTCGGGCTTGATCTCGCGCAGCTCGATGCGCAACTCCGGCGGCATCCGCTTCGTGTACTCGTCGAAGCCGGACGCGATCCAGCCGGGCATCTTGTGGCCGACAGCGAGGATGTAAAGCTTCATCGAAACGACCGACTGCGACTCAGCGGCGGCGGGCCGCCGTCTTGCGCGCCGGACGGGCGGGCGCTTCCTCTTCCTCGTCGTCGCCTTCGCTCGCGGTCGCGAAGCCGCTCTGGCCCTTGTCGCCGCCGAGCTTCATCCGCACCGGCTTGTCGCCCCAGATTTCCTCGAGGTTGTAGTACTGGCGCAGCGCGGGCTGCAGGATGTGGACGACCGCGTCGCCGCAATCGACCAGCACCCATTCGCCGGTGTCCTCGCCCTCGGAGCTGACGATCTCGCCGCCGGCTTCCTTGACCTTGTCGCGCACGCTCGAGGCGAGCGCCTTGGTCTGGCGGTTCGACGTGCCCGACGCGACGATCACGCGGTCGAACAGTTCGGTCAGATGGCTGGTGTTGAACACCTTGATGTCTTGCGCCTTGATGTCTTCGAGAGCGTCGACGATCACGCGCTGCAGTTTGCGGATATCCATGGAATCAGGAATGGTAGAGACGATGTTGAAGAATATAGGCCCAGACGGCGGCCGGCACATGCTCGGCCGACGCGTCGGGCATTTGCGCATGACGCGCGATGCATTCGCGCAGGTGCGCACGGATGTCGGTTGCGGCGATATCGAACGCGAGCGTCGTATCGATCAGCAGACGCCCGGATGGCGTCGCCTTCAGCTGCTCGGCATCGGCCCGACGCCGCGCGATTTCGCGTGCGACGTCGGCCGACGCCGCGCCGAGGTCGAAGCCGGGGCGCGTCGACGCGCACACGTGCGCGTAGTCGAACAGCTTGCGCCAGTCGCGCCAGGTGTCGAGGCGCACGAGCTGGTCGGCGCCGATCAGCAGCGACAGCGATGCATCGGGGCCGATGCGCTCGCGCCAGCGCGCGAGCGTCTCGACCGTGTAGGTCGGCCCGGCGTGCTCGATCTCGTCGGTCGCGACGGTGACCGCGACGCCCGGCAGCGCCAGCGAGCCGGCCGCGGCGCGGGTCATCGCGAGCCGATGCTCGGCGGCCGACACGTCGCGCTTCTGATACGGCTGTCCGGCCGGCAGCAGCACGAGCTCGGTCAGCTGCAGCACGTCGGCGAACCGGCGCGCGAGTGCGAGATGGCCATCGTGGATCGGGTCGAACGTGCCGCCGAGCAGGCCGATACGTTGTGACGGCGGCTGCGACGGCGGCTGCGGGGCGGGGCGGGCGGAGGTGTCCAGAAAAACGTGTCCTGTCGTTGAGGCGGCCGGTCAGACCCAGTCGCGCGGCACGAGGAATTCCGCGAGACGCGCTTCCGCCGAGCCGGGCGCCGGTTGCCAGTCGTAGCGCCAGGTGGCCACCGGCGGCATCGACATCAGGATCGACTCGGTCCGGCCGCCGCTTTGCAGCCCGAACAGCGTGCCGCGGTCGAACACCAGGTTGAATTCGACGTAGCGGCCGCGCCGGTACGCCTGGAACTCGCGCTCGTGCTCGCCGTACGGCAGCGCCGCGCGGCGCTCGACGATCGGCAGGTACGCGTTCAGGAACGCGTCGCCGACGCTTTGCATCATCTCAAACGAGCGTTCGAAACCGGGTTCCGAGAAATCGTCGAAGAAGATCCCGCCGATGCCGCGCGTCTCGTTGCGGTGCTTCAGGAAGAAGTACTCGTCGCACCAGGTCTTGAAGCGCGGGTAGAGCTCGGCGCCGAACGGGTCGAGCGCGGCCTTGCAGGTCTGGTGGAAATGCCGTGCGTCGTCCTCGAACGGATAAACCGGTGTCAGATCCATGCCGCCGCCGAACCAGAAGACAGGCGCTTCGCCGGGCTTCGTCGCGATCAGCATGCGCACGTTCATGTGGACGGTCGGGCAGTACGGGTTGCGCGGGTGCAGCACCAGCGACACGCCGAGCGCCTCGAAGCCGCGGCCGGCCAGCTGCGGGCGCGCGGCGCTCGCCGACGGCGGCAGCGCATCGCCCGCGACGTCGGAAAAACCGATGCCCGCGCGCTCGAACACGCGGCCGCCTTCGAGAATCCGCGTGCAGCCGCCGCCGCGCAGCCGCTCTTCAGGGCCGCGCTGCCACGCGTCGGTCGCGAGCGGCGTGCCGTCGAGCGCGCCGAGCGCGTCGGCGATGCGTGTCTGCAGGCCCTGGAGATACGTGCGCACGCGCGCTACGTCGTAGGTCGAATCGGTCATGTCTGGACTGGGCGCTCCCGCCGCAGGCGGGAGTCGCAAAAAAGGACGTCTGCCGGCCATTCTAGCGAACCCGGCAGCAGGGGCCGCCGGCTGCTCGCGCAGCGCGGCGGTGGCGGCATCACGTGCTCTTGCGGTTCAGCGCGCGAAAGCCGATGTCGCGGCGGTACTGCATGCCTTCGAAATTGATCTGGTTGATCGCGTCGTACGCATGCTGCTGCGCTTCGCGCACCGAATCGGCGAGGCCGACCACGCACAGCACGCGGCCGCCGGACGTGACGAGCTTGTCGCCGTCGAGCGTCGTGCCCGCATGGAACGTCACCGCCTGCTCGGTTTCGGCCGGGATGCCGTTGATGCGGTCGCCCTTGCGCGGCGCATCCGGATAGCCGTGCGCGGCCAGCACCACGCCGAGCGCGGTGCGGCGATCCCAGTCGAGCTCGACCGTGTCGAGCGTGCCCGCGATCGCCTGTTCGACGACCTTCGAGAAATCGCTCTTCAGGCGCGCCATGATCGGCTGCGTCTCGGGGTCGCCCATCCGGCAGTTGAATTCGAGCGTGCGCGGATTGCCGTCCTTGTCGATCATCAGGCCCGCATACAGGAAGCCCGTGAAGCGGATGCCGTCCTTCTCCATGCCGCGCACCGTCGGCATGATGATCTCGCGCATCACGCGCGCATGCATTTGCGGCGTGACGATCGGTGCGGGCGAATACGCGCCCATGCCGCCCGTGTTCGGGCCGCGGTCCTCGTCGAGCAGGCGCTTGTGGTCCTGGCTGGACGCGAGCGCGAGCGCATGCTTGCCGTCGACCATCACGATGAAGCTCGCTTCCTCGCCGTCGAGGAATTCCTCGATCACGACGCGCGCGCCCGCATCGCCGAGCTTGTTGCCCGACAGCATCATGTCGACTGCCGCGTGCGCCTCTTCCAGCGTCATCGCGACGACCACGCCCTTGCCGGCCGCGAGGCCGTCGGCCTTCACGACGATCGGCGCGCCCTTGGCGTCGAGGTACGCGTGCGCGGCGGCTGCATCGGAGAAGGTTTCGTAGTCGGCGGTCGGAATGCCGTGGCGCTTCATGAACGCCTTCGCGAAATCCTTCGAGCTTTCGAGCTGCGCGGCTTCGCGGGTCGGGCCGAACACCTTCAGGCCGCGCGCGCGGAACAGGTTGACGATGCCGGCCGCGAGCGGCGCTTCCGGCCCCACCAGCGTGAACGCGACGCCTTCGCTTTCCGCGAAATCGGCCAGCGCGTCGAGCGACGTGATGTCGACGTTCTTCAGACGCTCGTCCTGCGCCGTGCCGCCATTGCCGGGCGCGACGTAGACCATCTGGACGCGCGGCGATTGCGCGAGCTTCCACGCCAGCGCATGTTCGCGGCCGCCGGAACCGACGACGAGTAGTTTCATGGGATTCCCCGCAGACTAGAAAACAGGGCGGCCGGCACGCTCAGGCGCGCCGGCCGCGAAATCGGTCGGGCCGCCGTCGCCACGAGGCGCACGGCGGCCGGCATCTCATTCCTCGACGATGACGGCGTTCGTATACACCTCCTGCACGTCGTCGAGGTTCTCGAGCGCGTCCAGGAGCTTCTGCATCTTCGCCGCATCGTCGCCGGTGAATTCGACTTCGTTCTGCGGCTTCATTGTCACTTCGGCGAGTTCGGCCTTGAAGCCGGCGGCTTCGAGCGCATCCTTCACCGCCGAGAACGCCTGCCAGTCGCACAGCACTTCGATCGAGCCGTCGTCGTTGGTGCTGACGTCGTCCGCGCCGGCCTCGAGCGCCGCTTCCATCAGCGCATCTTCCGACGTGCCGGGCGCGAACAGGAACTGGCCCACGTGATCGAACATGAACGCGACCGAGCCGTCGGTGCCCATGTTGCCGCCGAACTTCGAGAACGCGTGGCGGACTTCGGCAACCGTGCGCGTGCGGTTGTCGGTCAGCGTGTCGACGATGATCGCCGCGCCGTTGATGCCGTAGCCTTCGTAACGGATTTCTTCGTAGTTCGCGCCGTCCGCGCCGCCGACGCCGCGGTCGATCGCGCGCTTGACGTTGTCCTTCGGCATGTTCGCGTCGGCCGCCTTGTCGACCGCGAGACGCAGCCGCGGGTTCGAGCTCGCGTCGCCGCCGCCGAGGCGAGCCGCGACCTGGATTTCCTTGATCAGGCGGGTCCAGATCTTGCCGCGCTTCGCGTCGGCCGCTGCCTTCTTATGCTTGATGTTGGCCCATTTCGAATGACCAGCCATACCTTTCTCCGTGCCCGGGCGCGTGGCGCGGGCGATTGTGCCAATGTGTCGTTGAATCGGCGGCCGTATCGGCGGGCGTGATGCCGCGGGGCCGCGCGTGTCGAGTGGAACGGGATTTTATCACGCGCAGACCGTCGCTTCGGGGCCGCCGCGCTTGGCCGAACGGCCGGCGCAGGGCCACGCGGCCCCGTGCGGCATGCGGGTCAGTTCTTGGTGCCGAACAGGCGGTCGCCCGCGTCGCCGAGGCCCGGCACGATGTACGCGTGCTCGTTCAGGTGCGAATCGAGCGACGCGACGTACAGCTTCACGTCCGGATGGGCGTCCTGGAACACCTGCACGCCCTCGGGCGCGGCGACCAGCGCGACGAACACGATGTTCGCGGCCGGCACGTTGCGGCGCTTGAGCACGTCCACCGCATGCACGGCCGAATAGCCGGTCGCGACCATCGGGTCGCACAGGATGAACACGCGGTCTTCCAGGTCGGGCAGGCGCACCAGGTATTCGACCGGGCGGTGGTCGTCGGCGCGGTACACGCCGATGTGGCCGACGCGTGCCGACGGCACGAGGTCGAGCAGGCCGTCCGACATCCCGATGCCGGCCCGCAGCACCGGCACGATCGCGAGCTTCTTGCCCGCGATCACCGGCGCGTCGACCTCGACGAGCGGCGTGGCGACGCGCCTGGTCGTGATCGGCAGGTTGCGGGTGATCTCGTAGCCCATCAGCAGCGTGATCTCGCGCAGCAGCTCGCGGAACGTGCGCGTGGACGTGTCCTTGTCGCGCATGTGGGTCAGCTTGTGCTGGATCAGCGGGTGATCGAGGATGAAGAGATTCGGGAAACGGCTGTCCTGTTTCATGACGGGGTGCCTTGACGGCAAAAGGGAATGGGGGGCGAAGCCGGCGCCGGGCCGGGCGTCGCCGATGGCCGCAATTTTACCAAGGCGGGCCAGCCGATCCGGATATTATCGACGTCTCAAGACAATCCGCGCGCCGCACCGGCCGGCGCCCGCCCGTTCGCGACCGTTCGCCGGTCCGGCGCCGCGGGCCGGCCTACCGCTGCGCGCGTCGCCATGAAGGAATCGACGATGGATCTCGGCATCGCAGGAAAGACCGCGCTCGTCTGCGCGGCGAGCAAGGGCCTCGGGCGCGGCTGCGCGGAAGCGCTGGCCGCCGAAGGCGTGAACCTCGTGATCGTCGCGCGCACGCGCGACACGCTCGAGCGAACCGCGGACGAGATCCGCGCGGCGTCGAACGTGTCGGTCGCCACGGTCGCGTGCGACATCACGACGCCCGACGGCCGCGCGGCCGCGCTCGCCGCGTGCCCGCAGCCGGACATTCTCGTGAACAATGCCGGCGGCCCGCCGCCCGGCGACTTCCGCGACTTCTCGCACGACGACTGGATCCGCGCGCTCGAGTCGAACATGCTGACGCCGATCGAGCTGATCCGCGCGACCGTCGACGGGATGATCGCGCGCGGCTTCGGCCGCATCGTCAACATCACCAGCTCGGCCGTGAAGGCGCCGATCGACGTGCTCGCGCTGTCCAACGGCGCGCGCTCGGGGCTGACCGGCTTCGTCGCGGGCCTCGCGCGCAAGGTGGCCGGGCAGGGCGTGACGATCAACAACCTGCTGCCGGGGCTGTTCGACACCGACCGGATCGCGACCACGCTTGCCGCGGCGGCGAACGCGCAGGGCGTGACGGTCGACGAGCTGCGCGCGCGCCGCACGCGGGACATCCCGGCCGGGCGGCTCGGCACGCGCGCCGAATTCGGCGCGGCATGCGCGTTCCTGTGCAGCGTGCATGCCGGCTACATCACGGGCCAGAACTGGCTGCTCGACGGCGGCGCCTATCCGGGCACGTTCTGAGCCGCCGCGCCGCTTCCCCCACGACGACAACCGAACCAAGAAGGAATCGCAGATGAGCAAACCCCGCATCGCATTGATCGCGCACGACGCGAAGAAGGACGAGATCGTCGCGCTCGCGGGCCAGTACCGCGACACGCTCGCGCAATGCCGGCTGGTCGCGACGGGCACGACCGGTGGGCGCATCGCCGCCGCGCACGGGCTCGAGGTCGAGCGCAAGCTGTCGGGGCCGCTCGGCGGCGATCTCCAGATCGGCGCGGAGCTGGCCGACGGCCGCGTCGACGTCGTCGTGTTCCTGCGCGACCCGATGACCGCGCAGCCGCACGATCCCGATATCACCGCGCTGGTGCGCGCGTGCGACGTGCACGACGTGCCGGTCGCGACCAACGTCGCCACCGCGCGGATGCTGCTCGACGATCTGGCGCGCAACATGCAGGACGTCTGCTAGACGGCAGCCTGCCCGATTGCCCCTGCTCGCGGCAGGGCCGTGCGCTGCGCGCGGCGACGCGCGAGAATCGGGCGTCGGGCGTCGGGCGTCGGCCGTCGACCGTCGACCGTCGGACTGCGCGACGGCCGCCGGCGCGTGCCAGCACCGGCCGTCGCCGGCCCGCGCGGCGGCGCGCGAACCTTCCCTTCAAGCATTCACCCACGAGGAGCGAAACGATGCCGAAAGCAATCCGATACGACCAGCCGGGCGGCCCGGAGGTGATGAAGTGGGTCGACGTCGAGGTCGGCGAGCCGAAGGCGGGCGAGGTCCGCATCCGGCAGCACGCGGTCGGCCTCAACTACATCGACGTGTATTTCCGCACGGGCCTCTATCCGCAACCGCTGCCCGGCGGCCTCGGCATGGAGGCGGCCGGCGAAGTGACGGCCGTCGGCGAGGGCGTGAGCGCGCTCAAGGCCGGCGACCGCGTCGCCTACGTCGGCCAGCCGCCCGGCGCGTATGCGCAGGAGCGCGTGATGCCGGCCGAGCGGCTCGTGAAGCTGCCCGACGCGATCGGCTACGACGACGCGGCGTCGGTGATGCTTCAGGGGCTCACCGCCCACTACCTGCTGCGCCGCACCTATCCGGTGAAGGCCGGCGACACCATCCTGATCCATGCGGCGGCCGGCGGGGTCGGGCTGCTCGTGTGCCAGTGGGCGAAGGCGCTCGGCGCGACCGTGATCGGCACGGTCGGCTCCGACGAGAAGGCCGCGCTCGCGAGCGCGCACGGCTGCGATCATCCGATCGTCTACACGCGCGAGAACTTCACGCAGCGCGTGAAGGAGATCACCAACGGCGCGGGCGTGCCGGTGGTCTACGACTCGATCGGCAAGGACACCTACATCGGCTCGCTCGACTGCCTCGCGCCGCTCGGCTACTTCGTCAGCTTCGGCAATGCGTCGGGGCCGCTGCCGCCGATCGACTCGAAGGAATTCTCGTCGCGCGGCTCGCTGTTCTTCACGCGCCCGACGCTGTTCTCGTACATCGCGAAGCGCGCCGATCTCGAAGCCGCGGCCGCCGAGCTGTTCGACGTGATCCTGTCGGGCAAGGTGAAGACCAGCATCAACCAGCGCTATCCGCTCGCGGAAGTCGGCCGCGCGCACGCCGACCTCGAGTCGCGCAAGACCACCGGCTCGACCATCCTCGTGCCGTGACGCCGCGCCTGCGTGCCGGCGTTGCGCCGGCACGCAGCGTGGCGACGCCGGCGGCGGCCGAACGTGCGGCCGCCGGCGCCTCTTCGATTCCCTCGCTCCCGCGCGCCGGCTATCTCGCCGCGCGCCGCGTTTACGCGTTTTTTATACCGCCCCGATCACCTTTGACCCGTCCTTTACGCACGTTCCCATAAGGTTCTAGTCGTCCGATTACGACGACGGAGAACACAAAAATGGATGGGGTTTTCATCGGCGCACTGGTGCTGTTCACCGCGCTGATCCTCGGCTTGCTTGCCGGTTGCGAGAAGCTCGCGCAATCCGGCCGCGGGGGACGCGCATGACCTGGATGCTTTGGCTCGCGGGCGCCTCGACGGCCCTGCTGTTCGCGTATCTCGTGTTCGCGCTGCTGCGCGCGGAGGACATCGAATGAACGCGAACGACGTGTTTCAGATCGCGCTGTTCATCGTCGTGCTGCTCGCGGCCGCGGTGCCGGTCGCGCGTTACCTGACGGGCGTGATGGACGGCAGCTCGCGCGTGGTGCGCGTGTTCGGGCCGCTCGAGCGCGCGCTGTACCGCAGCGCCGGCGTCGATGCGGGCACCGAGATGAACTGGAAGCAGTACGCGCTCGCGACGATCGCGTTCAACGCGCTCGGCGCGCTGTTCCTGTACGGGCTGCTGCGGCTGCAGGGCGTCCTGCCCGGCAATCCGCAGCAGTTCGGCGCGATGACCGCCGACGGCGCGTTCAACACCGCGGTCAGCTTCGTCACCAACACCAACTGGCAGGACTACACGCCCGAGCAGACCGTCAGCTATCTGACGCAGATGCTCGGCATGACCGTGCAGAACTTCCTGTCGGCCGCGACCGGGATCGTCGTCGTGATCGCGCTGATCCGCGGCTTCGCGCGCCATACGGCGCAGACGATCGGCAACTTCTGGGTCGACCTCACGCGCGTGACGCTGTACGTGCTCGTGCCGATGGCCGCGCTGGTCGCCGCGCTGCTGATGAGCCAGGGCGTGATCCAGAACATGAAGGCGTACCAGGACGTGCCGGTGCTGCAGGCGAGCACCTATGCGGCGCCGAAGCTCGACGCGCAGGGCAACGCGGTGAAGGACGACCACGGCAATCCGGTCACGGTGCCGACTCCGCTCGTCAAGCAGACGCTCGCGATGGGACCGGTCGCGTCGCAGGAAGCGATCAAGATGCTCGGCACCAACGGCGGCGGCTTCTTCAACGCGAACTCCGCGCATCCGTACGAGAACCCGACGCCGTTCGCGAACTTCGTGCAGATCTTCTCGATCCTGATCATCCCGGCCGCGCTGGCGCTGGTGTTCGGCCACATGATCGGCGATCGCCGGCAGGGTGTCGCGGTGCTCGCGGCGATGACGGTCGCGTTCGCGATCGCGCTCGGCGTCGAGGTGAGCGCCGAGCAGGCCGGCAATCCGACGCTCGCGGCGCTGCACGTCGACCAGCAGGCGAGCGCGCTGCAGCCGGGCGGCAACATGGAAGGCAAGGAGACGCGCTTCGGCATCGCGCAGACGGGCATCTTCACGGTCGCGACCACCGCCGCGTCGTGCGGGGCGGTCGACACGATGCACGATTCGCTGACGCCGCTCGGCGGCCTCGTGCCGATGCTGCTGATGCAGCTCGGCGAGGTGATCTACGGCGGCGTCGGCTCCGGCCTTTACGGGATGCTCGTGTTCGCGCTGCTGGCGGTGTTCGTCGCGGGCCTGATGATCGGCCGCACGCCCGAATACGTCGGCAAGAAGATCGAGTCGTACGAGATGAAGATGGTGTCGATCGTCGTGCTGCTCACGCCGCTGCTCGTGCTGGTCGGCACGTCGATTGCGGTGCTCGCCGACGCCGGCCGGGCCGGCATCGCGAACCCCGGCCCGCACGGCTTCTCGGAGATCCTGTACGCGTTCAGCTCGGCGGCGAACAACAACGGCAGCGCGTTCGCGGGCCTGACGGTCGGCACGCCGTTCTACAACTGGACGACCGCCATCGCGATGTGGTTCGGCCGCTTCGGCACGATCGTGCCGGTGCTGGCGATCGCCGGCTCGCTCGCCGCGAAGAAGCGCATCGCCGCGACGAGCGGCACGCTGCCCACGCACGGGCCGCTGTTCGTCGTGCTGCTGCTCGGCACCGTGCTGCTGGTGGGCGCGCTGACCTACGTGCCGGCGCTCGCGCTCGGGCCGGGCGTCGAGCACCTGATGATGTGGCTGGGCGCGTGACGCGCGCGCATCGCGACACGTTGACAAGACTGAAGAGATTGAAGAGATCGCCATGACTCAACATTCCGCAACACGGTCCATGTTCGATCCGGCGCTGCTGCGCCCGGCGATCGTGGATTCGTTCAAGAAGCTCACGCCGCGCACGCAGCTGCGCAATCCGGTGATGTTCTGCGTGTACGTCGGCAGCATCCTGACGACCATCCTGTGGATCGCGGCGCTCGCCGGCCAGGCCGAGGCGCCCGCGGGCTTCATCCTCGCGATCGCGCTGTGGCTGTGGTTCACGGTGCTGTTCGCGAACTTCGCCGAAGCGCTCGCGGAAGGGCGCTCGAAGGCGCAGGCCGCGTCGCTGCGCAGCGCGAAGAAGGACGTGATGGCCAAGAAGCTGAACGAGCCGCATCCGAAGTCGCCGATCCGCATCACGACGGCGTCGGACCTGCGCAAGGGCGACGTCGTGCTGGTCGAGACCGGCGACGTGATTCCGGCCGACGGCGAAGTGGTGGACGGCGTCGCGTCGGTCGACGAATCGGCGATCACCGGCGAGTCCGCGCCGGTGATCCGCGAGTCCGGCGGCGATTTCTCGTCGGTGACGGGCGGCACGCGCGTGCTGTCCGACTGGATCGTCGTGAAGGTCACCGCGAACCCCGGCGAGGCGTTCCTCGACCGGATGATCGCGATGGTCGAGGGCGCGAAGCGCAAGAAGACGCCGAACGAGGTCGCGCTGACGATCCTGCTGGTCGCATTGACGATCGTGATGCTGCTCGCGACCGCGACGCTGCTGCCGTTCTCGATGTTCTCGGTCGAGGCGATGAAGTCCGGCCACGTGGTGACGATCACGGTGCTCGTCGCGCTGCTGGTGTGCCTGATTCCGACCACGATCGGCGGGCTGCTGTCCGCGATCGGCGTCGCGGGCATGAGCCGGATGATGCAGGCGAACGTGATCGCGACGTCGGGCCGCGCGGTGGAAGCGGCCGGCGACGTCGACGTGCTGCTGCTCGACAAGACCGGCACGATCACGCTCGGCAACCGTCAGGCGTCGGCGTTCGTGCCGGCGCCGGGCGTGACCGAGGAAGCGCTGGCCGACGCCGCGCAGCTGTCGTCGCTCGCCGACGAAACGCCGGAAGGCCGCAGCATCGTGGTGCTGGCCAAGGAGCGCTTCAACATCCGCCAGCGCGACCTCGCGCAGCTGCAGGCGACGTTCCTCGGCTTCTCCGCGCAGACGCGGATGAGCGGCGTCGATCTGCCCGGCCGCGAAATCCGCAAGGGCGCCGCCGATGCGATTCGCCGCTACGTCGAGCTGCACGGCAGCCGCTTTCCGGACGACGTGCGCCGCGCGGTCGACGAGGTCGCGCGCCGCGGCAGCACGCCGCTCGTGGTCGCGGAGCTGCACGACGGCGCCGCGCGCGTGCTCGGCGTGATCGAGCTGAAGGACATCGTGAAGGGCGGCATCAAGGAGCGCTTCGCGGAACTGCGCAAGATGGGCATCAAGACGGTGATGGTGACCGGCGACAACCGGCTGACGGCCGCGGCGATCGCGGCGGAGGCGGGCGTCGACGATTTCCTCGCGGAAGCCACGCCGGAAACCAAGCTCGCGACGATCCGCGAACACCAGGCGGCCGGGCGCCTCGTCGCGATGACCGGCGACGGCACCAACGACGCGCCGGCGCTCGCGCAGGCCGACGTGGCGGTCGCGATGAACACCGGCACGCAGGCGGCGAAGGAGGCCGGCAACATGGTCGACCTCGACTCGAACCCGACCAAGCTGATCGAGATCGTCGAGATCGGCAAGCAGATGCTGATGACGCGCGGCTCGCTGACGACCTTCTCGATCGCGAACGACATCGCGAAGTACTTCGCGATCATCCCGGCCGCGTTCGTCACCACCTACCCGCAGCTGCGCGTGCTCGACATCATGCATTTGACGTCGCCGGCGTCGGCGATCCTGTCGGCGGTGATCTTCAATGCGCTGATCATCGTCGCGCTGATCCCGCTCGCGCTGAAGGGCGTCGCCTACCGGCCGCTCGGCGCCGCGACGCTGCTGCGCCGCAACCTGCTGGTGTACGGGCTGGGCGGCGTGCTGCTGCCGTTCCCGTTCATCAAGCTGATCGACATGACGCTCGCCGCGCTCGGCTGGGCCTGAGCGCACCGGATTCGAAGGAACCCTCATGAAAACGTTGATTCGCCCGCTGGTCGTGATCTTTGCCGTGCTGACCGTCGTGACGGGCATGGCCTATCCGGCCGTGATGACCGCGTTCGGTCAGGCCGTGTTTCCGGCGCAGGCCGACGGCAGCCTGATCGAGCGCGACGGCCGGGCCGTCGGCTCCGCGCTGATCGGCCAGCCGTTCGATGCGCCGCGCTACTTCTGGGGCCGCTTGTCGGCCACCGCGCCGATGCCGTACAACGCGGCCGGCTCCGGCGGCTCGAACCTCGGGCCGCTCAATCCGTCGCTCGCCGAGCAGGTGAAGGCGCGCATCGCCGCGCTGCGCGACGCGGGCACCGATTTGTCGAAGCCGGTCCCGGTCGACCTCGTGACGGCGTCCGCGAGCGGTCTGGACCCGGACATCACGCCGGCCGCGGCCGCGTACCAGATCGAGCGCGTCGCCAAGGCGCGCAAGCTGACGGCCGACGCGGTCGCGCAGCTCGTCGCCGCGAACACGACGGGCCGCCAGTTCGGCGTGCTCGGCGAGCCGCGCGTGAACGTGCTGAAGCTGAACCTCGCGCTCGACGCGGCGCAGGGCGGGCATTGAGCCGGGCGGGCGCGCTGGGCGTGGCTTGCGGCGAGGTGAGTCGGAAGCTACGTCAATCGCAAGCCGCCCGCCACAGGCCGCAAGCCGCGCGCGCCGTGAGCCGCCAAGCCGCAAGCCGGTCTCGCCCTGAACGACGGCGCGTGCGCCGTCTTTGCCTTTTGCGGCGATTTGGAACAACAATGCCGGTACTCGCGCGCAGTCCGGCGCTTCGCCTTCCTCCCGGATGAACCGTCCCGATCCCGACCAACTCCTCGACAAGCTGCAGCGAGATGCGGCAAAGCAGCGGCGCGGCCAGCTCAAGGTCTTCTTCGGTGCGTCTGCCGGCGTCGGCAAGACCTACGCGATGCTGCAGGCCGCGCGTCAGCGCAAGCAGGACGGCGTCGACGTCGTCGTCGGCATCGTCGAGACGCACGGCCGCAGCGAAACCGCCGCGCTGCTCGATGGGCTCGACGTGCTGCCGCTCGCCCATATCGAGTATCGCGGCCGCACGCTCGCCGAATTCGATCTCGACGGGGCGCTCGCGCGTGCGCCGCAACTGATTCTCGTCGACGAGCTCGCGCATTCGAACGTGCAGGGCGCGCGCCATCTGAAGCGCTGGCAGGACGTCCACGAGCTGCTCGATGCGGGCATCGACGTCTACACGACCGTCAACGTCCAGCATCTCGAGAGCCTGAACGACGTGGTGGGCGCGATCACCGGCATTCGCGTGTGGGAGACGGTGCCCGACCGTGTGTTCGACGCGGCCGACGAGGTCACGCTGGTGGACCTGCCCGCAGAGGAACTGCTCGAGCGGATGCGCGACGGCAAGGTGTATCTCGCGCAGCAGGCCGAGCGTGCGGTGCGCAACTTCTTCCGCAAGGGCAACCTGATCGCGCTGCGCGAGCTCGCGCTGCGGCGCACGGCCGACCGCGTCGACGCGCAGATGCGCGAGTACCGTGCCGATCGCTCGATCCAGCGCATCTGGCAGGCGCGCGAGCGGCTGCTCGTGTGCATCGGGCCGGGGCCGGAGGCGCCGACGCTGGTGCGCGCCGCCGCGCGGCTCGCCGCGAGCCTGAAGGCCGACTGGATCGCCGCGTACGTCGAGACGCCGCGGCTGCAGCGGCTGCCCGACGCGCGCCGGCAGCGCACGCTCGATGCGCTGAAGCTCGCGGCCGAGCTCGGCGCGGAGACGGCCACGCTCGCGGGCGACGACGCGGTCGCCGCGCTGATCGGCTATGCGAAGGTGCGCAACGTGTCGAAGATCGTCGCGGGCGGTTCGCCGAAGGTCGGCGTCGTGCGGCGCTTCGCGCGGCCGTTCGGCGAGCAGCTCGCCGAGCGCGCGGGCGACGTCGATCTGATGCTGATACGCGCGTCGGCGAGCGACGAGGTGCGCGCGGCGCCGCTCGACGCGCGCGCGCGCGACTGGCGCGACGCGTTCGCGCAGTTCGGCACGCGGCGCTCGCCGCCGCGCCACTACCTGTACGCGGCCGCGATCTGCGCGGCGATCACCGGCCTGGCGAGCGTCGTGTCGGGGCGGCTCGACCTGACCAACCTCGTGATGCTGTACCTGCTCGGCGTCGTGTTCTCGGCCGTGCGGCTCGGGCGCGGGCCGGGCGTGCTGCAGTCGTTCCTGTCGGTCGCGGCGTTCGACTTCTTCTTCGTGCCGCCGCGCATGTCGTTCTCGGTGAGCGACACGCAATACCTGCTGACTTTCTTCGGCATGCTGCTCACGTCGCTCGTGATCAGCCATCTGACGTCGACGCTCACGCGTCAGGCGAGCATCGCGCAGCGCCGCGAGCGTCGCACCGGCGCGATCTATGCGATGGCGCGCGAGCTGGGCGCCGCGCTGACGACCGAGCAGATCGTCGAGATCGGCAGCCGCCACGTGAGCGAGGTGTTTCGCGCGCGCGTCGCGTTCCTGCTGCCCGACAGCGCCGACCAGGTGCGCCAGAAGATCGAGGACCCGGACGCCGCCGTCACGCTGACGGGCGCCGAGCTCGACAGCGACGTCGGGCAATGGGTGTACGACCAGCAGAAGCCGGCCGGCCGCGGCACCGACACGCTGCCCGCGACGGCCGCGCTGTATTTGCCGCTGAAGGCGCCGATGCGCACGCGCGGCGTGCTGGCGGTCGTGTCGCGCGAGCCGCACGAGCTGGAGGTGCCCGAGCAGCAGCGGATGCTCGATGCGTTCGCCGCGCAGATCGCGCTCGCGCTCGAACGCGTGCATTACGTCGAGATCGCGCGCGATGCGCTCGTCAACATGGAGTCCGAGCGGCTGAGGAACTCGCTGTTGTCGGCGATCTCGCACGACCTGCGCACGCCGCTCACCACCATCGTCGGTTTCTCGTCGATGCTCGCGAACGGGCGCGCGGCGGCGGAGGGGGCATCTGCGTCGCTTGCATCGCCTGCTTCGCCGGAGTCATCCGCTTCGCCGGTGTCATCAGCGGCACCAGCGGCACCAGCGGCACCGACGACACCGACGACACCGACGACACCAGCGCCACCCTCACCCCTCGACGCCGCCGCTGCCCAGCGCTCGGCGCAGCGCGAACGCGAGCTCGTCGACGCGATCCACGACGAGGCGCTGCGGATGACGGGCATCGTCACGAACCTGCTCGACATGGCGCGGCTGCAGGCTGGCAGCCTGCAGATCAAGCGTCAGTGGTCGCTGCTCGAGGAAACCGTCGGCGCGGCGCTCGCCGCGTGCAAGCGCGTGCTCGCGCGGCATCCCGCGCGCGTGTCGCTGCCGGCCGACCTGCCGCTGCTGCAGATGGATGCGGTGCTGATGGAGCGGCTGTTCACGAACCTGTTCGAGAACGCCGCGAAATACACGCCGGCCGACGCGCCGATCGAGATCGGCGCCGAGCGTGTGAGCGACGACGGCCAGCCGTTCGTGCGCGTGTACGTCGACGATCACGGCCCCGGTCTGCCGCACGGGATGGAGACGCGCATCTTCGACAAGTTCACGCGCGGCGAGAAGGAATCGGCGACGCCGGGCATCGGGCTCGGCCTCGCGATCTGCCGCGCGATCGTCGAGGCGCACGGCGGTAAAATCGGCGCGCTCAACCGCACCGCGCCCGACGGACGCGTGACGGGCGCGCGCTTCTGGTTCACGCTGCCGGTCGACACGCCGCCGGCGGTGCCGGCCGCACCCGATGACGACATCGACGACGACATCGACGCGCCCGGCGCATCGTTCCCCTCCGAGCCCTTGCCTGACCATGACTGAACCGAGCCTGACCGTCGTCCTGATCGAGGACGAGAAACAGATCCGCCGCTTCGTGCGCGCCGCGCTCGAAGAGGACGGCATCGCCGTATTCGACGCGGAGACGGGCAAGCAGGGGCTGATCGACGCGGCGACGCGCAAGCCCGATCTTGTGATCGTCGACCTCGGGCTGCCCGACACCGACGGCCTCGACGTGATCCGCGAGCTGCGCGGCTGGTCGGAGGTGCCGGTGATCGTCCTGTCCGCGCGCACGCAGGAAGACGAAAAGGTCGCCGCGCTCGACGCCGGCGCCGACGACTACCTGACCAAGCCGTTCGGCGTATCGGAGCTGCGCGCGCGCATCCGTGCGCAACTGCGTCGGCGCAACCAGGGCGGCGCGAGCGAATCGCCGAAGGTCGCCTTCGGCGGCGTGAGCGTCGATCTCGCGCTGCGCCAGGTGTGGCGCGACGGCGAGATCGTGCATCTGACGCCGCTCGAATACCGGCTGCTCGCGACGCTGGTGCGGCATGCGGGGCGCGTGCTCACGCACCGCCAGCTGCTGCGCGACGTGTGGGGGCCGTCGCACGTCGAAAGCCATCACTATCTGCGCATCTACATGGCGCACCTGCGCCAGAAGCTCGAACGCGATCCCGCCCAGCCCGAGCACATCGTGACCGAGACGGGGGTCGGCTACCGGCTCGTCGGCGTCGCGTGATGCGCGGTGCGTGATGCGTGACGCAGCGAGCGGTGCCGCACGCACGGCCCGATTCCCCGTTATGCTGAGCGCTGCATGAACGAAACCGAGGAGGGTGCCATGTCCGTCCGTCTGGTCGTCATCTGTGCGCTGGCGCTCGTCGGGCCCGGCGCGTTCGCACAGCCGCTGCCGCCCGGGCAGGCGGCGGCGCAGCCGGTGCTCGCAAACCCCGCGACCGTCAATTGCGAGAAGCTCGGCGGCCGGCACGTGCTGCGCACGCTGCCGCGCGGGCAGGTCGGGACCTGCGTGTTCAAGGACGGGCGCGTGTGCGACGAATGGGCGCTGTACCGCGACGACCGCTGCGTCGGCGACGCCGGCGCGGCGCGCGTCTCGAACTGAGCGCTCGGCCGCTGCGGCGAACCGGGCTGTGGTGTGCCCGCCGGTGTTCATCGGCCAAACCAAACCCGGCCCAGCTCGGTCCCGACCGGTACCCGCCGGTCGGGCAGTCCGCGCCGCCGTTGCTATACTCGGCGCCGCCCGGGGACGGCCCCGGGCCATTCGCTGCAACGGGGACGACCCCATCCGATCCGGAGTACGTCGAGATGGCGTGGGTATTGCTGTTGATTGCCGGTTTGCTCGAAGTGGCGTGGGCGGCGGGCATGAAATCGTCCGAGGGCTTCACGAAGCTCGGACCGTCGGTGTTTACGATCGTGACGGCGCTGGCGAGCTTCGCGCTGCTCGCGATCGCGATGCGCCAGCTGCCGCTCGGCACCGCGTATGCGGTGTGGACGGGCATCGGCGCGGTCGGGGCGTTCGCGTTCGGCATCGTGATGCTGGGCGAGGCGCTGACGGTGGCGCGCGTGGCGAGCGCGGCGCTGATCGTGCTCGGGCTGGTGGGCCTTAAGCTGTCGTCGGGCGCTTGACGCCCCTGATGCCCGTGACGCCGGCAGGCACGTCCCCATGCGCCCGCGCCACCCTGTGGAATTGCGCGGCGCTGCCGATAGCCTGTCTATAATGGAACGCATTCGGGCCTGAATGCCGGTGCGCCGTTCGCGGCCGGCGGCACCGGTCGCCACGCGCCGCGCGGCCGTCACACCGACTCGATCCGATCAATCGGCAAAGCGCACGCAACGTGCAAGGAGAGGCCCATGATCGAAGCCATTTCGCTCGGCGCGGGGCTCGCGTGGGCGAGCGGGCTGCGCCTTTATCTGACGGTCCTGATTGCCGGCGTGCTCGCGCGGGCCGGCTGGCTCCATCTGCCCGACACGCTCGCGGTGCTGACGTCGCCGTGGGTGATCGGCGCGGCCGGCGTGCTCGCGGTCACCGAATTCCTTGCCGACAAGATCCCCGCGTTCGATTCGCTGTGGGACGCCGTCCATACCTTCATCCGCATTCCGGCCGGCGCGGTGCTCGCCGCCGGCGCGCTCGGCCATGCCGATCCGACCGTGCTCGCGGTCGCCGGGCTGGCCGGCGGCTCGCTCGCCGGCGCCGCGCACGTCGCGAAGGCCGGCACGCGCGCGCTGATCAACCTGTCTCCGGAACCGATCTCGAACTGGGTCGCGTCGTCCACCGAGGACGGGCTCGTGTTCGGCGGCCTCGCGCTCGCATTCTTCGTGCCGCTCGCGTTCCTGCTGCTGCTGGCGGCGTTCATCGCCGCGTCCGCGTGGGCGCTGCCGCGTCTGTGGCGCGGCGTGTCGGGCGGGTTCCGTGGCATGGCCTACCACATGGTGTCGCGGCTCAATTCGATTGGAGGCAAGCGCGATTGAAGCCGCGCGCCTCGCTCGAACGTCAGCACGCTGACCCGTCGCCGGCCGGGCGGCCCGCGCATGCCGGCCGCTTCGGCTGGCGCGACCTGGTGCGCCAGGCCGCGCGGATGACCGCGCGCGACTGGCGCGCGGGCGAACTCACGTTGCTCGTGCTGGCGCTGGTGCTCGCGGTCGCCGCGCTGACGAGCGTCGGTTTTCTCGCCGACCGGCTGCGCCAGGGGCTCGAGCGCGACGCGCGACAGATGCTCGGCGCCGATTTCGTCGTGCGCGCCGATCATCCGGTCGATCCGTCGTTCGCGCGCGACGCGCACGCGCTCGGCCTGCGCACCGCGACGACGGCCATCTTCCCGAGCATGATCGCGGCGGCCGCCGCGCCCCGGCCGGGCGACGCGGCGCCCGCGCGCCTCGCGGCCGTGAAGGCGGTGTCGGCAGGCTACCCGCTGCGCGGCGCGGTCGAGATCGTGCCGGCCGGCGCGTCCGCCGCGCGCCAGACGACCGACATCCCCGCGCCCGGCACCGTGTGGGCCGATCCGGCGCTGCTCGACGCGCTGCATCTGAAGGCCGGCGACACCGTGCGCGTCGGGCTGCGCACGTTCACGGTCGCCGCGTCGATTTCGCGCGAGCTCGATCGTGGCTTCTCGTTCGTCAATTTCTCGCCGCGGCTGATGATGCGCGCGGACGAACTCGCGGCGACGGGCCTCACGGGCTACGGCAGCCGTGTGATGTACCGGTTGCTGGTCGCCGGCGACGCACGTGCCGTCGCGCGCTTCGAAGCGGATGCGCACGGGCGCGTCGACGGCGGCAAGCTGCGCGGCGTCGGGCTCGAATCGCTGCAGGAAGGGCAGCCGCAGGTGCGGCAGACGCTCGATCGCGCCCGCCATTTCCTGACGCTGGTCGCGCTGCTCACCGCGCTGCTGGCCGCGGTCGCGATCGCGATGGCCGCGCAGCGCTACATGCGGCGTCATCTCGACGGCTGCGCGACGATGCGCTGCCTCGGCGTGAGCAGGCGTACGCTCGGCGCGCTGTTCGCGCTCGAATTCGCGGGGCTCGGCATCGTGTCGGGCGTGGCGGGCGCGGTGCTCGGCTACGGCGGCCACTGGGCGCTGCTCGGCGCGCTCGGCGGCCTGATCGAGGTGGCGCTCCCGCCGCCGACGCTGCGGCCCGCACTGATCGGCATCGGCGCGGCGCTCGTGCTGCTGCTCGGCTTCGCGCTGCCGCCGCTCGCGCCGCTCACGCGCGTGCCGCCGGTGCGGGTGCTGCGGCGCGACTGGGGCGACGCGTCGCGCATCGCGTGGGCCGCGTATGCGGTCGGCGTCGTATTGTTCGCGGGGCTGCTGATCGTCGCGGCCGGCAACCTGAAGCTCGGGCTGATCGTCGCGGGCGGCTTCGTCGGCGCGCTGGTCGGCTTCGCGCTGATCGCGCGGCTCGTGCTGTACGCGGCCGCGCGCGCGGTGCGCAACGCGCGCGTGGCGGCGGGCGTCGGCTGGCGTTATGCGCTCGCGTCGCTGCATCGGCGCGGCACGGCCAGCGCGCTGCAGATCACCGCGCTCGCGCTGGGCCTGATGTGCCTGCTGCTGATCGCGATCACGCGCAACGACCTCGTGGCCGGCTGGCGGCAATCGACGCCGCCCGATGCGCCGAACCAGTTCCTGATCGACATCCAGCCGGACCAGCGCGCCGACGTCGCCGCGTGGCTCGCCGCGCACGGCGTGCGCGACGCGGTGCCGGCGCCGATGGTGCGCGGCCGGCTCGTCGCGATCAACGGCAAGCCGGTGAACCCCGACGCGTACCGGTCCGACGACGCGCGCCGGCTGGTCGATCGCGAATTCAACCTGTCGTATACGACCGAGCTGCCGGCCGACAACCGGATCGTCGCCGGCGACTGGTTCGGCACGTCGGCCGCGCCGCAGATCTCGATCGAGGCCGGCCTCGCGAAGACGCTGAACGTGAAGCCGGGCGACACGCTGCGCTTCGACGTGACCGGGCTGACGGTCGATGCGCCGATCACCAGCGTGCGCAAACTCGACTGGGGTTCGTTCCGCGTCAACTTCTTCGTGCTGATGCCGCCGCCGGTGCTGAAGGATTTCCCGGCCGTCTATCTGACGAGCTTCCATCTGCCGGCCGCGCAGGCGTCGTTGCTCGATCCGCTGATCGCGCGCTATCCGAACCTGACGGCGATCGACGTCGCGCCGATCCTCGCGCAGCTGGAGCGGATGATGCTGCAGGTGGTCGGCGCGGTGCAGTTCCTGTTTGCGTTCACGCTCGCGGCCGGCGTGCTGGTGTTGTACACGGCGCTCGCCGGCTCGCGCGACGAGCGCGTGCACGAGGCCGCGCTGCTGCGCGCGCTCGGTGCGTCGCGCGCGCAGGTTCGCGCGGTGCAGCGCGCGGAATTCGTGGTCGTGGGCGCACTGGCGGGCGCGCTCGCGTCGGCGGGCGCGATCGCGGTCGGCTGGGTGCTCGCCGCGCGCGTGTTCGACTTTCGGCTCGCGGTCGATCCGTGGCTCGTGCCGGCCGGCATCGCCGCCGGCATCGCGTGCGCCGCTGCAGCGGGCTGGCTGAGCCTGCATAATGTGTTGCGGCGCCCTGCGCTGCAGTCGCTGCGCGACGCGTGAGCGTCGCCGGCGGCCCCGATCATCCCGTTTCCGACTATTCGTATGACCGATGTGAATGACGAAGCGCCGTCGCAGCCGACGGCGTTCGAACTCGTGGGCGGCGAAGCCCGCGTGCGCGAAATGGTGGACCGCTTCTACGATCTGATGGACCTCGAGCCGGAATTCGCCGAGCTTCGCGCGCTGCATCCGACCTCGCTCGACGGTTCGCGCGACAAGCTGTTCTGGTTCCTGTGTGGCTGGCTCGGCGGTCCCGACCACTACATCAGCCGGTTCGGCCACCCGCGCCTGCGCGCGCGCCATCTGCCGTACCCGATCGCATCGGACGGCCGCGACCAGTGGCTGCGCTGCATGGCGTGGGCGATGGAGGACATCGGCTTGCCCGAGCCGCTGCGCGTGCGCCTGATGCACTCGTTCTACGAAACGGCCGACTGGATGCGCAACCGGCCCGGTTGATCGACCGGTACGCCGCAGCGGCGCACGCGCACGAGGTGGATCTGGGCGCGCGCCGGATGCGGCGCGACACTGACCGTCTCCCCATTGCTGCGAGGCTGCTCGATGACGACCCACGCGCTGTTCCGTGAAGACGCCTACCTGACACGATGCGAGGCCGTCGTCGCTGCCGTCGGCGACGACGGCATCCGGCTCGACCGCACCGTGTTCTATCCGCTCGGCGGCGGCCAGGCCGGCGACGCCGGGACGCTCACGCTGCCCGACGGCGGCACGATCGCGATCGCCGACACGCACAAGGCGCGCTTCGACGGCGCCACGCCCGACGACGCCGTGCACGTGCCGGCGCCCGGCCAGGAGGCGCGCATCGCCGCGCTGCGGCCCGGCGCGCGCGTGGTGGCCGACATCGACTGGGCGCGCCGCTACCGGCACATGCGGCTGCACACGGCCGCGCACCTGATGTGCGCGGTGCTGCCGTATCCGGTCGACGGCTGCAGCGTGACGGCCGACTACGTGCGGCTCGATTTCGCGACGTCGGACGCGATCGAGCGCGCCGACGTCGAACAGCGGCTCGCGGCGCTGGTGCACGGCGCGCATGCGGTCACGACCGAATGGATCACCGACGCCGAAATGGCCGAGCGCCCCGAACTCGTCCGCACGATGAGCGTGAAGCCGCCGATGGGGCTCGGCCGCGTGCGCTTGCTGCGCATCGAAGGCGTCGATCTGCAGCCGTGCGGCGGCACGCACGTGCGCAACACGGCGGAAATCGGCGCGCTGCGGGTCACGAAGCTCGAGAAGAAGAGTGCGCGGACACGGCGCGTGGTGCTGGCGTTCGCATGACCTTCGACGGCCCCACCGATCGCACGGATCGCACCGATCCCGCCGCGAGGCTCGATCCGCAAGCGCGCGAGATACTGGATTTCTGGTTCGGCGCGCCGGGTTCTGCGACGTTCGGCCGCGCGCGCAAAATCTGGTTCAACGGCGGCGCGGCATTCGACGATCTGCTGCGCACGCGCTACGGCGCGCTGCACGATGCCGCGTGCGACGGCGCCTGCGATCACTGGGCGGGCACGCCGCTCGGCGCGCTGGCGCTGATCGTCGTGCTCGACCAGTTCTCGCGCAACATCCATCGCGGCACGCCGCGCGCATTCGCCGCCGATCCTCGGGCGCTGGCGCTCGCGCGGCGCGTCGTCGCGGCCGGCTGGGACGCGCAACTGCCGAGCGGCCATCATCGCGCGTTCGTTTATCTGCCGTTCGAGCACGACGAATCGGAGCACAGCCAGCGCGAGGCCGTGCGGCTCTGCGCGGGCATTCGCGACGAGGCCGGTTGCCGCGGCTATCACGACCACGCGTTGCGCCATGCGGCGGTGATCCGGCGCTTCGGCCGCTTTCCGCACCGCAACGCGATCCTCGGCCGTGTTTCGAGCGACGAAGAAGTCGCGTTCCTGCGCGAGCGCGGCGCGTCGTTTTGACGCGTGAAGCCGGGTTCACGCCGTTCGCGGAGCCAGCCGCGTCAGGCGGCCGCGCCGCGGACGGCGCTCACTGCAGCGCGTGCTGGTCGGGCGTGCGCACGTAGACGCGCAGCAGTTCTTCGTTGTCGCCCGGGCGCGCTCCGGTCCAGAACAGCTTCCATTCGCTGCCCGGCGCCGGATCGACGGCCCGCACGCCCTGGACGATCATCCACGTGCAGCGCGTCGTCGTCGCGTCGTCGATCGGCGTGTGGCGGATCCCGGAGAAGTAGTACAGCATCGGCGCTTCCGATTCGCCGAGCCCGTGCAGGCTCGCCATGCAGTCGCCGTCGTTCCATTCGAGCGCGAGATGCGCGTTCAGGTCTTCGAACACCGACCGGTAGCTTTTCGCGACGTCCAGCCACGGCAGCAGCAGCGTGTACACGAGCCCCCATGCGACCAGCGCGCCCGCGCCCCACGACAGCGCGCCGCGCCACGGGCCGGTCGTGCGCAGCTTCGGCAGCAGCCACAGCCAGCCCACCGTCAGCGCGAGCGCGCCGATCACGAATCCGGGCACGAGCGGCATCGTCCAGTCGAGCGGCAGCCAGCGGCCGAGCACCGCGACGCCGGCGCGCGACGCGTTCGGATCGGCCATCACCGCCCAGATCGCCCACGCGAGCATGACGACCGTGCCGAACAGCGCGCGGCTCAGGTAATCCCAGGCGAGATGCAGCGCGCGCGGCAGACGCTCGATCGCCTGCGCGGCGACCAGCGCGAGCGGCGCGAAGAACGGCAGGATGTAGAGCTGGCGGGATGTGGCGGACACCTGCAGCACGGCCAGCCCGATGCCGGCGAACAGCACGGGCAGCGCAATGCGCGGCGTGCGCCATTCGCGCCACGCGCCGCGGGCGAGGGCGGCGATCGCGAGCGGCGCGACCGGGAAGCCGAGCAGCACGAACGCACGCAGGATGAAGAACGGCTTGTCGTTCTCCGCGCCGAGTTCGGGCACGGAGAAGCCGAAGAAGCGGCCGACGTTGTTGTCCCAGAACCACGTCATGAAGAGCGTCTCGGAGCGCAGGAACAGCGCGATCGGCCAGATCAGCGCGAATGGGGCGAACACGAGCGCCGCGAGCCCGAGCGAGCGCGCGAACGCGCGCGTGCGGCACGCGGGGTAGAGCGCCATCGCGGCCACGAGCGTCGCCGCGAACACCAGCGGCACGAACAGTCCCTTCGACATCAGTGCGATGCCGACGCCGGCGCCGAACAGCGGCGCAGCCCAGGGGCCGGACGGCCGCACCGGCAGCCCGTGCTGCAACTGGCGCCCGCGCGCGACGTGCTGCATCACCAGTTCGAGCAGTCCGCAAAAGCCCATCGCGGTGCCGGCGAACAGCGCGACGTCGGTCATCATGTCGTGCACGTGCTTGACGACGACGAGCGTGCCCGCGCTGAGCACCACGGGGCCGAGCACGCGCAGGTCGAGCCAGCGCTCGGCGCGGCTCGCGCTGCGCGCCGCGCGCGCGATGAAGCCGAACGCCAGCGCGGCGAACAGCGCGCTCGCGAGGCGCGCCGCATCGTGCAGCGGCATCACGCGCTGCAGCAACCATGCGAGGCTGGTCGCGACCGCCGCGTAGAGCGGCGGCTTCTCCATGAAGGGCTGGCCGGCGTTGGTCGGCACGACGAAGTCGCCGGTCTCCAGCATGTGCTGGATGATGCCGAACGTATAGGTTTCGTCCTGCTTCCACGGATCGTGGCCCACTATGCCGGGCAGCAGGTACGCAGCCGCCAGTGCCGCGACCAGCAGCCACGCGCGCCAGGCCAGCCGCAGCGCGCGGTCGCGGGGCGCGTCGGCGACGCTCACGGCCACCGTCACGGCCGCAGCCGCGGCCGCGGCTGCCGCCCCGGACGGCGAGCCGGCGGTATGAAGCGTCGTATCGAGGTCGGGATCGGCGGTCGATCGGGTGTGGTGTGCCGAGGCGGGCACGGGCGTGCGTCGCCGGCCGGGCGCTGCGGTTCCTGGCATGGAAAAGATCTCGGTCTGGTGAAGCCGGGCCGGCGACATTGGCCGGGCCGTTTTGGTTTGCATCGACGCGACCTGGCAGCCGGATGGCCGGTTGCGTCGCTGGGCGCTAGTAGACCACGGAACTGTTACGAATGTTTACTGGGAGCGCCACGATATTGTGGAGATTTGTGGTGTTGTGACCACCGGGCGAGTCGGGCGGCGGCCGGGGCGGCCGCCCTGGGGCCGGATCAGCGGCCGCCGCCGACGTCCAGTAGCGCGCCGGTCGTGTACGACGCCGCGTCGCTGATGAGCCACACGATCGCTTCGGCGATCTCGTGCGCTTCGCCCGCGCGGCCGAGCGGCGTCTGCGCGCCGAGCCGGGCCGCGCGGTCGGGCTGGCCGCCGCTCGCATGGATCTCGGTCTCGATCAGGCCGGGGCGCACCGCGTTGACCCGCACACCATGCGGGCCCAGTTCCTTCGCGAGGCCGATCGTCAGCGCATCGACCGCCCCTTTCGAGCCGGCATAGTCGACGTACTCGTTCGGCGAGCCGAGCCGAGCCGCGATCGACGACACGTTGACGATCGCGCCGCCGCGCCCGCCGCGGTCGGTGGACAGTCGGCGCGCGGCTTCGCGCGCGCACAGATACGCGCCGAGCACGTTGGTATCGAACATGCGCCGCAAGCGGTCGACCGACATGTCGGCGAGCGGCATCGACGGCGCGACGATGCCCGCGTTGTTGACGAGCGCGTCGAGGCGGCCGAACGCGGTCGCGACGGCGTCGAACATCGCGATGACGTCCGCTTCGTTCGACACGTCGCCCGCGACCACGCACGCGCGGCCGCCGGCGTCGCGCACGGCTCGTGCGGTCAGTTCGGCGGCCGCCGCGTCGCGCGTGTAGTTGATGCCGACGTCCCAGCCGCGCGCCGCCGCGAGCACGGCGCTCGCGCGGCCGATGCCGCGGCTCGCGCCGGTGATGAGAACGGTCTTGCGGTCGGACGGCGAGGGCATCATCTGCGGACTCGGGTGAGTGCTCGGGCGGCCGAGCGTTGGAGCGTTGTCGGCGCGTTATTTGGCGGCGTCGGGCGCCCACTTGTCGCGCGCGGGCGGCTGGTAGCGGCGTAGCTGCTCGATCAGCGCGACCGGTTCGGCACCGATGCACAGCGTGTCGAAATAGGTCGGCCGCATGAAGCCTTCGTCGACCGTATGGCGCAGCATCGCGATCAGCGGGTCGTAGAACGAATCGATGTTGTACAGCGCGACCGGCTTGCGGTGATAGCCGAGTTGCGCCCAGGTGTAGACCTCGAACAGCTCCTCGAGCGTGCCGGCGCCGCCGGGCATCGCGACGAATGCGTCGGCGAGGTCGGCCATCATCTTCTTCCGGTGGTGCATGTCCGGGACGACGTGCAGCTCGGACAGCCCCGTATGGCCGACTTCCTTGTCGACCAGCAGTTCGGGAATCACGCCGACCGCACGGCCGCCGGCCGCCATCACTTCGTCGGCGATCGTGCCCATCAGGCCGACGCGCCCGCCGCCGTAGACGAGCGTGAGGTCCGCCGCGACGAGCGCACGGCCGAACGCGCGCGCGGCGTCCGCATAGACGGGCCGCACGCCGGACGACGAGCCGCAATACACGCAGACAGCCTTCATTGCTTCACGTCCTTCGCGGCCGGCTTCGTGGCGGCGGCGGCGCTGCTGCCGGCGGCGCGCGGCGACCCGTCGCGCGGCGGCAGGTAGTCGGTGAACTCGCGCTTGGGCAGCTTGCCGGACACCAGATCGTCGAACAGCTGACGCGAGCGGCCGCGCAGGTACGGGGCCATGATCGAGATCACGTGCATGCTGACCTGGTGCAGCTCTTCGCGGATCGCGTCCTGGTCGTTGTACTTGCGCGGATGCATCACGTACTGATACGACAGCCAGTACGTCGAGATCACGGCCATGTTGGTGGCGATGACTTCGATTTCGGCAGGCGTCGCGACCATCTCGGCGTCGGACACGAGCAGCTCGCACATGTCGTGCGCGAAGCGCACCTTGTGGCTGATGATCTGCTTGAAGTGGGTTTCGAGCGTGCGATTGCGCGCGAGCAGGTCGTTGAGGTCGCGATACAGGAACCGGTAGGTCCACATGAAATCGGCCATGTACTGCAGGTACGACCAGGTCTCGTCGATGGTGGGACGGTGATCTTCGGGAAAGCGCAGCCGCCGTTCGATCTGCTGCTCGAACTGCGCGAAGATGCTGTTGATGATGTCGTCCTTGTTGCGGAAATGGTAGTACAGGTTGCCTGGACTGATTTCCATTTCCTCGGCGATCGTCGTGGTCGTGACGTTCGGCTCGCCGATCTCGTTGAAGAGTTTCAACGACAACTCGAGAATCCGTTCGCGGGTGCGGCGGGGAGGTTTCGCTTCCATGTCGTCCGGCCCTTTGTATGCCGGACTGGCGGGCGCTGCAATCGATGCTGCGAGATTCGTCCGGCGCGGGTTGCTGTTCTAAGTCTGGCGGACGATTATAAACCGCTGTTTCCCCGCGTCGCGCGCATTTCGTCATCGCAATGCGCGCGACGCATGGTGCGCCGCCGCACCGGCGCGCCGGCGTGTTCGGCTAGAAGCCCAGCCAGCCCGCCACCACCGGCCCCAGCACGAAGCCCCAGGTCGTCACGCAGGCGAACAGCGCGATCGTCACGGCCGCACTGCCGAAGTCCTTGGCGCGTTTGGACAGCTCGTGGCGCTCGAGCGAGATGCGGTCGATCGCGGCCTCGACGCTCGAATTCAGCAGTTCGACGATCAGCACCAGCAGCACCGACGCGATCAGCAGCGCGCGCGATGCGGCCGGCACCGGCGCGAACGCGCCGGCCGGCAGCATTACCGCGGCGAGCGTGAGCTCCTGCCGGAACGCGCTTTCCTCGCGGATCGCGACGCGCAGCCCGTTCAGCGAATGGCGCAGCGCGTACCACGCGCGCGTGATGCCGCGATGGCGCTTGTACGGGTTCGGCGGCAGCGGCGCGAGGCCGTCGTCGGGGCCGAGCGGCTCGGACGCGTGCGCGTCGGTGTCGGCGTGCGGCTCTTCTTCGTCGAACGGGCGATGCGTGGGTGCCGTTGCGGCAGTCGGTGAGGTGTGGTCGTTCAGGTCTCGTTTCAAATGGCAGCACCTTCGGCGGGCGAGTACGCAGTCTTCGGCAGCGGCTGCAGATGCGACGCGAACTGCTCGGACGCCGCGCGCCACGAGAAGCGCTCGGCCCACGCGCGCGCGGTGTCGCGTTCGATCTTCAGCGCCTCG
Organism: Burkholderia sp. KJ006; assembly: GCF_000262695.1. Taxonomy (NCBI): domain Bacteria; kingdom Pseudomonadati; phylum Pseudomonadota; class Betaproteobacteria; order Burkholderiales; family Burkholderiaceae; genus Burkholderia; species Burkholderia sp. KJ006. Next base: position 2,244,630 of record NC_017920.1, on the reverse strand, counting down.
AGGCAGGCTTCCTGCAGGTCCTCGTGCATCGCGCCCGCATTGCCGCCGCCGAGCACGTCGATCGGGCCGGTGACGGGGTACGCGGCAACCGGCGTGCCGCACGCGAGCGCCTCGAGCAGCACGAGGCCGAACGTGTCGGTGCGACTCGGGAACACGAACACGTCGGCCGCAGCATACACCTTCGCGAGCTCGGCTTGCGACAGGACGCCGAGATAGTTCGCTTCCGGGTAGCGCGATTTCAGCTCCGCGAGCGCCGGGCCTTCGCCCGCGACCCACTTCGAGCCCGGCAGATCGAGACGCAGGAACGCCTCGACGTTCTTCTCGATCGCGACGCGCCCGACGTACAGGAAGATCGGCCGCGCCGTGTTGAGCACCTTCGAGTCCATCGGCCGGAAGATGTCGAGGTCGACGCCGCGGGTCCACAGCACGACGTTCGTGAAGCCGAACTTCTCGAGATCCTGCTTCACGACCGGTGTCGGCGCCATCACCGCGCGCGACGGCGCGTGGAACCAATGGAGGAAGCGGTAGGTCGCCGCCAGCGGGATGCCGAAGCGCGCCTGCACGTATTCGGGAAAGCGCGTGTGATACGCGGTCGTGAACGGCAGCTTGCGCGCGCGCGCGTAGCGGCGCGCGGCGAGACCGAGCGGGCCTTCGGTCGCGATGTGCAGCGCATCGGGCGCGAACGCGTCGATCCGCGCGCGCAGCTTGCGGTACGGCAGGATCGACAGACGGATCTCCGGGTAGGTCGGACAGGGCACCGTACGGAATTCGAGCGGCGTCAGCATCTCGACCCGATGGCCGAGCGCGGCGAGCTCGCGCGACGTGCTCTTGAGCGTGCGTACGACGCCGTTGACCTGCGGTTCCCACGCGTCGGTGACGAGCATGATCTTCATCGCGGCTGTGTCCTGTAAGTTGGGTTGTGTCAGGCGGCCGCCTTGGCCTTGCGCGACGGGGCTGCGGACGGTGCGGCGCGCATCGCCGTCCAGTAGACGACCTTCAGTTCACCTTCCGTCGTCTCGACGAGCGCGGACAGGCTTTCGACCCAGTCGCCGTCGTTGCAGTACAGGACGCCGTCGATGTCGCGGATTTCGGCCTTGTGGATGTGTCCGCACACGACGCCGTCGCAGCCGCGGCGGCGCGCTTCGTCGGTCATCACGTTCTCGAACTTCGAGATGAAATTGACGGCGTTCTTCACCTGGTGCTTCAGGTACTGCGACAGCGACCAGTATTGGAAGCCGAGCCGGCTGCGGATCCGGTTGAACCACCGGTTCAGCACGAGGATCAGCGTGTACAGCGTGTCGCCGAGGTACGCGAGCCACTTCGCGTGCTGGATCACGCCGTCGAACAGGTCGCCGTGCACGATCCACAAACGTTTGCCTGCGAGCGTCGTGTGGAACGCTTCGCCGCGCACCTGGATGTCGCCGAACGCGAGATCGCAGAACTGCCGCGCGCCTTCGTCGTGATTGCCGGGGATGTAGACGACCTGCGTGCCCTTGCGCGCCTTGCGCAGGATCTTCTGCACGACGTCGTTGTGCGCCTGCGGCCAGTACCAGCCCTTCTTCAGTTGCCAGCCGTCGATGATGTCGCCGACCAGGTACAGGTATTCCGAATCGTTGTGGCGCAGGAAGTCGAGCAGGTACGGCGCCTGGCAGCCGCTCGAGCCGAGGTGGATGTCCGACAGCCAGATCGTGCGGTAGCGATGCATCGACGATTCGGAATCGTCGTGCTGCGTCGCGTGCGCAGCGGGCGGCTCATGCGGCGACAGCGCGCCGGCCGCGGCGGCGCCGGACAGGAAGGCGGTGGCGGCGCGGGCGCCGATCGGTTGACGGAACAGTGAGGTCGCGGACGTTTTCTGGCCCATGCATGACTCGCGCCGGTTGACATTACCGGCATTGCGCCACGCGGGCGTGACCATGCCATGACAGTCACGAGACGTTCTTATTACTGTCGTGATTGCTTGTTTAGTCGGGGGTGGGGTGGTGTTGCGTGATTGGGCGCCCGGGTTTGGGGTGCTGGCTCGCGGGTGGCGGGACGGCCGGGCGTTTGCGGAGACCGCGTGCGGTTTCGTCAGGGGAATGTGAAGCCGGCCGCTAGCGGCGACGGAGCAGCGGGGAAGCAAAGCAGGCCGAGGAAGCGGCCCGAGCAGCTCAGCGCATCAACGCGAAACCGCGACGACGCGCGTGCGCGCGAGTCGATCGTGCGGAAACTGCCGCCCGGCGTGCAGACGGGCCGCGCCGGCCCAGGCCGCGATCCACGCGGCCGCGAGCGCGAGGGTGACGGGCACCGACAGGCCGAGCAACGGATGCAGCGCGAGCGGCGGCAGGAACCACAGCCAGGCGAGCGCATAGCGCACGAGCGCGTGACCGGCGGTCAGCGGCTGGCCGTTCGACGATTCGAGCCGCAGCCGCCAGGTCTTCATCGGCAACGTCTGACCGCCGTGGGTCCAGAACCACAGGAAGTACGCGCCGACCACGAGCGCGATCCACGCGGCGAGCAGGTTGTGATGGACGAGGCCGTTGCGCTGTTGCAGCACGACGCTGAAGGCGAGCGCGGCGAAGAACACCACGCCGAACAGCAGGACGGCTTCATACAGCATCGCGGCGAGGCGCCGGCGCACGGACGGCACGGCGTCGCTCGAGTCTTGGGTGGCTGCGGGAGCGCTCGCCACGGCAGTTCAGGAACCCTTGAACAGTGACGGGGCGTCGACGGGCGACACCGGCGTGGCGGCCGGCGGTGCGCCGGAGGTGGCCGAGGCGGCGGGCGGCATGCCCGCGCCGGCCGAAGCGGGTACCGCGGCGGCCGGGTTGCTGGCCGGATGCTCGCGCGCATGCACGAGGCGGCGCACGTCGCGGTCCGCGCCGGTCGGCGGCGCGCTGACGACGCTCGGCCGGCGCCGGCGTTCGGTCGCGGCGAGCCGCTCCTTCTGTTCCTCGGGCAATTGCTGATAGGCTTTCCACGCGCGTTCGCGCGCCTGCGCGGACAGTTCCTTCGCGCTCTGATAGTTCTCGCGCGCGACGCGTCGCTGCTCGGGCGTCATGTGCGCCCATTCGGCCATTCGCTCCTGCAGCTGTTTCTGCGCTTCGGGTGTCAACTTCGCGAAACGTGACGCGATCCTCAGCCATTTTCGCTTGCGAGCGTCGCTGAAGCCGTCCCACTGATCGGCAAACGGCGCGAGCGCCGCGCGCTGGGCCGCGCTCAGGCGCGCCCACGACAGCGGGCCGTTGGCGGCCGGCAGCGGAAGCGGAAGTGGCGCGAGATCGGCGGTCAGCCCGACGGCGGAGGAGGTCGGCGCGGGCGCACTGGTGGCCGCGGGCGAGACCGCCGCGGGCGGCGGGTTGAATCGGGAGTAGGTGGCGACGTACGAAACGGCGATCGCGATCACGCATCCGAAAAATACGGCCAGGCCGCGTTTCTGACTCACCCGTGCGATCCCCTCGTTTATTGTCTGTTAGCGTGCGCGCGAAAGATACGCGTTGAACCCGTGATCGAGATACGCGTTGAGCGGCAGGTCGTCGCTGAGCATCGCCGCGTCGATGTCGGCGAGTTCGGCGGTGCGCTGCATGTCTTCCCAGTAAGCAATGCCGACGAGTCCCGCGAGCAGCAGGGCGAGCGGCCACGCGCGCAGCAGCCGGCGCGCGAACGACGCGCGCGGGCGGCTCGCGGGCGGCGTGCCGTAGGCACCGGCCGCACCGGCGAAGGCCGGCACGAACACCGGCGCGCTGGCCGCTTCCGGCTTCTTGCGCGCGAGCGCGGCGCGGCGCGCGGCGGCCAGGCGATCGGTGGTCGCGGCAGGCAGCGCCGCGGCACGTTCGTCCAGCGCGCGGCGAACCTTCAGCGCGAATTCGTGTTCTCGATTTACGGGGGCGGAGCTCATAGCGTGATTCCTTTGGCCTTGAGCGCGTGCGCCAGCGTGTGGGTGGCTCGCGAGCAGTGCGTCTTGACGCTGCCTTCGGAGCACCCCATTGCGGCGGCAGTCTCGGCGACATCCATATCTTCCCAATAACGCATCAGGAACGCTTCCCGTTGACGCGTCGGGAGTTTCTGGATTTCCTCGTCGATGAGGGCCAGGACCTGCTCGCGCTCGAGGCGGTGCTCGGTGCTTTCGACTCCTGCATTGTCATCCGCGGATTCGAGCGTTTCCAGCGGATCGAAGTCTTCGTCGTCGCCGCTGTTGAGCGACGAGAACAGCGTGACCCACGTATTGCGGACTTTCTGACGGCGGAACCAGTCGTGGATCGCGTTCTGCAGGATCCGCTGGAACAGCAGCGGCAGCTCGGCCGCCGGCCGGTCGCCGTATTTCTCCGCCAGCTTGATCATCGCGTCCTGCACGATGTCGAGCGACGCATCGTCGTCGCGCACGGCGTACGCAGCCTGCTTGAACGCGCGCCTTTCGACGCCCGCCAGAAAGTCGGCGAGTTCCTTGTCTGATGCCATTCCGTAAAGGTATGCGCTGCGGACTGCGGCGTGTGAAAGGTCGAAAAATTTCGTAAAACCCGCGGATGCTAACAAATTTTCGCGCGGCTTGGCACCGGTTGCGGCGCGGCACGTTGCGCGCGAGCACCGGGCATGGGGCGGGCGGCCGCGGCAATGATGCGGCGCGGGATATTTTGCTTGACGACCCTTTCGCGACCGGATATCGTCAGCGATTCGCAACATGAAGTGATGGTCTCATTTGAGGCTGGCCCATGAAGCCCGCCCTTCAAACTAGACGCGCCGCTTGAACCCGAGCCACAAGCCCGGCAGAGAGCACCCGATCAATTTTTTGCCGAAAATTCGAAAGGTCAAAATGAACATGCCCAGCGCGGAATTCTCCACGTCGGAACCCCTTTCCCCTCCCGATAGCGACTCCATCGGCGCCACCGTGCTCATGAAGGCACTGGCCGACGAAAAGGTCGAATTCATCTGGGGTTATCCCGGCGGCTCGGTACTCTACATCTACGACGAGCTCTACAAGCAGGACAAGATTCAGCACGTGCTGGTGCGCCACGAACAGGCGGCCGTGCACGCAGCCGATGCGTATGCGCGTTCCACCGGCAACGTCGGCGTCTGTCTCGTCACGTCCGGCCCCGGCGTCACCAATGCGGTGACCGGCATCGCGACGGCCTACATGGATTCGATCCCGATGGTCGTGATCAGCGGCCAGGTGCCGACTGCCGCGATCGGTCAGGACGCGTTCCAGGAGTGCGATACGGTCGGCATCACGCGTCCGTGCGTGAAGCACAACTTCCTCGTGAAGGACGTGCGCGACCTCGCCGAGACGGTCAAGAAGGCGTTCTACATCGCCCGCACCGGCCGTCCGGGCCCCGTGCTGATCGACATCCCGAAAGACATCTCCAAGACGCCGTGCCCGTACGAGCCGGTCAAGAGCGTGTCGCTGCGCTCGTACAACCCGGTCACGAAGGGGCATTCGGGCCAGATCCGCAAGGCCGTGTCGCTGCTGCTGTCCGCGAAGCGTCCGTATATCTACACGGGCGGCGGCATCATCCTCGCCGATGCGTCGCGCGAGCTGAACCAGTTCGCCGACCTGCTCGGCTACCCGGTCACGAACACGCTGATGGGCCTCGGCGGTTATCGCGCGTCGGACAAGAAATTCCTCGGCATGCTCGGCATGCACGGCACGTACGAAGCGAACATGGCGATGCAGCACTGCGACGTGCTGATCGCGATCGGTGCGCGCTTCGACGACCGCGTGATCGGCGACCCGGCGCACTTCGCGTCGCGTCCGCGCAAGATCATCCACATCGACATCGATCCGTCGTCCATTTCCAAGCGCGTGAAGGTCGACATTCCGATCGTCGGCGACGTGAAGGAAGTGCTGAAGGAGCTGATCGAGCAGCTGCAGACGGCCGAGCATGGCCCCGACACCGAAGCGCTCGCGCAGTGGTGGAAGGACATCGAAGGCTGGCGCGGCAAGAACTGCCTGAAGTTCGACCGCGAAAGCGAGATCATCAAGCCGCAGTACGTGGTGGAGAAGGCGTGGGAGCTGACGGACGGCAACGCGTTCGTGTGCTCGGACGTCGGCCAGCACCAGATGTGGGCCGCGCAGTTCTACCGTTTCAACAAGCCGCGTCGCTGGATCAACTCCGGCGGCCTCGGCACGATGGGCTTCGGCCTGCCGGCAGCGATGGGCGTCAAGATGGCGCACCCGGACGACGACGTGCTGTGCATCACGGGCGAAGGCTCGATCCAGATGTGCATCCAGGAACTGTCGACCTGCCTGCAGTACGACACGCCCGTGAAGATCATTTCGCTGAACAACCGCTATCTCGGCATGGTCCGCCAGTGGCAGCAGATCGAATACAGCAAGCGCTATTCGCATTCGTACATGGATGCGCTGCCCGACTTCGTGAAGCTCGCCGAGGCGTACGGCCATGTCGGCATGCGGATCGAAAAGACTTCGGATGTGGAGCCGGCGCTGAAGGAGGCGCTGCGCCTGAAGGACCGCACCGTGTTTCTCGACTTCCAGACCGATCCGACCGAAAACGTCTGGCCGATGGTACAGGCCGGCAAGGGCATCACCGAGATGCTGCTCGGCTCGGAAGACCTGTAACGGCGCGACGCGCGCTTGGTCCGGAGCGGCCGCCTTCACGAAGGGCGGCGCGGCACCGGGCGGCGCGCGGCGCGAGTGAATCGACACGGACACATTCTGGAAGAAGCGAACATGAGACACATCATTTCCGTCCTGCTGGAAAACGAACCGGGCGCGCTGTCGCGCGTGGTCGGTCTGTTTTCCGCACGCGGCTACAACATCGAAACCTTGACGGTGGCGCCGACCGAAGACCAATCGCTGTCGCGGCTGACCATCGTTTCCATTGGCTCGGACGACGTGATCGAACAGATCACGAAGCATCTGAACCGCCTGATCGAGGTGGTGAAAGTGGTGGACCTGACCGACGGTGCCCACATCGAACGCGAGCTGATGCTGATCAAGGTACGTGCAGTGGGCAAGGAGCGCGAAGAAATGAAGCGGATGTCGGATATTTTCCGCGGCCGCATCATCGACGTGACCGAAAAGACCTACACGATCGAATTGACGGGCGCGAGCGACAAGCTCGACGCATTCATCCAGGGGCTGGACGCGAGCGCGATCCTCGAGACCGTGCGCACCGGCAGCTCCGGCATCGGACGCGGCGAGCGCATCCTGAAGGTGTGATGCCGACCAGGTGGCAACCAGCACGCCGGGTGCGCCGTCATGTCCCGGCTCGCAGTATCCAATCCGAACGAATTGTTGAATTTTTGAATTAGCGAAGGAACCATCATGAACGTTTTCTACGACAAAGACGCCGACCTCTCCCTCATCAAGGGCAAGCAAGTCACGATCATCGGCTACGGCTCGCAAGGCCATGCGCACGCGCTGAACCTGAAGGACAGCGGCGTAAACGTGACGGTCGGCCTGCGCAAGGGCGGCGCGTCGTGGAGCAAGGCCGAGAACGCCGGCCTGTCGGTCAAGGAAGTCGCCGAAGCGGTGAAGGGCGCTGACGTCGTGATGATGCTGCTGCCCGACGAGCAGATCGCCGACGTGTACGCGAAGGAAGTCCACGCGAACATCAAGCAAGGCGCGGCGCTGGCATTCGCACACGGCTTCAACGTCCACTACGGCCAGGTGATCCCGCGCGCCGACCTCGACGTGATCATGATCGCGCCGAAGGCACCGGGCCACACCGTGCGCGGCACGTACTCGCAAGGCGGCGGCGTGCCGCACCTGATCGCGGTCGCGCAGAACAAGTCGGGCGCAGCACGCGACATCGCGCTGTCGTATGCGGCGGCGAACGGCGGCGGCCGTGCCGGCATCATCGAAACGAACTTCCGCGAAGAAACCGAAACCGACCTGTTCGGCGAGCAGGCCGTGCTGTGCGGCGGTACCGTCGAGCTGATCAAGGCTGGTTTCGAGACGCTGGTGGAAGCCGGCTACGCGCCGGAAATGGCGTACTTCGAATGCCTGCACGAGCTGAAGCTGATCGTCGACCTGATCTACGAAGGCGGCATCGCGAACATGAACTACTCGATCTCGAACAACGCCGAGTACGGCGAGTACGTGACGGGCCCGCGCGTCGTCACCGAAGAGACGAAGAAGGCGATGAAGCAGTGCCTGACCGACATCCAGACGGGCGAGTACGCGAAGAGCTTCATCCTCGAAAACAAGGCCGGCGCACCGACGCTGCAATCGCGCCGCCGCCTGACGGCCGAGCACCAGATCGAGCAGGTTGGTGCGAAGCTGCGCGCGATGATGCCGTGGATCGCGAAGAACAAGCTCGTCGACCAGACGAAGAACTAAGCTCCGCGAGCTGTTCCGGCCCTCCGAGTGGAGGGTCGGTAGCAAAAAGCCGCCCGAAGGCAACGGTGCCCCGGGCGGCTTTTGCTATCCTACGGGCTTTGCAATTCACCGAACACCGAACGAACCCATGAACTATCCTCATCCGATCATCGCGCGCGAAGGCTGGCCGTTCATCGCGATTGCAGCCGTCATCGCGTTGTTGATCCACGCCATCGGGGGCTTCGGCTTCGCATGGCCGTTCTGGCTGCTGCTCGTCTTCGTGGTCCAGTTCTTCCGTGATCCGCAGCGCCCGATTCCGGCGCAGCCGAACGCGGTGCTGTGCCCGGCGGACGGCCGTATCGTCGCGGTCGAGACCTCGCACGATCCGTATGCGAACCGCGAAGCGCTGAAGATCAGCGTGTTCATGAATGTCTTCAACGTCCATTCGCAGCGCTCGCCGGTCGACGGTGCGATCTCGAAGGTCGAGTACTTCCCGGGCGCGTTCCTGAACGCGGCGATCGACAAGGCGTCGACCGAGAACGAGCGCAACGCGGTCGTGATCCAGACGGCGAGCGGCAAGACTGTCACCGCCGTGCAGATCGCCGGCCTGATCGCGCGCCGGATCCTCTGCTACGTGCGCGCGGGCGAGCCGCTGTCGCGCGGTCAGCGTTACGGTTTCATCCGCTTCGGTTCGCGCGTGGACGTCTATCTGCCGCTCGGCAGCCGCGCGAAGGTGTCGATCGGCGAGAAGGTGTACGCATCGTCGACGATCCTCGCCGAACTTGAACAGTAAACGGCGGGACGCACGATGGCCGCATTCAAACCGCGCCGGCCGCGCAACGGCACCAGCCAGACGCCGCGCCCGTTTCGCCGCAACAAGGTGATGGCATCGGATCCGGTGCCGAGCGAAAGTCGCCGCGCCGCGCGCCAGCGGTTCCTGAAGACGCGCGGCATCTATCTGCTGCCGAACGCGTTCACGACCGCTGCGCTGTTCTGCGGCTTCTTCGCGGTCGTGCAGGCGATGAACGTGCGCTTCGAGATCGCCGCGATCGCCATCTTCGTCGCGATGGTGCTCGACGGGATGGACGGGCGCGTCGCGCGGATGACGCATACGCAGAGCGCGTTCGGCGAACAGTTCGACAGCCTGTCCGACATGGTGTCGTTCGGCGTGGCGCCCGCGCTCGTGATGTACGAATGGGTGCTGAAGGATCTCGGCCGCTGGGGCTGGCTTGCCGCCTTCGTCTACTGCTCGGGCGCGGCGCTGCGGCTCGCGCGCTTCAACACCAACATTGGCGTCGTCGACAAGCGCTTCTTCCAGGGGCTGCCGAGCCCGGCCGCCGCCGCGCTGATCGCCGGCTTCGTGTGGCTCGCCACCGACAACCGCGTGCCGATGAAGCTCGGCTGGCTGCCGTGGGTCGCGTTCGTGCTGACGATCTACGCGGGCGTGACGATGGTGTCGAACGCGCCATTCTACAGCGGCAAGGCGCTCGACGTGCGGCATCGCGTGCCGTTCGCGGCGATCCTCTTGGTGGTGGTGGCGTTCGTGCTGGTGTCGTCCGATCCGCCGCTGATGCTGTTCTGCCTGTTCGTGCTGTACGGGCTGTCCGGCTACGTGTTCTGGGCGTACATGGCCGTGCGCGGCCGTGCCAACCCGGCGCGCTCGTCGCAGCGCGAGCACTGACGCACATCTGCACCGAACCACGGAACGACGGCGGCCATGAGGCCGCCGTTTTCATTTGTCCCTTATCCTGCTGCGCGCCCGCGCATCCCGGGTGCGGGCGGATTGCACACCCGGCGGATTGTCGCTATAGTCGTCGGCATGACCGCATTTTCCCGCCTCTCCCTCCTTCTAGCCGGTGCGCCGCTACGCGCGCTAGCTTTGGCGCGCCTGCCGCGCTGACCGTTCTCGCCCCCCGTCAAGCTTCGTCTGTTGTTGAGCGTCGCCAGCGGTGGCGCGATCTCATTACGTTTGATTCCCGCATAAAGAGCCCTGGAGCCCCCCATGACAGACAAGCTGATCATTTTCGATACGACGTTGCGTGACGGTGAACAATCGCCCGGCGCGTCGATGACGAAGGAGGAGAAAATCCGCATCGCGAAGCACCTCGAGCGGATGAAGGTCGACGTGATCGAGGCCGGTTTCGCGGCCAGCTCGAACGGCGACTTCGACGCGATCCACACGATCGCCGGGCTCGTGAAGGACAGCACGATCTGCTCGCTCGCGCGCGCCAACGACAAGGACATCCAGCGCGCAGCCGATGCACTGAAGCCGGCCAACAGCGCGCGGATCCACACGTTCATCGCGACGTCGCCGCTGCACATGGAAAAGAAGCTGCGCATGACGCCGGACCAGGTGTTCGAGCAGGCGCGGCTCGCGGTGCGCTTTGCACGCAAGTTCACCGACAACGTCGAGTTCTCGCCGGAAGACGGCAGCCGCTCGGATCTCGACTTCCTGTGCCGCGTGCTGGAAGCGGTGATCGCCGAAGGCGCGACGACGATCAACATCGCCGATACGGTCGGCTACGGCGTGCCGGAGCTTTACGGCAACCTGGTGAAGACGCTGCGCGAACGCATTCCGAATTCGGACAAGGCGATCTTCTCCGTGCATTGCCACAACGACCTCGGGATGGCGGTCGCGAACTCGCTCGCGGGCGTGAAGATCGGTGGGGCGCGTCAGGTCGAATGCACGATCAACGGTCTCGGCGAGCGCGCGGGCAATACGTCGCTCGAAGAAATCGTGATGGCCGTGAAGACGCGCAAGGACTACTTCGGCCTCGACGTCGGCATCGACACGACGCAGATCGTGCCGACCTCGAAGCTCGTGTCGCAGATCACCGGTTTCGTCGTGCAGCCGAACAAGGCCGTGGTCGGGGCGAACGCGTTCGCGCACGCATCGGGCATCCACCAGGACGGCGTGCTGAAGGCGCGCGACACCTACGAAATCATGCGCGCGGAAGACGTGGGCTGGACCGCGAACAAGATCGTGCTCGGCAAGCTGTCGGGCCGCAACGCGTTCAAGCAGCGGCTGCAGGAACTCGGCGTGTCGCTCGACAGCGAAGCCGAACTGAACGCCGCGTTCATGCGCTTCAAGGATCTCGCCGACCGCAAGGCCGAGATCTTCGACGAGGACATCATCGCGATCGTCTCCGAAGAATCGGCGCTCGCGCAGGAGCAGGAGCACTTCAAGTTCGTGTCGCTGTCGCAGCATTCGGAAACCGGCGAGCAGCCGCAGGCGAAGGTCGTGTTCGCGGTCGAAGGCAGCGAGGTGACCGGCGAGGCGCGCGGCAACGGCCCGGTCGATGCGACGTTCAACGCGATCGAGGGCGAGGTCGGCAGCGGTTCCGAGCTGCTGCTCTATTCGGTGAATGCGATCACGACCGGCACGCAGGCGCAGGGCGAAGTGACGGTGCGGCTGTCGAAGAACGGGCGCATCGTGAACGGCGTCGGCACCGACCCGGACATCGTCGCGGCTTCCGCGAAGGCGTACATCGCCGCGTTGAACAAGCTGCACTCGAAGGACGACAAGCTCAACCCGCAACGCGCGTAAGCGTCGCGCGCCGGTAACACCTGAAATGCCCCGTGCGGCCATACGCCGCACGGGGCATTTTTCATGGGCCGGTCATTCGGCGGCCGGCGCACGCCACGACCAGCGGCGGGCAGCCGCGGCGGCGGCCGGCTTGCGGCGCCGGAACTCGACCGTGATCGCGCGCCGCGGCGCCTCGGCGATGAACGCGTCGAGCAGTTCGAGCACGTCGTGATCGATGTAGTCGGCGCGCGTCGCGTCGATGATCACGGCAGCCCGATCGGGGATGTGGCGCAGGTGATGCTTGACCTGCACCTTGCCGAGGAACGACACGTCCTTGCGGAACGACAGCAGGAAGTGGTCGTCGTGCTGCGCGAGCGTGACGGGGCTCTTCAGGTTCGCGACCGCGACGGCCAGCACGCTGCAGGCGAGGCCGAGCGCGATGCCGAACAGCAGGTCGACGGCCAGCACGCCCGCGATCGTCGCGGCGAACGGCACGAACGCCGCGGGGCCCTGGTTCATCACCGAGCGGAACAGCGCGGGTTTCGCGAGCTTGATGCCCGTATGGATCAGGATCGCGGCGAGGCTCGCGAGCGGGATCAGGTTGATCAGGCCGGTGAGCGCGAACACGCTGGCGAGCAGCAGGATGCCGTGCACGATCGCCGACATCCGGCTTTGCGCGCCGGCGTTGACGTTGGCCGAGCTGCGCACGATCACCGACGTGATCGGCAGGCCGCCGAACGCGCCCGCGACGAGGTTGCCGACGCCCTGCGCCTTCAACTCGCGGTCCGGCTGCGCCGGCCGCCGCTTCGGATCGATCTGCTCGACCGCTTCGAGGCACAGCAGCGTCTCGAGGCTCGCGACGACCGCCAGCGTGATCGCGACGCGCCACACGTCCGGATTGACCAGTTGCGCGAAGTTCGAGCCGAGCTCCGCGTGCTTGAGCGATGCCGCGAGTGCCGCCAACGAGTCGAATTCCGGAAGCGTCACGCGATGCGCGGCGCCCGGCGCGGCCGATGGCGCCAGCGCGCCGAGCACGAGCGTCGCGCCGATGCCGAGCACGACGACCGCGAGCGGCGCGGGCACCGAGCGCACCCATGCGAAGCGGCGCAGCGCGGGCGTGTCCCAGGCGAGCAGCAGCGCGAGCGACGCGATCGCGATGGCGGTTGCCGCCCACGCGGTCGGCAGCGCCATCCACGAGGCAAGCGATGGTGAGCCTGCGCCGCCGATGCCGAGCGCATACGGAATCTGTTTGACGATCAGCAGGATGCCGATCGCGGCGAGCATGCCCTTGATCACGGGCGACGGGACGTAAGCGGCGAAGCGGCCGGCGCGCAGCATGCCGAAGCCGAACTGCAGCACGCCGGACAGCAGTACGGCGAGCAGGAACGCGGAGAAGCTGCCGAGCTGCGCGATGCCTTCGACGACGATCACGACGAGGCCGGCCGCGGGGCCGCTCACCGACAGCGACGAGCCGCTGAGCAGCGCGACGACGATCCCGCCGACGATGCCGGACACGAGCCCGGCGAACGGCTCGACGCCGGATGCATTCGCGATACCGAGGCAAAGCGGCAGCGCGACGAGGAACACGACGATGCCGGCGACCATGTCGCGCGGCAGGGTGGATAGATGCTCGTTCAGTTTCATGATGAGGGCGATGTCATTGGCGTGGAAGAAGGCGCGGATCAGCCGACTGCCGCGGCCGTGGCGGCGTGCTCGAGGTCGGATTCGGCTGGCTCGGGCGCCGTATAGCCGGAGTCGAGCTCCTTCAGGCGGCCGTCGGCGAGCGAAAAGATCCAGCCGTGCACGAGCGGCGGGCGCTCGCGGCCGCGCACGATCGGCGACGCGCGCAGCAGCCGCACCTGTTCGAGGACGTTCAATTCGGCCAGACGATCGGCGGCAGCCGTTTCGTCGAGGCCGCCGAGCGTGTCGCGATGGCGTCGTGCGAGCGCGCAGAGCGGAGCGATGCGCCGCGCCACGTGCGGCAGGTCGGCCGGCGGCGGCAGCAGCGACGCGCGCACGCCGCCGCAACCGTAGTGACCGCAGACGATCACATGGTCGACCTTCAGCACGCGCACGGCGTACTCGAGCACGCTCGCGGAATTGTCGTCGTCGGGATGGAACAGGTTCGCGATGTTGCGATGGACGAACAACTCGCCGGGCACGCTGTGCGTGATAGTTTCGGCGGGCACGCGGCTGTCGGAGCAGCCGATCCACAGCACGCGCGGATTCTGACCGCGCGCGAGCGTATCGAAGAAGCCGGGCGTGTGTTCGCGCGTCTCGCGGGCCCAGGCGATGTTGGCAACCAGCATGCTCTTCGGGCGGTTCATGAGGACTCCTTTTCGACAGAAACGAATAGACACCGCACAAAACGTGAGCGGTCAGATGCTTTCTAAATTGAAAGGTTTGATTCGACCGATATTAGGGGTACGCCCTAGTGCCAGGGGTCATTGATACAAATTGTTTCAACTCGATTCGGCAAGGTGCATCAATTGCACCAATTCAACGCACGGAACGGATAGTCCATGCGCGGGGCTGCTGGCATTGCGCCACAAGCGATTCGGCATGTCGCCACGCGAGCGTTGTGGCATCGGAAAGCATTACCGCGGAGGAATCGCGATTAATGAACCAGGGCGGAAAAAACGAAATGGCCATTTACGCATCGATACGTAAATGGCCATTGTGAAAATTGCGCGAAAATGCGCAATCGAAGCTCAGAACAGATTACGACGATCGGGGTCGTGCAGCGGATCGGGGGTTTTCTGCGTCGTGCGCAGGATGCCCTGCGGATCGAAATAGAAGCTGTACATCATGTACCAGACGTTGTCCTCGAGATACCGGTACGTCCACACCTCGCGCTTCATCAGCGGGAAGTACGAGGTTTCGACCGGGCGGCCGAAGTTGACGAGCACGTCGGTCTTGGTCCACTTGCCGATTTCCGCACGATAGAACTCGCTCGGCTGCAGCACCTGGCGCACGTTGACGATCCGATGGGCCGCGTCGATGTCGGCCGCGATCGTGATCTCGCCCATCGGCTGGGTCGGCCACATCATCCGCTTGCCGCCGCCGGGGAGGTCGTAGATCTCGCGCGGCGGGCCCATGCGCGCGACGATCGCCGACTCGTCCTGGCCGGCCTGGTATTGCTGCCACGGTTGGGCGCAGCCGGCGACGAGCGTCGCCGCGCAGGCGATCAGCACCGGCAGGCGCATGGGAATGCGAATGCGCATGGGTTTCTCCAGAACTCGCTAACCGTTCAGTTGTATCACGGACCGCGCGTGCCCGCGCACGCGCGCGCAAAAATCGGTGCGGATCGCCGGCCGGCGCCGCGTCGCGCGATGCTTGCGGGCGGCGGCGCGGGCGGCCTATGATCCGCGCTTTCCCCGGACAGATTCAGCGGCAGGTAACGGATGCAATCATGGAAGCGATGGGCGCTCGCGTGGAGCGCCGGATGGATGCTGGCGTCGTGCGCGCAGGCGGCGGGCGAGCCGGTGCGGATCGCCTTGATCGAAGGGATGTCGGGCCCGTTCGCGAATGCGGGCGCGGCAGTCGAGCGCAACCTGCGGTTCGGCGTCGAGCAGGTCGATGCGGCGGGCGGCGTGAAGCTGCGCGACGGCAAGCATCCGCTCGAACTCGTCGTGCTCGACAGCAAGGGCAGCCCGGAAGATGCGCTCGTGCAGTTGCGCGCGGCGGCCGACCGGCACATCGGCTTCGTCGCGCAGGGCAACAGCTCGGCGGTGGCGGCCGCGCTGGTCACCGCGCTCGACAAGCTGAACGCGCGCACGCCGGACAACCGAATGCTGCTGCTCAATTATTCGGCCGACGATCCGGCGCTCACCGGCGCGCGCTGCAGTTTCTGGCATTTCCGTTTCGACGCGCACGCCGGGATGCGGATGGCCGCGCTCGCCGACGTGATGGCGCGCGACCGCGCGCTGCGCAAGCTCTATCTGCTGAACCAGGACTACAGCTTCGGCCATGACGTCAGCACGCTCGCGCGGCAGGCGCTGGCCGAGCGGCGCCCCGACGTGACGATTGCCGGCGACGAATTCCATCCGATCGGCCGCATCAAGGATTTCTCGCCGTATATCGCGAAGATCCGCGCGAGCGGCGCGGACGCCGTCGTGACCGGCAACTGGGGCAACGACCTCACGCTGCTCGTGAAGGCGGCGCGCGAGCAGGGGCTGAACGCGAAGTTCTACACGTTCTACGGCAACAGTCTCGGCGCGCCGGCCGCGCTCGGCGACGCGGGCGTCGGACGGGTCGTGGCCGTCGCCGACTGGCACCCGAACGCGGGCGGCGCGAAGTCGGACGCGTTCTACCGTGCGTTCCGCACCCGTTTCCCCGCCGCGCAGGACGACTATCCGGTGCGGCGCATGAGCTTGATGATCGAGATGCTGGCGGCCGCGATGGAGCGGGCCGGTTCGGCCGACCCGGTCGCGGTGGCCCACGCGCTGGAAGGGCTGTCGTTCGACGACGGCTTCCATGCGTCGACGATGCGCGCCCAGGATCATCAACTGATCCAGCCCCTTTACGTGATGGAGATGGACAAGGCCGGCACGCCGGGCGTTCGCTTCGACAACGAGGGCTCGGGCTACGGCTTCCGGACGATTCTGGCGGTGCCGGCGCAGCGCACGCCGCTGCCGTCCGCGTGTTCGATGACGCGCCCGTGACGGGCGGCGGTAGGAGCGGCGCGTAGTTGTGCTACAATGCGCGCCGGTTGTAAGTCACGGCACGGCCATTCTTCCGTGTCCGCGTGTACAGTTGGAAAGTCGAAATCAAGGAAATCACATGTCTGTTGCAGATATCAAGAAGTCGGAAGTCGTTGCTCAGTTCGCCCGCGGTACCAACGACACGGGTTCGCCCGAAGTCCAGGTCGCACTGCTGACCGCACGTATCGTCGAACTGACGGGTCACTTCAAGACCCACGCGAAGGATCACCACAGCCGCCGCGGCCTGCTGCGCATGGTGAGCCGCCGCCGCAAGCTGCTCGACTACCTCAAGGGCAAGGATGCCGACCGTTACCGCGCGCTGATCGAGAAGCTGGGTCTGCGTAAGTAATCGAGGCGATTGCCGCCAGCAAGATGCCTGTGTCAGTCCGCTGATGCAGGCATTTTGTTTTTGCGCGGTGCGTAGCGTCACACGCATCGCAGGTAGTCCGGTACATCGCGGCCGGGCTGCCGGAACGGCTGATACCGGGGTCGGGATTTGTGTCATTCCAGCGCGCCGCTCGACGAGCGTCGCGCTGGAATGGCATAAAAAACACACCTTGCTCCGGGTGATTCGGTCGGGACGCCGCCGCGCGGGATGGCCCACGCGGCGAATGAAACGAATGAGTTCAAAGGAGCAACCATGTCCATGTTCAACAAGGTCGTGAAGGAATTCCAGTGGGGCCAGCACAAGGTGCGCCTCGAAACCGGTGAAGTCGCCCGTCAGGCGAGCGGTGCCGTCATCGTCGACGTGGAAGACACCGTCGTGCTGGCGACCGTCGTCGGCGCCAAGTCGGCGAAGCCGGGCCAGGATTTCTTCCCGCTGACCGTCGACTACCTCGAAAAGACCTACTCTGCCGGCAAGATCCCCGGCGGCTTCTTCCGTCGCGAAGGCCGTCCGTCGGAGCATGAGACGCTGACGTCGCGCCTGATCGATCGTCCGCTGCGCCCGCTGTTCCCGGAAGGCTTCTACAACGAAGTGCAGGTCGTGATCCACGTGCTGTCCGT
The DNA here is from genome assembly GCF_000262695.1 of Burkholderia sp. KJ006. Lineage (NCBI taxonomy): Bacteria > Pseudomonadati > Pseudomonadota > Betaproteobacteria > Burkholderiales > Burkholderiaceae > Burkholderia > Burkholderia sp. KJ006. The sequence goes on along the minus strand of NC_017920.1, from coordinate 2,227,142 downwards.
GAACCCGGACATCCCGGCCGACATTCCCGCGCTGATCGGCGCGTCGGCCGCGCTGGCCGTGTCGGGCCTGCCGTTCAACGGCCCGGTCGGTGCCGCGCGCGTCGCGTACATCGACAACGCCTACGTGCTGAACCCGACGCGTGACCAGATCAAGGCGTCGAGCCTCGATCTCGTCGTCGCCGGTACGGAGCGCGCGGTGCTGATGGTTGAATCGGAAGCCGACCAGCTGCCGGAAGACGTGATGTTGGGCGCGGTCGTGTTCGGCCACGAACAGATGCAGATCGCGATCGACGCGATCCACGAGCTCGTGCGCGAAGGCGGCAAGCCGGAGTGGGACTGGCAGCCGGCCCCGAAGAACGAAGCGCTGATCGCGCGCGTGACGGAGCTGGCGCACGGCGATCTGCTCGCCGCTTACCAGCTGCGCGACAAGCAGGCGCGCTCGACGAAGCTGAAGGAAGTCTACGCGGCGACCTCGGCGAAGCTCGAAGAAGACGCGCTGGCGGCCGGCACGGTCGCGGCCGACAAGGCCACCGTCGGCAACATCCTGTTCGACATCGAAGCGAAGATCGTCCGCTCGCAGATCCTGAACGGCGAGCCGCGCATCGACGGTCGCGACACGCGCACCGTGCGTCCGATCGAGATCCGCACCGGCGTGCTGCCGCGCACTCACGGTTCGGCGCTGTTCACGCGTGGCGAGACGCAGGCGCTCGTCGTCGCGACGCTCGGCACGAAGGGCGACGAGCAGATCATCGACGCGCTCGAAGGCGAATACCGCGAACGCTTCATGCTCCACTACAACATGCCGCCGTTCGCGACGGGCGAAACGGGCCGCGTCGGCTCGCCGAAGCGTCGTGAAATCGGCCACGGCCGTCTCGCGAAACGCGCCCTGGTCAAGTGCCTGCCGAGCGCCGACGAATTCGGCTACTCGATCCGCGTCGTGTCGGAAATCACCGAATCGAACGGTTCGTCGTCGATGGCGTCGGTGTGCGGCGGCTGCCTCGCGCTGATGGACGCCGGCGTGCCGATGAAGGCGCACGTCGCCGGTATCGCGATGGGCCTGATCCTCGAGGGCAACAAGTTCGCGGTGTTGACCGACATCCTCGGCGACGAAGATCACCTCGGCGACATGGACTTCAAGGTGGCCGGCACCGAGCACGGCGTGACCGCGCTGCAGATGGACATCAAGATCCAGGGCATCACGAAGGAAATCATGCAGGTCGCGCTCGCGCAGGCGAAGGAAGGTCGCATGCACATCCTCGGCAAGATGACGTCGGCAGTGTCGGGTGCGAACACGCAACTGTCCGAGTTCGCGCCGCGCATGATCACGATCAAGATCAACCCGGAAAAGATCCGCGACGTGATCGGCAAGGGCGGTTCGGTGATCCGCGCGCTGACCGAAGAAACCGGCACGACGATCGACATTTCGGACGACGGCGTCGTGACGATCGCGAGCACGAGCAGCGAAGGCATGGCCGAAGCGAAGAAGCGCATCGAGAACATCACGGCCGAGATCGAAGTCGGCCAGGTGTACGAAGGCACGGTGCTCAAGCTGCTCGATTTCGGCGCGATCGTGAACCTGCTGCCGGGCAAGGATGGCCTGCTGCACATCTCGGAAATCGTCAACGAGCGCGTGAAGGACATCAACGACTACCTGAAGGAAGGTCAGCAGGTTAAGGTCAAGGTGATCCAGACGGATGAGAAGGGTCGCGTGCGCCTGTCGGCGAAGGCGCTGCTGAACGAAGCGGCTGCCGCGTCGCAGTCGGACACGCCGCCGCAGCAGTAAGCGGACCCGCGTGAGAACGGCCGGCAGCGCGAGAGCGCGCCGGCCGTTTTTTCTGTAGCATCGTTGTGCGGCGCAGCAGCGCCGGCGCAGCATCCGCGCCGCGCGCGGGCGCCTCATTCGCCATCCGATTCCGAGCCTGGAGCCATCACCATGAAAGCCATTGAAATCACCGAATTCGGTGCCCCCGACGTGTTGAAGCTGACGGAGCGCGTGCGCCCCGAACCGGCGCGCGGCGAGGTGCTGATCAAGGTGGCGGCTTCGGGCGTGAACCGGCCCGACGTGTTCCAGCGCAAGGGCGCGTATGCGCCGCCGCCCGGTGCGTCGGACCTGCCGGGCCTCGAGGTCGCGGGCGAGATCGTCGGCGGCGACCTCTCCGATCCGGCGCTGAACCCGTTCGGGCTGAAGCTGGGCGACCGCGTCTGCGCGCTGCTCGCCGGCGGCGGCTACGCCGAATATGCGGTCGCGCCGCTGCCGCAATGCCTGCCGGTGCCCGGCGGCCTGACCGACATCGAAGCTGCGTCGTTACCCGAAACGTTCTTCACGGTGTGGAGCAACGTGTTCGACCGTGCGCTGCTCGGCGCGGGCGAGGGCGGCGAGCAGGAAACGCTGCTGGTGCAGGGCGGCTCGAGCGGGATCGGCGTGACGGCCATCCAGATCGCGCATGCGCTCGGTTTCCGCGTGTTCGCGACGGCCGGCACGGCGGACAAATGCCGGGCATGCGAGGCGCTCGGCGCCGAGCGTGCGATCAACTACAAGACCGAGGATTTCGTCGAGGTCGTCAAGTCGCTGACGCACGACCGCGGCGTCGACGTGATCCTCGACATGGTCGGCGCGGCGTACCTGCCGCGCGAACTCTCCGTGCTCGCGGACGGCGGCCGGATCGTGCTGATCGCGCTGCTCGGCGGCGCGAAGGCCGAGATCAACCTGGGCGAGATCCTGCGCCGCCGCCTGACGGTGACGGGCTCGACGCTGCGTCCGCGTCCGGTCGAGTTCAAGGCGCGCATCGCCGCCCAGCTGAAGGCGCGCGTGTGGCCGCTGCTCGCGGACGGCCGCATCAAGCCGGTCATCTACCGCGTGCTGCCTGCCGGCGACGCCGCCCAGGCGCATGCGCTGATGGAAAGCGGCGAGCACATCGGCAAGATCGTGCTGGATTGGGGCGCGATCGCGTGACGGTCGTGCGGCCGGGCTTGACATCGGCGGTTTGACCGGTTCAAGCCGGGCGCAGTAAAATCGCGGGTTTGCTTCGCCAGAATCCAACCTGACGGCCGGTTTTTCGGCACGTTAATGACAAGATAGTGACGAGACGGACACGATGTCGAAACAACGAACAAAGCGAGTGATCGGCAACTGGAAGATGCACGGCCGGCTGGCCGGCAACCAGGCGCTGCTGAACGAAGTGGTGCAGGGCGCGGACGCAGTGGCGGCCGGCACGTCGATCGGCGTATGCGTGCCGTTCCCCTATCTCGCGCAGGTTCAGGCGGTGCTCGGCGGCAGCCGGGTGGCGTTCGGCGCACAGGACGTGTCGGCGCACGAGCAGGGCGCGTACACCGGCGAAGTGGCGGCCGCGATGGTCGCGGAATTCGGCGCGCAGTATGCGATCGTCGGTCACTCGGAGCGTCGCGCGTATCACGGCGAGCGCAACGAGACCGTCGCCGCGAAGGCGCAGCGCGCGCTCGCGGCGGGCCTCACGCCGGTCGTGTGCGTCGGCGAAACGCTCGACGAGCGCGAAGCGGGCACGACCGAGCGGGTCGTCGGTGCGCAGCTCGACGCCGTGCTTGCCGTGCTGACGGCCGACGAGGCGGCGCGCATCGTCGTCGCGTACGAGCCGGTCTGGGCGATCGGCACCGGCAAGAGCGCGACGTCGGCGCAGGCGCAGGACGTTCACGCGTTCCTGCGTGCGCGTCTCGCGGCGAAGGGTGCGGCGCACGTGTCGGTGCTGTACGGTGGCAGCGTCAAGCCGGACAACGCGGAAGAACTGTTCGCGCAGCCGGACATCGACGGCGGCCTGATCGGCGGCGCGTCGCTGAAGGCTGAAGATTTTCTGGCGATCTGCCGGGCTGCGCGTTGAGCGGTCCGCGATCGAATTGAACCATGATGGCGGCCGGGTGGTCCGGTCGCCAGATCCAACCGGGTGGGTGTGATGCTGTTATTCAAAACGCTGATTATTGTGGTGCAGGTGCTGTCCGCGCTGGGCGTGATCGGGCTCGTGCTGCTGCAGCACGGCAAGGGTGCCGACATGGGCGCCGCATTCGGCAGCGGCGCGTCGGGCAGCCTGTTCGGCGCGACCGGCTCGGCGAACTTCCTGTCGCGCACGACGGCCGTGCTGGCTACGGTTTTCTTCATCGCGACGCTCGCATTGACGTACCTCGGTTCGTACAAGGCGACGCCGTCGGCAGGCGTACTGGGCGCGGCCGCGACCGCGCCGGCATCTGCGCCGGCGGCCTCGGCGCCGGTCGTCGCAGCCTCTGCCGCAGCGGGTTCCGCCGCGTCGGCGGCAAGCGCCCCGGGCCAGGACGTGCCGAAATAAAAAGTTAAAATTTTTGCCGTTGTGCGTTGAACAAACCGGGAACTCGGGTTAGAATTTAATTCTTGAAGCGATTCGCGGGAAACGTGCAGTACGACCCGAGTTGCATGCAGTGCCGACGTGGTGAAATTGGTAGACACGCTATCTTGAGGGGGTAGTGGCGAAAGCTGTGCGAGTTCGAGTCTCGCCGTCGGCACCAAAGTTACTCAATGCCAGCCGCTTCTAGTGGCTGGCATTTTTCATTTGTGGGGTGTGTCTTGCGATTGTCTTGGGATCGCGCGTACTCCGAAATGATTCCTTCCGCCGGAAGTGGTATTCTCCGGACGCTCAGAACCAACCGATAGAGGATTGCCTTGAACCTCGCAGCCTATTACCCCGTCTTGTTGTTCCTCCTCGTGGGCACTGGTTTAGGTATAGCGCTGGTCAGTATCGGCAAGCTCCTTGGGCCCAACAAGCCGGACGTCGACAAGAATGCACCGTACGAGTGCGGCTTTGAAGCCTTTGAAGACGCCCGGATGAAGTTCGACGTCCGGTACTACCTCGTCGCCATCCTGTTCATCATCTTCGATCTCGAAACCGCATTCCTGTTTCCGTGGGGCGTCGCGCTCCGGGACATCGGCTGGCCGGGTTTCAGCGCAATGATGATTTTTCTGCTCGAATTCCTGCTGGGCTTTGCCTATATCTGGAAGAAAGGCGGGCTCGACTGGGAGTGATGGGTTTAATCGCCGGTTTGCATGGGCGACCACGCTGGGTCGCTCGTCTGGAGTGGAAAGCAAATGAGTATCGAAGGGGTCTTGAAGGAAGGGTTTGTCACCACGACGGCTGACAAGCTGATCAACTGGACGCGCACCGGCTCGTTGTGGCCGATGACGTTCGGGCTCGCGTGTTGCGCCGTCGAAATGATGCATGCGGGCGCGGCGCGCTACGACCTGGACCGGTTCGGGGTCGTGTTCCGCCCGAGTCCGCGCCAGTCCGACGTGATGATCGTCGCCGGCACGCTCTGCAACAAGATGGCGCCGGCACTGCGCCGCGTGTACGACCAGATGGCCGAGCCGCGCTGGGTGATCTCGATGGGGTCGTGCGCGAACGGTGGCGGTTACTACCACTACTCGTACTCGGTGGTGCGCGGCTGCGACCGGATCGTGCCCGTCGACGTCTACGTGCCGGGCTGCCCGCCCACGGCCGAGGCGCTGGTCTATGGCGTGATCCAGCTGCAGGCGAAGATCCGCCGCACCAATACCATCGCCCGTCAATAAAGGCCCCGAGCGTCCCCTCAATATGGCAAGCAAAATCGAGACTCTCAAGGCAAACCTCGAAGCCGCGCTCGGCGCGCGCGTGGTGAGCCTCACCGAAGCAATCGGTGAACTGACGCTCGTCGTGAAGGCGAGCGATTACCTCGAAGTCGCAAAGACGCTGCGCGACGATCCGAAGCTCCGTTTCGAGCAGTTGATCGACCTCTGCGGCATCGACTACCAGACGTACGGCGACGGCGCGTACGACGGCCCGCGTTTTGCGGCCGTGTCGCAGCTGCTGTCGGTCACGAACAACTGGCGCCTGCGCCTGCGCGTGTTCGCGCCGGACGACGATCTGCCGATCGTGCCGTCGCTCGTCGACACCTGGTCTTCCTCGAACTGGTACGAGCGCGAAGCGTTCGACCTGTACGGCCTCGTGTTCGAAGGGCACCCCGACCTGCGCCGCCTCCTCACCGACTACGGCTTCATCGGCCACCCGTTCCGCAAGGACTTCCCGGTGTCGGGCTACGTCGAAATGCGCTACGACCCGGAAGAGAAGCGGGTCGTCTACCAGCCGGTGACGATCGAGCCGCGCGAAATCACGCCGCGCGTGATCCGCGAGGATCGCTATGGCGGTCTGAAACATTAAGGGGGCGTCATGGCAGAAATCAAGAACTACACGCTCAACTTCGGCCCGCAGCACCCGGCAGCGCACGGCGTGCTGCGCCTCGTGCTCGAGCTCGACGGCGAAGTCATCCAGCGTGCCGATCCGCACATCGGCCTGCTGCACCGCGCGACCGAAAAGCTCGCGGAAAACAAGACCTTCATCCAGTCCGTGCCGTACATGGACCGTCTCGACTACGTGTCGATGATGGTCAACGAGCACGGCTATGTGCTCGCGATCGAGCGTCTGCTCGGCATCGACGTGCCGGAGCGCGCGCAGTACATCCGCGTGCTGTTCGACGAGATCACGCGCGTGCTGAACCACCTGATGTGGATCGGCGCGCACGCGCTCGACGTCGGCGCAATGGCCGTGTTCCTGTACGCGTTCCGCGAGCGCGAAGACCTGATGGACGTGTACGAAGCGGTGTCCGGCGCACGGATGCACGCGGCGTATTACCGTCCGGGCGGCGTCTATCGCGACCTGCCGGATGCGATGCCGCAATTCAAGGCGTCGAAGATCCGCAACGAGAAGGCGCTCGCGAAGATGAACGAAGCGCGCAGCGGCTCGGTGCTCGACTTCATCGACGACTTCTTCACGCGCTTCCCGAAGTGCATCGACGAATACGAAACCCTGCTGACCGACAACCGGATCTGGAAACAGCGTCTGGTCGGGATCGGCGTCGTGAGCCCGGAACGTGCGTTGCAGATGGGCCTCACCGGCCCGATGCTGCGCGGCTCGGGGATCGCGTGGGACCTGCGCAAGAAGCAACCGTACGAAGTGTACGATCGCATGGATTTCGACGTGCCGGTCGGCGTGAACGGCGATTGCTACGACCGCTATCTGGTGCGTGTCGAAGAAATGCGTCAGTCGGTCCGTATCGCGAAACAGTGTATTGAGTGGCTCCGCAAGAATCAGGGGCCGGTGATGACCGACAATCACAAGGTTGCGCCGCCGTCGCGCGTCGGCATGAAGACCAACATGGAAGACTTGATTCACCACTTCAAGCTCTTCACCGAAGGTTTTCACGTGCCGGAAGGCGAAGCGTACGCGGCAGTCGAGCATCCGAAGGGCGAGTTCGGCATCTATCTCGTGTCGGACGGTGCCAACAAGCCGTATCGCCTCAAGATCCGCGCACCGGGCTTCGCGCATCTCGCGTCGCTCGACGAAATGGCGCGCGGCCACATGATTGCCGACGCCGTCACGATCATCGGTACGCAGGACATCGTGTTCGGCGAGATCGATCGCTAATGGTTGCGCCGCCCGCGCGAGCGGGCGGCGAGCAGTAAGTCACACGCGAAGTCTGATGCTGCATGCGCTGAACCGGCGCGGCTTCGCAAGCTGTCAACAGTGAGCGCCAGGTCTGCCGTCCATGCACAGCAGTGCGGCAGGTTGTTCGTTCGGTAGGAATTGAAAGAGTCGTGTCTGAAAATGATCTCAGCTGAAGGCCTGAAAGAAATCGATCGAGCGTTGACGAAGTATCCCGCCGATCAGAAACAGTCCGCCGTGATGTCGGCGTTGGCCGTCGCTCAGGAAGAGCACGGCTGGCTGTCGCCCGAACTGATGCAGTTCGTCGCGGACTATCTCGGCATGCCGGCCGTTGCCGTGCAGGAAGTCGCGACGTTCTACACGATGTACGAGCTCAAACCGGTCGGCAAGCACAAGATCACGCTCTGTACGAACCTGCCGTGTCAGCTTGGCCCGCACGGCGGCGCCGAGGCGACGGCCGACTACCTGAAACAGAAGCTGGGCATCGGCTTCGGCGAGACCACGCCTGACGGCAAGTTCACGCTGAAAGAAGGCGAATGCATGGGCTCGTGCGGCGATGCGCCGGTGCTGCTGGTGAACAATCACAGAATGTGCAGCTTCATGAGCCGCGAGAAGATCGACCAGCTGCTTGAGGAGCTTTCGAAATGACGTCCCTTCACGACCGTCACATCAAACCGCTGATCCTCGCAGGCCTTAACGGCGAGAACTGGCATCTCGAAGATTACGTCGCGCGCGGCGGCTACAAGCAGCTGCGTCGCATTCTCGAAGAGAAGATTCCGCCGGAGCAGGTGATCGCCGACGTGAAGGCGTCGGGCCTGCGCGGCCGTGGCGGTGCGGGCTTCCCGACCGGCCTCAAATGGAGCTTCATGCCGCGCCAGTTCCCGGGGCAGAAGTACCTCGTCTGCAACTCGGACGAAGGCGAACCGGGCACGTTCAAGGATCGCGACATCCTGCGCTGGAACCCGCACGCACTGATCGAAGGGATGGCCATCGGCGCATACGCGATGGGCATCACCGTCGGCTACAACTACATCCACGGCGAAATCTTCGAAGTCTATCGACGCTTCGAGGCTGCCCTGGACGAGGCGCGCGCCGCCGGCTTCCTCGGCGACAACATCATGGGCTCGGAATTCTCGTTCCAGCTGCACGCGCACCACGGTTACGGCGCGTACATCTGCGGCGAGGAAACGGCGCTGCTCGAATCGCTCGAAGGCAAGAAGGGCCAGCCGCGCTTCAAGCCGCCGTTCCCGGCGAGCTTCGGCGTGTACGGCAAGCCGACCACGATCAACAACACCGAGACGTTCGCCGCGGTGCCGTTCCTGCTGTCCATCGGGCCGCAGAATTATCTCGAGATCGGCAAGCCGAACAACGGCGGCACGAAGATCTTCTCGGTGTCGGGCGACGTCGAGCGTCCGGGCAACTACGAAGTGCCGCTCGGCACGCCGTTCGCGACGCTGATGGAGCTCGCCGGCGGGATGCGCGGCGGCAAGAAGATCAAGGCCGTGATTCCGGGCGGCTCGTCGGCGCCGGTGATTCCGGGCGACATCATGATGCAGACGGATCTCGACTACGACTCGATCGCGAAGGCGGGCTCGATGCTCGGCTCCGGCGCGGTGATCGTGATGGACGAGACGCGCTGCATGGTGCGTTCGCTGCTGCGCCTGTCGTACTTCTATTACGAGGAATCGTGCGGCCAGTGCACGCCGTGCCGCGAAGGCACCGGCTGGCTGTATCGCGTCGTGAACCGCATCGAGCACGGCGAGGGCCGCCAGGAAGACCTGGACCTGCTGAACTCGGTGGCGGAGAACATCATGGGCCGTACGATCTGCGCGCTCGGCGACGCGGCGGCGATGCCGGTTCGCGGGATGCTCAAGCACTACTGGGACGAATTCGCGTACCACGTCGAGCACAAGCACTGCATGGTCGGCGGCCACACACACGCGGCGGCAGCCTGAAGCGAAGTACCGGTTGCGGAATTTGAGCGCACGGTCGGGCGAACGCGCGAACGGGCGGAAATAGGTTAAGGACCATTCACCATCATGGTTGAACTTGAAATAGACGGCAAGAAGGTCGAGGTGCCCGAAGGCAGCATGGTGATCCAGGCTGCGCACAAGGCGGATACGTACATTCCTCACTTCTGCTATCACAAGAAACTGTCGGTTGCGGCCAACTGCCGGATGTGCCTCGTCGAAGTCGAGAAGATGCCGAAGGCCGTGCCTGCCTGCGCGACGCCCGTGTCGGCCGGCATGGTCGTGCACACGCAATCCGACAAGGCCGTGAAGGCGCAGCAGTCGGTGATGGAATTCCTCCTCATCAACCACCCGCTCGACTGCCCGATCTGCGATCAGGGCGGCGAATGCCAGCTGCAGGATCTGGCGGTCGGCTACGGCAAGTCGTCGTCGCGCTATTCGGAAGAAAAGCGCGTGGTGTTCCACAAGAACGTGGGCCCGCTGATCTCGATGGAAGAAATGTCGCGCTGCATCCACTGCACGCGCTGCGTCCGCTTCGGCCAGGAAATCGCCGGCGTGATGGAGTTCGGCATGCTGGGCCGCGGCGAGCACTCGGAAATCACGACGTTCGTCGGCAAGACGGTCGACTCCGAGCTGTCGGGCAACATGATCGACCTGTGCCCGGTCGGCGCGCTGACCAGCAAGCCGTTCCGCTACAGCGCCCGGACCTGGGAACTGTCGCGCCGCAAGTCGGTGAGCCCGCACGATTCCGTCGGCGCGAACCTCGTCGTGCAGGTGAAGAACAACCGCGTGATGCGCGTGCTGCCGTTCGAGAACGAAACGATCAACGAATGCTGGATCTCGGACAAGGACCGCTTCTCGTATGAAGCGCTCAACAGCGCCGAGCGCCTGACGAAGCCGATGCTGAAGCAGGGCGGCCAGTGGATCGAAACCGACTGGCAGACCGCACTCGAATATGTCGCGAAGGGCCTGAAGGGCATCGCCGCGGATCACGGCGCGAATGCGCTGGCGATGCTCGCGAGCGCGCACAGCACGGCCGAAGAGCTGTTCCTCGTGAAGCAGCTCGCCAATGAACTGAAGACGCCGAACGTCGACTTCCGTCTGCGCCAGCAGGATTTCTCGGCGCCGGTCGCCGGTGCGCCGTGGCTCGGCATGCCGATCGCCGATCTGTCGAACCTCGGTGCCGCGTTGGTTGTCGGCTCGTTGCTGCGCCGCGACCACCCGCTGTTCGCCGCACGCCTGCGTCAGGCCGCGAAGAACGGAGCGAAGCTGCACTTCCTGAACGCAACCGGCGACGACTCGCTGATCCCGACCGCGCAGCGCATCGTCGCCGCACCGTCGGCATGGCTCGACGAACTGGCCGGCATCGCCGCGGCGGTCGCGCAACTGCGCGGCGTCGCGCTGCCCGATGCGCTCGCCGGCGTCACGGCGTCGGCGGCCGCCCAGGCCGTCGCGCAATCGCTCGCGAACGGCGAACGCCGCGCGGTGCTGCTCGGCAACGTCGCCGTGCGTCACCCGCAATTCGCGCAGCTGCACGCGCTCGCACAGTGGATCGCCGAGAACACCGGCGCGACGCTCGGCTTCCTGACGGAAGCAGCGAACACGGTCGGCGCGCACGCGGTCGGCGCACTGCCGGGCGAAGGCGGCCTGAACGCTCGCGAAGCGTTCGCGCAGCCGCGCAAGGGCTACGTGCTGCTGAACGTCGAACCGGAATTCGACACCGCCGATCCGGCGCAGGCGCTTGCCGCGCTGAACCAGGCGGAAATGGTCGTCGTGATGTCGCCGTTCAAGCACGGCGTCGATTACGCCGACGTGCTGCTGCCGATCGCGCCGTTCACCGAAACGGCCGGCACGTACGTGAACGCCGAAGGCACGGTGCAGAGCTTCAACGGCGTCGTGCGCGCACTCGGCGACACGCGCCCCGGCTGGAAGGTGCTGCGCGTGCTGGGCAGCCTGCTCGGCCTGCCGAACTTCGAATACGAGACGGCCGAAGAAGTACGTCTCGCCGCGCTCGGCGACGCAGGTGTCGCAAGCCGCCTGTCGAACCGCACGTCGGTCGCGCCGGCACGTGTCGCAGCCAGCGCCGCGAACGGCGGCTTCGAGCGCCTCGCCGACGTGCCGATCTATCACGCCGACGCACTCGTGCGCCGCGCAGGTGCGCTGCACCTGACGGCCGCCGCGAAGGCCGCGAACACCGTCGGCCTGCCGGCCGGGCTGTTCGACAAGCTGGGCTTGAAGGAAGGCGACGCGGTGCGCGTGCGTCAAGGCGAGCGTGCGGTGCAGTTGCCGGCCGTGCGCGACGCGAATCTTGCGGAGACGGTCGTTCGCGTGTCGGCGGCGACGCCTGCCGGCGCAGCGCTCGGCAGCCTGTTCGGTGAACTGGTGGTGGAGAAGGCGTAAATGAGCTTGTTCGATACGATCAACGCGGGCGGAGCCCAGCTTCTCGGCGTCGCGTGGCCGACGGTGTGGGCGCTCGTGCGCATCCTCGTCGTCGCCGTCGTGATCCTGCTGTGCGTCGCGTACCTGATTCTGTGGGAACGCAAGCTGATCGGCTGGATGCACGTGCGTCTCGGGCCGAACCGCGTCGGCCCCGCCGGTCTGCTGCAGCCGATCGCCGACGTGCTGAAGCTGCTGCTGAAGGAAGTGATTCAGCCGAGCGCAGCGAGCCGCTGGCTGTACCTGGTCGCGCCGGTCATGACGGTCGTGCCTGCGTTCGCGGTGTGGGCGGTGATCCCGTTCCAGGCCCAGGCGGTGCTCGCGAACGTGAACGCCGGCCTGCTGTACGCGATGGCGATCTCGTCGATCGGCGTGTATGCGGTGATTCTCGCCGGCTGGGCGTCGAACTCGAAGTACGCGTTCCTCGGCGCGATGCGCGCCGCTGCGCAGATGGTCTCGTACGAAATCTCGATGGGCTTCGCGCTGGTGCTCGTGCTGATGACGGCCGGCAGCCTGAACCTGTCGGAAATCGTCGGCTCGCAGCAGCACGGCTTCTTCGCCGGCCACGGCGTGAACTTCCTGTCGTGGAACTGGCTGCCGCTGCTGCCGGCGTTCGTCGTCTACTTCGTGTCCGGCATCGCCGAAACGAACCGTCACCCGTTCGACGTGGTGGAAGGCGAGTCGGAAATCGTCGCGGGTCACATGATCGATTACTCGGGTATGGCGTTCGCGCTGTTCTTCCTCGCCGAGTACATCAACATGATCGTGATCTCGGCGCTGGCGGCGACGCTGTTCCTCGGCGGCTGGGACGCGCCGTTCGAATTCCTGTCGTTCATTCCGGGCATCTTCTGGCTGGTGCTGAAGGTATTCGCGCTGCTGTCGGTGTTCATCTGGGTGCGTGCGACGTTCCCGCGCTACCGTTACGACCAGATCATGCGCCTGGGCTGGAAGGTGTTCCTGCCCGTCACGGTGATCTGGGTGGTCGTGGTCGGCTTCTGGATGATGTCGCCGCTGAACATCTGGGTGAAGTAAAGATCGGACGAAATCATGACGGCAATCCAACACTTCTTTAAGACCTTCTTCCTGACGGAGCTGCTGAAGGGGCTCGCGCTGACCGGTCGCTACACGTTCCGGCGCAAGTTCACGGTGCAGTTCCCGGAAGAAAAGACTCCGATCTCGCCGCGTTTCCGCGGGCTGCACGCGCTGCGCCGCTACGAGAACGGCGAAGAGCGCTGCATCGCGTGCAAGCTGTGCGAGGCCGTGTGCCCCGCGATGGCGATCACGATCGAATCGGAAACGCGTGCGGACAACACGCGCCGCACGACGCGCTACGACATCGACCTGACGAAGTGCATCTTCTGCGGTTTCTGCGAAGAAAGCTGCCCGGTCGATTCGATCGTCGAGACGCAGATTCTCGAGTACCACGGCGAAAAGCGCGGCGACCTGTATTTCACGAAGGAAATGCTGCTCGCGGTGGGCGATCGCTACGAGAAGGACATCGCCGCGGCGAAGGCTGCCGACGCGCCGTATCGTTGATTGTGTTTGCAGTGCCGGCCCGGCATCGACGGGCCGTGCCGCCGCGACGGGTGCGGCACGCGAGAGCGTCCCGCAAGCCGCGCCTGACTATGGCCTAACGATGAACCGGTAATCATGGAATTCACGACCGTACTGTTCTACATCTTCGCGCTGCTCCTGGTGGTATCAGGGCTGAAGGTGATCACTTCGCGCAACCCGGTGGCGTCTGCGCTTTTCCTTGTGCTGGCGTTCTTCAACGCCGCCGCGATCTGGATGCTGCTGGAAGCGGAGTTCCTCGCGATCCTGCTGGTGCTGGTCTACGTGGGCGCCGTGATGGTGCTGTTCCTGTTCGTCGTGATGATGCTCGACATCAACATCGACTTCCTGCGGCGCGACTTCAAGAAGTTCGTGCCGATGGCCACCGTCGTCGGCGCGATCATCGTGGTCGAGACCGCGCTGATCCTGTGGCGCGGCTACGGCGACACGCACACGGTCCACGCGATGGCGACCGGCGCGATGGCCGACTGGTCGAACACGCGCCTGATCGGCAAGGTGATCTACACCGACTACATCTTCGCGTTCGAAATCGCCGGCCTGGTGCTGCTGGTGGCGATCATCGCCGCGATCGGGCTGACCGCGCGTCACGGCAAGGACAGCAAGCGCCAGCGCGTGTCGGATCAGGTCAAGGTGCGCCGCAACGATCGCGTGCGCCTCGTGAAGATGGAAGCGGACAAGCCGCAGCCGGCAACGGCGCAGAGCGAAGCCGGTACGAGCACCAACGGCTAAGCGGAGGAAACCCATACCATGCTGACTCTTGCCCATTACCTCGTGCTCGGCGCGATCCTGTTTGCGATGTCGATCGTCGGGATTTTCCTGAACCGCCGCAACATCATCATCATCCTGATGGCGATCGAACTGATGCTGCTGGCCGTCAACACCAACTTCGTCGCGTTCTCGCACTATCTCGGCGACGTACACGGCCAGATCTTCGTGTTCTTCGTGCTGACGGTCGCCGCAGCGGAAGCCGCGATCGGCCTCGCGATTCTGGTGACCCTGTTCCGTAAGCTCGACACGATCAATGTCGAGGATCTCGATCAGCTCAAAGGTTAATTTCAGGCAACGCTGTTATGTCAACGACACTCAATGAAAACCTGCTGCTGGCGATTCCGCTCGCTCCGCTGGCCGGCTCGCTGATTGCGGGGCTGTTCGGGAACGCAGTGGGGCGCAAGGGCGCACATCGGATCACGATCCTCGGCGTATTGATCGCGTTCCTCCTGTCGGCGAAAGTCTTCTTCGACGTGATGGGCGGCGCGAGCTTCAACGCGACCGTCTATGAATGGATGAACGTCGGCTCGCTGAAACTCGAGGTCGGCTTCCTCGTCGATTCGCTGACCGCGATGATGATGGTGGTCGTCACCTTCGTCTCGCTGATGGTGCACGTGTACACGATCGGCTACATGTCGGAAGAGGACGGCTACCAGCGCTTCTTCTCGTACATCTCGCTGTTCACGTTCTCGATGCTGATGCTCGTGATGAGCAACAACTTCCTGCAGCTGTTCTTCGGCTGGGAAGCGGTGGGTCTGGTGTCGTACCTGCTGATCGGCTTCTACTTCACGCGTGAGAGCGCGATCTACGCGAACATGAAGGCGTTCCTCGTGAACCGCGTGGGCGACTTCGGCTTCCTGCTGGGCATCGGCCTGCTGCTCGCGTTCGCGGGCTCGATGAACTACGGCGAAGTGTTCGCGAAGCGCGCGGAACTCGCGAGCCTGCACTTCCCGGGCACCGACTGGGGCCTGCTGACCGTTGCCTGTATCTGCCTGTTCATCGGCGCGATGGGTAAGTCGGCGCAGTTCCCGCTGCACGTGTGGCTGCCCGACTCGATGGAAGGCCCGACGCCGATCTCCGCACTGATTCACGCGGCGACGATGGTGACCGCCGGCATCTTCATGGTGTCGCGCATGTCGCCGCTGTTCGAGCTGTCGGATACGGCGCTGTCGTTCATCACGGTGATCGGCGCGATCACGGCGCTGTTCATGGGCTTCCTCGGGATCGTCCAGAACGACATCAAGCGCGTCGTCGCGTACTCGACGCTGTCGCAGCTCGGCTACATGACCGTCGCGCTCGGCGTGTCCGCTTACCCGGTCGCCGTGTTCCACCTGATGACGCACGCGTTCTTCAAGGCGCTGCTGTTCCTCGGCGCCGGTTCGGTGATCATGGGCATGCACCACGACCAGGACATGCGCAACATGGGCGGCCTGCGCAAGTACATGCCGATCACGTGGATCACGTCGCTCGTCGGTTCGCTCGCGCTGATCGGCACGCCGTTCTTCTCGGGCTTCTACTCGAAGGACTCGATCATCGACGCGGTGAAGCTGTCGCACCTGCCGGGTTCGGGCTTCGCATACTTCGCGGTCGTCGCCAGCGTGTTCGTCACGGCGCTGTACTCGTTCCGCATGTACTTCCTGGTGTTCCACGGCGAAGAGCGCTTCCGCAAGCCGAAGCATCCGGAATCGCCGATGGGCATGGCCGCCGCACACGGTCACGACGATCACGGCCATGGCCACGGTCATGACGACCATGCGCACGAGCCGCACGAGACCCCGTGGGTCGTGTGGGTGCCGCTGGTGCTGCTGGCGATCCCGTCGCTGATCATCGGTGCGATCGCGATCGGTCCGATGCTGTACGGCGACTTCTTCCAGCACGGCGTCGCGTTCGACAAGGTGATCTTCATCGGCCAGAACCATCCGGCACTCGCCGAGATGGCCGAAGAGTTCCACGGCTGGGTCGGCATGGGCCTGCACTCGGTGTCGGGTCTGCCGGTGTGGCTGGCGCTTGCCGGTGTCGTCGTCGCGTGGTTCCTGTACCTGAAGCGTCCGGATCTGCCGGCGTCGATCCGCCGCGCGTTCGGTCCGATCTACACGCTGCTGGACAACAAGTACTACATGGACAAGATCAACGAAGTGGTGTTCGCCCGCGGTTCGGTGGCGATCGGCCGCGGCCTGTGGAAGGAGGGCGACGTCGTCGTGATCGACGGTCTCGTCAACGGCAGCGCCCGGTTCATCGGCTGGTTCGCCGGCGTGATCCGCTTCCTCCAATCCGGTTACATCTATCACTACGCGTTCGCCATGATCATCGGCATGCTGGGGCTCCTGACCCTGTTTGTAACGCTCGGCGGCAAATAAGGCGGGGGGACAACTAATGCACGCTTTTCCGATTCTCAGTACCGCGATCTGGCTGCCGATCGTTTTCGGCCTCCTCGTGCTCGCGGTCGGTAACGACAAAAACCCGGGGGCGGCCCGCTGGCTCGCGCTGATCGGCTCGCTGCTGGGCCTCGCGGTCACGCTGCCGCTGATCACCGGCTTCGATTCGAGCACGGCCGCGCTGCAGTTCGTCGAGCAATCGACCTGGATCGAACGCTTCAACATCTCGTACCACCTCGGCGTCGACGGCATCTCGATGTGGTTCGTCGTGCTGACCGCGCTGATCACGGTGATCGTCGTGATCGCCGCGTGGGAAGTGATCACCGAGAACGTCGCGCAGTACCTGGCGGCCTTCCTGATCCTGTCCGGGATCATGATCGGCGTGTTCTCGGCGGCCGACGGCCTGCTGTTCTACGTGTTCTTCGAGGCCACGCTGATCCCGATGTACATCATCATCGGCGTGTGGGGCGGCCCGAACCGCGTGTACGCGGCGTTCAAGTTCTTCCTGTACACGCTGGCCGGCTCGCTGCTGATGCTGGTCGCGCTGATCTACCTGTACACGCAGACGCATTCGTTCGACCTCGCGACGTGGCAGAACGCCAAGATCGCGATGACGCCGCAGATCATGCTGTTCATCGCATTCTTCCTCGCGTTCGCGGTGAAGGTGCCGATGTGGCCGGTGCACACGTGGCTGCCGGACGCGCACGTGGAAGCGCCGACGGGCGGCTCGGTCGTGCTGGCCGCGATCATGCTGAAGCTCGGCGCATACGGTTTCCTGCGCTTCTCGCTGCCGATCACGCCTGACGCGAGCCACTTCCTGGCGCCGGTCGTGATCACGCTGTCGCTGATCGCGGTGATCTACATCGGCCTCGTCGCGATGGTGCAGGCCGACATGAAGAAGCTGGTCGCGTATTCGTCGATCGCGCACATGGGCTTCGTGACGCTCGGCTTCTTCATCTTCAACCAGCTCGGCGTCGAAGGCGCGATCGTCCAGATGATCTCGCACGGCTTCGTCTCGGGCGCGATGTTCCTGAGCATCGGCGTGCTGTACGACCGCCTGCACTCGCGCCAGATCGCCGATTACGGCGGCGTCGTGAACGTGATGCCGAAGTTCGCCGCATTCGCGATGCTGTTCTCGATGGCCAACTGCGGCCTGCCGGGCACGTCGGGTTTCGTCGGCGAGTTCATGGTGATTCTCGCGGCCGTCCAGTACAACTTCTGGATCGGCTTCGGTGCGGCATTCACGCTGATCCTCGGCGCTGCCTACACGTTGTGGATGTACAAGCGCGTGTATTTCGGCGCCGTCGCGAACGACCACGTCGCGAAGCTGACGGACATCGGCCGTCGCGAATTCGTGATGCTGGCCGTGCTCGCCGCGTTCACGCTGCTGATGGGCCTGTATCCGAAGCCCTTCACCGACGTGATGCACGTTTCCGTGGAAAACCTCCTCTCCCATGTCGCGCAGTCGAAGCTGCCGCTGGCCCAGTAAGCGCGAGCGGAGGAACTCAAGATCATGAACGCACCTATGAATGTCCTGTTGCCTGACGCGCTGGTGATGGCCGCCATCATCGTCGCGTGGCTGAACGACACCTTTACCGGTGCCGCCGGCCGCCGCCTGACCTATCTGATCGCGGTGGTGGCGTCGGTCGTCGCCGGCGTCTGGTTTGCCGTGCAGGCGCTCGATCCGCACCAGTACTACTTCTTCTCGCGGATGGTCGTCGTCGACTCGTTCGCGAGCATGATGAAGGCCGTCGTATCGTTCGGCTTCGCGGTCACGCTCGTCTACTCGCGCAAGTACCTCGAAGACCGCGACATGTTCCGCGGCGACGTGTTCCTGCTGGGCATGTTCTCGCTGCTCGGTCAGCTGGTGATGGTGTCGGGCAACAACTTCCTGACGCTGTACCTCGGCCTCGAACTGATGTCGCTGTCGCTGTATGCCGTGATCGCGCTGCGCCGCGACGCCGCGCAGTCGAGCGAAGCCGCGATGAAGTACTACGTGCTGGGCGCGCTCGCATCGGGCTTCGTGCTGTACGGCATCTCGATGCTCTACGGCGCGACCGGCTCGCTCGAGCTCGGCGAAGTGTACAAGGCGGTCAGCGGCAACACCGACGCGGCCGTGCTGATGTTCGGCGTGATCTTCATCGTCGCCGGTATCGCGTTCAAGCTCGGCGCCGTGCCGTTCCACATGTGGGTGCCGGACGTCTATCAGGGCGCACCGACCGCGATGACGCTGTTCGTCGGCGGCGGTCCGAAGGTTGCCGCGTTCGCGTGGGGCCTGCGCTTCCTGGTGATGGGCCTGCTGCCGCTCGCGCAGAACTGGCAGACCGCGCTCGTGATCCTCGCCGCGCTGTCGCTGATCGTCGGTAACATCACCGGTATCGTCCAGCGCAACATCAAGCGGATGCTCGCTTACTCGGCGATCTCGAACATGGGCTTCGTGCTGCTCGGCCTGCTGGCCGGCATCGTGAAGGGCGACGCGGCCGCACCGGCGAACGCGTACAGCTCGGCGATGTTCTACGCGATCGTCTACCTGATCACGACGCTCGGCTCGTTCGGCGTGGTGATGCTGCTCGCACGCCGCGATTTCGAAGCCGAAACGATCGACGACTTCAAGGGCCTCAACAAGCGCAGCCCGGTGTTCGCGTTCGTGATGATGGTCATGATGTTCTCGCTGGCCGGCATCCCGCCGACCGTCGGCTTCTACGCGAAGCTCGCGGTGCTCGAGGCCACGGTCAACGCCGGCCTCACGTGGCTCGCGGTGCTCGCGGTGATCACGTCGCTGTTCGGCGCGTTCTACTACCTGCGCATCGTGAAGCTGATGTACTTCGATGCACCGCAGGACGCGTCGCCGATCACGGGCGACTTCTGCAAGCGCACGATCCTGGTGGTCAACGGCCTTGCGATCGTTGCGCTCGGCCTGGTTCCGAGCCCGCTGCTGACGGCTTGCCTGCAGGCGATCCGTCATACGCTGCAGACGCTGCCGCTGTAATGTCGGCAGCCGGCTGGTTCATCGTGCTGTTGGCGCTCCTGTGCGCCAACCTGCCGTTCCTGAATCAACGCCTGTTCGCCGCGGTGCCGATCGGCGCGGCGAAGAAGAGTGCGTGGATTCGGATCGGCGAGCTGATCGTGCTGTACTTCGTGGTCGGCGCGCTCGGCTTCTGGCTCGAATCGCGCGCCGGCAACCGCTTCGAACAGGGCTGGCAGTTTTACGCGATCACGTTCAGCCTGTTCATCGTGTTCGCGTTTCCCGGCTTCACGTTTCAGTATCTCGTCAAACGACGCTGACGGCTGCGGCCGTCGCGTGCTCATTTCCCCGGAGCCCGCCGATGGCCGAACTACCCAATCACGACGCCGCACTCACCGAAACCTGCCTCGACAGCGAGGCGATTTTCGACGGCGCATTCCTCAAGCTCAAGCGCGATACGGTGCGTCTGCCTGACGGCAAGCAGGCGACGCGCGAGTACGTCCAGCATCCGGGCGCGGTGATGGTGATCCCGCTGTTCGACGACGGTCGCGTGCTGATGGAAAGCCAGTACCGCTATCCGATCGGCAAGGTCATGGCCGAATTCCCGGCCGGCAAGCTCGATCCGAACGAAGGCGCGCTCGCGTGCGCGGTGCGCGAGCTGCGCGAAGAAACCGGCTACACGGCCCGCGAGTACGTGTTCCTGACGCGCATTCACCCGATCATTTCCTATTCGACCGAGTTCATCGACCTGTACCTCGCGCGCGGGCTCACGGCCGGCGAGCGCAAGCTCGACGAAGGCGAATTCCTCGAAACCTTCACGGCGACGCTGCCCGACCTGCTCGAATGGGTGCGCACCGGTCAGATCTCCGATGTGAAGACGATCATCGGCACGATGTGGCTCGAGAAGGTGCTGTCCGGCAACTGGCCGCTCGGCGCGCTCCAGAACCCCTGAGCGGGCGTCGGCGGCGAGCCGGACACGGCGTTACAATCGCGTGACGCGCCGGCCGCCGGGCCGCGCGAAGCCGGTTTAGCACGGTCGTTCAAAAAAGCGCGATTTGCGCTACACTCGTCACACGCCCTGATTCAGCATGAAGGTCCTCGATTTACAGTGTCCGCACGGTCATCGGTTCGAAGGCTGGTTCGCTTCCGCCGATGAATTCGAAGCGCAGTTGTCTCGCAAGCTGGTCGAATGTCCGGTGTGCGGGACGACCGACATCAACCGGATGCCGTCGGCGCCGCGTCTGAACCTTTCGGGCGCGACGCAGGCGCAGCCGCAGCCGGCCGATCCGCGCGCGCTGCAGGCCCGGGCGATGCGGGCGCTGCGCGAGGTGCTGGAGAAGACCGAGAACGTGGGCGAGCGCTTCGCCGAGGAAGCGCGGCGCATCCATTACAACGAGGCGCCGGCACGCAGCATTCGCGGCGTCACGACGCCCGAGGATGCGCGCTCCTTGGTTGAAGAAGGCATCGAAGTGATGCCGCTGCCGATTCCCGCCGCGCTGAAAGAACCGCTGCAATGACCTTGTGCAGTGAGTCCTGGCCGGGCCGGACGGCCGCGGACAGGAGACACTGCGCATGGATCTGAATTACTCCCCCGCCGACGACGCATTCCGCGCCGACGTCCGCGCCTGGCTCGGGGCGAACCTGCCTCATGCACTGCGCGCCAAGGTACTCGACCATAAACGGCTGAACCGCGACGATTTCGCAAGCTGGCACCGCATCCTCGGCGAGCGCGGCTGGTCCGCGCCTGCGTGGCCGGTCGAGTACGGCGGCCCGGGCTGGAACGCGACGCAGCGACACATCTGGGAAGAAGAGTGCGCCCGCATCGGCGCGCCGATCGTGCTGCCGTTCGGCGTGTCGATGGTCGCGCCGGTGCTGATGAAATACGGCAGCGAAGCGCAGAAGCGCCACTACCTGCCGCGCATCCTCGACGGCACCGACTGGTGGTGCCAGGGCTATTCGGAGCCGGGTTCCGGTTCGGATCTCGCCTCGCTGCGCACGCGCGCCGAACGCGACGGCGACCACTACGTGGTGAATGGCCAGAAGACCTGGACGACGCTCGGCCAATATGCGGACATGATGTTCTGCCTCGTGCGCACCGATTCGTCGGCGAAGAAGCAGGAAGGCATCTCGTTCCTGCTGATCGACATGAAGACGCCGGGCATCACGGTGCGCCCGATCATCACGCTCGACGAGGACCACGAAGTCAACGAGGTGTTCTTCGAGGACGTGAAGGTGCCGGTCGAGAATCTCGTCGGCGACGAAAACCGCGGCTGGACCTACGCCAAATATCTGCTGGGGCACGAGCGCACCGGCATCGCGCGCGTCGGCGCGTCGAAGCGCGAGCTGGCCTTCCTGAAACGCGTCGCATCGAACCAGCGCAAGAACGGCAAGCCGTTGCTCGCCGATCCCGTGTTCGCCGCGAAGGTCGCAGCGCTGGAGGTCGAGCTGATGGCGCTTGAGGTGACGGTGCTGCGGGTCGTGAGCCGCGAGACGAGCGGCAAGGGGCCGGGGCCCGAGGCGTCGATGCTGAAGATCAAGGGCACCGAGGTCCAGCAGGCGCTCACCGAGCTGATGTTCGAAGCGATCGGGCCGCTCGCCGCGCCGTTCGACATCCCGTTCCTCGACGGCGAGCGCGAGCACAGCGTCGCGGGCGACGACGACGCGGCGCCGCTCGCCGCGTACTACTTCAATTACCGGAAGACGTCGATCTACGGCGGTTCGAACGAGATTCAGAAGAACATCATCGCGCAGATGATTCTGGGGCTGTAACCAGGCAACGGAGACAACCATGGATTTCAGCTTTACCGACGAGCAGCAACAGTTCGCCGACGCGCTGCGCCGTTACCTCGGCGAGCAATACGGGTTCGACGCGCGGCAGGCGATCGTGCGCAGCGATGCGGGCATATCGGAAGCGCAATGGAGCGCGTTTGCCGAGCTCGGTCTGACCGCGCTGCCCGTGCCCGACGCGCAAGGCGGCTTCGGCGGCGGCCCGGTCGACATGCTGGTCGCGATGCAGGAGCTCGGCCGTGCGCTCGTGGTCGAGCCGTACTGGGCGACCGCGGTCGCGGTCGAGGCATTGCGGGTCGCGGGCTCGGGCAGCGGCGACGATGCCGCGCTGCTCGAAGCGGTCGCGCAGGGGCACAAGCGGCTGGCCGTCGCATTCCACGAGCCGCACGCGCGCTACGACCTGTACGAGCTCGGCACGCATGCGCGCGTGCAGGGCGGCACGTGCCGGCTGAACGGCGCCAAGTCGGTCGTCCAGCATGGCGCGCAGGCGCATGCGTGGATCGTGCCGGCGCGCGTCGACGGCGGCGGTATCGGCCTGTTCGTCGTCGAGCGCGACGCCGCGGGCGTGACGCTCACCGATTACCGGACCATCGACGGCCAGCGTGCCGCGACGATCGCGTTCGACGACACGCCCGCGCGGCAATTGGCGGGCGGCGTGCGCGATGCGGCCGCGCTCGAGCAGATTGCCGATTACGCGACGTTCCTGCTCTGTGCGGAAGCGGTCGGCGCGCTCGACGAACTGAACCGGGCGACCGTCGAATATACGAAGACGCGCGAACAATTCGGCGTGCCGATCGCGCGTTTCCAGGCGCTGCAGCACCGGATGGTCGACATGCTGATACACGCGGAGCAGGCGCGTTCGCTGACCTACCTGGCCGCGGTCCGATATGCGGGCGACGATGCCGACGCGCGGCGCAAGGCCGTGTCGGCGGCGAAGGCGCGCGTCGGCGCGGCCGCGCGCTTCGTCGGTCAGCAGGCCGTGCAGTTGCACGGCGGCATGGGCGTGACCAACGAGGTCGCCGCGGCGCACCTGTTCAAGCGGCTGTCGATCATCGAGACGACACTCGGCGACACCGATCATCACCTTGCGCGCATCGCGGCCCTGCCGGATTTCGCGCAAGCCGACGCGGCATGACGGTCACGCGCGAGCGTGGCACAGGAGAGACACAGTGGGAATCAGTTTCGAAGATCTGGAAGTCGGCAGTACCACCGAAATCGGACGCTATACGTTCGAAGCGGACGACATCAAGGCGTTTGCGCAACGCTACGATCCGCAGCCGTTTCATCTCGACGAGGAGGCGGGCAAGGCATCGCCGTTCGGCGGCCTGGTCGCGAGCGGCTGGCATACGTGTTCGGTATTCATGGGCCTGCTGATCGCGAAGCTCGGGGCCGATTCGACCAGCATGGGCTCGCCCGGCGTCGACTCGATCAGCTGGCTCAAGCCCGTGCGCGCCGGCGACACGATCACGATGTATCAGAAGATTCGCGACAAGCGCGTGTCGGCGAGCAAGCCGGATCGCGGCATCGTGTCGACCGAATGGATCGGCGTCAACGGCGCCGGCGACACGGTGATCATCGTGCTCAGCAAGGTGATCTTCGGGTTGCGCGATCCGCAGGGAGCGAGCGCATGAGCGACGTCGCGTTGCCGCTGATCGCGTCGGCGCAGGCGCTGCGTGCGCTGGTCGGCGCCGAGCCGTTCGCGAGCGGCTGGGTCGAGATCGATCAGCGTCGCGTCGACGGTTTCGCCGACGCGACCGGCGATCACCAGTGGATTCACGTCGATCCTGAGCGTGCGCGGCGCGAGTCGCCGTTCGGCGGCCCGATCGCGCACGGGTTCCTGACGCTGTCGCTGATTCCCGCGCTGATGACCGACGCGATGCGCTTCGAGCAGAAGATGGGCGTGAACTACGGTCTGAACCGCGTGCGGTTCCTGAAGCCGGTGCCGGTCGGTGCGCGCGTGCGTGCGCTGTTCGCCGTGAAGGAAGCAGCCGACGCCGCGCAGGGCGGCGTGCAGGTGACGTGGCGGGTGTCGATGCAGGTCGAGCAAGCCGATGCGCCGATGCTCGTCTGCGCGGCGGAATTCATCACGCTGCACTACTTCTGACGCTGCGGCATCGCCGATGCCGCAGCGTCGCACGCGGCGCGTCGTTCAGTGCTTCGCGTATTGCGTCGCCCCGAACAGGATCTCGCGCGCCTTGTCGTCCTGCAGCGCCTTGCGCAGCGACGCGAGCACCTCGACGCCGCGCTGCACGGCCGGGCGTGCGGCGATCGCCTCGTGCCAGCGTTTCACGTTCGGCAGCTCGTCGAGCACGATGCCCTGGTTCTGCCACGAACGCGTCCACGGGAACGTCGCGATGTCGGCGATCGTGTACGTGTCGCCCGCCAGATATTCGGATTGCGCGAGGCGTTTTTCCATCACGTTGTACAGCCGCTTCGCTTCGTTCGTATAGCGATTGATCGCGTATTCGATCTTCTCCGGCGCGTACAGGCGGAAGTGATGCGCCTGGCCGAGCATCGGGCCGACCCCGCCCATCTGAAACATCAGCCATTCGAGCGTCGCGTAGCGCTCGGCAGGATCGGCGGGCAGGAACTTGCCGGTCTTCTCCGCGAGGTACACGAGAATCGCGCCCGATTCGAACAGCGAGATCGGTTTGCCGCCGGGCCCATCCGAGTCGACGATCGCGGGAATCTTGTTGTTCGGGCTGATCTTCAGGAACTCGGGCTTGAACTGGTCGCCTGCACCGATATCGACCGGATGCGCGCGGTATGCGAGGCCCGTTTCCTCGAGCATGATGTGGACCTTGTGACCGTTCGGGGTCGCCCAGCTGTAGACGTCGATCATCGTCAACTCCTTGGTTGCGTGCGCGAACACGGCGCCGGGAGCGCGCCGCGACAGGCGGCCATTACAGCACGGATCGGCGAGTGCTGCAGGCGCTGCCCTGCTTGCTCCTCGCCGCGGCCGCGGCAAGGTGGCCGGCACGTTGCGAACGCGTGCGATCAGCGCTTGTAATGCGGCTGACGCTTCTCCAGGAACGCGGTGATGCCTTCGAACGCGTCGGCGTGATGCAGCGCCGCGACGAAATGATCGCGCTCGGTCACGAGGTGTGCGTCGAGCGGCTGGGCGGTCGCGTCGTCGAGCAGTTGCTTGATGCGCGCAAGCGCGTTCGGCGAGACGCCGGCAAGCGAGTCGGCCCACGCGAGTGCGTCGCGCAATGCGGCGCCGGGCACCGCGAGCCGATTGACGATGCCGAGCGCATGCAGCCGTTCGGCCGCGATCGGTTTGCCTTCGAGCAGGATTTCGGCCGCGAGCACCCGCGGCAGTGCGCGCGCGAGAAACCACGATCCGCCGCCATCGGGCGTGAGGCCGACGCGTGCGTACGACATCACGAACTTCGCGTCGTGAGCGGCCACGACCATGTCGCAGGCGAGCGCGAGCGAGAAGCCGGCACCGGCCGCCGCGCCTTCCACTGCGGCGATCACGGGCTTCGTCGACGCGCGGATCGCCGTCACCCACGCGGCGAGCTGATCGATGCTGTCGGCCTGACAGGACGGATCCTTCGAACGGTTGTCGAGCAGGCGGTTCAGGTTGCCGCCCGCGCAAAAGAAGCGATCGGCGCCCGTGAGCACCACGGCGCGAATCTCGGGATCGCGTTCGGCGGTCGCGAGCGCTTCGACGCCGGCCGCATACATGTCGGGATGCAGCGCGTTGCGCGCGCCGGGATTGGACAACGTGAGGACGAGCGTCGATTCGCTCTCGGGCGGCCGCGAAGCCAGCAGTTCGGCACTCATGCGAGTGTGTCTCCATCGAATGGCGCGGCGGCGGTGAGCCGCGCGTCGCGCGTGCGGACCGGCGGCTGCCGCAGCGGATGTAATGTCGTCGTGG
Organism: Burkholderia sp. KJ006; assembly: GCF_000262695.1. NCBI lineage: Bacteria > Pseudomonadati > Pseudomonadota > Betaproteobacteria > Burkholderiales > Burkholderiaceae > Burkholderia > Burkholderia sp. KJ006. The sequence continues at coordinate 2,200,917 of NC_017920.1, read as the reverse complement.
CGGGCGGGAAACTGCTTTAGACTAGCACGAACGTGCTTTTCAGCGCGACGAATCCCGAGCCGGTCGGGCTCTGCCGCGACCGCGCCCACGCCACGAAGGAGGCTCCGATGCTGCAGTTGTGCGGTGTTCCGTTGTCCAACTACTACAACAAGGTGAAGTTCGTGCTGCTCGAGCACGACATCCCGTTCGAGGAAACCAAATGCAGCCTGCCGATCAGCGATCCGGCGCTGCTGGCCGATTCGCCGCTCGGCAAAATCCCGTTCGTGAAGACCGAAGAGGGCGCGCTGTTCGAGTCGCAGGCGATCATCGAGTATCTGGCCGCGCGGCATCCGGACAAGGCGATCTTCCCGTCGGCGCCGTTTGCGGCCGCGAAGGTGCGCGAGCTCGTCGAGACGCTCGAGCTGTATCTCGAATGGACCGCGCGCGAGGTCTATACCGAGGCGTTTTTCGGCGGGAAGGTGAGCGACGCGATGAAGGCGCACGTCGAGAAGCGCCTGCCGCGCGCGATCGATGCGTTCAAGCGGCTCACGCAGTTTTCACCGTACGTGCTCGGCGATAGCTTCGGTCTTGCCGACATCGCCGCGTTCGTCCATCTGCCGGTGCTCGGGATGGCGACGAAGGCGATCTACGATCGTGATTTTCTCCTCGACGCGGGCATCGACTGGAAGGCGCACGCGAAGCTGGTGGGCGCACGGCCCGCCGCGCAGCGCGTGGCCGCCGACCGCAAGGCGTACGTTGAAGCGGCAAACCTCGCGCGTTCGTAAGCACGGCCCGGCCGCCCGCGCGGCTCGCGGCGGCGCCCCGGTTACAGGCGCGCCAGCCGTTCCAGTGCGGACGCGAGCGTGCTCTCCTGTTTGGCGAAGCAGAAGCGCACGACGCCCGATTCGTGCGGCGCGTGATAGAACGCCGACACGGGAATGGCCGCCACACCGATCTCCGCCGTGAGCCACTTGGCGAATTCCGCTTCGGACACGTCGCTGATCGCCGAATAATCGACGCACTGGAAGTACGTGCCCGTGCACGGCAGCAGCTTGAAGCGCGTACGCTCGAGGCCGGCCCGGAAGAAGTCGCGCTTCTTCTGATAGAAGTCGGGCAGCGTCAGATACGGCGCCGGGTCGCGCAGATAATCGGCGATCCCCACCTGCATCGGCGTGTTCACCGTGAACACGTTGAACTGATGAACCTTGCGGAATTCCGCGGTCAGCGCGGCCGGCGCCGCGACGTAGCCGATCTTCCAGCCGGTCACGTGGAAGGTCTTCCCGAAGCTCGACACGATGAAGCTGCGCGCGGCCAGTTCGGGATAGCGCGCGACGCTCTCGTGCCGCGCGCCGTCGTAGACCATGTGCTCGTACACCTCGTCCGACAGGATCAGCACGTTGGTGCCGCGCACGATCTCCTCGAGCCTGCGCAGGTCCGCCTCGCGCCACACGGTGCCGGTGGGGTTGTGCGGCGTATTGATCAGGATCATGCGCGTCTTCGGCGTGATCGCGGCGGCGAGACGGTCGAACGGAATCGCGTAGTCGGGCGCGTCGAGCGTGACGAACACCGGCTTGCCGCCGGCGAGTTCGATCGATGGCAGATAGCTGTCGTAGGTCGGCTCGATCACGATGACCTCGTCGCCCGGATGCACCGCGCAGAGAATCGCCGTGAGCAGCGCCTGGGTCGCGCCGGCCGTCACCGTGATCTCGGTGGCGGCATCGTAGCGCCGGCCGTACAGGTGTTCGATCTTGTCGGCGATCGCGCCGCGCAGCGACGCGACGCCCGCCATCGGCGGATACTGATTGTGGCCGTTGCGCATCGCGGCCGCGACCGCGTCGACGATGCGCGGGTCGCAGTCGAAATCGGGGAAGCCCTGGCCGAGGTTGACGGCGCCTTTTTCGGCGGCGAGCGCGCTCATGACCGTGAAGATCGTCGTGCCGACGTTCGGCAGGCGCGAAGGGAAAACGGGAGCGGTGGGCATGTCGGAAGGAGCGTTCATCGATACGGTCGCAAGCGGTTGGCGCCGGGCCGTTCAGGCCGGCGTGGGAGTGGTGGCCGACGCGGTGTCGAGTGCGCACGCTTCGGCAAACGGCGCGGGCTGCGCGATCCGGAAGCCGAAGTCGCGCGCGGTGCGTTTCGCGAGCTTGAGCAGCGCGCGATCCTTCGACACGAGCCAGTCGGCCTGTGCCGCGCGCGCGAGCTCGAGAAACTTCTGGTCGTCGCGGTCCTTGCACTTCGGCAGCGGCGGCGCGTCGGCGGCAAGCGGCGGCGGCTCGACGAGGCTCGCCAGGCGCGCGACGATCGCGAGCGCTTCGGTCTTGTCGACCGCGCGAGCCTGGAACTGCGGGTAGTCGAGCACGAGCGTGAGTTCGTTCAGGCAGCGGCTGTCGATCACGGCGGCGAGCGTGCCGTGTTCGAGCGCGGCGCGGATCGGGCGCGTGGCAGGGTCGTCGAATACGAGAATGTCGATCCAGACGTTCGAGTCGAGCACGACGCGGTGCGCGGCATGCGGGGCGAGTGAGCGGGTCATTCGTTACAATCGGTGGTTTTCGTCTGACCGCAAGGCACGGCGTGCCAGCGAGCCTCTATGATAATCGTTCTCTCTCCCGCCAAATCTCTCGACTACGACACGCCCGCCCACGTCCCGTCCTACACGCAGCCCGCCTTCGTCGACGATGCCTCGGAGCTGATCGACGGCCTGCGCAAGCTGTCGCCGCAGGACATCGCGACGCTGATGGACATCTCCGACCCGCTCGCGCGCCTGAACTTCCAGCGCTACGCGGACTGGTCGCCGACCTTCACGCCGGCCAACGCGAAGCAGGCCGTGCTCGCATTCAACGGCGACGTGTACGAAGGGTTCGATGCGAAATCGCTGTCGGCCGCGGATCTCGACTACGCGCAGCAGCACGTGCGCGTGCTGTCGGGCCTGTACGGGCTGCTGCGGCCGCTCGATCTGCTGCAGCCGTACCGGCTCGAAATGGGCACCCGTTTCGCGAACGCACGCGGCAAGGATCTGTATGCGTTCTGGGGCGACCGGATCACGCGCGCGCTGAACGAGCAGCTCGAGACGCGCAGCGGCGCGGCGCGCGTGTTGATCAACTGCGCGTCGACCGAGTACTTCAAGTCCGTCAAGCCGAAGCTGCTGGCCGCGCCGGTCGTCACGCCGGTGTTCGAGGACTGGAAGGGCGGCCGCTACAAGATCATCAGCTTTCATGCGAAGCGCGCGCGTGGCCTGATGGCGCGCTACATCGTCGAGAACCGCATCGCCGAGCCGGCGGCGCTGAAGGATTTTGCGCTGGAAGGCTACGCGTTCGACGCAGCGGCGTCGAACGATTCGACTTACGTATATCGCCGGCGCATCGGCGAGTGAGCTTGCCGGCCGTTCACGAGACGGCCGGTCCATGGACGACCCCGGGCGCGGCAATCCGCCGTTGCGCTCGACACTGGAGAGACAGATGACCCTTTCGATCACCAGCAATTTCGATGCGGGCGCGATCGACGTCGTGTCGTGCGAGCGCGCGGACGCGATCCGGCTGCGCGTACGCGGCGACAGCCGCTCGGAGTTCGCGCAATGGTTCTACTTCCGGTTGACGGGCGCACGTGGCGAACGCTGCGTGATGTCGTTCGAAAATGCAGCGGAGTGCGCGTATCCGGCAGGGTGGCACAACTACCACGCGGTCGCGAGCTACGACCGCGTCGACTGGTTCCGCGTGCCGACGACGTTCGACGGCAAGACGATGACGATCGACCATACGCCCGAATTCGACAGCATCTACTACGCGTATTTCGAGCCGTACTCGGAAGAGCGGCACGCGGCGTTTCTCGGCGCGGTCCAGCAGTTGCCGCAGGCGAGCGTCGTCGAGCTCGGCCGCACGGTCGAAGGCCGGCCGATGTCGCTGCTGACGCTCGGCACGCCGGAGCTCGACGGCGTGCCGAAGAAGAAGGTGTGGATCATCGCGCGCCAGCATCCGGGCGAGACGATGGCCGAGTGGTTCGTCGAAGGGCTGGTCAAGCGGCTTGCCGGATGGGGCGATTGGTCCGGCGATCCGGTGGCGCGCAAGCTGTACGACCGCGCGACGTTCTACATCGTCCCGAACATGAATCCGGACGGCAGCGTGCACGGCAACCTGCGCACCAACGCGGCGGGCGCGAACCTGAACCGCGAGTGGATGGCGCCCGATGCCGAGCGCAGTCCCGAAGTGCTGGCCGTGCGGGATGCGATCCATGCGACCGGTTGCGACATGTTCTTCGACATCCACGGCGACGAGGATTTGCCGTACGTGTTCGTCGCGGGTTCCGAGATGCTGCCGAGCTTTACCGATCAGCAGCGCATCGAGCAGGCCGCATTCATCGATGCGTTCAAGGTGGCGAGCCCGGACTTCCAGACCGAGCACGGCTACGCGGCGAGCAAGTACCGGGAAGACGCGCTCAAGCTCGCGTCGAAGTACATCGGTCATCACTTCGGCTGCCTGTCGCTGACGCTCGAGATGCCATTCAAGGACAACGCGAACCTGCCCGACGAGCGCGTCGGCTGGAACGGCCAGCGCAGCGCGGCGCTCGGTGCGGCGATGCTCGCGGCGATTCACGCGCAGGTGGAAGCGTTCGCGTAAGCGCAGGGTCGGCACGATGAAAAAAAGCCGGCGCATCGTGCGATGCGCCGGCTTTTCTGCTTCTGTCGTTGCCGCTCCGTCGTATCAGGACTTCTTCGCGGTCTTTTTCTTGACGGCTTTCTTCGTGCCGCTCGATTTCTTCGTTGCTGCGGCCTTTTTGCCGGTGCGGCCGGACGCCTTGACCTTGCCGCGGTGCGACTTGCCCTTGAACTTCTTCGACGACGACGACGGGCGCTCGACGTGCGCCTTCAGCGGCGGCACCGGGTCGTTCCAGCTGAACGCCAGCATTTGCTGACCGACGTAGCCGCAACGGAACTTCAGCGGTGTCGGGTCACTGCCGTCACTGTGGACGCCGAGACCGTCGACGGTGACGATGTTGTCGACCTTCACGCGTTGCTTGCCCTGATCGAACGAATCGTTCCACGGCGTGATCGTCGCGTTGCCGCTTTCGAATGCGTTCGGCGCGAAGTCGACGCGGTCGAATGCCGACGACGTACTGGCGATGAAGCTGCCGTGCGCCGCACAATCGGCGACGATCGGATCGGCATGCATGTCGTTGACGAACTTGTTGATCAGTTCGGAGCGCTGGTCGAGGAGGTCGGCGAATACCGGTGCCGGAAGCGCAAGCGACAAGCCCGCGACACAGGCTGCCAGCTTGCCGAGCGCCCGAACGATCCGGAGCGAGGCAGAAGTGCTGTCCATCTGGTTATTGGTGAGGAGCGAATGAGGCATCGGGCAGGTATAGAGGCCCGGTGAAGATCAGGAGTTCAATCTTAGCGTAAAAAAGTTGTGCGGCCTTAGATGCCGTACTCTGCCGCGCTGCGCAATACGAGCCGGCGCACGGCGCGTGCCGTTTACGCCCGCGGACCGCCGAGACGATAGCGCCGGACGTCGAACGTCGTCACCCACGCTGGCCGATAGACGGCGATCAGCGCGGTCGCCATGCCGGTGAACCACGCTTCGCCGAGCGCGAGCAGTGCGGTGTTGAGCAGATAGCCGGCCGGAATCACGACGGGCACGCCGTCCGCCAGCGCGAGTTGCACGCCGGCCGCGGCCGCGGCGACCGAGACGATCGCGATGGCCGGTGAGAAAAAGCCCTGGCCGATGATGAACGACGCGAGGTTATGCGGCAGCCACGCGATGGCGGCGCGCTGCAGCACCGCGGACACGGCGACGGGCAGCGCGCCGTACACCAGATAAGTGAGGCCGATGCCTTGCCATGGCGCATCGAAGACCACTGCGGCGATGCACGTGACCACGCCCATCGCAACCAGCGCGAGCGTCCAGTCGAACAGCGTGACGAGCAGCGTCGCGCCGAGCAGATGCATGACGATGCCGTCTTCGAGCCATGCATTCGACGCCCACAGGACGGTGATCGCGGTGACGAGCGCCAGCCACACGTGCTGAAGCGTCGCGTCCTGCAGACGAATGAATGGGCGCTTCCAGATCGCGAGCGCGAGCAGCATCGCGGCGGCGATCCAGCCACCAACACCAACCCAGAGCGGAAGCGGTGTGAAGAGAAAACCCATGGCTTCCATATTACTCGTTGAGCATCAAAGCTGGGAATTCGCGAATGCCGACCGTCGCAATATCGATACTGTCCGGCGAGGACCTGTTACATGCTAATAACGGGTCAACCCCGCGGCCGAATTTTTCCAAACAGGGGAACGTGCCTTTGCGCCCGTATGGCGGCGCCGCTCGTCGTTGCAATAGCTACGCAGCTATTGCGCCTCCTCCCTTCTTGCCCCGCGGGCGCAAAGGCACGTTCGCCAGCCTGTTATTCGCGTGAACAGGCCCTAGCAGGCTGTTGAAAAGCGCCTCGTTCCGACGATCGGGGCACTGTTTAAAAGGGTTTCGTATGCGATTGGCCGCTGAGTTGCTGACGAATCGTGCCGGATGCCCCGCTTGCGAGCGGGCCGGCCGGCGCGTTGCCGCGCAACAGCTACGGTTGGGCGGCTCATCGCGCTGCTCCCTGCGGCACCGCTGCCAGTATTCGAGCCATTCGAGTCAGGTTGCTCGCCAGCATCGTCAGCTTGAAGTGCTGGTCGACTCGCTTGATGCCGCGATACGCGGTCTGTCGGATCCTGCCGACGGTCTTGCCCCAGCCGAAGTGCTCTTCGATGCGCTTGCGAATCACCTGGCTGATGCCATAACCGGCGTGCCGCGAGGTGCGGCCATCGATCGCGCTGCCGCCTTGATGCGCGTCGTTGCGCGCGACATGCGGCGTCACCTTGCGCGCACGACAGTCCCGCACAAAGTCGCGCATGTCGTAACCCTTGTCGGCGCCGAGCGTCTTGGCGTGACGGCCCGGCACGCAATCGAGCAAGCGCAACGCACTTGCGCGTTCGCCGAAACCGTCAGCGTGGCTGACCACCGCGCCGACCACCAAGCCCGAGCGGTTCTCCATCAGGATGTGCCCCTGATAACAAAGGATGGCTCCGCTTTGCCGCCCCTTGCGGAACAGGCGCGCGTCCGGATCGGTGCTCGATTCATGCGTATCGTTGCTGCGCCGCTTGCCCTTCCAGTCGGTGTCGACATTGCGACCACCGCCGGCTGGTGGATCGTCCGAGCCGTCCTTGGGCCGGAAGCTCTTGTGGCTGGCCCAAGCCTGGATCAGCGTGCCATCGACCGAGAAGTGTTCTCTGGACAGCAGCCCTTGCTTGTCGGCCAAGCTCATGACTTCGGTAAAGAACGCTTCGACCACTTCGTGCTCGAGCAGACGATCACGGTTCTTGGAGAACACCGAGTGGTCCCAGACGGCGTCTTCGATCGCCAGTCCGACGAACCAACGGAACAGCAGGTTGTAGCGCATCTGTTCCATCAACATGCGCTCGCTGCGCACCGAGTACAGCACCTGCAGCAGCAATGCACGCAGCAGTTTCTCCGGCGCAATCGACGCACGGCCGCTATCCGCGTAGATCGTGCCAAACAGCCCATTGAGCCGCTTCAGCGCTTGATTGACCAGCAGCCGAAGCGGCCGCAACGGGTGATCGGCCGGCACGAAGTCTTCCAGCTTCACCGTCGTGAACAGCGGTTCTTGCATCTCGTCCATTCCGCGCATCGCTCTCGTCTGCCCAAGATCATGAACACGATATCTCTAACGCACCGCTCGCAACGCCCGTTTACACCGTATCCAATTTCAACAGCCTGCTAGCGCTCGCGCCGAAACCGTACGCTCGGCTCGGCTGCGATCGGCAGATCGTGGGGGCCGGCGTTCGCCGCGGGCGACGGATAGCGGCGATCGTTCCGGTGCTTGCGCAGCGGAATCGGGCCGCGCTCGCCGATGGCGGGTTTGCCGGCCCGGTCGCGGTTGGCCAGCAACACCTCGAGATGCGGCGACAGCCAGCCGTTGTAGATCGCCACCGCGGCCGCCCGGTTTGCGGCGCCGAGCTGCTGGAAGATGCTGGCGAGATGGATTTTCACCGTGCCCTCGCTGATGCCCAGCGTCCGGGCGATCATCTTGTTCGTGCTGCCCATGTGGACGAAGCGCATGATCTGCGCCTGTCGCGGCGATAGCAGCCCGCTCGGCGGGCGGCGCGGCAACGTGCCGGCGAGCGTCTGGAAATGGGTGTCGTTGCGTGTCCCGGCAGGCGAGGGCAGCAGGCTCAGCGCGATGGGGGGAATGTAATGTCCGCCGAGCAGCACGATTTCAAGTGCGCGCACGATCAGATGTGGCCGTGTGGCGTGCGGGATCACGCCGGCGACGCCGTAGTCGTAGAACCGCTGGATGGCTGCCGGCGTCGACTCGTCGACCATCACCGCAACGGGCGTCGGCGAGCACGCGCTGCAGAGCGCCTGCAGTTCACCGTGGCGGCCGACATCCGGCCAGTTGATCGCGACCAGGTCGAAGCGCTCGGTGCGCAGCAGCCGACGCGCCTGGAAACCGTCGGGCGCATCGTTGATGGTGGCGTGACGGTCGATCTGTCGTAGCAGCACCTTCAGTCCGTCACGCCGTTCGGCGTCTGAGTTCAGCACCAGGAACCGCATATCCAACCTCCATGAGATGAGTCGTTGATCCGCCGTCGGCATGTCTTCGATCCGATAGTGACAAAGACCTTACACGATGTCTGCTTGGCTGAAAGGCTTAGGAGAAGTCTGAAATTTGGACGGGAAGGCGCGCCGGTGCGAAAAAAAGCCGCTCCGGCAGAAACCGGAGCGGCTTCGGGCAGGTGGCCCGCGGCGTGGTTCAGTGAAAGTGCGGCTGGGCGGGAGAGGCGTCTTCCGGCATTTCCGCATGGACGATTTCGCCGAGCGGATCCGCATAGAGCGGCACACCGCAGTCGTCGCAATACTCGGGCTCGAAACGGCCTGCGTGCCGTCGGACGTCGGTTACACCGCATTCCTTCAGCAGACTCACGATCTCCTCGAGCGGGCCCTCGATCGGCGCCTCGCCTTCGAGCGTCGCGTTGTCGGTCGACACGTCGCCGTTCTCGCGACCGTAGAGCGGCCACACGACGCCATAGATCACGTCGTTGCTCGCCCGTCGCGTAAAGCCCACGCGGTACTCGTCGATTCGGCGTTCGCCGAAGCCCGCGACGACGGCGCGCAGTTCCTGCGGAGCCGCACCAAGTGTGTCGAAAAGATAACGAATGGCCGTTCGGACGGTGTGCGGACGGATTCGTTCGTCTGCATCACGGCATGCCGAATAGTACGCGTCCGGAAGCAGGCATTCGAACTCGCAGCCGGGAAGGGCGATCGACAGGTTCGGGCCGCCTTGGGCGGTCCATTGCTCGAGGCACTGGCCGCGCTCGATGCGATTGCCGTGTTCTTCTTCCTGCCAGCGGAACAGCGGCGCGCCGGCCGGCGCGGCGACGACGGCGAGCAGGAAGCGTGGATCGGCAAGAATCGGTGACGTTTCCGGCAAGTCGCCGAAGCTCAGCTTGGCGGCGTGCTGCCCGATCGCCGCATGCGCGAGTTGCTGCGCGAGCCGGTACGTTTCGACGTGGTGCCGCGGCAACTGGTCGATGCTGTACAGGAATGGGGCTAGGCCGACCCGCGTGCCGCTTGCGAGCACGTGCGCTTGCAGGTGCGCACGCAGTGCATCGGCGACGTCGCCTTTCAGCGGCCCCGACGGAATCATGTAGCGCGTCCAAGCGAGCACGGGCACGGCGACCAGCAGCGCATCGTACGGTTGGCCATCGTGCTCGATCACCAGCGACTCGCTGTGGGTCTCGGCCATGTCGGCGAGCGCCCCGTATGCGTCGGGGTGATTCTGTTGCAGATGGTCGAGTGCGGCGTCGAGCGTCGTCTGGTTGCCGTTGCGAACGATCTTCGCGAGCAGCGCATCGAGCTTCGCTTCCCAGAAGCGATCCTCGATGCGGCTGCCCGAGGCAAAGAGCGCAAGCGACAGGCCGACCAGTTTGTCGGCATCGGGGGGGAGGCGTTTGGCGATTCGCTGGCGCATATTAAATACATATAAAGGGGCGAAGAACCTCACATTCTAGTCCGTTCTTCGCACCTTAAGCGCCATCGTGCCCGGGCATGCCTCCGGGCCGGCGCCGGGAAGACGAAGAAAAGTTCGTCAAACCCCTTGCGCGATTGCCGTGAGCTGCATAGAATCACGCCTCTTTCGCGCTACCGGAAACGCGGCGCGGAAGGAAGAAGGGAAGCGGTGCGGTTGGGTGGATGTGGTGACCCAGGTGCACACGAAGCTGAACCCCTCACCGTCACAACGAAGCAGTTCAAAAAGTTGTTGACGAGTGAAGAAAGACGGTTCATAATCTCGCTTCTCTGCTGCTGAAAACGCAGCGCTGCTGAGAAACGCGAAGTTTCTCGCAGAAATGCTCTTTAAAAATTAACAGCCGATAAGTGTGGGCGCTTGATGGAAGCGGGCTGATCTTCGGATCAGAAAGCGAAAGTATCAAGAGTCTCACACTAAAGTAAGTCAGGTTTATGAAGAGATTCATATACCTGTCAGCTTTGAGTGAGCGACCGGTTCTTAACGGAACCGAAAACAGTAACAGGTTTAAACTGAAGAGTTTGATCCTGGCTCAGATTGAACGCTGGCGGCATGCCTTACACATGCAAGTCGAACGGCAGCACGGGTGCTTGCACCTGGTGGCGAGTGGCGAACGGGTGAGTAATACATCGGAACATGTCCTGTAGTGGGGGATAGCCCGGCGAAAGCCGGATTAATACCGCATACGATCTATGGATGAAAGCGGGGGACCTTCGGGCCTCGCGCTATAGGGTTGGCCGATGGCTGATTAGCTAGTTGGTGGGGTAAAGGCCTACCAAGGCGACGATCAGTAGCTGGTCTGAGAGGACGACCAGCCACACTGGGACTGAGACACGGCCCAGACTCCTACGGGAGGCAGCAGTGGGGAATTTTGGACAATGGGCGAAAGCCTGATCCAGCAATGCCGCGTGTGTGAAGAAGGCCTTCGGGTTGTAAAGCACTTTTGTCCGGAAAGAAATCCTTGGCTCTAATACAGTCGGGGGATGACGGTACCGGAAGAATAAGCACCGGCTAACTACGTGCCAGCAGCCGCGGTAATACGTAGGGTGCAAGCGTTAATCGGAATTACTGGGCGTAAAGCGTGCGCAGGCGGTTTGCTAAGACCGATGTGAAATCCCCGGGCTCAACCTGGGAACTGCATTGGTGACTGGCAGGCTAGAGTATGGCAGAGGGGGGTAGAATTCCACGTGTAGCAGTGAAATGCGTAGAGATGTGGAGGAATACCGATGGCGAAGGCAGCCCCCTGGGCCAATACTGACGCTCATGCACGAAAGCGTGGGGAGCAAACAGGATTAGATACCCTGGTAGTCCACGCCCTAAACGATGTCAACTAGTTGTTGGGGATTCATTTCCTTAGTAACGTAGCTAACGCGTGAAGTTGACCGCCTGGGGAGTACGGTCGCAAGATTAAAACTCAAAGGAATTGACGGGGACCCGCACAAGCGGTGGATGATGTGGATTAATTCGATGCAACGCGAAAAACCTTACCTACCCTTGACATGGTCGGAATCCTGAAGAGATTCGGGAGTGCTCGAAAGAGAACCGGCGCACAGGTGCTGCATGGCTGTCGTCAGCTCGTGTCGTGAGATGTTGGGTTAAGTCCCGCAACGAGCGCAACCCTTGTCCTTAGTTGCTACGCAAGAGCACTCTAAGGAGACTGCCGGTGACAAACCGGAGGAAGGTGGGGATGACGTCAAGTCCTCATGGCCCTTATGGGTAGGGCTTCACACGTCATACAATGGTCGGAACAGAGGGTTGCCAACCCGCGAGGGGGAGCTAATCCCAGAAAACCGATCGTAGTCCGGATTGCACTCTGCAACTCGAGTGCATGAAGCTGGAATCGCTAGTAATCGCGGATCAGCATGCCGCGGTGAATACGTTCCCGGGTCTTGTACACACCGCCCGTCACACCATGGGAGTGGGTTTTACCAGAAGTGGCTAGTCTAACCGCAAGGAGGACGGTCACCACGGTAGGATTCATGACTGGGGTGAAGTCGTAACAAGGTAGCCGTATCGGAAGGTGCGGCTGGATCACCTCCTTTCCAGAGCTATCTCGCAAAATTGAGCGCTCACGCTTATCGGCTGTAAATTTAAAGACAGACTCAGGGGTCTGTAGCTCAGTCGGTTAGAGCACCGTCTTGATAAGGCGGGGGTCGTTGGTTCGAATCCAACCAGACCCACCATTTGTCTGGCGGTAACACCCTGAGGCATCTGTACTCATGGGGGCATAGCTCAGCTGGGAGAGCACCTGCTTTGCAAGCAGGGGGTCGTCGGTTCGATCCCGTCTGCCTCCACCAATCCTCAATGACAAGCGTTCGACGCGTCGAGCTTTTGTCATTGGCGATTGAGCCAGTCAGAGTGATATGAGTAACACCATATCGGCTGTCGTTCTTTAACAATCTGGAAGAAGTAAGTAATTTGGATAGCGGAAGCGTCTTGAGATGGACGTGAAAACTATCCGGGTTGTGATTGTATCGATGTATCTCAAGATGATTCGAACTCTATGTTCGACTCAATTGGAATACGGCACAACGCGAGAACTCAACCTGTAGCGACTGTCGATGAGACAGACTCGTTATAGGGTCAAGCGAACAAGTGCATGTGGTGGATGCCTTGGCGATCACAGGCGATGAAGGACGCGGTAGCCTGCGAAAAGCTACGGGGAGCTGGCAAACGAGCTTTGATCCGTAGATGTCCGAATGGGGAAACCCGGCCCTTTTGGGTCATCCTGGACTGAATACATAGGTCCAGAGAAGCGAACGCGGTGAACTGAAACATCTAAGTAACCGCAGGAAAAGAAATCAACCGAGATTCCCAAAGTAGTGGCGAGCGAAATGGGATGAGCCTTGCACTCTTTATTTGTATTGTTAGCCGAACGCTCTGGAAAGTGCGGCCATAGCAGGTGATAGCCCTGTAGGCGAAAACAGTATGAAAGAACTAGGTGTGCGACAAGTAGGGCGGGACACGTGAAATCCTGTCTGAAGATGGGGGGACCATCCTCCAAGGCTAAATACTCGTGATCGACCGATAGTGAACCAGTACCGTGAGGGAAAGGCGAAAAGAACCCCGGGAGGGGAGTGAAATAGATCCTGAAACCGCATGCATACAAACAGTCGGAGCCTCGCAAGGGGTGACGGCGTACCTTTTGTATAATGGGTCAGCGACTTACGTTCAGTAGCAAGCTTAACCGTATAGGGCAGGCGTAGCGAAAGCGAGTCCGAATAGGGCGTTCAGTTGCTGGGCGTAGACCCGAAACCAGGTGATCTATCCATGGCCAGGATGAAGGTGCGGTAACACGTACTGGAGGTCCGAACCCACTAACGTTGAAAAGTTAGGGGATGAGCTGTGGATAGGGGTGAAAGGCTAAACAAACCTGGAAATAGCTGGTTCTCTCCGAAAACTATTTAGGTAGTGCCTCGTGTCTCACCTTCGGGGGTAGAGCACTGTCATGGTTGGGGGGTCTATTGCAGATTACCCCGCCATAGCAAACTCCGAATACCGAAGAGTGCAATCACGGGAGACAGACATCGGGTGCTAACGTCCGGTGTCAAGAGGGAAACAACCCAGACCGCCAGCTAAGGTCCCCAAATATAGCTAAGTGGGAAACGAAGTGGGAAGGCTAAAACAGTCAGGAGGTTGGCTTAGAAGCAGCCACCCTTTAAAGAAAGCGTAATAGCTCACTGATCGAGTCGTCCTGCGCGGAAGATGTAACGGGGCTAAGCTATATACCGAAGCTGCGGATGCGAGCTTTGCTCGCATGGTAGGAGAGCGTTCCGTAAGCCTGCGAAGGTGCCTTGTAAAGGGTGCTGGAGGTATCGGAAGTGCGAATGCTGACATGAGTAGCGATAAAGGGGGTGAAAGGCCCCCTCGCCGTAAGCCCAAGGTTTCCTACGCAACGTTCATCGGCGTAGGGTGAGTCGGCCCCTAAGGCGAGGCAGAAATGCGTAGCTGATGGGAAGCAGGTCAATATTCCTGCACCATTGTTAGATGCGATGGGGGGACGGATCGCGGAAGGTTGTCCGGGTGTTGGAAGTCCCGGTCGCTGCATTGGAGAAGGCACTTAGGCAAATCCGGGTGCGTAATTCAAGGGTGTGGCGCGAGCTCCTTCGGGAGCGAAGCAATTGGAAGTGGTTCCAAGAAAAGCCTCTAAGCTTCAGTCTAACGATGACCGTACCGCAAACCGACACAGGTGGGCGAGATGAGTATTCTAAGGCGCTTGAGAGAACTCGGGAGAAGGAACTCGGCAAATTGGTACCGTAACTTCGGGATAAGGTACGCCCTTGTAGCTTGACTGGCCTGCGCCAGGAGGGTGAAGGGGTTGCAATAAACTGGTGGCTGCGACTGTTTAATAAAAACACAGCACTCTGCAAACACGAAAGTGGACGTATAGGGTGTGACGCCTGCCCGGTGCCGGAAGATTAAATGATGGGGTGCAAGCTCTTGATTGAAGTCCCGGTAAACGGCGGCCGTAACTATAACGGTCCTAAGGTAGCGAAATTCCTTGTCGGGTAAGTTCCGACCTGCACGAATGGCGTAACGATGGCCACACTGTCTCCTCCCGAGACTCAGCGAAGTTGAAGTGTTTGTGATGATGCAATCTACCCGCGGCTAGACGGAAAGACCCCATGAACCTTTACTGTAGCTTTGCATTGGACTTTGAACCGATCTGTGTAGGATAGGTGGGAGGCTATGAAACCGGAACGCTAGTTTCGGTGGAGCCGTCCTTGAAATACCACCCTGGTTTGTTTGAGGTTCTAACCTTGGCCCGTGATCCGGGTCGGGGACAGTGCATGGTAGGCAGTTTGACTGGGGCGGTCTCCTCCCAAAGCGTAACGGAGGAGTACGAAGGTACGCTAGGTACGGTCGGAAATCGTGCTGATAGTGCAATGGCATAAGCGTGCTTAACTGCGAGACCGACAAGTCGAGCAGGTGCGAAAGCAGGTCATAGTGATCCGGTGGTTCTGTATGGAAGGGCCATCGCTCAACGGATAAAAGGTACTCTGGGGATAACAGGCTGATACCGCCCAAGAGTTCATATCGACGGCGGTGTTTGGCACCTCGATGTCGGCTCATCTCATCCTGGGGCTGTAGCCGGTCCCAAGGGTATGGCTGTTCGCCATTTAAAGAGGTACGTGAGCTGGGTTTAAAACGTCGTGAGACAGTTTGGTCCCTATCTGCCGTGGGCGTTGGATATTTGAAGGGGGCTGCTCCTAGTACGAGAGGACCGGAGTGGACGAACCTCTGGTGTACCGGTTGTCACGCCAGTGGCATCGCCGGGTAGCTATGTTCGGAAGAGATAACCGCTGAAAGCATCTAAGCGGGAAACTCGCCTTAAGATGAGATATCCCTGGGGACTAGATCCCCTTGAAGGGTCGTTCGAGACCAGGACGTTGATAGGTCAGGTGTGTAAGCGCAGTAATGCGTTCAGCTAACTGATACTAATTGCCCGTAAGGCTTGATCCTATAACAAGTCTGCCTTGTAGATCGGCGCCGTGCGAAAGCACTGGCCGCGATCCAGAGCGACATGTTGGATTCTCGTGTGTGATACACACAACCTAAATTACTGCTTCTTCCCAGATTGGTTCTGTTGGCCGCGCCAGCAGAACAACCCTCTTTGCCTGATGACCATAGCGAGTCGGTCCCACCCCTTCCCATCCCGAACAGGACCGTGAAACGACTCTACGCCGATGATAGTGCGGATTCCCGTGTGAAAGTAGGTAATCGTCAGGCTCCCCTAAGCCAGGAACCCCCGCCCGAAAGGCGGGGGTTTTTGCATTGGCGCGGCAGAAAGAGCACTCGGCCAGTTGCATCGGCTCGAGTCGGCAGGATCGAACGAACCCGGTCGGTTTGCGATAGCTCGGTGATGTGCCCAGGACCGACTCGCTAGAAACCACGCTGCTCACCAGGTTCACGACGAGTCGGCTCATATCCCCTGATCGTCACGCTGCCGCGGAACTGCTCATCGCCGGAACGCGCGATGCATCAAGCTGGCGATATCTGCGATGCATGTCCGGCGGCCACGCGCCAACGATCTCCCGCTTGGCGCCACAGCCCCGCACGGTGATTATGGCAGTGACTATCATCCCGCCAACCGCTGTCTCCCCATCGCCGGAGTGCCGTCATGCAATTTGATACGATGGAAATAGGATCGATGGTCGCTGCCATCGGCGTTACCTTGAATCGAAACAGGGCGGGGCAATGAATATTGGCGAGACATCGCGTGAATCAGGCGTCAGCGCAAAGATGATCCGGTATTACGAGCAGGTCGGCCTTCTCGCTCCCAGCAAGCGGAGCGACGCCGGTTACAGGCTCTACGGTCCGGACGAAATCCATACGCTGCGTTTCATCAGACAGGCGCGGCGGCTCGGCTTTCTCGTCGAGGATATCCGCAAGCTGCTGACGCTCTGGCAAGACCGGTCGCGGGCCAGTGCCGAGGTGAAGTCGATCGCGCTCGAACATGTGGCCGAGCTCGACAAACGCATCGCCGAGTTGACCGACATGCGCGATACGCTCGCCGATCTGGCCGCGCACTGTCACGGTGACGGACGGCCAGAATGCCCGATTTTGGCGCGTCTGGCCGAACCGGTAGGCGAACCAGATTAGTGCATGTCTTCCAGGCCGCGAAAGACCCAGAAGCTAATTCGTATAAAAATCAATGCATTATGAAGGTTGCCTCACGTGCCATTCCAAATTGGAATGACAGCCATGCACGCATTTCACTGGCAACTTGGTGCAGCCTCGCTATAATCCGGGATAACCCTATACGGGAAATCCCTGAATCTCGATTCGCCAGGGGTCCCCCTTCCTTGGAGAACATCATGATCGCCTACATCGTTGAAAAGCTGAGCAACTGGTTCGAAACCGCCGAGCGCGAGCGCCGCGAAGCTTACCTGGCTACCTCGTCGGACATCGTCCAGCTCGAGAGCCGCATCCGTTCGCTCGAAACGAACGGCTACTCGCTGTAATCGAAGCAGTTGTCCGGTGCCGCGTGGCGCCGAATGAAAAGCAAGCCCCGTATTGACGGGGCTTTGTCTTTTTTGCGCCGCGGATCTGGCGGAATCGTCAGCGGGGCGCTATGGTATGGACCTGCTTTTCACCGGAAAAACGATCATGCGCTGGCATCCTGATGTGCGTCACCTTGCTTCCCGCGCGCGTCTCGGTCTGGGCGCTGCGGTGCTCATCCATGCGGTGGCCGCCGGCGCCGCCGCTTCGTCTGCATCCCAGGCGTTGATTCTCGACACGCAACGCGGAATCGTCGATGGCAAGGGTGGCCTGGTGCTGCAAACGGCGCCGCTGTCGTCGGAGCCGATCGTCGAGCCCGCCGGCATACGCGCGCCGGCAGGACAAGGCGCGAATTCGTCGGTGCCGCTATTCGTTGCGCCCTATATCAACGTGCCCGGCTGGAACGTCGGGCCGGCGAATCAGCCGCGCCCGGCGCCGAGACCGCAGCCCTGAGGCGGCCCACGCGTTCAATTGCCGCGGTGTTCGATCTGATACCGCGCGCCACTGTCCTGTCCCAGGCGTTCGACGAGATACGGCAGCACTTCTTTCATGCTTTGCGCGAGCGTGTACGGCGGATTCAGGATGAACATCCCGCTGCCGTACAGGCCGAGTCCGTCCGCGGGCGGGTTCGACACCGTCAACGTCAAATGCAGCCAATTGTTCGGCTGCAGACGCTTGAGCTGTTCCGGAAAACGCTGCGACTCCATTCTCGCAACCTGCGGGTACCAGATCGCGTAACAACCGGTCGCGAAGCGCTTCAGGCATTCCGTCACGCAGCTGATGGTGCGCGCGTAGTCCTTCTTGTCCTCGTAGGACGGATCGATCAACACGAGCGCCCGTCGCGGCGGCGGCGGCAGCAGCGCCTTGATGCCCTCGAAACCGTCGCCGGCGAAGATCATCGCGCGACGCCCCGCATCGCGGAAGTTGTGACGCAACACGTCGATCTCCGTCGTGTGCATTTCGAACAGGCGCATCCGGTCCTGGTCGCGCATCAGTCGCCACGCGAGATACGGCGAGCCGGGGTAGTAGTGCAGTTCGCCGTCGGCGTTCAGTGCGCGCACTTCGTCGATGTAGTCGCTCAGCGCCTCCGGTACGCCCTTGTCGTTCCACAGCGGGCCGATGCCGGTGTCGAATTCCCCCGTCTTGGCCGCATAGCCGTCGCGCAGCGAATACACGCCGGCGCCGGCATGGGTGTCGACGTACCAGTACGACTTGTCCTTCTTGTTCAGATAGCGCAGCAGCTGGACGACGACGGTGTGCTTGAGCACGTCCGCGTGGTTGCCTGCGTGAAAACCGTGACGATAGCTGAGCATGACGAGCTGCCTGGAACGAGAGATGAATCGATGAAAGCGTGCGGTCGCGCGCGACGGTCGGGTCGCGCGCCGATGCGGCCGCGTATTGTACGCGACTGGTACGCGACTGCACGTGAGTCGCCTTACTCGTATGCGTCGCCGACGACGTCGTCGATGCGTTGCTTGAGCTCCGGCGTGAGCTTCGTCGCGACCTCGACGGCGCGCATGTTGTCGCCGATTTGCTCGAGCCGCGACGCCCCCGTAATGACCGAGCTCACGCGCGGATTCGCGAGCACCCATGCAATCGCCAGCTGCGCGGTGCTGCATCCGAGTTCCGCCGCGATGTCGCCGAGCTGCTCGACCACCTCGTTGCGAGCGCGGTCCGTGAGCCGCTCGCGCAGCCAGTCGTAGCCGTGCAGCTCGGCGCGGCTGCCCGGCGGCACGCCGTTGCGGTACTTGCCGGTGAGCAGGCCCGATGCCAGCGGGCTCCAGGTCGTCAGCCCGAGCCCGCAGTCGTCGTAGAGCCGCGCATATTCCTGCTCGACCCGCGTGCGATGAAACAGGTTGTATTGCGGTTGCTCGACCACCGGCTTGTGCAGATGATGGCGCTCGGCGATTTCATACGCGGCGCGGATGTCGTCGGCATTCCATTCGGAGGTGCCCCAATACAGCGCCTTGCCGCGCACGATCATGTCGCTCATCGCCCAGACGGTCTCCTCGATCGGCGTGTTCGGGTCCGGCCGATGGCAGTAGACGAGATCGACGTAGTCGAGCTGCAGCCGCCGCAGCGAGCCGTCGATCGCATTCAGCAGGTACTTGCGGTTCAGCGTGTGGTACTGATTCGGCGCTTCCGCGAGGCCCCAGAAGAACTTCGTCGACACGAGGTAACTGACGCGCGGCCAGCCGAGCGACTTGAGCGCCTGGCCCATGATCTCCTCGGATTTCCCGCCCGCATAAACTTCCGCGTTGTCGAAGAAATTGACGCCGGCATCGCGCGCCGCTGCGAGACATTCGCGGGCCGCCCGCTGATCCACCTGATTGCCGTAGGTCACCCACGAGCCGAGCGACAGTTCGCTGATCTGCAGGCCGGAGCGGCCGAGCCGTCGATAGTGCATACCAACCTCCGCGAGTCGTAACCGACCTTAAGCTTAGGCGTTTTGCGCGCGAACGGCGGGACCGATCGTGCACAATAGCGGCTGGCTCGCCCGCACGGACAGGCTATGACGGCTGCTGCTGCGGCGCGCGATTTTTCGAACGGGTAACGTAAGGAGACGGACATGGCAGCAGACCTGAATGGCAAGACCGCAGTCGTCACGGGCGCCGCGAGCGGCATCGGCAAGGAAATCGCGCTGGAGCTGGCGAAGGCCGGCGCGGCCGTCGCGATCGCCGACCTGAACCAGGACGGCGCGAACGCGGTGGCCGACGAGATCAACAAGGCCGGCGGCAAGGCGATCGGCGTCGCGATGGACGTCACCAACGAGGACGCGGTGAACAGCGGCATCGACAAGGTCGCCGAGACGTTCGGCTCGGTCGACATCCTCGTGTCGAACGCGGGCATCCAGATCGTCAACCCGATCGAGAACTACTCGTTCGCCGACTGGAAGAGGATGCAGGCGATTCACGTCGACGGCGCGTTCCTGACGACCAAGGCCGCGCTCAAGCACATGTACAAGGACGACCGCGGCGGCGTCGTGATCTACATGGGCTCGGTGCATTCGCACGAGGCGTCGCCGCTGAAGTCGGCGTACGTGACGGCCAAGCATGGGCTGCTGGGGCTCGCGCGCGTGCTGGCCAAGGAAGGCGCGAAGCACAACGTGCGCTCGCATGTGGTGTGTCCGGGCTTCGTGCGCACGCCGCTGGTCGACAAGCAGATTCCGGAGCAGGCGAAGGAGCTCGGCATCAGCGAAGAAGAAGTGGTGAAGAAGGTGATGCTCGGCAACACGGTGGACGGCGTGTTCACGATGGTGCAGGACGTCGCGCAGACGGTGCTGTTCCTGTCGGCGTTCCCGAGCGCCGCGCTCACCGGCCAGTCGTTCGTCGTCAGCCACGGCTGGTTCATGCAGTGACGTGGCGGCCGCCACTGCGCGGGCCGTCGCGGCGCTCTCGCGCGCAGCGCATATGCAACGGCACAAAAAAACGCGCTCCATGGAGCGCGTTTTGCGTTTCGGCGCAGTCGGCAGCAGGCGGCGATGACGGCCGCCTTGCCGCCGCCGACTTACTTCAGCACCGCGGCGATGGCGTTCGCGACCGCGTCGAGGTTGCGCGTATTCAGCGCAGCCACGCAGATCCGGCCGGTGCCGACCGCGTAGATGCCGAATTCTTCGCGCAGACGATCGACTTGCGCCGACGTCAGCCCCGAATACGAGAACATCCCGCGTTGCGCGTTGATGAAGCTGAAGTCGCGCTCGACGCCGCTCGCCTTCAGGCGCTCGACGAGGCCGTTGCGCATCGCGCGGATGCGGTCGCGCATTTCGCCCAGTTCCTGCACCCACGATGCATGCAGTTCCGGCGATGCGAGCACCGCTGCGACGACGGCGCCGCCATGGGTCGGCGGGTTCGAGTAGTTGGTGCGGATCACGCGCTTGAGCTGCGACAGCACGCGCGTCGCTTCTTCCTTGCTCGACGTGATGATCGACAGCGCGCCGACGCGCTCGCCGTACAGCGAGAACGACTTCGAGAACGACGACGACACGAACGCGTTCAGGTCGGCGGCTGCGAACAGGCGCACGGCAGCCGCATCGGCGTCGATGCCGTCGCCGAAGCCTTGATACGCGATGTCGAGGAACGGCACGAGGTTGCGCGCCTTGACGACGTCGACGACCTGCTGCCATTGCGCTTCGGTCAGATCCACGCCGGTCGGGTTGTGGCAGCACGCATGCAGCACGACGATCGTGCCGGCCGCATAGCCGTTGAGCGCCGCCAGCATCGCTTCGAAGTTCACGCCGTGGGTCGCCGCGTCGTAGTACGGATATGCGACGACTTCGAAGCCGGCCGCTTCGAACAGCGCGCGGTGGTTTTCCCAGCTCGGATCGCTGATCGCGACCTTCACGTTCGGGTTCACGGTGCGCAGGAAATCGGCGCCGATCTTCAGCGCGCCCGTGCCGCCCAGCGCCTGCGCGGTGACCACGCGGCCTGCGGCGATCAGCGGCGAATCGTTGCCGAGCAGCAGCTTCTGCACGGCGGCGTCGTACGCGGCGATCCCGTCGATCGGCAGGTAACCGCGCGGCAGGCCCGCGTCGACACGCGCCTTCTCCGCTTCGCGAACCGCGCGCAGCAGCGGAATCTTGCCTTCTTCGTTCGTGTACACACCGACGCCGAGGTTGACCTTGGTCGGACGCGTATCGGCGTTGAAGGCTTCGTTCAGGCCCAGGATCGGGTCGCGGGGAGCAAGCTGGACAGCGGAGAAGAGCGACATGATGATTCGGCAGTAGTGAAAAGAGGGTCGGGCTTTCAGCCGGCGGGGCAGGCGCGGCGGACCGCGCGCCTGCGGCACGGCGCCGGAAAGCGCAGCAGCCCGATATTGTAGCGAATTCACGCTGGCCACGGCGGCGATTGCAGCGCGTATCGCGATTTCGGACCCGGTTGGCGCGACGCCGCTCGTCAGGAGCCGTCAGCGGCCCGCGGCGCCGCGAAGCGCTAGAATGTTTTTTTGCCCACGCTCCGGCCGCACTCCATGTCCGAACATCACGCCGCAGTCGGCGACGCACTCGACGAATCGAAATTCGTGACCTTCGAAGGGTCGCCGTTCCAGCTGTACCAGCCGTATCCGCCCGCGGGCGACCAGCCGACCGCGATCGAGACGCTCGTGGAAGGCGTTCACGACGGGCTGTCGTTCCAGACGCTGCTCGGCGTGACCGGCTCGGGCAAGACCTTCACGATGGCCAACACGATCGCGCGGCTCGGCCGCCCGGCGATCGTGTTCGCGCCGAACAAGACGCTCGCGGCGCAGCTCTACGCCGAATTCCGCGAATTCTTCCCGCGCAACGCCGTCGAGTACTTCGTGTCGTACTACGACTATTACCAGCCGGAAGCGTACGTGCCGCAGCGCGACCTGTTCATCGAAAAGGACTCGTCGATCAACGAGCACATCGAGCAGATGCGGCTGTCGGCGACCAAGAGCCTGATGGAGCGCCGCGACGTGGTGATCGTCGCGACGGTGTCGGCGATCTACGGTATCGGCAACCCGTCCGAATATCACCAGATGATCCTGACGCTGCGCACCGGCGACAAGCTCGGGCAGCGCGACGTGATCGCGCGGCTGATCGCGATGCAGTACTCGCGCAACGAGCAGGACTTCCAGCGCGGCACGTTCCGCGTGCGCGGCGACACGATCGACATCTTCCCGGCCGAACATGCGGAGATGGCCGTGCGCGTCGAGCTGTTCGACGACGAGGTCGAGACGCTGCAACTGTTCGATCCGCTGACCGGCCGCGTGCGGCAGAAGATTCCGCGTTTCACCGTGTATCCGTCGTCGCACTACGTGACGCCGCGCGACACCGTGATGCGCGCGATCGAGACGATCAAGGACGAATTGCGCGAGCGCCTCGAGTTCTTCCACCGCGAAGGCAAGCTCGTCGAGGCGCAGCGGCTCGAGCAGCGCACGCGCTTCGACCTCGAGATGCTCCAGGAGCTGGGCTTCTGCAAGGGCATCGAGAACTACTCGCGGCACTTTTCCGGCGCGGCGCCCGGCGAGCCGCCGCCGACGCTCGTCGATTACCTGCCGCCCGACGCGCTGATGCTGCTCGACGAATCGCACGTGCTGATCGGCCAGCTCAACGGCATGTACAACGGCGACCGGGCGCGCAAGGAAAACCTCGTCAACTACGGCTTCCGGCTGCCGTCGGCGCTCGACAACCGGCCGCTCAAGTTCCCCGAGTTCGAGCGCAAGATGCGCCAGGTGTTGTTCGTGTCCGCGACGCCGGCCGATTACGAGCAGCGCGTGACGGGCCAGATCGCCGAACAGGTCGTGCGCCCGACCGGGCTCGTCGATCCGGAGATCGAAGTGCGCCCGGCAAGCTCGCAGGTCGACGACGTGCTCACCGAGATCAACGCGCGCGTGAGCGCCGGCGAACGCGTGCTGATCACCGTGCTGACCAAGCGGATGGCCGAGCAGCTGACCGAATTCCTCGCCGATCACGGCGTGAAGGTGCGCTACCTGCACAGCGACATCGATACGGTCGAGCGCGTCGAGATCATCCGCGACCTGCGCCTCGGCACGTTCGACGTGCTGGTCGGCATCAACCTGCTGCGCGAGGGGCTCGACATTCCGGAAGTGTCGCTGGTCGCGATCCTCGACGCGGACAAGGAAGGCTTCCTGCGCGCGGAGCGCTCGCTGATCCAGACGATCGGCCGCGCGGCGCGCAACGTGAACGGCAAGGCGATCCTCTATGCCGACAACATGACCGAGTCGATGAAGCGCGCGATCGGCGAAACCGAGCGGCGTCGCGCGAAGCAGATCGCGCACAACGAGAAGATGGGCATCACGCCGCGCGGCGTCGTGAAGCGCATCAAGGACATCATCGACGGCGTGTACAACGCCGACGACGCACGCGCGGAGCTGAAGGAAGCGCAACAGCGCGCGAAGTTCGAGGACATGTCGGAAAAGCAGCTCGCGAAGGAAATCAAGCGGCTCGAAAAGCAGATGGCCGACTACGCGAAGAACCTCGAATTCGAAAAGGCCGCGGCGACCCGCGACCAGCTCGCGCTGCTGCGCGAGCGGGTGTTCGGCGCGAACGTGGGCGATCACGTGAATGGCGCGGGCCGGTAAATTCTTCTTCCTGACGTCTCTGAAATGCACCGAAACCTGTTGGTAACACCGTTGTAAGCCTTGTCGGATCAGGGGTTTACGCGGTGTCTCGTTTGTTCCGAAGCCGGTTCGGTGCTAAACTCCGCATGTATTGAGAATAGTTCGCATTAACGTTCTTCATTGCGTTAGTGTTCCTGGCGGACCCTCCGGGAGGACGGCCCGCCGCGTACCAGGCAAATAACAAGGAGTGTCCATGTTGGGTTCTTCGTTCATCCGCACGTCGGTTGCGGTAGCGGCGGCGCTTGCCGCGATGTCGGCCTCGGCGGCCGAGTACCCGATCGGCAAGCAGCAGATCCAGGGCGGCATGGAAATCGGCGCGGTGTATCTGCAGCCGATCACGATGGATCCGGAAGGGATGATGCGCAAGGCATCGGATTCCGACATCCACCTCGAGGCCGACATTCACGCGGTCAAGAACAACCCGACCGGCTTCGCGGAAGGCGACTGGATGCCGTACCTGCAGGTCACGTACAAGCTGACGAAGCAGGGCGACGCGAAGTGGAAGGCCGAAGGCGACCTGATGGGCATGGTCGCGAGCGACGGCCCGCACTACGGCGACAACGTGAAGCTGGCCGGCCCCGGCAAGTATCACCTGACGATGATCGTCAAGCCGCCGATGCAGTCCGGCCACATGGCGTTCGGCCGCCACGTCGACAAGGAAACGGGCGTGGGCGCGTGGTTCAAGCCGATCACGCTCGAATACGACTTCCCGTTCGCCGGCATCGGCAAGAAGGGCGGGTATTGACCGGTGGCATCACGGACGGCGCGCGCCGCGCGCCGTCGACGTAGAGAACCCAGAATGAAATTTCCCCAGAAAATCGCCGCCGCAGCCGCCGCGCTGTGGCTCGCCGGCGCCGCGCATGCCGCGGATCTGCCGACCTTCAAGCTCGAGATGACGGACGGCAAGCTTAACCCGGCCCGCATCGAAGTGCCGGCCGGCCAGCGCTTCAAGATCGAGATCCGCAATACGGGCAAGGGCGCCGCCGAATTCGAGAGCGTGCAGTTGCGCAAGGAGAAGGTGCTCGCGCCGGGCGCCGATTCGTTCGTGGTGGTCGCGCCGCTGTCGCCGGGCGAGTACAAGTTTTTCGACGATTTCCACCAGCAGGCGCAGGGCGTGATCGTCGCGAAGTAATGCGTTTTATCTGATTGCGGGCATGCGAGTGCGTTGCCCGCGCGTCAGGAGGATTCAATGGGTCAGATCTTGTTCATCGTGTGGCGGGAGAGCGTCGAAGCGCTGCTCGTCGTCGGCATCCTCTATGCCTGGCTGAAGAACGGCGACGACGACGCGCGCCGCGGCCTGCCGTTTCTGTGGGCGGGCGTTGCCGTCGGGCTGCTGATGGCGGTCGGTCTCGGCGCCGCGCTCGTCGGCTTCACCGAAGTGCTGTCCGGCGACGCGCAGGATTACTTCCAGACCGCGATGGTGCTGATCGCGTGCGTGCTGATCGTGCAGATGGTGCTGTGGATGCGCCGGCACGGCCGCACGCTCAAGCGCGACATGGAGCAATCGTTGCAGCGCAGTACGCGCGACTCGAACTGGTGGGGCGTCGCGGTGCTGGTCGCGCTCGCGATCGCGCGCGAAGGCAGCGAGACGGTGATCTTCCTGTACGGGCTCGGCTTCGGTCAGTCGGGGCATGTGGACGGGAGCCAGATGCTCGCGGTGCTGATCGGCCTCGGCCTCGCGTTCCTCACGTTCTATCTGCTGCAACTCGGCGGCAAGTACTTCTCGTGGCGGCATTTCTTCCGCGTCACCGAAGTGATGCTGCTGTTCCTCGGCGCCGGCCTGTTCCAGACCGGGGTCGACAAGCTGATCGACAAGGAGATCCTGCCGCTCGGCATCTCGCAGCTGTGGGATACCTCGGCGATTCTCGACGATTCGGGCACGTTCGGCTCGCTGGTGGCGACGCTGACCGGCTATCGCGCGCATCCGGCGCTGACCAACCTGATCGCCTATGCGGTGTACTGGGCCGTGGTGTGGCTGCTGATGAAGCGCGCGAGCCGTCGCCCGGCCGTTCCCGCGGGTCGCGCAGCATGAGTGTGGTCGCCGCAGCGAAGCCGGGCCGCCTCGCGCAGGTCGGCCAGTGGATGCAGCGCCACGGCGCGGTGATCCGCGGCATACAGTGGGTCGTCGTCGCCGTCTATGCGTTCCTGATCATCGTGCCGGCCGTGCTGCCGTTGCCGGACGACTCCGCGCATCTGTGGAACAACCTCACGCTGATCGCGCAGTTCGTATTCTGGGGCATCTGGTGGCCGTTCGTGCTGCTGTCGATGGTGATGCTCGGCCGCGTCTGGTGCGGCGTGCTGTGCCCCGAAGGCGCGTTGACCGAATATGCGAGCAAGTTCGGCCGCGGCCGCGCGATTCCGCGCTGGATGCGGTGGGGCGGCTGGCCGTTCGTCGCGTTCGGGCTCACGACCATCTACGGGCAGATGGTCAGCGTCTACCAGTACCCGCTCGCGGTGCTGTTCGTGCTCGGCGGCTCGACCGTCGGCGCGATGGTGATCGGCCTGCTGTACGGCCGCGAAAAGCGCGTGTGGTGCAAGTACCTGTGTCCGGTGAACGGCGTGTTCGGTTTGCTGTCGCGGCTCGCGCCGATGCGCTACAAGGTCGACGAGGATGCGTGGCGCCGTTCGTACCGGAACGGCGAACACGGGCATCGCGTGATTCCGATCAACTGCGCGCCGCTGGTGCCGCTGCGCAACATGAAGGGCGCCGCCGGGTGCCATATGTGCGGCCGCTGCAGCGGCCATCGCGATGCGATCGCGCTGTCGTGGCGCGCGCCGTCTGACGAAGTCGTGAACCTCGGCGCGCAGCAGGCGAACCCGTGGGATACGGCGCTGATCCTGTACGGCCTGCTCGGCGTCGCGATCGGCGCGTTCCACTGGACCGTCAGCCCGTGGTTCGTGCAGATCAAGCAATGGCTCGCCGGCTGGCTGATCGATCGCGATATCACGTGGCCGCTCGAGACCAATGCACCGTGGTTCCTGCTCACGCACTATCCGGATCGCAACGACGTGTTCTCGTGGCTAGACGGTGGGCTGATCGTCAGCTACATCGTCGGCACGGGGCTCGTGTACGGCACCGCGCTGCTCCTGCTGCTGGCCGGCGCGACGCTGATGCTCGGCCGTTTCGATCGCGTGCGTCTGCATCATCTCGCGCAGGCGCTGATCCCGATCGCCGGAGCCGGCGTGTTTCTCGGCCTGTCGGCGACGACGCTGTCGCTGCTGCGGGCCGAACACGTGCCGCTCGACTGGGCGGCCGACGTGCGCATCGCGATCCTGGTGGCCGCGAACACGTGGAGCGCGTGGCTCGCATGGAAGGTCACGGGGCGCTATGCGCAAGGGCTGCGCCGCGTGGCCGCGTTCGCGTGGTTCGTGGTCGGCCTCGCGGTGGTCGACAGCGCGTGGTGGCTGATGTTCTGGGGATTCTGATGCGGCGTTGACGGCGTCGTCGCGGTGTAGTTTGCGATGCGTCGCGCAAGTGTGTCGCGGCAGGTGTCCGCATCGCGGCGCAGTAGCCGGCTCGATCGCCCATTGCCCATTCGCCGGCGTTTTCTCCGGCGCACAAATGAAAAGCGACACGTCCTTCGACGTGTCGCTTTTTTGTTGCCTCTGCGAGAACCAAAAAAGTGGCTTGGCTTGCTGCAACGGCTGCTTGAGTAGGTTTGCACGAAGGGGTCTAGATCTCGCGTGCAAGCCGTTGCGCTGGCTAATGCCCAACACCTCTCAGGGAGGTGGTCCCCACAATACCCGGTTGCTACTTCGTCAGGATCAACTTGCCGAGCCGCGTGGCGCGAAGCTGATACGTCTCACCGTTATGCGCGATGCTGATGTGGCTGTGGCCTTGCAGCAGCGCGTCGCTGTTCAGCGTGCGCGTGCCGCTGTCGCGGCTTGCCGCAGGCTTCGCGGACGTCGTGACCGCTGCCGTCTTCGGACGGTTGCCGCTTGCGGCGCCAGTGGTTCGGCGCAAGGTCAGCGTGGTCGGGCGCATGGTGTCGGTCATTCGGTTGATCGGTGACTGTCGATACGATGGAATGAATTCTAAATGATAATCATTCCCATTGAAAAGAACTCTTTCGCGATCGGGAAGGGTCGCTCGATAGACAAAGCCAAAGAGGCGGCCCGCAGGCCGCCGCACTCGATGAGCCGGTGAATCAGTGAAGCGGGTCGGGCGCCTTGCGGCCCTGCGCGTACTCGCGGATCAGGCGCACGGTGTCGATATCCGACGTGCGATACGCTTCCTTCACGATGCCGTGCGTCTGACGCGCTTCCTCGCTGTCGTCGGAGACGGTCAGCGTCGTCCGGTATTCGAAACGCAGGAACAGCTCGCGATCATCGCGTTCTTCGATCGTCATCGTCAGCGAGCCGCCGATTTCGCCGCTGGCCGCATGGATGTCGTAGCGCACCTGCTGATACGGCGTGAACGTCACGCGGTCGCGCACGGTCGCGTGGCCGTAGTGCAGTTCGCGCTCCAGCGTGGTTTCCGTGCGCTCGTGGACGACACAGCTGTCGAGGCCGATCACGAACAGCTGCGGCTGTTCGGCACGCAGCACGAGGCCTTCCCACAACTGGTCGCGGGTCAGGGACGGCACGGCCGGATCGTCGGAGTTGATCTGGATCAGATGTTCGAAGTTCAAGGGGACGGGTTCCTTCTGGTGGCCGGCGGCCACGTGGTTCAAGAAGTTATTGTGACGCAAAACGAATCGCTTCGCGGCGCCTGCGGCCCGTCGCGCGGCGTCACGCGTGAATCGCGCCCATCCGGCCCGTCTGATAGTCGACGACGGCCTGGCGGATTTCCTCTTCGGTGTTCATCACGAACGGGCCGTAGCGCACGATCGGCTCGTTGAGCGGGGCGCCGCCGATCAGCAGCAGATCGAGCGGCGTGTCGCCAGCCTCGAATGTGACCGCGTCGCCGTCGTCGCCGTAGACGATCATGTGCCGCGCCTCGACCGGCCGCCGCTCGGGGCCGTAGCGGCCCGTGCCTTCGAGCGCATAGGCGAACACGCGATAGCCTGCCGGCACCGGCTGCGCGACGGTGGCGCCCGGTTGCAGCGTGAAATGCTGATACAGGATCGGCGTGCGCGTTTCGATCGCCGCGCGCACGCCGAGCGCTTCGCCGGCGATCACGCGTACTTCCACACGACCGTCCGGCGACTTCGCGCGCGGAATGCGATCTGCGGCGATTTCCTGGTAGCGCGGCGCGATCAGCTTGTCGCGCCGTGGCAGATTGACCCACAGCTGGAAGCCGTGCGAGCGCCCGCCCGTCTGCGCGAACGCGGGGTCCGGCATTTCGCTGTGGACGACGCCGGCGCCGGCGGTCATCCACTGCACGTCGCCGGGCCCGAGCGTGCCGGCATGGCCGGCCGAATCGCGGTGGCGAAAGCGCCCGTCGAGCACGTAGGTGACGGTTTCGAAGCCGCGATGCGGATGGTCGGGCGCGCCCTTGGCCTCGCCGGGCGCGTAGTCGACGGGCCCCATCTCGTCGAGCAAGAGGAACGGATCGAAATCCATCAGCAGGCGTGTCGGGAACGGGCGGTGGACCACGAAGCCACCGCCTTCGGTCGTGCGAAGCGCGGGGTAGGTGCGGTCGAGCGAACGAGCGGTCGTCATGCAGTAGCCCTCGGTGATATCGGAATAGCGTTATTTTTGAAACATAGCACTATTATATTGGGCGTTTTCCGGTCCGATTTGCGGTGCTCCGCAATGGATTGTTCTGAAATTGGAACGATGACATGAACATCGATGCACACAACCTGAACGACCTCATGTACTTCTCGCAGGTCGTCGAGCATGGCGGCTTCTCGGCCGCGGAACGCGTGCTCGGTATCTCCAAATCGCGCCTGTCGCGACGGCTGACGGAACTCGAGGCCGCGCTCGGCGTGCGGCTGCTGCAGCGTTCGACGCGCAAGCTCGCGCTGACCGAGGCCGGCGAGCTGTTCTACCAGCATTGTCAGGCCATGCTGGCCGAAGCGCAGGCGGCGATGAACGCGGTGCAGCAGCTGCGCGCGTCGCCGCGCGGGTCGGTGCGCGTGAGCGTGCCCGTCACGCTGTCGCAGACGATGCTGTCGCGCATCCTCCCTGAATTCCTGCACCGCTATCCGGAGGTGAAGGTGCACATCCGCGTGACGAATCGCGTGATCGACCTGTTCGAGGATTCGATCGACGTCGCGTTGCGCGTGCGCTCGGAGCCGCCGCAGAACGCGAATATCGTCGTGCGGCCGTTGTGGCGCACCGAGCAGATGCTGGTCGGCGCGCCGAGCCTGCTCAGCCAGCACGCGCCGCCGCTCGTGCCGGCCGATCTCGCGCGCTTCGAGACGCTCGATACGCCGAGCGTGGACGGGCGGCACGTGTTCACGCTGATCGCGCCGGACGGCACGCGCCACCTGCACGAACACGACCCGCGGCTCGTCACGGCCGACCTGATGACGATCCGCGAGGCCGTGCTCGACGGCCTCGGCATCGCGGCGTTGCCCGAGATGATGTACGGCAATGCGTTGCGCGCCGGGCAGCTGTCGCCGGTGATGCCGGGCTGGACGCTGCCGGTGCCGCAACTCTATGCGGTGTTCGTGTCGCGGCAGGGCATGCCGCCGGCGGTGCGCGCTTTCGTCGACTACCTGGTGGAGAAGCTCGACCACGGCGAATACAAGCAGCCCGGTTGCCCCGAACGTGCGAAGCAGGAAGCGGCAGCGGCGGCCGCCGCCGTTACGGCCCAGTGAAGCCAGCACGCCGCGCGCCGGCAAATTTGTTTTGTCATTGAAGCGCGGGCTGCAATCGCAAAGTTCAATCGGCGGGTTCTTGAATGCGTGCGCGGGCCGGCCTATATTGAAATCCCATTTCGCGAAGGAGGTTCTGAGCGGAATCCGGTGGCCGCATATGTTGCGAGCCAGATAGGGCAGAGAAGCGCAGTCCGTGCAGACCACGGTAGCCGCATTTGCGTTGCTCGAGGCGTAACCGATACCGCCGAAGAGCCCGCCGCCCGAAGGCGCCCGCGTGCGCATGAAAAAAGGCCTTCATCTGGCGATGAAGGCCTTTTACTTTGTGGCGGACCAGTCAGGTACGGGCGCGCGTGCCGGCCCGCGCGCGCCGCGTCACTTCGCTTTGGCGGCCGGCACCGTCACGAAGCCGAGTTTCGTCAGGCCGCCGGCCTGCGCATCGGACATCACTTCGGCCACCCGTTCGTAGGCTACCTTGCGATCGGCGCGCAGATGCAGCTCCGGCTGCGGCTGATGCTTCGCCGCTTCCGCGATATGCGCCTGCAATTGCTCGCGCGTGACCGTCTGGTCGTTCCACAGGATCGTGCCGTTGCCCTGGATCGCGACGTCGACCGTCTGCGGCTTTTCGTCGACGGGCTGGCTGCTCGCGTGCGGCAGGTCGATCTTCACCGCGTGCTGCATGGCCGGGATCGTCACGAGGAAAATGATCAGCAGAACGAGCATCACGTCGACGAGCGGCGTCATGTTGATCTCGCTCATCACGCGATCGTCGTCGTCGTCGCTGAAGCCGGTGTTCATTGCCATGGTCGACCTCGTCTCAGCTTGCGCGCGTCGCGAGGCGCAGGCCGTCGCGCGGCGACGACGAGGCGAGGCGCGCGCCCGTCACGAAGTACGCGTGCAGCCCGTGCGCGAAGCGGCGCAGCTTGCTGGCGATACCCTTGTTCGCGCGCGTCAGCGCGTTGTAGCCGAGCACCGCCGGAATCGCGACGAACAGGCCGAAGGCCGTCATGATCAGCGATTCGCCGACCGGGCCCGCGACCTGGTCGATCGACGTCTGGCCGGTCGCGCCGATCGCGAGCAGCGCGTGATAGATGCCCCACACCGTGCCGAACAGGCCGACGAACGGCGCCGTGCTGCCGATCGACGCGAGAATCGCGAGGCCGGCCTGCATCCGCGAAATGCCTTCGTCCATCGTGTCCTTCAGGCAGCGCGTGACCCAGTCCGACACGTCCATGCGGTCGTGCAGGTGCGGCTGCGTCTGATGGTGGTGGTCGGCCGCTTCCTTGCCCGACAGCGCGAGCGCGAGGAACGGGTTGTCGCCCGGCGTCGATGCGGTGAGACCGAGCTTCTTGATGCCGTCGTCGAAGTCGTCCGAATGCCAGAACGCCTGCTCGGCATTCTTCGTCAGCCGGTTCAGGCGAATCACGTTCCAGCCCTTGACGACGATCACGATCCACGACAGGACCGACATTACGAGCAGCGTGATCGCGATGGCGCGTGTGACGAAATCACCTTGCGCCCAGACGTGCGCGATACCGTAGCTTTGCATTTTTGTTTCCTTTGAATCTTCCGGATAAGGCAGGTTAGTCGGTGAGCCCGAAGTTGTAGGGCTGTGTGCGGGCGGCGCGGATCGCCTGCCCGTTCTCGATGTAGGGGCGGCAGGTCGTCGCGCGCATCGCGTCGAGGGCGGCATCGTCGAGGCGCGGATAGCCGCTGCTCTTCTGCAGTTCGACGCTTTCGATCTTGCCGGTCACGCCGACCACGAAATGAACATAGGCGGTACCCGCTTCGCCGCGACGACGCGACATCGACGGATAGTCGGGCTTCACGAAGTTGCACTGTAGCGCCGCCACGTTCTTCGGCGCGCTGACCTGCATCGTTTCGCGGGCGGGAGCCGGCGTCGCGGCCGGTGCCGCCGGTGCCACGGCCGCGGGCGCTGCCGGTGCGGGCGTCGGGTCGGCTGCCGGGGCAGGCGTCGGCGACGGCGCGGGCGACGGTGCGAGCGGCTGCGGCGTCGGCTTCGCCGCCTTCTGCACGGGCTTCGGTTCGGCCTTCGGCTTCACGCGCGGCACGGGCTTCGGCGGCGCGGGCTGCGCGATCGATTCGGCGGCGACCTGCTGTGCGATCGGCTCCGGCGGGATGAGCTGCGCGGTGATCGACTGGACTTCGACGGATTTCGGCGGTGGCGCGCTGCGATGGAGCCACGCGGCCGTCAGCATGAGCGCGTGTGCGGCGAGCACACCGATCGCGACGGTGATGACCCGGGGATTCATACGTGATGCAGCCGGCATGATGCCGGCAGGAGCGGATTGCGAAGCCTGCATGTTAGCTTGAAAGAACGATGTCGCACCCTGAGCGCGGCGGGCGGGGCGGCATCATTTGCGGAAGATCAGCAGCGAGATGCACACGGTAGTCACGAATCCGATCAGCAATTCCATCACAGGCTCCTTCGCAGGTAAGCCGCTGGCTCGCACGGACGGTGGCTGGCTGACGGTCGAAACAAAAAATGCGGCCGCGGCCGCATGGGCATACCGGCGCCGCTCAGGCGGCCTTGCGATCGTAGAACGTCACCGGGATCGGGTGAGCGTGGTGTTCGACACCGCACCGGCTCGCACAGACGCCTTGCTCGGCCATCAGGTCGCGTACGGACTCCTCGCACTTGCCGCAGCACGTGGCCACGCCGAGTTCGAACTGGAGTTCATCGAAAGAACTCACGCCCTCGGCGAGGGACGCGCGGATCTTGCGATCGGAGACGGACTTGCACACGCAGACGATCATGATGAGTTGCGATAGCTAACGGTAATGCGAATTATTATCATTAAATTTATGCGGGTTGACAAGGGCGGTGCGGGCTTTTTTTAAGACCATCGGACCCCTCAAACGCGCGGCGGGGCGGCGTGCGTAGGCAGCAGGCGGCGAGAGGCAGGCAGGAAGCGAAAGCCGACGGGCGACCGCGGTGCGTCAAACGGTCGCGCAGTCGCGCGCGTTCGGTGACGCAATGGTGACGGTCTCGACGGGCACGTCGAGGCCAAGCAGCGTCGACGCCAGTGCGCGCAATTGCACGCCGTCGCTGGTCGAGCAGAAGCGCGGCGGCGCGGCGGGCGCGCCGGTCGGCGCGCGCAGCCCGCGCTCGTCGAGCACGCGGGCGAGTTGCCGCGCGATCGCGTCGCTCGTGTCGACGATCGTCAGGCGATCGCCGACGAGGTCGCGAATCGCCGCCGTGAAGAATGGGTAATGCGTGCAGCCGAGCACGAGCGTGTCGGCGCCCGCGTCGATCATCGGTTGCAGGTAGCGTTCGAGCAACGCGCGCAAGGCGGGGGAATTCGTGTCGCCGCGCTCGATCGCCTCGACGAGCCCGTGGCCCGGCTGGCAGATGAAGCGTCGGCCGGCGCCGTAGCGATCGAGCAGCGCCTGAAAGCGCGGGCTGTTCAGCGTCGATTGGGTGGCAAGCACGCCGGCGACGCCGGTCGCGGACACCGCGGCGGCCGGCTTGATGCCCGGCTCGACGCCGACGAGCGGGATCGACAGCCGTTCGCGGACGGCCGCGATCGCGCGTGCCGTGGCCGTGTTGCATGCGACGACGAGCGCTTTCGCTCCGTCGCGCGCGAGCCATTCGCAGATCGCCAGCGTGCGCTCCGTGATGAACGCCTCGTCGCGCGGGCCGTACGGCGCATGGCGCGAGTCGGCGACGTAGACGAACGATTCGCCGGGCAGCTGCGCGCGCACGGCGCGCAGCACCGACAGCCCGCCGAGCCCCGAATCGAAGATGCCGATCGGCGCGGTGGGGCGGGCTGCGGAAGCGGTGGAACGGTTCGTCGTCATGCGCGGGCGAAGCGGGCGATCCTGGCGAGCGTGCCGGTTACTCCGGCGAACCCATCATCGTCTGCTGATAGTTCTGCAGGCCGACCTTGCCGATCAGGTCGATCTGCGTTTCGAGCCAGTCGATATGCTCTTCGGTGTCGTCGAGGATCTTTTCGAAGATCTCGCGCGATACGTAATCACGCACCGATTCGCAGTAGGCGATCGCCTCCTTGCACGTCGCCTGCGAGATCTGCTCGAGCTTCAGGTCGCACTTCAGGATCTCTTCGGTTTCCTCGCCGACCAGCAGCTTGTGCAGGTCCTGCAGATTCGGCAGGCCGTCGAGCATGAACACGCGCTCGATCAGCCAGTCGGCGTGCTTCATTTCGCCGATCGATTCGTCGTATTCGTGCTTGCCGAGCTTTTCGAGGCCCCAGTGCTTGTACATGCGCGCATGCAGGAAGTACTGGTTGATCGCGGTGAGTTCGTTCTTCAGTTGGGCGTTCAGATATTCGATGACTTTCTTGTCGCCTTGCATGGCTGTTCCTTGATCGGTGGGGCTTCAGAAACCGAACGATAATCGCTCGAACGGGAAAAGCCAAGCGTCGAAGCCTGGCCGCGGCTGGCCATTGCACGCGATGCGCGGCGGCCGTCGTGCGCGTGCCGCGGCCGATGTCGGCCACGACAAGTAAAAAGGCCGGACTCGCGTCCGGCCTTGTGCGCGAGCGGGTTCGCGCCGCTTAAGCGGTTGCGACCGGGATCTTGCCGATCTTCGCCTGCCATTCCTTCGGACCGGTCTGGTGCACCGACGTGCCCGACGAATCGACCGCCACCGTCACCGGCATGTCCTGCACGTCGAACTCGTAGATCGCTTCCATGCCGAGGTCTTCGAATGCGAGCACCTTCGCGCCGCGGATCGCCTTCGACACCAGGTATGCCGCGCCGCCGACCGCCATCAGGTACGCGGCCTTGTGCTTCTTGATCGCGTCGATCGCGACCGGGCCGCGTTCCGCCTTGCCGACCATCGAGATCAGGCCCGTCTGCGCGAGCATCATCTCGGTGAACTTGTCCATCCGCGTGGCCGTCGTCGGGCCGGCCGGGCCGACCACTTCGTCACGCACCGGATCGACCGGACCGACGTAATAGATCACGCGGTTGGTGAAGTCGACCGGCAGCTTCTCGCCCTTCGCGAGCATGTCGGCGATGCGCTTGTGCGCAGCGTCGCGGCCCGTGAGCATCTTGCCCGACAGCAGCAGCGTCTGGCCCGGCGTCCAGCTCGCGACTTCTTCCGGCGTCAGCGTGTTCAGGTCGACGCGCTTGCTCGTCTCGGTGTTCGGTTCCCACTGGACCTTCGGCCATGCGTCGAGCGACGGCGCTTCGAGCTTCGCCGCGCCCGAGCCGTCGAGCACGAAGTGCACGTGGCGCGTCGCCGCGCAGTTCGGGATCAGGGCGACCGGCTTCGACGCCGCGTGCGTCGGCGCGGCCATGATCTTCACGTCGAGCACGGTCGCCAGGCCGCCGAGGCCCTGTGCGCCGATGCCGAGCGCGTTGACCTTCTCGTGCAGCTCGACACGCAGTTCCTCGATCCAGTCCTTCGGGCCGCGCGCGATGATTTCCTGGATGTCGATCGGCTCCATCAGCGATTCCTTCGCCATCAGCATCGCCTTTTCGGCGGTGCCGCCGATGCCGATCCCGAGCATGCCCGGCGGGCACCAGCCCGCGCCCATCGTCGGGACCGTCTTCAGCACCCAGTCGACGATCGAATCGGACGGGTTCAGCATCACGAACTTCGACTTGTTCTCCGAGCCGCCGCCCTTCGCCGCCACCTGCACGTCGACTTTGTCGCCCGGCACGATCTCGTAGTGGATCACGGCCGGCGTGTTGTCCTTGGTGTTCTTGCGGGCGCCCTCAGGCGGATTGACGATCGACGCGCGCAGGACGTTGTCCGGGTGCGTGTAACCGCGGCGCACGCCTTCGTTGATCATGTCGGTGACGCTCATCGTCGCGCCGTCCCAGCGCACGTCCATGCCGACCTTCACGAAGACCGTCACGATGCCGGTGTCCTGGCAGATCGGGCGCTTGCCTTCCGCGCACATGCGGCTGTTCGTGAGGATCTGCGCGATCGCGTCCTTCGCGGCCGGGCTCTGCTCGAGCTCGTACGCGCGGCCGAGCGCCTGGATGTAGTCGAGCGGGTGGTAGTAGCTGATGTACTGCAGCGAATCCGCGATGCTCTGGATCAGGTCTTCCTGTTTGATGACGGTCATGGCTGAGACTCTGTGGGACAGTGGGGAATGCATGGGCGGCCGTCAGGCCGCCGGTCGGGACGCCGCTGACGCGTGCGCCTCGTGGAAATGGGCCGGGTGCGTGTGCGTCGTCAGGCGGTCGACCCACGCCATCACGAGCGCCGACACCAGGAACGACAGGTGGATGAGCACCTGCCACATGATCGCGTGCGTCGTGTGCTGATCGGGATTGATGAAGGTCTTCAGCAGGTGGATCGACGAGATGCTGATCAGCGCCATCGACAGCTTGACCTTCAGCACGCCGGCGTTCACGTGGTCGAGCCACTCGGGCTCGTCGGGATGGCCTTCGATGCCCAGGCGCGACACGAACGTTTCGTAGCCGCCGACGATCACCATGATCAGCAGGTTCGAGATCATCACCACGTCGATCAGGCCGAGCACCGCGAGCATCACGGTGACCTCGTCGAGGCCGCTCGCGTGCGACAGCAGGTGCCAGACTTCCTTCAGGAACAGGAACACATAGATGCCCTGCGCGACGATCAGACCC
Source organism: Burkholderia sp. KJ006 (assembly GCF_000262695.1). Taxonomy (NCBI): domain Bacteria; kingdom Pseudomonadati; phylum Pseudomonadota; class Betaproteobacteria; order Burkholderiales; family Burkholderiaceae; genus Burkholderia; species Burkholderia sp. KJ006. Next base: position 2,163,475 of record NC_017920.1, on the reverse strand, counting down.
AGATAAAGCGGAACCTGGAGCCAGCGGCTCATGAAGATCAGCGCGGGCAGCGGGCGCAGCGAGCGGCGGCCGGGGCCGGGCGAATGCGGGGCGGACATGGTGGCGGTGCGGGCGCGGGGCGCAGGTATCGGGGGTAACGATGAAACGCGATGAAACGGCGCGCTATTGTAACGCGTTGGCCGGCGCGGCTGCAGCGACGCGCCGACGGGGCGGGGACGGATCAGGCCGCGGCGCTCGGCGCGCGCTTCACGCGCAGGCTCGCGAGCACGATTCCGGTGACGACGCATGCGAGCGCGACGCCGTGCGCGAGCGTCGGGCGCTCGCCGAGGAACGCGATCCCGTAGGCGGCGGCCGCGACCGGCAGCACCGCGCTGAACACGCCCGCGAGGCTGCCCGGCACGTGGCGGATGCCCTTCATCCACAGCCAGAACGAGAAGATGCTGGCCGACAGCCCGTACCAGACGACGAGCCCCCACGTGCCGGCCGGCACGCTCGCATAATCGAAATGCCACAGCGCGCCGGCGCCGAGCGGCAGCATCAGGAACAGGCCGAACAGGTGCGTGTAGGCGCAGATGTCGATCGGGGCGAGCGTCTGCGTGAGCCGACGCGACAGGATCACGTAGATCGATTCGCAGCACACCGCGCCGAGCATCAGCAGGTTGCCGGTGAGCGAGCCGGCGGAGGCGCTGCCTGCGTTGCCGGAGTTGCCGTTCGCGAGGTTGATCGTCACGACGCCGGCGATGGCGAGCGCGATCGATACGAGCGCACGGCCGTTCGGTTTTTCGCGCAGGATCAGCCAGGCGAACAGCGCGACGATCGCGGGAATCGTGCTGGTGATCACGCCGGCGGCGACCGCGCTCGTGCGCTGCACGCCGTTGAGCATCAGCAGCGTGAACATGAAGGTGCCGAAGAACGCCTGCAGAAACAGGTTCAGCCATTCGGCGCGGCGCACCGCGCGCATCTTCACGGGGCTGAACAGCGGCCACAGCACGGCGATCGCGATCACGAAGCGCAGTGTGGCGAGAATGGCGACCGGAACGAACACGACGATGGATTTGCCGATACCGACGTTGCTGCCGACGAGCAGCATCGACAGGATCAGGAAGAAGGCGTAGCGATTCAAGCTGGAGTCCGGGGGGCGAGTTCAGTTAGGATTGTAGGGTCGCGTTTGTAACAGCGTAAAGCGGCCGTCCGCTACGCAGTGCACGTGTGTGCTGCGCACGGCCGCGTAAGTGATGGGTAAGTTCGAACGCTTATCGTGGAAACCGCCGGGCTGCACGCGCGTCGCCGTTTGACGTGGTGCGGCGCAGCATCGTGCGCAGCCTCCTCCGGGCCGCGCGCGGGTGAGTGGGAGACAGCGGCGCGCAAGCGCCGGCCAAGACGCGGCGCGCACGATCGCGCCGCCATGCAGAGGATTCATGTTCACCAAGGGGTAGTCGATGTCTGCGATTGAATCGGTTCTTCACGAAACCCGTCAGTTTGCGCCGCCCGCGGCGCTCGAGAAGACGGCGACCATTTCCGGCATGCCGGCCTACCGCGCGCTCGTCGCCGAGGCCGAGCAGGACTACGAGGGCTTCTGGGCGCGCCTCGCGCGCGAGAACCTGAGCTGGCACAAGCCGTTCACCAAGGTGCTCGACGAGAGCAACGCGCCGTTCTGCACGTGGTTCGACGACGGCGAGCTCAACGCGTCGTACAACTGCCTCGACCGTCACGTCGAAGCCGGCAACGGCCAGCGCGTCGCCGTGATCTTCGAGGCCGACGACGGCACCGTCACGCGCGTCACCTACGCCGAGCTGCTCGCGCGCGTGTCGCGCTTCGCCAATGCGCTGAAAAAACGCGGCATCGGCAAGGGCGATCGCGTCGTCATCTACATCCCGATGTCGATCGAAGGCATCGTCGCGATGCAGGCCTGCGCGCGCATCGGCGCCACGCACTCGGTCGTGTTCGGCGGCTTCTCCGCCAAATCGCTGAACGAGCGGCTCGTCGACGTCGGCGCGGTCGCGCTGATCACCGCCGACGAGCAGGCGCGCGGCGGCAAGACGCTGCCGCTCAAGAGCATCGCCGACGAGGCGATCGCGATGGGCGGCTGCGACGCGGTCAAGAGCGTGATCGTCTATCGCCGTACCGGCGGCAAGATCGACTGGCATGCCGGGCGCGATCTGTGGATGCACGAGCTCGCCGACGCCGAGTCCGACCACTGCCCGCCAGAATGGGTCGGCGCCGAGCATCCGCTGTTCATCCTCTACACCTCGGGCTCGACCGGCAAGCCCAAGGGTGTGCAGCACAGCACCGGCGGCTACCTGCTGTGGGCCGCGCAGACGATGAAGTGGACCTTCGACTGGAAGCCCGACGACGTGTTCTGGTGTACGGCCGACATCGGCTGGGTCACCGGCCACACGTACATCACCTACGGGCCGCTCGCATGCGGCGGCACGCAGGTCGTGTTCGAGGGCGTGCCGACCTACCCGGACGCCGGGCGCTTCTGGAAGATGATCGCCGACCACAAGGTCAGCGTGTTCTACACCGCGCCGACCGCGATCCGTTCGCTGATCAAGGCCGCCGACGCCGACGACAAGGTCCACCCGAAGAGCTACGACCTGTCGAGCCTGCGCATCATCGGCACGGTCGGCGAGCCGATCAATCCGGACGCGTGGATGTGGTATCACAAGCACGTCGGCGGCGAGCGCTGCCCGATCGTCGACACCTGGTGGCAGACCGAAACCGGCGGCCACATGATCACGCCGCTGCCGGGCGCGACGCCGACGGTGCCCGGTTCGTGCACGCTGCCGCTGCCGGGGATCATGGCCGCGGTGGTCGACGAGACGGGCCAGGACGTGCCCAACGGGCAAGGCGGGATCCTGGTGGTCAAGCGTCCGTGGCCGTCGATGATCCGCACGATCTGGGGCGACCCGGAGCGCTTCAAGAAGAGCTACTACCCTGAGGAGCTCGGCGGCGGGCTGTATCTGGCGGGCGACGGCACGGTGCGCGACAAGGACACCGGTTACTTCACGATCATGGGGCGCATCGACGACGTGCTGAACGTGTCGGGCCACCGGCTCGGCACGATGGAGATCGAGTCGGCGCTGGTGTCGCACGAGCTGGTGGCGGAAGCGGCCGTGGTCGGCCGGCCGGACGACACGACGGGCGAGGCGGTGGTCGCGTTCGTGGTGCTCAAGCGCTCGCGCCCTGAAGGCGACGAGGCCGCGGCGCTGGCCAAGGCGCTGCGCGACTGGGTCGGCAAGCAGATCGGGCCGATCGCGAAGCCGAAGGACATCCGTTTCGGCGACAACCTGCCGAAGACGCGCTCGGGCAAGATCATGCGGCGCCTGCTGCGCTCGCTCGCGAAGGGCGAGGCGATCACGCAGGACACCTCCACGCTCGAGAATCCGGCGATTCTGGAGCAGCTCACCGAGGTGCGGTAAACGTTCCTGTCGCGCGCGTTGCGCGCACGAGCCCCTGCGCGGCAATCCCGATTGCTCCGCGCAGGGGCTTTTTGCTAAATAACGGCATGACCGTTTCGTCCCGTCCGGCGCGCGCTGCGCCGCCGCCCGTCCCAGAGCCGCTCGCGCGCGCCCATGCGCGCTATTGGCGCTTCAACGTCGCGCTGATCGCGGTGCTGATGACGATCGGCTTCACCGTGTCGTTCGTCGTGCCGTTCTTCGCACCCGCGCTCGCGGGCATTCGCTTCGCCGGTTTCAGCCTGCCGTTCTACTTCGGCGCGCAGGGGGCGATCCTCGTGTACCTCGTGCTGATCGTCGTGTACATCGGCCTGATGCAGCGCGCCGATCGCTTGCTGCGGCGCGCGTACGACCAGCATGCCGCGCATGCCGACGACGTCGGAACCGGAACCGGGCGCTGATCCATGCTCACGCATCGACTGATTCGCGCCTACGCGCTCTACACGCTGGGTTTTCTCGGCTTCGTGCTGCTGCTGTGGCGCATCGAGCGCGCGACCGGCTCCGGCGTGTGGATCGGCTACGTATTCCTGTTCGTGCCGATCGCCGTGTATGCGGTGATCGGGTTGCTGTCGCGCACGTCCGATCTCGTCGAATACTACGTGGCCGGGCGGCGCGTGCCGTCCGCGTTCAACGGGATGGCGACGGCGGCCGACTGGCTGTCGGCGGCGTCGTTCATCGGGCTGGCCGGCTCGCTCTATGCAACCGGTTACGACGCGCTCGCCTACGTGATGGGGTGGACGGGCGGTTTCTGTCTGGTCGCGTTCCTGCTCGCGCCGTACGTGCGCAAGCTCGCGCGGTACACGATCCCGGACTTTCTCGGCACGCGCTTTTCGAGCACCGCGGTGCGGGCGCTCGCGGCGGGTGCGGCGATCCTGTGCTCGTTCGTCTATCTGGTCGCGCAGATCCAGGGGATCGGGCTGATCGCGACGCGCTTCATCGGCGTCGATTTCGCGATCGGGATCTTCTGCGGACTCGCCGGCATTCTCGTGTGCTCGTTTCTCGGCGGCATGCGTGCGGTCACGTGGACGCAGGTCGCGCAGTACGTCATTCTCATCAGTGCGATTCTGGTTCCGGTGTCGCTGATCGCGATGAAGAACGGGCTCGGGCCCGTGCCGCAGTTCAATTACGGCAAGCTGATGGAGCGCATCGCGGCGCGCGAGGCGCAGGTGCGCGACGCCGCCGACGAGCAGCAGGTGCGCGCTGAGTATCGGCGGCAAGCCGCGCTCGTGCAGGCGCAACTGGATCGCCTGCCGGCGTCGTATGCGGACGCGCGCCGGCGACTCGTCGAGCAGCTGGCGGACCTGCGGCGTCACAATGGGCCGCTGCGCGAGATCAACCAGCGGGAACGGGAGCTTGCCGACTTTCCGCGCGACCCGACGGCGGCGCGCGTGGCGTGGGGCCAGGCGCGCGACGACCTGCTCGCGCGGGCCGAGCCGCCGGTGCCGATGCACGCGCCGTTTCCCGCGGCGAGCGAAGATGCGCGCAAGCCGCGCGAGCGGAATTTTCTTGCGCTGCTGTTGTGCCTGTCGCTCGGGACTGCGAGCCTGCCGCACATCCTCACGCGCTACAACACGACGACGTCGGTGGCATCCGCGCGGCGCTCCGTCGGCTGGACATTGTTCTTCATCGCGTTGTTCTACCTGAGCGTGCCCGTGCTCGCGGTGATGATCAAGTACGAGATTCTGACGAACCTCGTCGGGCGGCCGATCGCGGAGCTACCGGCGTGGGTCACGCAGTGGCATCACTTCGAACCGGACCTGATCAGCGTGGTCGAGGTGATACGCGACGGTATCGTCCAGTGGTCGGAGATCCAGATGCAGCCGGACATGGTCGTGCTCGCTGCGCCGGAGATCGCGGGCCTGCCGTACGTCGTGTCGGGGCTGATTGCGGCGGGCGCGCTGGCGGCGGCGCTGTCGACCGCGGACGGGTTGCTGCTGACGATCGCGAACGCGTTGTCGCATGACGTCTATTACTGCATGGTCGCGCCGCACGCCACGAGCCAGCGGCGTGTGACGATCTCGAAGGTGCTGCTGCTCGGCGTGGCGCTGTTCGCGTCGTATGTCGCGTCGCTCAATACGGGGAAGATTCTGTTTCTGGTGGGCGCGGCGTTTTCGCTCGCGGCGTCCAGTTTCTTTCCGGTACTCGTGCTCGGTGTGTTCTGGAAGCGGACCACCACGCGCGGTGCAATCGCCGGGATGGTGACCGGGCTCGCGGTGTGCGTGTATTACATCGTGTCGACGTATCCGCTTTTCACGCAGCTTACCGGGTTTGCGGGGCCGACCTGGTTCGGTATCGAGCCGATCAGTTCGGGCGTGTTCGGCGTGCCGGCCGGGTTTGCGGTGGCGATCGCGGTCAGTTTGGTCGATCGGGAGCCGGATGAGTATACGCGGTCGTTGGTGGATTATATTCGGCATCCTTGAGGGGGAGGGAGGGGCGGCGTCATGCGGTCAGCTCAGTGCTAGTGATCGATGGAAGACGCGTTCGAGCAATATGAGCGGGTGTCGCCGCAACGGCGCGGCTGACGGCTTCCAGCGCCCGCGGAGCGGCTCCTCCGAGAGCGCGGATTGTCGTGGACGACGTATAGGCTGTTCGAACTCTGGATTATGCAAGACTCGAGATCAGATGACAGCCGCACGTGGCGCGATGGCCATGCCGTGCGATCGGGATGCCGTCGTCCGTCATCGACGGATCGCCTTCTTCGATGAGGTTCGGTGAGACATCCGGATGCTGCGGGCACGATACGCGGTCGCCCTTGCGGGCGACAAAGCGGCCATCGAAGCGCATCGAAGTTGACCCTGTTTCGACCTTGCCGCCGTGGTCGGTGTCGTCACCTACCCGAATCAAATTGATCATCTTCGTTCCGGGCTATGGGCATGCGTTAACTGTGCCGCACTCAATCCAGCGCTCTATAATCCTTCCGTCTTTCGCAGTATATCTAACCCTCCAGAACTTGAGGTCGTCAGAAATATTCAACAATTCAACCACATCCCCTTTTATTATGTAGGATTTTGATTTATTTTTACTGAATGGTTCTGCGTATAGGTACGCTCGATTCGCGATCACCTGCCTATTCTTGGATGCTTTGCTGTCCTTGGTCAGGTAAACGTCGAATGGGCCGTAAAAAAAATCACCATCTGGATTTTTTGTCACCTTCCAGTGTAGCTCTCCGTTATTTAATGAAATATCCGAGACTCCATTTTTTGCGCCAAAGAACGAGAAGAAGTTGATCGTGGCGTGCAAGCCGTCGGGCGACATCGTTCCATCCAGATTGTTCGTTCCTTCTGGGTCGCAATCAATTCTTCGCCCTTCATCGGTGATAAAGCAATAGCTCCCTGCGACTTGATTGCCTGAGGATTTGTGTAATTTAATGACAAAAGTGGAATAAGGCTTCTTGCCTTCGTGTTGAGCAGACACATACCGCCATTCCCCAAGAAGTGGGCTCACCTCAGTTTGAGGCACTTGCGCAATCGCCGCCTCGAATCCAATAAGAAGGCACAGACCAATAAAAATGCGCATCAATCTATTCATAGTTTTACCTGAAGGCAATCGTCAACACGGCCAAGCCAGCCCTTCAAAAAAACGACTTGGCTAGAATCATTGTCGACCAGCATCTTGTAATATTTCCGGCGAATTTCTGCGATATCCTGGAGCAACTGGTCCTGATCTTGAACCGCGTTTATCGCTTTGATTGTATTGGGGCCAAGACCGCCATCTTCACCCACCCCGGCTCCGTATTTAGAATTCAGCATTTTCTGAATTTGCTTAACGGCGCCGCCAGATGTAATCGTCCAGTCGTATGTCATAAGAGCAACGCGGTCGTCACGGAATTGGCAAAATCCTTTAGGCTCCCAGAATCTCTTCAAATAAATTACCTCCGCTTGACTCTCTGTAAGCGCTTTTAGATTTTCGACGGTTGGCTCAACCCCAAGATCTTCCTTGGCATATTTCTGCCACGTCGGCCAAGCTATCCCTCTATTTGTGAACCCACCTTTATCGTTTTTGTTGTTCACAATTCCACCCTCGTGATTCAGAATAATTTTAGATATCTTCTTGAAGCGAGCGGCGCAATCGCCACAACCCTCTTCGCTTTTTTGGGCGAAGTTTCCAATCAACCCGATCGGATGGAGATGCCACGGGTTAGGGTCCTTCGGAAAACCCTTCACGCTGGTGACCTGCTCCCACCACTGCAACTTACCGATTCGTTCGATTTCGGTCTTCCACAGCCACAGCAGCTTCTTCATCAGCGGCGACAGCGCTTCCCACTTACCCAGGCCGCCGCCCCATTCACTTTCGCAGCGCACGACGAGGTGGGAGAGGGCTTCTGCCATCCACCGCGTTTCCTGCGCGTGCTTCAGTTCCTGAGCCGTCACTTTCCCATCGTGGTTCGCGTCAATGGCCTTCTCGAGCGTCGTTATAAGCGGACTTCCGTTGACCGTGGCCGCGCTCGTCTCGAATTCGGTTTTATCTTCGTCGGCCAGAAACAGTTCTGCGACGTGGATGTAGCGCTTGAGCATGTCGATCGGCATGATGCTACTGTTATCGATCAGTTCGAAGCCCGGCCAGTCCCACGGCCCGCACATTCGCACGAGCGGATGGTCTCGCTCGCATACCCATCCATCGCGTGTTTTGCCGTCCTTGGCGCCGATCGTCACGTAATACCAGCGGCGCCCCTTGTCGTCTTTCGCGATGCTCCCCGCGCCGTTCTTCTCCAGGTCGGCAGTTCGGAACACGTCACGGAAATCCGCGCCCGGCCCCTTTGCGTTCGAGAAGCTCAACGGGAAATCCTTCCAACCGGGTACGATTGCGGTAGTGGTCGTGTCGGCGAGGCTGCCGTCGACCCAGACAGGCGTACCGGCGTCGTTGAATGCCGGTTTCGCGTGGCGGCTGCCATGTACGGGGGCGGCCGTTTTCGGTTGTACCTTGACCCACTTGCCCTTCGAGTCGCCGGCGAGAGGTGCAAGTTTGACGCCGGGTTGCAACTTCTGGTCCGGTTCCGGCAGATCGCTGACCAGCCGCGCGCCCGGCGAGATTTCCAGAAACGCTTTGGACGCAGGTAACTGCTTGGCTCGCTCTCGACTCCTTTGGATAAACGCTTCGAGCTCGGGGCCGGCGAACACCTCCAAGTGCAGCAGTGGCCGAGTCGGTTTCGCTGGCAACAGCTTCGCATCCGGGTAGCGCAGATAATGACCGAGGTGGCCGATCACGTCGCCTGCCTTGACTGCGTATGGTTGTTTGAGCACCACGACCGTGTCCAGCGGTTTCGTGTCCACTATAGGATCAAGCTCCCCCAGGAAGACGTATCCGTACGGTGCGTGCGGTGATACAGGCTGACCGACGGTTGCTGCGACCGCGGTACCGGTTTTGATCGTCTTGATCTTCGCCCAACCGGGCTTTGCCTTTGCCTGTTCGTCCGTATCCGAGACAATCAATTCCGCACCCTTCGGCAAGATGCCAATGATCTTGCCGTTCGGCAGATCACGGATGCGGAGCCCCATGATCGGGGAGGGGAGCGGTGTCGCGTCGTTCCCTGCTTGATCCGGTTCGGCCGGCGGTTCGAAATTGTTTCGGATGAGGTCGCCCAGCGGATCACTATCGGCACTGTTTCGCTGCGGCGGCATAGGTGCCTTCGGCAATGGGCCATCTTGCTTGTCCTGCGCTTTTTCGCCGACCCGGTAGTAACGGTCGCCTTCCCAATACGGCATCGGCGCTATGTTCAGCTTGGATAGGTCGACTTGAGCGACCTTTGCCTGTTTCGCTGCCGACTGGTAGCTATTCCAGTCCATCGTATGCATGTACAGGCTGAAGAGTGTGAGCGTCTCATCCGGCGCCGGTTTGTTCTGTGCCGGCGTCGAATTGGACGCTGGTACGGGCTCCCCATCAGAATTTTTCGCGGGGGCCGGTTTCGGCGGCGGAGGCGGTGGCAATTGCAGTTGATGGCGGACCAGTACGAAGCCCGTCGAATATAGCGCGTGCCGGCCGTCCTGGTAATCCTGCTCCGGATATTTGCTGTCGAGTCTGTACGCGACGACTTCACCGTCGGCAATCGCGCGAATGCCGTCGCCTTGCTTCAGTTGCGCGCTCGTGTTTTGGTCGAAGTGGATGCCGCCGTGCCACATACCGTTCGCGCCTAGCAGGCTGTTGAAATTGGATACGGTGTAAACGGGCGTTGCGAGCGGTGCGTTAGAGATATCGTGTTCATGATCTTGGGCAGACGAGAGCGATGCGCGGAATGGACGAGATGCAAGAACCGCTGTTCACGACGGTGAAGCTGGAAGACTTCGTGCCGGCCGATCACCCGTTGCGGCCGCTTCGGCTGCTGGTCAATCAAGCGCTGAAGCGGCTCAATGGGCTGTTTGGCACGATCTACGCGGATAGCGGCCGTGCGTCGATTGCGCCGGAGAAACTGCTGCGTGCATTGCTGCTGCAGGTGCTGTACTCGGTGCGCAGCGAGCGCATGTTGATGGAACAGATGCGCTACAACCTGCTGTTCCGTTGGTTCGTCGGACTGGCGATCGAAGACGCCGTCTGGGACCACTCGGTGTTCTCCAAGAACCGTGATCGTCTGCTCGAGCACGAAGTGGTCGAAGCGTTCTTTACCGAAGTCATGAGCTTGGCCGACAAGCAAGGGCTGCTGTCCAGAGAACACTTCTCGGTCGATGGCACGCTGATCCAGGCTTGGGCCAGCCACAAGAGCTTCCGGCCCAAGGACGGCTCGGACGATCCACCAGCCGGCGGTGGTCGCAATGTCGACACCGACTGGAAGGGCAAGCGGCGCAGCAACGATACGCATGAATCGAGCACCGATCCGGACGCGCGCCTGTTCCGCAAGGGGCGGCAAAGCGGAGCCATCCTTTGTTATCAGGGGCACATCCTGATGGAGAACCGCTCGGGCTTGGTGGTCGGCGCGGTGGTCAGCCACGCTGACGGTTTCGGCGAACGCGCAAGTGCGTTGCGCTTGCTCGATTGCGTGCCGGGCCGTCACGCCAAGACGCTCGGCGCCGACAAGGGTTACGACATGCGCGACTTTGTGCGGGACTGTCGTGCGCGCAAGGTGACGCCGCATGTCGCGCGCAACGACGCGCATCAAGGCGGCAGCGCGATCGATGGCCGCACCTCGCGGCACGCCGGTTATGGCATCAGCCAGGTGATTCGCAAGCGCATCGAAGAGCACTTCGGCTGGGGCAAGACCGTCGGCAGGATCCGACAGACCGCGTATCGCGGCATCAAGCGAGTCGACCAGCACTTCAAGCTGACGATGCTGGCGAGCAACCTGACTCGAATGGCTCGAATACTGGCAGCGGTGCCGCAGGGAGCAGCGCGATGAGCCGCCCAACCGTAGCTGTTGCGCGGCAACGCGCCGGCCGGCCCGCTCGCAAGCGGGGCATCCGGCACGATTCGTCAGCAACTCAGCGGCCAATCGCATACGAAACCCTTTTAAACAGTGCCCCGATCGTCGGAACGAGGCGCTTTTCAACAGCCTGCTAGTGGATAGGATCCATCCTCAGCGACCGCAAGAGCCTTCATGTAGGTCATCGGATCGGATGCGTCCTCCTTGCCGGCGGGAGTGAATGGGAAGGCCCAGTTCAGCGGCGTGTAAGGCGGTGTTGCGGGTGTGCTCGGCGCGGCTGCGGGGTTGGCCGGCGCGGCTGGCTTCTGGGAAGGTTTTTTTTTGCTCATGTTTCTCGGAATCTCTCGTTTTCTCTTTTTTGTCGCTACGGGGTTGCCAGGCCAGGCGTCAGCCGGAGAAGAGCGAACCCCGCCCGCCGTCAGTCGACACCGGTGTTGCCTGCAACGGATCGCGAATCGTCCCGCTCGCGCCGCTCGACTTGTCCCAATTCCCGCATTTTTCCAGAATCTGTCCGGTCGTCACGTTCTCGATCAAACCGCCCTTGATGCTGATATACGAGCCGCCCGCGCCGATCCACACCTCCTTCGCGGCCGTCAGAATCAGCCGTCCGTCCGCGCTTTCGATCTTCACGTCCTGCAGCCCCACCAGCGAGGCCGAGCCGCTTTGCGCCTGAATGTCTACCGGTCCCTTTGCCGCGAAAATCTTGACGCCGAGGTTTTGCGCGAACAGGCTGATTCTGTCGAGCACACTGACCAGTAACGCTTTACCGGCGGCCAAGTTAACGTTCTTGCCTGCAACAACGTTCGCGTGCTGGTTCGCGGTCACATGCACCGATTGCTGCGTCGACGCGGCGATACCTTCAGGACTCGACAGCAGCATCACCGGTTTCGAAAAACCGTTCGCATTGCCCGTGCCGCCGCCGGCAGTACGGCCGCCGCTGGCAGAACCCGCGACCGTGTGCTGCGTTGCGTCGGTGAACGACTTCAGCGCGGCCTGACCGTCCTGGAGGCTTTCGGCGCGGTTCGTTTCACTGGCCTTCGACACGGTCTCGAGCACGGCTTCCGCGCCGGCAAGCGGATCGGTGGCGGCCGTTACGTTCAGCGGCTGGGCGGTGGCCGGCTGCGTCGATACATAGAGGCCCTGTTCGGCGCGCACAGCGCCGTACGCGCCGGACTTCAGGTCGAACCCGTTGCCAAGGAACGAGCCGCGCGTGTTATCGGATTGTTCGATCAGGTAACCCAAATGCAGGTGAGAACTGTAGCTAGACGAGTAGAGGTGAACCCGGTTCTGCCCCGTCGCATCGTCCATGACGAGCTGGTTGAAGCCGTCGCCGCCATACTCACGCGAACGAAACCCGGACAGCAGGCCGTGCGTATGCCACACCGGCATCGTTGCGCCCCCATGCAAACGCGACACGATGACGGGCCGGTCGCAGTCGCCATTGACGAATCCGAGGAGCACCTGATCACCTTTGCGCAACGGGAAGTAGCCGCCGCGCTTCGAGCCTGCGTCCGGCATCGCCGCGCGAATCCACGACGTCGACTTTGTATTGCGATCGTTCCGGCTGTTCGACGTCCGGACCCGCACGCGATTGCCATCGTCCGTGGCGATTTCTTCGTCGCTATCGGTTACGACGATCGCCGTCTGCAAATGCATCTCCGGCTTCTGATGCTCGAACGGGCTGCGGAACGGCGTCTTGCGGCGTTGCGCTTCGATCTCGACGTGGAAGAATCCGATACTGCCATCGCGGTGGCTCACGGTCGCGCCGGCCCCGGCCGCCTTCACCTGTTCGATCTCGCTGCGCAGGCTGCGCGGGAAGCGGGTTAGGGCGTCCATTCCTGGCAAGTTGTTTTGAATCAGCCAATCGCTCGCGATGATCGACAGTTCGCGCTCTTCGTCAGGCAATGCGTCGAGGACGGGATGCCCCGACACTTTGAACCAGTAGCCGGGCAGCGCGTAGCGGGGACTACCGATCGCAAAATAGCGCTTTGCCCTGGACGCCCATTCCTCGGTTCGAATACGCGCCTGTTGTTGTCCGGCATCGGATTCGGCCCAGGTCTGTGAGCCGGTATATAGATAATCCTCGCCTTGGCCCGGCAGATCTTCCAGGTCGGCCGCCGGCATGCTGATTTGTTTGTCGAGATCCGGGCGCTTGTAGTCGACGGTGCCGAGCGCAAGCGTTGCGCTTTGTGCATCTTGCTGCTCGCTCAGCTGCGTGAGGCCATCGAAATCCTCGTCGGTACCCGCGTGGCTGAACTTCATCTCCGAATTCGGCAGTGACGGCCCGAAATACAGGTCGTCCATCATCACGACCTTGTGCGACTTGCCATCCTTCGCGAAATCGAAGCGCGCAAATACGCCGACTTCCTCCAGGCTGCGATGCACGAAATTCCAGTCGGTTTCCCACTGCACGCGGTGCGAATACGAGCGCATCGCCGCGCGCAGTTCCTGCCCATAGTTACCGGAAGCCTGCGAATGCTTGTCGAACACGTCGGTGAGAATTTGCCAGCCGCTCGCTTCCTGCCAGTCGCGCCGATCGCTGCTCAGCTTCAGAAAGCTCAGCCACGAAGAAAACTGAAGCTGGAAATACGAGACGCTCCCGTCGTTTCCGAGGCGGCGAGCCCGCTGCACATAGCCATGGATCGGCAGATAGCCGCCGTCGGTCTGGCGAATCCACAGCGTGACGGGTTGCAGCATCAGCGCGCTGAGCTTGATCTTGTCGCCCATGACGGACGACGCGTCGACGGTCACTTCGAAATTGCGCCCGAGTCGCGCGTTGACCTTGACGTACAGCGGCGTGAGCCAGTCCTCGCCGAGCGGCGTGTCGAGTTTGACGATGCGATCGAACTGCGCGTAACCGCCGCGCAACACCTTCAGCAATACTTCCCCGCTCATGCCATTACCCCGTTTCTCGAGAACGCGATCGTTATCCGACATCCCGGCGCCGGAATTGTGTCAGTGCCAAATGAATCTTTCAAACACATAACGATTTATTTGGATTTGCTTTCATTTTGGTGCGGAAATCCTATAAGCCGCGCCTCGGCTGATCGCGCGAAAGATCATATCAAAGGGAATTCAATACGGTAAATGTCCGGTAACCATTTTTGAAAGTCTTCTCGAAACCATCGGGCATGTAATTTTTACTATTTTGTGGCTGTCTCGTTATGTGGTGAGTAAATAATTACCGATTTTCGATGCGGCGTCATATCCCGTCACCGGATGATAAGGGGCACATCGTCTTTCCGTCGGCAACGTCGAGCACGAGTGCGCACGCGCCCCCTACCTGGACGTACGCCAGCATCAGTCACTTTCCTGACCGGAGTTTTCATCCGGATAAGACGGATGGGTGCTTGATATCCTGCCTTTGATATAGGCGATTCGGTTGCGATATGCGTCGAGTAAGCACGCACTGTCTGCGCAGGAATTGCGGACCGTCCTGAGCCATTCGATTTGATCCAGCCGAATCGGGTCGTGATATGAGATTTCTTTCGAATCGGCTTGGCGCATCGCGACGTAGCCACGATTGACGGTTGCATCCAGCTTGAGCAGTTCTCGGTTTCTACAAATGAGAGATGCTCGCCATTCGTGCCTGGCTTACTGCAATCAAAAACTCTCCCTGCATGCGCCGGCGCACGGGGCGAGCGCTCGAACACGTATGCCCACGAACCGTCGGGGACTACCAGTTTGTCCGGCGATCACCCGTGCGTAACGAAATTGACCGTTCGCCGGTGACGCCTGCCACGGAGGCTTGGGCGGAAGTAGAGAACGCCGAGCTGCGATGTAGCGACGTACGAAGAAGGTAGCGCGAAGGCGGGTTGATCCACGAAAAACTCAGGCTCGCTCGGCGAAACGAGTGTCGTGAACCAATGAAAAAAGCCCTTGAAGACTCAAGGGCTTTTAGGGTGTTCTGGCGGAGAGAGGGGGATTCGAACCCCCGATAGGCGATTAACCTATACACGCTTTCCAGGCGTGCGACTTAAACCACTCATCCATCTCTCCGGAAGACCGAGAGTATAGCAAACTCTGGCGGCGGCCCGCCAGCCCCTCGATTTCCCGGCGGAGCGTCCGACGCTGGCGCGGCTGCCGGGGTCGGTCATGCGTCTTCGGCCCGCCAGGGAAGTCGTGCCTGCCACCGGGCATCGGCGCTCTCTTGGATCAGGCGATCTATGCGCATCGATCGCATCCAGGCGAAGACGCGAACACGCATGCAATCGCGCGTCGCACACCTCCAAGTCGACACCCCCGACGCCGGCCGACATCCACTGCACATTGCGCACGCAGACCAATGCAATCCATTCGCTCTACTGCGCATGAAGCCCGCCTTCATCGTGACGAGCAATTCGACGTACTACGCGGTTCATCACGGCCCGCTTGCCGCGCTTTATTGCCCGATCACGGTCAATCAAGCCAGCCGCCGAGCATTCCATCTTCCGAGCATCGAATGCCCACCGATCCGTCGCGCCACCCCTTCGAACCCCGACATTTCATTTCTCTTTCGCATTCGTCGCGCGTGTAAGGTTGTGCGCCTTCCGCAGTCCCGAAGCCTGCCCCGATAGCGGAATAACCGCGGCCTTTTCACCACCAGGCCCGCACAAGACCTTACAAAACGAATGGAAAGTGTAAAAATCACGTCGCTTGACGCGATGCGCGTCGGCATTTATTGTCCGTCTGCCGTACGTGAGAGAGCACGTACGTCAATCGCAGATGCGCGCATCTGCGCACACCACAACGCGTAGCAAAAAGCAGAAAAGGAAACGTGGTTGCCACATGAAGCCGCTATTCGACGACAAGAAATCCGATGCGGTCAGCGATCGTCCTTCCATGCCGTCTTCGGCGCCCGTCGTAGTATCCGCCGCGGCCGATGCAGCCAACACAGCCAACGTTCTAGTGCCGCCGGCGCATCCGACGGAGCCCGCGCGCCTGATCACCGTCGACGAAATCGATCAGCTCGGCGCCACGCAGGGCGCGCGCATCGCCGCCTTCTCGCAGCAGATCCTGGCGAGCGTGCGCGCGTCCGACGCCGACCAGTTCGGTGACAAGCTCAACGAACTGATCGCGACGGCGAAGGGGCTCGACCCGCGCGGCGCTGACAAGGGCGGCCTCCTCACGCAGGTCACGCGCCTGTTCCGCTCGACCAAGGAGAAACTTCTTTCGCAGTACGAGTCGGTGAGCAAGCGCATGGACACGCTCGTCGTCGAGCTCGAACACCACGCACAGCGGCAGAAGGCTGGCATCGACGAGCTCGAGCGGATGTACAACGACAACTACGCGCTGCATCAGGATCTCGCACAGGCCAAAGCGCGCGGCGAAGCGGCGCTTGCGGCGTTGCGCGCGCACGCCGCGGCAGGCCATCCTGCGGACGACGCGTTCGCCGCGCAACGCCTGCTCGACGTGAAACGCAAGATCGACGCGCTCGAAAGCAAGCTCGACGACCTCGATCGCGCGATGCTGATGTCGAAGCAGCTTGCGCCGCAGATCCGGATGGAGCAGGACCAGAAACGCACGCTCACGTCGAAGTTCATGACGATCAAGACCGTGCTGATCCCGGCATGGACCAACGCGTTCGCGCTCTACCTCGAGCAGTTGAGCACGAAGCGCGCGGCGGCGCTGGCGAACGCGACCTACGACGCGGCCGACGAGGCGATCCGCGCCCAGGCCGACCTGAACCGTCAGAACGCGCAGGAAATCGCGAAGCTGGGCCAGCGTCCGGTGATCTCGACCGACACGTTCGAATACGCGCAGCAACAACTGTTCGGCGCATTCGACGACGTCACGCAGATCATCGCCGACGGCAAGCGTCAGCGCGAGCAGGACGCACCGCGCCTGCGCCAGCTCGAACAGGAACTGATCACCCGATTCGCTCCGAAGCACAACTGAGAGAACCCCGCATGATTACGCTTGAGAAACGCGCGGCGAAGGTCGCGATCGTCCTCGAAAAACGTCAGCTGCTGAAGCCGCCCGTCGTGCGCGTCGGCGCCGCGCTCGATATCTCCGGCTCCGCGAAGCCGCTGTACGAATCGGGCGTGATCCAGGAGACGCACGACCGGATCCTCGGCATTGCGCTGAAGTTCGACGACAACGGCGAAGTCGATACGTGGACCTTCACCGAAGGCTACGACCGCCTGCCGACCGCGACGCCCGACAACTACGGCGCGTACATCTCCGACCACGTGCTGAACGCGCGGATCGACAAGTGGGGCGGCACGCAGTACGCGCCGGTGATGAACGACATCGTCGACTTCTTCTTCAGGGCGCCGGAGCCGAAGCGCGCAGCGAAACGCGGCTTCCTGAGCCGGCTGTTCGGCGCCGCAGAGGAGGCGGCGCCGGCCGCGTCGACGCCCGCGAACGGACACCTGCCCGCATGGGTGCTGTTCGTCACCGACGGCCAGAACCCGAAGAACGACCGCAAGCGCGTACGTCAGCTGCTGGCCGAATCGCAGCACTTCCCGCTGTACTGGTCGCTCGTCGGCGTCGGCGATCCAAGCGAATTCGACTTTCTCGCGGAAGTCGCCGATGACATGCCGAACGTCGGCTTCCTGCATCTCGAATCGCTCGACGTCAGCGACGAACAGATCTACGAGCAACTGATCACGCAGGAATTCTGCGACTGGGTGCGCGCGAAGTAAGCGCGACCCGCCCGCCCATTTTTCCCCAACCCGATTACTCCATCATGTTGAAAGACTTCAAGATTCCGCTGGCCCTTACGGTGCTCGCACTGGTCGCCGCTTATCTGCTCGGCGGCGTGAAGGACATGCTGATCGTCGCCGTGCTGTCGGTGCTCGAAATCTCGCTGTCGCTCGACAACGCGGTCGTCAATGCATCGGTCCTCAAGAACTGGTCGGAGAAGTGGCGCAACCGCTTCATGGTGTTCGGCCTGCCGGTCGCGGTGTTCGGCATGCGGCTCGTGTTCCCGCTGCTGATCGTCGCGGTGATCGGCCATATCGGCCTGCTCGACGCACTGACGCTCGCGATCGAAGCGCCGGAGAAGTACGCGGCGGTGCTGACGTCCGCGCATCACGAGGTGTCGGCGTTCGGCGGCGCGTTCCTGCTAATGGTGTTCTTCAAGTTCATGCTCGACAAGGAGAAGGACGAACACTGGATCGGCTTCCTCGAAGGCCCGATGCGTCATCTCGGCCGCATCACGGCGCTCGAAGTGGCGCTGACGCTCGCGATCGTGATCGTCGCGTCATTCTACGTGCCCGCGGCCGAGCAGGTCAGCTTCCTGCTCGCCGGCGCGTTCGGCGTGATCGGCTTCGTGATCGCGCATGGCGTGGGCGACCTGGTCGGCGGCGAGGATACGGGCACGCGCGTGGTGCGCGAAGGCGTCGCGGGCTTCATGTATCTCGAAGTGCTCGACTCGTCGTTCAGCTTCGACGGCGTGATCGGCGCCTTCGCGCTGTCGAACAACATCTTCCTGATCGCGCTGGGCCTCGGCGTCGGCGCGGCCTACATCCGCGAGATGACGCTCGTGCTGCTCAAGAAGGGCACGCTCGCGCAGTACCGCTATCTCGAGCACGGCGCGTTCTGGGCGATCGGCGCGCTCGCGACGATCATGTTCGTCGGCGTGAAGCTCGACGTGCCCGAGATCGTCACCGGGCTGATCGGCGCGGCGACGATCGCAGCGGCGGTGGGGTCGTCGATCGTCGTGCAACGCAAGGAAGACCGGGCCGCCGTCGTGGGCGAGTGAGCGCGCGGCGCGCAAGCGATCAAACGAAGGGCCGCGCGGTGCGGCCCGGCATTGCCGCCGGCGCAACGGCGGTTCCAGCAGAAGAGGTTCAGATGATCAATTTGTCGAAAGGCGGTCGCGTCAACCTGTCGAAGGAAGCGCCCGGCACGCAGAAATTCCGCATCGGTCTCGGTTGGGACGCGAACGGGACGGACACGGGCACGGACTTCGATCTCGACGTGTCGGTGTTTCTTTGCAAGTACGACGCACAGAGCAATCCGAAGCTGATCTCGGATCAGCACTTCGTGTTCTACAACAGCGAGGTGCGCACGATGGATCGCAACGAAACGTTCATCCAGCCCGGTGACGACTTTCCGAAGCGCGGGATGCCGGCGTCGAAGTGTCTGGGCGTCGTGCACAGCGGCGACAACCGCACGGGCAGCGGCGACGGCGACGACGAAGTGATCTTCATCGACATGACGAAGCTGGCGGCCGACATCGACGAGATCTCGGTGATCGTGACGATCGATCAGGCTGAAGCGCGCCGCCAGAATTTCGGCCAGGTGCGTAACAGCTACATCCAGATCGCCGACGAAGTGTCCGGCGCGGTGATCGCGAAGTACGCGCTCGAGGAAGACTTCTCGATGGAGACGTCGGTCCAGGTCGGCAGCTTCTATCGGCGCGATGGCCAGTTCATGTTCAAGGCGGTCGGCGCGGGCTACAACCGCGGGCTCGGCGACTTCGTGCGCGCATACGGCGGCGCCGTCTGACCGGCGGCCGCGCCAAGCGAACCGCCGCGGGGCAGGACACACGCGATGAAGAAGCCGTCCGACCGGCCGAAGCCGCTCGAATTCGACACGACGCCCGTGCGCACGGTCGGGCGACCGCTGTTCGACCCGCCGCCCGCCGCGGGCGCGTCGGGCGAACGCGCGCCCGCGCGGCCCGTGCCGCAAGCGCTCGAGTTCGGGCCGGTGCCCCAGCGTGCGCCGCGCGCGGCGCACGTCGATGCGCCCGGCCGCGCGCTGTTCGGCGGATCGAATCACCCGCAGCTCGACGCGTGCTTTCGCGCGGCGCAGGCGCGCTTCCCGAATCTTTATCCCGATTGCGCGCCGCGCATCGAGCGGCACATCCGGCAACTGGTGCCGCTCAAGCTCGCGACGGTCGCGACGATCGGCGACTCTGCGCTGGAGACGGCCGGCAACCTCGTCGAGGCCGTCGCGGCGACGACCCGCGAGTTCAACGCGTTCGGCGCGGCCGAGATGATGGCCGGCATGCTCGCGCAGGCGACGCGCAAGGCGGGCAGGTTCGAGCGCTGGTTCGGCGCGGCGTCCGCGGAGGTCGACTACCGCGCGGCGCTCGGCGCGCTCAAGCATTCGCTCGGCTTCTTTCCGCGCCGCACCGAAGAACTCGCGGCGAAGGTTCGTCACGCGGAGGAGCATCTCGTGATCGTGCTCGCCGCGTTGAGCGCAGTCGCGGACGTCGTGCGCGCGCCGGATGACGCGGGCGTCGAACGCACGCTGCACGATCGCCGCAACATCGTCGCGCAGACGGTTCGGCAGATCGGGATGCAACCGGCGCAGCTGCGCGCGCTCGACGAACGCGTGACCGATCTGTTGTCGCGCGCGGATCATCTGATGAACGTCGTGCTGCCGGCGGCGCTGGCGGCGCGGCCGCAGCGCTGAGCGGCGGCGGTGAGCGCACCGACAGCACCGACAGCACCGATCACAACGCCGGGTGACACAAGCAACGCCAGCAACACGATCGACGCCAGCAGCGCCCCCACCATGCCCGCATGCTCCACCGCACGCGATCCGGTTTCACGTGTCTTGCCTAGAGTCTGCTATCTTCCCCGGCATTTCATCGTTATCCCGTTGCCATGACCGACCGCATCGTCGCCGCATTCGATTTCGACGGCACCATCACGACCTCCGACAGCTTCCGTCATTTCGTTCGCTACGCGGTCGGCACGCGGCGATTCGCGTGGGCCGGCCTGCGCGCGCTGCCGTGGATCGTCGCGATGAAAGCGGGGCTGCTGTCGCGCGGCGACGCGAAGGCGAAGTTCGCATGGTTCGCGCTCGGACCGGCCGGCGAAGCCGCGCTCGACGCGCTCGCGCGCAGCTTCGTCGCCGACTATCTGCCGCAGCTCGTGCGCGCCGACATGCTCGAGCGGGTGCGCGAGCATCGCGCGCGCGGTCACGAGGTCGTGCTGGTCAGCGCATCGCCGTCGCTGTATCTGGAGAAGTGGGCGAAGACGGCCGGCATCGATACGGTGCTCGCCACGCGCCTTGCCTTCGAGCGCGGCAGGTTCACGGGCCGGCTCGCGGGCGAGAACTGCTGGGGGCCGCAGAAGGTCGTGCGACTGCGCGGCTGGTGGGGGAACCGGCCGCCCGCCACGCTGTTCGCGTACGGCGACAGCCGCGGCGACAAGGAAATGGCCGAACTCGCGAACCACGCATGGATCCGCGGACAAGGCCCGCTGCCGCCCATCGCCGAATGACGCGATCGGCGCGTGCCGTGCTCACGCGTCTTGCTGCAAGTGCGGCGCGCCGCCGGCCGGACCGCGACGCGCACCCCATCGGTTCGCACGCTTGAACGTCCCGACGTCGTTGAAGCGCACGCCGACGTCACGCAGCGCCGCGTGCGCGGTGCGCGCGGTCAGCTGCCGGATATAGAACGGATCGCGCACCACGAAGTGATGGATCGCGTGCGTGCTGCCGAAATTGCAGCAGAACAGCTGAAACGGCAGCATCCACCATGGGTTGAGCACCTGGGTCTGCTGGATCACGTTGCGCGGATCGATGTCGCCGAAATAATGCATGTTCGAGCTGACGAAGTTGATGCAGAAGCTGCGCACGAAGTTCGGCGCCAGCCACACGACCGCGACGAAATCGACGACGTGCATCGCGCGCGCGATGACGACCGGCACGCTCGCCGCGTAGCCGAACGCATGCAGCACGAACGACCCGGCGTGGTAGACGATGAACGCATGCCACAGCGCGTAGTACAGGTGTCCGAGCGGCATGTACGACGACACCTGCTCGACGCGCAATTGCGCGCGCTCCGCCGCGTCGCGCACCGGTTGCGCGGCCACGTACCGGCGGACCTTGCGGCGCATCGCCTGCGGCCGCAGCACGACGGCGAGCATTCCGTCCGCGAGCATCAGCAGCCGCTTGATACCCCACGGCTCGCCGTTGGTGATGCCGAATTCCTCGAGATCCGATTCGCCGCCCGACACCTTGTGATGATGCAGGTGCATGCGGCGGCGCGTCCACGGGTTGATCGTGCCCGGCCGGGCGAGCCAGCAGAGCGCCATCATCAGGTGATGGGCCCACGGCGTCTTCTTGAAGTACATCAGATGGATCAGGTCGTGTTCGAGCTCGTGAATCAGCGACGTGACGAACGCGACGGCCGGCACCGCGACGTACCACGCGATCGCGCCGCGCGCGTACAGCCACGCGATCGCCAGCATCGCGGCGACCGATACGGCCATCACGGTCGCGCCCACGAGGCTCTGCTGGTCGAGCAACGGAAAGCGCGCGCGCAGCGCGTCGCTCGCCGCATTGACCTCGCGGCGCACGTACGCGACCTTGTCCGCGTCGTCGCGAAAAACGGGTGGTGCGGGTTGGCTCATCGACCGGAATCCATGTGGAAAAAGTGAGGCGCAATGCCGATCCCGGCAGGATAGGCCGCACGAGCCGCGCGCGCGAGGGCCGCCGGTGCCAATTGCGGTGTCATTTCGGGCCATCGCGTGCGGGGCGCCCGCCATTGCCGCAGGCAGCAGGCCACAGGCCCTAGAGGCGCGCCGCGGTGTCATCACGGGCCGCCGACGCTACAATCCGCCGAAACCGCCCGGGAGTCCGCCGCATGGCCCAGTCAGTCCCGGATGCCGCGCGCCAGCTGCAAAAGGCGACGGTGTCCTCCGCGTATGCGCTGTTCATGCTGATGCTGGCGGAGGAGCGCGGCATCGACGGCGATCGCATCCTCGCCGGCTCGGGCGTCGAGCGTGAGCGGCTCGCGCAACCCGACGCGCGCATCACGCCGTTGCAGCAGGCGGCGATCGTGTTCAACCTGCTCGACGCGACGAACGACCCGTCGATCGCGATCGAGATCGGCCTGCGCAGCAGTCTGACCAAAGCCGGCTTGATCGGCTTCGGGCTGATGAGCTGCGCAACGCTCGGCGAGGCCATCGCGCTCGGGATCCGCTATCTGCCGACACGTGTGCCGTTCTTTTCGGTGCGGCTCGTGCAGCTCGACGGGACGGTCGACATCGACGTGTACGACGCGTTTCCGCTCGGCCGGCTGCGTCAGTTCGCGGTCGAGAATTTCCTCGTCGAGACGGCGATGCTGTTCAACTCGCTGCTCGACCCGGCGCCGGCGCGCACGTGGCAGTCGCGCGCGGAGCTGCATTTCGAATGGTCGGAGCCGCCGTGGTTCGAGCGCTACCGCGCGCGGTTGCCGCGCTGCCATTTCGATGCGAGCGCGAATCGCATCCGCTGCGACGCCGCGCTGCTCGACGAGCCGATCGGCACGGCGAACGCGCCGACCGCGCAGATGATCGTGCAGCAATGCGACGCGGAACTCGCGCGGCTCGGCTATGCGGAAAGCATCGTCGAGCGCGTGCGCAACCTGCTGATCTGCGGCGCGCACGGCTATCCGTCGGTGGACGACGTCGCGCGCGAGCTGCATGTGTCGACGCGCACGTTGAAGCGCAAGCTCGCGGAATTCGGCGCAACCTATTCGGCGCTGCTCGACGAAATCCGGCTGCGCGACGCGCTGCGGCTGCTCGAGGGCACGCAATTGCCGGTCGACGAGATCGCGGCGCGGGTCGGCTACACCGACCGCGCGAATTTCACGCGCGCGTTCAAGCGTTGGACCGGCGTGGCCCCAAGCGCGCGGCGCTGATCGCGCCGGCGGCGCGGCCCGTCGGCGGTCCGATCGTTCAAATCATCGCGATCCAGTTCGCACCGCGTCCGCCCGCCACGCGTGCATGCGGCGTGAGCGTGCCGTCGTCCGGCGCGATCGCGTACACCGACACGTATTCCGACAGCTCGCCGCACGCGACGAGCCAGCGTCCCGACGGATCGATTGCGAAGCCGCGCGGCTGCGTTTCGGTGGGCGTCGCATGCGCGGGCGCGTACGTGCCGTCGGGCGTACGGCGATAGCACAGCAACTGGCTCGACGTCCGCTCGCTGACATAGGCGAACCGTTCGTCGGGCGTCAGGTGCAGATCCGCCGCCCATACGGACGGCACGGCGGGCGCCGGCGGACGCGCATGGCCGTGCGCGAGCCCCGCGACGGCCGGGTGATGGGCGCTGACCTGCGCGTCGCCGAGGCGGCCGCTCGCCGCGTCGCGCGTGAAGGTCGCGAGCGTCGCCTGGAATTCGCTGACCGCGACGAGTGCATGGCCGTCGCGCGCGAAGTGCAGGTGACGCGGCCCGAAGCCGCCCGGCACGCGGGTTTCGCCGTGTTCGAGCACACGCAGGCCGTCGGCATCCTCGACCAGCGCGAACGTGAAGATCCGGTCCGAACCGAGCGAGCTGACGTAGGCGAAACGATTGTCCGGCGACACGACGACCGCATGCGCTTTCGCGAGGTCGGTCACGACCTGCAGCGGCGTGCCGTCGCCGTCGCGCACGCGCGCGGCGTCGTAGACGCTCAACGAGCTGCCGCCGTACGACGCGCCGAGCAGCCAGCGGCCGCTGCGGTCGAGCGACAGATAGGCATGGCTCGCGTCGATCGCGGTCGCGCCGACGCGCGCGAATGCGCCGCTCGCCGGCGCGATGCGGAACGCGACGATGGCCGGTTGCTCGCCGCGGGTCGCGACGTACAGACGCGCGCGATCGGGCTGCACGGCGATCGGCATCACGGCGTCGCCGGCCGGGTAGCGGGCGAGCGGCGCCAACGCACCGTCGGACGCGAGCGAGAAGGTGGCGAGCTCGCCGTCGGCGGCATTCGATACGACGACGGTCAGGCGATCAGTGTTCGGCATGGCGGAGCATCGTGGTGGGTGTGATGAGGCTGGGGTCGGCGGGCCGCGCGGTCGGCATGAGCGGGCGCACGTGCGACTTCACTTTCGGGACGGCCGGTGCGCAGGCGGCGCGGGCGGGCAGAGCGGGCGAGGTCAAGGAGTCTCCAGTCGGGCGACGCGCGGGGCGAAGGCCTTGGGTGGCGTCAGCGGTGGTGTATCGAGTAGCGGACGGGTATTTGTGGTATGTCGTCGTATGACATGGTACGACGTTGACTTCGAGGTGGCGTCACGGGTTTACCCGAGAGGCCGCGGCGAAGGTCGCCCCCGCGCAGCTTTTCGGCGTACCCACAAGCGGTTGCGGCAAAATACGCGCCGCAACCGCGCGCCATCGGCGGCGCTATTGCGCGGCGCGGTTCGCGTGCCGGAAGATGATGGGCAAGGAGCGACGCGCCATGCGAACGCCAGCGATTTCACGCGCCGACGAAGGAACAACGGATCATGCAGGAACAACGACAGGGGCGGCACTTCTTCGCGTTCAACGGCGACGCGGATGGCTTGTGCGCGCTGCAACAACTGCGGCTCGCGGAGGGCGAGTGCGGCACGCTGGTGACCGGCGTGAAGCGCGACATCAGGCTGCTCGAGCGCATCGACGCGCGGGCGGGCGACTGCGTGACCGTGCTCGACGTGTCGCACGACCAGAACCGCGACGCCTGCGCACGGTTGCTGCGCGACGGCGCGGCGGTGCGCTATTTCGATCATCACTTCGCGGGCGAACTGCCCGGCGCACCGCATTTCGACGCCCATATCGACACGTCGGCCGACGTATGCACGAGCGCGCTCGTGAACCGCTACCTCGCCGGGCGGTACGTGCGCTGGGCGATCGTCGCCGCGTTCGGCGACGAACTGCCGGCGCTCGGCTGCGCGCTCGCGCGCGACTGCGGGATCGACGAAGCCGACCGCCGCACGCTCGCCGAGCTGGGGCTGTACCTGAACTACAACGCGTACGGCGACTGCGTCGACGATCTGCATTTCGATCCGGCCGCGCTGGCCGATGCGATGCTGCCGTGTGTCGATCCGCTCGAATTCGTGCGCGACACGGCGGTGTTCGCGGCGCTGCGCGACGGCTATCGCGACGACATGGCGCGCGCCCGCGCGCTCGTGCCGCTGCGCGACGTGCCGGGCGCGACCGTGATCCGGATGCCCGCTCAGCCCTGGGCGCGCCGCGCCACCGGGATGCTCGCCAACGAGCGGATGCGTCATGCACCGCATGCGGCGCTTGCGGTGCTGTCGCCGTGTGCGCAGGGCGGGCTGGTGGTCAGCGTGCGCGTGCCCGATGGCCGGCCGCTCGGGGCCGACGACTTCTGTCGCGCTTTCCCGACCGGCGGCGGACGCAAGCGCGCGGCGGGCATCAACCATCTGCCGGAAGCCGAGTTCGACGCGTTCGTCGAGCGCTTTGAAGCCGCGTTTCGCCTCGACTGACCGACGCGCGCGACGCGCATGTGACGCTCATGTGACACGCCCGCCGCGGCCGGCGAACAATCCGGCGCACTGGCAGTGGATGGACGGCTGCGGCGCGGACGCCGCGCCGTACTTCCGCATCTTCAACCCGGTCACGCAGGGGCGGAAGTTCGATTCGCAAGGTGCCTGCGTGCGCCGTTGGGCGCCGGAACGCGCGGGCCTCGACGCGGCGACGCTCCATGCGCCGTGGCACGCGTCGCCGCTCGCGCGCGCGGCGGCCGGTGTGCGGCTCGGCGTCGACTATCCGGCGCCGATCGTCGATCACGACGACGCGCGTCGCCAGCGCTCGATGCCTCGCCACGTTGCCGAAGCGTCGTTAGCCGCTGCACACACGCCGGCTTGCCGCATCAGTTGCACGACGCCGCGCGCTCGAGCAGCGCGAGCGCGACGCCCGCGTCGAAGTAGGCCGCGCCGCACCACGCGACGAACGCGAGCACGCCTGCGGCCAAGGCCGCGCGCATCATGCCCATGCGGCCCCGCGCGGCGCGGCGCGCACGATGCGCGCATCGTCGATCGGCAGGTGCAGCAGCGCGGCCAGCACGCCGAGCGCGATCGAGCCGATCCACAGCGGCAGGTACGAGTGCGTCGCGTCGTACACGCGTGCGCCGAGCCATACGCCGAAGAAGCTGCCGAGCTGGTGGCCGAAGAACACGAAGCCGAACAACGTCCCGATGTAGCGCACGCCGAACACCTGCGAGATCACGCCATTCGTCAGCGGCACGGTGCCGAGCCACGTGAACCCCATTACGGCCGCGAACACGTAGACGCTCGCGGGCGACAACGGCGCCGCGACGAACACGGTCATCACCAATGCGCGCACGAGATACAGCACCGCCAGCAGATACTTGCGCCGCAGCAGCCCGCCGAGATGACCGCACGCGTACGTGCCGGCCACGTTGGTCAGCGCGATCAGCGCGAGCGCGACGCTCGCGTGCCGCGCCGGCAGGCCGTGATCGAGCAGGTAGGCGGGCAGGTGGGTCGCGATGAACGCGAGCTGGAAGCCGCAGGCGAAGAATCCGATGTTCAGCAGCCAGAAGCCGCGGTGCGCGAATGCCTCGCGCAGCGCCGCGCCGATCGACTGGTCGGCGCCGTGCGCTCGTGCGGCGGCCGCTGCGGGCCGGTCGCGCACCAGCACGGCGAGCGGTGCGAGCAATGCCGCGACGAGCGCGAGCGCGACGAATGCATGCTGCCAGCCGATCCCGCCGATCAGCACCTGCGCGACCGGCACCATGCAGAACTGTCCGAGCCCGCCGATCGCGCCGGCGACGCCGAGCGCCCAGCCGCGCTGCTCGGGCGCAAACAGCCGGCTGAGCGCGCCGTAGATCGACGCGAACGCCGAGCCCGACAGCGCGATGCCGATCACGAGCCCGGCGCCCACGGTGAAGGTGCCGGTCGATGCGGCCAGCGCCATCGTGACGAGCCCGGCCGCATACAGCAGCATCCCGACGACGATCACGCGCACCGACCCGAAGCGGTCGGCAATCATTCCGGTGAACGGTTGCGCGACGCCCCAGACCAGGTTCTGCAGCGCGAGCGCCAGGCCGAACGCTTCGCGCGACCAGCCGTGCTCGAGCGTCACCGGCGTGAAGAACAGCCCCTGCACGTGGCGGATGCCGAGCGCGGCGCCCATGATCAGGCCGCCCGCGAGCACCGGCAGCCAGCGGCGGCGAGTGTCTTGTTCGATCGGGGTCATGCGTGTCTCCGGATGAAGGCGTGCGGCGCGACGGCCGCGTTCGAACCGATTAGACGATCGCGCCGCGTCGTCGCTCAAGCGATCATTCGGTCGGATTCGCATGCATGGCGGGAATGTGAGTCCGGGCGGCTACGGGTGCGCCGGGCGCGGCGATGCAAACCCGGCCGGGGCGAAGGCGGTCGGCCTCGGCGATGCAGACGCGGACGGGGCGTAAGCGGTCGGCGTGTAATCGGATCGACGTGAGAGGAGGGTGAGCCGGTTCGGCTGCAAGTGCGCCGCGCGCGGAGATGCAAGCGGGACAGGCCGACAGCACTCGGCGCGAAGCGGATCAACGTGACGGGAATGCGAGCCGATGCGACTGAGCTGAGCGCGGCGATGCAGACGGGACAGGCCGCAAGCGTTCCGCGCGCAGCAACTCAACGCGGCGCGCGCCAACGATTGGGCGGCGTGCCCCGGCTCGCTGCCCGCCGCCGCGATCACCTCTGCGCGACGTCGTACGCGCGCATCGCCTCCGCGCAGTCGGCGGCTTCCGCGAGAATCCAGTCGCGTACGTCGGCCACTTCGTGGCGCGGCGCCGCATCGTGCCAGAACAACCAGTAGCCATACGCATTCGAGCGCACGTGCGAGTGCGGGCCGACCACCGCGAGGCGGCCGTCGGCGAGCATCGGCGCGACGAGCGCGAGCCGTCCGAGCGCGATGCCCTGGCCCGCGATCGCCGCGTGGATCACCTGATCGTACTGGTTGAAGCGCAGCACGCCCTTCGGCCGCGCGTCGTCGAGGCCCGCCGCGTGCAGGTGCGCGCGCCACTGCAGCTGCGTCTGCGGCGGCCCGTCGAATTCGAGCAGCACGTGGTCGGCGATCGCCGCAGCATCGGCGACGGGACGCGCGGCGAGCGCCGGGTGCGCGACCGGCACGACGATCTCGTCGAACAGATGCAGCGCGCCGGCCGGCGCGCGCTCGCGCGGGCAGTAGCGGATGCCGAGGTCGATGCCTTCCGCACGCAAATCAAGTACCTTGTCGTTCGCGGCCACGCGCAAGTCGATGTCGGGCAGGCGCGCCTGCAGGCTGCCCAGCCGCGGCAGCAGCCACAGCGCCGTCACGCCGATGCTCGCGGTGATCGTCACGGGCTGGCGCTCGCGCGCGGCGGCGAACGCGGCAACGGTGTCCTGCAGGCTGAGCAGCGCGGCGTCCGCGACGCGGAACAGTCGCTCGCCCTCGGGCGTGAACGCGATCTTGCGATAGCCGCGCTGCAGCAGTGCGACGCCGAGATGCGCTTCGAGCGCATGCACCTGGCGGCTGACCGCCGACTGCGTGACACAGAGATCCTGCGCGGCGAGCGTGATGCTCATGCGGCGGCCGACGGCGACGAAGCCGCGCACGAGGTCGAGCGACGGGAGGCGGACGAGCGGCGTTGACATGCGTATGGCTCATGCGAACGGAGCAGCAAGATTGGTTGAGAACGCCGCAAGCGTCAAGTTCAATGGAAGCCGGTCGAGCAGATGGAGCGCCGCCGCATCCGCGGCGGCACAGGAGACGGGATGACGAATTCGAACCACGCACGCGAGGCCGTGCACGACGCCGCGCCGGCCGACCAACGTACGGCCGATGCGCTGCCGCCGCAGGCCGTGACGCTGACCGCCGCCGACGGCTACACGCTGCGCGCGCACGTGTGGCGGCATCGCGGCGGCGCGAGCGCCGGCCGGCCGGTGACGGTCGTCAATTGCGCGACGTCGGTGCGCTGCGACTATTACTTCCGCTTCGCCGCGTGGCTGTTCGCGCATGGCCGCGACGTACTCGTCTACGACTACCGCGGGATCGGCGGGTCGCGCCCCGCGCGGCTCGCGACGCTGCGCGCGAACTGGCTCGACTGGGGGCGGCTCGATTGCGAGGCCGCGTTGCAGTACGCGCGCGATGCGTTTCCCGGCCAGCCGATCGACGTCGTCGCACACAGCATCGGCGGCTGCGTGCTCGGGCTCGCGGCGTCGAACGCAACGGTGCGTCGCGTGGTGACGGTCGGCGCGCAGTACGCGTACTGGCGCGACTATCGGCAGCAGCAGCGGCGCCGCATGTGGTGGAAGTGGCACGTCGCGATGCCGGCGCTCGCCGCGGTGTTCGGCTACGTGCCCGCGAAGCGGCTCGGCTGGATGGAAGACACGCCGCGCGGCGTCGCGCTGTCGTGGGTGCGCTCGCAGGCCCGCTTCGAAGACGCATACACGCGCGGCCCGCTCGCCGAGTCCGCCGCGAGCCGCGCCGCGCTGCCCGGCCGCTTCGCACGGCTGTCGGCGCCGATGCTGGCGATCGGACTCGACGACGACGCATTCGGCACGATCGACGCGATCGAACGACTGGCCGGCTACTACACGGGCAGCGACGTCACGCATCTGCGGCTTGCACCGCACGACATCGGCGTCGCCGAGATCGGGCACTTCGCGTTCTTCCACAGCCGCTTCGCCGAGACGCTGTGGCCGCTCGCGCTGCACTGGCTGCAGCACGGCGCGTTGCCGGCCGATGCGCCGGGCCGCGTCCACGCACGCCGTCGCGCGACGGTCGCGGCAAGCGGCATGCCGGGCGCCGCGGCGCAGGGGTGACGCGCCACGCACTTGCAGCCGCGCGACGCCATCGCCCCAAGCCCGCGATATGCACACGATATGAACCCAATACGCCCGCGACCGGGCGCGCACCGTGACGATGTTCGAGCGCGCATTCGATTAACATCGGACGTTTGATTCGACCACCCCCTACGTGCCGATGTCCTGTTCGCCCGCTTCCGCCTCCGCCTCCGACTCCGCCCCCGATGCCGATCCGTGCCGCGCGTGGCGCGTGCAGATGCTCGATCTGCCGCCGGCCGCAGCGCATGCCGGCGTGCGCGTCGCGCGCGTCGATTTCGACTGGCGCGTGCCGCTCGCGTCGCCCGCTTACGCGGCATTGAGCGACGTCGAGCGTGCGCGCGCCGCGCGCTATCTGCGCCACGAGGACACGATACGCAGCGCGTCGACGCGTGCCGCGCTGCGCGACGTGCTCGGCGCGGCGCTCGGCATCGCGCCGCGCGAGGTCGCGCTCGTCGTCGACGCGTCGGGCCGGCCGTCGCTGGACCCCGTGCATCGCGCCGCGCTCGACTTCAACGTGTCGCACGCGGGCGCGCACGCGCTGATCGCGTGGGCCGTGGCGCGCCGGGTGGGGGTCGACATCGAAAGCTGCAAACGCCCGGCCGACTGGCGCGCGTTGACGGCCGAAGTCTGCGCGCCGGCCGAAGCCGCCTACCTCGACGGCCTGCCGCTCGCCGCGCGCGCCGACGCCTTCATGCGCGTATGGTGCGCGAAGGAGGCGTTGCTGAAGGCATTGGGCACCGGCATCGTCGGCGGACTGCGCGCGTTCGCGGTCGTGCCGCCCCACGACCCGGTGACGCCAGCCACCACCATCGTCGAGCCTGCTGCGCCTGCTGCCGGCGTGGCGGCGTTCGACGCCGGCTGGTTCGACGCGGCGCCCGGCTATGTGGCGTGCGTCGCGTGGGCGCGCCGAGCCGAGGACGCTCCGTCGAGCGGCGCCGCGTAGCGCGGATCGCGTCGCTCATCGGGAAGTCGCAAGCGAGTCCGTTCGGCGGCATCGGCTTCGTGAATCACTTGTCGTACGGCCCACGATCTCGCCGATCTCGCCGCGCTTCATCAGCGGCACGAGTACGCCGTCGACGAGCGCGTTGAACGGCGGATCGTCCTTGCGCAGCATGAAACCGTACGCTTGCGCTGACTGCTGCGTGCCGACGATCGCCCGGTCGGCCGGCTTCGCCGCGAGCTGGCGCACGCCGGCGAGCAGCACGTCGTCCATCATCTACGCGACCGCGCGGCCCGATTCGAGCGCGAGGCTCACTTCGCCGTAATCCTTCGCGCTGATGATCTGCGCGTTCATCCTCCTTTCCTCGTTCATCTTGCGCAGCAGCCGCTCGGCCGTCGCGCCCTGATTCATCACGACCGTCTTGCCGGCGAGCTCGGCGAAGTCGTGGATACCGGCGCGCGTGCGCGTGAGCAGGCCGCTCGTCGCGACGAAGAAGGTGACCGAGAACGCGACCTGCGCATGACGGGCGGCGAGGTGTGGTCGTGACGCCGCTTTCGAAGTCGACGGTGCCGTTCCGCACGAGCGGAATGCGGTTCCGCGACGTCGCCAGCGTCATTTCACCGAGGCGCCGCCGCGCTCGGGCCGGCCGTGTCGCGCCTCAGGGAAACTCCCGAGCCGGAATTATGAAATTCGGGTTGTCTAGACAAGTCGCGATCGCTACACTTCAATCCATCCCGAACTTGTCTAGACAGGATTGCACCCATGATTACGTTGACCCCCGGCCACCTGACCCTCCCGCAACTGCGCCGGATCGCACGCGAGTCCGTGCAGTTGCAGCTCGATCCCGCGAGCTTCGCGAAGATCGACGCGGGTGCGAAGGCCGTCGCCGACATCGCGGCGAAGGGCGAGCCCGCGTACGGCATCAACACGGGCTTCGGCCGGCTGGCCAGCACGCACATCCCGCACGACCAGCTCGAGCTGCTGCAGAAGAACCTGGTGCTGTCGCATGCGGTCGGCGTGGGCGAGCCGATGGCGCGCTCGTCGGTGCGGCTGCTGATGGCGCTGAAGCTGTCGAGCCTCGGCCGCGGTCATTCGGGCATCCGTCGCGAGGTGATGGACGCGCTGATCACGCTGTTCAACGCCGACGTGCTGCCGCTGATCCCGGTGAAGGGGTCGGTCGGCGCATCGGGCGATCTCGCGCCGCTCGCGCACATGTCGGCCGTGCTGCTCGGCGTCGGCGAAGTGTTCATCCGCGGCGAACGCGCGAGCGCGCTCGACGGGCTGCGCGTCGCGGGCCTCGCGCCGCTGACGCTGCAGGCGAAGGAAGGCCTGGCGCTGCTGAACGGCACGCAGGCGTCCACCGCGCTCGCGCTCGACAACATGTTCGCGATCGAAGACCTGTACCGCACCGCGCTGGTCGCGGGCGCGCTGTCGGTCGACGCGGCCGCCGGCTCGGTGAAGCCGTTCGACGCGCGCATCCACGAGCTGCGCGGCCATCGCGGCCAGATCGACGCGGCCGCGTCGTACCGCGAGCTGCTCGAAGGCTCGCCGATCAACCAGTCGCATCGCGATTGCGACAAGGTGCAGGACCCGTACAGCCTGCGCTGCCAGCCGCAGGTGATGGGCGCGTGCCTGGACCAGATGCGCCACGCGGCCGACGTGCTGCTGGTCGAGGCGAACGCGGTGTCGGACAACCCGCTGATCTTCCCGGATACCGGCGAAGTGCTGTCGGGCGGCAACTTCCACGCGGAGCCGGTCGCGTTCGCCGCCGACAACCTCGCGCTCGCGGCCGCGGAAATCGGCGCGCTCGCCGAGCGCCGCATCGCGCTGCTGATCGACGCGACGCTGTCGGGCCTGCCGCCGTTCCTCGTGAAGGACGGCGGCGTGAATTCGGGCTTCATGATCGCCCACGTGACGGCTGCCGCGCTCGCGTCGGAGAACAAGACGCTCGCGCACCCGGCGTCGGTCGATTCGCTGCCGACTTCCGCGAACCAGGAGGACCACGTGTCGATGGCGACGTTCGCCGCGCGCAAGCTCGCCGACATCGCCGACAACACCAAGCACATCCTCGCGATCGAGCTGCTGGCCGCCGCCCAGGGCGTCGACCTGCGCGCGCCGCATCACACGAGCCCGAAGCTCGCGCCGGTGATGGAGACGATCCGCAGCAAGGTCGCGCACTACGAGCTCGATCACTACTTCGCGCCGGACATCGCGGTGATCGCGCAGCTCGTCGGCGAGCGCGCGTTCGCGAAGATCGCACCGTTCTCGTTCGCCTCGGAACAGTGAGTCGATGAGCGCGCCGGTCTACCAGGAGATCAAGGATTTCATCCTGGGTCGCATTCACGCCGGCGAGTGGGCGGAGGGCGATCAGGTGCCCTCCGAGAACGAACTGGCCCGCGAGTTCAAGGTGGCGCGCATGACCGTCAACCGGGCGCTGCGCGAGCTGGCGGCCGAGCAGGTGCTCACGCGCATGAAGGGCGCGGGCACCTATGTCGCGCGGCCGAAGTACGAGTCGACGCTGGTGGCGATCCGCAGCATCTCGGAGGAGGTCGGCGCGCGCGGGCATGCGTATCGCGCGAGCGTGCTCGGCCTCGACACGGTGCGCGCCGACGAGGCGCTCGCCGACGAGATGCAGGTGGCCGTGCGCGCCAGGCTGTTTCATTCGCAGGTGCTGCACTTCGAGAACGACGAGCCGGTGCAGCTCGAAGAGCGGTGGGTGAATCCGGCGGTCGCGCCGGATTACGCCAAGCAGGATTTCACGAACACGACGCCGAACCAGTACCTGATGCGCGCGGCGCCGCTGCTGCGCGTCGAGTACCGGATCGAGGCGGCGGCGCCGGGCGCCGAGTTGCGCGAGCAGCTGCGGATGGACGACGTCGAGCCGTGTCTGGTTTTACATCGGCGCACGTGGTCGCAGGGCGTGGTCGCATCGGTCGCGAATCTGTGGCACCCCGGCAGCCGGTATCGCTTCACCGGGCATTTCTGATTCCCCCATTGATATTCATTTTCCTTCGGGAGCAGTCGTCATGAACCATCCGAAACACATCGATCCCCGTCTCGATCCGAACCGCACGATCCGCGCGCCGCGCGGCAGCGAGAAGGTCTGCAAGACCTGGCTGGCCGAAGCGGCCTACCGGATGATCCAGAACAACCTCGATCCCGAAGTCGCCGAGCATCCGCATGCGCTCGTCGTCTACGGCGGCATCGGGCGCGCTGCGCGCAACTGGGAATGCTACGACCAGATCCTCGCGTCGCTGAAGGATCTGAACGAAGACGAAACGCTGCTCGTGCAGTCGGGCAAGCCGGTCGGCGTGTTCCGCACGCACAAGGATGCGCCGCGCGTGCTGCTCGCCAATTCGAACCTCGTGCCGCACTGGGCGACCTGGGACCACTTCAACGAGCTCGACCGCAAGGGCCTGATGATGTACGGCCAGATGACGGCCGGCAGCTGGATCTACATCGGCAGCCAGGGGATCGTGCAGGGTACCTACGAAACCTTCTTCTCGGTCGCGAACCAGCACTTCAACGGCGACCCGTCGGGCCGCTGGATCCTCACCGGCGGCCTCGGCGGGATGGGCGGCGCGCAGCCGCTCGCGGCGACGATGGCCGGCTTCTCGATGATCGCGGTCGAATGCGACGAGACGCGCATCGACTTCCGTCTGAAGACGCGTTACGTCGACAAGAAGGCGACGACGCTCGACGAAGCGCTCGGCATGCTCGACGAAGCGAAGCGCACCGGCAAGCCGGTGTCGGTCGGCCTGCTCGGCAACGCGGCCGACGTGTTCACCGAATGCGTCGCGCGCGGCATCACGCCGGATTGCGTGACCGACCAGACGAGCGCGCACGATCCGATCAACGGCTACCTGCCGCAGGGCTGGAGCGTCGCGCAATGGCGCGAGACGCAGAAGGTCGATCCGCAGAGCATCGTGAAGGCGGCGAAGCAGTCGATGGCCGTCCAGGTGCGCGCGATGCTGACGCTGCAGGAGCGCGGCGCGGCCACGCTCGACTACGGCAACAACATCCGCCAGATGGCGCTGGACATGGGCGTCGAGAACGCGTTCGACTTCCCGGGCTTCGTGCCGGCCTATATCCGCCCGCTGTTCTGCGAAGGCAAGGGGCCGTTCCGCTGGGTCGCGCTGTCGGGCGATCCGGAGGACATCTACAAGACCGATCAGAAGGTGAAGGAGCTGATCCCCGACGATGCGCACCTGCACAACTGGCTCGACATGGCGCGCGAGCGCATCGCGTTCCAGGGCTTGCCGGCGCGGATCTGCTGGGTCGGCGTGAAGGACCGCTATCGCCTCGGCCAGGCGTTCAACGAGATGGTCCGGAACGGCGAGCTGAAGGCGCCGATCGTGATCGGCCGCGACCACCTCGACACCGGCTCGGTCGCGAGCCCGAACCGCGAGACCGAATCGATGAAGGACGGCTCGGATGCCGTGAGCGACTGGCCGCTGCTGAACGCGCTGCTGAACACCGCGGGCGGCGCGACCTGGGTGTCGCTGCACCACGGCGGCGGCGTCGGGATGGGCTTCTCGCAGCATGCGGGCGTCGTGATCGTCGCGGACGGCAGCGCCGACGCGCACGAGCGCCTCGGCCGCGTGCTGCTGAACGATCCGGCAACCGGCGTGATGCGCCATGCGGACGCCGGCTACGAACTCGCGCAGCAGACGGCCCGCGAAGTGGGCCTGAAGCTGCCGATGCTCGGCCGCTGAGCATGACGGCGCTCGACCAGGCGCCGGCCGACGCGCGGCCCGCCGTCGCGACGATCCGCGGCGCGGCGCTCGTCGCGTCGCCGTGGAAGAACGGCGGCGGCGTGACGCGCGAGATCGCGGCCTATCCGCCGGGCGCCGCGCTCGATGCGTTCGCGTGGCGCGTGAGCGTCGCGGACGTCGGCGCGGGCGGGCCGTTCTCGCGGTTCGACGGCGTCGACCGCACGCTCGTGCTGCTGTCGGGCGCGGGCATGACGCTGGCCGAAGCGGGCGGTGCGCGCCATGTGCTCGACACGCCGCTCGCGCGCGCGGACTTCGCCGGCGAAGCGGCCATCGACGCGACGCTGCACGCCGGCGCGACGCGCGACTTCAATCTGATGACGCGCCGCTCGGCCGCGCGCGCGACGCTCGCCGTGTGGCGCGCGGGCACGCATCGCGTCGAACCCGCCGACACCGTGCTGCTGTTCTGCGCGGCCGGCGCGCTCGAGGTCGCGATCGGCGGCGCGCGCTACGCACTGCAGGAACTGGACACGCTGCGGCTCGACGCGCCGCAGCGTGCGTTTGACGTCGTGGTGAGCGCGGGCGGCGCGTTGCTCGCCGTGTCGCTCACCGTCGATGCACGAGACTGAACGCATGAAACCGACTGTCTGGCATCACCTGAGGCTGTGTACGCACGGCCATCCCGACGAAACGATCGACGATGCGGCGATCGTCGTCGACGAAACCGGCACGATCCGGTGGCTCGGCACGTTCTCCGCGCTGCCGCAAGACTATGCGCACTGGCAGCGCGAAGACCTGCACGGCGCGTGGGTGACGCCGGGCCTCGTCGACTGCCATACCCACCTCGTGTACGGCGGCACGCGCGCGGACGAATTCGCGCAGCGCCTCGCCGGCGTCAGCTACGAGGAGATCGCGCGGCAGGGCGGCGGGATCGTGTCGACCGTGCGCGCGACGCGCGCGGCCGACGAGACCGCGCTGTTCGTGCAGGCCGCCGCGCGTCTGCAGCCGTTGCTCGCCGAAGGCGTGACCGCGATCGAGATCAAGTCGGGCTACGGCCTCGACCTCGCGAGCGAGCGCAAGATGCTGCGCGTCGCGCGCCAGCTCGGCGAGCGCTTCCCCGTCGCCGTCTACACGACCTTCCTCGGCGCGCATGCGCTGCCGCCCGAATATGCGGGGCGCGCCGACGCATACATCGACGACGTGTGCGAGCGGATGCTGCCGGCGCTCGCCGACGAAGGGCTGGTCGACGCGGTCGACGTGTTCTGCGAGCGCATCGGTTTTTCGCTCGCGCAGACCGAGCGCGTGTTCGACGCCGCGACGCGACGCGGGCTGCCGGTGAAGCTGCATGCGGAGCAGCTGTCGAACGCCGGCGGCACCGCGCTGGCCGCGCGCTACCGCGCGCTGTCGGCCGATCACCTCGAATTCCTCGACGAGGCCGGCGTCGCCGCGATGAAGGCGGCCGGCACCGTCGCCGTTCTGCTTCCCGGCGCGTATTACTTCATCCGCGAAACGCAGTTGCCGCCGCTCGAGCTGCTGCGCAAGCACGGCGTGCCGATTGCGCTCGCGACCGATCACAACCCCGGCACGTCGCCGCTCGAATCGCTGCTGCTGACCATGAACCTCGGCTGCACGCTGTTCCGGATGACCGTGCCGGAGGTGCTGCAGGGCGTGACGCGCCATGCGGCGGCGGCGCTCGGCCGCGCGGATCGGCATGGCGTGCTCGAGGCCGGACGCCCGGCCGATTTCGCGGTGTGGTCGATCGGCTCGCTGTCGGAGCTCGCGTACTGGATCGGCCGTCCGCTGTGCGAGCAGGTCGTGCGCGGCGGCGCGACGGTGTTTCGCCGGATCAACGGCTAGCCTTGCAACGGACCACATTGACGATGACCGAAACGACGTTGTTCGCGGACCATGCATACCTGCCCGACGGCTGGCGCCGCAACGTGCTGCTGCGCTGGGACGCCACCGGCACGCTGACCGGCGTGCGCGCCGATAGCGACGCGCCGGCGTGCGCGGCGCGCGCGGCCGGGCCCGTGCTGCCCGGCATGCCGAACCTGCATTCGCACGCGTTCCAGCGCGCGATGGCGGGGCTCACCGAATACCGCGCGAATCCCGCCGACAGCTTCTGGAGCTGGCGCGACCTGATGTACCGCTTCGCGCTGAAGATCACGCCCGACGCGCTCGCGGCGATCGCGCGCTGGCTGTACGTCGAGATGCTCAAGTGCGGCTATACGTCGGTGTGCGAATTCCATTACGTGCACCACGCGCAGGACGGTTCGCGCTATCCGCAGATCGCGGAACTCGGCACGCGCGTGATCGACGCGGCGCGCGCGGCCGGCATCGGCATCACGATGCTGCCGGTGTCCTACCAGTTCGCCGGCTTCGGCAACAAGCCGCCGCGCGACGACCAGCGCCGCTTCATCAACACGCCGGACGGCCTGCTCGAACTGCTCGACACGATGCGTCGCGTCGCGCCCGAGCATGGCGGGCTGCGCTACGGCGTCGCGCCGCATTCGCTGCGCGCGGTGTCCGAGAACGGCCTGCGTGCGCTGCTCGACGGCGTGCCCGACGATGCGCCCGTGCATATCCACATCGCCGAGCAGACGGCCGAAGTCGACGACTGCGTGCGCGCGTACGGCGCGCGCCCGGTGCAATGGCTGCTCGATCGCTTCGACGTCGATGCGCGCTGGTGCGTCGTGCACGCCACGCACGTCGATGCAGCCGAGACGGCGGCGCTCGCGAAGCGGCGCGCGGTGGCGGGGCTGTGCCTCACTACCGAGGCGAATCTCGGCGACGGCGTGTTCCCGGCCGTCGACTATCTCGCGCAGGGCGGCGTGTTCGGCGTCGGCTCCGACAGTCACGCATCGGTCGACTGGCGCGCGGAGCTGCGCCTGCTCGAATACGGACAGCGGCTCGTGCATCGCGCGCGCAACGTGCTCGCCAGCGACGCGCAGCCGCGCGTGGCCGACCGGCTGTTCGACGCGGCGCTCGCGGGCGGCGCGCAGGCGAGCGGGCGGCGCATCGGTGCGCTGCGCGAAGGCTGCCGCGCCGACTGGCTCGTGCTCGATCCCGCGCATCCGGCGATCGCGGAACACGACAGTGGCGCATGGCTGTCGGGTGCGGTGTTCGCCGAGCATGGCGACACGCCGGTGCTCGACGTGTATGCCGGCGGCGAGCGAGTCGTGAGCGGCCGCCGCCATCGCGACGAGGCCGAGGCCTATGCGGATTACCGCGCCGCGCTCGCGCAACTGCTGCGCTGACGCGCGACCCCGGCGCACGCCGCGCGCGTGCGCCGGCACACTTTTACGGTGAGGCGACATGACTGAACAACCGGCTGTATTCACGCTGAAGCAGGGCACGCTGCCGCTGCTGATCTCGATTCCGCATGCGGGCACCTACATCCCCGACGACATCGCCGAGACGATGACGCCGGACGCGCGCTTCGTCGACGATTGCGACTGGCACCTCGAGCGGCTGTACGGATTCGCCGCGCAGCTTGGCGCGTCGATCCTGGTGCCGTCGCATGCGCGCTACGTCGTCGACCTGAATCGTCCGCCCGACGACGAGAACCTCTACCCGGGGCAGGATACGACCGGGCTCGTGCCGGTCGACACCTTCGACAAGGCGCCGCTGTATCGGGCCGACACGCTGCCGGGCAGCGACGAGATCATGCGCCGTCGCGACCGCTACTGGCGTCCGTATCACGACGCGCTGCAACGCGAGATCGCACGGCTGAAGGGCGAGCACGGCCGCGTGCTCGTCTGGGAAGCGCATTCGATCCGCTCGCACGTGCCGCGCTTCTTCGAAGGCCGCTTGCCGGACTTCAACTTCGGCACGTCGAGCGGCGCGAGCGCGGCGCCTGGGCTCGCCGAGGCGCTCGCCGCCTGCGTGCACGCGCACGGCGGCTACACGGCGGTCGCGAACGGACGTTTCAAGGGCGGCTACATCACGCGTCACTACGGCGTACCGGCGAGCGGCGTCGAAGCCGTGCAGCTCGAGCTGTCGCAGATCACCTACATGGACGAGACGCGCCCGTATGCGTACGACGACGCGCGTGCCGCGCAGGTCGTGCCGTTGCTGCGCACGCTGGTGGAGACCGCGCTGGCGCATCGCGGATAGCGTGTCGCGGCGTGCGTCGTTGCATGGTGCTGCGGCGTGCCCGGTGTGTTGACGCGCCGCACAAAACGGCATCGACTGCGCCGGTCGATGCCGTTTTTCATTCGTACGATGCGTGGAGCGACCGCCGAAAATTTGACGCAATTTTTGGGTGATATAAGCTGAATGTCAGGCAGTCGTCACGCGAGCCGGTGCGTTCAGCGTCACGCCGCATTGCCGCATTCGCTCGAACGCGACCCGTGTGCTGCCTCAATCAAGTCAGTCGAGTACGATCGTGAAAGCCGCCAGCCCATCGATACGCCGGACCCGAAGTCCGTCGGCGGGCGCGCCGCCTCAGGCCGGGTCGATCCGGCATGCTGAGCGCGGCACGCACGCCGATCTCCTGCATGCGCCTCGTCTTTTCGCCGCCTCCGACCGCGGCGTGCGCCGCTTCAACGTCGTCACCGCGCATGTGTTCAGCGCAGTGCAGTGCGACGGCAGCGCTTCATTGTTGCCCTAGCGTCCTTTTTCGTTTTCTCTTGATGCCGCAGCGAGCGTTGCCGCGTCGCGCGCACGTGCGCGGCTGCGCGCGTCGCAGCACCAGATGTCCATCGGCCGGTGCATGCGCATGCGCATGCATTGTGCGCTCGACGCGGAGGCGCTCATGCGCGCGCGGCCGATCGTAGCGGTCAGCGCCGACCGCGTGCTGCGCGGCGCGCACCAGAACCACACGGCCGGCGAGAAATATCTGGTCGCGGTGGTCGACGGCGCCGGTGCGCTCGCGTTCGTGTTGCCGGCGCTGGGCGCGCGGCAGCCGGTCGACGCGATCGTCGCGTCGCTCGACGGGCTGCTGCTGACCGGCAGTCATTCGAACGTCGAGCCGCATCACTACGGCGGCCCGGCAAGCGCCGCTGACACGCTGCACGACGCCGCGCGCGACGCGACCGTGCTGCCGCTCGTGCGCGCGGCGATCGACGCCGGCGTGCCAGTGCTCGCGATCTGCCGCGGCATGCAGGAGCTGAACGTCGCGTATGGCGGCACGCTGCATCAGCGGCTGCATGCGAGCGTCGGGTTCCACGATCATCGCGAGCGCGACGGCGATCCGCTCGAGCGGCAATACGGCCCCGCACACCGCGTGCGATTCGCGCCGGGCGGCCTGCTGCAACGCATCGCGCGCGGTGCGCATGACGCAATGGTCAATTCGCTGCACGATCAGGGCATCGCGCGGCTCGGTGCGGGGCTCGCGGTCGAGGCGAGCGCGCCGGACGGGCTGATCGAGGCCGTGAGCGTGCGCGGCGCGCGCGCGTTCGCGCTGGGCGTGCAGTGGCATCCCGAATGGCGGTTCGCGGAACGGCCGCTTTCGCGCGACATCTTCGCGGCATTCGGCGCGGCGTGCCGCGCGCGCATGACGCATCGCCTTCATGCGGCCGGCTACGCGATGCCGTCTCGGGAGGCGAGCGATATCGACACCGATACTGATACCGACACCGACACCGACACCGACTAAACGAGAGCGATCATGCAATCCGAACTGAGCGAATTCCTGCGTCAGCACCGCATCACCGAGGTCGAGGCGATCATTCCGGACATGGCCGGCATCGCGCGCGGCAAGATCATTCCGCGCAACAAGTTCGAATCCGGCGAGTCGATGCGGCTGCCGCAGGCCGTGATGGTGCAGACGGTCACGGGCGATTA
Source organism: Burkholderia sp. KJ006 (assembly GCF_000262695.1). Taxonomy (NCBI): domain Bacteria; kingdom Pseudomonadati; phylum Pseudomonadota; class Betaproteobacteria; order Burkholderiales; family Burkholderiaceae; genus Burkholderia; species Burkholderia sp. KJ006. The sequence goes on along the minus strand of NC_017920.1, from coordinate 2,121,776 downwards.
TCCGGAGGACGGCTCGCTGACCGGCGTGACCGATCCCGACATGGTGTGCGTGCCCGATCCGTCGACGATCTGCCTGATTCCGTGGGCCGTCGATCCGACCGCGCAGGTGATCCACGACTGCGTACACTTCGACGGTTCGCCGGTCGAGATCTCGCCGCGCTATGTGCTGCGGCGCGTGCTGGATCTCTACGAGGCGAAGGGCTGGAAGCCGGTGGTCGCGCCGGAGCTGGAGTTCTATCTGGTCGACATGAACGCCGATCCCGACTTGCCGTTGAGGCCGCCGGTCGGCCGCACGGGGCGCGCGGAGACGGGGCGTCAGTCGTATTCGATCGAGGCGGTCAACGAGTTCGATCCGCTGTTCGAGGACATCTACGAATACTGCGAGATGCAGGGGCTCGACATCGAGACGCTGATTCACGAAGTGGGCGCCGCGCAGATGGAGATCAACTTCATGCACGGCGACGCGCTGTCGCTTGCGGATCAAGTGTTCCTGTTCAAGCGCACGGTGCGCGAGGCCGCGTTGCGCCACAACATGTACGCGACGTTCATGGCCAAGCCGATGGAAGACGAGCCGGGCTCGGCGATGCACATTCACCAGAGCCTCGCCGATGCGCGCACCGGCCGCAACCTGTTCGCCGACGAAGGCGGCGACGTGTCGCCGATGTTCCAGAGCTATCTCGCCGGGCTGCAGAAGTACACGCCGGCGCTGATGCCGATTTTCGCGCCGTACATCAACTCGTATCGCCGGCTGTCGCGCTTCATGGCCGCGCCGATCAACGTGCAGTGGGGCTACGACAACCGCACGGTCGGCTTTCGCATTCCGCAGTCGGCGCCTGCGGCGCGGCGCATCGAGAACCGGATTCCGGGCGTCGACTGCAACCCGTACCTCGCGTTCGCGGCGACGCTCGCGGCCGGTTATCTCGGTCTCACGCAGCAGCTCGCGCCGACCGAGCCGATCGCTTCGGATGGCTACGACCTGCCGTATCAACTACCGCGCAATCTCGAGGAGGGCATCTCGCTGATGGCCGCGTGCACACCGCTCGCCGGCATTCTCGGCGACAAGTTCGTGAAGGCGTATCTGGCGTTGAAGGAGACGGAGTACGAGGCGTTCTTCCGCGTGATCAGTTCGTGGGAGCGCCGTCATTTGCTGCTTCATGTGTGAGGGGCGCGAGGGGAAAGGGGAGTCGATAGGATCGAACGGAGCGCGGCCAGCGCCGGCGCAGCGATGGGCTGGTTCGGGCGCGGCGACGAATGGTTCACTCAGCTACATTCCGCCTCCGGACCGGACTTGCTCGCGATGGCTAAGGCGTGGCGTCGGGCCATGTGTCGATGAGCGGGGGCGGCATTCATGAACGCGTCGCGTGGGCGATACGCGCGTTGATTCGACGACGGCTCGGCGCGAAATCTGCGCGTTTGCTCAACGATGGTCGAGGAGCAGATGGACTGCTCCTCATCTCTTCCGCTTGCAGATGTGGTTGCCGCGTTGTGCGCTGAGTTCGAGTCACAGTTAGCGGTTCATTCCGCTTCTGCCGGCACTGCGATCAGATGCGGTTCGGCGCGCGGCCATATCTTGAGTGCTCGCTCAAGAAGTTCGTGCCCGCGCTGTTCGATAGTAGCCTCGTCCCAGCTATCGTATTGCGATAGTCTCCCGTTGATCGGTAGGACGGAGTTGGCCAGAATGCCAGCGCGTTTTTCTACCCAAGCGCCGTGCTTTATCGCGCTATTGAGGCTGCCGGTGATTAGCGTGAGATTCCCAAACGTGTGTATCAAATTGTCTCGACGTTTACTTGCCAAAATTTCGGGCGTTTCTTCGTCACGAAGCCAGGCATCCTTAACGCCCTGTAACCCGTTTTGAAGCGGCCAGTGCTCGATCCAGCTTTGCGGCATCACATGCTCAATCGTGACTTGACTGTCGAATTTAATAACTTCAGTTTTTGCCGATCGATAGGTTTCGCTCACCCGAGCTAGGATGTAGGTGAGACGTCGGTTGTTGAGCACGTTATAAATGTCGCTGCTCATCCAGGCGCGAGCAAATACCTCGTCACTTAACCATTGGTCGGTTGCACTGCGGAGGGATGAAAGATAATCATACACGACTTTGGCGGTGGGGCCACTTTCGCGAATCGCACGGGTCAAGCCCATGAAAATACGGTTGTATGCTTTCGTTTCCGCGCCGCACACTGCGCGTCGGATCAGATAGCTTTCCAACATTTCTGCCGCACGCAACACTTCAACATCTGTGGCGCCTCGATCGAACATGGCAAGCAGCGGCGGATAGACCGTGCTCACGTCGAATACGTCAAGAAAGTGTGCAAGTTTGCTGAACGTCTGGTCATCACTGTCCGGTGCAATTCGTCTATACGAATCCCGCTGATTAACAAGCGCTATCAGTTCATCTTCGACCGTCAAAAATGGCTTGTCACGTTCGATCCAGTATTTATACTCAACAAAAAGATGTTTAATGGGAATGTCGCGCGCCTGTTTGCTGGCGAGGAAGTGCTGCATGAACAGGTCGCTACGCGGCCGCTTGAGACGGCCCTGTGTTACCTCTTCTCGCCAAAAAATCTGATCGAACCCTGCCCAATATTGTTCATAAAGTTTCTCTTGGGCCTCTTCTTGGCGAGCCGCGCGCAGAAAGATGTAGTTACGCAGCAAGTCTGCCGGCAGAAGGGGTTCGCCGCGCGCGTTGAGAGTCTCAAAGATAACTTGAGCATCATCTTCGCGATCAAGATCGATGGCCACGACTTTGAGGGCGGTTTTCAGTGCCTCGAAGCACTCTTCGACACGATCGGCAAGCGGCATATTCTCGGCGACCGCAGGTATCCCCTCGGAGCCTTTGAAAAATTCGGCGAGCTGGTCATAGAAGAACAGATATGCCTCGACCATTCTGGGGCGAGGTAAGGGCTTGCGGGCGTACTTCTCGCGAATCAGCGGATAGGCAGCTTCCAGTGCTGCCTTTGATCCAGCCAAAATCACGGATGTGAACTGAGCTCGATCGGAGAGTGTTGGCCAAACCTTGAAACGTTCAACTTCCGACTCTGCCATGCGCCCTTTATTCGTGACGTAGGCATCGCACTCTTCGGCGAAGTCATCCAAGCCTTCGGCACGGCAAAAGTCCCGGAATGCCGCGAGGAAAATTTGAAATGTAGTGAGTCGCTGCTGTCCGTCGATGACGCTACGTCGCTCGACTTTGCCAGTTTGCGTCTGCTTTTGGTCGATAACCATCGCTCCAAGGAAGTGAACCGGAGCATCTTTTCTATCTTCGATGAACTCGGAGAACTTGCGGGCAATGTCTTCCCAAAGCGGTTCCCATTGATGTTCCCGTCGCCAGACGTATTGGCGTTGAAAAGTGGGAATCTCTAGGCGCATCTTTTTCTCGAAGATATCGAGCAACGTTATTGCGTTGGCATCCATTGGATAGGTCTCTTCTTGCTCTTAGGGTGTGGCTTCGTTTGGTCGCCGCCATGATACCAACCTCCGTTCACACGTGCGCTCGCAGCCCTTCATTTGCCTGATGGTCATCTACTTCGGGTAGTAGCTGATTCGCCGCGCCTAGGCTTCATCAACCGCTCGGTCAGGTTTGCGGTGCCAATAGGTCGCTTTTTGGGCGACTCGGCGCGGATGCTTGGCCGCGTTTCGACAAATGAAGAGCGAAGACGGATTGCTTTTGCGGCGGTTGCTCGTATCGTTCGGCCAGAGTTGAGTGGTCACTGGTAGGTCGTCACCAAGAGCACTCATAGCACCGTGAAAGGTTGATGTAACGAGGAGCACCGCAATCGCCCTCAATCGGGGCGATTTTTTAATGCCGCTCTCGCGTTAGGCCGCGTAGCGATGGACTCGGCTGGTAGTTGATATTAGTTCCCGCATTCGGACTACACCCGGCCTTTGCCAAATGAAGAAGGAAAATCATGGCTGACCTCAATGCCGCGTTTATCGCGTTGCTCGGAGTGCTCGTTGGCGGGTACCGGATCAGCAGTTTGCTCAACGGCGTTTTGCTGGATTCGGTCGGCCTCGAGAACGACCCGGCCAGCATTTCGGATTCGATGCGGGCAGCCCGGGCCTCAGCCTCTTTGCGACTGATGAAGGTTTTGGTTAGTGGGGGGATCCCTGACGACGGACGATCGCCTGAAATTGGCAGTCGCCGCGTTTGCGAATGGTTGGCACCAGACACCTCGAAGAAGAAGTGTGACAAGAACGTGCCAACAATCCGGTTGGGCGAGAGGACACTTGACGAACAATTCGCCAAGTGCTGACCCGGAAAGCAAGAAGGGCCGGCGATTGCCGGCCCTTCGAATCTTTGGTGGGCGGTACTGGGATCGAACCAGTGACCCCTGCCGTGTGAATCGGAAAGTTGGCGCTTATGGGACCGTACTGTAGCCCGAGATCCCCGACATTTCAATAGCCTGAGTTCCCCCTAGTGCACTGTCGTTGACTCATGTTGCAGTGGTCCGTGTGACAAGATTGTGCCAACGTGTCGGTCCCACTCCTCACGGTTCACTCCCACATCGCGTAGGAGGCGGTTAAAGCCGGCTTCATTGACGGACATCTCGGTTCTAGCTATCGCAACAAGGTGTTTCCGAAATACAGTCAGAATACTCGACGAATCAAATCCCTTGCGGCGACTGAGCGTCCTTCTAGTTTCGACTGATGCCTCCAGGAAGTCGATCCACATCCACATGTTCACGGATTCCTCATAGAGGTCTGCACGTGTCCAAAGTATCGCGTGCCACATTAAGCCGCTCAGGGCATCCCTGGCTTTGGAAAACGACATAGAGCCATCGGCCTCGTGCCGTCTCGTTACTCTGCTATCAGCAGGTTTATCTTCGCCGTTTTTGAACTGGAAGAACAACTCTGCCGTTGTTAGCTGCGTATTTGCGATCTCATGTAGCCTACGAGCCAGCTGACCCGCTATCAGAGGAGGCAGTCCTCGCTTTCTCTTACGTATATCTCGCACATATTCTCTCGTTGCCATCGCAAACGCGCGCCCGAGAGTGATGTCATCCATATCAGAATATCGTTCGGGCAACACTGGTTAGCCTCCGTAATCGCTCGTTTCCCGAACTATCCTACGCGACCACTGAAGGCCTGCGCAAGAGCAGTTTTTGTTTCAGTTCCCGTGACTCTCTGCGTGTGGAGCGGTGAGGTTGTGCGGGGTTATTTGGTCGCGGGACATTGGCGATTCCGAGGTTATTTGGTCGCGTTTTGAGGTGAATTGGTCGCGCGCAAGAGCGATTGACAACGACAAACTGCTCGTTAAGTGTCCTCACATTTATGACGGCCCGAGAAGGATGATCAGGTCCTTACAGGAACTTTGGGGGAACCGAGACATGGAAGAGCGAAACTACGACCTCGCAGCCAAGTTGAGCAGAGCTGGTGACGATTTGTTGGTAGGCCCTGAGGAAGTCGCAGCATTGTCTGGTCTGAGCGCATCCACCATCGGTAAGCGCAAGGTGGCGTCCATGCCGTCGCCGATGCCGGGCGTCCGCAGGTTGCGGTGGCGACTCGGCGACATCAGGCGGTGGATGCGCGGTCCGGCTGCCGACAGCGCCGATTCGAATGCAACCGCTAGACCCCCGAGGCGCGGGCGGCCGACCAAAGCGGAGGAAATGGCACGACTGGATCGCGTTCAGCCTTGATTGCAGACGATGGATGATCCGTTTGCCGCCGATGAATGCGGCCACGAGCTACGCGCTGAATTCGACACTCCTTCCCGCACGCTTGATCTGCTTCGACAACGCGAGGCGGAAGCGTTAGCGCGTACAGAGGTACGACGTGCGCAAGAGGGGCCGACGCAGCTTTTCCTGCCCGGCATAGACGAATTCATGCGTGCGATGCCAAACCATATTGCACGGTCTAGCCTGTTCGCGCCTGTGGCACGAGGGCGAAAGAAGATACATAAGGACACGGTGCTGATCAGTCGCGCAGATGCCGTCATCAAGTTTTGGGGCGAACAGTTGGACGAGGCGCAGGCTGACGTGTGGATGCAGGCTATGCACGAGGCGAGTAAGCATCCACTGGGCGCACCGGTGATTGTTAAGCGCGCTGGGTTCTTACGCTCCATTGGACGACACGTTGGTAATTACGAATATAAATGGCTACTTCGCACAATGGAGGCGCTCACGTTCGCCATGCTTGTGATCGACGTGACAAAAGACGGCCGACCGAAATACGAGATTGGCAAGAAGCGCGCTTTGCATCTGATTGATGGATTCGACTACGACGAAGAAGCCGAGTCGTACACGCTGCGAGTCGATCCACGTTGGCGATTGATGTTCGAGAATCGCGAATTCGCTTTGATCGATTGGGATAAGCGGCTGCGGTTCGGGCCGAGACAGGACATGGCGAAGGCGCTTCAACGGCTTGTTGCCACGTCCAATGACTCGGTGCAAAGGAACCCCCTTGAGTGGCTAAAACGCAAGCTGGAATACACAGGGAGGATGCGTGATTTTGTTGACGCGCTTGAACGCGCCATGGACGAGCTTGAGCGCTTAGACATTATCGTCGGCGGCCGGATCGAGACGAGCACGAAGGGGCGACCTCAGACGGTGTGGACAAGGCTATGAAAGCCATCGGGGTTACGTCGCTTCGTCTTCGGGGTTACGTCGCGGCTCATCGGGGTTACATCGCGCCTTTTCGGGGTTACGTCGCGCACCACGTCTGCAACCCATTGTTGAGATTGGTTTTTCCGACGCGTTTTTGCCCTCTACCTTTCTTCTACCTTTTTCCTACCTTGGTCCCCTGTGGACAAGTCGGGAGCCTTGGGGGCGTTCTACGGAAAGGGATCTGTCTCGATCGAAGCGATGCTCCGCGAACTCGCCTCAATGTGCCAACGAGGAGATATCAGCATGCCCACGTGTATAAGTTTTGAACGCGCCCCCACAAGCGAGGGCGGAAACGGAGCTTCGCGCCTTATGGGTCCCCTTGCCGGTCGAATTAGCGCTCAGCCGGATCGTCCCTGCGGGCCGCCGCTCTCCCCACGCCTTCGGCGCGGGTCCCCGTGCGGCTCGATCCGGGCTCGCGGCGCTCGCAAGGTGCGTGATTGGATCACCAACCGCTATGGCTTCCAGGGAGGGGCTGCGGTCAGATTGTCATTATCGCTAGGGCAAGCCCCCAATGGGGCGCGTCAGGCCGAAGGCAAAGCGTCGCGGGGAGCCGGTGGTCGGCTGCGGAACGCCGGCCAACGAGCCGGCGCTGTCCATACCCTCGCGGTGTGGGCAGCGCAGCCGTCCACGGGCGGGCGCGGGAATGATGATAGAAGCAGCACAACACCGGTTTGTGGGCAGCGAACGGCACCCCCGGGACCCAACCGCGGAGGCCACGATTCGTGCGAATTCTTCTCAACGGAATACACGCAGATCCTGATTTCCAACTTGCCGAAATCGTGTCGGTCTCTTGTCCGGACGGCATGTCGGACAAGAGGGGGCTTGGTGGTTTTGGGGCGTAACACCGACATGCGAAGGCATGGCGTGTTGCGCCCCAAAAACGCCAAGCCCCAACCCCTCAGGGGTCGAGGCGCGTAGCGACTCGGGGGTGGTGTTAGGCCGATTTCTAATGGTCCGAAATCTCACTCCAACGGTCTCGGTCAACAACGAAATCAAACGTGGGCAGAAACCCGATAGGAACGTGAACGATGGGAAAAGCGAAGAAATCCGCACTTAGGCAGCTTCCGCCAGACTGGCGCGAATCGATATGGGTGACGGCATCGACACCAGAATGGCAGCAGTCACGGCCGCAGCTAATGCCTGCGCTTGCCGTGCTCTGGATCACTGGATGCCGGCCCGCCGAACTCGAGCAAGGCATCGATCTTGTCACGGGACCCAATCGACTTGTAATCAAGATCACGGGTGCGAAATGTGTAGACGCAGGTGGCAGAGAGCGCGGCCAACCCACACGGCACATTGGGTTTAGCCTCGATGCGAATGCCAATCCCGCATTACGCTTTCTACATGGACTGGCAGGCCGGAACGCCGTGAACGGGATCGGCAGCTACACGATCACGCACAACAAGGATTATCTATACAACAGCGTAGTGGCCCTCGGCAAAAGCGCATTCCCAAAGTTGCGGACGCGGATCAGTCCGTATTGTTTCCGCCATCAAGCGGCGTCTGATCTGAAGGCTGACCCCGACATTCCCTTAGAGCAGGCGGCGAGGTTCATGGGGCACCTGAGCGATTACTCTATCGGTGCCTATGGGCATGCTGTCCACGGTCGGAAAGGCCGCGGCGGGGCGGTTAAGGTGCCGTTTGTAAGCGCCGAACGGCCAATCAAGCATTCGCCGAAGGTTGATCGTCTTGCACGCTTCAAGATCGCAAGTGCAAAGCGACGGGCGATGAAGCAGGTATGACGCTAAGTTGCGTCGTTCCTGCGTCGTTTCGACCTTCTCCGGCGGAGAAGTGAGAGGAAATTCTACCAAGTGCGTCAAAAGTGCGTCGTTCGCGACGCACCAAGTATGCCGCACGAAGTCTGAGTCTTTCACTTTTCTTACTGAGTCGCCGTTAATGGTGTAGCGGAATTTGCAGTCGGAATCACAATGCGCGTACTTTGCGCCTTGTTCACCCATTCGATAGAGTCCACGGCACCACCGCTAACGTTATGTAATAGGCTATATATTGATTCGGGATTCCAGTGGACGACAGTTTTCTCGACGAGCAAGCCTTCCATATTTTTGAGATTAAACACGTCTTCTGACGCTTCTAGTGCCGCCAAAAACGATTCGCCTGGAGTTCCCTCTTCTTTATTTCTGGTCACCAAGGCGAAACGAATATTTAATTCATAAAATTCCGAGCGCGTTGCGATCCGGCGGTGCTTGGCGTACTGAAAAAGTGTAAGTATTCCCTCGTGAACCTTTTGGCGAACGTCATCTCTCTTATGTCCGCCCTCTTTGAACTCGATGAAATACAAGATGTCTTTATCTTGGTGATAGAAGAGCGCATCGGGAGATTTTTCGCATTTATTATCGGCTGTCCCTAAATTTTCAATGTGATCGAAATTAAAGGCTTGTACGGGGGATACGATGAAATCTTTATTTGCAGCGTCATTCCTGCTCAATTTCGTTATCTCGATGAGCTGATTCGGAAATTCTGAAACGAGCGTGTCGTAAATATCCTTGGCCTTAGAAGTCATTTTTATTCAAGTCGTCGAGAAGATTCAACAGCGGTAGCGATAGTGTCTTTATAATCCCCGTGATATCGCCATCCGTGTCAATATAGTTTACAACGCCGTTTTCTTGCTTTCTCGCATGATAAAATTTGATGCCTGTCGCTTTGTCTCCATAACCTTTCAAGGCCTCAAGCATGTAAGGGCTGTGAGTTGTAACGAGTACTTTAACGCCAGAGGCTGCAAGATTGCAAATTATCTTTGCATACTCAATTTGCCATGTTGGGTGGAGGTTTGTCTCCGGCTCATCTAGTATCAACAACGTCTCGGGTCGCAAGTAGTCGCTTTTGTTGAGCATGTCAACAATAGACAAGGCTTTAATGCCCGATGCGACGTTATTTGCTGGAACCTTAATGCCGCCTCTAGACAGTACAAAGCTCTTGCGTTCTTCGTCGTAATACATTTCGCCTTTGAAGATTGCTCCAAAGTCGTCGACTGGAATGCCCTTTAAGCTTTGTCGCGCCTTAGCTGTTTGTAGCTTGTTGGATAGATCAACGGCATGATAGGGTATAGAGCCGCCCGAGAACAAGTAAGTCTCGCCAGTCGGGTCGTACCCACGAATTGCCGAGCAATATTGAAGAATTGCTGGGCCGTCGATAAGTGTTGCGTCCCGTATTCCAAGTGGCTCAGTGCCTTTAAAGTTCTCGAGCTTCGTATCCGTCGCCCACATTTCTAGAATGCTGGTCGCACCGTCAGAAAGGGAAATGTATGCTCTCTGGCAGTTTGGCTTATTTAGGAGTTCGCCCGCAAACTCGGAATTCAAGGCTCGATGAATCAGTTTTCCGATCTGACTCTTCTGGTCGACGTTTTCATTTAATGAGAGTTGAAGCTCTGCAACTCTTTGCAGCAAAATTTCCAGTATTTTGGTTCGCTCGGGATTCTCTTTTTCCGCATTGAGTGAACGTAACAGCGCGGTAATGTCTGCTATCGGAAGGCTGGATGGATCGAGTGCGTGACTCCTCACTACCGAGAATAAATTCCGGATATCGGGGCGTTCCGCTAGGTCAAATTCCCGACGAAGCGCCATGTAAATTCGCTCCATATCGGATCTGATGCGATTTGCTTGTTGTTTCCTTACTGCGATCGAGAAGTTTGTAAATGCTTGTGCTATCGCAAAGAACACTTTTCCGACGGTGCTCTTTCCAGTATCGTTTTCGCCGGCGATAACTGTCAGTCCGTTAAGCTCGACGGATGCTTTTTGTATGGTGCCGATCCCTTCGAGTGTTAGTTTCATGTGTGGTCCGTAAATGTTCAAGGCGCGCATGAGCGATGCGCGGTCCTCGTAGCCACGCCCAGCAGATAGCAGGCTTCTCCGGCCGTTGACACGCAAGTATACCGTGTTGAAGCGCGGCGGATATGGTCGTCGGCGGGGAGCCGTAGACTGAAGGTGCACCGCGCTTCGATGTGCGGGGTGAGGCCATCTTGCTGGTCTTGGCGATAGGGGGCAGGGCCAGATCCACGGAAGTCCTCGCATGCCGAGCGAACGCCGATTGCTCGTGAAAAAGCGCGACAATCTAGCCAGTAGACCGCTTCATGAGGTTATTTGGTCGCGCAACCGTCAAAGGGGCACCTTTTTGTAGATGTCTGATTGCCCTTTGGATAAGTAAAGCCGCCCAGCGGGCGGAGCCTCTGGAGGGATGATGGGCACGGCAAAGCAGGATTACGTTCGCTTCTTGCGGTGGTTGTGACCTTGTCCACCTGAATCAGATTGGGGCACCGCCCTCGTTGCGTGCAGTCGCGGCGAGCCAAACCGTGGCCGCAGCTGCGCCAGGTCGCGTACTTCAGAGGGGAAAGGTCACCACAGCGGCAGACAGTTTTAGGTCATACGGAATGACATGTCGCCAGGAATCCAGCGCAGACCCACGGTGAAGCCACTCGGTTCCACGTTTTTGGGTCGAATCGATGCGCCGGAGCTGACGCGCCAGACCGATGCATTTCGGTGCATGCGTTGAGCTAGCAAGCATGCAAGAACGAAGATCTTCGGCCCCCCGGGCAGGATTACCACGTTGTAATCTACACTTAGTCCCCTGAGGACCGAGTCGAGCATAGCAATGGTGCGCACTGGATCAGCAACCGGATAACGGAGGAAATCACTTGGCGCGACATCCTGAAGCAGCAGCCTATTCGCATTCGTCACCTCGGCCGCAAACTCTTCGATTGGCGACTCGGGGAAAAAGGCGATCACTCGTGTGGCTTGTAGATATTCCGCGGCACCGACTACCTTGCCCATCTCGTAGCCGAGACCCGCAATCAGGGCTAGCGGACGGCTAGGGTCCGCGAACCGTCCAGCGAACGCTTTATGTACGGGACCTGCTACCTCATTACGCCCGGCCACGGGTCGTGGCGGAGAGAACTGCGCAATACTGTACCAAAAATCGACCACCGGGGCCTGAAGGTCGCGGCATTTGCCAACCGCATTTACGATCTCCGCCAACCTGAACCGATCAAAGCACGATATATCGCACGCAAGTCGATGGCGTTCCTCGTCGTTGTCAGACTGCGAACTATGCCTCGTCGCTTGCAGTGCGTCCGCGAGTGTCTCTGAGAACCGAGCGTTGCTAACGTCTTCAACGACTTGTACGTGGTTCTTCGTGAAGAATTGCTTGTTCGAGTCGAAGGATAGGCACCTATTGTGGTCAAACCCGATCGCTACCGATCGACGCGCGTTCTCGCCGATCTTCTCGGCGATCGCTGTTGCACGACTCTCGAAGCCCGCAGCGCAGACGAACAAATCGTATCGTTCGTGCGTAGCTTGGTCGGACGACAGCTCGATTAAGGACGGTTCACTCATTGAATAGGCTCACTTGGCCGTCTGGCGTGATATTGGACGTCCGTACTCTAGGACGGCCACGCTGGGATCTCAGTCTTGTCGTGTGACCAGTCCGGCTCAACAACGTTGACAGCTTGCGCTCCTTTCCAGTTCGCAAGGGCAGGACTTTGAGGGGGGAGATGAGATAGGTAAGCCGCAATCGTTGCCCAGACAACTTCCTGGAAAATGCAAACTGACGGTCAACCTCACTGACAGGGACAAAAGCCCCCGCGTAGAGCCCATCAAATATCGCTCGCTGCAACTCGGGCGGCAGGTTGTCGTCGACTTCGAAGCTAAGCACCGGGTCGAGCACGAACGGCCCGAGCAATACCTCGCTATGGAATGTGTCCACTAGTCGGTCCACTACAGCTTTGAGTCCTCCTTCTTGGCTGTTGTCGAAGCTTCGACCGGGGCTCGGGATCGTGGCAATGTAATCCATGAATTTTTGCGAGGCGCCGCGAAGTACCTGGTACTGCCTCTCGCGCGACAACTCGCGCCCAGAGGGGCTTCCGTGCCGATGGATCAGTAGGTTGTTGGCGATCCCAGTAAACCATCTCGGATTTCCTTCTGTCACGAGACAGAGCGCCTCCCAGCCGCTGAAGAGCACCGAAGGACGGCCTTTGTCGTTCCGCAGGCTCGCTGAACCCGGATTGTCTGCACCTGGGCCAGGCTTGAGCATGAAGTCCCGGAATCCGATTAGTGGCCCGATTTTGCGCACAACCGCATCCTTCATATGGGGACTTGCGGCATCCAACTTGTTGGGGTCAAGCCCGTACCGTTGAAGGAATTCAACGTACGATGGATCTTTCTTTGCGAGTCGACTTGAGGCTTCTTGCCAGTGCCCACGGGGGCCATATGGCTTCGCACTCTCCGGCTCATGAAATGCTGAGTGACGCAAGATCGCAGCAGGAGGAAGATGCTCGGCAGACGTTCCCTTGGATAGATGGTCCCAAAGGCTTTGGCAGAATATGGCCGACTCCTTTGGGTCCGTGTACAACGAAATTTCTTCAAAATCATTTCCCGAACTTGGTCCCATACTTTGTTGGAACACGCTCGAGGCTTCCGTTGACGGGCTGAGGGCGAGCTTGAAGATAAGCTTTTGATCGGTTGACCGCAGACTGCGAAACAGTAGCTTCTGAACTTCAGCCGGCGCGATCTCGAGTTCGTCGAACATCAGACACCATCGCCCCTCAAAACGGCCGACGATTGAATCGAACGCATTGACCGCTCGCAGCACCGCTTGCACACACTGAGACTGACAAATAGCGAGCATTTGTTCGAGTCGCTCAGGGGTTTCCGTGCACTCGTACAGGTCGGCAGCCCGGTCTACCAGAGCCTGTCTTAATCCAAGCAGCGAATGAATTCGGGGCGCAAGCTGCCAACTTTGTGCGATCGTTTTGCAGACTTCGGACTCTTGCTCGATCGTGAGGTCTACCTTCGCGAATCCGCGATCTTGGCGGGGACGATCGTGCGTAAGTTGGAGAAAACTATCGACGAGAGATCGTTGCACATGCGTGGTAAACACCGCGAGTCGAAAACGCGATTGAAATTCCGGTGCTAGATCCGCGGCGGCGCACTCGACTTGCTGTTGCCAGGCCTCGTCCGCTGGCACAAAAACCCCCCAGTATGCGATTTTCCTGCGAATCGCGTCTGCCTCCGGATGCGACCACGCGTTCATCGCCTTTGGTTGTAACATCTTTAACATATGCGTCTTGCCGCTGCCTCGCGCACCTACAAGCAGTGAATTTTGCACAGCCAGAAGTTGAATGAACTTCTTGTTTGGCACGAACGATCCGGCCACTTGCTCTGCATCTAAGTGGCGGGCGTTGAAGCTCGAGAAAAAACCGATGGAAGTATCCATATAGCAATCAGTTAACGCCCGATCTGAGCAGGTTCGCCGTTTCGATTTTCAAGAATTTCAAGCCCGAGTTCGAGTAATTGTTCGTTTAGCTGACGCATCGAATCTGGCATCAGGAAATTCACGGAAGGGACTTGAGACTGTATGTCCTTCCAGTTTCTAAAGGTGCTACCAACGATATTTTCAATTTTCAATGCTAATGGCTTAATTTGGCCGCGATAGCCGAAACCACAGAGAGGTGGAAGTCCAGAACTGCTGCGAGCGACTGTCCAGTTCGTTGAGTCTGTCCATGACCATGTCCGTACGGTTCCGACGAGAGGCGCATGATCTGCTTCCTGGCAACTCCGGACTTCCATAATATGGAATTGATTCGGTATGCCGGTAAGTCGTGCTCCAAGGCTCGCAGCACCGAAGACAAACGGAACCTCGTTTGATGATGTCGCGCCTTGAATCAGTCGGGGATGATGCCGGTGCCCGTGTATAACGAGCCATGAACTACCGGTTGCCTTTGTCAGGGCATCAAGCAGTACCTGACCTCGCAGCATGGCCTCACCGTCCGGTTTGTCATCCCAACCCGTAAGCGGCATTGGATGGTGATGGCAAACAAGGATATGAGCGGGTGCGTTTCGAGTAGCTTCAAGGTCCCTGACCATACAATTGATCGTTCGTTGGCTTACGCGACCATGCTCGATTTCGTTCTGCGCTCCGCCATGGAAAGCGCTTGTATTCAGCGAGACCATGACGACGCCGCTGGGCAATGTCGTAATCGCGTAGTTTCGCGCCCAGAACCGATCATTCAATTGTTCGTCTGCGAATGGAAACGGTGGAACTAAGGTGAGCAGGGCGCCTTTGGGATCAGGGTCCGTCTGATCTGAAAGATAGCGAGAATCCAGATCGTGATTTCCACATGTCACTACTATGTCGCTGGCCTGGAGCGCGTCGCGAAGCCGTTGAAGCTGATCCCAAGCGCGTTCCAATCCAGCGAAGTCGGCCATATTGCAGATATCTCCTGCGCAGACCAACACGTCGGCGCTTAGATTCAGCTTGGATGCTGCCGCAATAAGATCGCTAAGGGGATTTGACCGTCCAGGCGTAGACCCAGAGAGGTCCACCACGGAATTTCTCGCTTTGTCCGCTGACGCGAAGGCGTGTAGGTCGCTCACGATGGCCAGACGGATGATAGGTCCCCCGTCGATGGTCATGATGAATAGCTGGTCATGATGAGTTCTGGGGCGGGTAGGCGGGATGTAGCCTTGCCTGCGACGGTACGCCGAGGCGATACCGCGTGCACTGACCACCCGGGCAGTGCCTGCACGAGACGAGTATCGTACTGATAGGACACCATTACGTTTACTCCACGCGATGCAAGGTTCGCGGCCAAGGAAGTAAATTCTCCGAATGCCTGTTCATCAAACTCGGCTGAATAACCGTATTCGCCGCGATATCTCCCTGCCTGACGGTACGGTGGGTCCATGTAAACCCAGTCACCTTCTTCGCAATGTGACGTTGTATCTCGGAAGTCTCCAGCGAACAAAGTCGCACCTTTGAGCATGTTCGCCGCGCGGGAAAGATCTTCTCGTGATGGCAATGCATAGACTCTACTGCCCATTGGCACATTAAACTCCCCCTTTTTGTTCGTTCGATAGACCCCATTGAAGCAAGCCTTCATCAGAAAAATCAGACGTGCTGCCCGGTACGTCAGATCAAGGGAGCTGGGTTCAACTGCACGAAGTGCGTAGAAAGCGTCAGCGGTATGCGGAATAGACGCGAGTGCGTCTGCTACACGGTCAGAGTCGGCCGAAATAGCTTTATAGACATCAATGACCGACGGATTAATGTCGCCCAGTATCGAGCGTTCGGGCGCAACGTCAAAAAAAAGACATGCCGAGCCTACGAATGGTTCGACGTAGCGATTGAACTTCTTCGGACGCAGCCTTCGAAGATCCGGTACCAGCTTGGCCTTGCTTCCGGACCATCGCAGTATGCTGAGCCGTTTAAAGTTGTTGTCAGTCACGGCACGATTTGTATGTAAATTGTAAGAAATGAGGGACTTCGCGGCCGGTCGAGCAATGGGTATCGATGTTTATAGGGGCAGATGGGGTCGCCCAGCTACCTTCTTGCCTGATCGCGGCTCGCCATAGTTCCCCGACTGGCGAGATTGCACCTTGACAAATCGCGCCAATGGCTTCAGCGAACGAGGTCTCTGATGGTAGCGATCGATGCGACGCACGAGCGGTCGGTCGGCCGACATAATAGCGCTTATGTCAGATTTCGTGGCTTGATCGTCATGGAGATGACGTTGTGCGTAGTGATGAATCGGACCATGGTGGCGCATCGCAAGACCCCTGCCGTGTTGAGCGCAGCAGGCGGCGGCCGAGTGGGGGTATTTGGTCGCGCTTGTCGCTGGCCTCCCGCGGCTCCGACGTGTCCCGCACACGTTGCGGGTACTAGTCGATGTCCATCATGGCCCAGGCACTGAGCGCCGGAAATAGCCGCGTCAGGATTCGACGCTAAGCTCCTTGAGCCATGCTCGCTGGGCCTGCATATTCTGCTCGGCTACGGTGGCCCGAGACGGGTGTAGTGCCAAGCGATGCCGAGGCCTTGGCAAATTTCGTCGGGGGTGCGCGCCGGCAGTGAGGTTATTTGGTCGCGCCCCGCACGATGCAGGCGGTGAAAACGTCGCTTTCGAGGGTCTCGGCGTATGCTTATAGTAAAGGAGAGCACGCGATGTCCGCTGATAAGCTAGGTCGTTTTATGGCAAGCCCCGAGTTCCTTGCGCGCGCGAACGCTGCTATCGCCAAGGCTGTGCGCGAACTGGAAATGAAAGGTATCCGGCCCGTATACGTCGATCGAGACGCAGGTCGTATTGTGGGGGCAGACGCATCGCGCAAAAACGACTCTTGCGAGGGACGATGCGTTGCCGATATATTGAAGCGCGAAGCAAACTCAAAGGAGGGCGGAGAATGAGCGACAACGGAGCCGCGCTTGGCAGAGCGTTTGCTGCCGAGCGGAATGCGGCAGACTGGAAGTCGTATGCGAAAAAACTTGAACAGCAACTTTTGGTTGCCCAGGCCAACCTTGCCGGTCACAAAGTGCTCAAGGAAATCGCAATTCGTGAACTGGCCAAGGCTGACCCCTCCCATTTTTTGACGGCTCAACATAACCGACAACGGCTGTTTGATGAGCAGTTCGATGCTGTGATCTCTGGCAATCGTCGCGCCGCGTAGCGCATACGAAAAGGCGCTTTCAAACTGGCTCTCAATCAGCCTAAGTCTCGGCCTACGCCCCCTGATGGACCGATAGACCTCGGCGGGTCTCCATCCCCGCGCCCGAGTACAGAAGGAACTTGGCTCCGACCGGTGTTGCCGCCATGCCCGATACCCGCGCCGAATAGGCGATTCACACGATCCTCTAATTCCGGCATGCGAGACGCCATCTGACCGCCTACCCATGAGAACACCTGGTCAGGCACGATGTGTATCAAGCTGAACGTGCTGTTGCATAGCGTTTGGCACATACCGACGTAGAGAACGATGTAGCCAATGATGCTCACGAGGCCTGTCGTGGAGTCGTATTGGGCGTTTTGCATGGCAACGCCGAACATCGAGTTGAGCAGCGTCCCGAGCACCACAATGCCCGCTCCCGCTAGGACGAAGCCGATTTCCATGAAGACTGGTCGGAACATGACGTTCAGCAGAAAGATGTAGCCATGTGTTGGCCTTTGTCCCAAGCCTTCGCCTTCGCCATCAAGGTGTGTCATCGCCCATAACGGCGAAGCGACCATCGACTCCCCGACGACGGCGTACCAGGACACGACGCCGCTGAACCAAATGATGAACGGAAGCATCGGGATGTAGATCGACAGCATCGCGCCGAAGAAGAATAGCGAGATGATCGTGATAACCACGAACGGCGCGAGCGCTTTTAGAATCCCTTTCGCTGCACCTGCAATGACATCGGACATGCCCAAGGTGGCGACATCAGCAGCGGCCGACGCGATCTTGCCTGCAGTGGTCTCCTTCGCCTCAGCTATCCCTTCCAATGCTGCATACCCGGCGAGACCGACCCAACCGGCGTCAAGGATATAGTCGCCCAGATTCTTCATGCCGATCAGTGGATTAGTCGTGCCTCCAGGGCCTTGGCCGGAGTTGAGGTTGACCGCCCATTTCACTATGCCCTGGCCGTTGAAGATCTTCCCAAGAATGCTCTTCGCATCCGTCAGGCCGCTAACGCCGCTTCCGAACATACCGCTGGCATTTTGTGCAGTGGACACCGACGCGTCCTGCTGGTTTTGCTGCAAATACGCCGCATTTACTCTTCGGTATAGCTGCGGGTAGGGCATGTAGTCGGGATCGGTACCTGGTACCGCGGCGGCCGTCGCGTTGGCGAGGCTCGTTACCTGCGAGTTCGCCTGAGCAAAAGTTTGATACCACGCCCCCATCATGATCCAGCCGTCGCGTTGCAGGTTCGACTGTATTACGCTTGCCAATCCGTTGATCGCGTTCGAGGAATTCGAGATCGCATCTGAAACGGTCTTCTCGTACTGGAGCGCGGCCCGATTGATCGTGTTCTGAGGATCTGCCGGCTGAGCCTGCCCATTCACGGACGACACGTAAGCCTGCGCAGCGGACGACAACGTGGACTGAAGCGCGGTCAGCGCGCTCTGGTGCGCGCCAAGCATCTGCGAGTAGATCGATCCGGGGTCGAGCGAATAGACGGCCATACCGTCATACGACGGCAGTGTCGGCGGTTGCGTAATGTTGATCTCCGCTCCGCCGCACGAAAGTCCTCGCTGGTTCATGAGAACGACCTTGTTGCTCGTCGTGATCGCGTTGAAATTTTCGCCTGCATCGACAGACACGCCGCTTTCGTTCGGCATGTTGGCTATCGCCGTGTTAGCTGCTTGCGCGCAGAGGTTCGCTTCAAAGAGAGCCTTCGCGAGTGTGGTCGCCTGCGGCGAGGCTGGCGTTGCGATCATCGATCCGCCGCTGTTGAGCACGGACACCGCAGCATCGAGCGACAGGTTCGCAATTCCCACGCCGAGCATCGTTCCCCAGAGCATCGCCATCTGCGCGCCACAGTAACCGCCGAAGACAGGAACGAGGCCGGCGAAGCCGACACTCATGCGTATGATGAACCACGGCGAGGACTTTTTTTGTCCCATGAACTCGCCATCCTGCCCGGTTGCGATCATTGCGGAGCCAAAGTGGTACATGGCCCATATCGCACCGACAGCGAGCATGCACGCGTTTACTACCAGGAACAGTTGCGCGATCATGCCGCCCGATCCACCGCCGGCTGCGAGTGGGTTGTGTACCACGGACCCGTAGACGAGTTCCAGCAACGACATGGACTTGTCGCCGCCGCGGTTCGCTGCGTTTTGAATGTCCCCCATGGACACGGGCGACTGTGCAAACGACGTTGCTGATGCAAGCAAGATCGCCAGTGCGACGGCGGCTTGCTTGCTTCGGCTGTGCGAAATGGCATCGTCGCAGCACATTCCGGGCCGAGCCAAGCGGTGACCGGTCAACGTTTTCTTCGATGTGGTGCTCATCGTTGGATCTCTCGCTTGACTGCGTTCTCGGCCGCTATGTGCGCCTGTTTCAAGAGGAACCCCCAGAAAAAGACGACCCACGCAATGGCCATTGCGACACCGACCCAATTCATCCAGCTTCCGGCCTCACCGTCGTGGCTGCGCGCCCACCATAAAGAGGCGAGCGCGAAGCAATGCACGAGTACGCAGATCTGGACGATCAGGCACGCGTCTTTGAATTGCTCGCGGGTCAGGCGGCCCCGTGCCCGGCGACGGCGGATCGCACGGGAAATGGCCGCGATCACGTGTGTGAAATGACGGAGGTTGTGTTTCATGGCATCGCTTCTAGCTTTGGCGGCAAACAGTGACCCACCCATTGCCCTCGCTGCCGCCCGAAACATCGGAAGGGGAGTTGAAGACGTTGAAGTAGTGGTTTTGCAAGATGCCTGAAGCCCAAAACGAATCGTATTGAATGCATCTCCAGGCCACGCCGTCGCCCGCCGTTATCCAGACACCGGATTGGCAAAATAGTGGGCCGGTTCCAGAATTGGCGATCAACCCGTTGGGCGAACAGGCTCCGCCCGGTGCCGCCCATCCGTTAGGCTGGATATATTCGTTCGAGGTAAACCGCCCCGTCGTGATCAGTTGGCCGCTTCCGCCACCGCCGCCGACAATCGTCGCTCCCGTGCTGTTCCATGGCTTTAGGTACAGGTTGCCGCCGCCTGTCTCAATGTACTGAGTGCCGGGGTTGTAGATTTGGGTGTTGGCACCCATCGTAGTGTTGCCGTTGATCTGTACGTTTCCGTTGGCAATCACGTTGCCTGCCTGGTCAACGGAAAACAGCTCTCCGTTCCACGAACCGTTTACTAGACGGAATCTGCCGTTCGAACTCTGCAGATAAACGGCTTGGCCATTGGCACCTACGAGGCCGAGCACTCCGCCCTCCGGAACTTGGTTGAAGGCGATTACTTTGCCATTGGCCAAAGACACGGACGGCGCGCCGAACGCACCGTCCGCGAGAGTCTGCAGGCTCTGGGACGTAATCGAGTTCCCGTTGGTGATGCTGTGCAGCGTTCCGGTCGTGCCTTTGAAGTTCAGGTCGCCTTCCATCGGGAGCGAACCATCGCGACGAACAAACGCGGACCATCCGCTCGACCCGTAACCGACACGCATCGCAAGTACACCTGCGACGTTGCCTTTCGGATTTGGCAGTGACCAGCCGCCATCTGGGCCCGCTATGATGTCGGGCGTCACGATATCGGAATAGCCGCCGTCACCACCGATCGCGGCCGCCCCGTCATCGAGAGTCAATGGGCGGCCGGTCGAGGGATCAGTAAGGGCGCCGTCGATATACACCATGCCTGCGATGTCACAACGGGGAGCGACGCACCCGGCGGGCGTTTTCGCAAGGGATATGACGTACGGTGCCCCATACACGCTCGTCGTTGAATAGCCGGCGGGGATGACATTGATTGCTTCAAGCTCAGCCATCGTCGGTGCGTACTCGTTCGCAACGCCGGGAATGGCTGTGCCATTGACCAGATTCGAGTAGTAGATGGACAGGTATTTGCCGTTAATGCTGTTGCCGATTTCGGCAAGTACATCGCCTTGCGCGGCCATTTGCTGTGACAGCATCTCTTCGCGCTTCTGCCACAGGCCAACGGTCGCGAACGCGATTGCTATGCTTGCTCCAATGCCGAGCGACAACAGGTCGTAATATCCCCGTTGCCGACCGCGAGAGCCGATCAGCATTCTGGTGAGCAGGCTTTTCCTTCGTGCGCAGCATGTTTGGTGCATGCCATGTGCCAGCCGCGTGGTTGTGTCCAGCAAGTGATTGGGGCTCATTGATTACCTCGCGCGATGCAGCGTCAGCCACTGTCGCCGTGTCATGGGAGTTTCCACGCAGATGCCGTTGACGACCTGCACCTCCATGGTCTGCTCGTTGTAGTACTGCTCCCAGACAGCCACGATGTCTGGAGGCGTACCAGTCGGCTCGACGGCGAGTGGGTCGGACGGCGACGTCTGGGCCACTGTCGGCGGTGACGCAGCGACCAGCATGGCGAACGCAATGTGGACTTTCATGCGCGCCTCCCGTAGATTTTCTGATCGAGTAGGGCCACGAGGTATCCCCACACTGCGGGCTTGACGTTTTCGCCTATTCTGGACGCCTGTAACAAATACTGGAGTCGCTCCTCGGTCATGAGCAGTGGGTCTTCAAGCTCCAGCACAAGCGCGAGGTCACTGTTCATCGAGAGCGTTTGCAGAGGGTGCCGACGAGCGGCGACAATGGCAGCAGCCATGATCGATCTCCTATCAGATCGGTGGTGGTCAGGCGTGCTGGCCGGTAGCAGCCGGCCGGCGCGCCGCTTTTGATGCGATCAGCCCAGTTTTCGCGCCAAATCACTGGCGCGCGGCTTGTAGTAGACCCGGTGCAGTACGTTGAGGGTGCGGTGTCCGGTGATTGCCGCCAATTCCAGGACACTGCCCACAAGATCAGCCATGCGCGTGGTGGCCTCGCGACGAAGATCATGGAAGTGGAGATCGTTCAATTGGGCGCGATCGCAAGCGCGCACAAACGCTTTCTTCAGCGCGTCGGCGGAGATAGGAAAAACACGGCCGGTGGGGTGGCGAGGTAGGGCGGATAACGTTGCAACAGCACGGCTTGATAGAGGGACGTCTCTCGATTCACCGTTCTTCGTATCGTGCAGCCGGACGTATTGATCCTCCAGAAACACGTCTGTCCAGCGCAGTGACAGGATTTCGCTTCGCCGCATTGCGGTCTCGATGGCGATAATGACGATCGGTCTAACCCAATCGTTTCGGCTGCCGCCGCGTCGAAAACGACCGCTTTCGTCGCGTGGACTGGGCGCCAATTCCGCGAGCAGTCGCTGTTCTTCTTCGCGCGACAGCCGACGGCTTCGGGCCCGGTTTTCCTTTGGCCGACGGATCATGGACACGGGATTGACGGGGACGTGGATTCCCCATTCTTTGCTGGCCACGCTTATAACGTGGCTCAGTAGCGTCAATTCCCGGTTGACGGTAGATCCGGAGACGGCTTTCTGCGTTGAACTGCCAGAGAGGCGTCTGTCGCGGTAGTGAGCTAATGTGACGCCACTGAGCGCTGACACCTTCAGTTGCGCGATCGGGTCGGCTAAGAGCCTTTGGATCCGGAGTTGTTCGAGTGCGCCGCCTTTCTTCTGGGGCGAAATTTCGCGTCCGTACCTGGCAAGCAGGTCGCCGAAGGATGTCCGGTTTGCCTCGGTGAGGTCCGAGAATGAACCGGCAAGCATCTCCGACTCGATGCGGGCCGCCCAGGCCTCGGCATCTTTCCGGGTGGTAAAGGTCTTGGAATGCGGGGGAAAGCCCTGGCGACGGACGATCGCTTGGAATTGGAAGTCGCCGCGTTTGCGAATGGTTGGCACCAGACACCTCGAAGAAGAAGTGTGACAAGAATGTGCCAACAATCCGGTTGGGCGAGAGGACACTTAACGAACATTTCGCCAAGTGCTGACCCGGAAAGCAAGAAGGGCCGGCGATTGCCGGCCCTTCGAATCTTTGGTGGGCGGTACTGGGATCGAACCAGTGACCCCTGCCGTGTGAAGGCAGTGCTCTACCGCTGAGCTAACCGCCCAAAGAAGCTGAAATTATGTCAGAGCTTTTTCGCTTCGTAAAGTACTTTCTTCAAATATTTTTGCGGGCCGCTGCGAACGGACCGCGCGCAAGCACCGCACCGCACCGCTCGCACATCCCCAAAAGCAAACGGCACCGCGCGATGCACGGTGCCGTCCGTTCGACATCGCGCCGCGACGCCCCCGTCGCAACGCGCATTGCATCAGCCTTCGGTCGGCGGCACGTAGCCGGACGCCTGGTCCGCGCCGTCGCCGAAGAAATACTTCTCGGTCTGCTTCATCAGGTACTGACGCGCGCGCGGGTCGGCCATGTTCAGGCGGTTCTCGTTGATCAGCATCGTCTGCTGCTTGAGCCAGCCTTGCCATGCTTCCTTCGAGACGCTTTCGTAAATGCGCTTGCCGAGTTCGCCCGGCAGCGGCGGGAAATCGAGACCTTCGGCTTCCTTGCCGAGCTTCGCGCATTGGATCATTCGAGCCATCGTGTACTTCTCCTGTAATCGGTCTGGGGGAAGGGCAGTCGTACCTGCGCTCAGAGCTGCTTCATCAGCACGAGCGACTTGCGCTGCCAGTTGTAGAGCTTGCGGCGGTCTTCCGGCAGGTCGTCGACGCTGACCTTGACGAAGCCGCGCTTGAGGAACCAGTGCTCCGTGCGCGTCGTCAGCACGAAGATATGCGTGAGCCCGCGTGCCCGCGCACGCTGCTCGATGCGCTTGAGCAGGCGCTCGCCGTCGCCCGAACCCTGCGCTTCCGGCGCCACCGTCAGGCACGCCATCTCGCCGATCTTTTCCTGCTGGTACGGATACAGCGCCGCACAGCCGAACAGCACGCCATCGTGCTCGATCACCGAGAAATGGTCGATGTCGCGTTCGATCTGGTGACGCCCGCGCCGCACCAGCGTGCCGTCGGACTCGAGCGGCTCGATCAGCGACAGGATGCCGCCGACGTCGTCCGGCGTCGCCTCGCGCAGGCTCTCCAGATTCTCGTACGAGATCATCGTGCCGACGCCGTCGTGCAGGAACAGTTCGAGCAGCATGCTGCCGTCGAGCGATTGCGGAATCAGATGCGCACGCGTCACGCCGCCGCGGCATGCGCGGATCGAATGCTTCAGGAAGAACGCATCGTCGCCCTGAATGTTGCCCGAATCGAGCAGCTCGGCGGCCGCATCGAGCGACATTTCGCGGACCAGCTCGCCTTCGTCGTCGACGATGCCGGGCGCTTCGGTCAGGAAGATGATCTTGTCGGCGCGCAGCGCGATCGCGGCGGCCGACGCGACGTCTTCCATCGACAGGTTGAACGCCTCGCCGGTCGGCGAGAAACCGAGCGGCGACAGCAGCACGAGCTTGCGGCTCGCGAGCGAATGACGGATCGACTCGGCGTCGATCTTGCGCACGATGCCGGTGTGCGCGAAGTCCACGCCGTCGAGAATCCCCACCGGCCGTGCGGTCACGAAGTTGCCGGACACGACGCTGATGTGCGCATGCGCCATCGGCGAGTTCGGCAGCCCCTGGCTGATCGCGGCCTCGATGTCCAGTCGTACTTCGCCGGCCGCCTCCTTCGCCGATTCGAGTGCGCGCGCATCGGTGATGCGCAGCCCGTGCGAGAACTCCGACTCGACGCCGTGCAGGCTCAGCTGCTCCTCGACCTGCGGCCGCGAGCCGTGCACCAGCACGATCTGGATGCCCATCGCCTGCAACAGCGCGATGTCCGACACGAGCGCGTTCAGCAGCCCTTGCTGCACCACCTCGCCACCGAACCCCACGACGAACGTGCTGTTGCGGAACTTGTGGATATAGGGCGCGACGGAGCGCATCCAGTCGACGAACTGCGCGTGGCTGACGGCCGAATCGTCGGGAGCCGGCGGCGTCGTGGCGCCGGTCTGGGCGGGAGGGAGGTCGGTTTGGGAATTCATGGGCGGGATTATAATGCGCCCCCATGTCGAATGTACCTAAAAGTCCCGCGCCGACGCGGGCCAACGCGGACCCGGCGCAGCACCCGGACGGTGCAGCCGATGCGCGTCAGCAGCCGGGCCGGCAGCAGCAAACGCGGCAGGGCGGCAAGCCGCCGCGCGACGACGAACGGCGCCGCGATGCGGGCCAGCCGGCCGCGCCGGCTACGCGCGCGGCCGACGGCGAGCGTACGCCGCGTCGCGAACGTGCGCCGCGCGCGCCGATCGCACCGAACCCCGTCCCGAAGATCAGCTATCCGGAAAGCCTGCCCGTGTCGGGCCGGCGCGACGAGATCGCGCGCGCGATCGCCGCGCATCAGGTCGTCATCGTTTGCGGCGAAACAGGTTCGGGCAAGACCACCCAGCTGCCGAAGATCTGCCTCGATCTCGGCCGCGGCCTCGGCGCCGGCGGCACGGGCCTGATCGGCCACACGCAGCCGCGGCGGCTCGCCGCGTCGTCGACGGGCCGGCGCATCGCCGAGGAGCTCGGCACGCCGTTCGGCGAAGTGGTCGGCTACAAGGTGCGCTTCACCGACAACCTCGCGCCGGGCGCGTCGGTCAAGCTGATGACCGACGGCATCCTGCTCGCCGAGACGCAGAACGATCCGCTGCTGAAGGCGTACGACACGCTGATCATCGACGAGGCGCACGAGCGCAGCCTGAACATCGACTTCCTGCTCGGCTACCTGAAGGAGATCCTGCCGCGCCGGCCGGACCTGAAGCTGATCGTCACGTCCGCGACGATCGACGCCGACCGCTTCGCGCGCCATTTCGGCAGCGACGCGCGCCCGGCGCCCGTGATCGAGGTGAGCGGGCGGCTGTATCCGGTCGAGGTCCGCTATCGGCCGGTGGCCGAGGACCGCCCGGCCGTGAAGAACGCCGAAGGCACCGGCGGGCGCGACCGCGTGAAGACCGCGCGCGAGGCCGAACGCGACCTGATGGACGCGATCGTCGACGCGGTCGACGAACTGTGCCGCGAAGGCCCCGGCGACGTGCTGGTGTTCCTGCCCGGCGAGCGCGAGATCCGCGACGCGGCCGAGGCGCTGCGCAAGCACCATCCGCCGCACACCGAGATCCTGCCGCTGTTCGCGCGGCTGTCGGCGGCCGACCAGGACAAGGTGTTCAAGGCGTCGAACGCGCGCCGCATCGTGCTCGCCACCAACGTGGCCGAAACGTCGCTGACCGTGCCGGGCATCCGCTACGTCGTCGACACCGGCCTGGCGCGCGTGAAGCGCTATTCGTACCGCAACAAGGTCGAGCAGCTGCAGGTCGAGTCGATCTCGCAGGCCGCCGCGAACCAGCGCGCGGGCCGCTGCGGCCGCGTGGCCGACGGCATCTGCATCCGTCTGTACGAAGAAAGCGACTTCCAGGCGCGCGCGCGCTTCACCGATCCGGAAATCCTGCGCTCGTCGCTCGCGGCGGTGATCCTGCGGATGAAGTCGCTGCACCTCACCGCGATCGAATCGTTTCCGTTCCTCGAGCCGCCGCCCGGCCGCGCGATCGCCGACGGCTATCAGCTGCTCAACGAGCTCGGCGCGGTCGACGACGACAACGCGCTGACGCCTCTCGGCCGCGAGCTCGCGCGCTTGCCGCTCGACCCGCGCGTCGGCCGGATGATCCTCGCCGCGCGCGACCAGCAGGCGTTGCGCGAAGTGCTGATCATCGCGAGTGCGCTGTCGGTGCAGGATCCGCGCGACCGTCCGAGCGACGCGCAGGAGCAGGCCGATCAGGCGCACCGCCGGTTCGCCGACGAGCGCTCCGAATTCCTGCAATGGCTGAAGATCTGGGCGTGGTTCGAAGAGGCCGTCGCGCACAAGAAATCGAACCGCCAGCTGATCGATGCGTGCCGCCAGAACTTCCTGTCGCACCTGCGGCTGCGCGAATGGCGCGACGTTCATTCGCAACTGCTGACGGTCGTGCGCGAGCACGGCTGGCGTCTGAACGAAGCCGAGGCAACCTACGAGCAGATCCATCTGGCCCTGTTGACCGGCCTGCTCGGCAACCTCGGCCTGAAGGCCGACGACGATCCGCATTACCTCGGCGCGCGCGGGATCAAGTTCTATCTGTGGCCGGGCTCCGCGCTCGCGAAGAAGGCCGGCCGCTGGGTGATGGCGGCCGAGCTCGTCGAGACGAGCCGGCTGTACGCGCGCTGCCTCGCGAAGATCGAGCCGGAGTGGGTCGAGAAGGTCGGCGCGCATCTGTTGAAGAAGTCGCTGTCGGAGCCGCATTGGGAGAAGCGTCCCGCGCAGGTCAGCGCGTTCGAGCGCGCGACGCTGTACGGGCTGCCGATCTACCATCGGCGGCGCGTCGCGTTCGGCCGGCAGGACCCGGCGCGCGCCCGCGAGCTGTTCATCCGCGGCGCGCTGGTCGAAGGCGAATTCGAGACGCGGCTGCCGTTCTTCGCGCACAACCGCAAGTTGCTCGCCGACATCGAGCAGCTCGAGCACAAGTCGCGCCGCCAGGACGTGCTGGTCGACGACGAGCTGATCTACGCGTACTACGACCAGGCGATTCCGCAAGGCATCCATACGGGTGCGGCGTTCGAGCGCTGGTATCGCGACGAGGTGAAGAAGGGCGGTCAGCCGGAGGACAAGCAGCGCCTGCTGTATCTGTCGCGCGACGACCTGATGCGTCACGAGGCGGCCGGCGTGACGACCGAGCTGTTCCCGAAGAGCATGACGATGGCCGGCGTCGAGATGGCGCTCACCTACCATTTCGAGCCCGGCACGCCGCGCGACGGCGTGACGCTCGCGGTGCCGCTGTACGCGCTGAACCAGGTCGACGCGCGCCGTTGCGAATGGCTGGTGCCGGGGATGCTGAAGGAGAAGGTGCAGCTGCTGCTGAAGTCGCTGCCGCAGAAGCTGCGCCGGCACTGCGTGCCGCTGCCCGAGTACGCGGCCGGCTTCGTCGAGCGCATGGGTCGCGAGCGCTTCGGCGCGGGCGGCCTCGTCGACGCGCTGATCGCCGACGTGCGCGGCGAAACGCAGGTCGCGATGAAGACGGCCGACTTCAAGCTCGAGACGTTGCCCGCGCACCTGTTCATGAACTTCAAGGTGATCGACGAGCACGGGCGCCAGCTCGCGATGGGCCGCAATCTCGCGCAGCTGCGCCAGGAGCTCGGCGCGCAGGCGCAGCAGCAGTTCCAGAAGATCGCGGCCGCGTCGTCGATCGCGGCGAGCGGCGATGCGGCCGGCGACGCCCCGGCCGGCGCATCGGCGCCGGGCGGAGCGGGTGCGCCAGGCGCGCTGGCGAAGGGCGGCAAGCCGGCCAAGGGTGCGGCGCCGCACACGGCGGCGCCCGCGGAAGCCGGCGCGACCGCGCTGTACGAGAACCTGACGACGTGGAATTTCGGCAAGCTTCCCGAGCTGCTGGAGATCCGCCGGCGCGGCCAGACGCTGTACGGCTATCCGGCGCTCGTCGATCGCGGCACGCATTGCGACGTCGAGGTGTTCGACTCGCCCGAGGAAGCCGCGCGCATCCATCGTGCGGGCTTGCGGCGGCTGTTCGCGCTGCAGCTGAAGGAGCCGATCAAGTTCCTCGAGAAGAACCTGCCGGGGCTGCGCGAGATGGCGATGCAGTACATGTCGCTCGGTACGCAGGACGAACTGCGCGACCAGCTGATCGACACGGCGCTCGACCGCGCGTGCCTGCAGGAGCCGCTGCCCGACGACGACGCGAGCTTCCACGCGCGCCGCGACGAGGGCCGCAGCCGCCTGAACCTGCTCGCGCAGGAGATCGCGCGGCTCGTCGCGCAGATCCTCGCCGAATACGCGGGGCTCGCGAAGAAGCTCGCGCAGGCGAAGCCGTTCGCGCAAGCGCACGCCGATCTGCAGCAGCAACTCGCGGCGCTGGTCGGCAAGCGCTTCGTGATCGACACGCCTTACGTGCAGCTTGCGCACTTTCCGCGCTATCTGAAGGGCATCGCGCTGCGGATCGACAAGCTGAAGGCGGACCCGGCGCGCGACGCGAAGCAGTTCGCCGAGCTGCACCCGCTCGTCCAGCATTACCAGCGCGCGGTGTCGCAGCGCGGCGGCGTCGTCGATCCGCGGCTCGCGGAATTCCGCTGGCTGCTCGAGGAACTGCGCATTTCGCTGTTCGCGCAGGAACTGCGCACGCCGATGCCTGTCTCTGTCAAGCGTCTGCACAAGGTGTGGGAGTCGATGCAGCGCTAGCGCCGCCGCGGCCCGATGCACGTCACGGCGAGCGGCCACGGCCGGTCGTCGCGGCGTGCGTCGAAATGGCGCAATGCTGTCCGCGGTCAACCGGGCGGGCCGGTCGGGCGTTTTACAATGACAGTAGTTCCACGACGTGAGTCTTCATGCGCACTTTCCTCTCCTTCGGCCGCACGCTCGCGCTGGCCGCCGCCGTGCTGGCGCCCGCCGCACACGCGAATAACGTGATCATCCTCAACTCGGCCGAGGCGACGCTTTCCCTGATCGATCAGCAGACCCGTCAAGTCGTGGCGACCATGCCGACCGGCAAGGAGCCGCATCACCTGATGGCGACGCCCGACAATTCGTCGCTGATCGTCGCGAATTCGGTCTCGAACAGCCTGATGTTCGTCGATCCGAAAACGGGCAAGCTGCAGCGCACCGTCGAAGGCATCGAAGATCCTTACCAGCTCGGCTTCTCGCCCGATCGCAAGTGGTTCGTGTCGACCGGGCTGCGCCTCGATCGCCTCGACATCTATACGTATGACGGCCACGACGTGCATCTCGCGAAGCGCCTGCCGCTCGCGGTGATGCCGAGCCACCTCGCGTTCACCAAGGACAGCAAAACGGTGCTCGTGTCGCTGCAGGTGTCCGGCGAGATCGCGGCGGTCGATCTGGCGACGCAGACGCTCAAGTGGCGGATGAAGGTCGGCAAGGTGCCGGCCGGCCTGTGGCTCACGCCGGACGACAAATACCTGCTGGTCGGGATGACCGGCTCGGATTACGTCGCGGTGGTCGACTGGCGCAACCAGAAGATCGTCAAGCAGATCGTCACCGGCAACGGCGCGCACAACTTCCGTTCGCTCGCCGACGGCACGCACGTCGCGATCACCAACCGCGTCGCCAACACGATCAGCATCATCGACGAAAACACGCTCACCAACGTCGGCGACATCACCGGCCTGCTGCCGGGGCCGGACGACATGGAGCTGTCCGCCGACCGGAAGACGCTGTGGGTGACGTTCCGCTTCGCGAAGAAGGTCGGGATCATCGATCTCGCGTCGCGCAAGCTGGTGCAGACGATTTCCGTCGGCCGATCGCCGCACGGTATCTACTTCTACGACCGCGCGCCCTGGAAGGCGGCGAACGGCGCGTGACGAGCGGAGACGAACGATGCTGCACCTGATCGATGCGTTCGTGTCGGACATCCAGACCTGGCTGTACATCGACGTCGTGCAGCCGCTGCTGTTCAAGTTCAACCTGATGGGCTACGACGAGGGCACCTACGACGCGCTGTACTGGGTGATCGTCGGCGCGCTGCAGATGGTCCTGATGTTCGCGGTGCTGCGCCCGCTCGAGGCGCTGCTGCCGGTCGAACGCTGGACCAACCGCCGCGCGGTGCGGGTCGACGTGATCTACACGGCGATCGCGAAGCTCGGCATCTATTCGCTGTTCTTCTTCTTCGCGCTGCAGCCGCTGTTCGACCGTTTGCAGGGCTGGTTGCGGCTGCACGGCGTGTCGAACGTCAATCTGGACTATTTGTGGCCGGGCGTGACGTCGCAGCCGATCGTCGCGTTCGCGATCTACCTCGTGGTGCTCGATTTCGCCGGCTACTGGTATCACCGCTGGGAGCACAAGTTCGGGATCTGGTGGGAGCTGCACGCCGTGCATCACAGCCAGCGGCAGATGTCGCTGTGGTGCGATGACCGCAACCACCTGCTCGACAACGTGATCCAGTCGTGCTTCTTCGCGACGATCGCGCTCGTGATCGGCGTGACGCCGTCGCAGTTCGTCGTGCTGACCGCGTTCACGAACTTCATCCAGAGCATCCAGCATGCGAACGTGCGGCTGCGCCTCGGCTGGCTCGGCGAGCGCCTGATCGTGAGCCCGACGTTCCACCGGCGTCATCATGCGGTCGGCTACGGTCACGAAGGCACCAAGTACGGCTGCAACTTCGGCGTGCTGTTTCCGTGGTGGGACATGATGTTCGGCACCGCGTCGTGGAACCGCACGGTCGAGCCGACCGGCATCCGCGAGCAGATGGAGGGCGTGTCCTACGGCGACGGCTTCTGGGCGCAGCACGGCCTCGCGTTCGTGCGGATCTTCCGCCGGCTCGTGCCGGCGAAGCGCGGTGCGGCCTCGGCCTGACGCGTCGTTTCCCGTCGAGCGGTAGCCTGCGCGGCCCGCATGTGCTTTGGCGCATGCGGGCCGCGTGGTTTATCCTTTCCCCATTTTTCATCGTCGATACAGGGTCCGCATGAACGATCTGCTGCGCTCCTTCCTCCGCGCGTTCGCGAGCGCGCTGCATCCGCGCATGCTGTGGCTCACGCTGATGCCGTTCGTCGTGTCGGCGCTGTTCTGGGGCGTCGTGCTGTGGTTCTCGTGGCAAACGCTGATCGACGCGGCACGCGGCGCGCTCGACGGCTTCGTGCTGACCGCCGCGCTGTACCGCGCGTTCGACGCGTTGGGGATGTCGCAGCTGCATGCGGTCATCGCGCCGTTCATCGTCGTGTCGCTCGCGATCCCGTTGATCGTGCTGACCGTGCTGTTGCTGATCGCGACGATCTCGATGCCGGTCGTGATCAAGCACCTGGCGAGCCGGCAGTTCGCCGCGCTCGACGCGAAGCGCGGCGGCACCTTCTTCGGCAGCGTGGCCAATTCGCTCGGCGCGGCGCTGGTCGGCGTCGTGCTGCTCGTCGTGACGATCCCGCTGTGGCTGATTCCGCCGTTCTTCGCGCTGCTGCCGCCGGTGATCTGGGGCTGGCTCACCTATCGCGTGATGACCTACGACGCGCTCGCGCTGCACGCGAGCCGCGACGAGCGCCGCGAGCTCGTGCGGCGCCACCGCTGGCCGCTGATCGGCATCGGCGTCGCGACCGGCCTGCTCGGCACCGTGCCGACTTTCGTGTGGGTGTCGTCGGTCTGGATGATGGTGCTGTTTCCGTTCGTCGCGGCGGCCATGATCTGGGTTTACGCTTTCATTCTCGTTTTCTCGGCGCTGTGGTTCGGGCACTACTGCCTGCGCGCGCTGGACGACCTGCGCGCGAGCTCGCGCGCCACCGCAATCGACATGGGGCAGGCATGAGCATCGGCATCATCATCATCGGCGACGAAATCCTTTCCGGCCGCCGGCAGGACAAGCATCTGGCGAAGGTCATCGAGCTGCTCGGCGCGCGCGGGCTCGCGCTCGACTGGGCCGAATACGTCGGCGACGATCCGGCACGGATCACCGCGACGCTCGCCCGCGCGATCGCATCCGGCGACATCGTGTTCTCGACGGGGGGCATCGGCGCGACGCCGGACGACCACACGCGCCAGTGTGCGGCCGCCGCGCTCGGCGTGCCGCTCGAGTTGCACCAGGAAGCGCGCGCGCTGATCGCCGAGCGCATCCGCGAGACGCAGCCCGACGCAAGCGCGCCGGTCGACTTCGATTCGCCGGAGAACCAGCACCGTTTCAACATGGGCGTGTTCCCGGTCGGCGCGACGATCATCCCGAACGGCTACAACCGGATTCCCGGCTTCTCCGTCGGCGATCTGCATTTCGTGCCGGGCTTCCCGGTGATGGCGTGGCCGATGATCGAATGGGTGCTGGACACGAAGTACGCGCATCTGCACCATGCGACGCCGCACGCGGAGCGCTCGCTGTACGTGTTCGAGCTGCCCGAGTCGACGCTGACGCCGCTGATGGAGCGGATCGAACGCGACTTCCCCGGCGTGCGCGTGTTCAGCCTGCCGAGCGTCGGCGACGCCGAGCGCGGCGGCATCTATGCGCGCCGGCACATCGACCTCGGCGTGAAGGGCGAGCCTGAAGCGGTCGCGGCCGCGTTCGTGAAGCTGCGCGAAGGCGTGCATCTGCTCGGCGGCGACGTCGTCGAGCCCGATGCGCCGCGGGCGTGAGCGTCGCGTAGATCGCGCACGATTCTCTCGGCGCGCACAACTACCTGGCCCGCTGAACGGGCCGTGCAAAAGAAGCGGGCCGCGCAACGCGGCCCGTCATCGGGGTGTCATCGCCCGGCTCGACGATGTCGCAGTCGGGCGTGCGGGAACGGATGCGCGTTCAGGCGCCGATCCACGGCAGTTTCCGGAAGCACCAGCCGTCGACCGTCTTGCGATGGCCTTCGGCATCCTTGCCGCCCTCGAACCCTTCGAGCAGATCGAAAGCCTTCGTGAAGCCGGCCTGCTTGGACGCAACTGCCGCGAGCTTCGAGCGTGCAGCGCTGCGGCACAGGAACAGCACCGGCGTATCGGGCGACACGGCCGCCTTCAGCTGCTCGACGAATTCCGTGTTCGGCACGCCGCCGGGATAGCGCGTCCACTCGATGTGCAGATACTGGCCGTCGCCGACGAGCGGGCGGCCGATCCAGTCGAGCTCGGCGCGCGTGCGCACGTCGACGAGGCGGGCGGACGGGTCGAGCTGCAGCAGTTCGAACGCCTCGACGGGCAGCAGGGCGCCCGCATAGTCGAGCGCGCTCTCGGCGCGGCGTTGATCGGCCTTCGCGTAAAGCTGGTCGAGCGTACTCATGGCAGGAGGTCTCCGTATCGGTCAAACGAACATTCTAGCGCGCCGCTGCCGCGCGGACGTCGGTACGCTGGCCGGCCGCATGCACCGCGCACGGGTTCACCAAAAAAGTGCAGAATGGCGTGCATGCACCGAATCGGCGCTCGCAAAATGCTGTCACACGCTCGTTGCACCATGGAGGTGCCAAAGCGCGAATGCCGGTGCGTCCCGTGGCCCCGGAATCGCGCAGCGCGGCCCCGCTGCGGCGCGGGCCGGCGCGATTCGCGTCGGATTTGCGATGATTGGCACGGAAGCTGCTATATAGAATTCGGTCGACCCGGGGCGCGCTGCGCCAAAGCCAGACTCCGGGCAGCTCGATAAACGAGGCGGTTCCCAGTCCGCCGGAATTGTTCAATCAGGAGAAGAGGTTATGAGTAAAACCGTCGCCGACGTCATGCAGCTCGTGAAGGACGAGGACGTCAAGTTCGTCGATTTCCGCTTCACGGATACGCGCGGCAAGGAGCAGCACGTGTCGGTGCCGGTTTCGGCGTTTGACGAAGACAAGTTCGAAAGCGGCCATGCCTTCGACGGTTCGTCGATCGCCGGCTGGAAGGGCATCGAGGCGTCGGACATGCTGCTCATGCCGGATCCGACCGCGGCGTTCATCGACCCGTTCTACGAAGAGTCGACCCTCGTGATGACCTGCGACGTGGTCGAGCCGGCCGACGGCAAGGGCTACGAGCGCGATCCGCGCTCGCTCGCGAAGCGCGGCGAAGCGTACCTGAAGAGCACGGGCCTCGGCGACACCGCGTACTTCGGTCCGGAGCCGGAATTCTTCATTTTCGACTCGGTCCAGTGGAACACGGACATGTCGGGCTGCTTCGTGAAGATCAACTCCGAAGAAGCACCGTGGTCGGCAGGCAAGGAATTCGAAGGCGGCAACACCGGCCACCGTCCGGGCACGAAGGGCGGCTACTTCCCGGTCGCGCCGGTCGACACGTTCCAGGACATGCGTTCGGAAATGTGCCTGCTGCTCGAACAGCTCGGCATTCCGGTCGAAGTGCACCACCACGAAGTCGCGGGCCAGGGCCAGAACGAAATCGGCACGAAGTTCTCGACGCTCGTGCAACGCGCCGACTGGACGCAATGGTCGAAGTACATCATCCATAACGTCGCGCACTCGTACGGCAAGACGGCGACGTTCATGCCGAAGCCGGTCGTCGGCGACAACGGTTCGGGCATGCACGTTCACCAGTCGATCTGGAAGGACGGCCAGAACCTGTTCGCGGGCAACGGCTACGCCGGCCTGTCGGAATTCGCGCTGTTCTACATCGGCGGCATCATCAAGCACGCCCGTGCACTGAACGCGATCACGAACCCGACGACGAACTCGTACAAGCGTCTCGTGCCGCACTTCGAAGCACCGGTGAAGCTCGCCTACTCGGCGCGCAACCGTTCGGCATCGATCCGCATTCCGCACGTGTCGAACCCGAAGGGTCGCCGCATCGAAACGCGCTTCCCGGACCCGATGGCCAACCCGTACCTGTGCTTCACCGCGCTGATGATGGCGGGCCTCGACGGCGTGCAGAACAAGATCCATCCGGGCGAAGCAGCCGACAAGAACCTGTACGACCTGCCGCCGGAAGAGGATGCAAAGATCCCGACCGTCTGCGCAGGCCTCGACCAGGCGCTGGAAGCACTCGACAAGGATCGCGAGTTCCTGACGCGCGGTGGCGTGTTCACCGACGGCATGATCGATGCGTACCTCGCGCTGAAGGAGCAGGAGCTGGCGAAGTTCCGCATGACGACGCATCCGATCGAGTTCGAGATGTACTACTCGCTGTAAGTGGCGATGGCGCTTCCAGTCAGCGCCGTCACGCCGCTTCGTTCCCGTCGGGCAGTGTGCGGCGGGAGCGGCGGAGTCTGAAAGGGGACGGCGTCCAGCCGTCCCTTTTTTGTTCCGAAATTCCTCATTCACGGCCCCGGTGGGGCGCGACGATACGCACGATGGCTCTGAAGAATCTGATCAAGGCGAAGACGGGGCAGCCCGAGCGACTGACGGAAGACGAGCGGCTCGCGCGCTCCGGGCTGCTTGCCGGGCTCGAAGCGCTGCCGACGGTCGTGCTCGTGCTCGACCGCAAGACGCTGCGGGTCGCGTTCGCGAACCCGTCCGCGGAGGCGATGCTCGACATCTCGCGCCGGCAGCTCGCGCAGCGGCCGTGGGGCGAGATCTTCCCGAACGCGAACGAGCTCGCGTCGACGATCACCGCGATCGGCGAGGAGCGCTTTCACGCGACGCATCTCGACACCGTGCTCGATCGGCCCGGCCACGAGGCGTTGCACGTGCATGCGATCGTCGGCTTCCTCGAGACCGCGCCCGATTTCGTGCTCGTCGAGCTGTTCGAGAACGAACGCCAGTCGCGCACCGATCGCGAGGAGCGCATCCACGACCTGACCGCGGTCAACAAGCAGCTGATCCGCAATCTCGCGCACGAGATCAAGAATCCGCTCGGCGGCATTCGCGGCGCCGCGCAGCTGCTCGAATTCGAGCTGGGCGAGCGCGAGCGTGGCGAGTTGCGCGAATACACGCAGGTGATCATCAAGGAGTCCGACCGCCTGCAGACGCTCGTCGACCGGTTGCTGGAGCCGCATCGGCATCCGCACATCGTCGGCGACGTGAACATTCATGAAGTATGCGAACGCGTGCGCGCGGTGATGCTCGCGGAGTTTCCGCGCGGCCTCACGATCGAGCGCGACTACGACGTGAGCGTGCCGGACCTGCGCGGCGACAAGGAGCAGCTGATCCAGGCGCTGCTGAACATCGTGCGCAATGCGGCGCAGGCGCTGCGCGAACGCATCGCGCAGGGCGACGCGAGAATCGAATTGCGCACGCGCATCGCGCGCAAGGTGACGATCGCGAAGCGCCTGTACCGGCTGGCACTGGACTTGCACGTGGTCGACAACGGGCCGGGCATTCCGGAGGAGATTCGCGACCGCATCTTCTACCCGCTCGTGTCCGGGCGCGACGACGGCAGCGGGCTCGGCCTCACGCTCGCGCAAACCTTCGTGCAGCAGCACGACGGGATGATCGAGGTCGAGAGCCGGCCCGGACGTACCGAATTTCAGATCCTGTTGCCGCTCGATCACTGAGCGGCGGCATGGCGATTCACCGGATTCACCAATATCTGACCGACCTATGAAGCCGATCTGGATAGTAGACGACGATCAATCGATTCGCTGGGTGCTCGAAAAGGCGCTCGCCCGCGACAGCTTCGCGACGCGCAGCTTCGCGAACGTGCGCGATGCGCTGGCCGCGCTCGATCACGAGTCGCCGCAGGTGCTCGTATCCGACATCCGGATGCCGGGCGGCTCGGGCCTCGAGTTGCTGCAGGCGATGCACGAGCGTCTGCCCGGCTTGCCCGTCATCATCATGACGGCGTTCTCCGATCTCGACAGCGCAGTGGCCGCGTTCCAGGGCGGCGCGTTCGAATACCTCGCGAAGCCGTTCGACGTCGACAAGGCGGTCGAACTGATCCGCCGCGCGGTGGAGGAAAGCCTGCGCGGCGGCGCACCGCAGGACGAACGCGTGGCCGAGGCGCCCGAGATGCTCGGGCAGGCGCCGGCGATGCAGGACATGTTCCGCGCGATCGGCCGGCTGTCGCATTCGGCCGCGACGGTGCTGATCACCGGCGAGTCGGGCACCGGCAAGGAGCTCGTCGCCCGGGCGCTGCACCGTCACAGCCCGCGCGCGAACGGCCCGTTCATCGCGCTGAACACCGCCGCGATCCCGAAGGATCTGCTGGAATCCGAACTGTTCGGCCATGAGCGCGGCGCGTTCACCGGCGCGCAGACGACCCGCCAGGGCCGCTTCGAGCAGGCCGAGAACGGCACGCTGTTCCTCGACGAAATCGGCGACATGCCGTTCGACCTGCAGACGCGCCTGCTGCGCGTGCTGTCGGACGGCCAGTTCTATCGGGTCGGCGGCCACAACCCGCTGCGCGCGAACGTGCGCGTGATCGCCGCGACGCACCAGAACCTCGAATCGCGCGTGCGGCAGGGGCTGTTCCGCGAGGACCTTTACCACCGGCTCAACGTGATCCGCCTGCGCCTGCCGCCGCTGCGCGAACGCAGCGAAGACATTCCGCTGCTCACGCGCCACTTCCTGCAGAAGAGCGCGCGCGATCTCGGCGTCGAGCCGAAGCGCGTGTCCGACGAAGCGCTCGCGTATCTGACGTCGCTGCCGTTTCCGGGCAACGTGCGGCAACTCGAGAACCTCGCGAACTGGCTGACGGTGATGGCGCCCGCGCAGACGGTCGAGATCAAGGACTTGCCGCCCGATCTCGTGCCGAGCGGCGCGCCGGTGACGGCAGCCGTCGACGGCGCGGACGCGCCCGCGGCCCTCGGCGGCGGCGACGTGTCGCGCGTGCAGCCGTCGGTCGGTGCGGCGACGCTCGCGAGCGCACCCGTTGCGGCCGCATCGAACGGCGCGCCGGCCGGCTATCCGATGTGGGAGAGCGGGCTGCGTACCGAAGTCGCGCGACTGCTGCGCGAAAATTCCGCCGACGTGATGGACGAACTCGCACGCCGCTTCGAGGCTGCCGTGATCCGCGAGGCGCTCGACTTCACGCGCGGCCGCAAGGTCGAGGCGGCCGAGCGGCTCGGCATTGGCCGCAACACGATCACGCGCAAGATCCAGGAACTGCATCTGGAGCCGTAAGCCGTCGTCGCGGCATGCGCGCGCCGCGCATGCCGCGATCGGACATAATCGCGGTTTGCCGTCACGCGCACGCCCGTCATGTCCGATTCCTTTCGCTGGCCCGCCGGGGCCGATCCTTTCCGATTTCTCGAAGCGCTCGACAGCAAGCGCGCCCGCACGTGGGTCGACGAGCAGAACGCGCGCACGCGTGCTGCGCTGCGTGACGACGACGGCTACCGCACGCTGACCGCGCGGCTCGCGCAGGCCTACCTGCCGCGCGAGCGGCCGGTGATTCCGACCCGCTGGCGCGAATGGGCGTACGACCTGTGGCAGGACGATCAGCACCCGAAGGGGCTGTGGCGCCGCGCGCGCTGGGACGACTGGCGCGCCGGCCGGCCCGATTGGGAAACGCTCCTCGACGTCGACGCGCTCGGCGCGCAAGAGGGCGAATCGTGGGTGTTCGAGCAGGACGCGATCCTCTATCCGGACGGTGACCGCGCACTCGTGTCGCTGTCGCCGGGCGGCGCGGACGCGGTCGTCGTGCGCGAATTCGATCTGGTGCAGCGCCGCTTCGTCGACGGCGGCTTCACGATCGACGAGCCAGGGCATCACACCGTCGGCTGGATCGATCGCGACACCGTCTACGTGAGCTGGGATCGCGGCGAAGCGCATGCGACCGCGGCCGGCTATCCGTACGATGCGCGCCGCTGGGTGCGCGGCACGCCGCTCGCCGACGCGCCCATCGTGTTTCGCGGCGAACCGGACGACATCAGCGCGGGCGCATGGTTCGATCCGATCGACGGCCGCCATGTCGCATGGCGCAGCGTGGACTTCTTCGACGCGCATGCGTACCGGCTCACCGAGGCGGGCGAATGGGCGCGCTACGACGTGCCGACGCACGTCGAGGTCGGCTTCTGGGAAGGCTGGCTGGTGCTGGAGCCGCGGCTCGACTGGGACTGCGGCGGCGTACGGCATGCGGGCGGCTCGCTGCTCGCGATTCGCGAGCACGCGTTTCTCGCCGGCTCGCGCGAATTCACGACGCTGTTCGCGCCGCAAGCATCGACGTCGGCGTGCACGTGGACCCACACGCGCACGATGCTGATCGCGAGCTGGCTCGACGACGTGCACAACCGCACGATGCTGTGGACGCCGCGCAAGGGCGAGGGCAGCGACGGCGGCGAAGGCGGCGAATGGACGTGGGACGCGCATGCGTTCGACTGGCCGCGCGATGCGCAGATCGACGTCGAGCCGGTCGAGTCGACGCTGAACGACGACGTGTACGTGGACGTCGACACCTATCTCGATCCACCCGAATGCTGGCTGGCCGATCTCGCCGATCGCGCGGCCGATGCGCAAGCGCGCCGCGTGCTGCTCGACCGGCCGCCGGTGCGCTTCGATGCGGCAGGGCTCGTCGTGCGGCGCGCGAATGCGCGCTCGCGCGACGGCACGATCGTGCCGTACACGTTGATCGGGCCGCGCGATGCCGTCGAGGCAGCCAACCGTGATGATGGCGGCGATGGCGGCACGCGCGTCGCGCGGCCGTGTCTGTTGTCAGGCTATGGCGGCTTCGCGATTCCGAACCTGCCGGGCTACAGCGACGCACTCGGCATCGCGTGGCTCGAGCGCGGCGGCGTCGCGGTGTTCGCGCACATCCGCGGCGGCGGCGAATTCGGGCCGCGCTGGCACGTCGACGCGCAGCGCGAACATCGGCAGCGTTCGTTCGACGATTTCATCGCGGTAGCCGAGGACCTGGTCCGCACCGGCGTGACGACCGCGGCGCAGCTCGGCATCGAAGGCGGCAGCAACGGCGGCCTGTTGGTGGGCGCGTGCATGGTGCAGCGTCCCGAACTGTTCGGCGCGGTGCTGTGCCGCGTGCCGCTGCTCGACATGCGGCGTTATCCGAAACTGCATGCGGGCGCCGCCTGGCTCGACGAGTACGGCGACCCGGACGATCCGCGCGAGGGCGCGGCGCTGGCCGCCTATTCGCCGTATCACCGCGTGCGCGACGGCGTCGTCTATCCGCCGCTGCTGCTGACGACGTCGACGCGCGACGACCGCGTGCATCCGGCGCATGCCCGCAAGATGGCGGCGCGCATGCACGCGCTCGGGCACGAGCGCGTGTGGTACTGGGAGAACACCGACGGCGGCCACGGCAGCGCCGACGATCTGGAGCGGGCCGAATCCGATGCGGCGGAATTCGGCTTCCTGTGGGCGCATCTGGGGCCGGCGCCCGCGCGCGGCTGAGCGAGCGGGCGGGGCGGCAGGCCAGCGGCCTCAGCCCACGACCGCGACGACCGGCGTGTGATCGGACGGCTGCTCCCACGTGCGCGGCACGCGGTCGACTTCGCACGACGTGCAGGTGGCCGCGAGCGCCGGCGAGAGGAGAATGTGGTCGATGCGCAGCCCGGCGTTGCGGCGAAACGCGAACATCCGGTAGTCCCACCACGTGAAGGTCTTCTCGGGCTGCTCGAAGCGCCGG
The DNA here is from genome assembly GCF_000262695.1 of Burkholderia sp. KJ006. Classification (NCBI taxonomy): domain Bacteria; kingdom Pseudomonadati; phylum Pseudomonadota; class Betaproteobacteria; order Burkholderiales; family Burkholderiaceae; genus Burkholderia; species Burkholderia sp. KJ006. The sequence goes on along the minus strand of NC_017920.1, from coordinate 2,081,022 downwards.
AACGCGTCGACGAAGCCGAGCTCGAGCAGCTTCGCGAAGTGCGCGCGCTCCTGCGGCGACACCAGGTTCTGGCCTTCCCATTTCGCGGGGTCGTGCACGTCGCGATCTTCCGGCGCGATGTTGTAGTCGCCGAGCAGCGCGAGCTTCGGATAGCGCTGCAGCTCGGCGCCGAGCCACGCATGCAGCGCGTCGAGCCACTGCATCTTGTAGAGAAACTTGTCGGAGTCCGGCGCCTGGCCGTTCGGGAAATACGCGGACACGATGCGCACGCCCTCGACCGTCACGGCGACCACGCGCTGCTGCGGATCGTCGAAGCCGGGAATGTTGCGCACGACGTCCGATTCGTCGACGGCCAGCGTGTCGCGCACGAGGATCGCGACACCGTTATACGTCTTCTGGCCCGTGAACCAGCTGCGGTAACCGACGGCCTCGAGATCGGCGCGCGGATATTTTTCGTCCGGCAGCTTCAGCTCCTGCAGGCACAGCACGTCGGCGCCGCTTTGCGCGAGCCAGTCGAGCACATGCTGTTTGCGGACGTTGAGCGAGTTGACGTTCCAGGTGGCGATTTTCATGAACGGGAAGGCGGGCGGCATGGATTCGAAGGCCGCCATCTTACCGCGAGCGCGGCGCGCGAACGCGTGCAACACGCGATCGGCAGCGCATCCCGTGCACGTCGCGAGCCTCGCGATATTGGGGCCCAGCCAATAAATTGTGACAAAAGTGTTGACGTAAGTGCTTCCTCACCCTATAATTTATTTCTCTGACGCGGGGTGGAGCAGTCTGGCAGCTCGTCGGGCTCATAACCCGAAGGTCGTAGGTTCAAATCCTACCCCCGCAACCAAGCACACCAGACGATGTGCAGCGCAACTGACCGATGCGCGCTTCGTCGACAGGAACCCGGCCCCGTGCCGGGTTTTTTGTTTTCAGCCTGCCGCCCACTCGACCGCCGCCTTCGCATGCAGCGTGGTCGTGTCGAACACCGGCAGCGGCGAGTCTGCGTCGCCGATCAGCAGTGTGATTTCCGTACAGCCCAGTATGACCGCCTGCGCGCCGCGTCGCGCGAGTTCGTCGATGATCGCGACATAGGTCGCGCGCGACTGCGCGTCGATCCGGCCGTGACACAGCTCGTCGTAGATGATCCGGTGCACGTCGGCGCGCGCCGGTTCGTCCGGCACCCGCACGTCGAGCCCGAACCGGTCGCGCAGCCGCTGCGCATAGAACGGCAGCTCCATCGTGTAGCGCGTGCCGAGCAGCGCGACGCGCTCGACGCCCGCGGCGCGCAGCGCGTTGCCGGTCGGGTCCGCGATGTGCAGGAACGGCAGCGTCACCGCCGCTTCGATCGCGTCGTGCACGCGATGCATCGTGTTGGTCGTCAGCACGATCAGGTCGGCGCCGGCCGCTTCGAGCCGGCGTGCGGCGTCGGCCATCCGTTCGCCGAGCGCGCGCCAGTCCTGCGCGCGCTGCAGCGCCTCGATCTCCGCGAAGTCCACCGTGACCAGCACGCTCTTGGCGTTGTGATGGCCGCCGTGCAATGCCTTCGAATAGCGATTGATCATCCGGTAGTACTCCGCCGACGATTCCCAGCTCATCCCGCCGATCAGGCCGATCGTCTTCATTCGTCACCTTTGCGTTTCATCTGTCGTGGCGCACGAGTATAGGGGCCGACCGGCGCGCGCGGCGGTACGATCCGTGCGCAGCCGACCGGTACGGCGCCGCTGGCCGAGCTGGGTCGGCGCCGCGTCGGACTGTCCGCATTCGCCGGTACGTGGCAGCACGCGGCAGTTGAAACGGTCACTGTGTTTTTGTACAGTATCGGCACCGTGAAGCCGACCACTCCCGAGCCTGCCGATTCGCACCTGCCGCCGCCTGGCGACGCGCCGCCGCGCGTGCGCAAGATCATCCATTGCGATTGCGACTGCTTTTACGCATCGGTGGAGATGCGCGACGATCCGTCGCTGCGCAATCGGCCGCTCGCCGTCGGCGGCCGGCCCGATCAGCGCGGCGTGATCGCGACCTGCAACTACGAGGCGCGGCGCTACGGCGTGCATTCGGCGATGTCGTCGGCGCTCGCGATGCGCAAGTGCCCGGACCTGCTGATCCTGCCGTCCGCGATGGACAAGTACCGCGCGGCGTCGCAGCAGATCATGGCGATCTATCGCGACTACACGCGCGACGTCGAGCCGCTGTCGCTCGACGAGGCGTATCTCGACGTGAGTGGCTCCGAGCTGTGCCACGGCAGCGCGACGCTGATTGCGCGGGAGATCCGTCAGCGCGTGTACGAGACGGTCGGCGTGACGGTGTCGGCGGGCGTCGCGCCGAACAAGTTCATCGCGAAGATCGCGTCCGACTGGAACAAGCCCGACGGGCTGTTCGTCGTGCGCCCGCACGAGGTCGATGCGTTCGTCGCGGCGCTGCCGGTGCGCAAGCTGCACGGCGTCGGGCAGGTGACGGCCACGCGCCTCGACCGGCTCGGCATCCAGACCTGCGCGCAATTGCGCGACTGGTCGCTGATCGATCTGCATCGCGAGTTCGGCGCGTTCGGCCGGCGTTTGTACCAGCTCGCGCGGGGCATCGACGAGCGGCCGGTGCAGGCCGATCAGGAGCGCAAGTCGGTCAGCGTCGAGACGACCTATGTGACCGACCTGACGACGCTCGAGCAATGCGCGCAGGAGATCCGCCGTCTCGTCGAGCAGCTCGATGCGCGCATTGCGCGCGCGGGCGCCGCGCGATCGATCCGCAAGCTGTACGTGAAGATCCGTTTCGCCGATTTCCAGCGCACGACGGTCGAATGCGTGGCCGACGCGACGAATGCGCAGACGGCCGTCGCGTTGCTCGCGAAGGGGCTGCAGCGGCGCGCGCAGGCCGTGCGGTTATTAGGCGTCGGCGTGCGCATCGACGAGAACACGGCCGAGCGCCATGGGCAGTTCTCGCTGTTCGGCGATGCAGTGGATGAGTCGGTTGAGGGGGGCGCCGATGCGGCAGCTGAGGAGTTGACCGAGGAGTCGAACGAGGACCCAGCCGAGGAGTCAACTGAGGAGCCGACCGAGAACGCAGCCGGCGCGTCAATCGAGGATCCGGCCGAGGGCTCAACTGCAGAGTCAACCAATGACCCAGCCGACCATTCAACGAACGCCCGAACCGACGCCCCGACCAGCGGTTCAAACCCGGCCGCCGAGCCATCCGGTCCAACGCCCGCACAATAAAAAAAAGCACCGCCGAAGCGGTGCCTGCCGAAGTCGCCGGGCGAACCGCCCGGCAACGCGCGATCACTGCGCGGGCGCTGCCATACCGTTGTGACGCAGCAGCGCGTCGATTTCCGGCTCGCGGCCGCGGAACGCCTTGAACGAATCCATCGCCGGACGGCTGCCGCCCACTTCGAGGATCTCGCGGCGATAGCGCGTGCCGGTCGTCGCGTCGAGCACGCTGCCGCTTTCGGCGGCTGCTTCCTCGAACGCCGCATACGCGTCGGCCGACAGCACCTCGGCCCACTTGTAGCTGTAGTAGCCAGCCGCATAGCCGCCCGCAAAGATGTGGCTGAACGTGTTCGGCCAGCGCGAGAAGGCCGCCTGCGGGATCACGTGGTAGCGCTCGTTGATCTCGCGCGCGAAGGCGTTCACGCCGGTCGCGCCGGCCGGGTCGAAGTCGACGTGCAGCAGCATGTCGAACATCGAGAACACGATCTGCCGCAGCGTGCCGAGCCCGCTCTGGAAGTTCTTCGCGGCGATCATCTTGTCGAACAGCTCGCGCGGCAGCGCGGCACCGGTTTCCACGTGCGACGACATCGACGACAGCACGTCCCATTCCCAGCAGAAGTTCTCCATGAACTGCGATGGCAGCTCGACCGCGTCCCATTCGACGCCGTTGATGCCCGACACGCCCAGCTCGTCGACGCGCGTGAGCATGTGATGCAGCCCGTGGCCGAATTCGTGGAACAGCGTGATCACTTCGTCGTGCGTGAAGCACGCGGGCTTGCCGCCGACGGGCGCCGAGAAGTTGCAGGTGAGGTACGCGACCGGCGTCTGCACGGCGCCGTCGCGCTTCGCGCGCGCACGCGCGTCATCCATCCACGCGCCGCCGCGCTTGCCTTCGCGTGCGTACAGGTCGAGATAGAACTGCGCGACGAGCGAGCCGTCGCGGTTCTCGACGCGGAAGAAGCGCACGTCCTTGTGCCAGACCGGCGCATCGTCCGGCTTGATCCGTACGCCGAACAGCGTTTCGGTGACGGTGAAAAGGCCCTTCAGCACTGCCGGTTCCGGGAAGTACTGTTTGACTTCGTTCTCCGAGAACGCGTAGCGCTGCTGGCGCAGGCGCTCGGCCGCGAACGCGACGTCCCACGGCGCGAGCTCGGTGAACCCGAGCTCCTTCGCGGCGAACGCGCGCAATTCGTCCCAGTCCTTCTCCGCGTGCGGGCGCGCACGCGTTGCGAGATCCTCGAGGAAGGCGATCACCTGCTGCGGCGATTCGGCCATCTTCGGCGCGAGCGACACTTCGGCGAAGTTGCGGTAGCCGAGCATCTGCGCTTCTTCGCGGCGCAGCTTCAGCTCGTCGGCGACGATCGCCGTGTTGTCCCACTCGGCCTTGCCGCCGCCGTACTGCGGCCCGAGTTCCGACGCGCGCGTCGCATAGGCGCGGTACATCGTTTCGCGCATCGCGCGGTTCTCGGCGTATTGCAGCACCGGGAAGTACGACGGGAAGTGCAGCGTGAATTTCCAGCCTTCCTTGCCGTCCTTCTGCGCGGCTTCGCGGGCCGCCTCGATCGCGTCGCCCGGCAGCCCGGCCAGTTCGGCTTCGTCCTGCGCGAAATACGCATACGCGTTGGTCGCGTCGAGCACATGATCGGAGAACGCCTTCGACAGCGCTGCCTGCTGCTCCTGCAGTTCCGCGAAGCGCGGTTTTTGATCTTCGGGCAGCTCGGCGCCCGACAGGCGGAAATCGCGCAGCGCGTTATCGAGGATCTTCTTGCGTTCGGCGGACAGCGTCGCGTATTCGGCGCCCGCCGCGATCGCCTTGTACTTTTCGTACAGCGCGAGGTTCTGGCCGACGCTCGACCAGAACTCGGTCACGCGCGGCAGATTTTCGCCGTACGCGGCGCGCAGTTCGGGCGTATCGGCGACCGCGTTCAGGTGGCCGACGACGCCCCACGCGCGCCCGAGCGGCTCCGTCGCCTGCTCGACCGTCTCGACGATCGCAGCCCAGGTCGCCGGCGTCTCGCTTGCGCTGGCGGTGTCGACCGCGCGGTTGGCGGCGGCCAGCAATACGTCGAGGGCGGGCGTCACGTGTTCCGGGCGGATCTCGCCGAAACGGGGCAGGCCGGAGAAATCGAGGAGCGGATTGGTATTGGCGCTGGCGGACATTAAGACTCCCTGTCTGTTGCCGGATGAACCGGAGTGAAAAGGGTGGGGCGCGCTGCGGCGGCGCTCGATACCGACATTATTGGGGCGCACGGCGCGGTTTCCAATCGTTAGTTTCTAACGATGCGATTGCGTGCGGGCGGCGGCGCGGGGTCGGATTGTGACGACACGCGACGAGCGGCGGCGGTGCGGGCGCGGCGGCGCGGTGCTGACACGGCCGCGGGCATGGCCGCGGCCGGGGAGATGCCGGCGCGCGAATGCGCGGCGGCAGAAGGGGCGGGCGCGAGCGCGCGGCGCTCAGGCCGTGGCTGCGCGCTCGGCGGCTTCGATCGTGTTGATCAGCAGCATCGTGATGGTCATCGGGCCGACGCCGCCCGGCACCGGCGTGATGTGGCCGGCCACGTCCTTCACGCCGGCGAAGTCGACGTCGCCGCACAGCTTGCCTGCGTCGTCGCGGTTCATGCCGACGTCGATCACCGTCGCGCCCGGCTTGACCATGTCGGCCGTCAGGATGTTGCGCTTGCCGACCGCGGCGACGACGATGTCGGCCTGCCGCGTGTGCGCGGCGAGGTCACGCGTCTTGCTGTGGCAGATCGTCACCGTTGCGCCGGCTTCGAGCAGCAGCATCGCCATCGGTTTGCCGACGATGTTCGAGCGGCCGATCACGACCGCGTTCGCGCCTTGCAGCGGGATGTCGTGCGCCTCGAACATCTTCATCACGCCATACGGCGTGCACGGGCGGAACAGCGGCTTGCCGGTCATCAGCGCGCCGGCGTTCGCGACGTGAAAGCCGTCGACGTCCTTCTCCGGCGCGATCGCCTCGATCACCTTGTGGCTGTCGATATGCGCGGGCAGCGGCAGTTGCACGAGGATCCCGTGGATCTTCGGGTCGCGGTTCAGCTCGTCGATGCGCGCGAGCAGGTCGGCCTCCGACAGCGTGTCCGGGTAGGCGTCCTTCAGCGAGAAGAAGCCGTTGTCCTCGCACGCCTTGATCTTGTTGCGCACGTAGACTTCGCTCGCCGGGTTCGCGCCGACGAGGATCACCGCGAGACCGGGCTGGTGGCCGCGTGCGGTCAGGGCGGCGGCGCGTTCGGCGGCCTGCGCGCGCAAGGTCTTCGAGAGGGCGTTGCCGTCGATGAGGAGGGCTGTCATGGTGGTGGTCCTGCCGGGAAGTTGGAATGCGGTCGTGCGGCGCGCGAAGCGCCGCAGCAAAGCACGCAATTATACCGTTCGCCTGCCGTCGTCCGACAGTGAATACAAGGAAAGCGTCATGACGGCGGGGCCGGCGCCCCGGGAGGAGGCGCCCGGCCGTGCCGCGCGAGTGGGGCGCAGCGCGCGGCGCGAGGGAACGGCGAGGCGGCCGGGCGGGCGCCCGACGGCCGTGCGCAACGTCAGGCCTGCTTTTTCGACAGCGCGAGGCGCAGCAGATCGGCCACGGTGTTGACGTTGAGCTTCTCCATGATGTTCGCGCGGTGCGCTTCGACCGTCTTGATGCTGATGCCGAGATCGTCGGCGATCTGCTTGTTCAGGCGGCCGGCGATGATCCGCTCGAGCACCTGCTGCTCACGCGCCGTCAGCTTCGACAGGCGCTCGCTCGCGGCACGCTGTTCCTGCACGCTCTTGCTTTCGCTTCGGGCCTTGTCGAGCATCCGCTCGACGAGCTTGCGCAGCTCGGCTTCGTCGAACGGTTTCTCGATAAAGTCCATCGCACCCTTTTTCATCGTCGAGACGGCCATCGGCACGTCGCCGTGACCGGTGACGAAAATGATCGGCAGCGCGGCGTTGTCGGCGATCAGGCGTTCCTGCAACTCGAGGCCGCTCATGCCCGACATCCGCACGTCGAGGATCAGGCATGCGATCTGGCCGGCCTGCTGCGCCGGCTGGTATGCATCGAGGAACTGCTCGGCGCTCGAGAAGCACTGCACGCGATAGCCGTTCGCCTCCAGCAGCCAGCGCAACGAGTCCCGTACGGCCTCGTCGTCGTCGACGACGAAGACGGTTTCCTGAGTGGTGGTAACAGGGCTATTCATAGTTCTCCCGTGACGGTATGTGATGCCGATGACTCGCGCCCCCCTTGGGCGAGATCAGCGGGTTCCCCAATGGGCAGGCTGCAGTGGAATGTCGCGCCGGAAATGCGGCCGTCCGGTTCGACATTGTTGACCACCCACAGACGCCCCCGATGCGATTCGATGATCGAACGGCAGATGTTCAGCCCCATGCCCATGCCGTCGGACTTGGTGCTGTAAAACGGTTCGAACAGGCGCTCGGCGGTCGCTTCGTCGACGCCCGGGCCCTGATCGATCACGCGGATGTCGACGAAGCCCGCGTCGATGTCGGCGACGACGCGAATCACGCCGTCCGCCGACGCCGGCTTCACGTCGGCCATCGCCTCGGCCGCGTTCTTCATCAGGTTCACGAGCACCTGCTCGATCAGCACGGGGTCGACATAAATAATAGGCATTCTTGCGAGGATTTCCGTGACGATCCGGATCCTGCGCTTCCTGGCCTCGATTTCGGCGAGCCCGACCGCATCGGCGACGATGTCCGCGACGCGCGCCGGCTGGCGCTTCGGCTCGCTGCGCTTCACGAATTCGCGAATCCGCTTGACGATCATCCCCGCGCGCAATGCCTGCTGCGCGGTCTTCTCGAGCGCCGGCTGCAGCGTCTCGGGCGTGCTGCGGCCGCTCTTCACGAGCGCGAGCGTGCCCGAGCAATAGTTGTTGATCGCGGCGAGCGGCTGATTCAATTCGTGAGCAATCGACGACGCCATTTCGCCCATCGTCATCAATCGGCTCGTGAACTGCAGTTTCTCTTCCTGCTGGTGCGCGAGTTCCTGCGCCTTCTTGCGGGTCGTGATGTCGGTCGCGATCTGCATCTGCGCGAGGTGGCCGTCGACCCACTGGATGTATTGGCGGCGCACCTCGAACCACTTCTGGATGCTCTCGACGTAGACCTCCTGCGCGTCGGCCGTGCTGTTGGTCAGCGCGGCGGCCGGCAGGCCGGCGAAGGCGTCGACCATGTCGATCGAGTCGGACGATGCCTGCGCGCGATCGAAGCCGCCGCCCGACAGCTCGAGATGGCCGTCCGGGCGAATGCCGAACAGGTGGCGGTAGTAGCGGTTCGCGAACAGCAGCTCGGCCTCGTCCGCGGCCAGCACCGACACGGCGGCGTCGAGGCTTTCGAGCACCGTCGTGAAGCGTTCGTGCGCGGCCGCGAGCTCCTCGCGTGCGCGCTTCGGCTCGGTGATGTCGGTCATCGACGACATCCAGCCGGTCTGCCGGCCCGAGCTGTCGATCAGCGGCGACACGTACAGGCGCGCATGGAACAGCGTGCCGTTCTTGCGCCGCACGCGCAGCTCGAAGCCCGAGCTCGGCGCCTTGCCGCGCAGCGTCATGTCGAGCTGGCGCTGCATTTCCGGGTAGGCGTCGCGCGGCCAGTACGGGAACGGCGCGACCTTGCCGACCAGATCGCTTTCATCCCAGCCGGTCATCCGGCAGAACGCCGGGTTCACGTGGGTGATGCGGCCGTGCATGTCGAGCACGCGCATGCCGATCAGCACCGAGTTCTCCATCGCGCGGCGGAAGAACGCTTCCGCGTACAGCGCCTGCTGCGCCTCGAAGCGCTGCCGCGTGTGCTTCCACAGGCTCCAGAGGCTCCACAGCACGAAGCACGACAGGCCGGCCACGAGCCACACGAGCGTGTTGTTGGTGAGGTTCGTCAGCTGCGGGAACGCGTACACGCGCACGGTCAGCCCCTGGCCGGGCGGGTCGAGCGGCAGGTCGTAGTGGGAGTCGCGCGGCAGGCGCGGGCGCGTCGACGTCGACGACAGCTCGCGATTGTTCGAGTCGGTGATCGAGATCTTGTACTTCGACGACAGCTCCTGCGGGATGTCGTGCTTCAGGATCCCTTCGACCGAGAACACCGCGGCGATCGAGCCGAGGTATTCGCGATCGCCGCGCATCACGGGCGTCTGCAGCGTGATGAAGCCGTTGCCGAAGTCGTCGTAGATCAGCGGCGAATAGGCCTGGCGGCGCGTGCTGCGCGCTTCGTCGTAGGCGCCGCGCACGGCGTCTTCCATCTGCGCGTCGCCGGGCTTCGCGAGCCGCTGGCCGAGCAGCGGCGGATGCACGGTCGGCCAGCGCTGCACGCCGGGCGCCGTGTACCAGTTCAGATAGAGGATTTCCGGATGGGTCTGCATCACGTCCGCGACGGCCATCTGGAAGGCGTTCTGGTCGAGGCGGCCGGATGCGAGATCGCGCGACAGCGCCTGCAACTGCTCCTGCGCGCCCGTCATCGACAGGCGGATCTGCTGCTGCGCCCACGCGACGTTACGGAACAGCGTGTCTTCCTGCTGCTGCTGTTCGCGGCGATTGAGGCTCCATAAAATCAGGCTCATCACCACGAGGAACACGAGGATCGACAGCAGCGGCGTCAGCAGATAGGAGTTCGACCACCACGGTCCGTGGTGCCAGCGGGACGGCTGCGACTCCGCCGGCGGGCCCGACGGTCGCGCCGAGCGTGCGAAAAGCCGATCGGTCAACATGGCAGGATTGTAGCGCAGCGCAATACATGGAAAACCCATACCGGATATGTTGAGCGGAAACGAATTTGTGCGCGCCGCGCGTGCCGCCGAGCCCCGACGCATGGGTGCGCCGCAACAATATTCCGCATTACGAGAAAAGATCTCACAATTCGAAAATTTTGTTGCGCGCGGCCGTAGGCGCTCATTACAATCCGTCGAGCTTGCCCGCAGCCGGCCGCGACGCGTCGTCTGCACGAGAGCGATCCTCACATTCCAGGACCCAGGAGACGAGAATGTCCGCTGTACCGAACGAAGTGATGAAATACGTCGCCGCCGAGCGTGACGACGATCCGCAAGAAACCGTCGAATGGCTCGAGTCGCTCGACGGCGTGATCTCCTCCGTGGGCACCGGCCGCGCGCACTACCTGATCGAAAAGCAGATCGAATTCGCGCGCATGCACGGCGAACACCTGCCGTTCTCCGCGAACACCCCGTACATCAACACGATTCCGGTCGAAGCCCAGGCGAAGATTCCGGGCGACCAGGACATCGAGCACCGCATCCGTTCGTACACGCGCTGGAACGCGCTGGCGATGGTGCTGCGCGCAGGCAAGGACACGAACGTCGGCGGCCACATCGCGTCGTTCGCATCGGCCGCGACCCTCTATGACGTCGGCTACAACCACTTCTGGCACGCGGCGTCCGACCAGCACGGCGGCGATCTCGTGTTCGTCCAGGGCCACTCGTCGCCCGGCGTATACTCGCGCGCGTTCCTGCTCGGCCGCCTGTCGGAAGAACAGCTCGACAACTTCCGTCAGGAAGTCGACGGCAACGGCATCTCGTCGTACCCGCACCCGTGGCTGATGCCCGACTTCTGGCAGTTCCCGACGGTGTCGATGGGCCTCGGCCCGATCATGGCGATCTACCAGGCGCGCTTCATGAAGTACCTGGAATCGCGCGGCATCGCGCAGACGGCCGGCCGCAAGGTCTGGGCGTTCCTCGGCGACGGCGAGACGGACGAGCCGGAATCGCTCGGCGCAATCGGCATGGCGAGCCGCGAAAAGCTCGACAACCTCGTGTTCGTGATCAACTGCAACCTGCAGCGCCTCGACGGCCCGGTGCGTGGCAACGGCAAGATCATCCAGGAGCTCGAATCGGAGTTCCGCGGCGCCGGCTGGAACGTGATCAAGGTGATCTGGGGCAGCCGCTGGGATGCGCTGTTCGCGCGCGACAAGACGGGCGCGCTGATGCGCCGCATGATGGAAGCGGTCGACGGCGAATACCAGACGTACAAGTCGGAGTCGGGCGCCTACGTGCGCGAGCACTTCTTCAACACGCCCGAGCTGAAGGCGCTCGTCGCCGACTGGTCGGACGACGACATCTGGGCGCTGAACCGCGGCGGTCACGATCCGCACAAAATCTACGCGGCGTTCCACGAGGCGAGCAACTCGCAGGGCGCGCCGACCGTCATCCTCGCGAAGACCATCAAGGGCTACGGGATGGGCGAGTCGGGCCAGGCGATGAACATCACGCACCAGCAGAAGAAGCTGCCGGTCGAGCAACTGAAGAAGTTCCGCGATCAGTTCCGCCTGCCGATCACCGACGAGCAGATCGCCGACGTGCCGTACATCAAGTTCGAGGAAGGCTCGAAGGAACTCGAATACATGCGCCAGAAGCGCATGGAGCTCGGCGGCTATCTGCCGCACCGCCGCCAGAAGGCGACGTCGCTGCCGGTGCCGGCGCTCGACGCGTTCGAGCCGCTGCTCAAGGGCACGGGCGAGGGCCGCGAGATCTCGACGACGATGGCGTTCGTGCGGATCCTGAATATCCTGCTGAAGGACAAGGCGCTCGGCAAGCGCGTCGTGCCGATCGTCCCGGACGAGTCGCGTACGTTCGGCATGGAAGGGCTGTTCCGCCAGATCGGCATCTGGAACCAGGACGGCCAGAAGTACGTGCCGGAAGATTCCGACCAGCTGATGTTCTACAAGGAATCGAAGACCGGCCAGATCCTGCAGGAAGGCATCAACGAAGCGGGCGGCATGTGCGACTGGATCGCGGCGGCGACGTCGTATTCGACGCACGGCGAGATCATGGTGCCGTTCTACATCTTCTATTCGATGTTCGGCTTCCAGCGGATCGGCGATCTGGCCTGGGCGGCTGGCGACATGCGCTCGCGCGGCTTCCTGCTCGGCGGCACGGCCGGGCGCACGACGCTGAACGGCGAAGGGCTGCAGCACGAAGACGGCCACTCGCTGCTGTGGGCCGCATCGGTGCCGAACTGCGTGAGCTACGACCCGACGTTCGGCTACGAACTCGCGGTGATCATCCAGGACGGCCTGCGCCGCATGGTGCAGGAACAGGAAGACGTGTACTACTACGTCACGGTGATGAACGAGAACTACGAGCACCCGGCGATTCCGCAGGGCGAGCACGTGGCGGCCGACATCATCAAGGGCATGTACGCGTTCCGCAAGGCCGAGGCCGACAAGAAGGCGCCGCGCGTGCAGCTGCTCGGCGCGGGCACGATCTTCAACGAAGTGATCGCCGCCGCCGATCTGCTGAAGAACGACTGGGGCGTCGCGGCCGACCTGTGGAGCGTGCCGAGCTTCACCGAACTCGCGCGTGAAGGTCACGACGTCGAGCGCTGGAACCTGCTCCATCCGACCGAGGAGCGTCGCCTGTCGCACGTGCAGAAGTGCCTGAAGGACACGCAAGGTCCGGTCATCGCGTCGACCGACTACGTGCGCGCGCTGGTCGACCAGATCCGCGGCCAGATCGATCGCCGCTTCGTCGTGCTGGGCACCGACGGCTTCGGTCGTTCGGACACCCGCGCGAAGCTGCGTCACTTCTTCGAAGTCGACCGTTACTGGGTCGCCGTCGCAGCGCTGAACGCGCTTGCCGACGAAGGCACGATCGAGCGCAAGGTGGTCGCGGACGCGATCGCCAAGTACAACCTCGATCCGTCGAAGCCCAACCCGATGACCGTTTAACGCACACGCGCCGTGTGACGCCGCGCGCCGCTTCCGGGAGGGGCGCGCGCGGCCATGGAGACACAAAAAGATGAGTCAAGCGATCGAAGTGAAGGTGCCGGATATCGGCGATTACAAGGACGTGCCCGTCATCGAGGTGCTCGTCAAGGTGGGCGACACGGTCGAGCCCGAGCAGTCGCTCGTCACGCTCGAGTCGGACAAGGCGACGATGGACGTGCCGAGCCCGGCAGCCGGCACGGTCAAGGAAGTGAAGGTCAAGGTCGGCGACGCCGTGTCGGAAGGCACGCTGATCATCCTTCTCGAAGGCGGCGCGGCCGCGCAGGCGAACGGCGCCGCGGCAGCGGCCGCCGCGCCGGCGCCGGCTGCTGCGCCCGCTGCCGCTGCACCGGCTGCTGCGCCGGCTGCTGCGCCGGCTGCGTCGGGCGGTACGCTCGAAGTGAAGGTGCCCGACATCGGCGACTACAAGGACGTCCCGGTGATCGAGATCGGCGTGAAGATCGGCGACACCGTCGAGAAAGAGCAGTCGCTCGTCACGCTCGAGTCGGACAAGGCGACGATGGACGTGCCGAGCCCGGCCGCTGGCGTCGTGAAGGACATCAAGGTCAAGGTCGGCGATGCGGTGTCGGAAGGCACGCTGATCGTGCTGCTCGAAGCGGCAGGTGCGGCTGCACCGGCCGTTGCGCCGGCGAGCGCGCCGGCTCCGGCCGCCGCTGCACCGGCACCGGCGGCAGCGCCTGCGCCCGCACCGGCAGCATCGGCACCGGCCGCTGCTGCGCCGGCTGCCGCCCCGTCGGGCGAATACCGCGCGAGCCACGCGTCGCCGTCGGTGCGCAAGTTCGCGCGCGAGCTCGGCGTCGACGTCGCGCGCGTGCCGGGCAGCGGCCCGAAGGGGCGCATCACCAAGGACGACATCACGGGCTTCGTGAAGGGCGTGATGTCGGGCCAGCGCGCGGCGCCGGGCGCGGCAGCCGCGCCGGCAGGCGGCGGCGAGTTGAACCTGCTGCCGTGGCCGAAGGTCGACTTCGCGAAGTTCGGCCCGTTCGAGGCGAAGCCGCTGTCGCGCATCAAGAAGATCTCGGGCGCGAACCTGCATCGCAACTGGGTGATGATCCCGCACGTCACGAACAACGACGAAGCGGACATCACCGAGCTCGAAGCGCTGCGCGTGCAGCTGAACAAGGAGCACGAGAAGGCGGGCGTGAAGTTCACGATGCTCGCGTTCGTGATCAAGGCAGTGGTGGCCGCGCTGAAGAAATTCCCGACCTTCAACGCGAGCCTCGACGGCGACAACCTGGTGTTCAAGCAGTACTACCACATCGGGTTCGCGGCCGACACGCCCAACGGTCTCGTCGTGCCGGTGATCCGCGATGCGGACAAGAAGGGCCTCGTCGACATCGCGAAGGAAATGGCCGAGCTGTCGAAGGCCGCGCGCGACGGCAAGCTCAAGCCCGACCAGATGCAGGGCGGCTGCTTCTCGATCTCGTCGCTCGGCGGGATCGGCGGCACGCACTTCACGCCGATCATCAACGCGCCGGAAGTGGCGATCCTCGGGTTGTCGCGCGGGCAGATGAAGCCGGTGTGGGACGGCAAGCAGTTCGTGCCGCGGTTGACGTTGCCGCTTTCCCTGTCGTACGACCATCGCGTGATCGATGGCGCCGAAGCCGCGCGGTTCAATGCGTATCTCGGCGCGTTGCTCGCGGATTTCCGTCGCATCATTCTTTGATGAGAAGAGGGGCTCGCGGGGGCGTGCGTTTTTCGTTTTTGTCGGTGCGCCCCGTACTGTCGTTGAACCTGTTTTGCATGCGGTCTGCTGGCGTCGCCCCTGCGCGGGGCGGCGGTCACTTTTCTTTGTCTTCCAAAGAAAAGTAACCAAAAGAAAGGCGCGTCCTTGGGCGGACAGCAAAGGTGGTTCTGCCCAGGTTCGCGTTCTCTTGTCAGGCCGTGGCCGGTTCGTCGCGCGAGTTTCCATTCCCTCTCTCCGTAGCCAACAAGAAGGGGACGTACATGAGTCTCATCGAAGTCAAAGTTCCAGATATCGGCGATTTCAGCGGCGTCGATGTCATCGAAGTCAACATCAAACCCGGCGACGTGATCGAAAAAGAGCAAACGCTCCTCACGCTCGAATCCGATAAGGCATCCATGGAAGTGCCCAGCGACATCGCCGGCACCGTCAAGGAAATCAAAGTCAAAGCCGGCGACAAAGTCTCGCAAGGCACCGTGATCGCACTCGTCGAAGCATCGGCAGGCGCAGCCGCGCCGGCACCCGCGAAAGCACCCGACGCGCCGAAGCCCGCAGCGGCTGCGCCGGCTCCGGCCGCTGCCGCCTCGGCACCCGCGCCGCAAGCCGGCAGCTACGGCGGCTCAGCCGACATCGAATGCGACATGCTCGTGCTCGGCGCCGGCCCCGGCGGCTACTCGGCCGCATTCCGCGCCGCCGACCTCGGCATGAAGACGGTACTCGTCGAACGCTATTCGACACTCGGCGGCGTATGCCTGAACGTCGGCTGCATCCCGTCGAAAGCACTGCTGCACACGGCGCTCGTCGTCGAGGAAGCCGCAGCGCTCGCGTCGCACGGCATCACGTTCGGCAAGCCCCAAGTCGACCTCGACAAGCTGCGCGACTTCAAGGGCGGCGTCGTCAAGAAACTGACCACCGGCCTCGCCGGCATGGCGAAGGCGCGCAAGGTCGAAGTCGTGACCGGCATCGGCGCATTCGTCGACGCGTTCCACATGGAAGTGCAGGGCGACAACGGCAAGAAGGTCGTCAAGTTCAAGCAGGCCATCATCGCCGCCGGCTCGCAGGCGGTGAAGCTGCCCTTCATGCCGGAAGACCCGCGCGTCGTCGATTCGACCGGTGCACTCGAGCTGCGCCAGCTGCCGAAGCGGATGCTCGTGATCGGCGGCGGCATCATCGGCCTCGAAATGGCGACGGTGTACTCGACGCTCGGTGCCGAGATCGACGTCGTCGAAATGATGGACGGCCTGATGATGGGCGCCGACCGCGATCTCGTGAAGGTCTGGGAAAAGTTCAACGCGAAGCGCTTCGGCAACGTGATGCTGAAGACCAAGACGGTCGGCGCCCAAGCGAAGGAAGACGGCATCTACGTGAAGTTCGAAGGCGAGAAGGCGCCCGCGGAAGCGCAGCGCTACGACCTCGTGCTCGTCGCGGTGGGCCGCAGCCCGAACGGCAAGAAGATCGGCGCGGACAAGGCGGGCGTCGCGGTCACCGAGCGCGGCTTCATCGACGTCGACAAGCAGATGCGCACGAACGTGCCGCACATCTTCGCGATCGGCGATATCGTCGGGCAGCCGATGCTCGCGCACAAGGCCGTGCATGAAGGCCACGTCGCAGCCGAAGCCGCGCACGGCGAAAAGGCGTACTTCGACGCGCTGCAGATTCCGTCGGTGGCATACACCGATCCGGAAGTGGCATGGGCCGGCAAGACGGAAGATCAGTGCAAGGCCGAAGGCATCAAGTACGGCAAGGCGGTGTTCCCGTGGGCCGCGTCGGGCCGCGCGATCGCGAACGGCCGCGACGAAGGCTTCACGAAGCTGATCTTCGACGAGGCAACCCATCGCGTGATCGGCGGCGGCATCGTCGGCCTGAACGCGGGCGACCTCATCAGCGAAGTGTGTCTCGCGGTCGAAATGGGCGCGGACGCGGAAGACATCGGCAAGACGATTCACCCGCACCCGACGCTCGGCGAATCGGTCGGCATGGCCGCCGAATTGTATGAAGGCGTCTGCACGGATTTGCCGCCGCAACGCAAGAAGTGACGCAGCCTTAACGACCGGCCTCGCGCCGGTCGCGAAAAAACGCCGCCGTCCGGTCGTACCGGGCGGCGGCGTTTTGTTTTGTTCTGTCTCGTGCGGGCGCAGCGTCACGCCAACGCCGAACGCGGGCACACGCGCGAATCCGCTGCCGAAAATGAAAAAGGCCGCGCAGTGCGCGGCCTTTCCCGGAGCAGCTGACGCTTACGCGGCCGGCTTGCTCGAACGGCGCGATGCGGCGGCGGTCGCAGCCTTCGTCGCGACTGCAGCAGCGGCGTTGAAGTTCGTCTCGGCGATCTCGACGGCTTGCTTCGCAGCCTTCTGGACCGTTTCGTACGTGGTGTTTGCTGCGTTCAGCGCCGACTTCAGCGCGGCAACCGCGGTTTCCGAACCGGCCGGCGCGTTCTTCGCGACGTTGTCGACGAGCGCCTGGACCTTCTTGTTCTGCTCGTCGAATTGCGCTTCGGCAACCTTCGCGAACTCGGCTTGCGTAGCCGACGCGATTTCATACAGGTGACGGCTGTACGACAGCACCTTCTCGGCAACCGGCTGCGACAGGCTTGCCTGCAGCGCGATCAGCTCCTGCGCGTCCTTAACCGACAGCAGGCGCTGTGCGTTTTCCTGGCTTTCCGTCAGCGTCGACTTCACGACCTGCAGGTTCAGTTCGATCAGCTTTTCGACGCCTTCGAACGCCTTGGTCGTCAGACCGAACAGGCTTTCGAGATTGGCTTTCTGTGCGGCGGCGATTTGCTCGGGGGTCAGCAAGGACATGTCAAGCTCCTGAAAAGCGATCGCGTCGATCGCAGGGATAAAGGGCACTACGACGGGGAACTTCGTGTTGACGTGCTTTGTGCAACGCAACAATGAGTCCTATTTTAGGGCACAGAAAAGTCTTGTCAAGCACTTTTTGTGCATTGCACAATGGGGACAAATTATCTATAAAACAACGAGTTAACTCGCCCGTCCGGAACCGATTTCAGTCGCAATCCCACATGTTGCGCGGCCTGCCCCGGCAGCGCGCAGTGCACCATCGGCAAGCACAGGTAAACCTGACAGGCACCTGGAACGTTATGCTTCTGTTCCGGTCGAAAAGCGCGTCGTTTCGATGCGTACCATGGCGACGTGCCGCCGCCGTGGTTGAAACCGATGCCATTGGCCCGCCGAGCGCCGGATCCGTACTTTCCCCGCTTTAATTTGTCGCCAAAGTGACGTTATCTCAATTAACCGTGTGGTTATCGGGAGGCGGGTACTGTCGGGCAGCGCGGCCCATGAATTTTTTCGATGGGGGCGGGAGGATCGATCGACGCATCATGGTCGACCCTTACATTCCGGTTTAAAGACGATCGGTAAGTGCCTAATATTGCTCTTTTTTTCAGCTTTAACTACACTTGCGGAAACCTCCCGCCCGCTTTGTCCAGACCCCAATGAAAGCCGAATCGTTTTCACCGCGCAGATTGTTGCAGAGCATGACGCTCGGCACGGCTGTGTCGGTCGCCGTCGCGTTGCTCGCGACTGCCGCGACCGTCGCGCCCGCTGACGCCGTCGCTGCCACTGCGAAGACCCACCAGGCCGCCAAGAAAGCCGCTTCCGCTTCGTCCGCGAAGAAGAAGACGGTGAAGGCCGCCTCCGCCAAATCCGCGAACGTCGCGTCGGCCGAAGCGCCGCGCGCCACGCGCAAGCGGGCGACGCTCGCGGCCAACGTGCGCGGCCATCACGGCGCGGTGCGCAAGGTCGCGTTCCAGCCGCGCCGTCCGACGGTCGGCCAGGCATTCGGCCTGCACGACACGCCCGACGCGCTCGCGCTGCGCTCGAGCGTCGCGTACGTCGTCGACCAGAACACCGGCGAGCCGCTGTTCGACAAGAATTCGCACGCCGTCGTGCCGATCGCGTCGATCTCGAAGCTGATGACTGCGATGGTCGTGCTCGACTCGAAGGCGCCGATGACCGACCAGATCGAGGTCACCGACGAAGACCGCGACTACGAGAAGGGCACGGGCTCGCGCCTGTCGGTCGGCTCGGTCCTGTCGCGCGAGGACATGCTGCACATCGCGTTGATGGCATCGGAGAACCGTGCCGCCGCGGCGCTGTCGCGCTATTACCCGGGCGGCCGCCCGGCGTTCATCGCGGCGATGAACGCGAAGGCGAAGTCGCTCGGCATGAACGACACGCACTTCGAGAATTCGACGGGCCTGTCGAGTTCGAACGTGTCGAGCGCACGCGACCTCGTCAAGATGGTCAACGCCGCGTACCAGTATCCGCTGATCCGCCAGTTCTCGACCGACCGTACGTACGACGTGAACACCGGCAAGCGCACGCTGGTCTACAACAGCACGAACGCGCTGATTCGCGGCAATGGCTCGTGGGACATCGGCCTGCAGAAGACCGGCTTTATCAACGAAGCCGGCGAGTGTCTGGTGATGCAGGCGACGATCCACGGCCGCCCGATGGTGATGGTGCTGCTCGATTCGTTCGGCAAGTATTCGCGCTTTGCCGACGCGTCGCGCCTGCGCAACTGGCTCGACGCCGGCGGCGGCGAGCGGCTCACGGCAGCCAATACGCCGAACGGCGGCACCTGATCGCGCTGCGGCGGCCGGCCTGCCGCACCGATGTCCCAACAACGAAAAAGCCCCGCGATGCAATCGCGGGGCTTTTTCGTTGCAGCCGTCGGCGCGGCGCGGATTACGCCTGCCGCTGCAGTCCTTCCGTCTCTTTCGCGGGCGCCGGGCGGTAGCCGAGCGCCTCGGAGATCGTCAGCGCGGTGCGGCTCAACTGGCCGAGCCACGCGTCCTGCAGGCGATCGGCCGGGGCCGACAGCGACAGGCCGGCCACCAGCTTGCCCGAGTCGTCGTAGATGCCCGCGGCGATGCAGCGCACGCCGAGTTCCAGCTCTTCGTTGTCGCGCGCGCACGATTGCTGGCGCACGATGGCCAGCTCGCGTTCGAGCTTCGCGATGTCGGTAATGCTGTTCTGCGTGTGGCCGGACAGCCCGGTGCGCGTCGCATAGGCGCGCACACGCGCGGTTTCGTCGGCGGCGAGAAACAGCTTGCCGACCGACGTCAGGTGCAGCGGCGCGCGGCCGCCGATCGCGCGGACCACCTGCATCCCCGAGCGTTCCGAGTAGGCGCGCTCGATGTAGACGATTTCGTCGCCTTGGCGCACCGACAGGTTCACCGTCTGGCCGGTGAGGCGATGCAGCTCGCGCATCGGCATCAGCGCGGCGTCGCGTACCGACAGCCGCGCCTTCACCAGGTTGCCGAGCTCGAGCAGCCGCATGCCGAGCCGGTAGGTGCCGGGGTCGGAGCGGTCGACGAGGCGGCAGGTCACCATGTCGTTGAGAATGCGGTGCGCGGTCGACGGATGCAGTTCCGTGCGTTGCGCGAGTTCCTTCAGACTGACGGGGTCGCTGTGCGCGGCGAGCGCGTCCAGCAGCCGCATCATCCGTTCGATCACCTGGATCGAGGTTTTGGAATCCGGGGTGGGTTGGGTCATATCGGCGGAAAAATCGGCGGAGAATCGGTTGACGCATCAAGCGGGTTGCGTCGATTGTATCTCGTATCGTGAAAAAAGCGAACGCCGTTCGAGGAACCCCTCGTTTCCGGCGGGCCGGTTACGGCGTGCGCGCCGGCGTTGGTCTTGCCGGCCAAACGGCGGATAATGAGACCCGTTTTCTCGAAGGAGCATGTATGCGAGTCGGTTTGTTCGTGACCTGTCTGGTCGATCTGATGCGTCCGGAAATCGGTTTTTCGGCGCTGAAACTGATTCGCGAAGCCGGCTACGAGGTGTTCGTGCCGCCTGCGCAAACCTGCTGCGGGCAGCCGGCGTACAACTCCGGCGACCGCGCGCTCGCGCGCGACCTCGCTGAGAAGACGCTGCGCGAGTTCGAGCAGTTCGATTACGTGGTCGCGCCGTCGGGTTCGTGCGGCGGAATGATCCGCGCGCATTACGGCGACCTGTTCCGCGACGATCCCGAACTGATGGCGCGCTACGGGCGACTCCAGCAGAAGGTCTACGAACTCACCGATTTTCTCGCGAACGTCGCGAAGGTCACGCTCGCGCCCGGCGAATTCACCGGCCCCGTCACCTATCACGACTCGTGCTCCGGCCTGCGCGAGCTCGGCGTCAAGGCGCAGCCGCGCGCGCTGCTCGCGCAGCGCGGCGTGGCGATCAACGAGATGAAGGACTGCGAGCACTGCTGCGGATTCGGCGGCACGTTCTCGGTCAAGTACGGCGACATTTCGGCGGCCATCGCGGACGAAAAATGCGCGAACGTGCGCGCGTCCGGCGCCGGCGCGGTCGTGCTCGGCGATCTCGGCTGCATGCTGAACATCGAAGGGCGGTTGCGCCGCACCGGCGACCGCGACACGCGCGTGCTGCACATCGCGCAAGTGCTGGCGGGCGACGTCTGACGCCCGGTTCCGCTCACTTTTTCCCGATCCCGCGATGCAAGTCCAATCGATGCATTTCAAGGCGCGCGCCGGCCAGAAACTCGCCGACCAGCGTCTGCAGCAGAACCTGAAGAAGCTGTCGACGAAATTCGTGTCGGCACGCGCCGACGCGATGACCGCGATCGACTTCCCGGCGACACGCGCCGCGCTGAAGACGCGCCGCAATCGTGCGCTCGAGAATCTCGACGTGTGGCTCGAGGCGTTCGAGCGCGAGGCGACGCGGCGCGGCACGACGGTGCTGTACGCCGAAACGACCGCGGACGCCGCGCGGCTCGTCGCCGACATCGCGCGCCGGCACGACGTCAAGAAGGTCATCAAGACGAAGTCGATGGTGTCCGAGGAGATGCGTCTGAACGCGGTGCTCGCCGAGATGGGCGTGCAGTCGATCGAGACGGATCTCGGCGAATACATCCTGCAGATCAACGACAACGAGCCGCCGAGCCACATCATCGCGCCCGTCGTCCACAAGGACAAGGACGAGATCGCCGACCTGTTCGCGCGCACGCATCACCGCGAGCGGCTGACCGAGATCACCGACATGACGCGCGAGGCGCGCGACGTGCTGCGTCCGCATTTCATGTCGGCCGACATGGGCGTGACGGGCGGCAACTTCGTGATCGCCGAGACGGGTTCGGTCGCGGTCGTCACGAACGAAGGCAACGAAGGGATGTGTACGGTGATGCCGCGCGTGCACGTCGCGGTGACCGGCATCGAGAAGGTGCTCCCGACGCTCGAGGATCTCGCGACCGCGATGCGCCTGCTGCCGCGTTCGGCCACCGGGCAGAAGACCTCGAACTATTTCTCGCTGCTCACCGGCCCGCGCGGCCCCGGCGACGAGGACGGCCCCGAGCACAACTACGTGGTGCTCGTCGACGGCGGCCGCACGGGGCTGATCGGCGGCGAATTCCAGGAGATGCTGCGCTGCATCCGCTGCGGCGCGTGCATGAACCACTGTCCGGTCTACCAGAAGGTCGGCGGCCACGCGTACGGCTGGGTCTATCCGGGCCCGATGGGCTCGGTGCTGACGCCGAGCTACGTCGGCATCGATCGCGCGCTCGACCTGCCGCAGGCCGCGACGCTGTGCGGCGAATGCGACAGCGTGTGCCCGGCCGGCATCCCGCTGTCGCACCTGCTGCGCACGTTGCGCGAGAAGCAGGTGGAGCGCCATCTGCGGCCGTGGCGCGAGCGCGCGGGGCTCGCCGCGTGGGGCTTCTTCGCGCGGCGCCCGATGTTGTACGCGCTGACGACCAAGCTCGCGGTGCGCATCCTCGAGCGCCTGGGCGGCAGCGGCGGGACGCTGCGCCGCCTGCCGATGATGGGCGGCTGGATGGACACCCGCGACATGCCGACGCCGACCGGCCGCACGTTCCGCGAACTGTACGCCGCGTCGCAAAGCCATCTCGGCTGAGGACTGTTCATCGAGCGACAACAGTGCGTTCGCTATTCGCATATTTATCTTGATAGATGCGGTCTATAGAATCTTGCTAATCGTCACCGAAACCGGGTTTCGGGACATCAGGTCAAGGAGCCGCATCATGAGAAAGACAATATCGATGTACTGGCCGCTGGCAATCGTCGTTCCGCTCGCCGCGGCCGCCTATCTGCACGCAATGAGCGACGAACCGTCGCGGGGCCCGCTCGCCGTGCATCAGGCGTCGGCGGAACTCGCGCGCGCCGTGTCGTTCGGCCTGGTCGACGACGCCGCGAAGCCGATCTCGGGCGCGTCCGGCGACGCGATGCTCGCCGCGCCGAAGGCGCTGTAGGACAGGCGGCCGGCGCTTTGCGCCGCGGCGCGATTTCGTGCGCCTTTGTATAATGGCGCGTTCCTCTCCGACGCGGCTTGCCGCGGCTTTCCGATAGTGCGATGACCCGCGTTGCGATCTGTTTCGTTTGTCTGGGCAATATCTGCCGTTCGCCCACCGCGGAAGGCGTGATGCGTCATCAGATCGACGCGGCCGGGCTGGCTGATCGGATCGCGGTCGATTCGGCCGGCACCGGCGACTGGCACGTCGGCGAGCCGCCCGACACGCGCGCACAGGCGGCCGCCCGCACGCGCGGCTACGATCTTTCGACGTTGCGCGCGCGGCAGGTGAGTGCGGCCGACTTCGAAGCGTTCGACCTGCTGCTCGCGATGGACGAAGCCAATTTCGCGGAACTGCGCCGGCGCTGCCCGCCCCGGCATCGCGACAAGGTGCGGCTGCTGATGGAATTCGCGCCGGGCGCGACCGCCACCGAAGTGGCCGATCCTTACTTCGGCGGCGCACACGGCTTCGAACAGGTGCTCGATCAGGTCGAACACGCCTGCGCGGGCCTGCTCGACACGCTGCGTCGCGACGTCGCACGCTGAAGCGCGACCCGTATTCAGCGTTCTGCGAATACCCTTTCGAAGACATGGATACTTGACTAAAAACGTCAAATATTTATACTTGACCAAAATCGTCAAGATTGCAGTCCCCTAGACACCATGAGACTCACCACCAAAGGCCGTTTCGCCGTCACGGCGATGATTGACTTGGCACTGCGCCAGGAGCAGGGCCCGGTGACGCTTGCAGGCATCAGCCAGCGCCAGCGGATTTCGCTCTCGTATCTCGAACAGCTGTTCGGCAAGCTGCGCAGGCATGAAATCGTCGAATCCGTGCGCGGCCCGGGCGGCGGCTACAACCTCGCGCGCCGCGCGCAGGACGTCACCGTCGCCGACATCATCATCGCGGTCGACGAACCGCTCGACGCGACGCAATGCGGCGGCAAGGGCGCGTGCGACGGCTCGAAGCAGCCCGACGGTCATTGCATGACGCACGAGCTGTGGTCGACGCTGAACCAGAAGATGGTCGAGTACCTCGATTCGGTTTCGCTGCAGGATCTCGTCGATCAGCAGCGCGCCCGCGAGGGCGCGCCGGCCGTGCTGCGCGACCGGCGTACGCCCGAGCCGGCCGCCGCGCCGGCCGAGCCGGTTCGCACGATGCCGCTCGGCCCGAATTCGGTGTTCAACATCGCGAGTTCGTGAGCGTTGTACACCACCGCGCACCCCGCACACCCATAACGCACATAGTCCCTGCACAGAATCCCCGGAGCGACAGATGACCCAACAGACCCTCCACCTGCCCATCTACATGGATTACAGCGCGACGACGCCGGTCGATCCGCGCGTGGTCGACAAGATGGTGCCGTACCTGCGCGAGCGGTTCGGCAACCCGGCGTCGCGCAGCCACGCCTACGGCTGGGACGCGGAGCACGCGGTCGAGGAAGCGCGCGAGCAGGTGGCTGCGCTCGTGAATGCGGACCCGCGCGAGATCATCTGGACGTCGGGCGCCACGGAGTCGGACAACCTCGCGATCAAGGGCGCCGCGCACTTCTACAAGGGCAAGGGCAAGCACATCATCACGGTGAAGACCGAGCACAAGGCCGTGCTCGACACCTGCCGCGAACTCGAGCGCGAGGGCTTCGACGTCACCTATCTCGACGTGAAGGAAGACGGGCTGCTCGACCTCGACGTGTTCAAGGCCGCGCTGCGCCCGGACACGATCCTCGTGTCGGTGATGCACGTGAACAACGAGATCGGCGTGATCCAGGACATCGCGACGATCGGTGAGATCTGCCGCGAGAAGGGCATCGTGTTCCACGTCGACGCCGCGCAGTCGACCGGCAAGGTCGAGATCGACCTCGCGAAGCTGAAGGTCGACCTGATGTCGTTCTCGGCGCACAAGACCTACGGCCCGAAGGGCATCGGTGCGCTGTACGTGCGCCGCAAGCCGCGCGTGCGCATCGAAGCGCAGATGCACGGCGGCGGCCACGAGCGCGGCATGCGTTCGGGCACGCTGGCGACGCACCAGATCGTCGGCATGGGCGAAGCGTTCCGCATCGCGCGCGAAGAAATGGCGACCGAGAACGAGCGCATCCGGATGCTGCGCGACAAGCTGCTGCGCGGCCTGTCGCAGATCGAGGAAACCTACGTGAACGGCGACATGGAGCACCGTGTGCCGCACAACCTGAACATCAGCTTCAACTTCGTCGAAGGCGAGTCGCTGATCATGGCGATCAAGGACGTCGCGGTGTCGTCGGGCTCGGCGTGCACGTCGGCGTCGCTCGAGCCGTCGTACGTGCTGCGTGCGCTCGGCCGCAACGACGAACTCGCGCACAGCTCGATCCGCTTCACGGTCGGCCGCTTCACGACGGAAGAGGAGGTCGACTTCGTGATCGATCTGCTGAACAGCAAGATCGCGAAGCTGCGCGAGCTGTCGCCGCTCTGGGAAATGCACCAGGAAGGCATCGATCTGTCGACGATCGAATGGGCTGCACACTGAACACCGCATTGCATACATTCGCGCGCGGATTTACGCACGCAGACGTAACGAGTCAAGGAGTCTGAGTCATGTCATACAGCAACAAGGTTCTGGATCACTACGAAAACCCGCGTAACGTCGGTTCGTTCGCGAAAGACGACGACGCGGTCGGCACCGGCATGGTCGGCGCGCCCGCCTGCGGCGACGTGATGAAGCTGCAGATCCGCGTCGGCGCGGACGGCGTGATCGAAGACGCGAAGTTCAAGACCTACGGTTGCGGTTCGGCCATCGCATCGAGCTCGCTCGTGACCGAATGGGTGAAGGGCAAGACGCTCGACGAGGCGCTCTCGATCAAGAACACGCAGATCGCCGAAGAACTGGCGCTGCCGCCGGTGAAGATTCACTGCTCGATCCTCGCGGAAGACGCGATCAAGGCAGCCGTGGCCGACTACAAGAAGCGCCACGACACCAAGGAAGGCGATCAGGCAGCAGCCTGAGCGGCAACGAGCGGCTTGTGAAGGAACCGGGTGCGCGCTGGCCGCGCACCGCGGCAAGGACATCATGGCAATTACACTGACCGAAAAAGCAGCACAGCACGTCCAGAAATACCTCGTCCGGCGCGGCAAGGGTGTTGGCCTGCGGCTTGGCGTTCGCACGACCGGGTGCTCGGGGCTCGCGTACAAGCTCGAGTATGTCGACGAGCTGGCCCCCGAGGATCAGGTGTTCGAGAGCCATGGCGTGAAGGTCGTCGTCGATCCGAAGAGCCTCGCGTACATCGACGGCACCGAGCTCGACTTCGCGCGCGAAGGTCTGAACGAAGGGTTCAAGTTCAACAACCCGAACGTGAAGGACGAGTGCGGGTGCGGCGAATCGTTCCGCGTGTGACGCGGGTTTCCGCGCAATGCGGGCAAGAGGCGGCACGAGCCGCCTTTTTAATGTGCGGCGTTCGCCGCGCAACGAACCGGAATTGAACGCGACGATGGTTTCGCTGAAAGACAGCCACTTCGACCTGTTTCACCTGCCGGCGCAATTCGCGCTCGACGACGCGGCGCTCGACGACGCGTATCGCACGGTGCAGACGCAGGTGCATCCGGACCGCTTTGCAGCGGCGGGCGACGCGCAAAAGCGCATCGCGATGCAATGGGCGACCCGTGCGAACGAGGCGTACCGCACGCTGCGCGATCCGCTGCAGCGCGCGAGCTATCTGCTGTCGCTGCGCGGCGTCGACATCGGCGCGGAAAACAACACCGCGATGGAGCCGGCGTTCCTGATGCAGCAGATGGAATGGCGCGAAGGCATCGAGGATGCCGCGGCCGCGCGCAACGTCGACGCGCTCGACGTGCTGCTCGCCGAGTTGCGCGACGAAAAGCGCGTGCGCATCGAGCGCCTGGGTACGCTGCTCGACAGCGGCGCCGACCAGGCCGCCGCCGAGGCCGTGCGCCAGCTGATGTTCATCGAACGGGTCGCGTCGGAAGTCGGCGCGCAGATCGAGCGTCTCGAAACTTAACCGCGTGCCTCGCGGCACGCGCAGCAAACGGGCCGAGCGCCCGAACGAACCAAGATGGCTTTACTGCAAATTTCCGAACCGGGTATGGCGCCGGCGCCGCACCAGCGGCGGCTTGCCGTCGGCATCGATCTCGGCACGACGAATTCGCTCGTCGCCGCCGTGCGCAACAGCGTGCCCGAAGTGCTGCCGGACGAAGCGGGCCGCGTCCTGCTGCCGTCGGTGGTGCGCTACCTGGAGAAGGGCGGCCGCCGCATCGGCTACGAAGCGAAGGAGCAGGCCGCGACCGATCCGCGCAACACCATCGTGTCGGTCAAGCGCTTCATGGGCCGCGGCAAGGCCGAGGTCGAAGGCGGGGCGAACGCGCCGTATGAATTCGTCGACGCACCGGGGATGGTGCAGATCCGCACGATCGACGGCGTGAAGAGCCCGGTCGAAGTGTCGGCCGAGATTCTCGCGACGCTGCGCTACCGGGCCGAGGACACGCTCGGCGACGAGCTGGTCGGCGCGGTCATCACGGTGCCCGCGTATTTCGACGACGCGCAGCGCCAGGCGACCAAGGACGCCGCGCGCCTCGCCGGCCTGAACGTGCTGCGCCTGCTGAACGAACCGACCGCGGCCGCGATCGCCTACGGCCTCGACAATGGGTCGGAAGGCCTCTATGCGGTGTACGACCTGGGCGGCGGCACGTTCGACCTGTCGATCCTGAAGCTGACCAAGGGCGTGTTCGAAGTGCTCGCCGCGGGCGGCGATTCCGCGCTCGGCGGCGACGATTTCGATCACGCGCTGTTCGGCCACGTGCTCGCGCAGGCCGGCATCGACGCGCACACGCTCGCGCCCGAGGACGTGCGGCTGCTGCTCGATCGCGTGCGGGTGGTGAAGGAGGCGTTGTCGTCGGCGCCGCACGCGTCGCTCGATGTGACGCTGTCGAGCGGCGCGCATCTCGTGCAGACGATTTCGCACGACACGTTCGCCGCGCTGGTCGAGCCGCTGGTGCAGCGCACGCTGACGCCGACCCGCAAGGCGCTGCGCGACGCGCAGGTGAGCCCGGCCGACATCAAGGGCGTCGTGCTGGTCGGCGGCGCGACGCGCATGCCGGTGATCCGCGCGGCCGTGGAGCAGTTTTTCGGCCAGCCGCCGCTCGTCAACCTCGATCCCGATCAGGTCGTCGCGCTCGGCGCGGCGATTCAGGCCGATCTGCTGGCCGGCAATCGAGGCAACGGCGACGACTGGCTGCTGCTCGATGTGATCCCGCTGTCGCTCGGCGTCGAGACGATGGGCGGGCTCGTCGAGAAGATCATTCCGCGCAATTCGACGATTCCGATCGCGCGCGCGCAGGAATTCACGACCTTCAAGGACGGCCAGACCGCGATGGCGATCCACGTCGTGCAGGGCGAGCGCGAACTCGTCGCCGACTGCCGGTCGCTCGCGCGTTTCGAGCTGCGCGGCATCCCGCCGATGACGGCCGGTGCGGCGCGCATCCGCGTGACCTATCAGGTCGACGCGGACGGCCTGCTGTCGGTGTTCGCGCGCGAACAGCTGTCGGGCGTCGAGGCGTCGGTCGTCGTAAAGCCATCGTACGGCCTCGCCGACGACGATATCGCCAAGATGCTCGAGGACAGCTTCAAGACCGCCGAGATCGACATGCGTGCGCGCGCGCTGCGCGAAGCGCAGGTCGAGGCCGAGCGGATGATCGAGGCGACGCAGGCGGCGCTCGCGGCCGACGGCGAATTGCTCGACGCGGACGAGCGCGAGCAGGTCGACGCGCTCGTCGCGGCGCTGCGCACGATCGCCGCGGGCGACGACGCCCACGCGATCGAAACCGCGACCAAGGCGCTCGCCGACGGCACCGACGAATTCGCGGCGCGCCGCATGGACAAGAGCATCAAGCGTGCGTTGTCCGGCCGGCGGCTCGACGAGATCTGAACGAACCGCACCGGCCCGGCGACGGCCGGTGCGATATTGAACCGTGCGGCGCGAGCCGCCGCACCTTGACTGACGGAACCGACATGCCTCAACTGGTGGTGCTGCCTCACGTCGAACTGTGCCCGGACGGCGCGGTCATCGACGCGACGCCCGGCAAGAGTATTTGCGACAACCTGCTCGACAACGGGATCGAGATCGAGCATGCATGCGAGAAGTCGTGTGCATGCACGACCTGTCACGTGGTGATCCGCGAGGGCTTCAACGCGCTCGAGCCGTCCGACGAGGACGAGGACGACCTGCTCGACAAGGCCTGGGGCCTCGAGCCGACGTCGCGTCTGTCGTGCCAGGCGATCGTGACGGAAGATTCGGATCTGGTGGTCGAGATTCCGAAGTACTCGATCAACCACGCGAAGGAAAATCACTGACGCGTCGCCGCGGCAGCGCATACGGGAGGGCAGGCGATGAAATGGACCGATTCGCGCGAAATCGCAATCGCGCTGGCAGACAAGCATCCGGACGTCGATCCGCAGCGGATCAACTTCGTCGAGTTGCGCCAATGGGTGATCGAGCTCGACGGCTTCTCGGACGACCCGGCACACTCCGGCGAGAAGATTCTCGAAGCGATCCAGGCGCACTGGATCGACGAATCCGACTTCGACGACGAAGACTGAGTCGTTACACCGTAGCCCGCCCATGCAAAAAGGCTCGTGAATCCTCACGAGCCTTTTTTCGTTTCAGCGCGACGGCGCGGGTGACCGTGCCGCGTTACGTGCCGACGTTACGCGCCCACCAGCGTACCGTTCTCGATCCGCACGCGCTGGCCCTGGCCGAACGGCGGCGGGTTGTGGTACGTGAACGTGCGGGTCGCGCCGCTTTCCATCTGGACCTCGACCTGATAGTCGGTTTCCGCGCGCACCTGCTTCTCGACCTGGTTGCCGGCCAGGCCGCCGCCGAGCGCGCCGATGATGGTCATCGCGGTGCGGCCGTTGCCGCGGCCGAACTGGTTGCCGAGCAGGCCGCCGGCCGCTGCGCCGCCGACCGCGCCGATCCCCGAGCTCTGGCCCGGCGTACGCGTTTGCGTGATCGCGACGATCGTGCCGCAGCTCTGGCAATAGGCCGGCTGCGCGGGCGCGCCCGACTGCTGCGCATATTGCGGCGGCTGCGGCGCCGGGGCACGGCGGTGGTGCGTGGCCGCCGGGCGCGGAGCCGGCTTCGGCTCGGCCTGCGCGATGGCCTTTTGCTGCTCGGCCTTCTGCTGCGCCGCTTCCTGCTCGGCTTGCGCGGCACGCGCGGCGCTGGCCGCAGCGGCCGTGTCGACGGCCGGCTGCGACGCGATCAGCGCGGCCTGGGTCTGGCCGTTCTGCTCGTTGTTGCTGCTGGCCTTCGGGAAGATGCCCGTGATGGCGGCGGTGGCCGCCAGGCTGGCGACGATGACGGCGCCTGCGGCGGTCGCGATCAGCGGGTGCAGGCGTTGCTTTTGCGGCGTGGTCTGATTCTGGTTGTCCATTTTCTTCTCCGGTGTCGATTCGGCCGGCAATAGCGCGGCGGCCGGATCCCACGCTCGGGAGCGATCGGACGTGGCGTGCGATGCCGCGTTCCGGTCCCGTGGTCATGCGTGGTGACGCAACAGGAGTGTCGTCGACGCGCGCTGCGCGCACCGTATCAAGGTGTAACCAATTGAAGCAGCGCATTGGCGGCCGATCTCGGGAAAACCCGAGGCAAGCCGTCGCGGCGAGGAAATAAAACGGGGAGGGAGCGAATGCCGGCGAGCGCCGGCAGGCGGGATTTACGCGCGGTTACAAAGCCGCCGCGTGGGCACCGCGCGGCGTGCGGGCGCACACGCGGCGCGGCCGGTCAGTCTTCGCGGCGCAGATGGGGGAACAGCAGCACGTCGCGGATCGTCGGGCTGTCGGTCAGCAGCATCACGAGACGGTCGATGCCGATCCCGCAACCGCCGGTCGGCGGCATCCCGTGTTCGAGCGCGCGGATGTAGTCGGCGTCGAAGAACATTGCTTCCTCGTCGCCCGCGTCCTTTTGCTCGACCTGCTTCTTGAAGCGTGCAGCCTGATCTTCCGGATCGTTCAGCTCCGAGAAGCCGTTTGCGATCTCGCGGCCCGTCATGAACAGCTCGAAGCGCTCGGTGATGCCCGGCACCGTATCGGACGCGCGCGCGAGCGGCGACACTTCGACCGGGTAGTCGATGATGTAGGTCGGCTCCCACAGTTGCGACTCGGCGGTTTCCTCGAACAGCGCGAGCTGCAGCGCGCCGATGCCGGCGTTCAGGAAGGCCGGCTGCGACACGTCGACGCCGAGGCGCTTCAGTTCGGTGCGCAGGAATGCGTCGTCCGACAGCTGGCCGTCGGTGTACTGCGGCGCGTACTTCTGGATCGCCTGCGTGATCGTCAGACGATGGAACGGCTTCGCGAGATCGAGCTCGCGGCCTTGATACTGGATCGTCGCAGTGCCGAGCGCATCGATCGCCGCCTGGCGGATCAGCTGCTCGGTGAAGTCCATCAGCCAGCGGTAGTCGGTGTACGCGGCGTAGAACTCCATCATCGTGAATTCCGGGTTGTGGCGCGGCGACACACCTTCGTTCCGGAAGTTACGGTTGATCTCGAACACGCGCTCGAAGCCGCCGACGATCAGCCGCTTCAGATACAGCTCCGGCGCGATGCGCAGGAACATCTGCATGTCGAGCGCGTTGTGATGCGTGATGAACGGCTTGGCCGCCGCGCCGCCCGGGATCGGGTGCAGCATCGGCGTTTCGACTTCCATGAAGTCGGCGTTCTCCATGAAGCGGCGGATCGACGAGATCGTCTTGGTGCGCGCGCGGAACGTGTCGCGCGTCTCCGGCGTGACGATCAGGTCGACGTAGCGCTGGCGATAGCGCATTTCCTGGTCGGCGAGGCCGTGGAACTTGTCCGGCAGCGGGCGCAGCGCCTTCGCCAGCAAACGCAGCTCCTTGCACTGCACCGACAGCTCGCCCTTGTTGGTGCGGAACAGCACGCCGCGCGCGGCGACGATGTCGCCGAGGTCCCACTTCTTGAACGCGTCGTAGGTTTCCGCGCCGACGTCGTTCGGCGTCACGAAGAACTGGATCTGGCCCGAACCGTCCTGCACCGTCGCGAAGCTCGCCTTGCCCATCACGCGCTTGAGCATCATGCGGCCGGCGACCGACACCTCGACCGGGTTCGCTTCGAGCGCAGCCTTGTCCGAGTCGGCGTAGGTCGACTGGAGCTCGGCGGCGTGATGCGTCGGCCGGAAATCGTTCGGATACGCGACGCCTTGCTCGCGCAACGCGCGCAGCTTGTCGCGGCGCTCGGCAATGATCTGGTTTTCGTCCGCCGCGACGGCGGGCTGCGTTTGGGTCGGTTCGGTCATGATGGTCGGAATTCGGAATGGGTGCGGCAACGCAAACGGGAAGGGCGGCGCGACCGAGGGGCCGCGCCGCGGCGCTTACACGCCCTGTTTGAGGCTCGCGCTGATGAAGTCGTCGAGATCGCCATCGAGCACGGCTTTCGTGTTGCTCATTTCGACGTTCGTGCGGAGATCCTTCACGCGGCTTTGGTCGAGCACGTACGAACGGATCTGGTGGCCCCAGCCCACGTCGGTCTTGCTCGATTCGAGCTTGTCCTGCTCGGCCTGGCGCTTGCGCATCTCGGCTTCGTACAGGCGCGACTTCAGCATGGCCATCGCTTCGGCGCGGTTGCGGTGCTGCGAACGGTCGTTCTGGCACTGCACGACGATGCCGGTCGGCATGTGCGTGATCCGCACCGCGGAGTCGGTCTTGTTGATGTGCTGGCCGCCCGCGCCCGAGGCGCGGTAGGTGTCGATGCGCAGGTCGGCCGGGTTCACCTCGACTTCGATCGAGTCGTCGATTTCGGGATACACGAACACCGACGAGAACGACGTGTGGCGGCCGCCCGACGAGTCGAACGGCGACTTGCGCACGAGCCGGTGAATGCCGGTTTCGGTGCGCAGGAAGCCGTACGCGTATTCGCCCGACACCTTGATCGTCGCGTTCTTGATGCCGGCGACGTCGCCGTCGGATTCTTCGAGCACTTCGGCCTTGAAGCCCTTGCGCTCGCAGTAGCGCAGGTACTGGCGCAGCAGCATCGACGCCCAGTCGCACGCCTCGGTGCCGCCGGCGCCGGCCTGGATGTCGATGAAGCAGTTGTTCGGGTCGGCCGGGTTCGAGAACATCCGGCGGAATTCGATGTCGCCGACGCGCGCGGCGAGCTTGTTCGCGTCGTCTTCGGACGCGAGCAGCGTGTCTTCGTCGCCTTCTTCGCGGGCGAGCTCGAACAGGTCGAGCGCGTCGCGCAGGTCGCTATCGAGCGCGGTCAGCGTCGTGACGACGCCTTCGAGCAGCTTCTTCTCGCGGCCGAGCGCCTGGGCGTTCTTCGAATCGTTCCAGACGTTCGGGTCTTCCAGTTCCTTGTTGACTTCGGTCAGACGCGCAGCCTTGGCGTCGTAGTCAAAGATACCCCCGAAGCTCGCCCGCGCGGTTGCGCAGGTCGAGCAGGGAGCTTTCGATCGCGTTGAGACGTTCCGCTTCCATGATCGTTCGCTGTTCTTGCTTCGTAAAAAAGCGGAATTATAGCCGATCGGCGGGGTGTCCCGGTGACGCGGAGTGTGCTTGCATGCGTGCGGCGGCCCGTTGCCGCGCGCCGCACGCGCGGCCGGCGGGATGGCGCGCGGCCGCCGTTCAGCCGGCCGCGTGCTCGACGACGAGCTGCACGCGCGTCACGCCGTTCCACGTGTCGGCGACCAGCCGGTACGCGATCAGCGCGCTCGCCGGCAGCGGCTCGGTGTGGTTGAACCAGATCGCGTTGAAACGCTGCCGGCCGCGCGCCAGCTGCAGCTTCAGGTGCTTTTCCTTCACGAGCGATTGCGACACGACGTCGAACTCGCCGGAGAAAAGCGGGGCCGGAAAGCCCTGGCCCCAGACGGCCTCGTCGAGCAGCCCGACGAACTGCGGCGTGAAATAGGCGTCCTCGAGCTCGCCGTCGGTCTCGATCACGCGCGCCAGCGCGTCGTCGGACAGCCACTCGCGTGCGACGGCCTCGAACGCGGCCGCGAAGCGCGGCACGTTGGCGGTGTCGAGCGTGAGGCCCGCGGCCATCGCATGACCGCCGAATGCGACGATCAGGTCCGGCTCGCGCTTCGAGACGAGGTCGAGCGCGTCGCGCAGATGGAAACCGGCAATCGACCGTCCCGAGCCCTTCACGCGCGTGCCGCTTTCGTCCGCATGCGCGAACGTGAACGACGGGCGGTGGAATTTCTCCTTGAGCCGCCCGGCGACGATGCCGATCACGCCCTGGTGCCATGCGGGGTTGAACAGCGTGATGGTGCACGCGTCGGCGGGATCGACGTCGGCGAGATCGGCGAGCGCCTGCTGCTGCATGCCGGCCTCGATTTCGCGGCGCTCGCGGTTCATCGCGTCGAGCTGCTGCGCGAGCTCCCATGCGCGGCCGATGTCGTCGGTGATCAGGCATTCGATCCCGAGCGACATGTCGGAGAGCCGTCCGGCCGCGTTCAGGCGCGGCCCGACGCCGAAGCCGAGATCGAAGCCCGAGGCGGTGCGCGCGTCGCGGCCCGCGGCGCGGAACAGCGCGGCGATGCCCGGCTGCATGCGGCCGTTGCGGATCCGGTGCAGCCCCTGCGCGACCAGCACGCGGTTGTTGCCGTCGAGCCGCACCACGTCGGCGACGGTGCCGAGCGCGACCAGATCGAGCAGCCCGTCGAGGCGCGGCTCCGCGTCCTTGCTGGCGAACGCGCCGCGCCGGCGCAGCTCCGCGCGCAGCGCGAGCAGCACGTAGAACATCACGCCGACGCCGGCGATGTGCTTGCTCGGGAACGCACAGCCCGGCTGGTTCGGGTTGACGATCGCGCGCGCGGCGGGCAGCGCGTCGCCGGGCAGATGGTGGTCGGTCACCAGCACGTCGATGCCGCGCGCGTTCGCGGCTTCGACGCCGGCGACGCTCGCGATGCCGTTGTCGACGGTGATCAGCAGGTCCGGCTTGCGCGCCGCCGCCAGCTCGACGATCTCCGGCGTGAGCCCGTAGCCGTATTCGAAGCGGTTCGGCACGAGGTAGTCGATCTGCGCGCCGAACATGCGCAGGCCGCGCACCGCGACCGCGCAGGCGGTCGCGCCGTCGCAGTCGTAGTCGGCGACGACCAGCAGGCGTCGCCGCTCGGCGATCGCGTCGGCGAGCAGCGCGGCGGCGTCGGCGCAGCCTTTGAGGTCGGTGGGCGGGACGAGGCGTGCGAGCGCGGTCTCGATGTCGGTCGGCGACTGCACGCCGCGCGACGCGTACAGGCGCGCGAGTACGGGGTGCAGGCCGTGGCGCGCGAGCGCGGCGGCGTCGGCGGGGGCGACGGGGCGGGTAACGATGCGGGTCATACGGATGCGGTCATTCGAACAGGGACGCCAGCGCGCGGCGGCGCCAGAACTTGCGCAGGTCGCCGCGCGTCGCGTGCAGCGTGACGGAGCTCGTGTCGCCGCACAGCGTGAATTCGACGCCGGCCAGCTCGCCGTTCTGCAGCGCGGCGAGCGACGGTGCGAACCAGTCGCGCTCGAGCACGGCGAGCGCGTCGTGCCAGCGTGCCCAGTCCTGTTCGATGTACGGCGCGGACAGCGACGGCAGCTCGACGAGCGTCGCACCGGCCGCGGCGGGCAGCGCGCCGAAGGCGCTCGGCACGGCGCCGGTCTCGGCCTGCGCGGCGCGCGCAAGGCCAAGTGCCGCGGGCGATGCCGACAGCACGCGCCCGAACGGCTTGCCGACCGGCTTGAGCGTGCCCTGCGCATGGAACCAGATCGAATTGACGGCCGGCAAGCCGCGCGCTTCGCGCGCTTCGTTGACGGGATGCTGGAACCACGCCATCTGGACTTCGTTCTGCAGCTTCATCCACATCCGCGACCGCTCGCCGGTGTGCGCCTCGTGCGGCAGCCAGATCTCGATGTTGCGGCCGCTCGCGCGCAGCGGCGCGGCGCCGGCAAGGCGTGCGAGCTGCTCGCTCGACAGATACCAGCGCGCCGGCTGCGGCGCTTCGAGCCGCACGCCGAGTTCCTCGATCAGCGGCCGCGCGACCGCGAGCAGGGCGGCCGCGTCGCCTTCGTCGAGCGCGAGGCTCGCCGGATCGACGAGCACCAGGTGATCGTGCGCGATTTCGACGTGCACGGGTTCGACGCACGCCCACGCGAGCGCGCCTGGGTCGCCGCCGTCGGCCAGCAGCATGTACGGGGCGAGCGGCGCCTCGTCGGCCGCGTTGCCGTGGGTCGCGCCGAAGCGGCGGGCGAGCCAGCGCTCGTGCGGCAGCGTGCGCTGGAAGTCCTCGCCGGCCACGCGCTCGACGACGCTCGCGCGGGCGAGCAACTTTTCGAGCGCGGGACTGTCCAGCGTGTGCAGGGACGAGGCCGCATCGGCCGCTGACGGCAGCGCGAACGGAACGAGAAAATGGAGGCGTCGGTCGTGCATGATGCTGCGCATTGTATGGCAAACTGCGCGCGTGATCGGGCCGGCTCAGGGTTCGAACCGAGGTTCGGGCCGGCGCGATCGGGCCCGATCGCGCGGCGGCTGCCGCCGCGGTCGCGCTTGCGGCGGCCGGCTGGCCGTCGCCGCAGCGCACCGCGCCGGATCGTTGCCCGTCCCCGCCGTCACCCGCAGAACCCGCCGTAACCAGCAGAAAGGATTCGCTTGAAACTTCCGTACGAATGGCAGATCGGCTGGCGCTATACGCGCGCCGGCAAACGCACGACCGGCAACGGCTTCATTTCCTTCATCGCGCTCGTATCGATGCTCGGGATCGCGCTTGGCGTCGCGGCGCTGATCGTCGTGCTGTCCGTGATGAACGGCTTCCAGAAGGAGGTGCGCGACCGCATGCTGTCGGTGCTCGCGCACGTCGAGGTGTTTTCGCCGACCGGCTCGATGCCGGACTGGCAACTCACGGCGCAGGAGGCGCGGCGCAATCCGTCGGTGATCGGCGCGGCGCCGTACGTCGACGCGCAGGCGCTGCTCACGCGCCAGGACGCGGTGAGCGGCGTGATGCTACGCGGCGTCGAGCCGTCGCTCGAGCCGCAGGTGTCCGACATCGGCAAGGACATGAAGGCCGGCCGCCTCGACGCGCTGGTGCCCGGCCAGTTCGGCATCGTGCTCGGCGATGCGCTCGCCGGCAATCTCGGCGTGACGGTCGGTGACAAGGTCACGCTGGTCGCGCCGGAGGGCACGATCACGCCGGCCGGGATGATGCCGCGGCTCAAGCAGTTCACGGTCGTCGGCGTGTTCGAATCGGGCCATTACGAATACGACAGCACGCTCGCGATGATCGACATCCGCGACGCCGAGGCGCTGTTCCGGATGAGCGCGCCGACCGGCGTGCGGCTGCGGCTCAGCGACATGCAGAAGGCGCCGCAGGTCGCGGTCGAGCTGTCGCACACGTTGTCGGGCAGCCTCTACATCCGCGACTGGACGCAGCAGAACAAGACCTGGTTCTCGGCCGTGCAGATCGAGAAGCGGATGATGTTCATCATCCTCACGCTGATCATCGCGGTGGCCGCGTTCAACCTCGTGTCGTCGCTCGTGATGACGGTGACCAACAAGCAGGCCGACATCGCGATCCTGCGCACGCTCGGCGCGCAGCCAAGCTCGATCATGAAGATCTTTGTCGTGCAGGGCGTGACGATCGGCTTCGTCGGCACCGCGTCGGGCGTCGCGCTCGGCTGCCTGATCGCATGGAGCATTCCGTGGCTGATCCCGATGATCGAGCATCTGTTCGGCGTGCAGTTCCTGCCGCCGTCGGTGTACTTCATCAGCGAGCTGCCGTCCGAACTCGTCGCCGGCGACGTGATCAAGATCGGGCTGATCGCGTTCGTGCTGTCGGCCGTCGCGACGCTGTACCCGAGCTGGCGCGGCGCGAAGGTGAAGCCGGCGGAGGCGCTGCGCTATGAATGACCGCGCGACCGCATTCGCGGATTCACGACAACCCATCAGACAGGATTCGGCTGGTATGCAGGAATACGTGCTTCAGGCGCGCGGGATCACGAAGGCGTTCGTGCAGGGCGGCTTCAACGTGCAGGTGCTCAACAACACCGAGCTGACGGTGCGGCGCGGCGAGAAGCTCGCGGTCGTCGGCGCGTCGGGCTCCGGCAAGAGCACGCTGCTGCACGTGCTGGGCGGCCTCGACGAGCCGAGCGCCGGCGAAGTGTCGCTGCTCGGCAAGCCGTTTACGCAGCTCGCCGAGCGCGAGCGCAACGACCTGCGCAATCGCGCGCTGGGGTTCGTCTACCAGTTCCACCATCTGCTGCCGGAGTTCACGGCGCTGGACAACGTCGCGATGCCGCTGCGCATTCGCCGGATGACCACCGAGGACGCGCGCGCGCAGGCACAGGCGATGCTCGAGCGCGTCGGGCTCGGCCCGCGTGCGAAGCATCGGCCGGGCGAGCTGTCCGGCGGCGAGCGGCAGCGTGTCGCGATCGCGCGCGCGCTGGTGACGAAGCCGGCCTGCGTACTCGCCGACGAACCGACCGGCAACCTCGACGGCGCGACGGCCGACACGGTGTTCAACCTGATGCTCGAATTGTCCGAGACGCTCGAAACCAGCTTCGTGATCGTCACGCACGATCCGGAGCTCGCCGCGCGTTGCGACCGCATCATGCGCTTGCGCGACGGCGTGCTGCACGAGGAGCCGGCGCAGCCGGCGTGAGCGCACGCTCGCGCCGCATGCGCGGCCGGGCGACGCGTCGCGACGGAGGAGGGAAGCTAGCCATGTGGATCGATACGCATTGCCATCTCGATGCCGGCGAATTCGATGCCGATCGCGACGCCGTCGCGCAGGCGGCGTGCGCGGCCGGCGTGTCGCGCATCGTGATCCCGAGCGTCGGGCGCGACAATTTCACGACCGTGCGCGAGCTTGCGCAGCGCACGCCGGGCGCCGTCTATGCGCTCGGCATCCACCCGCTGTTCACGCCGCACGCGCGCGACGCGGATCTCGACCGGCTGCGCATGGAGATCGAGGCGAGCGTCGACGATCCGCGCTTCGTCGCGATCGGCGAGATCGGCCTCGACTACTTCGTGCCGGGGCTCGACGAAGAACGGCAGCAATTCTTCTATCAGGGGCAGCTCAGGCTCGCGCGCGAATTCGATCTGCCGGTGCTGTGCCACGTGCGCAAGTCGCAGGATCGCGTGCTGGCCGGGCTGCGCCGTTTCGGCGTGCGGCGCGGCATCGCGCATGCATTCAACGGCAGCTTCCAGCAGGCCGATGCGTATCTCGCCCAGGGGCTGCATCTCGGTTTCGGCGGCAACGTGACGTTCGGGCGCGCGTTGCAGATCCGCCGGCTCGCGGCGCAGCTGCCGCTCGATGCGATCGTCGTCGAGACCGACGCGCCCGACATCGCGCCCGAATGGGCGTACAAGTCGCGCAATACGCCCGACCAGGTGCCGCGCATCGGCGCCGTGCTCGCCGAACTGCGCGGCCTCGACCCCCACGCGCTGTCCCTATCCACAACGGCCAACGCGCTCGCCGCGCTGCCGCGCCTCGCACTTTCGTCCGCATAATCGTCGTCACGTGGTGCGCGCGCCGATGACGGCGGCGCCGGATGGACGAAGGAGGCGCGATGCGCGTGTGGTGGATCGCGTTCGCGCTCGGCGTCGTCGTGCTGCAGCGGCAGGCGGCGTTGCCGGGGGCGGGCGGCTGGGCCGGCGCGGCGATCATGGTGGCCGTATGCGGGGCGGCGTACGTCGGGTCGGCGCGGTGCGCTCGGAGCCGCCCGCTCGTCGCGCTCCGTTGGGTGCTTTGTGCGTGCATCGCGTCTGCAGTCGGCTTCGGCTATGCGGCCGCCCGCGCCGAATGGCGGCTGCGGGACGGTTTGCCCGTTGAGTGGGAAGGGCGGGACATCGTCGTCACGGGCGTGATCCGCGGCTTGCCGGCCATCGACGAAACCGGTGCGCGGCTGCTGCTCGCGGTCGAGTCGAACGATGCGGCGCTGGCCCGCTTCGCGCCGCTGATCCGCTTGTCGTGGCGCAGCTACGGTGAGCCCGCAGCGCGCGGCACGCTGCCCGCGTTGCACGGCGGGCAGCGCTGGCGGCTCGTCGCGCGCATGAAGCGGCCGCATGCGGAGGCCAATCCCGGTGTGCGCGACAGCGAGGCCGCGTGGCTTGCCGCCGGCATTCGCGCGATCGGCTACGTCGTCGCGCCCGAGCGCGCAATCTTGCTCGACGAGCGAGCATCGGGATGGCTTGCTTCGATTGACCGGATGCGCGACACGCTGCGCATGCGCATCGGAGATGCGCTCGGCGACGAAGCGCGCCATCGCGGCATCATTACCGCGCTCGCGGTCGGCGATCAAGCCGCGATCGGCGACGACGACTGGCGCGTGCTGCGCAATACCGGCACGAGTCATCTGGTCGCGATCTCGGGGCTGCACGTCGGCTTCGTCGGCGCGCTCGCGGGCGGGATCGCGTCGCTCGTGTGGCGGCGTCTGCGCTGGCGCCGGCGCGCCGTTACGCTGGCGGTGCCGGCGCCTTACGCGGCCTCGCTGGCATCGCTCGCGGCCGCCGGCGGCTATGCGGCGCTGGCCGGCTTCAACGTGCCCGCGCAGCGCGCCTGGTGGATGATCGCAACCGCAGCGGTAGCCTATCTCGCCGGGCGCAGCGCGCCGACATCCGCGGTGTTGTGCGCGGCCCTCGGCGGCGTGCTGCTGGTCGATCCATGGGCCGTGCTGTCGGCTGGCTTCTGGCTGTCGTTCGGAGCGGTCGCCGCGATCCTGCTGACCGTCGCGGGCTGGCGAGCGACGCCGGAAATCGAACGCGCTGACGACGGCGCTGGCGACGGCAGCAGCGACGCGACGCAGCAGCGCGTTGCGCAGGATCGTCGGCGCGTGCTTCACGCATGGTGCAAGCGTGCAGCGCAGCGGCTCGCGGACGCGACCCGCGTGCAGTACGCGGTGACGATCGGCCTCGCGCCGTTGACCGCCGCGTGGTTCGCGCAGATGTCGGTATCGGGGCCGTTCAGCAACGCATTCGCGATTCCGTGGGTGAGCTCCGTCGTGACGCCGCTCGTGCTGGCCGGCGTCGCGCTGCCGGCGCCGCTCGACGCGTACGCATTCCGGCTCGCGCATGCGGCGCTCGGACCGATGATGACGCTGCTCCGCCATCTCGCCGACTGGCCGGCCGGCGTGTTCTGGCTGCGCATACCCGACTGGCCGGTGCTCGCGCTCGCGTGCATGGGCGCAGCGTGGGCGCTGATGCCGCGCGGCTGGCCACTGCGCTGGGCCGCGCCGATCACATGGCTGCCGCTCGTCGCGTCGGCCCCCGATGCGCCGCCGCCCGGCGGCTTCCGACTGACCGTGCTCGACGTCGGGCAGGGCGAGTCGGTGCTGGTCGAGACCGCCCGGCGAACGCTGCTGTTCGATGCGGGGCCCGGGCCCGAGTCGACCCATGCCGGCACGCGGATCGTCGTGCCGGCATTGCGCGCACGCGGCATCCGCGTCGTCGATACGCTCGTCCTCAGTCATGGGGACGCCGATCATGCGGGCGGCGCGGCGGCCGTCTATGCCGGCACGGAGGTTCGCCAACTGCTCGCCGGCATCGTGCCGCAACACCGGCTGTGGCGCGATGCGCAGGCGGCCGGCGTCACCGATCGCGTGCCCTGCGCGGCCGGCCAGCGGTGGACCTGGGACGGCGTCGTGTTCACGATGTTGTGGCCGTCCAGCATCGCATCGGGCCGGTCGAACGAGCAGTCATGCGTGCTGCGCATCGACGCGGCCGGCACGTCGGCGCTCTTGACCGGCGACCTCGACGCACGCGCCGAACGCCGGCTCGTCGCCGGCTCGCGCGACGCGCTCGCCGCGCAAATCCTCGTCGTTCCGCACCACGGCAGCCGCACATCGTCGGTCGAGCCTTTCCTCGATTCGGTCGAGCCGCGCGTCGCGGTATTTCCTGTAGGCTATCGCAATCGCTTCGGGCATCCGCACCGCTCGGTCCTTGCCCGCTACGAGGCGCGCGCAATCCCGCTGCCGCGCACCGATCGCGACGGCGCCGTGCGGTTCGACGTCGCGCCGTCGAACGGGGGTTTCACGTTCGAACGGTATCGCGAGGCGCGGCGACGTTACTGGATGGATCGGTGAGCGCCGCACCGAAGCGTCGAGCAAAAACAGGCCGCATCGGGTGCGCCAGCGCCGACGGCGCTGGCACGGGGCGCGATAACGGTGCGACGCGTGGCGCGTGCCGACACAGGAGACATCGGCATTTGAAGGACATCCTCCACTTCTCGCATGCGAACGGCTTTCCGGCATCGACGTACCGGACCATCTTCGCCGAGCTGGCAGACGATTACGAGCTGCGTTACATCGAGCGCATCGGTCATGACCGCCGCTATCCGGTGACGCGCGACTGGCCGCATCTGGTCGATCAGTTGCTCGACGACATCGGCCGCCGCTACGAGCGCCCGGTGTGGCTCGTCGGCCATTCGCTCGGCGGCTACCTGTCGCTGATGGCCGCGCTGAAGAAACCGCACTGGGTGCGCGGCGTCGTGATGATCGATTCGCCGATCATCGCGGGATGGCGCGCCGGTGCGCTGCGCGCGAGCCAATGGGCCGGGCTCGACGAGCGGCTGTCGCCGGCGGCCGCGACGCGCAAGCGGCGCACGCACTGGGCGAGCCGCGACGAAGCGTGGCGGCACTTTCGCGAGAAGCCCGCGTTCGCGCGCTGGGAC
The DNA here is from genome assembly GCF_000262695.1 of Burkholderia sp. KJ006. Classification (NCBI taxonomy): domain Bacteria; kingdom Pseudomonadati; phylum Pseudomonadota; class Betaproteobacteria; order Burkholderiales; family Burkholderiaceae; genus Burkholderia; species Burkholderia sp. KJ006. The sequence continues at coordinate 2,038,520 of NC_017920.1, read as the reverse complement.
GAGCGCATGCTGTCCGACTACATCGACTACGGCATTCCGCAGGCCGGCGCCGACGGCGCGCGCACGCTCGCGTTCGACCGCCAGGTCGAATACCTGATCTACCGCACGCTGCCGCACACGCTCGGTCCGCGGCTCGCGCACGGCGCGCCGGTGCCGGTCGGCTTTCTCGCCGGCACGCGCTCGCGCGAAGTGCGCCAGGTCGGCCTCGATGCGACGCACCGGGCCGCGCACGGGCGCATCGAGTGGCTCGAGGGCAGCCATCTGTTCCCGATGGAGCGGCCGATCGAGACGGCCCGCGCATTGCAGCGGATGCTGAATTCGCTGAAAGCGGCGGAGGGCGACGGGCCGCGCGATCGCGCGGCGCTCGTGCAGCGGGGCTGACGCGGCGTCCGCCGCGCCGCGCAAGGCGCCGCCGCACCGGCCGGCCGGTCGTTTCGCCCGGCCGCGCACGGCTGGCGCGGCACTGCGCGAAAGGGCGCGATCATCACGTCAATTGCTGAGAGAAGGGCGGGCTTTACGGTATAATCCGTTTTTCCCGCGAGCATTCAGCGATGACCAAATATGTTTTCGTCACCGGCGGCGTAGTTTCTTCCCTCGGCAAGGGTATTGCCGCCGCCTCCCTCGCCGCGATCCTCGAATCGCGCGGTCTGAAAGTCACCCTCCTCAAACTCGATCCCTACATCAACGTCGACCCCGGCACGATGAGCCCGTTTCAGCACGGCGAAGTGTTCGTGACGGAAGACGGTGCGGAGACGGACCTCGACCTCGGCCACTATGAGCGCTTCATCAGCACGAAGATGCGCAAGGCCAACAACTTCACGACGGGCCAGATCTACGAATCGGTGATCCGCAAGGAGCGCCGTGGCGATTATCTCGGCAAGACCGTGCAGGTGATCCCGCACATCACGAACGAAATCCAGGCATTCATCGAGCGCGGCGCGGCATCGGCCACCTGCGGCGAGCCGGACGTCGCGATCGTCGAGATCGGCGGCACGGTCGGCGACATCGAATCGCTGCCGTTCCTCGAGGCTGCGCGCCAGATGAGCCTGCGCCTCGGCCGCAACAGCGCATGTTTCGTGCACCTGACGCTCGTGCCGTACGTCGCGACGGCCGGCGAGCTGAAGACGAAGCCGACCCAGCACAGCGTGCAGAAGCTGCGCGAGATCGGCATCCTGCCGCACGTGCTGCTGTGCCGTGCGGACCGCCGCATTCCCGACGACGAGTCGAAGAAGATCTCGATGTTCTCGAACGTGCCGGAAGACGCGGTGATTTCGGTGTGGGATGCCGACAGCATCTACAAGATTCCGCAGATGCTGCACGACCAGGGCCTCGACCGGATCATCTGCGACGAACTGAAGCTGTCGCCGAAGGAAGCCGACCTCAGCATGTGGTCGGAGCTCGTCGAGAAGCTCGAGCATCCGAAGCACGAAGTGACGATCGGCATGGTCGGCAAGTACGTCGATCTGACGGAGTCGTACAAGTCGCTGATCGAGGCGCTGCGCCACGCGTCGCTGCACACGTCGACGAAGGTCAACATCGAGTACATCGACTCCGAAGAGATCGAGTCGAACGGTGTCGACAGCCTGAAGCATCTCGACGCCGTGCTGGTGCCGGGCGGCTTCGGCCGTCGCGGCACGGAAGGCAAGATCGCGGCGATCCGCTATGCGCGCGAGGCGAAAGTGCCGTATCTCGGCATCTGCCTCGGCATGCAGCTCGCGGTGATCGAGTTCGCACGCGACGTCGTCGGCCTGAAGCAGGCGAACAGCACGGAGTTCGATCCGGACACGCCGGAACGCGTGGTCGCGCTGATCACCGAGTGGTACGACCGCGAAGGCAAGGTCGAGACGCGCACCGAGTCGTCCGATCTCGGCGGCACGATGCGGCTCGGCTCGCAACGCTGCCCGATCAAGCCCGGCACGATGGCCGAAGAGATCTACGGCAAGGACGTGAACGAGCGCCATCGCCACCGTTATGAAGTCAATAACCGCTTCGTGCCCCAGCTCGAAGCCGGCGGCCTTATCATCAGCGCCCGTACCCCGAGCGAGGATCTGCCGGAGATGATGGAACTGCCGCGTTCGATGCACCCGTGGTTCGTCGGCGTCCAGTTCCACCCGGAATTCACGTCGACGCCGCGTGACGGTCATCCGCTGTTCAAGTCGTTCGTCGAAGCGGCGCTCGCCAACAAGCAAGCGCGCGGAGCAGAAGCATGAAGCTGTGCGATTTCGAGGTCGGCCTCGACCAGCCCTTCTTCCTGATCGCGGGTACCTGCGTCGTCGAATCGGAGCAGATGACGATCGACACCGCGGGCCGCCTGAAGGAAATCTGCGCGAAGCTGAACGTTCCGTTCATCTACAAGTCGTCCTACGACAAGGCGAACCGCAGCTCGGGCAAGTCGTTTCGCGGCCTCGGAATGGACGAGGGGCTGCGCATCCTCGGCGAGGTGAAGCGCCAGCTCGGCCTGCCGGTGCTGACCGACGTGCATTCGATCGACGAGATCGAGCAGGTCGCGTCGGTCGTCGACGTGCTGCAGACGCCCGCGTTCCTGTGCCGCCAGACCGACTTCATCCACGCGTGCGCGCGCTCGGGCAAGCCGGTCAACATCAAGAAAGGCCAGTTCCTCGCGCCGCACGACATGAAGAACGTGATCGACAAGGCGCGCGACGCCGCACGCGAAGCCGGTCTGTCGGAAGACCGCTTCATGGCGTGCGAGCGCGGCGTCTCGTTCGGCTACAACAACCTCGTGTCCGACATGCGCTCGCTCGCGATCATGCGCGAAACGAATGCGCCGGTCGTGTTCGACGCGACGCACTCGGTGCAGCTGCCGGGCGGGCAGGGCACGAGCTCGGGCGGTCAGCGCGAATTCGTGCCGGTGCTCGCGCGCGCCGCGGTCGCCACGGGCGTCGCCGGCCTGTTCATGGAAACGCATCCGAATCCGGCCGAAGCGAAGTCCGACGGCCCGAACGCGGTGCCGCTGCACCGGATGGGCGCGCTGCTCGAGACGCTCGTCACGCTCGACCAGGCGGTGAAGCGCAATCCGCTGCTGGAAAACGATTTCAACTAAGACCGAATGAACCTTGCGGCGGCTTTGCGCGTCTGTAGCGACAGCAGGTTCGGCACGCGTGCCGTCGCAGCTTGAAGAATCCATCGTCATTCTCAGAGGAAACCCATGAGTGCAATCGTAGATATCATCGGCCGCGAGATTCTGGATTCGCGCGGCAACCCCACCGTCGAATGCGACGTGCTGCTCGAATCGGGCACGATGGGCCGCGCGGCGGTGCCGTCGGGCGCGTCCACCGGCTCGCGCGAAGCGATCGAACTGCGTGACGGCGAAGCCGGCCGCTACAACGGCAAGGGCGTGCTGAAGGCAGTCGAGCACATCAACACCGAAATCTCCGAAGCCATCATGGGCCTCGACGCGTCGGAACAGGCGTTCCTCGACAAGACGCTGCTCGAGCTGGACGGCACCGACAACAAGTCGCGCCTCGGCGCGAACGCGATGCTGGCCGTGTCGATGGCCGTCGCGAAGGCAGCGGCCGAAGAAGCCGGCCTGCCGCTGTACCGCTACTTCGGCGGCTCGGGCGCGATGCAGCTGCCGGTGCCGATGATGAACATCGTGAACGGCGGCGCGCACGCGAACAACAGCCTGGACATCCAGGAATTCATGATCGTGCCGGTCAGCCAGCCGACGTTCCGCGAAGCGCTGCGTTGCGGCGCGGAAGTGTTCCACGCGCTGAAGAAGATCCTGAGCGACCGCGGCATGAGCACGGCAGTCGGCGACGAAGGCGGCTTCGCGCCGAACTTCGGCAGCAACGACGAGTGCCTGTCGACGATCCTGCAGGCGATCGAAAAGGCCGGCTACCGTGCGGGCGAAGACGTGCTGCTCGCGCTCGACTGCGCGGCATCGGAGTTCTATCACGACGGCAAGTACCAGCTCGCGGGCGAAGGCCTGCAACTGTCGTCGGCCGAATTCACCGACTACCTCGCGACGCTGGCCGACAAGTTCCCGATCGTGTCGATCGAGGACGGCATGCACGAAGGCGACTGGGACGGCTGGAAGCTGCTGACCGAACGCCTCGGCAAGAAGGTCCAGCTGGTCGGCGACGACCTGTTCGTCACGAACACGCGCATCCTGAAGGAAGGCATCGAGAAGGGCATCGCGAACTCGATCCTCATCAAGATCAACCAGATCGGTACGCTGACCGAAACGTTCGCGGCGATCGAAATGGCGAAGCGCGCGGGCTATACGGCCGTGATTTCGCACCGCTCGGGCGAAACGGAAGACTCGACGATCGCGGACATCGCGGTCGGCCTGAACGCCGGTCAGATCAAGACGGGTTCGCTGTCGCGCAGCGATCGCATCTCGAAGTACAACCAGCTGCTGCGTATCGAGGAAGACCTCGGCGACATCGCCAGCTACCCGGGCAAATCGGCTTTCTATAACCTGCGCTAACGCGCTACTATCGGGTTCGTCATCTCGACGCCGCTCTGTGCACATGCGCTGAGCGGCGCTTCTTATATCTGCGTCTCTTACATGCGGCTTGTCACTGTCGTCCTGATTGCCTTGCTGGCGCTCATTCAGTACCCCCTATGGTGGGGACACGGCGGCTGGCTGCGGGTGCACGAACTGCGCCAGCAGCTCGGCGACCAGCTGCAGAAGAACGCGGACGAGAAGCTGCGCAACGAGCGGATCGCCGGTGAGGTGCAGGATCTGCAGAGCGGCACCGCGGCCATCGAGGAGCGTGCGCGCTACGAGATGGGGATGGTGAAGGACGGCGAGGTGTTCGTGCAGTTCGTGTCGCCGAACGCGCCGGCCTTGCCGCTCAACAACACGCCGTCGAGCACGTCGACGCGCGGCGCGGTGTCCTCGGCGCCGGTGCGCGTCGTACCGAATCCGCAGTCGATCGCGCGGCCGTCACGACATCACGGTGGCGAGAAGAAGGGCGCTCATCACTGAGCGCTGCGGGCATCCGAATCATTGAAAAAGCGCGGGAAATACCGCGCTTTTTTATTTCCCGACAGTTTTCAATCGAAGCCGCCGCCGCGCTCGGGTGTCACCACCACCAGCCCGGATAGCCGTAGGTCACGCCGGTGCCCCACCGGTTTCCCCAGCCGCCGCTCGAATAGCCGCCGTAGAAGTTCACCGGCGGCGGCGTGTAATTCGCCCACGCACGCGCCGCGGCTTCGGCCGCCATCGCTTCGTGCTGTTCGCGCATCGCCTGCCGATCGATCTCGTCGTAGCGCTTGCGCTCGGCGCTCGACAAGGTCGGCGGCTGGCCGCCGGCTGCGCCCGGTTCGGGCAGACGGCTCAGGATCGTCGACGAAGGCGGCTGCACCGCGCAGCCGGCGAGTGCCAGCGTGCCGGCGGCGATGCCGGTCAGAAGGAGCGTGCGGAAGGTTTGATGCATGGGTTTCTCCAGCGGCGCGCCGGACGCGGGCAAGGCCCGCGGCAAGCGGCTTGTGACTGAGGCCGGGCCGGTGATGCGTCGGCGCCGGCCCCGTGTTGCGAGTGCCTCCATTATGCGCCCGCGCCGACGTCGCACTCGCGAGTCGGGACGCGAGGCTGCAGGCTCAGTGGCGCTGTTCGGTCGCGGGCGTGATGCCCGTCCCGAGTTCCGGCGCGGCGAACAGCTGCGCGACGTCGACCGGATCGAATTCGTAGCGCTGGTTGCAGAACTCGCAGTGGATTTCGACGTGGCCGCGCTCGACGATCACGCTGTCGACTTCGTCGCGGCCCAGCATGCGCAGCATCGCACCGACCTTTTCGCGCGAACACGTGCACTGGAAGCGCGTGCCGGCCGGCTCGAAGTGCTGCACGTTCTCCTGCCAGAAGAGGCGCCGGAACACGACCTCCGGCTCGACTTCGAGCAGCTCCTTCGCCGACATCGTGCCGCCGAGCGTACAGACGCGCTCCCACGTGTCGGCGTCGGTCTCGGCATTGCGCGGCACGATGCCGCCGTCGCCCGGCAGCTTCTGCAGCAGCATGCCGACCGCGCGGTCGCGATCGGCCGCGAGCCACAGGCGCGTGTCGAGCTGCTCCGAATGGTGCATGTAGTGCTCGAGCACCTGCGACACCGATTCGAGCGGGCCGTCGACGCCGTTCAGCGGCACGATGCCCTGGTACGGCTGCTGGCCCGGCAGCTTGTCGGCCGGGTCGAGCGTGATCACGCAACGGCCATGGCCGCTCGCGTTGACGAGCGACGCGAACGCCAGGTCGTCGCCGATCGTACTGGCTTCGCCGGCGAACTTGGCCGTGGCGCGCATCGACAGGTCCGAGCTGCACTGGACGACCAGCATCTGGACCGGCCCGTCGCCGAAGATCTGCATGATCAGGGTGCCGTGAAATTTCAGGTTCGCGGACAGCAGCGCACACGCGGCCATCATCTCGCCGAGCACCGTGCGCACCGGGGCGGGGTAGTCACGGCGGGTCAGCACCTCCTGCCAGGTGTTGCGCAGCGACACGATCTCGCCGCGCACGGGTGCCGAATTGAACATGAATTTCTGTAACTGGTCGCTCACTCTGGTTCCTTGAAATCCGCGCGGATCAGCCGATCCGCACGAGTTGCTCCTTGAAATGCGCACGGCGCTCGACGTACGTCTTCGCATTGGCGCGCAACCGCGCGATGTCGTCTGCCGACAGCTCGCGCACGACTTTCGCCGGTGCGCCGAGAATCAGCGAGTTGTCCGGGAACGTCTTGCCTTCCGTCACGACCGCGCCGGCACCGACCAGACAGTTGCGGCCGATCACCGCACCATTCAAGACCACCGCCTGAATCCCGATCAGCGAACCTTCGCCGACCGTGCAGCCGTGCAGCATCGCCTGATGTCCGATCGTCACGTTCTCGGCGATCGTCAGCGGGAAACCGGGGTCCGTATGCAGGACCGCACCTTCCTGGACATTGCTGCCGGCGCCGACGGTGATCGTCTCGTTGTCGCCGCGAATCGTCGCGCCGAACCACACGCTCGCGTTCTGCTCGAGCACGACCTTGCCGATGATGGCCGCCGTATCGGCGACGAACACGCTTTCGTGGATCGTCGGGGCCGTATCGCCCAGTTTGTAGATCGTCACGGAGTCTCCTGGTCTCTTCGATGATGGGCGCCGGTAGAATGACGCGTCTGGCGTGCCGGGCGCGACGCGATGGATGCGGCGCGGCACAAACCTCTATTGTAAACCGTCGCGTGCCGGCGCTCTCGCGCCGTGCATGGACGATTCCCGTTCGATGAGCATCGAGTCTTCCCAATCCGCCACGGCGCCGGTCTGCGTGCGCCGTGCCGCGCTCGACGCGCTGCGCGTATGCGAGCCGGTCGCGAAAGCCGCGCAAGTCGGCGAGCTGCAGCGGGCCTGGCTTGCCGGCCTGGCCGTGATCGCGCCGGCGCTCCGCTTCGACGAACCGGCCGAGCTGCCGGGCCGGCCGGCGCGCCCGCCGCTGGTCGAGCCGCGTCAGCTCGAGCGGCGCAGCATGCGTTCGCCGGCGGGGCGCGCGGTGCTGCTGCACGCGCTCGCCCACATCGAGTTCAATGCGATCAACCTCGCGCTCGACGCCGTATGGCGCTTCGCCGCGATGCCGCAGGCGTTCTACGCGGACTGGCTGAAGGTCGCCGCGGAAGAGGCCCATCATTTCACGCTGCTGTGCGGGCGGCTCGCCGAGTTCGGTCACGCATACGGCGATTTCCCTGCACACAACGGCCTGTGGGAAATGTGCGAGCGGACCCGCGACGACGTGCTCGCGCGGATGGCGCTGGTGCCGCGCACGCTCGAGGCGCGCGGGCTCGACGCGTCGCCGCCGATCCGCGCACGGCTCGTGCAGGCAGGCGACGATGCGTCCGCCGCGATCCTCGACGTGATCCTGCGCGACGAAATCGGCCACGTCGCTATCGGCAATCGCTGGTTTCGGCACCTGTGCGACGAAGCCGGCCGCGATCCGGTCAGCGCGTACCGCGAACTCGCCGTGCAGTACCACGCGCCGCGGCTGCGCGGCCCGTTCAATTTCGAGGCGCGCCGCACGGCGGGCTTCGAGCAGGCGGAACTCGACGAACTGGCCGCACACGACGCGGCAAGCGGCAGCGCAGCGGGTTAGCCGGGCCGCGCGGTCGATGGGGGCGGCGAACGCTGCGAAAAATCGCCGTGATGTCCGTGAGGCCAGCACGCGTCGTCACGACACGCGGCGCGTTCCGTCCCGCGCGGCGGTGGCCGGCGCCGGGCGATACCGGGCGCGCCTCTCAGCCCATGCGGTCGCACCGCTAGAGCGCCGCCTCGACGGCGCCCCGGACAGCGGCACGCCGGAAAACAGGCGCCGTCGCTATAATCGAACGATCATTCTTTTTTGGCGGTTGCAATGGGTATGTCGAGTTCTGTTTCCGATTTCATCACGGTGCGCGGCGTCAAGCTGCATGTGCGGCGCTGGGGCCGGCCCGATGCGCCGACGCTGTTCATGCTGCACGGCTGGATGGACGTCGCGGCGTCGTTCCAGTTCGTCGTCGAGGCGCTGGCGGGCGACTGGCAGGTGATCGCGCCCGATGCGCGCGGCTTCGGCCTGTCCGACTGGCCGGTCGCACGGCAGGGCGGCGGGCACTACTGGTACCACGACTACCTGGGCGACCTCGATGCGCTCGTCGATCACTACGCGCCGACCGGCGAAGTGAATCTGGTCGGGCACAGCATGGGCGCGAACGTCGTCTGCATGTATGCGGGCGTGCGGCCCGAGCGCGTCCGGCGCGTGGTCGACCTCGAAGGCTTCGGGCTCGCGCCGGCGCGCGCCGAACAGGCGCCGCGCCGCCTGCGCAACTGGCTCGACGAGCTGCGCGAGCCGCCGGTCCTGCGTCCTTACGCGTCGCTCGACGACGTGGCGGCCCGGCTGATCAAGACGAATCCGCGCCTCGATCCGCGTCGCGCCGCGTTTCTTGCCGCGCACTGGTCGAAGCGCGGCGACGATGGCCAGTACCACCTGCTGGCCGATCCCGCGCACAAGATGGTCGGTCCGCAACTGTACCGGCTCGACGAGGTAATGGCGATCTGGAAGCAGGTGCGCGCGAAGGTGCTGCACGTCGAGGCCGTCAATTCGCCGACGCTCGCGTATCTCGCCGGCGACATTCCGCTGCCGGAGTTCAAGGCGCGCTTCGCCGCATTCGCCGACTGGCGCGAGAAGCTCGTCGAGGATGCCGGCCACATGGTCCATCACGACCAGCCGGCGCAGATCGCGGCGCTGATCGAGGCGTTCTGCGCGTGAGCCGGCGGCGTCGGCGGCAGGGCAGGCGGCCAGCGCAATTGCCGCATTGCAGTAGAATGAAGTTTCACCTGCCATACCGACAATGAACGCTGATCTCCACTGCCATTCGAATGTTTCCGACGGGTTGCTGTCGCCTGCCGACGTCGCGCGCCGCGCCCATGCGGGCGGCGTGACCCTGTGGGCGCTGACCGACCACGACGAGCTCGGCGGTCAGGCGGCGGCGCGTCGCGAAGCGGAAGCGCTGGGCATGCGTTACCTGAGCGGCGTCGAGATTTCGGTCACGTGGGCGTCGCGCACGGTGCACATCGTCGGGCTGAACATCGATCCGTCGAACCAGGCGCTCATCGACGGCCTCTATCAAACCCGCCACGGCCGCGCGGCGCGCGCGCGGGCGATCGGCGCGCAGCTCGAGACGCTCGGCATCCCGGGCGCCTACGAAGGCGCGCTGAAGTACGTATCGAACCCCGATCTGATCTCGCGCACCCATTTCGCGCGCTTCCTGGTCGAGAACGGCCACGCCGAATCGCTGACGGACGTGTTCGACCGCCTGCTCGGCGACGGCAAGCCGGGCTTCGTCGCGCATCGCTGGGCCACGCTGTCCGACGCGGTCGCGTGGATTCGCGCGGCCGGCGGCGAGGCCGTGATCGCGCATCCGGGGCGCTACCGCTACACGCCGGTCGAGTTCGACGCCTTCTTCGCGGAATTCATCGATCTCGGCGGCCGCGCGATCGAAGTCATTACGGGCAGCCACACGCCCGATCAATATCGCGAATACGCGGACGTCGCGCGCCGCTTCGGCTTCGAGGCGTCGAGCGGGTCGGATTTCCACGCACCGGGCGAAGGTCGCGTCGAGCTCGGCAGCCTGCCGCCGTTGCCGTCCGACCTGAAACCGGTCTGGGAGCGCTGGCTCTGACGCGGCGCGGCCGCGCGCCGCGCGCCGTTCGCGCGGCCGCCCGGGCGCGCTCCGACTCCTTCCTCTTTACGTGCCTTCATGTCCCAGTTCTTCAGGATTCATCCCGATAATCCGCAGCCGCGCCTCGTCAAGCAGGCCGCCGACATCGTCAGCAAGGGCGGCGTGATCGCGATGCCGACCGATTCGAGCTACGCGCTCGCGTGCCACCTCGACGACAAGGACGCGGTCGAGCGCGTGCGCCGGATTCGCGGCCTCGACGAGAAGCAGCATCTGTCGCTGCTCGTGCGCGACCTGTCGGAGCTGGCCAATTTCGCGATGGTCGACAACCGCCAGTACCGGCTGATCAAGTCGGTGACGCCGGGCCCTTACGTGTTCATCCTGCAGGCGACGAAGGAGGTGCCGCGCCGGCTGTCGCACCCGTCGCGCAAGACGATCGGGCTGCGCGTGCCGGATCACGCGATCACGCTCGCGCTGCTCGAATCGCTCGGCCAGCCGCTGCTCGGCACGACGCTGATCCTGCCGCCCGACGACGAGCCGCTCAACGATCCGGAGGACATCCGCGCGCGGCTCGAGAAGCAGGTCGATCTGGTGATCGACGGCGGCGCGTGCCCGCGCGAACCGTCGACCGTGATCGACCTGACGGGCGACGCGCCGCAGCTCGTGCGCGCCGGGCGCGGCGCGCTCGAACCGTTCGGGTTGTCGGCCGCGTAAGCGCCATTCATTTTTGCGCGAGCGCGCTTGTTACAATAACGCGATATGGATGCTTCCCTGATACAGACCATCGCCGTCTACGCGCTGCCCGTGATCTTCGCGATCACGCTGCACGAGGCCGCGCACGGCTATGCCGCGCGGCTGCTCGGCGACAACACCGCGTACGTGATGGGGCGCGTGTCGTTCAATCCGATGCGGCACATCGATCCGCTCGGCACGATCGCGATCCCGCTCGCGATGTACGTGCTGACCGGCGGCGCGTTCCTGTTCGGCTATGCGAAGCCGGTGCCGGTATCGTTCGGCAATCTGCGCAATCCGCGCTGGGGCAGCCTGTGGGTGTCGCTCGCGGGGCCGGCCTGCAATTTCGTGCAGGCGCTGCTGTGGGGCATGCTGACCGTCGTGCTGGCCGCCGCCGGCATCGACGAGCCGTTCTTCACGCGGATGACCTATGCGGGCGTCAGCGCGAACCTGGTGCTCGGCGTGCTGAACCTCTTTCCGCTGCCGCCGCTCGACGGCGGCCGCATCCTGGCGGCGCTGCTGCCGCCGAAGCAGTCGATCGCGCTGTCGCGCATCGAGCCGTACGGTTTCATCATCGTGCTGCTGCTGGTCATGACCGGCGTGCTGACGAACTTCTGGCTGCGTCCGCTCGTGAATGCCGCAGCCGGCGTGCTGAGCGCCATCCTGTCCCCCTTCGCCTCGCTTTTCTAACGACAACCATGTTCCCAGATCGTATTTTCTCCGGCATGCGACCCACCGGGTCGCTGCACCTCGGCCACTACCACGGCGTGCTGAAAAACTGGGTGAAGCTGCAGTCCGAGTACCCGTGCTTCTTCTGCGTGGTCGACTGGCATGCGCTGACGACGCACTACGAAACGCCCGAGGTCATCGAGAAGAACGTGTGGGACGTGCTGATCGACTGGCTCGCGTCCGGCATCGATCCGACCCAGGCGACGCTGTTCATCCAGAGCAAGGTCCCCGAGCATGCCGAGCTCGCGCTGCTGCTCGGCATGAGCACGCCGCTCGGCTGGCTCGAACGCGTGCCGACCTACAAGGAGCAGATGGAGAAGCTGAAGGACAAGGATCTGTCGACCTACGGCTTCCTCGGTTACCCGGTGCTGATGGCGGCCGACATCCTGCTGTATCGCGGCTCGCTGGTGCCGGTCGGCGAAGACCAGGTGCCGCACGTCGAGATGACGCGCGAGATCGCACGCCGCTTCAACTACCTGTACGGCCGCGAGCCGGGCTTCGAGGAGAAGGCGCTCGAGGCGGCGAAGAAGCTGGGCGGCAAGCGTGCGAAGCTCTATCACGAGCTGCGCAACGCATACCAGCAGGAAGGCGACGACGAGGCGCTCGAGCAGGCGCGCGCGATGTTGCAGGAATCGCAGAGCCTGTCGATGAGCGACCGCGAGCGGCTGTTCGGCTATCTCGAAGGCGCGCGCAAGATCATCCTCGTCGAGCCGCAGGCGCTGCTGACCGAAGCGTCGCGGATGCCGGGCCTCGACGGCCAGAAGATGTCGAAGTCGTACGGCAACACGATCGGCCTGCGCGAGGATGCGGAGACCATCACCAAGAAGGTCCGCACGATGCCGACCGATCCGGCGCGCGTGCGCCGCACCGATCCGGGCGATCCCGACAAGTGCCCGGTGTGGCAATTGCATCAGGTCTATACCGACGCCACCACGCACGAGTGGGTGCAGAACGGCTGCCGTTCGGCCGGCATCGGCTGTCTCGACTGCAAGCAGCCGGTCGTCGAAGGCATCCTGCGCGAACAGCAGCCGATGCTCGAGCGTGCGCAGAAGTACATGGACGATCCGTCGCTGCTGCGCGCAATCGTCGCGGACGGTTGCGACAAGGCGCGCAAGCACGCGGTCGAGACGATGCGCGACGTGCGCGAGGCAATGGGCCTGTCGTACACCTGAGTCGAGCGCATGCGCGAACCCATCATCGCGGCCGCCGGCTGCCACGTCGCCGCGACCGAGCCGTCAGGCTGGGTCGCGCGCTGGTCGCATCTGGCGCCGGCGGGCGGCGCGGTGCTCGACGTCGCCGCGGGCGGCGGCCGCCACGCGCGCTGGTTCGCGTCGCGCGGGCACGCCGTCGTCGCGCTCGATCGCGATGCTGCCGCGCTCGCGGCGCTGCGCACGATTCCCGGCGTGGACGTGCGCGAAGCCGATCTCGAAGGCGCGCCGTGGCCGTTGCCGGCCGGCGCGTCGTTTGCCGCGGTGGTCGTCACCCATTACCTGCATCGGCCGCTCTGGCCCCATCTGGTCGATGCGGTGGCGCCGGGCGGCGTGCTGATCTACGAAACCTTCGCGCAAGGAAACGAAACGGTCGGCAAGCCGTCCAATCCGGCATTCCTGCTCGCGCCGGGCGAGTTGCTGGACGCCGTGCGCGGGCATCTGCGGGTGGTCGCGTACGAGGACGGATTCGTCGCCGGGCCGCGCGCCGCGTTCGTTCAGCGCATCTGCGCGGTGCGCGAGTGCGCACCCGCGACGGCAGGGGCGGGAATTCCACGTTACGAACTGCGCGGCTAATCCGCTACAATCTCAACGTTTACCGGTACATCAATCAATCGCGTTTCATGGCTAACGGCACCCAAGACGGCATTCAAATCCGCGGCAGCATCCCCGCGATCGTCACCCCGATGCTCGAAGACGGCAGTCTCGATCTGCCGGCGTTCCGCAAACTGATCGACTGGCACATCGAGGAAGGCACCGATGCGCTGGTCGTGGTCGGCACGAGCGGCGAGTCGGCAACGCTCAACGTCGAAGAACACGTGCTGATGATCCGCACGGCGGTCGAGCATGCGGCCAAACGCATCCCGATCATCGCGGGCGCGGGCGGCAATTCGACCGCGGAGGCGATCGAGCTGACCAAGCAGGCGAAGGCGGTCGGCGCCGACGCGACGCTGCAGGTCGTGCCGTACTACAACAAGCCGACGCAGGAAGGGATGTACCGGCACTTCAAGGCGATCGCCGAAGCGGTCGACCTGCCGGTGATCCTGTACAACGTGCCGGGCCGCACGGTCGCGGATATGGCGCACGAGACGACGCTGCGCCTCGCGCAGGTGCCCGGCATCATCGGCATCAAGGAAGCGACGGGCAACATCGACCGTGCCGCCCACCTGATCAAGGCCGCGCCGAAGGATTTCGCGATCTACAGCGGCGACGACCCGACCGCGATCGCGCTGATGCTGCTCGGCGGCCACGGCAACATCTCGGTGACGGCGAACGTCGCGCCGCGTGCGATGAGCGACCTGTGCCGCGCGGCGCTGGCCGGCGACGTGGCGACGGCGCGCACGCTGCACATGAAGCTGCTGTCGCTGCACAAGAACCTGTTCATCGAAGCGAACCCGATTCCGGTGAAATGGGCGCTGCAGGCGATGGGCAAGATGCAGGGCGGCATCCGCCTGCCGCTCACGCCGCTCGACGAGCGCTGCCACGACGCCGTGCGTTCGGCCCTCGTCGAGGCCGGCGTCCTCGCCTGATGCGCGGGCGGCCGCGTCCTGCGGCCGCCGGCTCGACCCCTCATCAACCCGCACCGGCCGGCTCCGTCCGGCGCCGCTCCTGACGAGCGTTCTAGCAAGACGAAGGATTTCATGAAACGTTTCGCCTTTTCCTCACGCGCCATCCAGGTCTCGGTGATGACGCTGGCGCTGGGTGCGCTCGCCGGCTGCGATACGCTGAACGATTATCTGGCTCCCGACCGGGTCAACTACAAGAACACGGGCTCGGCGCCGCCGCTCGCGGTACCGAGCGACCTGAAGCCGGTGCCGACCACGCAGCAGTTCGTCGCGCCGCCGAGCAATGCGGGCCTCGGCACGCTGCCGCCGCGGGCGCAGACGGCTGCCGGCAATGCGACCGATGGCGTCCCGAGCGCGCAGGACCCGCTCGGCATGCACATCGAGCGCGACGGCGATCGCCGCTGGCTCGTCGTCGACGGCCGCACGCCCGAGCAGCTGTGGCCGATCCTGAAGGAGTTCTGGCAGGAGAACGGGTTCTCGCTGAAGACCGATGCGCCGTCGACGGGCATCATGGCCACCGATTGGGCCGAGAATCGCGCCAACATCCCGGACGACTGGTTCCGCCGCACGATCGGCAAGGTCATCGACTTCGCATATTCGTCGGGCACGCGCGATCGCTTCCGCACGCTCGTGAACCGCACGCCGGACGGCAACACCGACATCTCGATCACGCACAGCGCGATGGAAGAAATGATGGTCGGCCCGCAGGGCGGCACGTCGTCGCGCTGGGAAGAGCGGCCGCGCAATCCGGTGCTCGAGGCCGTGTTCCTGTCGAAGCTGATGCAGAAGTTCGGCCTCACCGACGCGCAGGCGAAGCAGCTGCTCGCCGACGCGCATCCGGCCACCGCGCCGGCTCAGGTCCGCGACACGAGCGGCGGCGCCGCGACGCTGCAACTCGCCGAATCGTTCGATCGCGCATGGCTGCGCGTGGGTCTGGCACTCGACCGGACCAACTTCGCCGTCGACAACCGCGACCGCGAGAAGGGCCTGTACACGGTTCGTTACGCGAACACGATGGAAGAGCTGAAGCGCGACGGCCTGTTCGGCAAGCTGTTCTACGGCGGCCCGTCGGCAGCCAAGCCCGGCAAGGAATATCTGGTCAACGTGCGTGCGCAGGGCAACGGCGGCACGCAGGTCGCGGTGGTCGACGCGAACGGCCAGATCGACAATTCGTCGGACGCGCAGCGGATCATTTCGCTGTTGCACGCGCAACTGAACTAAGCGCGTGCGCTTCGCGAGCCTTGGTAGCGGCAGCGAAGGCAACGCGCTGGTCGTCGAAGTCGCGAGCGGCACGACGACCACGCGCGTGCTGCTCGACTGCGGTTTTTCTGCGAAGGAGGTCGAGCGCCGCCTCGGCCGCCTGAATCTCGGCGTCGACGATCTCGATGCGATTCTGATCACCCACGAGCACAGCGACCACGTCGGCAGCGCGTTGACGCTGGCGCGGCGCGCTTCGCTGCCGCTCTACATGAGCTGGGGCACGGCGCGCGCGGTGGGCGCGGACGAGGCCGATGTCGATCTGCACGTGCTGTGGGGCGACGAGACGGCCGCCATCCGCGATCTGGCCGTGATCCCTTATACGGTGCCGCACGACGCGCGCGAGCCGCTCCAGTTCGTCTTTATGGACGGTAGCCGCCGGCTCGGCGTGCTGACCGACGTCGGGATGGCCACGCCGCACATCACGACCGTGCTGAGCGGCTGCGACGCGCTGGTGCTCGAATCGAACCACGATACGGCGATGCTCGCCGGAAGCCGCTATCCGCAGTCGCTGAAGGCGCGGATCGGCGGCAGTCACGGCCATCTGAGCAACGATGCGGCGGCCGGCATTCTCGCCTCGCTCGAACGTAGCCGGCTGCGGCATCTGGTGGCCGCGCATCTGAGCCAGCAGAACAACCGTCCCGAACTGGCCCGCCAGGCGTTTGCGGGCGTGCTGGGCACCGATGGCGACGAGGTGGTCGTGGCGACGCAGGACGCGGGTTTCGACTGGCTGGCGCTCGACTGAGCGAGCGGGGGATAGCGCAAGGCGGCGGAGCGGGAGAGCAGAAGCGGCGCGCGTCAGCGCCCGGGCCGAATGGCCTTCGATGCGGTGCGCGATGCGCGCAAACCGCAGGCATAAAAAAACCGGCCCATCGGGCCGGTTTTTTTTCAGCTGACGCTGAGGCTTACTGGCTTGCGCCCGAAGCCGGAGCTGCCGAAGCAGCCGATGCCGGCGCAGCAGCAGCTGCGTCGCTTGCAGCAGCCGAAGCCGACGAAGCTGCAGCCGAAGCGTCGCTCGCAGCACCAGCAACTGCCGAAGCAGCCGACGAAGCAGCAGCAGCGGCGTCGCTAGCAGCCGACGAAGCAGCTTGATCAGCGCTCTTGTTGCAAGCAGCCAGTGCAACAGCAGCCAACAGGGAAGCTACGAGGAGGGATTTCTTCATGATCACGTCCTTTTATGGTTAAAGGTAAGCAACAGCGCGAAACAATACCGGTAATGTGCTCCAACACCGACCTGGGCCGCTGGTGGAGACGCACTTCTAGAGCGTGAATCTTCCCTACGGCTTGGGCGGAAATTATATGCACTTTCCTATCGACCGTCGACAAATGCGGGGTCAATACGTTGTCTTTCCCATACAAAATTTGATCTGCATGGGCATACGGGGTAGTCCACTAAATCCGGCTTCCGACCCGTATCCAGCCCGCACAATACCACTCGTGCAGTAAGGCTGTCATTGAGGGAACCCGGGATAGTGTTACAAACCGTTTCGCCTCCATGTGGCGCAGATTGGCCAGTTCGGGCAGCCATTCGCCGGCTTGCTCGAGCGGTTCCTCTTCGCCATTAATGAAGTACGAGCGCGCGTTATACATCAATGTGGCCCTTCTGTCGAGAGATACGCCGCGACGGGCAGCCTGCTTGACGAATGCGGCCTCCGACAGCGCGCGTGCCGGCGGCTCGAATACCACGTTGGATTTGGGCTCGCTCAGATAGCAGCCGAGGAATTCGGCGACGTCGCGCTTGCGCCAGCGAATCGCGTTGACGATCTCGGCGACGCGTTCGACCATCGCGGGCGGCAGCTCGGCCGGCGTGTCCACGGCCGGTTGCTTCGGGTCGCGGTACAGTTCGTCGCCGCGCGCGTCGCGCAGGCCGCCGCGTTCGGCGAGGTAGTACAGGAATTGTGCGCCGAGTTCGCCGGCCGACGGTGCCCGGAATCCGATCGAGCAGGTCATGCATTCGCCTTCGGCCACGCCGTCGTGTGCGATGTGCGGCGGCAGGTACAGCATGTCGCCCGGCTCCAACACCCATTCGTCGCTCGGCTCGAAATGCTCGAGGATCTTCAGCGGCACGTCCGGCAGCAGCGACAGGTCCTTCTGCGCGCCGATGCGCCAGCGGCGTCGGCCTTCGACCTGCAGCAGGAACACGTCGTACGAGTCGAAGTGCGGGCCGACACCGCCGCCGTCCGTCGCGTACGAAATCATCAGGTCGTCGAGCCGCGCGTCCGGAATGAAACGGAAGCGGTCGAGCAGGGCGCGCGCTGCGTCGACGTGCAGGTCGAGCCCCTGCACGAGCAGCGACCACGCCTTGCGCGACACGGCCGGCAGCGCGCCCGGTTCGAACGGCCCGTGCGCGAGTTGCCACTTGTTACGAAAATGCGTGATCAGACGCGATTCGGCGTCATAGTCTGCAGCGAGGTCGAACAGCGCATCGCGCGTGAGCGGCGGCTTCACGCCGGGAATCGCCTGGCGGATCAGCAGCGGTTTTTTCTGCCAGTAGCGGCGCATGAATTGCGCCGGCGTGAGACCGCCGAGCAGCGGTGTGGGAAGATCGGAAGGCGGCGCGCCGAATGGGGCGGCAGCGGCTTCCCGCGGTTCGGCTGGAGACCGGTTGCGCATCGTATAATGACAGTTGTAATTGGGAGAATTGGATGAAAATCGCAAAAAACACCGTCGTGTCGGTCGCTTACAAGCTGTCGGATGCGCAAGGCAATCTGATCGAGGAAAGCGACGAGCCGATGGTCTATCTGCACGGCGGCTATGATGGCACGTTCCCCAAGATCGAGGAACAGCTCGACGGCCAGGAGCCCGGCTACCAGGCGCAGGTTCAGCTCGAGCCGCAGGACGCGTTCGGCGACTACGATCCCGAACTCGTGAAGGTCGAGCCGCGCGATCGTTTTCCCGAACCGCTCGAAATCGGCATGCAGTTTGAAGGCACGCCGGAGGACGCCGACGAGGAAGTGGATTCGCTAATCTACACGGTCACCGACATCGCCGAAGACAAGGTCGTGCTCGACGGCAATCATCCGCTCGCCGGCATGGCGCTGCGCTTCGCACTCACCGTCAAGGACGTTCGCGAAGCGACCGAGGACGAGATCGAGCATGAGCACGCGCATGGCGCGGAAGGCCTCGAGATCGTCGACGAAGACGAGGACGAAGAGGAAGACGGCGACACGCCGTCAGGGCGCACCCTGCACTGAGCTGGCAGGCTGGCCGGACGCCGGCCCTGAAGCAGGGGGCGGCGCCGGCCACGACGCGCCGGCCGGCGTCGTGCCGTCGCCCTGCAGCGGCGGCGCGACCGATGACGCATCGGGCAGCGCCGGCAACGCGGGGATCTCGGGCATCTGCGGCAGCGGCACGTCGTTGCGGGGTGCCGCCGGCAGGGCAGGCGGCACCGGCACGTCTTTCGGCACGTCCTGCAGGCTCACGCTGAAGACGGTCTGCCGGGCCGGCGACACATTGACCTTCACCCACTGATGCGCCGGATGGCGCGGGCCGAACGCGACGCGCGTCACGTTGCCGACCAGCGCGCCATCGTCCGCATGCAGCGGGCGATCGATCAGAAAACCGTTCGCGAGCGGCTCGCCGCTCGCGTGCATCACGAGGATCGGGCCGCGGAATGTCGCGGCCGCCTTCACCAGCGCCCGTTTCAGTTCCCGAAAGCCGTCGCGTGCGCGCGGCCGGTTGAAGCGCAGCCACGCAAAGCGTTCGGCGCGTTCGTAGCGATCGAACTGCGGGTCGCCTTCGAAGATCACCACCATCGCGCGCGCTTCGCGCCGCTTCGCGAATTCGGCTGCATGGTCGAGCCAGAAACCGTTCGCGATCACACGATCCTCGAATTCGCCGTTGCGGCCGCCGGCCGTCAGGAAATGGTTGTTTGGCCCAGGTGCGTTCAGCGCGATATAGACGACGTCATCGCGGATCCAGCGTGCATTTTCGCGATACGGCCGGAACCGTGCGACTTCGCTTTCGCGCGTGATCGGCAGCGCGCCGGGATCGGGCAGCGCGGTGTCGGCAAGCAAGGTCTGCCGCAGGAAATCCAGCCGTTCGACGGGATCGTAACCGCCGCCGGCCGCGGTGCCGCACGTGACCCAGTCGTGGTTGCCGGGAATGAACACCAGAGGCACGCGCGTCGCGCTCAGGATTGCACCGCGCTGCGCATACAGCGAATCGCGGCACGCTTCCTTCGCGCCCTTGATGTCGCCCGCATAGACTACGAACGCGACGCTGCGTTCGCGTGCGATCGCTTCGAACAGCCGTTGCGCGGCCGGTTCGTCGGCCGGCACGTCGATCACGCTCGACACGACCGCGAACGAGTAGGGCGCCGCACCGCGTTTGGGCGTGGCCGCCAACGCGCCGGCCGTGGCGAGCGTGAGCGCCGCCACAGTCAGCGCGGCGGCAAGGCCGGCGCGCCGGCCCCGTGCAACGCGTTTATGCGTGCCCGTCGGCATCGTGCGAGCGGACGAGCGTCCGCAGTTCATACAGCAAGTCGAGCGCTTCGCGCGGCTTCAGGTCGTCGGGATCGATGTCGCGCAGCCGGTCGAGCGCCGGGTGCGTGGCGTCGGACGGCGCCGGCGCGTCGGCGCATTCGACATCGTCGGCCGCCGCGGGCGGGGCGCTGAACAGGTCGAGCTGCGGCGTATGCTGGGCGGCCGACTGCTGCTCGAGATACGCGAGATGCTTGCGGGCCGCGCGGATCACCGGCGCCGGCACGCCCGCGAGCTGGGCGACCTGCAGCCCGTAGCTCTGGTTCGCCGGCCCCTCGTTGACCGCATGCAGGAACACGATGCCGTGGCCGTGCTCGACGGCCGACAGGTGGACGTTCGCCGCCTGCGGGAATTCGCTCGGCAGTTGCGTCAGCTCGAAGTAGTGCGTCGCGAACAGCGTGTAGCAGCCGTTCTGCGCCAGCAGATGACGCGCGATCGCCCATGCGAGTGCGAGGCCGTCGAACGTCGACGTGCCGCGCCCGATTTCATCCATCAGCACGAGACTTTGCGGCGTCGCGTCGTTGAGGATCGCCGCGGCTTCGGTCATCTCGACCATGAACGTCGAGCGGCCGCCCGCGAGGTCGTCGGCCGCGCCGATCCGCGTGAAGATGCGGTCGATCGGCCCGAAGCACGCCGACTTCGCCGGCACGTAGCTGCCGACGTACGCCATCAGCGCGATCAGCGCCGTCTGCCGCATGAACGTCGACTTACCGCCCATGTTCGGGCCGGTGATCAGCAGCAGCTTGCGATCGGCGCCGAACCGGCAGTCGTTCGCGATGAATTGCTCGACCTGCGCTTCGACGACCGGATGGCGGCCCTGCTCGATCTCGATGCCGATGTCGTCGGTGAAGGTGGGCGCAACCCAGTCGAGCGTGCGCGCACGTTCGGCGAAGGCCGCGAGCACGTCGAGCTCCGCGAGCGCCGACGCGACGCGCTGGCATTCGGGGATGAACGGCAGCAGCGCCTGCAGCACGCCGTCGTACAGCGCGCGCTCGCGAGCCAGCGCGCGCTCCTGCGCGGACAGCGCCTTGTCTTCGAAGGTCTTCAGCTCGGGCGTGATGTAGCGCTCGGCGTTCTTCAGCGTCTGGCGGCGGCGATAGTCGTCGGGCACCTTGTCGGTCTGGCCGCGCGTGACCTCGATGTAGAAGCCGTGCACCTTGTTGTATTCGACGCGCAGGTTCGCGATGCCCGTGCGTGCGCGCTCGCGCGCTTCGAGGTCGATCAGGAACTGACCGCAGTTCTCGGAGATGTCGCGCAGTTCGTCGAGCTCCGCATCGTAGCCGCGCGCGATCACGCCGCCGTCGCGCACCATCGCGGCCGGCTCGGGCGCGATCGCGCTCGTCAGCAGGTCGAGGCATTCGGCGGGCGGCGCGAGCGCCGCGTCGACACGGGCGAGCGCATCGGCGTTCGCGACGATCGCGCTGATGCGCTCGCGCAGTGCCGGCAGGGCGGCGAACGTGTCGCGCAGGCTAGACAGATCACGCGGCCGTGCGGACAACAGCGCGAGACGCCCGGTGATCCGTTCGACGTCGGCGATCTGGCGCAGCGCGCTGCGCAGTGCGTCGAGGTTTGCGTCGGCGGGCGCATCGAGCAGCGCGCCGATCGCTTGCTGGCGTGACTGCGCGGCGACCGATGCGCGCGGCGGGTGGTGCAGCCAGTGACGCAGCAGGCGGCTGCCCATCGTCGTGCAGCAGGTGTCGAGCAGCGAATACAGCGTTGGCGATTCGGTGCCGCGCAGCGTTTCGGTCAGCTCGAGGTTGCGGCGCGTCGCCGGATCGAGGCCGATGTATTCGGTTTCGCTTTCGACCTTCAGGCTGCGCACGTGCCGTAGCTGCTGGCCCTGCGTAGCTGCCGCATACAGCAGCAGCGCGCCGGCTGCGCCGCATGCGCTCGTCAGCGAATGGGCGCCGAAGCCGTCGAGGCCGGCAACGTCGAGCTGGTCGCACAGGCGCTGCGTGCCCGACGCGATGTCGAAGTGCCACGCCGGCACGCGCTTGACCGCGCCTGCGCCGGCCGGCACGGCGTCGGTCGCGCCGTCTGCGGTGAGAATTTCGGCCGGGCGGATGCGCTCGAGTGCCGCGCCGAGCTGGTCGGGTTCGATTTCGGCGAGCCGCAGCGCGCCGCTGGCGAGATTCAGCCACGCGAGGCCGATATTGACCGCGACGCCGCGCTTGTTGTGGCCGGTGTACATCGCCAGCAAATAGACGTCGTTCTTGTCCGACAGCAACGCCGCGTCGGTCAGCGTGCCGGGCGTGACGACGCGCACGACCTTGCGCTCGACCGGGCCCTTCGAGGTGGCCGGATCGCCGATCTGCTCGCAGATCGCGACCGATTCGCCCATCTTCACGAGCTTCGCCAGATACTGTTCGACCGCGTGGTGCGGGACGCCGGCCATCTTGATCGGGTTGCCCGCCGATGCGCCGCGCTGGGTAAGCGTCAGGTCGAGCAGACGCGCGGCTTTCTCGGCGTCTTCGAAGAACAGCTCGTAGAAGTCGCCCATCCGGTAGAAGACGAGCGTGTCCGGGTGGTCGGCCTTGATGCGCAAGTACTGCTGCATCATCGGGGTGTGGCCAGCAAAGGCCTCGGGCGACAGCGTGGTCATAGATCCGGCGTAAAGTTGTTGCTTGGGTTGCCCGAGTTTACCAGCGGCCCCGACCGACAAGCGCGAAGTTCGCCGTTCGGCCAGTTGCGCGCGTTCAGAGCGGGACGCTTCCGGTCTGTCGACATCGCGCCCGATCGCATACGATTCCACGGCGTGAACAACCGGGGAGGAGATCGGCGATGGAAGTCTTTTGGACGTTGAAGAGCATCCCCGAACTGGCGAATCTGCCTGCGCGCGACAGGCGCGTCAACTGGCGACGCGCGTATTTTCGTAGCTGGCGCCATTGGCAGACATGGGCCGGTTTGCTCGCGTGCGCTCTATGCGCGGCACTTGGGGCCGGGCTCAGTGCAAGGGCGGGGCATCCGGTCGTGGGAGCGGTTGTCGGAGGCGCCGTGGGCGGATTCGTCTTCGGGCAAGCTGTGGTCCGTGTCGCGCGCGCCCATTACAGAAACGTGCTACTCGGTCTTGACGATTAGCAGGATGATCGCTGCGGTGGCTTCTTTACGTAAGGTCGCCGACGATCGCCGTAACGACGCCCGCATGACCGTTCGCTTGCCGCTTGACCGAGTGTCGTGCGTATCGACCGGCGATGGCCGACCGTCGAAAGCGCGAGCGCGGCGGTTCGCGTAACCGGCGCACGACGCACTCTCACGGAACGCGAACGTTCTGGAGCAGGGCCGCGACGGCATGACGATCGGCTCGGCGCCGCAGCCATCGCGCGCCGAGCCTGCCGCCGACGTCAGGACGCCTGCTTCGACATCAGATCGAGCGCCAGCGCCTGCGCGACTTCGATCCCGTCGATGGCCGCCGAGTAGATGCCGCCCGCATACCCGGCGCCTTCACCGGCCGGATACAGACCTTCGACGTTCACGCTCTGGTAATCGTCCTTGCGCCGAATGCGGATCGGCGACGACGTGCGCGTCTCCACGCCGGTGAGCACCGCATCGTGCATCGCGAAGCCGGCGATCTTTTTGTCGATCTGCGGCAGCGCTTCCCGAATCGCTTCGATCACGTAGTCGGGCAGCGCAGTGCTGAGATCGGTCGGCCGCACGCCCGGCTTGTACGACGGCACGACGGAGCCGAGCGACGTCGACGGCCGGCCCGCGATGAAATCGCCGACCAACTGGCCCGGTGCGCTGTAATCGCCGCCGCCGAGCTCGAACGCGCGTTCCTCCCATTTGCGCTGGAACGCGATGCCCGCGAGCGGGCCGCCCGGATAGTCTTCCGGCGTGATGCCGACGACGATCCCCGCGTTCGCGTTGCGCTCGGCGCGCGAATACTGGCTCATGCCGTTGGTGACCACGCGGCCGGGCTCGGACGTCGCCGCGACGACCGTGCCGCCCGGGCACATGCAGAAGCTGTACACCGCGCGCCCGTTGCTGCAGTGGTGGACCACCTTGTAATCCGCCGCGCCGAGCTGCTTGTGGCCCGCGAACTTGCCGAACCGGCTGCGGTCGATCAAGCCCTGCGGATGCTCGATCCGGAAGCCGAGCGAGAACGGCTTCGCCTCGATGAACACGCCGCGATCGTGCAGCACCTGGAACGTGTCGCGCGCGCTGTGGCCGACGGCCAGCACCACGTGATCGCAGCGCAGCGTTTCGCCGTTCGACAGCTTCAGCGCGCGAACCTTGCCCTGCTCGATGTCGATGTCCTCGACGCGGGTTTCGAAGCGCACTTCGCCGCCGAGCGCGTGGATCGTCGCGCGCATCTTTTCCACCATGCTGACGAGGCGGAACGTGCCGATGTGCGGCCGGCTCAGATACAGGATGTCCTCCGGCGCTCCGGCCTTGACGAACTCGTCGAGCACCTTGCGGCCGTAGTGATGCGGATCCTTGATCTGGCTGTACAGCTTGCCGTCGGAGAACGTGCCGGCGCCGCCTTCGCCGAACTGCACGTTGGACTCGGGATTGAGGACGCTCTTGCGCCACAGTCCGAACGTGTCCTTGGTGCGCTCGCGCACGGCCTTGCCGCGCTCGAGGATGATCGGGCGAAAGCCCATCTGCGCGAGGATCAGCCCGGCAAAGAGCCCGCACGGCCCCATCCCGATCACCACCGGGCGCAGGAAGTTGCCGTGCTCGGGCGCCTTCGTCACGAAGTGGTACGTCATGTCGGGCGTGACGCCGCAATGCGGCGTGCCGGCGAGTCGCGGCAGCACGGCCGCTTCGTCCTTGACCTCGACATCGACGATGTAGGTGAGCTTGATGTCGGCGCGCTTGCGCGCATCGTGCGCACGGCGGAACACCGTGTAGCGCAGAAGCCCGTCTGCCGGCACGCCGAGCTCGTCGAGGCGCGCGCGGATGGCGGCCTCGAGAGCGCTCTCGGGGTGGTCGAGCGGGAGTTTGATTTCGCTTAGCCGTAACATGAGTATTCGGATACGGTCGCCACGAAGCCGTGGCGGTGTTGAAACAGGCGAGAGCCGGCGCGCAGGCGAGGCGGTGGCGCGAAAAGCCGCGCCGTGCGGGCGCGGCCCGAGCTTACTCCGCTGCCGGGTGCATGCGGCTGTAGCGGTTCAGGATCGGGATCATCTGCGCGTAGATCTTCGGGTTCGCGGCGACGATCTCGTGGCGATGCAGGAAGTCCGCGTCGCCCGTGTAGTTGCCCACGAGACCGCCGGCCTCGGTGATCAGCAGGCTGCCCGCCGCCATGTCCCACACGTTGATGCCCTGCTCGAAGAACGCGTCGAGACGGCCGGCCGCGACGTTCGCGAGGTCGAGTGCGGCTGCGCCCGGGCGGCGCAGGCCCGTGCACGCTTGCGTCATCTCGGTGAACAGGCGCGCATACGCGTCGAGGCCGTCCTTCTCGCGGAACGGGAAGCCCGTGCCGACCAGCGCGTCGGCGAGGCGGTCGCGCCGGCCGACGCGAATGCGGCGGTCGTTCAGGTACGCGCCGCGGCCGCGGGTGGCCGTGAACAGGTCGTTGCGGTTCGGATCGTAGACGACGGCCTGCGTGACGACGCCCTTGTGCTCGAGCGCGATCGACACGCAGTAGTACGGGAAGCCGTGGATGAAGTTGGTGGTGCCGTCGAGCGGATCGATGATCCACTTGAACTCGGATTCGTTCTCCGATTCGCCCGATTCTTCCGCGAGGATCGCGTGGTCGGGGTAGGCGGTCTTCAGCGTCTCGATGATCGCCTCTTCGGCGGCCTTGTCCACTTCGGTGACGAAGTCGTTCTGCTGCTTCTTGCGGATCTCGATGAGGTCGAGATCGAGGGACGCACGATTGATGATCTGTCCGGCGCGGCGCGCAGCCTTGACAGCAATGTTGAGCATGGGATGCATGAGCCTGGATCCTGTAGCCGGCGGCACGGGCCGCCACGAAGTGGAACACACCGCCCGGAGCGGCGCAAACGTGCCGGGCGACATGAGACGCGAATTGACAAAGAGCGGGGTACGACCGCGGCGCACGGGATGCGACGCGTAAGCACATGATTTTAGCCGATTTTCGCGCATTTCGGTGCGCCGCGATGCGGGGAAACCCCCACTAGCCATCCGGACGAGTGGGTTTGCCGGGGCGATGGCGATACCATACGGCCATTCCGATGAACCGAGTCGTATCGAGTGGAAACTCCGCAGAACCCCGCCATGCCGTCCGAACCGGACGCAGCCTCGTCCCTGCCGCCGTCCGGCGGTTTCACCTCCACCCGCTTCGTGCTCGTCGAGCCGAGCCATCCCGGCAACGTCGGGGCGGCCGCCCGCGCGCTGAAGACGATGGGTTTCTCGCGGCTCGTGCTGGTCGCGCCGCGCGTGCCGCACGTCCAGAGCGACCCCGAAGCGATCGCGATGGCGAGCGGCGCGGACGACGTCCTCGCCGGCGCGCACGTGGTGCCTACGCTCGGCGACGCGTTGTCGGGCGTGCACTGGTCGATCGCGCTGACCGCCCGCACGCGCGAGTACGGCCCGCCGCGGCTCGCGCCGCGCGCGGCGGCCGCGCAAGCGCGCGCGCAGGTCGGCGCCGGCGACATCGCGCTCGTATTCGGCAACGAGCGCACCGGCCTCGCCAACGAGCACGTCGAGCAGTGCAGCGCGCTCGCGCACATCCCGGCGAATCCGGCCTACAGCTCGCTGAATCTCGCGCAGGCGATCCAGGTGCTCGCCTATGAACTGCGCGTCGCGTTCCTGGAGCACGGCGGCGCGCAGTCGCAGCCGGTGCAGGCCGAGGTCGGCACGCTCGCGCAGAGCGACGAGATCGAACGAATGTATGGCCACCTCGAGCGCGCGCTGATCGCGCTCGATTTTCTCGATCCGCGCAATCCGAAGAAGCTGATGCCGCGGCTGCGGCGCCTGTTCGCGCGCACCGGTCTCGAGCGCGAGGAGGTCAACATTCTGCGCGGCGTCGCGAAGCATATCCTGCTGAAGACGGGCGCCCCGGACGGCGATGCGTGAGCCGCCGTCGCACGCGCCGCGCACGAATACCCGTGCCGGCGGCGGGGTGAACGCGCGCCCGCGTGCGACCGTATGCGAGTGGCCCTACAATCGCCGAACGTCATAAGCAAAGAACCCGGCGCGATAACGGCCGGGCATGGCCGGCGGGCGCGCCGGCCTTTCCAGCCCACACCAGATCATGTTCACTAGACTGCGCGAAGACGTTGCGACGATTCGCGAGCGGGACCCCGCCGCTCGCAGTGCCTGGGAAGTGCTCACCTGTTATCCGGGGCTGCACGCGCTCGTGCTGCATCGGTTCGCGCATGCCTGCTGGCGCGCGAAACGCTACTGGCTCGCGCGGTTCGCGTCGCAGCTCGGTCGCTTCTTGACGGGGATCGAAATCCATCCGGGCGCGACGCTCGGCCGGCGCGTCTTCATCGATCACGGGATGGGCGTCGTGATCGGCGAGACCGCGATCGTCGGCGACGACTGCACGATCTACCAGGGCGTGACGCTCGGCGGCACGTCGCTCACGCGCGGCGCGAAGCGCCATCCGACGCTCGAGGCCGGCGTGATCGTCGGCGCGGGGGCGAAGGTGCTCGGCGGGTTCACGGTCGGTGCGGGCGCGAAGATCGGTTCGAACGCGGTCGTCGTGAAGCCGGTGCCGGCGGGCGGCACCGCGGTCGGCAACCCGGCGCGCATCGTGATGCCGGCGCAACCGAAGCCGCAGCCCGAACGCGCGGCGTTCTGCGCGTACGGGATCACGCCGAACGCGGACGACCCGATGTCGCTCGCGATACACGGCCTGATCGATCATGCGGCGAAGGAAAGCCGGCGCGTCGACGAGATCGTCGCCGCGCTCGAGCAGCTCGGCACCCATCTGGAAACGCTACAGGGCGCGGACGCAGCGCGTCTCGATCTGCGCCGCCTGTCGGCCGTGCTGGAGGGGAAGTCGGTCGAGCGTCAAACGTGACGCGACCCGCGCGGGCGGCGAGCCCGCGATAGCCGTATCGCTTGGCCGGTCGATCGGTCGGTCGAGGTCAGCGGAGGTCAGTCGAGCGGCATCGCGTGGATGCCTTCGGCATCGACGCGCAGATAGCCGCCGCGCGGCATGCCGTGATCGAGATCCCAGTCGGGCAGCACCCAGCGAATGCCGCCGGGCTCGGTGTGACGCGCGGGGCGATGCGTGTGGCCGTGAATGATCACGCTCGCGCTGCCTTTGCGGAACAGCGTGGCCACGCCGTCACGCGTGACGTCGTAGGCCGCTGAAACCGGGCGCATCCGGCCCGCTTCGCTGTTCGAGCGCATGCGTTGCGCGAGCGCGCGGCGCCAGCGAAACGGCCACGCGAGGAACAGCGCCTGCGCGACGCGATTGCGCGCGAAGCGCCTGAAGATCTGATAACGACGGTCGGCCGTGCATTGCGCGTCGCCGTGGGCCAGCACGATGCGTTGACCGAACGCCGTGATCAGCGCCGGGTCGGGCAGCAGCATCGCGCCGGCCGCCTTCATGAAGCGCCGGCCGAGCAGGAAATCGCGGTTGCCGTGCATCACGTAGAGCGCGATGCCGCGCTCGGAGAACGTGTGCATCAGTGCGGCCATGCGCGCCGCGAACGGATCGTCGTCGAGCACGTCGTCGCCGATCCAGTATTCGAACAGGTCGCCGAGGATGAACACCGAGTCGGCGCTGTCGGCGGTGTATTTCACGAAATGCTCGAACGCGGCGACCGTCTTCGGGATCGCGTCGCTCAGGTGCAGATCGGACAGGAACAGGAACGGGCGTGCGGCGTGCGCGTATTCGCGCTCACCCGGCACGCCCGCGGAGACGCTTCGCGGCGGACTCTCCTGCAGCATCGAAGTGCCTCCGTAGCAACCGTGCGTCAGACCACCACGGCCTTTTCGATCACGACGTCGTCGGCCGGCACGTCCTGGTGGAAGCCAGCGTTGCCCGTCTTTACGGCCTTGATCTTGTCGACCACGTCCTGGCCTTCGACGACCTTGCCGAACACCGCGTAGCCCCAGCCCTGCGGCGTCGGCGACGAGTGGTTCAGGAAGTCGTTGTCGTTCACGTTGATGAAGAACTGCGCGGTGGCCGAATGCGGATCGTTGGTGCGCGCCATCGCGATCGTGTACGTGTCGTTCTTCAGGCCGTTGTTCGCTTCGTTGTCGATCGGCGCGTCGGTCGGCTTTTGCTTCAGGCCCGGCTCGAAGCCGCCGCCCTGGATCATGAAGCCGTTGATCACGCGGTGGAACACCGTGCCGTCATAGTGGCCCTTCTTCACGTAGTTCAGGAAGTTCTCGACCGTCTTCGGTGCCTTCGCGGCGTCCAGCTCGAGCTTGATCACGCCGTGGTTCGTATGCAGTTCAACCATGATGAATTCCTTCGGTATGGCGGTTTAAATGGCACGCGGCCGGTCGTGCGACGCGGCCGCGTGTGGCGCCGGACGTGCCGGCAGGTGCTTATTTCGAGACGACGCTGGCCGATTCGATCACGACCGGCTGGGCCGGCACGTCCTGCATCGGGCCGCGCGAGGTCGTGGCCACGCCTTCGATCTTCTTCACGACGTCGAGGCCGGACACGACCTTGCCGAACACGGCATAGCCGTTGCCGTCCGGGTTCGGGTAGTCGAGGCCGCTGTTGTCGACGGTATTGATGAAGAACTGCGCGGTGGCCGAATTCGGATCGCTGGTGCGCGCCATCGCGATCGTGCCCGTCAGGTTCTTCAGACCATTGCGGCTTTCCAGCGGGATCGGCGCACGCGTCGGCTTTTCCTCGAAGTTGGTCTTGTAGCCGCCGCCCTGGATCATGAAGCCCTTGATCACGCGATGGAAGATCGTGCCGTTGTATTGGCCGGCCTTCACGTAATCGAGGAAGTTGGCGACCGTTTTCGGCGCCTTCTCCGGGTAGAGCTCGACGCGAATGTCGCCCTGCGAGGTCTTCAGCTGCACGACGGGGTGCGCGGTAGCCGATTGCGCAAAAGCAGGCGCGGTCGCGACAAGGGCGGCGCCGCCAAGCGCCAGCAACAGACGTTTCATTGCGATCCTCAGATGGGGAGGGAAGGGAGGCCGCGCCGCTTACTGCGACGGCGCGACGTACGGCGCGGCCAGCGCGCCGGACGGACCGTTGAACTGGAACGTCGGCGACAGCGGCAGCGTGGTGGTGCTCACGTTCGCGGCGGCGCGCTCGGTGTACGCGCGCGTGGACGGCGTGACCGCGCGTGCGTTGCCCGCCGTTTTCGGCGGCGTGACGATCTTCTGCAGATCGGCAAGGCGCTGCGCGGTTGCGCCGCTCGTGCGGCCGAGTGATTGCGCGCGCTTGTACGATTCGGCGGCGAGACGCAGGTACAGGTCGCCGAGGTTCTCGTACGCGAGCGAGTAGCTCGGGTTCGATTGCGTCGCGGTGACGAGCGCGCTGCGCGCTTCGTCGTAGCGGCCGTGCTTCGCGTACAGCGCCGCGAGGTTGTTGTACGGTTCGGGCAGTTCGGGGTACGCCTGCGTGATCGCGACGAACTGCTGGATCGCGTCGTCGTCGCGGTTCAGGCGTGCGAGCACCGTGCCGCGCTTGAACTGCGCCTGCACGTCGTGCGGATTCGCCGCAATGCGCGCATCGAGCTGCGCGAGCGCCTGTTGCCACTGCTTGCCGGAGATCGACGCGTCGATTTCGGGCGTGCCGTCGGCGATGGCGGGCGCTCTTTGCGCATGGGCTGCCGGGGCTGCGAAAAGCGTCAGCGCGACGCCCATGATGGCGGTTGCAACGAGGGTCGCAGCGCTCGGCGCGCGGCCGCGATGAGGTTTCATAGGCGTAAATCGGAATGTTATACTCCGAGCCATTCTAACAAAACGTCTGCGCGTTCCGGCGAGCGGCAGACAGTCTTTCTTTGCCTCTCGTGGCCGTCACCGCTGTGCTTGCAGCCTGACCGCCCCATGTGATATCGAGGACGTCCGGCGTCATGCCGCGGCAGGTGGTCCGTCCGTTTCGCATGCAGGGCGAGCTTCGCCAGGGCGGTTTCCTTCGGCTCACGGTTCATCTCTATGGAATCACTGCGCATCTACAACACGCTCGCGCGTGACAAGCAAGTTTTCGTGCCGCGCCAGCCCGGCGAAGTGCGAATGTACGTATGCGGGATCACCGTCTACGACTATTGTCACGTGGGCCACGCGCGCATGCTGGTCGTGTTCGACCTCGTCCAGCGCTGGCTGCGTGCGATCGGCTACCGGGTCACGTACGTGCGCAACATCACCGACGTCGACGACAAGATCATCCGCCGCGCGGTCGAGAACGGCGAGTCGATCAAGTCGCTGACCGACCGCTTCATCGGCGCGATGCACGACGATGAAGCGGCGCTCGGCATCCAGCGGCCCGACATCGAGCCGCGCGCGACGCAGTTCATTCCGCAGATGCTCGGGATGATCGAGCAGCTCGAGGCGAACGGCTACGCGTATCAGGCGAGCGACGGCGACGTCAATTATTCGGTCCGCAAGTTCGCGAACTACGGGAAGCTGTCCGGCAAGTCGCTCGACGATCTGCGCGCGGGCGAACGCGTGGCGGCCAACGACGCGAAGGAAGATCCGCTCGATTTCGTGTTGTGGAAGCGCGCGAAAGCTGAGGACCCCGAAGGCGCATCGTGGGCATCGAAATACGGGATGGGCCGGCCGGGCTGGCACATCGAGTGCTCCGCGATGGGCTGCACGTTGCTCGGCGAGCATTTCGACATCCACGGCGGCGGGCAGGATCTGCAATTCCCGCACCACGAGAACGAGATTGCGCAGAGCGAAGGCGCGACCGGTCAGACGTTCGTCAATTACTGGATGCACAACGGCTTCGTGCAGGTCGACAACGAGAAGATGTCGAAATCGCTCGGCAACTTCTTCACGATCCGCGAAGTGCTCGAGCGGTACGACGCCGAGGTCATGCGCTTCTTCATCGTGCGCACGCACTACCGGTCGCCGCTGAACTACAGCGACGTGCACCTCGACGATGCGCGCGCGTCGCTCACGCGTCTGTATACGGCGCTGAAGGACGTCGAGCCCGATGCGCTCGCGCTCGACTGGAACGAGCCTTACGCGCAGCGGTTCGCGGCCGCGATGAACGACGACATTAATACGCCGGTGGCGGTGGCGACGTTGTTCGAGCTCGCGGGCGAGGTCAACCGCACGCGCGATGCATCGCTCGCGCGGCAACTGAAACAACTGGCGGGCCTGCTGGGCCTGCTCGGCCGCGAGCCGCGCGCGTTCCTGCAGCAGGGCGCCGGCTCCGCGCAGGCGGGCGCGCTCGCAGCCGACGAAATCGAAGCGAGGATCGCCGCGCGCGTCGCGGCGAAACAAGCGAAGGACTATGCCGAAGCGGACCGGATTCGGGCGGAATTGCTCGAGGCCGGCATCGCACTTGAAGACAAACCGGGCGGATCGACCGAATGGCGTCGCGTATGAGCGCGGCGCGTTCCACTGATCGATCCGTCGGGTAGGAGGCAAGATGGCAACGGCCAGAAAAGCGCCGGTCAGGCGTGCGACTCCGCTCGCCGCGCGTCCGGCAGCCAAGCGCGGCTCGGCGGCGAAGTCGGACGCGACGCGCGCCGTGCTGAACGGCGCGCTCAACGGTCATGCGAAGCCGGTGCGCGCGAAAGGCGTCGACCCGGCTCAGCCGGAAACCACGTCGGCGGCTACCGACACGGCTCGCAAGGTGCGCGCATCCGACGATGCGGGCAGCGCCGACGTCGTGCGTCCCGCATACTGGGACAAGGCATGCGCCGATCTCGTCAAGCGCGACCGCATTCTGAAGAAGCTGATCCCGAAGTTCGGCCCGGCGCATCTCGTGAAGCGCGGCGAGCCGTTCGTCACGCTCGCGCGCTCGGTCGTCGGCCAGCAGATTTCGGTGCCGTCGGCGCAGGCGCTGTGGGCGCGCATCGAGGATGCGTGTCCGAAGCTCGCGCCGCAACCGGTGATCCGGCTCGGCGCGGACAAGCTGATCGCGTGCGGCCTGTCGAAGCGCAAGACCGAATACATTCTCGATCTCGCGCAGCACTTCGTGTCGGGCGCGCTGCACGTCGACAAATGGACGTCGATGGACGACGAGGACGTGATCGCGGAACTCACGCAGATCCGCGGCATCAGCCGCTGGACGGCCGAGATGTTCCTGATCTTCAACCTGTCGCGTCCGGATGTCCTGCCGCTCGACGATCCTGGCCTGATCCGTGCGATTAGCGTCAACTACTTCAGCGGAGAGCCCGTCACGCGCAGCGAAGCGCGCGAAGTGGCCGCCAACTGGGAGCCGTGGCGTACCGTCGCGACCTGGTACATGTGGCGCAGCCTCGACGTGCCCGATGGCGACGTCGATTGACGTCTATCAGGTTTTAAACATCAATAGTTGAGAACCGGTTTTGCGCATCGCCCGCGCGGGTAGAATACGCGCTGCCGCAAGACCCAAGGATTCGAACACATGAAGACCACGTTTCTGGATTTCGAACAGCCGATCGCCGAACTCGAGGCCAAGATCGAAGAACTGCGGTTCGTGCAGGACGACTCGGCTGTCGATATTTCGGAAGAAATCGAGCGGTTGTCGAAGAAGAGCCAGCAACTGACGAAGGATCTGTACGCGAACCTGTCGCCGTGGCAGGTCTCGCAGATCGCGCGACATCCGCAGCGTCCGTACACGCTCGACTACGTTGCCGAACTGTTCACCGATTTCCACGAATTGCACGGCGACCGCGCATACGCGGACGACGTTTCGATCGTCGGCGGTCTCGCCCGCTTCGGCGGTCATCCGTGCATGGTGATCGGCCACCAGAAGGGGCGCGACACGAAGGAACGTGCGGCGCGCAACTTCGGGATGCCGCGTCCGGAAGGCTATCGCAAGGCCGAACGGCTGATGCGGCTCGCAGAGAAGTTCGGCTTGCCGATCTTCACGTTCGTCGACACGCCGGGCGCGTACCCGGGCATCGGCGCGGAAGAGCGCGGCCAGTCCGAGGCGATCGGCCGCAACCTGTACGTGATGGCCGAGCTGAAGACGCCGATCATCACGACGGTGATCGGCGAGGGCGGTTCGGGCGGCGCGCTCGCGATCGCCGTGGGCGATACCGTGATGATGTTGCAGTTCTCGACCTATTCGGTGATCTCGCCGGAAGGCTGCGCGTCGATCCTGTGGAAGAGCGCGGCGAAGGCGCCCGAGGCGGCGGAAGCGCTGGGCTTGACCGCACATCGACTGAAGGCGCTCGGCCTGATCGACAAGATCATCAACGAGCCGCTCGGCGGCGCGCACCGCGATCCTAAGGGCATGGCCGCGTTGCTGCGCCGTGCGCTCGCCGATTCGCTGCGCCAGTTCCAGGGCATGAGCATCGACGCGCTGCGCGAGCGCCGCTTCGAGCGCCTGATGGCCTACGGCAAGTTCAAGGAAACCACACCCGGCGCATGACCGGCGTGTTCACATCGCGCGCCGTCCGGCGCGCGTCCCTCACGTGATTCCTCCAACCGAATTCCGCGCCGACCGCGTCGTCCTCGATGCGGTCGGCGCGGCGCTTTCCGGGCTGCCGGCCGATGCGCGCATCGCCATCGCATACAGCGGCGGCCTCGACTCGACGGTGCTGCTCGACGCGGCTGTGCGCGTCGCCGGTGCCGCTCGCTGCGTCGCGCTGCACGTGCATCACGGGCTGAGCGCGAACGCCGACGCCTGGGTCGCATACGCGCAGGCGACCGCGGAGCGGCTCGGGGTCACGTTCGAATCGGAGCGGGTCGACGTCCCGCGCGACAGCGGCCTCGGCATCGAGGCGACGGCGCGCGAGCGCCGCTATGCGGCGCTCGACGCGATGTGCGAGCGTCACGGCGTCGCCGCGCTCTGGATTGCGCAGCACGCCGACGATCAGGCCGAGACGGTGTTGCTGCAATTGTTGCGCGGTGCGGGAATCGCCGGCCTGGCCGCGATGGCGCCGCGCTACCGTCCTGACGGCGCGAGCGTCGAGCGCGTGCGGCCGCTGCTGCGACTGTTGCGCGCGCAACTGGAGCGCTATGCGGCGCAGCGCGAGCTCGCGTGGATCGACGACGAATCGAATGCCGACACGCGCTATGCGCGCAATGCGTTGCGGCTCGACGTGCTGCCGGCGCTCGCCGTGCATTTCCCCGGTTTTCGCGACGCGCTCGGCCGCGCGGCCCAGCATGCGGCCGCCGCGCAGCGCCTGCTCGACGACCTCGCCGAGCTCGATTTCGCGGGCGCGGCGCGCGACGACGGCCGCGCCTTGTCGCGCGACGCGCTGATCGCGTTCGACGACACGCGCGGCGCGAACCTGCTGCGTTACTGGATGCGCAAGCTCGGGTTGCCCGGCGCGTCGGCGGGCAGGCTGGCAAACATGATGCGGCAGCTTCGCGATGCGCACGACGCGCATGCGCTGCGGGTCGATCACGCGGGCCAGTGCCTGCGGCTCTACCGCGATGCGGTGTATTGGGAGCTGGCCGACAGCGCGGAGCCACCGGACGACGGCACCGGCACGCCGCATCCCGACTCGTCGCTCGTGTGGAACGGCGACGAGGTGTGGCATCTGCCGGCATGGCGCGGCACGTTCGTGTTCGCCGCGGCGGAGGCGGGCAGCGACGGGGCGGTGCCGGAGGCGCTGCTGCGCAGCGGGGCGCTCGTCGCGCGCGCACGCAGCGGCGGCGAGCGGCTGCGTACGTCGCCGGGCGGCCCCGGTCGGACGCTGAAGAACCTGTTCCAGGAGCGCGGCGTGCCGGCGTGGCAGCGCGACGTGCCGCTGCTGTATGCCGGCGAGCGGCTCGTGTACGTGCCGCGGCTCGGCATCAATCATGGCGACGGGTTGGCGGCCGACGGCCGCTGGCGCCGCATCGAATGGCGGCCCGACCTGCTGATCGCTTAGCGGCGGCTCGCTGGCGGCGGTGATCGCGCGCCGGTTTTCACCATTTGGTAAACAGCGCCGGAACGCTTGCCAAACGGGCGGGGCGGCTTGTCAAGCGGGCCTCTATCGGGTACGCTCGGACGTTTGCTCGGCTCGATTTTTGAGCGTTTTGTGCAGGTTTTCCGCGTGACGTACCCGGTTTGCGCGGCCTGATCGGCCTTCCGGGCAAACTCCGTCACGCTTGCGTGTTGCGTCCCAGCCGTCCCCCTCGTCGTCCGTCCACAGCCACAAGCCGCGTGACCGAACGGCAACGCGGCCTGCCCAGCGCGCCCGTGCGGCTTCTCCTTCAGTTCAGAACGACAATGGCACTCATCGTACACAAATACGGCGGCACTTCGATGGGCTCGGTCGAGCGCATCAAGAACGTCGCGAAACGCGTCGCAAAATGGCATCAGGCCGGGCACCAGATGGTGGTCGTGCCGTCCGCGATGTCCGGCGAAACCAACCGCCTGCTCGGTCTCGCGAAAGAGATTTCGAGCCAGCCGAGCCCGCGTGAGCTCGACATGATTGCGTCGACCGGCGAGCAGGTCAGCGTCGGTCTGCTGTCGATCGCGCTGCAGGAAATCGGCGTCGAAGCCGTGAGCTATGCCGGCTGGCAAGTGCCGATCAAGACGGACAGCGCGTTCACGAAGGCGCGTATCCACTCGATCGACGACGAACGCGTGAAGGCGGATCTGAACGCCGGCAAGGTCGTGATCATCACGGGCTTCCAGGGTGTCGATCCGGACGGCCACATCACGACGCTCGGCCGTGGCGGCTCGGACACGTCGGCGGTGGCGGTTGCGGCTGCGCTCGGTGCCGAAGAGTGCCTGATCTATACGGACGTCGACGGCGTCTACACGACCGACCCGCGTGTGGTCGAAGAGGCGCGCCGCCTCGACCGCGTGACGTTCGAGGAAATGCTGGAAATGGCGAGCCTCGGCTCGAAGGTTCTGCAGATCCGCTCGGTCGAATTCGCCGGCAAATACCAGGTGAAGACGCGTGTGTTGTCGAGCCTGACCGACCCGCTGATTGCGCTCGACGAAGAAATGCGCTCGGGCACCCTGATTACTTTTGAAGAAGACGAGACCATGGAAAAGGCAGTCATTTCCGGCATCGCGTTCCAGCGCGACGAAGCACGCATTGCGGTGATGGGCGTGCCCGACAAGCCGGGCATCGCGTATCAGATCCTCGGCCCGGTCGCCGATGCGAACGTCGACGTCGACATGATCATCCAGAACCAGAGCGTCGAGGGCAAGACCGACTTCACGTTCACGGTCGGTCGCGGCGACTACCAGAAGGCGATGGACATCCTGACCAATCAGGTGAAGGGCCATGTGAACGCGGAGCGCGTGCAGGGCGACCCGAAGGTGTCGAAGGTGTCGGTGGTCGGCGTCGGCATGCGTTCGCACGTCGGTGTCGCGAGCAAGATGTTCCGTACGTTGTCGGAAGAGGGCATCAACATCCAGATGATCTCGACGTCCGAAATCAAGATTTCGGTGCTGATCGACGAGAAGTACATGGAACTGGCGGTCCGCGCGCTGCACAAGGCATTCGAACTCGACCAGGCACCGTGAATTTTTCGTGATGCATTGAAGAAAATGCATCGCGGAAATTGACGGGCGGTTCGAAACCCTATATTATTTCGTTCTCGTCGCACTGCCTCCCTGGTGCGAGCGAAAGTTTGGGAGACGTGGCCGAGAGGTCGAAGGCACTCCCCTGCTAAGGGAGCATCTGGGCCAAAACCTGGATCGAGGGTTCGAATCCCTCCGTCTCCGCCAAAAGCGGTGACAAAGCCCCGTAAGTTCAAGGACTTACGGGGCTTTTTCTTTTGGTTGTCACGTCGCCCCCCAATCCCCCTCGACTTCCCCCAAGCTCCCGCGCTAAATAGCGATATAGCCTCGCGCCCCTCAGCCGGAGTCCCGCCCCGCATGCATTCCGTCCTCACGCTTCTTTCGCATCGCCCCGTCGACGGGCTCGTCGCCAACCACGCCGATTACGCGCACAGCCACGGCTACCGCCACGCGATCGTCGACAGCGCGCACATCTACGGCGAGCGTCAACAAGTGCTTCACAAGTACCACGCGATCATCGCGCAGCTCGCGGCGATGGAGCCGCAGGCATTGCTTCTCGTGCTCGACCCATTCTCCGTCGTACTGGCCCGGCACGCACTGCCGGAGATCGCCGACGGCTACGACGCGATCGTCACCACCCAGACGCCGACGTCGCCATTACCCGCGCCCAGCGGCATGATCTTCCGCAACGTCCCCGACGTTCGCGAGCGCTTGCGGCGTCTTACGGTCGAACTCGGCAAGTGGGCGATGCATCTGCCCGAGCGGCAGAACGAATGCGAAGCGACGCTGCTCGCCGAACACTTCCCGCCGTTGCCGTTCGATCAGCCGCTGTCGAACCGCCATTACGCATCGGCCCAGACCGTGTGGCGCGACGGCCATGCAATCGACGTGGTCGTGAGCGCGCGTCCGCTCGTCGCGCATCAGGCGCCCGAATGGCGGCAGATCGACGGCGTATGGGCGCCGACGCCCGACTACGACTTCCGCTACGTGCTCGCGCTCGTCGACGATGCGGCGCGCGTGCTGCATGGCGAACAGCCGCACGCGATGGCCGACTGGCGCGCCGCGCAACAGCGCACGCGCGAGCCGGTGCGGCATCTGAATCCGCAGGCGCGCATTGCATTCGTGAGCCTGCATACGTCGCACATCGCCGGCTACGGCGATCTGCACGAAGAGAACTTCGTTCGCTATTGCACGCGACACGGCTACGCGTACCACGCCTATCGCGAGCCGCCGTCGTTCCTGCCGCCCGGCGTCGACGCGAACTGGGCCAAGCTGCATCTGATTCGCGAACACCTGCCGCAGCACGACTTCGTGTTCTGGGTCGATGCCGACATCCTCGCGATCGACCAGCGTCAGCCGGTCGACGGCGTGATCGACGGCCGCGATTTCGTGATCGGCACCGATCACACGGCCTGGGCGATCAACTCCTGCATGATCGGCGTGCGCAACGTCGCGCCGATGCATGAACTGGTCGGCCGCATATGCGCCCGCATCGAGAGCTTCGACGACCGCTCGTCGGTATACGCGAGCGGCGGCGACCAGCAGGCGATCTACGTCGAACTGCTGGCGGCCGGCATGATCGATGCGTGCTACATCGTCGATGCGACGTCGCTCGCATCGTCGCCGGTCTATGCGACGCGCGACAGCTGCTTCGTCCATTTCCCCGCGCAGCACAATCACTATCGCGCGGTGTCGATGCAAGTGTGGGACCGGCTGAGCCGCGAGCGCTGACACGACGCGCGGCCGCCGATGCCGCGCGTTGAAGCCAAAACGAAAGGGTGCCTGTAAGGATCGAGCGACGCGCAGACCTCGCACGCTGCGGCTCGTCGTTGCATGCACAGCAGCATGCTTCCGGAAAAAAATGCGACGACGCGCGCCATCCGGCACGCCAGGTGCCCGTTCAATACGAAAAATTACGCATAAAAATCAGCGGCCTATCGGGCGAACGGAATTTCATGTTCTGTTGCGCTGCAAAAAATAATTAATCGCCTTATGCTGGTTAACCCGATAGCGCTTGAGCGGCATCAATCTTTGTTCTGATTCCGCTTTACATTTTGCCAACATTGTCGATCCACGAAATCTATCTGTCGATTTGATTTCGTTCCTTCGTCGCGTCTGTTCCCGATGCAGCGCGCGACCCACCCAGGGCCTGTTGACATGCATGAGTTCCCCTTTCTGAGCCTGGCGATCTGGGCTCCGATCCTGTTCGGCGCGTGTTTGCTGCGCGCCGGTTCCGACGATCGCGTACATCGCATCAGAGTGATCGCGCTCGTCGGCGCGCTTGCCGGCCTGGCCGCGGTCGTGCCGCTCGTCGCCGGTTTCGACGCGCATTCGGCCGCGATGCAGTTCACCGAATCGCGCGACTGGCTGGCCGCTTTCCACGCCGGCTGGCGCGTGGGCATCGACGGTGCGTCGCTGTGGCTCGTCGTGTTGACGGCGTTCACGACGCCCGTCGTCGTGATCGCCTCGTGGGAGTCCGTCACGGTGCGCGTCGCGCAGTATTACGCGTCGTTCCTGATCCTCTCCGGGCTGATGGTCGGCGTGTTCGTCGCGCAGGACGGGCTGCTGTTCTTCATCTTCTTCGAAGCGACGCTGATCCCGCTGTATCTGCTGATCGGCACGTGGGGCAGCGAGCGTCGCGTCTACGCCGCGGTGAAGTTCTTCTTCATGTCGTTCGCCGGTTCGCTGTTGCTGCTGATGGCGATGCTGTACCTGTCGGCGAAGTCGCATACGTTCGACATGAACGCATGGCGCACGCTGCAGCTCGGCTTCACGCCGCAGCTGCTCGTGTTCCTCGGCTTCTTCGCCGCGTTCGCGGTCAAGGTGCCGATGTGGCCGGTTCACACGTGGCTGAGCGACGTCTACAAGGACGGCCCGACCGGCGCCGCGCTGATGCTCGCGATGCTCAAGCTCGGCGGCTACGGCTTCCTGCGCTTCGCGCTGCCGATCACGCCGGACGCGAGCCACTTCTTCGCGCCGGCCGTGATCGCGCTGTCGCTGTTCGCGATCGTCTACGCAAGCCTGATCGCGCTGGCGCAGACCGATCTCGGCAAGCTGCTCGCGTATTCGACGGTCGCGCACATGGGCATCGTCACGCTCGGGCTGTTCCTGTTCAACCGCATCGGCGTCGAAGGCGCGATCGTGCAGCTGGTGTCGTACGGCTTCGTCGCGGGCGCGATGCTGCTGTGCGTGAGCGTGCTGGTCGATCGCACGAAGCAGCGCGAGATCGCCGCGTACGGCGGCGTGGCCGGCGTGATGCCGCGCTTCGCGACCTTCTCGATGCTGTTCGCGATGGCGAACATCGGCCTGCCGGGCACCTCGGGCTTCGTCGGCGAGTTCATGGTCATCATGGGCGCGATCCGCATGAACTTCTGGATCGGCGCGATCGCGGCGCTGACGCTGATCCTCAGCGCGTCGTACACGCTGTGGATGGTCAAGCGCGTGATCTTCGGCAAGGTCGCGAGCCCGCGCATCGCGAAGCTCGCCGACCTCGGCCGGCGCGAGGTCGTGCTGTTCGCGTCGCTCGCGCTGATCGTGCTGATGGTCGGCGTCGATCCGAAGCCGTTTACCGACGCGATCGACCCGACGGTCGGGCGGCTGATCGAAGACGCGAGCCATTCGAAGCTGCCTGCCGGCGACGACGCCGCGCCGGCACGACCCGCCTACATGGCCGCCGCGCACGGCTGACCGGTGGACGCCGCGCGCAGCGGCCGCCTCGTCAGACGAATGCGATGGTTGCGCGCACATCCAGTGGCGCGGCGCTTGTCGCGCCGGCTTCCGGCACGCGGCCGGCTGCGTGAAATTGCCCCGCGACAATGTGTCTCACATCGGATTTTGCAATGATGATTTGTCGTACATCAAGGTTTTTGCTTGCGTCCGGGCGACGTATGATGCGGCCACTTTCGTGGATCGAATGCGCATCGGGCATACGCAAACGGTTTCAATGACTCTCGGGCTGTGTGATGAAAAGAAGAGCTTCAAGAGGCTGGGCGGCGCTGATGTCAATCGGCGCGGCACTGAG
This sequence comes from Burkholderia sp. KJ006, assembly GCF_000262695.1. NCBI lineage: Bacteria > Pseudomonadati > Pseudomonadota > Betaproteobacteria > Burkholderiales > Burkholderiaceae > Burkholderia > Burkholderia sp. KJ006. The sequence continues at coordinate 1,996,983 of NC_017920.1, read as the reverse complement.
CCTGTCAGGCTGTAATTTTGACGTACTTAATCCGAAAGGAAGCGTCGGCGCTGCCGAAAAGGCGCTGATCGCGACGTCGACATGGGCGATGCTGATCGTCGTCGTGCCGGTGATCCTGCTCACGCTGTACTTCGCGTGGCGTTATCGCGCGTCGAACCGCAACGCGACCTATGCGCCGCACTGGTCGCACTCGACCGCGATCGAAGTCGTGATCTGGACGGTCCCGACGCTGATCATCCTGTTCCTCGGCGTGCTCACGTGGAAGACCACGCACGAGCTCGATCCGTACAAGCCGCTCGAATCGGCGGTCAAGCCGATCGACGTCGAAGTCGTCGCGCTCGACTGGAAGTGGCTGTTCATCTATCCGGAGCTCGGCATCGCGTCGGTGAACCAGCTGGCGATTCCGGTCGGCACGCCGGTGAACTTCCGCATCACGTCGGACTCGGTGATGAATTCGTTCTTCATCCCGCAGCTCGGCGGCCAGGTGTACGCGATGGCCGGCATGCAGACGCGCCTGCATCTGATCGCCGACGAAGCCGGCGACTACGCGGGCACGTCGGCCAACTTCAGCGGCCGCGGCTTCTCCGACATGAAGTTCCGCACGCTCGCCGAGCCGCGCGAGCAGTTCGACGCGTGGGTGCAGAAGGTGAAGGCTTCGCCCGACCGGCTCGACGCCACCGTGTACGGCACGGTCGCGCAGCCGAGCGAGAAGGCGCCGGTGCGCTACTTCTCGTCGGTCGATCCGAAGCTGTTCCACAACATCATCGCGAAATACAACGATGGCCACGTCCTCGACCTGAAGGACGCCGCCTGCGGCACGAAGGGGTAACGCATGTTCGGCAAACTCACACTATCGGCGATCCCGTTCGATCAGCCCATCATCATGGGAGCCGGCGGCTTCATGGGGCTCGTCGTGCTGGGCATTCTCGCCGGCCTCACGATCACCGGCCGCTGGAAGTGGCTGTGGACGGAATGGTTGACGACGGTCGACCACAAGCGACTCGGCGTGATGTACATCATCGTCGCGCTGATCATGCTGCTGCGCGGCTTCGCCGACGCGATCATGATGCGCCTGCAGCTCGCGCTCGCGTACAACTCGCCCGGCTACCTGCCGCCGCATCACTATGACCAGGTCTTCACCGCCCACGGCGTGATCATGATCTTCTTCATGGCGATGGTGTTCATGGTCGGTCTGATGAACCTGATCGTGCCGCTGCAGATCGGCGCGCGCGACGTCGCGTTCCCGTTCATCAACTCGCTGTCGTTCTGGATGACGGCGGTCAGCGCGATCCTGATCAACGTGTCGCTCGTGATCGGCGAATTCGCGCAGACGGGCTGGCTCGCGTATCCGCCGTTGTCGGAGCTGCAGTTCAGTCCGGGGGTAGGGGTCGACTACTACCTGTGGGCGCTGCAGATCTCGGGCGTCGGCACGCTGCTGACCGGCGTGAACTTCTTCGTGACGATCCTGAAGATGCGCGCACCGGGCATGTCGCTGATGAAGATGCCGGTGTTCACGTGGACGGCGCTCTGCACCAACGTGCTGATCATGGCGTCGTTCCCGATCCTGACCGCGACGCTCGCGCTGCTCGGCCTCGACCGTTACCTCGGCATGCACTTCTTCACGAACGAAGCCGGCGGCAACGCGATGCTGTACCTGAACCTGATCTGGGCGTGGGGCCATCCGGAGGTGTACATCCTGATCCTGCCCGCGTTCGGCATCTTCTCGGAAGTCATCGCGACGTTCTCGAAGAAGCCGCTGTTCGGCTACAAGACGATGGTCTACGCGTCGTGCGCGATCATGGTGCTGTCGTTCCTCGTGTGGCTGCATCACTTCTTCACGATGGGTTCCGGTGCGAACGTGAACGCGTTCTTCGGGATCATGACGATGATCATCGCGATCCCGACCGGCGTGAAGGTGTTCAACTGGCTGTTCACGATGTATCGCGGCCGGATCGAATTCACGACGCCGGTGCTGTGGACGATCGGCTTCATGGTGACGTTCACGCTCGGCGGGATGACCGGTGTGATGATGGCGATCCCGGGCGCCGACTTCGTGCTGCACAACAGCCTGTTCCTGATCGCGCACTTCCATAACGTGATCATCGGCGGCGTGGTGTTCGGCTATCTCGCTGGCTTCAACTACTGGTTCCCGAAGGCGTTCGGCTTCAAGCTGAACGAGAAGCTCGGCAAGGCGGCGTTCTGGTTCTGGCAGATCGGCTTCTACGTCGCGTTCGTGCCGCTGTACGTGCTCGGCTTCATGGGCATGACGCGTCGTCTGAACCACTACGACAACCCGGCATGGCATCCGTGGCTGCTGGTCGCCGCGTTCGGCGCCGTGCTGATCGCGATCGGCATCGCGTGCCAGCTGCTGCAGCTCGTCGTCAGTATCCGCAACCGCAACCTGCCGGCCTATCGCGACACGACGGGCGACCCGTGGGGCGGCCGTACGCTGGAATGGGCGACCTCGTCGCCGCCGGCCGACTACAACTTCGCGGTGCTTCCGCAGGTGCGCACGCTCGACGCGTATGCCGACATGAAGGCGCGCGGCGACGCCCGGCCGAACCCGGCAGCGATCCGCGACATCCACATGCCGTCGAATACCTGCGCGGGCCTGGTGATCGCGATCTTCAGCCTGGTACTCGGTTTCGCGCTGGTGTGGCACATCTGGTGGATGGCGATCGGCGGGCTGATCGGGATCGTCGCGACGCTGGTGATCTACAGCTCGCGCAATAACGACGGCTACTACATCCCGGCATCGAAGGTGCGCAAGATCGAAGAGAAGCAACCGGCGGCGCGCGTGTCGACGCGTGTCGACGTGGAACTGGAGGCCAACTGATGCTGCAGAAAACCTTGAGCGCAACCTTGCTCGAGCACGACGACCATCCGCCGTCGCACTCGGTGTTCGGCTTCTGGCTGTACCTGATGACGGACTGCGTTATCTTCGCGGCGCTGTTCGCGACCTTCGCGGTGCTGGGCAACCAGACCGCGGGCGGTCCGACCGCGAAGGACCTGTTCGACATCCCGGGCGTCGCGGTGGAAACCGCCGCGCTGCTGCTGTCGAGCATCACGTACGGCTTCGCGATGCTGGCCGGCTACAAGCAGCGGCGCGGTGCGCTGCTCGGGTGGCTCGCGGTCACGTTCGTGCTCGGCGCCGCGTTTCTCGCGATGGAGCTGCGCGAGTTCTCGCACCTGATCGCGGACGGCGCGGGCCCGCAGCGTAGCGCGTTCCTGTCGGCGTTCTTCACGCTGGTCGGCACGCACGGGCTGCACGTAACCGCCGGCCTGTTGTGGATGATCGTGCTGGCCGGACAGATCGTGCTGCGCGGCGGCGATCTGACCGATCGCGATCTGCGGCGCCTGACGTGCCTGAGCCTCTTCTGGCACTTCCTGGACATCGTCTGGATCTGCGTGTTTTCCTTTGTCTATCTCGCGAGCGTGATCTAAATGGCTCATTCGCATTCGTCTCAAATGGAAGAAGGGCACGGCAGCGTTGGCGGCTATTTCGCCGGTTTCATCCTGTCGGTGCTGCTGACGGCCGCGTCGTTCGGCCTCGTGTTGGGCGGCGTGCTGTCGCCGCATGCGTCGCTGATCGCGCTGGCCGCGCTCGCGTTCGTGCAGATCGTCGTGCACCTCGTGTACTTCCTGCACATGAACGGCTCGTCGGGCCAGCGCTGGAACGTGATGGCGTTCAGCTATACGGTGCTGACCGCGGCGATCCTGATCGTCGGCACGTTGTGGGTGATGCACAACGTCAGCATGAACATGATGTCGCGTTGAGCGACGGCGCGCCGCAGCGGATCTGCTGCGGCGCGCATCTCATGTAAGGAAGGGCGGCACGCGAGTGCCGCCTTTTTTCATTCGGCGCGTGCAGTTCGCGCGGAACTCGGCGGCGAGGCGGCGCTTCGCGTTGTCCAGGCCCGCCGGGGAGTAGGGGCTCGCGTATGCGGGCCAGCCGGCCGGCGCAAATACTGGCGTCAATTGTTACGAGACGTTAGCTCGCATGTGCGGCTGCGATGCCGCGAATCAGTTCTTACAAAGTGGAAATATGCGGTGAGGCGGCTTGTCGCTATAGTCGAATCACACATCACACGACTCGAAGAGGATCCATGAAGACTTTGCGTGTTGCCTCGCTCTTGACCGGTATGACGGCCTTGCTCGTGTCGGGCGCAGCAATGGCGGGAGTCAACGTCGGTATCAACGTCGGCGTGCCGGCTCCCGTCTACGTCGCGCCGGCGCCGGTGTACGCGCCGCCTCCGCCGCCAGTCGTCTACCAGCCGGCACCGGTTTATGCACCGGCGCCCGTCTATGCGCCCGCGCCGGCCATCGTGATCGGCTGGCATGGCGACCGTTACTGGGATGGCCGCCGCTACTGGGGCCGCGACGAGTGGTATCGCCATCATGGCCGCGGCTGGGATCGCGGGCATGGGCACTGGGACAACGGGCGCCACAACGGCTGGCGGTGATTGGTTGAGGTGCGCCGAGTCGCTCGAGCGGCGCGAGCAGGTCGGGCGTCCGAGCACCGGAGCACCGACTGGCCGGGCACCCAAGCACCCGAACGTCGCGCTCCCAATGGCCGCGCGGCTGCGCGCCCCAAGCGCTCCAACGACACGCCCGCCCACCCGACGAACCGCCCATCGGCACACCCGCCCACGGGCGGTTTTTCTTTGCCCGTGCGGACGTGCGCGCAGTTCCAGCCAAGCGTCGCTACGCCGCACGCAGGCCGCCATCTGGCTCGATGTCGACTTGAATGGGTAGAATCGACCCCGTTCCATCCCTCAATCGACCGACAGGGCCTCTATGACGAAGGGTTCGCGCCACGCTGCCGCCGCGTCCATCCGCTGCGGCGTCGCGCACGTGCTGCGCACGGCCGGCCGCAGCGCGGCCGTATGGGCAATACAGGCGGTGCTGGCCGCGACCGCCGCGCAAGCCGCCTATGCGATCGCACAGTATGGCGAGCCGAAATATCCGCCGGGCTTCAAGCACTTCGACTATGTGAACGCCGACGCGCCGAAGGGCGGCACGCTCGTGCTCGCGAACCCGAACCGGCTGACGTCGTTCGACAAGTTCAATCCGTTCACGATGCGCGGCAATTCGGCGCCCGGCATCGACATGCTGTTCGAAAGCCTCGCGACCGGCAGCATGGACGAGCCGTCGTCCGCGTACGGGCTGCTCGCCGACGACATCGACATCGCCGCCGATCGCCGCTCGGTCACGTTCCACCTGAACCCGCGCGCGCGCTTCTCGAACGGCGATGCGGTCACAGCCGACGACGTCAAGTTCTCGTTCGACACGCTGAAGAGCAAGCAGGCCGCGCCGCAATTCGCCGCGTATTTCGCCGAGATCACGAAGGCGGTCGTGGTCGATCGCGCGACCGTGCGCTTCGAGTTTCGCAGCGCGAATCGCGAGTTGCCGCTGATCGCCGGCGGCGTGCCGGTGTTCTCCCGCAAGTGGGGCTTGCGCGCCGACGGTTCGCGCATCCCGTTCGACCAGCTCGCGTTCGAGCAGCCGATCGGCAGCGGCCCGTATCTGATCGAGCGCTACGACAACGGCCGCACGATCACGTACCGGCGCAATCCCGCGTACTGGGGCGCCGACCTGCCGGTGCGGGTCGGCACCAACAACTTCGAGCACATCGTCTACAAGCTGTACGGCGACGGCGTCGCGCGGCTGGAGGCCTTCAAGGCCGGCGAGTACGACGTGCTCGTCGAATACATCGCACGCAACTGGGCGCGCCGCGACGTCGGCAAGCGCTTCGACAGCGGCGAGCTCGTCAAGCGCGAATTCCGCCAGCACAACGGCGCGGGGATGCAGGGCTTCTTCATGAACTTGCGCCGGCCGCTGTTTCGCGACGTGCGCGTGCGTGAGGCGCTCGACCTCGCGTTCGACTTCGAATGGCTGAACCGCCAGTTGTTCTACGGCGCCTACACGCGGCTCGACAGCTATTTCGCCGACACCGACCTGCAGGCGACCGGCACGCCGGGCGCGGGCGAGCTGAAGCTGCTCGAGCCGCTGCGCGCGCAGCTCGACCCGGCCGTGTTCGGCCCGATGGTCACGCAGCCGAGCACGAATCCGCCCGGTTCGCTGCGCGCGAATCTGCTGAAGGCGCGCACGCTCCTCGCGCAAGCCGGCTGGACCTATCGCGACGGCGCGCTGCGCAATGCGCGGGGCGAGCCGTTCAGGTTCGAGATCCTCGACGATTCGGGTGCCGCGATGGAAGGCATCGTGACCGCGTATCAGCGCAACCTCGCGAAGCTCGGCATCGACGCACGCTTTCGCACGGCCGACTACGCGCTGCTGCAAAAGCGGCTCGACGCGTTCGATTACGACATGACGACGGTGCGCCTGCCCGGCGTGCAGGTGCCGGGCGCCGAACAGTATTCGCGCTACGCGAGCAAGTTCGCCGACGAACCGGGCTCCGACAACCTGATCGGGCTGAAGTCGCCGGCCGTCGACGCATTGCTGCATGCGCTCGGCACCGCGCAGACGCGCGACGAGCTGCTCGACGCGACTCACGCGCTCGACCGCGTGCTGATGCACGGCTATTACGCGGTGCCGCAGTGGTACAGCACCACCCACCGCATCGCGTACAAGCGCTCGCTCGGCTACCCGCAGACGCTGCCGCTGTACTATTCCGCCGAGGGCTGGGTCGTGTCGACGTGGTGGGCGAAGCCCGACCACTGAAGCCCGCCTGCCGTTCGTTCAACCCAGCCTATCGATCACGAGTCGCCGCCCTATGTGGAGCTACATCCTCAAACGTCTGCTGCTGATGATTCCGACGCTCGTCGGCGTGCTCACGCTCACCTTCGCCGTGATCCAGTTCGTGCCGGGCGGCCCGGTCGAACAGGCCGTGCAGGAATTGCGCAAGGGCGCCACGGGCGAGGGCGCGGTGCCGTTCGGCATGCGCGCGCATACCGGCGTCGACGCGCAGCAGCTCGCGCAGCTCAAGGCGCTGTACGGCTTCGACAAGCCGCCGCTCGAACGCTACTGGCTGATGCTCAAGCGCTTCGCGCGCTTCGATCTCGGCGACAGCTACTTCCGCCACCAGAGCGTCTGGTCGCTGATCGTGCAGAAGCTGCCGGTATCGATCAGCATCGGGCTGTGGACCTTCTTCCTCACGTATCTGATCTCGGTGCCGCTCGGCATCGCGAAGGCCGTGCGCAACGGCTCGCCGTTCGACGTCGCGACGAGCCTCGTCGTGCTGGTCGGCTATGCGATTCCCGGCTTCGTGCTCGGCGTGCTGCTGCTCGTGCTGTTCGGCGGCGGCTCGTTCTGGCAGCTGTTTCCGCTGCGCGGCCTCACGTCGGACAACTTCTCGCAGCTGTCGCTGCTCGGCAAGGTGCTCGACTATCTGTGGCACATCGCGCTGCCGATCACCGCATCGGTCGTCGGCAGCTTCGCGGTCATCACGATGCTCACGAAGAACGCGTTCCTCGACGAGATCCGCAAGCAGTACGTGCTCACGGCGCGCGCGAAGGGGCTCACCGAGCGCACGGTGCTGTGGAAGCACGTGTTCCGCAACGCGATGCTGCCGCTGATCGTCGGCTTTCCGGCCGCCTTCATCGGCGCGTTCTTCACCGGCAGCCTGCTGATCGAGACGCTGTTCTCGCTCGACGGCCTCGGGCTGCTGTCGTACGAATCGGTCGTGCGGCGCGACTATCCGGTCGTGCTCGGCACGCTGTACCTGTTCACGCTGATCGGGCTCGCGACCAAGCTCGTCTCCGACCTCTGCTACGTGTGGGTCGACCCGCGCATTCAATTCGAAAACCTGGAGCGCTGACATGAAACCGTCCGTTCGCACGCCGATCGCCGGCGCGCCTCTACGCCTGCCCGCGCGCGCCGGGCGAGGTGCGCGATGAGCCGGGCCATCGCGTCGTCCCGCATCGACGCCGCGCGGGCGCGCGTGTCGCCGTCGCCCGCGCGGCGCGTGTGGCAGCGCTTCCGCCAGCAACGGCTCGGCTACTGGAGCTTCGTGATCTTCGTCGTCGCATTCGCCGCGAGCCTCGCGGCGCCGCTGTGGTCCAACGACAAGCCGCTCGTCGTGCGCTATGACGGGCACACCTATTTCCCGATGTTCCATGCGTATCCGGAGACGACCTTCGGCGGCGACTTCCCGACGCCGGCCGATTATCTCGATCCGTACGTGCGCAAGCGCCTCGAAGCGCCGGGCAACTTCGCGATCTACCCGCCGAACCGCTATTACTACGACACGCTGAACTACTTCTCGAACGTGCCGAACCCCGCGCCGCCGTCGCGCGCGAACTGGCTCGGCACCGACGCGCAGGGCCGCGATCTGCTCGCGCGCCTCGTGTACGGGTTTCGCGTGTCGGTCGAGTTCGCGCTGATCCTCACCGCCATCGGCACGCTGCTCGGCATCGCCGCGGGCGCGGTGCAGGGCTTCTTCGGCGGCCGCATCGACATCGTCGGCCAGCGTCTGATCGAAATCTGGAGCTCGCTGCCGGAGCTGTATCTGCTGATCATTTTCGCGTCGATCTTCGAGCCGAGCTTCCTGCTGCTGATCGTGCTGCTGTCGCTGTTCGGCTGGATCGGCCTCGCCGACTACGTGCGCGCCGAATTCCTGCGCAACCGCACGCAGGACTACGTGCGCGCGGCCCGCGCGATGGGCCTCACGAACTGGCAGATCATCTGGCGCCACGTGCTGCCGAACAGCATGACGCCGGTGATCACGTTCCTGCCGTTCCGGATGAGCGGGGCGATCCTCGCGCTCACGAGCCTCGATTTCCTCGGCCTCGGCGTGCCGCCGCCGACGCCGAGCCTCGGCGAACTGCTCGCGCAGGGCAAGGCCAATCTCGACGCGTGGTGGATCTCGCTGTCGACGTTCGGCGTGCTGGTCGCGACGCTGCTGTTGCTGACCTTCATGGGCGACGCACTGCGCAATGCGCTCGACACGCGGATCGCCGACTCGGTGCGCGCCGCAGGAGGCCAGCGATGAGCGCCATCGACGCCTCGCAGCCGGGCGAACCGCTGCTGTCGCTCGAGCATCTGCACGTTCGCTTCGGCGACACGGTGGCCGTCGAGGACGTGACGCTCGCTATCGGTCGCGGCGAGCGCGTCGCGCTGGTCGGCGAGTCGGGCTCGGGCAAGAGCGTGACCGCGCTGTCGATCCTGCGGCTGCTGCGGGATGCGGACGTGAGCGGCACCATCCGCTTCGCCGGGCAGGATCTCGCCGGCAAGAGCGAGCGCGAGATGCGCGGGCTGCGCGGCTCGGACATCGCGATGATCTTCCAGGAGCCGATGACGGCGCTCAATCCGCTGTACACGGTCGGCGCGCAGATCGCCGAGACGATCGTGCTGCACGACGGCGTGACGGCCGGCGAAGCGCGCAAGCGCACGATCGCGCTGCTCGCGCGCACCGGCATCGCGGAGCCCGAGAAGCGCGTCGACAGCTACCCGCACGAGCTGTCGGGCGGCCAGCGGCAGCGCGCGATGATCGCGATGGCGCTCGCCTGCCGGCCGCGGCTGCTGCTCGCCGACGAGCCGACCACCGCGCTCGACGTGACGATCCGCGCGCAGATCGTCGACCTGCTGCTCGAACTGCAGCGCGACGAGGCGGAAAAGCGCGGGATGGCGATCCTGCTGATCACGCACGATCTGAACCTCGTGCGGCGCTTCGCCGAGCGGGTCGCCGTAATGGAGCACGGCAGGCTGGTCGAGAGCGGGCCGGTGGAGCGGATCTTCGCGCAGCCCGAGCATCCGTATACGCAGCGGCTGCTGAACAGCCGGCCGCAGCGCACGGTCGCGCCGGTGCTGCCGATCGCGCCGGTCGTGCTCGACGCGCGCCACGTCAGCGTGCAGTTCGCGCGCAAGCGGCCGGGGCTGGCCGGCTGGTTCGGGACGCTGCCGGTGACGGCGGTGGATGACGTGTCCGTGTCGGTGCGGCAGGGCGAGACGCTCGGGATCGTCGGCGAATCAGGCTCCGGAAAGTCGACGCTCGCGATGGCGCTGCTCGGGCTGCAACGGACGGTGGCCGGCGAGATCGAGTTCCAGGGGCGCGCGCTGTCGACCTATCGCGGCCGCGAACAGACCGCGCTGCGCTCGAACATGCAGGTCGTCTTTCAGGATCCATTCAGTTCGCTGTCGCCGCGTCAGACGATCGAGCGGATCGTCGGGGAGGGGCTCGAGTTGCATCGCCCGGAACTGAGCGCGGACGCGCGCCGCGCGAAGTCGCTGACGGTGCTGCGCGAAGTCGGCCTCGACCGCACGGTGCTGCATCGCTATCCGCACGAGTTCTCCGGCGGCCAGCGGCAGCGGATCGCGATCGCACGCGCGCTCGTGCTCGAGCCGCGCATCCTGATCCTCGACGAGCCGACTTCCGCGCTCGACGTGTCGATCCAGCAGCAGGTGCTGAAGCTGCTCGCGAATTTGCAACAGAAATACAACCTGGGCTATGTATTCATCAGCCACGATCTGGAGGTGATCGGCGCGATGGCGCACCGCGTCGCGGTGATGCAGGGCGGGGCGGTCGTCGAGTCCGGCGACGTGGCGGATATCTTCACGAGACCGTCACATCCTTACACACAAAAGCTGTTGAAAGCCGTCTGGAAAGCGTGATAGCGGGTCCAATGGTCCAACCATCTCGATTGTATTTTTTAATTTGTTTTGACAAACGATTACGCGCTGGCTAGTATCGACCGAAATTTTCCGCCAATCAGCTGATTTTTAAGCAAATTCCATCGACCAATGCAGCATCGATCCCTGTCCCAGGCATGTGTGCGCACCGTCGCCGGGCTGTTCATCGGCGCCCTGATCGCAGCAGCTCCCGGCGCGTTCGCCGACGAAGTCAGCAGTTTCAATCAGAATGTCAGCAATTCGACTCAAATCGGGTCGACTTCCCTCCAGCAGACCTCTGCGCAGCCGGCTAGTGGCGGCGCGAAGTCGTTCCTGTCCGGCATGGCGGGCAAGGCGGGCGACGTCGTGGTCAGCGCGCTGAACATGATCGGCGTGCGCTATCGCTGGGGCGGCAATTCGCCGGACTCCGGCCTCGATTGCAGCGGCTTCGTGCGCTACGTGTTCCAGGATACGCTCGGCATGTCGCTGCCGCGTCGCGCGGAAGAAATGAGCCGCGTCGGCGAGAAGGTCAGCATGAGCAACCTGAAGCCGGGCGATCTCGTGTTCTTCAACACGATGCGCCGCACGTTCTCGCACGTCGGCATCTACATCGGCGACAACAAGTTCGTGCATTCGCCGTCGACCGGCAGCACCGTGCGCGTCGACGATCTCGACAGCGGCTACTGGGAAAAGCGTTTCACCGGCGCGCGCCGGCTCGAATCGACGTTTCCGATGAACGCCGAGGATCTGCGCCAGCGCGTGCGCGCCACGATCGGCGACGACGCCGCGAACGGCAGCAACTGATCGTTCGTCAGGTCGAAAGAAACCCTGTCACCGAAAGGCGACAGGGTTTTTTGCTTTTGGGGCCGCGTGAGCGGCGGGCGCCGTGCGCGCTTATGCGGCCACGCCGCCGCGCGCGGCCGCGAGCTTGCGCTGCAGTTCGGGCATGATGCGCGCCACCGCTTCCTCGCCCGCGAGGATCGCCGCGTTGCGCTGATTGAAGTCGCTGCCGCCCATCGCGGCGAGATTCGGGCGGATCACGACGTCCGCATACTTGTCGAGCTCGTAGGTCTTGATCGTCTGGCCCATGATCGTGAAGGTCTGCAGCAGCATCTCGATCGGGTTGTCGGTCGCCGCGCCGTCCGGCCGCGACGAGATGTCCACCGCGATCACGAAGCTCGCGCCCATCTTGCGGGCGAACGACGCGGGCACCGGGCTCACGAGGCCGCCGTCGACGTATTCGCGGTTGCCGATCTTCACGGGCTCGAACACCGACGGCACGCTGCACGACGCGCGCACCGCGAGCCCCGTGTTGCCCTGCTGGAACAGGATCGGCTGACCGTTCTGCAGGTCGGTCGCGACGACGCCGAGCGGCTTGGCCATCTTCTCGATCGGCCGGTTGTTCAGCGTCTTGTTCAGGAAGTTCTGCAGCGCGATGCCCTGCAGCAGCCCGCGCGAGCGGAACGGCAGCGCCCAGTCGCTGATCGCGGCCTGATCCATGTCGAGCGCGATCTTGTTGATCTGCAGCCCGCTCATGCCCGACGCGTACAGCGCGCCGACCACCGAGCCCGCGCTGGTGCCGGCGACGAGGTCGATCGGGATGCCGCGCGCCTCGAGCGCCTTCAGCACGCCGATGTGCGAAAAACCGCGGGCGGCGCCGCCGCCGAGCGCGATGCCGATCTTCACGGGCTTCTGCGCGGTCGCGGCATTGTCGGGACGGGACTTCTCGCCGAACGACGTGCATGCGGCGAGAGTGGCGGACGCGCATGCGATCGTGAAGTGGCGGCGCGACAGGCGAGGGGACGACATCGAATGATTCTCCGGCGGCTGGGTGGCGGGCCTTGCGGCCCGCGGCGGCGATGGATTGCGAGCGGCCGCGCGGGGCAATCCGGGCGGCCGGCGCCGCGCCCGCGGGCGGTGGCGGCGCGCACATCATAAAGCAAGCGGTGCGCTTGGCGCGCAGACCGGCGCGAGTATAATTCCGGCTTCTTTCCCGTTCCGGGCGCGGCCGGCCCCGTCGTTGTGCGGTTTGCCGCCGTCGTCCCGCGTCGAATCATTCATGCGCCCCAGGCGTTCGAGTTACCGTTTATGACCCGTCCTGTCCGTACCCGCTTCGCACCGAGTCCAACCGGCTTCATCCACCTCGGCAACATCCGCTCCGCGCTCTATCCGTGGGCGTTCGCCCGCAAGATGAAGGGCACGTTCGTGCTGCGTATCGAGGATACCGACGTCGAGCGCTCGTCGCAGGAAGCCGTCGACGCGATCCTCGAAGGGATGCAATGGCTCGGCCTCGATTTCGACGAAGGTCCGATCTACCAGATGCAGCGCATGGATCGCTATCGCGCGGTGCTGGCGCAGATGCTCGAACAGGGCCTCGCTTACCCGTGCTACATGTCGGCCGAGGAGCTCGATGCGCTGCGCGAACGCCAGCGCGCGGCCGGCGAGAAGCCGCGCTATGACGGCACGTGGCGCCCGGAGCCCGGCAAGGTGCTCCCCGAGCCGCCGGCCGGCGTGAAGCCGGTGCTGCGCTTCCGCAACCCGCTGACCGGCACGGTCGTGTGGGACGACGCGGTGAAGGGGCGTGTCGAGATCTCGAACGAGGAGCTCGACGACCTCGTGATCGCGCGTCCTGACGGCACGCCGATCTACAACTTCTGCGTGGTCGTGGACGACATGGACATGAACATCACGCACGTGATCCGTGGCGACGACCATGTGAACAACACGCCGCGCCAGATCAACATCCTGCGCGCGCTCGGCGGCGAGCCGCCCGTCTACGCGCACCTGCCGACCGTGCTGAACGAGCAGGGCGAGAAGATGAGCAAGCGCCATGGCGCGATGAGCGTGATGGCGTATCGCGACGCGGGTTTCCTGCCGGAGGCCGTCGTCAACTATCTCGCCCGCCTCGGCTGGTCGCACGGCGACGCGGAAATCTTCTCGCGCGAACAGTTCGTCGAGTGGTTCGATCTCGAGCACCTGGGCAAGTCGCCCGCGCAGTACGACCACAGCAAGCTGAGCTGGCTGAACGCGTACTACATCAAGGAAGCCGACAACGCACGCCTCGCCGCGCTCGCGAAGCCGTTCCTCGATGCGCTCGGCATCGACGACGCGGCGATCGCGACCGGCCCCGCGCTCGACGCGGTGATCGGCCTGATGAAGGACCGCGCGACGACGGTCAAGGAAATCGCGGAAGGCGCTGCGATGTTCTATCGCGTCCCGGCGCCCGACGCCGATGCGCTCGCGCAGCACGTGACCGACGCGGTGCGCCCGGCGCTGGCCGATCTCGCAGCCGCGCTGAAGGCCGCCGACTGGACCAAGGAGGCGGTATCGGCAGCGTTGAAGGCGACGCTCGCGACGCACAAGCTGAAGATGCCGCAGCTTGCGATGCCGGTCCGGCTGCTGGTGGCGGGCACCACGCATACGCCGTCGATCGACGCGGTGCTCGTGCTGTTCGGCCGCGACGCGGTGGTGTCGCGTATCGAGGCCGCGCTGGCTTGAGGTTGGGGCGGCGCGAGGCTGCCGTCCGGCGACGCGATGGCGGCTTCGCAAAAAATTTCGCGCCAATCGCAAAAAGGGTATTTACAAGTTCAAATTCGGTCCATATAATCTCATTTCTGTTCTGCAAGGGGGTATAGCTCAGCTGGGAGAGCGCTTGCATGGCATGCAAGAGGTCAGCGGTTCGATCCCGCTTACCTCCACCATCAGAACAAAACGAATTGATTTGCGAAGCGCTGGTAGTAATAAATGCTTCACAAAAAGATTTAAAGCAGTTAGAATTTCGGCCTTCGCTGTTGACGGTAAGTGAATAGCGAAAGTCAGACAGATCTGAAAAGATCATGTCCCCTTCGTCTAGAGGCCTAGGACATCACCCTTTCACGGTGAGTACAGGGGTTCGAATCCCCTAGGGGACGCCAAATTCAGCGGCGTTTCGTAGAAGTGTCGCGAGGCTTGCAGGAACGTAACCGACGTCCTGCGGGTAACGGTGCAGAAAGTTGGAGCGGTAGTTCAGTCGGTTAGAATACCGGCCTGTCACGCCGGGGGTCGCGGGTTCGAGTCCCGTCCGCTCCGCCAGAACGAAGCCCGTTCAAGACGTATTTGAGCGGGCTTTTGTATTAAGGATGTAAGCAGTACGTTGTCCCCTTCGTCTAGAGGCCTAGGACATCACCCTTTCACGGTGAGTACAGGGGTTCGAATCCCCTAGGGGACGCCAGATTCAGCGGCGTTTCGTAGAAGTGTCGCAGCGCTTGCAGGGCGTGAACGAGGTCCTGCAGGTGGTGATGAAGAAAGCTGGAGCGGTAGTTCAGTTGGTTAGAATACCGGCCTGTCACGCCGGGGGTCGCGGGTTCGAGTCCCGTCCGCTCCGCCAGAACGAAGCCCGTTCAAAGAACGTATTTGAACGGGCTTTTTCGTTAAAGATGTAAGCAGTACGTTGTCCCCTTCGTCTAGAGGCCTAGGACATCACCCTTTCACGGTGAGTACAGGGGTTCGAATCCCCTAGGGGACGCCAGATTTCGGCGTCGTTCGAACAAACGATGCGCCGGCAGGAAGTAACCGACGCCTGCCAGGCAAGAAGCAAGACTGGAGCGGTAGTTCAGTCGGTTAGAATACCGGCCTGTCACGCCGGGGGTCGCGGGTTCGAGTCCCGTCCGCTCCGCCAGAAAATGAGAAAGCCCGCCTCGTGCGGGCTTTCTCATTTGCGCTTTCTTCTCGTGCCCGCGTGCGGGCACGTGACTGCGGAGCGGAGGAAGCCGCCTGCGCGGCTTCCGGCGGGACGCGAAGGGTTGCGCGTGCACGCGCAACCGCGGCCTGCGGGATGTAGGCGAGTCCCGTCCGCTCCGCCAGAAAATGAAAAAGCCCGCCTCGTGCGGGCTTTTTCATTTGCGTTTTCTTCTCGTGCCTGCATGCGCGGGCGCCTTGATCTTCATCGCCGCTCCGAGAAATTCGCGATTGCATCCGCCGGCGACTGCGCTATCGTGGCGGAGTGCGATCTCGACCCAAGCGCGATGCTCGATCCGACCGACCTGCGACTGCTGTATCAGCTCCGACCTGCGGAGTCCGGCGATTTCCCGTTTGCCGAGGCGCTCACGCACGGCAACATGGGCGCCTATTACAAGCGCCATGGGCTCGTGTGGCGCAGCGACCTGTTCTACGCGAGCTGGCGCGAATCCGAGAACTTCATCCTGGAAGCCGACGGCGAGCGCATCGGCGTGCTGCGCGTGACCGAGGAGGGCGATTCGCTGCATATCCGCGACGTGCAGATCGCCGCCGGTCATCGAGGGCAGGGCGCCGGCACCTACATGCTCGACATGTCACATCGCTGGGCGCGCGCGCGCGGCCTGCACGAACTGCAGTTGCGCGTGTTCGTCGACAACCCGGCCGCCCGCCTTTATCAGCGCATGGGCTATCGCGTCACCGGGCCGCGCCCGGCGCAGCTCGGCTCGATCCGGCACATGGTACGCGCGGTCTGAGCGCACGCACCCGGCACACCGTGCGAGTTACCCGATCGTGTCGAGCGCACCGCGGCCGTCGGTGTCGTCCTCGTCATCATCTGCGGCCGGCACGCGGTCTTCCGTGCCGCGATGCTCGAAGCCGCGCAGCATGAACGCGCGCGGGCTTTCGCCGAATGCACGGCGGAACATCGCCGAAAACGCGCTCTGGCTCTGGTAGCCGAGCTCGCGCGCGACATGCGACAGCGCGCGCCCCTGGTTCAACAGCGGAATCGCCCGCGCGAGCAGCGCCTGCTGCCGCCACTGCGAAAAACTGACGCCTAGCTCCTGCTTGAACAGCCGCGAAATCGTGCGCGTGCTCGCGCCGACCTCGCTCGCCCAATGCTCGAGCGACTCCGCATGCGCCGGCTGCGCGAGCACCGACTCGCACAGCATGCGCAGCCGCTTTTCTTCCGGCATCGGCACCGCGAGCGGCAGCGGTTCGGCATGGCTCAGCTCGTCGAGCACGAGCCCGCACAAGAGCCGCTCGCGCGCGCTGCTCAGCGCGCGGGCATCGAGCGCGACGATCAGCTCGCGCAACAGGCCCGTGACCTCGACGACCCGGCATGCGTCGAGCCCGTCCGGCACGATCGATTCGTCGAGATAGACCGTGCGCAGGTACGCCTCCTCGACGATCACGACCTCGTGCGTCACGTGCGGCGGCACCCAGATCGCGCGCGACGGCGGCACCATCCAGGTCGTGCCGGTCGTGGCGACCCGCAGCACGCCGCGCGACGCATACGCGAGCTGCGCCCATGCATGCGTGTGCCGCGGAATCCGGCTGCCCGCGTCGACCTGACGCGCGCGCACGCGCATCGGATGCACGCGGGTCGGTGCGAATTCGGGCGGAATGTCGATGACGTCGTACGGGTTCGATGCGTCGGCTTGGGCGGGCGGATTCATGGGCGATTCGGTCGGCGCGGCTGCGATGCCGTTATTTTAGAAGGCGCCGCGCAGGCGCATGCGGCGGTTTTTCAGCTGATAATGACCGGCCCGAATGAACTTTGTATGGAGCTGCGCGCATTCCGTCCGGCGTAACGCACGCCGTCGCCGCGACGCCCCGGCCATACCAGAATCGAAGAGGAGAACCACGATGCGCCATGTATTCGTCTACGGCACGTTGCGAGCAGGCGAGGCCAACGACATCGGCCATGCGGCCGCGCGCCACGGCATCCCTGCGCCCACGCTCCTCGGAGCCGTCGCGCTGCCCGGCGAACTGTACGATTTCGGCACTTATCCAGGCATGGTGGCCGGTGCGGCCGGTCAGTCGCTCGTGTGGGGCGACGTGTACGCGGTCGACGAACTGTTGCTGCCCGTGCTCGACGAGATCGAACGCGTCTATCCCGGCGTCGACACGTTGTTCCGGCAGGAACCGGTGACCGTCGAACTCGGCGGCCGAACCTATGCGTGCGTGTACTACCCGGTCGCCGCGCATGCGGCTGCCGACCGCCCGCGCATCGCGTCCGGCGACTGGGTCCAGCATCGCCGCGAGCGCGAAGCGGCCTGAGCCTGCGCGCCGCGCACGCGCACGCTCACGCGGCCAGCGAAAAGCGCCCCACGGGGCGCTTCGTTCGGCCGGCCGCCGTGTGGCCCGACCGGCGGCGGCCTGGTGGCGTCGGCCGGATCCCGCAGGATCCGGCCGCGCGGTCAGATTTCCTCGTACAGCGGCAGCGTCAGGAATTCGGTGAAGCCTTCCGACGTCGACATCTGTTCGAAGATCGCCGCGGCCCGCTCGTACGGCTGCGTGTTGCCGCCGACCGAGCGCTTCACGTTCTCCAGCTCGGCCTTCGTGTATTCGCGCACGAGCTCGGCGGTCACCTTGCGGCCGTCGTCGAGTACGCCCTTCGGCGAGCGGATCCACTGCCATACCTGCGAGCGCGAGATTTCCGCGGTGGCCGCGTCTTCCATCAGGTTGTGGATCGGCACGCAGCCGTTGCCGTCGAGCCACGCGCCGAGGTAGTGGATGCCGACGTTGATGTTGTTGCGCAGGCCGGCTTCGGTGATCGGCGCTTCCGGCTGGAAATCGAGCAGGTTGCGGCCTTCGATCTGCACGTCGTCGCGCTGCTTGCCGATCTGGTTCGGCTTGTCGCCGAGCACCTTGACGAATTCCTCCATCGCGATCGGCACCAGGCCCGGGTGCGCGACCCAGCCGCCGTCGTAGCCGTCGGTCGCGTCGCGCTGCTTGTCCGAGCGCACGCCGCCCATCGCCTTGTCGTTCGCTTCCGGATCGTTCTTGATCGGAATCAGCGCGCTCATCCCGCCGATCGCCGGCGCGTTGCGCTTGTGGCAGGTCTTCAGCAGCAGCAGCGCGTAGGCGCGCATGAACGGCACCGTCATCGTGATCTTCGAGCGATCGGCCAGGCAGAAGTCACGGTCGTTCTTGAACTTCTTGATCGCCGAGAAGATGTAGTCCCAGCGGCCGGCGTTCAGGCCCGAGCTGTGTTCGCGCAGTTCGTACAGGATCTCGTCCATCTCGAACGCGGCGAGGATCGTCTCGATCAGCACCGTCGCGCGGATCGTGCCGCGCGGGATGCCGACCGCTTCCTGCGCGGCGACGAAGATGTCGTTCCACAGGCGCGCCTCGAGATGGCTTTCCATCTTCGGCAGATAGAAGTACGGGCCCGAGCCGCGCGCGATCAGTTCCTTCGCGTTGTGGAACAGGTACAGCGCGAAATCGAAAATCCCGCCAGACACGCGCTGGCCGTCGACCGTCACGTGCTTTTCGTCGAGGTGCCAGCCGCGCGGACGCACGATCAGCGTCGCGACCTTGTCGTTCAGCTTGTAGGACTTGCCGTTCTGCTCGAGCGAGATCGTGCGGCGCACCGCGTCCTTCAGGTTGATCTGGCCGTCGATCTGGTTGGTCCAGCTCGGCGCGTTCGAATCCTCGAAGTCGGTCATGTACGAGTCCGCGCCCGAATTGAGCGCGTTGATGATCATCTTGCGCTCGACGGGGCCGGTGATTTCGACACGGCGGCATTGCAGGTCGGCCGGCAGCGGCGCGACCTTCCAGTCGCCTTCGCGGATCGCCTTCGTCTCGGCGAGGAAATCGGGGCGCTCGCCGGCGTCGAGGCGCTTCGTGCGCTCGACGCGCGCCTGCAGCAGCGCCTGGCGACGTGGCTCGAATGCGCGATGCAGCGCCGCGACGACGGCGAGCGCCTCGGGCGTCAGGATCGCTTCGTAGCCCGGCTTGATTTCGCCGGTGATCGCCATGCCTTGCGGCAGCGTGATCGGGGTGCTCATGAGTGTCATCTCCTTGGTCGGTCAGTTGCGGTTTCGGTGAAAGGGTGAGGCGGCAGCGCGGCGCGCGTCATGCGCCCGGGCCGGGGCGCGCGCGGTTGGCCGTTCTGCCGGACGAAGCCGGGGCGGCGAGAAATGCGAGCAGGTCGGCCATGCCGCTGCCGGTGCCGTCGGGCGACACGCCGAGCTCGTCGGCGGGCGCGCCGGTGCGGTTCAGCCAGAACGTCGTGTAACCAAACCAGGCGGCGCCGGCGACGTCCCACGCGTTCGACGACACGAACACGAGCTCGCGCGGCTGCGCACCGAACGCGGCGGTGCCGAGCGCATATGCGAGCGGGCTCGGCTTGTACGCGCGCACGGTGTCGGCGGACAGCACGCGATCGAACAGGCCGGCCATGCCGGCGCTCTTGACCGCGATGTCGAGCATGTCGGGGTTGCCGTTCGACAGGATCGCGAGCGCCGGGCGCGGTTCGAGCACGCGCAGCCGGCGCAGCGCGGGCACCGTGTCGGGATAGGTCGACAGGCATGCGTATTGGTCCATCAGCCGCTTTTCGGCCGCGCTGTTCAGCGCGAGGCCGAGCGCGCGTGCGGCGAAGCGCAGCGCGTCGAGCGTGATGTCGCGAAACGGGCGATAGCGCGCGCCGGCCGGATCGGCGAGCGTGCGCAACTGCGAATATTCGATCTGCTTGCGCCGCCACAGCTGCGACAGCCGGTCGCCGTGACCGGGAAACATCTGCTCGGCCGCGGCCACGACCGCATGCACGTCGAACAACGTGCCGAATGCGTCGAACAGGATCGCGGCGGGAGAGGAGAGTGTCGTTGTGGCCGACATAGCCTTGCGCTCCAGTTTCAGAGGTCGAATCGATTCTATTCGTGATCGCAGCTTCTAAAAAAGACGCGAATCATCACTTGATTTTTTACTTTCACATACATAATCTTGGTCGCTCGGACGAATTGAAGGGCGGCGGCGCTGCCGCCCGTTGCGAGTCATGGACCGGTTCAAGCAGATCGAAACGTTCGCCGCGGTCGCGGCGAAGGGCAGCCTGTCGGCGGCCGCGCACGCGGAGGGCGTCGCGCCGGCGATCATCGGCCGCCGCCTCGACGCGCTCGAGGAGCGGCTCGGCGTGAAGCTGCTGGTGCGCACGACGCGCAAGCTCACGCTGACCTTCGAAGGCTCGGCGTTCCTCGAGGATTGCCAGCGGATCATCAACGACATGCAGAACGCCGAGGCCAGCGTGTCGGCGGGCGGCGTGAAGGCGAGCGGCCATCTGCGCATCTCCGCGCCGGCCGGCTTCGGGCGGCGTCACGTCGCGCCGCTCGTGCCGGAGTTCAGCGGCGCGCATCCGGACGTATCGGTCACGCTCGACCTGTCCGACCGGATGGTCGATCTCGTCAACGAAGGGTTCGATTGCGCGGTGCGGCTCGGCGAGCTGCCCGATTCGTCGCTGGTGTCGCTGAAACTGGGCGAGAACCGCCGCGTGTGCGTCGCGTCGCCCGCGTATCTCGCGCGCCGCGGCACGCCGGCGACGCTCGCCGAGCTCGCGCGCCACAACTGCCTCGCGCTCGCCGCCAATGCGAACCAGCAGCGCGGCTGGACGTTCCAGGAGGACGGCAAGGTCGTGTCGATCCGCGTGAGCGGCACGATGGAGTGCTCGGACGGCGCGGTGCTGCACGAATGGTGTCTCGCCGGCTACGGCCTCGCGTGGCGATCGTGGTGGGAGGTCGGCGACGACGTCGCGGCCGGCCGTCTGGTCAGCGTGCTCGACGCGTTCGCGGCGCCGCCGATCGGCATCCATGCGGTGTTTCCGCAGCGCCGCCATCTGCCGCTGCGCGTGCGCCTCTTTCTCGACTATCTGAAGCACACGTACGAACGGCCGGGGTATTGGGGCGCATAGGGCGCATGGCATGCTGCCGCGTCGTCCCGCGCGTTTCCGATATGAGGGCGAACCCGCTGCCGGCGTCGGCAGCCGGGTTTCGCGCACTACAATCGAAGCTGGCGTGCGCGACGTTCCGCGGCGGCTTGGCTCGCGGACGCGGCGCGCGCGGTCCGACTGACGCAGGAGGGCGCGATGTTCCGGCACATCCTCGTTCCAACTGACGGCTCCGAGCTGTCGCAGAAGGCGATCGACGGCGCGATCGATCTCGCGCGTGCGGTCGGCGCGCGTGTCACCGCCTATGCGTGCCTGCCGCAGTACCCGTACTCGCCGTTTTCCGAGGTGATCATCGAGCCGCCGGCCGATTTCCGGGCCCGCAGCGAGCGCGAGGCGCGCGCGCATCTCGACGACGTGCAGGCCGCCGCAAAGGCAGCCGGCGTCGCATGCGACAGCTGGACGAGCGTGCATCCGTCGCCGTACCTCGGCATCATCGAGGCGGCCGAGCGCGGCGGCTGCGACGTGATCTTCATGGCGTCCCACGGACGTCGCGGGCTCGGCAGCCTGCTGATCGGCAGCGAAACGCAACGCGTGCTGACCCATACGAAAATTCCGGTGATCGTCTATCGGTAATGGCGGCGGCCTCGGCTGTACGGCCGAACGACCGCACGGCGGCGCCGAAAAAGGGCGCGCCGGACCAGGCCGGCGCGCGTCGTTGCAGGCGGCCGAAGCCGCGCGGCCGGTCGCGCGACTTTCGTCGCGCGCCTGCCGTCTCCTCCCTGATTGTTGTCCGGTGCGGTGCTGGCGCGCCTTATGCCACCTTCTTGCCGTCGAAGAACTGTTCGTCCTCGGTCGAGCCGTGCAGCGCGGTGGTCGACGCTTCGCGCTCGACCGTCTGCGTCACCGCGTCGAAGTAGCCGGTGCCGACCTCGCGCTGGTGCTTGACCGCGGTGAAACCCTTGTCGGCCGCTTCGAACTCGGCCTGCTGCAGTTCGACGAACGCGCTCATCTGCGTGCGGGCATAGCCGTGCGCGAGGTTGAACATCGAGTAGTTCAGCGCGTGGAAGCCGGCCAGCGTGATGAACTGGAACTTGTAGCCCATCGCGCCGAGTTCCTTCTGGAACTTCGCGATCGTCGCGTCGTCGAGGTTCTTCTTCCAGTTGAACGACGGCGAGCAGTTGTACGACAGCATCTTGCCCGGGAACTGCTTGTGGATCGCCTCCGCGAACTTCTTCGCGTACTCGAGATCCGGCTTGCCCGTCTCGCACCACACGAGGTCCGCATACGGCGCATACGCGAGGCCGCGCGAGATCGCCTGCTCGAGGCCCGGCTTGGTGCGGAAGAAGCCTTCGACCGTGCGCTCGCCGGTGAGGAACGGCTTGTCGTTGTCGTCGATGTCGGACGTGATGAGGTCCGCGGCTTCCGCGTCGGTACGGGCGACCAGAACGGTCGGCGTGCCCATCACGTCGGCGGCGAGCCGCGCCGCCGACAGCTTCGCGACGGCCTCGCGCGTCGGCACGAGCACCTTGCCGCCCATGTGGCCGCACTTCTTCACCGACGCGAGCTGGTCCTCGAAGTGGACACCCGACGCGCCGGCCTCGATCATCGCCTTCATCAGCTCGAACGCGTTCAGCACGCCGCCGAAGCCGGCTTCCGCGTCCGCGACGATCGGCGCGAAGAAATCGACGTAGCCTTCGTCGCCGGGGTCCTTGCCTTCCGACCACTGGATCTGGTCGGCGCGTGTCAGCGTGTTGTTGATGCGCTTGACGACGAGCGGCACCGAGTTCGCCGGATACAGTGACTGGTCCGGGTACATTTCACCGGCGACGTTCGCGTCGCCGGCCACCTGCCAGCCCGACAGATAGATGGCCTTTAGCCCGGCCTTCACCTGCTGCATCGCCTGGTTGCCTGTGAGCGCGCCCAGCGCATTGACGAACGGTTCCTCGTTGATGAGCCGCCAGAGCTTTTCCGCGCCGCGCTTCGCGAGCGTGTGCTCGACGGCGATCGAGCCGCGCAGGCGGACCACGTCGTCGGCCGTGTAGCCGCGCTTGATGCCCGTCCAGCGCGGATCGGTGTCCCACTGCTTCTGCAGTTCCAGTGCCTGTTGCTGTCGCGACATGATGTGCTCCTTGATACGGTGTATTGCCTGATGGTTCGAATCGGACGCTGATGATGCTGTTTCGCGAGACCGGTGAAGGTCGCGAAGTCTTGTATAAGAGTCTAGGCAAACCGCTGGAGCGGAAACAGAGGCTTTTCGGAACCCGCTGAAATTTTTTAATCGTTATGAATCAGTGGGATATGCGGAGCGTGTCGCATTGAGAAACGGGTTTTTCCATCACGCAACGGCGCAGGTTGTGCCACGCAGCATGATTTTTTACGACGCAAAAAAATTTCCCGCATCGTGAAATGTGGCGCAAGACGAAAAAAAACCGGCGCGGGTGCGCCGGTCTTGCCGATGGCTGGGGCGGCGGGGCCGCCCGGGACGTGCTTACGACGCCGAGTTGCTGCGACGCGGGCCGCCGCTGCGCTGGCCGTCGCGGCGCGGACCGCCGTCGCGGCTGCCGCCCGGCTTGCCGCTCCAGCCGCCGCCGTTGCCGTTGGCATTACCGCCGCCGTAGCTACGGCCATTGCCGCTGCCGTAGCCGCCGCCCGGCTTGCCGCCGAAACGGCGACCGCCGTTACCGCCGCCCGGACGGCCGCGACCGCCGCTGCCCGGCGTGCGGGTCGGTGCCTTGCGCGGCTCGAAGCCTTCGATCACGTTGACCGGCAGCGGCGAGCGCACGAAGCGCTCGATGCGCTTGAGCGCGCCTTGTTCCGCGTGGTGCACGAGGCTCACCGCGGTGCCCGAGCGACCGGCGCGGCCGGTGCGGCCGATACGGTGCACGTAGTCTTCCGCGAACTTCGGCAGGTCGTAGTTGAACACGTGCGTGATGCCGGGGATGTCGATGCCGCGGGCCGCGACGTCGGTCGCGACCAGCACGCGCACGCGACGCTCGCGCAGCGCACGGATTGTGCGGTTGCGCGCGCCCTGCGGCAGGTCGCCGTGCAGCGCGGCCGATTCGAAGCCGGCGTCGGCGAGGCGGCCGGCGAGCTGGTCGGCGTCGATCTTGGTGGCCGTGAAGATGATCGCCTGGTCGAGCGCGTCGTCGCGCAGCAGGTGATCGAGCAGGCGATCCTTGTGGTCGCGGTCGTCGACGTAGTGCACCGTTTGCGCGATGTTCGCGCGCGACTCGATCTTCGCGACGATCTCGATGCGCTCCGGGTTGTTCAGCAGACGGCTCGTCAGCGAACCGATCTTGCCGTCGAGCGTGGCCGAGAACAGCATCGTCTGGCGCGACGCGGGCGTCGCGGCGACGATCGTTTCGATGTCGTCGATGAAGCCCATGTCGAGCATGCGGTCGGCTTCGTCGAGCACGAGCATCTTCAGTTCCGACAGGTCGATGCGGCCGCGCTCGAGGTGGTCGAGCAGGCGGCCCGGCGTCGCGACGAGGATCTCGGGGTTCTTCGCGAGCAGCATCAGCTGCTGGCCGTAGGCCACGCCGCCGAGGATGCTGACCGTGCGCAGGCGACGCAGGTGCTTGCCGTAGGTCGTCGCGGCCGTGGTGACCTGCATCGCGAGTTCGCGGGTCGGCGTCAGCACGAGCAGGCTCGGACGAGCGACCGGTTGCGGGCGGCGCGCACGGCGGTCGCCCTGGTTCGGTTCACGCGGCGCGCGCGGTTGCTGCGCCTGCGATTTCTGGAGCTGCGCGAAGCGTTCGATCGCGGGCAGCATGAAGGCGGCCGTTTTGCCCGAACCGGTCGGGCTCGATACCAGTAGATCCCGGCCGGCGATACCGGCCGGAATCGCGCGCTGCTGCACCGGCGTCGGCTTGGCGTAGCCGGCTGCCTCCAGCGCGGAGACGATCTCCGGCGACAGCCCGAGCGACGCGAAAGTCGGCTCGTCCGACGCCGGTTCGACTGCGGCCGGTGCGGCGGCGTCGAGACCGAGCGCCTGGTCGGCGATCGCGTTGAGCGGGCTGGTGTTGATGCTCGAAGTCATAACAATCCTTGAAACACAGTGGGTGAAACGTCGGCGCCAATCGCGCATACCCAAGTCGTCGGATTCAGCGAGCAAATCGGGAAACGGGTGCAATCCGCCGAACCGTCGGCGGATGAGGCATTAGAAGCTGTTTTGGGTGCGGCGCGCTTCTGGAGCGGGGCCGCCAGCCTGATACGTGACGACCGCGAGGGTCGAAGCAGGAGGGGACAGGTTCTAAACCGGATTGGAGCTTAACGCTACGAGGCGTCGTGCCGGAACGGCTTACGAGCCGAGCGCGGGAGGTGACGCAGCCAGCATTATAAGGATATTTGCTGCGCTGCGCCACTGATTTGAGCAGTGCTTGCGGCGGGAGGGCCCGATCAGGACGCCGTGCCGTTCTTCAGCGATTCGACCAGCTCGATGTATTGCTGCTTCGCCGCGTCCTGCGACGTGCCTTTCAGCGCTTCCCAAGCATCGTACTTGTACTTGCCGACGATGTCGGTGAAGCCCGGCTTGTCGCCGTGCGCGTCGCCGTCGGTCGCCTGCTTGAACAGCGCGTACAGACGCAGCAGCGTCAGGTTGCCCGGGCGCTCGGTCAGTTGCTTGACGTCGATCTGGGCCTGGTCGAATTGGGCGGTGAGGTCGCTCATCGAGTGTCTCCGTAAATAGTTCAGTAAGGGTTTCAGGTCCGGCCGATCTTAACAAGCGCCGCGCCGCGCGGGGTCGAGCGATCCTTCCAAACCGCTCGCGGCGCGCCGCGCGCCCCGCGATCATCGCCGAACGCCCGTCCGAGCGGGGCGCCGCATTACAATGTCGGCCATGACGCAAACAGTGCTCCTCGCCATCGATACGTCGACCGAATACTGCTCGGTCGCGCTGCTGCGCTCGGCTCCGGCCGACGCCGCCGTTTCCTCCCCGCAAACCTGGGTCCGCCACGAGCTGACGGGCGCCGTGTCCAGCACCCGCGTGCTGCCGGCCGTCCAGGAGCTTTTCGCCGAATCGGGCCTCGCGCTCGCCGATTGCGATGCGATCGCGTTCGGCGCGGGCCCCGGCTCGTTCACCGGCCTGCGTACCGCGACCGGCATCACGCAGGGTCTCGCGTTCGGCCGCGGGCTGCCGGTCGTGCCGGTCGGCACGCTGCTCGTGTGCGCCGAGCACGCGCGGCTGCGCGCGCCGGGCACGACGCGCGTGCTGGCCGCGCTCGATGCGCGGATGGACGAGGCGTACTGGGCCGATTTCGCGTGGGACGAGCGTGCGGGCGACTGGCAGACGCTGCATCCGGCGGCGCTCGATGCGCCGGGCGCAGTCGGCGTGCCCGATGCGCCGTTCACGCTCGCGGGCAACGCCGCCGCCGCGTTCGGTGCGCAATTGCCGGCTGCCGCACGGGCCGCCGTGATCGACGGCGAAGCGCTGCCGCATGCGCTGGCGCTCGCGCATGTCGCGCTGCGCGCGTTCCGCGCCGGCCGGACGGTGCCGGCCGAGCATGCCGCGCCCGAATACGTGCGCGACAAGGTCGCGCAGACCACCGCCGAACGCATGGCCGCGCGCGCCGCGCAGGCAGGCGGAGCGAAGCCATGACGGGTGTGTTGCTCAGCGATCGCTACCTGTCGCCGATGACCGATGCCGATCTCGACGAAGTCGTCGCGATCGAGCAGGTCGCGTACGAATTCCCGTGGAGCCGCGGCAACTTCGAGGATTCGCTGCGCAACGGCTATTTCGGCGTGTGCCTGCGGCACGTGACCGGCGCGCTCGTCGGCTATTGCGTGCTGATGCCGGTGATCGACGAGATGCATCTGTTGAATCTGTGCGTCGCGCCGGCCGTTCAGCAATCGGGCGCCGGCCTCGCGCTGCTGCGCGAAGCGGTGCGCATCGCGCGCGCGGAACGGCTCGACGGCGTGTTGCTCGAGGTGCGGCCGTCCAATGCGCGCGCGATCCATCTGTACGAGCGCTTCGGCTTTGCGACGATCGGCCGGCGCAAGAACTACTATCCGGCGAAGCATCGCAGCCGCGAGGACGCGATCGTGATGCGTCTGACGCTGAACAAGGACGAGGGGGACGCGCATGGCGTGGGCTGAAGCAGCGCTCGAGGAAATGGGTCTCGCGCAGATCTGGGTGCGGCGCGGGCAGGGGAGGCAGGGCAGTGCGGCGGGTGATGCGGTGGCGGGCGCGATGGATGATGCGGTGGCTGCAACGACCGCAACGACCGCGACCGCCGTGCCGGCCGACGTCGCTGAGGCCGCGGCCTCGCCAGCGCAACGCACGACGCGATCGGCACAGCCGGCCCAGCCCGTGCAAGCGCGCGAGGATGCGACGCGCGTCGGCACAGCCATGCCGAGAGCCGAATCGGACCGTCCCGCCCACGCCGCCGCCGCGGCCGACCATGCATCGATGCCCGCTACATCGCCCGCTCCCGCGAGCGACATGCCGCTCGCCGCCGAGGACGATTTCGCCTGGTTCGACGCGACGCCGCCCGGCGATCCGCTGCCGCCGGCCGAGATGCGCGCCGACGTCGCGCCGGTCGCGACGCTCGACTGGGACGCACTCGCCGCGCGCGTGGCCGGCTGCACGAGCTGCCGCCTGTGCGAGAAGCGCACGCAGACGGTGTTCGGCGTCGGCGATCGCGAAGCGGACTGGATGCTGATCGGCGAGGCGCCGGGCGAGAACGAGGACAAGCAGGGCGAGCCGTTCGTCGGCCAGGCCGGCAAGCTGCTCGACAACATGCTGCAGTCGCTCACGCTCGCGCGCGGCACGAACGTCTACATCGCGAACGTGATCAAGTGCCGCCCGCCCGGCAACCGCAATCCGGAGCCGGACGAGGTGGCGCGCTGCGAGCCGTATCTGCAGCGCCAGGTCGCGCTCGTGAAGCCGAAGCTGATCGTCGCGCTCGGCCGCTTCGCCGCGCAGACGCTGCTGAAGACGGACGCGAGCATCGCATCGCTGCGCGGCCGCGTGCACGCCTACGAAGGCGTGCCGGTGATCGTCACCTACCATCCGGCCTACCTGCTGCGCAGCCTGCAGGACAAGTCGAAGGCATGGGCCGACCTGTGCCTCGCGCGCGATACGTTCCGGCAGTCGGCGGTCACCGACGCGAGCGGGCCGGCCGGCCGATGACGCACGACGCGGCGTTCGCATTCGTCGATACGCTGCGCGATGCCGCGGTACGCGATCTGGGCTGGCTCCTCGCGAGCCCGAGCCTGCTGACGGCGGCGCCCGGTGCGCCGCTCGCGCATCCCTGGTCGGATGCGATCGAGCGCGTGGCCGTCGAAGCATGGCTCGCCGCGCTCGACGCCGCGCCGCAGCCGCTGCACCGCGCGCTCGACGGCGTGCGCCCGGTGCGGCTCGGCCGCTATGCCGAATGCCTGCTCGAATATTTCCTCACGCATGGGCCGTCGTTGCGGCTCGTCGCCGCGAACCTGCCGCTGCGCAGCAACGGCAAGACGCTCGGCGAAGTCGACTTTCTCGTCGACGCACCGGACGGGCGGCGCCTGCACTGGGAACTCGCGGTCAAATGCTATCTGTGCGCGCCGCTCGCCGGCGCGGCATCGCTCGCCGATTTCGTCGGCCCGAACCTCGCCGACCGTCTCGACCGCAAGCGCAGCCGGCTGCTCGAGCACCAACTGCGGCTCGGCGATCGGCACGGCTTCGCGCTGCTCGGCTACGGCGCGCCGTCCGACGCGCAGATGTTCGTCAAGGGCTGGCTGTTCTATCCGCACGGCGTGCCGCTGCCGCCGGTGTCCGCCGAAATCGCCGACGATCATCCGCGCGGCTTCTGGCTCACGCACGCGCAATGGCCGGCGTGGGCGGCCGCGCAACCCGACGGCGCGGCATGGAGCGTGCTGCCGCGGCTCGCGTGGCTCGCGCCGCGCCGGCTCGCGCCGGATGCCGCGCCCGAAGCGCTGGCGGATACGTCCGGCGTGCCGTCCGCGCTCACCGCGCGCCAGGCGCCCGCGCTGATCGGCGTCTATCGGCAGCGTAACGATCGCCTCTGGCGCGAGACGGCGCGCGGCTTCATCGTGCCCGACGACTGGCCGGCGCGCGCTGTCGCGTTCGCCGCGCCGGACCGCTGACGCACGCTCGGCCGGCGCTCACCACCACCGATGGAAGTGATGCACCGGGCCGACGCCGCGACCGACGTCGAGCCGGCCGCTCGCGGCGATCGCGCCGGTCAGGTAGGTCTTCGCGTCGCGTACCGCGCTGTCGAGGTCGGGCCGTTGCGGCAGCAATGCGGCGATCGCCGACGCGAGCGTGCAACCGGTGCCGTGCGTATTGCTGAGCGGCACGCGCGCGCCGTCGAGCCGCACCGCGTGCGCGGCGTCGACGAGCCAGTCGGGGCTCACGGCCGCATCGGGCAGGTGACCGCCTTTCATCAGCACCGCGCGCGCGCCGGTCTGCAGCAGCGCGCGGCCTTGCCGGACCATGTCGTCCTCGGTCGTCGCGTGCGCATCGCCGAGCAGCGCGGCCGCTTCGGGGAGGTTCGGCGTGACGACGGTTGCGAGCGGCAGCAGCGCGCTGCGCAGCGCATCGACCGCGTCGGGCGCGAGCAGCGCGTGCGCGCTCTTCGAGATCATCACCGTGTCGAGCACGACGAACCGCGGCGCGTAACGCCGCAGCGCCTCGGCCACCGCATGCACGATCGACGCGTTCGCGAGCATGCCGATCTTCACCGCGTCGATCCGGATGTCGTCGAACACCGCATCGAGCTGCGCGGTGACGAACGCGGCGTCGGGCGCATGCACGCCGGTCACGCCGCGCGTGTTCTGCGCGGTCAGCGCGGTGATCGCGCTCGCGCCGTACGCGCCGAGTGCGGAGAAGGTCTTCAGATCGGCCTGGATGCCCGCGCCGCCGCCCGAATCGGAACCGGCGATCGTCAGGACGTTGGGTATCGGGTGCGTCATGATGGCAACGCGCCGGTTCGACGACCGGCGCGGATGGACTGGAGCGGAAGGAACGGCAAGTGTAGCGTCAGTGCCGCGATTCGCCGATCAGCGCGACCGAGTCGAATTGACGCTGATTCGCCTGATGGCGGCGCATCACGAGCCACATCGTCAGGCAGACGAACGTGCCGAACAGCACGATCACGATGCCGACCGGCACGTCGAGCCAGACCAGCACCGCATACAGGCACAGCATCACGAGCACCGACAGGTTCTCGTTGAAGTTCTGCACCGCGATCGAGTGGCCGGCCGACAGCAGCACGTGGCCGCGATGCTGCAGCAGCGCGTTCATCGGAACGACGAAGTAGCCGGACAGCGCGCCGACGGCGATCAGGAAAAGGTAGGCGACGATCAGGTAGACCGGCAGGCGCAGATGGCCGATATGCACGGCCCAGTGCGCCGGGAACAGGTTGCGCGTATAGAACGCCATCAGCATCACGGCGATGCCCATCATGATGCCGACCGGCAGCACGGTGAGCGACTTCTTCAGCGGGATCCGCGCGGCAGCGGCGATCGCGCCGCCCGCAACGCCGATCGCGACGACCGCCTGCAGGATCGCGCCTTCCGACAGCGACATGTTCAGCGAAACCTCGGCCCACTTCAGCACGATGAACTGCAGCGTCGCGCCCGCGCCCCAGAACAGCGTCGTGACCGCGAGCGAGATCTGGCCGAGCTTGTCGCGCCAGAGCACCATGAAACAGTCGGCGAAGTCGGTGAGCAGCTTGACCGGGCCGCGCTCCTGCTTCGGGTAGCGGGCGCCGGTATCGGGAATGCGCAGATTGAACAGCGCGGCGACCACGTAGATCATCATGATGATCGCCATCGCGGCTTCGGCCGGCGTGGCGATCCACGCAGGCGTGTGCGCGATCACGTGCACCGCGATGTGCGGGCTGATCAGCGCGCCGCCGAGCACGGTGCCGAGAATGATCGAGCTGACCGTCGTGCCTTCGATCCAGCCGTTCGCGGCCACCAAGCGGTCGGCCGGCAGCAGCTCGGTCAGAATCCCGTATTTGGCCGGCGAGTACGCGGCGGCGCCGAACCCGACGATCCCGTACGCGAACAGCGGATGGGCGCCGACCAGCATGATCAGGCAGCCGAGGACCTTGATCGTGTTCGTGATGAACATCACGCGACCCTTCGGGCGCGAGTCGGCGAATGCGCCGACGTACGCGGCCAGCACCACATAGGACAACACGAAGAACAGCTTGAGCAGCGGTGTCATCCAGTTGGGCGCGTGGAGGTCTTTCAGCAGGGCGATGGCGGCGATGAGAAGCGCATTGTCGGCCAGCGACGAGAAAAACTGCGCGGCCATGATGGTGTAAAAACCTTTTTTCATCTGATGCGATGCTTTCGTCGCTGCGGCAGGGCCGCGTAGGCCGCCTGGTATGCGATCGGCTTATTCCGTTCGAAATGGGTTGTGCGCAGGGCTTTATAACACGAAAATACGGCAGTTCGGACTAGCAAGATCCCCCGATCGTTCCGCAAAGTGTCGGCTTCGGTGCTCAAAAGGCGCGGTAAGCTGCTGATTTGCAAGCGTCTTTACGTAAATTTCCCATGCCGCGCCCGATCTCCGCCACCATCCATACCGCCGCTCTCGCGAACAATCTCTCCGTCGTGCGTCGCTTTGCCGGTCCGTCCAAGGTCTGGGCGGTCGTCAAGGCCAATGCGTACGGCCACGGTCTCGCGCGCGTGTTTCCCGGCCTGCGCGGCACCGACGGCTTCGGCCTGCTCGATCTCGACGAAGCGGTGAAGCTGCGCGAGCTCGGCTGGGCCGGCCCGATCCTGTTGCTCGAGGGGTTCTTCCGCTCGACCGACATCGACGTGATCGACCGCTACAGCCTCACGACCACCGTCCACAACGACGAGCAGATGCGGATGCTCGAGACGGCGCGGCTGTCGAAGCCCGTCAACGTGCAGCTCAAGATGAACAGCGGGATGAACCGGCTCGGCTACCAGCCGGAAAAATACCGCGCCGCATGGGAGCGTGCGCGCGCGTGCCCGGCGATCGGCCAGATCACGCTGATGACGCATTTTTCGGATGCCGACACCGAGCGCGGCGTCGCCGAGCAGCTCGCGACGTTCGAGCGCGGCGCGGAAAACATCGCCGGCGCGCGCAGCCTCGCGAATTCGGCCGCCGTGCTGTGGCATCCGGACACGCACTTCGACTGGGTGCGGCCGGGGATCGTGCTGTACGGCGCATCGCCGTCGGGGCTGTCGGCCGACATCGCCGACACGGGCCTGCAGCCGACGATGACGCTCACGTCCGAGCTGATCGCCGTCCAGACGATCGCGAAGGGGCAGGCGATCGGCTATGGGTCGACGTTCTCGGCGCCGGCCCGGATGCGCATCGGCGTCGTCGCGTGCGGTTACGCGGACGGCTATCCGCGCGTCGCGCCCGAAGGCACGCCGGTGATCGTCGACGGGGTCCGCACGCGGATCGTCGGCCGCGTGTCGATGGACATGATCACCGTCGACCTGACCCCGTGCCCGCAGGCCGGCGTCGGCGCGCGCGTCGAGCTGTGGGGCAACACGCTGCCGATCGACGACGTCGCGCGCCATTGCGGAACCATCGGCTATGAATTGATGTGTGCGGTCGCGCCTCGCGTACCGGTGCGGGCTGAATAAGGGCGACGCGTGGCGAAACAGAAAACCGTCTACGTCTGCAGCGAGTGCGGCGGACAAACCCCGAAATGGCAGGGCCAGTGCCCGTCGTGCCATGCCTGGAACACGCTCGTCGAGTCGGTCGCGGAATCGCCGGCCGCCCATCGGTTCCAGTCGCTCGCGAAACGCGCGCCGGTGCAGCGCCTGGCCGACATCGAGGCAGCCGACGTGCCGCGTTTCTCGACTGGCATCGGCGAATTCGACCGCGTGCTGGGCGGCGGCCTGGTGCCCGGCGGCGTGGTGCTGATCGGCGGCGATCCGGGCATCGGCAAGTCGACGCTGTTGCTGCAGTCGCTCGCCGACATCGCGAGCGAGCGGCGCGCGCTGTATATCAGCGGCGAGGAGTCGGCCGCGCAGATCGCGTTGCGCGCGCAGCGGCTCGCGCTGCTCGACGGCGGCGCGCCGGTGGCCGAGTTGAAGCTGCTCGCCGAGATCCAGCTCGAGAAGATCCAGGCCGCGATCGACACCGAACGGCCCGACGTGGCCGTCGTCGACTCGATCCAGACGGTGTACTCGGAGGCGCTGACCTCGGCGCCCGGGTCGGTCGCGCAGGTGCGTGAGTGCGCGGCGCAGCTCACGCGCATCGCGAAGCAGTCGGGCACCGCGATCATCATGGTCGGCCACGTGACGAAGGAGGGCAATCTCGCGGGCCCGCGCGTGCTCGAGCACATCGTCGACACGGTGCTGTACTTCGAAGGTGACACCCATTCGTCGTTCCGGCTCGTGCGCGCGTTCAAGAACCGCTTCGGTGCGGTCAACGAGCTCGGCGTGTTCGCGATGACCGAGCGCGGGCTGCGCGGCGTCGCGAATCCGTCGGCGCTGTTCCTGTCGCAGCATGAGCAGGTCGTGCCCGGCTCCTGCGTGCTGGTCACGCAGGAGGGGACGCGCCCGCTGCTCGTCGAAATCCAGGCGCTCGTGGATACGGCCCATGTGCCGAATCCACGCCGGCTCGCGGTCGGCCTCGAGCAGAACCGGCTCGCGATGCTGCTCGCGGTGTTGCACCGGCACGCGGGTATCGCGTGCTTCGACCAGGACGTGTTCCTGAACGCGGTGGGCGGCGTGAAGATCACCGAACCGGCCGCCGACCTCGCGGTGCTGCTGGCGATCCATTCGTCGATGCGCAACAAGGCGTTGCCGAAGGGGCTGATCGTATTCGGCGAAGTGGGGCTCGCGGGCGAGATCCGGCCGTCGCCGCGCGGCCAGGAGCGGCTGCGCGAGGCGGCGAAGCTCGGTTTCACGGCCGCGCTGATTCCGAAGGCGAATGCGCCGAAGCAGCCGATCGAAGGGCTGAACGTGATGGCCGTCGAGCGCATCGAGCAGGCGATCGACCGCGTGCGCGAACTCGAATGAGGCGGTGCGGCAGGCGTCGCGCAGACGGTCGGCACGCGTAACGTGCTGTAAACGATATGTAGGCAGTTGTAACCCGCCGGACATCGCTTTTCCCTATCCTTTGCCCGATTGTCGAACCGCGCAATGCGAAGGGAACCTATGTTGAAACCGTATAGGGAAGCGCCGAGCGGACGCCTTTACCAGCTGCGCGGCTGCCGCGTGTCGGAGCCGATCGTCCAGCCGTGGGGCGGCGGATGCCGGATCGTCGAGTGGATCGACGACGAAGGACGCCTCGCGCGCCGCGTCGTATCCGAGGACGTGACGGAAGCGGAAGTTGCCGCGGCGATTCGCCGGCCGATCGAAGGGCGGCGTCACCTGATGGGCGACGACGAGCAGTTGCCGCGCGATACGCTGCCGCGGCGTTGAGCGGCGGTGCGATCGGGGCAGATCGGCGCAGGTCGGTGCATCGACGTCGGACGCGGTATGGGCAAAGAGGCCGGGCAGATGCCCGGCCTCTTTGCATTCGGGCCGGTAAACCGGCACGTCCGTCGACGTGCGGCGCGCCGCCGCCGCGCGGCTGCCGTGGACGCGCTCGCGACGGCGTCCGGCCGGCGTTGCAGTTCAGCGTTGCCGTTCAGCCGATCTGCTCGAGCTCTTCCTGCACCGCGAGCCACTCCGCCTCGACGGCTTCGAGGCGCGTCGTGACTTCGCCGAGCGTGCGGATCGCGTCGGTCAGCTCCGTCTTGCGGGCGGCCTCGTAGCTCGCCGGATCGGCGACGAACGCATCGAGCCGCGCCTTTTCCGCATGCAGCGTTTCCATTTGCTTTTCGAGCTTCGAGATGCGGTTCTGCAGCGGCTTCTTCAGCTGCGACAGGCGCTGACGCTCCTCGGCGGCCTGGCGCTTCTGATCCTTGCGATTGACGCCGGGCTCCGTAGCGGACGCCGCGCTGTCGGCCTTCGCGGCCGCGCGTTGCTCGGCCGCGTGCTGTAGCAGCCAGTCGCGGTAATCGTCGAGGTCGCCGTCGAACGGCTGCAGCCGGTGCTTGGCGACGAGCATGAACTGGTCGGTCGTCGCGCGCAGCAGATGGCGGTCGTGCGACACGAGGATCAGCGTGCCTTCGAACTGCGCGAGCGCCATCGTCAGCGCGTGACGCGTTTCGAGATCGAGGTGGTTGGTCGGCTCGTCGAGCAGCAGCAGATTCGGCTTTTGCCAGATGATCAGCGCGAGCGCGAGCCGCGCCTTCTCGCCGCCCGAGAACGGGCCGACCGCGCTCGTCGCCATGTCGCCCGAGAAATTGAAGCCGCCGAGGAAGTCGCGCAACTCCTGCTCGCGCGTGTCGGGCGCGAGCCGGGCGAGATGCGCGAGCGGCGAATCGTCTTCGCGCAGCGTTTCCAGCTGATGCTGCGCGAAATAGCCGATCGTCAGCCCCTTGCCTTCGCGCACGTGGCCGGACAGCGGCGCGAGCGTGCCGGCCAGCGTCTTGATCAGCGTCGACTTGCCCTGGCCGTTCGCGCCGAGCAGGCCGATGCGCTGGCCGTTCTGGATCGACAGCGTGACGCGCTCGACGATCGGAATTTCCGCACCGTCGTCGGCATGGTAGCCGCAGCGGACGTCTTCCATCACGAGCATCGGGTTCGGCGCCGCGTCGGGCGTGCGGAACTCGAACGTGAACGGCGACGCGATGTGCGCGGGCGCGATCAGCTCCATCTTCTCGAGCGCCTTCATCCGGCTTTGCGCCTGCTTCGCCTTGGTCGCCTTCGCCTTGAAGCGGTCGACGAAGCTCTGCAGATGCTCGATCGTCTTCTGCTGCTTTTCGTAGGCGCTTTGCTGCAGCGCCAGCTGCTGCGCGCGCAGCACTTCGAACTGCGAGTAGTTGCCGCCGTAGCGCTTCACCTGGCGATTCTCCAGATGCAGCGTGACGTTGCAGATCGAATCGAGGAATTCGCGGTCATGCGAGATCACGACCAGCGTGCCGGCGTAGCGGTGCAGCCAGTCTTCGAGCCAGACGATCGCGTCGAGGTCGAGGTGGTTGGTCGGCTCGTCGAGCAGCAGCAGGTCGGAACGGCACATCAGCGCCTGCGCGAGGTTCAGCCGCATGCGCCAGCCGCCCGAGAAGCTGGCGACCGATTCGCGCGTCTGCGCGAGCGTGAAGCCCAGGCCGAGCAGCAGCGCTTCGGCGCGCGCCGGCGCCGTATAGCCGTCGGCGTCGGCGAATGCCGCGTGCGCGTCGGCCTCGGCTGCGCCGTCATGCGCGGCCGAGGCCGCGGCGATGCGCGCCTCGATCTCGCGCAGCGCGGTGTCGCCGTCGAGCGTGTAGTCGAGCGCCGAGCGGTCGACGGCCGGCGTTTCCTGCGACACGTGGGCGATGCGCCACGACGGCGGCATCGCGAAATCGCCGCCGTCGGAATGCAGCTCGCCGCGCAGCACCGCGAACAGCGTCGATTTGCCGGCGCCGTTCGCGCCGATCAGGCCGGCTTTCTCGCCGGGATTGAGCACGAACGAGGCCGACTCGAACAGCGGCTTGGTGCCGCGCGCAAGGCTGAACTGATTGAAACGGATCACGGCGGGAATGGCTGACGAAAACCGCTATTCTAGACTGCGCGCGCGCCGTGCCGGAGATCGTCCGTTCGGCCAGTGCCGCAGCGGCGCGATTTCGCCTAGACTCCACGTCGGTCCGGTTTCATATAAGGAGTGCCCGATGTCCACCCTGTATTCGTTCAGCGCAGAGACGCTCGCCGGTGAGCCGGTGTCGCTCGACGCGTATCGCGGCAAGGTCCTGCTGATCGTCAACACCGCGAGCGAGTGCGGTTTCACGCCGCAGTACGCGGGCCTGCAGAAGCTGTACGACCGGTACGCGGCGCGCGGCTTCTTCGTGCTCGGTTTTCCGTGCAACCAGTTCGGCAAGCAGGAGCCGGGCGATGCGACGCAGATCGGCGCGTTCTGCGAGCGCAACTACGGCGTCACGTTCCCGATGTTCGCGAAGATCGACGTGAAGGGCGACCACGCGCATCCGCTGTACCGCTACCTGACCGACGAGGCGCCCGGCATCCTGGGCCTGAAGGCGATCAAATGGAACTTCACGAAGTTTCTGATCGGTCGCGACGGGCGCATCGTCAAGCGCTACGCGCCGTCGACGAAGCCGGAGGAGATCGCCGCGGATATCGACAAGCTGCTGTGATGGGCTGAGCGGGTTCGTATCGAGCGAGGCGGTAAGGCGGCACCGCACGAGCGGCGCGAATGCATGCGGGCCGTGCCGCGTGGCGGCCCATACGGCCCGCTACAGAATCGGCGCGAACAGGCGGGCGACGTGCATCGCGATGCGCCGCCATGCAGGCGAGCGCCGATACTCGGTGGCGTCGACCTCGTCCGCCAGCGCGAAGTCGGCATCGAGCATCGTCGCGACGTCCGCTGCGAACGCCGCGTCGACGGTCAGCACCATGATCTCGAAGTTGAGCCGGAACGAACGGTTGTCGAGGTTCGCGCTGCCGACCGCGGCCGCGACGCGATCGATCAGCACGACCTTCTGGTGGAGGAAGCCGCTGCGGTAGCGGAACACCTTGACGCCGGCGTCGACGAGGTCGCGCGCATAGAGCTTCGACGCTTCGAACACGACGTAGTGGTCGCGCCGGCTCGGTATCAGGATGCGCACGTCGACGCCGCGCATCACCGCGAGCTTCAGCGCGGCGAGCACCGCTTCGTCGGGCACGAGATACGGCGTCGTGATCCACACCCGTTCGCGCGCGGCGTTGATCGCCTCGACGAAGAACAGCGAGCCGGTTTCCTGTTTGTCGGCCGGCCCCATCGGCACGGCCAGGCAGTGCATCGTGTCGCCGGGCAGGGCGGCCGGCGGCGCGGCGAGCGCCGGCAGCGTCTGGGTGGCCCAGTGCCAGTCTTCGGCGAACACGTACTGGATGCTCGCGACCACCGGGCCGCGGATCTCGATATGGGTATCGCGCCACGGCGACAGGCGCGGGTTCGCGCCGAGATATTCGACGCCGACGTTGTGGCCGCCGACGAACGCACGGTCGCCGTCGACGACGACGATCTTGCGATGGTTGCGGAAGTTCAGCTGGAAGCGGTTGACGAACTTGCGGCGGGTCGCGAACGGATGCACGTCGACGCCACCGCGGCGCAGCGTGTCGACGTAGCTGCGCGGCAGATCGAAGCTGCCGATGCTGTCGTACAGCAGATAGCAGCGCACGCCGGCTGCGGCGCGCGCGAGCAGTGCATCGCTGAGCATCCGGCCGAGCGCGTCGTCGCGCACGATGAAGAACTGGACGATCACGTAGTCGCGCGCGGCGTCGATCGCCGCGAGGATCGCCGCGAAGGTCGCATCGCCGTTGACCAGCGTGCGCACGGTGTTGCCGCCGACGAACGGCATCCCGCCGAGACGCGTGAGCGCGAGCACGGCGGCCGGGCCGATCGCGGCGGCTGCCGGCCCGTCGGCGCCGTGCGCATCGAGCCACGGTGCGCGCTGCGTATGCGTGCGCAGCGCCCGCAACTCCTGGCGGCGCGCGTCGACGTAGCCGGAGAACTTGCTGCGGCCGAGGAACAGATAGGGGACCAGCGTGAGGTACGGCATCGCGACGAGCGACACGGCCCACGCGACCGCGCCTTGCGACGTGCGCGTGTTCATGATCGCGTGGCACGCCGCGACGATCCCGAGCACATGGATGGCCAGGAGCAGGGTGCCGAGGTGAAGCCAGTCATGAAGCCAGTCGAAGGTCATAGGCGCGTGGCGGACGGCTGGAGTCGTGCGGCGCGACGGCCGCTTACGCGCATCTTACCGAACCGTGCGGGGCGGCGGGGCACCGCATCGCACGGTTCGCGTCCGGCATGCGCGGGGCGTTCAGCCCTTGCGCGGCAGGTCCGACGCCTGGATCAGGAACACCGCGTCGTCGCCGGCGCTGGTCGGCAGCCACGTGAGCTCCAGGCCGCCGAACGCCGCTTCGACGTTCTCGCGCTCGTTGCCGATCTCGACGACGAGCACGCCGTCGTCGTGCAGCCACCGGTGCGCTTCGCCGACGATCCGCCGCACGATGTCCATGCCGTCGTTGCCGCCGGCGAGCGCCATCTCGGGCTCGTGGCGGTATTCGGGCGGCAGCGCCGCCATCGACGCCGCATTCACGTACGGCGGGTTCGTCAGGATCACGTCGTAGCGCCCGTCGGGCTCGGCGCGGAATGCGGGCAGCGGCGCGTAGAGGTCGCCGCGATGCAGCGTGATGCGGTCGTCGAGCCCGTAGTCGCGCACGTTGATGCGCGCGACTTCGAGCGCGTCGTCGGACAAGTCCACCGCGTCGATGTCCGCATTCGGAAACGCGCTCGCCGCAAGGATCGCGAGGCAGCCCGAGCCGGTGCACAGCTCCAGCACGGCGCCGACCTGCTCCGGATCGGCCACGTAGGGCTGCAGCCCGTCGTCGAGCAGCTCGCCGATGAACGAGCGCGGCACGATCACGCGCTCGTCGACGTAGAAGCGGTGGCCGTGCATCCACGCTTCATGGGTCAGGTACGCGGCCGGCACGCGGTCCGCCGCGCGCCGTTCGATCACGGCGAGCACGGCCGCGATTTCGTCGGGTAGCAGGCGCGCGTCGAGGAACGGTTCGAGCGTGTCGAGCGGCAGGTCGAGCGTGTGCAGTACGAGGTAGGCGGCTTCGTCGTAAGCGTTGTCCGAGCCGTGGCCGAACGCGAGCTTCGCTTTCGAGAAGCGCGTGACCGCGTAGCGCAGCAGGTCGCGAACGGTTGCAAAAGGTGTCGTCATGCGAGGCTCCGTCAGGCGATCAGTTGTTCGAGCACGCGGCGGTACACGTTTTTCAGCGGGTCGACGAAGCGCAGCTCGATGTGCTCGTCGATCTTGTGGATGCTGCCGTTCGGCGGCCCGAACTCGATCACCTGCGGGCAGATGCGCGCGATGAAGCGGCCGTCCGAGGTGCCGCCCGTCGTCGACAGCTCGGTCGTGACGCCGGTCTCGGCGCGGATCGCGTGCTCGAGCGCGTTCGACAGCTCGCCGCGCGGCGTGAGGAACGGCAGGCCGCTCACCGACCACTTCAGCGTGTAGTCGAGGCCGTGCTTGTCGAGGATCGCATGCACGCGTGCCTGCAGGCCTTCGACGGTACTCGCGGTCGAAAAGCGGAAGTTGAACATCAGGTCGGCGTGGCCGGGGATCACGTTGGTCGCGCCGGTGCCGGCGCGCAGGTTCGACACCTGCCAGGTGGTCGGCGGGAAGTACTCGTTGCCGGCGTCCCACTGTTCGGCGGCGAGCTCGGCGAGCGCCGGCGCGAGCAGGTGAATCGGGTTCTTCGCGAGGTGCGGGTAGGCGATGTGGCCTTGCACGCCCTTGACGATCAGTTCGCCCGACATCGAGCCGCGGCGGCCGTTCTTCACGACGTCGCCGAGCTCGGCGCTGGAGGTCGGCTCGCCGACGATGCAGTAGTCGAGGCGCTCGCCGCGCGCGTCGAGCAGCTCGACGACCTTCACGGTGCCGTCGGTGGCCGGGCCTTCCTCGTCGCTCGTGATCAGGAACGCGATCGCGCCGCGATGATCGGGGTGCGCGGCGACGAATTCCTCGGACGCGACGACGAACGCCGCGAGCGACGTCTTCATGTCGGCCGCGCCGCGGCCGTACAGCTTGCCGTCGCGATGTGCGGGAATGAACGGCGGCGAGGTCCATTGCTCGAGCGGGCCGGTCGGCACGACGTCGGTGTGGCCCGCGAACGCGAGCAGCTTGCCGTCGCGGCCGGCGGTGCCGCGCTTGACGGCCCACAGGTTGGTCACGCCGTGCGACGCGATGGTCTCGCATTCGAAGCCGAGCGCGGCGAGGCGCTCGGTCATGATCTGCTGGCAATGCTGGTCGTCGGGCGTGACGGACGCGCGGGCGATCAGCTGTTCGGTAAGGGCTAGGGTGGCGGACATGGTTCGGACCACTTTCGATGAAAAATGCCGGCGCGGTGGCCGGCAGCGATGAGACGGCGGGCCGCGCCCGCGGGCGCGGCGCGGGCGACCCTAGGCGGCGAACAGCGCCGCGTATTGATCGGCCGCGAAGCCGAGCGACTTCACGCGACCGTTGACGACGAGCACGGGGCGCTTGATGACCGACGGCTTGTGGATCATCAGCGCGACCGCGCCCGACTTCGTTTCCGCGGCCGCCTTCATGGCGTCGTCGAGGCCGCGCCAGGTGGTGCCGCGCTTGTTGACGAGCGCGTCGAGCGACACGTCCTTCAGCCAGTCCTCGACGAGCGGTGCGCTGACGCCGAGCTTCTTGAAGTCGTGGAATTCGAACTCGACGCCGTGCTCGTCGAGCCAGACGCGGGCCTTCTTCACGGTGTCGCAGTTCGGAATGCCGTAGACGACCACGGTGCGCGGCTTGGCCATCAGTCGCCTCGCAGCAGCTCGTTCAGGCCGACCTTCGCGCGGGTCTTCGCGTCGACTTTCTTCACGATCACTGCGCAGTACAGGCTGTGCGAGCCGTCCTTCGACGGCAGGTTGCCCGCGACGACGACCGAGCCGGCCGGGATGCGGCCGTAGCTCACTTCGCCGGTTTCGCGATCGTAGATCTTCGTGCTCTGGCCGAGATAAACGCCCATCGAGATGACCGAGTTTTCCTCGACGATCACGCCTTCGACCACTTCCGAGCGCGCGCCGATGAAGCAGTTGTCTTCGATGATGACCGGGTTCGCCTGCAGCGGCTCGAGCACGCCGCCGATGCCGACGCCGCCCGACAGGTGGACGTTCTTGCCGATCTGCGCGCACGAGCCGACGGTCGCCCACGTATCGACCATCGTGCCTTCGTCGACGTAGGCGCCGATGTTGGTGTACGACGGCATCAGCACGACGTTCTTCGCGATGAACGAGCCGCGGCGCGCGATGGCCGGCGGCACGACGCGGAAGCCGCCCGCGGCGAAGTCTTCGGCCGTGTAGTTCGCGAACTTCGACGGCACCTTGTCGTAGAACTGCGAGTAGCCGCCGGCGGGCATCGGCGCGTTGTCCTCCAGACGGAACGACAGCAGCACAGCCTTCTTCAGCCACTGATGCACGGTCCAGTTGCCGTCGATCTTCTCGGCGACGCGCAGCGCACCTTTGTCGAGTTGCTCGATCGCGTGAGCGACGGCTTCGCGCACGTCGGCGGGCGCGGCCTTCGGCGACAGCTCGGCGCGGTTTTCCCAGGCGGTATCGATGATTTGCTGAAGTTGTTGCGACATGTTCGTTTTCGCAGGAGATGAATGGAATTGATCGGGATGGACGTGTTACCGCGCGAGAGCGCGGCAGAACTCGACGATGCGTTGCGCGCCCTCGACGCATTCGGGGGTGCCCGCGACGAGCGCGATCCGGATGAAATCGCGGCCCGGATTCGTGCCGTGCGCATCGCGCGCGAGGTACGAGCCGGGCAGAACCGTCACATTATAGTCGGCGTACAGGCGGCGGGCGAACTCGGTGTCCGACAGGCCGGTGCGCGCGACGTTGGCCCACAGATAGAACGCGGCGTCGGGCAGCTTCACGTCGATCACGTCGGCGAGCATCGGCGTGACGGTCGCGAACTTCTGCAGATACAGCGCGCGGTTGTCGCGCACGTGCGCCTCGTCGTTCCACGCGGCGATGCTCGCGTGCTGCCAGACCGGCGACAGCGCGGCGCCGTGGTAGGTGCGGTACAGCAGGAATTTCTTCAGCAGCGCGGCGTCGCCCGCGACGAAGCCCGAGCGCATGCCCGGCACGTTCGAGCGCTTGGACAGGCTCGACAGCATCACCAGCCGCTCGAAGCCGCGGCCGAGGCGGTGCGCGGCCTCGAGGCCGCCGAGCGGCGGCGCCGCTTCGTCGAAATAGATTTCCGAATAGCACTCGTCGGACGCGATCACGAAACCGTGGCGGTCCGACAGCGCGAACAGCTCGCGCCAGTCGTCGAGCGTCAGCACGGCGCCCGTCGGGTTGCCGGGCGAGCACACGTACAGCAGCTGGGTGCGCGCCCACACTTCGTCGGGCACGGCCGCGTAGTCGCACGCGAAATTGCGCGCCGGGTCGCTGTTCGCGAAATAGGGTTCGGCACCGGCCAGCAGCGCCGCGCCTTCGTAAATTTGATAGAACGGATTCGGACAGAGTACGATCGCCTTCTTGCCGTCCGCGCGCGGTCGCGCGTCGATCACTGTCTGCGCGAGCGAGAACAGCGCTTCGCGCGAGCCCGACACCGGCAGCACCTGCGTGGCCGCGTCGATCGCCGGCAGCCCGTAGCGGCGTTCGAGCCAACGGGCGATCGAAGCGCGCAGCGCGTCCGAGCCGGCCGTGGCCGGGTACGACGCGAGGCCGTCGAGCGATGCGACGACGGCCTCGCGGATCAGCGCCGGGGTCGGGTGCTTGGGCTCGCCGATGCCGAAGCTGATCGGTTTCAGGCCGGCGGTCGGCGTCACGTCCTTGAACAGGGCGCGCAGCTTTTCGAAGGGATAGGGCTGGAGCGAGTCGAGTCGAGGGTTCACGGGCGAAGCGGCCATCGCGGCCGGTTGGAGCGAAAGGAGCGGCGCGCAGGCCGCACGGTTGCGAACGGGCGC
This sequence comes from Burkholderia sp. KJ006, assembly GCF_000262695.1. Classification (NCBI taxonomy): domain Bacteria; kingdom Pseudomonadati; phylum Pseudomonadota; class Betaproteobacteria; order Burkholderiales; family Burkholderiaceae; genus Burkholderia; species Burkholderia sp. KJ006. The sequence continues at coordinate 1,953,350 of NC_017920.1, read as the reverse complement.
GGAAGGCGCGCGGCTCGCGACCGACGATTATAACGTGACGCCATGCGCTCACGGCCCGCCGCGACGGCGGCCGGGGCGGGCGAACCAAGGGTATCGAAGCACATGAACAACGCGGTACGCGGCAGCCTGCCGACGCTCGCCATCCTGATCGGCGCATCGGTGTGGGGCCTGATCTGGTATCCGCTGCGCATCCTCGCGTCGCTGGGGCTGACCGGCACGCTCGCCAGCGCGCTGACGAGCGCGGTCGCGTTCCTGTTCGTGATCGTCGTGCGGCGCCGCACCATCGCGACGCTGCGCTGGCACTGGGTGCTGCCGGGCATCGCGATCACGGCCGGCGTGACGAATCTCGGCTTCGTATGGGGCACGATGCACGGCGAAGTGCTGCGCGTGATGCTGCTGTTCTATCTGACGCCGGCATGGACGGCGATCTACGCGCACTTCCTGCTGCGCGAGCGGCTCACCTGGGCCGGCGCCGGGCTCGCGGCGCTGTCGATCGGCGGCGCGATGCTGATGCTGTGGTCGCCGGCGCTCGGCTTGCCGCTGCCGGCCAATCCGGCGGAATGGGCGGGGCTCGCGGCCGGGCTCAGTTTCGCGATGAGCAACGTGCTGGTGATCAAGGCGAGCCGTGAAGTGCCGCAGATGCGCGCCGAGATGCGTACCGCGACGCTGTTCGGCGGCGCGGCGGTGTTCGGCGCGATCGCGTCGCTGGTCGAAGGGCTGCCGGCCGCGCCGGCCGGCAGCCACCTCGGGCTCGCCGCCTCGATCGTCGTCGCGATCGGCGTGACGATGGCCGCCAACAACCTGCTGGTCCAGTACGGGCTCGCGCGCGTGCCGGCGAACCGCGCATCGATCATCATGCTGTTCGAGATCGTGATCACCGCGCTGTCGGCGTGGGTGTTCGCCAATGAACTGCCGAGCGCGCGCGAGTGGGCGGGCGGCGCGTGCATCGTGCTCGCGACGCTGCTGTCGAGCCGCGTGCATCGTGCGGCGCCGAAGTCCGGCGAACCCGGCGACGGGCGGGACGGTGCACGCGCGATGGTATGATGAACGCCGTTTGCGGGGCCCAACGCTGGAAATGCGCGCGGCCCCGTTTTTGAATTCCGGGGCGCATCGCGCATACGGGGCATTTGGCCCCGCACCGCGCGGCTCCGTCCGTTTCACCTCTTCTTCACATCCGATACCGCCGTGCGTCTGAGCTCGATCAAACTCGCTGGCTTCAAATCCTTCGTCGATCCCACGCATTTCCAGGTTCCGGGCCAGCTCGTCGGCGTGGTCGGCCCGAACGGATGCGGCAAGTCCAACATCATCGATGCCGTGCGCTGGGTGCTCGGCGAGTCGCGCGCGTCCGAGCTGCGCGGCGAGTCGATGCAGGACGTGATCTTCAACGGCTCGACCGCCCGCAAGCCCGGCAGCCGGGCGAGCGTCGAACTGATCTTCGACAACTCCGACGGCCGCGCGGCCGGCCAGTGGGGCCAGTACGGCGAGATCGCCGTGAAGCGCGTGCTCACGCGCGACGGCACGTCGAGCTACTACATCAACAACCTGCCGGCGCGGCGTCGCGACATCCAGGACATCTTCCTCGGCACCGGCCTCGGCCCGCGCGCGTACGCGATCATCGGCCAGGGGATGATCGCGCGGATCATCGAGGCGAAGCCCGAAGAACTGCGCGTGTTCCTCGAAGAAGCCGCCGGCGTGTCGAAGTACAAGGAACGCCGCCGCGAGACCGAGAACCGCCTGCACGACACGCGCGAGAACCTGACGCGCGTCGAGGACATCGTGCGCGAACTCGGCGCGAACCTCGAGAAGCTCGAGGCGCAGGCCGTCGTCGCCACCAGGTACAAGGAACTCGTCGCCGACGGCGAGGAGAAGCAGCGGCTGTTGTGGCTGCTGCGCAAGAACGAGGCCGCGGGCGAGCAGCAGAAGCAGCAGCGCGCGATCGAGCAGGCGCAGATCGACCTCGACGCGCAGACCGCCAAGCTGCGCGAAGTCGAGGCGCAGCTCGAGACGCTGCGCGTCGCGCATTACTCGGCGAGCGACGCGATGCAGGGCGCGCAGGGCGCGCTCTACGAGGCGAACGCCGAAGTGAGCCGCCTCGAGGCCGAGATCAAGTTCATCGTCGAATCGCGCAACCGCGTGCAGGCGCAGATCGCCGCGCTGAACGCGCAGCGCGAGCAATGGCGCGCGCAGGCCGAGAAGGCGCAGGACGAGCTCGAGGAAGCGGAAGAAGCGCGCGCGATCGCCGACGAAAAGGCCGCCTTGGCCGAGGACTCGGCCGCCGCCAAGCATGACGCGCTGCCGGCGCTCGAAGCGAAATGGCGCGACGCGCAGGCGCAGCTCAACGACGAGCGCGCGCGCATCGCGCAGACCGAACAGTCGCTGAAGCTCGAAGCCGCGCACCAGCGCAACGCCGACCAGCAGCTGCAACAGCTGCAGCAGCGCCACGAGCGGCTGAAGTCGGAGGCCGGCGGTCTCGACGCGCCCGACGAGGCGCAGCTCGAGGAGCTGCGCATGCAGCTCGCCGAGCAGGAAGAGGTGCTCGCCGAAGCGCAGGCGCGCCTGGCCGATGCGCAGGAGACGCTGCCGCGGCTCGACGGCGAACGCCGCGCCGCGCACGAGCGCGTGCAGGCCGAGAGCGCGCAGATTCACCAGCTCGAGGCGCGCCTCGCCGCGCTCAAGCAGCTGCAGGAGAACGTGCAGACCGAAGGCAAGATCCAGCCGTGGCTCGACAAGCACGAGCTCGGCGCGCTGCCGCGGCTGTGGAAGAAGCTGCATGTCGAAGCCGGTTGGGAAGCCGCGCTCGAAGCCGTGCTGCGCGAGCGCCTCGCGGCGCTCGAGGTGTCGAATCTCGACTGGGTGAAGGCGTTCGCCACCGATGCGCCGCCCGCGAAGCTCGCGTTCTACGCGCCGCCCGCCGCGGGCGAGCCGCCGGTCGCCGCAGCCGGGCTGCGCCCGGTGCTGTCGCTCGTGCGCATCGACGATGCGGGCATCCGTGCGGTGCTGAACGACTGGCTCGGCAACGTGTACGTCGCCGACGACGTCGCGCAGGCGCTCGCGACGCGTGCGCAACTGCCGGCAGGCGGCGCGTTCGTCGTGAAGGCCGGTCACATCGTGACGCGGGTCGGCGTGCAGTTGTACGCGGCCGATTCGGAGCAGGCCGGGATGCTGGCCCGCCAGCAGGAAATCGAGAACCTCGCGCGCCAGGTGCGGGCACAGGCGCTGCTCGCCGACGAGGCGCGCACCGCCGCCGTGCGCGCGGAGGCCGCGCACACGCAGGCCGCGCAGGCGCTCGGCGACGTGCGCGCGCAGGCCGACCGCGCGACGCAGCGCGTGCATGCGCTGCAGATGGACGTGCTGAAGCTCGCGCAAGCGCACGAGCGCTACACGCAGCGCAGTACGCAGATTCGCGAGGAGCTCGAGGAAATCGGCGCGCAGATCGACGAGCAGCGTGCGCTGCGGGCGGAATCGGAAGCCAACTTCGAGCGTTTCGACGGCGAACTGGCGGAGCTGCAGGCGCGCTTCGAGGACAACCAGCTCGCCTTCGAGGCGCTGGACGAATCGCTGACGCAGGCGCGCCAGGAAGCGCGCGACCTCGAGCGCGGCGCGAACGACGCGCGCTTCGCGGCGCGCAACGCGGTCACGCGCATCGACGAGCTCAAGCGCAGCATCCAGGTCGCGCACGAGCAGAGCGAGCGCGTCGCCGTGTCGCTGGAAGACGCCCGTGCGGAACTCGAAACGATCAACGAGCAGACCGCGCACACCGGCCTGCAGGACGCGCTCGAGATTCGCGCGGCGAAGGAGCAGGCGCTGCAGGCCGCGCGGCTCGAACTCGACGACCTGACCGCGAAGCTGCGCGCATCGGACGAGCAGCGCCTCGTCGCCGAGCGTTCGCTGCAGCCGCTGCGCGACCGCATCACCGAGCTGCAGCTGAAGGAGCAGGCCGCGCGCCTCGCGGTCGAGCAGTTCGCCGAGCAGCTCGCGGCGGCCGAGGTCGACGAGGAAGCGCTGCGCGAGAAGCTCACGCCCGATCTGAAGCCGTCGTACCTGCAGGGCGAAGTCACGCGCCTGAACAACGCGATCAACGCACTCGGCCCGGTCAACATGGCCGCGCTCGACGAGCTGAAGGCGGCGAGCGAGCGCAAGGTGTTCCTCGACGCGCAGTCGGCCGACCTGACCGACGCGATCACGACGCTCGAGGACGCGATCCACAAGATCGACCAGGAAACCCGCACGCTGCTGCAAGGCACCTTCGACGAGGTCAACCGCCATTTCAGCGATCTGTTCCCGCGCCTGTTCGGCGGCGGCCAGGCGAAGCTGATCATGACGGGCGACGAGATCCTCGACGCGGGCGTGCAGGTGATGGCGCAGCCGCCGGGCAAGAAGAACGCGACGATCCACCTGCTGTCGGGCGGCGAGAAGGCGCTCACCGCGACCGCGCTGGTGTTCGCGATGTTCCAGCTGAATCCGGCGCCGTTCTGTCTGCTCGACGAGGTCGACGCGCCGCTCGACGACGCGAACACCGAGCGTTTCGCGAACCTCGTGCGCGCGATGTCCGACAAGACGCAGTTCCTGTTCATCTCGCACAACAAGATCGCGATGGAGATGGCGCAGCAGCTGATCGGCGTGACGATGCAGGAGCAGGGCGTGTCGCGCATCGTCGCGGTGGACATGGAAACCGCCGCGGGTTTTGCCCAGAATTGACGTTTGACGAAACCGGACCGCGTTCGCGCGGCGCATGGGCGCCCGTTCGCGGTTCCGACGAAAAAGAATTGCTGATGGAGCGTGCATGGACGAGTTGACACTCGGTTTGATCGGCGCGGGCGCCGTCGTGGTGGGCGGCGTCGTGGTCTACAACGCATGGCAGGGTGCGAAGGTGCGGCGCAGGATGCCGCGTCCGATGCCGGAAGAGGCGGCCGACGCGATGAACCGCCCCGAGCGCGACGAAGAGCTGCCGTTCATCGAGCCGGTGCGCCAGCCGGTGCGCCGCGAACCGGCAGCGCCTGCGCCCGCCCCGGCCGCGAGCGCGGCGTCGGAAGCCGCACGCGTAGAGCCGACGTTCGGCGGCGTGGCGCCGGCCGATGAGCCGGTCGACCTGCAGGCCGAGAGCGTCGGCGTCGGCGCCGATGTGTCGGCCGGGTCCGACGGCGTGGCCGAGCGGGCCGCCGACGAAGGCACGCCGGCCGCCGCCGCGCACGAAGCGCCGGCCGCCGGCGTAGCGGACGACGAGCACGTCGAGCCGGTGCTGCCGGCCGCGACGACCATCTCGTCGGCTCCGCCCGCGATCGTCGATCGCCGCATCGACTGCATCGTGCCGATCCGGCTCGGCGCACCGCTGCCGGGCGACAAGATCCTGCCGGTCGCGCAGCGGCTGCGGCGCGCGGGCAGCAAGCCCGTGCATATCGAAGGCAAGCCGGAAGGCGGTCAGTGGGAGCTGCTGCAGAACGGCGTTCGCTACGAGGAACTGCGCGCGGCCGCGCAGCTCGCGAACCGCAGCGGCGCGCTCAACGAGCTCGAGTTCTCCGAGTTCGTGACGGGTGTCCAGCAGTTCGCCGACGCGATTGACGGCGCGCCGGAATTCCCCGACATGATGGAAACGGTCGCGATGGCGCGCGAGCTCGACGGATTCGCCGCGCAGTGCGACGCGCAGCTGTCGATCAACGTGATGTCGGACGGCGCGCCGTGGTCGGCGAACTACGTGCAGGCCGTCGCGTCGCAGGACGGGCTCCTGCTGTCGCGCGACGGCACGCGTTTCGTGAAGCTCGACGCGAAGCAGAACCCGGTGTTCATGCTGCAGTTCGGCGACACCAACTTCCTGCGCGACGACCTGACGTACAAGGGCGGCAACATGATCACGCTGGTGCTCGACGTGCCGGTCGCCGAAGAGGACATCCTGCCGTTCCGGCTGATGTGCGACTACGCGAAGTCGCTGTCCGAGCGCATCGGCGCGCGGGTCGTCGACGATTCGCGCCGGCCGCTGCCGGAGTCCGCGCTGGTCGCGATCGACCAGCAGCTGATGAAGCTGTACGCGAAGCTCGAGGAAGCCGGCATTCCGGCCGGCTCGCCGGTCACGCGCCGCCTGTTCAGCCAGTAACGCGTTCGACGCGCAGCGGCCGCGACGCCGCTGCGCGTCGCTGCAGTGCCGCATCGGCGCGGTGCGGCGAGCCGGCGCGGGCGTGCACCGCGTGCCCACGTCGCGGCGTCAAACTGAGATAATCGGAATTCCGATTTTTCAGAACGCACCTGCCGCCAGCATGGCCCGAACCCAAGCCGAACCGCCAGCCAGCCAGCCCGACGCGCGCGCCGCGTGGCTGCGCGATCAACTCGAGCGGGCGAACTACGCCTACTACGTGCTCGATCAGCCGGACCTGCCCGACGCCGAATACGATCGACTGTTCGGCGAGCTGCAGCAACTCGAAGCCGATCATCCCGAACTCGTGACGCCCGATTCGCCGACGCAGCGCGTCGGCGGCGCAGTGGCGAGCGGGTTCACGCCGGTCGTTCACGACGCGCCGATGCTGTCGCTGAACAACGGCTTCAGCGACGACGACATCGTCGCGTTCGACAAGCGCGTCGCCGATGCGCTCGACAAGCCGACCGATCTCGCCGGCTCGGTGACGGACCCCGTCGAATACGCGTGCGAGCTGAAGTTCGACGGGCTCGCCATTTCGCTGCGCTACGAGCGCGGCGTGTTCGTGCAGGCGTCGACGCGCGGCGACGGCACGACCGGCGAGGACGTGACCGAGAACGTGCGCACGATCCGCTCGATTCCGCTGAAGCTGAAGGGCGCCCACGTGCCCGCGCTGCTCGACGTGCGCGGCGAAGTGCTGATGTTCAAACGCGATTTCGCGCGCCTGAACGAACGCCAGCGGGCGGCCGAGCAGCGCGAATTCGCGAACCCGCGCAACGCGGCGGCCGGCAGCCTGCGCCAGCTCGATCCGAAGATCACCGCGCAGCGTCCGCTGTCGTTCTTCTCGTACGGGATCGGCGTGCTCGACGGGATGCCGATGCCCGATACCCACAGCGCGCTGCTCGACTGGTACGAAGCGCTCGGCCTGCCGGTGAACCGCGAACGCGCCGTCGTGCGCGGCGCGCAGGGGCTGCTCGAATTCTTCCGCAAGGTCGGCGAGCGGCGCGAATCGCTGCCGTACGACATCGATGGCGTCGTCTACAAGGTGAACCGGCGCGACGAGCAGGACCGCCTCGGCTTCGTATCGCGCGCGCCGCGCTTCGCGCTCGCGCACAAATTCCCCGCGCAGGAAGCGCTGACGAAGCTCGTCGCGATCGACGTGCAGGTCGGCCGCACCGGCGCGATCACGCCGGTCGCGCGGCTCGAGCCGGTGTTCGTCGGCGGCGCGACGGTGACCAACGCGACGCTGCACAACGAGGACGAAGTGCGCCGCAAGGACATCCGGATCGGCGACACCGTGATCGTGCGGCGCGCAGGCGACGTGATTCCGGAGGTCGTCGGCGCGCTGCTCGAGCGCCGGCCGGCCGACGCGGCCGAATTCGTGATGCCGACCGAGTGCCCGGTGTGCGGCTCGAAGATCGAGCGCCTGCCGGACGAGGCGATCGCGCGCTGTACGGGCGGCCTGTTCTGCCCGGCGCAGCGCAAGCAGGCGCTGTGGCACTTCGCGCAGCGCCGCGCGCTCGACATCGACGGGCTCGGCGAGAAGATCATCGATCAGCTGGTCGAGCTGAACCTCGTGCGCACGCCGGCCGACCTGTTCAATCTCGGTTTCGCGACGCTCGCGGAGCTCGACCGCTTCGCCGAAAAGTCCGCGCAGAATCTGCTCGATTCGCTCGAGAAGGCGAAGCACACGACGCTCGCGCGCTTCATTTACGGGCTCGGCATTCGCCACGTCGGCGAATCGACCGCGAAGGATCTCGCGAAGCATTTCGGCTCGCTCGATCCGATCATGGACGCGTCGATCGAGGAACTGCTCGAAGTCAACGACGTCGGGCCGATCGTCGCCGAGTCGATCCACCAGTTCTTCGCGGAGGAGCACAACCGCACGGTGATCGACCAGTTGCGCGCGCCCGGCAAGGTCACGTGGCCGGAAGGGCCGCCCGCGCCGAAGGCGCCGCAGGGCGTGCTCGCCGGCAAGACGGTCGTGCTGACCGGCACCTTGCCGACGCTCACGCGCGACGCGGCGAAGGAGATGCTCGAAGCGGCCGGCGCGAAGGTGGCCGGCTCGGTATCGAAAAAGACGGATTACGTGGTCGCGGGCGCCGAAGCCGGCAGCAAGCTCGCGAAGGCCGAGGAACTCGGCATCCCGGTGCTCGACGAAGACGGACTGCACCAACTCCTGGAGGGCAATACGCAATGATTCGCGAGATCCTGAAGATGGGCGACCCGCGCCTGCTCGAAATCGCCGAGCCGGTCGGACAGTTCGATACGCCGGAGCTGCACGAGATCGTCGCGGACATGTTCGAGACGATGCATCACGCGAACGGAGCGGGGCTCGCCGCGCCGCAGATCGGCATCGGGCTGCAGATCATCATCTTCGGCTTCGGCAACAACAACCGCTATCCGGACGCGCCGCCGGTGCCCGAGACGGTGCTGATCAATCCGAAGGTCGAATACATGCCGCCGGACATGGAGGAGGGCTGGGAGGGCTGCCTGTCGGTGCCCGGCATGCGCGGCGTGGTGAGCCGTTATGCGAAGGTCCGCTACGTCGGCTACGACCAGTTCGGCGCGAAGATCGACCGCGTCGCCGAAGGCTTCCATGCGCGCGTCGTGCAGCACGAATACGATCATCTGATCGGCAAACTCTATCCGATGCGGATCACCGATTTCACGCGCTTCGGGTTCACCGACGTGCTGTTCCCCGGGCTCGATCCGAGCGACGACGACTGACGATCGCGCGTCGATGTCCCGTTGTAAACGAACAAAGCCCGCGTGCAGCGGGCTTTGTTCTTCGTGCACGCGGCAAGTGCGTGCGGGCCGTCAGAACGACTCGTCGGGCGACAGATAGCGCCACTGGCCTTGCGGCAGCGCGCCGAGCATCACGCGGCCCATCCGCACGCGCTTCAGGCCGATCACTTCGAGGCCGACCATCTCGCACATGCGGCGGATCTGACGCTTCTTGCCTTCGCGCAGCACGAAGCGCAACTGCTCGCCGTTCTGCCAGCTGACCATCGCCGGCTTCAGCGGGACGCCGTCGAGCTCGAGGCCGTGGCGCAGCTTCGCGAGCGATTCGGCGGGGAAGTGCTGATCGATGTCGATCAGGTGTTCGCCGTAACGCACGCGCACCAGATATTCCTTGTCGATGTCCGACTGCTCGCCGATCAGCTGCTTCGCGATCCGGCCGTTCTGCGTCAGCACGAGCAGCCCGGTCGAATCGATGTCGAGCCGTCCCGCCGGCGCGAGCGCGTGCAGGTGCTGCGGCGAGAAGCGAATCTGCGAACGGTCGCCGCTCCACTGGTTCGCGCGCGTGATCAGCACCGCCGCAGGCTCGTAGCCGTCTTCCGCCTGGCCCGACACATATCCGACCGGCTTGTGCAGCAGGATCGTCACTTGCGCGGCCTGCGCGGCGCTTGCGCGCTCGTCGATCTCGATCTTCTGATCCGGGCGCACCTTGGTGCCGAGCGTGTCGATGCGTTCGCCGTCGACGAGGACCCAACCCTGTTCGATCCATTCGTCGGCTTCGCGACGCGAGCACAGGCCGAGTTCCGACATGCGCTTCGACAGCCGCATCAGGCCCGTTTCGTCACCGTGATCGATGTCGGCGGCGCGGTGCTTGACCGGCTGGGTGGTTTTCAGCGCGGGGCTGCTCGCGCGGCGCTCGGTGCTGCTGCGCTCGGTGGGGCGTGCCGGGCGCGCGGGGCGGTCGCCGAAGCTGCGCTTTGCGCCCGCGCCGGCTGCCTTGTCGCGGTAAGGCGCGCGTGCGCCGCCTTCGGCGCCTGCGCGGCGCGGGCGTGCATCGTCATTGCGTGCGGGACGCGCCGGGCGGTCACCGAAGCTGCGCTTCGCGCCTTCACCGGCCGCCTTGTCGCGATACGGCGCGCGTGCGCCGCCTTCGCCACCTGCGCGGCGCGGGCGATCGTCATCGCGTGCGGGACGTGCCGGGCGGTCGCCGAAGCTGCGCTTCGCGCCTTCACCGGCCGCCTTGTCGCGATACGGCGCGCGTGCGCCGCCTTCGCCACCTGCGCGGCGCGGGCGATCGTCGTCGCGAGCGGGACGTGCGGGGCGGTCGCCGAAGCTGCGCTTCGCACCTTCACCGGCTGCCTTGTCGCGATACGGCGCGCGTGCGCCGCCTTCGCCACCTGTGCGCCGCGGGCGATCGTCATCGCGTGCGGGACGTGCGGGGCGGTCACCGAAGCTGCGCTTCGCGCCTTCGCCGGCTGCCTTGTCGCGATACGGCGCGCGTGCGCCGCCTTCGCCACCTGCGCGGCGCGGGCGATCGTCATCGCGTGCGGGACGCGCCGGACGGTCGCCGGTCGCACGACGTTCGCCGAAGCTGCGCTTCGCGCCTTCGCCGGCATCCTTGTCGCGATACGGCGCACGCGCACCGCCTTCGGCGCCTGCACGGCGCGGCCGCGCGTCGCCGCGCGCTGCGCCGGCGTCACGCGGCGCGCGATCCGCGCCCGGCCGTTGTGCATCGCGCGACTCGGCGGCACGCTTGCCGGCGCCGGCCGCGGCGGGCTTCTGCGCACGCGGCGGCTTGTCGCCGGGGGCCGGCGCGGCGGGGCGCACGGCCTTGCGGGCGACGAGGCTGCCGGAGCGGACGGGTGCGCGGGTCGGCGACGCCGGCCGCGGATTCTTGACGGTCAATTTGGTGCGCATAAACGCTGGGATTCATTCAGACTGCGATCGCGCGCAGCAATTCGGTTTCGAGCTGGATCTGCAGGCGGTTGTCGGACAGGCCGGCACCATCGAGCAGGAAGATGTCCTCGACGCGTTCGCCGAGCGTATTGATCCGCGCCGCATGGACGCCGACCCGATGCTCGGCCAGCACGCGCGCGATCGAATAGAGAAGGCCCGGCCGGTCGTTCGCGGACACGGACAGGATGTAGTACTGGCCGCGCTCGTCGGCCCGCAGGTCGACGCGCGGCGTGATCGGAAAAGTGCGGGACAGTCGCGACAGGCGGCCCTTCGACGGTTCCGGCAGCGGCGCGGTTTCGGCGAGCCGCGTCGCGAGCTGCTGTTCGACGAGATTCGCGATGTCGCGGTAGCGCACGTCGCGCTCGGTCTGCGTGACGATGAAGTTGTCGAGCGCGTAGCCGTGCCGCGTCGTGCTCACGCGGGCATCGAGCACCGACAGCCCGTTGCGGTCGAAGTACGCGCAGATGCCCGCGAACAGGTCGGGGCGGTCCTTCACGTACACGAGCACCTGCAGCGCGTCGCCGATCGGCGACGGCCGCGCCCGCACGATCGCGGTCTCGGCGTTCACGTGGCGGTACAGCACGCGCGTCTGCCACGCGATGTCGGCTGCGTCGTGACGCAGGAAGAAGCCGACGTCGAGCTGATCCCACAGCGCGCGATGCGCGTCGTCGGGCACGGTCTCGAGGCGCAGCAGCGCGAGCGCCTGCTCCTGGCGCGACTTCAGTTCCGAATGCGCGTCGGGCTTCGCGCCGCCGAGCACCGCGAGCGTGATGCGGTACAGATCCTCGAGCAGCTTGCCCTTCCAGGTGTTCCACACCTTCGGGCTGGTGCCGCGGATATCGGCAACGGTCAGCAGATAGAGCGCGGTCAGGTAGCGTTCGTTGCCGACGATCGCGGCGAAGCGCTTGATCACCTCCGGGTCGCTCGTGTCCTGCTTCTGCGCGACCTGGCTCATCGTCAGGTGATGCTGGACCAGCCACACGATCAGCGCCGCATCGTCGCCGCCGATGCCGTGTTCGCGGCAGAAGCGTCGCGCGTCGGCCATGCCGAGCGTCGAGTGATCGCCGCCGCGGCCCTTCGCGATGTCGTGGAACAGCGCCGCGACGTAGAGCACCCACGGGCGCTCGAAATTGCCGATCAGCTGGCTGCAGAACGGATATTCGTGCGCATGCTCGGCCACCGCGAAGCGGCGGATGTTGCGCAACACCATGAGGATGTGCTGGTCGACCGTGTACACGTGATACAGGTCGTGCTGCATCTGGCCGACGATGCGGCGAAAATTCAGCAGATAGCGGCCGAGCACGCTGGTCTGGTTCATCAGCCGGAACGCATGTGTGATGCCTTCGGGCTGCTGCAGGATCTGCATGAACGTGTGGCGGTTCTGTGCATCGCGCCGCCACGTGTCGTTCATGATTTCGCGCGAGTTGTACAGCGCGCGCAGCGTGCGGGCCGACAGGCCCTTCACGCCGCGCGTCGTCTCGTACAGCAGGAACGCTTCGAGGATCGCGTCGGGATGGCGCTCGAACACGCCGTCGTCGACGATCTCGAGCATGCCCTGCTTCTCGACGAAGCGATCGTGCGACAGCACGCGCGTGATGCCGCTCGTCGCGGGGAACAGCTGCGCCTCGATGTTCTGGATCAGGATCGTCGCGAGCTGCGTGACGGCCTTCGCCGCCCAGTAGTAGCGGCGCATCAGCTGCTCGCTCGCGCGCTTGGCCTGCGTCGGCCGATAGCCGAAGCTCTCGGCGGCCTGCGTCTGCAGGTCGAACACGAGCACGTCCTGACGGCGGCCGGCGATCACGTGCAGCCGCGCGCGCAGCGCCTTCAGGAACCCTTCGTTGCGGCGCAGCTCGCGCGCCTCGCGCTCGGTGATGAGGCCGCGCGTGTCGAGCTCGCGCCAGCTGCTGCCGAAGCCGGCCGCGCGCGCGATCCAAAGGATGGTCTGCAGGTCGCGCAGCCCGCCGGGGCTTTCCTTCACGTTCGGTTCGAGGCTGTACGGCGTGTCCTGGAACTTCGCGTGGCGCTGACGCATCTCGAGCACCTTCGCGGTGAAGAAGGCGCGCGCATCGAGCGCCTCTTCGTGATAGCGAACGGTGAAGCGCTCGAACAACGCGGTGCTGCCGAAGATGCGGCGCGCCTCGAGCAGCGAGGTCTGCACGGTGACGTCCTGCGACGCCTCTTCGATACATTGCGCGACCGTCCGTACGCTGCTGCCGATCTCGAGGCCGAGATCCCACGCCATCCCGATGAAGCGCTCGATGCGCGCATCGAGCGCCGGATCGTGCGCATCGGGCAGCAGGACGAGGATGTCGACGTCGGAGTGGGGCGCGAGTTCGCCGCGCCCGTAGCCGCCGACGGCGACCAGCGCGAGCGTCGCGGGCAGCCCGCAGTCGTCCCATACGCGTTTCAGTGCGCTGTCGGTGAGTTTCGACAGCGCGTGCATCAGCGACGTGACGTTGGTCGCGCTGCGAAAGCGCTCGAGCAGGTCGGCCTTGGCGGCCTTGAATTCGGCGCGCCGCGACAGCGCTTCGGGCGAGGGGGCGGCGTGAGCGCTCATGGGCGGCCGTTTAGATGAGAAAGCTGGGTGGGGCGGGCGGCGCGGCGGCGCTCAGACCGCGGCGGCCGGTTGCGCGAACACGGGGCGCGCCGGCGTGCCGGCCGACACGGTCAGCACTTCGTAGCCGGTGTCGGTCACGAGCACCGTGTGCTCCCATTGCGCGGACAGGCTGCGATCGCGCGTCTTGACCGTCCACTGGTCGGGCATCGTGCGGATGTCGCGCTTGCCGGCGTTGATCATCGGCTCGATCGTGAAGATCATCCCGGCCTTCAGCTCGATGCCGGTGCCCGGCCGGCCGTAGTGGACGACCTGCGGATCTTCGTGGAACACCGTGCCGATGCCGTGGCCGCAGTATTCGCGCACGACGCTGTAGCCCTGTGCTTCCGCATGCTTCTGGATCGCGTGGCCGATGTCGCCGAGGTGGGCGCCGGGCTTGACCTGGTCGATGCCGAGCCACATGCACTCGTAGGTCGTCTGCACCAGGCGCTTCGCGAGGATCGAGCCCTCGCCGACGATGAACATCCGGCTGGTGTCGCCGAAGTAGCCGTTCTTGATCACGGTGATGTCGATGTTCAGCGCGTCGCCGTTCTTCAGCACCTTCTCGCCCGGAATGCCGTGGCAGATCACGTCGTTGACCGAAATGCAGGTGGCCTTCGGGTACGGCGGATAGCCGGGCGGCTGATAGTTGAGCGGCGCGGGAACCGTGCCCTGCTCGTTCAGCATGAATTCGTGACAGAGCCGATCGAGCTCGGCGGTCGTGACGCCCGCGACGACGTGCGGCGTGATGAAATCGAGCACTTCGCTCGCGAGACGGCAGGCGACACGCATCTGCGCGATGTCGTGTTCGTTTTTGAGCGTAATAGCCATCGAGGTATGCCTGGAATGCGGTGAATTGACGGATTATCGCACCTTATGGCTGCGGTCGCAGCCCCTGCCGATCGGGCGCGTGCGGGTTTTCGCCGATTGTTCGGCCGGCAGGCGCACGGCAAGCGAAAGTGGTGCGCGACTTGAGAGGCGACAAATCGGCATGCTATACTCTTTGGCTAAGTCGACATCCAAATGCCGAACGTTGCCCGCTTTTTGGGGTGGCATCGAGATGAAGGACTTGCGGCACGCGCATTCGCACGTGCCGAATCGCAAGCCGGCGCAACCAGGGTGCCGGCCGCGCGGAATGGCGGTCCTTCGGGGCGCTCGCGCGGCGGTACGGCAGCCGGCTTAAGACCCAACCCTCGTGGAGAATTTACATGGCAGTCACGATGCGCCAAATGCTGGAAGCAGGTGTCCACTTCGGTCACCAGACGCGCTTCTGGAACCCGAAGATGGCTCCGTTCATTTTCGGTCACCGCAACAAGATTCACATCATCAACCTCGAAAAGACGCTGCCGATGTTCACGGACGCACAGAAGTACGTGCGCCAGCTGGCAGCGAACCGCGGCACGATCCTGTTCGTCGGCACGAAGCGCCAGTCGCGTGACACGATCGCCCAGGAAGCGCAACGTGCGGGCATGCCGTACGTCAACGCACGCTGGCTCGGCGGCATGATGACCAACTTCAAGACGCTGAAGGTGTCGATCAAGCGCCTGAAGGACATGGAAGCGGCCGTCGAAGCGGGTGAAACCGAAAAGATGAGCAAGAAGGAAGCGCTGCTGTTCGAACGCGAAATCGCCAAGCTGCAAAAGTCGATCGGCGGCGTGAAGGACATGGGCGGCATTCCGGACGCGATCTTCGTGATCGACGTCGGCTACCACAAGATTGCCGTCACCGAAGCGAACAAGCTGGGCGTGCCGGTCATCGCCGTGGTCGACACGAACCACTCGCCGGAAGGTGTGGACTACGTGATCCCGGGTAACGACGACTCGAGCAAGGCCGTTGCGCTGTACGCGCAAGGCGTGGCCGACGCGATCCTCGAAGGCCGTGCGAACGCGGTCAACGAAGTGGTCCAGGCCGTGCGCGGCGACGACGAATACGTCGAGGAAAACGCGTAACTGGCCCCGAGCCGGCGCAAAAAGGGGGCTCTCAACAGGCCCCCTTTTTTTAAGCTTGTGCGCCGGACCTGATCGCGCCGAAACGGCGCGGGTCCGGAAACGAAATTCGGCCGTTCGCGTCCAAGCGGGCGGTGTGGTGAATACAGACTCAAGGAGCGAATGATGGCGGCAATTACCGCAAGCATGGTGGCAGAACTGCGCGCAAAGACCGATGCACCGATGATGGAGTGCAAGAAGGCGCTGACGGAAGCCGACGGCGATCTGGCCAAGGCTGAAGAGCTGCTGCGCGTCAAGCTCGGCAACAAGGCGAGCAAGGCCGCATCGCGCGTGACGGCCGAAGGCGTCGTCGCATCGTTCGTCGGCGGCAATGCCGGCGCGCTGGTCGAGCTGAACTGCGAAACCGACTTCGTCGCGAAGAACGACGACTTCCTCGCATTCTCGAAGACGGTTGCAGAACTCGTCGCGACGCAAAACCCGGCCGACGTGGCTGCGCTGTCGGCGCTGCCGCTCGACGGCTCGACGGTCGACGCAGTCCGTCTGGCGCTGATCGGCAAGATCGGCGAAAACGTCTCGATCCGCCGTTTCGTTCGCTTCGAAACCGCGAACAAGATCGCCACGTACCTGCACGGCGCGCGCATCGGCGTGATCGTCGAGTACACGGGTGCCGAAGAGCAGGTCGGCAAGGACGTCGCGATGCACATCGCGGCAATGAAGCCGGTCGCCCTGTCGGCAGCCGACGTCCCGGCTGAACTGATCGACACGGAACGCCGCGTGGCCGAGCAGAAGGCTGCGGAATCGGGCAAGCCGGCTGAAATCGTCGCGAAGATGGTCGACGGCAGCGTCCAGAAGTACCTGAAGGAAGTGTCGCTGCTGAACCAGACGTTCGTGAAGAACGACAAGCAGACGATCGAGCAGATGCTGAAGGCGGCGGATGCGGCAGTGCAGAAGTTCGCGCTGTTCGTCGTCGGCGAAGGCATCGAGAAGCGTCAGGACGACTTCGCCGCCGAAGTGGCCGCGCAAGTCGCAGCAGCAAAGCAGCAGTAAGCAGTCAGGCAGTATCCGCGGCGGGCGTCCGCTCCGCCGCGGCCGGCGGCGCCGCCGGCCGGCCGGGAACCCCGGTCCGGTCGTCGGCGCTTGCCCGAATCAGTATTTCGCCCCTACAGTTCGTGGTTGTCATCCTCTCGTCGCTCGGAAGCCCCTATGTCCAATGCCTATAAACGCGTCCTCCTCAAACTCTCCGGCGAAGCGCTGATGGGCGACGATGCCTTCGGCATCAATCGCGCGACGATCGAGCGGATGGTGGCGGATATCGCCGAAGTCGTGGGTCTCGGTACGCAGCTGGCCGTCGTGATCGGCGGCGGTAACATTTTCCGCGGTGTCGCGGGCGGCGCGGCCGGCATGGACCGTGCGACGGCCGACTACATGGGGATGCTGGCGACGATGATGAACGCGCTGGCGCTGCAGGACGCGATGCGCCACGCCGGCATCGTCGCGCGCGTGCAGTCGGCGCTGCGGATGGATCAGGTCGTCGAGCCCTACATCCGGCCCCGTGCGATCCGTCAGCTCGAGGAAGGCAAGGTCGTGATCTTCGCGGCCGGCACCGGCAACCCGTTCTTCACGACGGACACGGCCGCCGCGCTGCGCGGCTCGGAAGTGGGCGCCGAGGTGGTGCTGAAGGCGACCAAGGTGGATGGCGTATATTCTGCCGATCCGAAGAAGGATCCGTCGGCCACGCGCTACACGACGATCAGCTTCGACGAGGCGATCAGCCGCAATCTGCAGGTGATGGACGCGACGGCCTTCGCGCTGTGCCGCGACCAGAAGCTGCCGATTCGCGTGTTTTCGATCAACAAGCCGGGTGCGCTCAAGCGTATCGTGCTGGGCGAGGACGAAGGTACGCTCGTCCACGTGTAAACTCCCGCGGATGCGGGCAAGCGGCGTGGGCAGCCGGCCGAGGCGCGTGACGCGCCGGGCGCCGCCCGCGTTCTTTGAAGGTTGGAAGGTTCGGAGGTTGAAATGAGTGTCGCTGATGTCAAGAAGGGCGTAGAGCAGAAGATGCAGCGCTCGATCGAAGCGTTCAAGAACGATCTGGCAAAGATCCGTACGGGCCGTGCGCACACCGGTCTGCTCGATCACGTGCAGGTCGATTACTACGGTTCGATGGTGCCGATCTCGCAGGTTGCGAACCTGACGCTCGTCGACGCACGCACGATCGGCGTGCAGCCGTGGGAAAAGAACATGGTCGCGAAGGTCGAGAAGGCCATCCGCGAAGCCGATCTCGGCCTGAATCCCGCCACGTCCGGCGATCTGATCCGCGTGCCGATGCCCGCGCTGACCGAAGAGCGCCGCCGCGAGCTGACCAAGGTGGTCAAGAGCGAAGGCGAGACGGCGAAGGTTGCGATCCGCAACCTGCGTCGCGACGCGAACGAAGCGCTCAAGAAGCTCGTGAAGGACAAGGAAATCTCGGAAGACGACGAGCGTCGTGCCAGCGACGACGTGCAGAAGCTGACGGACAAGCACGTTGCCGAGATCGACAAGCTCGTGCAGACCAAGGAAGCCGAGATCATGACGGTCTGACGACCGTCCTCGCGCGCCGCCTTCATTCCGCCTTACTGTCTCAACGGCCATGACCTATACCAGCTCTACCGTTCGCGTGCCTGACGTCGGCGCCGTGCCGCGTCATATCGCGATCATCATGGACGGCAACGGCCGTTGGGCAACCGAACGCCGCTTGCCGCGCGTCGCCGGGCACACCCGCGGCGTGGACGCCGTGCGGTCGGTGGTCGAAGGCTGTGCGCGCGCCGGCGTCCAATATCTGACGCTGTTCGCGTTCAGTTCGGAGAACTGGCGGCGCCCGAACGACGAAGTGTCGTTCCTGATGCGGCTGTTCATCACCGCGCTCGAACGCGAAATCGGCAAGCTGCATGCGAACGGCATCCGCCTGCGGGTGGTCGGCGATCTCGATCGCTTCGAGCCGCGCATCCGCGACCTGATCCGCCGCGCCGAAACCAAGACCGCGCGCAACACGCGCCTGACGCTGACGATCGCCGCGAACTACGGCGGCCGCTGGGACATCCTGCAGGCGACCAAGAAGCTCGTCGCCCAGGCCGTGCGCGAAGGCCGCGAGGTCGACGTGACCGAGGAAGCGTTCGCGCCGCACCTGGCGATGGCCTATGCGCCGGAGCCCGATCTCTTCATCCGCACCGGCGGCGAGCAGCGCGTCAGCAATTTCCTGCTGTGGCAGCTCGCGTACGCCGAGTTCTACTTCACCGACAAATACTGGCCGGACTTCGACGGCGCGGCGCTGGCCGATGCGATCGCGTCGTATACCGAGCGCGAGCGCCGTTTCGGGCGCACCAGCGCCCAGCTCGAGCCGCAATCGCAAAACGCCGATTCCCTTTCATGCTGAAGACCCGTGTGATCACGGCGGTCGTGATGCTTGCAGTGCTGCTGCCGGTGACGCTGTTCGCGCCGCTGGCCGGCTTCGGCGCGCTGATCGGCGTCGTGCTCGTGTTCGCCGCGTGGGAATGGGCGCGGCTGCTGAAGCTCGGCGCGACCGGTGCCGTCGTCTATGCGCTCGCCGCCGCGCTCGCGCTCGCGGCGACCGTGCCGCTCGGCGTCGGCGCGGCTTCATCCCGTCCTCTTTTCATGGCAGCCGGCGTGTTCTGGCTGCTGGTCGGCCCGTTCGCGCTGCGGCGCAAGCCGCTGCTCGCGGGCGCCGTGTGGCGGCCGTTCCTGCTCGCGGCCGGCTTCGTGGTGTTCGCGGCCTGCTGGCACGCGCTCGTCGCCGCACGTGCGCAGGGCGTGCCGTTCGTGCTGTCGCTGCTGCTGGTCGTCTGGCTCGCCGATATCGGCGCATACTTCGCAGGCAAGGCGTTCGGCAAGCGTAAGCTCGCAATCACGATCAGTCCCGGCAAAAGCTGGGAGGGCGCGATCGGCGGCTGGCTCGCCGTGATGGTCGTCGCGGGCGCCGCGATGGCCGCGCACTGGTTCGAGCCGACCCTGTTTTCCGCATTCGCCACGCATTACGGGATGCCCGGTGCGTGGGCCGCGCTGACGCTGCTCGTCGTCTACAGCGTGATCGGCGATCTGTTCGAGTCGCTGCTCAAGCGCCAGGCCGGCGTGAAAGACTCCAGCGGGCTGCTGCCCGGTCACGGCGGCGTGCTCGATCGCGTCGACGCGCTGCTGCCGGTGCTGCCGCTCGCAATGCTGCTGCTTGGTTAATCCACTATCTCTGTTATGCAAAAACGTCTGACACTGCTCGGTTCCACGGGCTCGATCGGAGACAGCACGCTCGACGTGGTCGCCCGCCATCCCGAGCGTTTTTCGGTGTACGCGCTGACCGCGCATCGCAACGGCGACAAGCTCGTCGAGCAATGCCTGCGCTTCGCGCCGGAAGTCGCGGTGGTCGGCGACGCGGCGACCGCCGCGCACGTCGAAGCAAAGCTGCGCGCCGCGGGCAGCAAGACCACGGTGCTGTATGGTCCGCAGGCGCTCGTCGACGTGTCGGCGAGCGACGGCTGCGACACGGTCGTCGCGGCGATCGTCGGCGCGGCCGGCCTCGCGCCGAGCCTCGCGGCCGCGCGCGCGGGCAAGCGCATCCTGCTCGCGAACAAGGAATCGCTGGTGATGTCGGGCGGGATCTTCATGGACGCGGTGCGCGACCATGGCGCGATCCTGCTGCCGGTCGACAGCGAGCACAACGCGATCTTCCAGTGCATGCCGCGCGACGAGAACGAGCACGGTGGCATCTCGAAGATCATCCTGACCGCGTCGGGCGGCCCGTTCCGCACGCGCGAGCCGGCCACGCTCGCCGACGTGACGCCGGACGAGGCGTGCAAGCATCCGAACTGGGTGATGGGCCGCAAGATCTCCGTCGATTCGGCGACGATGATGAACAAGGGCCTCGAGGTGATCGAGGCGCACTGGATCTTCGGTCTGCCGGGCGACCGGATCGACGTGCTGATCCACCCGCAGAGCGTGATCCATTCGCTGGTGTCGTATCGCGACGGGTCGGTGCTCGCGCAGCTCGGCAACCCCGACATGCGTACGCCGATCGCGCACGCGCTCGCGTTCCCGGAGCGCGTCGACGCCGGCGTCGATCAGCTCGACCTCGCGCAGATCGCGCAGCTGTCGTTCGAGAAGCCGGATTACGCACGCTTCCCGTGTCTCGCGCTCGCGCTGAAGGCGCTTGAAGAGGGCGGGATCGCGAGCGCCGCATTGAACGCGGCGAACGAAGTCGCGGTCGAAGCGTTTCTCGAGCGCCGGATCGGCTTCATGGCGATTGCGGCGACGGTCGACGCGGTGCTCAACGCACTGCCGAACCGCAGCCCGAACGGGCTCGACGACGTCCTGGCGGCCGATGCCGACGCGCGCCGTCTTGCCGCCGGGTTCATTGCAAAAGCGCCTGCGCCTCGCGTGGAGCGTATCGTCTGAATGAGGTGCTCATGAACGTGCTGGTCGAACTGGTCGCGTTTGCGGTGGCGATCGGGGTGCTGGTCGTCGTGCATGAGTACGGACATTATCGCGTCGCGCGCTGGTGCGGCGTGAAGGTGCTGCGTTTCTCGATCGGCTTCGGCCAGCCCATCGCGCGCTGGGTGAGCCCGCGCACGGGCACCGAGTGGACGCTCTCCGCGTTGCCGCTCGGCGGCTACGTGAAGATGCTCGACGAGCGCGAACCGGGCCCCGGTATCAATCCGGACGAGCTCGACCAGGCGTTCAACCGCCAATCGGTGTTCAAGCGCATCGCGATCGTCGCCGCCGGGCCGATCGCGAACTTCTTGTTGGCAATCGTGCTGTTTTCGGCGGTATTCGCCACCGGCGTGACCGAGCCGGCCGCGCTGGTCGCGCCGCCGGCCGCCGGCACGGTCGCGGCCCGCGCGGGCTTCGACGGCAGCGAGACCATCGTGTCGATCCGCGACGCCGACGGCGGCGCCGCCGTGCCGGTGCGCTCGTGGTCCGACTTGCGCTGGAAGCTGCTGTCCGCCGCATTCGACCATCGTGAGGTCGTGCTCGGCGCGCGCGACGGCGGCGCGGCGACGTTCGACTTCCGCGTCGATCTGCGCAATATCCCCGAGAGCGACATCGATGACGATTTCATGGCGCGCCTCGGCTTCGAGGCCGGCGGCGGCACGCTGTCGATCGCGTCGGTGCAGCCCGGCAGCGCGGCCGAGCGGGCGGGGCTGAAGGCCGGCGACAAGCTGCTGGCGCTCGACGGCCAGCCGATCGGCGGCGCGTCGCGCTTCATCGACGCGGTGAAGCATCACGCCGGCCGGGCGGTCGACCTGCAGGTCGAGCGCGGCGGTACGACGCAGACGGTAGCGATCGTGCCGCAGTTGCAGCGCGACGACGAGACGGGCCAGCAGGTCGGCCGCATCGGCGCGGCGCTGTCGATGCACACGCCGTCGGTCGACGTGCGCTACGGGCCGCTCGACAGCGTTCGGCTCGGTGCGCACCGCACGTGGGACATCGCCGTCTATTCGCTGAAGATGTTCGGGCGGATGATCACGGGCAACGCATCGCTGAAGAATCTGTCCGGCCCGGTGACGATCGCCGACTATGCGGGCAAGAGCGCGCGGCTCGGTCCGTCGGCCTTCGTATCGTTCCTCGCCCTTGTCAGCATTAGCCTCGGGGTGCTGAACTTGCTGCCGATTCCCGTTTTGGACGGGGGGCATCTGTTATATTATCTGGTTGAAGCCGCGACCGGGAAAGCCGTCTCGGAGCGCTGGCAGCTGATTCTGCAAAGAGCCGGGCTGATCTGCATCGTCGCATTGTCGGCGATCGCATTGTTCAACGACCTGGCTCGGTTAATCCATTTCTGAAGCGTCAGGCGGCGGCCGGTCGGCCGCCGCCTGATTTGATGCAGCTAAATATTGGGGATGCACGTTGTTCAAACCTCATCGCTTTGTACCTAAGACAGTTGCAGCGGCCGCGCTCGCCGCGCACGGCCTCGCGGCGCATGCAGCGGCACCGTTCGTGGTGCAAGACATCAAGATCGAGGGTTTGCAGCGCGTCGAACCCGGTTCGGTATTCGCGTACCTGCCGATCAAGCAGGGCGATACCTTCACCGACGACAAGGCATCCGAAGCAATCCGCGCGCTGTACGCGACGGGCTTCTTCAACGACGTGCGCGTCGCCACGCAAGGCAACGTCGTGATCGTGCAGGTGCAGGAGCGTCCGGCCATCGCGTCGATCGACTTCACCGGCACGAAGGAATTCGACAAGGACAACCTGACCAAGGCGCTGCGCGCGGTGGGTCTGGCCGACGGCCGCTACTACGACAAGGCGCTCGTCGACAAGGCGGAGCAGGAGCTCAAGCGTCAGTACCTCACGCGCGGCTTCTACGCGGCCGAGGTCAAGACGACGATCACGCCGGTCGACGCGAACCGCGTGTCGATCCTGTTCGCGGTCGCCGAAGGCCCGAGCGCGAAGATCCGCCAGATCAACTTCATCGGCAACAAGGCGTTCAGCACCAGCACGCTGCGCGACGAGATGCAGCTGTCCACGCCGAACTGGTTCTCGTGGTACACGAAGAACGACCTGTACTCGAAAGAAAAGCTGACCGGCGACCTCGAAGCCGTGCGCTCGTACTACCTGAACCGCGGCTACCTCGAGTTCAACATCGAGTCGACCCAGGTGTCGATCTCGCCCGACAAGAAGGACATGTACCTGACGGTCACGCTGCATGAAGGCCAGCCGTACACGGTGTCGGGCATCAAGCTGTCGGGCAACCTGCTCGATCGCGAAGCCGAACTCACCAAGCTGATCAAGATCAAGCCGGGCGATCGTTTCTCGGCCGAGAAGCTGCAGCAGACGACCAAGTCGATTGTCGACAAGCTCGGCGAATACGGCTACGCATTCGCGACGGTCAACGCGCAGCCGGACATCGATCAGGCGAACCACAAGGTGAACCTGAACCTCGTCGTCGATCCGAGCCGCCGCGTGTACGTGCGCCGCATCAACGTGGTCGGCAACACGCGCACGCGCGACGAAGTCGTGCGCCGCGAAATGCGCCAGCTCGAAAGCTCGTGGTTCGATTCGAACCGTCTCGCGCTGTCGAAGGACCGCGTGAACCGTCTCGGCTACTTCACCAACGTCGACGTGACGACGGTGCCGGTCGAAGGCACGAACGACCAGGTCGACGTGAACGTGAAGGTCGACGAAAAGCCGACCGGCGCGATCACGCTGGGCGCGGGCTTCTCGTCGACGGACAAGGTCGTGCTGTCGGCCGGCGTGTCGCAGGACAATGTGTTCGGCTCGGGCACGAGCCTGTCGGTGAACGTCAACACCGCGAAGAGCTACCGCACGCTGACCGTCACGCAGGTCGACCCGTACTTCACGGTCGACGGCATCAAGCGGATCACCGACGTCTACTACCGCACGTACCAGCCGCTGTACTACTCGACGAGCTCGAGCTTCCGCATCATCAGCGCGGGCGGCAACCTGAAGTTCGGCATTCCGTTCTCGGAAGTCGATACCGTCTATTTCGGCGCGGGCTTCGAGCAGAACCGTCTCGACGTCGATTCGAACACGCCGCAGAGCTACCAGGATTACGTGAACGAGTTCGGCCGCGTGTCGAACACCGTGCCGCTGACGGTCGCGTGGTCGCGCGACGCGCGCGACAGCGCGCTGATCCCGAGCCGCGGCTACTTCACGCAGGCGAACGTCGAGTACGGCGTGCCGGTCGGCAAGATCCAGTACTACAAGGCCGACCTGCAGGCGCAGTATTACTATTCGTTCTCGCGCGGCTTCATCCTGGGCCTGAACCTGCAGGGCGGCTACGGCAACGGTATCGGCAACCCGTACCCGATCTTCAAGAACTACTACGCGGGCGGTATCGGCTCCGTGCGTGGCTACGAGCCGAGCTCGCTGGGCCCGCGCGACACCAAGACGAACGACCCGATCGGCGGCTCGAAGATGCTGGTCGGCAACATCGAACTGACGTTCCCGCTGCCGGGCACCGGCTACGATCGCACGCTGCGCGTGTTCACGTTCATCGACGGCGGCAACGTGTGGGGCAACGCGCCGGGCGGCACGAGTACCGGCGCGAACGGTCTGCGTTACGGCTATGGTGTGGGCCTCGCGTGGATCTCGCCGATCGGCCCGCTGAAGCTGAGCCTCGGTTTCCCGCTGCAGAAGCACGAGGGCGACCAGTACCAGAAATTCCAGTTCCAGATCGGGACGGCGTTCTGATCGAACGCATGACAACAGCAACGAGAGGGTAATTTTGCTAACCGGT
This sequence comes from Burkholderia sp. KJ006, assembly GCF_000262695.1. Lineage (NCBI taxonomy): Bacteria > Pseudomonadati > Pseudomonadota > Betaproteobacteria > Burkholderiales > Burkholderiaceae > Burkholderia > Burkholderia sp. KJ006. The sequence continues at coordinate 1,928,748 of NC_017920.1, read as the reverse complement.
AAGTTTTCGAAACGAGTGATCGGGGCGTTGACCATTGCGCTGGCCTTGGGCGCGGCGACGGCACACGCTCAGGACGTCGCCCGCATCGCGGCGGTCAATTCGGATCGGATCCTGCGCGAGTCGGCGCCCGCGAAGGCGGCGCAGACGAAGCTCGAAGCCGAGTTCGCGAAGCGCGACAAGGATCTGCAGGACCTGGCGGCGCGTCTGAAGTCGATGTCCGATTCGCTGGACAAGAACGGTGCGTCGCTGTCGGCGGCCGATCGCGCGCAGAAGCAGCGCGATCTCGCGCAGCTCGACACCGACTTCCAGCGCAAGCAGCGCGAGTTCCGCGAAGATCTGAACCAGCGCCGCAACGAGGAGCTCGCGGCGGTGCTCGAGCGCGCGAACAAGGTCATCAAGCAGATCGCAGAGCAGCAGAATTACGACCTGATCGTGCAGGAAGCCGTGTACGTCAGCCCGCGCATCGACATCACCGACAAGGTGCTCAAGGCGCTCGCGTCCGGCTCGACGAACTGAACGGAGCAGACGACGAATGGCATTGACGCTCGAGGCACTCGTAAAGCGGTTCGGCGGCGAGATCGTCGGCGACGCCCAGTGCACGGTCAGCGGCCTCGCGCCGCTCGACCAGGCCGGCCCTCAGCAGCTCGCGTTTCTCGCGAATCCGAAGTACCTGTCGCAGGTCGAGACGAGCGGCGCCGGCGCGGTGCTGATCGCGCCCAAGGACCTCGAAAAGCTTGGCGCGGCCGAGGGATCTCTGACATCCGGCCCCCGGACGGCCGGCCCCAGCAACTTCATCGTGACGGCGAATCCGTACGCGTACTTCGCGCGCGTCGCGCAGATGTTCATCGATCTGGCCACGCCGCCGCGCGCGGCCGGCGTGCATCCGAGCGCGACGATCGACCCGTCCGCGCAGGTCGCCGCGAGCGCGGTGATCGGTCCGCACGTGACGATCGAGGCCGGTGCGGTGATCGCCGATGACGTGCAGCTCGACGCCGGCGTGTTCGTCGGCCGCGGCACGACGATTGGCGCGGGCTCGCACCTGTATCCGAACGCAGCGGTGTACCACGGCTGCAAGATCGGGCCGCGCGCGATCATTCATGCGGGCGCGGTGATCGGCTCGGACGGCTTCGGCTTCGCGCCGGATTTCGTCGGCGACGGCGACGCGCGCACCGGCAGCTGGGTCAAGATCCCGCAGGTCGGCGGCGTGTCGATCGGCCCGGACGTCGAGATCGGCGCGAACACGACGATCGATCGCGGCGCGATGGCCGATACCGTCATCGAAGCGTGCGTGAAGATCGACAACCAGGTGCAGATCGGCCACAACTGCCGGATCGGCGCATATACGGTCATCGCGGGCAGCGCCGGGATCGCCGGCAGCACGACGATCGGCCGCCATTGTATGATCGGCGGCGCGGCCGGGATCGCCGGCCACGTGACGCTCGGCGACTACGTGATCATCACCGCGAAGTCGGGCGTATCGAAATCGCTGCCGAAGGCCGGCATCTATACGAGTGCGTTCCCGGCCGTCGACCACGGCGAATGGAACCGCAGCGCCGCGCTCGTACGCAACCTCGACAAACTGCGCGACCGCATCAAGGCGCTCGAAACCGCGCTGGCCGCCCAGGGCGGCACGGACGCCTGACCACCATGCGGGACCACCAACCGGGCACGGCCAGCGCATCCGCCCGGTTAGCCGGACCGGGCCGCACGACGGCCCGCATCAGCCTTTGCATCACCACCGCGCAGCCTCTGCGTGAGACGAACCATCATGAGCACTGAAAAAATCAATCTCGACATCCACAAGATCCTCACGCTGCTGCCGCATCGCTACCCGATTCTGCTGGTCGACCGCGTGCTCGAACTCGAGCCGCACAAGGGGATCAAAGCGCTGAAGAACGTGTCGATCAACGAGCCGTTCTTTCAGGGGCATTTCCCGAAGCGGCCGGTGATGCCGGGTGTGCTGATCCTCGAGGCGCTCGCGCAGGCGGCCGCGCTGCTGACCTTCGCGGAAGAGCAGCCGAAGGATCCGGAGAACACGCTGTACTACTTCGTCGGCATCGACGGCGCGCGCTTCAAGCGCGTGGTCGAGCCGGGCGACCAGCTGATCCTGAACGTGACGTTCGAACGATACATCCGCGGCATCTGGAAGTTCAAGGCGGTGGCCGAAGTGGACGGCAAGGTGGCGGCGGAAGCCGAACTGATGTGCACGGTCAAGACGGCCGACGCGGCGCCCTGAGCGACGCGGCACGCATGAGCAACATGACGCGGGCAACGCGACACATCATAACGAGAGGCAACGGCGCATGACCAGGATTCATCCTACCGCGATCGTCGAATCGGGCGCGCAGATCGACGAGTCGGTCGAGATCGGGCCGTACGCGATCGTCGGGCCGCATGTGACGATCGGCGCGCGCACCACGATCGGCTCGCACAGCGTGATCGAAGGTCACACGACGCTCGGCGAAGACAACCGCATCGGCCATTACGCGTCGGTCGGTGGCCGTCCGCAGGACATGAAGTACAAGGACGAGCCGACCAGGCTCGTGATCGGCAACCGCAACACGATCCGCGAATTCACGACGATCCACACCGGCACCGTGCAGGACGCCGGCGTGACGACGCTCGGCGACGACAACTGGATCATGGCGTACGTGCATATCGGCCACGACTGCCGGGTCGGCAACAACGTGATCCTGTCGAGCAACGCGCAGATGGCCGGTCACGTCGAGATCGGCGACTTTGCGATCATCGGCGGCATGTCGGGCGTGCATCAGTTCGTGCGCATCGGCGCGCACTCGATGCTCGGCGGCGCGTCGGCGCTCGTGCAGGACGTGCCGCCGTTCGTGATCGCTGCAGGCAACAAGGCCGAGCCGCACGGCATCAACGTCGAAGGCCTGCGCCGGCGCGGTTTCTCGCCGGACGCGATCTCTGCGCTGCGCAGCGCGTACCGCCTGCTGTACAAGAACGGCCTGTCGCTCGACGAGGCGAAGGTGCAGCTGCGCGAGCTCGCGAGCGCCGGCGGCGACGGCGATGCGCCGGTGGCCGCGCTCGTCGCGTTCGTCGACGCGTCGCAACGCGGCATCATCCGCTAACCGATGCCGCTGCCGACCAATCAGCTGCGGCTCGCCATGGTGGCCGGCGAGCCGTCGGGCGACCTGCTCGCGGCGTCGCTGCTCGGCGGGCTGCAGGCGCGACTGCCGGCGTCGACCCACTATTACGGGATCGGCGGGCAGCGCATGCTCGCGCACGGCTTCGACTCGCACTGGCAGATGGACAAGCTGACGGTGCGCGGTTACGTCGAGGCGCTGGGCCAGATCCCCGAGATTCTGCGCATTCGCGGCGAACTGAAGCGCCAGCTGCTCGCCGAGCGGCCCGACGCATTCATCGGCGTCGATGCACCCGACTTCAACTTCAACGTGGAACAGGCCGCGCGCGACGCGGGCATTCCGTCGATCCACTTCGTGTGCCCGTCGATCTGGGCGTGGCGCGGCGGGCGGATCAAGAAGATCGCGAAGTCGGTGGACCACATGTTGTGCCTGTTCCCGTTCGAACCGGCGATCCTCGACAAGGCGGGCGTCGCGTCGACGTACGTCGGTCATCCGCTCGCCGACGAGATCCCGCTCGAGCCCGACACGCACGGCGCGCGCATCGCGCTCGGCCTGCCGGCCGACGGCCCGGTGATCGCGGTGCTGCCGGGCAGTCGCCGCTCGGAGATCGCGCTGATCGGCCCGACGTTCTTCGCGGCGATGGCGCTGATGCAGCAGCGCGAGCCCGGCGTGCGCTTCGTGATGCCGGCGGCGACGCCCGCGCTGCGCGAGCTGCTGCAACCGCTCGTCGCCGCGCATCCGCAACTCGCGTTGACGATCACCGACGGCCGCTCGCAGGTCGCGATGACGGCCGCCGACGCGATCCTCGTGAAGAGCGGCACCGTCACGCTGGAAGCCGCGCTGCTGAAGAAGCCGATGGTGATCTCGTACAAGGTGCCCTGGCTGACCGGCCAGATCATGCGCCGCCAGGGCTACCTGCCGTACGTCGGCCTGCCGAACATCCTGGCCGGGCGCTTCGTCGTGCCGGAGCTGCTGCAGCACTTCGCGACGCCCGAGGCGCTCGCCGACGCGACGCTCACGCAGTTGCGCGACGACGCGAACCGCCGCACGCTGACCGAAGTGTTCACCGAAATGCACCTGTCGCTGCGGCAGAACACGGCCGCGAAGGCGGCCGAAGCGGTCGTGCGGGTGCTCGAGCAACGCAAGGGGCGCGCATGACCGCCACTCGCGCACCACGTGCAGCGCGCGGCCGCGTGCCGCTCGACCAGCGCGGCTTCGATTTCAGCCGGCCCGACGACATCGTCTGCGGCGTCGACGAAGCCGGGCGCGGCCCGCTCGCGGGCCCGGTGGTCGCCGCCGCGGTGATCCTCGATCCCGCGCAGCCGATCGAAGGCCTCGACGATTCGAAGGCGCTGTCCGCGAAAAAGCGCGACGCGCTGTACGACCTGATCGTCGCGCGTTCGCGCGCATATTGCGTCGCGTCGGCCAGCGTCGACGAGATCGATACGCTGAACATCCTGCATGCGACGATGCTCGCGATGAAGCGCGCGGTCGAAGGCCTGTCGCTCATGCCGACGCTCGCGCAGATCGACGGCAACCGTTGCCCGACGCTGATGGTGCGCGCCGAGGCGATCGTCAGCGGCGACGCGCTCGTGCCGAGCATCTCGGCGGCGTCGATCCTCGCGAAAGTCACGCGCGACCGGATGCTCGTCGAGCTGCATGCCCGCCATCCGGTGTACGGCTTCGACGTGCACGCCGGCTACGGCACCGCGAAACATCTTGCCGCGCTGCGCGAGCATGGGCCGTGCGAAGCGCATCGGCGCTCGTTCGCACCCGTGCGCGCGGCGCTCGACCTGATTCGATGAAAAGCATCACCTCACGCGACAACCCGCTGTACAAGCGGCTGAAGGCGCTCGCGGGTTCGACGGCGCAGCAGCGCCGCGGCGGCCACGCGCTGCTCGAAGGTTTCCATCTGGCCGGCGCCTATCTCGACACGGGCGCGATCCCCGAGCTGTGTGTCGCGACCGAAGGCGCGCTCGCGCACGCCGAAGCGCAGGCGATCGTCGCGCGCATCGACGCGCCGCGGGTCGTCACGCTGCCCGACGCGCTGTTCGGTCAGCTGTCGAACGTCGTCAGCGGCGTCGGCCTGCTGCTGCTGGTCGAGCGGCCGGCGCAGCCGCTGCCGGCGCGCGTCACCGATACGTCGGTCGTGCTCGACGGCGTGCAGGACGCCGGCAACGTCGGCTCGATCCTGCGCAGCGCGGCGGCGGCCGGCGTGCGCCACGTGTTCTGTGCGCAGGGCACCGCGTATGCGTGGTCGTCGAAGGTGCTGCGCTCGGGCATGGGCGCCCATTTCCTGTTGTCGATTCACGAGGACGTCGAGCCGGACGCGCTCGCCGAGCGTCTCGACGTGCCGGTCGCGCTGACCGATTCGCACGGCGCGCAGGCCGTCTACGACTGCGACCTGTCCGGCCCCGTCGCATGGGTGTTCGGCAACGAGGGGGCGGGCGTGTCGGCGTTCTGGCGCGATGCGGCGACCCATCGCGTGACGATCCCGCAGCCGGGCGGGATGGAGTCGCTCAACGTCGCGGCGGCGGCGGCCGTGTGCCTGTTCGAGCAGGTGCGGCAGCAGCGGCGCAAATGAGACGCGCGCGCCGCGCGCCAGGTCGTCGGCGCGCAGTGCCCAGCAAAAAGCCGCGTCGAACGCGGCTTTTTGCTTTCTGGCGGCGGCGTGAGTGCCGCCGATGCAGCGCACGTCAGTACGACTGCCGCTCCAGGCGGATTTCCTGCAGGATCGTCGTCGCGATTTCCTCGATCGACTTGTGCGTCGACGACAGCCACTTGATCCCTTCGCGGCGCATCATCGCCTCCGATTCGTTGATCTCGTAGCGGCAGTTCTCGGGCGCCGCGTACTTGCTGCCCGGACGGCGCTCGTTTCGGATCTCCGACAGACGCTGCGGGTCGATCGAGAGGCCGAACAGCTTTTCGCGATGCTGCGTCAGCGCCGACGGCAGCTTGCCGCGCTCGAAGTCTTCCGGAATCAGCGGATAGTTCGCGGCCTTCACGCCGTACTGCATCGCGAGATACAGGCTCGTCGGCGTCTTGCCGCTGCGCGACACGCCGACCAGGATCACGTCGGCTTCCGACAGGTTGCGGTTCGACTGGCCATCGTCGTGCGCGAGCGAGAAGTTGATCGCCTCGATCCGCGTCTTGTATTCCTCGGTATCTGCGTTCTGGTGGCCGCGCCCCATCGCGTGGCTCGACTTCAGCTCGAGCTCCTGCTCGAGCGGCTCGACGAAGCGCTGGAACATGTCGAGCACGAGCGCGTTCGAGCGCTTGACGATGTCGTTCGACACGCTGTCGACGAGCGTGGTGAACACGATCGCGCGACGGCCGTCGTGCACGGCCGCTTCGTTGATTTTCTCGACGGTCGAATAGGCCTTTTCGAGCGAGTCGACGAACGGCACGCGCACGAGGCGGAATTTCTGGTCGAACTGGGACAGGATCGAATGCGCGAAGGTTTCGGCAGTGATCCCGGTGCCGTCGGAGACGATGAAAACGGTAGGCAGCATGAATCTGGGCGTCGAGCGTGAAGGGCGGTTGCGCGGGCGGCTGGAGGTTCGCCTCCACACGCGGTGACAAGGTCGCGCCACATCCGGCAGCCGGCACGGTAGAATAGCGGCAACCTGTTGGATAAGCAATTGCGGGGACGGTGCGCACAGGGCGCCCGGCGCTTGCCGCGAGCCATCCAAAATTCCCGGCAAGTTCGGCGATTCATCTGCATACGTCGCCTTTCTGCCGGGTTTTTGCACATCGAGGGTCGGAAGATTTCCACCGCTGCGATTGTTTCTCCAACAGGTTGCGCAAGACGCGTCGCGCCTTTTTGCAAGCGCCCGCGTTCGAGCCCACTTGCGCAATCGAGCATTTTTTTCACACTTAGGGGCTTGTATGACTAACGCAGCAAACGTCGCAAAGGACCAGGCGTATGTAATCCCGTTCGAGCAGTTGCGGATGACCGATGTGGAGATCGTGGGCGGCAAGAACGCGTCGCTCGGCGAGATGATCAGCCAGCTTTCCGAGGCAGGCGTTCGCGTCCCCACCGGTTTTGCCACGACCGCGCTCGCATTCCGCGATTTCCTCAAGCACAACGATCTGACCGATCGCATCGCCAAGCGTCTCGAGTCGCTCGACATCGACGACGTGAAGGCGCTCGCCGAAGCAGGCGCCGAAATCCGTAAATGGATCGTCGACGCACCGCTGCAGGCGCGTCTCGAGCAGGAAATCCGCGCGCAGTTCGAAATCCTGAAGAGCGGCTCGCCGGCCGAACTGTCGTTCGCCGTGCGCTCGTCCGCGACCGCGGAAGACCTGCCCGACGCATCGTTCGCCGGCCAGCAGGAGTCGTATCTGAACGTCGTCGGCATCGACGACGTGCTCGATCGCATGAAGCACGTGTTCGCGTCGCTGTACAACGACCGCGCGATCTCGTATCGCGTGCACAAGGGCTTCACGCACGCCGAGGTCGCACTGTCGGCAGGCGTGCAGCGCATGGTGCGTTCGGACGTCGGCGCGGCCGGCGTGATGTTCACGATCGACACCGAATCGGGCTTCAAGGACGCCGTGTTCATCACGTCGAGCTACGGCCTCGGCGAAACCGTCGTGCAGGGCGCCGTGAACCCGGACGAGTTCTACGTGTTCAAGACGACGCTCGCGCAGGACAAGTACCCGATCATCCGCCGCTCGATCGGCTCGAAGCTGATCAAGATGGAGTTCACGCAACCCGGCGAACCGGGCCGCGTGAAGACGGTCGACGTGTCGCACGAGCAGCGCAACCGTTATTCGATCACCGACGAAGACGTGATCGAGCTCGCGAAGTACGCGGTCATCATCGAGAAGCACTACCAGCGTCCAATGGACATCGAGTGGGGCAAGGACGGTCGCGACGGCAAGATCTTCATCCTGCAGGCACGTCCGGAAACGGTGAAGAGCCAGGCGAGCGGCAAGGCCGAGCAGCGCTTCAAGCTGAAGGGCCAGTCGCAGGTGCTGGCGACGGGCCGCGCGATCGGTCAGAAGATCGGCGCGGGCCCCGTGCGCGTGATTCAGGACCCGTCGGAAATGGAACGCGTGCAACCTGGCGACGTGCTGGTGGCCGACATGACCGACCCGAACTGGGAGCCGGTGATGAAGCGCGCATCGGCGATCGTCACGAACCGCGGCGGGCGCACCTGCCACGCGGCGATCATCGCGCGTGAGTTGGGCGTGCCTGCGGTCGTCGGCTGCGGCGATGCGACCGACGTGCTGAAGGACGGCGCGCTGGTGACGGTGTCGTGCGCGGAAGGCGACGAAGGCAAGATCTACGACGGGCTGCTCGAGACGGAAGTCACGGAAGTGCAGCGCGGCGAGTTGCCGGAGATTCCGGTCAAGATCATGATGAACGTCGGCAACCCGCAACTCGCGTTCGACTTCTCGCAGCTGCCGAACGCCGGCGTCGGTCTCGCGCGCCTCGAGTTCATCATCAACAACAACATCGGTGTGCACCCGAAGGCGATCCTCGAGTACCCGAACATCGATCAGGACCTGAAGAAGGCCGTCGAGAGCGTCGCGCGCGGTCATGCATCGCCGCGCCAGTTCTACGTCGACAAGCTGACCGAAGGCGTCGCGACGATCGCCGCGGCGTTCTACCCGAAGCCCGTGATCGTGCGTCTGTCCGACTTCAAGTCGAACGAGTACAAGAAGCTGATCGGCGGTTCGCGCTACGAGCCGGACGAGGAAAACCCGATGCTGGGCTTCCGCGGCGCATCGCGCTACATCGCCGAAGACTTCGCGCAGGCGTTCGAGATGGAATGCCGCGCACTGAAGCGTGTGCGCGACGAGATGGGCCTGACCAACGTCGAGATCATGGTGCCGTTCGTGCGTACCGTGAAGCAGGCGGAGCGAGTCGTCGGCCTGCTCGAGAAGTTCGGCCTGAAGCGCGGCGAGAACGGCCTGCGCCTCGTGATGATGTGTGAAGTCCCGACCAACGCGATCCTCGCCGAAGAGTTCCTGCAGCACTTCGACGGTTTCTCGATCGGCTCGAACGACCTCACGCAGCTCACGCTCGGCCTCGACCGCGACTCGGGCATGGAACTGCTGGCCGTCGACTTCGACGAACGCGACCCGGCCGTCAAGTTCCTGCTCAAGCGTGCGATCGACACCTGCCGCAAGATGGGCAAGTACGTCGGTATCTGCGGCCAGGGCCCGTCCGATCACCCGGATTTCGCGCAGTGGCTCGCCGACGAAGGCATCGTGTCGATTTCGCTGAACCCCGACACGATCATCGATACGTGGCAGGCGCTGGCCAAGCGGAAGTAACGGCAGCCCGCCGCTGCATCGAAAGGGCGGTCCGCCGCTCTTTCGATGAAGGCAAAATGCAAGCTTCGTGCTATAAACACCCCGGTATCTACCGGGGTGTTTTTTTATCTGCGCCCGCCGGATCGCTCGACGGTGCCGACCGCCACGCGCGGTCCGACAGCGAATATAGTGCGTAGTGGGGCGCAAGCGTTTTTCTGGAGACCACAATGATGTCGGGGCATCTGTTCTGGTGGATCGGGGTCGGCGTGCTGGTCGTGGCCGAACTGCTGACCGGCACCTTCTATCTGCTGATGATCGCGCTCGGCTTTCTCGCCGGCGGCCTGCTGCAGTTCGCCGGCTTCGCGCCGCACGTGCAGCTTGGCGCGGCCGCCGCGGTCGCGATCGTCGCGATGATCGCGCTGCGCCGCTCGGGGCTCGGGCGCAAGCAGAAGCGCGATACGTCGACCAATCCGGACGTCAATCTCGATATCGGCGCGACCCTCACGGTCGACGCGTGGCATGACGGCCGCGCGCGCGTGCAGTATCGCGGCGCCGACTGGGACGTCGAGCTGGCGAACGGCGAGCGCGACGATGCGCACGTGTACCGCGTCAGCGCCGTGCGTGGCAACTGTCTGGTCGTCGTCGCGAAAGCCGCGGGCTGATCGTCCACCGATAAAACAAGGAGGGAATATTTCATGGATTCGCTGATCGTCTGGGTCGTCCTGCTCGTCATCGCCATCGTGATCGTGTCGAAGACGGTGAAGATCGTGCCGCAGCAGCATGCGTGGGTGCTCGAGCGCTTCGGCCGGTATCACGCGACGCTGTCGCCCGGCCTGAACATCGTGCTGCCGTTCGTCGACCGGATCGCCTACCGCCACGTGCTGAAGGAAATTCCGCTCGACGTGCCGAGCCAGGTCTGCATCACGCGCGACAACACGCAGCTGCAGGTCGACGGCGTGCTGTACTTCCAGGTCACCGACCCGATGAAGGCGTCGTACGGATCGAGCAACTTCGTGCTCGCGATCACGCAGCTCGCGCAGACGACGCTGCGCTCGGTGGTCGGCAAGCTCGAACTCGACAAGACGTTCGAGGAACGCGACTTCATCAACCACAACATCGTGTCGGCGCTCGACCAGGCCGCGGCGAACTGGGGCGTGAAGGTGCTGCGCTACGAGATCAAGGACCTCACGCCGCCGAAGGAAATCCTGCACGCGATGCAGGCGCAGATCACCGCCGAGCGTGAGAAGCGCGCGTTGATCGCGGCATCCGAGGGCCGCAAGCAGGAGCAGATCAACCTCGCATCGGGTGCGCGCGAGGCAGCGATCCAGAAGTCAGAAGGCGAGCGGCAGGCGGCGATCAACCAGGCGCAGGGCGAGGCGGCCGCGATCCTCGCGGTGGCCGACGCGAACGCGCAGGCGATCCAGAAAATCGCGAACGCGATCCAGTCGCAGGGCGGCATGGATGCGGTCAATCTGAAGGTGGCCGAGCAGTATGTCGGCGCATTCTCGAATCTGGCGAAGCAGGGCAATACGCTGATCGTGCCGGCCAACCTGTCGGATCTCGGGACCGCGATCGCCTCGGCGCTGACGATCGTCAAGAACGCGACGCCGGCAGCGGGCGGTAGGGGCTGAGCGTCCGCGGGGCTTGCAGCGGCGTCGGCCGCTGCCGGCTTCCGGCTTCCGGCGTGCGGCGTATCGTCGCGCGGCTGCATTGCCGTGGCTGCGTCGGCGCGCAATTCCATCGGCAACGGCGTGGCAGCGCTGCACATGCGCCGGATCGCTACGCCGCCCACAGCAAAACGGCCCGCATCGAGCGGGCCGTTTCGTTGCTGCGGCAGCGCGTGCGTGTCACGTGCCGGCGCGCATGATGCGCGCCTTTTCGCGCTCCCAGTCGCGCTTCTTCTCGGTTTCGCGCTTGTCGTGCAGCTTCTTGCCCTTCGCGAGCGCGATGTCGCATTTCACGCGACCGCCCTTGTAGTGGAAGTTCAGCGGCACGAGCGTGTAGCCGCGCTGCTCGACCTTGCCGATCAGTTTCTTGATTTCCTCACGGTGCAGCAGCAGCTTGCGCGTGCGGACCGGATCGGGCTTGATGTGCGTCGAGGCTTCGGGCAGCGGGCTGATGTGGGTGCCGATCAGGAAGATCTCGGCGTTCTTCACCACCACGTAGCCCTCCTTGATCTGGCCGCGCCCGGCGCGCAGCGCCTTGACTTCCCAGCCCTCGAGCACGAGCCCGGCTTCATAGCGTTCCTCGATGTGATAATCGAAGTGCGCTTTCCTGTTGTCGATGATGCTCATGAAAGGATTGGGCCAACTCGTTTAAAATCACGATTTTAGCAAAGCGGGGCGTGAATCGCCCGGCTTGCGTTCCCACTTCAAGCGATGCCGCGCGATTTATGGCAGATGTCCAGAAAACCGTATTGATCCGTCACTCGGCGGAACAGATGTTCGACCTCGTCACCGACGTGGCCGATTACCCCAATTTCCTGCCCTGGTGCGGCGGCGTCGAAGTTCGCCGCCAGGACGACCGCGGGATGGAAGCGCGCATCGACATCAACTTCAAGGGCATCAAGCAGCATTTCGCGACGCGCAACACGCAGCAGCGTCCGAGCCGGATCGACATGGAGTTCGCCGACGGCCCGTTCAAGAAGTTCACGGGCTCGTGGCGGTTCATCCCGCTGCGCGCCGATGCGTGCAAGATCGAATTCGCGCTGCACTACGAGTTCTCGAGCATCCTGCTCGAGAAGATCATCGGCCCGGTGTTCAGCCACATCGCGAACACTTTCGTCGATTCGTTCGTCAAGCGCGCCGACCAGCGCTACGGCAAGGGGTGAGGCGATGCTGTCGATCGAAGTCTGCTACGCGCTGCCGGACCGCCAGACGCTGATTCTCGTTTCGTTGCCCGAGGGCGCGACCGTGCGCGCCGCGATCGACGCGAGCGGCGTGCTCGCGCTGCATCCGGAGATCGATCTCGCGCAGGCGAAAACCGGCGTGTTCGGCAAGCTCGCACCGCTCGACGCGCCGCTCGCCGACCACGACCGTGTCGAAATCTATCGGCCGCTGATCGTCGACCCGAAGCTCGCGCGCCAGCGGCGCGTCGACAAGACCCGCCGCGAAGGCTCGATCGAGGGCCGCAAGTGGATGCACAAGGACGCGCGCTGACGCGTCGCGTCGGCGCCGCGTCATCTCGTTTCTTTCCGGTTCATCGGCCATACCGGCTCGTTCGGCGGCCCGTTCAGTGACGTGTTCAGTGAGCCGTGGCGTTCGCGTTCGCCGCGGCGTGCTCGCGCGTGCCGTCGCCTGCATGCGGATCGCCGTGCCGACGCACCGACCCGTAGACGCCCGCGAGCAACAGCGCGAGCGCCGCGATCTCGAGCACGCGCGGCATCCGGTGGTCGTAGACGAACGCATAGAGCATCGCGAACACCGTTTCGAACACGATCAGCTGGCCCGACAGCGTGAGCGGCAGCCGCTTCGACGCGGCGTTCCAGAGTCCGTTGCCGAGCCACGACGCGCCGATCGCCAGCGCGAGATTCAGCAGCCAGAACAGCTGCCAGCGCGATGCCGGCAGCGCGGCCTGTATCGTGCCGGCCGGCAGCGCCAGGATCGCGAGCCAGCACAGGCCGCCGATCAGCCCGGTCACGACACCCCACAGCACCGACCACTCGTTGCCGCCGAAGCGATGGTGGCGCTGCAGGTAGCGCGCGTTCGCGACCGCGTACCAGGTCCAGCTCGCCAGCGCGCCGCTGGCGCAGGCGATACCGAGGAGCTTCTCGCCGAGCGTGGTCGCATGCGCGGCGGCCGACGTGAACAGGTCGACGTTGATGCAGACGATGCCCGCGATCACCAGCGCGAGCGGCGCCGCGAGGCGCCGCAGCGGCACCGCGCCGTGGTCGCTCAGGCCCGCGAGCGTGACGGTCACGGGCAGCACGCCGACGATCAGCGAGCTGGGGCCGATGCCGATCAGATGCACGGCGCCGGACAGCAGCATGTAGTACGCGACGTTGCCGATCAGCGCGAGCTTCGCGAGCGCCACGACGTCTTCGCGGGTCAGCCGCGCGAGCAGCGAGCGGGCGGCCGGCAGCGCGGCCGCCAACGACACGAGACCGTACATCGCGTAGCGGCCGGCGCTCAGCAGCAGCGGCGAGAAGTCGGTCAAGAGCCGCGGCACCAGAAACACCATGCCCCACAACGCGCCCGCCAGGACGCCATACACCACACCGCGCTGCATCGACTGCTCCGAACAAAAGACTGACGAGCGCGCATCTTAGCGAGGGTCGAGCGAAGGCGTCTTGTTCATTCCTGCACTCGGGGCGGACGTGGTGCGTGTGCGGGCGCGGTGCGATCGCAGGCGTATCAGCGTTCGGCTGCCGCGTCGGCGTCGGCGTCGCTGTCGTGCACGGCGTTCCCCGACGCGGGGCGGCGCACCGCGCGCAGCGTGCCGCTGTTGCCGCCGCCGCAGTAGAACGTGTCGCGGCCGTCGGATTCCAGCCCCGACACGCCGACGCCGGCCGGCATGTCGACCTGCTCGAGCACGCGTCCGGTGCCGGGGTCGACGCGTCGCAGTGCGCTTTCATCCGCTTCCCACGTGCCGTGCCACAGTTCGCCGTCGACCCAGGTCACGCCGGTGACGAAGCGGTTCGATTCGATCGTGCGCAGCACGGCGCCCGATTGCGGATCGATCTGATGAATCTTGCGCTCGCGGTATTGCCCGACCCACAGCGTGCCCTCAGCCCAGGCGAGCCCGGAATCCGCGCCGCCGCCGGGCGCGGGGATCGTCGCGAGCACGCGGCCCGAGTCGGGGTCGATCTTTTCGATGCGGTCCTCGACGATCTGGAACAGGTGGCGGCCGTCGAACGCGGTGCCCGCATGCGCGGCGACGTCCAGCGTGCGCACCGTCGTGCCGGCGCCCGGATCGAGCGCATTGAGCTTGTCGCCGGACGCGAACCACACGTGTTGCCCGTCGAACGTGACGCCGTGCACGCCGTCGACGCCGGCAAACGGGCCGTATTCGCGCAGGATGCTTGCGGTGGAACGTTTCATGTCTGTCTCCTCGTCGTCGGTAGGCCCATCCTAGTCGCCCGGCAGCGCCACGGGGAGTAACAATGCGGTCGCGAATCCGGGCGGCGCGGGCGTGAGCCAGCGGCGCGCACGGCCGCGACCGAGCGCCTGCGCCTTGCCGGCGGCCGCCAGCGCTTCGAGCGCACGCTGCACGGTGCGCTGGCTGGCGCCGAGCGCGAGCGCCAACGCGGAGCTCGACCATGCGTCGCCGTCGGCGAGCAGCGCGAGCACGGCCGCGTGGCGATCGTCGACGACGCGCGCGAGCACGACGATGTCAGCGGCGCCGAGCGGCTCGAGCGCGAAGCCGTCGGCGGTGGCGGTCAGCTTCGCGAGCGGCCGCAGCATCGCGCGCAGGCGGCCGATCTCGACGCGCAGGCGCGCGCGATGCGAATCGTCCGCGTGTCTCGCGCGAAACGCGGCGGCGACGAGCGCGTTCCTCGACACGTCGCGCGGCCACGCTTCGCCGAGCACGCGCGCGAGCGTGAACAGCACCGGGCGGCGCGCGAGCGACACGCTTGCGCGCGCATCGCGCACGGCATGCCGGCACGCGTCGACGACCAGCGCGTCCGACTCGAACAGCGCCTGTACTTCGTCGAGCCGCACGAGCCGCGATGTCCCGCGGGCGATGAGCCGCGCGGCCGGCGTATCGAGCGCGCGCGCGGCCGTCTCGACTTCGGCGCTCAGCGCCGCGATGCCGGCATGTTGCGCGGCCGCGCGTGCGCGGGCCAGCGCGGCGCGCGCCGCGTGCGGGCGGATGCGGCGGATCGCGATGCCGGCCGCGATCAGTTCGTGCGCCGCGCGCGACGCCGGCGGCAGCGCGGCGGGCTCGAGCTGCGCGAGTTGCTGCTCGGCGTCGTCGACGCGTCCGATCAGCAGCAGCCGGCGCACGCCGAGATAACGCGCATGGGCGGCGTTCGCGCGATCGCCGTGCGCGTCGAGCGTCGCGCATGCGGCGTCGAGTGCGCGCGACGGCCAGCGCAGATCGCGCGACGCCAGCGCGATCTCGGCTTGCGCGACCACGCAGCGTGCGCGTGCGACGGCTTCGTGCGGGCCGAACGCGCGCGCCGCCGCGCGCATGAGCACGCGGGCGCGCTCGAAGTCGCCGAGCTGCGCCAGCGCGATGCCGCGCAATGCGAGCGCGGGCGCGTCGCCGCGCAGTGCGACGCGGTTCAGCGCGCCGAGCGGATCGCCGGCCGCGAGCGCGCGGGCGGCGGCGGTGATCAGCGAATCCATGCGAATCCCGACACAGTTGTCACTCCCTCGCGTCCGATCCCGGGCCCTAATCTAGCACCACGCACACGGCGAAGCCGCCGTGCCCGAATCCTGACGAAAGGAGAAACCCGCAATGACGACCCATCTCACCGGAACGCGCGACGAATGGCTGACGGCGCGACGCGCGCTGCTCGACGCGGAAAAGACGCTCACGCGCCACAGCGACGCGCTCGCACGGCGTCGCGAGGCGCTGCCGTGGGTGCGCGTGGACAAGACGTACCGGTTCGACACCGAGCACGGCGCGGCGACGCTCGACGATCTGTTCGACGGCCGTTCGCAACTGCTCGTCTATCACTTCATGTTCGGCCCCGACTACAAGGCCGGCTGCCCGTCGTGCTCGGCGCTCGCCGATGGCTTCGACGGTTTCGCCGTCCATCTCGCGAACCACGACGTGACGCTCGCGGCGGTGTCGCGCGCGCCGCTCGCGAAGCTGCTGGCGTACCGGCAGCGCATGGGCTGGCGGTTTCCGTGGGCGTCGTCGGAGGGCGGCGCGTTCAATTTCGACTTCAACGTGTCGTTCACCGAAGCGCAGCAGCGCACCGGCGAGGTCGAATACAACTATGCGCGCGCCGCTCACGCGATGGACGTGGATCCGCCGCCGGCCGCGGTCGCGCAGTTCGCCGCGACCTGCGGCACCGATGCCGCGACGTATGCGCGCGACCGCCCGGGGATGAGCGCGTTCGTGCGCGAGGACGGCGTCGTCTATCACACGTATTCGACCTATGCGCGCGGGCTCGATGCACTGTGGGGCATGTACGCGTGGCTCGACCGTGCGCCGCTCGGCCGCAACGAGACGGGCGTGTGGTGGCGCCGTCACGACGAATACGCGCGCGATTGAGCGCGGAGGCGGGCGATGCGTCGCGCGACTCGATCGGGCCGGCACTCCGTTGCCCCGCGCAGCGCGGACCGCGCGTTCTGCGCGGCGCTCGCGGCCGCATTCGCCGCGGCGCTGTGGGCGACGCTGGCGCTGCATGCGTCGATGGACGCGATGGGCGGCACGCCGATGGCCGGCGGCTGGACGCTGTCGGCCGCGTGGGGCGGATCGTGCGGATGGCGGCCGGGCAGGGCGTTCGGCGAGTTCGTCGGCATGTGGGCGACGATGATGCTGCCGGTGCTGGCGCCCGAGCTGTGGCGGTATCGCCGCCGGATGGGCGCGTCGGGCGATGCGCGCGCGGGATGGCGCGTCGTGGTGGCGGGTGCCGGGTATCTCGGCGTATGGCTCGTGCTTGGCGCGATGGTGTTTCCCGTGGGTGCCGGGCTGGCGGCCGCGGCCGCGCGGCTGCCCGCGCTCGCCGCCGCGATGCCGGTGGAGGCCGGTGCGGTCGTGCTCGGTGCCGGCGCGCTGCAGTTTTCCGGGTGGAAGCGCCGCCGGCTTGCCTGCTGCCGGCACACGGCCGCAGCGGACGACGACGGCCCGCGAGCCGGCGTGGGCGCCGCATGGCTGTATGGCCTGCGGGCCGGCGTGCGCTGTGCCGCGTGCTGCGGCAATCTGACGGGCGCGGCCGTCGCGGCCGGCATGATGGATCTGCGCGTGATGACGATCGTGACGGCCGCGATCGCCGCCGAACGGCTCGCGCCTGGCGGCGCGTGCGTGGCGCGCGTCGTCGGCGGCGTGGCGCTCGGCGCGGGTGCGGTGATGGTCGTGCGTGCGGTGGCTGCGCTGGCGTAGCCGCGCGTCGGGCGCTGGGTGCCGCCGCCGCACATCGAAGCCGACTGGCGGCCCGCTGCAAGCAGTGCGGCGCCGCCGCGCCACTTCGTCGCGCGCGGGCCGATTCCGGCCGCTTCGCCCTGCCTGCGCGAATGCTGCGAGCGCCGGGTGAAACGAAAGGCGATCGAAAACGAACCGAACGGCGATCCGAACGATTCGGCCCCCGAACGCTCCCGAACGGCTAACCCGTTGTTCGTGTTGTGAAAATCCGCGGCGCTTCGCGTATAATTCGCTTTTGCGCCCATAGGATTTGCCATGCGTCTGATCCAAAAAGCACTCACTTTCGATGACGTGCTCCTCGTTCCCGCCTTCTCCGACGTTCTCCCGCGCGACACCAGCCTGAAAACCAAGCTGACCCGCAACATCTCCCTGAACATGCCGCTCGTGTCCGCCGCGATGGACACGGTCACCGAAGGTCGCCTCGCGATCGCGATGGCGCAGCAGGGTGGCGTGGGGATCGTCCACAAGAACCTGACGCCGGCCGAGCAGGCCCGCGAGGTCGCGAAGGTCAAGCGTTTCGAATCGGGTGTCGTCCGCGACCCGATCACCGTTCCGCCGCAGATGAAGGTGCGCGACGTGATCGCGTTGTCGCGCCAGCATGGCATCTCGGGTTTCCCGGTCGTCGAAGGCCCGCAGCTCGTGGGCATCGTCACGAACCGTGACCTGCGTTTCGAATCGCGCCTGGACGAGCCGGTCAAGTCGATCATGACGCCGCGCGAGCGTCTCGTCACGGTCAAGGAAGGCACGCCGCTCGCCGAAGCGAAGGCGCTGATGCACAGCCACCGCCTCGAGCGCGTGCTGGTCGTCAACGACGCGTTCGAACTGCGCGGCCTGATGACCGTCAAGGACATCACGAAGCAGACCGAGCATCCGGACGCGTGCAAGGACGAGCACGGCAAGCTGCGCGCAGGCGCGGCGGTCGGCGTCGGCCCCGACAACGAAGAGCGCGTCGAGCTGCTGGTGCAGGCGGGCGTAGACGTGATCGTCGTCGATACCGCGCACGGTCACAGCAAGGGCGTGCTCGAGCGCGTGCGCTGGGTCAAGCAGAACTTCCCGCACGTCGAGGTGATCGGCGGCAACATCGCGACCGCGGCTGCCGCGAAGGCACTCGTCGAATACGGTGCGGACGCCGTCAAGGTCGGTATCGGCCCAGGCTCGATCTGCACGACGCGGATCGTCGCGGGTGTCGGCGTGCCGCAGATCAGCGCGATCGCGAACGTCGCCGAGGCGCTGAAGGGCACCGGCGTGCCGTGCATCGCCGACGGCGGCGTGCGGTTCTCGGGCGACGTGTCGAAGGCCCTCGCGGCCGGCGCGAATGCGGTGATGATGGGCAGCATGTTCGCCGGCACCGAAGAGTCGCCGGGCGACGTGTTCCTGTACCAGGGCCGCCAGTACAAGTCGTACCGCGGCATGGGTTCGGTCGGCGCGATGAAGGACGGCGCGGCGGACCGCTACTTCCAGGACAACTCGGCGAACATCGACAAGCTCGTGCCGGAAGGCATCGAAGGCCGCGTCGCGTACAAGGGCTCGGTCAACGCGATCCTGTTCCAGCTGGTCGGCGGCGTGCGCGCGAGCATGGGCTACTGCGGCTGCCGCACGATCGACGAGCTGCACGAGAAGGCCGAATTCGTCCAGATCACCGCGGCGGGCATGCGCGAGTCGCACGTGCACGACGTGCAGATCACGAAGGAAGCGCCGAACTATCACGTGGATTGAGCGCTGATGAAACCGCTGCTGCGAGCCGTGCTGATCGTCGACGCCGTGCTGCTGCTCGCGTTCGGCACGTTGTTCGTGCTGACGCCGTGGCAGGCGCTGTTCAATGCGCTGCAGCTCGCGAACGTCCAGCCGGCGATGCTCGGCCAGGCGTTCGGCATCGCGCTGCTCGGGCTCGCGTGGCTCGCGTTTCATGCGGCGGTCAACGGTGAACTCACGGCGCCCGTCGCGCGGGCGGTCGGCCATGTGAACTGGCTGATCGGCGTGCTTGCGGTCGTGTGGTCGCTCGGCACCAGCAACGGCCCGGCGATCGCGGCGGCCGGCCGCGTGCTGTCGGTCGCGGCCGGCGTCGCGCTGATCGTGCTCGGCCTCGGCGGCGTGCGGCTCGCCGCGGCCGTGCGGCGGCGCGACAAGGCGCTGGCGCTCGAGGCCCGCGGCGCGCAGCGTCCGGCCGAGCCGGCACCGGTCGTCGTACCGCAGCCGCGGGTCGAGCCGAGCGTCGCGCGTCCGGCAGCACCGGCAGCGCCTGTCGCACCGGCAGCAGCAGCCGATGCCGCGGCAGCGGCCCGTTCGTCCGGCAGCGTCGCGTTCGACGCCCGCCCGCCGGCCGAGGATTGACCGGCGATGCGTCGCGCGAGCCGCCGCCCGCCCGACGCCTCCGTCCATGCTATTGACGCAGCGCTTCGTGCGCTGCTTTTCTTATCATCTTCATCCCGTCCGCAGCCATGCACGACAAAATCCTGATTCTCGACTTCGGTTCGCAAGTCACCCAACTGATCGCGCGCCGCGTGCGCGAAGCGCACGTCTACTGCGAGATCCATCCGAACGACGTGTCCGACGCGTTCGTTCGCGAGTTCGCGCCGAAGGCGGTGATCCTGTCGGGCAGCCACGCCAGCACCTACGAAGACCACCAGCTGCGCGCGCCGCAGGCCGTGTGGGACCTCGGCGTGCCGGTGCTCGGCATCTGCTACGGCATGCAGACGATGGCCGTGCAGCTCGGCGGCAAGGTCGAGTGGAGCGACCATCGCGAATTCGGCTATGCGGAAATGCGCGCGCATGGTCATACGCGCCTGCTCGACGGCATCGACGATTTCAAGACGGCCGAAGGCCACGGGATGCTGAAGGTCTGGATGAGCCACGGCGACAAGGTGGCCGAGCTGCCGCCGGGCTTCACGCTGATGGCGTCGACGCCGAGCTGCCCGATCGCCGGCATGGCCGACGAGGCGCGCGGCTACTACGCGGTGCAGTTCCATCCGGAAGTCACGCACACGGTGAAGGGCCGCCAGATCATCGAGCGCTTCGTGCTGCAGATCGCCGGCGCGAAGCCCGACTGGATCATGAAGAACCACATCGAGGAAGCGGTCGCGAAGATCCGCGAGCAGGTCGGTGACGAGGAAGTGATTCTCGGCCTGTCGGGCGGCGTCGATTCGAGCGTCGCGGCGGCGCTGATCCATCGCGCGATCGGCGACCAGCTGACCTGCGTGTTCGTCGATCACGGCTTGCTGCGCCTGAACGAAGGCAAGATGGTGCTCGACATGTTCGAGGGCCGCCTGCACGCGAAGGTCGTGCACGTCGACGCATCGGAACAGTTCCTCGGCCATCTGGCCGGTGTGACCGATCCGGAGCAGAAGCGCAAGATCATCGGTCGCGAGTTCGTCGAGGTGTTCCAGGCTGAGGCGCAGAAGCTGTCGAAGGCGAAGTGGCTTGCGCAGGGCACGATCTATCCGGACGTGGTCGAATCGGGCGGCACGAAGACGAAGAAGGCGACGACGATCAAGAGCCATCACAACGTCGGCGGGCTGCCGGAAACGCTCGGCCTGAAGCTGCTCGAGCCGCTGCGCGACCTGTTCAAGGACGAAGTGCGCGAGCTGGGCGTCGCGCTCGGCCTGCCGCCGGAGATGGTGTACCGCCATCCGTTCCCGGGCCCGGGCCTCGGCGTGCGGATTCTCGGCGAAGTGAAGCGCGAATATGCGGAGCTGCTGCGTCGCGCGGATGCGATCTTCATCGAGGAGCTGCGCGGCACGACCGCCACCGCGCAGGACGCGGCAGCCGGCCTGTGCGGCGAAGCCGACGTCGGCAAGAGCTGGTACGACCTGACGAGCCAGGCGTTCGCGGTGTTCCTGCCGGTGAAGTCGGTCGGCGTGATGGGCGACGGCCGCACGTACGACTACGTGACGTCGTTGCGCGCGGTGCAGACGACCGACTTCATGACCGCACACTGGGCGCATCTGCCGTACGCGCTGCTCGGCCGTGCGTCGAACCGGATCATCAACGAGGTGCGCGGGATCAACCGGGTGGTGTACGACATCTCGGGGAAGCCGCCGGCGACGATTGAGTGGGAGTGATGCGGCGCCGGGGTGCGCCCCGGTAGCGGATCGCGGCATCGGAGGATGCGAGCGCCCGGCAGGGAAGCCTGCCGGGCTTTTTTTCGTGCCGGGCGCCGCGTACCACGACATACCCACTCCGAACCAGCCAAACCCCCGCCCAGCCCGCCGCGGCGCAGCACAGCCCCAAGTCGCCCCGATCTTCACACATGCGCGCCGATTCGGCCCCTAAAAAGACAATATCGAGCAGGTCTTCGAAGAGCCTGTCATACGCACGTCACCCTGCTAGAATTCGGCTGCCGCATTTGTTCCGATTGACTAATGAGATTGCTTGACGCACTGGTCGAACAACGCATCGCCGCCGCCGCCGCGCGGGGCGAGTTTGACGATTTGCCCGGTACCGGCGCGCCGCAGGCGCTGGATGACGACCTCCTCGTCCCCGAGGAGGTCCGGGTGGCCAACCGTATCCTGAAGAACGCCGGCTTCGTGCCGCCGGCCGTCGAGCAATTGCGCGCGCTGCGCAACCTGCAGGACGAACTGCAGGCGGTCGGCGATCGTGCCGCACGTTGCCGGCTTCAGGCGAAGATCCTCGCGCTCGACATGGCGCTGGAATCGCTGCGCGGCGGTCCGATGGTGATGCCGCGCGACTATTGCCGCCGCATCGCCGAGCGTCTGTGCGAACGCGGGCTCGACGAAGCGCCCGCCGAAGCGGGGCCGATGTGAGCGCAGACGCGCTGCACGACGCGGCCCCCGAATCCGTCGGCGCTGCCGATTCCCCTGTATCCGAGCCCACGATCGAGCCCGCGCCCGCGTCTGCGCGCGACCTGCATTTCATGCGGCTCGCGCAGGCCGCGGCCGAAGAGGCGCGCGCCGCGGGCGAAGTGCCGGTCGGCGCGGTGCTGGTGCGCGGCGACGAAGTGATCGCACGCGGCTTCAACCATCCGATCGGCGGGCACGACCCGTCAGCCCACGCGGAAATGGCCGCGCTGCGGATGGCCGCGCAGCATCTGCAGAATTACCGGATGCCCGGCTGCGAGTTGTACGTGACGCTCGAGCCTTGCCTGATGTGCGCGGGCGCGATCATGCACGCGCGCATCGCACGCGTGGTCTACGGCGCGGCCGACCCGAAGACGGGCGCCTGCGGCAGCGTGATCGACGCATTCGCGAATCCCCAGCTGAACCACCACACCGAAGTGACCGGCGGCGTGCTCGCCGACGAATGCGGCGCCGCGCTGAAGTCGTTCTTCGCGGAGCGCCGCCGCGCGGTGCGCGAAGCGCGGCTCGCCCGCGACGCCGAATCGGGCGCGGCATGACCGCCGCGCGCGCTGCGCCGGCCGCGGCCTCCGCGCGTGATCGCTGAACCGTCAACGATCCAGGCCCTCTAAGCAGTGTTTGACGACCCGACTCCTCCCGCCATGTCCTTCCAGCCCGCCGCGTCCTATACCATTCGCCTGCTTGCGCCGTCCGGTTATCCGCACGATCCCGACGCGATCAATCGCGCGCTCGAGCGTTTGAGCAGCGCCCAGCAGCGCATCGAAAACATCGAGGCGACGCAGCGCCGCTTTCAGCGCTTCGGCGGCACCGACGGCGAACGCGCCGGCGACCTGAACCGCCTCGCCGATCCGCAGCGGGCGCTGCCCGACATCGCGCTCGCGGTGCGCGGCGGCTACGGCGCCGCGCGCATCCTCCACGGGCTCGACTATCGCGGGCTCGAGCGCCGCCTGCGCGATCAGCCTATCGCGCTGGTCGGCCATAGCGACTTCACCGCGATCCAGCTCGCGCTGTACGCGAAGGCGCGCATCAAGACCTTCGGCGGCCCGATGCTGTCGGCGGATTTCGGCGCCGAAACGCCGAGCGACTTCACGATGCAGCACTTCTGGCAGACGCTGTCGCAGCCGAGCACGACGATCGTCGCCGACGTGCCGCAGGTGCAGGCCGTGACCGCGGCGGGCACGCTGTGGGGCGGCAATCTCGCGATCCTGTCGTCGCTGGTCGGCACGCCGTACATGCCGGACATCGAAGGCGGCATCCTATTCATCGAGGACGTCAACGAGCAGCCGTTCCGGATCGAACGGATGATCTATCAGCTGCATCTGTCCGGGCTGCTCGCGCGCCAGCAGGCGCTCGTGATCGGGCAGTTCACGGGCGCGCGGCCGTTCGAATACGACAACGGCTACGACATGGAGGCCATGATCGAGCAGGTGCGCTCGGTGATCGGCATCCCGGTCGTCACGGGCTTGCAGTTCGGCCACGTGCCCGATCTGTTGACGCTGCCGTTCGGCGCACACGCCGAACTCGTCGCGAACGCGCACGGCTTCCGGCTCACGCTGTCCGACTATCCGCATCTCGGCTGACGGCCGATCGCTAACCTCGAAAGGCGGGTCTCCCGCCTTTTTCTTTAAGTAGACGCGCAACTAACCGTCGCTAATTTTCGACGACACGAAGCACATTCGCGCCGTTGCATGCACCAGTTTTGTCGACAAAATTCCCGGCAGGGTAAACGCCGTAAGCTGCCATGGATGGTCGTTGCGGCCTTGCCGTGCGCGGGTTTCGTGCGCCGCGCACTGCTCTGGCACACCCAGATGCACGCCGATTGTGCGAATTCAGGGAAAAGAATTGTTGACAATCTTTATGTCCGTCCTAGGATGAGGACCATCACACGATGCAGAACATGAACGAGCCCGATATCCCTGCGTCCGGCGCCGCCGGCCCCGAAGCGATCGCCGAGCGGATTCGCACCGCGATCCTCGAGCATCGGCTCGCGCCCGGCGCGAAGCTGACGGAGGCGCAGCTGTGCGACGTGTTCGGCGTGAAGCGCGGGACGATCCGCCAGGCGCTGTCGCAGCTCGCGGCCGACAAGCTCGTCGATCTCGAGCCGAACCGCGGCGCCTTCGTTGCGAGCCCGACGCTGCAGGACGTGCACGAGGTGTTCGAGATGCGCCGCATCATCGAGCTGGCCGTCGTCGAGCGGCTCGCGACGGGGCCGGGCGCGAAACGGTTGAAGGGCGTCGCCGCGCTGATCGACAAGGAGCGTCGCGCGTTCGAGCGTCACGATTTCGCCGCGTGGATCCGCCTGTCGGGCGAATTCCATACGGCGCTCGCCGCGCTCACGGGCAACGCGACGCTGTGCGAATGCCTCGACGGGCTCGTCGCGCGCTCGACGCTGATGTCGGCGCTGTACGAGTCGCACGGTCGCAGCCCGTGCTCGTGCGACGACCACGACGGGATCCTGGCCGCGCTGGAAGCGGGCGATTCGAAGCGGGCGGTGACGCTGATGGCGCACCACCTGCAGCATGTCGAACTGAAGATGCTGGACCGGCCCGCGCAAGGGCAGGTCGATTTGCGCGAAGTGTTCGGCGGCGCCTGAGCGGCGACGCGAACCGGCCCGCGCGCCACACGACGAGAGCAATGCAGGCCGGCGGTCAGCGCCGCCGGCCGCCAGTCCGACTCCGGGCGACGACCCGGAGCGATATCGATGACGGTGGAGCGGCCGCACGGCCGCGTCAAGGAGAAGTCATGGCTCAGTTCAGTGTGGCGCACGACAGCGCATATCCGGCGGAACAAGGCGGCGAGGGCGGCGATCCGGCCTTGCCGGACGGTTACAGCGAGCGTTTGTACAACGAAGATTTGGCACCACTGAAGAACCAGACGTGGGGCGCGTACAACATCTTCGCGTTCTGGATGTCCGACGTGCACAGCGTCGGCGGCTACGTGTTTGCCGGCAGCCTGTTCGCACTCGGGCTGACGAGCTGGCAGGTGCTGATCGCGCTGATCGTCGGCATCACGATCGTGAACCGGCTGTGCAACCTGATCGCGCGACCGAGCCAGCAGATCGGCGTGCCGTATCCGGTCGCGTGCCGCGCGACGTTCGGCGTGCTGGGCGCCAACGTGCCGGCCGTGATCCGCGGGCTGATCGCGATCGCGTGGTACGGCATCCAGACCTATCTCGCGTCGAGCGCGCTGGTGATCGTCGTGCTGAAGTTCTTCCCGCAATGGATGCCGTACGCGGACGTCCATCGCTACGGCTTCCTCGGGCTGTCGGCCGTCGGCTGGGCCGGCTTCATGCTGCTGTGGGTGCTGCAGGCGTTCGTGTTCTGGAACGGGATGGAGACGATCAAGAAGTTCATCGACTTCGCGGGGCCGGCCGTCTACGTCGTGATGTTCATCCTCGCCGGCTACATGGTGTGGCGTGCGGGCTGGCGCAACATCGGCATCAATCTCGGCGGCGTCAAGTATCACGGCGCGCAGGTGATTCCGGTGATGATCACGGCCGTGTCGCTCGTCGTGTCGTATTTCTCCGGGCCGATGCTCAATTTCGGCGACTTCTCGCGTTACTGCCGCTCGTTCGGCGACGTCAAGCGCGGCAACTTCTGGGGGCTGCCGGTCAACTTCCTCGCGTTCTCGCTCGTCACGGTAGTCACCACGGCCGCGACGCTGCCGGTGTTCGGAGAGCTGATCACCGACCCGGTCGCGACGGTCGGCCGCATCGATCATCCGACCGCGGTGATCCTCGGCGCGCTGACGTTTACGATCGCGACGATCGGTATCAACATCGTCGCGAACTTCGTGTCGCCCGCGTTCGATTTCTCGAACGTCGCGCCGCGGCTGATCAGCTGGCGCGCAGGCGGGATGCTCGCGGCCGTCGCGTCGATCTTCATCACGCCGTGGAACCTGTTCAACAACCCGGCCGTGATCCATTACACGCTCGATGTGCTCGGCGCGTTCATCGGCCCGCTGTACGGCGTGCTGATCGCCGACTTCTACCTCGTCAAGCGCGGCCGGCTGGTGCGCGACGATCTGTACACGATGTCGGAGCGCGGCGCGTACTGGTACACCGGCGGCGTGAACCGTCGCGCGCTCGCCGCGCTGCTGCCGGCCGCGGTGATTGCGGTCGTGTGCGTGATGGTGCCGGGCTGGGAGGCTGCCGCGAATTTCTCGTGGTTCATCGGCGCGGGGCTCGGCTTCGCGTTCTACCGGTTGCTCGTGAGCACGAACGCGTGAGGAGCGCGAGATGAAGATCAAGCTGATCAACCCGAACACGACGCAGCGCATGACCGACGCGATGGGCCGTTGCGCGCGCGAGATCGCGGCCGCCGGTACGGAGATCGTCGCGGTGAGCCCGCCGATGGGGCCGCCGTCGATCGAAGGCTATTACGACGAGGCGCTGGCGACGCCGGGGCTGCTCGCCGAGATCGCGCAAGGCGAACGCGACGGCTGCGACGCGTACGTGATCGCGTGCTTCGGCGATCCGGGGCTGTACGCGGCGCGCGAGCTGGCGCGCGGGCCGGTGATCGGGATCGCTGAAGCTGCGATGCACGCGGCGAGCGTGCTCGCGCCGGGCTTCTCGGTCGTCACGACGCTCGCGCGCACCTGCGGGATGGCCTGGCATCTCGCCGAGCGCTATGGGATGAAGCGCTTCTGCCGCAACGTGCGCGCGACCGACGTCGCGGTGCTCGAGCTCGACCGGCCCGGTTCGGCGGCGCGGCGCATCATCGTCGACGAATGCCGGCGGGCGCTCGACGAGGACGGCGCCGATGCGATCGTGCTCGGCTGCGCCGGGATGGCCGAGTTCGCGCACGAGATCGAGCAGCAGATCGGCGCGCCGGTGATCGAGGGCGTCACGGCGGCCGTGAAGTGGGCCGAGGCGCTGGTGTCGCTGCGCCTCGCGACCGCGAAGCGCGGCGATTATGCGCGGCCGCTGCCGAAGCGCTACGACGGCGAATTCGCGCGCTTCAGCCCGCCGGACGACGCGTCGGCGGCTGCGCCGGCGAGCACGGGCGCGCGCAGCGGCAGCGCTACGTCGCCCGACGCCGGTTTGCCGCAACCGCACATACACGCGGTCTGACCTGCACTATCTGCGCCGCTGTATGGGCGCGTCCCGACCTTTTCGCTACACTGGGCCGTCGTCGCATCGGCCCGCGCGGCCGGCCTTCGGGCCCCGTGCGGGCCGATGCGAACCCACCATTTCAGCGAGCTTCAGCGGCACTCCGAACCCATGTCACTCGATCCCAACTATCCTCGCGACCTGATCGGCTACGGCCGCCATCCCGTGCAGGCGAACTGGCCCGGGCGCGCGCGCGTCGCGGTGCAATTCGTCCTCAACTACGAGGAGGGCGGCGAGAACTGCGTGCTGCACGGCGATCTGGGCTCCGAGCAGTTCCTGTCGGAAATCGTCGGCGCGGCCGCGTATCCCGACCGTCACATGAGCATGGAGTCGATCTACGAGTACGGGGCGCGCGCCGGCGTGTGGCGCATCCTGCGCGAGTTCGAGAAGCGCGGGCTGCCGCTGACGGTATTCGGCGTCGGCATGGCGATCGAGCGCCATCCGGAGCTCGCGCGCGCCTTCGTCGAGCTCGGCCACGAGATCGCATGCCACGGCTGGCGCTGGATTCACTACCAGAGCATGACGCCCGAGCTGGAGGCCGAGCACATGCGTCTCGGCATGGAGGCGATCGAGCGCGTGACCGGCGAGCGCCCGCTCGGCTGGTACACCGGCCGCGACAGCCCGAACACGCACCGCCTCGTGGCCGAATACGGCGGCTTCCTGTACGACTCCGACAACTATGGCGACGACCTGCCGTTCTGGATGGACGTCGCAGTGTCGGGCGGCCGCACGACGCCGCAATTGATCGTCCCGTACACGCTCGACACGAACGACATGCGCTTCGCGACGCCGCAGGGCTTCAACACCGGCGAGCACTTCTTCGATTACCTGCGCGACGCGTTCGACGTGCTGTACGCGGAAGGCGACGAAGCGCCGAAGATGCTGTCGATCGGCATGCACTGCCGGCTGCTCGGGCGGCCGGGGCGTTTCCGCGGGCTGCAGCGTTTCCTCGATCACATCGAGAAGCACGAACGCGTATGGGTGACGCGGCGTGTCGATATCGCGCGCCATTGGCGTGAACATCATCCGTATCAGCCCAATCATCGAGACGAAGGGAAAGCATGAAGGCGATGCGTTACACGTTGGAGCAACTGAACACGATGACGCCGAGCGCATTCGTCGCCGCGCTGTCGGGCATTTTCGAGCATTCGCCGTGGGTGGCCGAGCATGCGGCGGCGAAGCGGCCGTTCGCGAGCATCGACGCGCTGCACGAGACGATGTCGAACGCGGTGGAAACGGCCGGCGACGCACGCCAGCTCGCGCTGATCAACGCCCACCCGGAACTGGCCGGCAAGGCAGCCGTGCGCGGCGAGCTCACTGCCGAGTCGACGCGCGAGCAGAGCGGCGCGGGCCTCGATCAATGCACGCAGGAAGAGTTCGACAAGCTGCTGACGCTGAACCGCACCTATCGCGAGAAATTCGGCTTCCCGTTCATTCTGGCCGTGCGCGGCTATGACCGGCACGGCATCATCGCGAACTTCGAGTCGCGCGTGAATCATTCGCGCAGCGAGGAGCTGCGCGCGAGCCTCGACCAGATCTACCGGATCGCGCGCTTCCGGCTCGACGACCTGATCGACGCGTGACGTCGCGCCGTAGCGGCCGCTTCGCATCACCGCTTCGCCTCACCGAACAAGGACACATCATGGCTGTTCCGCTTCTCGATCCCGCCGCGCCCGATTTCACCCGGCGCTACGTGAACCTCGCCGACCCGCGCCTCGGCGCGCAGGCGCTCGAAGCCAGCGACGACTTCTTCGCGCCGAAGGAGCGGATGCTGAACCCGGAGCCGGCGGTCTTCATTCCGGCCAAGTACGACGACCACGGCAAGTGGATGGACGGCTGGGAGACGCGCCGCAAGCGCACGACCGGTTATGACTGGTGCATCGTCAAGCTCGCGCGTCCCGGCGTGATCAAGGGCGTCGACATCGATACCAGCCATTTCACCGGCAACTTCCCGCCGGCCGCGTCGATCGACGCCGCGTACGTCGCCGACGGCGCGCCGACGCAGGCGACCGAGTGGATCGAGATCGTGCCGTCGACGACGCTGCAGGGCAACAGTCACCATTACGTCGAAGCGCGCGACGCGCGCGCGTTCACGCATCTGCGCGTGAACATCTATCCGGACGGCGGCGTGGCGCGGCTGCGCGTGTACGGCCAGCCGCAGCTCGACTGGGCCGGCGCGAGCGAGACCGAGCAGTTCGACCTCGCGGCGATGGAAAACGGCGGCTACGTCGTGGCCGCGAACAACCAGCACTTCGGGCTCGCGTCGAACCTGCTGCTGCCGGGCCGCGGCGTGAACATGGGCGACGGCTGGGAAACGCGTCGCCGTCGCGAACCGGGCAACGACTGGGCGATCGTCGCGCTCGCGCAGCCGGGCGTGATCCGCAGGATCGAGGTCGATACGGCGTTCTTCAAGGGCAACTACCCGGACCGCTGCTCGATCCAGGCCGCCTACATGTCGGGCGGCACCGACAGCTCGCTGATCACGCAGTCGATGTTCTGGCCGGTGCTGCTCGGCGAGCAGAAGCTGCAGATGGACAAGCAGCACTTCTTCGAACCGGAAATCGCCGCACTCGGGCCGGTCACGCACGTGCGCCTGAACATCATCCCGGACGGCGGCGTATCGCGTCTGCGCCTGTGGGGGACGCTCGACAAATGAAGACGCTTGCAATCGAACCGCTGACCAGGCAAGCGTTCGCCCCGTTCGGCGACGTGATCGAAACCGACGGCGCGAAGCAGATTCCGATCAATCTCGGCACGACGGTGCGCTTTCACGATCTCGCGAACGTCGACGTGACCGACGCGGGCGGCCGCACGCTGGTCAACCTGTTTCGCGGCCAGCCGCGTGAGCTGCCGTTCGAGGTCAGGATGCTCGAGCGGCATCCGCTCGGCAGCCAGGCGTTCGTGCCGCTGAACGAGCGGCCGTATCTGGTCGTCGTCGCGCCGGCGGGCGAGCTCGATCCGTCGAAGGTTCGTGCGTTCGTGACGAGCGGCTGGCAGGGCGTCAACTACGCGAAGGGCGTGTGGCATCACCCGCTGATCGCGCTGGGCGAGGTCAGCGACTTCATCGTCGTCGATCGCGGCGGCGACGGCCTGAACCTGAACGAGCAGGACCTGCCGGAATCGCTGTGGCTCACCGAAGATGCGCTCGAGGCGGTGATGGTCTGAGCGCCGTTGCCGTAGCAGCGATCGTCGAACCAGCCCGCGCGACATGCGCGGGTTTTTTTATGTCGGTGCGCTTGGGGATCGCGGTGTGGGTGGTGGTCGGCATTCGCGCGCAACACTGCGAGGCAGTGCGGCGCACGGCCACGAACCGACACGCAGGGCAGTACGTGTAGCTCGATCGCGCCGATGCGCATGCGATCGTCGCGACGCGTTGGCGCGTGAAGTACGGTTGCCGGCCCGGTGCCGATGCGTCGATCTGAAAGCGAACGTGCAGCCTTGCTGAGCATGAAGTGGACGGGGCGTCGTCGTTCGAAGCGATCGTCGCGTTTCGTCGAAGCCGACGCGATGACCGTCGCGGCTGGCTGGTGTTCGTGTCGCCGTCCGGCGATTCGCACAGCGCCGTTTCGGCGTCCCGTCGCAGATCTTCGGGCTGCAATCGTGATGGGCGTGCAACTGGAACGAGCGTTCCGGGTCCATTCATGATGCCGACCAGGAAGCCCGCCGCGAGACGGCGGCCGTGCGACGCAACCGGCCCGTGTTTTTCCGCGCCGCATGAATCGCGCTGAGCGCGCATTCCGATCGCGCCGCGTTCGGCCTGAAGGTCGCATTCTCTACACATTGTTCACAGCAGGGCGCAACTGTACCGTGACGACGGTCACGCATCACGATCACATCTTCCTGCCGTTCGACGACCTCCCATGAATCTACTGCTCGTGCTGCAGCGTGAAGCGATGTGCGGCTGGCGCGACGGCCGTACCTTCGCGCCTTCGCACGTGCCAAAAAAAACGGGCCCGTCTCCGGGCCCGCATCCACCAACGTATCGCGCCGGCGATCACACGCCGGCTCACAGCGCCTCACTTCACCGCGCCGCCCTCGAACCAAGCAGCGAGCTTCACGCGCTCGTCGTCGGTCATGTGCGTGACGTTGCCGATCGGCATCGCCTTCAGGCGCACGGCTTGTTCGTAAATGCGCTGCGCGTTCTTCGACACTTCGTCCGGCGTGTCGAACATCACGCCGGCCGGCGCGCTGCCCATCAGCGTCGGCTTGGCCGAGTGGCATTCGATGCAGCGCTGCTGCAGGATCGGCATGATGTCGTTGACGGCGAGCTTCGGCGCGTTCGCGGCCTCGGCCTGCGGCGCGACCGGCTTCGGCATCGTCCACACGAGCGCGCCCGACAGCAGCGCGACGCCGCCGATCGGCAGGTACCACAGCTGCTTGCCGCGGTGACGCATCACGAAGAACTGACGAATCAGCGCGCCGGCCAGCATGATCAGCACGAGCACGACCCAGTTGAAGCGGTTCGTGTACGTCATCGCATAGTGGTTCGACAGCATCGCGAACACGACAGGCAGCGTGAAGTAAGTGTTGTGCACCGAGCGCTGCTTGCCGCGCTTGCCGTAGATCGGGTTCGGCTCTTCGCCCTTGAGCATCTTGTCGACCATCTTGCGCTGGCCGGGGATGATCACGAAGAACACGTTCGCCGACATGATCGTCGCGAGCATCGCGCCGACGATCAGATACGCGGCGCGGCCCGCGAAGATGTGACACGCGAGGTACGCGGCGATCACGACGTAGATGCCGACGCAGATGCCGAGCACGCGATCGTTGGTGCCGAGGATGCGGCACAGCGAGTCGTAGACGATCCAGCCGGCCGCGAGAAAGCCGAGCGCGGATGCGACCGCGACCACCGGCCCCATGTCGAGCACGCTCTTGTCGATCAGGTAGGTGTTCGGCGCGAGCAGGTAGAGCACGAAGAACAGCGAGAAGCCCGACAGCCACGTCGTGTACGACGGCCACTTCGACCAGTGCAGGTCGTCGGGCATTTCCGGCGGCGCGACCGTGTACTTCTGCATGTTGTAGAAGCCGCCGCCGTGCACGTGCCACAGCTCGCCGAACACGCCGCGCTTGCGCTGGTTCGCGTCGGTCGGCGGCTTGAGGCTGTTGTCGAGCGCGACGAAATAGAACGATTCGCCGATCCACGCGATCGCGACGATGACGTGCAGCCATCGCAGCGCGAGGTTCAGCCAGTCGGTGATGAAGCCTTCCATGAAACTCCTCCAGACTCAGATCGTTGTCTTCGATGCAGGCGCCGATGCGTATGTCAGCTGCCGCGATAGGTGCTGTACGACCACGGCGACACGAGCAGCGGCACGTGGTAGTGCGATGCGGCGTCGGCGATGCCGAAGCGCAGCACGACGCGGTCGACGAAGCGCGGTTCGGGCACCTTCACGCCGAGCGACGCGA
The DNA here is from genome assembly GCF_000262695.1 of Burkholderia sp. KJ006. Lineage (NCBI taxonomy): Bacteria > Pseudomonadati > Pseudomonadota > Betaproteobacteria > Burkholderiales > Burkholderiaceae > Burkholderia > Burkholderia sp. KJ006. The sequence continues at coordinate 1,896,010 of NC_017920.1, read as the reverse complement.
AGTAGTCGCCGGCATGGAACACGAGCTCGTATTCGCCGGCGGCGAGCGCCGCGCCTTCGAGCAGTGGCTCGTCGCAGCGGCCGTCGCTATTGGTCAGCACGGTCTTGAGCGCGCGGCGCGTTTCGCCGTCGAGCGCGTAGAGGTCCACCTTGACGGCAGCGCCGGGGCGACCGTGTGCCGTATCGAGTACGTGGGTAGTGAGCTTTCCCATTCGTTGTGTCCTTATGTGAATGCGAGGTTCGGCGGCGACTCGATCCATTGACTGTGCGGCGGATCGAGGCTCCACGTCACGTGGCTACATACCCGTCGGCGAAATTGATGCGAGCGCCGTGCAGGCATTGTAAGAAGGTTCCCGCGCAAATACGGACGCGATATCAAAGATAATGCGCCGCGCATGAACGGCTGTCGACGGCCGTCCATGCGCGGCCGGGGCGCGTGTGCGCTGCGTCCGATCGCGCTGCGCCGCGTACCATATCGAAACCGTGAAGCGCAGTATTCGGTTTCGCGCATTGTGCGCGGCGCGCGCTTGCGCGATGCTGCCGCGCGTACCCCGAAGACGGCATGCATGCCGGGTAACCGGGCCAGCGCGTTCGAACGGACGCAGGCACCGGTGCGTGCCGCGCAGCAGCGTTCGAACGGCCTTCAGCGTCTGCGGGAGCGGCTCCCGCAGACGGAACGACGCGGAGAACGCATGAACCTCGAGCAGCACGCCGGCGCACGCGCGCCACAGCCATCCTCATCCCGCCCGACGACCCTGCTGGTCAAGCACGCCGACGTGCTCGTGACCATGGACGACACGCGCCGCGAGCTGCGTGACGCCGGGCTTTACATCGAGGGCAACCGGATCGTCGCCGTCGGGCCGAGCGCCGAGTTGCCCGACACCGCCGACGAAGTGCTCGACCTGCGCGGCCATCTGGTGATCCCGGGGCTCGTGAACACGCATCACCACATGTACCAGGGCCTCACGCGCGCGGTGCCGGCCGCGCAGAACGCCGAGCTGTTCGGCTGGCTCACGAGCCTGTACCGGATCTGGGCGCATCTGACGCCGGAGATGATCGAGGTGTCGACGCTCACCGCGATGGCCGAGCTGCTGCAGTCGGGCTGCACGACGTCGAGCGATCATCTGTACATCTATCCGAACGGCAGCCGGCTCGACGACAGCATCGGCGCCGCGCAACGCATCGGCATGCGCTTTCACGCGAGCCGCGGCGCGATGAGCGTCGGTCAGCGCGACGGCGGGCTGCCGCCCGATTCGGTCGTCGAGCGCGAGCCGGACATCCTGCGCGACACGCAGCGGCTGATCGACGCCTATCACGACGAAGGACGTTACGCGATGTTGCGCGTGGTCGTCGCGCCGTGCTCGCCGTTCTCGGTGAGCCGCGGCCTGATGCGCGACGCGGCGGTGCTCGCGCGCGAGCGCGGCGTGTCATTGCACACGCATCTGGCGGAGAACGTCAACGACATCGCGTACAGCCGCGAAAAATTCGGCATGACGCCCGCCGAATATGCGGAAGATCTCGGTTGGGTCGGTCACGACGTCTGGCATGCGCACTGCGTGCAGCTCGACGATGCGGGCATCGGCCTGTTCGCGCGCACCGGCACCGGCGTCGCGCACTGCCCGTGCTCGAACATGCGCCTCGCATCGGGCATCGCGCCGATCGGGAAGATGCGGGCGGCGGGCGTGCCGGTCGGGCTCGGCGTCGACGGGTCGGCGTCGAACGACGGCGCGCAGATGGTCGCGGAAGTGCGGCAGGCGCTGCTGCTGCAGCGGGTCGGCTTCGGGCCCGACGCGATGACCGCGCGCGACGCGCTCGAGATCGCGACGCTCGGCGGCGCGAAGGTGCTCAATCGTGACGATATCGGCGCGTTGAAGCCCGGCATGGCCGCCGACTTCGCCGCGTTCGACCTGCGCCAGCCGCTCTTTGCCGGTGCGTTGCACGACCCGGTCGCGGCGCTCGTGTTCTGCGCGCCGTCGCAGGCGGCCTATACGGTGGTGAACGGCAAGGTGGTGGTGCGGGAAGGGCGGCTCGCGACGCTCGATCTGCCGCCGGTCATCGAGCGCCACAACGCGCTTGCGCAGGCGCTCGTGGAAGCGTCGCGCTGACGCGGCGCGCGCGAACATGCGCGGCCGGCGTTGCGCCTTCCTGCCGCGCCCGGCCGCTACGCTTACGCCTCGATCAACGTGCGCGTCGCTTCGGCAACCAGGCTGCGCAGCCAGCGCACTTCGTCCGAGTAATGGCAGCGTTCGTGCCACAGCTGGTAGTACTGCATCGGCGGAAAGTCGAGCGGGGCCGGCACGACCGACAGCGGCAGGAACTTCGCGTAATGGTCGGCGAACAGGCGCGTCGTCGTGAAGATCAGATCGGACTTCACGAGCACATACGGCGCGAGGTTGAAGTACGGCAGCGTGACGACCACGTGACGCTTGAGCCGTTCGCGCGCGAGATGCACGTCGATCGCGCCGCGCTGGCCGACCGAATACGGCGTCGGCGCGAGGTGCGGCGCGTTCAGGTACTGATCGAGCGTAAGCCCGCCGCGCTTCGCGAACGGATGCGTGTTGCTCATCAGGCAAACGATTTCGTCGACGAACAGGTTGGACAAATGCAGCTGCTCGGGCGGCTCGGGCCAGTTGCCGACGACGATGTCGAGCTTGCCGTCTTCGAGTGCGAGTTCGTAGTCGAACGCGGGGCCGAGCGAGTGGAATTCGAGCGTCGCATTCGGCGCGGCCTGACGGAAGCGTTCGACCACCGTCGGCACGAACAGCACGTTCAGATAGTCGGGACAGCCGATCCGGTAGCAGCGGATCGACGTGGCCGGGTCGAAGCTGTGCTGCTGAAACTTGATGCGCTCGATCTCGCGCAGCGCGTTCTGCACCGGCTCGAGCAGGCGCAGCCCGTATTCGGTCGGCACCATGCCGGACTTGCCGCGCACGAGCAGCGGGTCGCCGGTGATGTCGCGCAGGCGGCGCAGCGCGGCGCTGATCGCCGGTTGCGACTGGTTCAGTTTGACGGCCGCGCGCGTGACGCTGCGCTCCATCAACAAGGTGTGCAAGACGCGCAAGAGGTACGTGTCGATCGCCTCGCGTTGCTGACTCATGGTATCTCCGTTTATATGTCCAGGCTGATCGAGGGGGAGGTGGGGTATATCGTTTTTAATATGGAAGAAAATCAGCGTCAAGCGATGGATACCCGCGGCCGCGAGCCGGACGGGCCTCGCGCGAAGGGCGGTACACGGGCGCGAAGACCCACGCGGACGCGCGTTGCACGCATCCGCGGGTTCCGCGCGCCGGGCTTCCGGGCGCGTTCGGCGCGTCAGTCGTCGATGCGCATGCCGACTTTCAGCGTGACCTGCCAGTGGATCACCTGATCGCCTTCGATGTGTCCGCGCGTTTCGGTGACCTGAAACCAGTGCAGGTTGTGCAGCGTCTTGCCGGCTTTCGAGATCGCGTTGCGGATCGCGTCGTCGCACGATTGCCGCGACGATCCGGTCAGTTCGATCAGCTTGTACACGTGGTCGCTCATGATGGGCTCCGTGAAATGTCGGTATGTGCGGGGCCCGACGCGCGGCCGCGCGCACCAGGCCTGTTTGAGTGATAGGTATGATGGGCGGCAACTGCAACCTTGATTGGAGGCGACGAATATCGTGGAAATCGGATTTTGCGGACCGGGACTGATGGGCGCGCCGATGATTCGGCATTTGCTGGCGGCGGGGCACCGCGTCGGCGTATGGAATCGCACGCGCGCGAAGGCGGAGGCGCTCGAGCAGGACGGCGCGCGGGTGGTCGACACGCCGCGTGAACTGGCCGAGCAGGTCGATACGGTGTTCGTGTGCGTGCTCGACGGCCGCGCGGTCGGCGACGTCGTGTTCGGCGCGCACGGGCTGCTCGCCGGCGACGCGAACGCGCGCCGCGTGCAACGCATCGTCGATCACTCGAGCATCGCGCCTGCCGCGACGCGCGATTACGCGGCGCGTGCGGCGGCGCTCGGCGTCGGCTGGGTCGACGCGCCGGTATCGGGCGGCGTGCCGGGCGCGCAGGCCGGCACGCTCGCGGTGATGGCCGGCGGCAACGCTGTGGACCTCGAGGCGGTGCGGCCGCTGATCGACCGCTACGCGTCGCGCATCACGCATATGGGCGACGCGGGCGCGGGACAGACGGCGAAGCTGTGCAACCAGGCGATCGTCACCGCGACGGTCACCGCGATTGCCGAAGCCGTGGGCCTCGCGCAGGCGAGCGGCATCGACGCCGCGCGTCTGGCCGACGCGCTGGCGGGCGGCTGGGCGGATTCGGTACTGCTGCAGACCTTCGTGCCGCGGATGACGTCAGCCGGTCATCCGTCGATCGGCGCGCTGAGCACGTTTCAGAAGGATGTCGATGCAATCGCGGACGCGGCCCGCGACACGGGCGCGGTGATGCCCGTAGCGGCGACGGTGCAGCAGGTGTTGCGGCTGGGCGCCGCGCAGGGCCTTGCCGGCGCGGATTTCGCCGCGTTCATCGACATCCTGCGGCCCGGCAACGGACGCGGCGCCGCGACATGAGCGCGGCACGGCCGAAACGGTACGCGTGAATGGCAGATGGGCCGCCCTCGGGCGGCCCATCTTGCTGTGTCGGTTCAGCCGAGCGAGCGCGGCGTCGTGTCGCCGGCGTTCTGGCGTCCGAGCCCGCCGCGCAGGCTCGCCTTCGTGCCCGCACCAAACTCGGGCAGGATGCGCGTGCGGGCGCGGCTCGCGAACACGAGGAAGCCGAAGCCGTTTGCCTCGTACCAATAGCCGCCGTTCTCGAGACCGTCGAGCGGCTGTTCGAGTGCGTTGGCGATCGATTCGATGCAGCGCTTGCGGAGCTCGGCAATGGCCGGATAGGGCGGGTGTGCGCCGCGCACGCTGCACAGGAGCACGTCGAGGCCGGGCAGCACGTGGGCATAGAGGACGGGCTCGTCCTGCGCACGGGCGCGGGCAATCTTGGTGTCGAGTTGCGCGAACGGCTTCGAATGGCGCAATACCGCGAGGAACGACTCGTGGCCATCCTGTTGCGCGCGTCGACGTTTTTTCGGGAAGGACATAAACACTCGCCTCAAAAACAATTGCAAGAAATGCGGCACTTTCATGCGACCCACTCCCGGCTATGTACGCCGCATGTCGATCCTTTATAGCACACGAAAATGCTGCATTCGTGAGGTACGACGATCAATGTCTCCCGTCGACCCGCTTGCCACGATGATCGACACAGCCAGCGTCTTGGCGCTCGTACTGTCGTTTAGTCTCCATCATAGACCTGCTTTTCGCGCGCGTGCATTCGCGCGTCACAAAAAAGTGCGAGGCGTGCCGCGCCGATGAAAAAGGCCCGCACGTGGCGGGCCTGGCAGATACGGCATGACGCGGCGTGAGCCGGCGTGGTGCGGCGCTCAGCGCTGCTTCAGCGAATCGCGGATCTCGCGCAGCAGCAGCACGTCTTCGGGCGTCGCGGCCGGAGCGGCTTCGGCGGGCTTGCGCAGCTTGTTGATGAATTTCACCATCAGGAAAATGATGAACGCAAGGATCACGAAATTGATCGCCACGGTGATGAACGAGCCGTAGCCGAATGCGGCGACGCCTGCGGCCTGCAGGTCCTTGAACGAATCGGGATTACCCTTGAACGACGGCGGGATGGTGCCGAGCAGAATGAATTTGTTCGAGAAATCCAGACCGCCGGTCAGCACGCCGATCACCGGCATGATGAGGTCCTTCACGACCGAGTCGACGATCTTCGAGAACGCGCCGCCGATGATCACGCCGACGGCGAGATCCATCACGTTGCCTTTGACGGCGAACTCCTTGAATTCCTTGATTATGCTCATGAGCGGCTTTCTCCTGGTTGGGGCGGGGACAGGCGTGCCGCGACGCGCAGGGCTGCGAAGCGTCTGATCGGTGGGGTATCGGAGGCACGCCGATGGCCGCATGATAGCGAACGTGCCCCATTGTCGGTAGCCCATCTTGAGATGATTAACAAATCGATGGGCGCGCGCACTTCGATGCGGGAAGGCGCGCAGGCGGGCGTCGTGCGAGGTGTCGACGGGAACGCTCAGCTGTTGTCGTCGGTCCAGCCGTCGTCGTTGCCGCCGAGATCGACACCGCCGCCGTTGCCGTCGCTCCAGTCGGTGTTGTCGCCGCGGCCGAGGTCGAAGCCCGCATCGTTGTTGTCGGGGCGGCGGCGCTGATCGTCGACGATCACGTCGCGCTCGACCACGCGCTCGCGTCCGCCGGACATCGCTTCGCCGAGCAGCACGCCGGTCAGCAGCCCGCCCATGCCGCCGCCGAAACCGCCGCCTTGCTGCACCACGACGGGCGGCTGCTGGGGCGGGTACGGTTGCTGCGGGTATGGTTGTTGCTGATACGGCTGGCCCTGCATGCCGGTCACGCGATCGGCTTCCTGCGCATACACGGAGCCGCTGCCGTTCGCGGGCGCGGCCGGCGGCGCGCTCGGATCGGGACGGCCTTCGACGCGAGCCTTCACGCTCGCATGCCGCTGTTCGAGTTCGTCGATCCGATAGGGCGGCACCGGGCTCTTGCCGCTCGACAGCGCTTCGACCAGTGCGCGCGCATCGGTTTCGATGCCTTCGAGCTCGCCGGTGAGCGCGGCGGCGCCGGGCGCCGTCGACAGCTTGGCGTCGAGTTTCAGCGGACGGATGTCGTTCAGCACGTCGGTGGCGCGCTTCAGCTGCGTGCGCCGTTCGTCGTCGGCGCGGCTGTCGCCCGCGGAGCGCGCGCGGCGCAGCGTCCAGCGCAGCACCAGCGCAATGATCGCGACGAGCAGGCCCAGCACGATCCACATGCCGGCGGACGGTCCGTGTTTCGCGGGCGGCGCCACCGGCGCGACTGGCGCGACCGAGGGCTGCAACGAGCCGGCTTGCGGCGCGGCAGGCGTGGTGGCGCGCGTACGTCCGGCATCCGCACGGATGCGCGCTTCGGTTTGCGCGAAGCGCGACGCGTCGGTGAAGCGCAGTTGCGGATCGAGCGTCCTGGCCTGCTGCAGCTGGGCGAGCGCGTCGGACGCGCGGCCTTCGCGGTCGAGCACCTGCGCGTACAGATAGCGCGCGTGCGCGTTGTTCGGATGGGCGTCGATGACTTGCGACAACTGCGTGTCGGCGCGTTGCCAGTCGCGCTGGGCGATCGACTGCTCGACCTGTTGCAGCGACGGGACCGCAAACGCGGCGGACGACAGCAGCATCAGCGAGAGGCCGAGTGCGGCGAGGGATTTCTTCATGATCGAACCGGGCATGCTTGCCCGCCTCCTGGATCGGTGCGCGCCGCGGACGCTCGGCCCGCGGCGCGCGTGCCGTTACTGCGCGGGCGTGTCGAGCTGTTTCTTCAGCGCCGCGAGGCGGTCTTCGACCGACGGGCCCTTGTTCAATGCGGCGAGCTTGTCGTCGAGCGCCTTGCCGCTCGACGTGTCGGCCGAGTTCAGGCGTGCGTCCGAACGCGCATTCTGCAGCGCGACCTTGTCCTCGAGCTTCTGGAAGTCTTCCGACAGGTTCTTGCCGCCGATGCCGCCCAGGGCGCTCGCCGCGACATCCTTCGCCTGCGCGATTTCCTGCTTTGCCTGCAGGATGTTCGAGCGGGCGTTCAGATCGTTGCGGCGCGCCCGCATGTCGGCGATCTGCCCCTTCAGCTTGTCGACCGACGGTTCGAGCGTGGTCAGCTCGGCCGCGAGCGCGTCGCGCTCGGCTTCCGCGTTCGCCTGCGCGGCGAGCGCCTCGCGCGCGAGCGCTTCGTCGCCGGCCTGCAGCGCGCGCTTCGCGCCGTCCTCGTACTTCTTCACCTTGTCGTCGGCCGCATCGCGCTTGCTGCGCTGGGTCGCGACCTGTGCCTCGATTTCGATCAGCGAATTCTCGGCACGGCCGATGCTGTCGTCGAGCTCCCGCACGATCTGCCGTGCGTCGCGCGACGGATCCTGTACCGAATCGGCCGCGTCGTTCAGCAGGCCCTTGATCGTGCGCGAGACAGAGTCGAAAAGCGACATGAAATCCTCCGTGGTTTGAAAGGTGCCGCGTGAGCGGCAACGCCCGTCGCGAATCGGTTCCGACCCGCGTGAGCCGGCGGATATTACACCGCCGCCCGCTTAAATACGGCTTAATTGCGCGAGTTCAAGCGCTGCGGGTCGCGTCGATTCGATGCTTTCGCGATTGAAAGCAACGGCGCGGCGCGCAGCGCGCTGCGCGACCATGATAGGCGCAGCCTGCGGCGAATACGTTCCGCAATTCGCCGCAGTGCGGGAATTTTTACAAAAAATCGCGAAGTCAACCGGTCGATTTCATTAAAATGCGCTGTCACGTCGCGGGAACGGATCGCTGCGCCACGCGGTCTGTCGACGTGACAGTGCCACGATGCACCCACTCTGATTCATCCGCTTGCCTATCCGCATGCGTCCGAGGGCGCCACGTTCGCCCGCCATTCCGACATGCCAATCATCAAACGACCGTCTTCCTCCTCCGATCGGAAAGAACCTCACTACTCGCTGCGCCGTTCGCCGTCGGGAGCCTATTACCCCGATGACGACGAGCCCGACGACGACCGTCGCGCATCGCGCCGCGGCGGCGGCCGCGACGGCGACGGGCGTCGCTCGTTCGGCTCGCGCGTCGCGCTGTGGTTCGTCGGCCTGTTCGCGACGCTCGCGATCGTCGGCGCGCTGATCGTCGGCTATGCGCTCGTCGTGATGGCGCCGCAGCTGCCGTCGCTCGACGCGCTGACCAACTACCAGCCGAAGGTGCCGCTGCGCGTGTATTCCGCCGATCACGTGCTGCTCGGCGAGTTCGGCGAGGAGCGCCGCAGTCTCGTGCGCTTCCAGGACATTCCCGACGTGATGAAGAAGGCGGTGCTCGCGATCGAGGACTACCGCTTCTACGAACACGGCGGCGTCGATTTCCTCGGCATCCTGCGCGCGGGCGTGGCCGACCTGCTGCACGGCGGCGCGCGCCAGGGCGCGAGCACGATCACGATGCAGGTCGCGCGCAACTTCTTCCTGTCGAGCGAGAAGACCTACACGCGCAAGATCTACGAGATGCTGCTCGCGTACAAGATCGAGCGCGCGCTGACGAAGGACCAGATCCTCGAGCTGTACATGAACCAGATCTATCTGGGCCAGCGCTCGTACGGTTTCGCGGCTGCCGCGCGCGTGTACTTCGGCAAGGACCTGAAGGACATTACGCTCGCCGAGGCGGCGATGCTCGCGGGGCTGCCGAAGGCGCCGTCCGCGTACAACCCGGTCGTCAATCCGAAGCGCGCGAAGGTGCGTCAGGAATACATCCTCAAGCGCATGCTCGAAATCGGCTACATCACGCAGCCGCAGTACGACCAGGCGGTGAAGGAGGAGATCCACGTGCGCACGCCGGGCAACCAGTACGCGGTGCACGGCGAATACGTTGCCGAGATGGTGCGGCAGATGATGTACGAGCAGTACAAGGATGAAACCTATACGCGCGGGCTGACCGTCACCACGACGATCAACGCGGCCGATCAGGAAGCGGCCTATCAGGCCGTGCGGCGCGGCATTCTCGACTACGAGCGCCGCCACGGCTATCGCGGGCCGGAAGGGTCGATCAATCTGCCGGCCGCCGGTGACGATCGCGACGAGGCGGTCGACGACGCGCTCGCCGATCACCCCGACAACGGCGATCTGCAATCGGCCGTGGTGCTGTCGGCATCGCCGAATGCGGTCGACGTGCAGTTCGTCGGCGGCGCGACCACGACGATCGGGCCGGCCGGCCTGCGCTTCGTGTCCGCCGCGCTGAGCCCGCGCGCGAACGCGACGCTGCGGATCAAGCCGGGCTCGATCGTGCGCGTGCTGAAGGACGGCAAGACGGGCTGGCAGGTCGTGCAGCTGCCGCAGGTCGAAGGCGCGCTCGTCGCGATCGCGCCGCAGGACGGTGCGATCCGTTCGCTGGTCGGCGGCTTCGACTTCAACAAGAGCAAGTTCAACCACGTGACGCAGGCGTGGCGCCAGCCGGGCTCGTCGTTCAAGCCGTTCATTTATTCGGCATCGCTCGACAAGGGCATGGGGCCGGCGACGATCATCAACGATGCGCCGCTGTACTTCCCGCCGAGCGTGCCGGGCGGCACCGCGTGGGAGCCGAAGGACGACGATCAGCCGGACGGCCCGATGTCGATGCGCACTGCGCTGCAGCGCTCGAAGAACCTCGTGTCGATCCGCATCCTCGCGTCGATCGGCACGCAGTACGCGCAGCAGTACGTGACGCAGCGCTTCGGCTTCGATCCGGCGAAGACGCCGCCGTACCTGCCGATGGCGCTCGGCGCCGGGCTCGTCACGCCGTTGCAGCTCGCGACCGGCTACGCCGTGTTCGCGAACGGCGGCTACAAGGTCGATCCGTATCTGATCGCCGAAGTCGACGACGCGCGCGGCCAGCCGCTGCAGAAGTCGCAGCCGGCGGTCGCGGGCAGCACGGCGCCGCGCACGATCGAAGGCCGCAACGCGTACGTGATGAACAGCCTGCTGCATTCGGTCGCGACGGCCGGCACCGGCGCGGGCACCAACGCGCTCGGCCGCAGCGACCTGCAGGGCAAGACGGGTACGACCAACGATGCGAAGGACGGCTGGTTCGCCGGCTATCAACAGTCGCTCGTCGCGGTCGCGTGGATGGGCTTCGATCAGCCGAAGAGCCTCGGCAGCCGCGAATTCGGCGCGCAGCTCGCGTTGCCGATCTGGGTGAACTACATGCGCACCGCGCTGAACGGCGTGCCCGAGCAGCAGATGCCGATGCCCGACGGGCTGACGACGATCGACGGCGAGCTGTATTACGCCGACCGCACGCCGGGCAACGGCTTCGTGGCGAGCGTCGACATCAACCCGGCCGAGAACGCGATCAGCGCGAACGACGCACTCGGCTCGGCCGGTGCGGCGGGGCTCGCGCCGCCGCCCGTCACGCAGCAGGAGAAGCAGCAGATCATGGACATGTTCGAAAGCAAGTAAGCGGAACACTGACGTGTCGACTGCAACGGGCGCCTTCGGGCGCCCGTTTCGTTTGCGTGCGGCCGCGCGTCGACGGCGATCGCGAACCCGAGCGCGACCGGATGCCGGATGCCGGATGCCGGATGCCGGCGCGACACGCACGCCGATGGTTCGATCGTTCGTGTGAGGAATCGCCCGCGCTACGCGTGGCGGATCGCCGCGGTGCAGCGGACGGCGATGATCGGGATCACGAAGGGTGGGTTGCGCCGCGCAAAGCGCCGATGGATCGCGTTCGCCGGCCGCATCTGCCTATTTTGCGTCCGGCCCCGTGCGCGCACGTAAAACGCTGCGCGCTCAACCACTTGCAGAGAGGTGCGGCGGGTTATCAACAGGGCTGTCAACAAAAACTGGGGATAACCCTGAGCGTCGCGAGCGGGTTCAGCGCTGCAGCTGCGCGTGCGCGAGATGCATGCCGAGCGTGGCCGGATCGGTGTTCGTGCCCGGCAGCAGCACGCCGACCCGCTTGCCCTGCAGCGTTTCGCGCAGCGGGCCGAGCAGCCCCGCGAGCGCGGCCGCGCACGCGGGCTCGACCGCCAGCTTCAGATGCGAGAACAGGAACAGCATCGCCGCGCGCAGCGCGTCGTCCGACACGGTGACGATCCGGTCGACGTGACGCCGGCACAGCTGATAGCTGTATTCCTCGGTGTGCGGCGCCATCAGCGAATCGGCGATGCTCTGCATCGCGCCCATCTTGATCGTGTGGTTCGCCGCGAAGCTGCGGCACATCGCGTCGGCGCCTTCGGGTTCGACACCGTACACGTGCACGCGCGGATTCGCGAGGCGCAACGCGGTGGCCATGCCGGCCGCGAGGCCGCCGCCGCCGATCGGCACGATCACCGCATCGAGGTCGGGCGTCTGCGTTGCCCATTCGTAGCCGAGCGTCGCGGTGCCGAGAATCGTGCGATAGCCGTTGAACGGATGGATGAAGAAGCGGCCTTCCTCGGCCTCGACGCGCCGCACGAGGTCGAATGCCTGCGACGCGCTGCCGGCCAGCACGACTTCCGCGCGATACGCGCGGCACTGCGCGATGCGCGCCGGGCTCGCGGTATGGGGCATCACGACCTTGGCGCTGCTGCCGAGCCGCATCGCCGCATATGCGACGGCCGCCGCATGATTGCCGGCCGACACGCAGGTGACGCCGGCGTTCTTGCGCGCTTCGTCGAGCGCGAGCACGTGCGTGAACGCGCCGCGCGCCTTGAAGCTGCCGCTCGCCTGTAGCAGCTCAAACTTGAAGTTGACGTGCGTACCTTCGAGCGTCGGCAGATCGGCGCGTTCGAATACCGGCGTGCGCGCGACCCAGGGCGACAACGCGAAATGCTGCGCGGCGATTTCGTCGAGCGTCGGAATCGGCTCGCCGTCGATCGTCGTGTGGGCCGGGCCCGTTGATTCAGTCGACATGACGTGGCGGATGGGGAGAGTGGGGCCGGCCCGCGTGCGCAGGCCGGCGCGGGCGGTCAGTGCGCGTCGACCGACATGCTGCGGATGAATTTGCGCAGGAACTGCTCGCACGCGGCGAGCTGTGCGAGCTCGACGTATTCGTTCGGCTTGTGCGCCTGCTCGATGTTGCCGGGCCCGCACACGATGCTCGGAATGCCCGCGCGTTCGAACAGGCCGGCCTCGGTGCCGTACGCGACCTTGCGCTTGTCCTGATCGGCCGTGAGCGCGCGCACGAGCTGCGTGATCGCGGCCTGCTCGGTCGCGTCGAGGCCCGGCGCGGCGGCGATCTTCGAGAACTCGATGGCCGCGTTCGGATGCTCGCGGCGCATCTGCGGCAGCAGCGTTTCCTGCGCATACGCTTCGATGCGCGCGAAGATCTGCTCGGGGTCGAGCGTCGGCAGGTTGCGGAACTCGAAGTCGAACCGGCATTCGGCCGGCACCGTGTTGATCGCGTTGCCGCCCTGGATCGTGCTCGTCTGCGCGGTCGTGAACGGCACGTCGTACAGCGCGTCGAACGGCCCTTCGGCGCGGAAGCGCTCCGCGAGGTCGCGGATGTGGCAGATCAGGCGCGCCGCGTACTCGATCGCGTTCAGCCCCTTCGGCGTCAGCGACGAGTGCGCCGCATGGCCGCGCACGCAGCAACGGTATGCGTTGATGCCCTTGTGCGCGATGATCGGGCGCATGCTGGTCGGCTCGCCGACGATGCAGCCCGATGGCTTCACGCCGCGCTTGACCAGATCGGCGATCAGCAGCGGCGCGCCGGCGCAGCCGATTTCCTCGTCGTAGGACAGCGCGAAGTGGATCGGCTTCGCGAGCCTGGCTGCCTGCATCTCGGGCAGCAGCGCGAGCGCCGCGCCGATGAAGCCCTTCATGTCGCAGGTGCCGCGACCGTACAGGCGGCCGTCGCGCAGCTGCGGCGCGAACGGGTCGCTGTCCCACTGCTGGCCGTCGACCGGCACGACGTCGGTGTGACCCGACAGCACGATGCCACCATCGGTCGAGCCGTCGTGCGCGGGCACCGTGGCGAACAGGTTCGCCCAGCCGTCGCGCGCGTCGTGCGTGAGCGTCGACTCGATGCCGCTCGCGGCGAGCGCGTCGCGCACCGTTTCGATCAGGCCGAGGTTCGGCACGCGGCTCGTCGTGTCCATCGACACCAGCCGCTCGATCCACGGCAGGCTGACGAGCGACGCGTCGGGTTGGTCGGCGGCGGAAGGTGCCGGCGCGTCGAGGATGGACATGGCAAAACTCCGTCTGAGGAATGGGAAAATCATACTCAAAAACGCGTCGCGCCGCCTTTGCCGCACGCGATGCGGCGCAGCATCGCGTGCGTGGTGCCTGGTGCGTGCGTGCCGCCGCTCAGCGTGCGGCGCTCGGCGCGAGTGCGCGCAGCGTCTCCTTGATCGTCGACACGCGGATCGCCAGATCCGGCGAGCGCGTCTCGATGCGCAGCTTGTCCTGCCCGGCGAGCTTGATGTGCCGATGCTTCTGCACCATCTCGATGATGCGCATCGGATCGATCGGCGGGTTCGGCTCGAACTGCAGCCCGATCGCGACCTCGCTCGCGTCGATCTTGACGATGCCGAGCGGCTTCGCGGCGAGCCGCAGCCGGTGCGTTTCGACGAGCGCCTGCGCCTGCGGCGGCAGCTTGCCGAAGCGGTCGATCAGCTCTTCCTGGATGCCGTCGATCGCATCGCCGTGCTCGCAATTCGCCAGCCGCTTGTAGAGCGACAAACGCTCCTGCACGTCCGCGCAGTAGTCGGCCGGCAGGATCGCGGGCGCATGCAGGTTGATCTCGGTCGTCGCGGCGAGCGGGGCGGTGAGGTCCGGCTCCTTGCCGTTCTTCAGCGCCTTCACCGCGTCGTTCAGCATGTCGGTGTACAGCTGGAAGCCGATCTCGTGGATCTCGCCCGACTGCTTGTCGCCGAGCACCTCGCCGGTGCCGCGGATCTCGAGGTCGTGCATCGCCAGATAGAAGCCCGAGCCGAGCTCCTCCATCTGCTGGATCGCCTCGAGCCGGCGCTGCGCCTGCTTGGTCAGCGACTGCGGATCGTGCACCAGCAGGTACGCATAAGCCTGGTGGTGCGAGCGGCCGACGCGGCCGCGCAGCTGGTGAAGCTGCGCGAGGCCGAACTTGTCGGCGCGGTGCATGATGATCGTGTTCGCGCTCGGCACGTCGATGCCGGTCTCGATGATCGTCGTGCAGAGCAGGACGTTCGCGCGCTGCGCGACGAAATCGCGCATCACGCGCTCGAGCTCGCGCTCGTGCATCTGGCCGTGCGCGATCACGATGCGCGCCTCGGGCACCAGCGCCTCGAGCATCGCCTTGCGGTTCTCGATCGTCTCGACCTCGTTGTGCAGGAAGTACACCTGGCCGCCGCGCTTCAGTTCGCGCAGCATCGCCTCGCGGATCACACTTTCTTCCTCGCGCCGCACGAAGGTCTTGATCGCGAGCCGCTTCTGCGGCGCGGTCGCGATCACCGAGAAGTCGCGCAGCCCTTCGAGCGCCATGCCGAGCGTGCGCGGGATCGGCGTCGCGGTGAGCGTCAGCACGTCGACCTCCGCGCGCAGCGCCTTCAGCGCTTCCTTCTGACGTACGCCGAAGCGATGCTCCTCGTCGATGATCACGAGGCCCAGGCGCTTGAACTGCACGTCGGACGACAGCAGCTTGTGCGTGCCGATCACGATGTCGACGCTGCCTTCGTTGATCTGCGCGATCGCCGCATTGACTTCCTTCGCGGTCTTGAAGCGCGACAGCTCGACGATGCGCACCGGCCAGTCGGCGAAGCGGTCGGCGAAGGTCTGCGTGTGCTGCTCGGCGAGCAGCGTGGTCGGCGACAGCAGCGCGACCTGCTTGCCGCCCATCACCGCGATGAACGCCGCGCGCAGCGCGACCTCGGTCTTGCCGAAGCCGACGTCGCCGCACACGAGGCGGTCCATCGGCTTGCCGCTCGTCATGTCGCCGATCACGGCGGCGATCGCGGCGGCCTGGTCGGGCGTTTCCTCGAAACCGAAGCTCTCCGCGAACTTCACGTAGTCGCGCGGATCGAGCGCGAACGCGTGGCCTTCGCGCGCGGCGCGGCGCGCGTACAGGTTCAGCAGCTCGGCGGCCGTGTCGCGGATCTGCTGCGCGGCCTTGCGCTTCGCGCGTTCCCACTGGCCCGAACCGAGCGCGTGCAGCGGTGCGCTGTCGGGATCGGCGCCGCTGTAGCGCGAGATCACGTGCAGTTGCGCGACCGGCACGTAGAGCTTGCTGTCGCCCGCGTATTCGAGATGCAGGAATTCCGTCTCGCCTTCGCCGAGATCCATCGACACGAGGCCCATGTAGCGGCCGATCCCGTGTTGCGCATGGACGACCGGATCGCCGACCTTCAGCTCCGACAGGTCGCGCACCATCGCGTCGACGTTGCTCGCCTGTTCCTGGCGCCGGCGCCCCGCGCGGCGGCCGAGCGCGCCGTACAGCTCGGTTTCGGTGACGATCGCGTAGCCTTCGGCCGGCACCGCGAAGCCGCTGGCGAGCGGCGCGACGCCGAGCGCGAACGGCGCGTCGCTGTCGAGCCAGCCCGCGAAGTGGTCGTTCGACGTGGGGCGCAGCCGATGCTCGGCGAGCAGTTGCAGGATCGTTTCGCGGCGGCCGGCCGATTCGACCGTCAGCAGCACGCGCTTGCCCGACGACTCGACGAACGTGCGCAGCGCGGCGAGCGGATCGTCGGCATGGCGGTCGACCGTCAGCTCGGGCAGCGGCGTCGCCCAGCCGCCGGCCGGCTGTGCGGGCAGCACGACGCGCGCGAACGGTTTTGCGAACGCGAAGAAATCCTCGTCCGACAGGAACAGCCGCTGCGGCTCGAGGATCGGCCGTTCGCGATCGTGCGCGAGGAACGCGTGGCGTTGCTTCGTATCGGCGGTGAAGCGGCGGATCGACGCCTCGAGGTCGCCGGTGAACACCAGATGCGCGGCCTGCGGCAGGTAGTGAAACAGCGTGGCCGTCTCGTCGAAGAACAGCGGCAGGTAATACTCGATGCCGGCCGACGGGACGCCGTTGCCGATGTCCTTGTAGATCGGCGCGCGGCTCGGATCGCCTTCGAAGGTCTCGCGCCAGCGGCTGCGGAACGCCGTGCGTGCGGCCTCGTCGAACGGAAATTCGCGGCCGGGCAGCAGGCGCACGTCGCGCACCGGGTACAGGCTGCGCTGCGTATCGGGATCGAACGCGCGGATCGAGTCGACCTGATCGTCGAACAGGTCGATCCGGTACGGCAGCGGCGAGCCCATCGGATACAGGTCGATCAGCGAGCCGCGCACGCAGTATTCGCCGGGCCGCACGACCTGGCTCACGTGCTCGTAGCCGGCGAGCGTCAGCTGCGCCTTCAGCTTCGCCTCGTCGAGCCGCTCGCCCTGCGCGAACGCGAACGTGTAGGCGGCCATGAACGACGCGGGCGGCATCCGGTACAGCGCGGTGGTCGCGGGCACCAGCAGGATGTCGCAGCGGCCCTCGCCGAGGTCGTGCAGCGTCGCGAGCCGCTCGGAGACGAGATCCTGGTGCGGCGAGAACGTGTCGTACGGCAGCGTCTCCCAGTCCGGCAGCAGGCGTACGCGCGCATCCGGCGAGAAGTAGCGCAGCTCCTGCGACAGCCGCTGTGCGTCGACCGCATTCGCGCAGATCACCGCGAGGAGCGGGACCGCGTCGCGGTTCTCGGCAAGATAGCGGGCGATGGCGAGTGCGTCTGCGGAGCCGTGCGCGCCGTCGAAGATGAAGCGCTGGCCCGGTTTGACGCGGGCGACGGGCGAGGCGAACGGGTTGGTAGCGGTGTCTGGCATAGGGACGGCAGGGGTGGCGGGCACGGGCGCAGCGCGGTGCGCCGGTCGAGACGAAAGACCTATTATAAAATCCGCTTCTCGATTTCACCTTTCCGGCGTTCTCCGTTCGTGACACCCCGACTTTTTGCCCTGATTCCCTGCGCCGGCACGGGCAGCCGCTCCGGTTCGGCCGTGCCGAAGCAATACCGCACGCTGGCCGGTCGCGCGCTTCTCCATTACACGCTCGCCGCGTTCGACGCCTGCAGCGAGTTCGCCCAGACGCTCGTCGTGCTCGCGCCCGACGATACCCATTTCGACGCACGCCGCTTCGCGGGCCTGCGCTTCGCGGTGCGCCGCTGCGGCGGCGGCTCGCGTCAGGCGTCGGTACTCAACGGGCTGCTCGGGCTCGCCGAGTTCGGCGCGACCGACCAGGACTGGGTGCTCGTGCATGACGCCGCGCGCCCCGGCATCACGCCGACGCTGATCCGCACGCTGGTCGCGACGCTGAAGGACGATCCGGTGGGCGGCATCCTCGCGCTGCCGGTCGCCGATACGCTCAAGCGCGTGCCGACCGGCGGCGACGCGATCGCGCGCACCGAGTCGCGCGACGCGCTGTGGCAGGCGCAGACGCCGCAGATGTTTCGCATCGGCATGCTGCGCGACGCCATCCTGCGCGCGCAGCGCGAAGGGCACGACCTGACCGACGAGGCGAGCGCGATCGAATGGGCGGGCCATACGCCGCGCGTCGTGCAGGGCAGCCTGCGCAACTTCAAGGTCACCTACCCGGAAGACTTCTCGCTCGCGGAAGCGATTCTCGCGGCTCCCGCGCACGCCTCCTGACTTTCACTTCATCTCAACCGGAACACGCATGGATTTCAGAATCGGACAAGGCTACGACGTGCATCAGCTCGTCTCGGGGCGCCCGCTCATCATCGGCGGCGTGACGATTCCGTACGAGCGCGGGCTGCTCGGCCACTCGGATGCGGACGTGCTGCTGCACGCGATCACCGACGCGCTGTTCGGCGCGGCGGCGCTCGGCGACATCGGCCGCCATTTCTCCGACACCGACGCCGCCTTCAAGGGCGCGGACAGCCGCGTGCTGCTGCGCGAATGCGCGGCGCGCGTGAAGGCGGCCGGCTTCACGATCCAGAACGTCGACAGCACCGTGATCGCGCAGGCGCCGAAGCTCGCGCCGCACATCGACGGCATGCGCGCGAACATCGCGGCCGACCTCGGCTTGCCGCTCGAACGTGTGAACGTGAAGGCGAAGACCAACGAGAAGCTCGGCTATCTCGGCCGCGGCGACGGCATCGAGGCGCAGGCGGCCGCGCTGCTGGTGAAGTAGCGGTTGCGCGTGCGCGTCGCAGGCCGGTTCGATCCGGCGTGCGGCGTGCAGCGTGTGCCGCCCGAATGACAAATGCCACGCTGATGCGTGGCATTTGTCGTTTTGCGGGTCGGGCCGCTGCGGCCCGCGCGCTTATGCGCCTTCGGCGGCGATCACCTGCGCGGCGGCGTTGATCACCGACGCGATGCGGCCGACGTCGCGCAGCTGCGTCGTCGTCATGCCTTGCTCGTTCTTCAGCAGCGCATAGTGCGACTGCACGCAGAAGTGGCACTTGCCGACGATCGACGCGGCGAGCGCATACATCTCGAAGCGCCGCTTGTCGACGCCACCATGCGACGCATACGCGCCCATCCGCAGCTCGGCGCGCTGCGTCTTCAGGTCGGCGTCGTCGGCCATCTCGACATACGGATACCAGGTGTTGTTCATCCCCATCAGCGCGGCCGCGGTCAGCGCCGCGTTCGTCTCTTCGGGCGACAGCACGCCGGCTTCGCGGATCGTCTTGACGAGCACCGTGCTCTTCGCCGCGAACGCCGCCGCCAGCGCGACGCCGACCGCATCGTTGCCTTCCAGCGACGAGCGCGAGATCGTGCCGTCGAGGTTCAGGCGAATGTCCTTCGCGTAGTCGGGGATGCATGCCTTAATCGAGTCGATGAATTCCATTGACATCTCCTATGGGTTGGCCGTTAAAAAAGCCCGCAGGCAGCACGTGCGCCGCGGGCTTCGAGCATCGATGCGCTTTACAGCGTTGCGCCGCCGACCGCGCGGTTGCACGGGCACAGTTCGTCCGTTTGCAGGCCGTCCAGAATGCGCAGGACTTCTTCCGGGCTACGGCCGACGTTCAGGTTGTTCACCGAGACGTGCTGGATCGTGTTGTCCGGATCGACGATGAACGTGGCACGCAGTGCGACGCCGGCTTCCTTGTCGCGCACGCCGAGCTGGTCGATCAGTTCGCCCTTGACGTCGCCGAACGAGTAGTGGTTCAGCTTGTCGAGATCCTTGTGCTCACGGCGCCATGCGAGCTTGACGAATTCGTTGTCCGAGCTGCCGCCGAGCAGCACGGCGTCGCGTTCTTCGAACTGCTTCGCCAGCTTCGCGAATTCGACGATTTCCGTCGGGCACACGAACGTGAAGTCCTTCGGATAGAAGTAGATGATCTTCCACTTGCCCGGGAACGACGTTTCGGTGACGGTTTCGAACGCCGACTGGCCGTTTTCCTCATGATTGTTGAAGCCCGGCTTCGCGGCTACGACGGTGAAAGCTTCGAGTTTATCGCCCACGGTTTTCATGCGGATACTCCTGTATGTGTTGGGAAGAAGACTGAGTCAAGCTACCTCGGTGCTGCAACGTCGTTGTGACAGCATAGGGCAGACTATAGCACTATTAATAAAGCCATTCAATAGATTTTTACTAACACGCGCCATAGTTTTTTTCAACTGCGGCGATAGTGCGGCGCGCACGAAACGTGCGTACACGCGTCATGCGGTCGCGCGCGCCTTGCCGGCGGCGGGGAATTCGAGCGAGACCTCGAGGCCGGCCTCGGGGCTGCGGTTGCGCAGCCGCAGCGCGCCGCGATAGCGGCCGACCAGGCGCAGCACGATCGCCATCCCGAGGCCCGTGCCGTCCGCCTTGGTGCGTGCGGTGTCGACGCGGTAGAACGGCCGCATCACGAGCGGCAGCTGGTCTTCCGGGATGCCCGGGCCTTCGTCGCTCACCGACAGCTCGACGCGCGCGTGCGTGACGCGCGTCTCCAGCGTGATACGCGAGATGCCGTCGTCGCGGCTCTGGCCGTATTTACGCGCGTTCTCGACGAGGTTGCCGATCACGCGGCGCATGTCGGTTTCGTCGGCTTCGATCACGGCGCTCGGCGCGAGCCGCGTGCGGATCTGGACGCCGTCTTCGTTCGACACGCGCGCGGCGACCTCGTGCGCGATCGACGACAGGTCCACCGGCTCCGGCCTGCGCTGGGCCGGGCGCGCATAGTCGATGAAGGCCGCGATGATGCGGTCCATCTGCTCGATGTCGTCGACCATCGCGTCCTTGGTCGCCTGATCGGACGGGCTCATCTCGGTTTCGAGCCGCAGCCGCGCGAGCGGCGTGCGCAGGTCGTGCGAGATGCCCGCGAGCATCAGCGCGCGGTCTGCCTCGAGCTGTTCGAGGTCGCGCACCATCTGGTTGAAGCTGCGGTTCGTGTCGGCCGCGACGCCCATCCCGCGCTCGGGCAGCGGCTCCGGCGCCTGGCCCGAGCCGACCTGACGCGCGGCCAGCGCGAGCCGCGAGAACGGCCGGTTCACGAGGCTCGTGATGAAGGCCGAGCCGAACAGCGACAGCGCCAGCGCGAACAGACCCCAGCCGGCCCACTGCAGGCCGGTCACGTTGTCGAGCTGGTCGCGATCGAGTGCGACCCAGTAGTCGTCGTCGTCGATCTTGAAGCTGATCCAGACGCCGGGAATGTCGTTGACCGATTGCGCGATCACGGTGTCGTCGCCGAGGCGGCTGCGGATGTCGTGTTCGATCAGCCGGTTCAGCGATTCGTCGGGCTGCAGCTTGAACTTGTCGGTCTTTTCGCGCGGATAGACGCGCACGCCCTCGTTGCTCTCGAGGTCCTGCAGCAGCGCACGCCGCAAGTCGGGATCGGAATAGAGCAGGGCGGTGCGCGTGAGCTTCACGACCGCGACGAGCTGGAGCGCGACGCGCTGCGCGCGCGGCTCCCGCTCGATCACGCGAAAGCTCTGGAACCACGCGGCGAGGCTGACCGAGATCAGCAGCGCGATCAGCAGGAAGGTGCGCCAGAACAGCCCGCCGAACGCGAGCTGCAGGAGGCGCCGGTCGATACGCATGGGACGGGCCGTAGGCGGGCGAAACCGGAAGAAAGGGGATCAGGCCGCGCCGTCGGGGATGAACACGTAGCCGAGGCCCCAGACGGTCTGGATGAAACGCGGGCTGCCCGGGTCCGGCTCGATCAGCTTGCGCAGGCGCGAGATCTGCACGTCGAGGCTGCGATCGAAGACTTCGTATTCACGGCCGCGCGCGAGTTCCATCAGCTTCTCGCGCGACAGCGGCTGGCGCGGATGGCGCGCGAACACCTTCAGCACCGAGAACTCGCCGGTCGTGAGCGGGATCTCCTGGCCGGACTTCGTCAGCGTGCGCGTCGCGAGGTTCAGCGAGAATTCGCCGAACTCGAACACCTCGGTGGTTTCCGACGGCGCGCCCGGCAACTCGGCCGGCGCCTGACGGCGCAGCACCGCGTGAATGCGCGCGACGAGTTCGCGCGGGTTGAACGGCTTCGGCAGGTAATCGTCGGCGCCCATCTCGAGCCCGACGATGCGATCGACGTCTTCGCCCTTCGCGGTGAGCATGATGATCGGCGTGCGATCGTTGCTGCCGCGCAGCCGGCGGCAGATCGACAGGCCGTCTTCGCCGGGCAGCATCAGGTCGAGCACGAGCAGATCGAAGCGCTCGCGCACCCAGAGCTTGTTCATCGCCGTCGCGTTCTCAGCGACGTATACGTTGAAACCCTGCTCGCCGAGATAGCGGCGCAGCAGATCGCGCAGGCGCGGGTCGTCGTCGACGACGAGAATCTTGGAGGGGTTTTTCGTTTCCATGAGCGGCATCTTATCGCGAATGGGAAATGACGCACGCTTGCGTATTTTCGCGCGTTACAGTCGGTTACAAAATTTACCCGTAGTGTCGCACGGAGTAAAGGCAGGCTATAGAGATTCCTTTACTCGAAGCCGAAATTCGGTAGATACTCCCCTGCACTCCATCTTTCATCTTTGTACGCCCGAATTCGCAGGGTTTTTCAAGTACCAGAGGTAACCGGTTGCCGCGTGACGAAGCGAACAAATCGACCAAAGAAGCGAGGACGGTCATGCGATCTGCCCGGATTGCACTGATGCTGACGATCGCGCTCGCCGGTCCATATGCGTCGAACGTCGCGTATGCGCAGCGCCCCGAGCAGGGCGCATCGTCGCGCAAGCTGTCGCGGGGCAAAGCGACGCAGTCCGACCACGCGGCCGATTCCGCCGGCCGTTCCGCCGTGCCTCCCGATCTCGAACAGCGCCGCCGCGACGGGCACATGACGCCCGAGGAGCGCCACCTGTTGCGCCAGCACATCGAGGACGCCGTCCGCGAGTTGTACAAGCGCTGATCCGCGCATGCGTTGCGCGGTCACGGAAAGATTCCGTAGCAATTTCCCCGTCAACGTGCGCGTCGGTGCTGCCGTTGTACCGGCATCCGCACCGCCGGTGCGCTCCGGGAGCCCCCGACGATGAAAGCGAACGCTGCCGCACCGACATCGCCTGCGATGCAGGCGCCGCTCGACGCCGACGATGCGCTGTTCTTCTTGAGCCGTACCGGCTTTTCCCCCGCACCCGCCGACGTCGCACGCCTCGTCGGCATGACGCGCGCGCAAGCCGTCGCCGACACGCTCGGCAACGTGCGCCGCGACCCCGTGACGACCTGGCCCGACTGGCTCGCCGAGCCGCCGCCAACCCGCGCGCAGCGTCAGGCGTTGACGCCCGAGCTGCGGCGTGACGAGCAGCGCGAACGCAACCGCCGCTACGATGCGCTGCGCGCGGCGTGGGTCAACGAGATGGTCGCGACGCCGTCGCCGCTCACCGAACGCATGACGCTGTTCTGGCACGGCCACTTCACGTCGGGGCAGGACAAGGTCCCGTATCCGCAGACGATGGCCGCGCAGAATGCGCTGTTTCGCCGCGAGGCGCTCGGCAATTTCGGCACGCTGCTGCATGCGGTCGCGAAGGACCCGGCGATGCTGCAGTATCTCGACGGCGTGAGCAACCGCAAGGGGCGCCCGAACGAGAATTTCGCGCGCGAGGTGATGGAGCTGTTCACGCTCGGCGAAGGCCGCTACACGCAGCACGACGTGACCGAAGCCGCGCGTGCGCTGACCGGCTGGAGCGTCGATCCCGATACGCTCGGCTTCGTGGTGCGGCCGGACTGGCACGATACGGGCGAGAAGACGATCCTCGGCGAGACCGGCGCGTTCGACGGCGACACGTTTCTCGACATCCTGCTGGCGCGCCCCGACACCGCGCACTTCATCGCGGGCAAGCTGTGGCGCGAGTTCGTATCCGATACGCCCGATGCGGCCGCGCTCGACGGCGTGGCCGAACGGTTTCGCGCGAGCGGCTATGAGATCCGCGCGGCGCTCGCCGCGCTATGGTCGACCGATGCGTTCTGGGATCCGCGCAATCGTGGCGTGCTCGTGAAGTCGCCGGTCGAGTTCGTCGTCGGGACGGTGCGGCTGTTCGACGTCGCGTACGGCGACCCGCAGATGCTTGCCAACACCGTGCGCACGCTCGGTCAGAACCTGTTCTATCCGCCCAACGTGAAGGGCTGGCCCGGTGGTGCGGCGTGGATCAACAGCACCACGCTGCTCGCGCGCAAGCAGTTCGTCGAGCAGCTGTTTCGTGCGACGGAGACGGCCGGCATGCACGCGCCGGCGCACGCGATCGCGCAGGCATCGGCGGCGCGCGCCCATGCGCTGCAGCCGATCGATGCGGCGTCTGCCGCCGGCGGGATGCGTGCGGCGTCGGCGAAGCCCGCGCGCGGCGGCTTGCGGTTCGACCTCGAACGCTGGCTCGCGCAGTTTCGTGCGCGACCGCAGGCGATCGCCGGGCTGTCGACCGAACTGCAGTTGCAGCACGCGGTGCTGCAGCTTTCACCGGTCGCTGCGATCGACACGGACTCGACCGGTAGCGCGTATCTCGAGGCGCTGCTGATGGACCCGGCCTACCAACTGAAATGATTCAACCGACGATGAAGTGCAACGCCGGCGCGTCCAGAATGCGCGACGGCGAGCAAAAGGACGTGCGATGAACCGACGTGATTTTCTGACGCTGACCGGCGCCGCGGCTGCGGCCGGCGTGTCGCTGTGGCAAGTGCCTGCGCTGGCTGCGGCCGCGCCGGGGCGGCAGGGCGCGTATGCGAACGTGTTGGTCCTCGTCGAGCTGAAGGGTGGCAACGACGGGCTGAACACGGTGGTGCCGTACGCGGACCCGCTCTACTACCAGTTTCGTCGCAGCATCGGCGTCAAGCGCGATCAGGCGCTGCAGCTCGATGCGCAGACGGGGCTGCATCCTGCGCTCGCGCCGCTGATGCCGCTGTGGCACGACGGGCAGCTCGCCATCGTGCAGGGCGTCGGTTATCCGCAGCCGAACCTGTCGCATTTCCGCTCGATCGAGATCTGGGATACCGCGTCGCGCGCCGACCAGTATCTGCGCGAGGGCTGGCTCACCCGCACCTTCGCGCAGGCGCCGGTGCCGCCCGGGTTCGCGGCCGACGGCGTCGTGCTCGGCAGCGCGGAGATGGGGCCGCTCGCGAACGGCGCGCGTGCGATCGCGCTCGTCAATCCCGCGCAGTTCATCCGTGCAGCGCGGCTTGCCGAGCCGTCGTCGCTGCGCGAACAGAACCCGGCGCTCGCGCACATCATCGACGTCGAGAACGACATCGTGAAGGCCGCCGACCGGCTGCGCCCGCGCGGCGGGATGCGCGAGTTCCGGACCGCGTTTCCGGCCGGTGCGTTCGGCACGTCGGTGAAGACCGCGATGCAGGTGCTGGCCGCGTGCGAGGCATCGGGGCCGGGCGCGCAGGATGGCGTCGCGGTGTTGCGCCTGACGCTGAATGGCTTCGATACGCATCAGAACCAGCCGGGGCAGCACGCTGCGCTGCTCAAGCAGTTCGCGCAAGGGATGAGCGCGATGCGCGGCGCGTTGCTCGAGCTCGGACGTTGGAATCAGACCCTCGTGATGACGTATGCGGAATTCGGGCGGCGCGTGCGCGAGAACCAGAGCAACGGCACCGATCACGGCACGGCCGCGCCGCATTTCGTGATGGGCGGCCGCGTGGCGGGCGGGCTGTATGGGGCGCCGCCGGCGCTCGCGCGGCTCGACGGCAATGGCAACCTGCCGGTCGCGGTCGACTTCCGACAGCTTTACGCGACCGTGCTCGGACCGTGGTGGGGACTCGATGCGACGCGCGTGCTGCAGGCACGCTTCGACACGCTGCCGCTGCTGAAGGTGTAAGGCGGGCGGCTCAGTGGCGGCGCGCCGCGCGCCACGCGATCCACAGCTTGCGGATCGGCGTCAGCGCGATGCGCTGATGCAGCACCTGGTAGCCGTCGCGTTCGATTTCGTCGAGCAGTGCGCCGGCCAGCGCGATCTGCGCGCGCAGCGTGCGCTGCGCGCGGCGTTCCGCTGCGGGGATCGCCGCGTCGGCGGCGGTGAGCGCTGCGCGTGCGCGGCTGGTCTGAAACTGCAGCAGCTCGGTGAAGGCGGGGCTGTAGCGGCGATTGAGCAGATCGGCCGCGGTCACGTTGTAGCGTTGCAGTTCGTCGATCGGCAGATAGATGCGGCCATGGCGCGCATCGTTGCCGAGTTCCTGCACGAACTGCGCGAGCATCAGTGCGTGGCCGGCGTCCGCGGCCCACGATTGCGGGTCGGCCGGATTCGCGGCGCTCGCGCGCGCGACCAGCGAAGCAAACGCGCCGCCGACCTGCGCGATGTAGCGCTGCAGATTGGCGAAGTCGAGATAGCGCGCCTGTTCGAGGTCCATTCCGAAACCGTTCACGAGCGTGCGCAGCGCATCGGCTTCGGCGGCGATCGTCGGATGATGCTGCGCGAGCGACTTCGTGACCGGATGCGTCGGCGCGCCGGCGGCGAGCGCTGCGAGTTCCTTGTGCCACCACGCGAGCTTCGTGTGCCCTACGGTCGGGTCGCTGATTTCCTTGACGGTTTCCTCGAGTTCGCGGCGCAGCGCGAACAGGGCGGTGAGACGCGGCTCGGTGGCGCGCGGCGCCTGGCGCAGCGCGTAGTAGACGCTGGAGCCCGCGGGGGCGGCCTTGTGCTGGCAGTAGTCGTCGAAATTCACGGGTGGGATCGTGGCGGAGGCAGGTTCGGGGATGCGCGCGGCGGCGCTTGGACGACACGTCGAGCGCGGCATTCTAGCACCGCTGTCCGGCAGGCGCCGGCCGGGCAACACAACGCGGCGGAGATCGGGTAGAATCTCGCGCTCGCCTGATCGGGCGTGCCGGTTTCCGAGCCGGCGCGGGATCCGTGGCTGCGTGCGAGACGCATGTTTGCGTGCCGCGCGGTCAGGGCGACAGAAATGCGCGTGAGTGGCGAAATTGGTAGACGCACCAGGTTTAGGTCCTGACGCCCGCAAGGGTGTGCCGGTTCGAGTCCGGCCTCACGCACCACATATATTCCCAAGCAATCCCATGTTTGGCTAAAAGGCCCCGCCAGTCGAGTACTTGCGGGGCTTTTTGTTGCCAGCGCCGCCCAGCGTTTCTCATTGACACCCACGAAACCGGGGGCATCTTAGGGGGGGCAGTTTTCTCTGATCAGGGGCATCGAAATGCCCCCGCGCTCAAATGCCCCTTACCGATGTCGCCGTTCGTGCGGCCAAGCCCCGCGAAAAGTCCTACAAGCTGGCCGACGGTCAGGGCATGTACCTCGAGATCATGCCCAACGGCTCCAAGTACTGGCGGTTGAAGTATCGCATCGACGGCAAGGAGAAACGGATGGCCCTCAGGGTCTATCCGGCGGTCACCTTGCTGGCTGCTCGGAAGGCTCGTGATGAGATCAAGGACCAATTGCGCGCCGGCCTCGATCCATCGCACGAAAAGAAGCGCGTGAAGGCTCAGCGCAGCCTGGACCGTGAGAACTCATTCGAGCCGATCGCGCGGGAGTGGCATCAGCAGAAGAAGGGTGCATGGAGCGAGCGACACGCGGACAGGATCATGAAGCTGCTCGAGCGCGAACTGTTTCCCGCGATCGGAGCGCGGCCGATCGCCGAGATTATGGCGCCCGAGCTGTTGGCGGTGATACGGAAGATCGAGGCGCGCGACGCGATCGAGCTCGCACACAAGACTATTCAGGCAACGAGCCAGATCTTCCGATACGCCATTGCCACAGGCCGGGCAGAGCGTGACTCCGCTCCCGATCTCCGCGGCGCGCTGAAGCCCCGTTTCGTCGTGCACATGCGGCGTGTCAGCGAGGCAGAGTTGCCGGAGCTCATGCGGCAGATCAGCGCGTACGACGGCGACTTTCAGACACGCCTGGCGCTGCAGTTCATGGCGCTGACATTTGTTCGTACGAGCGAGCTGCGTTTTGCCGAGTGGACAGAAATCGACGAGAAGAAGGAATGGCGCATCCCACCCGAGAAGATGAAGATGCGCACGCCGCACATCGTGCCGCTGTCGACGCAGGCCCTCGAGGTGATCGCGAAGCTCCCCGAACTGAACGGCCACAGCCAGTTCCTGTTCCCGAGTCGGTCGAGCTCCAAGAAGCCAATGAGCGAGAACACGATCCTGTACGCCTTGTACCGGATGGGCTACCACTCACGGATGACGGGGCACGGCTTCCGCGGCCTTGCGTCGACGATCCTGAACGAACACAGCTTCAACCGCGACTGGATCGAGCGGCAGCTGGCCCATAGCGAGCGCGACGGCGTCCGGGCGGCGTACAACCACGCTGAGTACCTGCCCGAGCGCCGCAAGATGATGCAGTGGTGGAGCAATTACTTGTGGAACGCCGTCCCCAAATAACCGGTTCGTCCCTCCTTGCCGAGGTTCGACGATGCTCGTTCTCAAGCAGTTCCCACTCCGCGAGGAATGGATGAAGACAGTCACAGTACCTAGCGAGAGCATGGCGTCGTGGGTAGGCCACTGGGAAATTTACGACGCTGATCCGTCCCATGGTGGCAGCATAATCGGCGCCGGTGTAGGTCCTGAATTTTCGAGGGAGCAGACGGCGCTGAATGCTGCGGCTAGCGTGGGTATCGATTGGTTGCTCGGCCGGGGGCGGCAGATGTTGATCGACCAATATTTTGCCGAGATCTGATCTTGCCACCGCCCCTGCGTGAGCCAGTGCCGAGCGGGGCTTTTCACATCCGGCGGGCTGCGCGATGATGGCGTCGTTGCGCGATCCGGAGCGTGCCATGCCTGCCATCAAACTGCACATCCCGCCGAAAGACGTCTTCCAGTTCAACGACGATCTCACTGCCTGGTCGGTCGCCAGCAGTGTCGATCGTCGTTTGATGAGGCCTCCCCAGATGGAGACGACAAATCGCGAGTCGCCGACGCTGTATCTGGCGGTCGTTGACGAACGATTCTTCGAGCAGTATCCGCGGTGGCGCCAATTCGTGGAGCATTGACCGCCGCCGCTATAGCTCCCTAGTATCGCCGCCCGTAGCCCTCGCGATACAGCGTTGCGCCGATCGATGTCAGCAACGCAATGTCTTCTTCCCCCAATGTATCCCAGGTGGCCGCCAGCCAACCAGCGAAACCGGCACAAGCGTGGTCCAGATCGACCGCTGCCCGTCCTTCGGCATTCAACCGCTCGAAGATCGTGATGACGTCGTGTGGGGTCATGGCTTCCTCCCGGTGATAATCAAAGCATAGGTGTTCGATGGCCGTACGCTCGGAAAAGGTGAAGGAGCGCGCCCTACTTGCGGCAATGCGGATCCTGGATCAGTGCGAGGCGGCCTAAAAGCTCGTCCACTTGGATTTCGAAGACCCTGTTTCGCACGGGCTGCGTGCGGAGCTTGGTGAGCTTGTCTCTCCAGTACGCCGGGTCGTTCACCGACGACTTGTTGACGAAGGCATGGTGCGCTTGCTCAAGTAGTCCGATCGCTCGCCTGATATGTACCAATTCGCGTTCCGCTTCACAGTACCAGCTCATATTTGCCGCCTTCTGATGATTTTTGTCGTGACTTGCTGTGCCGCGAGAGCCTTGGGCTACTCAAAGACAACGCGCGAGCCGATCTCGAACTGTGCTGTCGTTGCACAGCGCGATGCGAGGTGAGGGGCAAACGTGGCGCGCAAGCAGCGCGCGACGCAGATTTGGGGAGGGGCGAGCGGTCAATCTACAATTGGGTGCTCGGTTCAACTCATCATACGCGCATCGCTCGTCAGGCAGCTGCTTTATTTCTCGGCGATGAGAGGCGGCCCGTCGTGATCCTGCGGCCGGATGACCGAGAGACTGACAGTGTCGAACGTCGAGGCGCCGCGCCGCTCACATGCAGTCCGCGAGCGCTAGACTTTGACGCGCTCAGAGCCCACCTCCTGATAACCTACAGGCACAAACAAGTCGCGATAGCGTCTGTAGATCGGGCGTTCAAAGTAGCGATATACAAGCGTCTACAAGGTCAACACGACCGCAGCAAAGGCTGCAAAGCGGATGTACGGATTGGCGATCTTCATCATCCCGAGGTAGACGCCCAGCGTGATCATCGGAAAATGAACGAGGTAGACCGAGTAACTGATCTCGCCCAGCTATTTCATGGGGCGGCATGAGAGGATGCGAGCAACCACGCTTCCAGACTGCGACACGCTAAAGATGAGGAAGGGCATAGCGGCAAGCGCTTCAAATTCGATGTTGCCGCGTGCGTCGCCGTAAATGACGTAGACGATCCCTGGAGTTGCCCCTGTAACTCAGGACACGCGGACACCGTTAGGTTGATGACACCGCATTACGCCTGAACTCGCGAGGCGAGCGGTATTTCAGGGCTTTGTGCGGGTGGCGCTCATTGTAGTGTTCGAACGCGATAGCCAGACGCGAGAGCGCCGTTGGTGCGTCAGACTTGTCCATATAGGCGACGTAATTGTGCTTCATGGTCTTCACGAACGATTCGGCCGTGCCATTGCTTGTGACCTTCTTCGCGTGCTTCCTTCTTCGGCTCCGTGCGCCCGGACCCGATCCAATCAAGCGGGTACCAATCCGGGCGCGCCAGGTGCCAACCGCGGGCGCAGTTCCCATTCTTCGACTGGCTTCAGACTCTTGCGCATGTATGTCACGCGCTGGCGAGGAATGCCGGTCTCGGACTCAAGTTGCTCGTCCGTCAATCGTCGTCCGCGGCATGCGCTCCGGATCGTGCGCAGATCTTCGACGCGCGGCGTGCGCAGGTCGATGCATTCCTCGTGTACGCGCCAGGTGTGCGGGACCGGGATCACGGTGTACTCGGCAGTATTGGCGTGCGAGCAGGTCAGCCGGTCCATCGTCATCGGGCATTCCACGAATACGAGGACGTCCGCCGGGCCGGCCCGGTCGGAATACGTGTAGCGATCCAGCAGCACGCCACCGCGGTCTCGCCACCTCGCCAACTGCCCATCGCTTGCTCGATCCCACCATGCCCACACGTAGACGGGCAGATCGGCGATCGACGCGCTCCTGAAGAACACGGGCTTGATCGTCGTGTATCCTCGATTCACGAGGATATGGGTGTAGCCGCCAAACGCTTTTCGGATCGATTGGCCGACGTCGGTGGTCGTGAAATAGCGCACGGGCGATCCTTAAATCCGCTCGCGCTGCAGGCTGCGGACAAGCATGGCGGCATCACGGCAGACCTCGATCGGGATTCGCGGATTTGCGACCACATCTCGCACGAACTTCCCGAGGAGAATGACGGCCGAGACGTCATTTCGAATCGGCTCGACGCTACATGTTGGTTCGCCGCCACATTGCTTCATGTTCTTCATATGCCGTCCCCGCCGGTTGTGCCGGATCACTGTCCCAAATTGCAGTCAAAGTGTCCGGGGGCACATGTGGGGGCATGCAGAAAATACGAACTCGCTGAATCCCAATAGCGTAAAGGAAAGGTGAACCGAATGCGGTTCCGGCCTCACTCTTGGGGGGCGCCGCAAAAAAGCGCTGCCGGTCTTCTGATCGCAGCGCTTTTTTCATTTCCACGCCGCATCCCCGCGCCGCGCCGGCCTAATCCCAGAAGCTGCGCACCGCGACCGCCACGATCACCGGCACCGAGAACACCAGCGGAATCGCGAAATACTGCGCTTCGCGATCGACGATCCAGCTGTAGACCAACCATCCCGCGCCGATCGCGAACGTGATCAGGCCGACCAGTACGGCGACGATATTCAGAACCAGCTTCGATGGCTGGCGGCGCGCTTTGTCGTTGCTGTCGGGGTCGCGCGGGGACGAGTTCATCTGAAGAGCGGCTGAGCCAGGCAGGGTTAAACGCACAGGAGACCCCATCCGCGCGGATCGCGCAAGGGCCGAGGCATCGCGGCGGTGTATCGTGGGTCAGCGCGCGTGACGAACCGAACGACGCGGCCCGCCCGTCCGGCAGGGCCGCTGCACGATCACAGGTCAGGGCGCCGCGTCTGCGACGTCGAAGCGCCCGCATGCCACCACGCCCCGACGGGAGACGAAGCAGCTTCCGGCAGCACGCCGCGTCGAACCGTTCCCGCCATTTCGCCGCAACCGCGCTTCGACAAATCGTTGTACCCACAACCACCGAGCGTTATGCTCGTCTTCTTCCAGCAGACGGATTCCCCTCATGAACGACACGAATTCAGGGATTGTGCGCGCAGCGGTGGTCGGTGTCGGCGCGATCGGCGGCTTGCTCGCGATGGCGTTGTCGAAAGCCGGCATGACCGTGAGCGCCTATGCGCGCGGCGCGACGCTCGATGCGTTGAACGCGCACGGCGTGCGCGTGATCGACGAAACCGGCGTCGTGTCGTCCGTCCCGGTGCGGGCGAGCGACGATGCGGCCGTGCTGGGCGTGCAGGACTACGTGGTGATCGCGCTGAAGGCGCAGGCGTTGCCGGCGTTGGCGGCGCGCATCGCGCCGCTGGTCGGGCCCGATACGGTGATCGTCGCGGCGATGAACGGGCTGCCGTGGTGGTTCACGCACGGTCTCGCCGGGCCGGTCGACGGCGTGCCGCTCGACGCGATCGACCCGGCCGGCGCTGTTTCGGCCGTGCTGCCGCCCGCGCAGGCGATCGGCTGCGTCGTGCACCTGTCGTCGAGCACCGACGCGCCCGGTGTCGTGCGTCGCGGCCGCGGTAACCGCCTGCTCGTCGGCGCGCCGGACCGGCGCCTCGACGCAGCGGCGGCGCGC
The DNA here is from genome assembly GCF_000262695.1 of Burkholderia sp. KJ006. Lineage (NCBI taxonomy): Bacteria > Pseudomonadati > Pseudomonadota > Betaproteobacteria > Burkholderiales > Burkholderiaceae > Burkholderia > Burkholderia sp. KJ006. Next base: position 1,863,560 of record NC_017920.1, on the reverse strand, counting down.
TTGGCCACCGCGCTCGCCGCGGGCGGCTTCGACGTCGAGTCGACCCCGGCGATCCGTACCGAAATCTGGGCGAAGCTGTGGGGCAACATGAACATGAATCCGCTCAGCGCGCTGACGGGCTCGACGGCCGAACAGTTGCTCGACGACCCGTACACCCAGACGCTCGCGCTGCGGATGATGGAGGAGGCGGCCGCGATCGGCGCGAAACTCGGGCTCGATACGGGGATGAGCGCGCCCGAGCGGATTGCCGTCACGCGCAAGCTCGGCGCGTTCAAGACGTCGATGCTGCAGGATTTCGAGGCCGGGCGATCGCTGGAGATCGGGCCGATTCTCGGTGTGTTCCCGGAGTTGGGGCGCCGGCTCGGCGTGCCGACGCCTTATTGCGACGCGGTACTCGGCTTGCTGCGCCAGCGTGCGGCAAACAGCGGGCTATAGCGGGCGAGGGCGCCGCGAACGAACGGACGCCGAAGCGATGCGGTTCGGGAAATCGATCAGTGCTTCGGGGTTTTCGAAGAGCCAAGCCGGCTATGCAACTCGGCGACAAGCGGATTGACTCGAACAGCCGCGAAGGCAGTGGATCGCAATCCGAAGCCAGCCCGCCGCAGGCCCACTACACGCGCGTGAAAATCGATCGCGTGAGTACCCGCCCGTTTCAGTCGTCGCGCTCGGCCGCATGCGTGGCGACCTTGTCGAGCAAGCGCTCGAACGTCTGGCGCTCGCTGTCCGACAGGCACGCGAGCAAGCCTTCGTTCCACTTGCGCACGATCGGCATGATCTTCCGATACAGCGCGCGGCCGTCGACGGTCAGCGCGATCAGCACGATCCGCCCGTCTTCGTCGCTTGCGCTGCGTTCGAGCAGCCCCTGGCGCAGCAGCGCCTCCGCCGCGCGGCTCGCCTGACTCTTGTCGAGGTTGGTGTGGCGCGCGAGCTCCATGATCGAAAACGGCCCGAACGCGCCGACTGCGGCGATCACGCGCGCTTCGGGCAGCGAAATGTCGAGCTTGTGCCGATACACGTCGGCGATGCCGCGATCGGATCGCTTCGTGAGTGCATGGAGGCGATAGGTCAGAAACTGATCGAGCCCGGCTTGGCGGCGGCCTTTCATGTCGAATCCTGAAGAAAATGGGCGGGCCCGATTGTTCCTGTATCGCGCGCCCGGGTCAACGGTCAGTGTGCGCCGTACTTCAGCCGTGTCAACTGTTCGGCTTCGTTGGCGAGCAGATTCGCCGCGTCGCGGATCGCCACGTCGAGCGTGATCGGCCCCGGCGCCGGCGAAAAGCACCCGCTGAAATGCTCGGACAGCCGCGTCAGCGCGGCCGGATCGATCGCGCCCGACAGCAGCGACGCCGGCACGCCCGCGGCCCGCGCGTGGCGGCACGCGATGAACGGCGCCTTGCCGTGCAGCGTCTGCACGTCGGAGCGGCCTTCGCCGGTGATCAGCCAGTCGGCGCCGGCGAGTGCCGCATCGAGGCCGATCTGGCGCGCGACGACTTCCGCGCCGGCTTCGAACCGCGCGCCGAGCATGTGCAGCGCGAAACCGAGGCCGCCGGCCGCGCCGGCGCCGGCCGCGTCGCGGCAGCGGCGGTCGAGCGCCTGCTCGAGCAGGTCGGCGAAGTGGCCGAGCGCCGCGTCGAGCATCGCGACCTGCGCGGGCGCCACACCCTTTTGCGGGCCGAACACGGCGGTCGCGCCGTGCGCGCCCGTCAGCGGATTGTCGACATCGGACATCCCGATGAATTCGGCTTCCTTCAACCGCGGATCGAGCGCCGACGCATCGATCCGCGCGATATCGGCGAGCCGCGCCGGCACCGGTTCGATCGGCTGACCGCCCGCATCGAAGCACTGCAGGCCGAGCCCCGCGAGCAGGCCGGCGCCCGCGTCGTTGGTGCTGCTGCCGCCGAGCGCCACGAAGAAGCGGCGCACGCCTTCATCGAGCAGCGTGCGGATCGCTTCGCCCATCCCGCGCGTGCTGCGCGCATCGACCGGCACGCTCATGCCGATCGCGTCCGTGATGCCGACGATCTCCGCCGTCTCGACGATCGCCGTGCGTTCGTCGATCACGCCGACCGACGCGTCGCGCGCCGCGAGCGATGCGCCGGCCACCCGCAACGTGCGCCGCGTGCCGCCGCCGGTCAGCATCGCGTCGAGCGTGCCTTCGCCGCCATCGGCCATCGGGCAGCAGCGCACGACCGCATCGGGGCGGGCGCGGCGGATGCCGGTGGCGATCGCGTCCGCGACCTGCTCGGCAGAAAGCGAGCCTTTGAACGAATCGGGCGCGATGACGACGACAGGCGCGGACGGGTGTTGCGGCATGGTGTCTCCGGAAGGCGTGATTGGTATGAAGAATGGGGCCGCGAGCGCGGCGCACCTTCAATCGGAGATTACAGGATGGCGGGCCGGCGGTGGATACGCGCGCCGGCATAGCGGCGATCCGCGCGCATTGCGCTGAAAGGGCGCGGGCACCACGGCGAGTATTCACGTACCTGGTGGGGTTCTGGCGGTATGAGGAAAATTGTTTGCTAGAATAGTCGATTCTTCCGGCCAAAGCCGTGCTCCGAGCCGCTTGCGCTAGCCATCCGGCGCGTGCAGGGATGGCGTGGCGCTCCGGCGCGGCGTGGGTTTGTGGCTCACGTATGGGTTCACATATGTGGGGCTCACATATGTGGCTCACTTCGCGTGACGCACCTCATGCTGCAGGCAGGCACGGCAAGGAAAACCCGATTCGCTCGAATAATTTTAGGACGATTGAAGCCATGGCTAACGTTGTTGAGAACCTCGGCAAGCTTGAACGCCGTGTGACGATTTCCCTGCCGAAGGACACCGTGCAGAAGGAAATCGACGCCCGTATCCAGAAACTCGCAAAGAACGTGCGCATGCCGGGTTTCCGCCCGGGCAAGGTGCCGCTGAAGATGGTTGCGCAGCAGTACGCGGGTCAGGTCGAGGCGGAAGTGCTGAGCGACAAGATCGGCCAGGAATTCTTCACGATCAGCCGCGCGGAAAACCTGCGCGTCGCAGGCCAGCCGAGCTTCGAGCCGAAGCAGGAGCAGGCCGAGGACGCATACGCGTTCGATGCGACGTTCGAGGTGTACCCGGAAGTGAAGATCGGCGATCTGGCGACGGCTGAAGTCGAGCGCTCGACGACGTCGATCGGCGACGCCGAGATCGACCGCACGCTGGACATCCTGCGCAAGCAGCGCGTGCACTACCACGCACGCGGCGAAGCCGGCGAGCACGGCGACGGCGGCGCGGACACCGCAGCGAAGAACGGCGACCGTGTGACGGTCGACTTCGTCGGCAAGATCGACGACGTCGCGTTCCAGGGCGGCACGGCCGAAGACTTCCCGTTCGTGCTCGGCGAAGGCCGCATGCTGCCGGAATTCGAAACCGCGGCGCTCGGCCTGAAGGTCGGCGAAGCGCGCACGTTCGATCTGAAGTTCCCGGACGACTACCACGGCAAGGACGTGGCGGGCAAGACGGCGCAATTCACGGTCACGATGAAGAAGATCGAATGGCCGCACATGCCGGAAATCGACGCCGAATTCGCGAAGTCGCTCGGCATCGAAGACGGCGACCTGACGAAGATGCGCGCCGAGATCAAGGAAAACCTCGAGCGCGAAGCCAAGCGTCGCACGCAGTCGATCGTCAAGAACCAGGTGATGGACGCGCTGCTGAAGATTTCCGAACTCGACGTGCCGAAGGCGCTGATCGAGCAGGATCAGCAACGCCTCGTCGAAATGGCGCGTCAGGATCTCGCCCAGCGCGGCGTGCCGAACGCGAAGGACGCACCGATCCCGGCCGAGATGTTCGCCGAGCAGGCCGAGCGTCGCGTCAAGCTGGGCCTCGTGCTGGCCGAACTGGTGAAGGCCAACGGCCTCGAAGCGAAGCCGGAACAGATCCGCGCCGAAGTCGACGAGTTCGCGAAGAGCTACGAAGACCCGAAGGAAGTGGTCCGCTGGTATTATTCCAACCAGCAGCGCCTCGCCGAGATGGAAGCGTTCGTCGTTGAAAGCAACGTCGTCGAGTTCGTACTGGGCAAGGCAAAGGTGACGGACAAGGAAGTGAGCTTCGAGGCACTCGCGAGCGCATCGGCGCAAGCGTAAGTGTCGCTCTAGCGGCGTGCCGGCTGTCGGAGCGACGGCCCGCACGCCGTTTTTACGTCAAGCGCACGGTTGCCATTAATATGGCAATTGAGCGGGCGGCTTCCCTCCGTTCAATTTTCCAATCGAACAAGGTTCATTGAATGATCACTCGCGCTGAATTGCTGGACATGCTTGCTTCGAATGCGCCGCAGGGTTTCGAGGCGCAAGCGCTGGGGCTGGTGCCGATCGTCGTCGAAACGAGCGGCCGCGGCGAGCGTTCGTACGATATCTATTCGCGTCTCCTGAAGGAGCGCCTGGTGTTCATGGTCGGCGAAGTCAACGACCAGACGGCGAACCTCGTGGTCGCGCAACTGCTGTTCCTGGAGAGCGAGAATCCCGACAAGGACATCAGCCTCTACATCAACAGCCCGGGCGGCTCGGTGTCGGCCGGCATGGCGATCTACGACACGATGCAGTTCATCAAGCCAGACGTGTCGACGCTCTGCATGGGCCTCGCGGCCAGCATGGGCGCGTTCCTGCTCGCGTCGGGCGCGAAGGGCAAGCGCTTTGCGCTGCCGAACTCGCGTGTGATGATCCACCAGCCGCTCGGCGGCGCGCGCGGCCAGGCGTCGGATATCGAAATTCAGGCACGCGAAATCCTGTACCTGAAGGAACGGTTGAACAACCTGCTCGCGCAGCACACGGGCCAGGACGTCGAGCGCATCGCGCGCGACACCGACCGTGATAACTTCATGTCGAGCGACGACGCGAAGGCGTACGGGCTGATCGACCAGGTGCTGTTGAAGCGCCCGTGAGCTGAAGTGGGGTGCCGCCCCGATTCGCGGCGCCCCCGCACTGTCCGGCGCCCCTGAGCATCTGCGGCAAGCGCATCCGGCCGGCTCCGGTCGCGCCCTAGGCGCGGCGTTCGGAGCAATCGGCGTATCATGTCATTTACCTGTCCGGAGGCTCTACATTCATGGCGGACAAAAAAGGTTCGAACAGCGAGAAGCTGTTGTATTGCTCGTTTTGCGGCAAGAGCCAGCATGAGGTGAAGAAACTCATCGCGGGTCCGTCGGTGTTCATCTGCGATGAGTGCATCGACCTCTGCAACGAGATCATTCGCGACGAGGCCGCTGCGGCCGGCGTCGAGGCCAGCCTGTCCCGGTCGGATCTGCCGAGCCCGCAGGAAATTCGCGACATCCTCGATCAGTACGTGATCGGCCAGGAGCGCGCGAAGAAGATCCTCGCGGTGGCCGTCTACAACCACTACAAACGGCTGAAGCATCTCGACAAGAAGGACGACGTCGAGCTGTCGAAGAGCAACATCCTGCTGATCGGCCCGACGGGCTCCGGCAAGACGCTGCTCGCGCAGACGCTCGCGCGGTTGCTGAACGTGCCGTTCGTGATCGCCGACGCGACGACGCTGACCGAAGCCGGCTACGTCGGCGAGGACGTCGAGAACATCATCCAGAAGCTGTTGCAGAACTGCAACTACGAGGTCGACAAGGCGCAGCGCGGGATCGTCTACATCGACGAAATCGACAAGATCAGCCGCAAGTCGGACAACCCGTCGATCACGCGCGACGTGTCGGGCGAGGGCGTTCAGCAGGCGCTGCTGAAGCTGGTCGAAGGCACGATGGCGTCGGTACCGCCGCAGGGCGGCCGCAAGCATCCGAACCAGGATTTCATCCAGGTCGACACGACCAACATCCTGTTCATCTGCGGCGGCGCGTTCGACGGTCTCGAGAAGGTGATCACCGACCGTACCGAAAAGACGGGCATCGGCTTCGGCGCGTCGGTCAAGAGCAAGCAGGAACGCGACGCCGGCGAAGTGCTGCGCGAGACCGAACCGGAAGACCTGATCAAATTCGGTCTGATCCCCGAATTGATCGGCCGTCTGCCGGTGGTGGCGACGCTCGGCAAGCTCGACGAAGCCGCGCTGATGAAGATCCTCGTCGAGCCGAAGAACGCGCTCGTCAAGCAGTATCACAAGCTGTTCGCGATGGAGCGCGTCGAGCTGGAAATCCGGCCGGCCGCGTTGCAGGCAGTCGCCCGCAAGGCGATCCGCCGCAAGACCGGCGCGCGCGGTTTGCGTTCGATCATCGAACAGGCGTTGCTGGACGTGATGTACGAGCTGCCCACGATGAAAGGGGTCAGCAAGGTCATCATCGACGAGAACGTCATCGATGGCGACGGCAAGCCTTTGTTGATCTATGAGGACACGCCGAAGGTGGCGGGTTCGAACTGACCGGCTTGCCGACGATGTTCTGCGAAAAAGGCCGTTCATGAGACCGTGGGCGGCTTTTTTTCGTTTATCTTGTGGGTAACTCTGACTCGATACGCGGTGGTTACTTTCTTACCGAATATTTCCCGCACTTGAAGGCTTGCAATTCGTTGTGGCGGCCTCAATTACCGAACAATTGATTCCACTCATGGGGAAATGAAATGTCAGGCACCCAACTTCTTCCGCCGGAACGCATCACGCTCCCGCTGCTGCCGCTGCGGGATGTCGTCGTTTTCCCGCACATGGTGATTCCGCTCTTCGTGGGCCGGCCGAAATCGATCAAGGCCCTCGAAGCAGCGATGGAAGGCGGCAAGCACATCATGCTCGTCGCGCAGAAAACCGCGGCCAAGGACGAGCCGACCGAGAAGGACATGTATGAGGTCGGCTGTATCGCCAACATTCTGCAGATGCTGAAGCTGCCGGACGGCACCGTGAAGGTGCTCGTCGAGGGGCTGCAGCGCGCGAAGGCGTTGTCCATCGAAGAGCAGGAGACGCAGTTCTCCTGCGAAGTGATGCCGCTCGAGCCCGATCATGCCGACAGCGCGGAAACGGAAGCGCTGCGCCGCGCGATCGTGTCGCAGTTCGACCAGTACGTGAAGCTGAACAAGAAGATCCCGCCGGAGATCCTCACGTCGCTGTCGGGCATCGACGAAGCAGGCCGTCTCGCGGACATGATCGCCGAGCGTCTGCCGCTCAAACTCGACCAGAAGCAGCACATCCTCGAGATGTTCCCGGTCATCGAGCGTCTCGAGCACCTGCTCGCGCAGCTCGAAGCCGAGATCGACATTCTCCAGGTCGAAAAGCGCATCCGCGGGCGCGTGAAGCGTCAGATGGAAAAGAGCCAGCGCGAGTACTACCTGAACGAGCAGGTCAAGGCAATCCAGAAGGAACTGGGCGAAGGCGAAGAGGGTGCGGATCTCGAGGAACTCGAGAAGCGCATCAACGCCGCGCGCATGCCGAAGGAAGCCAAGAAGAAGGCCGACGCCGAGCTCAAGAAGCTGAAGCTGATGTCGCCGATGTCCGCGGAAGCGACCGTCGTGCGCAACTACATCGACACGCTGATCGGCCTGCCGTGGCGCAAGAAGAGCAAGGTCAACAACGACCTGTCGAACGCCGAGCAGGTGCTCGACGAGGATCACTTCGGCCTCGAAAAGGTGAAGGAACGCATTCTCGAGTACCTCGCGGTGCAACAGCGCGTGGACAAGGTGAAGGCGCCGATCCTGTGTCTCGTCGGGCCTCCGGGCGTCGGCAAGACGTCGCTCGGCCAGTCGATCGCGCGTGCGACGAACCGCAAGTTCGTCCGGATGGCGCTCGGCGGCGTGCGTGACGAAGCCGAGATCCGCGGTCACCGCCGCACCTACATCGGCTCGATGCCGGGCAAGATCCTGCAGAGCCTGGCGAAGGTCGGCGTGCGCAATCCGCTCTTCCTGCTCGACGAAGTCGACAAGATGGGGATGGATTTCCGCGGCGATCCGTCGTCGGCGCTGCTCGAAGTGCTCGATCCGGAACAGAACCACACGTTCGCCGACCACTACATCGAAGTCGACTTCGATCTGTCGGACGTGATGTTCGTCGCGACGTCGAACTCGCTGAACATCCCGCCGCCGCTGCTCGACCGGATGGAAGTGATTCGTCTGTCGGGCTATACGGAAGACGAGAAGGTCAGCATCGCGCAGCGTTACCTGCTGCCGAAGCAGAAGAAGAACAACGGTCTGAAGGACGGCGAGATCGAGGTCACCGAGCAGGCGATCCGCGACATCATCCGCTACTACACGCGCGAAGCCGGTGTGCGTTCGCTCGAGCGGGAAGTGTCGAAGATCTGCCGCAAGGTCGTGAAGATGCTGCTGCTGAAGAAGGCGTCGGGCGCGATCAAGGTCGATGGCGAGAATCTCGATACGTTCCTCGGCGTGCGCAAGTACGACTTCGGCCTCGCGGCGAAGGAAAACCAGGTCGGTCAGGTGACGGGCCTCGCGTGGACGGAAGTCGGCGGCGATCTGCTGACGATCGAAGCCGCGGTGATGCCGGGCAAGGGCAATGTGATACGCACCGGTTCGCTCGGCGACGTGATGAAGGAGTCGGTCGAGGCAGCGCGTTCGGTCGTGCGCTCGCGTTCGCGTCGTCTCGGCATCAAGGACGAAGCGTTCGAGAAGCAGGACATTCACATCCACGTGCCGGAAGGCGCGACGCCGAAGGACGGTCCGTCTGCCGGCGGTGCGATGACGACCGCGCTGGTGTCGGTGCTGACGGGTATTCCCGTGCGTGCCGACGTCGCGATGACGGGCGAGATCACGCTGCGTGGCGAGGTGCTGCCGATCGGCGGGCTGAAGGAGAAGCTGCTGGCTGCGCATCGCGGCGGCATCAAGCTCGTGCTGATCCCGGAAGAGAACGTGAAGGATCTCGCCGACATTCCGGACAACGTGAAGAACGCGATCGAAATCGTGCCGGTCCGCTGGATCGACAAGGTGCTCGAACTCGCGCTCGAACGTGCGCCGACTCCGCTGCCGCCGGAAGAAGAGGCGAAGGCTGCGGCACCGGTCGGCGAGGCGGCGAAGGATGCCGGCTCGACGGAAGTGGTCAAGCACTGAGAACCTGAACGCCGTCGCTGACGGCGATCGACGAAAACCCGCGGCGTGTCCGCGGGTTTTTTTATCTGCGTCGGTATCGTGCTTGCGCGCCGCGTCGAAAAATTTCGCGCGTGGGCTTGGCAAAGTGATCTGGAATGAATTAAACTCGCAGGCTCGCTGGTTGTTGATGCCGAAACGCAGATCGCAACTAGAAAGAATCGGAAACGGGTGCTTAGCTCAGCTGGTAGAGCGGCGCCCTTACAAGGCGTAGGTCGGGGGTTCGAACCCCTCAGCACCCACCAGTTTCACGATTCAGCCAGACCAAGGAGCGGTAGTTCAGTCGGTTAGAATACCGGCCTGTCACGCCGGGGGTCGCGGGTTCGAGTCCCGTCCGCTCCGCCAGAAAATGAAAAAGCCCGCCTCGTGCGGGCTTTTTCATTTTTATTTTCGGCGGTGCCCGCATGCGGGCACGTGACTGTGGAGCGGAGGAAGCCGCCTGCGCGGCTTCCGGCGGGACGCGAAGGGTTGCGTGCGCGCGCAACCGCGGCCTGCGGGATGTAGGCGAGTCCCGTCCGCTCCCCCCAGAAGATGAAGAAGCTCGCCTTGAGCGGGCTTTTTAATTGGCAACGCCGTCCGCACGCCTGCGATTTTTCCCGTCCCACCCCGTATGTTGTAATATCGGTCGTTTTGTCCAATTTTCCCGTCACGCATGCTCGATTTCTTCCGTAATCACCAGCGCCTGATGATGGCGCTCCTGCTCCTCATCGTGTTGCCGGGGCTGGGTTTCGTCGGGATCCAAGGTTTCCGCGGCTTCTTCGACGACAGCGCGAACGTCGCAGCGGTCAACGGACACAAGATCACGCGGGTCGAATTCGACGGCGCGTTCCGCCAGCAGATCGACCAGGCGCGCCAGGCGCTCGGCGGGCAGTTCGACATCAAGATGTTCGATACGCCGGAGCATCGCAAGCAGGTGCTCGACGGCCTGATCCAGCAGCGCGTGCTCGCCGACGAAACGCAGCGCCTGCATCTGACCGCGTCCGACAACGCGGTGCGCGACGCACTGATGAGCGACCCGATGATCGCGTCGCTGAAGAAGCCCGACGGTACGATCGACGTCCAGCGCTACGCGCAGCTGCTGTCGTTCCAGGGCATGACGCCCGAGCAGTATCAGGAACGTGTGCGCTACAGCCTCGCGCTCCAACAGATTCCCGCGAGCATCGTGTCGAGCGCGTTCACGCCGAAGGGCCCGGCCCAACGCCTGTCGGAACTCGCCGCGCAGCAACGTGAAGTGCAGGCGCTCGTGCTGAAGTCGAGCGACTTCGCGGCGAAGGTGCAGCCGACCGACGCGCAGCTCACCGCCTACTACGACGCGCACAAGCAGAGCTTCGCGACGCCGGAAACCGCGACGATCCAGTATCTGGTCTATTCGCCGGCCGCGGCCGCCGCGAGCGCGCAGCCGACCGACGCCGACATCAAGAAGTTCTACGACGACAACCCGACGCACTTCCGCTCGGAAGCGCAGGTGCGCATCAGCCACATCTTCATCGCCGCGGCGAGCAACGCAAGCGCAGCCGACAAGGCTGCCGCGAAGGCGAAGGCCGAGCAGCTGCTGGCCGACGTGAAGGCGCATCCCGACCAGTTCGCGCAAATCGCGCAGAAGAGCTCGCAGGACGCGCCGTCGGCGGCGAAGGGCGGCGATCTCGGCTTCATCACGCGCGGCTCGACGGCGGGCGGCAAGGCGTTCGACGATGCCGCGTTCGCGCTGAAGCAGGGCGAGGTGAGCGGTGTCGTGGAGTCGGACCTCGGCTTCCACATCCTGAAGGCGACCGAAGTGAAGCCGTCGGTGGTCAAGCCGTTCGCGGACGTGAAGGATCAGATCGCAGTCGACCTGAAGCAGCAGTACGCAGCGAAGGCCTTCACGGACAACGCGGAAGGCTTCACGTCGACCGTCTACGAAAAGGCGAAGTCGCTGCAACCGGCCGCCGACAAGTACAAGCTGACGATCCAGACGGCCACCGTCACGCCGACGCCGAATCCGCAATTGCCGCCGACGAGCCCGCTGAACAATCCGAAGTTCCTCGCGGCCGTGTTCGCGAGCGATTCGGTGAAGAGCCGCAACAACACGCAGGCGGTCGACGTGGGCAACAACACGCTGATCTCGGCGCACGTGGTCGACTACAAGCCGGCCGCCGTGCCGGCGCTCGACGCGATCAAGGACGTGGTGCGTCAGAAGGTGGTCGCCGAGCAGGCGGCCGAGCTCGCGAGGAAGGACGGCGCGGCGAAGCTCGCCGAGCTGCAGAAGTCGAAGTCCACCGACGGCTTCACGCCCGCGCAGAAGGTGTCGCGCACGCAATCGCAGGGGCTGACGCCGGCCGCGCTGAGCGCCGTCTACAAGGTCGATTCGAAGACGCTGCCGGCGTACGTCGGCGTCGATCTCGGTGCCGAAGGCTACGCGATCTATCGCGTGAACGCGGTGATTCCGGGCACGGCCGTCGATCCGCAGCAGCTCGCGGCCGCGCAGCAGCAGATGGCGCAGGTCGAAGCGCAAAGCGAAGGCGAGGCGTATCTCGCCGCGCTGCGCGATCGCTCGAAGGTCAAGCTGTACGGCACCACGCAGAGCCCGTCGCAGGACAGCGGCAACTAACTGAGCCGACGGCGGCGGCGCGTCGAAGCGCCGCTCGGCCGCCGGCAAGCGAAACGCCTCGCTCGCCGGTCAGGCTCACAACGACAAGAAGCCCCGCATCCGCGGGGCTTCTTGCATTTGGGCGATCGCGGTCGCGACCGCGCCAGCGACCGCGCCGCTCAACCGCGCGGCTTGCCGAGCAGCGGCTTCAGCGTCGGCCAGACGTTGTCGAGCAGAACCCGCTGCGCTTGCTCGCCGGGATGCATCTGGTCCGACTGGAACATCTCCGGCTTGTTCTCGATGCCGGCCAGCAGGAACGGCACGAGCGGCACGCCGAGTTGCTTCGACAGGCGCGTATAGACCGCGTGGAATTTCTGCGTGTAGTCGGGCCCGTAATTCGGCGGCACGTACATGCCGACCAGTACGACCTGCGCATGCGCGCGTCGCGCAGCGGCGATGATGTCGCGCAGATTCTGTTCGGTCGTCGCGACCGGCACGCCGCGCAGCGCATCGTTCGAACCGAGCTCGACGATGACGATCGACGGCTTGAGCCGTTGCAGCACGGCGGGCAATCGCGCGCGTCCGCCGCTCGTGGTGTCGCCGCTGACGCTTGCGTTCGCAACGCTATAATCGATTCGCTCGGTCGCGAGCCGTTGCCGCAGCAACGCCACCCAGCCGGTGTCGCGCGGCAGCCCGTACTCGGCCGACAGGCTGTCGCCGAGCACGACGAGCGTGGGCCGGCCCTCAGGTGCGGCCGGCGCGGCGCTCGCCGCGCGCGCGGGCACGGTCGCTGCGCACAATGTAGCCAGCAGCGCGGCGAGCGCCGTGCGCCTTTTCCAGCGGAATGTCGTGTCCATGTTCAAGATTACCGATCCGATCATCGAAGTCCGAGACGTGTGCAAGCGGGTCGCCGACGCAAGCGGCGAGCTGACGATACTCGACGGCATCACGCTGGCCGTGCGTCCCGGCAGCAGCCTCGCGATCGTCGGCGCGTCGGGGTCGGGCAAGTCGACGCTGCTAGGCCTGCTCGCCGGGTTGGACAGCGCGACGAGCGGGACGGTTCGCCTGCTCGGCCGCGCGCTCGAGCAACTCGACGAGGACGAGCGCGCCGCGCTGCGCAGCGGCGCAGTCGGGTTCGTGTTCCAATCGTTCCAGCTGATGCCGCATCTGACGGCGCTCGAAAACGTGATGTTGCCGCTCGAACTACAGGGCGGCATCAGCGCGCGCGACGCAGCCGCTCGTGCGCGCGCGCTGCTCGTGCAGGTCGGCCTCGGCGAGCGCACCGCACATTATCCGAAGCTGCTGTCCGGCGGCGAGCAGCAGCGCGTCGCGCTCGCGCGCGCGTTCGTCACGCAGCCGGCGATCCTGTTCGCCGACGAGCCGACCGGCAGCCTCGACGCGGCCACCGGCCACGCGGTCATCGACTTGATGTTCGAGCTGAACCGCACGCACGGCGCGACGCTCGTGCTCGTCACGCACGACGCCGAGCTCGCCCGGCGCTGTACCACGACGGTGACGATCGAAGCCGGACGCATCGTCGTGCCCCATACTGCCCAAAGCGGCGCCTGAACGCGCGCCGGCCGCACCGAGGCGCTGAGCCCCGGTGCTGCCGGTACGCGCGCAGGCGATGACGTCAGCGCTTGAGCGCGGCGCGTGCGCGTTCGATCAGCGCGGTCGTCGACGAGTCGTGCTTCGCGGGATCGACCGAGTCGGCCGACAAATCGGCTTCGACCACCTTGCCGAGGATCTTGCCGAGCTCGACGCCCCATTGATCGAACGGATTGATATCCCACACCGTCGCCTGTACGAGCACCTTGTGCTCGTACAGCGCGATCAGCGCGCCGAGCGTGCGCGGCGTCAGCGCGTCGACCAGCAGCGTCGTCGTCGGCCGGTTGCCGGGGAACGTCAGATGCGGCGCGAGCGCTTCCTCGCCGGGGCCGGCGATCTTGCGCGCTTCGTCGAGCGAGCGGCCGAGCATCAGCGCTTCGCTCTGCGCGAAGCAGTTCGCGAGCAGCTTCGGATGATGGCTCGCGAGCGGATGCTCGGGCGTCAGCACCGCGATGAAGTCGATCGGCACGATCGTCGGGCCCTGATGCAGCATCTGGAAGAACGCGTGCTGGCCGTTGGTGCCCGGCTCGCCCCACGTGACGGCCGACGTCGGGTAGTCGACGAAGGTGCCGTCCAGGCGCGCCGACTTGCCGTTGCTCTCCATCTCGAGCTGCTGCAGATACGACGGCAGGTAGTGCAGCGCTTCCGAATACGGCGCGACGAGATAGCTCTGCGAGCCGAAGAAGTTGCGATACCAGATGCCGATCATGCCCAGCAGCACGGGCAGGTTGCGCTCGAGCGGCGCTTCGCGGAAATGGCGGTCCATGTCGTTCGCGCCGGCGAGCAGTTCGTCGAACTGGTCGGGCCCGACCGCAATCATGGTCGACAGGCCGACCGCCGACCACAGCGAATAGCGGCCGCCGACCCAGTCCCACATTTCGAACACGTTGTCCGCCGCGATGCCGAACCTGACGACTTCGGACGGGTTCGCCGACACGCCGACGAAGTGCTTCGCGAGCGCATCCTCGGGGCAGCCGCGCGCGATGAACCAGTCGCGCAGCGAGCGTGCGTTCGTCATCGTCTCGAGCGTCGTGAAGGTTTTCGACACGATGATCGCGAGCGTTTCTTCCGGATCGACCTGCTCGAGCACGCGCGCGAGATCGGCGCCGTCGACGTTCGACACGAAGTGGGTCGAGATGTCCGGCGTCGCGACGTGATGCAGCGCGTGCGTGACCATCTTCGGCCCGAGATCCGAGCCGCCGATGCCGATATTGATCACGTGGCGGATGCGCTTGCCGGTATGGCCCGTCCACGCGCCGCTGCGCACGGCGCGCGCGAAGCTCGCCATCTTCGCGCGTTCGGCGCTGACCTGCGCGTGGAACGGTGCGTTCGGATCGGTCGCGCGCAGCGCCGTATGCAATGCGGCGCGGCCTTCCGTCGGGTTGACGACGTCGCCGGCGAACATCGCGTCGCGGCGCGCTTCGACGCGTGTGTCGCGCGCCAGTTGCACGAGCAGGCGCAGCGTGTCGTCGTTGATGCGGTTCTTCGAGAAATCGGCGGCGAGGCCGCCGCCGGCGATCGTGAAGCGTTCGGCGCGGGTCGGCGCGCGATCGTTTTCGGGTGCGAACCAGTCGCGCAGCCGCGCATGGCGGATCTCGGCGAAGTGGGATTGGAGGGCAGTCCAGGCGGGGAGCGAATTCAGCGTCATGGCGGTTCGAGTGAAGCGTGAATCGGGAGGAATGCCGCGCCGGCGCATCGCGATCGCGAGGCCGGCGGACGAGCGGGCCCGCCGTGCGGCGGGGCACCCAGTATAGCGGCGTTATATGTCCGCGCGCGGCGACGGGTAAAAAAGGCGATTGATCAGCGTGCGCACCATCGGCGCGAGCTCGCCGGCGGTGAGGCCGGCCGGGCCCGTGCCGCTCGCGGTCAGCGTGTCGGCCGCGAGACCGTGCAGGTAGACGCCGGCCAGCGCCGCTTCGTACGGCGCGACACGTTGCGCGAGCAGCGCGCCGATCAGGCCGCCGAGCACGTCGCCGGTGCCGCCCGTCGCGAGCGCCGCGTTGCCGGTGGGGTTGATCGTCAGGCGTCCGTCGGGTGCGGCGATCACCGTGCCCGAACCCTTCAGGACGACGATGCTTGCATAGCGGGCGGCGAGCGCCTGCGCCGCGGCCAGCCGGTCGTGCTGCACCGACGCGGTGTCGCTGCCGAGCAGCCGTGCGGCCTCGAGCGGATGCGGCGTCAGCACGCACGCGCCGTCGCGCGCGGCGACGGCGGCCGCGAGATCGGCGTGCGTCGCGACGAGGTTCAGCGCATCGGCGTCGAGCAGCGTCGCGGCGCCGTGCGCGAGCACGCGGCGCACGAGCGCGGCCGCCGCGTCGCGGGTGCCGAGGCCGCATCCGGCGGCGATCGCGGACATCGCATCGAGATCGACGCCGTCCGCCGGATGCAGCATCAGCTCGGGAAACGGCGGGTCGTACGGCGGCGCGCCGGTGCCGAGAAAGCCCACGTGCACCTTGCCGGCGCCGGCGAACAGCGCCGCGCGCGCGGCGAGGATCGGCGCGCCGCACATGCCCGTGTCGCCGCCGATCACCGCGAGGCTGCCGAACGTGCCCTTGTGCGACGCGAACGCGCGCGCGGGCAGGGCGGCGGCGAACCGCGCGGGCGCGTTCAGCACGACGGCCGGCGCAGCCGGCGGCGCGACGTCGAGCGACGCGATCTCGATGGCGCCGGCGAGGTCGCGGCCGTCGCCCGTGTAAAGGCCCGGCTTCGCGCCGATGAAGGTGAGCGTATGTGTGGCGACGACCGCGGCGCCGGCGCCGACGATGCGCCCGGTGTCGCTGTCGAGCCCGCTCGGCACGTCGAGCGCGAGCACCCGGCCGCCGCTGCGCGCGTGCGCGGCGATGCGCTCGGCCTGGGCGGCGAACGGGCCGTCGAGCGCGCGCGCCAGGCCGATCCCGAACAATCCGTCGACTACCCATGCGTAATCGTCGAGCGAAGCGGGCGGCTCGGTCGACAGCGGCACGCCGGCCGCGCGCGCCAGCCCGAGCGCCCATTGTGCGTCGTCCGGCTTCACGGTCACGGGCATCCAGGCGTGGGTCGCGACGCCGAGCTGCTGCAGCTGCGCGGCGGCCACCAGCGCGTCGCCGCCGTTGTTGCCGGGGCCGACCGCGAACCACACCGGGCGTTCATCGTCGGTCATTCGTTCGGACAGCCAGCGGGCGGCGGCCGCGCCGGCGCGCGCCATCAGCGTATGCGGCGGCAGCGTGGCCGTCGCGGCGGCTTCGGCGGCGCGCAGATCGGCGACGCGCAGCAGGGCGATCGGAGCGGCGGCGAGGGGCGGGTGGGCAGTGGTGGTCATCGCGGGGTCGTGGTGCGGAGCAAGGAGCCGCCCCGGACGTCGGCCCGCGGCGGTCAGGTCGTGAAGCGTGCGGCGCCGAGCGCCGCGAGCGTGTCGGCGGGCCATTGCTGCGCGGCGCCGCCGAGATAGTCGGTCACCACTTTAGCAGAGCCGCACGCGAGCGCCCAACCGGCCGGGCCGTGCCCGAAGTTGACGAATACGCGCGGATGCGCGGTCGGACCGACGACCGGCAGGCCGTCCGGCGACAGCAGCTGCGTGCCTTGCCACGACAGCGCGGCCGAGATCCGCGCGGCGCCCGGCACCCAGTCGTGAACGGCCTGGCCGAGCAGGGCGAGCGCGGCTTCCGACAGCGGCTCCGGCAGCGGTTTCGCGGTGTCGGCGCTGCTTTGCAGGACGGCGCCGCCGCCCACGCGCAGCCGCTGCTGCGTGCGCGTGATCGAGATCCGCTTGATCGCGTCGACGACGCACAGGTGCGGCGCATGTTCTTCGTATGCGACCGGCGCGGTCAGCGTATGGACGCGCACCGGATGCAGCGGCAGCCGCCAGCCGAGGCGCGCCAGCAACGGCAGGCTGCCGGCGCCGGCGGCGACCACGACTGCGTCGGCCGAAATCACGTCGACCTCGCGCGCGTTCGCCGCATGCCGGCCGTCGGCCGGCGCGAGCTCGACCGCGGCGCGCCCGGCGTCGGCGCGGATCGCGGCAACTTCCGCGCCGAAGCGGAACTGCACGCCGTGCTCGTCGAGCGCCTGCTTGACCAGTTTCGCGAACAGCGGGCAATTCCCGGTGCGCTCCGTCTCGAACAGCACGCCGCCCGCGCAGCTCGGCTCGGCCGGCACCGACGGCTCGAGCGCCGCGCAGGCGTCGGCGTCGAGCACGCGGTATGGCTGGTCGAGCGTCCGCAGCAGGTCGAGCGCGGGCTGCAGCGCGTCCCAGTCGCGCGCGTCGCGCACGACGTGCAGCACGCCCGATTTCTGTTCGTATTCGAGCTGCAGGCGCGCCTCGATGTCGGCGACGGTGTCGCGCGCCGCGTCGATCAGCGGACGCAGCCGCCCGTACTGCGCGGCGAACGCGTCGGGCTCGCGCAGCGCCGCGAGCTGCTTGACGAAGCGGCGCACGCCGCCGTTGAAGCCGGGCTTGTACAGGATGCCGGTGTCGCGCGGCTGGCGCTGGCGCATGAAGGTCGGGCCGAACCAGACGTCGAGCGGGCTCGGCAGCAGCGTGCCGCCGTCGCCGTAGGTGGCGCCCTGCGCGACGGTCGCGTGACGTTCGACCACACACACGCGATGGCCGGCCGCACGCAGCTGGTAGGCGGTGGCGACGCCGCTGATTCCGCCGCCGATGACGATGACATCCATGGATTGCTTCGATGACGGCGGCACGCGCCGCCCGATGAGAATTCGCTGACGGGCCGCCGGCCCGGGGAACCGGGAATGATAGCGCCAAAATCGCGGCAACCGGCGCGTACGCGCCGTCCAGTTCCGCCAACCGGGCGCGGCCGCGCGTCCAGCGGGCCGGCCGGGCCCGCCCGGCGGCCCGGCAGGCCCGGCCGCGGCCGAAGCGCCGTCGCGGTGGGCTGCCCGTGCCGATCGGCCGGTCCGGGGGCCGACTTCCGGGTATAATTACGGCCTTCCTTTCGCCACACGTCGCCACCTCGCGCGACTCATCGACGTCAGTCCAGCCCATGGCTCACTTCTCGTGTTTTCCCGGCGCTTCGGCCCTCTCCGATTTCCGTCAAACCCGTCTGCTCGACACGCTCAGGCAGATCGACGCCAACATCGTCGCCGTGCGCGGCCAGTTCCTGCACTTCGTCAATGCGTCCGAGCCGCTGTCGGCCGACGACAGCGCGCGCATCGACGCGCTGATGCACTACGGCGCGCCGTTCGAGCCGGCGGCCGAGAAGGGCACGACGGAGACCTTCGTCGTGCTGCCGCGCTTCGGCACGGTTTCGCCGTGGGCCAGCAAGGCGACCGACATCGCGCAGCACTGCGGCCTCGTGCAGGTGCGCCGCATCGAGCGCGGCGTCGAATTCACGGTGACGCTGAAGTCGGGCCTGCTCGGCGGCAAGAAGGCGCTGTCCGACGACGCGCGTGCGGCCGTCGCCGCGGCGCTGCATGACCGGATGACCGAGAGCGTGGTCGCCGCGCGCGACGACGCGCGGCATCTGTTCGACGAACTGCCGGCCAAGCCGCTCGCGACCGTCGACGTGCTGGGCGCCGGCCGCGCGGCGCTCGAGCGGGCGAACGCCGAGCTGGGCCTCGCGCTCGCCGACGACGAGATCGACTACCTGGTCGACGCGTTCCGCAAGCTCGAGCGCAACCCGACCGACGTCGAGCTGATGATGTTCGCGCAGGCGAACAGCGAGCACTGCCGTCACAAGATCTTCAACGCGCAGTGGACCATCGACGGCGAAGCGCAGGACATGTCGCTGTTCGCGATGATCCGCAACACCGAGAAGCTGAGCCCGCAGGGCACGATCGTCGCGTATTCGGACAACTCGTCGATCATGGTCGGCGCCGAAGCGGAGCGCTGGTTCCCGCGCGGCGCGGGCGCGGCCGGCGAGCCGGGCGAACGGTATGGCCGCCATACCGAGCTCACGCACACGCTGATGAAGGTCGAGACGCACAACCATCCGACGGCGATCTCGCCGTTCCCCGGCGCGGCGACCGGCGCGGGCGGCGAGATCCGCGACGAAGGCGCGACCGGCCGCGGCGCGCGGCCGAAGGCCGGGCTGACCGGCTTCACGGTGTCGAACCTCGATCTGCCGGACGCACGCCAGCCGTGGGAAAACGCCCGCGATGCGGCGCAGCCGGTCGGCGAGCGCAACCCGAACGAGCAGCACGGCCCGTACGGTCGTCCGGACCGGATCGCGTCGCCGCTGCAGATCATGATCGACGGCCCGCTCGGCGGCGCCGCGTTCAACAACGAGTTCGGCCGTCCGAACCTCGGCGGCTACTTCCGCGTGTACGAGCAGAACGTCGGCGGCACGGTGCGCGGCTATCACAAGCCGATCATGATCGCGGGCGGCCTCGGCAACATCGCCGATCAACACACGCACAAGCACGACGTGCCGGCGGGTTCGCTGCTGATCCAGATCGGCGGCCCCGGCATGCGCATCGGCATGGGCGGCGGCGCGGCGAGCTCGATGGCGACTGGCGCGAACACCGCCGAACTCGACTTCGACTCGGTGCAGCGCGGCAACCCGGAAATCGAGCGGCGCGCGCAGGAAGTCATCAACGGCTGCTGGCAGCTCGGCGCGGAAAACCCGATCCTGAGCATTCACGACGTCGGCGCGGGCGGCCTGTCGAACGCGTTCCCCGAGATCGTCGACGGCGCGGGCAAGGGCGCGCGCTTCGAGCTGCGCAAGGTCGCGCTCGAGGAGTCGGGCCTGTCGCCGCGCGAGATCTGGTCGAACGAAGCGCAGGAGCGCTACGTGCTGGCCATCGCGCCGGCCGACCTGCCGCGCTTCGAGGCGATCTGCGCGCGTGAGCGTTGCCCGTTCGCCGTGGTCGGCGTCGCGACCGACGAGCGCCAGCTGCAGCTGGTCGACGCCGAAGCGACGGGCGCCGACGAATTCCCGGTCGACATGCCGATGGAAGTGCTGCTCGGCAAGCCGCCGCGCATGCATCGCGACGTCGCGCGCGTCGCGACCGAGCGTGCGCCGGTCGACGTGACGGGCATCTCGCTCGCGCAGGTCGCGCTCGACGTGCTCAAGCATCCGACGGTCGGCAGCAAGTCGTTCCTGATCACGATCGGCGACCGCTCGGTGGGCGGCACGTCGGTGCGCGACCAGATGGTCGGGCCGTGGCAGGTTCCGGTGGCCGACTGCGCGATCACCGCGCTCGACTACGCGGGCTTCAAGGGCGAGGCGATGACGATGGCCGAGCGCACGCCGCTCGCGGTGATCGACGCGCCGGCGTCGGGCCGCATGGCGGTCGGCGAGGCGATCACGAACATCGCGAGCGCGCCGATCGCGTCGCTCGATAAGCTGAAGCTGTCGGCGAACTGGATGGCCGCGTGCGGCACGGCCGGCGAGGACGCCGCGCTGTTCGACACGGTGAAGGCGATCGGCATGGAGCTGTGCCCGGCGCTCGGGATCGGCATCCCGGTCGGCAAGGACTCGCTGTCGATGAAGACGAAGTGGGACGAGCAGGGCGTCGCGAAGGAAGTGGTGTCGCCGGTGTCGCTGATCATCTCAGCGTTCGCGCCGGTCGAGGACGTGCGCCGCCATCTGACGCCGCAACTGCGCCGCGTCGCCGACGCGGGCGACAGCGTGCTGATCGCGATCGATCTGGGCCGCGGCAAGAACCGGATGGGCGCGAGCATCTTCGCGCAGGTCACGCAGCAGGTCGGCGACACGACGCCCGACGTCGACGATCCGGAAGACCTGAAGCGCTTCTTCAACGCGATCCAGTCGCTCAACGCGCAAGGCAAGCTGCTCGCCTACCACGACCGCTCGGACGGCGGCCTGTGGGCGACCGTCTGCGAAATGGCGTTCGCGGGTCACGCCGGCGTGTCGCTGAACGTCGACATGCTGACGCTCGATCCCGATCACGAATCCGACTATGGCGACGCGAAGGACTGGGCGAAGCAGACGAGCGGCCGCCGCGACGACCGCACGCTGCGCGCGCTGTTCTCCGAAGAGCTCGGCGCCGTCGTGCAGGTGCGTGCGAGCGAGCGCGACGCGGTGCTCGGCGCGCTGCGCGAATTCGGCCTGTCGGCATGCTCGCACGTGATCGGCACGGTCAACGATCGCGACGTGATCGAGGTGTACCGCGACGCGAAGAAGATCTTCGACGCACCGCGCGTGGAACTGCATCGCGCGTGGAGCGAAGTGAGCTGGCGCATCGCGCGCCTGCGCGACAACCCCGCGTGCGCCGATGCCGAACACGACGCGCTGCTCGATGCGGCCGACCCCGGCATCTCGCCGGTCCTCACGTTCGATCCGGCCGACGACATCGCCGCGCCGTTCATCGCGACGGGCGCGCGCCCGCGCGTGGCGATCCTGCGCGAGCAGGGCGTGAACTCGCACCTCGAAACCGCGTATGCGTTCGACCGCGCGGGCTTCGATGCGCACGACGTGCACATGAGCGACCTGCTCGCCGGCCGTGCGACGCTCGCCGATTTCGCGGGCGCGGTCGCGTGCGGCGGCTTCTCGTACGGCGACGTGCTGGGCGCCGGCGAAGGCTGGGCCAAGACGATCCGCTTCAACGCGCAGCTCGCCGACATGTTCTCGGCGTTCTTCGCGCGCCCCGACACGTTCGCGCTGGGCATCTGCAACGGCTGCCAGATGCTGTCGAGCATCGCGTCGATGATCCCGGGCGCGCAAGCGTGGCCGAAGTTCACGCGCAACAAGTCCGAGAAGTTCGAGGCGCGTTTCTCGTTCGTCGAAGTCGAGAAGTCGCCGTCGATCTTCTTCGCGGGGATGGAAGGCTCGCGCATTCCGGTCGCGGTCGCGCACGGCGAAGGCTATGCCGACTTCTCGCAGCAGGGCGACATCGACCGCGTCGCGGTCGCGATGCGCTACGTCGACCATCGCGGCGAGGCGACCGAGCGCTATCCGTTCAACCCGAACGGGTCGCCGGCCGGCATCACGTCGGTCACGACGGCCGACGGCCGCTTCTCGGTGCTGATGCCGCACATGGAGCGCGTGCACCGCACGGTCACGATGAGCTGGCACCCGGAAGGCTGGGGCGAAGCGAGCCCGTGGCTGCGCGTGTTCCGTAACGCGCGCCGCTGGATCGGCTGATGTTCGATCCGCACGCGCCGGTCGACATCGTCACGTTGCGCGACGAACGCGCGCGCGACGTCGATGCGATCGGTCGCGTGATCGCGGCCGCATTTGCCGGCGAGCCGCAGCAAGGGCAGCGCGAGCGGCAGATCGTCGACGCGCTGCGCGCGGCCGGCGCGCTCGGCGTGTCGCTGGTCGCCGAGCGTGACGACCGCGTGATCGGCCACATCGCGTTTTCGCCGGTTGCGATCGGCGGCGCGTCGCCGGACAGCCGTTGGTATGCGCTCGCGCCGCTCGCGGTGCGGCCCGATTGCAGGCGGCAGAGCGTCGGCGCGGGGCTCGTGCGCACCGGGCTCGATGCGCTGCGCCGGCTCGGGGCACATGGTTGCGTCGTGCTCGGCGATCCCGCGTACTACGCGCGGTTCGGCTTTGCGCCTTGCAGCGATCTGGCGTTGCACGGTGCGCCGGCCGGGCGTTTGCTTGCGCTGGCGCTCGATGCACACGCGCCGCGGCCGTCGGGCGACGTTCGCTATTACGACGCGTTCGATCTCGGCTAGCGCGGGCGCTTTACTGTCCGCCGTCCCGTCGCACCGAAAGCCGCCTCGAAGCGGCTTTTTTTGGGTTCATCGAGGATTACCGGGGAAGGCGGCGCGGATCTTGAGGAAGAAGTATTCATCGTCACGGTACCCGTAAGCCCGCCGCTTGATGACCTTGATGGTGTTGTTGATGCCTTCGACGACGCTGGTATTGAGCGGATGGCGGCAGCGAGTCACGATTCCGTGCCAGTAGCCCTGCAAGCGCTCGGCGAACTTTTGCAGGGCGGCGATCCCGCTTTGCTGAGCCTGCTCGAACCATTGTTCCCAAGCCTTTTGCGCCCAGGCTGGCTTCTGATAGAACCAGAGCCGCTTGAGCTCGTCGCGTAACACGTAGACGCATAACAGCGACTGATTGGCCGCCAGCAACTCTTTCAGGTGCACGGCCTGATCTGGCTTGAGGTTGTGGCGGTTGCGCAGCAACAACCAGCGGCTGGACTTCAGAACTTTGCGGGCCGGCTTGTCATGTCGGAGTTGATTGGCCTGGTCCACTCGCACCCGATCTATCACTTCGCGGCCGTACTTGGCCACGACGTGGTACAGGTCGAAGACGATCTCCGCCTGCGGACACTGTTCCCTGATTTCGAGTTCATACGCCGTGGTCATGTCGATCGCCACCGCTTCAATACGCTTGGCAACGCCTTCGGGAAGCTGCTCGAAGAAGGCACGGGCAGTCTCGCGCGAGCGGCCCTGTCCGATCCAGAGCACCTGCCGGCTCATCGGCTCGACCACCACCGTGGCGTAGCGATGGCCTTTATGCAGCGCGAACTCGTCCATCGCCAGATAGCGGATCGTTGACCAGTCGGGCTCGCGCACACGCGCCCGCAGACGCATCTTGTCGATCGATTTGACCGTGTGCCAGCCCAGGTCGTAGAAGGCCGCCACGGCCTGCACGCTGGCCGCTTGCAGCAGCTTCTCGCAGGCCTTGGCGAAGCGCTCCGTCACTCGCTGGTAGCGGCCCAGCCACGCCAGCTTCTCCAGTCGCGGGCCGCCGCAGCGTTCACACCAGACTCGGCGGCGCGGAACGTGCAGCACCACCCGGTATTCGAACAGCGGCAGGTCACGCACCCGGCGAACCGTTGTCTCGTGGATTTGCTGGCAGCGTGCACCACATTGCTCGCAATACATGACCTTGCTGATCGGCTTCAAATACAGCGACAGCGTGCGGCCGTCGCCTTCCGGCCATTCCACACGCTCCAACCGGTAACCCGTCCAGCAGCCCAGTGCCTGAAGTGCCTTGCGATCGAGCAATTGCTTCTCCTGACGTCCTTAAAGTCAGGCGTCAGGTTACGCAATCGCTCTAAAACCCTCCACGGTTTCCTACGATGAACCTTTTTTTGCGCCCGCCGCGCGGCCTGCGCACAAAAGAAAAAGGCCGCTCGATCGAGCGGCCTCGTGCGTGGGCGCGCGGCGCCGACGTTACTGGATCTTTGCCTGCTGACGCAGACCTTCCTCGAACGCCTGCAGCTTCTGCTGCACGATCTGCTGCGCGATCTGCGCCTTCACCTGGTCGAACGGCGGCGGCGCGACGTCGCGGACGTCGTCGACACGGATGATGTGCCAGCCGAACTGCGTCTTCACCGGCTGATCGGTCATCTGGCCTTTCTGCAGCTTCTGCGCGGCGGCCGCGAATTCCGGCACGTACGCCTTCGGATCGGACCAGTCGAGATCGCCGCCGTTCTTGCCCGAACCCGGATCCTTCGAATATTGCTTCGCCAGATCCTCGAACTTCGCGCCGGCCTTGATCTTCGCGATCAGGTCCTTCGCCTGCTGCTCGTTGTCGACGAGGATGTGGTGCAGGTGGTACTCGCGGTTGCCGCCCGCGCCCTTGACCAGATCGTCGTAGCGCGCCTTCACTTCGGCGTCGGTCGGCTGGTTCTTCTTCAGGAAGTTTTCGATCATCGAGCGCAGCACGACCGTCTGCTGCGCGACGGCGATTTGCGCCTTCACGTCGGGACGGTTCGGGATGCCTTCGCGAATCGCTTCCTGCATCAGGATTTCGCGGTTCACGAGTTCCTGGCGCACGGCTTGCTGAAGTTGCGGGCTATCGGCCTGGCCTTGCTGGACGAGCTGCGCGACCATCGCATCGACGCGCGACTTCGGAATCGGCGTGCCATTGACGACGGCGATGTTCTGGGCGAATGCCGGTGCCGCTGCAAAAGCAGCCGCCGCGACCCACAGGCGGGGGGATTTCAGGATCATCGGGAATTCCTGTTGAGACTAGATTGAAGATTCGTTGAATTCTTCGGGCGTGTAAGCCACGATTGCGAGCGCGTGAATGCCGCGCTGCATCGCATCAGCGAGCGCATCATACACCAGCCGGTGCCGCGCGACGCGCGACTTGCCGGCGAATGCGGCGGACACGATCGTGACCGTGTAATGGCCGCCGGCGGACGCGCCCGCGTGGCCCGCGTGCTGCGCGCTGTCGTCGCGCACCGCGAGCGACAGCGGCGCGAGCGAGGCGCTCAGGCGGGCTTCGATCAGCGCGATGCGTGCGTCGGGCGACGCGTTCAGAAAGGCGTCGGTCATCTCACTCGTCCTTCAGATATTTCGTGAGCCACAGGCTCTGCAGGATGATGAACACGACCATCGCGCCGGTCGTGCCGAACAGCTTGAAGTTCACCCATTGCGATTCGGTGAAGTTGTGCACCACGTACAGGTTCGCGAGGCCGAGCACCGCGAAGAACAGCGCCCATGCGACGTTCAGCTTGTCCCACACGGGGTGCGGCAGCGTGAGCTGCTTGCCCATCATTTTCTCGATCAGGTTGTTGCCGAACGCATAGCGCGCGGCGAGCAGCCCGATCGCAAACAGCCAGTACAGCACAGTCGGTTTCCATTGAATGAATTTCTCGTCATGCAGGACGAGGGTGGCGCCGCCGAACACGACGATCACACCGAGACTGACCCACAGCATCGTGTCGACTTTCCGGTGCCGGAACGCGACCCACGCGACCTGGGCCAGCGTTGCCGCGATCGCGACGGCGGTGGCGGTGAAGATGCCCCAGACCTTGAAGGCGGCGAAAAACAGGATGATCGGAAACAGATCGAACAGGAATTTCATGGCGCTCGCAGCTGCGTGAAAGGCCGCGTCGAGCGGCCTTTCACCGTGGTGGGGACCCGCGGGGCGCTACCGCCGGGAGCGGCGCAGCGGGCGACGCTGTGCCGATCGATCCGCGCGGTGACGCTCATTCGTTTTCGGGTCGGGACTCGAAGTTTAACGCAGCCGAATTGATGCAGTAGCGCAAACCGGTCTGGTCGCGCGGGCCGTCCTCGAACACGTGACCGAGATGCGCGCCGCAATGGTTGCAGCGCACCTCGACGCGCACCATCCCGTGCGAGCGGTCGATCTTCTCGTCGATCACCTCGCCGTTCAGCGGCTTGAAGTAGCTCGGCCAGCCGCAGCCCGAATGGAACTTCGCGCCGGATTCGAACAGCGGCGTGCTGCAGACGACGCACTTGTAGATGCCGGCGTCCTCGGTGTCGGTGTATTCGCCGGTGAACGCGCGCTCGGTCGCCGCATGCTGCGTGACCTCGTACTGCATCGGCGTGAGGCGGCGACGCAGCTCGGCGTCGTCCTTCTGATACGGGTAGGTCTTGTCGTCGGATTCGTGTGACATGGGGGAGTTCTCCTGATCGGTCGGCCGGGTCGTGCGCATCACGACGAGCAGCTCACTTCGAGCGACCCGGCCCAGTCGGGCGGCAATGCCGCATACGGTTCATGTTCCGGTTGTTCGTCGAACGGGCGGCGCAGTATCTGCGCGAGCCGTTCGACTTCGGAAAAGTCCTTGTCCTTCGCGCGCCGGATCGCGACTTCGGCCAGATGGTTGCGCAACACGTATTTCGGGTTCACGCGATTCATCGCGGCCGCGCGGGCCGCGTCGTCGCGCGTTTCTTCCGACAGCCGCGCGCGGTAGAGGTTCGCCCACGCGTCGAACGCGGCGCGATCGATGAACAGGTCGCGCACCGGCGCGTCGCGGCTCGCGTCGTGCTTCGACAGCTGCGCGAGCCGGCGAAACGTCAGCGTGAAGTCCGCATGGCTCGTGTGCATCGTTTCGAGCAACTGGTTCGCGAGCTCGGCGTCGTGTTCGCGTTCGAGCGCGAGGCCGAGCTTCGCGCGCATCGCGTGCTCCAGCGCCGGGCCGAAGCGCTCCGGGAACTTCGCGAGCACGGCCTGCGCGTCGTCGACCGCGCGTTCGGCGCGCGCATCGTCGTCGGCGATGCCGTGCTGCAGGCCGATCAGCGGCAGCAGCGCCTGCGCGAGGCAGTAGCAGTTCCAGTGCGCGATGCGCGGCTGCATCCGGTACGCGTAGCGTCCGCTCGTGTCCGAGTGGTTGCAGATGTGGTTCGCATCGAACGCGTCGACGAAGCCGAACGGGCCGTAGTCGATCGTGACGCCGAGGATCGACATGTTGTCCGTGTTCATTACGCCGTGGCAGAAGCCGACCGCCTGCCACTGCGCGACCATGTCGGCCGTGCGCAGCATCGCGGCTTCGAGCAGCGCGAGGTAGGGATCGTCGGCTTCGCGGCAGGCGGGGTAGAAACGCTCGATCACGTGGTCGGCGAGCCGGCGCAGCAGGTCGGGGCGATCGTTCGAGAAGAAGTGCTCGAAGTGGCCGAAGCGCACGAAGCTCTCGGACACGCGCGTGACGACGGCCGACGTCTCGATCTCCTCGCGCACGACCGGCTGGTCGGAGCCGATCACGGTGAGCGCGCGCGTGGTCGGAATGCCGAGGTGATGCATCGCCTCCGAACACAGGTATTCGCGGATCGACGAGCGCAGCACCGCGCGCCCGTCGCCCATGCGCGAATACGGCGTGCGGCCGCCGCCCTTGAGCTGCAGCTCGTAGCGCCGGCCGTCGCTGCCGGGCAGCTCGCCGATCGTCAGCGCGCGGCCGTCGCCGAGCTGGCCGGCCCAGACGCCGAACTGATGGCCCGAATACACCGATGCGTACGGCAGCGCGTGGGCCGGCCAGTCGCGCGTCGGATTGCCGGCGAACAGCTCGGCGAATTGCGCGTGCGCCGCGAGCGACGGCGGCAGGCCGAGCAGTTCCGCCACTTCGGCGGAGAAGCCGACGACGTACGGCGCGGGCAGCGGCGCGGCCGGCAGCCGCGTATGAAACGCGTCGCCGAGCGCAACGAACGCGTCGTCGCCGGGCGCCGCGAGCGTCGCGGCGAGGTCGGGAAGAGTGTCAGCCGGATCGGCTGCGCTTCGGGAAAACGACATGTTGAGCGCCTCTGGGTAAGCCGATATTGTAAGGCGGCGTCGCGCCGCCCGCATGGCGGCCCGCGCGCCGCGCGCGGCGGCCGTTCGGGCCTGGGCCCGGGTCCGGGCACGGCGGCGCGCACGCGCAGCGCTGCGGGGCCGGTCACCGATTCGCGTCCTTCCGGAGAACAAGACGATGGGTAAGCCGTTGCTGGGCCAGATGATGGATATGCCGTTGCTGGTGTCGTCGCTGATCGCGCATGCCGCGCGTCATGCAGGTGACACCGAGATCGTGTCGCGCCGCGTGGAAGGCGACCTGCATCGCTACACGTACCACGACTGCGAGCAACGCGCGAAGCGCGTCGCGCAGGCGCTCGCGCGGCTCGGCGTCGAGGCGGGCGAGCGGGTCGGCACGCTGGCGTGGAACGGCTATCGGCATCTCGAGGCTTACTACGGAATCGGCGGGATGGGCGCCGTGTGCCATACGATCAACCCGCGTCTGTTTCCCGAGCAGATCGCCTATATCGTCAATCACGCGGAAGACCGCTACGTCCTGTTCGACCTCAATTTCGCGCCGCTGGTCGACGCCATCGCGCCGCAGTGCCCGCACGTGAAGGGCTGGATCGCGATGACCGATGCCGCACACCTGCCGGCCGGCAGCACGCCGTACCTGTGCTACGAGACGCTCGTCGAAGCCGAGGACGGCCGCTACGACTGGCCGCGCCTCGACGAGCAGCAGGCGTCGGGCCTTTGCTACACGTCGGGCACCACCGGCAATCCGAAGGGCGTGCTGTATTCGCATCGCTCGACGGTGCTGCACGCATACGGCGCCGCGCTGCCCGACGCGATGAACCTGTCGGCGCTCGACGCGGTGCTGCCGGTCGTGCCGATGTTCCACGTGAACGCATGGGGGCTGCCGTACGCGGTGCCGCTCACCGGCGGCAAGCTCGTGCTGCCCGGCAAGGATCTCGACGGCAAGTCGCTGTACGAACTGATGGAAGCCGAACGCGTGACCTTCTCCGCGGGCGTGCCGACCGTGTGGCTCGGGCTGCTCAACTACATGCGCGAGGCCGGCGTGCGCTTTTCGACGCTGAACCGCACGGTGATCGGCGGCTCCGCGTGTCCGCCGGCGATGCTGCGCACGTTCGAGGACGAATACGGCGTGCGCGTGATCCATGCGTGGGGGATGACCGAGCTGTCGCCGCTCGGCACGCTCGCGACGCTGAACTGGGCGCAGTCGCAGCGGCCGCGCGATGCGCAGCGCCGCTTGCTGGAGAAGCAGGGGCGCGTGATCTGCGGCGTCGACATGCGCATCGTCGGCGACGACGGCCGCGAACTCCCGTGGGACGGCGTCGCGTTCGGCGAATTGCAGGTGCGCGGCCCGTGGGTGATCGACCGCTACTTCAAGAGCGACGCGTCGCCGCTGTCGGACGGCTGGTTCCCGACCGGCGACGTCGCGACGATCGACCACGACGGCTTCCTGCAGATCACCGATCGCAGCAAGGACGTCATCAAGTCCGGCGGCGAGTGGATCAGCTCGATCGACATCGAGAACGTCGCGATCGCGCACCCGGGTGTCGCCGAAGCCGCGTGCATCGCGTGCGCGCACCCGAAATGGACCGAGCGGCCGCTGCTCGTCGTCGTGCCGCGCGACGGCGCGAACCTGACGCGCGACGCACTGCTCGCGTTCTTCGACGGCAAGGTCGCGAAGTGGTGGGTGCCCGATGACGTCGTGTTCGTCGACGCGCTGCCGCACACTGCGACCGGCAAGCTGCAGAAGCTGAAGCTGCGCGAAACGTTCCGCGATTACGTGCTGCCGACCGCGGTCGGCGCTCAGTAAGCGCCGGCGACGGCCGGGACTGCTGCGGCGCGGCGGCGCAATCGCGCCCCGCATCGTCGCAAAATTCAAATTGAACGACCGTTCTTTTTCGTTGTATGCTGCCTCCGTTCGATCCGGACATGCGGCCGTTCGACCGCGCACAATCCAGCGCAGCCACCGTGGCGCGCGATGCATGGAGGCAGGCAGATGGCAGTGGATTACACGACTCGCGACGGCGTGGCCGTCATCACGCTCAACAATCCGCCCGTCAACGGGCTCGGCCTGTCGACGCGCCAGGGCGTCATGGCGGGCCTCGAACGCGCCACGCAGGATCCGGCCGTCACCGCAATCGTGCTGACCGGCGCGGGGCGCGCGTTCTCGGGCGGCGCGGACATCACCGAGTTCAACACGCCGAAGGCGCTGCAGGAGCCGACGCTGCACACCGTGATCCGCGCGGTGGAGGCGAGCGCGAAGCCGGTGGTCGCGGCGCTGCACAGCGTCGCGATGGGCGGCGGGCTCGAGCTTGCGCTCGGCGCGCACTACCGGATCGCCGCGCCCGGCGCCCAGATCGCGCTGCCCGAGGTGAAGCTTGGCCTGCTGCCCGGCGCGGGCGGCACGCAGCGGCTGCCGCGCGCGGTCGGCCTCGAAACCGCGCTGAACATGATCGTGTCGGGCGCGCCGGTGCCGTCGGAGCAACTCGCGACGAGCGGGCTGTTCGACGCGATGGCCGACGGCGACCTGCTCGATGCCGCCGTCGCGTTCGCGCGCCAGGCCGGCGCGCAGAGCGGCCCGCATCCGCGCGTGCGCGATCGCAAGATCGTCCACGAGAACGCCGCCGGCTTCATCCAGTTCGCACGCAATTCCGCGCGGGCGGCCGCGCCGAATTTCCCCGCGCCGCACAAGTGCATCGACGCGATCGAGGCCGGCGTGCTGCACGGCTTCGACAAGGGCAGCGTTGCGGAGCGTGACGGCTTCGTCGCGCTGATGATGACGCCGGAAAGCCGCGCGCTGCGGCATGCGTTCTTCGGCGAGCGCGCGGCGAGCAAGATCCCCGACGTGCCGGCCGATACGCCGGTGCGCGAGATCCGCCGCGTCGGCGTGGTCGGCGCCGGCACGATGGGCGGCGGCATCGCGATGAACTTCGTCAACGCGGGCTTGCCGGTCACGCTGCTCGAAACGACGCAGGACGCGCTCGACCGCGGGCTCGCGACGATCCGCAAGAACTACGACGCGCAGGTCAGGAAGGGCAAGCTCACGCAGCAGAAGCTCGATGCGCGCATGGCGCTGATCACGCCGACGCTGTCCTACGACGATCTGCACGATGCCGACCTGGTCGTCGAGGCCGTGTTCGAGGAACTCGGCGTGAAGGAGCAGGTGTTCGGGCGGCTCGACGCCGTCGCGAAGCCCGGCGCGATCCTCGCGTCGAATACGTCCACGCTCGATATCGACCGCATCGCCGCGTTCACGAAGCGTCCGCAGGACGTGGTCGGCATGCACTTCTTCAGCCCCGCGAACGTGATGAAGCTGCTCGAGGTCGTGCGCGGCGCGAACACCGCGAAGGACGTGCTCGCGACCGTGATGGCCGTCGCGAAGAAGATCCGCAAGACGGCCGTCGTGTCCGGCGTGTGCGACGGCTTCATCGGCAACCGGATGATCGAGCAGTACATCCGCCAGGCGCTGTTCATGCTCGAGGAAGGCGCGTTGCCCGCGCAGGTCGATCGCGCGATCGAGAAGTTCGGCTTCGCGATGGGGCCGTTCCGGATGAGCGACCTGGCCGGCAACGACATCGGCTGGGCGATCCGCAAGCGCCGCTACGTCGAGCAGCCGGACCTGCATTACTCGAAGATCGCCGATCGCCTGTGCGAACTCGGCCGCTTCGGCCAGAAGACGGGCGGCGGCTGGTACGACTACGTGGCGGGCGAGCGCACCGCGAAGCCGTCGGCGCTCGTCGACGAGATGGTGGTCGCCTATTCGAACGAGCGCGGCGTCGAGCGACGCAAAATCGGCGACGACGAGATCGTCGAGCGCCTCGTGTTCGCGCTCGTCAACGAAGGCGCGAAGATCCTCGAGGAGAAGATCGCGTCGAAGGCATCCGACATCGACATGGTCTACCTGACCGGCTACGGCTTCCCATTGTGGCGCGGCGGCCCGATGCTGTACGCGGACACCGTCGGCCTCTACAACGTCGAGCGCGCGATCCGCCGCTACGCGGCCGCGCCGAACGGCGACGCATGGCGGCTCGCGCCGTCGATCGTCGAGCTGGCGAAGGCCGGGCGCGGCTTCAATGGCTGACGGCCGCACGCGACGGCGCGAGCGCCACCTGCACGGAGGAACGCAATGAAACCAACCGAAGACGTGTTGCTCGTGATCGACGTGCAGAACGATTTCATGCCGGGCGGCGCGCTCGCGGTGCCGGACGGCGACGCGGTCGTGCCCGTCATCAACGCGCTCGCGCAGCGCTTCGAGCAGGTCGTGTTGACGCAGGACTGGCATCCGCGCGAGCACGTGTCGTTCGCCGCGAACCATCCCGGCCGCACGCCGTTCTCGACGCTCGCGCTGCCGTACGGCGAGCAGGTGTTGTGGCCCGTGCACTGCGTGCAGGACACCGAAGGCGCGGCCCTGCATCGCGACCTCGACATACCGCATGCGGGGCTCGTGATCCGCAAGGGCGGGCATGCGCAGGTCGACAGCTATTCCGCATTCGTCGAAGCCGATCGCACGACGCGCACGGGGCTCGCCGGCTATCTGCGCGAGCTCGGCGCGAAGCGCGTGTGGTGTTGCGGCCTCGCGACCGACTATTGCGTCGCGTGGTCGGCGCTCGATGCGCGCGCGGCCGGTTTCGACGCCGCGGTGATCGACGATGCGTGCCGCGCGATCGACCTGAACGGCTCGCTCGCGCACGCGTGGCAGCAGATGCAGGCGGCGGGCGTCGCACGTGCGGCGTCCGCGAGCGCGCGCCCGGCGGCGTAGCGCATTTCCATCAGTACATGAAGCAGGACCGAAGGAGACTCGCATGACCGAAGCCGTAATCGTATCGACCGCACGCACGCCGCTCGCGAAGTCGTGGCGCGGTGCATTCAACATGACGCACGGCGCGACGCTCGGCGGCCACGTGGTCGCGGCCGCGCTCGAACGCGCGAAGCTCGACCCCGCGCGCATCGAGGACGTGATCATGGGCTGCGCGAACCCCGAAGGCGCGACCGGCGCGAACATCGCGCGGCAGATCGCGCTGCGCGCCGGGCTGCCGGTCAGCGTGCCGGGGATGACGGTGAACCGTTTCTGTTCTTCAGGGTTGCAGACGATCGCGCTCGCCGCGCAGCGGATCATCGCGGGCGAGGGCGACGTGTACGTCGCGGGCGGCGTCGAGTCGATCTCGTGCGTGCAGAACGAAATGAACCGGCACATGATCCAGGAAGGCTGGCTCGTCGAGCACAAGCCCGAGATCTACTGGAACATGCTGCAGACCGCGGAGAACGTCGCGAAGCGCTACGGGATCGCGAAGGAGCGTCAGGACGAATACGGCGTGCGCTCGCAGCTGCGTGCGGCGGCCGCCCTGGAAGCCGGGCGCTTTCGCGACGAGATCGTGCCGATCACCGTGCGCGCGGGCATCGCCGACAAAGCGACCGGACGGCTCTACACGCAGGAAGTGACGGTGTCGGCCGACGAAGGCATCCGGCCCGACACGACGCTCGAAGGCGTGTCGAAGATTCGGTCGGCCGTGCCGGGCGGCGTGATCACCGCGGGCAATGCGAGCCAGTTCTCGGATGGCGCGGCGGCATGCGTGGTGATGAACGCCGATATCGCGCAGCGCGAAGGGCTGCAGCCGCTCGGCGTGTTCCGCGGGTTCGCGGTGGCCGGCTGCGAACCGGACGAGATGGGCATCGGTCCGGTGTTCGCGGTGCCGAAGCTGCTGAAGCAGACGGGCTTGAAGGTCGACGACATCGGCCTGTGGGAACTGAACGAAGCGTTCGCCGTGCAGGTGCTGTACTGCCGCGATACGCTCGGCATCCCCGACGAGCGTCTCAACGTGAACGGCGGCGCGATCGCGGTCGGCCATCCGTACGGCGTGTCGGGTGCGCGCCTCACCGGCCACGCGTTGCTCGAAGGTAAGCGGCGCGGCGTCAAATACGTGGTCGTCACGATGTGCATCGGCGGCGGGCAGGGCGCGGCCGGCCTGTTCGAAATCGTCTGATTTTTTTCGGCGTGGCGGCTGCGGCGGCGCGTTTCACCGGCCGCCGTAACCGCGTCGCGAATCGGCGAAATTTGTCCGCAATTCGTAAGGATGGGGAAGCAAACGGCGCGGCTGCGATGCTGCCGTTTCCCCTTACTTGTCAAACGAATTGCCGCACCTATACTTGCTCTGACATTTGCCTTTCGGCCGGATGGGCCGGCGCGCGTCGTCCCGATGCGCGCGATGCGTCGCCGGCTGCCGACGCGCACGATGCAGCGCGCGTGTCCGGCGCCGCGGACGTTCGCACCACGCAGCAGACCGAACGGGGATCGAATTGAGCACGACCTATGCAGCCGGGGAACCGCCGCGCGTCGTCAGTGCGGCCGCGAAGCTCTACGCGAAATGCCTGCTGGTCGCATTCGCATTGTTGCCGGCCTATCTGATCGGCTATCTGTGGTTCTTCAGCGACCCGCGCGTCGTATTCGAGAATCACGCCTTCCATGAGTTCGCGATCGCTGCGGCGACGCTCGAGGGCGCCTTCGTCACCTACGTCACGTGGGTCTGCTACCGCTCCTCCGGCGAGCCGTTGCTGCGCTGGCTCACGCTCGGCTTTCTCGGCTTCGCGATGATCTACGCGCTGCACGGCCTGTTCACCGGGATGGCCCATCACAATATCTGGCTGTTCCTGCTGTACGGTCCCGCGTCGCGGCTCGTGATGGCGATGCTGCTGCTGACGGGCCTGCTGTCGTATTTCCAGCCGCCCGATCGCGTCGAGAAGCGCACGCGCGCGCGTACCTGGCTGCCCTGGATCGTGGCGTTCCTGCTGATCGATGCGGCCGTTGCATACATCGCGTATTCGCCGGTCGCCGGCGCGCTCGGCACGCGGCTGTCGATGGAAGGCGGCGCGCTCGTGTTCTCGTTGCTGAACGTCGGCGTACTGCTCACGCGGCGCATCCGTTCGCCGCTGATGGTGATCTACGGCATGTCGATCATGGCGTTCGCGCTGTCGTCGCTCGCGTTCATTCTGGGCAAGCCGTGGAACCACATGTGGTGGCTCGCGCATGCGATCTTCGCGGGCGGTTTCTTTCTGCTCAGCTACGGCGTCGTGCAGGCGTTGCAGTCCACCCGCTCGTTCTCCGCGATCTACAGCCAGGAAGACCTGATGAGCCGGCTGTCCGAATCGATGGCGCGCACCGAGAGCGCGCTGCAGGAACTGCGACGCACGAACCAGAAGCTCGAATACATGGCGGCCACCGATCCGATGACCGGCGCATCGAATCGCCGCCAGTTCATCGCGCAGGTCGAGCGCGAGATCCAGCGGGCCGAGCGCGACGGCACACCGTTTTGCCTGCTCGCGCTCGACCTCGACAACTTCAAGAACATCAACGGCGCGTACGGTCACCAGATCGGCGACGAAGTGTTGCGCGGCGTCGTGCGCCAGTGTCTCGAAGCGATCCGGCCGACCGGTGCGCTCGCGCGCGTGGGCGGCGAGGAGTTCATGGCGCTGTTGCCCGACATGCCGCTCGAAGGCGCACGCATGACGGCCGAGCGCGTGCGCTCGTCGATCGCCAGCTCGCCGTTCGGGCTCGACTTCAAGCGCGTGCAGGTGACGGTCAGCGTCGGCGTCGCGCAGTACGGCGTCGACGGCAGCACGGTCGACGCGTTGCTGCGCGTGGTCGATGAACGGCTGTATCAGGCGAAGCGCGACGGACGCAATCGCGTCGTCGCGCATTGATCGTCGCGCGCCGCGCGCTGAAAAGGCCACGGAGGTGGACGCGCGCCATGCGGCTCGTGCCGGTCGCGCGTCCTTGGCGGGTCAGCGCGCCGCGACCGCCGTCGCGGTTTCCATTTGCTGCGACGCCTGCCACCAGTACTTGCCCGCACGCAGTTGCGGATCGCGGATCGCCAGATACGTGGTGCTCCAAAGCTGCGCGGCGTTGGCCTCCGTCGCATCGGCGCTGCGCGTACCGAACGCATCGGCGTGGTATTGGCCGTTGGTATAGGACCACGTCCACATTTCCGACGTGCGCATGTCGCGTCCGTTCGAGATCACCTGCCAGATCGTCTGCCGGGCCTGCGTGAGCAGCGTGCGCGTCGCGGCCGACAGATCCTGGCGTGCGAGCTGACGGTCGAGCCCGGCCACCCACATCGCCTGTTGCCACGACCAGATCACCGTGCCGTGATACGCGGAACTCGTGAACTTCGGCCACAGCGCGGTGCTGGCATACGCGGGGTTCGCGATCAGCATGCCGACGTCGGTGACGAGGCCGGTCGGGAACGGCCGCGTGACGTCGGCGACGATGCGCTGCAGCTCGGCGTCGGGCGGCGTGCCGAACAGCAGCGCGAAGCCGCCGTCGGAATTCATCACCGGGATCGGCGTGCCTTGCTGATCGAGCGACAGCGCGTAGAAGGTCAGCGGCGCGCCGGGCGCGGCGCCGGCCGGCACGCCGGCGCTCGGCGCATAGGCGGACACGTCGGCCGCCGCCTGCGCGGCCGGCACGCTGACCTGGAACAGCGGCGGCGCCTGCTGCTCCCACACGGCCGCCTCCGCCGCGGTGTTCGCGAGCGCGGCGCGTTGGCCGGCGTCCAGGTACGGATCGAGCAGGCCGCGCGCGAGGAACGCATTGGCCGCGCGCAGCGCGGCCGGCACGAGCACGGCGTTCACGTCGTACGGATAGACGCCGCCGCCGAGCCCGTCGGTGCTGTCGCGCCAGTTGCCGACGATCTCGCCGTCACGCAGATGGATCAGGTTGGCGACCGACGGCTGCTGCGCGAACGGCTGCGCGGTGGCCGCGACGTGCAGCAGGTTCACGACGAGGCGGCTGCCGTTGGTGCGGCCGTCGCTGCCGCGTTGCGCGAGGTAGGCCGCCGCGCGCGCCTGGCCGCGCGCGTCGTCGACCAGCCACGCCGCGGCGATCGGCGCGAGCAGGTAGTCGCTGTCGATCATCTTGTAGTCGTAGGTCAGCGTCGCGTCGTTCGCGCGGCCGTGCTTCGCGTTGTCGATCAGCGCGAACTCGCCGATGCCTTCCTCGTGCGCAACCTTGCCGTCGTCCGACAGGCGGCTCAGCACCGACGTCAGCCCGGCCTCGATCGCGGCGGGTTCGAGCACCGGCATCAGCATGCGCACCGAGATCAGCGTGTCGCGTCCGAAGTAGGTGTCGTATTGCCACGAGCCGGCCAGCAGCTTGTCGTGGAAGCTGAGGAATTCGAGCACGTTCTGGCTCACCGGGTCGGGGTTCACGGACGGCGCGAACAGCTCGGCGCGTGCGATCGGCGACAGCGGCGACTCGCCCGACAACGCGTCGACGTGCAGTTTCAGCGTATGCGAGCCGGCTGCCGCGCGCAGCACCAGCTTGCCGCCGGCGGCCGTCGCGATGCTGCCGCCGTCGCGCAGCGTGATGCGCAGCGCATAGCCGGGCGCGCCGTCGATCCGGTCGCGCTGCCATTGCGCGGCGCTGCCCTGGACGGCGGGCGCGGCGACGATCTCCGCCGGGATCGTCGCGCCGCCGTTGAAGTCGCGCAGGAAGCGCACGCTGCTGAGCAGCCCCTGGTGGATCGTCAGCGTGTCGGTGTCGACCGACACGTCCGCGCCGATGCCGTACAGCGGACGGCCGTGCGCGTCGGGCGCGGACAGCGCCGACGGCGGCGTGTCGAGGCTCCAGTTCACCGGCTGCGCGGTGTCGTCGAACCACAGCCCGGTGCCGCTGTTGCCGGCCGGAAACACCACCAGCAGACGCGGCTTCGTCGACGAGCGCACCAGCAGATGGGCGGCCACCTGGTCCTGCCGGTAGAACGCGTTGATCTGGCCGCCCGCATCCATCCGGAACGACAGCGCGGCGCTGGACGACGGCGGCGGGCCGCTCGACTGGACGTCGTCGTCGTTGCACGCGGCGAGCAGGGCGGCGCAGACGAAGCCGAGACACAGCGATTTCGCGAAGCGATGAATCTTCATGACGACCCTCCTGACGACTGCGATTGTTATCGGCATGCTCGAATCGGCGGAATGCTCCGGCCGTTGTGCGTGGCATTGCGGGCATTCTTCAAATGCCCGTTTTAATCGTCGTGTGATACGCGGCGCGAATTGATTGGGAATTAGTCGGACGCGCGATAAATTTCGAAGCGGAAGCAAAAAGACGGCCTGCTCGTCGCGATGTGCGTGAAGCACCGGCGAAACGCTGTCGGATGCGGCGAGCGGCCTGAGTGAACGGTGAGGTATACGTGCAAACGCAAACTCGGTCGAAAGATGGTGTAGGCGATTCTAGATATCGGCGGAAGTCGGAGTCAATATCGTTTTGTGGGGATTCGAGTGCGCTTATTTATCGAAAATTGTAATTGTTACTCGGCGAATCGACTAAATATGTAAATGTGGCTCGCTTGATAATGGAATGCTGATAAATAGCGAATGTGGCGGGTAAATATCGACGGCACCCCGTAATCGATACCGAACCGGAGCGGCTCATTTCGGGCTGCAATGCACAACGACTTTGCGATTGCGGCCATTGCATGCGATTGCCCGCATTCCATCGGGACGTCGCTTTCGCCAGCACGTGCGGGCTGCCGGAGTCGCCGAGCTTTCGCGCCGTTGCGGTCGTGGTACGCCGTTCACGGCTACGAGCGCGAGACGGCGACACCTGCGGCAATTGCCGCCTTAAAGCCCAGTCCCGCCGCGCCGCCCGGCTCCAGCGGGCAGCAGCGGCGCATCCTTCCCCGAAGCCCTATGCGGATGTCAGCTTTTGGGCTGGTGGATCGAGCCGGACGGGTAGTGCGTGTCCACGACCGACAGCGTTCCGCCATCGAGGTCGTAGATGCTCGCGCCGGCCGCTGCGGTGTTGCCGCGCAACTCGCCGTTCGTGACGGTGACGTTGGTCGCGCCGACCTGCGACGCACGGCTGATCATGTAAATCGCGCCGCCGTTGCGGCGTGCGGCGTTCGCTTGAAACCGCGTGTCGCGAAACGTGACGAGCGAACCGTAGTCCGCGTACGCGCCGCCGCCGTCGTGCGTGGCCGCGTTGCGCAGAAACGCGGAGCGCCGATGCGTCGCCGTCACGCCCTCGCGGTCGAGCACCGCACCGCCGTAGATCGCGCGGTTGCCGTCGAACGTGGTGTCGACGATCGTCAGCACGGCCTTGCCGAACGCATAGATCGCGCCGCCTTCGAGCGCCTCGTTGCGTTCGAACCGGCAGTTGCGCACGGTCATCGTGAAGCCGACCGGATCGCTGTACGACTCGAGCGCGCGTCCGGCCCGGTATGCCTTGAGTCCGTTGGGCAGATACGTCTTGCCTGCGTGATAAGCCAGCAGTCCGCCGCCCTTGCCGTTGTAGGTGAAGCCCACCGCGTTGCCGTCGCGGATCGTCAGCCCGTCGAGCACGGCCTGATTCGCGCCGTAGACGACGTGCGGATAGCGATCGTCGCCCGCGGCAAGTTTCGCGCTGAGCACCGTCGGCGCCGCGTCGCGGCGGCGCTGTGCGACGTCGGTTTCGGTGCCCGCGAAGCCGCCATACACCTCGACGCCGTCATACAGCGTGAACGCGGCAATCCGGTCCGCGTCGCGCCGCGCCGGATGATAGCGCCCGGCCTTCACCCAGACGGCGGCCTTCGAAACCGACGCCAGATCGATGGCGGCCTGCAGGTCGGTCAGCGCAGTCGCCCACGACAGGCCGTCCTGCGTCGCCGACGCCGATGCCGGCACGACGTGGATCACCTTGGCCGCGACCGCGTCACGCGTCACGACGGGCCGCGTGTACTCGCCGCGGTATTCGACCACGCCCTCGTTGCGCGAATAGAACTGTACGAGCGTCGCGACCACGGGCGCCTTCAGCAGTTGCGCACCGTACGGACGCGGCTGATAACCGACGCCGGTCGGCAGCGGCGCGAGATCGGCCGCGCGGACCTGGCCGTCGAGATTGCTGATCGGCAGAAAGTCGGCGAGCGGCAGCGTCTGCCCGGCGGGCACGTGCGAGCCGAGCGCGGCCACGATGTCCTCGTGCCAGTTGTAGACGTCGTCGATGCTGCAATTCACGACGATCGGATTGTTGTTCGCGCCGGTGCCCTGATAGAGGCCGGCGCCGAGCCCGCTGGTCGCCTTGTTGCCGACGATCGTCACGTTCGCGAGCAGCGGCGACGAGCCGCCGTCGTTGCCGATGCCGCCGGCCGTCGTCGCTTCGTTGCCGGTCACCAGCACGTTGAACAGCAGCGGCGTCGACGCGAAATCGTTGTAGATCGCGCCGCCCTTGTCCTGGCTGCGGTTGCCGACGAAACGACAGTCGATGAACACCGGCATCGCGCCGAGGTCGTTGCTGACCGCGCCGCCGCGCTGACTGGCCTCGTTGTCGACGAACTCGACGTTCGTGAACGTCGCCTGCTCGGCGCCGGGCTTGTGGACGTTGTAGACGGCGCCGCCTTTCGGCGAGAAGTTGTTCCGGAAGATGCAGTTGCGCACGACCGGGCTCGTCATGAAGTTGCGCATGCCGCCGCCGACCACCATGTCGCCCTTCAGGATGTCGTCCGGTGTCAGATGCAGGCGCGGCTTGTCGGCGCCGTACGCGTGCGCGATCGTGAAGCCGTCGAGCACGGCCCGATCCGCGCCCATCACGATCGTGTGCGTGTTGCGGGTGCGCTCGCCGTTGCCGATGTCGCCGCTGAGCGTCGTGACGTGCTGCGCGTAATCGCGCTGGTCGCGCGCGGTTTCGCCGCCGGCGAAGCCGCCGTACAGTGCGACGTCGGCCTTGAGCGTGAACGATTGCGTGGCGTCGTCCGGATGCGGATGGTAGGTGCCGTGCGCGACCCAGATTTCGTCGCCGGCCGACGCGGCCGCGAGCGCGTCGCGCGGCGACTGGAATGCGGTGCGCCAGGTCTTGCCGTCTCCGCCGGGTGCGGCGCGCTGGTCCACGTACCAGAGCTTGCCCGGCAAGGACGCAGCGTGCGCGCCCCAGCTGTGCGCGACGATACCGGCACACGCGGCCGAGATGGCCCGGATTGCTTGTCGGCGATGCATGTCCACTTCAGATCTCCTCGTCACGTCATGTCGTCCGGCGCTGCGCCTGCGCAGCACGGCTACCGGCAAATGTCGCAAGTCTGGAAGCGGGAAAGCGGTTTTGCTTTAACTCAGATCAATGGCGATGCAACCAACAGAGATCAAGATCGACCATCGCCATCGAGACGGCGCACGTCGCCGCGGGCCGAACCCGCGGCTTCTTCGAGGTATCAGGGAGTTTCCCCATGTCGTTGTTTGAAAAGGTCCTGACGGCGCTTTCGCCCGAACAGGAACACGCTGCATCGAATGGCGCGGTCAATCGTCCGCGGCGCAATTTGATGTTGGGCGCCGGCGCGGTCGCGATCGGATTGGCGAATGCGCGGGCGGCCGATGCGGCGGGCAACGAGGCGGGCCACGCCGGGATCGACCGTTCATGCCGGGTCAGTGCCGCACGGCTCGACAAGCTGGTCGCGGACGCGTATCCGCTGTTCAACAAGCCGGCGATACTCCCTGCGATCGACCCGAAAACCCACGGCGCGCGTTTCGACGTCGACCTGCATCGTCTCGTCACGTACACCGTCAACCCGCAAAGCGGCGAGAAGATCAAGGTCAGCGGGCTGCTGGCATTGCCGGTCGGCGCAAGCGGCAAGCTGCCGCTCGTGTCGTGGCAGCACGGCACGATCCTGTCGTTCGATCAGGTGCCGTCCAATCTCGTTCTGCTCGCCGACCCCGACCGTCAACTGACGGACGCCGCCGACTCGCTCGAAACGCTCTTCAACGTGCATCGGTTCGCGGCGCAGGGCTATGCCGTGATCGCCGCCGATTACGTCGGCAAGGGGCCGTTCCGCGATGGCCGGGGCGAAGCGTATGCGGTCAAGGACGTGACGGTGCGCACCTGCGTCGACGTGTTGACGGCAGGCGAGGCGGCGATGCGCGCGCTGGGCGTCGCGCCGTCGAAACTGTTCCTGCACGGCTGGTCGCAAGGCGCGCTCAACACGCAATGGCTGCATCAGGCGTTGCGCAAGCAGTCGCGGCCGATCGCCGCAACGGCCGTCGCCAGCCCGTTCAACGACCTCAGCGAGGCATGGCGGTTCTGGGCCGGCGCGCAGACGTTTGCGCTTCCGCGCGGCGTACAGGCCTATCCGGCGCTTCCGGACTGGATCTCGCTCTGCATGATCGTCACGCTCGGCAGCTACGAGTTGCAGTACGGGCTGAAAGGCTTGATGAAAAGCGCGATCCGGCCGGAGTTTCAGCACCTCGCGGCGCAGTACTGGTCGGATTACACGCTCGACGCCGAGCGGGCGAAGTCGCTGCCGACCGGCGCCGGGTTGTTGAATCCTGGCTTCTTCGAGCACTACACGGCCACGCAAAACAGCGCGTTTCTTCGGCAGCTCGCGGCCAATCGCGCGACTTACTGGAATTACGACAGTCCGATCCGCTTCGATTACGGGCTTGCCGATGAAGCGATTCATCCGGCGATGGTGTATCCGGTACTCGCGGCGGGCGGTTCCTACGTGAGCGGGGTGGCCGTCCCGGCGGCGAGCCATCGCGGGACGTTTCTCGCCGGGCTGTACGGCGATGCGTCGACGCTCGGCGGAGCCGAGAACATTCTCGCGTGGTTCGACGGGCTGCGATGAGCGCATTTGGGCCGGCGGCCCAAGGCTGCGCGTTCGCCGGGTTCCGTCTCGGCAACGTGCCGGTTCAATAGAACGGGCCACGGTGGAAAGGGCGGCGAGCGCGACGGGCTGATGGCCTTCAGTCGGGATGGCAGTGAAGAACGGATGTCGCGCCTGCGTTTCGGGAACTCACATGCGCGCTTCGTGGCGGCGATCTTTACGGCGTCGATTCGTCGGCAGGGTGGTGATGCATCTCGCCGTGATCGTGCCCGGCCTTCGCATCGTGCCCATGATCGGACAACTGCGCGTCGAACCAGTCGTGAAGCGCCGCGATCAGACGCGGCTGCTCGCTGCGGTAGACGATCTCGCCGCCGTCACGCACGTCCCGATAGTCGATCTCGAGCTCGCCCGGCTGTGCCGTACGCAATGCGGCGAGCCCCGGCATGTCGGCGCCGTGGATCTGCTCCGGCGCGCCGAAATCGCCTGACGAGAAACGACGCGCGATCGTGGCCAGATGCTCGCGGATCAGCGCGGTCTGCTTTGCGTCGCGACGCTTGGTGACGACCCGCTGGATGCCGCCGTCGGCGGTCTTCGTGAAGATATGGGTCGTGGCCGCGAGCGAGAACGGCATCACCTGCGCGCCGTGTCGGGCGACGTCCTGCTGGCGTGGCGTGACTTCGGCAAAGGCGGGCGGCGAGGCGACGACCATGCCGAACACGATGGACATCGACGCCGCGACGACTGCTGCTGAACGGTAGTTCATGGGGTGTTCCACGTGGTGTGAATCCATCGCTGCCGACAGCGGGGCGATGCGTTGCTCAATGGTGGCGCGCACGGGTCATGGTCCGCCGACCGGTCACCGGATTCTTGCCTGGTTCAGG
Organism: Burkholderia sp. KJ006; assembly: GCF_000262695.1. Taxonomy (NCBI): domain Bacteria; kingdom Pseudomonadati; phylum Pseudomonadota; class Betaproteobacteria; order Burkholderiales; family Burkholderiaceae; genus Burkholderia; species Burkholderia sp. KJ006. The sequence goes on along the minus strand of NC_017920.1, from coordinate 1,820,120 downwards.
TCGCTTCGGCAAGACTTCCGCGCTTTCGTTGAGCACGCTCTAGCGGTCCGCGAAAATTCGGCCATTCGATGCGTGATCATCGAATCTGCCCGGTGCCTCCATCGTGAGGTTGAAGGTCGGCGCGATTCCGAGCCGGCACGGATGGAACGACGAGCGCGCCGATCATGGCCGCCGCGGCCGTTGAAATCGCCGCCAACAAGACGAGCGGTTCCCAACCCGCGCTGGTGACGACGAGACCTGCGATGGCCGTACCGATCGCGCCCGCGACGTAGTAGAAGGTCAGGTACGCCGAGTTCAATGCGCCGGCGCGCGCCGGCTCGATCGCAACGACGCTGGCCTGATTGGCGACCTGGGCGGCGAAACAACCGGCATCGAATACGGCCAGCGCGGCCGCCGTCGCGGCTGGGTGGCCGAGCGAGACGGTCAGCGCACATGCGGACGCCGCCGCAACCGCCAGGCCGCAGACGATCACGGCGCGGCTGCCGAACCGGTCCGCCAGGCGGCCCGCGACACGCGTGACGACGAGGCCGAGGAGTCCGGCCAGGCTGTACAGTCCGATGGCCGCCGCATCCAGGTTGTACGGCGGCGCGGCGAGCCGCACCGCAAGCCCGACCCAGATCAGGTTGAAAGCAAGGAACCACAGCATCCCGGCATAGATGCGCAACCGCAGCTGCCGGGAGGCCCGCAACAACGACGGCATCGAACGCAACGTCGAGAAGTAGCCCGTATGCCCGGGCGGCCGTTGCGCGGGTAGTAATGGCATGACGCAAAGGGCTGAAACGACCGCGAAGGCCGCGAACGTCAACAGCGCGCCTCGCCATCCATACCACTGCGCGAGAACGCCGCCCACGAATCGGCTCAGCAAGATCCCCGCCGATATGCCGGCCGAGATCGTCCCCATGAGCCGGGCGCGGCTATGCGGGTCGGCGCACTTGCCGACGACGGCGCTGCTTTGCGCCGCAACCGTCGTCGTCGCGCCGATGACAACGAAGCAGGCAATCAGCGCGTCCGGGCCTGGCGCGTACGCGGCAAGCATCAGCGCGCACGCGAGCGCCGCAAGCTGCCCCGGAATCAACGTGCGCGGACTGAGTTTGTCCACCAGTGGCACGAGCAGCACCAGGCCGAGCAGATAGCCGATCATCGCGCCGGACGCGACGGCGGTAATTGGTGCGACCGGCACCCCGAAATCGGCGGCGATGAAGGAAAGCGCCGGTTGCATCGCGTAGTCGTTCGCGATGGCGCCGCCCGCTGCGATCGAAAGCACCGCCACCGCGCGGCCCGACAGCCGCGCGTTCTGCTCGGCCCGGCCCGTCATTTGCCGGCCCTGACGGCAATGGCCTCGACTTCGGCGAGGATCGCGTCGTCGACGAACGGCAGCGCATGCACGAGCGAGAACGCCGGTCGAATCTCGCCATAGACCTCGCCGTGCGCGCGCGCAGCGTCTTCCCAGTGTTCGAAGTCCGCGACGACCAGCCGGCTTTGCACCACGTCCTCCAACCGGAACCCGTTGTCGACCAGCACCTTCTCGACAGTGGCGAGTGCATCCCGCGTCTGCGTGTAGACATCCGGGCCTTTGCCGGCCGTCCCTGAAATGTAGATCGTGTCGTTCACGATCACGGCCCGCGAGTAACCGACCTTCGGTTCCCACGGGGAGCCGGTGCTGATGAGTTGACGCATATGGATCGTCCTTCGATGAGAAGATGGTTCTTGAATAACTACTTGGGTAGTAGTTGAATGCGATCGTATACTACTGCGGTAGTTAGTCAACTCCCTTTCCACAGAAAAGAGTCCCGAATGACGGCAGACGCAGAATTGATCGCTTCCATGACGCGACTGGGGTTCACCCAGTACGAAGCGCAGGCATACGCGGCCCTGGTTGGTCAGGCCGCGCTGACGGGAGCGGAAGTAGGGCGCAGGGCATCGATGCCGGCGTCGAAGGTGTATGAGACGCTGGCTCGTTTGGAAGCGCGGGGAGCCGTGCTCGTCAACCGGTCGGAGCCGGTGCGGTACGCGGCCGTGCCGCACACGTCTCTGTTGGCCGAGCTGCGCTCGCGCTTCAACGCCGACCTCGAGTCGGCAGCGTCCGCGCTGGATCGGCTGCCGGTTCAACAGGAACCGGGGCTGGTCTGGTCGCTCAGTGGCGCGGAGTCGATCGTGCAGGCCTTTGCGCGGGTGATCTCGAATGCGCAGACCAGCCTGTTCGCCGGTATCTGGGACGAGGAGCTCGACGAACTGGGCCCGCTGCTCGAAGCGGCCAGCGGGCGGGGGATCGACACCCATGTCGCCATCTATGGCAAGCGGACGTTGAAAGGGCCGCACACGTACGACATGGCCGAATGTGGGGCCAGCGCGAGACTGCGCCTGTCCGGCCGTCGCCTTGCGGTGGTGGTCGCAGATGAAGACGATGCGGTGGTGGCCGAGTTCGGCGACCACACGCCCGATCAGGCGACGGTGACCACCAATCCGGTCATCGCGCTGCTGGCCGTCGAGTACATCAAGGCCGACGTCAGCGGCCGCCTGATGATCGATGCGATGCCTTCGGCGGCATACGAGAAGTTGCTGACGAGTCGCGCGATGCGGGCGATGCTTCGGCCGGTTTCGGGGAAGGGGGTGAAAGAGGGTGGTGGCGGTTAGGCGTGTGAGCCGGGCGAGGGTATGACGGACGCACGGCGCATCGACAGGGCGAAGGAGCAGGGGCGCAAGCCGCCCGTCATGCGCCGCACGGATTACAACCTGTGGACGTCGCCGCTCGATGGGCCGATGTGGCGATCAGGTGGCCGCTGCTTGATTCCAGCCCGATACGTGATCGAGCCGTCAGACGTGAGCGTGGCAAGGCGGCCGTCTTGACGAGAGATCAGACGTCCGCTGGATTGATCAGTGACGTCAGGACATGATCCTCCCAAACGCCATTTATTTTTAAGTAGGCGCGCGCGATGCCTTCCTGCTCGAAGCCCAGCTTATTGAGCAACTGCGCGCTTCGCTTGTTCTCGGGCCGATAGTTCGCCATGACACGGTGTAACCCGAGCTCGGCGAATACATATTGGATAGCGGTAGAGAGACATTCGCGCATCAACCCGCGTCCCTCATGATCATGCGCAATCGAGAAGCCAAGGTGACATGCCTGGAACGGCCCTCGTACGATGTTCGTAAAATTGCAGTCGCCGATCAGCCGGTCTTCCTCTTTGTCGAACAACAACAGATGTATGGCGAGCCCAGCCGCGATCTCCCTTTCCATGGATTCGAGCCGTGCCTCAATCGACGGCAACGTGTAGAACGATTCGGACCGGGACGGTTCCCATGGCGACAAATGTGCTCGATTGGCAATGCAGTGACGCTCCTATGTCAAGTGGTACGGGCTGAATCGGCTAAGTCGGCAAGAATGAGCGGGTACATCTCCCTGACGATATAACGCTTCAGACAGCGATGAATTTCCTTGTTCGACATTCCTTCCTTGGTCCGTCGCTCGACGTATGCGCGGGTTCTCGGGTCACTGCGCATTCGCACCATGGCAATGGTCCACAAGGCGTTGTTCGCAGCGCGGTCGCCGCCTCGATTCAGGCGATGTCGGACCGTTTTTCCGGAAGATGCTTGCAATGGACTCGTGCCACAAAGCGCGGCGAGCGCGGCATCGCTTTTCAACCGTTCCGGATTGTCGCCTGCAACGGCAACAAGCACTGCCGCCGTTTGAGGCCCAACACCGAATCGTTCCCGAAGCCGTCTGGCATGCTTGAGGGTTAGTTGTTCGAGCATCGCATCGAGCGTCGTGAGTTCTTCCGCCAGCGCGAGATAGCGCTTTGCCAACAAGCGCAGCGTGGTGGCCAGAGTCTGCAACATCGGCGTGTTACCCAACGAGCGCAGCCGTGAGCAGTTGGCAACGCATTCGGCGGTCTTTGTCTTCAGAAGGCGTTCGCGGATGTCCTGCGGCGCGCTCACCAGCAAGGCTCGCAACTGATTGATCGCCTGCGTCTTGGCTTTGACGGCGCTGCGACGAGCAACGGAAACAGCTCGCATTGCTTCGGCCGCCCCAGATTGCTCTTTGGGAATCGCAGTTGCCTTCCCGGCGAGGACCGCACGCGCGGCGTTTTCTGCATCGGTCGGATCGGACTTTCCGCGCGATCGACGCGCAGCCCGATCCGGACGATTGACCTCCAGCACCTCAATCTCGTGATCGCGCAACACGCGGGCAAGGCCTGCGCCATAGGTGCCGGTACCTTCAACGCCAGCCCGACGCAGGTGACCGAGAGAATTCGCCCAGGTCAGCAGCTTGAGATATCCCGCGGTCTCGGCCGGCACCGAAAGGGTTCCAAGGAGTTTTCCTGTTTCGCTGATTACTGCTCCGACATGTGTATCGAGATGCGTGTCGACGCCCAGGATGACTTCGTGTTGTTCCATGCGTGTTTCCGTCGTGGTGGACGCATCGCCAATCCCACTCGCTGGACAGGACACTCACGGTGCAGGACAAAGCTCCTATCAGGTCACAAACGCTGGGCCCGGCAACGCTCGGGGAACGCCGGAGCTCGATCGACAGGTCAATGCCAAGGCAACTCGGCCAATCCCAGCACGGGTCAGATCGATCCGACGTTCGAGGCGTATTCTGAACTGAGTATCCCAGCAAAGCGGACGCATGTCGGCGGCTCGCTAGCCGTAGCGACAGACGCTCAGTGATCAGAATGTCGGACGGTTCGCTTAGAGCGGGTTTCATCGGTCGATTGACGAGGAGGAGAATCCGAGGACTCGAAGATAGCGCAGCCGAGCGGATTCGTTGCTCTTGTCTTGGACTAGTACGCTCGCGCGATGAATGACCAGATCGGCTCCATCGCACGGAGAGTTGCGGCGTCCGATGACTACTCCGCGTCGTGGTGGAGCCGGACGGCTTCACCAACAGATACAGTCCATTGCCGCCGGTAAGTTTGGTAGGCTTGTTGTCTGCCTTCGCTCGTCGGATCCTGATGTCGATAAGTGGCACGGTGAAAAAGGCGTATCGTCTCTGGATGGTCGAAGTGATACGCCTTTTTTCTCGGCTGGACGCGACTTCCGACGAACGAAAGCGAACGATGAAAGGGCGTCCAACGCCCGACTGGCAAGGGTTCCAGGCAAATCGCCGAACCAACACGAACTGGAGCGAACGAAGTGATCAGACATATCGTCATGTGGAAGCTGAAGGAATCCGCCGAGGGCGGCACGCGCGCACAGAACGCGCTGAAGCTGAAGGAAAAGCTCGAAGGCTGCCGTGACCTCGTACCGGGCATCCTGCAACTCGACGTCGGCGTCGCGACGCCGGGCCTCGAAGCGACGTCCGACATCGTGCTGGTGTCCGATTTCACGGACCAGGCGGCGCTCGATGCGTACCAGGTTCACCCGGTCCATCAGGAAGTGAAGAAATTCGTGATGGCGGTGGCCGAATCGCGCCAGTGCGTCGACTATCTGTGCGACAACGCAGCACGATGAGCGACGCGGCATCTCCGACGGACGGCCCGTCGATCGAAAGCCCGTTCGTCGATCTGCTCGGCGTGCGGCTCGTCAGCGCGAAGGACGGCGCGAGCGAGATCGTGCTGCCGCTCGACGAGCGGCACATGAACACGTGGAGCATCGCGCACGGCGGCGTGACGATGACGCTGTCCGACATCGCGCTCGCGATGGCCGCACGCAGCCTGACCGACGACGGCGTCGGCGTCGTGACGGTCGAGATGAAGGTGAACTTCATGCAGCCGGGTCGCGGCGAATTGCGCGCGTACGGCCGCGTGATGCATCGCTCGACGACGATGGCGTATTGCGAAGGCGAAGTGCGCGACAGCGACGGCAACTTCGTTGCGAAAGCGCTCGGCACGTTCAAGTACATGCGGCGGCTCGCGGTAGGCCGCGACATCAAGCGGCAACGCACGCGCACGGCGCCCGACGCCCATCCGGGCCCGAGCGACGCGTAAGCGTCCGCACGCACGGCCCTGCCGATCACGGCAGGGCCGTTTCATTTTGCGCGGCGCGTCCGGCGCGCCGCCGGCTCGGCAGTGCGCGGCAAACGAAGCCATCGTTGCCTCACGCACACCTCGGCCGCAGCCTTCGCCACACCCTCCGCAGTGCCGCCGCCGCCCAACGGCTCGGCGCATGGCATCATGTGACGCTTGTCCGTTCACGGCGCCGCGCGCGCCGTCCTCACCGATGCCGCTGAATCCGAAGATCGCGCAGGTGCTCGACATGATCGAGCGTGCCAAACGTCCGTCCTATCATCATCAGACGCCGCAGCAGGCGCGCGCCGCGTACGAGAAAAGCGCGCCGATCCTCGACGTCGCGCCGGCGCCGATGCATTCGGTCGACGCCTGCGTCGTGCCGACCCGCGACGGCCGCACGATCGGCGCACGGCTTTACCTGCCGGTCGCACCGAGCCTCGCCGAGCCGCTGCCGGCGCTCGTCTACTACCACGGCGGCGGCTTCACGGTCGGCAGCGTCGACACGCACGACGCGCTGTGCCGGATGTTCGCGCGCGACGCGCAGTGCGCGGTGCTGTCGGTCGACTACCGGCTCGCGCCGGAACACAAGTTCCCGACCGCCGTGCACGATGCCGAAGACGCGCTGCGCTGGCTGCATCGCGAGGCCGCCGCGTTCGGCATCGACGCCGCGCGGCTAGCGGTCGGCGGCGACAGCGCGGGCGGCACGCTGGCGACCGTGTGCGCGGTGCTGGCGCGCGACGCGGGCATCCATCTTGCGCTGCAACTGCTGATCTATCCGGGCGTGACCGGCCACCAGGCGACCGAATCGCACGCGCGGCTGGCGAACGGCTACCTGCTGACGCAGGACACGATCCAGTGGTTCTTCTCGCAATACGTGCGCGAGCCGGCCGACCGCGACGACTGGCGCTTCGCGCCGCTCGACGGCACGCGCGGCGCGCCGTCGTCGTTCGCCGGCGTCGCGCCGGCATGGATCGCGACCGCGGAATACGACCCGCTGAGCGACGAGGGCGCCGCGTATGCGCAGAAGCTGCGCGCGGCTGGCAATACGGTCGCGCTGGTGTGTTACCCGGGGATGATCCACGAGTTCTTCAAGATGGGCGGCTACATACCCGAGGTGCGCGTCGCGCATGCCGACGCGACGGCGGCGCTGCGGGCCGCCTTCGACGGCGTTTGACGGCGGCGGCGGGCGGCGCCCGGCGTCGCGCGGAGGAAGCGATGACGGACGGCTGGGTCGAAACGGAAACGCAGACGGGCGACTGGGCGGTGCTCGGCGCGGATGCCGCGCGGATCCGCGATGCGGTGTTCGTGCGCGAGCAGCGGATTCCGCCCGAGTGGGAGCTCGACGATGAAGATCCGCTGTCGCTGCACGCGGTGGCGTACCGCGTCGATCGGGCGAGCGGCGCACGGCGCGCGGTCGCGACCGGGCGGCTGCTGCGCACCGGCACGATCGGCCGCGTCGCGGTGCTGGCGGACGCGCGCCGGCAAGGCGCCGGTTCCGCCGTGCTGCATGCGCTGCTCGAGGCGGCGCGGCAGCGCGGCGAGCCGCTCGTGCGGCTCTATGCGCAGGACGAAGCGGTGCCGTTCTACCTGCGCCACGGCTTCACGACGATCGGCGAACCGTTCGACGCGCTCGGCGTGCCGCACGTCGAGATGGTGCGCGCGCCATAGCGCCTAACGCCCAGCGACGCGTGTCAGCGGACGGCGCGCGGCGGTGTCGCGTCGATGTCGAACGTGAACGCGCGCTCGAACGTGCCGGGGCGGACGGTGCGATGCGAGCCGTCGTCGTCGCAGCGCTCCTTGATGTCGACCGTGAGCCGCACGCCTTCCTTCATCGTCACGCGCAGCGCGGTCGTGCCGCGCGTGCCGTATTCGGGCGTCTCGATGAACGCGGCCGACAGCGCGCGCTCGCGCTCGAGCGGAATGCCGGTGTGCGGCAGCGCGTCGTCGTCCGCGACGCGCGGATCGCGCAACAGGTCGATCAGTTCGTCGAGCGACGGCGTCGCGTTGTCGGTCAGCAGCGTGCCGAGTTCCGCGCGCTTGCGCACGACCTTCGGCCACGGCGTGTCGAGCCGCGCGTTGGACAGCGCATGCACGCCGGCGCCGACCGCCATCGGCGCGGCGACACGGCTTTCGCCTTCGGCCGCGCGATTGCAGAGCCACGCGAGCTCGCGCCGCTTCCAGTCGCCGACCAGCAGGTTGAAGCCGTTGTAGACGGCCGCGTGCTCGGCCAGTGCGCCGAGGTAATCGAGCGGCGCGACGCCCGGGCCGCCGAGGAAATCCGACACGAGCTTGCCGCGGGTCGGCGCGCCGGCGCGAATGTCGAACGGCGCACGGTAGTTCGTGAGCGCGGCGAAGCGGCCGTCGCGCGACACGCCGAGCCATGTGCCGCCGGCTTCGAGATCGCGGCCGGCCAGCACGCCCGGCACGTCTTCCCACCACGAAAGCGGCGCACTCGTCCGGCGAAAGAACTCGTCGCGGTTGGCGGCCAGCGTAAATACAGGACCGGCGGCGGCATCAGGCTGCCAGTCGAAGGCAATCAGACACATCGGGCGAATCTCTCGCAGGAAAGCTCGGGCGCCGGCCGCGAAGGGCGAACCGGCGTGCGAACGGGTTGGCGGTGCGCTACGCGTCGGTCGGCCACGCGTACGGCAGCGTGTCGAAGGCGAGCGCCGGGCCGTCGGCCGCGCCGACGTGCACGCTGCCGCTGTCGAGCGCGGCGAGCTTGATCTCGACCAGCGCATCGACGCCGCCCGCGGGCGCGGCCGCCGCGTTGACGATCATCCCGCACGGCTGGCCGGGGTCGTCGCTGTGGAACAGCTCGACGCCGGCATGCACGCTGTCGGTCTCGCCGGCGACGTGCGCGAGCGCGGTGCGGCGCTTGATCGTCCCGCGATACTGGCTGCGCGCGACGACTTCCTGGCCCGGGTAGCACCCCTTCCTGAAGTTAACGGCACCGATCACGTCGAAGTTGACCATCTGCGGGACAAACTGTTCGACGACCGGCTGCGTGATGCGCGGCTCGCCCGCGCGAACGTCGAGCCAGTCCCACACGGCCGGCGACACGACCGGCAGCGTGCCGGCGAGCGCGGCGATGCGCGCGTCGACCTCGGCGCGCGGCCCGATCCACAGGTAGCGCTTGCGCCCGGCCGCGTCCGGCACGCGGATCAGCACGCCGGCCGGGCCGTCGACCTTCACGTGCACGCCGTCGGGCAGCGCGTCGAACACGCCCGACAGCGCGTCGCGCACGTCGCCGCTGAAGCCGACCACCGCGACGGCGTCGCTCGCGTCCGACAGCTTCGCCTTCGCGCGCAGCACGAACATCGACAGCCGTTTCTGGACGGCGGCCTGCACGTCCTTCGACACCAGCAGGCGCACGCCGTGGCCCTCGCGCCACGCGAGGAACGACGCGAGCAGCCGGCCCTTCGGCGAACAGTAGCCGGCCACGCGCGCACTGGCCGCATCGAGATGCTCGATGTCGTTGGTGAGCTGGCCGTGCAGGAACGTCGCGGCGTCGTCGCCGGCCACGTCGATCACGCCGAACTGCGCAAGCGGCATGCACGCGGCCGGCGCGTCGAAATCGGCGGCGGACGGGCGGGGGAAAACGGGGAGCGAGGCGGATGCGGGCTGGGCAGCCGGTGAAGCGAACGGTGTGCTCATGGAATGAGGGAACAGTCAACCCTGACTTTGACGAAGGCGAGCAAGTATTATATGGGTCTTACCCGAGTCTCGTTTCCATGTCCCTACTGAAGAAATGCGTCGCGACGGTCGCGGCGCTGGCCGTCGTTGTGGCCGCTGCCGGCGCGGGCGCCGGTTATTACTGGGCGACCCGGCCGCTGTTGTTGGGCGCGGCGTCGCTCGACGTGACGATCAAGCCGCGCAGCAGCGTGAAAAGCGTCGCGCTGCAGCTCAAGCGCGGCGGCGTGCCGGTCGAGCCGCTCGGCTTCGTCGCGATGACGCGCGTGCTCGGGCTGTCGAGCCGCCTCAAATCCGGCAACTACGAATTCAAGAGCGGCATCACGCCGTACGCCATCCTGCAGAAGATCGCGCGCGGCGACGTGAACGAGTACGTCGCCACGGTCATCGAAGGCTGGACCTTCAAGCGCATGCGCGCCGAACTCGACGGCAATCCCGACCTCGCGCACGCGAGCGCCGGCATGAGCGACGCGGAGCTGCTGCGCGCGATCGGCGCACCGGACACCGTGATCCGGCGCGGCAGCGGCGAAGGGCTGTTCTTCCCCGATACCTACCTGTTCGACAAGGGGACGAGCGACCTGAACATCTATCGCCGCGCGTATCGTCTGATGCAGACGCGCCTCGAAGAAGCCTGGGCGGCGCGCGCGCCGGGGCTGCCGTACAAGACGCCTTACGAAGCGCTGACGATCGCGTCGGTCATCGAAAAGGAAACCGGCCATGCGGCCGACCGCGCGTTCGTCGCGGCCGTGTTCGCGAACCGGCTGCGCATCGGGATGCCGCTGCAGACCGATCCGTCGGTGATCTACGGCCTCGGCGACGCGTACGACGGGCATCTGCGCAAGCGCGACCTGCAGGCCGACACTCCCTACAATACCTACACGCGGCGCGGGCTGCCGCCGACGCCGATCGCGCTGCCCGGCGTCGCGTCGCTGCAGGCGGCGATCAACCCGGCCCCGACGAGCGCGCTCTATTTCGTCGCGAAGGGCGACGGCACGAGCGTGTTCTCGGATACGCTCGGCGATCACAACAAGGCCGTGGACAAGTACATACGAGGTCAATGATGGCGCGCGGTAAATTCATCACGTTCGAAGGCATCGACGGGGCGGGCAAGACGACCCATCTGCAATGGTTCTGCGAGCGTCTGCAGGCGAAGCTCGCCGCGGGCGACCGGCAGGTCGTCGTCACCCGCGAACCGGGCGGCACGCCACTTGGCGAGGCGCTGCGCGAGATGCTGCTGAACCAGCCGATGGATCTCGAGACTGAAGCGCTGCTGATGTTCGCCGCGCGCCGCGAGCATCTCGCGCGCGTGATCGAGCCGGCGCTTGCACGCGGCGACTGGGTCGTGTCCGACCGCTTCACCGACGCGACGTTCGCCTACCAGGGCGGCGGCCGCGGGTTGCCGCGCGACAAGCTCGAAGCGCTCGAGCGCTGGGTGCAGGGCGGTTTTCAGCCGGACCTGACGGTGCTGTTCGACGTCGCGCCGCAGGTAGCGAGCGAGCGGCGCGGCGCCGCGCGTGCGCCCGACAAGTTCGAGAGCGAGACGGACGCGTTTTTCACGCGCACCCGCGACGAATACCTGCGGCGCGCGCAAGAGGCGCCGCATCGCTTCACGATCGTCGACGCGACGCAGACGATTCCCGAGATTCGCGGACGGCTCGAGCGCGTGCTCGCCGCGCTGTAACCCGAAGGAACGCATCCGATGATCTATCCGTGGCAAACCGACGACTGGAACCGCCTGCAGCAGCTGCGCGCGCAATGGCCGCATGCGCTGCTGTTGCACGGTCAGGCCGGGATCGGCAAGCTGCAGTTCGCGCAGCATCTCGCCAAGGGCTTCCTGTGCGAGTCGCCGCAGCCGGACGGCCAGCCGTGCGGCGCCTGCGCGGCCTGCACGTGGTTCGCGCAGGGCAACCATCCCGACTACCGGATCGTGCTGCCCGAGGCGCTCGCCGGTGAGGCGCCCGGCGCGGCCGACGACGCGAAGCCGGCCGACGCCGACGAAGGCGGCAAGAAAACCCGTGCGCCCAGCAAGGAGATCAAGATCGAGCAGGTGCGCGCATTGCTCGATTTCTGCGGCGTCGGCTCGCACCGCGGCGGCGCGCGCGTCGTCGTGCTGTATCCGGCCGAGGCGCTGAACGTCGCCGCGTCGAACGCGCTGTTGAAGACGCTCGAAGAGCCGCCGGCGGGCGTCGTGTTCCTGCTGGTGTCCGCACGCATCGACCGGCTGTTGCCGACCATCATCAGCCGGTGCCGGCAGTGGCCGATGACCGTGCCGGCGCCGGATGCGGCCGCGGCGTGGCTCGCCGCGCAGGGCATCGACGATGCGCGCGCGCTGCTCGCCGAAGCGGGCGGGGCGCCGCTCGCGGCGCTCGCGCTCGCGAGCGACGAGAACCGTCCGCTGCGCGATTTCACGCTCGGCCAGCTCGCGGCGGGCGCCGCGTGCGATCCGTTCGCCTGCGGCGAGACGCTGCAGAAGCTGCCGGTGCCGCTGGTGCTCGGCTGGCTGCAGCGCTGGTTGTACGATCTGCTCGCGCAGCGGATGGCCGGCGCGCCGCGCTACTTCCCGATGCAGTCGGCCGCGCTCGCGCGGTGCGTGCACGCGGTCGACGCCAATGCGTTCGCGCGCTTCATGAAGACCGTGACGCGCCAGCGGATGGTCGAGAACCATCCGCTCAACGCTCGGCTCGTATTCGAGGAACTGTTTCTCGGTTATCGGGAAATCTTCGTCTGAGTAACGATTGTTTCCGCGTTGTGCGGAAACGATTGCCGGCGAGCGCCTCGCGCCCGTCCCAAGAATTCAGGAAACACGATGTTCGTCGATTCTCACTGTCACATCAATTTCAAGGGCCTCGCCGACCGCCTGCCGGCCGTGCTCGAGAACATGCGCGAGCACGACGTCACCCATGCGCTGTGCGTCTCGGTCGATTTCGAGACGCTGCCCGAGGTGCTCGCGATCGCGCAGGCGCACGACAACGTGTACGCGTCGGTCGGCGTGCATCCCGATCACGAGGACGCGCATGATCCGACGCTCGCCGAGCTGATCGAGCTGGCCGCGCATCCGAAGGTCGTCGCGATCGGCGAGACGGGCCTCGACTACTACCGTCTCGAAGGCCGCACGATCGCCGACATGGAATGGCAGCGCGAACGCTTTCGCACGCACATCCGCGCGGCGACCGCGACGATGAAGCCGCTGATCGTTCATACGCGCTCGTCGTCGGAAGACACGCTGCGGATCATGGCCGAGGAGCGCGCGCACGTGCCGGGCGGCGTGATGCACTGCTTCACCGAGCCGTGGCCGGTCGCCGAGCAGGCGCTCGCGCAGAACTTCCATATTTCGCTGTCGGGGATCGTCACGTTCAAGAACGCGACCGACGTGCAGGACGTCGCGCGGCGCGTGCCGCTCGAGCGGCTGCTGATCGAAACCGATTCGCCGTACCTTGCGCCGGTGCCGTATCGCGGCAAGCCGAATGAACCTGCGTACGTGAGCCATGTCGGACGCTTTATCGCCGCGCAACGCGGGATCGCCGTCGAGGCGCTCGCCGATGCGACGACGCAGAATTTTTTCCGGCTGTTCAGGATCGCCCGTTGAGCACGCGCGACCCGGCCGACAACCCAGGGAAGGAGCCCACAACAATGACGAAGTCGACCACATACCTGCCCAAACGCGCACTCGCCGCCGCCGTCCTCGCCGCGAGCGGCCTGATGGCCGCTGCCGGCGCGCATGCCGAGTCGCTCGATGCGATCGTCAAGGCCGTCAAGTTCGACGACATCGCCGACATCGGCAAGCAGCTGAAGGCCGGCAAGCTCGATCCGAACACGCTCGCGCCGAACGGCGACCCGCTGCTCGTGATCGCCGCGCGCGAAAAGTCCGACAAGGTCGCGGCCGCGCTCGCGGCTACGCCGAACGTCGATCTCGAGAAGGAGGACAAGGCCGGCGAGAACGCGCTGATGCTCGCCTCGCTGAACGGCGACGCCGGGCTCGTCAAGCTGCTGATCGACAAGGGCGCGGAAGTCAGCAAGAAGGGCTGGGCGCCGCTGCACTACGCGGCGACCAACGGCCACGACGACGTGGTGAAGATCCTGCTCGACCACGACGCGTACATCGACACCGCGTCGCCGAACGGCACCACGCCGCTGATGATGGCCGCGCGCGGCAACCACGCGTCGACGGTCAACCTGCTGCTCGACCAGGGCGCCGATCCGCAGGTGAAGAACCAGCTCGGCATCACCGCGCTCGAGTTCGCGAAGCACTACAACGCGCCGGATGCGATCGAGATCCTGAGCAAGCGGACGGTGCGCGTCGGCGCGTCTGCGCCGGCAGATGCCCAAAAGAGTGCAAAATGACGGTTTTCGGCGCGGCGGCCGGTTGCCGCCGCACCGATCGTCGCAGTAAGCGGCCTCGCGCCGCATTGACATAAGGAACACCATGTTGCGGGCTATGTTTTGTGCCGCGGCGTTCGCCGTGCCGTTGTCGGCGGCGGCTTTCACGGGCGCGGATCTCGACCGGCTGTGCGCGAAGACCGACGTCAAGTCGCGGGCGTCGTGCGCGGCCTATATCGAAGGCGCGGCCGATGGCGTCTACAACACGATCGACGCGATCGGCGGCACGACGGGGCCGCGCGTCGGCCAGTATTTCTGCCTGCCGCCCGACATCCGGGCGCAGCAAATGACCGACGCGGTGCGCAAGTACATCGCCGAGAACCCGAAGTTGGCCGACTACAACGCGAGCACCGCGGTGTCGCTCGGACTCGGCAAGGCGTTCCCGTGCAGGGGCGGCAACTGATTTGACGCCGCGTCCGGGCGCGCACGCCGCCCGGACCTCGCCGACGCATCCAGGACGACGCCAGTACGGGTCATAACCGAAGCATCCCGGACGCCGATGATTTCAATCGAGGAAGTGCAGCGCATCGCCGATGCGCCCTTGCATTCGTGGCTCGGCACATTCTGCGTGTCGGCGCTCGTCGTGCTCGTTTTCGTGATCGTGCATCGCATCGGCGCGCGCATCGTGCATCGCATCGCGCGGCCGTATCCGCTGCTGAGCGTGATCCTGCGCTACATCGACAAGCCGTCGCTCGTCACGCTCGTGCTGCTCGCGCTCGAGTTCGTATGGCTGCAGGCGAACGACGCGATGTCGTTCGTCGGCGGGATGCGCTCCGCGGCCGCGGTCGGCACCATCGTTTCGCTCACGTGGCTGCTGGTGCGACTCGCGGCCGGCGTCGGCGACGCGATCATCCAGGCCCATCCGATGGATACGGCCGACAATCTCCACGCGCGGCGCATCCATACGCAGGCCAAGGTGCTGGTTCGGACCGTCATGGTACTGATCGTGATCATCGGCACGGGCGGTGCGTTGATGACGTTTCCGAACGTGCGCCAGGTGGGCGCGAGCCTGCTCGCGTCGGCCGGCGTGGCCGGCCTCGTCGCCGGTATCGCCGCGCGGCCGGTGCTCGGCAATCTGATCGCCGGGCTGCAGATCGCGCTGACCCAGCCGATCCGGCTCGACGACGTCGTCGTGATCCAGGGCGAATGGGGCCGTATCGAGGAAATCACCGGGTCGTTCGTGTCGGTGCGGCTGTGGGACCAGCGGCGGCTCGTCGTGCCGCTACAGTGGATCATCGAAAATCCGTTCACGAACTGGACCCGCAGCAGCTCCGAGATCATCGGCACGGTGTACCTGTCGGTCGACTACCGCACGCCGCTCGCGCCGCTGCGCGAGGAGCTCGCGCGGCTCGTCCATGCCGCGCCCGAATGGGACGGCCGCGTGCAGGTGCTGCAGGTGACCGACGCGAGCGAGCGCACGATGCAGTTGCGTGCGCTGGTGAGCGCGGCCGATTCGTCCACGTGCTGGGACTTGCGGTGCCGCGTGCGCGAGGGCCTGATCGCGTATCTGCAGGCCAACTATCCGCAGTGCCTGCCGCGCGACCGGATGGAGCTCTATCCGCATGAGGCGGCGCCGGAGGGCCCGCGTCCCGAACGGCCGCACACGCGGTCTGCCGCCGCCAGCACCGCGGCCAACACGGCGGCCGACCCGCAGGTCGCCGAAGGCCGCTGATCGCGTGCCGCGACTGGTGGCCGCTTCCTGCCCATGACCGCGCTCAAGACACTCGCCATCGCCAACTACCGCTCGCTGCGCGAGCTGATCGTGCCGCTCGCGGCGCTCACCGTCGTCACCGGGCCGAACGGCAGCGGCAAGTCGAGCGTCTATCGCGCGCTGCGGCTGCTGGCGGACACCGCACAGGGGCGCGTGATCCCGTCGCTCGCCCGCGAAGGCGGGCTGCCGTCGACGCTCTGGGCCGGCCCCGAGCGCTTCTCGCGCGCGATGCTCGCCGGCGACACGCCGGTGACCGGCACGGTGCGCAACCGGCCCGTGAGCCTGAAGCTCGGCTTTGCGTGCGCCGACTTCGGCTATGCGATCGATCTGGGCCTGCCGGTGCCGAGCAGCTCGCAATTCACGCTCGATCCCGTCGTGAAACGCGAATGTATCTGGAGCGGCGCGCTGCTGCGGCCGTCGACGCTGCTGGTCGAACGACAGGGCGCACAGATCCGCACGCGCACCACGTCGGGCGACTGGCGCACGGTGCCGCAGCCGGTGGCGAGCTTCGACAGCATGATGACCGAATTCGCGGATCCGGTCGGCGCGCCGGAGATGATCGCGGTGCGCGAGCGCATCCGTTCGTGGCGCTTCTACGACCATTTCCGGACCGATGCCCGGGCGCCGGCGCGGCAGTCGCACATCGGCACGCACACGCCGGTGCTCGCGGACGACGGCGCCGATCTCGCGGCGGCGCTGCAGACGATCCGCGAGATCGGCGATGCCGCCGCGCTCGATGCGACGATCGACGACGCGTTTCCGGGCGCGTCGATCGACATCGACAATCCGGGCGGGCGCGGCCGCTTCGACGTGCTGATGCGCCAGCCGGGGCTGCTGCGACCGCTGGCGGCCGCCGAACTGTCGGATGGCACGCTGCGTTATCTGCTGCTCGCGGCCGCGCTGCTGACGCCGCGCCCGCCCGCGCTGATGGTGCTGAACGAGCCGGAGACGAGCCTGCATCCCGATCTGCTGCCGGCGCTCGGCCGCCTGATCGCGCAGGCCGCGCGGCGTTCGCAGGTGCTGGTCGTGTCGCACGCGGCGCGGCTGATCGCGACGCTCGAGCGCGAGGCCGGTTGCGAGTCGCTGGTGCTCGACAAGCAGCTCGGCGCGACGGCGCTCGTCGATGCGGACGCGCGCGATCTGCCGCCGTGGAAGTGGCCGGCGCGCTGACGGGCATGCGTGGCGGCGCGCGTTCGAAGCGGCGCGGCGAATGTATCCGCGCTGTAACAAGCCCCATAAAGTGAAAGACGCGGCAGCGCGGTGCGACGCGATCGCGAATAATGACGGGATATCGGTGTCGACGGCCATGCTGGCCCGCTTTGCGTCGGACGATCGGTCGGCACCGCGTTCGCCGGCCCGCCGAGCACAGGAGACGTGGACTATGAGAATTGCGCAGATCGCCCCGCTGACCGAATCCGTGCCGCCGAAGCTCTACGGCGGCACGGAGCGCGTCGTGTCCTACATTACGGAAGCGCTCGTCGACCTCGGCCATGACGTGACGCTGTTCGCCAGCGGCGATTCGACGACCCAGGCCAAGCTGGAGCCGGTGTGGCCGCGCGCGCTGCGGCTCGATTCGTCGATCCGCGACCGCGTCGCGCCGCACATGCTGCTGATGGAGACGGTCGCGCGGCGCGCGCAGGATTTCGACGTGCTCCATTTCCACATGGACTACTACTCGTTTTCGGTGTTCAACCGGCAGGACACGCCGTTCGTCACGACGCTGCACGGCCGGCTCGACTTACCCGAGCAGCAGCCGGTGTTCGACACGTTCGACACCGCGCCGGTGATCTCGATCTCGAATTCGCAGCGTCAGCCGCTGCCGCAGGCGAAGTGGCTGACGACCGTCTACCACGGGCTGCCCGACACGCTGTATCTGCCGCAGCCGGTCGAGCCGCGTTACCTCGCGTTCCTCGGCCGCATTTCGCCCGAGAAGCGCGTCGATACGGCGATCCGCATCGCCCAGCAGTGCGGGCTGCCGATCCGCATCGCCGCGAAGATCGACGCGGCCGACCAGGAATACTTCGAGCGCGAGATCGAGCCGCTGTTTGCGCTGCCGCACGTCGAGTACATCGGCGAGATCGCCGATCATCAAAAGGCCGAGTTCCTGTCGGGCGCGCATGCGCTGCTGTTTCCGATCGACTGGCCGGAGCCGTTCGGGCTGGTGATGATCGAGGCGATGTCGTGCGGCACGCCGGTGATCGCGTTCAATCGCGGCGCCGTGCCGGAAGTGGTGGACGAGGGCGTGTCCGGTTTCATCGTCGAGGACGAGATCAGCGCGGTGGCCGCCGTCAATCGGCTGCACCTGCTGCCGCGCACCCGCGTGCGCCAGCGCTTCGAGGAGCGCTTCACGTCGCGCCGGATGGCGCAGCAGTACGTCGACGTCTACCAGTCGCTGATACGCGCGCAGAAGCGCTCGCGCTTCAAGGTCATCGACTCGACGACCTGACCGACCCGACGCGCCCATGAAAAAACGGCGATGTCCGCACTGGACATCGCCGTTTGCACATCGCCCGCGCGCGGGCGGGGACGCCGCAGCGTCAGATCTTCAGCTTCGTGACCTTCGTGCCGTTGATCGACACGTCGCCCATCAGGCCGGCGTTGGTCAGCACGACAACCTGCACTGGTGCGGTGGCCGTCGTCGTGTCGATCGCGCCGTTCGCGCCCATCTTCACGAGCGCGACCGATGCGCCGGCGCCGGCGGCCCAGCCGTCCGAGCCGCGGAATTCGTCGAGCGCCTGTTGCGTCATGAACAGGAACACGACGGACTTCGATTGCGCGCCGGCCTGCAGGCCGACCGACAGCGACGACGTGTTGTAGTAGCCGACCGTCGCGCCGCCGACGCGCAGCGCGCCGTTGCCGGTCTGGCCGCCGACGATGAAGCCGGCCTGGATCACGTCGGGGAACACCAGCACGCCGCGCGACTTCGCGACGAGTTCACGCGAGCCCTTGACCGTGGAATACAGGCGCGACAGCGTTGCGTCGACGCTCGCGTCGATCGCCTGACGCTTCGACGCGTTGGTCGCGGCGTTGTCCGGCTTGTCGGGCGTGGTGGTGCAACCGGTCAGCGCGAGGCTGCCGACGATGAGCGCAGCGGCGGCTTTCGCCACGAGATTCCGTTTTTGCATCGTTCTTCTCCATCAGATGATGTTCGGAGTGAGTCTCGCTCACGGAGCGGATCACGTCGGAAGTTATATCACAGGGGATTACAACCCCTTTTCATCGTGGAGAGAAAAAGCGTCAAATCGTGTCGGTTTGTCGCGGTGCGCCAACGGGGGGCCGATGCGCCCGCGTGGGCGTCGGCGGCGAGCCACCGACGCCGCCGACGGCCTCAATGCGTGATGGGCGGTGCAGGCGGGGCGGGCCGTTTGATCGGCGGGCGTCGCAACGCGCGGCGCAGCAGCGCGATCACGACGCCGCACGCGAACAGGAACGCCGCCGGCACGACCCAGTAGCCGACGAACGCGTGCCACAGATACGCTGCGAGCGTGTTGCGGCGCAGCACATATTCGTCGCGGGCCGCCTGCTGGCGTGGCGCGTTGGCGGCCAGCACGTCGGCGGGGCAGCCGGCGGCGCGCGCCGCGTCAGCGTCGCCGCGGCACTTGGCGGCGGCCCCGGCTGCCTGCTGCGCGTCGGTGAGCTGCCAGGTAGTCAGCGCGAGCTGCAGATCGGCGTTGTTGTACGCCATTTCCTCGCGGATCTCGCGCACCGCGACGATCGCCACGGGCACGGCCCAGAATACGATCACGATCAGCCAGCGGCGGAACCAGCGGTGTTGTCTCCATGCCATCCATGCCTCCGTTTGACGCGGCTTATGCGTCCGTGTCGAGGGCGGCCCGATGGCGCTTCTTGTACTTGGATGGGCCGCGTTGCAGCCATCATAGAAGAAATCGCGGCGAATTGCCGCACCATGTGGCGGCGTTCGAACGGCGCGATGCGGCCCAGGCGACGCGGCAGCGCAGGGAGGAGCACCGGACACAACGGGGCCGGTGTGCGGGCCGGCGCGTCGAGGCAGGCTGCGCGATCGCGCCGGTCGATGCACGCGCAACGAAACGCACCGGAAATGAAAAATGCCGCGCCCGCCGAAGCGGTGCGCGGCATTCGCGCGGGAGCGCCGGGACTCAGTTGGCCGGCTGATTGCTCAGGCAGCTCTTCATGAACGTCTTGCGGTCGTCGCCCTTCTTGTCGGCGGCCTGGGTGTTGCAGGCCTTCATCTTTTCCTGCTGCGACATCTTCTTCGCGGGCTTGGCCGACAGGCAGTCCTTCATGAACGCCTTGCGTTCGTCGCCCGTCTTGCCGGCGGCCTGCGCGTTACAGGCCTTCATCTTGTCCTGCTGGCTGTTCGCCGCGAAAGCGGGGGAAGCCAGCATGCCGCCGAGAAGGACTGCGGCTACGAGCGATTGGATTTTCATTTCGACACTCCCATGGGGTGAATTGCGTTCTATATCGACGCCGTCACGAAGCGCGCCGCAGCGGCAACAGGGCCGCATCGCGCCGCGCGCTCCGATTATGGCAAATCAATGTGAAAACACCAAAACGGCTTTCCTATAACGCGGCGGCCGACTCGATCGTTGACGGCACGCGTGCGCCGATCATCGGGACAAACCATGACGCGCGGCGGCCGCGTCGAGGGTGCGCGCGCCGAACTTGGCGGCGGGCCGGCCGCAAGCCATTACAATCGCGGCCATGAACACTTCGAACATTGCATCTCCTTCGTCCGCGCCGGCGTTGCCGCGCATCGCCGTACTCGCGACCGGCGGCACGATCGCCGGCGCCGCGCCGGACGCCGCCAGCACGGCCGGCTATCAGGCCGGCGCGCTCGGCGTCAACTTCCTGCTCGACGCGGTGCCGGCGCTGGCATCGGTCGCGCGCGTCGACGCCGAGCAGGTCGCGAGCATCGACAGCAAGGATCTCGCCCTGCCGCTGTGGAATACGCTCGCGGCGCGCATCGACGCGCTGATGGCCGACCCGGCGATCGACGGCATCGTGATCACCCACGGCACCGACACGCTCGAGGAAACCGCTTACGCGCTCCATCTCGTCGTGACCGGCGACAAACCGGTCGTGCTGACCGCCGCGATGCGGCCGGCTACCGCGCTGTCGTCCGACGGCCCGCTGAACCTGCTGAACGCAGTGACGGTCGCCGCGCATCCGGCCGCGCGCGGGCAGGGCGTGCTGCTCGCCTTCAACAATCGCATCCATGCCGCGCGCGACGTCGTGAAGACGAGCACCTACGCGGTCGACGCATTCCATTCGCCGGAGCTCGGTGCGCTCGGCTGGGTGCAGGACGGTCGCGTCGAGTTCGCGCGCCGCGCGACGCGCAGCCGCGACGCGCAGCTGAAGATCGCGGCCGCGTGGCCGGCGGTCGAAGTCGTCGCGAGCTATGCGGGCGCCACGCGTACGGCGGTCGACGCGCTGGTCGCGGCCGGCGTGCGCGGCCTGGTCGTCGCCGGCACCGGCAACGGCTCGATCCATGCGACGCTGCAGGCGGCGCTTGCCGATGCGGCGAACGCGGGCGTTGCCGTGGTGCGTGCGTCGCGCGTCGGCTCGGGCCACGTGATGCGCAACGGCGCCGCCAACGACGATGCGCTCGGCTTCGTGAGCGCCGGGTCGCTGAATCCGTTCAAGGCGCGCGTGCTGCTGATGCTCGCGCTCGCGAACGGCATCGACGGGCGCGACGCATTGCAGCGCGTGTTCGATACGCTGTGACGGCCGGCCGCCGATAGGGCGGCGCGTGTCGCGTGCAATGAAAAACGCAGGCCGACGGCCTGCGTTTTTCATGTTGGTGTCGCGCCGGACGCTCAGGACTGCGGCGGGATCACCAGCTTCTGGCCCGGATAGATCCGATCCGGACTCGACAGCATCGGCTTGTTCGCCTCGAAGATCACCGGGTACTTGTTCGCGTCGCCGTACACTTCCTTCGCGATCGCGGACAGCGTATCGCCCGGCTTCACGTCGTGGTACTGAACTTCCGGATCGTCCGGCTGGAGATCGTCGTCGTTGACGCCGGCGACGCCCTGCACGTTGCCGGCCGCGACCTTGACCTTCGCCTTCGTGTCGAGGTCGGGCACGCTGCCCGACAGCGTGACGGTGCGCGATGCGCCGTCGAACGCGACCGTCAGGTTCGACGTGTCGAGACCTTGCGTGTTGATGTAGTGCTTGATCGCATCGGCCGCGGTCTGGTTCGCGGCATTCGGATTTTCCGCCGCTTGCGCGTCGGCATGACCCAGCAGTTTTTCACCCGCCTCTTTGATAAACGAAAGAAGACCCATCGCTGCACTCCCTAGGTGTTGAAACGAAATGCGCCGTGAAGTGGCGAAAAAAACACCGCGCTGCACGCGCTCACCGGAGTGGCGCGCGGCGCGGCGGATTTCTCGAAAGGCGTGGCGAAAGTGTAGGCGTTCATCGCGGCGATTGCATGAAAAATCGCACGCCCGAACGTAAAGAAATGTAATACGCGAAATCCGACAGGCGGACACCCGACGACGACGTCTGACCGACCAAGGCTTCCCCGGCGTCGCCGGGTGCCGCTGCGGACCCCACCACGTCGCTCTCAGCCCAGAGCGGCGTTTTTCGCCCCGTCGCGCACGCATATCGCCATGCGCGGCAGGGCGCCCCAACGTGATGCGCGTGCAGTCGCGCATCGATGCGACCGGCCGTGGCCGGGCCGCGTGTATGTCGCGCACGTTCGCGATGGCGGCGCGCGCACGCTGCGTGATTCGCGTTATGCGTTATGCGTTATGCGATGCGCGATCAGCAATCAGCATCGCGCACCCCCGCATTACGCCTCCGGCTGTTGCCCGATCTCGAAGTTCGACATGAACTCGAGCGCGCGCACGAGCGCCGAGTGATCCCATGCGCGCCCGCCGTGCGACGCGCACACGCTGAACAGCTGCTGCGCGCTGGCCGTGTGCGGCAACGCGAGGCCGAGCTTGCGGGCGCCGTCGAGCGCGAGGTTGAGATCCTTCTGGTGCAGCTCGATGCGAAAGCCCGGCTCGAACGTGCGCTTCGTCATCCGCGCGCCGTGCACTTCGAGGATGCGCGACGCGGCGAAGCCGCCCATCAGCGCCTGGCGCACGCGTTCCGGATCGGCGCCCGAGCGCGCGGCGAACAGCAGCGCCTCGCCGACCGCTTCGATGTTCAGCGCGACGATGATCTGGTTCGCGACCTTGCAGGTCTGCCCCGCGCCGTTGTCGCCGACGAGCGTGATGTTCCTGCCCATCTTCTCGAACAGCGGTTTCGCGCGCTCGAACGCCTGCTCGGGGCCGCCGACCATGATCGTCAGCGTCGCTTCGCGCGCGCCGACTTCGCCGCCGGACACCGGCGCGTCGAGGTAGTCGCAACCGAGCGCGTTGATCTGCTTCGCGAAGGCCTGCGTGTCGAGCGGCGAGATCGAGCTCATGTCGATCACCAGCTTGCCGGCCGAGAGGCCGTTCGCGACGCCGTCGTCGGCGAACAGCACGTTGCGCACGTCGGGCGTGTCGGGGACCATCGAGATGATGACGTCCGCGTGGCGCGCGACTTCGGTCGAATTCCCGACGACCTTCGCGCGCGCGCGCAGATCGTCGGGAATCGGGAACGCGCCGTTGACGACGAGCTGATGATCGCCGTCGAGCAGGTTGCGCGCCATGTGCGCGCCCATGATGCCGAGGCCGATGAAACCGATGTGTGCCATATGAATGTCTCCTTGCTAGGGCGGAACGGAACGGCGGGCGTCAGGCTGCGCGGCGCGCCGCGCGCGGTGCGCGGCCGGCGACGTGTTGCAGCCAGCCGAGCCCTTCCGTCGTGGTGGTGCGGGGTTTGTATTCGCAGCCGACGTAGCCGTCGTAACCGAGCCGGTCGAGCAGCGCGAACAGGAACGCGTAGTTGATCTCGCCCGTGCCCGGTTCGTTGCGGCCCGGGTTGTCGGCGAGCTGGACGTGGCCGATCGACGCGAGGTTGCGTTCGATCGTCGCGGCCAGTTCGCCTTCCATGCGCTGCATGTGATAGATGTCGTACTGCAGGAACAGGTTGTCGGAGCCGACCGCGCGGATCACGTCGAGCCCTTCCGACGAGCGGTTCAGCGCGAAGCCCGGGATGTCGAAGCGGTTGCACGGCTCGACGAGCAGGCGGATGCCTTCGCGCCGGAGCGCATCGGCCGCGAAGCGCAGGTTGTCGACCATCGTGACGAACGTCTGGTCGCGTGCCGTGCTGGCCGACGGAATGCCGACCAGGCAGTTCAGCTGCGGCACCTTCAGCGCCTTCGCATATTCGATCGCGCGGCCGACGCCGTCCTGGAATTCGCCGACGCGATCGGGCAGGCACGCGATCCCGCGCTCGCCCTGATCCCAGTTGCCGGCGGGCAGGTTGTGCAGCACGACGCGCAGCCCGTGCGCGTCGAGCCGCTCGGCCAGTTCCTCCTTCGCGTACGGGTACGGGAACAGGAATTCGACGGCGTCGAAGCCGGCATCCGCGGCGGCGGCGAAGCGATCGAGGAACGGCACTTCGTTGAACAGCATGGTCAGGTTTGCAGCGAACTTCGGCATGAGCTAAGCCTCTTTGGTCGGTCGGTGAGCGGATTGCCTGCGGGTCAGTCGAGCATCGAGATCGCGGTCGGCGCGTGCTCGGCCTTCTCGGCGAGGTCCTCGAACTCGTTGATCGCATCGATTTCGGCGCCCATCGAGATGTTGGTCACGCGCTCGAGGATCACCTCGACGATCACCGGCACGCTGAACTCGTTCGCGAGCGCTTGCGCCTGCTTCAGCGCCGGCGCGATCTGTTCCGGCTTGAACACGCGCAGCGCCTTGCAGCCGAGCCCTTCGGCCACCGCGACGTGATCGACGCCATAGCCGTTCAGCTCCGGCGCATTCACGTTGTCGAACGCGAGCTGCACGCAGTAGTCCATGTCGAATGCGCGCTGCGCCTGACGGATCAGCCCCAGATACGAGTTGTTCACGACGACGTGCACGTACGGCAGCTTGAACTGCGCGCCGGCGGCGAGCTCTTCGATCATGAACTGGAAGTCGTAGTCGCCGGACAGCGCGACGATCGGACGGCTCGGGTCGGCCGCGCGCACGCCGAGCGCGGCCGGAATCGTCCAGCCGAGCGGCCCGGCCTGGCCGCAGTTGATCCAGTTGCGCGCCTTGAACACGTGCAGGAACTGCGCGGCCGCGATCTGCGACAGGCCGATCGTGCTGACGTAGCAGGTATCGCGGCCGAACACCTTGTTCATCTCCTCGTACACGCGCTGCGGCTTGACCGGCACGTCGTCGAAGTGCGTCTTGCGCTGCAGCGAGCGCTTGCGCGCCTGGCAGTCCGACACCCACGCGCTGCGGTCCTTCAGCTTGCCGGCCGCCTTCCATTCCTGCGCGACGGCGACGAACAGCTCGAGCGCGGCCTTCGCATCGGACACGATGCCGAGATCGGGGCCGAACACGCGGCCGATCTGCGTCGGCTCGATGTCGACGTGCACGAACCTGCGGCCCTTCGTGTAGACCTCGACGCTGCCCGTGTGGCGATTCGCCCAGCGGTTGCCGATGCCGAGCACGAAGTCCGCCGCGAGCATCGTCGCGTTGCCGTAGCGGTGCGACGTCTGCAGGCCGACCATGCCGGCCATCAGCGGGTGGTCGTCGGCAATCGCGCCCCACGACATCAGCGTCGGGATCACCGGCACGCCGACCGTTTCGGCGAAACGGACCAGCAGGTCTTCCGCGGCCGCGTTGATCACGCCGCCGCCCGACACGATCAGCGGCCGGTCGGCGTCGTTGAGCATCGCGAGCGCGCGCTCGATCTGCGCGCGGGTCGCCGCGGGCTTGTACACCGGCAGCGGCTCGTAGGTGTCGATGTCGAATTCGATCTCGGCGAGCTGGACGTCGATCGGCAGGTCCACCAGCACCGGGCCCGGACGCCCCGAGCGCATCAGGTGGAAGGCCTGCTGGAACACGCGCGGCACCAGCGCCGGCTCGCGCACGGTGACGGCCCATTTGGTGACGGGCTTGGCGATCGATTCGATGTCGACGGCCTGGAAGTCTTCCTTGTACAGCCGCGCGCGCGGCGCCTGGCCGGTGATCGCGAGGATCGGAATCGAATCGGCCGACGCGGAGTACAGGCCGGTGATCATGTCGGTGCCGGCCGGGCCCGACGTGCCGATGCAGACGCCGATATTGCCGGCTGCGGCGCGCGTATAGCCTTCGGCCATGTGCGACGCGCCCTCGACGTGGCGCGCCAGCACGTGGCTGATGCCGCCCGACTTGCGCAGCGCCGAGTAGAACGGGTTGATCGCGGCGCCCGGCACGCCGAACGCGGTCTGGATGCCTTCTTTCTCGAGCACCAGTACGGCGGCGTCGACGGCTCTCATCTTGGCCATGCATGTCTCCTTGAATGTACGGATCTGGCGAATCGGTCTGTTGGAGGCACTTTAGGGATGCAGGAAAGGTTTGATAAGATCAGCCGGAGTCGCTTATTTCGAAACTAAAAGTATGGAATCGCGGCCGGACGGGGCTTCCCGGCGGCTTCTCGGCCGCTTCCGGCCGTGTCGCAGCCGCGATGGAGACGAAAAATGGATCGTTTCAAGCAGATCGAGACGTTCGTGCGCGTGGCCGACGCCGGCAGCCTGGCCGCGGCCGCGCTCGAGGAAGGCGTGTCGCCGGTGGTGCTCGGGCGGCGCATCGACGCGCTCGAACGGCGCCTCGGCGTGAAGCTGATGTACCGCTCGACGCGGCGGCTGGTGGTCAGCGAGGAGGGCGCCGCGTTTCTCGAGCGCTGCCGCGGGCTGCTGTCCGAATGGGACCAGGCGGAGAACGAGCTGGCCGCGGGGCGGCGCGCGGTCAGCGGGCACCTGATCGTGTCGGCGCCGGCCGCGTTCGGCCGCAAGCACGTGGCGCCGCACGCGCCCGGCTTCCTCGCCGACAAGCCCGACATGCAGCTGTCGTTCAACCTGACCGATCGCGTGGTCGATCTCGTGCGCGAAGGCTACGACCTGTCGATCCGGATCGGCGGCTCGGTGGATCCGAACTTCGTCGCGGTGAAGCTCGCGTCGAACCGGCGTGTGGTGTGCGGCACGCCCGCGTATTTCCGCAAGCACGGCCGGCCGAAGTCGCTCGACGATCTGCTGCGGCACAACTGCCTCGCGTTCAACCTGCAGGGCGGCCAGAACCGCGGCTGGTACTTCCAGCGCCACGGCAAGATCGTGACGATGCGCGTGACCGGCAATCTCGACTGCAACGACGGCGAGCTGCTGCATCGCTGGGTCGCGGAGAGTCTCGGGCTCGGCTGGCGCTCGACCTGGGAAATCGCCGCGCAGCTCGAAACGGGCGAACTGGAAACGGTGCTCGACGAATACGCGCTGCCCGACTACGACATCCTCGCCGTCTATCCGCAGCAACGCTACGTGCCGGCGCGCGTGCGCTACTTCATCGACTACCTGCGCGACGCTTACGCGCGCCCCGGCTACTGGAGCAGCCCGCCGTGAGCGCCGCCGCGCCGTCGTCTCCGGAGCGCGCGAAGGCCCGCGCCGACGGTCCGGACGATTCAAGTCGTTGAAAACACGGCCGAATCTGCCGGGAAAAGCTGGGTCGGTGTTGCATGCGGCCCGTATCCGGGTTAGAATCTTCGGCTTCTCACTTGCCACACCGGTTCAGACGCCCGGGTGGCTTCAATCCACAAGGAGTGTGTAATGCGTCATTACGAAATCGTATTCATCGTGCACCCGGATCAGAGCGAGCAAGTGCCCGCGATGATCGAGCGTTACAAGACCACGATCACGACGCACGGCGGCCAGATCCACCGTGTCGAAGACTGGGGCCGTCGCCAGCTGGCCTACATGATCGAGAAACTCGCGAAGGCTCACTACGTCTGCATGAACATCGAGTGCGACCAGACGACGCTCGACGAACTCGAACACGCGTTCAAGTTCAACGACGCCGTGCTGCGCCACCTCATCGTCAAGATGAAGAAGGCCGAAACCGGCCCGTCGCCGATGATGAAGGAAGTTCAGCGCGAAGAAGCCAAGAAGGCGGCTGCAGCTCAGCCGACCGAAGCGCAGGCTTAAGTTCGTCACTCATTAAGCCATCAAGGAGCGCGCCCCTCACGTGAACAGGTTGCAATTGACGGCGAGCGTCGTCGAACGCGCACCGGTGCGATATACGCCGGCAGGTGTTCCGATCGCAAGCGCCACGTTGCATCACCGCACGGAGGTCGTCGAAGCAGGCATTCCCCGTCAGGTCGACATGACGATCGAAGCGGTGGCGGCCGGTGAGGCGAGCGGCAAGCTGGAAAGTCGTGAAATGGGCGTCGAGACGCTGTTCACGGGCTTCCTGGCAAAAAAGAGCCGCAACGCGAGAACCTTGGTGTTTCACATCACTGCATTGCAGGACATAGGAAAGGACTGAAATCATGGCCCGCCCGACTGGTAAGAAATTCGACAAGCGTCGTCAGCAACAAAACCCGCTCTTCAAGCGCAAGAAGTTCTGCCGCTTCACGGCTGCAGGCGTCGATCAGATCGACTACAAGGACACGGAAACGCTGAAGGACTTCATCGGCGAAAACGGCAAGATCACGCCGGCTCGTCTGACGGGTACGAAGGCGCACTATCAGCGTCAGCTGGATACGGCAATCAAGCGTGCGCGTTTCCTCGCGCTGCTGCCGTACACCGATCAGCACAAGGCGTAATCAGGCGACGCAATAAGGAGAATTCGAATGCAAATCATTCTGTTGGAAAAAGTCGCCAATCTGGGCAACCTCGGCGATATCGTCAAGGTCAAGGACGGTTACGCTCGCAACTTCCTGATCCCGAACCGCAAGGCTCGCCGTGCAACGAAGGAAGCGATCGCCGAATTCGAAGTTCGCCGCGCCGAACTCGAAAAGATCGCCGCTGAAAAGCTGGCGGCATCGCAGGCAGTCGGCGAGAAGCTGAACGGCCAAGCGTTCGAAGTCACGCAGAAGTCGGGCGTCGACGGCCGTCTGTTCGGCTCGGTCACGAACGGCGACGTCGCGGAACTGCTGAAGAAGGCAGGTTTCGAAGTCGAGAAGCTGCAAGTTCGCATGCCGGAAGGCCCGCTGAAGATGATCGGCGAGCACGTCGTTCAAGTCGCGCTGCATACGGACGTCGTCGTCGACGTCACGATCAACGTGATCGGCGACCACGCATAAGCGTACGCAAGCTTGCCGGGCGGCTTCCGCCGTCCGGACAAGGGCAGGCGCCCGGGCAACCGGGGCCTGCCTTTTTTTTGCCGATTGCCGGCAACCCGTAGCGCCGCTGCGATCTATTCGCGATAATCCCAACCCATGAACGCGCCGCAAGATCCCCAAATCGAATCGCTGAAAGTCCCGCCGCATTCGGTGGAAGCCGAGCAATCGGTGCTCGGCGGCCTGTTGCTCGACAACGCGGCATGGGACCGGATCGCCGACTTCCTGTCGCAGGGCGACTTCTATCGCTACGACCACCGGATCATCTACGAGCACATCGGCCGGCTGATCGCGGCCACGCGCCCGGCCGACGTCGTGACCGTATACGAAGCGCTGACCACGTCCGGCAAGGCCGAAGACGTCGGCGGGCTCGCCTACCTGAACGCACTCGCGCAGAACACGCCGAGCGCCGCGAACATCCGGCGCTACGCGGAAATCGTGCGCGACCGCGCGGTGCTGCGCCGGCTCGTGTCGGTCGCCGACGAAATCTCGGCCGACGCATTCAATCCGCAGGGCAAGGAAGTCCGCCAGCTGCTCGACGAGGCCGAGTCGAAGGTGTTCTCGATCGCCGAAGAGGGCGCGCGCGGCAATCAGGGCTTTCTCGAGATCGGCCCGCTGCTCACGCAGGTCGTCGAGCGGATCGACACGCTGTATCACACCGCGAACCCGAGCGACGTCACCGGCACGCCGACGGGCTTCGTCGACCTCGACCGGATGACGTCCGGGATGCACGGCGGCGAGCTGATCATCGTCGCGGGGCGCCCGTCGATGGGCAAGACCGCGTTTTCGATGAACATCGGCGAATACGTCGCGGTCGAGTACGGCTTGCCGGTCGCGGTGTTCTCGATGGAAATGCCGGGCACCCAGCTCGTGATGCGGATGCTCGGCTCGATCGGCCGGCTCGACCAGCACCGGATGCGTACCGGCCGGCTGACCGACGAGGACTGGCCGAAGCTCACCCACGCGGTGCAGAAGATGAGTGAGGCGCAGCTTTTCATCGACGAGACGGGCGGCCTGAACCCGATGGAATTGCGCTCGCGCGCGCGGCGTCTCGCGCGGCAGTGCGGCAAGCTCGGGCTGATCATCGTCGACTACCTGCAGCTGATGTCGGGTTCGTCGCAGGGCGAAAACCGCGCGACCGAAATCTCGGAAATCTCGCGGTCGCTGAAGAGCCTCGCCAAGGAACTCGACGTGCCGGTGATCGCGCTGTCGCAGCTGAACCGCGGTCTCGAACAGCGGCCGAACAAGCGCCCGGTGATGTCGGATTTGCGCGAATCGGGTGCAATCGAACAGGATGCGGACGTGATCCTGTTCATTTACCGCGACGAGGTCTACAATCCGGACAGCCCGGACAAAGGCACGGCCGAGATCATCATCGGCAAGCAGCGTAACGGTCCGATCGGCCCTGTTCGGCTCACGTTCCTGGGTCAATACACGAAGTTCGACAACTTTGCGGGAGCGCAGAACTTCTACGGCGAGTGACGCCGCTTGTAAAGTCCTAAATCGCCAAACGTTGTATCCAATCCCGGCGCGTGCATGTGCACGCGTCGCGTCGCAACCGAAAACGGTACAATGTCGCCCGTTTTCGTGACAGTAGTTTGACAATCTCTCAGGAATCCCATGTTCGGTCGATTCATGCCCACCGAGGGCAAGTTCTTTGAACTCTTCAACGCGCACGCGAAGCACATCGTTTCCGGTGGCCGCGAACTCGAACTGCTGATCGACAATCTCGCCGACGCCGAGATTCACAAGCAAAACGTGCAGACCGCCGAGAAGGCCGCTGACAAGCTCACGCACGAAGCGATCGATCTGCTGCACAAGACCTTCATCACGCCGCTCGATCGCGACGAGATCCACAAGCTGATCACGACGATGGACGACATCCTCGACCTGATGGAAGACGTCGCGACGGCCGTGTCGCTGTACGACGTGCAGTCCGTCACCTCCGAGGCGAGCCAGCTCGCGCACATCGTCACGCAATCGGCGCAACACGTGCAACAGGCCGTCGGGCTGCTGTCCGACATGAAGCAGTCGGCGCAGATCCTCAAGCAGTGCGAGGAAATCGACCGCTGGGAGTCGGAGGCCGATCGCGTGCTGCGCTCGGCGATGTCGAAGCTGTTCCGCGAGGAAGACGACGTGAAGACGCTCATCAAGCTGAAGGCGATCTACGAGCTGCTCGAAGAGATCACCGACAAGTGCGAGGACGTCGCGAACATCATCGAAGGCATCGTGCTGGAAAACGCCTGAGCGGATCACGATGCATTCGATACAACTCGCCCTATGGATGGTCGCGACGCTGGTGCTCGTCGCGCTCGTATTCGACTTCATGAACGGCTTCCACGACGCGGCGAACTCGATCGCCACCGTCGTGTCCACCGGGGTGCTGAAGCCGCAACAGGCCGTGGTGTTCGCGGCCGCGTTCAACGTCATCGCCTATTTCATCTTCCACCTGAAGGTCGCGCAGACGGTCGGCAAAGGTACGATCGACCCGGAAATCGTCGACCACTACGTCGTGTTCGGTGCGCTGGTCGGCGCGATCGGATGGAACGTGATCACCTGGTACTACGGGATTCCGTCGAGCTCGTCGCACGCGCTGATCGGCGGCCTCGTCGGCTCGGCGCTCGCGAAGTCCGGCTGGAGCGCGCTGAACATCGACGGCCTGATGAAGACCGTCGCGTTCATCTTCATCTCGCCGCTGCTCGGCTTCATCCTCGGCTCGCTGTTCATGCTCGGCGTGTCGTGGCTGTATTTCCGTACCGCGCCAAGCAAGGTCGACCGGCGCTTCCGGCGGCTCCAGTTGCTGTCGGCCGGCCTCTACAGCCTCGGCCACGGCGGTAACGACGCCCAGAAGACGATCGGCATCATCTGGATGCTGCTGATCGCGACCGGCTATGCGTCGGCGACGTCGGATGCGCCGCCCGTGTGGGTGATCGGCGCATGCTATCTGTCGATGGGTCTCGGCACGCTGTTCGGCGGCTGGCGCATCGTGCGCACGATGGGCCAGAAGATCACGAAGCTCAAGCCGGTCGGCGGCTTCTGCGCGGAGAGCGGCGGGGCGATCACGCTGTTCATCGCGTCGTTCCTCGGCATTCCGGTATCGACCACGCATACGATCACCGGCGCGATCGTCGGTGTCGGCGCGACGCAGAAGCTGTCGGCCGTGCGCTGGGGTGTGGCCGGCAACATCGTATGGGCCTGGGTGCTGACGATCCCGGCGTCCGCGCTGATCGCGGCCGGCGGATGGTGGGTCGGGCACCAGATCTTCTGATCGCGACGCCGCCCGGGTCGCATAAGAACCATGCGCCGCTAACCGAAAGGTTGCGGCGCATTTTCTTTTGCGGTGTACGGAATGCGGCGCTGCGCCG
Source organism: Burkholderia sp. KJ006 (assembly GCF_000262695.1). NCBI lineage: Bacteria > Pseudomonadati > Pseudomonadota > Betaproteobacteria > Burkholderiales > Burkholderiaceae > Burkholderia > Burkholderia sp. KJ006. Next base: position 1,787,868 of record NC_017920.1, on the reverse strand, counting down.
CAATGACTCAGTAGCTGCCGTTCGCGAAGCGGGCGATCGGATCGTCGGCGGTGCTGGTGCGCGGGCTGACCGGCGCCGCTTGCGTCGATGCACGCAACACCTGCACTTGCATCGGCTCGGCGCTGCCCGGCGAGTTCGGGGCAGGCATCGCGGACGGCGGTTCCGCATCGAACGCGGCCGCCTGCGCGGCCGTTAGCGCCGTCGTCGGGATCTGCGTGCCGACTTCTTCGGATGATGGGCCGATAGGCGGCAAAGCCGGCGTCATGGCCATCGTGTCGCCGCCCGCGGAGGAGACCGGCGCCGACATGCGCGGCGGCGGTTCGTACGGAGCGGCTGCGGCGGCCGTCGTCGTCGATACGGCCGGCACAGCAGCCTGCGCCGTCGCACGAGCCGGCGACGAAGCATAGGCAGGCCGCCGCACTGCCGCGGCCGCGACGACCGGCGCGGTGCTCGCGGCCGGCGCATCGCGCCGTGCCTCGTAGGTCGGGGCATCGAACGGCGTCGGCGTGCCGCGCGGCGGGGCGACGCGGCGAATGCCGTCGAAGCGCTTCGCCCAGTACGGGTTGGTCAGGTAGTCGAGCCGCACGGTGCCGCCCGTCGACGGCGCATTGACGAAGCGCAGCTTGCCGACGTAGATGCCGACGTGCGAGTGCGGCCGGCCGGTCGTGTTGAAGAAGATCAGGTCGCCCGGCGCGATCTGGTCGGGGTCGATCGACGCGCCGCGGCTGCTCATGTCGGCGGTCGTGCGCGGCAGGTTCACGTCGGCCGCGCGGCCCAGCACGTAGCGCACGAGGCCGCTGCAGTCGAAGCCGCTGGTCGGCGTGTTGCCGCCCCAGCGGTACGGAACGCCGACGAGGCTCATCGCCTGGATCGAGATTTCTTCCTGGCCGACGCTGTGATCGACGAAATTCGGGAAATTGGCCGGAGCGGGGAACGCGCGCGGTGTCGTGATCTTCATGCCCGCGCTGCGCGATGCGGACTGCGGCGGCACGCTGGAGCAGGCCGCGAGCAGTGAGACGACGGCGACGGGAACCCAGATTCGAAGCATGACAAGGTGACGAGCGCGCTGCGCGCGAATCGTATGACGACAGACACACCCGATGGTAGACGGTCCCACGGGCCTCACGCAACCATTCGTGAGAATTTACTTGAAGTTTCGCGCGTAAGTCACGCGTTTCGCGACGCAGGCGCGCGAATGCTTTCGACCCTGAAATAAAAACGGCGCTCCGAACCGGAGCGCCGCAGCAGGTCGAGGCCCGGCAGAACGTCGGGCGTATCGCGTTACAGGATGTCCGACGCGTAGTCGGCGAGCCGCGAGCGTTCGCCGCGCGCGAGCGTCACGTGGCCGCTGTGGCCCCAGCCCTTGAAGCGGTCGACGACGTAGGTCAGGCCCGAGCTGCCTTCGGTGAGGTAGGGCGTGTCGATCTGCGCGATGTTGCCGAGGCACACGATCTTCGTGCCGGGGCCCGCGCGCGTCACGAGCGTCTTCATCTGCTTCGGCGTCAGGTTCTGCGCTTCGTCGATGATCAGGTACTTGTCGACGAAGGTGCGCCCGCGCATGAAGTTCATGCTCTTCACCTTCAAGCGCGAACGGATCAGCTCCTGCGTGGCCGCACGGCCCCATTCGCCGGCCGCGTCGTCGGTCTTCTGCAGCACTTCGAGGTTGTCGTCGAATGCGCCCATCCACGGCTGCATCTTCTCTTCCTCGGTACCGGGCAGGAAACCGATGTCCTCGCCGACGGGCACCGTCGCGCGCGTGACGATGATCTCGTTGTAGCGCTTGTCGTCGAGCACCTGCGCGAGGCCGGCCGCGAGCGCGACGAGCGTCTTGCCGGTGCCGGCCTGGCCGAGCAGCGTGACGAAGTCGATCTCGGGATTCATCAACAGGTTCAGCGCAAAGTTCTGCTCGCGGTTGCGCGCGGTGATGCCCCACACGTTGTTCTTGTGATGGCTGTAGTCGCGCAGCGTCTGCAATAGCGCCGTCTTGCCGTTCAGCTCGCGCACGATCGCGTGGAACGTCGGCTCGCCGTTCTGCGGCTCGAGATAGACGAACTCGTTGACGAGCATCGACGCGACGAGCGGGCCCGTCACGCGGTAGTAGGTGGTGCCCGTCTTCGTGTCCTGCCAGCTCTCCATCCCCTTCGCGTGCTTGGTCCAGAAGTCCTGCGGCAACTCGCGCACGCCGTTATAGAGGAGATCCTTGTCCTCGAGTACCTGGTCGTTGAAGTAGTCTTCCGCGGGCAGGCCGAGCGCATGCGCCTTGATCCGCATGTTGATGTCTTTCGACACCAGCACGACCTGACGGTCCGGCCGGTCGCGCTGCAGCGCGCGCACGACGCCGAGGATCTGGTTGTCCGCCTTGCCCGCCGGCAGCCCTTCGACCGGAGCGATGTCGGCCAGCCTGGTCTGGAAGTACAGGCGGCCGAGCGCCTCGCGGCTGCCGAGTCGCGACAACGGAATGCCAGCCGAGATCGGGCCGCCGTCGGCGACCAGCGCGTCGAGCGTGCGGCTGACTTGGCGCGCGTTGCGCGCGACTTCGGACATCCCCTTCTTGTGGTTGTCGAGTTCCTCGAGCGTCATCATCGGCAGATAGACGTCGTGTTCCTCGAAACGGAACAGGCTGCTCGGGTCGTGCATCAGCACGTTGGTGTCGAGCACGAACAGCTTCTGCTGTTCGACCTCGGCCGGCTTGCGGCTGCGCGACTTCGGCGCCGCGCCGGCATCGCGCGCGGGCGCGGCGGCCGGTTTGCCGGCGGCCGGCTTGTCGTCGCGTGCGACGACCGGAGCGGGGGAGGCCGGTGCGGCGGGTTCGGCGGGCGGCTGGAGCGGCTGCAACAGCGCCGCGGTCTGTTTGGTCCTGCGACCGCGTGCGGGCGCGCTCGCGGTTTCCTGCGCCGGCGCCGCGACGGCGCGCAGCGGCGCGGCCGTATTCGCGGCTTCGGTCATCGGTTGGGCCACGCTGGCCGGGCCGTAGTCACCGGCTGTGGATGCGTCCCCTTCGGCGGATTTCTTCGCGGCTTTCGCGGGCCGCGCTTTCGCCTTGTATTCGTCGGGCGGCAGCAGGCTGCCGAGCTTGCTGGGGGGGGTAGGCAAAGGCATGGTGTCCCTCGGGAGGAATCGTGTCGCATGAAGTGCGCCGCTGATCGCATCCTGCGTGACGTAGACGCATGCAGTTTGCGCGCGGTGGCGCACAGGAATTTCGTCTAGCCGGTTCGCCTAAGTGTCGATCAACTCCTTCACGGGGTGCCGGCCGGACCGAGGCCCGGCGCGCAATCCATAAAAAAAGCCGCTGCCCCGTCGACAGGGACATGCGGCTCGGCTGATACCGTCGTGATGCGCGTCAGATGCCGGAAAGCGTCGCAACGGACACCGGCGCAGCTACGAGAAATATGGGGCGAACTGGCATTCATTGCGGCCCAATATAACGCGCCTCAAAGCGCTTGTACAGCACTTAGCACGTCGTCCACGTGACCGGGTACCTTGATGCCGCGCCATGCCTGGCGAAGCACGCCGTCGGCGTCGATCAGGAACGTCGAGCGCTCGATGCCGCGTACTTCCTTGCCATACATTTTCTTCATCTTGATGACATCGAACAGCGTGCACAGCGCTTCGTCGGCATCCGAAATCAGCGGGAACGGCAGCTCGAGTTTCGCCTTGAAGTTGTCATGCGAGCGCAGGCTGTCGCGCGACACGCCGATCACTTCCGCGCCGGCCTTCGTGAACTTCGGATAGAGATCGCGGAACTGCAGGCCTTCGGTCGTGCAGCCCGGCGTGTTGTCTTTCGGATAGAAATACAGGACGAGCTTGCGGCCCTTGAGGCCGGACAGCGAAATGTCGCCGCCCGTCGCGGGTGCGGTGAAATCGGGAACTTGACGGTCAACTTCGACGGACACGTGTTTCTCCTGTTGTTATGGAAAGGCGCCGCTCGGGCGGCGCGTTCGGCGGGGTGTCGCGGCGGCACGCCGAAGCGGCGAGCCGAAACGGCAAGCCGAAACGACAGCGCCGGCTGGGCCGGCGCGCGCGAACTCAGTCGGGCTGGACGATCAGTTCGCCGGAGCGGCCGGGGATCTCACCCCACGCGACAGGGTACGATGGCAGCGAGTCGCGGTCCAGCGTTGCGTGGTAATCGCCCATCGTCGCAAACGTGTGGCCCTGCGCACGCCAGCCGGCGAGCAGTTGCTCGAACACCGGCGCGAGTTTCTGGCCTTCGAGTTCCGCATGCAGCGTGAACACCTGATCGTGCGGATTGGTCTCGGTGAACTTCAGCAGATGCGCGGCGACGTTGTGCGTGTCGATGCCGTCGATGCCGAGCACCTCGTCGAGCGTCGGCAGCGTGGTGGGCATCTGCACGTGCGACAGCGTGCGGCCGCCCACCACCGGCAGATACGGCGAATGGCCGCGACCATCGGACGCATAGTGCATCCCCCATGCGTCGATCTGCTCGAATGCCGCGTCGTTCATCTGCCAGCCGGCCGCGCCGTGCGTGACGGGCGGCGCACCGAAGATGTCGACGAAGCGCGCGTGGCTCTTCTGCATTTCACGCGTGGTCCAGTGGCGATCGCGCACGCGCACGTTGTCTTGCCAATACACGTGATCCCACGTATGGATCCCGCACTCGAAGCCGGCCTCGTGGATCGCGCGCATGTCGGCGATCGCACGGCGGCCGATGTCGGGGCCCGGCAGCAGCACGCCGTACATCAGCTGCTTCACGCCGTAGTGCTCGACCACCGACGTACGCGACACCTTCTGCAGGAAGCCCGGCCGGAACACGCGCCGCAGCGCCCAGCCCGTATGATCGGGGCCGAGGCTGAACAGGAAGGTTGCGCGCGCACTGAAGCGGTCGAAGATGCGCGCGAGATTCGGCACGCCTTCGCGCGTGCCGCGCAGCGTGTCGACGTCGATCTTGAGGACGATGCGAGCCAAGCGTGCGTCCCGTCAGTGCTGCTGCTCGACCAGCGCGCGCGCGTCGGCGACATGGCCGCGATACGCTTCGAAGATCTTGCGCAGCGCGTCGTCGAACGTCGATTGCGGCGCCCACGCGAGCTCCTGCATCGTGTTGTCGATCTTCGGCACGCGGTTCTGCACGTCCTGGTAGCCGTTGCCGTAGTACGCGCCCGAGGTCGTCTCGACGAGCTTCACCTGCTTGGCCGAATCGGCGTACTCGGGGAATTCCGCCGCCAGTTCGAGCATCTTGTGCGCGAGCTCGCGAACCGAGAAGTTGTTGTGCGGATTGCCGATGTTGTAGATCTTGCCCGACGCGACGCCGCCCTTGTTCTCGATGATCTTCATCAGCGCGCTGATGCCGTCGTCGATGTCGGTGAACGCGCGCTTTTGCGAGCCGCCGTCGACGAGGCTGATGTTCTCGCCGCGCACGATGTGGCCGAGGAACTGCGTGACCACGCGCGAGCTGCCTTCCTTCGGCGTGTAGATCGAGTCGAGGCCCGGGCCGATCCAGTTGAACGGACGGAACAGCGTGAAGTTCAGGCCTTCCATCCCGTAGCCCCAGATCACGCGGTCCATCAGCTGCTTCGAGCACGCGTAGATCCAGCGCGGTTTGTTGATCGGGCCGTAGGTGAGCGCCGATGCGTCCGGATCGAACTGCTCGTCCGAGCACATGCCGTAGACCTCGGAGGTCGACGGAAACACGAGGTGCTTGCCGTACTTGACGGCCGAACGCACGATCGGCAGGTTCGCCTCGAAGTCGAGCTCGAACACGCGCAGCGGCTGCTTCACGTAGGTGGCGGGCGTCGCGATCGCGACCAGCGGCAGGATCACGTCGCACTTCTTCACGTGATACTCGACCCACTCCTTGTTGATCGTGATGTCGCCTTCGAAGAAATGCATCCGCTCGTGGTTGACGAGGTCGCCCAGCCGGTCGGTCTGCATGTCCATGCCGAACACTTCCCAATCGGTGGTTTCAAGAATGCGCTTCGACAGGTGATGGCCGATGAAGCCGTTCACACCCAGGATCAGGACTTTTTTTGCTTTCATGAATGACGGGAAGAATGAATGAACTGCGCGAATTCGGCCGGCGTCACGACGGTTTCGCTGCCGTCGCGCTGCTGCCACAGCTCGAGAATGGATAGGGCGCGGCTGTCGCCGCAGACGCCGAATAGCGCATTATCGCTTACGTGCAGGCCGGCGGGCAAATTCGCCGCGGCCGTCGCGGCGGCGCTGCCGGGCGCCGCGAGGCGCGCGCGCGCGATCACGAAGCGCGTGCCGCCGACGTCGGTGAACGCGCCCGGATAAGGCGGCGCGACGGCGCGCACGAGGTTGTAGACCTGCGCGGCCGGCTTCGACCAGTCGATGCGGCCGTCCTCCGGCTTGCGTCCGCCGTAGTAGCTGCCGCTCGCGAGATCGTTCGGCAGGTGCGGCGCGTCGCCGGCCAGCAGCGCGGGCAGCACGCGCCAGAGCGTCTGCTCGGCGGCGACCGTGACCTTGTCGAACACCTGCGCGGCCGTGTCGTCGGGCAGGATCGGCACGGCCGTCTGGCCGAGGATCGCGCCGGCGTCGGGCTTCGCGGCCATCTCGTGCAGCGTCGCGCCGGTTTCCGTTTCGCCGTTCAGCACGGCCCAGTTGGTCGGCACGCGGCCGCGGTATTTCGGCAGCAGCGAACCGTGCATGTTGTACGCGCCGCGCGGCGCGATCGCGAGCAGGTCCACCGGCAGCATGTGGCGGTAGTAGAACGAGAAGATGAAATCGGGGCGCGCATCCGACACCGCGCGACGCAGCGCGGGGTCGGACGGATCGGCCGGCGTGACGACCGGGATGCCGTGTTCGGCGGCGACGGACGCGACGCTGCCGAACCAGATGTTCTCGCTCGGGTTGTCTTCGTGCGTGACGACGAGCGCGACGTCGACGCCGCGCGCCAGCAGCACCTGCAGGCAGCGCACGCCGACGTTGTGATACGCGAACACGACGGCGCGCGGCTTCATCGTGCGGCTCCCGTACGGTCGGCGGCGGCCGGCACCGCGGGCACGCCGTCGTGCTGTTCGAGCACGGCCTGGACCAGATAGCGCGGCCGTGCGCGCACCTGCTGGTAGATGCGGCCGATGTATTCGCCGAGCAGGCCGAGCGCGAACAGGATCACGCCGAGCAGGAAGAACGTGATCGCGAACAGCGTGAACACGCCTTGCACTTCCGCGCCGACGATGAAGCGGCGCACCAGCAGCAGCACGAACAGCGCCGCGGAGCCGAGCGACAGGATCACGCCGATGAACGACAGCCACTGCAGCGGCACGACCGAGAAGCCGGTGACGAGATCGAAGTTCAGCCGGATCAGGCTGTACAGCGAGTATTTCGACTGGCCCGCGAAGCGCTCCTCGTGCGCGACCTCGATTTCGGTCGGGTTCTGCGCGAACGTATAGGCGAGCGCCGGGATGAACGTGTTGACTTCGCCGCACACGTTGATGGTGTCGATGATGCGGCGGCTATACGCGCGCAGCATGCAGCCCTGGTCGGTCATCTTGATCCGCGTGATGCGCTCGCGCAGCCGGTTCATCACCCGCGACGCCTTGCGCCGCCACAGGCTGTCCTGGCGCTGCTTGCGGATCGAGCCGACGTAGTCGTAGCCCTCGCGCATCTTCGTGATCAGCTTGCCGATCTCCTCGGGCGGATTCTGCAGGTCGGCGTCGAGCGTGATCACGATGTCGCCGCGCGACTGCGCGAAGCCCGCGAGGATCGCCATGTGCTGGCCGTAGTTGCCGTTGAGCAGCACGACGCGCGTCGTGTCGGGACGCACGTGGAACTGGTCGGCCAGCATCGCGGCCGAGCGGTCGCGGCTGCCGTCGTTGATCAGGATCACTTCGTACGACGTGCCGAGTGCGTCGAGTGCCGGGTAGAGCCGCGCGAACAGCGCGTCCAGGCCGTCTTCCTCGTTGTACACGGGGATGATGACCGATACCTCCGGGGGCGCGGCGCCCGGATGCCCGGCGCGTGCTTCAAGGTGATTCATGTACGCTTACTTTCCGTATTGTTCGCAAATCTGATTGATGGCGTCGGCCACGCGACGCACGTCGTCTTCCGTCATCTGCGTGAACAGCGGCAGCGTGACGGTCGAGGCGCCGTACCGTTCGGCGTGGGGGAACATGCCCTCCTTGAAGCCGCGCGCACGATACAGCGTGAAAAGATGGATGGCCGGATAGTGGACGCCGGTGCCGATGCCGCGCTCCTTCATCTGCGCCATGAAATCGGCGCGCGAGAGCGACAGCCGCTCGAGCGGCAGCGTGACCTGGAACATGTGCCAGTTGCTGTTCTCGAAGTCGGCGACCGGCAGGCCGAGCCCGAGCTTCACGGCCGCACCGCCGTCGAGCGCGGCGAAATACGCGCGCGCGAGCGCCCGGCGCTGCGCGGTGAAGCGTTCGAGGTGCGGCAGCTGACCGAGGCCGACGCGCGCGGCGACGTCGGTCAGGTTGTACTTGCCGCCGAGCACGTCGCAGTCCATGCCGTCGAAGCCGGTGCGCGTGATGCCCTGCAGCCGGTACTTCTGCGCGAGCGCCGCCTCGTCCTCATCGTTCAGCACGAGTGCGCCGCCTTCGATCGTCGTCAGGTTCTTGTTCGCGTGGAAGCTGAACGACACGATGTCGCCGATCGCGCCGATGCGCTGGCCTTTCCACGTCGAGCCGAGCGCCTGCGCGGCGTCTTCGATCACGCGCAGGTCGTGCGCGCGGGCGATCGCGTACAGGCGGTCCATGTCGACCGGCAGGCCGGACAGGTAGACCGGGATGATCGCCTTCGTGCGCGGCGTGATCGCCTGTTCGAGCTTGTCGAGGTCGATGTTGCGCGTGACCGGATCGATGTCGGCGAACACGGGCGTCGCGCCGGTTTCGATAATCACGTTGCTGGTCGACACCCACGTGGCGGGCGTGGTGATCACCTCGTCGCCAGGGCCGACGCCCGCGATGCGCAGGCCGATCTCGAGCGTGCAGGTGCCGGAGTTGAACGCGCGCACCGGACGGCCGCCGCAGTACTCGGACAGCGCGGCCTCGAACTTCTGGTTCTGCGGGCCGGTGGTGATCCAGCCCGAGCGCAGCACTTCGACGACGCCCTGAATGGTTTCCTCGTCGATTTCGGGGCGGGTGAACGGCAGGAACGGAGCGGTAGTCTGGCTCATGAACGCGTTGGCCTGTAATGGCGTGTAATAAAGGGGTCGGGCGATCCGGTCCGAAACCGGCATTAAACACCGGTTGTCGGATTCGTACCGTGATTTTTTGTAGGCGGGCGCTTAATGCACATCTGGCACACAGGACACGCAACGCCCGCCGCGCACGGTCAGCTGCGCGCGAGCACGAGCACGCCGATCAGGATGATGCCGATGCCGACGAGCCGCTGGACCGACAGCACTTCGCCGAACAGATACCACGCGGCGAACGCGTTGACGACGTAGCCGAGCGACAGCATCGGGTACGCGATCGACACGTCGACCCGCGACAGCCCGACGATCCATACGACCACGCTGAGCACATAGCAGCCGAGGCCGCCGATGATCGGCAACTGGGTCGCGATCTTCAGCCCGACGGGGATGATGTTCGCACGGCTGAATTCGAAGTGTCCAACGGCGTTGACGCCGGCTTTCAGCAACAGCTGGGCGCATGCATTGAGCATCACGCCGGTGATGATGCAGACGAACGAAACGGGATTCATGCGACGGACGTCCTTAGGATTGCGGTTTCTCGACGATCACGCGGCGGTTGTCGCGCGCGATCACGCGCATCGGCACGCCTTGCCGGGCGAGCGCGTCGTACTGGTCGGGCGGCATGATCGCGAGCGCGTGGGTTTCCTGTTTCCAGCGTTCGATCCACTGGCCGACGGTCGGGATCCATTTGTCCGGTTCGACCGAAATGCCGAAGCCGAGCTCGTCCTTGCGCTGGACCATGATCGTCGTGTGGCCGACGTAGAACGGGAACGTGTGATCGAGCATCTCGATCGAGTAGAACGGCGTGTCCGGCGGCAGCTTCGCGAGTTCGGCGCGCACGGCCGGCGCGAGCAGCGCACCCGAGCTGTAGCGGCCGAATTCGTCGTGACCGGTGCCGCCGATCGTGCCGAACGCGAGCCACGCGGCGCCGAACGCGGTGATCGCGGCGGCCACGCCGGCGCGCCGGTTCAGCCACGCGGCGGCGAGCGTCAGCGCGGCGGCCACCGCGAGGCCCGCGTACAGCCACATCTGGAAGGCGCGGTACAGTGCGTTCGGCGTGCGTGCGTCGCCCTGGTACGCGAGCGCGATGATCCCGAACGCCGCGGCGACCAGGAACACGAGGTAGCCGAGCAGGTGCCGGCGGAACCGCTCGGCGCTCATCAGCGGCAGGTAGGCGCCGATGATCAGCGCGAGCGACGGTGCGATCGGCAGCACGTACGAGATCAGCTTCGAATGCGAGGCGCTGAAGAACAGGAAGATGAACGCGCTCCAGACCAGCAGCACGAGCATCGGCGAGAAGCCGTTCGGCTGGCGCGGCATGCGCAGCGCGTGGCGGATGCTCTGCCAGGCGACCGACAGCCACGGCAGGAACCCGACGAGCAGCACCGGCACGAAGTAGTAGAACGGCCCCGGGCGGTTCTGCTCGGGCGTCAGGTAGCGGCGGAACTGCTGGACGACGAAGAAGAAGTTGAAGAACTCGGGGTTGCGCTGCTGGACCAGCACGAACCACGGCGTGACGATCGCGAAGAAGATCACGAGGCCGCTCACCAGGTACAGCCGCTTCCACAGCGCCCAGTCGCGGGCGATCAGCGTATACAGCACCAGCACCGCGCCGGGCAGGATCAGGCCGACGAGCCCCTTGGACAGCACCGCGAACGCCATCGCGGCCCAGCAGACCCACATCCAGCCGCGCACCGAGCCGGCGCGCAGGCCCGGCCGCTGCGCGAGCAGCAGCGCGCACAGCGACAGCGCCATCCAGAACGCGAGCCCCATGTCGAGCGCGTTGAAGTGGCCCATCAGGTTCCAGTACGGCGAGCAGGCGAGCACGACGGCCGCGAGCAGGCCCGACAGCGGATTGAACAGGCGCGCGCCGGTGTAGCCGACCAGCAGCACGCCGGCGAAGCTGGCGAGGCCGGTGTAGAGACGCGCCTGCCATTCGCCGATGCCGAACCACGCGAACGTCAGCGCGTTCAGCCAGGTCTGCAGCGGCGGCTTCTCGAAATATTTGTAGCCGTTGTAGCGCGGCGTGATCCAGTCGCCGGTGACGAACATTTCGCGCGCCATCTCCGCGTAGCGGCCCTCGTCGCTCGGGATCAGGTGGCGCAGCCCGAGCGGCGCGAACCAGACGATCGCGAGCGCGACGAGCAGGAGGACGAGCGTGATGCGATTGAGCGGTAGCCTTGCGGGCGTATCGTTCATGGGTTTTCAGCCTGTTGGTTGTTGTATGGACCGCCGGACGGGTGGCGCCGGCGGCGGGCCGCCCGCCGGTCGGTCGGCCCGGCGGGCGAGCGGGGATCGACCCGACGCGCCGGCCCGTGTTTTACCGCATTGACGATTAACGTTCAATTAAGAGCGCGGCGGCGACTTTACGGCCCTCGGCCATCAGGATGTTGTAGGTGCGGCAGGCGGCCTGGAAATCCATCGTCTCCACGCCGATCCGCTCGGCCGTGAGCGCGGCCACCAGGCGCGGGTGCGGAAAGCGCAGCCGGGCGCCGCTGCCGAAGATCACCAGCTCGGGCGCGGGCTCGAGCAGCATCGCGAAATGCTCGGGCGCGAGTGCGTCGAACGACGCCACGGGCCAGTCGCGCACCGGCGCGCCGGGCAATACGATGACGCTGCCCTCGTGGCGTTGGAGGTTGACGTCGACATAATCGGGGCCGTAGCCGGTGACGGTGTTGAGCGCGCCGCTCGTGTCCTGGTGCAGTTTCAAATCGGTGTTCCGCGGTTCCGTGGAGGGAAGGTCTGGCGCGGGCCGCACGGGCCCGCGCGGCCGATTTCGCGCGGCGCGCATGCGGGACGCCCGACGGCGCGGGCCCGCAGCGGCCATGGTGCATTGCGAAAGTCGGCCAAAATCCGCTAAATTATAACTTTTTGGTCGCCCCCGGGCGCCACTTGCGTCGAGCGTCGCCACAAGCTGCGTCCAGCCGCCCGCTTTTTCCCAGTCTAGACAGCGCGCACAGACCGGCCGCTTTCCAGTTTTGATCCCGTCCCCTCGGCCGCAAGGCCAACCCAGGAACCGTGTCGTCGTGAAACCGATTCAGAAGTCGAACAAGCTGCTCAACGTCTGCTACGACATCCGTGGCCCGGTGCTCGAGCACGCGAAGCGCCTCGAGGAAGAAGGCCACCGTATCATCAAGCTGAACATCGGCAACCTCGCGCCGTTCGGTTTCGACGCGCCGGACGAGATCATCCAGGACATGATCCGCAACCTTCCCGCGTCGTCGGGCTATTCGGATTCGAAGGGCGTGTTCTCGGCGCGCAAGGCCGTGATGCACTACACGCAGCAAAAGGGCGTGGTCGGCGTGGGCCTCGACGACATCTACATCGGCAACGGCGCATCCGAGCTGATCGTGATGGCGACCCAGGCGTTGCTGAACGACGGCGACGAGGTGCTGCTGCCGGCGCCCGACTACCCGCTGTGGACGGCCGCCGTGAGCCTGTCGGGCGGCACGCCCGTGCACTACGTGTGCGACGAGCAGAACGCGTGGATGCCCGACCCCGACGACATCCGTCGCAAGATCACGCCGAACACCAAGGCGCTCGTCGTCATCAACCCGAACAACCCGACCGGCGCGCTGTATTCCGACGAATTGCTGCTCGAGCTGCTCGAGATCGCGCGTCAGCACGGGCTGATCGTGTTCGCCGACGAGGTCTACGACAAGATCGTCTACGACGGCCTCGAACACACGGCGCTCGGCTCGCTGTCGGAGGACGTGATCACCGTCACGTTCAACAGCCTGTCGAAAAGCTATCGCTCGTGCGGCTACCGCGCGGGCTGGATGTCCGTGTCGGGCCTCGGCGGCGACAACCGCCGGCGCGCGAACGACTATCTGGAGGGGCTCGGCATCCTGTCGTCGATGCGGCTGTGCGCGAACGTGCCGGGGCAGTTCGCGATCCAGACCGCGCTCGGCGGCTACCAGAGCATCAACGAGCTGATCGTGCCGAGCGGGCGCCTGTACAAGCAGCGCGAACTCGCGTACGACATGCTCACGTCGATTCCGGGCGTGACCTGCGTGAAGCCGCAGGCCGCGCTGTACATGTTCCCGCGGCTCGATCCGAAGCTGTATCCGATCCAGAACGATCAGCAGTTCATCCTCGACCTGTTGCTCGAGGAGCGCGTGCTGCTCGTGCAGGGGACGGGCTTCAACTGGGCGCAGCCGGATCACTTCCGCGTGGTTTTCCTGCCGAACCTCGACGATCTGGCCGATTCGATCAGCCGGATCGCGCGCTTCCTCGACGGCTACCGCAAGCGCCATTCGGTCTGAGCGGGCCGGGTTTTCGCGCATTCATTCATTCTTACTAGCGAATCACAAGCAGCATGGAACCGATCAAAGTTGGCCTGTTGGGCTTCGGCACCGTCGGCAGCGGCACCTTCACGGTGCTGCACCGCAATCAGGAAGAAATCAAACGGCGCGCGGGGCGCGGCATCGAGATCGCGCGCATTGCGGTGCGCAACCCCGCCAAGGCGCAGGCCGCGCTCGGCGCTGACGCCGGCGTCGTCGAGGTCACCGACGACTTCAACGCGGTCGTCGACGATCCGTCGATCTCGATCATCGCCGAGATGATCGGCGGCACCGGCATCGCGCGCGAGCTCGTGCTGCGCGCGATCGCCAACGGCAAGCACGTCGTGACCGCCAACAAGGCGCTGCTCGCGGTGCACGGCACCGAGATCTTCGAGGCCGCGCGCGAAAAGGGCGTGATGGTCGCGTTCGAGGCGGCCGTCGCGGGCGGCATCCCGATCATCAAGGCGCTGCGCGAAGGCCTGACCGCCAACCGCATCCAGTACATCGCCGGCATCATCAACGGCACGACCAACTACATCCTGTCGGAGATGCGCGACCGCGGCCTCGATTTCGCGACCGCGCTGAAGGCCGCGCAGGCGCTCGGCTACGCGGAAGCCGATCCGACCTTCGACATCGAAGGCGTCGACGCCGCGCACAAGGCGACCATCATGAGCGCAATCGCGTTCGGCGTGCCGGTCCAGTTCGACCGCGCTTACGTCGAAGGCATCAGCAAGCTCGACGCGACCGACATCCGCTATGCGGAAGAGCTCGGCTACCGGATCAAGCTGCTCGGCATCGCGCGCCGCGCCGAAGACGGCATCGAGCTGCGCGTGCATCCGACGCTGATTCCCGAGAAGCGCCTGCTCGCCAACGTCGAAGGCGCGATGAACGCGGTCGTCGTGCACGGCGACGCGGTCGGCACGACGCTCTACTACGGCAAGGGCGCCGGCGCGGAGCCGACCGCCTCGGCCGTCGTCGCGGATCTCGTCGACGTCACGCGCCTGCATACGGCCGACCCGGAACACCGCGTGCCGCATCTCGCATTCCAGCCCGACAGCCTGTCGAACACGCCGATCCTGCCGATCGACGAAGTGACGAGCGGCTACTACCTGCGCCTGCGCGTGGCCGACGAGACGGGCGTGCTCGCCGACATCACGCGCATCCTGGCCGACGCCGGCATCTCGATCGACGCGCTGCTGCAGAAGGAATCGGAGCAGGTCGACGACGCGAACGGCGAAACCGACATCATCCTGATCACGCACGAAACGCGCGAAAAGCACGTGAACGCGGCGATCGCGCGAATCGAAAGCCTCTCGACGGTGGTGTCGAAGGTGACGAAGCTGCGCATGGAAGCGCTGAACTGAGGACGCGGAACGACATGAACTACATCTCCACGCGCGGCGCCGGCATCGGCGAGCGCCACACGTTTTCCGACATCCTGCTCGGCGGCCTCGCGAAGGACGGCGGGCTGTACCTGCCGAGCGAGTATCCGCAGGTGTCGGCAGACGAGCTCGCGCGCTGGCGCACGCTGCCGTATGCGGATCTCGCGTTCGAGATCCTCACGAAATTCTGCGACGACGTGCCCGCCGACGACCTGCGTGCGATCACGCGCCGCACCTACACGGCCGCCGTCTACAGCAACACGCGCCACGGCGAGAACGCGTGCGACATCACGCCGCTGAAGCCGCTCGGCACCGAGCAGGGCACGGCGCTGTCGCTGCTCGAGCTGTCGAACGGCCCGACGCTCGCGTTCAAGGACATGGCGATGCAGCTGCTCGGCAACCTGTTCGAGTACACGCTCGCGAAGCACGGCGAAGCGCTGAACATTCTCGGCGCGACGTCGGGCGATACGGGCAGCGCGGCCGAATACGCGATGCGCGGCAAGGCCGGCGTGCGCGTGTTCATGCTGTCGCCGCACCGCAAGATGAGCGCGTTCCAGACCGCGCAGATGTTCAGCCTGCAGGATCCGAACATCTTCAACCTCGCGGTCGAGGGCGTGTTCGACGACTGCCAGGACATCGTGAAGGCCGTGTCGAACGATCACGCGTTCAAGGCCCGGCACAAGATCGGCACGGTCAACTCGATCAACTGGGCGCGCGTCGTCGCGCAGGTCGTCTATTACTTCAAGGGCTATTTCGCGGCCACCCGGTCCAACGACGAGCGCGTCTCGTTCACGGTGCCGTCGGGCAACTTCGGCAACGTCTGCGCCGGCCACATCGCGCGCATGATGGGGCTGCCGATCGCGAAGCTGGTCGTCGCGACCAACGAGAACGACGTGCTCGACGAGTTCTTCCGCACCGGCGTCTACCGCGTGCGCAGCGCGCAGAACACCTATCACACGAGCAGCCCGAGCATGGACATCTCGAAGGCGTCGAACTTCGAGCGCTTCGTGTTCGACCTGCTCGGTCGCGATCCGGCGCGCGTGATGCAGCTGTTCCGCGACGTCGACGAGAAGGGCGGCTTCGATCTCGCGGCGAGCGGCGATTTCGCGCGCGTCGCGCAGTTCGGCTTCGTGTCCGGCCGCAGCAGCCATGCGGACCGCATCGCGACGATCCGCGACGTGTTCGCCCGTTACGACACGATGATCGACACCCATACGGCCGACGGCGTGAAGGTCGCGCGCGAGCACCTCGACGCCGGCGTGCCGATGGTCGTGCTCGAGACGGCGCAGCCGATCAAGTTCGGCGAGACGATCCGCGAAGCGCTCGAGCGCGAGGCCGAACGGCCGGCCGCGTTCGACGGGCTCGAAGCGCTGCCGCAACGCTTCGACGTCGTGAAGGCCGACGCGCAGCAGGTGAAGGACTTCATCGCCGCGCACACGGACGCGTAACGCGGCGCCGGGCCGCCCGCGCGGGCGGCCGGCGGCGCACTACGGCCGGAATGTCGATTCGTCGTACGGATCGGGATTCCGGCCGTTTTGCTTGGCTGCGGCATTTGCGCGATGGGCGCGGGCGCCGGCTGCCGTTTGCCGTCGTCAGCCGGCGCGAAGCCGTGCGTGCGCGCGCCTGCCGGTCGCGGCAATCGCCGTGTGCGCATGTCGGCCATACCGCGCGCGGCTGCAGCAGCGTCGCTACAATGGCGTATTGAATTCCAACGATCTCCGCTTCCATCGATGTCGAACCCGAATCCCGCGGCGCCGCGCGCGCCGATGCTGTCGACCGCCGAGGCGCTCGCCGCGCTGCTCGATGCCGCGAAGCCGCTGCCCGGCGTCGAAACCGTCGCGACGCTCGACGCGCTCGGCCGCGTGCTGGCGGCCGACGTGATCTCGCCGCTCGACGTGCCGCCGATGCATACGAGCGCGATGGACGGCTATGCGGTGCGCGTCGCTGATCTGCTGCATGGCGAGCGCCGCTTGCCGGTGTCGCAGCGGATCCCGGCCGGCCATCCGGCCGCGCCGCTCGTGGCCGGCACGGCCGCGCGCATCTTCACCGGCGCGACGGTGCCGGCCGGCGCCGATGCCGTCGTGATGCAGGAGCAGACGTCGGCCGACGGCGACGCGGTCGAGATCCTGCACACGCCGAAGGCCGGCGAATGGATCACCGCGCAGGGCGCCGACATCCGCCAGGGCTCGGTGATCCTGCCGGCCGGCACGCGGCTCACGCCGCAGGCGCTCGGGCTCGCCGCATCGGTCGGCTGCGCGCAGTTGCCGGTGGTTCGCCGGATTCGCGTCGCGGTGTTCTTCACCGGCGACGAACTGACGATACCCGGCGAGCCGCTGAAGCCCGGCGCGATCTACAACTCCAACCGCTTCACGCTGCGCGGGCTGCTGGAGCGGCTCGGCTGCCACGTGACGGACTACGGGATCGTGCCCGACTCGCTGGCCGCAACCCGCGACACGCTGCGCGAGGCCGCGCGCGATCACGACGTGATCCTGACGAGCGGCGGCGTATCGGTCGGCGACGAGGATCACGTGAAGCCCGCCGTCGAAGCGGAGGGGCGGCTCGCGCTGTGGCAGATCGCGATGAAGCCCGGCAAGCCGCTCGCGTTCGGCGCGGTGCGCCGCGGCGACGCATGCGCGGACGCGCATTTCATCGGGCTGCCGGGCAACCCCGTGTCGAGCTTCGTCACGTTCCTGCTGTTCGTCCGGCCGTTCCTGCTGCGCCTGTCGGGCGTACGTGACGTCGCGCCGCGCGCGCTGTCGTTGCGCGCCGACTTCTCGCAGCACAAGGGCGACCGGCGCAACGAATTCCTGCGTGCGCGCGTGAACGCGGCCGGCGGCCTCGATCTGTTCCCGAACCAGAGCTCGGCGGTGCTGACCTCGACGGTCTGGGGCGACGGCCTGATCGACAATCCGCCGCAGCACGCCATCAGCGCGGGCGAGACCGTGCGTTTCATTCCGTTTTCCGAACTGCTGTCGTAAGCGACGGTTTTCCGACCTATGAAGATTCAGCTGAAATTCTTTGCAAGCGTGCGCGAGGCACTGGGCGTGTCCGACGAGCAGGCCGACGTGCCCGACGGCGTGACGACCGTCGGCGACGTGCGCGCGTGGCTGCGCCTGCGCGGCGGCGCGTGGGCCGAGACGCTCGCCGAAGGGCGTGCGTTGCGGATGGCCTGCAATCACGAGATGACCGACCCGGAAACGCGGCTCACCGACGGGTGTGAAGTCGCGTTTTTCCCGCCGGTGACCGGCGGTTGACCGAGCACATGACCGGCGTCGGCGCTGCCGTGCACGCGCCGGCCGACAGGAACAGACGATGCCGACAGTACGAATCCAGACCGCCGATTTCGACCTGAATGCCGAGGTCGCGGCATTGCGCGCGCGCAATCCGCGGATCGGCGCCGTCGCGTGCTTCGTCGGCACGGTGCGCGACCTGAACGAAGGCGATGCGGTCGCCGCGCTGGAGCTCGAGCACTATCCGGGCATGACCGAGAAGGCGCTCGAGAAGATCGCCGCCGAAGCCGGCCGGCGCTGGCCGGGGATCGACGTCGCGATCGTGCACCGGGTCGGCCGGCTGCTGCCGCTCGACCAGATCGTGATGGTCGCGACCGTCGCGGCGCATCGCGGCGATGCGTTCGCGTCGTGCGAATTCGTGATGGATTACCTGAAGACCGAGGCGCCGTTCTGGAAGAAGGAAACGACGCCGGACGGCGAGCGCTGGGTCGATGCGCGCAGCACCGACGACGCGGCGCTCGCGCGCTGGGGAATCGAGTCGGGCAACCGGCCGCGCTGAGCGGTGCGTACGAGCCCCGCGACGATCCGCCGCAGGCGCGCGCATGGGCATGGCGGGCATCAGGCGTCGGGGCCGGCTTCGGGCTCGCTGCCGCGCCCGATGATCTTCGCCGGGAACGGCTCGCCGCGCGCGCGCGACGGCAGCGCGTGCCCATCGTCGTCCGCGTCGCGGCGGCGCGGCGCGATCGCATCGAGCAGCGCCTGCTGCTCGGCCGGAATCCGATAATCCCACCCGAAGCGGCTCAGCTGCAGGCTCTGCGCGATTCTGAGCGCCGGCTCCATGAAGCGCACGGCCGCCGCCGGCGTGTAGCGCGCTTCGACCGTCTTCAGGAACAGCGACAGCCAGCGGCTGAAGTGCGCGGGCTCGATCCCGTCGAGCGGCTGATGCGCTTGCTGCACGTTGCCGCGATAGCCCCTGGTGCCGAGCACGAGGCTCGACCAGAAGCTGACCATTTTCGGCAGATGCGTGTCCCAGCGCCCGTCCAGCTTTGCATCGAACACCGGCCCGAGCAGCGGATCGGCGCGCACGCGATCGTAGAACGCGTACACGAGGTCGCGGATGTTGGCTTCGGTCGGTTCGGCGTCGCGGATGCGGGCCGGCGCGGTGTCGGACGAGGCGGGCAGGGAGGTCATGACGAAAAAGGGCCGGGAAAGTCGGGGCGTTGGCGGTGCGGCTGCGCGCTTCAGGCGCAGGACGCGCGCACGATTTTGACGCAAAATAGCGTCGACCAAGGCCGTAAAAATGCGCAGATGTAATGCATCTTATTGCGCGCCGGCCATTCCGGCAACCGTATCGCGTCGCGCGATCGCGCCCGCCGCCCGGCGAGCGTTCCGATTGATGCAGCGTGCATAATCGGGCCCGATCGACATTTTTGCGTACCGCTCATGAGACTCACCGACTACACCGACTACGCGCTGCGCGTGATGCTGTACCTTGCCGTGCGCGGCGACGGGCTCGCGACGATCCAGGAGATTTCGGATGCCTACGGCGTCTCGAAGAATCATTTGATGAAGGTCGTCCAGCAGCTCGGCGAGCTCGGCTGGGTCGATACCGTGCGCGGGCGCAACGGCGGCTTGCGGCTGTTTCCCGCGTCGCTGAAGCTGACGATCGGCCAGGTCGTGCGCGCCACCGAGAACGATTTCGCGCTGGTCGGCTGCTTTTCGCCGGACGGCGGCGAGTCGCGCGGCTGCGTGATTCAGCCGCAGTGTCAGCTCAAGGGCGTGCTGGCGGCGGCGCGCGACGCGTTCTTCGCCGAGCTCGACCGCCATACGATCGGCGAACTGTCCGTGCCCGCGTCGCCGCTCGTCGCACTGCTCGGGATTCGCCCGGCCGCGCCCGCGCGTGGCGATGCATCGCCGGACGCCGCACCGGACGCCGCTTTGCCGACCAAGGCCGATTGAGGTCTGCCGCGCCTGCCGCCAGGCGCCCGCGGTGCCCGTGCGGGCCGCCTCCCGCCGCCCGGCAACTGTTGAGTTGAATCAACCGGATTTTCGCTTGAAACCCGTATAACGATCCTCATCTTGGTGTTAATCGAAAATTGGAGGCTTCACCCAAATGAGAATCGACAAGCTAACCACCAAGTTCCAGGAAGCGCTCGCGGACGCCCAGAGCCTCGCCGCCGGCCGCGACAATCAATACATCGAACCCGTGCACGTGCTGGCGGCGCTGGTCGCGCAGCAGGACGGCTCGGCGCGTTCGCTGATGTCGCGGGCGGGCGTACACGTGCAGGCGCTGCAAGGCGCGCTCAATGAAGCGATCGCGCGCCTGCCGCAGGTGACGGGCACCGGCGGCGACATCCAGATCGGCCGTGAACTGGCCGGGCTGCTGAACCAGGCCGACAAGGAAGCGCAGAAGCTGAACGACACGTTCATCGCGAGCGAGATGTTCCTGCTCGCCGTCTCCGACGACAAGGGCGAAGCCGGCAAGCTCGCGCGCAAGCACGGCCTCACGCGCAAGGCGCTCGAAGCCGCGATCGCCGCGGTGCGCGGCGGCTCGCAGGTGCACAGCCAGGACGCGGAAAGCCAGCGCGAGGCGCTGAAGAAATACACGGTCGACCTGACCGAGCGCGCGCGTGCCGGCAAGCTCGATCCGGTGATCGGCCGCGACGACGAAATCCGCCGCTCGATCCAGATCCTGCAGCGCCGCACCAAGAACAACCCGGTGCTGATCGGCGAGCCGGGCGTCGGCAAGACCGCGATCGTCGAAGGACTCGCGCAACGGATCGTCAACGGCGAAGTGCCGGAGACGCTGAAGGGCAAGCGCGTGCTGTCGCTCGACATGGCCGCGCTGCTCGCCGGCGCGAAGTATCGCGGCGAGTTCGAAGAGCGCCTGAAGTCCGTGCTCAACGACATCGCGAAGGACGAAGGCCAGACGATCGTGTTCATCGACGAGATCCACACGATGGTCGGCGCGGGCAAGGCCGAAGGCGCGATGGATGCGGGCAACATGCTGAAGCCGGCGCTGTCGCGCGGCGAGCTGCACTGCATCGGCGCGACCACGCTCGACGAATACCGCAAGTACATCGAGAAGGACGCCGCGCTCGAACGCCGCTTCCAGAAGGTGCTGGTCGACGAGCCGAGCGTCGAGGCGACCATCGCGATCCTGCGCGGGCTGCAGGAAAAGTACGAACTGCACCACGGCGTCGACATCACCGACCCGGCGATCGTCGCGGCGGCCGAGCTGTCGCATCGGTACATCACCGACCGGTTCCTGCCGGACAAGGCGATCGACCTGATCGACGAGGCCGCGTCGAAGATCAAGATGGAAATCGATTCGAAGCCCGAAGAGATGGACAAGCTCGATCGCCGGCTGATCCAGCTGAAGATCGAACGCGAGGCCGTGAAGAAGGAGCAGGACGAGGCGTCGCAAAAGCGCCTGCAGCTGATCGAGGAGGAGATCGAGCGGCTCGGTCGCGAATACGCGGACCTCGAGGAAATCTGGACCGCCGAGAAGGCAGCGGTGCAGGGCGGCGCGCAGCTCAAGGAAGAGATCGAGAAGGTGCGCGCCGACATCGTGCGTCTGCAGCGTGAAGGCAAGCTGGAGAAGGTCGCCGAACTGCAGTACGGCAGGCTGCCGCAGCTCGAGTCGCAACTGAAGCAGGTCACGCAGGCCGAAGCGCAGGAGCAGCACGCGCCGACGCGTCCGCGTCTGCTGCGCACGCAGGTCGGCGCGGAAGAAATCGCGGAGGTCGTGTCGCGTGCCACCGGGATTCCGGTGTCGCGGATGATGCAGGGCGAACGCGAGAAGCTGCTGCACATCGAGGAAAAGCTGCACGAGCGCGTGGTCGGCCAGGACGAGGCGATCAGCGCGGTGGCCGATGCGATCCGCCGCTCGCGCGCGGGGCTCGCCGATCCGAACCGTCCGTACGGCTCGTTCCTGTTCCTCGGGCCGACCGGCGTGGGCAAGACCGAGCTGTGCAAGGCGCTGGCGTCGTTCCTGTTCGACTCGGAAGAGCACCTGATCCGGATCGACATGAGCGAGTTCATGGAGAAGCACAGCGTCGCCCGCCTGATCGGCGCGCCGCCGGGCTATGTCGGCTACGAGGAAGGCGGCTACCTGACGGAAGCCGTGCGCCGCAAGCCGTACAGCGTGATCCTGCTCGACGAGATCGAGAAGGCGCATCCGGACGTGTTCAACGTGCTGCTGCAGGTGCTCGACGACGGCCGCATGACCGACGGGCAGGGCCGCACGGTCGACTTCAAGAACACGGTGATCGTGATGACGTCGAACCTCGGCTCGCAGGTGATCCAGTCGCTGACCGGCTCGCCGCAGGAAGAGATCAAGGACGCGGTGTGGATCGAGGTGAAGCAGCACTTCCGCCCCGAGTTCCTGAACCGGATCGACGACGTCGTCGTGTTCCATGCGCTCGATCGCAGCAACATCGAATCGATCGCGAAGATCCAGCTCGCCCGCCTGCACGACCGGCTCGCGAAGCTCGACATGGCGCTCGACGTGTCGCCGGCGGCGCTCGAGCAGATCGGCAAGGTCGGCTACGACCCGCTGTTCGGCGCGCGGCCGCTGAAGCGCGCGATCCAGCAGGAGATCGAGAACCCGGTCGCGAAGCTGATCCTCGCGGGCCGCTTCGGTCCGAAGGACGTGATCCCGGTCGACGTCAGCGACGGCCAGTTCGTGTTCGATCGCGTCGTGCACTGAGCGGCATCGGCCGCCCGCACGCCCGGCTCGCGCCGGGCGCGCAAAAACGAACGCCCCGCTTCGTGCGGGGCGTTTGCATATGGGCCGGCGCAACCGCCGCCGGACCGTCGGGCCGTGCGCTGCGCGCTCAGCCTTGCTTGTTGCCGCCGAACATGCCGGCGAGCTGCGTGAGCGTGCCCAGCACGTTCGACGTGTCGATCTGGCCGCCGGCCGGCACTTCGCCGTTCGGCGTCGCGCCGTTGACCACGTGCGGCAGCACCTGCGCGAGAATCGACGAGGCCTGCGACGGGTCGATGCCGACCTTGCTCGCGAGCGAGCCGACGACGTCGGAGCCGAGCACGTTCTGCAGCGTGTCGGCCGAGATCGGCTGGTTTTCGCCGGTGCCGACCCACGAGCCGATCACTTCGCCCGCGCCGCCGGCCTTGAACTTCTCGATCAGCCCGTTCAGGCCGCCCGGCTGGTTGTTGATGAATTCGAGCGCGGTCGCGATGAGCGCGCTTTGCGAGTTGCCGCCGGCCTGGCCGCCGATCAGACCGCCGACGATGTCGAGGAGACCCATGATTCTTCACCTTCACTGAAAAGGGCGCCGTACGACGGCGCCCGTTGAACGAATGCCGCGCGCACGCGGCGTATGTCAGGCGCCCGACGCCGCGGCGGCGGAGGCGGCCTTGTCCTTCTTGCTCTTCTTCTTCGAACCCTTGGTCGCTTTCGCGGACGACGCTGCGGCCGGGGCGCTCGCGCCTGCATCGGCCGACGCCGCGGCTGCTGCTGCCGCCTTGTCCTTCTTCGACGCACGCTTGCTCTTCGCCGGCTTGGCCGCCGCGTCGGACGCGCTCGCGGCGGGCGCGGTTGCGGTCGCCGGCGTGCCGGTGGTCGCGCTCGGCGACGTCGTGGCCGACGGGGCCGGAGCCGGAGCCGGAGCCGCCGACGGCGTCGCGGCCGGCTTCGACAGCTTCACGCCCTTCGGCGGCGTCGACGAGCCGCCGATCGTCAGACCGTTCTCCTCGAGATGGCCGACCGATTTCGTGCCGAGCCCCTTCACGCGGTTCGCGAGATCGTCCGCATCCTTGAACGGGCCGTTCTTCGTGCGTTCGTCGATGATCGCCTTCGACTTCACGGGCCCGAGGCCCTTCACCGCTTCGAGCGCCGCCTGGTCGGCGGTGTTGACCTCGACGGCAGCGGCCAGACCGGCGGCAAGCGACAACGACAGCGCGACGAACAGCATCAGCAGCTTCTTCAGCATGGCAGGCTCCCTGATTCGGACGGATGGATGGCGGTAGCAATCGACGGCGACGCGACACCCGCCGCGTGCCGCCGTTAAGCATAGGTCAAATGCGTGCCCTTTTTGAGACAGGCTTCCCGCATCTTGCTGAAGGCTTGCGCCGGTGTAAAGACGCAAAGCCGCGCGGCACCGTGCTTTTGACCATTCTTGACGGTGTGCGAGGGTGTGCGAGGGTGTGGGCGGGTGTGGGCGGGTGTGTGAGGCAGCGCGTGACGACGATCGGGCCTGGCCGTTCGATCGCGCTTGACTTAGAGTGAACTCTAACTCCTAACCTTGTTCCTGCCATGTCGAAAACCGTTTCCAGATCCACCGCCGCCGGCCCGCTGACGATCGGGCAAGTCGCCGAACTGACCGGCGTGTCGACGCATACGCTGCGCTATTACGAGCAGGCCGGGCTGTTGCGCGCGATTTCGCGCACGGCCGCCGGGCACCGGCTCTATGCACCGGCCGACCTGGACTGGCTCGCGTTCGTGATGCGCCTGAAGGCGACCGGCATGCCGATCGCGCAGATGCAGCAGTTCGCGGCGCTGCGGGCCGAAGGCGAGTCGACCTTCGGCGCGCGGCGGCGCTTGCTCAGTGCGCATCGCGATGCGGTGCGCGCGCACATCGCCGAGTTGCAGGCGAGCCTCGACGCGATCGGCGACAAGATCGCGTACTACGAGCAGCAGGAGCGCGAGACGGAACGACGGGCAAATCCTACTCACTTACCCTCGGAACAGGACGGACACCATGGAACGACTCGTTGACGATCGCTTTGCGCGCGGCTGGAACAAGCTGAAGGAAATCGACGGCGAAGTGGGCGAGCGCGTCATCGCGGCGCTCGCGCCGATCGCACCGGACTTCGGACGGCTGTTGGTCGAATTCGGCTTCGGCGACATCTACAGCCGGCCGCAACTCGACCTGAAGGCGCGCGAGATCGCGACGATCGCCGCGCTGGCCGCGCTCGGCAATGCGCAGCCGCAATTGAAGGTGCACATCGAGGCCGCGCTGAACGTCGGCTGCACGCGCGACGAGATCGTCGAGGTGTTCATGCAGATGGCCGTCTATGCGGGCTTTCCGGCAGCATTGAACGCACTGTTCGCCGCGCACGAGGTGTTCACGCGGCGCGTCGACGCGGCCGGCGCCGACGCCCGCACGGAAGCGGCCGTGGCGCACTGCGGGTGAAGCGAAGCGCGCGTCGGCGGGCGGACGCGCCGACGGATCAGATCCGGTGCGGCGCGACGATCCGGTGCTTGGCGATGCGCCGGTACAGCGTCGCGCGCGAGATGCCGAGCGCGCGCGCGGCGGCGTCGGGCCGCCAGCGATGGGCGGTGAGCGCCGCGACGATGCGGCCGCGCTCGTCGTCCGGCGGCTCGCCCGCGCCGTGCGCGCCGAGCCGGGCACCGAGCTGCGCGGCGAGGTCGGCCGGCAAGTCGCGCCGCGTCACGCGCGCGCCGTCGCATACCGCGCACGCGTAGCGCAGCACGTTGCGCAGCTGGCGCACGTTGCCGGGCCACGGGTAGGCGGCGAGCTCTTCGGCGAGCGTCGCGTCGAGCGTCAGCACGTGGCCGGTGGCCTGCGCCTCCTCGGCGAACACCGCGGCGATCACGTCGCGCACGTCCGCGCGCTCGCGCAGCGGCGGCAGCGCGAACGTCGCGCCGCTCAGCCGGTAGTACAGATCCTCGCGGAACGTGCCGTCGGCGACCATGCGGGCGAGATCGCGGTGCGTCGCGCAGATCACGTCGAGATCGACGCGCACCGGCGTGTCGCTGCCGAGCGGCACGACCTCGCCGTCCGCGAGCACGCGCAGCAGGCGCGTCTGCAACGCGAGCGGCATGTCGCCGATTTCGTCGAGGAACAGCGTGCCGCCGTCGGCGAGCGCGATCTTGCCGCGCGCGCCGTGCTTGCGCGCGCCGGTGAACGCGCCGGCTGCATAGCCGAACAGTTCGCTCTCGATCAGCGCCTCCGGCAGCGCGCCGCAGTTGACCGCCACGAACGGCCGCGCGCGCCGCGCGCCGGCGTCATGCACTGCGCGCGCAAACACTTCCTTGCCCGCGCCCGTCTCGCCGAGCACGAGGATCGGCAGCCGCTTGCTCGCCACGCGCAGCGCGAGTTCGGCCTGCTGCGCGACGCGCGCGTCGCTGCTGTTCAGGAACGGCGTGAGCGCGCCGACGTGACGCTGCTCGGCGCCCGGGCGGCGCGCCGTCTTGTCGGTCTCGCGGTTCGCGCGCCGCAGCGGCGCCCGCAGCCGTGCATAGAGCGGCGCGCCGGTGGCGCGCAGCCGCAGCGCGACGATCGCATCGAGGCGCGCGGCGTCGCGCAGCGGCATCTCGGTCGCATCGAAGATCTCGTCGATATGGCGCGGCTCGTTCAGCGCCGGCAGCGCGTCGCGCGCGTGCCGGTTCGCGGCGACGATGTTGCCGCATTCGTCGAACGCGATCAGCCATTCGGGTTGCGCCTCGACGTAATGACGGTTCGGATGACCGAACAGAATCCAGTGCTGCGCGGTGCTGTGCACGAAGTAGCCGTCCTCGATCAGCGCCGCGCTCTGCCGCACGAGCTGGTACACGAGGCGCTGGCTGTCGCGGCTGTCCGGCGACTGCACGGCCGATGCGTCGAGCACGCCGATCAGCTCGCCGCCCGGCGAGAAGATCGGCGCGGCGCTGCAGGTCAGCGTGGTGAACGCGGCGCGGAAGTGGTCGGTCTTGTGCACGGTGATCGGCGCGAGATCGGTCAGCACGCTCGCGACGCCGCAGGTGCCTTCCTCGCTTTCCGACCAGCAGGTGCCGATGTGCAGCCCCGCATGACGAAAATCGTTGCGGCGGTCGCGCTCGATCCGGTAGTCGATCGTCACGCCGTGCGCGTCCGTCAGCATCACGCAATAGTCTGCAACGCGAATCATGTCGTGCAGGCGCGTGAGGCACTGGCCCGACGCGCGCAGGAACGCCTCTTCCTTGTCGCGCACCTCGCGCAGTTCGGCCGCGGTGAGCACGCGCGGGCCGATCGACGACGCAGGATCGAGCGCGTAGCGCTCGAGCGAGCGCTGCCACGACGACACCAGACGCGCGGACTCGGCCGGCGCGGGCAGGCGTCCGGCGAGCGCGCCAAGGACGCGATCGGCGTGCTGGGCCTGGGGGACGGCATAGGGCATGGTCGGCTCCGGTTCCATACGGCAGGGAATTCGACCTTCTTGTAGCACATCCGCTTGCGCGGATCACATTGCATCGCAGCACGCGGCACGCGTGAGACGTTCGTCTCAGCGCGATCTCGGCCGTCTCGCGCCGTTGAGACGCGCGGGCGGGCCGGCCGCGACGTTCGGCCGGCGCGCGCCGTGCCGCGACACGCATGGCTCGGCGGCCGAACCGCGCGATGGGCGACGTCGCCGCGGCAGCCACCCGTGCGACTCGGCCGCGTGAGACGCACGGGGCGTTTCGTGCGGCGGCGAGCCGTCGCGCCGGCCTGCGTCACCGCCCGGCAGCGGTGCCGAGCCTGTATCCGCGCGGGTTTCGCGGTCGTGGTGCGCACGATGGCACGCCGCTTGCAGATGTGATCGGCAAGCCCGGCGCGTTGGCGTCGGCGACGACGATCCGCTGCCCTCGATGACGGCGGACGAGACATGCAGGGCCGCTGCGCGAGCGCCGGCCCAATGGATGGAGACAAGCCCGTGACGACGCCCGTGACCGTCGGCGTGATCGCGAACCCCGCATCGGGGCGCGACATTCGCCGTCTGACGACGCATGCATCCGTGTTCCCGACCGCGGAGAAGGCCAACATGGTCGTGCGCCTGCTCGCCGGCCTCGGCGCGATGGGCGTCGAGCGCGTGCTGACCTTGCGCGACAAGACGGGCATCGCGACGCTGCTGATGCGTGCGCTCGATACGCACCGCGCGGTCGCGCTGCACGAGCGCTGGCCCGAGGTCGAATTCGTCGATCTGCCGATCACCGACAGCGTCGCCGACACGCAGGCGGGCGCCGCCTACATGCACCGGATGGAAGTGTCGCTGATCGTCGTGCTCGGCGGCGACGGCACCCATCGCGCGGTTGCCGCGCACTGCGGCGCGACGCCGCTCGTCGCGCTGTCCACCGGCACCAACAACGCCTTTCCCGAACACCGCGAGGCAACCGTCGCGGGCGTCGCGGCCGGGCTCGCCGCGACCGGCGCGGTGCCGGCCGAGATCGCGTTCGTGCGCAACAAGCGGCTCGTCGTGCGCTGCATCGCCGGGGCCAACGCGGGGCGCGAGGAGATCGCGCTGGTCGACGTGTGCGCGGCGCGGCAGCGCTTCATCGGCGCGCGCGCGGTCACCGGCCCCGCCGACATTGAGACGCTCTACCTGACCTTCGCGGAGCCGGACGGCATCGGCCTGTCCGCGCTCGGCGGCGCATGGGCGCCGCTCGAGCGCAGCGCGCCGCACGGGCTCGCGATGCGCTTTGCCGTCGACGGGCGGACGGACGGCACGCCGCTCGTCGCGCCGATCGCACCGGGGCGCGTCGATCGCGTCGTGATGCGCAGCTGCGAGCGGCTGGAGCCCGGTGCATGGCAGACCATCCCGTTCGAGCGCGGCACGCTCGCATTCGACGGCGAGCGCGAGATCGAGGTCGCGCGCGGCGAGCGCTACGAGATCGCGCTCGACTGGCACGGGCCGCTGACCGTCGACGTCGGCCGCACGCTGCGCTACGCGTCGTCACGACAGGTGCTGCGCGAAGCCGGCGCGTGGCGCGATTGAAGGTGCGTGTACCGGCAAGCCATTTCGATATCCATAACGACGAACACGGAGACATCGCCATGACAACCCCTCTGGAAGGCCAGGTCGCGATCGTGACCGGCGGTGCGCGCGGCATCGGCCGCGGCATCGCGCTGACGCTCGCGGCGGCGGGCGCCGACATCCTGCTGGCCGATCTGCTCGACGACGCGCTCGACTCGACCGCGCGCGAAGTGCGCGCGCTCGGCCGCCGGGCGGTGCTCGCGAAAGTCGACGTCACGCAGGCCGCGCAGGTCGACGCGATGGTCGCGCAGGCGCTCGCCGAGCTGGGCGGGCTCGACATCATGGTGAATTGCGCGGGCGTGATCAGCATTCATCCGGTCGAGGCGCTGAGCGAGCGCGACTGGGATTTCGTGATGGACGTGAACGCGAAGGGCACGTTCCTCGGCTGCCGCGCGGCGCTTCCGCATCTGAAGGCGCAGGGGCATGGCCGGATCATCAACGTCGCATCGATCGCCGGCAAGGAGGGCTTCCCGAATCTCGCCCACTACAGCGCATCGAAGTTCGCGGTGGTCGGTTTCACCAACGCGCTGGCGAAGGAACTCGCGCGCGACGGCGTGACCGTCAACGCGATCTGTCCGGGCATCGTGCGCACCTACATGTGGGACCGGCTGTCCGACGAATGGAAGACCGATGGCGAATCGGTCGAGCAATCGTGGCAGCGGCATCAGCTCACGCTGATCCCGCAGGGCCGCGCGCAGACGCCCGAAGACATGGGCCGCCTCGCGCTGTTCTTCGCGACGATGGACAACGTGACCGGCCAGGCCGTGAACGTCGACGGCGGCTTCACGTTCCATTGACCATGCATGCCGAGCAATCCGTCGCCGCGGCGCGGCCGCGGCGGCATTCGCAGTCAGACCTACTCAGGAGACACACATGACCGTTTCGACCCAGCTCAGCAGGGACACGCTGCTGGACGCCTACCGGCTGATGCGCACCATCCGCGAATTCGAGGAGCGCCTGCACGTCGAGTTCGCGACCGGCGAAATCCCCGGCTTCGTTCACCTGTATGCGGGCGAGGAGGCGTCCGCGGTCGGCACGATGCTGCACCTCGGCCTCGAGGACTACGTCGCCACCACGCACCGCGGCCACGGCCACTGCATCGCCAAAGGCGTCGACGTGCACGGGATGATGGCCGAGATCTACGGCAAGAAGACGGGCGTCTGTCACGGCAAGGGCGGCTCGATGCACATCGCCGACCTCGCGATGGGGATGCTCGGCGCCAACGGGATCGTCGGCGCGGGCGGCCCGCTCGTCTGCGGCGCGGCGCTCGCGGCGAAGCACAAGAAGACCGGCGGCGTCGGCGTGTGCTTCTTCGGCGACGGCGCATCGAACCAGGGCGTGATCTTCGAATCGATGAACCTCGCATCGGTGTGGCGGCTGCCGGCGATCTTCGTCGCCGAGAACAACGGCTATGCGGAAGCGACATCGGCGAGCTGGTCGGTCGCGACCGACAACATCGCCGACCGCGCGAACGGCTTCGGGATGCCGGGCGTGATCGTCGACGGCTTCGACTTCTTCGCGGTGCACGAGGCGCTCGGCGAAGCGGTCGCACGCGCGCGCAACGGCGGCGGCCCGACGCTCGTCGAGGTGAAGTTCACGCGCTACTTCGGCCACTTCGAGGGCGACGCGCAGACTTACCGCGCGCCGGGAGAAGTGCAGAAGCTGCGCGACGAGAAGGACTGCCTGAAGCACTTCGAAACGCGCGTGGTGCGCGCCGAAGTGCTGACCACCGACGAACTGCGCGCGGTCGATGCGCAGGTGAAGGCGCTGATCGACGACGCGGTCGCGCAGGCGAAGGCCGCGCCGCTGCCCGATGCGGCGGACCTGCTCGCCGACGTGTACGTGTCGTATCCGTGAGCGCGGCCTGACCGAGCAACTGCCGGCCGACACGGCGAACCGAATATTCCAGGAGACAGACATGGCAAGGAAGATCACTTATTCGCAGGCGATCAACGAGGCGCTCGCGCAGGAAATGGCGCGCGACGACAGCGTGATCGTGATGGGCGAGGACAATGCAGGCGGCGCGGGCGCGCCCGGCGAGGACGACGCGTGGGGCGGCGTGCTCGGCGTGACGAAGGGGCTGTTCCACAAGTTTCCGGGCCGCGTGCTCGATACGCCGCTGTCGGAAGGCGGCTACATCGGCGCGGCGGTCGGCGCGGCCGCGTGCGGGATGCGGCCCGTCGCGGAGCTGATGTTCATCGACTTCATGGGCGTGTGCTTCGACCAGATCTTCAATCAGGCCGCCAAATTCCGCTACATGTTCGGCGGCAAGGCCGTCACGCCGGTGGTGATCCGCGCGATGTACGGCGCCGGCCTGCGGGCGGCGGCGCAGCATTCGCAGATGCTCACGTCGCTGTTCACGCATATCCCGGGGCTGAAGGTGGTGTGCCCGTCGACGCCGTACGACGCGAAGGGCCTGCTGATCCAGTCGATCCGCGACAACGACCCGGTGATCTTCCTCGAGCACAAGCTGCTCTACACGCGTGAAGGCGAGGTGCCCGAGGAATCGTATGCGATCCCGTTCGGCGAGGCCAACGTCGTGCGCGAAGGCGACGACGCGACGATCGTCACCTACGGCCGCATGGTCCATCTCGCCACCGACGCGGCCGCGAAGCTCGCGAAGGACGGCATTCACGTCGACGTGATCGACCTGCGCACGACGTCGCCGCTCGACGAGGAAACGATCCTCGAGAGCGCGGAGCGCACCGGGCGCGTGGTGGTCGTCGACGAGGCGAACCCGCGCTGCTCGATCGCCACCGACATCGCGGCGCTCGTCGCGCAGCGCGCGTTCCGCTCGCTGCAGGCGCCGATCGAGCTGGTGACCGCGCCGCACACGCCCACGCCGTTCGCCGGTGTGCTGGAAGACTTGTACATCCCGTCCGCCGATGCGATCGCGCAGGCGGTACTGAAGACGAGGAGCTGACACGATGTCGATTCACATGATCACGATGCCCAAGTGGGGGCTGTCGATGGAGCAGGGGCAGGTCAATGGCTGGCTGAAGTCGATCGGCGAGCGCGTGACGAAGGGCGACGAAGTGCTCGACGTGGAGACCGACAAGATCTCGTCGGGCGTCGAGTGCGCGTTCGACGGCACGCTGCGCCGGCAAGTCGCGCAGGAAGGCGAGACGCTGCCGGTCGGCGCGCTGCTCGGCGTGGTCGCCGCAGCTGATGCGAGCGACGCCGACATCGACGCGGCGATCGCCGAATTCCAGCGCGATTTCGTGCCGAGCGCGGCCGCCGACGACGCGGCCGGCCCGCAGCCCGAGAAGGCGCAGATCGGCGGGCGCACGCTGCGGTTCCTGAAGCTCGGCGACGGCTCGGGCACGCCGGCCGTGCTGATTCACGGCTTCGGCGGCGATCTGAACAACTGGCTGTTCAATCACGCGGAACTCGCCGCGCATCGGCCGGTGTGGGCGCTCGACCTGCCGGGGCACGGCGAGTCCGGCAAGGCGGTCGAGACCGGCAGCCTCGACGAACTCGCCGACGCGGTGCTCGCGCTGCTCGATGCGCAGCAGATCGAGCGCGCGCACCTGATCGGCCATTCGATGGGCGGCGCGGTGGCGATGGCGGCGGCCGAGCGCGCGCCGCAACGCGTGGCGTCGCTGACGCTGATCGCGAGCGCCGGGCTCGGCGCCGACATCAACCGCGATTACATCGACGGCTTCGTCGCGGGCAACAGCCGCAACACCCTGAGGCCGCATCTCGGCGCGCTGTTCGCGGATCACGCGCTGGTGACGCGGCAACTGGTCGAGGATCTCGTCAAGTACAAGCGGCTCGAAGGCGTGCAGGCGGCGCTCGAGAAGATCGCGAACGCGGCGTTCGACGGCGCGGCCCAGCGGCGCGTGTTCCGCGATCGCGTCGCGTCGCTCGCGCCGCGTACGCTGGTGATCTGGGGCGAGCACGACCAGGTGATTCCCGCGCAGCACGCGCAGGGCTTGCCGGACGGCGTGCGCGCCGAGGTGATCGCCGGCAGCGGCCACATGGTGCAGATGGAGGCGGCTGCCGACGTGAACCGCCTGATCGTCGCGTTTCTCGGAGACTGACGATGGCCGCCGCGCTCGAACGACCCAGCCTCACCGCGCTCGGCCAGCCGGGCGCGCGCAGCCGCGACAAGCTCGCGCGCATTCCGGTGCGCGTCGAGCCCGCGGCGGGCGCGGCGCTGCCGAAGCCGTCGTGGCTGCGGGCGCGGCCGATGTCGAGCGGGGCGGTCGCCGACATGGCGGCCGTGCTGCGCGATCATCGGCTGCATTCCGTCTGCGAGGAGGCGATGTGTCCGAACATCGGCGAATGCTTCGCGCAGCGCACCGCGACCTTCATGATCATGGGCGGGCTGTGCACGCGGCGCTGCCCGTTCTGCGACGTCGCGCACGGCCGTCCCGAGCCGCTCGATCCCGACGAGCCCGCGCGGCTCGCCGCGGCGGCGGCCGCGCTCGGGCTGCGCTACGTCGTGATCACGTCGGTCGATCGGGACGACCTGCGCGACGGCGGCGCCGCGCATTTCGCCGCCTGCATCGCGGCGGTGCGCGCGCGCGTGCCGGGCATCGGTGTCGAGGTGCTGACGCCCGATTTTCGCGGCCGCGTCGCGCGTGCGCTCGACGCGTTGTCGTCGGCATGGCCGGACGTGTTCAATCACAACATCGAGACGGTGCCGTCGCTGTATCGGGCCGCGCGGCCCGGCGCCGATTATCGCGGCTCGCTCGAACTGCTCGCGCAGGCGAAGGCCGCGCGGCCGGCGCTCGTGACGAAATCGGGCTTGATGCTCGGGCTCGGCGAGCGCGACGACGAGGTGCGCGCCACGCTGCACGACCTGCGCGCGCACGAGGTCGACGTGCTGACGCTCGGCCAGTATCTGGCGCCGTCCGCGCATCATCTGCCGGTGCGGCGCTACGTGAGCCCCGACGCGTTCGACGCGTGGCGCGACGAGGCGCTGGCGCTGGGGTTTCGCGAAGTCGTCGCAGGCCCGCTCGTGCGCTCGTCGTATCACGCGGCCGACGTGCTGAAGCCCGCGTGAGCCGCCAGCCGCGCGTCAGGCGCCAACCTGCGCGCGGCTCACGCGGCGCAGATAGACCGCGAGGCCGGCGCCGGCGAGCATCAGGCTGAGCGTGTTCGCGAACCAGAAGCCGCGCGCACCGGTCAGCCAGGCCGGCGTGATGCCGCCGACGTCGAAGCCGAGCAGATAGCCGCCGCCGAGCCCGACGCCCCACAGCGCGATCGCGTAGATCACGGTCGGCACGACCGCGACCTTGTACGCGCGCAGCACGAACGCGGAGGTGACCTGCAGCGCGTCGAAGAAGTGGTAGCAGGTGACGATCGCGACGAGCGGCAGCGCCGCGGCGGCGACGGCCGGATCGGGCGTGTACGCGCCGACGATCAGCGGGCGCAGCACGAACACCAGCACGCCGTAGGTGGCCGCGACCGCGCACGCGAGCATCACGCTGTGGCGGCCGAGCAGGCGCGCCTCGTCGTGGCGGCCGGCGCCGAGCGCACGCGCGACCAGCGTCGATGCGGCGACGCCGATCGACAGCGGCGTCATGTACAGCACGCCGCCGATATTGCCGGCGATCTGGTGGCCGGCGAGGGAGGTCGTGCCGAACTGCGCGATGAAGAGCGCCATGCAGGTGTACGACGTGACCTCGATCAGGTACGACAGCCCCATCGGCACGCCGAGCTGCAGGATCGCCTTCTGGCGTGCCCACACGGGCCAGCAAAAGCGCGAGAAGATCGCGAGCGGCGCGAACACGTCGAGCTTCGCGAGCAGCGTGAAGCCGATCGCCGCGAGCGCCCAGTTGATCAGCGTGCTCGCGAGCCCGCAGCCGGGGCCGCCGAGCGCCGGCACGCCGAAGCCGCCGAACACGAACCACACGTTGAGCGGAAACTTCAGCAGCAGCGCGCCGATCTGCAGGATCATCGCGAGGCGCGGCTTGCCGGCCGCGTTGGTGAGCGCGTTGTAGATGCGGAACACGAGGCTCGCCGGCAGGCCGTACGACAGGATGCGCAGGTATTCGACCGTGCGGTCGTGCAGCGTGGGCGGCGCGTGCGCCGCTTGCAGCAGCGCGTCGGGAAAGTGCAGCAGCAGGAAGCCGGGCACCGCGAGCAGCAGCGCGAGCCACAGCGCCTGCCGGACTTCCTCGCCGATCTCGGCATAGCGCCGTGCGCCGTACAGCTGCCCGGTGATCGGCTGCAGCGCCGACAGGATCCCGGTGAGCCCGATGTAGACCGACACGTAGATCGACGAGCCGAGTCCGAGCGCGGCGAGATCGGTGGCCGAATAGCGGCCGACCATCGCGGTGTCGATCACGCTGAACGCGATGATCGCGAGCTGGCCGACCAACACCGGCCATGCGAGGCCGACGATCCGGCGGATGTCGGCGAGCATCGTCACTCGACCGCGCGATGGCGCGGGCCACGGCGCTTGACGGGCGTCTTCGGCCGCTCGATGCGCTCGTAGAGCCGGAAGCGCTCGTCGCGGTCGGCGACGCGGCGGCCTTCCCACACGAGACGCCAGACGTATTGCGACATCGCGCTCGGCTCGCCGAAGTCCGCGCGGTCCTGGCGCAGGATCACGTCGCATTCGCCGGAGAATTCGAAGTGCATGTCGCCGAAATAGGCGAACGTCGCGAGCTGCGCGTCGCCGAGCCGCACGGGCGAGATGCATTCATAGTCTTTCGGCAGGTGCGACGCGATCTGTCGCGCGACATCGCTGTAGGTGCGGCCATAGTTGACGATCGGCAGCCACAGCGTCATCAGCAGCACCCACATCAGCGTGGTGCCGGCGCCCGACAGCACGACGCTGCGCCACAGCACCTTCGGCTGACGCGACACGCGCCAGCGCGCGAGCACGAACCAGCACACGGTGACCACCACCGCGCAGATGAACGACAGGATCTTGAAATGCGGCTCGTAGCCCGGCACGAGGCGCGCGAGGTTGCGCGCGAGCGGGTGCGGGAAGCCGGTCAGCGACGCCAGCCACACGAGCCAGACGAACGTGCCGAGGATGGTGAAGCTCAATACCGCGAACCAGTCGAACGCGTTGATCGCGCCGCGCTTGAGCGTCGGCAGCGCGAAGGTCGCGAGCACCGCGAGCGGCGGCAGCAGCAGCATGTACATCCGGTTCGACTGCTGGCTCTGCAGGATCACGAGCGCGACCAGCGGCACCACCACCGACAGCGGAATCGCGATATGCGCGCGGCGGCGCATGCCGGCCCAGCTCCACCAGGCCCAGATCGCGAGCGGCCACGCCGGCCACGTGAACAGCGGCAGGTTCTTCGCCGCGTAGGCGAGCACCGCGGTCGGCGGGCCGGAAAAGCGCATCAGGCTGCCGTGGATCCACTGGTTGAAGAACCACGCGGCGTCGTCGGGCGTCGCGTTGAAGGCAGCGAGCGGCCACAGCGCGAAGATCGCGGCCGCGAGCGGGACGCCGACCAGCGGCAGGCGCAGGTTGCGCATCTCCGGCGTGACGAGCCACAGCACGGCCGTGCCGGCCAGCAACGCGGCCACCAGCACCGGATTGCCCGACAGGGCGACCAGCCCGACCGCGGCGCCCCACCACAGCGCGCCTTGCATCGGCTTGTCGATGCCGCGCACGATGCCGTACACGAACATCGCGATCCACGCGAACTGCGCGAGCTGCGGCGTGGTTTCATGGCCGCGCTCGGCGAGGCCGAAGCAGGCGACGAGAATCAGCAGCGCGCCGTCGGCGAGCGTGCGGCCGTAGTCGCGCGGCTCCGGCTCGCCGCCGAATGCGTACTTGAACGGTTGTACCTCGGCGCGTCGGCCGAGCAGGTAGGCCGCGTACCAGACGAACGCGCAGGCGATGCAGAACAGCACGCCCGTATCGACGCGCGACGCGTTGCTCGCGTCGACCCACGGCGCGAGCGCGCGGATCGACAGCGCGCCGAGCCAGTAGCCGAGCGGCCCGTCGGTCGTGATGAACTTGCCGACCAGATTGGGTAGCAGCCAGTCGTGCCAGCCGCCGGTCGCCATCGTCCACATCACGCCGAAGCCCGCGGCGTCCTCGTTCTTCCACGGGTCGCGGCCGAACAGGCCGAACGCCGCGTAGACGAGGCAGAGCGTGAGCAGCAGCCAGCGCGGCAGCGCGCGCGTGGCGGAGGCGGTGAGACGAACGACAGGCTTCATGCAGATCAGCGATTTGATTTGTTATGGGCAGGCGGCCGGCACGATCGTGCGCGGGCGGGCCGGATTCGAGCATCCGGCATTGTAGACGCGACGGCCGTTGCGCGTCAGACGATTGCCGCGCTGGGTGCCGGCGCGTGTGCTGTCCCGGCGAGCGGCGACAAAAAAGGGCAGCCTGGGCTGCCCTTTTGTGCGGTACCGGTGCGTTGCAACCACCGGATCGGTGCGAAGCTTACTTCGCGACCTTGCCGCTGGCGCGTGCGCCGAACTTGTTCTTGAACTTCTCGACACGACCTGCCGTGTCCATGATCTTCTGCTGGCCGGTGTAGAACGAGTGCGATTCCGACGACACTTCGATCTTGGCGAGCGGGTAGGTCTTGCCTTCGTGGTCGATGGTTTCACGCGTCTGGATCGTCGAGCGCGTGATGAACTTGAAGCCGTTCGACATGTCTTGGAAGACGACTTCGCGGTAGTCCGGGTGAATGCCAGGTTTCATGATGTTCCTTGGTGAGAGCGGTAGCCAACCCGCCGCTTGCCGTACCGGACCGCACGCATTCGTGCGATTCGGCCGCCGTCAAGCCCGGCGCGAGCCACTTGCCTAAGGTCGAAAAACGGCGATTATGCCAGAAAATCAGACGGTTGACGATTAATTTTCATCATGCGTCGAGCGCGCCCGTGCCGGCCGGATCCTGCCGATAGTAGCGGGCGAGCAGCCGGTACAGCTCCGGAAATTCGGACTCGAACGCCTGCGGCCGCACGAACAGCGCCTCGCTGCACACCGCGAAGAATTCCGACGGGTGATCGGCCGCATACGGATCGATCAGCGAGTCGCGCTCGAAGCGCGCCCACGCGCGCTCCGGCACCGCATCGACGCGCGCGCAGAACTGGTCGTAGGCGTGCTCGAACACGTCGGCCCACGCCTGCGCATCGAGGTGCGGCGCGTGCCAGCGGCGAAACAGCGGCGGGTAGCCGTCGGCCGCGCCCGTCAGCATGTCGATCTTGTGCGCGAATTCGTGGATCACCACGTTGTACGCGTCGCGGCCGTCGGTCATCTGCGCGTCTTCCCACGACAGGATCACCGGGCCGCCTTCCCAGGCCTCGCCGCTCGCGTCCTGCTCGACCTCGTGCACCACGCCGTTCTCGTCCTCCACCGTCTTGCGGATCACGAATTCGCCCGGATACACGACGATGCCGACCCAGCCGTCGTACAGCGACAAGTCGAGATTCAGCACCGGCAGGCAGGCCTGCGCCGCGATCGCGACGATCATCCGGTCGGTCAGCTCGAGCCCGTGCGCGGTCGAAAACGACTTGCGCGCGATGAACAGGCTCGTCAGCTCGCGCAGCCGGCGCTGGTCGTCCGGCGCAAGCGCGCCGAGGAAGGGCAGGCGCGCGACCGTGTCGTCCCACAGCGCATCGGGGATCGGGTGGCTGCGCAGCGCGCGATCGCGGCGGCGGTCGTCGAACCAGCGGGTCAGTTTCGAGAGCATGGAGGCGGCGCGGGAAAATCCAAAGCCTGTCTTTTAACTCAATCGATCTCTTTTTGCCATGCCGCGAACAGGCCGCCGACGAGCGCGACGCCCGCGAGGTAATAGAAACCGTCGAGCGACGCGAGGAACGACGCCTGTTGCGCGACCATCCGCGCGATCGATGCGATCGCGAGCGCGTGCGCGTCGCTGAGCGCGTGGCCGGCGGCCGCGTAGCCGCGCGTGAGCGTGTCGACGCTCTGTTGGAACAGCGGGTCGAACACGTTGGCGCGCTCGACGAGCCGCGTCTGGTGCACGGCCAGCCGGTGCTGCTCGACGATGATCACCGACGACGTCGCGAACGAGATCGTCAACTGGCGCACGATGTTCTTCAGCCGGTAGCCGTGCGTGTACTCGTCGATCGCGAAGATCCGGAACGTCAGGTTCGCGACCGGCAGCACGATGAACAGCAGCAGCAATCCGCGCAGCAGCAGCGGGACGACCAGCGCGGCGTCGCCGACCTGCGGCGTCATCCGGGTCATCCACAGCGCGGCGACGATCGCGATCGCGAACCCCGGCACCACGAACCATTTCTTGTGCGTGACGCGCTTCGCATGCCGCAGGTACGCGAACAGCGCGGTGGCCGAGATCAGCGACATCGTGCCGACCAGCCGCCCGGCGTTCTCGACCGGATAGCCGAGCCCGCGTTCGAGCAGGCGGGAGGTCAGGTAGCTGAAGCCGGTCGACTCGTAGTAATAGAACATGTACAGCAGGAGCCCGACCTGGAACGTGCGCTCGCGCAGCGCATGCAGCCGCACGAGCGGCGCCGGATGGTGCCACTGGTGATACGCGAACCATGCGAGCGCGCCGATGCCCGCGAAGGTCAGCAGCATCAGCATCGGCGAGCCGCTGTAGAGCTGGTAATGCACCTGCTGCAACACGATCTGCAATGCGCCTTGCGCCAGCGCGAACACGACGTAGGGCCAGAAATGCCCGGGGCCGCGCTCGTCGTCGAGCGTCCTGCCCGAGTCGGGCAGCGTGACGAACGCGAGCGCCGCGAACGCGATGCCGAACGGCGCCGTGCAGGCGAACAGCGCGCGCCACGTCGAATGCGCGACGAGCAGCCCGCCGACGATCGGCGCAAGCGCGCTGCCCAGCAGGATCATGATCAGGAACGCGCGCGTGGCGGGCGCGCGCTCCTGCGGCTTGAAGCTGCTCTGGATAAGGATCCGGCACGCGCCCATCATCGGGCCGATGAAATAGCCCTGGAAGCCGCGCGCGAACGCGAGCTCGAGCGACGTGTCGGCGAGCGCGGCGGCGATGGCACCCAGCGAGAACATCAGCATGCTGCCCGCCACGTAGCGGCGATGCCCGAGCCGGTCGACCCACCATTGCTGCTGCAGAATGCCGAGCACGGCCGTCACCGCATACGCGCTCGACGACCACACGAGTTCGTCCGGCGACGCATTGATGCCGCCGGCGATGTAGCTCGCGAAGAACGAGAACGCCGCGTTGTCGAAGTAGTCGATGCCGGTGACGAGCGCGAGCGCCCACGGGAGCAGGTCCGCGCGCAGGTTCGCGCGGCTCCACAGCGGCGAGCGACCGGGCGCGACGTTCATTCGCGGTCCTTGCGCGCGCGTCGCGCGCCGGCTTCGGCGCGCCGCTGCGCCATCAGCGCATCGGGGTTTTCGCCGGCCAGGCGTCGTTCGATGTAGTCGAGGTCGTGCTGCAACTCCTTGCGCAGCGCGACGGCTTCCTTCAGCTCGCGCTGCACGGCCGCGATCCGCTGGTCGAGCGTGCCGATCTGCGCGGCGAGCCCGGTGCGAATGTCGCGCAACGAGGCGTCCGAATAGCGGCGCCGGCCATCGTCCGTCTGCTCCAGCGGGCGCTTCAACATCTCGGTGATGCCGTGCAGCGAGAAGCCGAGCGCGCGCAGCCGCAGGATGCGCGCGAAGCGTTCGAGCGCGGCTTCGTCGTACAGCCGGTAGCGGCCGCCGCTGCGCGACGGCGTGACGAGCCCGCGTTCCTCGTAGTACTTCAGCGTGCGCGGCGTGACGCCGAGGCGCGCTGCGGCGTCGCTGACGGTCAGCAGTGGCGTGGGGGCTTCGTTCGACATCGGATGTTCGGGCTTGAGTGGAGACGATGGTTCGTATTATAGATAAACCTGTACGTTCACGTATAGGTTGGCGCGAAAAAACGGCCGCCGTGCGAGATGCAGGGCGGCCGTTCGGCGCGGGGGCGGGCGGTCAGCCGCCGCGGCGCATCAGGTCGAAGAACTCGGAATTGCTCTTCGTCTGGCGGATCTTGTCGAGCAGGAATTCCATTGCCTCGACTTCGTCCATGTCGTGGATGAACTTGCGCAGCACCCAGATCTTTTGCAGGATTTCCGGCTTGATCAGCATTTCTTCGCGGCGCGTACCCGACTTGTTCAGGTTGATCGACGGATAGACGCGCTTTTCGGCGAGACGGCGCTCGAGGTGCACTTCCATGTTGCCGGTGCCCTTGAATTCTTCGTAGATCACGTCGTCCATGCGGCTGCCGGTTTCGATCAGCGCGGTGCCGATGATGGTCAGCGAACCGCCTTCCTCGATGTTGCGCGCCGCGCCGAAGAAGCGCTTCGGACGCTGCAGTGCGTTCGCGTCGACACCGCCGGTGAGCACCTTGCCCGATGCCGGGATCACGGTGTTGTATGCGCGCGCGAGACGCGTGATCGAGTCGAGCAGAATCACGACGTCGTGCTTCATTTCGACGAGGCGCTTGGCCTTCTCGATCACCATTTCGGCAACCTGAACGTGACGCGTGGCCGGTTCGTCGAACGTCGATGCGATCACTTCGCCGGCGACCGAGCGCTGCATTTCGGTCACTTCTTCCGGGCGTTCGTCGATCAGCAGCACGAACAGGATGACGTCGGGGTGGTTCTGCTTGATCGCGTGTGCGATGTGCTGGAGCATCACGGTCTTGCCCGACTTCGGCGATGCGACCAGCAGGCCGCGCTGGCCCTTGCCGATCGGCGCGATCATGTCGATGATGCGGCCCGTGACGTTCTCTTCGCCGCGCATTTCACGCTCGAGCGACAGCGGCTTGTTCGGGTGCAGCGGCGTGAGGTTCTCGAACATGATCTTGTGTTTCGAGGCCTCGGGCGGTTGCCCGTTGACTTTGTCGACCTTCACCAGCGCGAAGTAGCGCTCGCCGTCTTTCGGCGTGCGGACTTCACCTTCGATGGTGTCGCCGGTATGCAGGTTGAAGCGGCGGATCTGCGACGGGCTGATATAGATGTCGTCGGTGCTCGCGAGGTACGACATTTCCGGCGAACGCAGGAAGCCGAAGCCGTCGGGCAGCACTTCGAGCGTACCGTCGCCGAAGATCGTCTCTCCCGTCTTGGCGCGCTTTTTGAGAATGGCGAACATCAACTCCTGCTTGCGCAGGCGGTTCGCGTTTTCGATCTCCAGGCCATTGGCCATTTCGATCAGTTCGGACACGTGCAGAGACTTGAGCTCGGATAAATGCATACGGAGAACCCGCCAGGGAGGAGATGCGACGAAAAGAAATAAGGGAGGAGGGCGAGCGGAGGCGCTCTGAGACTTAATGCGTCTTGTAGACGTTTTTTGATTCTAGCATATGCCGATTCGCGCTTGAGCGGCCGATCGGCGGTGTGACGGCGGGCGTGTTGTCGGTTGACAACACGCCCGCGGACTTGCCGGTATTACAGGTGGCTGTCCAGGAATGCGGTGAGCTGCGACTTCGACAGCGCGCCGACCTTCTGCGCGGCGG
Source organism: Burkholderia sp. KJ006 (assembly GCF_000262695.1). Taxonomy (NCBI): domain Bacteria; kingdom Pseudomonadati; phylum Pseudomonadota; class Betaproteobacteria; order Burkholderiales; family Burkholderiaceae; genus Burkholderia; species Burkholderia sp. KJ006. The sequence goes on along the minus strand of NC_017920.1, from coordinate 1,745,739 downwards.
CCGCGCCGTTCTTGAACAGGATCAGCGTCGGGATGCCGCGCACGCCGAACTTCGCGGGCGTTGCCTGGTTGTCGTCGACGTTGATCTTCGCGATCTGCAGCTTGTCGCCGTAATCCTTCGCGACTTCGTCGAGGATCGGGGCGATCATCTTGCACGGGCCGCACCATTCGGCCCAGAAGTCGACCAGCACGGGCTTGTCGGATTTGACGACGTCCTGTTCGAACGATGCGTCGCTGATGTGTTTGATCTGTTCGCTCATTGGGTCAATACCTCTTTCGGTTCGGGGACTGCCTGCTCGGCGCGTTGGGCGCTCCGGCCGCCTCGCGGCTGCCGGCCGCTGCGGCAGGTCACTCGGCTCTCCCGAAGGAAGGGCTTAAGCGCTGCATGGCGCGGCTCGCGGGTCGTTCGGGCGTCATATTAGCCTAAATTGCTATCTGCTGCGGGCAGCGATAGTAGCCGCTACGCGAGTAGGGGTACGACGCGCCGTTCGACCGTTGCTCAGCCAACGTGGAGGCCGGTTGGCGAATTGCAAGAGCAGTGCGGAGGCGGCCGCAATTCACGCCGTTCGCATGTGTGCCATTGCGCGCCCGAATGCATTGTCGCGAACAAACGGTCGCATTCGGCCGGAAGCGGTGATAGAATATGCCGTGACGGGCCTCCTCGCATGGTGGGGCGGTGAACCTGGTCAGGTCGGGAACGAAGCAGCCACAATCGTTTTCCGCCAGTGCCGAGGGTCGGGCTCGTCACCTTTCCTCTCGCCCCGTTCGTCGGGCGTTTTTGTTTCTGCGGCAATCTCCGTTTTTCTCCACGTGTTTCCCGTCGTCGGTACCGTTTGGCGTGTCGGCGCGACGCGGCGTTACTGATACAATTTCCCGATGACCTATCAAGTTCTCGCACGCAAGTGGCGTCCGAAGGATTTCGCTTCGCTCGTCGGCCAGGAGCACGTCGTCAGGGCGCTCACGCACGCGCTCGACGGCGGGCGTCTCCATCACGCCTATCTGTTTACCGGGACCCGCGGCGTCGGCAAGACGACGCTGTCGCGGATCTTCGCGAAGGCGCTCAACTGTGAAACCGGCGTCACGTCGCAGCCGTGCGGCGTGTGCCGCGCGTGCCGCGAGATCGACGAAGGCCGCTTCGTCGACTACGTCGAGATGGACGCCGCGAGCAACCGCGGCGTCGACGAAATGGCCGCGCTGCTCGAGCGCGCGGTGTACGCGCCGGTCGATGCGCGCTTCAAGGTCTACATGATCGACGAAGTGCACATGCTGACGAATCACGCGTTCAACGCGATGCTCAAGACGCTCGAGGAGCCGCCGCCGCACGTCAAGTTCATTCTCGCGACGACCGATCCGCAGAAGATTCCCGTCACCGTGCTGTCGCGCTGCCTGCAGTTCAATCTGAAGCAGATGCCGGCCGGCCACATCGTGTCGCACCTCGAGCGGATTCTCGGCGAAGAGCAGATTTCGTTCGAGCAACAGGCGCTGCGCCTGCTTGCGCGCGCGGCGCAGGGCAGCATGCGCGATGCGCTGTCGCTGACCGACCAGGCGATCGCGTATTCGGCGAACGAAGTGACCGAATCGGCGGTGTCGGGCATGCTCGGCGCGCTCGATCAGACCTACATGGTGCGTCTGCTCGATGCGCTCGCGGCCGGCGACGGCCCCGAAATCCTCGCGATCGCCGACGAGATGTCGCTGCGCAGCCTGTCCTTTTCGACGGCGCTGCAGGATCTCGCGAGCCTGCTGCATCGGATTGCATGGGCGCAGTTCGCGCCGGGCTCGGTGCTCGACGAATGGCCGGAGGCGGCCGACCTGCGCCGGTTCGCGCAGACGCTGAGCCCCGAGAAGGTTCAGCTGTTCTATCAGATCGCAACGGTCGGGCGCGCGGAGCTCGGCTTGGCGCCCGACGAATATGCGGGCTTCACGATGACGCTGCTGCGGATGCTCGCGTTCGAGCCGGCTGTCGGCTCGGGCAGCGCGCCCGGTGGTGAGCCCGCCGTGCCGCGTGGGGTGCCGGCGGCTGCGCCGCGCGCGGCTGCTGCTGCTGCCGCTGCGACGCCGCGTGCTGCGGTATCGGGCGGGGCAGGCGAAGCGGCGCGTCCGCAGGCCGCCGCGCCGGTTGTGCCTGCGGCGCGTTCGGCGTCGGCTCAATCCACCGCGCCGGCCAAATCTTCGGCACCGAATCAATCTTCGGCGCCGAGCCAATCTTCGGGATCGAGCCAATCCACGGCATCGGACCAATCCACGGCATCGAACCGATCCGCGGCATCGGCACAATCCGCGGCACCGGCCCAATCCGTGACACCGGACCAATCCACGGCACCGGCACAATCGGCGGCGCCGACCCAATCACAGGCGCCGGCCGAAACCCCGGCACCGGCCCAATCCGCCGACGCAGCCGCTACACCCGCCGCGAACCCTGCTGCTGCGCAAGCACCGGTAGTGGCGACGCCCGAAGCACCGGTCGCTGCTTCCGCGCAACCGCCGTCGGCAGCGCGCGCCGCACCGGCAAACGATGCACGTCCGTCGGCGCCGTCAGATCCTGACGCGTCCGCTGTCGCACCGCGCAGCGCGGCCCCCGCACCGTCCGCCGAGCCGGCACCGCGCACCGCGCCGGCCGAGTCGGCGCTGCGTGCCTCCGCCCGCGGCGGCGCGGCCGCCGCGCTCGACGTGTTGCGCAACGCGGGCATGCGCGTGTCGTCCGAACGCTCGCGGCCCGGCGCCGCGCCGAAGGCAGCCGCCGCACAACCGGCGGCCGAAAAGCCCGCGCCGTCGCGTCCGGCCGTCGTGGTGCCCACTCCGCGAGCCGCCGCCCGCGCGCCGCAGCCTGCCGATACGCGTCAGGCGCCGCCGCCGTGGGAAGACATTCCGCCCGACGAATACGTGCCGCTGAGCGCCGACGAGATGTTCGGCGCCGCGGCCGACGACGGCTTCGTGCCGGTATTCGACAGCGGCCCGGACGACCTGCGCATCGCGCCGAAGCCGGCGGAAGCGCGGCCGTCGGCGCCGGTCGACGCGCGCCCGCTGCCGCCCGCGATCGCGCTCGATGCGATCGGCTTCGACGGCGAATGGCCGGCGCTTGCCGCACGGCTGCCGCTGAAGGGCGTCGCGTATCAGCTCGCGTTCAACAGCGAGCTGACGGCCGTCGATGCGACCACGTTGAAGTTGTCGGTGCCGGTGCCGCAGTATGCGGACGCTGCCCAGGTCACGAAGCTGAAGGCCGCGCTCGCCGATGCGCTCGGCAAGCCCGTGGAGGTTCTGGTCGAGGTCGGTCCGGCACGGCGCACCGCGGCGGCGCTCGATGCGGCCGCGCGCGCGGCGCGCCAGCGCGAGGCCGAGCAGGAGATCCACGGCGATCCGTTCGTCCAGCAGCTGATGCGCGAGTTCGGCGCGCGTATCGTCGACGGCTCGGTGCGCCCGCTTGCGGATGCTGCGCCGGACGGCGCGTCGCCGACCTTGCATTGAACTGCATTGAACCGCATTGAACGATAGGCACCGCGACAGGCACAATCACGCCCGCACGCATTGACCGGCACGCGCCGCGTGCCGGTTTTCACACGATCAAGAAGGAGTATTCCCATGTTGAAAGGCAACCTCGCCGGACTGATGAAGCAAGCGCAGCAAATGCAGGAAAACATGAAGAAGATGCAGGAGCAGCTTGCGCAGATCGAAGTCGAAGGGCAGTCGGGCGCCGGCCTCGTCAAGGTGACGATGACCTGCCGCAACGAAGTGCGTCGCGTCGCGATCGATCCGAGCCTGCTCGCGGACGACAAGGACATGCTCGAGGATCTGGTCGCCGCCGCGTTCAACGATGCGGTGCGCAAGGCCGAAGCGACGTCGCAGGAAAAGATGAGCGGCATGACGTCGGGCCTGCCGCTGCCCCCGGGCTTCAAGCTGCCGTTCTGAGCGCAGCGTCCATTCAGCCCGCTCAGCTCTCTGCCGCCGCATGAAACAGCCGTCCGCCCTGTCCTCGCTCGTCGAAGCGCTGCGCGCGCTGCCCGGCGTCGGGCCGAAGTCCGCGCAGCGCATCGCGTATCACCTGATGCAGCACGATCGGGAGGGCGCCGAGCGGCTCGGCCGGTCGCTGCTGTTCGCGACCGAGCACCTGCAGCACTGCGAGAAGTGCAACACGTTCACCGAGGCGCAGATCTGCGAGGTGTGCAGCGACGACGAGCGTGATCCGACGCTGCTGTGCGTCGTCGAGACGCCCGCCGACCAGATCATGCTCGAGCAGACGATGACGTACCGCGGGCTGTACTTCGTACTGATGGGGCGACTGAGCCCGCTCGACGGGATCGGCCCGAAAGAAATCCACTTCGACCGCCTCGTGCGGCGCGCGTCCGACGGCGTCGTCAAGGAGGTCGTGCTCGCGACCAACTTCACGAACGAAGGCGAAGCGACCGCCCATTACCTCGGCCAGACGCTGAAGGCGCGCGGGCTCGCGGTCACGCGCCTCGCACGCGGCGTGCCGGTGGGCGGCGAGCTCGAATACGTCGACGCGGGCACCATCGCCCGCGCGATGCTCGACCGCCGCACGATGTAGGCCGGACGCCGCCGCCCGGCGGCGTCGTTCCTCATGCCAGGGAGACACATGAGCACCACCCAGGGCCCGCTCGCGGGCGTCAAAGTGCTCGAATTCGGGACGCTGATCGCGGGGCCGTTCGCGTCGCGCCTCTTTGCCGAATTCGGCGCTGAAGTCATCAAGATCGAGGATCCGAACGGCGGCGATCCGCTGCGCAAGTGGCGCAAGCTGTACCCGGAACAGGGCGGCACGTCGCTGTGGTGGTCGGTCCAGGCGCGCAACAAGAAATCGGTCACGCTGAACCTGAAATCCGAAGCCGGCAACGCGATCGCGCGGCAGCTCGCGCGCGAGGCCGACATCGTGATCGAGAACTTCCGCCCCGGCCTGCTCGAGAAGCTGGGCCTCGGCTACGACGTGCTGTCGGCCGAGAACCGCGGCCTCGTGATGGTGCGCCTGTCCGGCTACGGGCAGACCGGCCCGTACCGCGACCGGCCCGGCTTCGGCGCGATCGCCGAGTCGATGGGCGGCTTGCGCCACATCACCGGTTATCCGGACATGCCGCCGCCGCGCATCGGTATCTCGATCGGCGACTCGATCGCGGCGCTGCACGGCGTGATCGGCGCAATGATGGCGCTTCACCATCGCAACGTGAACGGCGGCGCGGGGCAGGTCGTCGACGTCGCGCTGTACGAAGCGGTGTTCAACATGATGGAAAGCGTGGTGCCGGAGTACGGCGTATACGGCATGGTGCGCGAGCGCACCGGCGCGTCGCTGCCCGGCATCGTGCCGTCGAACACCTATGCGTGCCGCGACGGCAGCATCGTGATCGGCGGCAACAGCGATCCGATCTTCAAGCGGCTGATGAAGGCGATCGGGCGCGACGACCTCGCCGACGATCCCTCGCTCGCCAGCAACGACGGGCGCGTGCCGCGCACGCGGGAAATCGACGATTCGATCGCCGCCTGGCTCGCGCCGCGCACGATCGACGACGCGCTCGCCGTGCTCAATGCGGCGGACGTGCCGGCCGGGCGCATCTACAGCGCGGCCGACATGTTCACCGATCCGCAGTTCATCGCGCGGCAGATGATCCAGCGCTTCAAGCTGCCCGACGGCACCGAGATTCCGCTGCCGAACATCACGCCGAAGCTGTCGGACACGCCGGGCGAGACGCGCTGGCTCGGTCCCGAACTGGGCGAGCATACGGACGAGGTACTGCGCGGTCTCGGCTACGACGCGCAGGCGATCGCCGCGCTGCGCGAGGCGGGTGCGATCTGAGCGGCGCGTGAGCGTGGTTCGGGCCTCGGCCGCGCCGCTTGCGGACCATGCGCGTTTGCAGCGCTCGGCCCGACCGGAACGGTGACGGGAGTCCGCCGAGCGATGCACGAAACGTCCGGCGGATCGGCATTTTCCCGAGTGCGGCGAACGCCGCCGCGCGATGCGGCGGCGCACCGTAACGGCGCTGCCCGCGCCGGGCCGGTCGGCGCCTGACTGTCGCTCTCGCGCCATCTTTCCTCGGTTACAATCGCCGGATGCGAATCCTACTCAGCAACGACGACGGCTATCTCGCCCCCGGTCTCGCCGCGCTCAGCGACGCGCTGCAGCCGCTGGCCGACGTCACGGTCATCGCGCCCGAGCAGAATTGCAGCGGCGCATCGAATTCCCTGACGCTGTCGCGGCCGCTGTCGGTGCAGCGCGCAGCCAATACGGGTTTCTTCTACGTGAACGGCACGCCGACCGACTCGGTGCACGTCGCGTTGACCGGGATGGCCGACGCGCGGCCCGACCTCGTCGTCTCGGGGATCAACAACGGCCAGAACATGGGCGAAGACACGCTCTACTCGGGGACGGTCGCGGCCGCGACCGAAGGCATCATGTTCGGCGTGCCGGCCATCGCGTTCTCGCTGGCCGACAAGGGCTGGGCGCATCTGGCGGACGCGGCGCGCGTCGCCGCCGAAATCGTCGCGCACTATCTCGCGCACCCGCTGCCCGGGCAGCCGCTGCTGAACGTCAATATTCCGAACCTGCCGTACGACGCGCTGAAAGGCTGGCAGGTCACGCGCCTCGGCAAGCGCCACCCGTCGCAGCCTGTTATTCGCCAGACCGATCCGCGCGGCGAACCGGTCTACTGGATCGGCGCGGCCGGTGCGGCGCTCGACGCCAGCGAGGGCACCGATTTCCACGCGATTGCAAACGGTTTCGTATCGATCACGCCGCTGCAGCTCGACCTCACGCACACCCAAATGCTGCCCGCGACGCGCGACTGGGCGCGCGCGGCAGGGCGGGCTTCATGAGCGGCGAGCGCGCGAAGCGGTTTCCGCTCGCGCTCGAAGATCTCAAGCGAGCGCCACGCAAATCCGACGGTCGGGCCGGCGAACGCCATGCGGCAATCGCGGCGCCGAAGGCCGCCGACAAGCCAGCCGCCGTGCCGAAGCCGGTCGCGCTGAAGCCCGGTGTCGCGCGCATGCCGCCCGGCACGGCCGCCGCGAAGCCGGCCACCGCGCTGAAGCCGACCGTGCCGAAGCCCGCGATGCCCAAGCCGATCGCCGCGAACGCCGCGCCGGCCGGCGCGTTCGCGCTCACGTCGGAACGCGTGCGCGAGCGCATGGTCGAACGCCTGCGCGCGAACGGCGTGACCGATCCGCGCGTGCTGGACGCGATGGCGGCGGTGCCGCGCCATCTGTTCGTGGACGCGGGCCTCGCGACGCAGGCCTACGAAGATTCCGCGTTGCCGATCGGCCATCAGCAAACCATTTCAAAGCCGTCGGTGGTCGCGCGCATGATCGAGCTCGCGATGGCCGGCCGCACGCTCGAGCGCGTCCTCGAGATCGGCACCGGTTGCGGCTATCAGGCCGCCGTGCTGAGCCACGTGGCGCGCGACGTGTATTCGATTGAACGCATCAAGCCGCTCTACGAGCGCGCCAAGCTGAACCTGCGGCCGCTGCGCGTGCCGAACATCCGTCTGCACTACGGCGACGGGCGGGTCGGGCTGCCATCCGCAGCGCCGTTCGACGCGATCGTGATCGCGGCGGCCGGGCTCGACGTGCCGCAGGCGCTGCTCGAGCAGCTCGCGATCGGCGGCCGGCTCGTCGCGCCGGTCGGCGCGCAGAGCGGGCAGCCCCAGGTGCTCACGCTGATCGAGCGCGTCGCGCACGCGCAGTGGCGGGAGTCGCGGCTTGATCGCGTTTTCTTTGTCCCTTTAAAATCCGGAGTGATTTGAAACCGATGAGTATGTTGCGCGTGATGCAAAACAACCGAACCAGGGAACCGCTCACGTTCGCGCAGCGCGCGATCTGTGTGGCCGCGTTCTCCACGCTGCTGGCCGCCTGTGCGACGCGGCTCGACAACGCGCCCGTCGTCGACCGCTCCGGTTCGCTCGGCACGACCGCCGCCACGCAGCCGGCGGTGCCGCTCGGTCCGCCGCCGCCCGGCTTCTATCGCGTGAAACCCGGCGACACGCTGTACCGGATCGCGCTCGAGAACGGGCAGAACTATCGCGACATCGCCGCGTGGAACAACCTCGCGAACCCGAACCAGATCGAAGTCGACCAGTTGCTGCGCGTCGCCCCGCCGGGCGGCTCAGCGACGGCCGGCGCGCCGGTCGCCGCACCGATCGGCGGCGCGGCCGTGACGACCGCGCCGCTGAGCAGCGGCCCGGCGACGCCGGCAGCCGGTTCGTCGTCGGCGAGCACGCCGCCGTCGGCCCCGGCAGCCAGCGATGGCGCGGCAGCGCCGAGCGGTCCCGTCACGTTTGCGTGGCCGGTGCGCGGCCCGGTGCTGAACGGTTTCGACGACGCGAAGAACAAGGGCGTCAATATCGGCGGCACCGCGGGCGAGGCGGTAAAGGCGGCGGCCGACGGCCGCGTCGTCTACTCGGGCAACGGCCTGCGCGGCTACGGCAACCTCATTATCATCAAGCACGACGCGACTTACCTCACGGCGTATGCACACAATCGCGCTTTGATGGTAAAAGAGGGGGACGCGGTGACGAAGGGGCAGAAGATCGCCGAGATGGGTAACAGCGATGCCGACCGCGTGATGCTGCATTTCGAGGTTCGCCGGCAGGGCAAGCCTGTCGATCCGCTGAAGTATTTGCCGCCTCAATAACCGAGACGACCATGCCGAAATCGAAGCGCCACGAGCCGCAAGCCGAGTCTGAGAAGATCAGTCGTGCCACGCAAGCATCGGTGAAGCGAGCTGGCGCTTCGACGGACGACGAAGAAGACGTCGCGGAAACCGAAACCGGTCTCGACACGCGCGAGGTCGAAGCCGACGGCGACGACGAACGCGAAGGCCGCGCGGAAGCCGCCCCCGACGTCGACGATTTCCGCGCATTGCTGCAGGCCGAACTCACGGCCGACACGATCCAGCACTATCTGAACCGTATCAGCGTCAAGCCGCTGCTGACCGTCGAGGAGGAGCAGCGCTATTCGCGTCTCGCGAAAGCGGGCGAATTCGACGCGCGGCAGGTGATGATCGAGCGCAACCTGCGTCTCGTCGTCAGCATCGCAAAGGGCTATCTGAACCGCGGCGTGCCGCTGCTCGACCTGATCGAGGAGGGCAATCTCGGTCTGATGCACGCGATCGAGAAATTCGACCCGACGCGCGGCTTTCGCTTCTCGACCTACGCGACATGGTGGATTCGCCAGAGCATCGAGCGAGCGATCATGAATCAGGCGCGTACCGTGCGCCTGCCTGTGCACGTGATCCGCGAGCTGAACCAGGTGCTGCGCGCGAAGCGCCACCTCGAAAAGAACTCGATGTCGACGGGCGACGCGGCCGAACGCCGCGAAGCCAGCATCGACGACATCGCCTACCTCACCGGCAAGACCGCCGAGGAAGTCACCGACATTCTCGCGCTGAACGAGCACACCGCGTCGCTCGACGCGCCGCTCGATCTCGATCCCGCGAGCAGCCTGCTCGATCTGCTGCCGGACGACCAGAGCCAGTCGCCCGATGCCGAAGTGCAGCACCGCGAGCTCGAGACGCTCACGCGCGCGTGGCTGTCGCGGCTGTCCGACAAGCACCGGCACGTGATCGAACGCCGCTTCGGGCTGAATCACATCGAACCGGCCACGCTCGAGGAACTGGCCGACGAGATGGGGCTCACGCGCGAGCGCGTGCGGCAGATCCAGCAGGAAGCGCTGGTGCGCCTGAAGCGGTTCTTTGCCTCCAACGGCGTGCGCAAGGACGCCGTTCTGTAATCGATGACTCCGATTCTCGTTTTTGACATCGAGACCATTCCCGATGTCGACGGCATTCGCCGTCTGGAAGACCTGCCCGCGACGCTCGACGATGCGGCGGTGGCCGAGCATGCGTTCGCCGCCCGCCGTGAGAAGACCGGCAGCGATTTCTTGCCGCATCACTTGCAGCGCATCGCGGCGATCTCCTGCGTGTTCCGCGACAACAACGGCTTTCGCGTGCGCTCGCTCGGCACGCCGCAGGACAACGAAGCCGCGCTGGTCCAGTCGTTCTACCGCGTGATCGAGAAATACACGCCGCAACTCGTGTCGTGGAACGGCGGCGGCTTCGATCTGCCGGTGTTGCACTACCGTGCGCTCGTGCACGGCATCCCGGCGACCCGCTATTGGGATCTCGGCGAGGACGACCGAGAGTTCAAGTGGAACAACTACATCTCGCGCTATCACTCGCGGCACACCGATCTGATGGATGTGCTCGCGATGTACCAGGCGCGCGCCAATGCGCCGCTCGACGCGCTGGCGAAGCTGTGCGGCTTTCCGGGCAAACTCGGAATGGACGGCAGCCAGGTGTGGCCGGCATTTCGGGATGGCCGGATCGACGAGATCCGCAACTACTGCGAAACCGACGTCGTCAACACGTATCTGCTGTACTGCCGCTTCCAGCTGATGCGCGGCGGGCTCACGCCGAACGAATACGCGGATGAAATCCTGCTCGTGAAAAACGCGCTCGCACAGGAACCCGCGGCGCACTGGGCCGAATACCTGGCCGGCTTCGACGCCTGAGCACCGGCCGCCGACCGCGCGGCCGCACCGCGTTTGCCCTCAATCGAGTTCGAGCACGACCGGCTGATGATCCGACGCGCGCACGTCGCCGTCGATCTCGCAGCGCGTGATGCGCGGCAGCAGCGTCTCGGTCACGAACACGAAATCGCACGCGAGCGGCCCGTCCGACCATTGCACCGTGTCGTAGACGCCGGCCGTCGGCGGCGGCGTGCGGCCGGGATGGCGCGCGACCCACGCGTCGACGAACGACGGCGCATCGGCGATTGGCTCCAGCATGCGCCGGTACGCGTCGCTGTCGAACGCGCTGTTGAAGTCGCCGCAGACGATCGCGTCGCGCGGCTGCGCCGTCGCGCTGAACGGTCCCGTCGCGTTTTCGGCCGGCGCCGGGTGGTCGGCGTGCGCGCAGGCCTCGCGGTGGCGGGCGCGTAACGCATCGACCTGCGCGAGCCGCTGGCGCGCCGAATAGAACTCGAGGTGCGTCGTCACCACGCGCACGGGGGCCGACGGCGTCAGCAATTCGACCTCGAGCGCGACGCGCGGCATCGACGGCGCACCGGCGTCTGCCGGCCACGGCAGCAATTGCCGCAACACGCGCCCGACCGGCAGGCGCGTCGCGATTGCGTTGCCGAATTGCCGGCGCGGCGCGCCGGGCTCGAGCGCGGGCAGGTCGGCGCCGATCGCATCGACGATCGTATAGCCGGGCAGCAGCGCGGCGAGCTCCGCGAACTGGTCCGGTCCGGGCCCGCCGGGCAGTGCGCCGAAGCCACGCGTGACCTCCTGCAGACACAGCACGTCGAAGTCGCCGAGCCGGCGAGCGGCCGCGACGGTGCGCGGCAGATCGACGACGCCGTCGGCATCGCGTCCCCATTGAATGTTCCAGTCGATCAATCGCATGGTCGAGCTCCGAGTTCGATGGCGGCCGGCAGCGCCCGCGCCGCCCGCGGGCCGGGCCGTGTCCGTTGCGCCGGCGCCCGCGCCCGCGCGACGAAAGCGGGCGACGCGGGCTTTCGTCGTCTACAATCTCGCCTTCTTCAACGTTTTGTCAGGAAAAGCTGGTGTCCGAAGCCGTCCCCACTTCTGCGCGCAAATCGAAAAATGCGCCCGTCCCGCCCGGGCCTGCCCCGGTGCTCGAGATCGAATCGCTCGACATGGAAGCGCGCGGTGTCGGCCGCACGGCGACCGAGGATGGCACGCCCGGCAAGGTGATCTTCGTCGAAGGCGCGCTGCCCGGCGAGCGCGTGACCTATTCGAGCTATCGCCGCAAGCCGAGCTACGAGCAGGCGACCGTCGTCGACATTCTGCGCCCGAGCGTGATGCGCACGAAGCCGAAATGCGAATTTTTCGGCACCTGCGGCGGCTGTTCGATGCAGCACCTCGACATGCGCGCGCAGGTGGCGATCAAGCAGCGCGTGCTCGAGGACAACCTGTGGCATCTGTCGAAGCTGCGCGCCGAGGCGATGTACGCGCCGATCCACGGCCCGTCGTGGGGCTATCGCTACCGCGCGCGCCTGACCGTGCGCAACGTCGCGAAGAAGGGCGGCGTCCTGGTGGGCTTCCACGAAAAGAAGAGCAGCTACGTCGCCGACATGACGAGCTGCGAAGTGCTGCCGCCGCACGTGTCGGCGATGCTGGTGCCGCTGCGCCGGCTGGTCGAGGGCCTGTCGATCCGCGATCGGATGCCGCAGATCGAGCTGGCGGTCGGCTCGCAGGTGACCGCGCTGGTGTTGCGCGTCCTGGAGCCGATCAATGCCGACGACGAAGCGCTGCTGCGCGCGTTCGCGGACGAGCACAACGTGCAGTTCTGGCTGCAGCCGAAGGGCCCCGACACGGTCGCGCCGTTCTATCCGCTCGACGTGGCGCTCGACTACACGCTGCCGGAGTTCGGCATCCGCATGCCGTTCAAGCCGACCGACTTCACGCAGGTCAACCATCAGATCAATCGCGTGCTGGTCGGGCGTGCGCTGCGTCTGCTCGCGCCGTCGCGCGACGATCGCGTGCTCGACCTGTTCTGCGGGATCGGCAACTTCACGCTGCCGCTGGCGCGCCTGGCGCGCGAGGTGATGGGCATCGAGGGCAGCGAAACGCTGACGACGCGCGCGCTCGCGAATGCGCGCGAGAACGGCGTCGACGGCCATACGACGTTCGCGTGCCGGAACCTGTTCGAAGTGACGGGCGACGATCTGCGCGCGCTCGGCGCGTTCGACAAGTTCCTGATCGACCCGCCGCGCGAAGGCGCGCTCGCGGTGTCCAAGGCGCTCGCCGAGATCGCGCAGAGCGGTGAAGGCCCGCTGCCGAAGCGGATCGTCTACGTGTCGTGCAATCCGTCGACGCTTGCGCGCGACGCCGGGCTGCTCGTCCACGAGGCCGGTTATCGGCTCAAGGGCGCCGGCGTGGTGAACATGTTCCCGAATACGTCGCACGTCGAATCGATCGCGCTGTTCGAGCGCGCTTGAGCCGCGGTCGCGGACGAAAAAAAACCGGCCTGCGGGCCGGTTTTTTTATGGGTGAGCCGAACGTCAGTTGCGGTTGCCGCCGAAGATGCCGAGCAGCGCGAGCAGGTTCGTGAACACGTTGTACAGGTCGAGGTAGATCGCGAGCGTGGCCGAGATGTAGTTCGTCTCGCCGCCGTTGACGACGCGCTGGACGTCGAACAGCATGTACGCGGAGAAGATCGCGATCGCGAGGACCGACACGGTCAGCATCAGCGCCGGCAATTGCAGGAAGATGTTCGCGACCGACGCCAGCAGGATCACGATGACGCCCATGAACAGCCATTTGCCGAGCCCGGAGAAGTCGCGCTTGCTGACCGTTGCGACCGTCGCCATCGCGGCGAAGATGATGCCGGTGCCGCCGAACGCCAGCATGATCAGCGACGGGCCGTTCGAAAAGCCGAGGATGAAGCTGAGCAGGCGCGACAGCATCAGCCCCATGAAGAACGTGAAGCCGAGCAGCACGAATACGCCGGCGGCGCTGTTCTTGGTGCGCTCGATCGCGAACATGAAGCCGAACGCGATCGCGAAGAACGCGAGCAGGCTCATCATCGGGCTGGTGGCGGCGAACAGCGAGAAGCCCGTCGCGACGCCGACCCACGCGCCGAGGACGGTCGGGATCATCGACAGCGCGAGCAGCCAGTACGTGTTCCGCAGCACGCGGTTGCGAACCTCCGCGGTGCTGACGGTGCCGCCGCGGCCGAAATTGTACGGATAGTCGTTCATGGTTTCTCCTAACATTGAACGCACGGGCGTTCGGGGCCGGTTCGGCGCGCGCGGTGTGCGGCGCAGCAAACCGGAGCAGCTATGGCTAAGATACGTTCCGCGCCGCTTGGTTTCAATGGCCGGGCAGCGCAAAAACACAGGGATTCCGAACCTTTCGCCGGTGTAAGGGTTCAATCGCAATGATACACGGGATCGTGCTACAATAGCGGATTCATTTGAACCTGTAACTTCTTAATTTTTTGGAGTTTTTATGGCAATCGAGCGCACCCTGTCGATCATCAAGCCGGATGCGGTGGCAAAGAACGTGATCGGCCAGATCTACAGCCGTTTCGAAGGCGCCGGCCTGAAGATCGTCGCATCGCGCATGGCGCACCTGTCGCGTGCCGACGCAGAGAAGTTCTACGCAGTTCACGCAGCACGTCCGTTCTTCAAGGACCTCGTCGACTTCATGATCTCGGGCCCGGTGATGATCCAGGTTCTGGAAGGCGAAGGCGCGATCCTGAAGAACCGCGACCTGATGGGCGCGACGGATCCGAAGAAGGCGGAAAAGGGCACGATCCGCGCCGACTTCGCCGACAGCATCGACGCGAACGCCGTGCACGGCTCGGACGCTGCTGAAACGGCAGCGGTCGAAATCGCGTTCTTCTTCCCGGAAATGAACGTCTACTCGCGTTAAGCGCTGGCTGGCAACGGTCAGGCAGGATTCGGCGCACGCGGCAAGGCAGCACATCATGACGAGCGAAACTTCCGTCAATCTTCTCGACTTCGATGCCGAGGGTCTTGTCGCGTACTGCGGCAGCCTCGGCGAGAAGCCGTTCCGCGCCAAGCAGTTGCAGCGCTGGATCCATCAGTACAACGCCGGCGATTTCGACGGCATGACCGACCTCGCGAAGTCCCTGAGAGAAAAGCTCAAGGGCCGCGCGACGATCGGCATGCCCGAGATCGCCAGCGATCACGTTTCCGCCGACGGCACGCGCAAGTGGCTGATCGACGTCGGGAACGGCAACGCGGTCGAAACCGTGTTCATCCCGGAAGAGACGCGCGGCACGCTGTGCGTGTCGTCGCAGGCCGGGTGTGCGGTCAATTGCCGCTTCTGCTCGACGGGCAAGCAGGGCTTCTCGCGCAACCTGTCGACGGCCGAAATCATCGGCCAGCTGCGGATGGCCGAATTTGCGCTGCGTGCGTCGCTGGGCCGCGCGCCCGGACCGAACGGCAAGGCGGAACGGGTCGTCACGAACGTCGTGATGATGGGCATGGGCGAACCGCTGTTGAACTACAACGCGGTCGTGCCCGCGATGCGGCTGATGCTCGACGACAACGCCTATGGGCTGTCGCGCCGCCGCGTCACGCTGTCGACGTCCGGCGTGGTGCCGATGATGGACCGCCTCGGCGCCGAATTGCCGGTCGCGCTCGCCGTGTCGCTGCACGCGCCGAACGATGCGCTGCGCGACGAACTGGTGCCGCTCAACAAGAAGCATCCGCTGCGCGAACTGATGGCGGCGTGCCAGCGCTATCTGAAAGTCGCGCCGCGCGATTTCATCACTTTCGAATACTGCATGCTCGACGGTGTCAACGACACCGAAGCGCATGCGCGCGAATTGCTGGCCGTCACGCGTGACGTGCCGTGCAAATTCAATCTGATCCCGTTCAATCCGTTCCCGGAATCGGGCCTCATCCGCTCGAAGCCGGAGCAGATCAAGCGTTTTGCGCAGGTTCTGATCGACGCGGGTGTCGTCACGACCGTGCGCAAGACGCGCGGCGACGACATCGACGCCGCGTGCGGGCAGCTGGCCGGCGCCGTGAAGGATCGCACGCGCCTCGCCGAACGGACGGGCACAGCAGCAAAGATCATCGAAGTTCGGGCGGTTTGACGGGGCCGCGCAAATGCGGATGCCCGAACTTTTTGGCGGTACAACACGCGAATAGCGATCGGTCGCGGCGCCTTGGCGCCGCGCATGGTATGGACGGTAGCGGGTGCCGGCCGGCAGGGGCCGGCGGCGCCCCAGTGAAGAAGAATCGACGCGAGGACAAGGATGAGTGAGCCGCAGCCGACAAACGGCGCAGAGACGAATGCCGCGAAGCCGGCACCGGCGGGGCTGGAAACGCTGGCGGCCGTGGGCAGCCGGCTGGCGCAGCTACGGGAGGCGAAGGGCTGGACGGTCGACGACGTGTCGGCGCGGCTCAAGGTCGCTCCGCAGAAGCTGCGCGCGCTCGAGGCGGGCGACATCAGTCATCTGCCCGGCGTGACGTTCGCGCTCGGGGTCGTGCGCAGCTACGCGAAGATGCTCGGCGTCGATCCGGAGCCGTTCGCGCAGGCGCTGCGCCGCGAGCGCGGCGTGCCGGAAGTCGACCTGTCGATGCCCGCGTCGAGCGGCACGGATCTGCCGCGTGGCCGCGTGTCGATCCCGCTCGGCAGCTCGTCCGGTCATCATCCGTGGCTGTGGGGCACCGCGATCGTCGTCGTGGCGGTGATCGCCGTGCTCATGTGGCACACTGGCGGCGATTCGGCGAGTTGGCTCGCCCGCTTCAAGGGCGCCGCCGCCGAGCATGCGCCGGCGGCGAGTGCAGTGGCGGCATCGGCCGCATCGGCCGCGGAAGAGCCCGCGGCGGGCAGTGCGTCGACGGCAGCAGGCAACGAGGTTGTGGCTGCTTCGGCCGTAGTCGCGCAGGCGTCGGCGTCGGCGCCGGTCGCGGCGTCCGTGGCTGCCCCGGCGGCTGCGGCCCCAGCATCGCCCGCATCGCAGCCGGCCGCCGCGAGCGCGGCAAGCACGGCAAATGCGGCCGAGCCAGCGAGCGTCGCGGTTGCCGCGGGCCAGTCGGTGGTCGAGCTGAAGGTCAAGCAGGACTGCTGGTTCAGCGTGCGCGACAAGAACGGCAAGGAGCTGTTCTCGGCGCTGGTGCGGGCCGGCGAGACGAAGCAGGTCGCAGGCGACGGCCCGTTCAAGGTCACGATCGGCAACAAGGCCGGTCTCGATGCGGTCGCGTTCGACGGAAAACCCGTCGATCCGGCAAAATATTCGGCAGCGCGGGGTAACGTGGCGCGGTTCACGTTGCCCTGACGCCAAGCGCCGTGACGAAGGCCCGTGCTGCACGGGCCGCGAGGGCACGGCGCTTTTTCAATTCATGCGCCGTCGCGGCGCATTCCGCGTAAATGGATCTATCGATGCAATCCGAAGCTCAATCCCCACGCAGCAGTCAGATTTGTTCAACCGAGCCGGTGTTCGGCGGCCACCAGCCGCGTCGCGTGTCGCATGCGGTGGATGTTCGTTGGGGCGGGCAGCTCGTGACGATCGGCGGCAATGCGCCGGTGCGCGTGCAGTCGATGACGAATACCGACACGGCCGATGCGATCGGCACCGCCATCCAGATCAAGGATCTCGCGAACGCCGGTTCCGAACTGGTGCGCATCACGGTGAACACGCCTGAGGCGGCCGCCGCGGTGCCGGCCATCCGCGAGCAGCTCGACCGCATGGGCGTGACGGTGCCGCTCGTCGGCGACTTCCACTACAACGGCCATCTGCTGCTGCGCGACTATCCGGGCTGCGCGGAGGCGCTGTCGAAGTACCGGATCAACCCGGGCAACGTCGGCCAGGGCGCGAAGCGCGACACGCAGTTCGCGCAGATGATCGAAGCCGCGGCGAAGTACGACAAGCCGGTGCGCATCGGCGTGAACTGGGGCAGCCTCGATCAGGACCTGCTCGCGCGGATGATGGACGAGAACGCCGCGCGTTCGCAGCCGTGGGACGCGCAGAGCGTGATGTACGAGGCGCTGATCCAGTCGGCGATCGGCTCGGCCGAGCGCGCCGTCGAGCTAGGCCTCGGCCGCGACCGCATCGTGCTGTCGTGCAAGGTCAGCGGCGTGCAGGACCTGATCGCCGTCTACCGCGAACTCGGCCGCCGTTGCGGCTTCGCGCTGCACTTGGGCCTGACCGAGGCCGGCATGGGCTCGAAGGGCATCGTCGCGTCGACTGCGGCGCTGGGCGTGCTGCTGCAGGAAGGCATCGGCGACACGATCCGCATCTCGCTGACGCCGGAGCCGGGCGCACCGCGCACGGGCGAGGTGATCGTCGGCCAGGAAATCCTGCAGACGATGGGCCTGCGCTCGTTCGCGCCGATGGTGATCGCCTGCCCGGGTTGTGGCCGCACGACGAGCACGCTGTTCCAGGAGCTCGCGATGCAGATCCAGACCTACCTGCGCGAGCAGATGCCGGTGTGGCGCAAGGAGTATCCGGGGGTCGAGAAGATGAACGTCGCGGTGATGGGCTGCATCGTCAACGGCCCGGGCGAGTCGAAGCACGCGAACATCGGCATCAGCCTGCCGGGCTCGGGCGAGAACCCGGCCGCACCCGTCTTCATCGACGGCGAGAAGGTCAAGACGCTGCGCGGCGAGCGGATCGCCGAGGAATTCCAGCAGATCGTCAGCGACTACGTCGCACGCAATTACGGCCGCAGCGCGGCCTGAACCATTCGTCCATACACACGAACGATGACTGAACAGAAACGCAAGATCGAGAAGCTCGCGGGCGTCAAGGGCATGAACGACATCCTTCCGCAGGATGCCGGCCTGTGGGAGTTCTTCGAAGCTACCGTGAAATCGCTGCTGCGCGCGTACGGCTATCAGAACATCCGCACGCCGATCGTCGAACACACGCAGCTGTTCACGCGCGGCATCGGCGAAGTCACGGACATCGTCGAGAAGGAGATGTACAGCTTCACCGACGCGCTCAACGGCGAAAACCTGACGATGCGCCCGGAGAACACCGCGGCCGTCGTGCGCGCGGCGATCGAGCACAACATGCTGTACGACGGCCCGAAGCGCCTGTGGTACATCGGCCCGATGTTCCGTCACGAGCGTCCGCAGCGCGGCCGCTATCGCCAGTTCCACCAGGTCGGCGTCGAGGCGCTCGGCTTCGCGGGCCCGGACGCGGACGCCGAGATCATCATGATGTGCCAGCGCCTGTGGGACGACCTCGGGTTGACGGGCATCAAACTCGAGATCAATTCGCTCGGCCTGGCCGAAGAGCGCGCCGCGCACCGCGTCGAGCTGATCAAGTACCTCGAGCAGCACGTCGACGTGCTGGACGAGGATGCGAAGCGCCGTCTGTACACGAACCCGCTGCGCGTGCTCGACACGAAGAATCCGGCGCTGCAGGAAATCGCCCAGAACGCGCCGAAGCTGATCGACTTCCTCGGCGACGAATCGCGCGCGCATTTCGAGGGGCTGCAGCGCCTGCTGCTCGCGAACAACATTCCGTTCAAGATCAATCCGCGGCTGGTGCGCGGCCTCGACTACTACAATCTGACCGTGTTCGAATGGGTGACCGACAAGCTCGGCGCGCAGGGCACGGTCGCGGCCGGCGGCCGCTACGATCCGCTGATCGAGCAGCTGGGCGGCAAGCCGACCGCCGCATGCGGCTGGGCGATGGGCATCGAGCGCATTCTGGAGCTGCTGAAGGAAGAAGACCTCGCGCCCGAGCAGGAAGGCGTCGACGTGTACGTCGTGCACCAGGGCGAGGCGGCGCGCGAACAGGCGTTCATCGCGGCCGAGCGTCTGCGCGACACGGGCCTCGACGTGATCTTCCACTGCAGCGCCGACGGCGCGCCGGCGAGCTTCAAGTCGCAGATGAAGCGGGCCGACGCGAGCGGCGCCGCGTTCGCGGTGATCTTCGGCGAAGAAGAGGTGGCGAACGGCACGGCGGGCGTGAAAGCGCTGCGCGGCGGCGGCCAGGAAGGGGAAAAGAACGTTCAGCAGACCGTACCGGTCGAAGGCTTGACCGAATTCCTAATCAATGCGATGGTTGCATCCGCCGAAGACGGCGACGACTGATCGCGCTGGCATTCGCTCGACAAGAAAAGCCCGAAAAGGAAGGAATCGCTCGCCGATGAGTTATCACGACGAACAAGAATCGATTGAAAGTCTGAAAGCGTGGTGGGCCCGCTGGGGCAATCTCACGACGTGGATCGTGCTCGCGGCGCTGGTCGTCGCGGCCGGTTTCAACGGCTGGAATTACTGGCAGCGCCGCCAGGCCGCCGAAGCGTCCGGCCTGTACGAGCAGGTGCAGAAGGCCGCCGCGGCGAACGACAAGGCCACGATGGCCCGCGCGGCCGCCGACATGGAAGACAAGTTCGGCAGCACGGCCTATGCACAAATGACCGCGCTCGCGGCTGCGAAGACGCTGTACGCGAGCGGCGATGCGGCCGGCGCGAAGGCGCAGCTGCAATGGGCCGCTGATCACGCCAAGGACGACGAGTACAAGCAGATCGCGAAGCTGCGGCTTGCGTCGCTGCTGCTCGACGAGAAGGCGTACGACGCGGGTCTCGTGCTGCTGTCGGGCACGCCGGTCGACGCATTCAAGGGCCTCGTGGCCGATCGCCGCGGCGATCTGCTGGCCGCGCAAGGCAAGACCGATGATGCGCGCGCCGCGTACAAGCTCGCGCTCGACGGCCTGTCGAAGGACGACCAGTCGGCGCGCCAGCTCGTGCAGTTCAAGCTGGACGCGCTCGGCGGCTGATGTCGGCCCCCTCAACCTCTTAACTCTGCTTCGCTAACCGATGAATTTGCTGAAACGTTACGCTGTGCCCGTAGCCTGCGCGGCGGCTGTCCTGGCATTGGCGGCCTGCTCGTCGTCGAAGGACGCGCGCCGCGTGCCGACGCCCCTCACCGAGTTCAAGCCCGTCCTCGACGTGCAACAGGTCTGGAAGGCGAGCGTCGGCAAGGGCGGACGCTACCTGTTCTCGCCGGTGGCCGTGGGCGACGCCGTCTACGCGGCGGGCGAGAACGGTTCGGTCGAGAAGATCGACGCGAAGACGGGCCAGACGGTGTGGCGCGGGAAGGTCGGTTCGGACCTGTCGGCCGGTGTCGGCAGCGACGGCAACCTGACCGCGGTCGGCGCGCTGAAGGGCGGCGTGTTCGTGCTCGGCCCCGACGGCAAGCTGCTGTGGAAGACCACCGTGCAGGGCGAGGTCTTCTCGCCGCCGCTGGTCGGCAACGGCCTCGTGATCGTGCGCACGATCGACGGCCAGGTGATCGCGTTCAACGCGCAGACCGGCGAGCAGAAGTGGAATTACCGCAACCGCGCGGTGCCGCTGAACCTGCGCGTGTCGGCCGGCATGACGTTCGCCGGCGATGCGGCCGTGCTGGCCGGCTTCCCCGGCGGCGGCCTGGTGGCGCTGAACCTGCAGACGGGCGAGCCGTTCTGGCAGACGCCCGTGTCGTTCCCGAAGGGCGTGACCGAGGTCGAGCGCATCAACGACGTCAGCGGTCCGCCGACGCTCGTGGGCGCGCAGGCATGCGCGGTCACGTTCCAGGGGCAGATCGGCTGCTTCGACGCGAACTCGGGCCGTCCGGTGTGGGAAAAGCCGTTCTCGAGCCGCAGCGGTCTCGCGCAGGACGATTCGGTCGTGGCCGCCGGCGACGACTGGTCGGTCGTGACCGCGTACGACGCGGCGAGCGGCAACCCGCTCTGGCGTAACGACAAGCTGAAGAGCCGCGACGTCGGCGTACCTTACCTGCTCGGCCATGCGGTCGTGATGGGCGACTACAAGGGCTTCGTGCACTTCCTGTCGCGCGAGGACGGCAGCTTCATCGCGCGGATGAAGACCGACGGCAGCGCGATCACTGCGGCGCCGGTGCTTGCCGGCAACACGCTGGTCGTGCAGACCCAGGACGGCGGCCTGTACGGGTTCCGCCCGCGCTGATACGCACGCAGCAAGCGCGAAGCGCGGCGTGGCGGAACGAGTTCCGCATGCCGCGAACGCGCGACATGAACGCGGCCGGTGTCCCCGGCCGCGCAGTATTTGAAAGGCAGTTCGTAGCGAAAGACGACGGCGCGCACCGCGCGCCCGGCGCGCGCATCCGGCGCGGCGCGAATTCGTGATATTTTCATTCAGCGCAGCCGCCCGCAGCAGCGGGCCTCCCGCTGCTGCGCACCACCGTAGAAAACACAGATGAAACCGGTCATTGCCCTCGTTGGGCGCCCCAATGTGGGGAAATCCACGCTGTTCAACCGGCTCACGCGCTCGCGCGATGCGCTCGTCGCCGACTTGCCGGGCCTCACGCGCGATCGCCATTACGGCGAAGGGCGAGTCGGTGAGCGGCCGTACCTGGTCGTCGACACCGGCGGCTTCGAACCCGTCGCGAAGGACGGCATCCTGCACGAGATGGCGCGCCAGACGCGTCAGGCGGTCGAGGAAGCCGACGTCGTCGTGTTCATCGTGGACGGGCGCAACGGCCTCGCGCCGCAGGACAAGTCGATCGCCGACTATCTGCGCAAGACCGGGCGGCCGATCTTCCTGGTCGTCAACAAGGCCGAAGGGATGAAGTACACGGCGGTCGCGACGGACTTCTACGAGCTCGGGCTCGGCGATCCGCGCGCGATCTCGGCCGCACACGGCGACGGCGTGACCGACATGATCAACGAGGCGCTGGAAGTCGCGTATGCGGGCCAGCCGGAGGAAGCGGACGACAATGATCCGTCGCGCGGCATCAAGATCGCGATCGTCGGCCGGCCGAACGTCGGCAAGTCGACGCTCGTGAACGCGCTGATCGGCGAGGATCGCGTGATCGCGTTCGACATGCCGGGCACGACGCGCGATTCGATCTACGTCGACTTCGAGCGCAACGGCAAGAAGTACACGCTGATCGATACCGCCGGGCTGCGGCGTCGCGGCAAGGTGTTCGAGGCGATCGAGAAGTTCTCGGTCGTGAAGACGCTGCAGTCGATCTCCGACGCGAACGTCGTCATTCTGTTGCTCGACGCGCAGCAGGACATTTCCGACCAGGACGCGCACATCGCGGGCTTCGTGGTCGAGCAGGGCCGCGCGCTCGTGATCGGCGTCAACAAGTGGGACGGCCTCGACGATCACGCGCGCGATCGCGCCAAAGCGGATTTGACCCGCAAGCTGAAATTCCTCGATTTCGCGAAATCGCACTACATTTCGGCCGCGAAGAAGACCGGCATCGGCGCGCTGATGCG
This sequence comes from Burkholderia sp. KJ006, assembly GCF_000262695.1. Taxonomy (NCBI): domain Bacteria; kingdom Pseudomonadati; phylum Pseudomonadota; class Betaproteobacteria; order Burkholderiales; family Burkholderiaceae; genus Burkholderia; species Burkholderia sp. KJ006. The sequence continues at coordinate 1,723,050 of NC_017920.1, read as the reverse complement.
CTCGGTCGACGACGCCTATGCCGCGGCGATGGCGAAGCTGCCGACGCCGAAGCTCACGCGCGCGCTGATCGAGGCCGTCGAGTTCCAGCAGCCGCGCCGTCGCGGCCCGGTGCGCCCGAAGCTGCGCTACGCGCACCAGGGCGGCCAGAATCCGCCGCTGATCGTGATCCACGGCAACGCGCTCGATGCGGTGACCGAGACATACAAGCGATATCTGGAAAACAGATTCCGCGAAACTTTCTCCCTGACCGGGACTCCATTGCGCATAGAGTTCCGCTCGTCGAACAATCCGTACGCGGACAAGGGCTGAACGAGCCTGCCGGGTACGCCCGGCAACGACCTGGCCGCATGGCCAGTGGCCGGGCGGGGCAGGCAAAATCAGCTATAGTGTAGCGATTGGCGCCGGATCTCTTTTTCTTCGTCGCCAATCCAGATCAACCTGCAAAAAAAGATGGAGTACGCCATGAGCAACAAAGGGCAATTGTTACAAGACCCGTTTTTGAACGCACTGCGTAAAGAGCACGTTCCTGTTTCGATCTATCTCGTCAACGGGATCAAGCTCCAAGGGAACATCGAATCCTTCGACCAGTACGTCGTGTTGCTCCGTAACACCGTGACCCAGATGGTCTACAAGCACGCCATTTCGACGGTCGTGCCGGCGCGCCCGGTGAATTTCCACCCGGACGCGGAAGCTTCGTCCTAACCTATCGCAGCGGCCGGCATCCGGTCGCCGCGAGCGACCGATGCCAGCCGCCTTATCTTGACACCCGACAATTTGATCAACGCAGCGCTCGTCGGCATCGACTTCGGCAAGACCGATTTCGAAGCCAGTCTCGAAGAACTCAGTCTTCTTGCCTCCAGCGCGGGAGCCCGTCCCGCCGTCACCCTCACCGGTCGTCGTGCCAGCCCTGATGCCAAGATGTTCATCGGCAGCGGCAAAGCCGAAGAATTGCGGCTCGCATGCGACGCGCACAACGTCGAAATCGTCATCTTCAACCACGCACTCGCGCCCGCCCAGCAACGCAATCTGGAGCAGGCGCTGAACCGCCGCGTGGTCGATCGCACGAGCCTGATCCTCGATATCTTCGCGCAGCGCGCCCGCAGCCACGAAGGCAAGCTGCAGGTCGAGCTCGCGCAGCTGCAATATCTGTCGACCCGGCTGATTCGCGCGTGGACTCACCTGGAGCGGCAAAAAGGCGGTATCGGCCTGCGCGGCCCCGGCGAAACGCAGCTCGAAACCGACCGCCGGCTGATCGGCGAGCGGATCAAAATGCTGAAGGCGCGTCTCGACCGGCTGCGCCGGCAGCACAGCACGCAGCGTCGTCAGCGCGCGCGCAGCGGCACCATGTCGGTGTCGCTGGTCGGCTATACGAACGCGGGCAAGTCGACGCTGTTCAATGCGCTGACGAAGGCGCAGGCCTATGCGGCCGACCAGTTGTTTGCGACGCTCGATACGACGTCGCGACGCGTGTATCTGGGCGACGAGGTCGGCCAGATCGTCGTGTCCGATACGGTCGGCTTCATCCGCGAGTTGCCTCACCAACTGGTTGCCGCGTTTCGCGCGACCCTCGAGGAAACGATTCATGCGGATCTGCTGCTGCACGTGGTGGACGCGTCGAGCGCCGTGCGGCTCGAACAGATCGAGCAGGTCAACGACGTGCTGCACGAGATCGGCGCGGACACCGTGCGGCAGGTGCTGGTGTTCAACAAGATCGACGCCGTGCCCGAACTGGCCGCCCGCGGCGACGCGGTCGAGCGGGACGAGTATGGTAATATTTCGCGCGTCTTTTTGAGCGCGCGCACCGGTCAGGGTCTCGACGCGTTGCGTGCCGCCATCGCCGAGATCGCCTCCGCGGAACACCTCTCCGGCGCGACGTCAGCCGACGGCGCGCTCGACGGCGCGCCCGCTGAACCACACGAAGGCCACACGATTTCCGAACACGGGCGCTAACCGGTCCCGGCCGGTTCGCCGGCGTCTAATCTGGTGAACAAACTCTGGTGAACGAATACAACGAGCGGAGTACCTGGCGGCGGATGCGCGCCTTGCTGTCGATCAACGATCCCCGCTGGGGGCGCGGCGACGGCAAAGGCAACGACGGATCCCGTCCGCGTGCCAACGAATCGAAACGTCCGCCCGGCGGCGACGGTGACGGTCCGCCCGATCTCGACGAGATGTGGCGCAACTTCAACCGGCGTCTGAGCGGCCTGTTCGGCGGCAAGGGCGGCAACGGCTTCCGGCCCGACAACGGCCGGGCTGCGCGCGTCGGCGTCGGCATCGTGATCGGCGTGCTGATCGCGGTCTATGCGGGCAGCGGGCTGTTCGTCGTGCAGGACGGCCAGACCGGCGTCGTGCTCCAGCTCGGCAAGCTGGCCGGCACGGTCGGCGAGGGCGTCCACTGGCGTGCGCCGTATCCGTTCTCGTCGCACGAAATCGTCGATACGACGCAAGTGCGCTCGATCGAGATCGGCCGCAACAACGTCGTGCGTCTCGCGAACGTCAAGGAAGCCGCGATGCTGACGCGCGATGCGGATATCGTCGACGTGCGTTTCGTCGTCCAGTACCGCGTGCGTTCGGCTACCGATTACCTGTTCCGTAGCGTCGATCCCGAGCGCAGCGTGTCGCAGGCCGCCCAGGCCGCAGTGCGCGCGATCGTCGGCACGCGCAGCGCGGCAGACATCCTGAACCAGGACCGCGATGCGCTGCGTAGCCAGCTGTCCGCCGCGATCCAGCGCGATCTCGACCGCTACCAGTCCGGGCTCGAGGTCACGGCCGTCACGATGCAAAGCGTCGCGGCGCCGGAACAGACGCAGGCCGCGTATGCCGAGGTCGCGAAGGCGCGCGACGAGCGCGAGGCCGCCAAGCGCGCCGCGCAAGCGTATACGAACGACCTGTTGCCGAAGGCGCAGGGCGACGCCGCGAAACTCGTCGACGATGCGAAGGCCTATGCCGACCGTGTCGTGACGCAGGCCGAAGGCGACGCCGACCGGTTCAAGCAGGTTTATGCGCAGTATTCGAAGGCGCCGGCCGTGATTCGCGAGCGGATGTACCTTGAAACGATGCAGGAAATCTACTCGAAGGCGACCAAGGTATTCGTCGGCAACAAGGCGGGCAGCAGCGTCGTGTACCTGCCGCTCGACAAGCTCGTCGAGCAGGGCCGGCAAAATGCCGCGAACGCCGCAGGTGCATCGAACGCGGCAGCCGGCGCAGCCGCGCCGGACACGGCGTCGGCTCCGGCCGCCGTCGCGTCGGGCGCACCGGCGAGCGGCGCTTCGGCCGCTGCCGCGCCCGCCGCGGGCAGCGACGTGCTGCGCTCGCGAGAGGCGTTCCGCAGCCGCGCGCGCGAAGACGATCTGAAGTAACGGGAGCGCAGAACATGAATCGAATCATTGCGCTCGTCGTCGCAATCGTGATCGCCGCGTTCGCGGCTTCGTCGACGGTGCTGAGCGTGGACCCGCGCCATGCGGCCGTGCTGTCCGGCCGCGACGGCGGGCAGCCGCAGCTCGCCGGCCCCGGCATCCACTTCAAGCTGCCGCCGCCGCTGCAGACGGCGACGCTGATCGACACGCGCCTGCAATCGCTCGAGTCGACGGACCCGCTGCAACTGGCCACCGAAGACAAGCACGATCTGCTCGTCGCGTATGCGCTCAAGTATCGGATCGACGATCCGATGAAGTATTTCACGGCCACCGGCGGCGACCCGACGGCCGCCACCGAACGCCTCGCCGATGCGCTGAAGGGCGCGCTCGGCGACGCCTTCGCGAAGCGCGCGCTCGACGACGCGCTCGGCGACCAGCGCGACATCGCGAACGCGGCGCGCGACGCGGTGCGGGCAAAGGCGGCGGGCTTCGGCGTGGACGTGGTCGACGTCCAGCTGACGCGCGTCGACTTGCCGGCCGCGCAGACGGACGCCGTCTATCAGCGGATGATCGCGGCGTTGCGCGACCAGGCCGCGCGCGTGCGCGCCGAAGGCGCGGCGGATGTCGAGCAGATCAAGGCCGACGCCGAGCGCGATCAGCAGGCGGTGCTCGCGAACGCATACAAGTCGGCGCAGACGATCAAGGGCGAGGGCGATGCGAAGGCCGCGTCGATCGCCGCGGACGCGTTCGGCCGCGATCCGCAGTTCTATCAGTTTTACGCGAGCCTGCAGGCTTACCGGAACACGTTCAAGCGCAACGACGTCATCGTCGTCGATCCCGACAGCGAGTTCTTCCGCTTCATGCGCAGCCCGACGGGCGGTGCCGCCGCGCCGGCGCCCGCTCCCCGCAAACACTGACTTTTTGGGGTGCCGCGACGAGCGGCGCCGTCGCTCGCATGGATCTGGCTGGCTCGTTGTTGCTCGCGGTAGCACTGATGCTGATTATCGAGGGAGCGTTCCCTTTCGTGTTTCCCGTCGCATGGCGCGACACGTTTCGTAGAATAGCGGAGCGGCCGCCGCATCATATCCGGATCGGCGGGCTCATCGTGATGGCGCTCGGGCTCGTCCTGCTGCTGTTCGCCACCTGAACCGGACGGCGCACCGGCCGTTCGTTCCGCCCGATTTCGATTTCCCATTTCCGATTCATCTCGCGGCGCGCAAAGTCGCGCTGTTTCCCGTCGTAGGACCGTACCGATGTCGACCTGGTTACTTCCCGAGAATATCGCCGACGTACTGCCGTCGGAAGCGCGCAAGATCGAGGAGCTGCGCCGCAGGCTGCTCGACCGCTTCCGTTCTTACGGCTACGAAATGGTGATGCCGCCGCTGCTCGAGTACCTCGAGTCGCTGCTGACGAGCGGCGGCGCCGACCTGCGGCTGCGCACCTTCAAGCTGGTCGATCAGCTGTCGGGCCGCACGCTCGGTCTGCGCGCCGACATCACGCCGCAGGTCGCGCGGATCGACGCGCACCTGCTGAACCGCCAGGGCGTCACGCGCCTCTGCTACGCCGGCCACGTGATGCACACGCGCCCGCGCGGTCTGCACGCGACGCGCGAGCAGATCCAGATCGGCGCCGAAATCTACGGGCATGCGGGGCTGGAAGCCGACCTGGAGATCCAGCAACTGATGCTCGACGCGCTGCATCTCGCGGGGCTGTCGCGGATTCGTCTGGACCTTTGCCATGCGGGCGTGCTCGCGGCGCTGCTCGCGCGCGATGCGCAGGCCGCCGCGCGCGGCGAAGCGCTGTACGACGCGCTGTCGGGCAAGGATGTGCCGCTGCTGCACGAGCTGACCGACGATCTCGGCGCCGACACGCGCGCGGCGCTGCGCGCGCTGCCGCACCTGTACGGCGACGCGAGCGTGCTCGACGAAGCGCGGGCGCGGCTGCCCGTGCTGCCGGAAATCACGCGCGCGCTGGACGATCTCGCGCAGCTCGCGGCGAGCGCGAAGGGCGTCGAAGTCGCCGTCGATCTCGCCGATCTGCGCGGCTATGCGTACCACAGCGGCGCAATGTTTACCGCTTACATCGACGGCGTGCCCAACGCGATCGCGCGCGGCGGCCGCTACGACCACGTGGGTCAGGCATACGGCCGGGCGCGCCCGGCGACGGGTTTCTCGCTCGACCTGCGCGAGCTCGCGCGGATTTCCCCGGTCGAGGCGCGCGGCACCGCGATTCTCGCGCCCTGGGCGCAGGACGATGCACTCAGCGCGGCCGTCGCCGCGCTGCGCGATGCGGGCGAGGTCGTGATCCAGGCACTGCCCGGTCACGACCACGTGCTCGACGAGTTCGCATGCGACCGTTCGCTCGTCGAACGTGCGGGCGCATGGGTGGTCGAGCCCCGTTAAACAGGCGTTCGCGGGCCGTCGTTCGGCGTGCATATCGTTGAAGCGAAACGGAAAAATTCGGAATCGCCCGCGAACATAGGTAGAATACGTTTTTAACCAGCTAACGAATCAACATGTCTGCCAGCGCAGTGAACGTGACTCCCGGGCGCAACGTCGTCGTCGTGGGAACGCAATGGGGTGATGAAGGCAAGGGCAAGATCGTCGACTGGCTGACGGACCACGCTCAGGGCGTCGTGCGTTTCCAGGGCGGTCACAACGCCGGCCACACCCTCATCATCGGCGGCAAGAAGACCATCTTGCGCCTCATTCCGTCGGGCATCATGCGTGAAGGCGTTGCCTGCTTCATCGGCAACGGCGTCGTGCTGTCCCCCGAGGCACTGTTCAAGGAAATCGGCGAGCTGGAAGAGGCCGGCGTCAACGTGCGCGACCGCCTGTTCATCTCCGAAGCGACCACGCTGATTCTGCCGTACCACATCGCGATCGACCAGGCGCGCGAAGCGCGCAAGGGCGCGGGCAAGATCGGCACGACCGGCCGCGGTATCGGCCCGGCGTACGAAGACAAGGTCGGCCGCCGCGCGCTGCGCGTGCAGGATCTGTTCGATCCGAAGACCTTCGCCGACCGTCTGCGCGAAAACCTCGATTTCCACAACTTCGTGCTGACCCAGTACCTGGGCGGCGCAGCAGTCGATTTCCAGGCCACGCTCGACACGATGCTTGGCTACGCCGATCGTCTGAAGCCGATGGTGGCCGACGTGTCGCGCCGTCTGTACGACGCGAACAACGCCGGTCAGAACCTGCTGTTCGAAGGCGCGCAGGGCACGCTGCTCGACATCGACCACGGCACCTATCCGTTCGTCACGTCGAGCAACTGCGTCGCGGGCGCGGCATCGGCCGGCGCCGGTGTCGGTCCGCAAAAGCTGAACTACATCCTCGGCATCACGAAGGCGTACTGCACGCGCGTCGGCTCGGGCCCGTTCCCGAGCGAGCTGTACGACGCCGACAACCCGCAGCGCCAGGATCAGGTCGGCATCACGCTCGCTAACGTCGGCAAGGAATTTGGTTCGGTCACCGGCCGTCCCCGCCGCACCGGCTGGCTCGACGCGGCGGCGCTGCGCCGCTCGATCCAGATCAACGGCGTGTCGGGCCTGTGCATGACGAAGCTCGACGTGCTCGACGGTCTCGACGAAGTGAAGCTGTGCGTCGGCTACAAGATCGACGGCAAGGACGCGGACATCCTGCCGCGCGGCGCAGCCGACGTCGCACGCTGCGAGCCGGTGTACGAAACGTTCGCCGGCTGGAAGGAAAGCACCGTCGGCATCAAGACGTGGGATGCGCTGCCGGCCAACGCGCGCGCCTACTTGAGCCGCGTGCAGGAAGTGGCCGGCGTGCCGGTCGACATGATTTCGACGGGGCCGGACCGCGACGAAACGATCCTGCTCCGTCATCCGTTCAAGGTGTAATTCGCAGATGACGCAGCAAATGACGATGACGGCGGCAGACTTGATGACCGATCCGCGCAACGACGACAAGAACCTCTGGGTAGGCTGGGACGAGTACCACCGCCTGATCGAGCTGCTGGCGCTCAAGGTTCACGAATCGGGCTGGAAGTTCGACCAGATCCTGTGCCTCGCGCGCGGCGGTCTGCGCGTGGGCGACCAGCTGTCGCGCATCTATGACGTGCCGCTCGCGATCCTCGCGACGAGTTCGTATCGGGAAGCTGCCGGCACCGAGCAGGGCGAGCTCGACATCGCGCAGTACATCACGATGACACGCGGCCATCTCGCGGGCAACGTGCTGCTGGTCGACGATCTCGTCGATTCCGGCGTGACGCTCGCGCGTGTGCAGGAGCATCTGAAGGAGCGCTATCCGGCCGTGACGGCCGTGCGCTCGGCCGTGCTCTGGTACAAGGGTTGCTCGAAGGTCAAGCCCGACTATCACACGCAGTACCTGCCGACGAATCCGTGGATTCATCAGCCGTTCGAGGAGTGGGACACCGTTCGTCCGCACAACCTCGAGGCATGGATCAAACGCGGTCGCGCGCAGCGCGACGGTTCGGGCGCGTAAGCGTCCGGTCGTCCGACCGACAGCCTTGCACGGCGCCGCTTGCGGCGCCGTTTTTTTGTTCGCGATTCGCCCCGCACGATCGGCACGATCGGCACCGCGGCCACGGCAGCCGGACGCCGCCGGTAGGCAGATGGCGCGGCCGCGGCTATGATGGCAGCCCTGCCACAGCTTGCGCAGGAATGCATGCGCGGCGTGACTCACGTGGTTTCAGGGCAACAAGGCAGGACGGTGTTTCAGAGGGGCGCGAGTAGAATAGCGCTCGTTTCGTCCGACCCGGACCGATTATCAAGCTTCATATGAACGACACGACCCAGGCGACCGACGCAGCCCACGCGCATTCGACGCACCAACACTCGATGCAGGCGCTCGCGATAGCGGCTATCGGCGTCGTGTTCGGCGACATCGGCACGAGCCCGCTGTATTCGCTGAAGGAGGCGTTCAGCCCCGCCCACGGCATTCCGCTGACCGAGAGCTCGATCCTCGGCGTGATCTCATTGTTGTTCTGGGCGATCGTGCTCGTGGTCGGCATCAAGTACCTGCTGTTCGTGATGCGCGCCGACAACAACGGGGAAGGCGGCGTGCTCGCGCTGATGGCGCTGTCGCTGCGGCCGCTCGACTCGAAGACGCGAGTGGCCGGCGCGCTGATGGCGCTCGGGATCTTCGGCGCATGCATGTTCTACGGCGATGCCGTGATCACACCGGCGATCTCGGTGATGTCGGCGGTCGAAGGGCTCGAGATCGCGACGCCGCATCTGTCCCACCTCGTGTTGCCGATCACGATCGTGATCCTGATCGCGCTGTTCTGGATCCAGCGCCACGGCACCGCGATGGTCGGCAAGCTGTTCGGGCCGATCATGGTGCTGTGGTTCGTCGCGATCGCGGCGCTGGGCGTCTATCACATCTCGCGCGTGCCGGGCATCGTCGCGGCGATCAACCCGTATTACGCGGCGTCGTTCATGGCCGACCATCTGCTCCAGGCATACGTGGTGCTGGGTTCGGTCGTGCTGGTGCTGACCGGCGCCGAAGCGCTGTACGCCGACATGGGCCACTTCGGTGCAAAACCGATTCGCCTGGCCGCGTACGGGCTCGTGATGCCTTCGCTGGTGCTCAACTACTTCGGCCAGGGCGCGCTGCTGATGCAGAACCCGAAGGCCATCGAGAATCCGTTCTTCCTGATGGCGCCGGAGTGGGCGCTGCTGCCGCTCGTCGTGCTGTCGACGGTCGCGACCGTGATCGCATCGCAGGCCGTGATCTCGGGTGCGTATTCGCTGACGTCGCAGGCGATCCAGCTCGGCTACGTGCCGCGCATGAAGGTGCTGCATACGTCCGAGCTGGCGATCGGCCAGATCTACGTGCCGGTCGTCAACTGGCTGCTGCTGGCGGTGATCCTCTGCATCGTGATCGGCTTCAAGAGCTCAGACAATCTCGCGGCCGCGTACGGGATCGCGGTGACGGCGACGATGGTGATCACCACCGTGCTCGCGGCCGTCGTGATGGTACGGGTGTGGAACTGGAACCGGCTGCTGGTCGGCGCGATCATCGCCGTGTTCCTCGCGGTTGACCTCGGCTTTTTCGGCGCGAACCTGCTGAAGGTCGCGCAGGGCGGCTGGCTCCCGCTCGGCATTGGCGCGCTGCTGTTCTTCCTGCTGATGACCTGGTACAAGGGCCGCCACATCGTCAAGGAGCGCACGGCTGCCGACGGCATTCCGCTCGAGCCGTTCCTGCAGGGGCTGCTCGCGCACCCGCCGCACCGCGTGTCGGGCACGGCCATCTACCTGACGGGCAACGACAAGCTCGTGCCGGTCAGCCTGCTGCACAACCTGAAGCACAACAAGGTGCTGCACGAGCGGACCATTTTCCTCACGTTCGTCACGCGCGATATTCCGTACGTGCGCGACGACAAGCGCCTCAGCTCGCGCGATGCGGGCGGCGGCCTCTATATCGTCAAGGCCGAGTACGGCTTCAACGAGACGCCGGACGTGAAGGCCGTGCTCGAGGAATTCGGCCGCACGCACGACATGACGTTCGAGCTGATGGACACGTCGTTCTTCCTCGCGCGCGAGACGGTCGTGCCGACGCATCTGCCCGGCATGTCGATCTGGCGCGAACGCGTGTTCGCATGGATGCACCAGAACGCGGCCAAGCCGACCGACTTCTTCTCGATTCCGGCGAACCGCGTCGTCGAGCTCGGCACCAAGATCGAGATCTAACCGGCGGCGCGTGCTGCGCTTTCGGCAATCGTGCCGTTCAGTTGAAAAACTGAACGGCATTTTTGTTTTGGCGAAGGCGCGGGGCGGCGCGTTGCGTTTTGAGCCGATGATGGCTGGGCCGCGTGGTCGTCAGGCTCGACGCCGAGCGCATCCAATCGACGACATCCGCTTCCTCCCGTTCAGCACGAGCTGACCTGTTCCACGCTGCGCGGCGTCCCGCAGCGGCTTCGCCGACATCTCGAATCGCTCATCAATGTAAAACGGCCCGATCGCAGATGCGATCGGGCCGTCGAGTATGCGGCCGGTAGGGCGGAAGGCGTCGTGATCGAGCCGAGCGGCACGACGCCGCAACGGTGGTCGTTGCGCTCGCCCGCGGGCGAGCGCGCGCTCAGCGCTTCAGCTTCGCGAACGCCGCAGCCATCGCGCCGGCCGGCTCCGGCTCGCGCGAGCGTTGCGGGCGGGCCGCGCCGCGGCCGGCGCTGCCGCGGTCCTGGCCGCCGCGCGGCGCGCCGCCGCCGGGGGCGGCAGCTTCGTCGTCCAGGCGCATCGTCAGTGCGATGCGCTGGCGCTTCACGTCGACGTCGAGCACCTTGACCTTGACGACCTGACCGGCCTTCACGACTTCGTGCGGGTCCTTGATGAATTTCGTCGACATCGCGGACACGTGGACGAGGCCGTCCTGATGCACGCCGATGTCCACGAACGCACCGAACGCGGCGACGTTGGTCACGACACCTTCGAGCAGCATGCCGGGCATCAGGTCGGACACCTTCTCGACGCCGTCGCGGAACGTGGCGGTCTTGAATTCGGGCCGCGGATCGCGCCCCGGCTTTTCCAGCTCGGACAGAATGTCGCGCACGGTCGGCAGGCCGAAGCGCTCGTCGACGAATTCAGCCGGCGACAGGCCCGACAGCGCGTCGCGGCTGCCCAGCACGTCGTCGATGCGCTTGTTGATCTTCGCGAGAATCCGCTCGACGACCGGGTAGGCCTCCGGGTGCACCGACGAGCGATCGAGCGGATTCTCGCCGCCGTTGATGCGCAGGAAGCCGGCTGCCTGTTCGAAGGTCTTGTCGCCGAGACGCGGCACCTTGCGCAGGTGGTCGCGCGACGGGAACGGGCCGTTCGCGTCGCGGAAGTCGACGATGTTGCGGGCGAGCGTCGCATTCAGGCCCGACACGCGCGCGAGCAGCGCGACCGACGCGGTATTCGCGTCGACGCCGACCGCGTTCACGCAGTCCTCGACCACCGCGTCGAGCGAGCGGGCCAGTTCGCGCTGGTTCACGTCGTGCTGGTACTGGCCGACGCCGATCGCCTTCGGCTCGATCTTCACGAGTTCGGCGAGCGGGTCCTGCAGGCGCCGCGCGATCGACACGGCGCCGCGCAGCGACACGTCGAGGTCAGGGAATTCCTTTGCGGCCAGCTCGGACGCCGAGTACACCGACGCACCGGCCTCCGATACGACGATCTTCTGCAAGCGCAATTCCGGATGCTTGGCGATCAGTTCGCTCGCGAGCTTGTCGGTTTCGCGCGAAGCGGTGCCGTTGCCGATGCTGATCAGCTCCGCTTGCGTCTGCGCGGCGAGGCGCGCGAGCTTCGCGAGCGAGCCGTCCCAGTCGCGGCGCGGCTCGTGCGGGTAGATCGTGTCGGTTGCGAGCAGCTTGCCGGTGCGATCGACGACGGCGACCTTCACGCCCGTGCGCAGACCGGGGTCGAGGCCGATCACGGCCTTCGGGCCGGCCGGCGCGGCGAGCAGCAGATCCTTCAGGTTGCGCGCGAACACGCGGATCGCCTCGGCTTCGGCCGTCTCGCGCAGTTGCGTGAGCAGCTCGTTCTCGATATGCGGCTGCACCTTGACGCGCCAGCACCAGCGGCACACGTCGGACAGCCATTTGTCGGCCGGCCGGTTCTGGTTCGCGATGCCGAAATGGCGCGCGATCATCGCTTCGCCCGGGTGCGGAACCTGTGCGTCGAGTTCGTCGCCGAGGCCGAGCTTGACGGTCAGCACGCCGGCGTTGCGGCCGCGGAACAGTGCGAGCGCGCGGTGCGACGGCACGGTGCGGAGCGTTTCCGAGTAGTCGTAGTAGTCGCGGAACTTCTCGCCTTCCTCGTTTTCCTTGCCCTCGACGACGGCCGACGACACGACGCCCTGGCTATGCAGGTAATCGCGCAGCTTGCCGAGCAGCTCGGCCGTTTCGCCGAATTGCTCGGACAGGATGTCGCGTGCGCCGTCGAGCGCCGCCTTGACGTCGGCGACGCCCTTGTCGGCGTCGACGTATGCGGCGGCTTCCGTCTGCGGATCGAGCAGCGGGTTCGCGAGCAGTGCGTGCGCGAGCGGCTCGAGGCCGGCTTCGCGGGCGATCTGCGCGCGCGTGCGGCGCTTCGGCTTGTACGGCAGATAGAGATCTTCGAGCACCTGCTTGCTGTCGGCCGCGTCGATCGCGGCGCGCAGCTCGTCGGTCAGCTTGCCCTGTTCGTCGATGCTCGCCAGGATCGTCGCGCGGCGATCCTCGAGCTCGCGCAGATACAGCAGGCGTTCCTCGAGCTGGCGCAGTTGCGTGTCGTCCAGATTGCCCGTCACTTCCTTGCGGTACCGGGCAATGAACGGAACGGTCGAGCCTTCGTCGAGGAGTTGCACCGCCGCCGCGACCTGGCGCGGCTGGACGGACAGTTCAGTGGCGATGCGCTGTACGATCTTGAGTGCTACGGTTTCCGTCATGTCGTGGATGATCTGCCTGGCTGAAATCGCGGCGCGGGCCGGCAGGCCGTGCTGGCGGCCTGCAACACGGGCCCGCCGGACCGATGCCGCGGGTGAGTGAAGCGGGGCATTTTGCCATAAATGGCGGAGCGTCCAGCCGGGCGGTGATAGAATTTGACCCATGTCCCGCAGCTTTCCTACGACGTTGCCAACTTCCCGCATTTCTCTCGTCGCGCTCGGCGCAGCGCTGGCAGCCGCTTTGTCCGGCGGGTCTGCCGCCGCGTATGCGCAGGCGTCGGGCGCAGCCGCGCCGGATGTCGCAGCCGCCGCGCCCGTCGCCGCTTCCGCCACGCAGGATTTCGACGCCCGTCAAAAAGTGCTCAATCAGCGCTCCGCAGAAAACGATTATCGTTATGCGGTGGCGGAGCACGATTGCTACAGCAAGTTCTTCGTCAATCACTGTCTCGGCAATGCGCGCGACCGGATGCGCGAGGAGCGGGCGAGCATCCGCCAGGAGCAGCTCGCGCTCGACGACGAGCAGCGCGCGGTACGGGCGCAGCAGCGCGACCAGCAGCAGGCGCTGAAGCAGGCGCAGAACGCGGCTGAGGCGCCGCAGCGCGCGGCGACCGACGCGGCGAACGCGGCCGCGTTCCGCGACAAGCAGGAGCAGAATGCACTGAAGCAGGCGCAGCGCGGTGCGGAGGCGCCGCAGCATGCGGCGAGCAAGCAGGCATACGACCAGAAGCAGGCGGATTTCCAGCGCAAGCTCGACCAGGCGCATCAGCAGGCCGCGCAGAAGGCGCAGGAGCGCGCGGACAACGCGACGCGCTATGAGCAGAAGCAGCGCGAAGCCGCCGAGCACAAGGCCGATGTCGCGCGGCGTCAGCAGGAAGCGGCCGAGAAGGCCAAGCAGAAGCAACAGCTGGGGCAGTAACGTGTTGGATTGAACCGGAGTCAGTCTCGTGCGTGCCGGCACGCCAGCCGGCGCGCTGCTTCGATGAGGAGGCGCATATGCAAAACCGTCCCACGGAACAGCAGCAGGAATTGCACAACCGTTTGGCTGCACTGCAGGAGCAGCATCGGCAGCTCGCTCGGGAGATCGAGCTGAAGGAAGGACACTCCGACATCGACGACGTCACGTTGCACCGCCTGAAGAAGGAAAAGCTGGCGGCCAAGGACAAAATCATTTTGCTGCAATCGCAGCTGGAACCGGATAAGCGCGCCTGAGCGCGGCCTGGCAAGCGCCGGCGCCGCCCGGGCGCTGGACACAGGAACGCTTGCCTTGAACTCACCGCTTGAAGCCAATCCCGATGCCCGGCGTGACACGTCGTCCGCCGGGCGCGCCCGCGCGCCCGCAGGCACGTTCGAGCTGAGCCGCAAGCGCGTCGACGAGCTCGATACGATCTTCGGCGCCGACGGGCTGCTCGCGCGCGCGCTCGACGGCTATCATCCGCGCCAGTCCCAGATCGAGATGGCGCGCGCGGTCGCGTCGGCGATGGAGGCGTCCGCGCGTCGGATGCCCGATCCGGAAATCTTCGAAACCCGCAAGCGGCCGGCGCGCCGCCTCGGCGAAGGCGCCGCCGACAAGGCAGCGCAAGCCGGCGCGGACGACGCCGCGGCCGAGGCCGACAGCGACGCCGCGGACAACACGCTGATCGTCGAGGCCGGCACCGGCACCGGCAAGACCTACGCCTACCTGGTGCCCGCGATGCTGTGGGGCGGCAAGGTGATCGTGTCGACCGGCACGAAGCACTTGCAGGACCAGCTGTTCCAGCGCGACATCCCGACCGTGCGCAACGCGCTGGCGGTGCCCGTGACGGTCGCGATGCTCAAGGGCCGCGCCAACTACCTGTGCCATTACTACCTGCAGCGCACCGCCGACAACGGCCGCCTGCCGTCGCGGCAGGACACCGCGTATCTGCAGGAGATCGTCCGTTTCGCGAAGGTGACGAAGAGCGGCGACAAGGCCGAGCTCGCGAGCGTGCCGGAGACGGCGCCCGTGTGGTCGATGGTCACGTCGACGCGCGACAACTGCCTCGGCCAGGAGTGCCCGCATTACAAGGAGTGCTTCGTGATGCAGGCGCGTCGCGAAGCGCAGCAGGCCGACATCGTCGTGGTCAACCATCACCTGTTCTTCGCGGACATCATGCTGCGCGACACCGGGATGGCCGAACTGCTGCCGAACGCGAACACGGTGATCTTCGACGAAGCGCACCAGTTGCCGGAGACGGCCACGCTGTTTTTCGGCGAGACGCTGTCGACCACGCAGATCCTCGAACTGGCGCGCGATACCGTCGCCGAGGGCTTGAGCCATGCGCGCGATGCGGTCGAGTGGGTGAAGCTCGGCGGCGATCTGGAGCGTGCCGCGCGCGATCTGCGGCTCGCGTTCGCGAACGATCAGATCGTGCGCATGTCGCTCGCGCAGCTCGGTGACGATCACCCGATGTTCGCCGCGCTCGACGCGCTCGAGGTCGCACTCGATGCGCTCGCCTCGGCGCTCGCGGGGCAGGCCGAGCGTGCAGAATCGCTCGGCGCATGCCTGCGGCGCGCGCGCGAACTGCAGGCGCTGCTGGCGGGCTGGGTCGCGCCCGGCGCCGCGCAGGCGGCAGCGGATGCCGACGCGCGAGCGGCCGGCAACGACGGGGCTGCCGACGACCCGAACGAGAAGGTGCGCTGGGTCGAAGTGTTCGCGCATACGGTCCAGTTGCACGAGACGCCGCTGTCGGTCGCGCCGATTTTCGCGAAGCAGCGCGCCGGCGTGCCGCGTGCATGGGTATTCACGTCGGCGACGCTGTCCGTGCGCGGCGACTTCACGCACTACGCGGCGCAGATGGGGCTCAGCTCGCGCCGCTCGATGACGCTCGCGAGCCCGTTCGACTATCAGACGCAGGGGCTGCTGTACGTGCCGCGCAACCTGCCGCAACCGTCGTCGCCCGGATTCACCGACGCGGTGTTCGACGCGGCGCTGCCGGCGATCGAGGCGTCGGGCGGCGGCGTGTTCATGCTGTGCACGACGCTGCGCGCGGTCGACCGGATCGCATCGAAGCTGCGCGACGTGATCGAGTCGCGCGGCTGGAAGACGCCGCTGCTGGTGCAGGGCGACGCGAGCCGGACCGAGCTGCTCGATCGCTTTCGTGCGTACGGCAATGCGATCTTGGTCGGTAGCCAGAGTTTCTGGGAAGGCGTGGACGTGCGCGGCGATGCGCTGTCGCTCGTCGTGATCGACAAGCTGCCGTTCGCGCCGCCCGACGATCCGGTGCTGGCTGCGCGGCTCGACGCGCTGACCAAGAAGGGCCTCAGCCCGTTCGCCGTGCATCAGCTGCCGCAGGCGGTGATCACGCTGAAGCAGGGCGCCGGCCGCCTGATCCGTGCCGAAACCGACCGCGGCGTGCTGATGATCTGCGACACGCGGCTCGTGGACAAGCCTTACGGTCGCCGGATCTGGCAAAGCCTGCCGCCGTTCAAGCGCACGCGCGAGATCGCGGTCGTGCAGGACTTCTTCGACGATCATCGCGCCGGAAAGAGCGCGTGATCGAGGCGCCCGCTGCACGGGCGTCGGCAACAAAAAACCCGGCTCGATGGCCGGGTTTTTTGTTGCTGCGGCGAGCGACGCTCAGAACTGCCACCACGACCGCTTCGCGCCGGGGCGTGAATGGCCGGTGATGTACGGGCTGTCCGGGAACGTTCCTGCGAGCACGCGCTTCGTGTCTTCCGCGAGCTGCGGCTGGTTCAGCTTGCCGTACGACAGGACCATGATGTGCAGCGCGTCCTCGATCGCCGGCGCGCCCTTGTAGTCCTTGATCGCGAGCTGCGCGCGGTTGATCGCCGCGACGTACGCGCCGCGCCGATAGTAGTAATCGGCCGCATGCACTTCGTGCGACGCCAGCGCGTTGACGATGTAGCGCATCCGCGCGGCGGCGTCGGGTGCGTACTTGCTCTTCGGATAGCGGTCGACGACGACCTTGAACGCATCGTACGACTCGCGCAGCGCCTGCGGGTCGCGCTCGCTCATGTCCTGGCCGGAGAAGCGGCCGAACAGCCCGAGATCGTCGTTGAAGTGGATCATCCCCTTCAGGTAGTACGCGTACGGGATGTCCGGGTGATCGGGGTGAAGCTGGATGAAGCGGTCGACGGCCTGATCGGCGGCGGCCGCTTCGTTGTCCTTCCAGTTGCAGTACGCGACGTTGATCTGCGCCTGTTGCGCGAAATGGCCGAACGGATCGCGGCCTTGCAGCGATTCGAAATATTTCGCGCATTTGCCCCAGTCGCCGCCGGACAGTGCGTCCTGGGCCTCTGAGTATAATTTGTTGTTCGACCAGGTAGCCGTCTCGTCCTGCTTCTGCGGCAAGCCGTGGCAGCCGGCGATGAGGGCCGCGGCCGCTACCGCCGCAGCTCGGGCGGCGACGGTTTTGGCCGTACGTTTGGTCGAATTCATCATGCTCGCATGTCCTAGCTTCAAGTCTCGGTGACCCAGTCTAAATGACCCGTTCAAGTTCGCAGAATGCCCCGCGGGGCAAGTCAGATCGCGAAGATTATAGCCCAAGCGCCCGGCCCGCCGACGCTGCATCGGGGGATTCCGTCGATGACGATCTGCCCGCCGCTGCGTTGCAGCCGGCTGCCGGCCCGTCGGCGGCGGCCGACGCTGCGCCGCGCGTCGTCGAAGTGCCGCTGTCGCTCGCCGGCGAGCGCCTCGACAAGGCGCTCGCCCAGTTGTTTCCCGAATTCTCGCGCAGCCGTCTGCAGAGCTGGATCGAGGCTCAGCGCGTGCTGATCGACGGCGCGCCGGCGAAGATCCGCCAGCCCGTGCCGCTCGGCGCGAAGATCGAGCTCGTGCCCGATCTGCTTCCGGAACAGCTCGCGTTCGCCGCTGAGCCGGTGCCGCTCGACGTGATCTACGAGGACGACGCGCTCGTCGTCATCAACAAGCCGGCCGGCCTCGTCGTCCATCCGGCCGCCGGCAACTGGAGCGGCACGCTGCTGAACGGCTTGCTGCACCGCTACGGCGACGCGGCGGCCGGCCTGCCGCGGGCGGGCATCGTCCACCGGCTCGACAAGGAAACGTCGGGGCTGATGGTGGTCGCCCGCACGCTCGCCGCGCAGACGGACCTCGTGCGCCAGCTGCAGGCGCGCACGGTGAAGCGCCGCTACTTCGCGCTCGTGTGGGGCACCATGCCCGAGGAAGGCACGATCGACGCGCCGATCGGGCGCGATCCGCGCGAGCGCACGCGCATGGCGGTCGTCACCGGCGCGTCGGGCAAGCCCGCACGCACCCATTTCCGCACGGTTGACACATGCGTGTGGCAACGTCAGCCGGTGTCGGCGATCCAGTGCGACCTCGAAACCGGCCGCACGCACCAGATCCGTGTGCACTGCTCGCATGCGGGCCATCCGTTGCTCGGCGATCCGGTCTACGGGCGCGCACGCGGCAAGCGCTCGGTCACGCCGCTGCCGAACGGCTTCGCACGTCAGGCGCTGCACGCATGGCGGCTCGGTCTCGTGCATCCGGTCACGGGCAAGACGATGCAGTGGCGCTGCCCGTTGCCGGACGACATGAACGAGCTGGTCGCCGCACTCGGCTTCGGGCAGGGCGACGACGAGTTCGACGACGACGGCATATACGACGATGACGACTTCGGCGGCGAATATCACGACGATGAGTCGTATCAGGACGACGAGGAGGAGTGAGTGCCGATGACGAATCTGGCGCCGTTGACATGGCACGACTGCGTGCGGCCCGACTGGCAGGTGGCGCCGCGCGTGCGCGCGCTGATCACCACGCGCGACGGCGGCGTGAGCGAAGGCCCGTACGGGCGGTGGCAGGCGGGCGCCGCGTTGCCGGGCGGGATGAATCTCGGCCTGCACACGGGTGACGAGCCGGCGCACGTCGCCGAGAACCGCGCGCGTCTGCTCGCGCTCGCGGGGCAGTCGCAGGCGGCGTGGCTCGAGCAGGTCCACGGCGCGCGGATCGTGCGCGCGGACGAGGTGATCGACGCCACGCAGCACACGAGCGCGCCCGTGCAGGCCGACGCGAGCGTGACGGATCGCGCGGGCGTGATGTGTGTCGTGATGGTCGCCGACTGCATGCCGGTGCTGCTGTGCGACGCGCTGGGCCGCGCGGTGGGCGTGGCCCATGCCGGCTGGCGCGGGCTGGCCGCGGGCATCGTCGAGCAGACGGCGGCCCGCGTCGCGGCGCTCGCGGGCGGCGCGGCCGGTGAACTCCACGCCTACCTCGGCCCGTCGATCGGTCCGCATGCGTTCGAAGTGGGCGCCGAGGTGCGCGACGCGTTTCTCGACACGGCTGCGCAGTCGGAGCATGATGACACGCGGCAAGCGTTCGTCGCGATCGACGGCGCGCCCGGCAAGTACCTCGCCGATCTGCCCGCGCTGGCGCGCGTGCGGCTCGCGCGCGCAGGCGTCGTGCGCGTCAGCGGCGGAACCGCCTGCACGGTCGCCGAACGCACGCGCTTCTATTCCTATCGGCGCGATCGTGTGACCGGGCGGATGGCCGCAGCGATCTGGCTGTCCGATTGACACCGGGTCGCGCACTTGCGCGCGCCGCGTGTTGCGCCGCAAAATCGGTTTGTCTCGATATTACCGACGCAATGCGGCGCGGCATGCACACTGGAATGAATAATCGCAAACGCGAGTCACCGAAAATGTTTTATGTTTCCGCGCAAGCCTTGTCCTGCCTGTCGCGCGACGATTATCTCCGGGCAGAAATGTTCGGTCCTTTGATGTGGCGCTTCACATGGGGAAAACGATAATGATAAAAATACCGCACTGCGGCAGAATCTGGAGACGCCTCTCCAGAGCATGACGGCCCGGCTCGCAGCCGGCATGCCGCGCGCGAGCAGGATTTCACGATTGACGCTCACGAATCACCGGTAAGGCAGGTAATGACAGCATCGAAAAATTCGTCGACGTCCGCTCAGGCGGGCACTTCCGCGGGCAGTACGGGCTTCGATCAGGCTGCCCAGCCGATGCAGCAGATGTTCGAGTCGTGGTTGAATGCATGGCGCGGTTTTGCCGATCCGGCGCGCGCGGCCACCGCGGCGAGCGCGGCGAATCCGTTCGCCGCATTCCAGTTCCCGACAGCGCTTCCGTTCCAGATGCCGGCGATGCCCGACCTCGCGGGCCTCGGCAATTTCGCTTCGCCGTTCGCGGGGCTGAAGCTGCCGGTCGCCGCGATCCCGCCGGAGCGGCTCCAGAAACTGCAGGCCGACTACGCGCGCGACTGCATCACGCTGATGCAGCAGGCGAGCGCCGCGAAGCTCGAATCTCCCGAGTTGAAAGACCGCCGCTTCAGCGGCGACGCATGGAAGGCGTCGCCCGCGCACGCGTTCGCGGCGGCGTGGTATCTGCTCAATGCGCGTTATCTGCAGGAGCTGGCCGACGCGCTCGAGACCGATCCGAAAACGCGCGAGCGCATCCGTTTCGCGGTCCAGCAATGGACGGCCGCCGCCGCACCGAGCAACTTCCTCGCGCTCAATCCCGATGCGCAGAAATCGATCCTCGACACACAGGGCGAAAGTCTGCGTCAGGGGATGATGAATCTGCTCGGCGACATGCAGCGCGGCAAGATCTCCCAGACCGACGAATCGCAGTTCGTGGTCGGCAAGAATCTCGGCTGCACCGAAGGCGCGGTGGTCTACGAGAACGACCTGATCCAGCTGATCCAGTACAACGCGAAGGCGGACAAGGTATTCGAGCGGCCGTTGCTGATCGTGCCGCCGTGCATCAACAAGTTCTACATCCTCGACCTGCAGCCCGAGAACTCGCTCGTCGCGCATGCGCTGTCGAGCGGCCACCAGGTGTTCCTCGTGTCGTGGCGCAACGCCGATGCGTCGGTTGCGCACAAGACCTGGGACGACTACATGAACGAAGGGCTGCTCGCGGCGATCGACGCCGTGCAGCAGGTGAGCGGCCGCGAGCAGATCAACACGCTCGGCTTCTGCGTCGGCGGCACGATGCTCGCGACGGCGCTGGCGGTGCTCGCGGCGCGCGGCGAACATCCGGCCGCGTCGATGACGCTGCTGACCGCGATGCTCGACTTCACCGACACCGGCATCCTCGACGTGTTCGTCGACGAGGCGCACGTGCAGATGCGCGAGCAGACCATCGGCGGCAAGAACGGCACGGCGCCGGGGCTGATGCGCGGCGTCGAGTTCGCCAACACGTTCTCGTTCCTGCGGCCGAACGATCTGGTGTGGAACTACGTCGTCGACAACTACCTGAAGGGCCGCACGCCGGCCGCGTTCGACCTGCTGTACTGGAACAGCGACTCGACGAGCCTGCCCGGGCCGATGTACGCGTGGTATCTGCGCAATACCTACCTCGAGAACAAGCTCCGCGAGCCGAACGCACTGACGGTTTGCGGCGAGCCCGTCGACCTGTCGCGCATCGACGTGCCGACCTTCATCTACGGCTCGCGCGAGGACCACATCGTGCCGTGGCAGACGGCCTACGCATCGACGTCGATCCTGACGGGCCCGCTGAAGTTCGTGCTCGGCGCATCGGGCCACATTGCCGGCGTGATCAATCCGCCGGCGAAGAAGAAGCGCAGCTACTGGGTCAACGACGGCGATCTGCCCGAAGCCGCGGACGACTGGTTCGCGGGCGCGACCGAGCAGCCGGGCAGCTGGTGGACCACCTGGGTGGAATGGCTCGACCAGTACGGCGGCCGCAAGGTGGCGCCGCCGGCGCAGCCGGGCTCCGCGCAGTTTCCGGTGATCGAGCCGGCGCCGGGCCGCTACGTGTTGCAGCGCGATTGACGAAAGCCGGGCAGCGGCGCACGCTGTTCGGCGCATAACAGTTTTTTTAACAGGGTCGGTGGCGACGCGCCGTGTCGTGCGGGCCCGGAGGAAACGGAAATGACGGACGTAGTGATCGTATCGGCCGCGCGGACCGCGGTCGGCAAATTCGGTGGTTCGCTCGCGAAGGTTGCGGCACCGGAGCTGGGCGCGACGGTGATTCGCGCGGTGCTGGAGCGCGCAGGCGTGCAGCCCGATCAAGTGAGCGAAGTGATCATGGGCCAGGTGCTGGCGGCGGGCTCGGGGCAGAACCCGGCGCGTCAGTCGCTGATCAAGGCCGGGCTGCCGACGGCGGTGCCGGGCATGACGATCAACAAGGTGTGCGGCTCGGGCCTGAAGGCGGTGATGCTGGCGGCGAACGCGATCGCGGCGGGCGACGCGGAGATCGTGATCGCGGGCGGCCAGGAGAACATGAGCGCGGCGCCGCACGTGCTGCCGGGCTCGCGCGACGGGTTCCGGATGGGCGATGCGAAGCTGGTCGACACGATGATCGTCGACGGGCTGTGGGACGTGTACAACCAGTACCACATGGGCATCACGGCGGAGAACGTCGCGAAGGAATACGGGATCACGCGCGAGGAGCAGGACGCGTTCGCGGCGCTGTCGCAGAACAAGGCGGAAGCCGCGCAGAAGGCCGGCCGCTTCGCCGACGAGATCGTGCCGGTGTCGATTCCGCAGCGCAAGGGCGAGCCGCTGCAGTTCGCGACCGACGAGTTCGTGCGTCACGGCGTGACGGCCGAGTCGCTGGCGGGGCTGAAGCCGGCGTTCGCGAAGGACGGCTCGGTGACGGCGGCGAACGCGTCGGGGCTGAACGACGGCGCGGCGGCGGTGCTGGTGATGTCGGCGCAGAAGGCGCAGTCGCTGGGGCTCACGCCGCTGGCGCGCATCAAGGCGTACGCGAACGCGGGCGTGGATCCGAGCGTGATGGGCATGGGCCCGGTGCCGGCGTCGCGGCGCTGCCTGGAGCGCGCGGGTTGGACGCCGGGCGATCTGGACCTGATGGAGATCAACGAGGCGTTCGCGGCGCAGGCGCTGGCGGTGCACAAGCAGATGGGCTGGGACACGTCGAAGGTGAACGTGAACGGCGGCGCGATCGCGATCGGTCACCCGATCGGCGCATCGGGCTGCCGGATTCTGGTGACGCTGCTGCACGAGATGGTCAAGCGCGATGCGAAGCGCGGGCTGGCGTCGCTGTGCATCGGCGGCGGGATGGGCGTGGCGCTCGCGGTGGAGCGCGCGTAAGCGGTCGTCCGTAATCGGCCGAACCGATCCGGGCGCCGGCCGAAGCCGCAATCGGCCGGCGTCACGTGAAAGTCAGAGGGGCCTTCTGCAGCTCTCGAATCTAAAAATGGAGAGAGATTTATGTCTCAGCGAATTGCGTACGTAACAGGCGGCATGGGCGGCATCGGCACCAGTATTTGCCAGCGTCTGTCGAAAGACGGCTTCAAGGTGGTGGCGGGTTGCGGCCCGAACTCGCCGCGCCGGGTGAAATGGCTCGAGGAACAGAAGGCACTCGGCTACGATTTCATCGCGTCTGAAGGTAACGTCGGCGACTGGGACTCGACCAAGGCAGCGTTCGACAAGGTCAAGGCCGAAGTCGGCGAGGTCGACGTGCTGGTCAACAACGCGGGCATCACGCGCGACGTCGTGTTCCGCAAGATGACGCACGAAGACTGGACGGCCGTGATCGACACCAATCTGACGAGCCTGTTCAACGTGACGAAACAGGTGATCGACGGGATGGTCGAGCGCGGCTGGGGCCGCATCGTCAACATTTCGTCGGTGAACGGCCAGAAGGGGCAATTCGGCCAGACCAACTATTCGACCGCGAAGGCCGGCATTCACGGCTTCACGATGGCGCTCGCACAGGAAGTTGCAACGAAGGGCGTGACGGTCAACACCGTGTCGCCCGGCTACATCGGCACCGACATGGTCAAGGCGATCCGTCCGGACGTACTGGAGAAGATCGTCGCGACGATTCCGGTGCGCCGTCTCGGCGCGCCGGAGGAAATCGGCTCGATCGTCGCGTGGCTCGCGTCGAACGACTCCGGTTTCGCGACCGGCGCCGACTTCTCGCTGAACGGCGGCCTGCACATGGGCTGAACGGGCCGGCTGCGCGGGCCGGATGGCCGCGCAGCCGGGCCCTTCCGAAGGCCCCCGCCACCCGGCTTCGGGCGGCGGGGATTCGTCACTTGCGCTACGCTGCACTCAAAGGCGTTACATGACTACTACAAAGAAGACGGCCGAGCGGCTCATCAAGAAGTACCCGAACCGCCGGCTCTACGATACCGAGACGAGCACGTACATCACGCTGACCGACGTCAAGCAGCTCGTGCTGGAACAGGAGGACTTCAAGGTCGTCGATGCGAAATCCAACGAAGACCTGACGCGCAGCATCCTGCTGCAGATCATCCTCGAAGAGGAGAGCGGCGGCGTGCCGATGTTCTCGTCGTCGATGCTGTCGCAGATCATCCGTTTCTACGGTCACGCGATGCAGGGGATGATGGGCACGTACCTGGAAAAGAACATCCAGGCCTTCATCGACATCCAGCACAAGCTCGCGGATCAATCGAAGAACCTCTACGAAGGCAACGCGATGAATCCGGAGGTCTGGTCGCAGTTCATGAACATGCAGGCGCCGATGATGCAGGGGATGATGACGAGCTACATCGAGCAGTCGAAGAACATGTTCGTGCAGATGCAGGAGCAGATGCAGAACCAGGCGAAGTCGATGTTCAGCACGTTCCCGTTCAAGCAGCCGGGCGCGCCGGAGCCGGAAAAGAAGTAAGGCCGTCGCCTGCGCGGCGGCGTGCAACGTTCAGCGTGCAGCGGCGGGTCGGCGCAAGGCCGGCACGCCGTGCCGGTTTTGCTCACAGGGCGATATCGAGGTCCTGATCGTCTTCCGACGGCGGCAGATCGAGCACGAGTTTCACCGCACTGTAGTTCGCCTTCAGCGAAAACACGCGGCCGATCACGAGAAACGTCTGCCGCGAATTCTCCAGCTCGACGAAGTCGCCGGGTTGCGGCACCTGTGCGCCCTGATCGTACGAAAAGCTCGTGCTGGTCTGTTCACCGATGGTTTCGGCGGCGTGCTCGGTGAATTCGATCGTGATGTGCGTGGTCATGCGGATTCCGTTGGGAAAGTGAAAAAGCGGACGCTGCGATTTTCGCATGAGGGCGGGGCGGCGGAGCGCTTCGGTGTGGGCGGGAACGCGAGCCTCGGCGGCGTGTCGCATTTGCGGGGCACGCATTTTGGGGCCACTGCGGGTGGTGCGCTGCCGCCGGTTTTGTCTCGCTCACCCCTAAATCGCTGTAAACTCTCGCTTTTGCCGCCACGCCCCACATTCCAGATGTCCCAGTCCCCCAAAGTAGGCTTCGTGTCGCTCGGTTGTCCGAAAGCCCTCGTCGACTCCGAGCAAATCATCACGCAGTTGCGCGCCGAAGGTTATGAAATCTCCGGCACCTACGACGGCGCCGATCTCGTCGTCGTCAACACCTGCGGTTTCATCGACGAAGCCGTGCAGGAAAGCCTCGACGCGATCGGCGAGGCGCTGACCGAGAACGGCAAGGTGATCGTCACCGGCTGCCTCGGCGCGAAGTCGAGCGCGAGCGGCTCCAACCTGATCGAGGAAGTCCATCCGAAGGTGCTCGCCGTCACCGGCCCGCACGCGGTCGGCGAAGTGATGCAGGCCGTGCATTCGCACCTGCCGAAGCCGCACGACCCGTTCGTCGATCTCGTGCCGGCCGCCGGCATCAAGCTCACGCCGCGCCACTACGCGTATCTGAAGATCTCGGAAGGCTGCAACCACCGCTGCACGTTCTGCATCATCCCGTCGATGCGTGGCGATCTCGTGTCGCGTCCGGTCGCCGAAGTGATGCTCGAAGCCGAGAACCTGTTCAAGTCGGGCGTGAAGGAATTGCTCGTGATCTCCCAGGACACGAGCGCGTACGGCGTCGACGTGAAGTACCGCACGGGCTTCTGGAACGGCAAGCCGATCAAGACGCGCATGACCGACCTCGTCGCCGCGCTCGGCGAACTCGCCGCCCAGTACGGCGCGTGGGTGCGCCTGCACTACGTGTATCCGTATCCGAGCGTCGACGAAGTGATTCCGCTGATGGCCGAAGGCCCGTTCAAGGGCCACGTGCTGCCGTATCTCGACGTGCCGTTCCAGCATGCGCATCCGGACGTGCTCAAGCGCATGAAGCGCCCGGCCAACGCCGAGAAGGTGCTCGAGCGCGTGCAGAAGTGGCGCGAGATCTGTCCGGACCTGACCATCCGCAGCACGTTCATCGCCGGCTTCCCCGGCGAGACGGAAGCGCAGTTCGAAACGCTGCTCGACTTCATCCGTGAAGCGGAGCTCGACCGCGTCGGCTGCTTCGCGTATTCGCCGGTCGAGGGCGCAACCGCCAACGAGCTCGACGGCGCGCTGCCGGACGACGTGCGCGAGGAGCGCCGCGCGCGCTTCATGGAAGTGGCCGAGGAAGTGTCGGCGCGGCGCATGCAGCGCAAGGTCGGCAAGACGCTGAAGGTGCTGATCGACGAAGTCGGCAACGAGGGCGGCATCGGCCGCACGGCGGCGGATGCGCCGGAGATCGACGGCGTCGTCTACGTCGAGCCGGCGGCGAAGGCATCGAAGCGCTACAAGGTCGGCGATTTCGTGTCGGTGAAGATCACCGGCGCGGACGGCCACGATCTGTGGGGCGAGGTCTAGGCGATGAGCGCCGCGGTTCCGGAGATACTCGCGCTCGGCGAAGCGATGATCGAATTCAATCAGTCGCAGCCGGGCCGTCCGGAATTCCTGCAGGGTTTCGGCGGCGACACGTCGAACTTCTGCATCGCCGCGGCGCGCCAGGGCGCGTCGACCGGCTTCGTGTCGGCGATCGGCGACGATCCGTTCGGCCGCCTGCTGGCCGGGATGTGGGCAGACGAGCACGTCGACACGCGCTACGTGCGCGTCGACCGCAGCGCGCCCACCGGCGTCTACTTCGTCACGCATGGGCCTGACGGCCATCAGTTCGACTACCTGCGCGCGGGCTCCGCGGCGAGCCGCTATACGGCGGCCGACCTGCCGCTCGATGCGCTGGCCGCCGCGAAGGCCGTGCACCTGTCGGGCATCAGCGTGGCGATCAGCACGGCCGCATGCGATGCGGCGTTCGCGGCGATCGTCCACGCGCGCAGCAACGGCGCGCTGATCAGCTTCGACACGAACCTGCGCCTGAAGCTGTGGCCGCTGGCGCGCGCCCGCGCGGTGATCCGCGAAGCGCTGTGCCACACCGACATCTGCCTGCCGAGCTGGGACGACGTCGCCGCGCTCACCGGCGCGAACGATCGCGACGCGATCGTCGACGCGATGCTCGAACTCGGGCCGCAGATCGTCGCGCTGAAGCTCGGCCGCGAAGGCGCGTATGTGGCGACGCCGAGCGAACGGCGTGTGGTGCCGGGCTTCGCGGTCGAGGCCGTCGATGCGACGGGCGCCGGCGATTGCTTCGGCGGTGCGTTCGTCGCGCGGATCGTCGCGGGCGACGATCCGTTCGCCGCCGCGCGTTATGCGAACGCAGCGGCGGCGCTGTCGACCACCGGCTACGGCGCGGTCGCGCCGATTCCGCATCGCGACGCGGTCGAACGCTTGCTGCGGGGCTGACGTCGATGGCCGGGATACGGCCGCGATTTTCGAGCGAATTTGAAGAAGGGAGCAACACAACGTGCGGCAATACAAGCAGTGGCAACGGATGCTGGCGCTGGCCGGCGTGCTTGCGGCGAGCCTCGCGCTGCCGCGCGCGGTCGTCGCGCAGGCGGTCGCGCCCGGCATGCAGACGGACGAAGGGGCGCCCGCGCGGCCGCTGCGGCCCAATCCCGAATTCGCGCGCCTGCCGCGCTACGAAGGCATGCTCGGCGACCGCCCGATCGTCGCGCATCTCGGCCCGAAGACGGACGAGGAGGGCGTGCACGGCGAATACCAGTTCGTCGATACGGGTGAGGTGATCCTGCTCGCCGGCGATCGCGACGGCGACACGCTCGAAGTCGAGGAATCGAACGACGGCACCAACATCACCGGAGTATGGGTCGGCCGCTTCGATGCGACCGGCGACCTGAAGGCCGACCGGATGAACGCCGACGAATCGGACCCGCAACCGGTCGTGCTGCGCGCCGCGCCCGGCGCGCGCGCGGCGCTGCAGGTGCGCGACGGCCGCGTGCAGGAAATCGAGACCGTCGGCGGCGTCGTCAACCTGCGTACCGACGACTGAGCACCCGCTGGCTCGGCGCGCGCGGCGCGCATTGTATCGGGCCAAGCGCGGCGAATTTGACTACCCTAGCGACATCTTTCGCAACCGAGCCTCCTACCGGCCTGCCGACATGACTGCATCCAATCCGAAGCGCGCCCTCCAGACCCGTATCGTTCAACCCGACGATGTCATTCCGGACGGCTTCCGTTCGTTCGTGCCGCCGGTCGCGCGCGCGTCGACGGTCGTGTTCCCCGATCTCGCGACGATGCGCGCGCTCGTCTGGCACAAAGACAACCAGTGGCGCTACGGGCTGCACGCGACGCCGACCTCGCTCGCGCTCGCGCAGCGGCTCGCCGAGATCGAGGGCGGCACGCACGCGTTGCTGCAGCCGTCGGGCCTCGCGTCGATCACCAACGTCTATTTCGGCGTCGTCAAGGCGGGCGACGACGTGCTGATCCCGCACAACGTCTACGGCCCGAACGCCGATCTGGGCAACTGGCTCGCGAAGGACTTCGGCATCAGCGCGCGCTTCTACGATCCGCTCGTCGGCGCGGGGATTGCCGATCTGATCCAGCCGAACACGCGGCTGATCTGGATCGAGGCGCCGGGCTCGGTGACGATGGAAGTGCCCGACGTGAGCGCGATCACGTCGGTGGCGCGCGCGCGCGGCATCGTCACCGCGATCGACAACACCTATTCGGCCGGGCTCGCGTTCAAGCCGTTCGAGCATGGCGTCGACATTTCCGTGCAGGCGCTGACCAAGTATCAATCGGGCGGCAGCGACGTGCTGATGGGCGCGACGATCACCGCGAACGCCGAGCTGCACGCGCAGCTGAAGCTCGCGCGGATGCGCTGCGGGATCGGCGTGTCGGTCGACGATTGTTCGCTCGTGCTGCGCAGCCTGCCGAGCCTGCAGGTGCGCTTCGACGCACACGGTAAGAGCGCGCTCGCGCTCGCGCAATGGCTGAAGACGCGCCCGGAGATCGCGACCGTCCTGCATCCGCAACTGCCCGATTGCCCGGGGCACGCGTCGTTCATGCGCGACTTCACCGGCGCCGGCGGGTTGTTCTCGGTGGTGTTCGACGAACGCTACGACAGCGCGCAGATCGATCGTTTCGTCGAAGCGCTCGAGCTGTTCGCGATCGGCTGGAGCTGGGGCGGCGCGTGCAGTCTTGCGATGCCTTACGACGTCGCGTCGATGCGCACGAACTGGCCGCATCGCGGCACGCTCGTGCGGTTCTACGTCGGCCTGGAGGACGAAGGCGATCTGCGCGCGGACATCGAGCGCGCGATGCAGACAACGCTCGGCAGCTGACGCAGCCGCAGCACCCGACGCAACCGACGCGGAAAACGAAACGCCGACGCGATCGAGTATCGCGCCGGCGTTTTCGTTTCTGCCGCGTGCCGCTCAGAACAGCCGCAGCAGCCCGTCCAGCCCGACGTGATCGAACGCGACGGTCGCCGCCTCGCGCACCACGGGCTTCGCATGGAACGCAACCGACAGCCCGGCCTCGGACATCATCTTGAGGTCGTTCGACCCGTCGCCCATCGCGATCGCGCGACCGGGCTCGAGGCCGAGCGACGCGCAGGTCTCGCGCAGCAAGCGCGCCTTCACGTCGGCGTTGACGATCTCGCCGAGCACCTTGCCGGTCAGCTTGCCGTCGACGATCTCGAGCGTGTTCGCATGCGCGTAGTCGAGGCCGAGGCGCGCCTTCAGGCGTTCGGTGAAGAACGTGAAGCCGCCCGACACGAGCAACGTTTTCAGGCCCGCGGCCTTCACGCCGGCGAGCATCGTCTCGGCGCCCGGCGACAGTTGCAGCCGTTCTTCGTACACGCGCTCGAGCGCATGCGCGTCGAGCCCGGCGAGCAGCGCGACGCGGCGCGTCAGGCTCTCGTTGAAGTCGCGGATCTCGCCGCGCATCGACGCTTCGGTGATCTCCGCGACCTGCGTTTTCAGCCCGCAGAAGTCGGCGATCTCGTCGATGCATTCGATCGTGATCAGCGTCGAATCCATGTCCATCACGACGAGCCCGAAATCGCCGAGCGTGCGCCCGGCATCGACGAAGCCGAAGTCGAGCGCGTGCGTGCCGCAGTACGCGTCGATATCGAGCCGCTGCGCGGGATTCGCGTTTTCGATGCGCAGCGCGTGATCGTCGGTCTGCACGATGCGGGTGCCGCGCGACAGCGCGAGCAGCGGTTTGTGATGGGCGTCCGACAGCGGCGCGAGACTCTGGATGACGAGGTTGTGGGTCATGACGGAATGATTGAAAGCGAATGAAACGCGTGTGCGGCCGCGGCCCCGCCGGCGTGCGGGGCTGCTGCGTCGAGAACGCGCCATTGTATCCGGTTGGTATCCGGCCGGGCCGCGATCGGCTGGGGGCGCTATTCCACTATCTCCGTTCCGAGCGATCCCAATACGGCGGGTCGCCAAAGTGTTCGGCCAGGAACCCGATGAACGCGAGCGTCTTCAGCGGCACGTGCGCGCGGCTCGGATAGACGGCCCAGACGGCGACGTCGTCCGCGAACGGGTAGTCGTCCAGCACGGTGACGAGCGCGCCGCTCGCGAGCAGCGGGCCGACGTCCCAGGTCGACTTGATCGCGATGCCGAAGCCGTCGACGAGCGCTTCGCGGATCGCCTCGCCGTTGCTCGCGACCAGCCGCCCGCCGACGCGCACGGTCAGCGGCCCTTGCGGCGTGACGAACGACCAGTCGCGCTGATCGCCGAGGATCACGCATTCGTGCTGCGCGAGCTCGGCCGGATGGCGCGGCGTGCCGCGCTCGGCCAGATACGCGGGCGAGCAGCACAGCACGCGCCGGTTCGCTGCGAGCCGGCGCGCGACCAGCGTCGAATCCTTCAGCGCGCCGAGCCGGATGGCGACGTCGTAGCCGTCGTCGACGAGGTCGACGATCTCGTCGGACAGCCGCAGGTCGAGCGACACGGACGGATAGCGGCGCAGGAACGCCGGAATCACCGGCGCCACGTGCTGACGGCCGAACGACGACGACATCGACACCTTCAGCCGCCCATACGGCTCGCTGCGCCCGTGGCCGACGCAGGCGCGCGCGGCGTCGGCGGCCGACAGCAGCGCGTCGGCGCGGGCCATGAACACCTCGCCGTCCTGCGTGAGGCTGATGCGGCGGGTCGTGCGGTGCAGCAGCCGTGCGCCGAGCTGGCGCTCCAGCTGCGCGATGCGCGCGCTCGCCACTGCCGCCGACACGCCGAATTCGCGCCCGGCGGCGCTCACGTTCGCGAGCAGCGCGGCACGCACGAACAGGCCGACGTCGAGCAGATCGAGCGGCTTGTCGGGCGCCGGGACCGGATCGGATGACATTGTTCGGATATTCCTGAAAATGTTTAAGGAAATATAGCGGTTTTCTCGAAGGATAGCGGGGTCTACGATCGTGGTCATGGGGCTGCGCCGCGGCCCGCCTGATTTCCGTGGAGGATGTTCGAGATGAAAGCCGTTGGACTGACCCGTTACCTGCCGATCGACGATCCGCAGGCCCTCGTCGACGTCGAATTGCCGCAACCGGTGCCCGGTCCGCGCGACCTCCTCGTGAAGGTCGAGGCGATTTCGGTGAACCCGGTCGACACCAAGGTGCGCGCGCCGAAACCGCAGGTCGAGGAAGCGCCGCGCGTGCTCGGCTGGGATGCGGCCGGCACCGTCGTCGCGGTGGGCGCCGACGTCACGCTGTTCCGGCCCGGCGACGCCGTGTTCTATGCGGGCAGCATCACGCGCCCGGGCGCGAACAGCGAATTCCATGCGGTCGACGAGCGGATCGCCGCGCGCAAGCCGGAGTCGCTCGATTTCGCGGCGGCCGCCGCGTTGCCGCTCACCGCGCTGACTGCCTGGGAGGCGCTGTTCGACCGGCTGCGCGTGTCGCCGCAGCGAGCGGACGCCGGCAAGTCGGTGCTGATCATCGGCGGCGCGGGCGGGGTCGGCTCGATCGCGATCCAGCTGGCGAAGACGCTCGGCGGGCTGCACGTGATCGCGACCGCGTCGCGGCCGGCGTCGGCGGAATGGGTCCGCTCGCTCGGCGCAGACGACGTGGTCGACCATTTCGGCGACCTGCCGGCACAGTTGCGCGAGATCGGCCGTCCGAACGTCGACTACGTGCTGATCTTCAACGACACCGACCGTCATTTCCCGGCCGCGGCCGAAGTCATCCGGCCGCAGGGCGGCATTTGCACGATCGTCGAAAACGCGAAGCCCATTCCGGTCGAGCTGCTGAAGGCGAAGAGCGCCGCGTTTCACTGGGAGTTCATGTTCACGCGCGCGATGTTCGAGACGCCGGACATGATCGAGCAGCACAAGATCCTCAGCGAGGTCGCGCGGCTCGTCGACGGCGGCACGCTGCGCACGACGCTCGGCGAACAGCTCGGCACGATCAACGCCGCGAACCTGCGGCATGCGCACCGGATGCTCGAGGGCGGCCGCGCGATCGGCAAGCTGGTGCTCAGCGGCTTCTGAGCGATCCGCGCGCGAAGCGCGTAAGGCAAGCGGCGTCGCGAGCGCAAGCGGGGTAACACCCGATGCGTTCGCGCCGCATCGCGTGCCGCTTGGCGGTAGACTGGCAGCGCATCATGCATCGAAAACCGCGCGGCATATGCGTGCCGCCGCAAGACAAGGAGGTCAGCATGAGCCAACGCAGCTGGTCGGCCGCCGCATCGTGGTCGGCCGTGTTCGCCGTGGCGTGCGTCAGCGCGAGCGTATTCGCGGCGCCGCCGGTGAAGGGCAGCCTGACGGGCGGCGGGACGGGGCAGCTCGAATATACGGTCAAGGTCGACTCGAAGACCTTCGGCAACACGCAGGAGACCCGCAAGATCCGTTCGGGCGAAACCGACGACTTCAACTGGAAGTCGGTGCCGCCGGGCGGCGCGATCGCGATGCCGAACGGCTGCCCCAACGCCGACAACCTGCCGCGCGATGCCAACGGCGCGATGGTGCGTCAGACCCAGGTGCGGCTCGCGCCGTCGGTCGACGCGAAGGGCATCGCGAACGTTCAGCTGAGCTTCCAGGCGGCCGCGCCGAAGGGCACGCGCAATGTCAGCGCAGGCGGCAAGTCGCTGCAGTGCCCGGACGTCGTGTCGGTGAGCCAGGTCAAGTGGGTGTCGATTCCGACCAACGGCGGCTCGAAGTCCGTCACGATGAGCGACGGC
This sequence comes from Burkholderia sp. KJ006, assembly GCF_000262695.1. Taxonomy (NCBI): domain Bacteria; kingdom Pseudomonadati; phylum Pseudomonadota; class Betaproteobacteria; order Burkholderiales; family Burkholderiaceae; genus Burkholderia; species Burkholderia sp. KJ006. The sequence goes on along the minus strand of NC_017920.1, from coordinate 1,690,126 downwards.
ACCAAGGTCACCGTATCGATCAAGCACTGAGGCCGGCCGCCGACCGGTGCGTGCGCAACCATCGCGGTTGCGCGCCGGCCGGATGGCCGCTCGCCCGCCGCACTGCATGACGTCATATGGCCGTCACGCAGCTGCGGCGCGGCGGTTCTTCTTCCCAGACGTCATTCCAACCCGATCATGCATGCGCGCGCGGCGGCCTTGCCGCGTCACGCGTCACGACTTGCGTTCCTCGAGCCGCGACGCAATGAAGCGATGGTCGGGCGAGAACAACCGGCGATACGTCAGCAACACGGCGCCGACGGTGCCGAGCGCGGATGCGGCCGCGATCAGGAACATGATGACGATCTGGTAGCGCACGGCCTGCAGCGGCGACTGGCCGGCGAGCACCTGACCGGTCATCATCCCCGGCAGGCTCACGACGCCGACCACGGCCATCTGGTTCAGCGTCGGCACCATGCCGGCGCGCACGGCCTGGCGCGCGGCGTCCTGCGCGGCTTCCCAGCGCGTCGCGCCGAGCGCGAGCGCGGTCTCGACGCGATCGCGCCTGGCGGTCAGCTCCTCCATCATCCGCTCGACGCCGAGCGATACGCCGGTCAGCGTATTGCCGAGAATCATCCCGAGGATCGGGATCGCATATTGCGGCGTGTACCACGGATGGATGCGGATCACGACGAACAACCCGATCGCCGCGACGATCCAGCTGCTGAACCAGATCGACGCGATGCTGTCGACGCGCTGGCCGCGGTAGGCGTGCTTGCCGCGCCCGGCGCCCGCGAAGCCGGCGATCAGCGTCATCAGCGCGGTGAGCGGCAACACGACGCTCCAGTGCGGATGACCGAACACCCAGCCCAGCACGTAGCCGATGGCGAGCAACTGCACGACGGTGCGCACGGCCGCGAGCGCGAGCCGGCGGCCCAGGCCGAGCGACAGCGCCGCCGAGATCGCGCCGTTGATCGCGACGAGCCCGGCCGCGATGCCGACGTCGACGAGGCTCAGGTCCTGCAGCGTCGGGCTCATTGCGCACACTCCGTCGGGTTGGCCGCGTGCAGCACGCCGGCCTGCATCACTAGCTGGATCGTGCCGATGCGCGCGGCCTGCGCGGGATCGTGCGAGATCCACAGGTATGCGCGCGCAGCGGGCGCCGCATCGAACCACGCGGCGACGAGCGCTTCGATCGCGCGCGCGGACGCCGGGTCGAGCGCCGAAGTCGGCTCGTCGAGCAGCAGCACGTCGGGCTCGAGTTGCAGCACGCGCAGCAGCGCGACGATCTGCGCTTCGCCGCCCGACAGCTCGCTCGCACGCTTGTCGAGAAAATCCGCGCCGCGGCCGGCGCGCGCGGCGAGCGCTTCGGCGCGCGCGCGGTCGTACGCCGCGTCGCGATAGACCGCGAGCGCGTACGGATAGCGCAGCTGCGCATCGACCGTGCCGTCCATCTGCGCCGCGCGTTGACGCACATAAGCGACGCTGCGCCGGTAGCGCGGAATTGCGCCGCGCTTGATGCGCGCGCCGCGCCAGAGGAGCTGGCCGCCATCGAGCGGATCGAGCAGCGCGAGGGCGCGCAACAGCACGCTCTTGCCGGAGCCCGATGGCCCCGTGATAGCAATTCGCGATCCTGCGGCGACGCTGAGGTCGGTCGGCGCCAGCAGCGTCTTGCCGTTGGTCGCGTCGCGGCGCGTGATCTGCTGCGCGTCGATGAGAGCGGTCGGGGCGGTCATGTCGAAAATGAAAAAAAGCGTTAATGGCGCCGAAGCGTGGCGCGAGCGTGCGCCATAATACCGATTGAAAAGCCGCCGGTGTCGTGCTCTGTGCGCTCGCGCAAGTGGCCCGACATGGCGCGCCAACTCTGCAGAACAACGACGGAACCGCCATGACGCTCGCCCGCACCATCGGCAAATCGGCTGCATGGATCGTCGGTATCGTCGCGGTGATCATCGCGGCGGCCGGCATCTTCATCTTCACGTTCGACTGGAACCGCGCGAAGCCGTGGGTCAACGAACACGTGAGCGCGGCGCTCGGCCGTCCGTTCGCGATCAACGGCGATCTGAAGCTCGGCTGGCGCCGCCCGATCGGCGAAACCGGCTGGCGTGCGTGGGTGCCGTGGCCGAGCCTGTCGGCGACGCAGCTGGAGATCGGCAATCCCGACTGGGCGCAAGGCCAGAAGTTCGTCACGCTCGACGCGGCGCATTTCGATCTCGCGATTCTGCCGTTGTTCGCGCATCAGATCGTCATTCCGTCGATCGACGTGGTCAATCCCGCGGTGGACCTCGAGCGGCTCGCCGACGGCCGCAACACGTGGACCTTCCAATTCAAGCAGTCGGGGCAACCGTCGAAGTGGCAGGTGCGGCTCAAGAGCTTCGCGTTCGCCAAAGGCACGATCGTCTATCGCGATGCGATCACGAAAGCCGATCTGACGATCGCGGTCGATACGCTCGGCAAGCCGATACCGCTCGGCGACGTGCTCAAGCAGCAGGAACAGACGTCGCGCGCCGCGTCCGCGCAGCGCGTCGGCAAGCGCGGCGCCGCGCAGCTCAGCGCGAAGGCCAATGCCGATGCAGCGTCGGGGGCGAGCGGAGCGGCGGCTGCTTCGGGGGCTTCGGCTTCGTCTGCGTCAGCGGTCGTGCAGGCGTCCGCTGCGTCTAGTGCGTCTAGTGCGCGTGCTGCCTCGGGCGCCACTGCGTCCGCGCAGTCGTCCGGTCCGACCTATGCGTTCGGGCTCAAGGTCGATGGCCGCTACAAGAACGCGCCGGTCAGCGGCACCGGCAAGGTCGGCGGCGTGCTCGCGGTCGAGAACGCGACGCAGCCGTTTCCGCTGCAAGCCGACGTGAAGGCCGGCGACACGCGGCTCGCGATCGTCGGCACGCTGACGGACCCGATGCATCTCGCGGCGATCGATCTGCGCCTGTGGCTGCAGGGCACGTCGATGTCGCATCTCTATCAGCTCACCGGCATCACGCTGCCCGACACGCCGCCGTACGCGACCGAAGGCCGTCTGATCGGCAACTTCAAGCAACATGCGAGCACGTTCCGCTACGAGAACTTCAACGGCCGCGTCGGCGGCAGCGATCTCGGCGGCACGCTCGTGTGGGCGCAGCGCGAGCCGCGGCCGAAATTGTCCGGCGAGCTCGTGTCGAACCTGCTGCAGTTTTCCGACCTCGCGCCGGTCATCGGCGCCGACACCGCCGCGAGCAAGGCGAAGCGCGGCGACACGACGCGCCAGCCGGCCGACCGCGTGCTGCCGGTCGCGACATTCCGCACCGAGCGCTGGAGCGCGATCGACGCCGATGTGAAGTTCACCGGCCGCAAGCTGATCAAGAGCCCGCAGTTGCCGATCACCGATCTGTACACGCACATCCTGCTGCAGGACGGCGTGCTGTCGCTCGAGCCGTTGCAGTTCGGCGTCGCAGGCGGCACGCTCGCGACCGATGCGCGGCTGGACGGCAGCCGCACGCCGCTCAAGGGCCGCTTCACGCTGGCCGCGCGGCACCTGAAGCTCAAGCAGCTGTTCCCGACGCAGAAAGTGATGCAGACCGCGCTCGGCGAGATCAACGGCGACGCGTCGCTGTCGGCGACCGGCAATTCGCCGGCCGCGCTCGCCGCGACGTCGACCGGCGAAGTGAAGGCGCTCGTCACCGACGGCCGCATCAGCCGCCTGCTGATGGAGGCGGCGGGGCTGAACGTCGCGAACGTCGTCTACGAGAAGCTGTTCGGCAATCGCGACGTCAACATCAATTGCGCGGCGATCGATTTCGTCGCGAAGGACGGCATGCTCGACCCGAAGGTGTTCGCACTCGACACCGACGACGCGCTCATCAACGTCGACGGCCCGATCAATCTGCGCGACGAGTCGATCGACCTGAAGATCCATCCGCATACGAAGGGCTTCCGGGTGTTCTCGCTGCGCTCGCCGCTGTATGCGAAGGGCACGTTCAAGAACCCGAAGGTCGGCGTCGACGCCGGCGCGCTCGCGCTGCGGGCCGGCGCGATGGTCGGGCTCGGGCTGATCAACCCGTTCGCGGCGCTGATTCCGCTGATCGCGCCGAGCAACAACCGCGACGTGCCGTGCTCGGAGCTGTTCGGGCAGATGAACGCGAAGACGGCGCAGAAGCACGCGCAGAAGGCCGGCAAGTGACGCGACGGCCGGCCGGGCGCGCGGCGCAGCGCGCCGGCTGGCGGGGCCGGAACGGCGCGGTCGGCAGTTTCGCCGACACCTGCTAAAATACACGGTTTTCCGTCGATTTCTCTCTTACGGGACCTGCCGTGCTTTCTACTGCCAACATCACGATGCAATTCGGGCCGAAGCCCTTGTTCGAGAACATCTCGGTCAAATTCGGCGAGGGCAACCGCTATGGTCTGATCGGCGCGAACGGCTGCGGTAAGTCCACCTTCATGAAGATCCTCGGCGGCGACCTCGAGCCGAGCGGCGGCAACGTCGCGCTGGAGCCGAACGTGCGCCTGGGCAAGCTGCGCCAGGACCAGTTCGCGTACGAGGACGTGCGCGTGCTCGACGTGGTGATGATGGGCCACACCGAAATGTGGGCCGCGATGACCGAGCGCGACGCGATCTACGCGAACCCCGAGGCGACCGACGACGACTACATGCACGCGGCGGAGCTCGAGGGCAAGTTCGCCGAATACGGCGGCTACGACGCCGAGGCGCGCGCGGGCGCGCTGCTGCTGGGCATCGGCATCGAGGAGAAGTTCCACAACGGCACGATGGCCGACGTCGCGCCGGGCTGGAAGCTGCGCGTGCTGCTCGCGCAGGCGCTGTTCTCGAAGCCGGACGTGCTGCTGCTCGACGAACCGACCAACAACCTCGACATCAACTCGATCCGTTGGCTCGAGCACACGCTCAACGAGTACAACTCGACGATGATCATCATCTCGCACGATCGTCACTTTCTGAACTCGGTGTGCACGCACATGGCCGACATGGACTTCGGCACGCTGAAGGTCTGGCCGGGCAACTACGACGACTACATGCTCGCATCGGCGCAGGCGCGCGAGCGTCAGGCCGCGGCGAACGCGCGCGCGAAGGAGCGCGTGGCCGAGCTGCAGGACTTCGTGCGCCGCTTCTCGGCGAACAAGTCGAAGGCGCGTCAGGCGACCAGCCGCGCGAAGCAGATCGACAAGATCAAGATCGAGGAATTCAAGCCGTCGTCGCGTCAGAACCCGTTCATTCGTTTCGAGTTTGACAAGAAGCTGCACAACGTCGCGGTGGTGGCCGAGGAGATCACGAAGAAGTACGAGCGCACGATCTTCCAGAATTTCAATCTGTCCGTGCAGCCGGGCGAGCGCATCGCGATCATCGGCGAGAACGGCGCGGGCAAGACGACGCTGCTGCGCGCGCTGCTCGGCAATCTGCCGCTCGACCACGGGACCGTGAAGTGGGCCGAGAACGCGAACGTCGGCTACATGCCGCAGGACACCTACGAGGAGTTCCCGGACGACATCACGCTGATGGACTGGATCGATCAGTACCGCAAGGACGGCGACGACGAAACGATGGTGCGCGGTACGCTCGGCCGCCTGCTGTTCTCGGCGGACGACATCAAGAAGTCGGTGAAGGTGCTGTCGGGCGGCGAGAAGGGCCGCATGATCTGGGGCAAGCTGATGCTGGGCCGCCACAACGTGCTGCTGATGGACGAGCCGACCAACCACATGGACATGGAGTCGATCGAGTCGCTGCAGATCGCGCTCGAGCAGTTCGAAGGCACGCTGATCTTCGTGTCGCACGACCGCGAGTTCGTGAGCGGGCTGGCGAACCGGATCATCGAAGTGCGTACCGACGGCACGCTGTTCGACTTCGGCGGGAATTACGAGGAGTTCCTCGCGAGCCAGGGGCAGGAGTAATCGCACGGGCGATCGTGCCCGCACCGATTCGCGTGAAGCCCGCCAGATGAATGCCTGGCGGGCTTTTTTGCGTTTGTGGGCGTGCGGCAATAAGCGGGCGGGCGGTGCGTACACCCGTTGAGATATGCGAGCACGGCGGCCATGAATCGTGAACCGCTAACCGTTAGCCCCCCTCAGCCCGAAAAATCCGTCACCACCGTCACTCCGGCGCCTTCGAACCGATCCATGTTCATCAGCGCGTCGATCGACTCGCCGAGACTGATTTCCTTGCCGATCAGGCGCTCCGGCGCGAGCTTGCCGGCATGCACCATGTCGAGCATCGCGCCGTAGCGATGCGCCTGCATCCCGTGGCTGCCGAGAATCTCGAGTTCGTGCGCGATCACCTTGCTCATCGGCACGGCCGGCGTCGCGTGTTCGCCGAGCATCAGCCCGACCTGCACGTGCTTGCCGCGCCGGCGCAGGTTGCTGATCGAGTTGAAGCAGGTGGTCGGATGGCCGAGCGCATCGAGCGAGACGTGTGCGCCGCCGCGCGTGATCTCCTTCACCGCGTCGACGACGTCCGTCACCTGCGACGCATCGACGGTCGCCGCCGCGCCGAGCGCGCGCGCGAGCGTTAGGGCACGCTCGGAAATGTCGATCGCGACGACGTTCGCGCCGATCGCGTTCGCGATCATGATCGCCGACAGGCCGACGCCGCCGCAGCCGTGCACGGCCACCCACTGGCCGGCCGACGTGCGCCCCTGGTCGACGACCGCGCGAAACGACGTCACGAACCGGCAGCCGAGGCTCGCCGCGGTCGGGAAGTCGAGCGCATCGGGCAGCCGCACGAGGTTCAGGTCCGCGTGGTGGATGCCGACGTATTGCGCGAACGAGCCCCAGTGCGTGAAGCCGGGCTGAAACTGGCGCTCGCAGACCTGCTGATTGCCAGAGTGGCATTCCGGGCAATGGCCGCAGCCGCCGACGAACGGCACCGTCACGCGGTCGCCGGCCTTCCAGCGCGTGACCGCCGCGCCCGTCGCGACCACCACGCCCGCCAGTTCGTGGCCCGGCACATGCGGCAGCACGATGTCCGGATCGTGTCCCATCCAGCCGTGCCAGTCGCTGCGGCACACGCCGGTCGCCTTCACCTCGATCACGACGCCGTCGGGTGCCGGCCTCGGATCGTCCACGTCCATCAGCCGCGGCGCCGCGCCGAACGCTTCATAAACGACTGCTTTCACGATCTCCTCCTGGGTCGAATGACTCTTTCAATATAGCGCGACAATGGTGGATTGTTCTTTCGTCTTGCGATTGAGAAGCGCACGATTCTGAGATAGCCTTGCGACGATCGTGCGATTGCCGCAAGGAGCTTTCATGGAGCAGCTGGACAGGATCGATCGCGGCATGCTGGACATGCTGCAGCAGGACGGGCGCGTGTCGAACGCGCGCCTGGCGGAAGCGTTCTCGCTGAGCGAGACGTCGTGCTGGCGCCGGCTGCGCCGGCTCGAGGAAGCGGGGCTGATCGCCGGTTATCACGCGCGGCTCGATCGCAGAAAGCTGGGGTTCGGCGTGATGGCGTTCGTGCAGATCGTCTGCACGCAGCACAGCGAGGCGGTGACCGCGGAGTTCGAGCGCCTGATCCAGGCGAGCCCGAACGTGCTCGCCTGCGACAACACGACCGGCGAAGCGGATTTCCTGCTGCAGGTCGTGGCAGCCGATCTCGACGACTACAGCCATTTCGTCGAAAGGGTATTGCGCAAGCTGCCTGGCGTGCTGAGCATTCGCTCGAATCTGTCGCTGCGGCAGCTGAAATCGACGCAGCGGCTGCCGATCGCGTGACGCGCACGCCGGCGCGTGCGTGCGCCGACGCTTAGTCGGCGAGCCGTTTGTCGGCGAGTGCCTTGCAGCAGTCTTCGTACACCCGCTGCACGAGTTTCGCGCGGTAGTCGAGATCATCGGTATCGACGATCTCCTCGACGGCGTCGCGCGCCCAGGATGCGTCGACGAAGCTCGCGTGCCGTTTCGCGATGTCCTGCGCGAGCGCGGCCAGCTTCGCGAGCGCGAGCCAGTCGGACTGCCGGCGATGGCGGTCGAGCCAGCGGTGCGCGGCCTGAACCTGGAACGCCGCGTCCGGCCAGCATTCATTCAGATAAAACGCGCCGAGATTGCCGCAGGTGAGCCAGCACAGCAGCTCGAGGCGGTCTTGCGAGCCGAGGGTACGGGATGCGTCGGTCATGGCAGCGCTCACGAAAGGCATCGATTCCGGGTGGCGCGGCGTGCAGCGGCCGGCGCCGATACTAAAAACATAGCACGATGCGCGCCACCTGGCGCACCGGCGTCGCGGGCTCGGCTCAGAGGGTCGAACGCGGGGCCGGCGGCGCGCGCACCGCAGCCCCACCGCGCGCCCGCAGCGGGTCGGCCGCGTCGGCTTCCCACGCGTCGCCGCACCCGTCGCACCGTCGTTAGAATGGCCGTTTTCCGGGAGACAGGAAGCGATGAAAATCTACGATCAGTTCTACATCGACGGCGCATGGTGCAAACCGGCCGGAGCCGGCACCATCGACGTGATCGATTCCGCCACCGAGGCGGTGCTCGGCCGGATTCCCGAAGGTGCGGCGACGGACGCACGGCACGCGGTCCGCGCGGCGCGCGCCGCCTTCGACGCGTGGGCCGCGACGCCGCCCGCGACGCGCGCCGGCTACCTGCGCAGGATCGTCGAGCGCTTGCAGACCCGCAGCGAGGAGCTCGCCCAATCGATCACCGGCGAGGTCGGGATGCCGATCAAGCTGTCGCGCGCGATCCAGGTCGGCGCGCCGGTCTACAACTGGAAGGCATACGCCAAACTCGCCGAGTCGTTCGAATTCGAGGCGAAGGTCGGCAATTCGCTGGTGGTGCGCGAGCCCGTGGGCGTCGTCGCGGCCATCACGCCGTGGAACTATCCGCTCAACCAGATCACGCTGAAAGTCGCGCCGGCGCTCGCGGCCGGCTGCACGGTCGTCCTGAAGCCGTCCGAGGTCGCGCCGCTCAATGCGTTCATGCTCGCCGAGGCGATCCACGAAGCCGGGTTGCCGGCCGGGGTGTTCAACCTCGTGTGCGGATACGGCCCGGTGGTCGGCGAGGTGCTGGCCACCGATCCCGAGGTCGACATGGTGTCGTTTACCGGTTCGACGCGCGCCGGCAAGCGCGTGGCCGAATTGGCGGCGGCGACCGTCAAGCGCGTCGCGCTGGAGCTCGGCGGCAAGTCGGCAGCGGTGATCCTCGACGATGCCGATTTCCCGGCGGCGGTGAAGGGCACGGTCAACGCGTGCTTCCTCAATGCAGGCCAGACCTGTTCCGCGCACACGCGCATGCTGGTGCCGCACGCGCGCTACGACGACGCGCGCGCACTCGCGAAGGCGGCCGCCGAAGCCTATGTCGCGGGCGACCCGCGCCAGGAGACGACGCGCCTCGGCGCGCTCGCGTCGGCCGTGCAGCAGCAGCGCGTGCAGGCCTACATCCAGCGCGGCATCGACGACGGCGCCGAACTCGTGACGGGCGGCACGGGCCTGCCCGACGGGCTGACGAAGGGCTTCTTCGTGAAGCCCACGGTGTTCGGCCGCGTCGACCCGACGTCGGCGATCGCGCAGGAGGAAATCTTCGGGCCGGTGCTGTCGATCATCACGTATCGCGACGAAGACGAAGCGGTGCGCATCGCGAACGACACGCCGTACGGGCTGGGCGGCGCGGTATGGGCGGGCAGCGACGAGCGGGCGCTGCGCGTCGCGCGCCGGCTCCGCACCGGGCAGGTCGACATCAACGGCGGCAGCTGGAACAGCGCCGCGCCGTTCGGCGGCTACAAGCAGTCGGGCTACGGCCGCGAGAACGGCGTGTACGGGCTCGAGGAGTACCTGGAATACAAGTCGATGCAGCTCAGGCCGGCGAATCCGTCCTGACGCGTTTCACGCCGCATCGCTCGCCACGGCACGCTCGCGTGCCGTTTTTTTGTTGACGGCCATCAAGATGCACACCGGTGGATCGTCGATCATCGCTGTTCCGATGTTTCGACGAGGCTCCAGATGACCGTACCCACTCCCTTCCCGCCGCTCACGATTCGCGGGCGCACGCTACTGCCGGTGGTGCAGGGCGGCATGGGCGTAGGCGTGTCCGCGCACCGCCTTGCGGGCACCGTCGCGCGCGAGGGCGCGCTCGGCACGATCGCGAGCATCGACCTGCGTCATCACCACGCGGATCTGCTCGCGCGCTGTCGCGCGCATCCCGACCGGGCGACGCTCGAGGCCGCGAACCTCGAGGCGCTCGCGCGCGAGGTTCGCCTCGCGAAGACTTACAGCGAAGGGCGCGGGATGATCGCCGTCAACGTGATGAAGGCGGTGAGCGCCCATGCGGACTACGTGCGCGTCGCGTGCGACGCGGGCGCGGACGCGATCGTGATGGGCGCGGGCCTGCCGCTCGATCTGCCCGATCTCACCCAGGGCCACGACATCGCGCTGATTCCGATTCTGTCGGACAGCCGCGGAATCGCGCTGGTGCTGAAGAAATGGATGAAGAAGGGCCGGCTGCCCGACGCGATCGTGATCGAGCATCCGGCCTATGCGGGCGGCCACCTCGGCGTCACGCAGATCGACGACATGCACGACGCCCGATTCGATTTTGCGCGCGTGCTCGACGAGACGGCGCAGGTGATGGCCACGCTAGGACTCGAGCGGGACACGATCCCGCTGATCGTTGCGGGCGGGATCGGCAGCCACGACGCGGTGCGCGCGGCGCTCGCGGCCGGCGCGAACGGCGTGCAGATCGGGACGCCGTTCGCGGTGACGGAAGAAGGCGATGCGCATCCGAACTTCAAGCGCGTGCTGGCCGATGCGGTGCCCGACGACATCGTCGAATTCGTCAGCGTGACGGGGCTGCCGGCGCGCGCGGTCCGAACTCCCTGGCTCGATCGATACCTGCGTAACGAGGCGCGCATCCGCAGCAAGCTCGGTGCGTTCAAGCAACGCTGTCCGACCGCGCTCGAATGCCTGAGCGTATGCGGGTTGCGCGACGGCATCGAGAAGTTCGGGCACTTCTGCATCGACACGCGGCTCGCGGCCGCGTTGCGCGGCGACGTTGCGAACGGGCTGTTCTTCCGCGGGCGCGAAGCGCTGCCGTTCGGCACGGCGATCCGCAGCGTGCGCGATCTGCTCGAGCTGTTGCTGACGGGCCGTGTCGCAGAGCCTGCGGCAAACCGCCCCATGTTTACGCTCGCTTGATCGATATCAAGATGAAAAAAAGACCCTATTGGGAGAATGGTATCCATTCTTTGGGGGTCCGTACCATGCATAAAGCGATTCAAACATTTGTCACCACCACCGCCGTCGCGGCCAGCCTTATCGCGATGCCTTCGCTGTCCCACGCGGCTTCCGCGGGCGACGGTATCAATCAGGGTGACGTCCTGGTGCGGTTGCGCGCGATCAGCATTCAGCCGAACGAGCGCGGCAGCGACACGCTGGGCGCGATCAACACCGGCGTGAACAACGCGATCGTGCCTGAACTCGACTTCACGTACATGATCCGCGACTACCTGGGGGTCGAGCTGATCCTCGGCACGTCGCGCCATCAGGTCACGTCGAGCCTGGGCAATCTCGGCGGCGTGGGCGTGCTGCCGCCGACGCTGCTGCTGCAATACCACTTCAATCACGCCGGCAAGGTGCGTCCGTATGTCGGTGCGGGTCTGAACTACACGTACTTCTACAACAACGGTCTGAATGTCGGCGGTCAGGGCGTGTCGATCAACAAGAGCAGCTTCGGTCCGGCGCTGCAGTTCGGCGTCGACGTGCAACTCACCAAGAAGGTGTTCATGAACGTCGACTTGAAGAAGATCTGGATGAGCACCGACGCGACGCTCGGCGACAAGGGCATCGGCACGCTGCACATCGATCCGCTGATCGTCGGTATCGGCGTCGGGATGAAGTTCTAAGCGAGCAGAGCAACAAACTGAGTTGGGGTTGGCGGCATGGCAGTCGGCATGCCGCTCTTTTTTTATGCAGCGCCGTTGCGGGCAGAGCCGGGGGCACGCAGCGCGCGGCGGCAAGCGGGACGCGTACGTCGCGCTGCCGGAACACGCCGGCGTCGCGATTAACCGGCAGCGGCGTTGCCGTTCACGGGCCGCGCGAGCGGTACGTATCGACGCGCGTCGTCTTACAGCTTGTCGTACTGGAAGCGCATCGCGGTGCCGTCGCGCGTGATGCGTTCCCACACGGCGCGCTTTTCTTCGTCGCTGAGGAACACCCAGTTCGATACCTCGGCGGCCGTACGGCCGCACCCCTTGCACACTTCGTCGAACAGGGTCGAGCACACGCCGATGCAGGGGCTGTCGGGCAGGTCGTGGAGATTGGAGGCCATCTGAAGGGTTCGCGCGGTGGAGTCGACGGGGCGTCATTTTAATGCATCGGCATGGCTCGACCCGGGCGAGCCGCCATCCGGGCGCACGGCGCGTCGCCCGACCGCGCGTGCGGCTGACCGGGCGCCGATCCACATCGGCCGTCCAGCACGGCACGGCATGCGGCGACGTCACCCACTGAGCGCCTACGCGCTCGCGACCCGATCGCAACCTTGGCGTGCCCTGCGCGCCCGCAAGCACGACTCGCACGCCGATTCACCGCCGCCTTGTTTTCCCCATGGACAGACGCCGATTACCCGATAGAATTCCCCGGGATGCGTTGCTGCGCGCGCCGCCTGAGCGGCCGGTGGCGGCAATGTGTTCCGTTTGCGCGACACGGGCATGATTTTTTTGTGACCGGGCGCGAATGATGATAGCGTTCGGGGTTTTCGGGGGGCGGCGCGCCCAACTGCGCCGCCATGATGAGGCAGACGGCAGCCGGACAAACGGTCCGGTCGGAGGGAGAGCGGGATGAAAGCAAAAGTAGTGGGCCGGTTCGCAGCGCTCGCGCTGTGCGTGGGTGCATCGGCGGCGGCGGCGAAGGATACGCAGCTCAATGTCTATAACTGGTCGGACTACATTGCGAAGGACACGATCCCGAACTTCGAGAAGCAGACGGGCGTCAAGGTCCGCTACGACAACTACGACAGCGACGACACGCTGCAGGCGAAGCTGCTCACCGGCAGCTCGGGCTACGACATCGTCGTGCCGACCAGCAACTACGCGGGCAAGCAGATCGCGGCCGGCATCTTCGCGCCGCTCGACAAGTCGAAGCTCCCCAACCTCAAGTACCTCGATCCGCAGCTGATGGCGCTGGTCGCCGGCGCCGATCCGGGCAACAAGTATTCGGTGCCGTGGGCATACGGCACGACCGGTCTCGCGTACAACCTGACGAAGGCGCAGCAGGCGCTCGGCAAGGTGCCGCTCGACAACTGGGACATTCTGTTCAAGCCGGAAAACATCTCGAAGCTGAAGACCTGCGGCGTGTCGGTGCTCGACGCGCCGGACCAGATGTTCGCGGCGGCGCTGCACTACATCGGCAAGGATCCGATGAGCACGAACCCGGCCGACTACAAGGCCGCGATGGACGTGCTGAAGAAGATCCGTCCGTACATCACGCAGTTCAACTCGTCGGGCTACATCAACGACCTGGTCGGCGGCGACATCTGCTTCGCGTTCGGCTGGTCGGGCGACGTCGTGATCGCGAAGCATCGCGCGGTCGAAGCGAAGAAGCCGTACAAGGTCGAGTACTACATCCCGAAGGGCGGCGCGCCCGTGTGGTTCGACGTGATGGCAATCCCGAAGGACGCGAAGAACAAGGACGCCGCGCTGCAATGGATCAACTACATCGAGGATCCGAAGGTGCACGCGGCGATCACCAACGCCGTGTACTACCCGAGCGCGAACGCCGAAGCGCGCAAGTACGTGCGCCCGGACGTCGCGAACGACCCGGCCGTCTATCCGCCGGCCGACGTCGTGAAGACGCTGTTCCTGCTCAAGCCGCTGCCGCCTGAAATCCAGCGTCTGCAGACCCGTCTGTGGACCGAGCTGAAATCGGGCCGCTGACGCGCGCCGCGGTGAGCCAGCAGTCATGAAGCCCCTGGTGTCCCCGGGGGCTTTGTTCGTCAAACGCAGGAGAGAAGCAGCACATCATGAATAGCCAGTCGGGCGCGCCGGTCGCGGGTGCGCCGTCCTTCGTTCCTTCTTCCGGCGCCGCGTCGCGCGCGGAGAACTTTGTCCAGATCGTCGACGTCGTCAAGAAGTTCGGCGAAACCGAAGTGGTCCGCAATGTGAACCTCACGGTGCGCCAGGGCGAGCTGTTCGCGCTGCTGGGCAGCTCGGGTTCCGGCAAGTCGACGCTGCTGCGGATGCTCGCCGGCCTCGAGACGGTCACGTCGGGCAAGATCCTGATCGACGGCGAAGACCTCGCGCAAATGCCGCCGTACAAGCGGCCCGTGAACATGATGTTCCAGTCGTATGCGCTGTTCCCGCACATGTCGGTCGAGGCGAATGTCGCGTACGGCCTGAAGCAGGAAGGCACGCCGAAGGCCGAGCTGAAGGAGCGCGTGGCCGCCGCGCTCGAGCTCGTGCAGATGAGCAAGTACGCGAAGCGCAAGCCGCATCAGTTGTCGGGCGGCCAGCAGCAGCGCGTCGCGCTCGCACGCTCGCTGGTCAAGCGTCCGAAGGTGCTGCTGCTCGACGAGCCGATGTCGGCGCTCGACAAGCAGATCCGCCAGCGTACGCAGATCGAGCTCGTCAACATCCTGCAGAAGGTCGGCGTCACCTGCATCATGGTCACGCACGACCAGGAAGAGGCGATGACGATGGCCAACCGGCTCGCGGTGATGAGCGAAGGGCAGATCGTGCAGATCGGCTCGCCGAGCGAGGTCTACGAATATCCGAACAGCCGCTTCTCGGCCGAGTTCATCGGCTCGACGAACCTGTTCGAGGGCATCACCGTCGAGGACGAACCCGACTACGTGTACATCGAATCGCCCGAGCTGCCGAGCCGGCTGTACGTGAGCCACGGCATCACCGGCCCGCTCGGGATGCCGGTCACGGTGTCGGTGCGCCCCGAGCGCATCGCGCTGACCCGCAAGCCGCCCGAAGGCGCGTTCAACTGGGCGCACGGCCGGATCGCCAACGTCGCGTACATGGGCGGCTATTCGCTGTATCACGTGAAGCTCGACGCGGGCAAGACGGTGATCGCGAACGTGTCGAGCCTCGCGATCAGCGAGCTCGAAACGCCCGCGCTCGGCGACGAGATCTACGTGCGCTGGAGCGCGACCGCCGGCGTGGTGCTGACGTCATGAACGCGCTCAAGTCGATGTTCTCGTGGCCCGTGCGGCGCTTCAACCTGACGGGCGCCACGGCGGTCGTCGCGGGGCCGTACACGTGGCTCGTGCTGTTCTTCCTCGTGCCGTTCGTGCTGGTCGTGAAGATCAGCTTCGCGGAGCTGCAGCTCGGCATCCCGCCGTACACGGAGCTCGCGTCGTATACGGACGGCGTGTTGCACATCGCGCTGAACCTGTCGCACTACGCGTTCCTGCTCACCGACAGCCTGTACTTCGCGACCTACGTGAACTCGGTCGTGGTGGCCGCGATCACGACGCTGCTGTGCCTGCTGATCGGCTATCCGATGGCGTACTACATCGCCCGCTCGAACCCGGCCACGCGCAACCTGCTGATGATGGGCGTGATGCTGCCGTTCTGGACGTCGTTCCTGATCCGCGTGTACGCGTGGATCGGGATCCTCAAGAACAACGGCTTGCTGAACAACTTCCTGATGTGGGTCGGCCTGACGCACACGCCGATCGAGCTGTACCGCACCAACTACGCGGTCTATATCGGCATGGTGTATTCGTATCTGCCGTTCCTCGTGATGCCGCTGTACGCGCACCTCGTGAAGATGGACCTGCGTCTGCTCGAGGCGGCGTACGACCTCGGCGCGCGGCCGTGGAAGGCGTTCGTGCAGATCACGCTGCCGCTGTCGAAGAACGGGATCATCGCGGGCTGCCTGCTGGTGTTCATCCCGGCGGTCGGCGAGTACGTGATTCCGGAGCTGCTCGGCGGCGCGAACACGCTGATGATCGGCCGCGTGATGTGGAATGAGTTCTTCAACAACGCAGACTGGCCGATGGCGTCGGCCGTGACCTGCGCGATGGTGCTGCTGCTGCTCGTGCCGATGGCGATGTTCCAGCACTTCCAGGCGAAGGAGCAGGAGGGCCGCCGTCGATGAAGCCGAATCGTTTCCTGCAGTTCGCGGCGCTGTTCGCCGGCTTCGCGTTCCTCTACATCCCGATCGTCAGCCTGATCGTCTACTCGTTCAACGAGTCGAAGCTCGTCACCGTGTGGTCGGGCTTCTCGTTGCGCTGGTACGCGGCGCTCGTGCAGGACGACGAGCTGCTCGCGGCCGCGTGGCTGTCGCTGAAGATCGGCGTGCTGACCGCGTTCGCGTCGGTGTTCATCGGCACCTGGGCCGGCTTCGTGCTCGCGCGGATGGGGCGCTTCCGCGGCTTCGCGCTGTTCAGCGGGATGATCAACGCGCCGCTCGTGATCCCCGAGGTGATCCAGGGCATCTCGCTGCTGCTGCTGTTCATCGAGCTCGCGAAGTGGATCGGCTGGCCGGCCGAGCGTGGCGTGTTCACGATCTGGCTCGGCCACGTGATGCTGTGCATCTCGTACGTCGCGATCATCGTGCAGTCGCGCGTGCGCGAGCTGAACCCGTCGCTCGAGGAAGCCGCGCTCGATCTGGGCGCGACGCCGCTGAAGGTGTTCTTCACGATCACGCTGCCGCTGATTTCGCAGGCGCTGGTGGCCGGCTGGCTGCTGTCGTTCACGCTGTCGATCGACGACCTCGTGCTGTCGGCGTTCCTGTCGGGCCCCGGCTCGACGACGCTGCCGCTCGTCGTGTTCTCGCGCGTGCGCCTCGGCCTGAATCCGGAGATGAACGCGCTCGCGACGCTGTTCATCGTCGCGGTGACGGCCGGCGTCGTGATCGCGAACGTCGTGATGCTGCGCCAGCAACGCAAGCGGATGGCGGGCTTCGCGGCCTGAGCGCCGCTTGAGTGGCGCTCGAGTGTCACCTGAGCGCCGCCTGACGCGCCGGTTGCCGCGCAACCGGCAACAACAAAACGCCCGGCACCGACGATGAGTCGGACCGGGCGTTTTTGTCGCCAGCGCAGGCTGCGCGCGGCTTATGCGCTGAACGCGGCCTTCGCGAGCAGGCCGAGCGCCACGCACACGAGCACGATCGCGAAGCCGGCCTGCACGTGGCGCGCGGACAGGTGCCGCGACGCGGCGCGCCCGACTACCATGCCGAGCGCCGTCGCGACGGTGAACCACAGCATCATGTCGAGCGGCGCGCGCGTGCCCGCCACGAAGGTCGCGAGCACGCCGCCGGTGCCGACCAGCGCGATCACCATCAGCGACGTCGCGACCACGCCGTGCATCGACACGTTCGTGAACTTGCGCAGCATCGGCACGATCACGAAGCCGCCGCCGACGCCGAGCAGCCCCGTCATCAGTCCCGTCACCGCGCCGGTGGACGCGAGCGCGAACCCGACCGGCCACGACCACACGAGGCGGCCGGTGTCGGGATTCACGCGGCCGACGCACAGGCGCGACTCGTCGTGCTCGCCGGCGCCTTGGCGCAGTGCCTGCCGCAGCAGACGGGCCGCGACGATCAGCATCGTCAGCGCGAACAGCGCGAGCAGCACGCGTTGCGGCAGCACGTGCGCGAGCCGCACGCCGAGCGTGGTGAGCGGCACGCCCGCGAGCGCCATCAACAGCGCCGCGCGGTAGCGCACGAGCCCGCGGCGAAACCCTTCGAGCGCGCCGAGCGCGGCGCTGCCGGCCACCGCGACGAGCGCGACCGGCGTGGCCTGCTGCATCGGCCAGCCCATTCCGACGACGAGCGCCGGGACCGCGAGAATGCCGCCGCCCGCGCCGGTGAGGCCGAGCACGGCGCCGACGAAGCCGCCGAGTACCAGAGAAATCAGCATGGTGTCATCGGCTTCCGGTCAACGTGCGATCGCGGGCTTCGCGAGCCATTCGCGGCCCTTGAGCATCCCCTTCCAGTACAGCGGCGGCAGCAGGCGCTCCTTGAGCAGCCACGCGAGCCGCGACGGACGCCGGCCGTCGATCAGCCACGCGGGGAAGGTCGGCGCGACCTTGCCGCCGTACAGGAATTCGGCGAGCACGATCTTGCCGCGCTCGACCGTGAGCGGGCACGAGCCGTAGCCGTCGTACGCGGCGTCGCCCTGCACGCGGCCGAGCGCCGCCAGCACGTTGTGCGCGACCACGGGCGCCTGCTTGCGCGCGGCCGCAGCGGTTTTCGCGTTGGTGGTGTTGGCGACGTCGCCGAGCGCGAAGATGTCCGGGAAGCGCTTGTGCCGCAGCGTCGTCGGGTCGACGTCGATCCAGCCGGCAGCATCGGCGAGCGGGCTCGCGCGCACGAAGTCGGGCGCCTTCTGCGGCGGCACGACGTGGATCATGTCGAAGTTGCGCTGGACGGTCTCCGTGCTGCCGTCGGGCAGCGTGCGCCGGAACGTCGCGCGCCGCGCCGGCCCGTCGATCGCGATCAGGTTGTGGCCGAACGACAGCGCGATGTCGTAGCGCTCGACGTATTCCATCAGCGCGGGCACGTAGTCGGCGACGCCGAACAGCACGGCGCCCGCATTCAGGAATTCGACGTTCGCCGCGCCCAGGCGGCCGTTGCGCCGCCAGTGATCGCACGACATGTACATCGCCTTCTGCGGCGCGCCCGCGCACTTGATCGGCATCGGCGGCTGCGTGAACAGCGCATTGCCGCCGCGGAACGCCTGCACCAGCTGCCACGTGTACGGCGCGAGATCGTAGCGATAGTTGGACGTGACGCCGTTGTGGCCGAGCGTGTCGGCGAGGCCCTCGATCGCGTCCCAGTCGAGCTTCAGGCCCGGGCACACGATCAGCTTGCGATAGCCGATGCGGCGGCAGCCGTCGAGCACGACCGCGTGCGCGTCGGGCTCGAAGCCGGCGACGGCCGCCTGGATGCGCTTCACGCTGCGCGGCAGCACGTCGACGATGCGGCGCGCGGTCGTCTCGGGCCGGAACACGCCCGCGCCGACCATCGTCCAGCCCGGCTGGTAGTAATGAATCTCGGCCGGGTCGATCACCGCGATGTCGAGCGAGCCGTCGCGCGCGAGCAGGCTCGATGCGACCGCGACGCCGGCCGCGCCCGCGCCGACGATCACGATGTCGTGCTGCGCGTCGACGGCCGGTGCGCTCTGCGCCGCGCCGCGCGCGAGCCGCGAGGCGACGGCAGCGAGATCGTAGCCGGCCTTGGCGGCCGTCGCGACGATCTCGTCGATCGGACGCGAGCCGGCCTGCGACAGCGCCCACAGTGTCGCCGAGCGCATGCCGCTGCGGCAGTACGCGTGCACCGGGCCGGCGAGCGACGCGACCAGCACGCCGAACTGCGCGGCCTGCTCGTCGGTGACCTTGCCCGTGTCGACCGGCAGGTAGTGCACGGCGATGCCGAGCGGCGCGGCGGCGGCGCGGATCTCGGCGACGGTCGGCTGGTCCGAGCCTTCGCCGTCCGGCCGGTTGCAGACGATCGCGCGGACACCTGCCGCTTGCAGCGCGGGGAGGTCGGTCGCGGCGATCTGGGGGGAGACCGATAGCGTGTCGGTCAGCTTGCGGATGTTCATGTCGGGGGTTCTCCGGTCGGGCGGCGGCTCGGCTTCAGATCGTCAGATCGCGTTCAGCGGGATCTTCAGGTAGCGCACGCCATTGTTTTCGGGTTCGGGCAGGTGGCCGGCGCGCATGTTGACCTGCACCGACGGCAGCATCAGCACCGGCATGTCGAGCGTCGCGTCGCGCGCGGTGCGCATGGCGACGAAATCGTCCTCGCTCACGCCGTCCTTCACGTGGACGTTCGCCTGACGCTGCTCGGCCACCGTCGTCACGAACTGCACGTCGCGGCCGCCGGGCTGGTAGTCGTGGCACAGGTACAGGCGCGTATCGGCCGGCAGCGCCAGCACGCGCGCGATCGAGCGGTACAGCGTGCGCGCGTCGCCGCCGGGGAAGTCGCAGCGCGCGGTGCCGTAGTCGGGCATGAACAGCGTGTCGCCGACGAAGGCCGCGCGCTGGGTCGCGTCGTCGACGCAGTAGGTCATGCACGCCGGCGTATGGCCCGGTGTGTGCATCGCGCGGATCGTCAGCGCGCCGAGCGCGAGCGTGTCGCCGTCGTCGAGCAGGCGGTCGAACTGGCTGCCGTCGTGCGCGAAGCCGGGGCCGGCATTGAACAGCGTGCCGAACACGTCCTGCACGCGGCGCACGTGCGAGCCGATCGCGATCTGGCCGCCGACGTGCGCCTTCAGGTACGGCGCGGCCGACAGGTGGTCGGCGTGCACGTGCGTCTCGAGCAGCCAGTGCACGGTCGCGCCGAGTTCGGCGACGCGCGCGATCAGCCGATCGGCGCTGTCCGTGCGCGTGCGGCCGGATTTCGGATCGTAGTCGAGCACGCTGTCGATCAACGCGCAGGCGCGGCTGCCGGTATCGAGCAACAGGTAGCTGACGGTATGGGTCGCCGGGTCGAAGAAGCCTTCGACCGACAATTGGGGGGCATGGCTCACGTTATGTCCTCGCTGGGGTTCTGCATCTGCAATTGCGTATCCCATGTTCAAGAAGCGTGCCAATCGACGTGGTAATCGGGGTCAATGTGACAAGTGCTTGATTGGGATCGGGTTTCAGGTGGGGCGGCGGTGCGTCATGCGGCGTCGCGCGCGGCTGCGGGCCGATCGGCACTGCCATGTGCGGCAGTGTCGTGGCAGAATTGGCAGTCGGCCTGGCAGTCCGTCGGGCGACCGTGACCGAGCTTCCCCATGAATCAACACGACATCATTCCGATCGTTCCCGCCCAGCCGCGGGACGTGACGCCCGACGTGCGCGCGCTGATCGCGTATCTGGAGCAGGACCCGCAGCCGATGATCGTCGTCGATCCCGACTACCGGATCCTCGCGGCGAACGGCGCGTACCGGCGGCAATTCGGCGTGGCCGGCGTCGAGCACGTGGGGCGCCATTGCTTCGAGGTGTCGCATCACTACGCCGTGCCGTGCGACCAGGCGGGCGAGCACTGCCCGATGAAGCAGGCGATCGAATCGCGCAGCCTGAATCGCGTGCTGCACATCCACCATACGCCGCGCGGCCCCGAGCACGTCGACGTCGAGTTGCGGCCGATCTTCGATGCGCGCGGCGACGTGACCGCGTTCGTCGAGCGGCTGACCACGGTGCGCAGCGCGTCCGCGCAGCCGAGCGCGGAAGGGCTGGTCGGCGGCGCCGACGCGTTCAATGCGGCACTGGGCGCGCTGCAGCGCGTCGCGCCGTCGATGCTGCCGGTGCTGCTGCTCGGCGAGTCGGGCACCGGCAAGGAGCTGTTCGCGCGCGCGCTGCACGAGGCGAGCGAACGCGCGATGGGCCCGTTCGTGGTGGTCGACTGTTCGGGGATCGCCGAGACGCTGTTCGAGAGCGAGCTGTTCGGCTACGAGAAGGGCGCGTTTACCGGCGCCAATCAGCGCAAGCCCGGGCTGGTCGAGACCGCACAGGGCGGCACGCTGTTCCTCGACGAAATCGGCGACGTGCCACTGCCGATGCAGGTGAAGCTGCTGCGGCTGATCGAGTCGGGGACGTTTCGCCGGGTCGGCGGCGTCGAGGCGCTGCGCGCCGATTTCCGGCTGGTCGCCGCGACCCACAAGCCGCTGCGCGAGATGATCGACGACGGCCGGTTCCGTCAGGACCTGTACTACCGCATCAGCGCATTCCCGATCCAGCTGCCGGCGCTGCGCGAGCGCCGCGGCGACGTCGCGCTGCTCGCCGAATCGATCCTGCGGCGCATCGCCAATGCGCGCGCCGGCAGCGGCGACGCAGGCGCGCGGCCGTTCGTGCTCACCGACGCGGCGCGCGCGTGCCTCGACGCCTATGCCTGGCCCGGCAACATCCGCGAGCTGCGCAACGTGCTCGAACGCGCGTGCCTGTTCGCCGACGACGGCGTGATCCGCGTCGAGCATCTGCCTGCCGAACTCGTCGCGGCGTCGGCATTGCCGCACGACGCGCAGCGTGCGGCCAACCCGCCGAGCGACGCGGAACTGCTGCGGATCGCGAGCGGCTTCGTCGGGACGCGCAAGGCGCTGGCCGAGCGCACGGGGCTCAGCGAGCGCACGCTGTACCGGCGGCTGAAGGCGCTGGGGCTCGGCGCGCGCGGCGACGATTGACGGTGCCGCGTCGCGCGGCCGTCGCGTTGCCGCCGCCGTCGTTCAATGCCGGGCCGTCTGCAACTGCGCCATCGCGTCCCGCATGAAGCCGAGCAGCGTCTCGTCGGTCCACGCGTTCTTCAGCAGCGCGGGCTCGGTCGCCATCGCGTGGCGGAACTTCGCGTGCGTGGCCGGATCGGTGCCCGCGTAGCTGCAGAACAGCTCGAGCCAGCGTCGCGCGAGCGCGCGGCCTTCCGGCGAAGCGGGTGTCCTGCCGGCGTCGATCGCATCGCGCACGTCGGCGATCAGCTGCGGCCATTCCATCGCGCGCTCGCCATAGTGCGCGCGCATGAAGCGGATCTCGTCCGGCGCGAGGTACTTCTCGAACACGCGCATCTTGGTTTCGGCCATCGCCTTCAGCACGTAGTCGCGCAGCGCGGTCGAGATACCGATCTTCGACTGCATCGACGGCTCGCGCTCGTGCATCAGGTTCAGCTTCGCGAGCAGGCGCGGATCGTTGTTCGTGTCGCGCACCAGCAGCGTCATCCAGCGCTCGGCGAGCGCGCGCGCCCGTTCGTCCTCGGGCGGCACGCCCGCGTCGTGCAGCGCACGCACGTCGGCGACGAGCGCGACCCATTCCGCGTCGCCCGTCTGGCTCTTGCGGTACATCGGCATGCGCGCGAGTTCTTCCTCGGAAAAGTATTTGTCGTACACGGTCATCAACTCCAGTGTGGTGAGCCAATCGGCCAGCTCCGGCTCCGTGCCCGCGGCAAGTTGCGCGTGCAACTGCACGAGCCGCTCGCGCAGCTGCGCCGCCTGCGCGAGCTGGCGCTCGAGCGACGCGATCTGCTTCGCAACGAGCTCGACGAGCGGCGTGCCGGGCTGGTTCAGGTAGTCGCCGATCTCGGCAAGCGACAGCCCGAAGCGGCGCAGTGCCTGGATCTGGTGGAGCCGGGCGATGTCGTCGCGGTCGTACAGCCGGTAGCCGTTGTCGGCGCGCGCCGAAGGAGCCAGCAGGCCGATCGCGTGATAGTGATGAAGCGTGCGGACGGTCAGCCCGCTGCGTTTCGCCAGTTCTCCCACTTTCAGCCGCATGATGTCCTCCGTTCGGTACGCACACTGGAGTCTCGAACGTTACGCTACGTGAGGGTCAAGCGGAAGATTGCGGCGCGGCGCGCGCGGTGATTCGCGCGCGCCGGGTGCGTGCCGCGCCGGCGGCGTCAGTTCTGCCGGGGCGCGGTGTCGGGCGGAGTGTCGGGCGCGGCGGCGCCCGCGCCGTTGCCGGTGTCGCTGGGCGCGGCGCGGCCGGCGTTCGCGGCCGTGTCCGTTCGCGCGGCGCCGTCGGCCGGCGGCGTACCCATCGCCTGATAGAGACGCGCGGTATCCGCGAAGCGCGCGCCGGTGGCGCGGATCTCGTCGAGCCGCGCGTTGCGGTACTGCAGCTCGCTCGCGCGCGCGGCCGACGGCGGCAACGCGCCGAGCCGCACGCGGGCGGCCGCGTCGTCATACGCGCCTTGCGCGGACAGCGCCGCGTGCGATGACGCCTGCAGCGCCTGCGCATCGTGCTCGAGCGCGGCGAGCGAATCGGCGACGTTCTGGAACGCGGCCAGCACGGTCTGCCGGTACTGATCGACGGCCGCCTCGTAGCTGGCCTTCGCCGCCCGGCGCTGCGCGAGCAGCGCGCCGCCGTGGAACAGCGGCTGGCTCAGCGATGCGCCGACGTTCCAGATCGCGCCGCCGCCCGACAGCATCGCCGGCCAGCTGAAGCCGCCCTGGCCGATCGCCGCCGACAGCGACAGCTGCGGGAACAGCTGCGCGGTCGCGACGCCGACTTCGGCCGCGGCGGCCCGCAGCCCGGCTTCGGCGGCCTGGATGTCGGGCCGGCTGTGCAGCAGGCCCGACGGCACGACCACCGGCACCTCGTCGGGCAGATGCAGATCGGCGAGCGTCAGGTCGGCCGGCGGCCGGTCGGGCGTGCGGCCGATCAGCACCGCGAGCGCATGGCGCGCCGTGTCGCGTTGCTGGCGCAGGGCCGGCAGGCTCGCGGCGAAGGTGTCCGCGCTTTGCTGCGCGTTCAGCGCATCGCTGCGCGACGCCGAGCCGAGCGCGTAACGACGTTGCGCGTCGTGCGCCTGATCGTTGGCGAGCGCGACGAGCCGTTCGGTGGTCGCGATCTGCGCGTTGAGCACCGACACCGTGATCGACGCGGTGACGATGTTCGCGGCGAGCGCGCGGCGCGCCGACTCGAGCTGGAACGCGCTGACGTCCACGCGCTTGGCGAGCGCGCGGTTCGCGAAGCGCGCCGCGCCGAACAGGTCGAGCGTATAGCTCGCCTGCAGCTGGCCGACGAAGGTGTCGTACAGCAGCGTGGGCGCGCCGAGCGCGGGGATCGGCACGCCGAGCGCGCGCTGCCGCACGGCCTGGCCGCCCGCATCGATCGACGGCAGCATCGAGCTGCCGATCTGCGCGCGCAATTGCTCGCGCGCGGCATCGAGCGAATGCGCGGCCGCGCTCAGCGTGGGGCTGTTGCGCAGCCCTTCGTCGACGAGCGCGTTCAGCGCAGCGCAGCGGTATTGCGTCCACCAGTCGGGCACGGGCTGCGCGCCGACGTCGAAGCGTTGCGCGACGCCCTGCGCGGCGACCGTCTGCTGCACTTGCGGTGCGGCGCCGTAATGCGCGGGCGACGGCATCGCGGGCGGCTCGCCGCTCGGCGCGAACCAGGCGCAGCCGGCGAGCGGGCCGGCGAGGGCCGCGGCCGACAGCGCGCGGGCGAGGGTCGTTTTCATATCCATCGACGGTTTCATGATCAGGCTCCCGACGGTGCGGCTGCGGCGCCGCCGTCGTGCGGCGGCCCGTCGCGCGGGTCGCGTTCGTCGCGCTTGACGCGGAACCACGTGGCATACAGCGCGGGCAGGTAGAACAGCGTCAGCACGGTCGCGCTCGTGATGCCGCCCATCAGCGCGGTCGCCATCGGCCCGAAGAAGTTCGAGCGCAGCAGCGGAATCAGCGCGAGCACGGCGGCGGCGGCCGTCAGCGTGATCGGGCGGAAGCGCCGCACCGTCGCGCCGACGATCGCGTCGAAGCGTCCGTGGCCGGCGGCGATGTCCTGCTCGATCTGGTCGACCAGGATCACCGAGTTGCGCATGATGATCCCGAACATCGCGATCACGCCGAGCATCGCGACGAAGCCGAACGGCTGGCCGAACAGCAGCAGCGTGCCGACCACGCCGATCAAGCCCAGTGGCGCGGTGAGCACGACCATCAGCACGCGCGAGAAGCTCTGCAGCTGGATCATCAGTAGCGTGAACACGGCGATCGCCATCAACGGCATCTGCGCGTTGATCGAGCTCTGCGCCTTCGCGCTTTCCTCGACCGAGCCGCCGATGTTGATCTGATAGCCGACCGGCAATTGCGCGCGCAGCGCGTCGAGCTTGCCGTCGATCGCATGCGTGACGTCGATGCCCTGGGCGCCGGCCTGCACGTCGGACTGCACGGTGATGGTCGGCTGGCGGTCGCGCTCCCATACCACGCCGTATTCGAGCGTCGGCGTGAAGCGGCCGAGCGAGCCGAGCGGCACCGGGCCGTTCGGGGTCGGCAGCGCGAGGCCCGCGAGCTTCGCCGGATCGACGCGATCGGCGCGCGGCGCGCGCAGGTCGACCGCGATCAGCTTGTCGCGCTCGCGGTACTGCGTGACGGTCGTGCCGGACAGCGTCATCGCGAGGAAGCTCGACACGTCCTGCGACGTCACGTTCAGCTCGCGCGCCTTCTTCTGGTCGAGCTCGAAGCGCACCGAGCGCTCGGCCGGCTCGTCCCAGTCGAACTGCACGTGCACCGTGCGCGCGTCGCCGCGCATCGTCGCCGCGACCTTCTCGGCGATCGCGCGCACCGTCGCGATGTCGCTGCCGCTCACGCGGAACTGCACCGGGTAGCCGACCGGCGGCCCGTTCTCGAGGCGCGACAGACGCCAGCGCACGCTCGGGAACTGGTCGCGCAGCGTCGTCTCGAGCCAGTTCGCGAGCTTCTCGCGCGCCTCGACCGATTTCGCGGTGACGACGAACTGCGCGAAGTTCGGCAACTGCAACTGCTGGTCGAGCGGCAGGTAGAAGCGCGGCGCGCCGCTGCCGACGAAGTTCACCGCATGGTCGATCTCGGGCCGCTTGTCGAGCACCTTCTCGAGGCGCTGCGTCTCGCGCAGCGTCGCCGCGAACGACGCGCCTTCGGGCAGCCGCAGATCGATCAGCAGCTCGGGGCGATCGGAGCTCGGGAAGAACTGCTGCGGCACCAGCGTGAAGCCCATCAGCGCGACGACGAACAGCACGCCGGTGATCAGCAGCACGACGAAGCGCCGCTCGATGCACCAGTCGATCCAGCCGCGCAGCCGCGCGTAGAAGCGCGTGTCGTAGATGTCGTGCTCGTGATCGTCAGGCAGATGCGCTTCGTGCGCGTGCTTCTTGCGCTCGGGCAGCAGGTGATAGCCGAGCAGCGGAATCAGCACGACGGCCGCGAACCACGACGCGATCAGCGCGATCGCCGACACCTCGAAGATCGAGCGCGTGTACTCGCCGGTGCTCGACTTCGCGAGCGCGATCGGCAGGAAGCCCGACACCGTGACGAGCGTGCCCGTCAGCATCGGAAACGCGGTGCTGGTGTACGCGAACGCGGCGGCGCGCGCGCGGCTGTAGCCCTGTTCGAGCTTCACCGCCATCATCTCGACCGCGATGATCGCGTCGTCGACCAGCAGCCCGAGCGCGAGCACGAGCGTGCCGAGCGACACCTTGTGCAGGCCGATGTCGAACAGGTACATGAACAGCGCGGTCACCGCGAGCACGACCGGGATCGAGATCACGACGACCATCCCGGTGCGCAGCCCGAGCGACACGAGGCTCACGACCAGCACGATCGCCACGGCTTCGGCGACGGCCTCGAGAAAGTCGTCGACCGAATGCGAGACCGCCTGCGGCATGCTCGACACCTCGGTGAGCTTCAGCCCCGCGGGCAGTTGCGCCTGCAACTGTTTAGATTCCGCGTCGAGCGCGCGGCCGAGCCGGATCACGTCGCCGCCCGGCTGCATCGTCACGCCGATGCCGAGCACCGCGCGGCCGTTCGCGCGCATCTGCGTGACCTGCGGATCGTCGTAGCCGCGCGTGACGGTCGCGAGATCGCCGAGGCGGAACGTGCGGCCGTTGATGCGCACCAGCGTGTCGGCGATCGCGGCGACGTTGTCGAACTGGCCGCTCGGACGCACGAACACGCGATCGTCGGCGGTCGTCAGCACGCCGCTCGACGAGATGTCGTTCTGCGCGTTGAGCGCCTGCCCGAGCTGCTGCGGCGAGATGCCCAGGCGCGTGAGCTGCGCGTTGTTCACCTCGATGAAGATGCGCTGGTCCGGGTCGCCGAAGTAGTCGACCTTGCCGACGCCCGGCACGCGCAGCAGCACGGTGCGCAGCTGGTCCGCATAGTCGTGCAG
This sequence comes from Burkholderia sp. KJ006, assembly GCF_000262695.1. Classification (NCBI taxonomy): domain Bacteria; kingdom Pseudomonadati; phylum Pseudomonadota; class Betaproteobacteria; order Burkholderiales; family Burkholderiaceae; genus Burkholderia; species Burkholderia sp. KJ006. The sequence goes on along the minus strand of NC_017920.1, from coordinate 1,662,684 downwards.
CTGCGCGGGCGTGAAGCCGTCGCCTTCGAGCGTCCAGATGTTGGTGTAGACGTCGCCGAACTCGTCGTTGAAGAACGGCCCCTGCACGCCGGGCGGCAGCGTATAGCCGATGTCGCCGATCTTCTTGCGGATCTGGTACCAGGTCTCGGGCACGTCCTTCACGGGCGCCGAGTCCTTCATCGTGAAGAACAGCAGCGATTCGCCGGGGCGCGAGTAGCTGCGCAGGAAGTCGATGGCCGGCGTTTCCTGCAGCTTGCGGCCGATCCGGTCGGTCACCTGTTCCTGCACCTGCCGCGCGCTCGCGCCGGGCCAGAACGTGCGGATCACCATCACGCGGAACGTGAACGGCGGGTCTTCCGATTGCGCGAGCCGCGTGTAGGCGAGGATGCCCGCGAGCGTCGCGAGCGCGATCAGGTAGACCACCAGCGCCTGATGGCGCAGCGCCCATGCCGACAGGTTGAAGCGGCCTTCTTCGCGAGGGCCGCTCATGATGCGAAGTCCTCCGCGTGCAGCGGCGCGACCGGCCGCACCTTCTCGCCGGCGCTGACCGTATGCACGCCTTGCACGACGACGCGCTCGCCCGGCTGCAGCCCGCGCGACACGGTGACGGTGCGCTCGCCGAAGCGCGCGACGTCGACGTGGCGCAGCTCGAGCGTGTCGTTGCCGCTGCGCACGACCCACACGGCCGGCCGCGGGCCGTCATGGAACAGCGCGGTCGCGGGCAGCGTGACGGTCGGCGCGCCCGAGGCAGCCGGCGCGCCGTCGAACGCGACGTTCGCGGTCATGCCGAGGCGCACGGCCGGATCGGGCGACGCGAGCGTGAGCTTCACGCGGTAGGTGCGGCTTTGCGGATCGGCGGCCGGCGCGATCTCGCGCACCTTCGCGGTGAAGCTGCGGCCGGGCAGCGACGGCAGCGTGACGCTCGCCGCATGGCCCGGTGCGAGCGAGGCGAGCGCGGTTTCGGGCACGTCGCTGACGACGTCGACGTCGCCCGACCATGCGAGCTGGTAGACGGCCTGGCCGGCCGACACGTTCTGGCCGGTGTCGGCCTGCTCGGCGGTGATGGTGCCCGCGTGATCGGCGGCGAGCGTCGCATAGCGCAGCTGGTTCTTCGCGAGGGCGAGCTGCTGCTGCGCCTGATCGCGCTGCGCGAGCGCCGACGCATAGCTGTTCTCGGTCTGCTCGAGCTGCGCGGTCGCGATCAGGTTCTCGCGCGCCTGCGCGCGATCGCGGTCGAGCTGCTGCTTCGCGAACGCGTACGTGTGCGACGTCGCATCGAGCTGCGCCTGCGCGCTGGCGACGTTCTTCTCGACGTCGGACGGATCGAGCAGCGCGACGATCTGGCCGGCCTTCACCATATCGCCGAGCCGCACCTTGCGCTCGATGATCTTGCCGGCGATGCGGAACGACAGCGGCGTCGCATAGCGCGGCTGGATTTCGCCGGGCAGCGTGGCGGCGACGGCCGCGCCGTCGGCGTGCGCGGTCAGCGTGACGACCGGGCGCGGCGCGGGCGCGGCGGCTTCCTTTGGATGACAGGCGGCGAGGACGAGCGCGGCGCCGACGAGCAGCGCGGCGCGGGAACCGGAGCGAATCACGAAACCCCCAGAGCAGGTGACAGCGGAACGAGGCCGGCAAGCGCGGCGCGCTTGCCCCGAGTGGCGCCGGCATAGGCGCGCACGGACAACGGCGAACGAGGTCGTTCGGAGACTGTCGCGGATTCTAATACACAGTTGTATCTGAATGCAAAGCTGAATCCGAACGGGGGTTGGTGCTAGACTTCGCGCCATGAAACCACAGCGCTTAACTCGCGAGCAGAGCAGGGATCAGACGCGCGAGCGTCTGCTGACTGCCGCGCACCGGATTTTTCAGAAGAAAGGCTATGTCGCCGCGAGCGTCGAGGACATCGCGGCGGCGGCCGGCTACACGCGCGGCGCGTTCTATTCGAATTTCCGCAGCAAGTCGGATCTGCTGCTCGAGTTGCTCGAACGCGATCACGATTCGGTGCGCGCCGATTTCGAGGCGATCTTCGACGAAGGCGGGCCGCGCGAGCAGATGGAATCGATGGCGCTCGCGTACTACCGGACGCTCTTTCGCGACGACGAGTATTCGCTGCTGTGGGGCGAGGCGAAGCTGCAGGCGGCGCGCGACGCGAAGTTTCGCGTGCGCTTCAACCAGTTCCTGCACGGCAAGCGGCTGCAGATGGCCGAATTCATCCAGCGCTTCGCCGAGCGCGCGGGCACGCCGCTGCTGCTGCCCGCCGAGACGCTCGCGTTCGGGCTGATGTGTCTGTGCGACGGCGTGCAGTCGTATTACACGGCCGATCCGCAGCACGTGTCGGCCGATGCGGCCGAAGCGGTGCTGGGCGGCTTCTTCGCGAGAGTCGTGCTGGGGCGCGCGCCGGACTGATGGGGCCGGAGGCGGCTCGCTGGGGCGGGATCTGGCTTGATGTGCTTCGAGGCTTCGGCGATCCGTTCGAGTCACGGCTCGAGCGGCAGGCCGGCGTGAAGGGCTCGAGCGGGCTGCTGGACAGCGCGGATAACCCGGATGGCTCGCGCGGCGCGCACCGCCGCGCCGGTCAGCGCTCGCCGGTCATCCGCCGGTACGCGTCGAGCAGCGACGTCTTGTAGACCACCCCGGCAAGCAGCGGCTCGGCCTCGCTCTCGATCACCGGCAACCGTTCGCCCTTGAACGCCATGAAGCGTTCGAGCGCCGTCGCGAGCGGCATGTCCGGCGTGAGCAGCGGAAACGGCGTATGCGCGTAGTGGGCGGCCGTCTTGTCGGTCGTGTCGCGCTTCTCGAGCAGGTCGGACGTGATGTCCTTCAGCGCGACCGCGCCGCGAAAGCGCCCGGCGTCGTCGGTCACGTACAGGTACTTCACCGGATATTCGAGGAACACGCGCGTCATGTCGGCGACGCTCGCGGTGAGCGGCACGACCGTCTGCGCGGGCTGGATCAGCTCGCGCATCTGCGTGGTGCGCAGCCGCAGCCGTTCCTGCGCGTCCTGATGATGGCGCAGCGTGATTTCGTACATCGACGTCGTGCCGGTCGCGCGCGCGACGAAGTAGGCGAACACGCACGACACCAGCAGCGGCAGCACGACCTGATAGCTCAGCGTCATCTCGAAGATCATCAGGATCGCCATCAGCGGCGCCTGCGTCGCGCCGGCCAGGAACGCGCCCATGCCGACCATCGCATAGGCGAAATACGCGGACGTGTGGCCCGGCCACAGCCCGTTCATCGCGAGCCCGAACAGCGAGCCGAACACCGCGCCGACGAACAGCGTCGGCGTGAACACGCCGCCGACCGCGCCCGAGCCGGCGGTCGCGGCCGTCGCGACCACCTTGAACACCAGCACCGCGACGAGCGCCTGCCAGGTCCACGGCGAATGGAGGATGTGGTTCACGACGCTGTAGCCGTTGCCCCACACGTCGGGAATCCACACCGAGATCACGCCGACCACGAGCCCGCCGAGCGCGAGCCGCACCGGCAGCGGCACGGGCATCCGCTTGAACTGGCGCTTCGACGCGTCGAGCAGATGCAGGAACTGCGGCGCGAGCACGCCGCACAGCGAGCCGAGCACCACGAACAGCAGCACCTCGGGGCCGGTCACGGCCGGGAACACCGGCATCTCGTACGGCGGCCGGTAGCCGGCGAATTCGCGCATCACGATGTTCGCGACCACCGAGGCGACCACCATCGGCCCGAAGCTCTCCATCGCGATCGTGCCGAGCACGATTTCGGAGATGAAGAACGCGCCGGCGATCGGCGCGTTGTATGCGGACGTGATGCCGGCCGCCGCGCCGCAGGCGACCAGCAGGCGCAGGCGCGGCGGGTCGAAGTGCACGAAGCGGCCGACCAGCGACGCGGCGAGCGCGGCGAGCTGCACCATCGGGCCTTCGCGGCCGATCGAGCCGCCGCTGCCGATCGTCAGCAGCGACGACACGCTGCGCCACAGGCTCTGGCGCACCGGCACGACGCCGTCGCCGAGCGCGACGGCCTCCATGTAGTCGGTGTTGCCGGCCTTGCGGTCGCTGCGCGTCGCGAGCAGCAGCACGCAGCCGGCGAGGAAGCCGCCCGCCGCCGGCATCCAGAAACGCACGTACCACGGCAGGCTGCGTGCCATCTGCACGAAGCTGCCGCTGTGCCCGGCGATCAAGCGTTGCATCAGGTCGATGCCTTCGCGGAAGGCCATCGTCGCAAATGCGCCGCCGACGCCGACGATGGCCGACCAGATCAGCATCGTATGAGCGTCGGACAGGCGAAACAGCTTCTGCGCGCGCGTGCGCAGTTTCAGCAGGAACGAGAGCACGGCTGAAAGACGGAGAGGAAGAGGACGAAGGAAAACGACGCGAAGCATAGCACTGCGCCGCGCCCGCGGGTTCCCCCGGCGGGCGCGGCGCAGTGCGCGGCGGCGTGGACGCGGATCAGCCAAGCCAGTGCTGCACGGCCCACGTGATGCCGTAACCGCCGACGATCAGCCACACGTAGAGGATCAGGCCGGTGGTCAGCGCCCGCGGGCCGGCCTCGCGAATCTGCGACACGCGCGTCTCGATGCCGAGCGCGGTCATCGCCATCGTCAGCGCGAAGGTGTCGAGCACGTTCAGCGTGTGGGTGGCGCTCGCGGGCAGCACGTTCAGCGAGTTGACGATCACGAAGCCGAGGAAGCCGAGCGCGAACCACGGCACGGCCACCTTGCGCTTGCCGTGGGCGCCGTCGCTCGCGCGGGCCGAACGTGCCGAGCGGGCCAGCCACCAGCCGAGCGCGAGCAGCACGGGCACCAGCAGCATCACGCGGGTCATCTTGACGATGGTCGCGACGTGCGTGACTTCCGGGCTGATGTCGCTGGCCACGCCGACCACCTGCGCGACCTCGTGGATCGTGCCGCCGAAGAACAGGCCGAGGCCGGCCGGGTCGAGGTTCAGCAAGCCGGCGTGGTACGCGAGCGGGTACAGGAACATCGACAGCGTGCCGAACAGCACGACGCTGCCGACGGCCATCGCGCTCTGGTGCGGCTTCGACTGCAGCGTCGATTCGAACGCGAGCACCGCGGCCGCGCCGCAGATCGCGCTGCCGGCGGCGGTCAGCAGCGCGGCGTCGCGATCGAGCTTCATCACCTTCATGCCGACCCAGGTGCCGATCGCGAGCGTGCTGACGACGACCAGCACCGACACCGTCAGCCCCGGCAGGCCGACCTGCGCGATTTCCTGCAGGCTCACGCGCAGACCGAAGAACGCGACCGCGATGCGCAGCAGCTTGCGCGCGGAAAAATTGACGCCGGCCGCCCAGCTCGCGGGCATGCCGTCGCGCAGCGCGTTGCCGTACAGCGCACCGGCGACGATGCCGACGATCAGCGGCGACAGGCCGAGCGACGCGATCGTCGGCAGTTCGGCGAGGCTCGTGACGGCGGCGGCGAACAGCGCGACGAACAGCACGCCGTTCAACTGGCCGCGCATCGTCGGCGCGGCGTGGGACACAGGGGAATGCGTGGCAGTCGACATGAGGCACCGGCAGCAGCTGATTGCGATGGCCTAATCCTAGTTTGGTTATATCGATATGAAAAATTGTGATTTGTGACATAAACTATCGGGAAATCCGATAATTCACGTCCATGACCCCGGATCAACTGATAACTTTCGCGGCCGTCGCCGAGCATCTGAACATCAGCCGCGCGGCCGTCGCGCTGCATCTGTCGCAGCCTGCGGTGTCGGGGCAGTTGCGCGTGCTGCAGGACGAATTCGGCGAGCCGCTGTACCAGCGCGACGGCCGCGGCATCCGCCTGACGCCGGTGGGCGAGCAGCTCGCGCAGTACGCGAACGCGCAGCGCGACACGTTCGCGCAGGCGCGCGCGTTTCGCGACGCGGTGCGCGGGCTCGACGCCGGCACGCTGCGCATCGGCGCGAGCACGACGCCCGCGAGCTATCTGCTGCCGTATCTGATCGCCGCGTTCCAGCCGCGCGCGCCGCGCGTCGCGATCCACACGATGAGAGGCAACACGGCGGACGTGGTGGCCGCGCTCGCGTCGCTCGACATCGCGATGATCGAAGGGCCGCCCGGCGACGCGCTGCCGCCCGGCACCGCCATGCACGCGTGGCAGGAGGACGAGATCGTCGCGGTGGTGCCGGCTGGTCATCCGCTGGCGGCAGCCGCGTACGACGATGGCGTGCCGCTCGCGGCGCTCGCCGCCCATCCGCTCGTGCTGCGCGAGGAAGGCTCCGGCGTGCGGCAACTGGTCGAACGCGCGTTCGCGCAGAGCGGCGCGCCGATGCGCGTCGCGTTCGAGATCGCGGGCGTCGAGGCCGTCAAGGAGGCCGTGCGCGCGGGAATGGGCGTCGGCTTCGTCTCCGCGATGTCGTTGCGGCACGAGGATGCGGCGCTGGTGCCGCGCTCGCTCGCGCCCGCGCCGCTCACGCGGCATTTCTCGATCCTGGTGCCGCACGGCGCCGCGCCGTCGCGCGTGGCCGGCCGGTTTCTCGAGATGTGCATCGGGGAGGCGGGCGGGTAGGCGTCGGGATGGGCGTTCGGACAGGCACTCGGATAGGCACTCGGATAGGCGCGCGACCAGCCGGTCGAACAGCCTCCGGACGCTCTCCGGGAACGCCCGATGCGTGTCCAGAAGCGCGCTTTCGCGCGGCAGCCGTTGCTTAGGGATTTCCTCTATGGCGTGCATGAGAAGCGAAGCGCACCATCCGTCTCAAGCAAATGGAACCGGTTCCATTTCGGTTTAAAAGGGCTGAAAGGTTAGAAATGGCAGACATCGTGATCGTGGCGAGCGCATTCGGGATGGACCGCGTGCGTACCGAGGGCCACCGGGCATTCATCGCGACGGCGGCGGCGTCCGGCGCGAGCGGTTTCGAGGTGCGCCGCGAGCTGTTCGCAGCGGACGAGGACGCGACGCCCGGCGCGCTGGCCGAGCTGGGCGCGGCGGTGGCCGCGCACGGGCTGTGGTCGGTCTACTCGACGCCGGCCACGCTGTATACGGAAAGCGGTGCGCTCGATGCCGCCGCGTTGCGCGACACGCTGGTCGAAGCGGACGCGCTCGGCGCGCGCTTCGTCAAGTTCCAGCTCGGCGGCTTCGCCGGCGACGCGCACGCGGCCGACATCGTTGCCCTGTCGCACGGCGCGCGTGCCCGCGTGGTGGTCGAGAACGGCCAATTGCCGGTGGGCGGCGCGCTCGCGCAGTTTCGCGCGCTGTTCGCCGCGCTGAGCGGCGCGGGCATGCCCGATGCGCTCGGCATGACGTTCGACATCGGCAACTGGCAGTGGCCGGGCGAAGCGCCGCTCGCGTGCGCGCATGCGCTCGCGCCGCACGTGGAATACATTCATTGCAAGGCCGTGGCCGGCGCAGGCGCGCGCCGCTTCGCGGTGGCGCCGGCGCCCGGCGATGCGCTGGTCGCGGACGTGCTGGCCGCGCTGCCGCACACCGCGCCGCGCGGCATCGAGTTCCCATTCGACGCGGCGGATCTGGCGGCCGACGCCGGCCGGCGCGTCGCGTGGCTCGCGGCCGCCTGACGCCGCCAGGATACGGAGGAGTTCACTCATGAAAGCAGCACTCGATGTCGTGACCTACGGCGAAGCGATGGCGATGTTCGTCGCCACCGAGCCCGGCCACCTCGCCCACGCGACGCAATTCACGAAACGCGTCGCCGGGGCGGACCTGAACGTCGCGATCGGGCTGTCGCGGCTCGGCTTTCGCGTCGGCTGGATGAGCCGCGTGGGCCGCGACTCGTTCGGCGGCTACGTGCTCGACACGCTCGCGCGCGAAGGCATCGACGCGTCGTGCGTGACCGTCGATCCGCAGTATCCGACCGGTTTCCAGCTGAAGTCGCGCAACGACGACGGCAGCGACCCGACCGTCGAGTATTTCCGCAAGGGCTCGGCCGCGAGCCATCTGTGCTGCGACGACTACGTGGCCGACTACGTGCTCGGCGCGCGGCACCTGCATCTGACTGGCGTCGCGCCGGCGATCTCGGCGACGTCGTGCGAGCTCGCGTTCAAGCTCGCGCGCGAGATGCGGGCGGCCGGCAAGACGATTTCGTTCGACCCGAACCTGCGCCCGACGCTGTGGCCGTCGGCGGAAGCGATGGCAACCACGCTGAACGCGCTCGCCGCGCTCGCCGACTGGGTGCTGCCGGGCCTCGCCGAAGGGCAGCAGCTCACCGGCCGCGACGCGCCGGCCGACATCGCCGGCTTCTATCTGGCGCAGGGCGCCCGCGGCGTCGTGATCAAGCTCGGCCCCGACGGCGCATACTTTCGCACGGCCGACGGCCGCGAGGGCACGGTGGCCGGCGAGCGCGTCGCGAACGTCGTCGATACGGTCGGCGCCGGCGACGGCTTCGCGGTCGGCGTGGTCAGCGCGCTGCTGGAGGGCAAGCCGATCGAGCAGGCGGTCGCACGCGGCAACCGAATCGGCGCGCTGGCGATCCAGGTGATCGGCGACTCGGAAGGCTTGCCGACCCGCGCGGCGCTCGATCGGCTCGAAGGCGCCGACGCTGGCGCCGCGCACGCCGAGCGTCAGGAAGAAACCGTCACCGCGCAATGAGAGGCCGGCCACGGCCCGATCCGCGGAACCACTTCGTGCCAAGAGCACGGTTTTGAATGAGGCTGGACCCGGCGCCGCCGCGCCGACGCCGGTCGATTTCCGAACGACGGGAGCGGAGCCGGTATGCGACCGGCCCGCTCTGGTCACCCCAGGAGACACTCAGATGGCAGCCAACCTTGCAGTCCGACGCTGGTGGACGATCATGCCGATCGTCTTCATCACCTACAGCCTCGCTTACCTCGACCGCGCGAACTACGGGTTCGCGGCAGCGGCCGGCATCAACCAGGATCTCGGCGTCAGCAAGGGCTTGTCGTCGCTGATCGGCGCGCTGTTCTTCCTCGGCTATTTCTTCTTCCAGATTCCCGGTGCGATCTACGCGGAACGCCGCAGCGTGAAGAAGCTCGTGTTCGCGAGCCTCGTGCTGTGGGGCGCGTGCGCGGCGCTCACCGGCGTGGTCACGAACATCCCGTCGCTGATGGCGATCCGCTTCGTGCTCGGCGTCGTCGAGGCCGCGGTGATGCCGGCGATGCTGATCTACATCAGCAACTGGTTCACGAAGAACGAGCGCTCGCGCGCGAACACGTTCCTGATCCTCGGCAATCCGGTGACCGTGCTGTGGATGTCGATCGTGTCCGGTTATCTCGTCCACGAGTTCGGCTGGCGCCACATGTTCATCGCCGAAGGCGTGCCGGCGATCGTCTGGGCCGTGTGCTGGTGGTTCCTCGTGCAGGACAAGCCGGCCGACTCGCCGTGGCTCAGCGCGCAGGAAAAGCGCGACCTCGCCGCGGTGCTCGCGGCCGAGCAGGCGGCCATCAAGCCCGTGCGCAACTACGGCGAAGCGTTCCGCTCGCCGGCCGTGATCAAGCTGTGCGCGCAGTATTTCTGCTGGAGCATCGGCGTGTACGGCTTCGTGCTGTGGCTGCCGTCGATCGTCAAGAACGGTTCCGAGCTCGGGATGGTCGCGACCGGCTGGCTGTCGGCGCTGCCGTATCTCGCGGCGACGATCGCGATGCTGGTCGCATCGTGGGCGTCCGACAAGGTCGGCTCGCGGCGCGGCTTCGTCTGGCCGTTCCTGCTGGTCGGCGCCGCCGCGTTCGCGGCGTCGTACGCGCTCGGCTCGTCGCATTTCTGGATCTCGTACGCGCTGCTGGTCGTCGCCGGCGCCGCGATGTACGCGCCGTACGGCCCGTTCTTCGCGATCGTGCCGGAGCTGCTGCCGAAGAACGTCGCCGGCGGCGCGATGGCGCTGATCAACAGCATGGGCGCGCTCGGCTCGTTCGTCGGCTCGTACTTCGTCGGCTACCTGAACGGCGCGACCGGCTCGCCCCTCGCGTCGTATGCGTTCATGAGCGTCGCGCTGGTCGCCGCGGTGATCCTCACGCTGTCCGTCAAACCCCAGGCGCGCGACGCGCATCCGCTCGCGACGCCGTTGCAAGGAAAATGAAAACGATGAAGCCCCGTATCGTCGCGTACAAGCCGCTGCCCGATGACGTACTCGTGTATCTGCGCGAGCACGCCGAGGTGATCCGGGCCGACGGCGCCGACGCGCTCGCCGACGCACTCGGCGAGGCGGACGGCGCGATCGGCGCGAGCCTGAAGATCACGCCGCAGATGCTCGATCGCGCGCCGCGGCTGAAGGCGTGGTCGACGATCTCGGTCGGCTACGACAACTTCGACGTCGCCGATCTCACGCGGCGCGGCATCGTGCTCGCGCACACGCCCGACGTGCTGACCGAATCGACCGCCGACACCGTGTTCTCGCTGATCCTCGCGTCCTCGCGCCGGGTGGTCGAGCTGGCGGAATGGGTCAAGGCCGGGCACTGGCAGCGCAGCATCGGCCCCGAACTGTACGGCACCGACGTGCAGGGCAAGACGCTCGGCATCGTCGGGCTCGGGCGCATCGGCGGCGCGGTCGCACGCCGCGCCGCGCTCGGCTTCCGGATGCAGGTGCTGTACACCAACCGTTCGGCGCACGCCGAAGCGGAACAGCAGTACGGCGCGCGGCGCGTCACGCTCGACGAACTGCTCGCACAGGCGGATTTCGTGTGCCTGCAGGTGCCGCTGTCGCCGCAGACGCATCATCTGATCGGCGCGGCCGAATTCGCGAAGATGAAGCGCGGTGCGATCCTGATCAACGCGTCGCGCGGCCCGGTGGTCGACGAGGCCGCGCTGATCGACGCGCTGCGCGCGGGTACGATCCGCGGCGCGGGGCTCGACGTGTTCGAGAAGGAGCCGTTGTCGGCCGACTCGCCGCTGCTGCGGATGAGCAACGTCGTCGCGCTGCCGCATATCGGCTCGGCGACGCACGAGACGCGTCATGCGATGGCGCGCTGCGCGGCGCAAAACCTGGTCGGCGCGCTGGCCGGCACGCTGCGTACGAATCTCGTCAATCCGGACGCGCTCGCGCATGCGTGAGCGCCGGCGCGTGACCGGCGGGGGCGGCGGGGGCGGATAGAGGCGGCGGTCTTGGTGCGGGAGGGCAGGCTGCGTTATGATCGCCCGCTCGTCGCATCGACGAACCGGCCGCGCGGCCGGCGGCGTGGTGCGACGGGCATCCGTGCCGGGTCCGGTGCGGCCGGCGCCATCCGGTTCAGGTGGCCGCAGCGGGCGAGCGCGCAGCACGATCGCGGCGACGCGGGCCGGGCGGCTTTCGTATCCAACAACAAAGGTCCGTCCGCAGACGAAGCGGCGCGGATCGTACGTCGCGAGGCACGACTTGAGCGATTCGCAACCTTCCACGCAGCGTCCGGCGACGATCAGCGACGTCGCCCGCGAGGCCGGCACGGGCAAGACCAGCGTTTCGCGCTATCTGAACGGCGAGACGCACGTGCTGTCCGCCGATCTGCGCCAGCGGATCGAGGCGGCGATCGCCCGCCTGAACTACCGGCCGAACCAGATGGCGCGCGGGCTGAAACGCGGCCGCAACCGGCTGCTCGGCATGCTCGCGGCCGACCTCACCAATCCGTATACCGTCGAAGTGCTGCAGGGCGTCGAGGCCGCGTGCCACGCGCTCGGCTACATGCCGCTGATCTGCCACGCCGCGAATGAAGTCGAGATGGAGCGGCGCTTCCTGCAGCTGCTCACGACCTACCGCGTCGAAGGGCTGATCGTCAACGCGCTGGGCGCCGAGGAAGACGCGCTGCGCCCGCTGCGCGGCGGCGGCATCCCGGCCGTGCTGGTCGACCGGACGGTCGAGGGCTTCGAGGCCGACCTGATCGGCCTCGACAACACCGACGCGATCGAGACGGCGCTCGCGCACCTGATCGCGCGCGGCTTCGAGGCGATCCATTTCATCGTGCAGCCGTTCGAGCGCGTCAGCTCGCGGCGCCTGCGCGAGGCCGCGTTCCGCGCGGCGCTCGACGCGCGCGGGCTGCCGGTGCCGCCGACGATCGTGCTCGACCTCAACGAGCCCGCGACCGCGGCGGCGGCGCTCGCCGACCTCGACGCGCGCGTCGACGACGCATTGCGGCACGGTGCGCGCGCGGCGCTGTTCGCGGCGAACGGCCCGGTCGCGCTCGCGATCGCGCGCCATCTGCGCGCCCGCTTCGGCCCGGCATGGCAGGAGAAGGCCGCGCTCCTGTCGATCGACGACCCGGAGTGGGCCGAGCTGATCGGCATCACGACGATTCGCCAGCCGACCTACGAGATCGGCTACAAGGCCGTCGAATTCGTGCACGAGCGCATCGACGGCGCGGGCGGCGACCCGCGTGTCGCGCTGCTGCGCGGCGAGCTGGTCGTGCGCGCGTCGACCGCAAGCTGAGTATCATTCGGGCACGCGGCGCAGCGGGTGCGCCGCTCCGAACAAGGAAATACATGACTGTCGCCCCCGTCACGCTGGCGGTACTGATCGCCGCCACGCTGATCATCGCGCTGCTGCCGTTCGTGCTGTTTCGTATGCTGCGCAAGCCGCTTGCGCTCGACCGCCGCGACACGATCGTCGGCGTCGCCGTCTTCACGCTGTTCGCGATGATCGTCGAACGCGCCTTCCACGGCCTCGTGCTGAGCCGCACGCCCGACGGCGGCTGGCTCACGCAGCCGCTTGCGTTCGTCGCGTACGGTGCGCTCTCGAGCGCCGTGTTCGAGGAGGTCGGCCGCTACGTCGGGATGCGCTTCCTGAGCCGCCGCTATGGGGCGTCGGCCGGCGACGGACGCGGCATCGGCTACGGGCTCGGCCATGCCGGCGCCGAAGCGTGGTTCGTCGGCGTGCTCGTGTGGGGCCAGTGGTCGTATCTCGCGTGGCTGGCGAGCCGCGGACAGCTCGAAACGCAGCTCGCGGACCTGCCGGGCGATACCGTCGTGCGGCTGCACGTGATGCTCGCGACGCTGTCGGCCCAGTCGATCCTGCTGTTGCTGCTCGAGCGCTGCGCGGCGTTCGTCGTGCAGCTGGCGCTGTCGGTGCTGGTGTGGCGCGGCGTGCGCGCCGGCCGCGCGACGGTGCTGCCGCTCGCGATCGTGCTGCATGCGCTGGCGCTGCTGTACCAGGTGCGGGCGCTGCCGGCCGGCTGGCTCGAGGCCGTGTATTTCGTGCTGGCCGCGATGCTGGTCACCGTGCTGATGAAAACGTGCCGGCCGCCGCGTGCGGCGGCCTGACGGGGGAGAGCGAATGGACGACTATCTGATCGAATGCCAGAGCGCCGAATTCGATGCGCTCGCGCGCGTGATCTGCGAGCTTTTTCCCGAGCAGACGCGCTTTACCGAAAGCAGCGACGAGCGCGGGCGCTTTTTGTCCGTGCAGTGGCTCGCGATGCGCTTCGGTTCGACGCCGAAACGCATGACGCTCGACATCCGCATCGTGCCGGCCGCGCTGGCGCGCTATCTGGCGCTCAGGCCGATGCAGCGCGCGCGCAGCCACGCGGTGCTGCATGCGTACACGGAAGCGATGCTCGGTTCGCTCGAGGAACGCCATGCGGCGGGCGAGGCGATCGAGCGCAACGCGGAACTCGAACTCGACGAAGACTTCGCGTGAAGGTGGACGCCGCGGGTGTGCCGGCGCGGAGCCGGTGTGCGGCGTCGGGCGTTACGCGTTACGCGTCGCGGTAGACCTGGGCGAAGCGCTGTGCCTGCACGACGCCGTAGTCGCCGGGCGCGTATTGCATGACCCAGTCGCCGGCGGTGCCGCGCAGCGTGTCGCCGTTTTCGGAGCGCGCGATCGTGAACGGCTCGTCCATGCGGCGGGCCAGCACGACGGCCGGGCGGTTGCGGTATGCACCGGGCGCGCCGTGCGCGAGCGCCGGATCGGCGGGCAGATACTTCACGTCGAAGCGTTCGCGCGACACGACCCAGCGGTCGCCGGTCGAGCCGATGACCAGCGCGTCGCCCGCGACATAGCGGTTCGGACCTTCGAGGCTCATCAGTTCGCCGTCGGCCTGCGCGAATGCGACCGTGACGGTTTCGTCCTTGACGACGCGACGGGCCTGCGGGTCGGTACGCAGATCGATGTGCTTGAGTTCGAGCATGGCGGGGGAAGTGCGGGAAAAGCCGGGAGCTTATCCCGAATTCGGCGCGCCGTGTGACGCGCCGGTTCCGGCGGCAGCGGCGGCGATGGGTGTCAAGGCTGCGCGGGCGCGCTGGCGGCCGGCGCGGCGGCTGCCTTGCCTTCCCGGGGCGCGGCCTTGCCCTTGCCGCGATGCGCGCCGCCGTGGTGCAGCCAACTGCGGAACGTGGTGTCGGCCAGCGCCTTCTGGTCGGCCGGGAACGACTCGTAGAGCGGCGCGAAGGCGTCGGCGAGCTTTTTCGCGCCGTCCGCGTTCGCTTGCGCGAGCGCCGCGTACTGCTTCATGTCGTCGACCGCCGATACGTCGCGGCTTTCCATCCGTTCGCGATACAGGCGACCCATCGTGTCGCCGTTCTCGCGCATCGTGTCGGCGAAGGTTTTCCATTGCGGCTCCTGCGCCGAGGTGATCTTCAGCTGGTCGTGCAGGTACTTGATGCGTTGCTCGACGCGCGCTTCGTGGCGCGCGGCGCGCTGTTCGGCGCTGGGCGCCGACGCGGCGGGCATCGAGGCCGGTTGCGGCTGGCTTTGCGCGAAGGCGCCGGCGGCCGCGGCGAGCATCGCAAGGGTGAGCGAGATTTTCTTCATGATGGGCTCTCCGGGGTGGTGTCGTGCGAGCGGGCGCGGGCGCGCATCTCGCATCGCCCGATATTAGTAGCACGTCGGCTGCAACCCGGCAGTGAAAGCGACACTTGCTTACATCGGATACTTGTCGAAATCGATGTTGGTGGGGCGCACGGTGGGGCGGGGGGCGTTCGGTTGGGGCGTCGTGCCATATCGCGCTGCCTGCGACACCTGCGATGGGCCGGCCGCGTCATGCCGGCGTGCGACATCGGGAAGCCGCTCCCGCGCCATGCCGTGTGGGCGGGTCGCGGGTTCGGCGCTATCATCGCGTCACGTTCCATTTCGCCGGCGCGCTGCACGCCGGCCCAGCCTCATGCGTCCACCTCGCCTCGACCAACTCGACGATCTCGACCGGCAACTCGTCGCGCTGCTGCAAGCCGATGCGCGCGCGAGCGTCGCCGATCTCGCGCGACAGCTCGACGTCGCCCGCACGACCGTCGTCGCGCGCATCGCGCGGCTCGAGCGCACCAACGTGATCGCCGGTTACAGCGTGCGGCTCGGGCAGGACGTGCTGGACGCGAGCATCTACGCGTACGTCGGCATCATCCTCACGCCGAAGTTCGGCAAGGACGTGCTGCGCAAGCTGGACCGGATGCCCGAAGTGCAACTGCTGTGCGCGGTGAGCGGCGAATACGACTATGTCGCGTGGCTGCGCGCCGATTCGCCGGAGCGGCTCAACGACCTGCTTGACCAGATCGGCTCGCTCGAAGGTGTCGAGCGCACGACGACGTCGATCATTCTGTCGCGCAAGATCGATCGCGGCACCATCGGTGGATGATGAGGCGCATGCGTGCTTCATGCGTGACGCCGTGGCGCGATGTGGGTCGTTGCGCCGGGTGTTTCTTCGTTTCCCTCTGGTGACGCGGGCCGCGGCGGGGGGAGGTCGGGGCGCGTTGGCCGTTTCTTCGCTTGTCTCGGATGGCGTCTGTCGCGGCGCGTAACGTCGGGTCGCGCTCGCTGTTTCTTCGTTTCTCGCCGGCGGCGTCGGTTGCGGCGTGTTACGTCGGCTCGTGCCGGCTATTTCTTCGCTTTGGTCCGGTGACGCTGGCTGCGGCGCGGTACGCCGTCGTGCTGGCCGTATCTTCGTTTCTCGCCGGTAACGCCGGCTGCGGCGCGTGATGTCGGGCCGTGCCCGATGTTTCTTCATTCTCTCTGCCGACGCCAGGACGGACGCGTCACGTCGAGCTGCGTCGGCTATTCCTCGGTTTCTCTCCGTGACGCCCGCGCAACGAGCGCATTGCGTCGCGTCATGTCAGGCCTCTTCGCGCATGCATCGGTGCGGCGAACGCGTGTCGGCGCGCGTCATGATGTCTCGCCTCTGTCCCGCATTGCGGCTTCAGCACGCCCCCATTCGCTTCATACGCCCGCGCCAGCCGCTTGCCCGGCGACATATCTGCGATTTTTATACGATCTCGTCGAAACGACGAAACCATTCGTCAATTAGTCGAATTTATCGGTCGTTTCGCGTCATTCTTCGTCTTGGAACTGATTTTGCGCGTCCCTAAACTGTGTTCATGGCTCGACGCCGTACACGAACACCAAACCCATCATCAGGAGATAAGCGCATGAAAATCGCCATTGTCGGCGCAGGTCTGATCGGTCACACCATTGCTCACATGCTGCGTGAAACGGGCGACTACGAGGTCGTGGCATTCGACCGCGACGCCGATGCGCTTGCCAAGCTCTCACGTGAAGGCATCGCGACGCAGCGGGTCGATTCGGCCGACGCCAATGCGATTCGCGAAGCCGTGAAGGGCTTCGATGCGCTCGTCAATGCGCTGCCGTACTACCTCGCGGTGAACGTCGCCGCGGCGGCGAAGGCGGCCGGCGTGCACTATTTCGACCTGACCGAGGACGTGCGCGCAACCCACGCGATCCGCGAACTCGCCGACGGCTCCGACCACGCGTTCATGCCGCAATGCGGGCTGGCGCCGGGCTTCATCGGCATCGCCGCACACGAGCTCGTGAACGGTTTCAGCGAAGTGCGCGACGTGAAGATGCGCGTCGGCGCGCTGCCCGAGTATCCGACGAACGCGCTGAAGTACAACCTGACCTGGAGCGTCGACGGGCTGATCAACGAATACTGCCAGCCGTGCGAAGCGATCCGCGACGGCCGCAAGCAGTGGGTGCAGCCGCTCGAAGGCCTCGAGCACTTCTCGCTCGACGGCACCGAATACGAGGCGTTCAACACGTCGGGCGGCCTCGGCACGCTGTGCGAAACGCTGTCGGGCAAGGTCGAGTCGCTGGACTACAAGTCCGTCCGCTATCCGGGCCACCGCGCGCTGGTGCAGTTCCTGCTCGAGGACCTGCGCCTGTCGAGCGACCGCGACACGCTGAAGGCGATCATGCGCCGCGCGGTGCCGTCGACGAAGCAGGACGTCGTGCTCGTGTTCGTCACGGTGACGGGCGTGAAGGACGGCCAGCTCGTGCAGGACGTATTCACGCGCAAGATTTTCGCGAAGGACGTATGCGGGATGCACATGAGCGCGATCCAGATCACGACGGCTGGCGCGATGTGCGCGGTGCTGGATCTGTTCCGCGAAAAGAAGCTGCCGCAGAGCGGTTTCATCCCGCAGGAGAAGGTCTCGCTGAAGGCGTTCCTCGCGAACCGCTTCGGCAAGCTGTACGAAGGCGGAACGATGGAGCGCGTGCACGCACTGGCGTGACGCACGCGTCTTTGGTACGAGGGTAAAGGCGACGCCGGGAGCGCAACAGCGCTTCCGGCGTTGTCGTTTCGACGCAGGCGCCGCGTCGCGCGGCGTCAGGCGGGCAGGGGAGCGTTCAGGCCGACCGCGACGCGCCGGCGGCCGGTTGCTCGTGCGGCTGCGCGAGGCGGTGCAGCAGCGCGTCGATGTCCGCGTCGGACGGTGCGGTGTTGTCGAACATCACGATGCCGTCGCATTCGTCACCGGTCGGCACGAAGCGGCGCTGCCGGTATTCGTCCCAGTGGGCGAGCTTGTACGCATCGTTCGGATTGCCGCGCGCGACGATCCGCTGGTGCGCGACGTCTTCGGCGGTGTGGACCCAGACGACCGTCAGCGAGATGTCAGGCCCGATGCCGAGCCAGTCGCGGTCGAGAATGCGCCCGTCACGCACTTCGCGCGACAGCGGGGCGACCACCAGCACGCCGATGCCGAGCGCGAGATTCTCGCGGGCCGTGTCGAGCAGGCCCTGGTATTCGGGGTCACGCAGATGTTTCAGGTAGAGCGGGCTGTCGCGATCGTTCGGGTCGGCGGTGAGGGCGCCCATCGCGGCCGAGCTGTAGCGGCCGTACAGCGTGTCCTTGTCGAGCAGGCAGAAGGCTTCGCCGGTGGCTCGCATCAGCGGCCCGATCAGCCGCTTTGCGAGCGTGGTCTTGCCGGTGCCGGCATGACCGCAGAAGAACACCAGATGCGTCACGAATACCGGCTCCCCGAATCGGCAGGCGACGCGTCGGAGCCCTTGTTGCCGCGCGAAAACACTTCGGCCTCGAGCCACATCGCGTTGATGACGCCGAAACCGAGCGCCACGCCGATGCCGAGTATCCACGAGAAATACCACATGGGTTCGTCTCCTTGAAGGTTGGGCCGCGCGGGGCTGCCGCGCGTGTGTCGAAGCGATGCCGACGCATGCGCCAACGGCGCATGCAGCCCGATCATGACCAATATCGGCGAGCGGCGCAAGCCGGGCCGATTGCGAGTCAAACCGGTAAACTGGTGCGAAAACTGCAACGCCACGGACACCATGCTGATCAACTGTGCTGCATACCAGGACGGCCGCAAGCTGGCCGACATCGATATCGAGGCCATCAGCGACTACGTATCGAAGCCCGAATGTTTCGTCTGGGTCGCGCTGAAGGAGCCGACGCCCGACGAAATCGACCTGATGGGCGAGGAATTCGGGCTGCACGAGCTTGCGCTCGAGGATGCCCGCAAGGGGCACCAGCGGCCGAAGATCGAGGAGTACGGCGACTCGTTGTTCGCCGTGCTGCATACCGTCGAGCTGGACGACGACGGCGAATTCAAGGTCGGCGAACTGAATGTGTTCGTTGGCCCGAACTACGTGCTGTCGATCCGCAACCATACCGAACAGGACTTTCGCGACGTGCGCAAGCGCTGCGAGCGCGAGCCGCATCTGCTGCGCGAAGGTTCGGCGTTCGTGTTCTATGCGCTGATGGATCAGGTCGTCGACCGCTATTTTCCGATTCTGGAAACGCTCGGCGCCGAGCTCGAGGAGCTGGAAGACCGGATCTTCGCGAAGGCGACGCCTGCCGCGTCGCGCGCGATCATCGAGGATCTCTATTCGCTCAAGCGCCGGCTCGTGACCTTGTATCAGCACACGGCGCCGCTGATGGAGCCGCTCGCGAAGCTCACGGGCGGGCGTATCCCGCAGGTCTGCAGCGGGATGCAACATTACTTTCGCGACGTGTACGACCACCTGCAACGCATCGTGAAGACGATCGAAGGGCGGCGCGAAATGGTCGTGACCGCGATCCAGGTGAACCTCGGGATGATCTCGCTGGCCGAAAACGAGGTGACCAAGCGGCTCGGGTCGTTCGCCGCGCTGTTCGCGATCCCGACAATGATCGCGGGCATCTACGGGATGAACTTCGCCAACATGCCCGAACTGCACCTGAAATATGGCTTCTACGGCTGTATCGCCGCGATGGCCGTGGCCGACCTCGCGCTGTGGTGGCGCTTCAAGCGGGCGGGGTGGTTGTAGGCCGTAGCCTAGCCCGGTGCGTGCCGGCCGACGACGACCCGCCACGGCCGCACGCGCCACGACTTGACGAGCCCGTTCTGCACGTACGGATCGGCGCGCGCGAACGATTCAGCGACGGCCGGCGAATCGCTTTCGAACACGAGCACGGCCTGATCGGCCGGATCCTGCAATGCGCCGGCGAGCACGAGTTCGCCGCGTTCCGTGGCCGCGCGCGCCAGCGCGAGATGCTCGGCACGGTATTGCTCGCGCCGGGACAGGTAATCGTCGACGAGTTCGTAGATCAGCTGGTAGTGCATGGTCGCTCCGGGGAAGTCGGTTGCCTCACGGTCGGCGGGTTGTCTTGGCTCAGTATAGGGTGCGGTTCGTGGGTCGGCGCGCTGGTTTGCGGCTCGGGCTGCGTGGGTGATTCGGGCCGATGCGGACGATATGATCGAGCGGCATTGTGTCTCCCCATTATTTGCAACTAACGGTCTTTTTCCCGGCTTCCATCCTATTGACGCGCGTTGCTGCGCCTGAATGTGCTTCTCCAAAACCGTCTTCAGCGCGGTGGTTCACCGCTCGTTTTTCGCATATTCCAGATTCGTTTTTCATGCCGTCAACATGGTCGAACGGCATATCGGGAAAGGGGGCCGAAAGCGACGATCGCCGCTGGTCTCGAGACGATTCGAGGCCGTTTTCATTGACCGGAATGCGACCTATGCTGAACGAATCCGGAGCGAACTTCGTTCGCTCGATTCGTCCAGACGAGGTGTGCGATGCCTGTTTCCGCGACGCTGCAGGACTGCCTGCGCGAGAAGTCATCCCGGTACGAAGTCGTGTACCACCCGTATAGCCATACCAGCATGGAGACGGCCGCAGCCGCGCATATCCCCGGCGAACGGCTCGCCAAGACAGTTCTGCTCGAGGACGATCAGGGCTACGTCGCCGTGGTGCTGCCGACGTCGCATGCGATCCGGTTCTCCGACCTGTGGATCAAGACCGGCCGCCATCTCGTTCTTGCCAAGGAAATCGAACTGCGCCAACTGTTCAAGGATTGCGAGATGGGCGCGTTGCCGCCGATATGCATGGCGTATGGGATGAAGACGTTCCTCGAGGAGCAACTCGCGCAGCAGCCGGAAGTTTATTTCGAGGCCGGCGATCACGAAGCGCTGATCCATATGACGCAAGACGAATTTCTCGCGCTGATGGAAACCGCCGAACGCGCGCATTTTTCGCACAAGATGCTCGGGATGTGGGTGTCCTGACGGGTGTGTGGTGCTTGCGATTCGCAGTTCGTGGCTCGCCGGGAAGATCGGGAACGGCGCCGTGCGGGCTGCGGTCGCGAGTTTGGACGCGGTCCACTGGGGGGCGATAGACGGCTACCGTTCGGGGCGAACTGCGGGGCCGGGGTCTGTTGGTCGTTGGTGGAATCCTTGATTTGACATAATCATTATTATCAGTCGGAACGATGTAACGGCCATTTAGTAATGTCCGGTTTGAGCCAGTTAGAAATGTCCGGTTTGGGACTCCGCGAGGCGCATGCTGTGGCGCGCGCACACGACAGAGCCTGTGATGAACGAACCCGGACTGATGACGATCAGCATGAACGAACTGCAGCGTGTCAAGATCATCGAGGCGGTTCTCGAAGGACGGCTCAGCGGCGTGCGTGCTGCCGATCAGTTGGGACTGAGCGAGCGTCAGGTTTCGCGCCTGAGACGCCGCTTCGAGGCGTTGGGGGCTGCGGGTCTGGTTTCGGCCAAACGTGGCAGGCCGAGCAACAGACAACTGCCAGTGGACGTGCGGGCTCGCGTGATCGCCATCATCCGCGAGCGCTATGCCGATTTCGGGCCGACGCTGGCGCGCGAGAAGCTTCACGAGTGTCACGGCATCCTGCTGGCCAAGGAGCGTTGCGGCAATGGATGTACGATGCCGGGCTCTGGGTGCCGCGCGCGCAGCGTCCGCCGAAGGTGTACCAGCCGCGCAACCGTCGCGCGTGCTTACGGGGAGCTGATCCAGATCGATGGCAGTGACCATCACTGGTTCGAGAAGCGGGCGCCAGCGTGCACGCTACTGGTGTTCGTCGACGACGCGACCAGCCGGCTGATGGCGCTGCACTTCACGGCCACCGAATCGACCTTCAGCTATTTTGAGGCGCTGTCCAAGTATCTGGATTCGCACGGCAAGCCGGTGGCGTTCTACAGCGACAAGGCCAGCGTTTTTTACGTGAAGAAGCGCTCGGAGACTGCGGGCAAAGGCGTCACGCAGTTCGGGCGGGCGCTGTACGAGCTCAACATCGAGACGTTCTGTGCGAACTCGAGCCAGGCGAAGGGGCGCGTCGAGCGCGCCAACGGTACGCTGCAGGACCGGCTCGTGAAGGAGCTTCGGCTGCGCGGCATCAGCACGCGGGAAGCCGCCAATGCGTACGCGCCCTCCTTCATCGTGGACTTCAACCGGCGTTTCGCGAAGCCGCCGGCGAGCGATTACAACGCGCACCGGCCACTGCGCGATGACGAGGACCTGCGGCAGATCCTGGCCTATCGCGTGCCGCGCAAGGTAACGAATTCACTCACGGTGCAGTACGACCGTGTGATGTACCTGCTGGAAGACACGGCGGTCAATCGCCGCCTGATCCATGAGTACGTGGAGGTCGTCGAGTATCCCGATGGCGTGATCGAGGTGCAGGCCGACCGCACGGTGTTGCCGCACACCGAATATGACCGCATCACGAAGATCGACCAGGGCGCGGAAATCGACAACAAGCGGCTCGCGAGCGCGCTGGAAGTGGTGCGGCAGGTTCAGGCGATACGTGATGACCGGCGCGCGGCGGGCTCGCCTTCCCGCACGCATATCGGTGAAGCGGTCCGTGCGAAGAAGGCGCTCGTCGGGCTGAAGAAGCAGCGTGCCATCGAGGTCGCCGACCTGAACCAGGCCGTTCTCGATATCAGCGCAAAAGAAGTGAGGGAACGGGGGGGCGGCTGCGCCGCCCCACCCCCAAAACACAAACAAAACACAAATAGAACCAAGGCAAAAACGACGTCAAAACCGGACATTTCTATCTAGCCGGAACCCGGACATTTGAATCTGGCTTTGACAAGCGATTGTAAGAGCAAAGTAGTAATGTCGCGTTTCCGCTAAATAATCGAGGCTGTAGCCGGGTGTCGGCTCAAACGGCCAACCGGCTGGAATTGACGACGCGGCAGATTCGCCGCTCGGCCACGACCGACTCGAGCACGGATTGCTTCTGCGATGTTTGCGTCCGTGCTGCGGACACCTGACATCCCACGAACCAGATTGACGCAAGGAAACGTCTCAAGCGCAGATTGCCATCACGCACTTGCCGCATCGAGACAACCTGCGTTTCACGTCACGCGTCCGTGCCGCCCTCGAGCGCCGCCTCCACCAGCCTTTCAATAGTGTCATCGTGCCGAAACCCGGCCTCGAGCGCTCGCCTATCCACGAGCGGCGGTTGCCGTCCAAAACGTTGCTCGATCTGATCCACGGGCGCGTAGTCGATCGTGAACGCGCCGAAGCGCCGGCGCAACGCATCGACGATCTCTCCCACGGAAAGATGCAAGACGGGCGGCGTCCACACGCGGCCCGTATGCAACGACGCCGCCGGCATGCGCGCGGCGTGCAGCAGGTTGTCCACGCAGCATCTTCGCGACATCCACCATGCGGTAGCGTCGGGCGACACGGGGCACGTATAAGCCTCGCCGCGCTGTGCCATGCGAAAGATCTGGCTCATGAACGCCGACCCATGTCCCGACGACAACTCCGGCCGCGCCACGATGCCGGGCAGCCGCAGCGCGCGGCCGTCCAGCTCGCCGCGACGCGTCCAGTTCGCAAGGATCAGTTCGCCGACCAGCTTGTGCGTACCGTAGCTCGTGGCCGGGTGCGGCGCCGTGTGCTCATCGACAAAGTTCGGCAACGGTTCGCCCAACACCGCAACGCTGCTCGCGTAGACCACGCGTGCCGCGTACCCGTCGTGCAGCACGGCCTGCTTCGCGAGAAGTTCGAACAGCGTGAGCATGCCCCACAGATTGACGCTGTCGCCGGCAGCCGGCTCGGCTTCCGCTTGCGCGCCGGGCATGCTTGCCAGATGAAAGACGACGTCCACTGGTCTCGCGAGTAGCGGCTCGAGAATCTCGGGGCGGCCGAAATCGCCGGCCACCGCCGTGACGCGCGTGTCACCTGGCGCGCGCTCCACTCGTC
This sequence comes from Burkholderia sp. KJ006, assembly GCF_000262695.1. NCBI lineage: Bacteria > Pseudomonadati > Pseudomonadota > Betaproteobacteria > Burkholderiales > Burkholderiaceae > Burkholderia > Burkholderia sp. KJ006. Next base: position 1,639,138 of record NC_017920.1, on the reverse strand, counting down.
GATCGATTAGCACGAGTTCCGACACATCGCCGGACTGCGTGATGCCATCGTGCAGCAAGCGCTCGACAAGCGCCCTCCCAACGAATCCTCCCGCTCCTGTGACGAGCACTCTCATGATCGCAGCGCCTCGCTTGTGACCTCGCTTGTGATCTCATCCCTGACCTGCTCTGCGTCGCGAGACGCGCGCACGACCTGCTGGTCGATCGACCCGAACGGCGTGCCGCCCGCGTCGTCGCGAGCCGTCATGCGAACGCGGTCGCCAAACTGCATGAACGGTGTGTGTGCCTTTCCTTCATCGATCATCTCGATCACGCGCCGCTCGGCAATGCACGCGGACCCGGCGCCGCGGTCCACGTTCGACACCGTGCCGGAACCGACGATCGTCCCCGCCGACAGCCTGCGCGTACGCGCCGCATGTGCGATGAGCTCGCCGAACCCGAAGCTCATTTCCCCGCCGTGCGGATGCCCGAACCAGCGCTCATTCCAGTCCACGTGCAAACGCAGATGCACGCGACCGTCGCGCCAATGCTCGCCCAGTTCGTCCGGCGTGACCGCGACGGGCGCAAAGCTCGTGGAGGGCTTGGCCTGCAGAAACCCGAAGCCGGTCTTCATCTCGCGCGGCCCGAACGCGCGCAGGCTCCAGTCGTTGAGCTGCACGATGAGGCGCACGCGCCGAACCGCATCGTCGGGCGACACGCCCATCGGCACGTTTGCCACCACCACGCCGAACTCGCCTTCGAAGTCGATGCCGTCGTGTTCGTCCGGCAAGGGCACGTCGTGGTGCGGCCCGAGAAAATCATCGCTTGCGCCCTGGTACATCACAGGCACCGTGTCGAACTCGGAGATGGGCGGCGTATTGAACGCCTGTTCCATGAGGCGACCGTGATTCAGGAACGCCGAGCCGTCGCACCACTGCGGACTGCGTGGCAACGGCGCAGCGCAAGCCTGCGGATCGAACGGGCGTGCGTCGGGCAACGCGCCCGCATTCAGCGCGTCGTAACGTGCCGCGAGTAGCGGCGCGACCGCGTCCCAACGTTGCAGCGCATCGAGCAACGTCGGCGCGATCGGTGCGGCGTCCACGGCATAACGAAGGTCGCGCGACACGAGCAGCAGGCGGCCATCGGCGCCGTCCGGCAACGAACTGAATTTCATCGTGCCTCCCTCTCCGTCCGGCTCGCGAGCGCGGCGGCAATCGCCGGGTCGTAGACGCCGTCGATCAACACGAACAGCATCCGGCACATGCGTCCCGAGCGATTCGCCCACGCATGGTTGGTCCCCCGTTGAATCACCACGTTGCCCTGCTTCAGCACGACCTCGGCGTCGTCGAGTATCAACGTCATCTCGCCTTCGATCACGACGCCATAGTCGATCGACTCCGTGCGATGCATGAGCGGATGCGGCGAGTCGGCCTGGACGGTCGATGCATCGGCGTCGCCGATCTGGCTGAACGCCGCATGCATGGCCGCGGCGCCGTGCGCGAGAAACTCCGGCGTGTCGGGCGGAATGTCGACGAAGCGCACGCGCGTGCCGTATCTCGGCGGCGGCAACATGAGCTCGCCGATGGTGGGATCGGAGCCGTTGTTCACCACCGCGGGGTTTTCCGACGTGCTCCAGACTTCGTGGAATACCGTGCCGGGAATCGCGGCAATTTCCGCGACGGTGGACAACGGACCATCGGACATGACGATCGCCCGGCCGTTGGCGTCATGGCCGGTCACGACGCGACGAATGGTGGAAAAGCTCATGCTGCGCGCTCCGCATCGGGTTGTTCGAGAATCGCGACGGCGCGCGTCCAGCCGGCGGAAGCGCCGCGGATCTTGTGCGGGAAGCAACTGATCGTGAAGCCGGCGGGCGGCAACGCTTCGAGGTTGTGCAGTTTCTCCAGATGGCAGTAGCCGATGTCGCGGCCGGCCTTGTGCCCTTCCCAGATCAGCGACGTATCGCCCGTCTGCGCAATCTTCGTCGCGGTGTAGGAGAACGGCGCGTCCCAACTCCAGGCGTCGGTGCCCGTCAGGCGCACGCCGCGCTCCAGCAGATACATGGTGGCCTCGTAGCCCATGCCGCAGCCCGCGTTCACGTAATCGCCGTGCCCATAGCGCGAGCCGGCCCGCGTGTTCACGACGACGATGTCGAGCGGCTGCAACGCGTGGCCGATACGCGCCAGTTCGGCCTCGACATCGGCGGCGCTCGCGACGTAGCCATCGGGGAAATGGCGGAAATCGAGCTTCACGCCGGGCTGGAAACACCACTCCAGCGGCACCTCGTCGATCGTGATGGACGGCCGCGCCTCGCCGAGCCGTGCGTCCATGGTCGAATGGAAATGCCAGGGCGCGTCCAGATGCGTGCCGCTGTGCGTCGTGAGCGTGACCCATTCCGCGGCGGCAGCCTCGCCGTCGGGATAATCGTCGGCTTTCGTGCCCGGCAGCATGGCCATGAATTCGGGCAACGTGTCTGCGTGCTTCTGGTAGGTGATCTTCGGCGCGAGCGGCGGCGGATCGGACAGCACGTCGTTCTCCAGATAAATGGAGAGATCGACAAACCGGCGAACGGGCTTCATGCGTTGACTCCTTGCGTATCAGGACGGCCCTCGAGCCGCGAAAAGCAGAACACCGCCGCCACCGCGATCATGGCCGCCGCAATGCCCAGGCTGCCGTAGCCCGAATGCTTGACGAGCGTGCCGCCGAGGAGCGGCCCGATTGCGGCGCCCGTCATCAGCATGGCGGGCGTCGCGGCAACAGCGCGTCCGGTACGGTCGATGCGGGCGAGCATGCCGAACGCGAAGGTATGGGTGAAGATCATCACGGCGGCAAAGACGGCGGTGGCCGCGGCATACGGCCCGACGGTCGCGCTGTGCGTGATGATCAACGCAAGCGCCGCCTGTAAGATGGGACCGCCCTGCACCACCCTGCGCCCCGCGATGCGCCGTTCGAGCAGCCCCGCCACCGGTGCGGGAAACAGGTTGACGAAGCCGAGCGCGATCAGCGTGCCCGTCACGGCGCCGAAGCCGAAACCGTGGTCGAGCCCGATGCGCTGCACGAAGCTGAAGAGCATCGACTGCGTGAGCCCCATGCATCCCACGCCTGCCATGCCGAACCAGACCGCGCGCGCGAAGCGCGGCTCGGCGACCGACGCCTTGCTGCGTTGCGCGCGAATCGACGGGAATGCCAGGGCGCAGGCAATCGCCGCCGTAGCCATGATCCCCGCGAACACGCGAAACAGCATGGCGCCGCCGTGTTGCGCGATCAACGCAGGCGTGCCGCCCAGAAACGCGATTGCGAAGATGCCGAGCGCGAGCCCCGCGCCGGCGAACAGGCGATGCGGATGGCGGCTGCGTCCGATCGTGCCGTGTGCGAAGCTCAGCCCGCAGCCCACGGCGATACCGGCCAACGCATGCAGCACCGCCATCGCCGCATAGCCGTCAATCGACGCGATGCCGACGAACGCGAGCGTCGCCGTGCCGAAACCGAGCGTCGCCATGACGCGTGCCGGCAGACGGTTCAGGCGCGGCGAGAAGAACAGGCTGCCGACGACGGCGCCCGCCAGAAACAGCGTGGCGAGCAGGCCGGCCTGCTGTGGGTCGAGCCGGTATGCGCCGATCAGGGTGCCCACCCATACCGGCAAGGCGACCAGATCGACCATGCCGGCACAGTGCGAGATCAGCAGGACCGCGATGCCGGATGCGCGCAGGCGGGTGCCCGCATCCGCGTCCGCATCGGCGCCGCCCGGCAGGTCGACGTGCGCGGCATGCGCCGCGTGTGCCGCAGAAAGGTTCGTTTCCATCGTGGCTCCGGTCGTCAGATCTGCTGCGCGAGCCGCTGGTGCGTCTCGTGCATGATGCGGGTGTGTTCAGCCTTGTCGCCGCCGCTGATCTCGATCTCGCCGAGGCGCCCGGAGTTTTCCACCACCATGCGGCAGCGCTCCCAGCGCCGCGCCTGGAAAGCCTGCAACGCCGCCTGCACCGTCGCGCCGCGTCCCAGCTCCTCGGCCAGCACGATGCCGTCTTCTATGCCGATGCCCGCGCCCGCGGCCATATGCGGCGTGGTGGCGTGCACGGCGTCGCCCACCAGCGCCACGCGCGCGCTGAACCAGGGCTGCGGCAGCAGCAGGCTTTCCAGCGGACGATAGATGCAGTGCGACTGCGGTCCCACCTGCGCGCGAATGGATTGCACCAGCGGCGCGCCGAACGGCGCCAGCAGATCCGCGAGCATGCGCGGCCAGTGCGCGGGATCGACGCGCTCGTTCGTCGGCCGGTCTTCCGTGACGAAGACGTACATTTCTTCCTGCGAAACAGGATTGACGCCGACCTTCACCTTCTGCCCCAACCACATCGTGGCGCAGGCGATCTCCGCCGGCCGCGGCACGACCGCACGCCACACGCCCTGACCGGTGTAGCGCGGCTTGGGCGCATCCGGGAACACGGCATCGCGCACTTTCGAGTACAGGCCGTCGGCGCCCACCACGAGATCGTAGCGGCCGTGCGTGCCGTCCGTGAACGTCACGTCCACGCCGTCGTCGCGCTGCGCGATCTGCGAGAACGTGCAGCCGAGCCGCACGTGCACGCCGGCCGCACGCGTCGCATCCGCCAGAATTCCGGCCAGCGCGGGGCGCATGATGGCTCCGCCGCCGGGCACGTCGTCGCCCGCTACGCGCGGCGTCGGCAACGTGCCGATCGGATGGCCCGCGGCGGTGAAGAGGTTCACGCCGTCGCCGCCGTGGCCGTGTTCGAAGAAGGCGTCGAGCACGCCCACGGTGCGCAGGGCGCGCAGCGTCGGGCCGCCGATGCTGATGCCCGCGCCATACGAACGCCAGCCCGTGTCGATTTCCACGAGATCGACGCTCAGGCCGAGCTTCGCGCACTGGATCGCGGTCGTCATGCCGGCGAACCCTCCGCCGATGACGAGGATGCGCTGAAGGGAGGATGTCATAGGGGTGTCTCCTGGTGCTTTATGTGATCGATCGTGTGTCGTGCCGGACCAGCACGACGTAGCCGTCTTCCGTCACTTCGATGGGAACCGCGATCAGCCGCTGGCCGAGGCACGGCCCGAGCAGGCACACGCCGCTCGCCATGTCGAACTGCGCGCCGTGCGCGTGACAGACGATGCGCGTGGCGTCGCCGTTCAGATAGGCGTCCTTGCGCCAGGCCATCGGCGTGTCGCCGAAATGCGGGCAGGCGTCGCGCCAGGCATGAAGCTGCTCGCCGCGCCGCACGACGAAGAGCGTGTCGCGCCCCGCTCCGTCGGGATCGAAGCCGCGCGCGCCGGGATCGGGCAGATCCGCGACGCTTGCCAGGCGTACTCGAAGCAATGGCTCGGACATGGTCGTGCGCGGTCAGTCCGCCTTGACGCCGGCCGGCGGCGCCGCGCCCGGCGCCCAGTTCTCGCGATGCTGGAACAGGAACAGCTGCGATGTGTCCGCGCCCAGCGCGGCTTCGCGTGCGGTCCAGTCCGTATCGTGCAGGTCCATGTCGGCGTCGTACTCCACGTGGCAGCCGAACGGGCTGTTGAAGTACCAGAACCAGTTGGAGCCGAAGCGGTGACGCCCCGGCCCCCAGAACGACTGGTAGCCCTTCGCGACGAACCGCGTGCCTGCCTGAAGCACCTCGCTCGGACCGCCCATATGGAACGTGAAGTGTTCGCAGCCCTTCATGAACGGTGGCGTCTCGATCATGAACAGCGTGTGATGGTCGAGCGTGCCGGCCGGCTGCAGGAACGGGCCGACGCCCGTGAAGCGGTCCGTGCAGCGAAAGCCGAGCCGCTCCACGTAGAACGCCTCGGCGCGCGCGGCGTCCGGCACGAAGTAGACGACGTGCGAAAGCGTGCGCGGCGTGAGCGCGGCATCGTCTCGTGCGCCGACCACGTTCGGTGCGCGTTGCGCTGGCGCGCCGGGCGCGTTCACCGGCTCGGCGGGCAGCGAAAGCGGCCGGCGCTTCGTGATCTGAAAGCCGATGGCAAAGCCCATGTCGTCCACCGATTCGATCGACCCGTCGGCGAGCGTGCGCACTTCGCGGTCGCGATGCAGTTCGCCGGCAATCGCATCGAGCGCCGCGGCGTCGGCCACGCCGTAGACGGTCTTGCGCAGCATGCTCGCCGTGCCGAGCGAAGGTGCGAGGCGCGCGTCGTCGCGATGCGCGATTTCGATGCCCGTGCCGTCGAGCGCTTCGAAGCGCCCGCCGGTGTCGTCGCGGCGCACCGGCACCAGGCCATAGTCGATCAGATACTGGCCGCACGCGGCGACGTCGTCCACGCCGAAGGCCAGCGTATCGAGTCCGATGATGTTCATAAGATTGCGTTCCAAGAAAAGGTGGATCAGCGTGCGGTGCGTCCGCCGAGGGTTTCGGCGACCCAGTCGGCGATGAAGTGCCCCGCGTTGATGGAGTTGTCGAAGCTCGAGTGCTGCACGCCGCCTTCGCGTTCGGTGAAAATCTTCAGTTCGCGCTTCGGGCTGTTCACGAGCTGCTCGTAGGTGCGATGCGCCCAGGCCACGGGAATCTGCGAGTCCTTCGAGCCGTGCGTGACGAGGAACGGCACCTTGATGCGCTCGACCACGCCGTCGAGATGCACGTCTTCCGCGATGCGCATGAAGTCGTCGATGTCTTTGGCGCCCCAGACCCAGCAGACGTGCTTCCAGTAATGCGGCACCGGGAAGTTGCCCTCGCGCTGCAGGCGCTTTTTCTGCACGTCGCGCCAGTCGTGATTCGCGCCCCATACGACGCCGCACGCGAAACGCGGCTCGAAGGCGACCGCGCGCGGACAGTAGTAGCCGCCGAGCGAGACGCCCTCCATGCCGATCCGCTTTGCGTCCACGTCGTCGCGCGTTTCGAGCCAGTCCACGATACGGCTCGCCCAGACCTCGGTGTTGTAGACCGCGTGCATGCCATGCAGCCGCAGCGCTTCGCCGGTGCCGGGCTGATCGACGATCAGCGACGACACGCCGCGCTGTGCGAGCCATGCCGGCAAGCCGACGAAGTACTTCATTTCCTTGGTCGAATCGAGCCCGTTCACCTGCACGAGCAGCGGGCTGCGCGCGCCGCCGGTCTGCTGCGCCTTCACGAGCAGGCCGGACAAGTGCTCATCGCCGTAGGGAATGGTCACGCGCTCGCAGTTTTCGCCGGTCAGCGCGATGGCCCGGTCGAACGTATCGAGCGAACGGCGGTATAGATCGATGCGCCCGGGCGCATCGTGCGCAAGCATGCGTTCGGCCGTGATGAGATACATGGCGGCACGCCGGTGTTTCTCGCCCGCGGAGAGCAGCCGTCCTTGCGCTTCATCTTCGCCTGCGAGGTCGCACAGGCGGTCGGCCGTCTTGACCCAGGCTTCGCGAAACGCACGGGTGCCTTCCGCATCGGGCTGGCGCGACGCCTCCATTAGCGGCGCGCACATGTCCTCGATTTCGCCCATGCGCGCGCCCATTTCAATGGCGAGATCGACGGACAGGTTCCAGACGTAGTTGGTAGGAAAGTAGCGAAACATACTGATTGCCTTCGTTGAAATGACGTATTGCTTGCGATGCGCGCGTAAGCGCTAGCCCTTGCGCCCGAAGCCGGGCCACAGCGGAATGGCGATGTTCAGCCACACGTTGTTGCTCTTCGATGTATTCGCGGCATACACGCCCTGCTGATAGTTGAGGTTGATGTTCCAGCTTCTCGCGTCGTAGACGAGCGACGGGCCGATGCCGAAGGTCCGCATGCGATTGCCCACGTTCGCGCCGTTGGCCTTGTCGTCGCTGAACTGGTTCAGATACTCGCCCACCACGCCGAGCTTCCAGGGGCCGAAGTTCCAGCCGGCCTCGAACTCGCCGACATAGCCATTGCCCGAGCGATAGTTCGTCGTGCCGTTCTTCGCGTTGAGCAGCAGGCGGTTGGCGATGCCGACGTCGAGGCCGTTGGGCGCGTTGTAGCGAATCGAGAACACCGGCTGCACCGACGTGTAGCCCACCGCGACGCTCGCCTTCACGGGGCTGTAGGAACCGTTCTCGAACGCGACGTCGATGCCCGACGCGATCGCAAGGTTCTGCGACAGGCGCCATTGCAGCAACACGGGTGTCAGCGTGATGTTGGCAAGGCCGTTCTGCGTGCCCGACTGCCCCGCTACGCTCGTATGCAGCGACACCACCGGAATGACGAGCTGCGTATAGACGTTCGCGCCCAGCAGATGAAACGGATAGGCCAGCAGCAGACGCGTCGTCTCGGAGAACACCGACGAATGAAACGGGATGGGCAGCTTCTTGCCGTCGTTGCCATAGAGGCCGTTCGAAAAGCTGTAGTTGAACTGCTGCAGCGCGAACAGGCCCGGAATCGGCGGAAGATTGGCGAAATTCGTGCCCACCGCGCCCGCGGGATACGGCGAAACCCCGCCTTCGAATGCCTGTGCCGGGTTCATCGAAACGGCTACCGATACTGCGCAGCCGATGGCCATTGCGGCCGATTTTTTCAACATGCTGTCTCCTCAACCTGGACGGCGTTCGTGCCGCGCGGCGTCTCTTTAGTAGTGGAAAGCGTGGCGTGCGCGGCGCACGCACGAGTCGTACGTGCACGCTGAAAGTGCGCTGACGCTGGCCTCCCGACGCGATGCATGCGTGATCGCAGCGGGATGTGACATAGGTTAAGATAGGCCGACGTATTGCAGAAATGGATTCAATCCATACGCGCTATCGATGGTGTGAATACACTCAGGTGTAACCCTGTATGCCGCGCTCACACCGCGACAAGAATGAGAAGCACGGAGACGCCCCGCATGCGGTTCAACAAGCTCGACCTCAATCTGCTCGTCGCGCTCGACGCGCTCTTGAGCGAACAGAACATCAGCCGCGCCGCCGAGAAAATCCACCTGAGCCAGTCAGCGACGAGCAACGCGCTTGCGCGGCTACGCGAATACTTCGACGACGAACTGCTCGTGCAGGTTGGTCGCAAGATGGAGCCCACGCCGCGTGCCGAGGCTCTGAAGGACGCCGTGCGAGACATCCTCGTCCGTGTGGATGCCACGGTGACGGCCCAGCCCGAATTCGTGCCCGCGCAGGCGTGTCGCCTGTTCCGGCTGTTCGTGTCCGACTACACGATGACGACGCTGATTCCGCACCTGTTCAGGCTCGCCTACGCGCAGGCGCCCGGCATCGGTTTCGATCTGCGCCCGCAGGTCGCCTATCCGCACCGGGTGCTGGAGCGCGGCGAAGCGGACCTGCTCATCATCCCCAAGGAATATTGCTCGACCGAGCATCCGGCCGAGGTGCTGCTGGAGGAAACGTTCTGCTGCGTTTTATGGGCGCACAGTCCGCTCGCAAAGGGCGAGCTGACCAAAGAGCGCTACATGGGCGCCGGGCACATCGTCGTGCAGGTCGGCGAAGGGCAGACCGCGCTCGAAGCCTGGTTCATGCAGCGGCTCGGCGTCGTGAGGCGCGTGGAGGCGAGCACGTACAGTTTCCTCTCGCCCGCGCATCTGCTCGTCGGCACGAATCGGATTGCCACGATGCACCGGCGGCTCGCCGAAGCGGCTGCGCGCGACCTGCCGCTCGTGTTGCGCGACGTGCCGCTCACCGTGCCCACGATGGAGCAGTCCGTTCAATGGCACAAGCATCGCACGTCGGACCAGGGCCTCATGTGGCTGCGCGCGCTGCTGAAAGAGGCCGTCGCGGCGATGGACCGCGCACGTCTTGGCGACGGCTAGATCGTCGCTGCGGGCTCGGTCGTGTTCGTGCGGGTGTTGGTCGCGGGTAGTCAGCAGCATGGCCGCGGGGGCGCTCGATATGCCGCAGTGGATGGCGAGCCGCAACATCACGCAACTCGAACCGCGACGCGCCGACTGCTCGTTTCGCCGAACCGAATGCAGTGTGGGTTTGGCGGGCTCGGAACGATGCCCACCGAAAGGTTAGCGGCGCACTGCCGGCAGTGCGCCACTCGATACGTCGAGCGCTTCGATCTTCGCGTCAGCCGGGAAGGCTGCGCTCGACACTAGCATCGTCAGTTAGCCCGGCCCACGACGTACCGATCGCAAACTCGAGCCGTGGTGCCCGGCGCAACCGCTGACGCCCGCATTGACGACACCGCCCGACCACAGGGCGGCGCGATGATTGACATGCGCGACGCCGCCCAACGCCGGCAAGCGTCGCCGACCCAACTCAAATCGCCACTTCAGGCGGCGCCTGCCGAAACAGCCGCGTAATCCAGCACAGATACACGAGCCCGAGCCCGAACCACACGAGGCCCAGCACGATTGCGGTTTTCTCGAGGCTCGCCAGCAGCCAGAGGTCGGCCACCGCGCCGATCGCCGGGAACACGAGCCCGCCGAACACGCCGATCCGGCGCTCGCCATGACGGCCCGACAGGTACAGGCGAATCACGCACAGATTGACGGCCGTGAATGCAAGGAACGCGCCGAAGTTGATGAACGACGTCGAGGTGGCGACATCGAGCTTCAACGCGATCAGCCCGACGATGCCGGCCAGCGCGATATTCACGGCCGGCGTCTTGAACCGCGGATGAATGACCCCGAAGATGCGCTTCGGCAGGATCTCGTCGCGGCCCATTGCATACAGCAACCGGCCGACGCTCGCTTGCGCCGAGATGCCGGACGCGAACTGCGCGAGGATCAGCCCGGCGAGGAACACCGTCACGAACAGATCGCCGCCGATCATCTTCGCCACTTCGAAGGCCGCCGAATCCGTGTCCTTGAATTCCACGCCCGGATGCGCGAGCTGCATCGCATATGCCGCGATCACGAAGATTGCGCCGCCGATCAGCGCAATCAGCAGGATCGCGCGCGGCATGTTGCGTTTCGGATCGATCGTTTCTTCGGTGAGCGTCGACACCGCATCGAAGCCGAGATACGAATACGCGGCGATCGCCGCGCCGGCCATCGTTGCGCCGAACGGTACGTGCGGCTTGAAGAACGGCTCCGCCATCGCGATGCCGCCCGCGCCCGCCGCTGCCGACGCATAGTGCCAGCACAGCACGACGAACATCGCGACGATCGCGAGCTGCACGACCATCAGCACGATGTTGAAGCGCGCGGCCAGCTCGATGCCGACGATGTTCAGGCCGCTCGTCAACACGATGAACGCGACGATCCAGATCCAGGTCGGCACGTGTGGAAATGCCGCATTCAGGTACGCGGCGCCGATCAGCCAGATCACCATCGGCAGGAAGAAGTAATCGAGCAGCGTTGCCCATCCGATCATGAAGCCGAGATGCGGATTGAACGTCTTGCGCGTGTACGTATAGGCCGAGCCGGCGGTCGGATAGAGCCGCGCGAGCTTGCCGTAGCTGAGCGCGGTGAACGCGATCGCGACCAGCGCCAGCAGATAGGCGAGCGCGGCCGTGTCGCCGCTGGCCTTGGCCAGCACGCCGTACGTGCCGTACACGATCAACGGCGCCATATAGGCGAGCCCGAACAGCAGCACGGACGGCAGGCCGAGCGTGCGCTTCAGCTGCAGCGGTTCATGGGTTGACGAGGCTTGCATGTTATCTCCCGGGCCTTCGCGGCCAATACGAATCTGTCTGCCGTCCGGCCGGCAACGCAATGGAACGAGCGCGCATGGGCCGGGCGTCGCGCCCTGCCCCATGCGATGAATGAACTGCGGCTTTCGGTGCTTTCGGTTACTCGCCGCGCCGGCGCGGCGGCTCGATGGTGCGCGTGCGTTGTCCGTCGACCTGTTCGATGCGTGTCAGGCCGAGCGCCACGCGCGCGTCGTGCAGATAGTTGTAGTGCTCGCGGCTCGCTTCGAGGCGCGTCGGATCGATGCGCGCCTGCACGATCGCTTCGTCGCGGCCGAGCTCCAGCACGGTGTCGCCGAACGGATCGACGAGCGCGGAAAGGCCGGCGAACGTGAGGTCGTCGTCGCCGCTGCCGCAGCGGTTCACCATCAGCGCGAACATCTGGTTCTCCATCGCGCGCGCGACGATCGCGCGGCGATGCACGGGGCCGAACGGGTCCATGTTGCCGTTCGTCACGATCAGCAGATCGGCGTCGAGCGTGCCGATCGCGCGTGCCGTTTCCGGAAACTCGATGTCGTAGCAGATCAGCAGCCCCACGGTCAGCCCGTTCCACACGCAGGTCGCGAAGCGCTCGCCCGGTGTGAACACGCCGACGTCGGACGCCCACAGGTGCGTCTTGCGATAGTGCAGCACGATGTCGCCGTGCTCGTCGACGAGCACCGTCGTGTTGTAGAAGCGCTCGCCGTCACGCTCGGCAAGGCCGACCGCGACCGCAACGCCCTTGCGCCGCGCCGCGTCGCGCACCGCCGACAACGCGGGGCCGTCGAGCGTCTGAGCGACGTCGGCGACGTTCTCGCGCGTCGGGAAACCCGACAGCGTCGTTTCGGGGAACACGATCAGCCGGGTGCCCGCCGCCGTATCGGCGCGCTCGATCGTGTCGAGCACCTTGCGCGTGTTGTGCGCGACGTCGGCGTCGACGAGCGTCAATTGCGCGAGTTCTACCTGCATCAAACCTTCTCCTTCCAATTGGCTTTCGTTGGCGCGTCTGGTGCGCCGCACGGGCCGCATGCGCTGCGGCACAACGAACCGGAAGCGATTATCGGGGTATTATTTTTGACCTCAAATTCCCCGCCAGGGTTACCCCCACCGGAGCACACGATGGACTTCGAATGGCGAGATCTCGCCTTTCATCGGGAGATCGGCTCGGCCATCGAGGCGCTCGATGGCCCGCATTTCTGGGCGCGCCTCACGCGTGTCCTTGAGCGGCACGTCGCTTTCGACAACTGGGTCGCGCTGCTGTTCGCGCGCGATGCGGCGCCGCTGGTGCTCGCCGAACAGGCGCTGCCCGACGGCAAGATCGACCTGATGTTCCAGGACTATCTCGCCGCGCTCTATCAGCTCGATCCGTTCTATCTGGCCGCCTTCGAAACGCATGCGTCGGGCTTCTACACGCTCGCCGACGTCGCGCCTGACAACTTCCGTACGACCGAGTACTACCAGCGCTACTTCAAGAAGAACATCGTGGGCGACGAAGTGCATTTCAACGTCGTGATCGATCGCGACCACACGCTGGGATTCTCGCTCGGCAAGACGAGCAGGTACGACGAGCGCGAGACCGCGCTGCTGACGCTGTACACGCCGTGGGTGCTGTCGCTGATGCAGCAGCGCGTGCGCTTCGAAACGTTCGTCGCGACCGCCGCGCCTCGGGCGGCACCGCACGCGGCGCCCGATCCGCATGCGCGCTTCGGGATGCTCACCGGAAAAAACGGGCGCGGCGCGCTGACCACGCGCGAGATCGAAGTCGCGATGCTGTCGTTGAGTGGATTTTCGTCGCGTGCAATCGCGGAGAAGCTGTCGATTTCGTTCGAGACCGTGCGGGCGCACAAGAAGCATATCTACGCGAAGCTCGGCGTCGGATCGCAATCCGAGCTGTTCGCGACGTTCTACGACCGCGAGCGCACGGGCGAGCGCGGTTGAGGTTCGTGGTGGCGCGATGTTGCGTGCGCTTTCCTTCTCCGGCGGCCGGTTCGATGCTGGCCGTCGCGCGGCTCGTCGATGGAATCGGTGCATGCGCCGAAGTGTTGCCATGACCGCGCCGCCGCCCTTCTCCGCCCTTCGACGCAAGACTGTTCGTCCACGGTGGGTGTTCGAACGCCGGCTCGACGCGCCTAGAGTGGCGTCCATCGATTCATCGGATCCATCGATCCGGTCGGCGCTGAAGTCGAGAACCCATCACCGGTCGATACGCTCACACGCTACTGCCGTCGCCGCGAACGCGCCGATTGCCGCTACGCTGCCGGCTGACCGGCAGCAGCGAGCATTGCACCGGATGCGCAACTTCGGTCGCGACGCCGCCTGCGGCGAACAACAGGATCATCAGCCAGCGCTTCATGCGTCCTCCACGACGGAAAGGCTCGCGCCGTTGGCGACGGTCGCGGGCAGCGCATACGGATCGACGCCGTCGAGGCAACCGAGATTGACGCGCCAGCATGCCGGATCCCGGCGCGTTTGATGGAACGGATAGACGCCGCAACGGCTGCAGAAATAATGGCGCGCCGTGTGCGTGTTGAAGCGGTAGAGCGTCAGCACGTCCTCGCCTTCGACGATCTTCAGGTCGGCCGCGGCGAACATCGGGCTCATCAGCGCGCCGCGGCGGCGGCACAGGCTGCAGTTGCAGCGAGCGGCCGGCTCGAGCGCGGTCCGCACCGCGAATTTCACCGCGCCGCAATGGCACGATCCGTTGAACCACGTGACACTCATGTCGCACTCCTCGTTCGATCACGTGTGCGTTATAGCGTGCGGCGGCCGACGCGTTGTATCTCACTGTATCCGCGCGGCGCGCCGATACATGACGTTGCAATTCGGCGCCCGGTGCGGGTGCCCCATGGCACGCGCCGCGCCGAGCGGCCGGTGTGATCAGTCCAGCGCGTGCTGCAACCGTGCGACGGCGTCGCGCGTCTCGCGCTCGAGCACCGCGACGAGTTCCGCCGCCGGCAACGGCCGGATCAGCGGCGCGGCCTGCCCGGCCCACTGCGCGCCGTAGCCGAATTCGCCGTTGGCCTTCGCGGCCGCATGCAGCGCCTTGCCCGCGTCGTACGCGATCGGATAGGCAGGCGTCGGCGGTGCGTGCGGATCGTCGCCGAGGGCGGTCAGCCGGTTCGCGATGCCGCGCGCGACGCGCCCCGAAATCGCCGTCGTGAAGGTCGTGCGGCGCGCCGCGTCGCCGACGATCGCGCGGCGATAGCCGTCGTCGATCGACGTCTCCGGACACGCGACGAACGCGGTGCCGAGCTGGGCGGCCTGCGCGCCGAGCGCGAGCACCGCGGCGATGCCTTCGCCGTCCATGATGCCGCCCGCCGCGATCACCGGCACCGCGCATTCGCGCACGAGCAGGCGCGTGAGCGCGAACGTGCCGAGCCCGTCATCGCGTTCGGTCGAGTCGAATACGCCGCGGTGCCCGCCGGCCTCGATGCCCTGCGCGACGATCGCGTCGATGCCGGCCGCGGCGATCTGCGCGGCTTCGTCGGGATGGGTCGCGGTGGCGAACAGCGTGATGCCCGCGCGCTTGAGCACGGCGATGGCTTCATCGGACGGCAAGCCGAAATGAAAGCTGACGACGGCCGGCTTTTCGTCGAGCAGCATCTCGAGCATCGCATCGTCGGCGACGAAGCTCGTGTAGATTTCGGCGAGCGATGCGGGCGGCGCCGCGCGCTGCTCGCGGAACGCCGGCGCGAGCCAGTCGAGCCACGCGCGTTCGACGGCGGCATCGGCGCGGGCCGGCTGGTGGCAGAACAGGTTGACGTTGAACGGCCGCTCGGTGAGCGCGCGCGTGTCGCGGATCATCTTGCGCGCGCCTTCGGCGTTCGTCGCGCCGACGCCGAGCGAGCCGAGCCCGCCCGCATTCGACACGGCGGCCGCCAGCGCCGGCGTGCCGACGCCGGCCATCGGCGCCTGGATGATCGGGATACGCACGCCGAGCGTGCGCAACAGCGTCCGGTTGTCGGTCGGTCGAATCATGTCCTTGTCTCCTGCGATGTCCGGGATCGGAGTGCTGCGGCGGGGTCGCGCTCGGCCGGATCGTCCGCGTGGTCCGGTGCGGCAGCGCGGTGCTCCTGTGCGCCTCGAGAAACGGTCGCGCGGCTATCCGCATCCGCGGCCGGCGAACGTCGGAGGCGACGGCCCGCGCCGGCGTGACGACGAACGCTTTCATCGCATCGATGCGGTCCATGTGGGCCGAGGCGGTGGGTGATGGATGCGTGATGGGCGGCGCCGTGCGTGCGATAGCCAGCGGGCAGTCTACCGCACGCGCGGCGCGGCCTGTGCGGTCGCGCCGCTTCGTGAAATACTGCGGCGACGCGTCTTTCCGGAACGCCGCAATGACCGAACGATCCGCCATGCCGTGCTCCTGTCGCCGCGTCGCGCATCGCGCGCTGACGTGCGTCGCGCTGTGGCTGATCGCCGGTCCTGCCGCCGCTGCGTCGGGCGGCGACGCGCCCCGCACGCCAGCCGTGCCGGCCGAGCGAGCGCCGCTGCATATTTTGTTCGTCGGCGACAGCCTCACGCACGGCCGCTACGAACCGGTGCGTTCGTACGGTGCAATGGACGCGGGCGGCCGGGAAGTCGGCGGCACCGCGCGCGTCGTCGACGAGAACTTCGGGCAGACCGGCGCGCGAGCGGAACGCGAGCGCGGTCCGTGGGGCGGCATTCCGGGCATCTTCGCGCGCTTTGCCGCCGAAGCCGGGCTCGACTACGACGTTCACCTCGAGGCGATGTCTGCGACGAGTCTCGCGAAGCACGACCGTGTCGCATCGGACGTGATCGACCGCCCGACCTGGGACGCGGTCGTGCTGCAGGAGCTGAGCGCGAAGCCGTTGCCGTTTGCGCTCACGCACGCGGCCGCGAGCGATCCGGCCGGGTTCTGCGCGAGCGTCGCGCAGCTCGCGCGCGGCATCCGGGCGGTCGCGCCGCACGCGCGCGTCTATCTATATGAAACCTGGCCGCGTGCCGAGCTCGCGCGAGCGCTAGCCGGCGAGCCGGGCAGCGCTGGTTTTCATGGGCGCTACCTCGCCCGGCTGACCGAGCTCGTCGCCGCATATCGCGACGCATTCGCGCGTGCGCGCCGGAGCGACCCGGCAATCGTCGCGGTTGCGCCGGTCGGCCGCGCATGGCAGCGTGCCTGGGCCACCGGCGTCGCCGATCCCGACCCGTATGCGCGCTCCGGCGCGCCGCTGCTGTGGTACGGAATCTGCGCGGACAACGACCCGCCGATCTCGCGGCCCGACTATCTGCATCCGGGCGTGACCGGCGCCTATCTGAGCGCGCTCGTGCTGTTCCAGCAGATCGCCGGCGTCGATGTGCGCACGCTCGGCGCGCGCGAGCAAGCGGCTGCGCAGCTCGGCATTACACCGCAGCTCGCGCAACGGCTACAGGCAGTGGCGTCGGATACGGTGCGGCAGGCACGGGCCGAAGCCGCTGCCGGTGCATCGGCGGCGGCCGTCGACGACGATTCGTGCGCGTCGCAATGACGACGGCCCCGCTCGATGGCTCGATGCGGGGCCGTTGTTCACGTTGTTCAGGGTGTCGCCGCGCCCGGTGGTTCGGGCGGCGTGCTGCCGAATCGCCGGGGGAAATCTGAGCGACGGCCCGGGCCGCGATGGCGGGCGACCGCTCGATTTTCCGCGATCTACCCCATAACTTCGATCAGTAAGCCGACATCTCGGCGCAAGGATCGTACTTCGACGGCGAGCAGACGACCGAATACTTCGCGCTTTCGCGCATCAGCGCTTCGCCTTCGTGCAGTGCGATCTTGATTTCAGGATGACGCTCGTACGCGAGGAATGCCGAGCAGACGACTGCGGACAGCACGACGAGCGAGAACACGAATTTTTCGAGGGAATGGAAACGTTCGGGCATGGTTCGACCTTTCTTCTGGCCGCCGATTATATCTCGAATTAAGGGTTTTCCCTATATCCAGACCCGAATACGGATGATGGGTGCGACGAAGGGACGCGTGCCCGTTGCGCCCTTCGTCCCGTCATTGCGCGGTCGCCGCGCTCGCGGAACTCCCCGGCCACGCCTTGCCGATCCGGTCGATCAGCGACTTGGCGGCGCCCGTCGCGATCGCCGCGTCGACGCCCGAGGTTTGCCACGAACCGTCGGCGGCCTGCACGAACGTCAGGTTCGCGCGCGACGGCGCGTAATCGGTATTGCGCCACGTGACCACGACGTCGCAGGCGTACGTGCGTTCGCCGGCCTTTCTGCAGTCGCCGTCGGGCTTCGCCGAGATCACGTCGGCCGACATCGGCAGCGGCTGGCCGAACAGCGCATTGAGGCCGCCGTGGTTTTCCGCTTCGAGCGCGCGGCGCACCGCGGCGTCGACGTCGGCGGCGCTC
This sequence comes from Burkholderia sp. KJ006, assembly GCF_000262695.1. NCBI lineage: Bacteria > Pseudomonadati > Pseudomonadota > Betaproteobacteria > Burkholderiales > Burkholderiaceae > Burkholderia > Burkholderia sp. KJ006. Next base: position 1,621,321 of record NC_017920.1, on the reverse strand, counting down.
GGGCCATCGCGGAGCAGGTGGCAGGCGGCCAGCAGCGTGGCGCCGCAGCCGAGCATCAGGAGCGTGGGAAACTTCATCGGGGTCCGTGAGTCGAGGTCCGTCGGGGGCATGCGGCGCCGCGCGTGAGCGCATCGCCGAGCCGGTACGCCGCGTAGTCTGCAACGTCCGCGCATCGGGCACGGTGTCGATTTGTAACCAATTGCGCCGGTCGGGATGCCGACTGGCGTCGACGACAACGGCGGTCGCGCCCGGCGTTGGCACGACGGCCGCGATGGTCGGCCTGCGGCACAACTTCTGACTCGGGGCCCGGGCGCACGAACGCGCGCGCCGCGGGCACGGTCTGCACGGATCGCGGCGATCGGCTACAGTGGGCCTCTTTTCGGCGCGCCCCGCCCGCCTCTCGATGCGTTCGTCGCGTCCATGTCGCCGCGGCAAGGATGCGCGGCGGCCGGCCGGAGCGCGATTCTCAACGTTGACGAGCGAAACGCCATGCCCGATCTGTCCGCCTTCCCGATCACGAAAAAATGGCCGGCCCGGCACCCGGACCGCCTCCAGCTGTACTCGCTGCCCACGCCGAACGGCGTCAAGGTGTCGATCATGCTCGAGGAAACCGACCTGCCGTACGAGCCGCATCTCGTGCGCTTCGACACGAACGACCAGTTGTCGCCCGAGTTCCTGTCGCTGAACCCGAACAACAAGATTCCGGCGATCATCGATCCGAACGGCCCCGACGGCCGGCCGCTGGCGCTGTTCGAGTCCGGCGCGATCCTGCTCTATCTCGCCGACAAGACCGGCCAGCTGATCCCGAAGGACGCAGCGGGCCGCTACGAGACGATCCAGTGGGTGATGTTCCAGATGGGCGGCATCGGGCCGATGTTCGGCCAGGTCGGCTTCTTCCACAAATTCGCCGGCCGCGACTACGACGACAAGCGTCCGCGCGACCGTTACGTCGCCGAGTCCAAGCGCCTGCTCGGCGTACTCGACGCGCATCTCGCGAACCGCACGTGGATGATGGGCGATACGTACACGATCGCCGACATCGCGATCTTCCCGTGGGTGCGGAACCTGGTCGGTTTCTACGAGGCGGGCGACCTGGTCGGCTTCGGCGAATTCCGCCACGTCGCGCGCGCGCTCGACGCATTCGTCGCGCGGCCGGCCGTCGCGCGCGGGCTCAATATCCCGGCACGCGACTGACGCGCGGCACGGGCCGGCGCCGGCGGGAACCGCTGGCTGCCGGCTATTGCGCCTGCTGCCGCGTGCGGCGGGTGTTTGCGTGGCGGTTCGTGCATGGGTCGCGGTCGGTCATACACCTGCATACCTGCGCATCCGAGCACCTGCCGCCGCGTCGTATTCGGCCCCCGCTTTCCGACCGCTATTGCCCGTCGGACCCCGAATTTCCCTCCCCGAGTCCCGCCAGCAGCTTTTCCAGCAACGCCGCCAGCTGCGCCTGCTCCGCGTCCGACAACGCGGCGAGCATCGCGCGCTGGTTGTCGACGTGCGCGCCCACCGCTTCGTCGATCAGCGCACGGCCGGCGTCGGTCAGCGCGACGAGCGTGCCGCGGCCGTCGGCCGGATTCGGCCGGCGTTCGACCCAGCCGGCCTTCTGCAGGCGATCGATGCGCGCGGTCATGCCGCCCGACGACATCATCAGCGCGTCGTACAGCGCCGTCGGCGTCAGCGCGAACGGCGCGCCGCTGCGGCGCAGCGTCGCCAGCACGTCGAATTCGCCCGGCTGAAGGCCGTAGCGTGCAAACAGCGGATTCAGCCCGTCGCGCGCGATCACGAGCGCGGCTTCCTGCAGCCGCCCCATCACCAGCATCGACGTTGCATCCAGATCCGGACGCTCGGCGCGCCATTGCGCGAGCGCATGCGCGGCTCGATCCATTAACCCTCCTCGGCTCGGCAGTTATCTTGACGTCGAGATAAATTGCCATTTATCTTGATGTCGAGACACTTTACCTGAAAACGCACCGCGCGCCGACGCCTGCGCAGTGCACCACGCTCGAGGGCCGTTCGATGAATCGTTTCACTTCCCCCGGATGGCGGCTGGCCGCCATCGTCCTGGTCGGGCTGAACCTGCGCCCGGCGCTGGCCGCGATCGGCCCGCTGCTCGACATGATCCAGCGGGCGACCGGCATCGCCGACGGCGCGGCGAGCCTGTTGACCACGATCCCGATCCTGCTGATGGGCGCGGGCGCGCTCGGCGCGCGGCCGTTGCAGCGTGCCGTGGGCTGCGCGGCCGGCGTGTGGCTCGGCGTCGTGCTGATCGCGCTCGCATGCGCGTCGCGCATCGGCGCGCAGCACGCGTGGCTGCTGCTGGCGAGCGCGGGCTGCGCGGGGCTCGGCATCGCGATGGTGCAGGCCTTGCTGCCCGCGTTCGTGAAGACGCATTTCCCGACCCGGATCGGCGGCGCGATGGGCATCTATTCGACGTCGATCATGGGAGGCGCGGTGCTGGCGAGCGTGGTGGCGCCGCTCGCCGCCGCGCGCTGGGATTGGCCGATGGCGCTCGCGGGCTGGGCGCTGCCGGCCGCGGTTGCCGCGCTCGTTTGGCCGCTCGCCAGCCGTGGCGGCGACGTTCGCGGCGCCGCCACGGGTTTGCCGCACGCCGCGCAGCTGCAGCCGTCGCGCTCGCCGCGCGCGTGGCGGCTCGCGCTGTTCTTCGGGATCGCGACGGGCGCGTATACGCTCGTGCTCGCGTGGCTGCCGCCGTACTACATGCGGCTCGGCTGGTCGCCGACGGCGGCCGGCAGTCTGCTCGGCGGCGTGACGCTTGCGGAAGTCGTCGCGGGGCTCGCGGTGTCGGCGACGATCGATCGGCTGCCCGATCGGCGTCCGGCGCTGTACGCGGCGATCGCGGCGCTGCTCGCGGGGCTGCTCGTGATGCTCGCCGCGCCGCTCACGCTGGCGCTGCCGGCCGCGCTGCTGCTCGGCGCGGGCATCGGCGCGCTGTTTCCGCTGTCGCTGATCGTGACCGTCGACCATGCGCCGACGCCGGCCGACGCGGCAGCGCTGACCGGCTTCGTGCAGGGGATCGGCTATCTGATTGCCGCGCTGTTTCCGTTCGCGGCCGGCGTCGTGCGCGAGCATCTGGCCGATCTGTCGCCCGCGTGGGTCGCGATGGCGTGCCTTTGCGTCGTGCTGTTCGCGCTCGCGGCCGGTTTTGCGCCGCAGGTCGCGCGGCGCGTCGCGCGTGCGTGATGCGCGTCAGGCGCTCGCTTGCCGCGCCGTTCCTGCACCGCGGCGGCGCCACTGTGATGCAGCGCGGCGTGCGAAGCTCAATTGAGCGGTTCGCAAAACGACACCCGATCGCGCAATTCGCGGCCGGCGACCACCGGGTCCTGCCCGGCCGGCAACGTGACCGACACCGACGTGCGCTCGGTCGCACTCCGCGGCTTGAGCCCTGGCCAATGCGTCTCCTTCCAGGTCGCGATCCAGTCGAGCTCGCCGCGCCGCGCACCGGGCACGAAGCGCAGCCGCAGCGTCCCGTCGAAGTCCTCGCTGCAATGCGGCGCATGCTTGTACTCGCGCTCCGAGAAACACGCACGAATCGTCTTACTGCAGCTGAACGGCAGCGTCGCGATCCGTGGCCGGCTCGCATGCGCGCCGTTCGGCAGCAACTCGACGAAGTCCGCGTCTTGCCAGCTACCGCCGCCGCCCGAATACATCTCGGACCAACCGGCGAGCACCGCGACCGCGACGCGATCGCCGCCGAGCGGATACAGCGCCGGATAGATATCGAGCGGCGGCGCGGTGCCGTCGCCGAGTTCGCGCTCGGCCGGCGCGTAATCGGAGAAATCCCAGCGCTGCAGCACCTTCCAGCCTGCCGCGTAGCCGAGCTTCAGCAATTGCGGGCCCGGCAGGATCGCGTAGTAGTCGGCCGGCACGTCGCCTTTGATGCGATACAGCGACGGCTTCGCATCGGCATCGGCGTCGCACTTCGCCGAAACGAGCGCGCATAGGTTGCGCTGCCAGTCACGATCGGGCGCCGCGGTTTTCGCGACTTCGACGAACGGCACCGCACGGGCTTCGTCCGACGGCGCAGCGGCAAGCACGGGCGCGGCGGCGATTACGGTGACGAGCGCGGCTGCAAGCTCGGTCGCAAAACGTACGACGCGCGGCCGGATTCGGATGCTCATGTCAGGTTGTCCCGTGGCCGGCCGGTCGCGACGCCCGCCCCGCGCGTTGCCGCGCGGCGGCTCACCGCGTGCTCGCATAGAGCGTCGAGTCGGCGAATCCGTGCGCGTCGAGCACGCGGCCGATCAGGATCAGCGCGGTGCGCTCGATGGCCGTGCGGTCGACCTTCGCGACGATGTCGGCCAGCGTGCCGGTCACGCGCTCCTCGTCGGGCCAGCTCGCGCGATAGATCACCGCGACCGGGCAATCGGGCCCGTAGTGCGGCAGCACTTCGTCGACGATGCGCGCGAGGTGACGCACGCCCAGATGGATCGCGAGCGTCGCGCGATGCGCGGCGAGCGCGCCGAGCGCTTCGCCTTCCGGCATCGTCGTCTTGCCCGCGAAGCGCGTGAGGATCACCGTCTGCGCGACGCCGGGCAGCGTCAGCTCGACGCCGAGCGTCGCCGCGCACGCGGCCGTGGCCGTCACGCCCGGCACGATTTGATACGGGATCCCGAGCGCGTCGAGCCGGCGGATCTGCTCGCCGATCGCGCCGTACAACGACGGATCGCCCGAATGCACGCGCGCGACGTCCTGCCCTTTCGCATGCGCGTCGGCGAGCAATGCGACGATCGCGTCGAGATCGAGGTCGGCGGTATTGACGACCTGCTCCGCGCGATGGCCGTCGAGCACGGCGGGCGGCACGAGCGAGCCTGCGTACAGGATCACCGGGCACGTGCGCACGAGGCGCTGGCCCTTCACCGTGATCAGCTCCGGGTCGCCGGGGCCCGCGCCGATGAAATACACCGTCATCGAAAATTCTCCGTCAATTCATTGAGTGGCCGCGCGCGGCCGGATCGAGTGCGTCGAGCAGCGCGGCGGCCGAGTCGAAGGTGCGATCGGCGGCGGGCAGCGGCGGACGTTCGAGCATCACGACGGGCAGCCGGCGCTCGCGGGCGACGTCGAGCTTCGCCTCGGTCGCGGCGCCGCCGCTGTTCTTGCTGACGACGACGTCGATCCCGGCGAGCGCGAACAGCGAGCGTTCACCTTCGAGCGAGTACGGCCCGCGCGCGGCGACGATCTGCGCGCGCGCATTGCCCGGATGCGGATCGAGACAGCGCACCAGCCAGAACTGGTGCGGCGGGATCGCGTCGAGGTGCGCGAGCGGCTCGCGGCCGAGCGTGAACAGCGGCCGCCGAAACGGCGCGAGCGCCGCCTCGATGCCGGCCCAGTCGCCGACCATGCGCCAGTCGTCGCCCGGCTGGGGCGTCCACGGCGCGCGGCGCAGCGCCCACAGCGGCACGTGCGCGTCGCGCGCGGCGGCGGCCGCGTTCGCGCTGATTTGCGCGGCATACGGATGCGTCGCGTCGATCACGAGGCCGATGCCGGCATCGCGCAGATACGCGGCGAGCCCGGCCGCGCCGCCGAAGCCGCCGACCCGCACCGCGCAGCGCAGATCGTCGGGCACCTTGCCGAGGCCCGCGAGGCTGTACACGTGTCGCGGGCCGAGGGCGCGCACGATTTTCAGCGCGTCGCCGGTGCCGCCGAGCAGCAGGATGCGCGCACTCATCGCGCACTCCCGACGAAGCGCCCTTGCCGGTCGATCGCGAACATTTCGACCGCGACCGAGGCCGGCACGATGTCGCGCGCGACGCGCAGCGCATGTGCGCAGACGATGTCGCCGAGCGGCACGCCGTCGGCGAGCGCGAGCTTCAGCGCTTCCTGGCTCGTGTTGGCCGCGCGCATCGCGGCCTGCAGCGCGTCGCTCGCGCCGGCGTCGGCCGCCCACTGCGCGAGCAGCGGCAGGTCGATGCTCGAATGGCGGCTGTGCAGGTCGAGATGGCCGGCCGCGAGCTTGCTGAGCTTGCCGAAGCCGCCGCACATCGACACGCGCGCGAGCGGCGCCCGGCGCAGATGCTTGAGCACCGCGCCCGCGAAATCGCCCATCTCGATCAGCGCGATGTCGGGCAGCCCGTAGTGCGCGCGCATCGCGTCCTCGCTCGCGTTGCCGGTGCACGCGGCGATGTGCGCGATGCCGTTCGCGCGCGCGACGTCGATGCCCTGATGGATCGATGCGATGTACGCCGCACAGGAGAACGGCCGCACGATGCCGGTCGTGCCGAGGATCGACAGGCCGCCGACGATGCCGAGCCGCGGGTTCATCGTCTTCAGTGCGAGCGCCTCGCCGCCCTCGACGCCGATCGTCACGTCGAATCCGCCCGTATAGCCGTGCTCGGCCGCGAGCGCGTCGAGGTGCGTCGTCATCATCTGGCGCGGCACCGGGTTGATCGCCGGCTCGCCGATCGGCAGCGTGAGCCCCGCGCGCGTCACCGTGCCGACGCCCGGCCCCGCATGGAAGCGCACACCCGGCGCGGCCGACAGCGCGACGCGCGCAAACACCAGCGCGCCGTGCGTGACGTCGGGATCGTCGCCGGCGTCCTTGATCGTGCCGGCTTCGGCGCCGGCCGCCGTGGTCCGGCAGAATTCGAGCCGCATCATCACGCGCTGGCCCTTCGGCAACACGATCTCGACCGCATCGTCGGCACGGCCGCCGAGCAGCAGGCGCGCGGCCGCGAGCGACGTCGCGGTGGCGCAGCTGCCGGTCGTGTAGCCGAACCGCAGCGGCGCCGGCTGTTCGGGCGTTTCGTCGCGCATCATGCAGCGCCCGCGTCGGGCTTGCGCACGTCGTACAGCGTGACCGGCAGCGGCTGCCGCCACGTGTCGAAGCGGCCGAGCGGCTCGGCATGCGCGAGCGACACGCGCGTGAGCGTGCCGCCGTGTGCGTCGCGCCACGCGGCGAGCGCGAGCTCGCCCTGCAGCGTGACCGCGTTCGCGACGAGCCGCCCGCCCGGCTTCAGCGCGGCCCAGCACGCGTCGAGCACGCCGGCCCCGGTCGCGCCGCCGCCGATGAAGATCGCGTCGGGCGGCGCCAGCCCCATGAGCGCAGCGGGCGCGCGCCCGGCGACGAGTTGCAGGCCCGGCACGCCGAGCGCGTCGCGGTTGTGTTCGATGTAACGCTGCCGTTCCGCGTGCGACTCGATCGCGATGGCGTGACACGACGGATGCGCCCGCATCCATTCGATGCCGATCGAGCCGCTGCCCGCGCCCACGTCCCACAGCAGCTCGCCCGGCGCGGGCGCGAGACGCCCGAGCGTCAGCGCGCGCATGTCGCGCTTGGTGAGCTGGCCGTCGTGCCGGTATGCGTCGTCGGGCAGGCCCGGTGTGAGCGCGCGGCGCGGCGCATCGGCGCCGGCCACGCAGTCGAGCGCGACGAGATTGAGCGCCGCGGTTTCGTCGATCCGCCAGTCGTGCGCGAGGCCGTCGATGCGCCGCTCCAGCGGGCCGCCGAGGTGCTCGAACACGCTGATGCGGGTCGGCCCGAAGCCGCGCGCCGTCAGTTCGGCGGCGACCGTGGCCGGTGTGCGGCCGTCCGCGCTCAACACGAACAGGCGCCGGCCCGGCAGCAGGTGGCGCGCGAGTGTCGCGAGCGGCCGGCCGACGAGCGACACGGCGCCGACGTCCTGCAACGCCCAGCCGAGGCGCGCGGCCGCAAGCGACAGCGACGACGGCGCGGGCAGCACGCGCCATTCGTCGGCGCCCAGCTCACGCGCGAGCGTCGCGCCGACGCCGAACAGCATCGGGTCGCCGCTCGCGAGCACGCAGACGGGCGCGCCGCGCGTCGCGAGCAGGCCCGACAGATCGAACGGCGACGGCCACGCTTCGCGGGCGGCCGTCAGCCGCGCCGGCAGCATGTCGAGGTGCCGCCGCGCGCCGACGATCCGCGTCGCGTCGAGCAGCGCGCGCCGCGCGCTGCGCCCGAGCCCCGCGTAGCCGTCGTCGCCGATGCCCACTACCGTCAGCCACGCCGTCATCCATCCTTCCCCATCGTCCGGTTCCATCGAGTCGCCGCGCGCGGCGCACACGCGCGCGCCGGTGCGGCGATCCGCATTGCGAAAGACGGCATGGTAGCGTGTTCCACCGCGCGTTTCCATCCGCCGGCCGCGGCGCCGCGCAGCGTTTTCGCGTCGGCTCACACCGCCGTTCGGCGGTCGCGAAGCGGCGGTGAAATCGGGTATCCTACGGCCGTTCGTTCGCCGGTGCCCTTCGGGGCCGAAGAGGGAACACAGGGCGCGCCGCGCCGCTGTGGCTGCCCCCGCAACTGTAGACAGCGAGCCGCGCTCCGCCACATGCCACTGGTTTCACCGGGAAGGCCGGGAGCCGGCGCCGACCTGTCAGCCAGGAGACCTGCCGGCCAGAAAGTGCGTGCGTGCCAGTCGGCGTCGGGCGGGGTGTACCGATGCGTTGGCCGCGGCGCCACACTGCCCGCTATCCCGTTGAGTTCCGCCCCCGATTCGAATCCTGCGTTGCCCGTCGTGCGCCCGTCGGCGTGCCCGGGGCTCATGCGCGTCGTCGCGGCCGCAGACGGCGGCCTGTGCCGGATCAAGCTGCCCGGCGGCCGGCTCGCCGCCGCGCAGGCACGCGCGATCGCCGACGCCGCGCGCCGGTACGGCTCCGGCCTGATCGACGCGACCAACCGCGCGAACCTGCAACTGCGCGGCATTCGCGACGGCGCGGCCGCGCCGCTCGCCGGCGCCCTGCTCGACGCGGGCCTCGGCCCCAACTCGGCCGCGTACTCCGGTGCGTGCTGCGGCGCGGATGCGGTCGGTGCAAGCGACGCCGACGACGCCCGCGCCGCGCTCGCCGCGAGCGACGACGTGCGCAACCTGCTGCTGAGCCCGCTCGCCGGGCTCGATCGCGCCGCGCTCGTCGACAGCCGCGCGCTCGCGCGCCCGCTGCTCGACATGCTGACGCACGAGCCGCGCCGCGGTGAGCTGTCGCCGAAATTCTCGATCCAGCTGGACGGCGGCGAAGCGGTCGCGGCGCTCGATCATCCGCACGACATCTGGCTCGCCGCATGGCGGCGCGACGACGGCGCGCCGCGCATCGCCGCGGGCCTCGCCGGCTGTCCGCCGGTCGCGCCCGGCGACCGGCCCGCATCGTTCGACGTCGCGCCGCACCAGGCCGTCGAACTGGTGCGCGCGTTGCTGCTCGCGTTCCTCGATCTGGCACCGGCCGGCGTCACGCGCATGCGGGCGCTGCTCGCCGACGGCGGTGAACGCGCGCTCGTCGCGCGCGCGCAGCACTACGCGCCGTTCCCGCTCGCGGCCGATCCGGCGCTCGCCGGCTGGCGGCGTCCGCCGGCCGGGCCGATCCGGCGCTCGCCGGCTGGCGGCGTCCGCCGGCCGACGCCGCGCTGCGCTTCGGCGCACGGCCGACGCGCGACGCCGATCGCTGCAGCGTCGGCGCGCAGTTCGTGCTCGGCCGGCTCGATGCCGCGCTGCTGGAGCGGCTCGCCGCACTGGCCGACGCCGACGGCGACGGCACGCTGTCGATGACGCCGTGGCAAGGCGTCTTCGTGCACGGCGTGCGCGTCGCGCGCGCGCCGGCCGTGCTGGCCGCGCTCGCGTCGCTGGGCCTCGTCTGCACGCCGCTCGACCCGCTCGCGACGCTGGTCGCGTGCACCGGCAGCGCGGGCTGCGCGAAGGCGCGCGCGGATACCAAAGGCGATGCGCTCGCGCTCGCCGCGCGCGTCGGCCGGCCGCTCGACGTGCATCTGAGCGGCTGCGAGCGCCATTGCGCGCTGCCGCATCCCGCGGCCTACACGCTGATCGCGGTGGCGCCCGCACGCTACGACCTTTACCGGCGCGATACGACCGTGGGCCCCGGCGCCCCGCTCGCGCGCCATCTGACGATTGACCAGGCCGCAGCCCGACTGACGGGCGCGCGGCACAGCCAGGACACCACCGATGCTTGACTACATTCGCGACGGGCAGGAGATCTACCGCCAGTCGTTCGCGACGATCCGCGCCGAGGCCGATCTGACGCGGATTCCGCCCGATCTCGAGAAACTCGCGGTACGCGTGATCCACGCGTGCGGGATGATCGACATCGTGTACGACCTGCGTTTTTCCGCGGGCGCGGGCCACGCGGGCCGCAGCGCGCTCGCGGCCGGCGCGCCGATCCTGTGCGACGCGAAAATGGTCGCCGAAGGCATCACGCGCGCGCGGCTGCCGGCCGGCAATCGCGTGATCTGCACGCTCGGCGAGCCGGAAGTGCCCGCGCTCGCACGCGAGCTCGGCAACACGCGCTCGGCCGCGGCGCTCGAACTGTGGCGCCCGCATCTGGCCGGCAGCGTGGTCGTGATCGGCAACGCGCCGACCGCGCTGTTTCATCTGCTCGACATGCTCGACGCCGGCGCGCCGCGCCCGGCGCTGATCCTCGGCTTTCCGGTCGGCTTCATCGGCGCGGCCGAATCGAAGGCGCTGCTCGACGCCGACAGCCGCGGCGTGCCGTACGTCGCGCTGCTCGGCCGGCGCGGCGGCAGCGCGATGGCCGCGGCCGCGGTCAACGCGCTGGCCACGGAGGCCGAATGACGGCCGCGCGCGGACGGCTGTTCGGCGTCGGCGTCGGCCCCGGCGACCCGGAACTGATGACCATCAAGGCGTTGCGGGTGCTGCAGGCCGCGCCGGTGGTCGCGTATTTCGTCGCGAAGGGCAAGAAAGGCAACGCGTACGGGATCGTCGAAGCCCACCTGCTCGACACGCAGACGCAGCTGCCCCTCGTCTATCCGGTGACGACCGAGGCGTTGCCGCCGCCGCTCTGCTACGAGACCGTGATCGCCGATTTCTACGACACGGCCGCCGCGATCGTCGCGTCGCATCTCGATGCAGGGCGCGACGTCGCGGTGATCTGCGAAGGCGATCCGTTCTTCTACGGGTCGTACATGTACCTGCACGATCGCCTCGCGCCGCGCTACGACACCGAAGTGATTCCCGGCGTGTGCGCGATGCTCGGCGGCACGGCCGTGCTCGGCCAGCCGCTCGTGTATCGCAATCAGAGCCTGTCGGTGCTGTCCGGCGTGCTGCCCGAGCACGAACTGCGCACGCGGCTCGCGCAGGCCGACGCGGCCGTCGTGATGAAGCTCGGCCGCAACTTCGACAAGGTGCGGCGCGTGCTCGACGAACTCGGCCTCGCGAAACGCGCGCTGTACGTCGAGCGCGCGACGATGGCCACGCAGCGGATCGTGCCGCTCGACGACGTCGATCCGATGGCGTCGCCGTATTTCTCGCTGCTCGTCGTGCCGGGGAAAAAATGGCAAGGATGACGACTCCGCCCGCGATCGTGATCCTCGGCGCGGGCGCGCTCGACACCGCGCGGCGCATCCAGGCGCGTTATCCGGGCGCGCGCGTGCACGGGCTCGCGTCGCGCGTCGACGCCGACGTGCCGTTCGACGAGCTCGGCGCGCAGTTGCGCGAACTCTATGCGCGCGGCGCGCCGATCGTCGCGCTGTGCGCGGCCGGCATCGTGATCCGCTGCATCGCGCCCGCGCTCGCCGACAAGGGCGTCGAGCCGCCGGTGCTCGCGGTCGCGGAAGACGGTTCGGCCGTCGTGCCGTTGCTCGGCGGGCTGACCGGCGTCAACGCGATCGCACGCGAAATCGCGGACGCGCTCGGCGTCGCGCCGGCGATCACGACGAGCGGCGAGTTGCGCTTCGGCGCGTGCGTGCTCAATCCGCCCGACGGCTACGCGCTCGCCGATCTGCAGCAAGGCAAGCGCTTCGTGTCCGACCTGCTCGCCGGGGCCGCCACGCGCATCGACGGCGCGGCGCCGTGGCTCGACGACGTCGCGCTGCCGCGCGACGCCGCCGCCGCGCATGCGATCCGCGTGACGCCGGATGCGTGGCGCGGCGCGCGCGACGAACTGGTGATTCATCCGCGCAGCGTGGTGGTCGGCGTCGACGCACAGGGCGTGCGGGCCGACGCTGCGGCGTCGCTCGGCGAGCAAGCCGATCCGTTGCTCGCGCAGCGCATCGGCGCCTTGCTCGATACGCACGGTCTCGCGCGGCAGGCGCTGGCGGCACTCGTCGCGCCCGCGACGTTGCTCGGCGATACACGGCTCGACGCGGCAGCGCACACGCTCGGCGTGCCGCTGCGTTTCGCCGATGTGGATGCCGGCTCCGATGCCGCCGCGCTGCTCGGCCGCACCTTGCGCGTCGCTCACACGCTGCGCGGCGCGTCCGGCGGCCTCGCGTGCGCCGTGGCGGCGCAGCCGGTCGATTCCGCCACGCTCGGTCGCGCGCGCGGCCGGCTGACGGTGCTCGGGCTCGGGCCGGGCGACGCCGCCTGGCTCACGCCGGCCGCGCGCGCGGCGCTGGCGGACGCCACCGACATCCTCGGCTACACGACCTACGTGACGATGGCCGGGCCGTTCCGGGCGGATCAGCGCGTGCACGGCACCGACAATCGCGAGGAAATGCAGCGCGCGCGCCATGCGTTCGAACTGGCGGCCGAGGGCCGGCGCGTCGCGGTCGTGTCGTCGGGCGACCCCGGCGTGTTCGCGATGGCCGCGGCCGTGCTCGAAGCGCTCGACGAAGCGCGCGACCCGCAATGGGCGGCCGTCGAGCTGCGCATCGAACCCGGCGTGTCGGCGTCGCTCGCGACCGCCGCGCAGGCCGGCGCGCCGCTCGGCCACGACTTCTGCGCGATCTCGCTGTCGGACAACCTGAAGCCGTGGGAGGTGATCGAGACGCGCCTGCGGCACGCGGCGCAAGCCGATCTGGTGATGGCGTTCTACAACCCGATCTCGCGTGCGCGGCCGTGGCAGCTCGATCGCGCGCTCGACGCGGTGCGCGCGCATCGCGCCGCCGATACGGTCGTCGTGCTCGGGCGCGACATCGGCCGGCCCGGCGCGACGCTCGTGACGACGACGCTCGGCGCGCTGCGCAGCGATCAGGTGGACATGCGCACGATGGTGATCGTCGGCTCGTCGACGACCCGGCGATTCGCGATCGGCGACGGACGCGAGTGGGTGTATACGCCGCGCTGGTATCGCTGAGCGCGGTGTAGGTTGCGGCGATCGCAGCTACTGCTGCGCCCGCCGCGCATCGCGGGCCCCCGGCCCGCGCGCTCAGCCCTGCGGAATCGAGTCCGGGCGCACGTACGCGAGCATGTGCGGCACGTAGTCGGCCTTGCCGAGATCGACGCCGTGATGGCGCAGGATCGCGTACGCCGCAACTGCATGAAAGTAGAACTGCGGCAGCGCCCAGTCGCGCGCGTACTGCTCGCCCGTCATGTCGAACGCGGTGCCGTTCGGCAGTTGCAGCGAGATCGGCCGTGTCGCGCCGCCATCGAGCGCGTCGGGCGCGAGCTCGCCGAGAAACGCGATCGTGCCGGCGACGATGCCCTGCGCATCGCTCAGCGTGCCCGGTTGCGCGTCCGCCTGCCAGCCGGCTTCGCGCAACGCGAGCAGCGCGTCGGGCAGCGCTTCGCCGCGCAGCCGGTACACCGGCTCCATCGCCTGAAAGCACGAGAAGCGCACCTGCGCGGCGAGCGGATACATGTCGGGCGCGAGCTTCAGCGTCAGCAGCGCATCGCCCGCGTCGCCCGCGGCCTGCCGCTGCGCGAGCGCCTTGTCGAGCCACGCGGATTGCGCGCGCAGCATCTGGGTGAAGGTGGGAACGAGCAGTTGGGTCAGTGACATCCAGGTCCTCCTATCGGTCGTTCATGCCGCGACCTCGGCGTCGCGGCGAATCGGTCGCCTGCTGCGGCCGCCGCTTCGGCACGCGCGACGTCACGGCTTGCCGTGGCGCGCGACGAAGCGGTCGAGCTGCGACGCGAAGGCGTTCGCATCGCGCGCGCTGAACGGCGCGGGGCCGCCCGTATCGATGCCCGCGCTGCGCAGCTGTTCCATCATCGCGCGCGTCGACAGGCGCTCGTCGATGTTGTCGCGGCTGAACCAGTTGCCGCGCGGGTCGAGCGGATGCGCGCCCTTGTCGAGCAAGGCGGCGGCGAGCGGAATGTCGGCCGTCACGACCAGATCGCCCGGCTGCGCGAGCTCGACGATGCGCGCGTCGGCCTCGTCGAAACCGGCCGGCACCTGCAGCGCCTTGATGTGCGGCGACGGCGGCGTGCGCAGGAACTGGTTCGCGACCAGCGTCACGCAGATCCCGGTGCGGCGCGCGACGCGAAACAGCATGTCCTTGATGACGGCGGGACACGCGTCGGCGTCGACGAAGATTTGCATGGCTGGCGTTCCGGTGAGCTGAAACGGCGATCATAGCGCAGCGCCGCCGCTCGGCACCGCTCGGCAGCACTCACCGCAGGCGCGCTCAGCCGGTCGCCTGTCCATGCAGCGTCGCCGCGGCCAGCCACTGCGCGCCCCACGCGTCGGCGAGCCGTCTGCCCTGCCCGATCGCGACCGCCGCGCGATCGAAGTCGACGAACACGACATGATCGGCGGCAGCCGGTCGCGGCGGCGTTTCGCGCGTGCGCCCGTCGGACAGCACCCACAGCCAGCGTTGCTTGCCGGGGGCGCGGCGCGCGTCGCGGGCCAGCAGTTGCGACGCGGCCGCGATGCCGTCCGCGAGCGGCGTGCCGCCGCCGCCGTCCACTGGGTCGAGCCAGCGCGCATTCCACCACCGCGGCACGGCCGGCCCGAAGCGCCGCGCGACGCCGTTGCCGCCGAAGCAGATCAGCGCGGTTTCCATGCGGCGGCGCGCCGCGTCGTCGAAGTACGCGACGATCAGCCCTTTCGCGAGCGCGAGGCGCTCGTGCGACAGCATCGACGCCGAGCAGTCGAGCACGAAGCAATGCAGCGCAAGCGGTGTGCCCGCCCGTTTGCGGAACCGCAGATGCGCGGCGTGCAGCGGCTCGCCGCGCTTCGCGGCGAGCGTCGCCGGCCAGGCGAGCGCCGTGCCGGCAGGGGCCGCGCCGGGCACGCGCGCGGCGGCGCCCGGCTGCCATCGAGGACCGCGAACGACGTTCGCGGCGGCGGCGTCTCGATGGCTCAGCGTTTTTTTAGCGGCAGCGGCACCACGCCCTTCACGTCGTGCAATCCGGCCGGCTCGGGCGGCAGATAGCCCCAGTCGCCATCGGGCGACGGCGCAGCGCCGCCCGCCGCGTGCGCGCCCCCGCGCTCGTCGCGCCGCGAATGCGGGTCCGGCGGCGCACGGCCGTCGCGTGCGCCGTCGTCGCGCGACGGCGATGCATCCGGCGCGCGCGGCGCATCCGCATGACGCCGGTGGCGCAGCACCGCGTCGGCCACGCGTTCGACGTGCGACACCGTCACCGCGGCGGCCTGTTCGAGCGCCGCGAGTGCGCGCGCGGCGCGCAGCATCACGAGGTCCGCGCGCAGCCCGTCGACGGCCGCGTCGATGCACAGCGCGCTCACGCGCGCGTGCACCGCGTCGTCGAAATCCAGCGCGGCGAGCCGTTGCCGCGCCGCGCGAATGCGCTCGGCGAGCGCGCGCTGCGCATCCGCGTGACGCGCCCGGAACGCGTCGGGGTCGCCGTCGAACGCGAGCCGCGCCTTCACGATCTGCGCGCGCTGCGCGGCGTCGAAACAGTTCTCGAGCTCGACCATCAGCCCGAAGCGATCGAGCAGCTGCGGGCGCAGCTCGCCTTCCTCGGGATTCATCGTGCCGACCAGCACGAAGCGCGCGTCGTGCGCGTGCGACACGCCATCGCGCTCGACCACGTTCACGCCGCTCGCGGCGACGTCGAGCAGCGTATCGACGAGCCCGTCGGCCAGCAGGTTGACCTCGTCGACGTACAGCACGCCGCGATGCGCGCGCGCGAGCAGGCCGGGCCGAAAGCGCACGCCGTTCTCGGCGAGCGCGTGCGCGAGATCGAGCGTGCCGGTCACCTGCTCGTCGCTGGCCGACAGCGGCAGCGTGACGAATTCGCCTTCCGGCAGCAATTCCGCGAGCGCGCGTGCGGCGGTCGACTTCGCGGTGCCGCGCGGCCCGCTGACGAGCACGCCGCCGAGCGCCGGGTCGATCGCCGCGAGCAGCAGCGCCTGCTGCAGCGGCTCTTGCGCGACCAGCGCCGCGAACGGGAACACCGCGCGCGTGCGCTGCATGGTCGGATCGGTCATGGTTGCCTGCCTTCCTGAAGTTGTTCGCTGTCGAGCCAGACCGCTTCGATCCGCTCGCGATAATCGCCCGGCTGCTGCCACAGCCCGCGCTGCATCGCTTCGACGAAGCGTTCGCAGATCCCGTGCAGCGCGTGCGGGTTGTGCCGCTGGAGGAACGCGCGGGTGTCGTCGTCGAACAGGTACGCGTCGGCGACGAGCGCGTACTGGTGGTCCGACAGCACGCGCGCGGTCGCGTCATAGCCGTACAGATAGTCGACGGTCGCGGCCATCTCGGCCGCGCCCTTGTAGCCGTGGCGCTTCACGCCGTCGAGCCACTTCGGATTGACCACGCGCGAGCGGATCACGCGCGCGATTTCCTCGCGCAACGTGCGCATCTTCGGCGCGGCCGGGTTCGCGTGGTCGCCGTGGTAGACGCTCGGCTGCTGCCCGGACAGGTGCCGCACGGCCGCCGTCATCCCGCCCTGGAACTGGTAGTAGTCGTTCGAATCGAGGATGTCGTGCTCGCGGCTGTCCTGGTTCTGCACGACCGCGTCGATCGTCGCGAGACGCTCGCCAAACACGTCGGACGCGGCGTCCCCCGCGCTGTTCTGCGCGTACGCATGGCCGCCCCAGCGGCGATACGCGTCGGCGAGATCGGCGTCGCTCTGCCAGCCGCGCCGGTCGATCAGGTCCTGCAGCCCGGCGCCGTAGCTGCCCGGCCGCGCGCCGAACACGCGCCAGCCGGCGCGGCGCCGCGCTTCGTCCGGCGCGACGCCGCGCGCGATCCAGCTCGCCCGCTCGCGCTCGATGCGCGCCCGCACGGGGTTCAGCGCTTCCGGCTCGTCGAGCGCGGCCACCGCCTGCACGGCCGCATCGAACAGATGCATCAGGTTCGGGAACGCGTCGCGGAAGAAGCCCGACACGCGCAGCGTCACGTCGATGCGCGGCCGGTCGAAGATCTCGATCGGCAGGATCTCGAAATCGGTCACGCGATGGCTGCCATGCGCCCACTTCGGCCGTACGCCGAGCAGCGCGAACGCCTGCGCGATGTCGTCGCCGCCGGTGCGCATCGTCGCGGTGCCCCATACCGACAGCCCGACCGCGCGCGGATAGTCGCCGTGATCCTGCAGATGACGCTCGATCAGCTGCTGCGCGGATTTCAGGCCGAGCGACCAGGCGGCCTGCGTCGGCACCGCGCGCGTGTCGACCGAATAGAAGTTGCGGCCGGTGGGCAGCACGTCGGGACGGCCGCGCGACGGCGAACCGCTCGGCCCCGGCGGCACGAAGCGGCCGTCGAGCCCGCGCAGCAGCTGGCGCAGCTCCTCGCCGCCGCACGCGTCGAGCGCGGGTAGCAGCGTCGCGCGCACGCGTTCGAGCACCGCGCGCGCGTGCGGCCAGTCGCCGGGCGGCGCTGTGCCGCCGTCGGCCGGCGCAGCGCCTTCGCCCGCGCACACGTCGTCGAGCCACTGCTGCGCGAGCCGTTCCAGCCGCTCGCGCGTATCGCCCGCGTGGCGCCACGGCGCCGCGTCGAGCGCCTGCAGCACGGCCGGGCGCGGGCCGGTCCACGGCGCGGCCCAGTCGGCCGCGAGCGGATCGAAAGCGTCGCCGAGCGACAGATCGCGCGCGAGCGCGCCGATCAGCCCGGCGCGTTCGCCGCGGCCGTCGCCGACCGGAAAGCGCGCGAGCGCGAGCAAGGTGTCGCGCCGCTGGCGAGCGGCCGGCGACACGCCGAACACGTGCAGCCCGTCGCGGATCTGCGCTTCCTTCAATTCGCACAGCCACGCGTCGACGCGCGTGAGCAGCGCATCCTCGTCGCCCGCATCGCGCGGCGGCGACACGCTCAACTCGTCGTGCAGCCGATGCTCGGCGATCGTCGCGAGGATCGTCTTGCGCAGCAGCTTCGCGCGCCGCGCGTCGACCATCAGCGCTTCGTAGTATTCGTCGACCTGCCGTTCGAGGTCCTGCAGCGGCCCGTAGTTTTCCGCGCGCGTGAGCGGCGGCATCAGGTGATCGACGATCACGGCCTGCGCGCGGCGCTTCGCCTGACTGCCCTCGCCCGGATCGTTGACGATGAACGGATACAGGTGCGGCAGCGGCCCGAGCGTCAGGTCGGGCCAGCATGCGTCGGACAGCGCGACGCTCTTGCCCGGCAGCCATTCGAGGTTGCCGTGCTTGCCGAGATGGATGACCGCGTCGATGCGGAACGCATCGCGCAGCCAGAAGTAGAACGCGAGGTACGCATGCGGCGGCACGAGCTCCGCATCGTGGTAGCTCGCATAGTCGTTGTCGTCGCGCGAGCGCGACGGCTGGATGCCGACGAACACGTTGCCCGCGCGCCAGCCGGCGATCGTGAAGCGCCCGTGGCGCAGCGTCGGGTCCGCTTCCGGCTCGCCCCAGCGCGCGTTCAGCGCGTCGCGCACCGCCGCCGGCAGCCGCGCGAACTGCGCCCGGTAGTCGGCCAGCGCGAAGCTCTGGAACGCCGGGCGCAGCGCGTGCACGGCCGGCTCGTTGGTCACGCCCGCGGTGAGCCGCGCGATCAGCGCATCGCCGTCGGCCGGCAGGTCGGCCACCGTGTAGCCGGCGTCGCGCAGCGCCGCGAGCACGCGCAGCGCGGACGCCGGCGTATCGAGCCCGACGCCGTTGCCGATGCGGCCTTCGCTTTGCGGATAGTTCGCGAGGATCAGCGCGATGCGCTTGTCGGCGTTGTCGAGCGTGCGCAGCCGGCACCAGCCGCGCGCGAGCGCCGCGACGAACGCGATCCGCTCCGCGTCCGGCTGGTAGCGCACGACGTCGACCTGGGTGTGCGGGCAGCGATACGCGAGCCCCTTGAAGCTGACCGCGCGCGTGACGATGCGCCCGTCCACTTCCGGCAGCGCGATGTGCATCGCGATGTCGCGCGCATGCAGCCCCTGGTTGTCGGCGAGCCACGCATCGCGGTTGCCGCCCGACAGGATCACCTGCAGCACCGGCGCGTCGCCGGCCAGCACGTCGGGCTCGGGCGCGTCGATCGCGCCGGCCGCGAACGCGGTGGTGTTCAGCACGAGCGCGACGCGATGCGCGTCGCACAGGCGCGTGATGACCTCGCGGCTCAGCGCGTCCTTCAGCGACGTCACGGCGATCGGCAGCGGGTTGAGGCCTTCGCGCACCAGTGCGTCGGCCAGCGCGTCGAACACCGCCGTGTTCGCGGCCTGCCAGTGCGCGCGATAGAACAGGATCGCGACCACCGGCGCGCCGGGCGTCCAGCGCGCGCGCCAGTCGTCGACGCTCGCTGGGTCGCGCGCCGGGTGGTACAGCGCGGCGGCCGGCAGCGGACGCGGCGGCGCCGGCTCCGCACCGAAGCCGAGCGTATGGAACGCGATGCTGCGCAGCAGCGCGTCGGCGTTGTGCAAGCCGCCTTCGCGCAGATAGCGCCACCACAGCCGGCACAGCACCGGCGCGACCGTGCTCTTCGCGACGAGGTTCGGATCTTCCTGCAGGTCGCCCGATAACATCGCGAGCTGCTGCCCGCGCTTCGACGCGAGCGACACGGCCTGTTCGATCCCGTACGGCCAGTACGCCTCGCCGCCCAGATGATCGATCACGACCGTTTTCGCATGACGCAGCACGTCGTCGACGTAGAAATCGACCGACGCCGGCTGGCGCAGGAACGTGACGTTCGCGAGCCGCACGCTTGGGAAACCGGCCGGCAGCGTCGGCACGACGCCGGCCAGCAGCGACAACGTCGTGTCGGCCGAGCTGAGGATCACGATGTCGGCCGGCTGCTGGTCGATCCGGACGACGCCCTGCGTATCGTCGACGAAGCCGCCCGGCGTGGTGCGCAGCAGATGCATCGCGTTACGCCTGCTGCAGTTCGGCCGCGCAGGCGGCATCGAACGCGCGCTGCAGCGCGGCCGCGTCCAGCGACTCGCCGATCAGCACGAAGCGGCTCGCGCGCGGCTCGCCGTCCTGCCAGCGCCGGTCGAAATAGCTGTCGAAGCGGCGCCCGACGCCCTGGATCACGAGCCGCATCGGCGCGTCCGGCAGCGCCGCGAAGCCTTTCGCGCGGTAGATCGTATGGGCCTCGACCACGCGCTGGAGCGCGGCGATCGTCGCTTCGCGCGTGCCGGCGTCGCCCGCCACCACCACCGAATCGAAATCGTCGTGATGGTGATCGTGATCGCCGTCGTCGGCCGAGCCGTGATGGTCGTGGCGCAGATGGATGGTGTCCTCCGACGCCGCTTCGAGCCCGACCAGCAGCGACAGATCGAGCTCGCCGCGCGTCGCGCGCACGATCTTCACCTGCGGCGGGATCTCGTCGCGGATCGCGGCCTCGATGTCGGCGAACTGCGCGTCGGCGACGAGGTCGGCCTTGTTCACGATCACCAGATCGGCCGACGACAGCTGGTCGGCGAACAGCTCGTGCAGCGGCGATTCGTGGTCGAGGTTCGGATCGGCGCGGCGCTGCGCGTCGACGGCCTGCGGATTCTCGGCAAACTGGCCGGCGGCGGCTGCCGGCCCGTCGACGACGGTCACCACCGCGTCGACCGTGAAGCTGTTGCGGATGGTCGGCCAGTTGAACGCCTGCACGAGCGGCTTCGGCAGCGCGAGCCCGGACGTCTCGATCAGCACGTGGTCGATGTCGGCGCGGCGCTCGACGAGCGCCTCCATCACCGGATAGAACTCCTCCTGCACGGTGCAGCACAGGCAGCCGTTCGCGAGCTCGTACAGCTGGCCGGCCGCTTCGCCGGGCGTGCCGGCTGGGTCGTCGCAGCCGATGCCGCAGCCCTTGAGGATTTCGCCGTCGATGCCGAGCTCGCCGAACTCGTTGACGATCACCGCGATGCGGCGGCCCGCGGCGTGCTGCAGGATGTGGCGCATCAGCGTGGTCTTGCCGCTGCCGAGAAAGCCCGTGACGATCGTGACGGGCAGCTTGCGTAGGGTCATGGTGAGTCCTGTATCGGAAAGAGAGTCAGGCGGACAGCGTCACGTCGATTTCGTCGTAGCGTTTGAGGCGGTAGATTGCGGCCGACACGACCCAGCACGCGACGAACAGGCCGATCACGACGTAGCCGAGCATCCCGAAGTGCGAGGCGACGAGCGTCGCGAAGTCCCACACCGGGCCTTGCAGCGCGAGCTTGTCGGCGAGCAGCGCGAGCACCTCGATGCCGCCGATCAGCGCGGCGACCAGCACCGACACGAACGTGATCGTCATGTTGTAGTAGATCTTGCGGATCGGCCGCACGTAGGCCCAGCGGTACGCGCCCATCATCAGGATGCCGTCGGTGGTGTCGACGAGCGTCATGCCGGCGGTGAACAGCACCGGCAGCGCCATCACCGACCAGAACGACAGGCCGCCCTGCACCTGCGTGGCCGAAATGCCGAACAGCGCGATCTCGGTCGCCGTATCGAAGCCGAAGCCGAACAGGAAGCCGACCGGATACAGATGCCAGCTGCGCGACACGAGCCGGAACAACGGCCGGAACAGCCGGGCCAGCACGCCGCGCTGGTTCATCAGCAGGTCGAGATCGGCATCGACGATCGCGTCGCCGCGGCGCGCCGCGCGAAAGGTCCGGTACACCGAAATCAGGATCAGCAGGTTCGCGGCCGCGAGCACCAGCAGGAAGAACGCCGACACGCTGGTGCTGATCACGCCGCCCCAGGTCTTCATGCTCTCGAAGCGCGCGAGCGACGCGGCCGTGAGCGCGACGGCCACCGACATCACGATCACCACCGTCGAATGGCCGAGCGAGAAGAACAGGCCCGCGCCGAGCGGGCTGCGGCCTTCCTGCATCAGCTTGCGCGTGACGTTGTCGATCGCGGCGATATGGTCGGCGTCGACTGCGTGGCGCAGCCCGAATACGTACGCGAGCAGCGCGGTGCCGAGCAGCACGGGCTGGTCGCGAAACGCGACGAACGCCCAGATCCACGCGCCGACGTTGAACGCGACGAGAAGCGAATAGATCGCGGCGATTTTGCCGCGCAACCCGGACGGGCTGTCGTTGAACAGGCGGAAGAACGAGTCGAGCATGATGCTCCCTTGCGAACGGTCGACATGATGAATGCCAACACGGCTGCCGCCTGCCCTGCCCGCGCGGCCCGCCGCTCGCCGCGCCCGGCCGCGCGCACGCGTGCGACGCTCCGATCGATGACGGAAGTGGAAAACGCTCGGGCGTCGGGCGTGCTGCGGCCGTGGACGATGCGCCGCCTCCCCGCGGCGCTGAACCCCACGTTCTGGCCGGTATCCGGGCTGACGAACACGCCGCTTCGCCTTCCCGGATGCGCGGCATCCAGTGGCGGTCGTCCGCATGCGCTGGGCATGCGGCGAAGCGGCGCTGCAACGCGCTGGGCGCGTGCGTTCGCTTACCGTTGCGGGGGCAGCACAGGTTGGCTCGTCTGCGGTGCAGGCAGGCTCCCTGTTTCCCGTTTAACTGCGCGCGCCGGAGCAGCGCGCGCGAGCACCAAAACGCGTGCGAGTGTAGGGGGCGGTGCCGGCAGCGTCAAGGCAAAACCGGCCATCGCGGGGCCGCCGCCGGGCGCCGCGACCGCACACGGCGGCCCGCCGCGCGCGGCCGCGGGGGCAGGCATGGCCGGTTCGCGCGGGCCGGGCGCTGTGCTATCGTATGCGCCGCGTTCGGTGCTCGCGTGCGCATTGCGCGCATGCAGTTAAACGGGAAACAGGAGGCGGAGCTTCGCCTGGCCTGTGCTGTCCCCGCAACGGTACGCCGCCCGCGCGCCGCGGTTGCTCCGCGCGCGCCCAGGCCGCCCTCGATGCCACTGCCCCAGCGGGCGGGAAGGCTGCGGCCCGGCAAGCGGCCAGCCCGGATACCGGCCGACGCAAGGGGCGAGCGCGCTGCTCGCCGAACGCCCGGTCCGCGAGGGACGGACCGGAGCGCCGTCTGCCCGCGCCCACGCGCTTCGCCCGATCCGCCCATGCACTGCCTGTCTGCCGGCCCCCGTGCCGCTCGCCGTTTCGTTTCCCCTGCCATGCCGCGGTGCGTGCCGTGGCGCGCCCGATGAGCCGCGCGTGGCTCGTCGGCGCGGGCCCCGGTGACGCCGATCTGCTGACGCTGAAGGCCGTGCGTGCGATCGCCGCGGCCGACGTGCTGCTCGTCGACGATCTCGTGAACCCGGACGTCCTGCGCCATGCGCGCGCGGATGCCCGCATCGAGCACGTCGGCAAGCGCGGCGGCCATGCGTCGACGCCGCAGCACGAGATCGTCGCGGCGATGCTCGCGCATCTGCGCGCGGGCCGCAGCGTCGCGCGCCTCAAGGGCGGCGATCCGTTCGTGTTCGGCCGCGGCGGCGAGGAGCTGCTCGCGCTCGGCGCGGCCGGCTTCCCGGTCGAGGTCGTGAACGGCATCACGGCCGGCATCGCGGCGCCGGCCGCGCTCGGGATTCCGGTCACGCATCGCGGCGACGCGCAGGGCGTGATCTTCGTCACCGGTCACGGCGCGGGCGCCGACGAACCCGACTGGCGCGCGCTGGCCGCGACGCGGATGACGCTCGTCATCTACATGGGGATTCGCCGGCTCGCCGCGATCGTCGCCGCGCTTGGCGCGGGCGGGCTGCCCGGCGACACGCCGTGCGCGGCCATCGAGAACGCGACGCGCGACGCGCAGCGGCACGTGCTCGCGACGCTCGAGACGGTCGTCGAACGCGTGAACGCGGCCGGCATCGGCTCGCCGGCGATCGTCGTGATCGGGCGCGTGGCCGCGCTCGCCGCCGATCCGGCGGTGCGCGCCGCACTCGGCAGCGGCGCATGATGCGCGTCGCGCTCGGCGTCGGCTTTCGCGCGCACGTGACGGCCGCGCAGCTCGACGCGGCGATCCGCGCGGCGCTCGCGCGCCATCCGGGCGCGGAGCCGGCCGTCGTCGCGACGCTCGCCGACAAGGCGCGCGCGCGGCCGCTGCGCACGCTGTGCGCGCAACGCGGCTGGCCGCTCGTCGGGTTCGACGCGGCCGCGCTCAAGAGTTGCACGGCGCCGCCGTTGAGCGCCCCGTCGCCCGCCGCGCTCGCGCGCTTCGGCGTGGCGGGCGTCGCCGAGCCGTGCGCGCGCCTCGCCGCGCCCGACGGCCGGCTGCTCGGCCCCAAATTGATCCGGGACGGCGTGACGGTCGCGCTCGCCGGCCCGCTCTGAAGCGTTTGTTTCGCTTTCCACAGGACGACTCCCGATGAAGACCGATGCCGAATCCCATCAGCGGATGACCGACCGCCGCCGCGCCGGCCACGAGAAGAAGCAGGCCGCGGCCACCCGCGAAAAGGGTCTGCTGATCGTCAACACCGGCAACGGCAAGGGCAAGAGCACGGCCGCGTTCGGCATGGCCGTGCGCGTGCTCGGCCATGGCATGCGGCTCGGCGTCGTGCAGTTCATCAAGGGCGCGCTGCATACGTCCGAGCGCGATTTCCTCGGCGCGGTCGCGCAGTGCGACTTCGTGACGATGGGCGACGGCTATACGTGGAACACGCAGAACCGCGACGCCGACATCGCGACCGCACGCAAGGGCTGGGACGCGGCGCGCCGGATGATCGAAAGCGGCGAGTACCGGATGGTGATCCTCGACGAGCTGAACACCGTGCTCAAGTACGAGTACCTGCCGCTCGACGAAGTGCTCGCGACGCTCACCGGCCGGCCGGAAGCCGTGCACGTCGTCGTGACCGGGCGGCACGCGCCCGACGCGCTGATCGACGCGGCCGACCTCGTCACCGAAATGCGGCTCGTCAAGCATCCGTACAAGGAGCAAGGCGTGAAGGCGCAGCCCGGCGTGGAGTTCTGACCGATGCGTGCGTGTCCCGCGCTGTTCGTCAGCGCACCGGCGTCCGGCCAGGGCAAGACGTCGGTGACGGCCGGCCTCGCGCGGCTGCACCGGCGGCTCGGCCGGCGCGTGCGCGTGTTCAAGACCGGGCCGGATTTTCTCGATCCGATGCTGCTCGAACGTGCGAGCGGCGCGCCCGTGTACGCACTCGATCTCGGGATGGTCGGCGAGGCCGGCTGTCGCGCGCTGCTCGCCGACGCGGCGCGCGACGCGGACCTGATCCTGATCGAAGGCGTGATGGGCCTGTTCGACGGCACGCCGAGCAGCGCGGACCTGGCCGCTGCGTTCGGCGTGCCGGTCGTCGCGGTGATTTCGGCGAAGGCGATGGCGCAGACGTTCGCCGCGATCGCGTTCGGGCTCGCGCGGTTCCGGCCGGGCGTGCCGTTTTACGGCGTGCTGGCGAATCGCGTCGGCTCGCCGCGGCATGCGCAACTGCTGCGGCAGGCGCTACCGGACGACCTGCGCTGGCTCGGGCACGTGCCGGCCGACGCGGCGATCGCGTTGCCCGAACGGCATCTCGGCCTGCACCAGCCGGCCGACATCGACGATCTCGACGCGCGGCTCGAGCGCGCCGCCGACGCGCTCGCGCAGACCGCGCTCGCCGAATTGCCGCCGGCCGTCGCGTTCGCAGCGCCCGAAGTGGCACCCGAAGCAGCCGCGCTGCCGCGCTCGCTGGCCGGCACGCGGATCGCGGTCGCGCGCGACGCGGCGTTCTCGTTCATCTACCCGGCCAATCTCGCGCTGCTCGACGCGCTCGGCGCGCAGGTGCGGTTCTTTTCGCCGCTGGCCGACGAACCGGTGCCCGACGCGTGCGACGCGCTGTTCCTGCCGGGCGGCTATCCGGAGCTGCACGCGGCGACGCTCGCCGCGAATGCGGTGAGCGCGCGCACGATCCGCGCGCACGCGGCGGCCGGGCGGCCGATCGTCGCGGAATGCGGCGGGATGCTGTACCTGTGCGAGTCGCTGACCGACGCGCAGGGCGCGACGACGCCGATGGTCGGGCTGCTGCCGGGCCATGCGACGATGCAGCGCCGCTTCGCCGCGCTCGGCATGCAGACGCTCGCGACGCGCTGGGGCCCGATGCGCGGCCATACGTTCCATTACTCGCGGCTCGATACGCCGCTCGCGGCGGCAGCGACGGCGGCACGCTGCGACGGCGCGAGCGGCAGCGGCGAAGCCGTGTATCGCGCGGGGCCGGTCGTCGCGACCTACATGCACATGTACTGGCCGTCGAACCCGGATGCGGCCGCGGCGTTGTTTCGCGGCGAGGCGTTCGATCAGGTTGAGCAGGCCGATCGAGCGAGCGGAGAGACGCCGGAAGTCGTGCCGGAATAGCGGGCTGCGGCGCGAGACCTCGCCTTCCCCGCCAGCGTCCCGTCACACCAGAAACGCCTCGGCCAGCTTGACCCAGTACGACGCGCCGATCGGCAGCGCCGCGTCGTTGAAGTCGTATCCGGGGTTGTGCACCATGCAGCCGCCTTCCCCGTCGCCGTTGCCGATGATCAGGTAGCAGCCCGGCCGCTGCTCGAGCAGGAATGCGAAATCCTCGCTGCCGGTGAGCGGCACCATCCCGTCGATCAGGTTCGCTGCGCCGGCCCATGCATGCGCGACGTCGCGTGCGAACGCCGTCATCCGCGCATCGTTGACGAGCACCGGGTAGCGGCGCTGGTAATCGATCGTCGCGGTCGCGCCGAACACGGCCGCCTGCGCATGAACGACTTCCTTGATGCGCGTCTCCAGCAGATCGCGCACGTCGGGCTTCAGCGCGCGCACGGACAGGCGCATCTGCGCATGCTCGGGAATCACGTTCGGCGCCTCGCCCGCGTGGATCGCGCCGACCGTGACGATCGCCATGTCGAGTGGCGACACGTTGCGTGACACGATGGTCTGCAGCGCGATCACGATCTGCGCGCACACGACGACCGGGTCGATCGCCTTGTGCGGCACCGCGCCGTGGCCGCCGCGGCCGTGGACGTCGACGATCACGGTGTCCGACGACGCCATGAACGGCCCGGCCAGGAAGCCGAGCTTGCCGGTCGGGAAGCCCGGCATGTTGTGCATCGCGAAGATCGCATCGCACGGGAATTGCTCGAACAGCCCGTCGTCGAGCATTTTCTTCGCGCCGCCGAGCCCTTCCTCGGCCGGCTGGAAGATCAGGTTCAGCGTGCCGGAAAACCGCCGCTCGCGCGCCAGATGCTTCGCGGCGGCGAGCAGCATCGCCGTGTGACCGTCGTGGCCGCATGCGTGCATCTTGCCGGGGATCGTGCTCCGATACGGCAGGCCGGTCGACTCGTGGATCGGCAGCGCGTCCATGTCGGCGCGCAGGCCGAGGCGCTGCGTGCCGTCGCCCACCTTCAGCTGCGCGACGACGCCCGTGCCGCCGAGCCCGCGCCGGACCGTATAGCCCCACCCTTGCAGCTGCTCGGCGACGAGATCGCTGGTCGCGAATTCCTCGAAGCCGAGTTCAGGATGCGCATGGATGCGGTGTCGAATGTCGATCATTTCGTCGGCGAGGCCTGCGGGGATCACGCTGTGGGTCATGGGGGCGGCTCCTGGGTCGGGTTCGGAAGGGTCAGTCAAGGATAGTCCGGCTCACGGCAACCGAATAGCGAGTAAGTGGTCGCGGCGGCAACCTGGAGTTGCCGGTTGAGTTGGGGTGCCGAGCATGGCGGCAGCGCGCTTGCGAGGCCGTACCGGCGCGCGGGAGCGGGAGGCGCGGTGCCTGCGGCTGTGTGTCGGTCTCCGGCATGTGCCGGCTCGGCGAACACGGTTGGGCGTCGCTTCGATATCTATCGATATCAAGGACTTCCGGGGCATTTGTTCACTTTTCAACCGCCGTACATCTTTTGTGTACGCCAGGGTTCAAGTGAACGCACGACCCGGCGTGGTTACGCTGCTACCCGGCGAATTCGGCGGCGACGCCGATGGACATCTCGACGCCTTCCGCGGCGCGTTTCTCGCGGAACCGGCGACGCCGCCGGCATGACACGCGGCACGGGCTCCGCGCCCATGCCGCGCAGCACCTCAACGCCCCGACATCATTGCTGAACGACGCGCATCGACTTCGGTCGCGAAAAATCGAGGTCTTCGCCGTTCCAGGCTTTCGCCTTCTTCAACTCCCAGTTCTGCGTCAAGCCGGTGAAGGTCGCGACGCGGTTGAACGCGAGGTCGTCCGTATCCGACAGCATCACCGCGATCCCCGCGGCCGCTTCAACCTGGACTTCGTTTGCATAAATCCAGGACGGCAGCGCACGCCCCGACCGCTGCCCCGCCGGCAGGCAATACTTCGCGCCCGACGTCAGGCTGACGATACAGCCGAGCGGCGTCGTATCGCGCACGACGCGCATCGAATGCGGCCTTGAAAAATCGAGCACCTGTCCGTTGACGGCCTTCACCTGCTTGAGACCGCCGTTCTCGACCGTGCCGACGAACGTCGCGATCCGGTTGTAGGACAGGTTGTCCCAATCCGACAGCATCACCGCGGTGCCCAGTGCGGCATCGACGAACACGTCGTGCGCATAGATCCACGACGGCAATGCATAACCGGAGCGCTGCCCCACCGGCAGGCAATATCTCGCGGCGGTCTGCAGGCTGACGATGCAGCCCGCCGGCTGCTCGGCCGACAGGAAGCGCGCTTCCGGATAGACCGACTTGATCCAGTCCACGTACTTCGATACGCGCGCGCCGGTCGAATAGTTGTCGCCGCCGCCATTGGTCGTCGCGATGATGACCGGCTTGCCATCGCGAATCTGCCACCAGGCCGACCCGCTATCGCCCGACGCAGTGCGCGTCCAGAACGGGGACGGCCCGGCAGAGCGATAGCTCGCGCCGATTCCGTAGCCGAGCTCGAAGATGCTGTCGATCCGGCTGCGCCCGTACAGCCGTCGCTCGCCGTTCGCCGGCCAGTACGAACCGCTGCCCTTCGCGCCGACACCCCAGCTTCCATAGCCGACGAAAATGACGTCGCGGTCTTTCTCGTGAGGATCGTCGTTCAGGATCGGCCGCTCGACCGGCTTGCCGAGCACGTCCGCTATCGGGTGGAGCGTGGGCAGCTTCAGGATCGCGATATCGGTCGATGCGCCGCCCATTCCCGCCGGCTTGTTGATCCGCTGCGGCGGCACGTACGCCGTGCCCCGGCCCGATGCGACTACGCGGCGATCGAGCGTCGTGAAGCGCTTGGTTACGGCTGTCTCGGTGCCTTGATAGCCGGCGCAATGCGCGGCAGTCAGCACGTAGGTCCATCCCCCGTTGTCGCCAAGCCATGTCGCGGTGCAGCCACCGACCTCTCCGACCGCGAGCCACGGCGTCTCATAACTGAACGCGCGCAGTTGGTCGTTGTGCGTCTTGATGCTGTTCGCCAGGTCTGCGCTATCGCCGCCGTAATACTTGAAGGTCGCTTCGTCGATCCGCAAAGCGTGCGCCGCCGAAGACGCCACCAATGCCGCCAGGCCTGCGCTCACGATTATCTTTTTCACGTTTTCTCTCCGATGGATTTATTGCCCGGAAAATGCAGATTTATCCATATTGCTTCGATCGCGACAGGTTGCGGCCGGGCGCCAGCCATATCGCCGACCAGAGCGTATCGCGATGAGAGAAAAGGTTCGGTTATAACTGGGCAGGCCGTTGGATCGAGGCGACGAATTCGTAAATTCGAACTCGTCCCATTGACCGAATTTATACAAATCGCGGCATCTAAAATGGAGATGCGATTAATTATTTCGCGTTTCTCATATTGTTTGTTCGCAAAACCATAGCTGGCTGAATCAGCGATTTTCCAGATAGAACTTTCGCATTCCGGCGAAACACGGGAATCACCGCAGTCGGCATCGAACGAATTGCCGGCATGCCGACGCGCGTGCGCACAGACGCCCTATTCCGGCGATGTCCGCGCGAGCCTCCGCATTCGCCGGCAACCTCGCGACACCCGTGCGCTCGCGCCGCTGTCGCGCCGCCCCGATCACGGCAACCGGAACGTATCGAAGAACGTATCGCGCTCCATCACGGTCAACGCCGCGCGCTTGTGCGGAAAGTCGAACTCCTTCAGCGTCCGGAACCCGAGCCGGTGCATGTATGCGATATGCCGCACGTGATCGACGCGCGGCTCGCCGACGAGCCGTTGCGTGCGCGGCTCGTCGACGAACATGTAGTGCAGCACGCCGCTCCACCACGCATGCAGCTTGCCCG
Source organism: Burkholderia sp. KJ006 (assembly GCF_000262695.1). Classification (NCBI taxonomy): domain Bacteria; kingdom Pseudomonadati; phylum Pseudomonadota; class Betaproteobacteria; order Burkholderiales; family Burkholderiaceae; genus Burkholderia; species Burkholderia sp. KJ006. The sequence goes on along the minus strand of NC_017920.1, from coordinate 1,591,316 downwards.
CGCTCTGGAAGCGCGAGTCGCCGATCAGCAGATGCAGCCCGCGATCGTAGTCGTGCGCGTCGTAGAACGGCGCAAGGCGGTCCTCCTTCGCCCAGTAGAACTCGAAATAGCCGAACGGCGTGTCGTCGAAATAGCCGATCATCGGGTGCATGTGCGGATCGGCGAGCCGTTCCGCGAGATAGGCCGCGTGCTCGTCGAGCGTGCCGCGCTGGTCCCAGAAATGCGCGACGCGATCAAGGTTCATCCAGTCGCTGAACAGGCGCGCGTGCGTCGCGACGTCGACGGTGCGCAGGCTGAACGTCATGCCGACCTGCGGCATGTAGCGCGCGTAAATCTCGCCGGCCGGCGACGGCGGCCGCACCGGATGCCGGTGGCCGTTGGTGATCGCGTAGCGCAGCGGCATCCCGCCCGACGCCGGCGCCTTCAGCCACGGCTGGGGGTTCTGCCAGAACGTCGCGCGCGACGCGGTGAGCCGCAGCCGCTCGCCCGCGCGCTGCGCGTCGTCGATCACGCCTTCGCGCACCGCGCGCGCGACGTACGCGGCGACGGCGGCCGGGTCAGCCGCGCCGAGCGGCACCGAGACGGTGGCCGCGTCGTGCCGCGTGTCGGTGTTGAACAGCGCGACGAATTCCGCGAGCAGCGCGGCCGGCGCATCGTCGGGGCGCCACGCGTGCAGCATGCGTTCGGCGACGGGCGTCGCGTGCGGCGCGCCGTCGAGCGCGGCGGCCACGTCGCCTTCGACGCTATCGCGCGGGTCGGCCGGTTTCGTCAGCGTGTGTGCCATCACAGTGCTCCCGCGTCGTGGCGATCGGCGACGATGTGCAGCCCGCGCTCGAGTGCCGGAAACAGGCTGCGCTGGAAGTTGTTCCAGCGCAGTTCGAGGATCGTGTCGTCCGGCGCGATCGGCGTGTCGAGCACGTCGCAGATCACCTCGCCGGAATCGATGCCGTTGTCGACGTAGTGGAACGACGCGCCCGTCATCGTCACGGGCGTGACGCGCGAGGTCGCGCCGCTCGCCCAGTCGACCCGCTCGCCGCGCGCGCCGTGCAGCGCGTCGAGCGTCGCCCACGCGCCGCGCCGCTGGTACGGCGACCCGTCGGCCGTGATGCCCGGATGGATGTTCGCGATGCGCCGGTGAAAGCGCGCGCCGGGACGTACGAGCTCGTCGAGTATCACGAGCAGCCCGTCGAGCACGACGACGTCGGCGTCGAGTTCGAGCAGGCGCTCGAGCAGGCGGCGCTCGAACGCCTGCTTGCCCGCCGCGCGTTCGCGCGCATCGCGCGGCAGCCGCCGGTACGTCGACGCGATCGTGCAGAACAGTTCGTCGACCGGCCGACCCTGCACGGTGAGCCCTTCCGGCAGGATCCACGGGCGGCCCGGCGTGCGCGCGAAGCCGTAGTCGGCGAGCTTCGCTTGGTCGGCCGGCGAGCCTGCGTCGTCGTCGACGATCACGGCCTGCAGCGTATAGCGCTCGCCGAGCGGCGAAGCGTTGAGCCGCTCGACGAGGAATTCGAGCGGCGCCTTCATGTAGCGCGTGCCGCCGCGGTACGCGACCGGCTGGCCGGCGCGATCGGCCGCGCCGTTGCGCAGCGACTGGATGTAGACGAGATTCTTCTTTCGCATGGAGGCGTCGGGAAAAAGCGGACGACGGCGCCGCGGCGCACGCGCCGGCTCGAAGGCCGGGCTGCACGCCGCGGCGCGCGCCGTCACCAGTTGTATTTCGCGGTGGCGATCACGGTGCGATCGGTGCCGAAGATGCAGACGCTGGTCGACTGGCAACCGCTGATGTAGTGGCGGTTGAACAGGTTCGTGCCGTTCACGGCGAAGCGCCAGTTGCGCGTGTCGTAATGCACGCCCGCGTCGTACAGCGTGTAGCTCGCGACGGTCAGCGAGTTGTCGGCCGCGCCGGCCGCCGCGCTCTGGTAACGCACGCCGCCGCCCAGGCCGAAGCCCGCGAGCGGCCCCGTGTGCCAGGTCCAGTCGGCCCACAGCGACGCCATCTGGCGCGGCCGCGGGATGTCGACCGGCCAGTTGTTCAGCGACGCGTCGTTGGCCTGCACGTTCTTCACGTCCTGATAGACGTACGACGCGATCAGCGACAGGTTGCGCGTGAGCTTGCCGGTCGCGTTCAGCTCGATGCCGCGCGAGCGCACTTCGCCGGTCTGGATCGACGTCGTGCCGGCCGGGTCGAGGTTGGTCGGCGTCGGCGTCAACACGTTGGTCTGGTTGATCTGGTAGATCGCCGCGCTCAGCATCAGGTTCTTGCCGGGCGGCTGCCAGCGCAGCCCGGCCTCGATCTGCTTGCCGCGGGTCGGCTGCGGCAGGCCGCCGCCGTACAGGTTCACGCCGATCAGCGGGTTGAACGAGGTCGCGTAGCTGACGTACGGCGACAACCCGTAGTCGCCCTGGTACGTGAGGCCCACGCGGCCGGTGAATGCGGTGACGTCGGCCTTCGACTGCGTGCCGCCCGCGCGGTCGTCCATCCGCTGATTGACCCAGTCCTCGCGGCCGCCGAGCGTCAGCGTCCAGCGGTTCCACTTGATCTGGTCCTGCGCGTACAGACCGAACGTGTTCATCGTCGTGTACGTGTTGGTGCGGTACGTCGTGTTCGGCGGCGAAAACACCGACAGCGTGACCGGCGTGTAGACCGGATTGTAGAGGTTCAGCGTCGGCGCGGCGGCCAGCCATTCGCTGTCGGTCGCGGTCTGCCGGTTGTACTGGAAGCCGAGCAGCAGCGTGTGCTCGAACGGCCCGGTGCCGAAGCGGCCCTGCAGGTTGTTGTCGATGTCGAAGCGGCTGTAGTTGGTCTGGAACACGCCGGCCCAGCGGTTGATGTCGGTGAGGCTGCCGTCCGCGAAGCCCGCGCCGAACACCGAGCCGTTGTCGAGCGACAGGTGCATCCAGCGCACGTTCTGGCGGAACGTCCACATCGAATTCAGGTTGCGCTCGAACTGATAGCCGAGCGACCACTGCTTCTTGCGGTAGTAATTGAAGTTCGGGTCGCCGCCGTAGACGTCCTTGTCGAGCTGCCCGTTCGGGTTCGGCAACACGGTGCCCTGCGCGGGCAGGAAGTTCGACGAGATGTCGCCCCAGTCCTGCAGGTAGGTGGCCGACAGCGTCAGCGACGTGTCGGCGTCCGGGCGCCAGCGGAACGACGGCGCGAGCGCGACGCGCTGGTCGTTGTTCGGCCCCGTCAACGCGTTGCCGTCGCGCGCGACGCCGACGAAGCGGTACGCATACTTGCCGTCCGCATCGAGCTTGTCGCCGACGTCGATCATGAACTGCTTGCGCGCATAGTTGCCGAACTGCACGCCGGCTTCGCGCACGCGCTCGCCGTCGGCCGTCTTGGTCTGCACGTCGATGATCGCGCCGGGGTCGCCCGCGCCGTACAGCACCGACGTCGGCCCGCGCAGCACGGTGATGCTGTCGATCATGTACGGATCGACGCGCCAGCTCGACAGGTTCAGCGTGTTCGGCACCTGCAGCCCGTTCACGAACGCGGTCGGCGTGAAGCCGCGCAGCGCCGCGTACCAGTCGGAGCGGTTGTCCGAGCCGTACGACGAGAAGCCCGGCACGTAGCGCAGCGCGGCGTTCACGTCGGTCGCGCCGGTCATCTCGATCTGCTGCGCGGTGACGACGTTGATCGTCTGCGGGATCTCGTCGAGCGCCGTGTCGGTCTTGGTGCCGGTGCGGCTGCGCTTCGCGACGAGCCCGACCGTGCCGTCGCCGGCCGCGCTCGCTTTGACGGTGATCGCCGGCAGCGTGCCGGCGGCGCTTCCGGCCGCGGTGCCTACCGCGGTGCCTGCCGCCGTGCCCTTCGGCGCAGCGGCCGGCGTAGCGGCCGATCCACCGTCCTGCACGCCGTTCTGCGCGCCTGCAGCGGCTGGCGTCTGCGCGAACGCGTGCCCCGCCGCCATCCCGAACGCGACGCTCGCTGCCGCTGCGATCGCACGCAAACGCGTGCCTGTTGCCCACTCCATGTTGCTCTGCTCCCGTTTATTCATGCGGTCATCGACCGCACCTTTGTCAAAGAGCGCAAGCCATCCGGCCCGCGCTCGCCCCGTCTTGATGTCGTTGTTCGTGTCGCGGCAGGCCCGCGTCGTCGTCGCGGGCGAGCGACGCCGCCTCCTCGAGCGACCTGCAGATCTCGTCCGCGCGGCGCGCCAGCACCGACAGCAGCGTGTCCGACAGCCCGTGGCTGTCCTCGCAGCAGCCTTGCAGGTAGATGCGCGGCGTGAAGTGCTCGGGCGTCGCGAGCCGGTAGTCGCGCGCGACCTCGCCGCGCGCGAGCGCCTCGCCGAGATACGGCGCGAGCCCGTCGAGCAACGTCGTATGCGTATCGCGCCGGTAGCCGGTCGCGAGCACGAGCGCGTCGAAGCGCTCGACGCGCGTGCTGCCGTTCATCCGGTCGCGCAGCGTCAGCTCGATGCGGCCGTCGGCGCCGCGCTGCACGCCCTCGATCGCGCGGTTCGCCAGCAGCGCATGGCGCGGCGTGCCGTCGATGCGCTGCAGGTACAGCATTTCGTAGATCTGCTCGATCAGCGGCCGGTCGACCACCGCGTAGTTGGTGTCGCGATAGCGTTCGAGCAGCGCGCGTCGCGCGTCGTGCGGCTGCGCGTAGACGACGTCGGTGAACTCGGGGCTGAAGATCTCGTTGACGAACGGGCTGTCGTCGGCCGGCTTCAATGCGCCCGCGCGCATCACGAGGCTCGCGTCGACGTGCGGGAAACGGCGCGCGAGATCGACGAACACCTCGGCCGCGCTCTGCCCCGCGCCGATCACCGCGACGCGGCGGCGCGCGCCGTCCGGCGCCGCGACGAGGCGCTCGATGTCGGCGAGATACGACGACGAATGGATCACGCGATCGCGGCCGAGCGCGGCGAACGCCTCGGGCACCGCCGGCGTGCCGCCGACGCCGACCGACAGCGCGCGCGTGACGCGCTGGCGCTCGCGGCCGGCCGCGTCGCACGACAGCACGCGCAGCGCGTCGATGCGCGCGCCGTCGCCGTGCACGGGCTCGATCGCGGTGACGGTCTCGCCGTAATGCACGTGTCGGCCGAACGCGTCGGCGACCCAGCTCAGGTAGTCGTGGAATTCGACGCGGGTCGGATAGAAGTTCTTCAGGTTCACGAATTCGTTGAGCCGGCCGCGTTCGAACAGGTAGTTGATGAACGTGTAGCGGCTCGTCGGATCGCGCATCGTGACGAGATCCTTCAGAAACGAGATCTGCATCCGGCAGTCGTCGAGCAGCATGCCGCGGTGCCAGCCGAACGCGGGCTGGCGCTCGACGAAGCACTGCGCGAGCGGGCGCGCGCCGTCGCCGCGTTCCGCGATACGCACCGCCAGCGCGAGGTTAGACGGCCCGAAGCCGACGCCGATCAGGTCGAATACGGTTTCTCTCTGCATGTCTCTCAGCTCCCTTGTCGGTAGAACCGGCCCGTCGACGATGACGGCCGGCGAACAACGTGTTGCGCCGCGCGCGCAGGCACGGCGGCTGCACGACGCGGATGTCGGCGCGTCTCGCGCACGGCGCGGCGGCCGGGCGGAAACGCGACGCGACGGGTATCGAATCGCGCGAAGCGGTTCGCACGCACTTCAGCCGGCATCGCGCGCCTCCTGCGCCGTTTCGGCCGGCGAGTCGAGCCGCGCGCCGAGCGCGGCGAGCGTCGGCGCGGCGAACACGTCGGCGACCGTCAGTGCGTGACCGGCGCGGCACGCCGCATCGACGAAACGCACGACGTCGAACGAGGTCGCGCCGGCGGCGAACAGATCGGCATCGGGCGGCGGCGCAGCGCACGCACACGTATCGGACCACAGCGCGGCCAGTGCGGCGATGGCGTGGCGCGCTTGCGGCGCCGTGTCGGCCACGCGCGCACGCACGGCCGTCGACGCCGCGAACCGCGCGTCCGGCCTGCCGAGCCGCGCTTCGGGCGCGACCGCGAAACGCGCGAGCTCGTCGTGATAGACGTCGACGAGCGCAGCGACGAACGCAGCGTCGAGCAGTTCGTCCGCGTACGAAAACGCGGCGCTCACGCGGCCGTCCGGATGCTCGACGACGTCCAGCTCGAGCGTGAACACCACGCGGTGGCGCACGTCGTCGAATTCGGAGAGCGTCAGGCCGGCCCAGTCGCGCGTCGCGGCGCCGCTCGGCCGCAGGTAGTTGAACATCACCTGGAACAGCGGATTGGCCTCGGCGGCGCGCGGCGCGTGCAGCGCGGCGACGACGTCGGCGAACGGCACGTCCGCATGCGCATACGCGGCGAGCGCGGTGTCGCGCAGCTGCGCGAGCACGTCGGCGCGGCTCGCCGTGGCGTCGAGCCGCGTGCGCACGACCACCGCGTTGATGAACAGGCCGAGCGCATCGTGCGCCGCGTCGCCCGCCAGCTCGCGCGTCGACGCGAGCACGCCGACCGGCTGGTCGGCCGCGCCCGTCACGCGGAACAGCGCGGTGTTGAGCGCCGCGTGCAGCAGCATCGGCAACGTCGCACGCGCGGCCGTTGCGGCGTCGCGCGCCGCCCGGATCGTCGTCGGGTCGAATTCGATCGCGATGCGCGCGGCCCGCCATTGCGGAACGGCCGGCGCATCCGCACGCTGCGGCAGCACGCGCGGCGGCAGATCGGCGAGCGCGTCGCGCCAGTACGCGACGCGCGCTGCCGCGCACGGCGGCGGGAGCACGAGCGACGTGCGCGGCAGCGGCGTCGTGGCGGGTGCCGATGCCGATGCGGTTGCGCCGCGCACGTGTTCGACATAGCGCGCCCGCACGGCGTCGAGCCACAACTCGATCGATTCGCCATCCGACACGATGTGATGGATCACCACCGACAGCACATGATCGTGCGTGCCGAGCCGCACGACGCGCGCGCGCCACAGCGGCGCATCGGCTTCGAGGTCGAACGGCGTGAGCGCGTCGGCGGCCGTCAGCTGCGCCGCGCGCTCGAGCGCGTCGGGCTGCGTAGCGACGTCGACGAGCGGTAACGTGACCGGCGTAACCGGTGCGACGCGCTGGCCCGGCAGCATGCCGGCGCGCGCAACGAGCCGCGTGCGCAGTGCGGGATGCGCGGCGGCAGCCGCCGCAAACGCCGCGCGCAACGCGTCGACGTCGAGCGGCCCGCGCACGCGCAGCGCGAGCGGAATGTTGTAGGCGGCGTTGTCCGGCTGCGCGCGCCACAGGAACCACAGTGCGAGCTGCGCGGGCGACAGCGGCCACACGCCGTCGGCGTCGGGCTTCACCGCGGCGGCGGCGTGCGACGCGCTGCGGGCGTGCGCCGCACGCGGCGCATCGGCGAGCTGCGCCGCATATTGCGCGAGCACCGGCGCCTCGAACAGCGCGCGCACCGGCACGTCGCGGCCGAGCCGTTCGGCCACGCGCGTCGCCACGCGCACCGCGGCGAGCGAATGGCCGCCAAGCTCGAAGAAGTGGTCGCCGCGGCCGACGCGCTCGACGTTCAGCACGTCGCGCCAGATCGCCGCGAGCGCGGCTTCGTCGCCATCATGCGGCGCCTCGTATGCGCGCTCGACGCGCACCGGCGCGGGCAACCGCGCGCGATCGACCTTGCTGTTCGCGTTGCGCGGCAGCGCGTCCAGCACGATCAGTTGCGCGGGCACCATGTAGTCGGGCAGCATGCGGCGCAGATGCGCATCGAGCGTCGCCGCGTCGACGGGCTGTGTATCCGCCCGTGCATCGGCGCTCAGCTCGACGTAGGCGACGAGCTGCGCATGCGCGCCCTGCCCGTGCACGACCGCGCACGCTTCGCGCACCGCATCGTGCGCGGCCAGTTGCGCCTCGATTTCGCCGAGCTCGATGCGCAGCCCGCGCAGCTTCACCTGATGATCGACGCGGCCGATGAAGTCGAACACGCCGTCCGCGCGACGCCGCACCAGATCGCCGGTGCGATACAGCCGCGCGCCGGGCGCGCCGTACGGATCGGGCACGAAGCGCTCGGCCGTCAACGCCGGACGATCGAGATAGCCGCGCGCGACGCCGATCCCCTCGCCGCCCAGATACAGCTCGCCGATCACGCCGACCGGCAGCGGCCGCAACCGCGCGTCGAGCACGTGCGCGGTGCGCGCGCCGACCAGCGTGCCGATCGGCAGATAGGCCGCATCGCCGAGCTTCGCGAGATCGTCGCCGGGCGCGAACATCCACAGCGTCGGCGTGATCACGGTTTCGGTCGGGCCGTAGCCGTTCACCACGCGCACGTTCGGCATCGCGCGGCGCAGCATCGCGAACGCTTCGCGCGACGTCGCCTCGCCGCCGACGGTCAACGAGCGCAGCGTCGGCGGCGCGCCGTGCGCGAGCGTCCATTCGGCGAGCTGCGCGGCGCAGCCCGGCGGCACGTAGGTCATCGTCACGCCGTCGCGCGCCATCATCGCGCAGGTCTGCGCGGGCGGCCACAGCACGTCGGCGGTGATCGACACCGCGGCGCCCGACAGGTATTGCGAAAACCAGCCTTCGTGCGCGCCGTCGAAGTTGACCGACTGGAACAGCAGGAACACGTCGCTTTCGCGCACGCCGTAGCGTTCGGCGATCGCGACGCAATGGCGCGCGAACGCCGCGTGATCGACGATCACGCCCTTCGGCGTGCCGGTCGAGCCCGACGTATAGATCACGTAGGCCGCATGACCGGGCAGCACGTCGGGCAGTTCGACGTGCTGGGCTTCGTCGAGCGCATCGACTTCATCCGCATGCCAGATGCGCAACCCGGACAGCGCGGGCAGCGACGCGGCGCTCGCGCGGTCGGTCAGCACGTGCGCGATGCCCGCGTCGCCGACGATCTGCGCGAGCCGTTCGCGCGGGTGCGCGGGATCGAGCGGCACGAACGCCGCGCCCGACTTCAGCACCGCGATCAGCGCGACCAGCAGATCGACCGAGCGCTGTAGCGCGACGCCTACGCGCATCTCGGGCCGCACACCGGCCGCGACCAGGTTGCGTGCGATGCGCGCGGCACGCGCGTCGACCTCGCCGCGCGTCAGCGCGCGCTCGATATCGGCGACGCCGCGTGCGTCGGGCCGCTTGCGCGCATGCGCGGCGATGCGCGCGTGCACCGGCACGAACGGCTCGGCGTCGGCCGCGCCGGCCCGCGCGTTCCATGCGAACAGTTGCGCGAGCTCGTCGGCCGGCAGCCAGTCGAGCTCGCCGATCGGCGCGGCAGGCTGCGCGAGCGCGGCGTCGAGCAGCGTGACGAAGCGCGCGGCGAGCCGCGCGATCGCGGCGGCGTCGAACAGGTCCAGCGCATAGATGAACGCGGTGTCGAAGGCGCCGTCGGGCGTCGCTTCGACGGCGAGCGTCAGGTCGAATTTCGCGGACGGCGTGCCGGACGGCAGCCATGCGGCCGACGCCGCGCCGAGCGCGGGCGGCGCGCGGCGCTCGCCGTAGGCGGCCATCACCTGGAACAGCGGATGATGGCTCGCGCTGCGCGGCACGCCGAGCGCGTCGACGACCTGCTCGAACGGCACGTCCTGATGCATCTGCGCATCGACGAGCGCGCGCTGCGTGCGCGCGACCAGCGACGCGAAATCGCCGTGCGCCGGCACGTCGACGTCGATCGCGAGCGTGTTGACGAAGAAGCCGATCAGGCCGGCCGTCTCCGCGCGTTCGCGGTTCGCGGCCGGCACGCCGACGCAGATCCGCGCGTCGCCGGTCGCCCGCGCGAGCAGCGCGTCGAGCGCCGCGAGCAGCACCGCGAACGGCGTCGCGCCCGCGTCGGCCGCGAACGCCCGCAGCCGCGCACCGAGGCGCGCATCGAGCGAGAACCCGTGACGTGCGCCGCGCGCGCTGCGGCGCGCCTGCCGCGCGGCCGCACCGGGCAGCGTGAGCACGCCGCGTTGCGGATCGAGCCGCGCGCGCCAGAACGCGAGCTGGCGCTCGCGCTCGCCGGCATCGAGCCAGCGGCGCTGCCACAGCGCATAGTCCGCGTACTGGATCGGCAGCGGCGCGAGCGACACCGCGTCGCCCGACGCGTAGGCACAGTAGAACGCCGCCAGCTCGAACAGCAGCACGTCCGACGACCAGCCGTCGGACACGATGTGGTGAACCGTCAACGCGAGCCAGTGATGCGTCGCATCGAAGCGGATCAGATGCACGCGCACGAGCGGCGGCGTGCCGAGGTCGAACGGCTCGGCTTCGTCGGCCGTCGCGATGCGCTCGGCCTGCGCGCGCCGCTGCGCGGCCGGCAGCGCCTCGAGATCGGTGTCGCGCCACGGGCAGCGCAGCGGCGCGTGGATCGTCTGCGCGACGCCGTCCCGGGTTTCGTCGAAGGTGGTGCGCAGCGCTTCGTGGCGCGCGATCAGCGCATCGCAGGCGAGCCGCAGCGCATGCGCATCCAGCGGCCCGTCGAGCGCGAGCCGCTCGGTGATGTGATACGCGTGCGGCGCATCGATCAGCCGCGCGTGCAGCCACAGCCGCGTCTGCGCGAACGATGCCGGGACGCGATCGTCGCGCGGCGTGCGCGGCGGGATCGGCAGCCTGCGGAAATCGATCCCCGCGGCGCCGAGCTTGTCGATGAACACCGCGCGCTGCGCGTCGGGCAATTGCGCGAAGCGCGCAGCGAGTGCGAGCCAGTCGGGTTGAGCGTTCGTCATCCGTCGTCCTTAGCGGGTTTCCAGTTCGCCGAGCAGCGCGTCGATCGCGCTCGCGGCATCGGTGTCGCGATGGGCCGCGCAGGCCGCGTCGATCGCCGCCGCGCAGCGCGCCAGCGTGCGTGCGTCGAACAGCGTGCGCAGCGGCAGCGCGAGGCCCCAGTGCAAGTTGGCCTGCGCATGCGCCTGCGTCGCGAGCAGCGAATGGCCGCCGAGCTGGAAGAAATCGTCGTCGCGGCCGATCGCGTCGACGCGCAGCACGCGCTGCCAGATCGCCGCGAGCGCGCGCTCGGTATCGGTCGCGAGCGCGACGGCCACCGCCGCCTCGCGCTGCGGCGCCGGCAACGCATGACGGTCGCACTTGCCGTTCGGCGTGACCGGCAGCGCGTCGAGCTCGATCAGCTGCGACGGCACCATGTACGCCGGCAATTGCGCGCGCAGCGCGTCGAGCAGCGCGGCGCAGTCGAGCGGCCCCGCGTCGCCGCGCGCGACGTAGCCGATCAGCTGCTCGTCGCGCACGATCACGACCGCGTCGTGCACGCCGGGCGCCGCGCGCAGCAGCACCTCGATTTCGCCGGGCTCGATGCGCTGGCCACGCAGCTTCACCTGCGTATCGACGCGGCCGAGGTAATCGAGCGCGCCGTCCGGGCGCCGGCGCGCGAGGTCGCCGGTGCGGTACATGCGCGCGCCCGGCACGAACGGATCGGGGACGAAGCGCTCCGCGGTCAGGCCCGGGCGGCCGAGATAGCCGCGCGCGAGGCCCGCGCCGGCCAGATACAGCTCGCCGGTCGCGCCGGCCGGCAGCGGCTGCCACGCCGCATCGAGCACGTGCAGCTGCAGGTTCGCGATCGGATGGCCGATCGGCACCGCGGGCGCGCGCGCGTCGTCGGCGCTGCAGGTCCAGTGCGACACGTCGATCGCGGCTTCCGTCGGCCCGTACAGGTTCACGAGCGTCGCGTCCGGCAGCAGCCGCGCGACCTTCGCGACCAGCTCCGGTGCAAGCGCCTCGCCGCTCGCGACGATCAGGCGCACGCTGTCGCATTGCGCGGCGGCGCCGAAATCGTCGAGATACGCGGCGAACGCGGCCAGCATCGACGGCACGAAATGCAGCACCGTCACGCCGTGCGCGTGGATCGCGGCCGCGAGCCGCGCCGGATCGCGGTGCTCGCCCGGCGCCGCGATCGCGAGCGTCGCGCCGGTCGCGAGCGGCCACACGAACTCCCACACCGAGACGTCGAAACCGAACGGCGTCTTGTGCAGCACGACGTCGTCGCGCGTGAGCCGGTACGCGTCCTGCATCCACGCGATGCGGTTCGCCAGCGCGCCGTGCGTGTTGCCGGCGCCCTTCGGCTTGCCGGTCGAGCCGGACGTGTAGATCAGGTAGGCGAGCTGCGCGTCGTCGACGACGGCGGGCGCGTCGGCATCGTGCGCATCGTCCATTCCGTCGGCGAGCAGCTCGGCGACCGTGAGCAGTTGGGCCGCCGCACCGTTGCCGAGCGCCGCTTCGACCCGGGCGCGCAGCTGCGGCTGCGTGATGACGACCGCGGGCCGCGCGTCGCGCAGCAGGTATGCGATGCGCTCGGCCGGATAGTCGGGGTCGACCGGCAGGTAGGCGGCGCCGGCCTTCAGCACGCCGACCAGCGCCATGACCATGTCGAACGAGCGCTCGACGCACAGCGCGACCGCCGTATCGCGCCGCACGCCGCGCCGGCGCAGCGCGGCGGCCACGCGCGACGTGCGCAGGTCCAGCTCGCGGTAGCTCATGCGCTGCACGCCGTCGACCGGATGCGCGTATTCGAGCGCGATCGCATCGGGCGTCGCGCGCGCGGCCGCCGAGAACTGCAGATGCAGCGGCTGCCGCTGTGCGTCGGGCCAGCTGCGCGCGGTCTGCTGCGCGCGCGCGAGCGCGGTGGATGCCGCGTCGTCGGCGATCGACAGCGTGCCGAGCAGCGCATCCGGCGTGCGGGCCAGCGCGTCGAGCGCGCACGCGAACGCGCGGTGCCAGGCGTCGACGTCGGCGGCGTCGAGGCGTGCGGCGTCATAGCCGTAGTCGATCGTCAGCTCGGCGCCGCTTTCGATCACGAGCGTCAACGCGAAATCGGTCGCTTCGATGCTGCGCACGTCGCTCAAGCGCAGCGCGCGCGGGTCGGCGTCGTCGGCCGCAGCGTCGACCGGATAGTTCTCGAACACGACGAGGGTGTCGAACAGTGCGCCGCCGGCGCCGCGCGCCCAGCGCTGGATGTCCGCGAGCGGCGTATGTGCATGCCCGGCCGCTGCCGCGTTGTCGCGCTGCAATGCGCGCAGCCAGTCCGCCGCGCGCTGCTGCGGCGCGGGCGCGGTGATCACCGGCAGCGTGTTGATGAACAGGCCGAGCACGGCGTCGACGTCCGGCAGCGCATCGGGGCGGCCGGCGACGGTCGCGCCGAACGCGACGGCCGGCTGATGCGTCATGCGCTGCAGCGCGAGCGCCCACGCGCCCTGCACCAGCGTGTTGACAGTCAGCTGCAGCGCACGCGCCGCTTGCGTGACGCGCGCCGTCGCGTCGGCGGCGATCGTCGCGCGCCGCGTCGTCATCCGTGCCGCCGCGCGGTCGGCCGTGCGCGCGGCGATCAGCGTCGGTGCATCGAGGCGCGCGAGCCGCCCGGTCCAGAAGCGCTCGTCCGCGCCGCGCTCGCGGGTGCCGAGCCACGCGATGAAGTCGCGATAGCGCAGCGCCGGGCGGCCCTCGAACGGCGACACCGCGTCGGGATCGCGGTAGTCGCGCAGTACCTCGGCAAGCAGGCGCGCGGTGCTCCAGCCGTCGAGCAGCACGTGATGACGCGTCCACACCACGCGCCACGCGTCGTCCGTCACGCGGATCAGCGTGACGCGCATCAGCGGCGGCTGGCGCCAGTCGAAGCCGCGCGCGCGGTCGGCGGCCAGCCATGCGTCGAAATCCGCGTCGAGCGTCGCGCCGCGCGCGCGCCAGTCGAGCTGCTCGACCGGCATCCGCGCATCGCGATGCACGCATTGCAGCGGCGCGGCCTCGTCGGGTATCACGCTGGTGCGCAGGATGTCGTGGCGCGCGAGCGCCGCATCGAACGCGGCCGCGAAGCGCTCGGCGTCGAGCGCGGTCGCGCGCGCGACGAGCTGGTTCACGTAGCTCGCATGACCGGGCGCGTACAGCGCATGGAACAGCATGCCCTGCTGCATCGGCGACAGCGGATACACGTCGTCGATCGTGCGCCAGTCGAGCGCGGCGCGCTCGATCGCGGCCTGCGTGAGGCCGGCCGCCTGCGCGAGCGGGAAGTCGCCCGGCGTCGCACCGCCGCCGCGCCGCGCGACCCGCGACGCGCACGCGTCGACGAGTTCGCGCAGCGCGCGCGCAAAGCGTTCGGCGAGCGCATCGACGGTCGCGCGCTCGAACTGCGGCGCGCCGTACACCCAGTGCAGCTTCAGCGTGCGCGCGCCGTCGCGGTCGGTGTCGAGGTACGCGTGAATCGCCAGCGTATTGCCGAGCGGCCCGTGCGGGTCGCGCTCGATGCCGGCGCCGCCGAAGCGCGGCACCAGCAGCGCGTCGCGCGGCGCGTCGAACTGGCCGAGATAGTTGAACGTGACGCGCGGGCGCGGCACCGCCGCCAGCGCCGCGCGCGTCGCCGCGTCGCCGTAGTGCGCGAGCACGCCGAAGCCGAGCCCCTTGTGCGGCACCGCGCGCAGCGTGTCCTTGACCGCGCACAGCGTCGCGCACGCGTCGGCCTCGACCGGCAGCGTGACCGGATAGTGGCTCGTCAGCCAGCCGATCGTGCGGCTCGCGTCGGCGTCGTCGAACAGCGCCTCGCGGCCGTGCCCTTCGAGCTCGATGCGGCACGCCGCGGCGCGGCCCGCGCCGGTCAGCGCGCGGGTGAGCGCCGCCGCCAGCAGCTCGATCGTCTGCGTGCGATAGGCCGCGTGCGCATCGGTGAGCGCGGCGCGCGTCAGCGCGGCGTCGATCGTCTGCACGACGACGGCCGCATCGGCGTTGGTCGCCGGCGCATCGGGACGATCGGGCACGAACGCGTCGCCGTGCGCCATGCCGGCCCAGTACGCGACTTCGGCGGCGAACGGCGCATCCGGCCCGAGCGCGGCACGCGCGAGCCGCGCGGCCCATGCATCGGCGCGCAGCCCCGGCGGCGACAGCCGCGCCGGCATGCGTTCGCAGGCGGCGCGATAGGCGGCGTCCAGATCGTCGATCAGGATGCGCCACGACACGCCGTCGACGATCGCGTGGTGAATCGCCAGATACAGCCGCGTCGCGCCGTCCGGCAGCCGCGCCGCGCACGCGCAGGCGAGCGGGCCGCGGCCGAGGTCGAGCCGGCGCTGCAATGCGTCGAAGCGCGCGAGCGCATCGGCTTCGTCGCGCGCGGCGACCTCGGCGAACGGCAACGCGTCGTACGGCTGCGCGGCGTCGTGCGCGCGCCAGCTGCCGTCGGCGCCGCGCGTGAAGCGCTGGCGGAACGCAGCGTGATGGGCGAGCACCGCGGCAAACGCGCGCGCGAACGCATCGGCGTCGAATGGGCCGCGCACGTCGAACGCGACCGACTGGTTCCAGTGGCCCGGATGCGGCACGTCGAGCGCGAAGAAGCGTTGCTGCGCGGGCGTCAGCAGCCCGGGGGCCGACGCGGACGCGGCGGCCTGGACCGGCACCGGCGTTGCGGCCGGCGTGACGCCGACCGCCTCGGTCTTCGCGACGCGCGCGAGCCCGGCGATGGTCGGCGCATCGAACAGCTGCTTCGGCGTGAAGCGCACGCCGAGCTTGCGCGCGCGGGCGATGACCTGCAGCACGAGGATCGAGTCGCCGCCGAGTTCGAAGAAGTTGTCGTCGCGCGCGACCTGCGGCGCCTTCAGCACCGCTTGCCACACCTGCGCGAGCGCCGTTTCGACCGGCCCCTGCGGCGCGTCGCCACCGGCCGCGGCCACCGGCGCCGCGGCGAGCGCGCGCAGCGCCACGCGATCGATCTTGCCGTTCGCGGTGACGGGCAGACGCGCGAGCGCGACGATCTGCGCGGGCACCATGTAATCGGGCAGCGTCGCGCCGAGCGTCGCGCGCACCGCGGCCTCGTCGAACGCGGCGCCGTCGCGCAGCACGACGAAGCTCGCGAGTCGCATGCGGCCGTCGTGCTCGATCGCCAGCGTTTCCGCCTGCGCGATCGGGCCGGCCGCGCGCAGCGCGGCGCTCACCTCGCCCGGTTCGACGCGATAGCCGCGAATCTTCACCTGATCGTCGATCCGGCCGACGAACGCGAGCCGGCCGTCCGCGCGCAGACGCACGCGGTCGCCGGTGCGATACAGGCGCGCACCGGGCGTGAACGGATCGG
Source organism: Burkholderia sp. KJ006 (assembly GCF_000262695.1). Lineage (NCBI taxonomy): Bacteria > Pseudomonadati > Pseudomonadota > Betaproteobacteria > Burkholderiales > Burkholderiaceae > Burkholderia > Burkholderia sp. KJ006. The sequence continues at coordinate 1,575,405 of NC_017920.1, read as the reverse complement.
GCACGAAGCGCTCGGCCGTCTGCGCCGGCCGGTTCAGATAGCCGCGCGCGACGCCGGGGCCACCCAGATACAGCTCGCCGGTCGCACCGGGCGGCACGCATGCGCCGAACGCATCGAGCACCAGCGCGCGCGCATTCGGCAGCGGTGTGCCGAGCGGCACGCCGCTCGCCGCGTCGCGCGCGTCGGCGGCGATCGACACGGTGTCGCACGCGATCGCGCCGACGGTCGCCTCGGTCGGCCCGTAATGATTGATCACGCGGCAGGCCGGCGCGAGCGCGGCCACGCGCGCGACCAGCGCCCACGTGAGCGTTTCGCCGCCGGTCACGAGCGCGTGGCGCGGCAGCACGTCGGCCGGCACGCGCGCATCGAGCAGCGCCTGCAGATGGCTCGGCACGATCTTCAGCACGCCGACGTCGCGGCCGCGCATTTCCTGCGCGAACAGGTCCGGGTCGAACGCGCACGCGGCCGGCAGCAGATGCAGCGTGCGGCCCGCGCACAGCGCGCCGAACAGCGTCGTGTGGCCGAGGTCGGCGGCGACGGTCGAGACCATCGCGAACGACGCGTCCGGTGCGAATGCGAACTCGTCGAGCATGCCCTGCACGTAGTCGGCGAGCGCGCCGTGCGACACGACGACGCCCTTCGGCGTGCCGGTCGAGCCCGACGTATAGATCAGGTAAGCGCCCTGTTCCGGGTGCGGCGCGACACGCACGCCGCCCGCGTGCGCGAGCTGCACATCCTGGGCGAGCGCATCGACGTCGAGCGGCTGCGCGGCCGTGTCGTGCGGCCATGCGGCGGCGGCCGCGGCAGTAGCGGCATCGGCGACGAGCGCCCAGCGCGCGCCGCAGTCGGCGGCCGCGGCGACGATGCGCGCGGCCGGCTGCGCCGGATCGAGCAGCACGGCCAGCGCGCCGGCCTTCAGCGCGCCGAGCAGCGCCGCGACGAAGCGAGCCGAGCGTTCGATGCAGACGATCACCGGCGCTTCGGCGCGCACGCCGCGCAGCGCGAGCGCATGGGCGATGCGGTTCGACGCGTCGTCGAGTTCGGCGAAGGTCAGCGACGCCGATGCATCGGCGAGCGCGACGCGATGCGGATACGCGGCCGCCTGCCGCGCGAACGCGGCGACCACATCGGCATGCTCGACGCGCAGCGCACGGCCGTCGCGCGGCTGGCGCGACGCGGGCGACGCATCGCACGGCAGCTCCGCCGTGACGGTCTGCGGGTCGTGCGCGGCGCACGCGACGAGCGCGGCATAGCTGTCGAGCCACGCGCGCGCGGTGTCGGCGTCGATGCAGTCGGTCGCATAGGCGGCGACGAGCGCGATGCCGCTCGCGTCGTCGGTGAAGTCGAGCGCGAAGTCGAAGCGCGCGGCGAGATCCGGCCCCGGCGTCGCGACGGCGGTCGCGCCCGGCAATACGCTGTCGTGCCGCGCGTCGAACTGCTGGGCGAACTTCACGCGCAGCCATTCGTCGCCGCGCCGCACCGGCGGCTTCACCGCATCGACGACGCGCTCGAACGGCACGTCCTGGTGCGCGACCGCGTCGAGCGCGGCCGCGCGCGTCGCCTCGACGAGCGCGCGGAACGGCTGCGTCGGCGCGACCCGCACGCGCAGCGCGACGGTGTTCAGGAACAGGCCGAGCAAGCGGCGCGTTTCCTCGCGCTGACGATGCGCGACCGGCACCGCGACGACCACGTCGGTCTCGCCCGTCAGGCGCGCGAGCCATGCGTCGAACGCGGCCAGCAGCACGGTGAACACGGTGGCCTGCGCATCGCGCGCGAGCCGGCGCAGGTCGGCCGCGACCGCGTCAGGCAGGCGCACGGACACGCGCGCGCCGTGCTGCGTGCGCGTCGCGGGCGGCTGGCGGTCGGTCGGCAACGCGAGCGGGCCCGGCACGTCGCGCAGCGCCGCGCGCCAGTACGCGAGCTGGCGCTCGCCTTCGCCGCCGGCCAGCATGTCGCGCTGCCAGTCCGCGTAGTCCGCATACTGGATCGGCAGCGCCGGCAACGACGGCTCGCGGCGCTGCGCGTACGCGCAATACGCGGCCGCCAGCTCGTCGAACGCGCAGCGCGAGCTCCAGCCGTCGGTGATCGCGTGATGCGCGGTCAGCAACAGGCGGTGACGCGCGTCGTCGAGCACGACCAGCGTCGCGCGCAGCAGCGGCCCGCGCGACAGATCGAACGGCGCGCCCGCATCGCGTTCGGCCACGCGCGCGGCCTGCGCATCGCGGGCGGCGGGCGGCAGCTCGCGCAGGTCCACCGTCGCGATCCGCACCGGCAGCGCGGCGTGGATGCGCTGCATCACGATGCCGTCGCCGTCGTCGACGAGCGTGGTGCGCCATGCGTCGTGCCGGCCGATCACATGATCGAGCGCGCGTTGCAGCGCCTCACGGTCGAGCGCGCCGTCGATGGTCCAGTGTGCGGCGATGTGATAGGCGGCGCCCGCGTCGCGCGTCTGTGCGAGCACCCAGAAGCGCTGCTGCGCGAGCGACGCCGCGCGATCGACGTACGGCGCAGCCGATGAATCTGCATCGGCATCGGCATCGGCGCGCGCGCCGCGCACGGGAATCGCGGCGAGCGGCGCGCCGGTTTCGCGTTCCGCGCGATCGACCTGTGCGGCAAGCTCGGCCAGCAGCGGATCGGCGAACAGCGCGTCGAGCCGCAGGTTCACGCGCCATTGCGTGCGGATCGCGGCCTGCAGCTGCATCGCGGCGAGCGAATCCGCGCCGAGCGCGAAAAAGCGCGCGTCGCGCGACGGCGGCGCATCGAGGCCGAGCAGCGTCTGCCAGCACGCGGCGAGATGCGCCTCGGTGGCCGTGCGCGCCGGCTCGCCGGCGGGCTGGTCCGCGCGCTGCGCGGCGGCGATCCGTTCGCGCAGCGCGGCGCGATCGAGCTTGCCGTTCAGCGTGTACGGCAGCGCGTCGCAGCGCACGAACCGATGCGGCTGCCACGCGGCCGGCAGCTGGGCGCCGACGTGCGCTTTCAATGCGGCATCGTCCGCATCGTCCGCGGCAGCGCGCAACGCGACGCATGCGATCAGCCGCGTCGACCCGTTGACGGCTTCGGCGATCACGGCTGCATCGGCGACTGCCGCGTGCGTGCGCAGACACGCGGCGATCTCCGCCGGCTCCACGCGCACGCCGCGCACCTGCACCTGATCGTCGACGCGGCCGAGATAGTCGAACGCGCCGTCGGCGCGCCGGCGCGCGAGGTCGCCGGTGCGATAGACGCGCGCGCCCGGCGCGCCGTGCGCGTCGGGCACGAAGCGCTCGGCCGTCAGCGCCGCGCGGCCGTGATAGCCGCGCGCGATGCATGCGCCGCCGAGCAGCAGCTCGCCGGCGCGGCCGGGCTCGCCATTAGCGTAGGCATCGGCGTCGCCATCCGCGTCGTCGTCGATGCGCGCGACGCGCGGGCCGATCGCACGTCCGATCGGCAGCGCCGCGTAGGCATCGTCGGCGTCCAGCGCGGGCGTTTCACCGGGCTCGACCGGCCACAGCATCGGCGAGATCACGGCCTCGGTCGGGCCGTAGCCGTTGACGAGGCGCACGGACGGGAACGTGCGGCGCACGGTGTCGAACGCCTGCTGCGGCAGCGCTTCGCCGCCGAACGCGAGCACGCGCAACGCCGGCGGCACGCCGTCGCGCGCGGCGACGCTCGCGAACTCGCGCAGGTACGCGGGCGGAAACGCGGCCACGCTGACCGATTCGCGCACCATCAGCGCATGCGCGGCGTCCGGCGCGAACGGCTGTGCCGGTGCGATCGTCACGCTGGCGCCGACCGCGAGCGGCGCGAGCCAGCATTCGTGCGCCGCATCGAAATTCACCGACGCGAAATGCAGCAGCCGGTCGTCGGCTTCGATCGGCAGCGCGCCGGCCAGCGCGTCGCAATGCGCGGCGAGCGGCCCGTGCTCGACGACGACCGCCTTCGGCGTGCCGGTCGAGCCCGACGTGTAGATCATGTAGGCGGCCGCGCGCGGATGCACGGGCGCATCTTCCTCGTCGAACGCGGATGCGTCGGCGGCTGAGCCTGCCGCCGATGCGACGTCGAACGTGTGTTCGAACGGCGCGCCGAGCGCCGCGCGCCCGGCCGCATCGACGACGCCGTGACGCAGTTGCGCATCGCGCACGATCCAGTCCAGCCGCGCGGCCGGATGGCGCGGATCGAGCGGCACGAACACGCCGCCCGCCTTCAGCACGGCCAGCAGCGCGACGAACAGCTCGCACGAGCGCTCGACGCAGACGCCGACGCGCACCTCCGCGCCGACCCCGGCCGCGCGCAGCCGGCGCGCAAGCAGCGACGCCTGAGCGTCGAGCGCGCGCCGCGACAGGCGCAGCTCGTTCTGGAAAGGCGCGGCGAGCGCGGGTGCGTCGGGCGCGAGGCGCGCCAGGTCGCGGATTCGGTGGTGCAGCGCAGTCGGGAAACTCGTCATGTGCGTGAAGTCCTTCGGTCCGGCCGCTTCGGCCAAGTCTCGGGGCCGCTTCGGGCGGCTTCACTGGTGTGACGAACGGCGCGGCCGATTTTTTACCGTTTTGCGCATGACGGCCGCGCGCAGGCCGCGCATGGCGAGTTCGCACGCGCTGCTAAATGCCTGCGCTGCTAAATATTTGCGGCGCCCGTTCGTCTATCAGGGAGAGACGCCGCGACCGCGCGGTTGCCGCAGCGCTGCCGTTCGCGCCGGCTCTGCCGGTTGCGCGCGTTTCACCAGCCTTTCTCGCCTGCCCTTCATTAACCGACGTTGCCGATGACAGCCGCCCACGAGCCCTCTTCCCCGCCGTCCCTCGACGCCTCCCCCGGCCGCCCCGCCGCGCGCCTGATCCTCGCGCTGCTGCGCGAAAGCCGCGCCTCGCTCGCGCTCGCGCTCGCCGCCTGCGTGCTCAACGGCGTCGCGAGCGTGCTGCTCGTCGCGACATTGAACCGCGCGCTCGCGCAGCCGGGCGCGGCCGATGCGGCGCTCGCGTGGCGCTTCGCGCTGTGCGCGGTGATCGCGCTCGTCACGCGGATCGTGTCGGGCACGCTGTTCGCCCGGCTGTCGCAGGACACGATGGCGCGGCTGCGCGTGCATCTCGCGCGGCGCGTCGGCGCGGCCGAGCTGCGCGACATCGAGCGGATCGGCGCGGCGCCCGTGCAGTCGGTGCTCACCGACGACGCGACCAACGTGTCGATGCTGTTCTTCGCGTTGCCGAACCTGGTGATGCACGGTTCGATCGTGTTCGGCTGCCTCGGCTATCTGGCGTGGCTGTCGTGGCCCGTGTGCGTGCTCGCGCTCGCCGCGATCGTCGCCGGCTCGCTCGGCTATCACACCGGCGATCGCCGCGCGATCGCGTCGCTCGAGGCGGCCGGCCGCGCGCAGGACCGGCTGTTCGGCCATCTCGGCTCGCTGTTCTCCGGCGCGAAGGAGCTGAAGCTGCACGATGCGCGCGCGCGCCAGTTCGTCGACGGCCAGCTCGGCACGGCGATCGGCGAGGTGCGCGACCATCGCCGTCGCGCGTTCAGCGCGTATGCGGTCGGCGTCGGCTGGATCATCTTCCTGTTCTACGTGTTCCTCGGCGCCGCCGCGTTCTGGCCGCAACTCGGCGTGCACGCCGACGCGTCCACGGCCGCCGGCTACGTCGTCGTGTTCCTGTTCATGCTGGTGCCGCTCGACGGGCTGTTGAACAACCTGCCGACCGTCAATGCCGCGCGCGTGTCGCTCGCGCGCATCGAAGCCGTGATGGCCGAATTCGGCGCGCTGCGCACGGTGCCGCCCGCCAGCGACGCGCCCGACGTGCCGCCGGCCGGCGCCGTCACGCTGCGCGGCGTCACGCACGCGTATTTCCACGAACGCGACGAGCGGATGTTCCGGATCGGCCCGATCGACCTGACGATCCGGCCCGGCGAGCTGGTGTTCATCGTCGGCGGCAACGGCAGCGGCAAGACCACGCTCGCGAAGGTGCTGACCGGGCTCTACGAACCCGAGGAAGGCACGATCGAGGTCGACGGCCGGCCGATCGGCTGGCGCGAGCGCGCCGCGTACCGGCAGCGCTTCAGCGCGGTGTTCAACGACTTCCATCTGTTCGACGCGCTGCTCGGCATCGTCGATCCGGACGACCCGGCGCGCGCGCAGGCCGATGCGCGCGCGAACGCGCTGATCGCGAAGCTCGCGCTCGATCACAAGGTGAAGGTCGTCGACGGCGCGTTCTCGAATCGCGCGCTGTCGACCGGGCAGCGCAAGCGGCTCGCGCTCGTCGTCGCGTATCTGGAAGACCGGCCGTTCTACCTGTTCGACGAATGGGCGGCCGACCAGGACCCGTCGTTCAAGGCCGTGTTCTACGAGCAATTGCTGCCCGAGCTGCGCGCGCGCGGCAAGGCCGTGATCGTCATCACGCACGACGACCGCTATTTCGATCTCGCCGACCGGCTGCTGAAGCTCGACAACGGGCAGATCGTCAGCGATACGGCGCCCGCGCGGGCGTGCGACGGCGCGAACGCGCTGAGTGCGTGATCGTCGGGGCACGCCGGCCTGCATCGTCGTGTTGGTCGCGCCGGCGGTCTCGATGATCGGTGGCAGGCGCGCAGCGATTGCGGCGATGGGCTTGCCTGTGCAGCGCGATCGCGGCGGCCGGCTGCTGCCGCGGGCATGACATCGCCGGATGCGCGTCGCGCTTGCTGTGTACTGGCGTTGGGTTCGATTCGCTGTTGGGCGCATGCGTTGCACGGAGACGTTGCGCAGGCTATGCCGTACATGGCGGAAGGCGCTGTGTCGCTCGGCAACCGAACCAGCGCGGGTTCGCCCCGCTGTTACGAGCGCGCGTAGGTGGTAGCGTGCATCACGGACGACCCGGTGCCGCCCGTCCCCGAAACGCGAAACGTGCGGCCCGCTTACCGACCCACTCACGTGATCGCGCCGGGACGAACGCACAACGAACCCTCGCACACCATGCCCTTCTGAACCGCGCTACCCGGCTGTCCGACGTGAATTCCCGCCGCACGCGTCAGCGCACGGCCGGCAGTTTCAGCATCGTGTCGGTCATCACGTCGGCGAGCTTGAGCGCCGACATCGGGCCGCCGAAGCCCCATATGTTGCGTTCGACGAGCGCGATCCGGTGCTCGCGCAGCGCGGGCACGAAGCACCACACCGGCGAATCTAGCTTCGCCGCAAGCGGCACGTCCGGCCCGCTCGCGGTGACGAACAGCACGGCGAGATCGCGTTGTTTCAGCAGATCGGCGGACGTCACGTACAGCGTGCCCTCGCGCGTCGGCGTGTTCGGCCACGGCGCAAGCCCCATCGCGCGCGCGAGGCCCGCCGACGTGCTGTTGCCCGTATAGGCCCAGTAACGGTCCGGCAGCCCGAGATCCTGCAGCAGCGCGATGCGCTCGCCACCGCGCCCGGCCGCGGCAACCCGCGCCGCATTGCGCGCGATGCCCGCGTCGAGCTGCGCTTCGACCGCTTGCGCGCGCGCGCCGCGGCCCGTGACCGCGCCGATCGTGCGGAAGATCTCGCGCATCCAGTCGAGCTGCGTGATCGGTAAACTGCGTGGCGCGCCACGCTCCGGCACGTTCGGGCTGAACTGGAACAGGATCGTCGGCGCGATCCGGTCGAGCGCGTCGAAGATCGGCGCATGCCGAAAGCCGACGCCGAGGATCAGATCGGGCTGCACGGCGGCGATCGCTTCGAGCCCGGGCTCCTGCCGCGAGCCGACGTCGGTCACGTGGGCGAGCCGGTCGCTGGCGTAGCCGAGCCAGCCCGGATAGAACGCCGTATCAGCCATGCCGACCGGCACGATGTCCAGCGCGATCGCGCTTTCCGCGAACATGAAGTCGAGCGCGACCACGCGCTGCGCGCGCAGCGGCATCGTCGCGCTCGCCTGCGACACGACCGGGTTGCCGGCGAGCGAGCGGCCGGCCTGCAAGGCCGTGGCCGTAGCCATACCCGCGCCACGCCCGGCCGCGCGTGCATCGCTCGCGAGCGCATCGCGCGGCGCCGCGCACGCGGCGGCGAGCGCGGCCAACATCCCGAGCGAACGGCGGCGGCCGGCGTGCATCAGCGGCTCGAGTCCTGCTCGGCCAGCGCCGCATCGTCCATCGTCAAGAGCAGCGGGCAGCTTGCACACAGTCGGGTCTCTCCAGGAATTTCATAGCGCAGACAGCACACGCGGCGCGCGCGAAACGGCGTCGGCAGCAGCGCCGAGCGCGGCACGGCGTCGCGCACGGGCATGCGCAGCGGATTCGGTTCGCCGTCCACGCACGACGCGCCGAACAGCCAGCACGCATCGCGCACGGGATCGGCGACGCACGGCAGCGTCCGGTACATGCCGAACAGATGATCGAGCAGGTTGCCCGCGTTGCTCCACAGCACGCGCGGCGTGACGCGCCCGATCTCGGCGAGCAGCTCGATCACCGCGTGCAGATGCGCGCGCAGCCCGGCGTAACGCGGCGCGGGCGCGTCGCACGGCGCGCCGAGCGCATCGGGCGCGAAGTACAGCGCGCCCGGCATCCCGTCGTCGAGCGCGACGAAGGTGCGGCGCGGCGCCATGTCGAGCGGCCGGCCGAGCGTCAGCGCGGCGGCCACGGCCGCGGGCGCCGCGCGCCCGAAGTAGTACTTGCTCCATTGCGAGATCAGCGCACGCGCATGCCGCGCGGGGTCGCCGCCGTAGTGACGGACCATCGCGTCGAGCAGCGCGTCGCGATGATCGGCCAGCGCCTCGACCGGCACGACGATCCGGCCCGGTGCGTGCGTCTCGTGCGGGCGGCCGAGCCACACGACGTCGAGATGCGCGCCGAGCGCTTCGGGCGCGAACGCGGAAAACCGCGTGGCGCCGGTGTCGGCGGTGCAGCCGGGCGCCGCCGTCATCGCGCCGCGCGCCGCGCGCGGCGCCCCTCGACGATCAGCAGCCCGAGCAGATACGGCGCGCCGATCAGGGCGGTCAGCACGCCGGCCGGCACTTCGCGCGGCGCGACGAGCGTGCGCGCCGCGAGATCGGCCGCGCCGAGCAGCACGGCGCCGCAGGCGGCCGCGACGTACAGCCGCGTGCGATGCCGGCGCGCGCCGAGCATCGTCGCGACGTGCGGCGCCATCAGGCCGACGAAGCCGACCGGCCCCACCGCCGCGACGGCCGCGCACGCGGCGAGCGTCGCGATGGTCAGCGCGAGCGGGCGCAGCGCGGCGACCGGCAGGCCGAGCGCGGCCGCCTGATCGTCGCCGAGCGCGAGCATGTCGAGCGGCCGCGCGAGCCACGCGAACACCGGCACCGCGAGCGCACACCACGGCAGCAGCATCGCGACCTCGCCCCAGCTGCGGCCGTAGGTGCCGCCGACCAGCCACACGACGAAGCGCGCGGGCTGCACGCTTTCCTGCGTGATCAGCCACTGCGCGAGCGTGGTCCACAGTGCGCCGATCGCGATGCCGGTCAGCGCGACCGCGAGCGGTGCATAGCGATGCCGATGATTCAGCGCGAGCGTGATCGCGAGCGACAGCGCCCCGCCCGTCAACGCCGCCGCGGCGAGCGTCAGCTGCCCGGCGAGCGGCCACGTCGACAACGCGAACAGCGTGACGAGCCCCGCGCCCTGCGTGACGCCGAGCACTTCGGGGCCGGCGAGCGGATTGCGCACGACGCTCTGCATCGCGACGCCGCTCGCGGCCAGCAGCGCGCCCGCGAACAGCGCGCACAGCAGGCGCGGCATGCGCAGGTCGATCAGCATGCGCGCGACCGGATCGTGGCCCGCGAACGCGGCCCACCAGCGCGCGGGCGTCACCCATTCGGGGCCGGCCGACACGCCGGCGAACACGATCGCCACGACGACTGCGGCGGCGGCCGCGAACAGCGCGCCGCGCAGCGGCCAGCCGAGCCGCTCGAGCCGTTCCAGCCGGCCGACCAGCCGCGTCGCGCCGCTGCCGGCCGCGCGCTCGGGCTGCGCATGCAGCACGCCCGACCACGCGGCGCCGCGCCGGATCATCGCGAGCATCAGCGGCGTGCCGACCAGCGCGATCGCGACGCCAGTCGACAGGGTCGCGTCGAGCCCGGCGGCGAGCACCGCGCTGTCGGTGGCGAGCACCAGCGCGCCGCCGGCGAGCGCCGACAGCGGCACGAGCACGCCGAGCCGCGCCGCGCGCGCGCCGCGCACCTGACGCAGCAGGTTCGGCGCGACGAGCCCGACGTACGACAGCGGGCCGGCGATGCTGACGGCCACGCTCGTGAACGCGACGGCGACGACCGTCGCGGCGAGCCGCGTCGCGTCGACGCGCACGCCGGCCGCGGCCGCGGCGTCGTCGCCGAGCGCGAGCGGGTTCAGCGGCCGGATCACGAACGGCAGTGCGACGAGCGGCGCGACGAGCCAGCGAACGGCCAACGCGAGGCCGCTCGCGCCCGGCTGATACAGGCTGCCGTTCGCCCACAGCGCGGCGCCGGCGATGTTCTGCTCGAAGAATGCGAGCACGAGCGTCGACAGCGCGGCGAACAGCAGCATGCAGACGCTGCCCGCGAGCACCAGCCGCAGCGGCGTCGCGCGCCAGCCGCCGGCCGCGGCGATCGCGCACGCGGCGGCGAGCAGCCCGCACGCGAACAGCAGCGGCACCGACGCGACGCCGTCCAGCGCCGGCACCAGCATCGCGGCGAGCAGGCCGAGCTGTGCGCCGCCCGTCACGCCGAGCAGATCGGGCGACGCGAGCGGATTGCGCGTGAGCGACTGGAACAGCGCGCCGGCGATGCCGAGGCTGCCGCCCGCGACGACGGCCGCCGCGACGCGCGGCAGGTTCAGCTCGAACAGGAACACGTGCGCGAGCAACGCGTCGTCGCTGCCGGGCGCCGCGCTCCACCATGCGCGCAGGTCGGGCGCGACGCGCAGCACCGCGAGCGCGCCGATCAGCGCGAGCAGCGCAAGCGCGAGCGCCGCGGCGCGGCCGCCGGACGCCGCGTCAGGCGCGCACGCACCGCGCCGCTTGCGTATCGCCAGCGTGGTCATGCGGCGAGGTCCGGATCGGCCGCGCGATCGAACGCGTGCGTCGCGCCGGAGACCGAAGGCCCGTACGCCGGCACGCACATCGGCGCGCCGGTTTGCGGATGCGCGAGCTTCAGCATGTCGACGCCGAATGCCGCGCGCAGCCGCTCGGGCTCCAGCATCGCATCCGGCGAGCCGTGCGCGACGACGCGGCCGGCGCGCATCAGCACGATGTCGTCGCTGTACGCGGCCGCCTGGTTCAGGTCGTGCAGCACCCAGACGATCGTCAGCCCGCGCGCGCGGTTCAGCGCGCGCAGCGCGTCGAGGATGTCGAGCTGGTGATGGATGTCGAGATAGGTCGTCGGCTCGTCGAGCAGCACGATCGGCGCCTGTTGCGCGAGCGCCATCGCGATCCACGCACGCTGCCGCTCGCCGCCCGACAACGCGCCGACGTCGCGCCCGGCGTCGCCCGCGAGGCCGCTCGTGTCGAGCGCCTCGTCGATCGCCGCGTGATCGGCGCGCGACAGGCCGCGCAGGAAGCCGCCGTACGCATAGCGTCCGTACGCGACCAGCTCGCGCACCGTCAGCCCCGACGGGATCTGGTTGAACTGCGCGAGCATCGTCAGCTCGCGCGCGAGCGCGCGGCGGCGAAACGACGCGAGCGGCCTGCCGTTCACGTCGACGTGGCCCGCACGCGCGGGCTGCAGGCCCGCGAGCGTGCGCAGCAGCGTGCTCTTGCCGCAGCCGTTCGGGCCGCACAGCGCGGTCACGCGGCCGGCCGCGATCGACAGGTCGAGCCCGTCGATCACGACCTGGTCGCGATAGCCCACCGTCAGTCCGCGCGCGGCGAGCGCGGCGGCACTACGCGTCATCGGTCCTCCGTGCGGCTGCCGGCGCGGCGCGGTAGCTCTGCGCCATCGCGACCACCACCTTGCGCGGCCCCTCGAACGGGTCGCGCGCATGCGCGCTCAGCATGTTGTCGAGCATCAGCACGTCGCCGGTGCGCCACGGGAACACGATGCGCTGGCGCTCGAGCACGCCGCGGATCTGCGCGAGCGCGTCGGCCTCGAGCGGCGCGCCGTCGCCGTAGTAGACGTTGCGCGGCACGTTGTCGAGGCCGACCGCATCGACGAGCGCGTCCTGCATGTCGTCGTCGAGCGCGGACAGGTGAAACAGGTTCGCCTGGTTGAACCACACGCGCTCGCCGGTGCGCGGATGGCGCGCGACGGCCTGGCAACGCTCGCGCGTGCGCAGCAGCAGTTCGCCGTCGTCGCCGGTGCGCCAGGCGCATTCGATTCCGCGCGCCGCGCACATGCGCTCGACCGTGGCCGGATCGTCGGTGCCGAACGACTGCTGCCACGGCAGGTCGAGCCCCTGGCCGAAGTTGCGCACGTACAGCAGCTCGCGCTGCTCGAAACGTGCGACCAGCGCCGGGTCGAGCGCGCGATACACGGCGCGGCTGTCGGCGATCGGCGTCGCACCGCCCTGCTGCGCCGCGAGCGCACAGTGAAACCAGATCCGCAACGGCCACTCGCGCGTGTACGACTGCTCGTTGTGCAGCGGGATCGCGCGGTGCGGCGGGTATTCGGTCGACGTGTACACCGCGCCTTCGACCTGGCTGCGCGGCGTCGACGCATATTCGTAACCGATCAGCGGATCGCCGAACGATGCCGCGAAGCGCTGGAACGCGTCGATCGACGGCACGCGAAAGCCCGTGAACAGCACACCGCCCGCCCGTTCGAGCGTGTCGGCCGCGATCGCATGCGCGAGCGGCGCGAGCGCGTCGATCGACATCCCGTCGGCGCTGCGCGGCGACACGACGGTGGGCAGTCCCGGCTCGATACGCAGATCGTCGAGCGTCGGCAACGAAAGCAGGGTCATGCAACGTCCTCTTCAGGTAGCGCGCCGCCAGCGGCGCGGCGCGTCACGACGCGCGGGAAGCGGGCTCGCCGTCCATCGCGCGGCGCAGGCTCGCCGGGCGCATGTCGGTCCACACGGCGTCGATGTGCGCGAGGCAGTCGGCCTTCGGGCCGCGCACGCCGACCTCGCGCCAGCCGGCCGGCACCGCCCGGAACGTCGGCCAGATCGAATACTGTTCTTCGTCGTTGATGACGACCGTGTAGACGAGGTCGTCGGTGTCCGCGGAAGGCGTCGTGGCTTGCGTCATGATCGAGAAAAACGGGAGACGGTTGAGGGATGCGAAGCGGCGGAATGTCGATTCAGCCGCTCCTGTATTGAAGACGTTTGGCCGGCGCGATTTTTTACCGGCGCCGCGCGCGGCCGCCGAGAAACACCGGGCATTCGACGCCGCGATGGCACGCATCGAGACATTCGGCGCAGTGCCGCTCGGCGTCGCGCACCATGAAGTGCACGAGCGTCTGCGACACGTTCAGCGCGCGCGCCGCGGTCTGCAGCGTCTCCTCGCGCAGCCGCACCATCTCGAACGCCGCGCGGCTGCGCGCGGGCAGATCGTCGAGCGCGGCGCACACGCGGCGCAGCGCGTCGCGCGTCATCAGCGCGGCCTCGGGCGTCGGCTCCGGCGACGGCACGTCGAAGCCGTCATCCTCGTCCGTGTGATGGATGCTCTCGAAACTCTGCCGGCGCAGCGCATCGATCGACGCATTGCGCACCATCCGCGTCACGTACGCGACCGGCTGGCGCACCGCGTCCTGGTTCGGAAACTCGACGAGCTTGACGAACACGTCGTGCACGACGTCCTCGGCACGGCTCGCGCAGCCGACGAAGCCGCGCGCGACGTTCACCAGCATCGCGCGATGCGCGACCAGCACGTCGAGCAGCGCGCCGTGCGCGTGCGGCGCGCCGCGGCCCGCAGGCACGGCCGCGCGCGGTGCAAGATCGGGACAACTGCCGAGGAACGCATTCGCCGTTGCCGCCGCCGGCCGTTCGAGCACTTGCGCCATTGCCATCGATCCGCTCCATCAGTTTCGAGATGGGGCAATTTAACGTAAACGCAAATCATTCTCAATCCTATTAACGGAAAGCCCTTCGATTTTGTCGGGATTTGTCTGATCAAAGTGCGACGGGGGCCGGCCGGTGCTGCGTCGTGCCGCCGGCCGGCGGGCGGATCACGCGGCGGCGTGGGCGCCTTCGGCGGGCGTCCAGCCGCCGCCGAGCGCACGATACAGCGCGATCGCGTTCGCGAGGCGCAGCTCCTTCAGCCGGATCAGCGCCTGGCCCGACTCGTAGGTGCTGCGCTGCGCGTCGAGCAGCTCGAGGTAGGTCGCGACGCCGGCCGCATAGCGACGCTCGGCGAGTTTCAGCCGGGCGCCGTCGGCCGCGTAGACGTCCTGCTGCGCCGCGAGCTGGCGATCGATCCAGCCGCGTGCGGCGAACGCGTCGGCCACTTCGCGGAACGCCGTCTGCACGGTCTTCTCGTATTCGGCGACGGCGATGTACTTGCGCGCGTCGGCCACGTCGAGATTGGCGCGATTGCGCCCGCCCGCGAAGATCGGCAGCGTGATGCGCGGCGCAAACGACCAGACGCTGGTGCCCGCCGCGAACAGGCTCGAGAACGCGTCGCTGACCGAGCCGTAGTCGGTCGTCAGCGCAATGCGCGGGAAGAACGCCGCGCGGGCCGCGCCGATCTGCGCGTTCGCGGCCTGCAGACGCGACTCGGCCTGACGGACGTCGGGCCGCCGCTCGAGCAACGCGCTCGGCGCGCCGGGCGCGACCGGCGCGATGGTGAGCGCGTCGAGCGTCGCGCCGTCGGCCGGCGCCTCGCGCGCGAAATCGCCGGCGAGCAGCTGCAGCGCGCGCACCGCTTGCGCATGCTCGCGCTGCAGCGCGGCCTGCGACGCACGCGCGGACGCCACCAGCATCTCGGCCGAGCGCAGCTCGATCGCATCGCTCGTGCCGGCCGCGTAGCGGCGCCGCGTGAGCGCGGCGATGCGTTCGCGCGCGTCGAGCGTGCGCTGCGCCAGCGCCAGTTGCTCCTGCAACGATCGTTGCGCGACATACGCGCCGGCGACTTCGGCGATCACGCCGATGCGCACCGTGCGCTGCGCATACGCCGTCGCGAAATAGTCGGCGAGTGCGGCATCCGACAGGCTGCGCACGCGGCCGAACAGGTCCAGCTCGTAGGCGCTGATGCCGACGCCCGCCCGATACAGCCCGCTCACCGCGCTCTGGCGCACCACCGGGTCGTACTGGCGGGTGCGGTCGTAGGCGAGGTTCGCATCGAGCGACGGCAGCTGGTCCGCGCGCTGCACACCGTACAGCGCGCGCGCTTCGTCGAGCCGGCCGGCCGCGATCCGCAAGTCGCGATTGTTCGCGAGCGCGGCGTCGATCCACGCCTGCAGCGTGGGGTCGGTGAAGTACGCGCGCCAGTCGTCGAGCAGCGCGGCATCGACCGATGCCGATGCCGATGCAGCGGGCGCGCCACCCTCCCCGCCCTGCCCGCCGTCCGGCGCTGCGTAGCTGGCCGGCACGGGCGCGGCCGGCCGTTCGTAGTGCGGCGCGAGCGAGCAGCCCGCGAGCGCGAGCGCCGCGGCCAGCGCGAGCGGAACGCGGCCCGCCATGCGGCGATTGAGCGCGACCATCAATGCGAACCCTCCATCGTCGTCGGCTGCGACGCGCCGCGCCGGCGCGGGCCGACGTCGAACACGCGGCCGACCATCACGAAAAACAGCGGCACGAGAAACACCGCGAGCACCGTCGCCGTGATCACGCCGCCGAGCACGCCGGTGCCGATCGCCATTTGCGCGCCGGACGCCGCGCCCGACGCGAACGCGAGCGGCAGCACGCCGACGCCGAACGCGAGCGACGTCATCACGATCGGCCGCAGCCGCAGGCGGGCGGCCTCGCGCGCGGCGTCGATCAGCGGCATGCGCTGCGCGACCAGATCCTTCGCGACTTCGACGATCAGGATCGCGTTCTTCGCCGACAAGCCGATCGTCGCGATCAGCCCGACCTTGAAGTAGATGTCGTTCGGCATCGCGCGCAACGTGACGCCGAGCACCGCGCCGATCACGCCGAGCGGAACGACCAGCATCACCGCGAACGGAATCGACCAGCTCTCGTACAGCGCCGCGAGCGCGAGGAACACCACCAGCACCGACAGCGCGAACAGCATCGGCGCCTGCGCGCCCGACAGCCGCTCCTCGAACGACTGTCCCGACCACGCGTGGCCGATTCCCGCCGGCAGCGTCGCGGCAAGCCGCTCGAGCGCGGCCATCGCTTCGCCGCTGCTGTGTCCCGGCGCGGCCGAGCCGTTGATCGTGAACGACGGGAAGCCGTTGTAGCGCGTGAGCTGCGGCGGCCCGAGCGTCCAGCGCAGCGTCGTGAACGCCGCGAGCGGCACCATCTCGCCGCGCGCGTTGCGCACGCGCAGCTTCTTCACGTCGTCGGGATCGACGCGATGCTGGCCGTCGGCCTGCACGATCACGCGGCGCACCTGCGTGCCGTGCATGAAGTCGCCGATGTAGTCGGAGCCGAACATCACCGCGAGCGTCGTGTTGATCTCGTCCATCGACACGCCGAGCGCCGACGCCTTCGCGCGATCGACGTCGAGCTTCAGTTGCGGCGCGTCCTGCATGCCGGCGAACATCACGTCGGTCAGCGCAGGGTCGCGGCCGGCCGCCGCGAGCAACTGTTCGCGCGCGGCGCTGAACGCCGCGTAGTCGAGCCCGCCGCGGTTCTGCAGCCGGAAGTCGAAGCCGCTCGTCGAGCCGAGATCGGGCAAGGCCGGCGCGTTCATCGCGAACACCGTCGTGTTCGGCGTGCCCGCGAAGCGCGCGTTGATGCGCGCGACGATCGCCTGCACGTGATCGCGCGCGGCCTTGCGCGCACGCCAGTCCTTCAGCGAGACGAAGATCATCCCGCCGTTCGGCCCTTCGCCGTACAGGTTGAAGCCGCCGAGCGCGAACGTGTACGCGGCCGGCTCCTCGCGGCGCAGGTACGCGTCGACCTCGCGCACGCTGCGCATCGTCTCGGCGAGCGGCGTGCCCTGCGGCCGGATCACCATCACCATGAAGTTGCCCTGATCCTCGTCGGGCAGGAACGCGCTCGGCAGTTGCGTGAGCATCAGCACCGCGGCCGCGGTCAGCGCGCCGTACACGACGAGCCAGCGCAGCGGCCTGGCGAGCATCGTGCCGACGCGCGTCGCATAGCGCTGCGTCGCGCGCGCGACGAAGCGGTTGAACGCGCCGAAGAAGCCGCGCTTGTCGTGATGGCCGCCGTCCACCGGCTTGAGCAGCGTCGCGCACAGCGCGGGCGTCAGCGACAGCGCGAGAAACGCCGAGAAGGCGATCGACACCGCGAGCGCGAGCGCGAACTGCCTGTAGATGTTGCCCACCGCGCCGCCGAAGAACGCCATCGGCACGAACACCGAGGTCAGCACCACCGTGATGCCGACGATCGCGCCGCTGATCTGCTGCATCGCCTTGACGGTCGCTTCGTACGGCTCGAGCCGCTCCTCGACCATCAGCCGCTCGACGTTCTCGACGACGACGATCGCATCGTCGACGAGGATGCCGATCGCGAGCACCATGCCGAACATCGTCAGCACGTTGATCGAGAAGCCGAGCGCCTGCATCACGCCGAACGTGCCCGCGAGCGCGACCGGCACGACGAGCGTCGGGATCAGCGTCGCGCGCAGGTTCTGCATGAACAGGAACATCACGAGGAACACCAGCACGCCGGCCTCGATCAGCGTCGTGACGACCTTGTTCATCGACACGCGCACGAACGACGACGTCTCGTACGGGATCTGGTACTTCACGCCCGGCGGGAAGTACGCGGACAGCTCGTCCATCGCCGCGCGCACGCGCCGCTCGGTCGCGACCGCGTTCGAGCCGGGCGCGAGCTTGATCCCCATGCCGGTCGCGACCTTGCCGTTCACGTACGACGGATAGTTGTAGTCGTTGCCGCCGAACTCGACGCGCGCGACGTCGCGCAGATAGAGCGCGGAGCCGTCCGGCTGCGTGCGCAGCGCGATCGCGCCGAAATCGGCTGGCGTCTTCAGCGGCGCGTCGGCGAACACCGTCGCGGCGATCGGCGCGCTGTCCGGCACCGCGCTGCGGCCGATGTCGCCGATCGTCACGCGCGCGTTGTGCGCACGCACGGCCGACGCGATGTCCGACGCGGTGACGCCATGTCCGGCCAGCTTGTCCGGGTCCGGCCAGATCCGCATCGCGTATTCGGCGCCCCAGAACTGCACGCGGCCGACGCCGTCGACGCGGCGCAGCGCCTGCACGACGTTCGCCGACGCGTATTCGCCGAGCTGCACGTCGGTCATGCGGCCGTCGTCCGACGTCAGCGACACGACCAGCTGGATGTTGTCCGCTGCCTTCTCGACCTGGATGCCGGCGCGCCGCACCGGTTCGGGCAGCCGCGCGTCGACCGTCTTCAGCCGGTTCTGCACTTCGACGGCCGCGAGATCGGCGTTCACGCCCTGCTTGAAGGTCAGATAGAGCGATGCGCTCCCGGCGCTGCTGCTCGCCGACGTGTACAACAGCCCCGGCGCGCCGTTCATCTCGCGCTCGATCAGCGCGGTCACCGATTCCTCGACGACCTGCGCGGACGCGCCCGGGTAAGACGCATAGATGCTGACGACGGGCGGCGCGATGTCGGGATACTGCGCGACCGGCAGCGCACGAATCGCGAAGCCGCCGCCGAGCAGGATGAACAGCGCGATCACCCATGCGAACACGGGGCGATCGATGAAGAAACGTGCCATGGTGTATGAACCGGTCAGGTTTGGCGGGCGGGCCCGGCCGCTGCGGCCTTCGCCGGCGGTGCCTGCTCGACGGGCTTCACGACGGTGTCGGGCGCGAACTGCGCGGCGTCGTCGACGATCACGCGCTCGCCGCCCGCGAGGCCGCGCGTGATGCGCCAGTCGCGGCCGCTCATCCGGTCGGCGACGACTTCGACGTCGCGCACCTTGCCGTTCGGCCCGACCACGCGCACCGACGTGCGCTCGGCCGTGCGCAGCAACGCATCGCGCGGCACCAGGATCGCGCGCTGATCGACGGCCGCGTCGAGCGAGATCCGCACGTACGCGCCCGGCAGCAGCTCGCGCTCCGGGTTCGGAAACAGCGCGCGCATCGCGACCGTGTCGGTGGTCGGATCGACCGCGAGATCGCTGAACAGCAGCCTGCCCTTGAGCGGATACGCGCTGCCGTCGGCGCGCACCAGCGTGACCGTGACGTCGTGCTGCGCGATGCCGGTCGCCCGCCCGCTCTTCACCGCGCGGCGCAGCGCCTCGACGTCGGCCGCCGGCTGCGAGAAATTCACGTAGATCGGGTCGAGCTGCTCGACGGTCGTGAGCGGCGTCGCCTGATCCTGGCCGACGAGCGCGCCTTCGGTCACGAGCGCGCGCCGCGCGCGGCCGGCGATCGGCGCAGTGACCGTCGCGTAGTCGAGCTGAAGCTGTGCGCGGGCGAGCTCGGCCTTCGCGGACACGACCTCGGCCCTCGCCTGCGTATCGGCGGCGACGGCCTCGGTGAGGTCGCGCTCGCTGACCGCGCGGTCGCGCACCAGGTCGTCGTAGCGGCGGCGTTTGTCGGTGGCGGCGAGCGCGGCGGCCTGCGCCTTCGCGAGCGCGCCCTGCGCGGCATCGCGCGCCGCCATCAGCGGCGCGGAATCGATGCGGAACAGCACCGCGCCCTGCTTCACTTCCTGCCCTTCGTCGTACGTGCGCGCGGTCACGATCCCCGCGACCCGCGCGCGCACTTCCGCCTGCCGATACGCGTCGAGCCGCCCGGGCAATTCGACCGTCATCGGCACCGCGGTCGGGCGCACCGTCACGACGGTCGCGCTTCGCACGGCCGGCGGCGCGGTATCCGGCCCGCCCTTGCCACATCCGCCCGCGACCAGCATGGCCGCAAGCGCGAGCATCGCGAGCGCGCCGCGCCGCGTGCCGAAACCCGTGTTGTTCATCTGTGACCTCGGATCGTTCGCCGCCGATAGAAAATGCGGCAGCTCAGGGTGGCCGATTATAATCAGTCACGACTGATTAAATATGCACGTTGTCGAACGATTGGCCTACTGTCTCAATAAAACGACAGCGAACTGTAAGGAAATTCACGCCATGGCCCGCAAGACCCGGGAAGAATCGCTCGCCATCAAGCACCGGATTCTCGACGCCGCCGAGCTCGTGCTGCTCGAACAGGGCGTCGCGCAGACCGCGATGGCCGACCTCGCCGAAGCGGCCGGGATGTCGCGCGGCGCCGTATACGGGCATTACCGCAACAAGATGGAAGTCTGTCTGGCGCTGTGCGACCGCGCGTTCGCGCGCACGTCGGAAGGCTTCGAGGCCGCGGACGGCCTGCCCGCGTTCGCGACGCTGCGGCGCGCCGCGTCGCACTATCTGCGGCAATGCGGCGAGCCGGGCTCGATGCAGCGCGTGCTGGTGATTCTCTATACGAAGTGCGAACAGAGCGAAGAAAACGGCGCGCTGCTGCGCCGGCGCACGCTGCTCGAGCTGCAGATCCTGCGGATCACGAAAGCGCTGCTGCGCCGCGCGATCGCGGGCGGCGAGCTGGCCGCCGATCTCGACGTGCATCTGGCGGCCGTCTATCTGGTGTCGTTGCTCGAAGGCGTGTTCGCGTCGATGATCTGGACCGACCGCCTGCGCGGCACCCGCTGGAACGACGCCGAAGCCATGCTCGACGCCGGTTTCGACGCCGTCGAGTCATCCGGGGCGCTGCGCGTGCGCACGCAAAAATTGCCTGCCGCGCGGAAAGCCGCGCAATAAATGCTGAATTAACCCCAATTTCCGCACTGCGAAACGAATGGGCCGACCCTCTTTAAAATTTTCAACGTTTCGCGGAACATCGGTAGACTGACGCGGTCATCATTGCTTAGCGTCTTCGTGATGATCGGGTTCGACCCGGCCGTTCACGCCGCCGTTCGAAGCGGGCGCGCCCGCAAGTTGGGTCGAACGGCAACGACACGGGCCCCACGCGGGGCCTGTTTTGTTGCACGCCCGTCGCCCGCCCCGCGCCTGCGCGGCGCCTTTCGCGCGACGGCTCCTGCCCACACCTCTTTGAACCGCTTTCCTGGATGTGGACACCTTTGGTCAAGCCTGCTGCAACCCCTGATGCCTTCGCGCCCGGCCGTGCGCAGCGCCTCGTGCGCGCGCTGGTGCCGGCCGCCGTGCTCGGCGCCCTCGCCGCGTTCGGTCTCGCCGCCGCATTGCCGGCGGTTTCGCAACTGCCCGGCGCCGTCGATTCGGGCACGGCCGTGCTGCCGCAGCGCGTGCTGTCCGACACGCCGTTTCCCACCGCCCAGCATTTCGTGACGAGCGAGCTGGCACACACGATCGGCGAGCGCCACGCGTTCGCCGATCGCAGCGCGCAGCCCGGCCTGTTCGCGTCGCTCAGCGCGCACCGCAACGACATGCTCGGCTATCCGAACCTGTTCCAGTACGCCGAGCCCGACCGGAGCCACGGGATGCGCGCGGGCGACATCGAGCTCACGCTGTCCGACACGCTCGATCGGCTCGACGTGCCGCCCGAGGTGCGCATCCAGCTCGGCGATCTCGTCACCGGCAAGGTGGCGATGCGTGCGAGTGCGCAGCGCGGCGACTACTACCGGATCGCGTACGACACCAACAACGGCACGCCGCACCTCACCGCGGTCGAGCTGCGCGTCGCGGGCCGCAAGTTCGGCGCGATCTGGTTCCACGCGCCGGGCGCCGAGCATGGCGCGTACTACACGCTCGACGGCGCGCCGCTCGAAGCCGCCGCGTTCACGATGCCGGTCAAGTGGACGCGCATCAGTTCGTTCTTCGGCGAACGCGTGCATCCGCTGTCGCAGGCGATGGCGTTCCACACCGGCGTCGATCTCGCGGCGCCGACCGGCACGCCGGTCGATGCGGCGGCCGATGGCGTCGTGTCGTTCGTGGGCACCGATCCGGGCGGCTACGGCCATTACGTGATCGTCGATCACGCCGACGGCTATTCGACCTACTACGCGCATTTGTCTGCGTACGCGCGCGGGCTGAAGGTCGGCGAGACGGTGAAGCAGGGTCAGCGCATCGGCTCGGTCGGGATGACCGGCGCGGCGACCGGCCCGCACCTGCACTTCGAGGTGCGCATCGCGAACGACCCGGTCGATCCGCTCGTCACGCTCGCCAGCGCGCAGACCGAGCTGTCCGACATGCAACGCACCGCGTTCCGTCAGGAAGCCGCGCAGTGGCGGTTCCGCCTCGCGTCGATCGGCACGACGCCGTTTGCGTTCGCGCAAGGCGACGGCCCGCTGTGGGGCGACTTCGCGGTCGGGCCGTCGACGCTGCGTTCGGTGTTCGATACGCATTACGGCGCGTCGTAACGTTCGGTCGGGTGTGTGGCCGGGGCGGTGACGTGCGTGGGTAACCGCAGGATCGCGATATCGGTCGACGCCGCGCCACTCCCGGCGTTTGGTTGATCCGCTGCGGCGGAACGTAGCCGGTGCCCGCGCTGCGCAGCACCGACGCGCGCCGCCGCGTGGCGTCATCGAACCTCATACCGCAAGCAAGCGCGCATCACGCACCGCACGCGGCACACCCGTCATCGCGCGGGTTCGGTCCGGTCGGGCGTCGTGCGTGCGATCTGCTGCGCACGCTCGCGGCGCGACAGCAGCCAGCGCGCTGCGCCGTCGAGCGACGTGCACAGCACGAGGTACAGCACCGCGACGAACAGGAAGATCGGCGCCGGATACACCATCAACCGGTTGTTCACCTGCGTCGCGACGAACGACAGTTCCGGCACGCCGACGATGTACGCGAGCGACGTGTCCTTCACGAGCGCAACCCACTGGTTCACGAACGACGGCGTCATGATCCGGATCGCCTGTGGCAGCAGCACGTGGCGCACCGTCTGCCAGCGCGTGAGCCCGAGCGACAAGCCCGCCTGACGCTGCCCCTCGCCCGCCGCGACGATGCCCGCGTGCACCGCGTGCGCGAGATAGGCGCCGCCGATCAGCGCGAGCGCGCAGACGACGGTGGCGAGCCCCGGCACGTCCATGTGCAGCAGCATCGGCATCAGGAAGTACGTCCAGAAGATCAGCATCAGCACCGGAATCGCGCGGAAAAAACCGATGAACGCGAGCAGCAGGACGCGCAGCGGCCCGCGCGCGAGCGCCATCCCCACACCGAGCGCGACGCCGAGCAGCGCGGACGCGACGGCCGATGCCATCGCCAGCACGAGCGACAACGCGGCGCCGCCGAGCGGGCCGTCCGGGAAGGCGCCGACGAGCAGATACGGCAGGTTGTCGAGCAACAGCGAAAGGTCCATCGTCACCGCCCTGCGCCGAGCCGGTCGCGCCATTGCGTGGCCGCGTACGCGGCGGCCTCGATCGCGGCCACCGCGGCGACATACAGCACGGTCGCGATGCCGAATGCGGCGAAGGTTTTGAACGTCTCCGTCTCGACCTGCCGCGACGCATAGGACAGCTCGGCGACCCCGATCGCCATCGCGAGCGACGAATTCTTGACGAGATTCATGTACTGGCCGAACAGCGGCGGCAGCGCAATACGCACGGCTTGCGGCAGCACCACGTAGCGCAGCGACTGCATCGGCGTGAGGCCGAGCGCCGCAGCGGCATCGTGCTGCGCACGCCGCACGCCGCGCAGGCCGGCTTCGCATTCCTCGGCGACGAACGCGGCCGTGTAGGCGCTCAGCCCGACCCAGCCCGCGACGAATTCGAACGACGGCCACGCGAGCGTGAGCGGGCCGATGTCGAGCCGGTGGCGCGCATTCAGCCACGCGATCCACGTATCGGGCAGCAGCGACGCGACGCCGAAATACCAGAACAGCAGCTGCACGAGCAGCGGCGTATTGCGCAACGCCACGACATAGCCGGCCGCGAGCATGCGCGGCGCCGCCCCGCGCGCGTGACGCATCACGGCGAGCAGCAAGCCGCCGACGCTCGCCGCGAGCGCCGACGCAGCCGCCAGGCCGAGCGTGACCAGAAAGCCCTGCCACAGCCAGGACAGATATTTGGGAGCCAACCCGAACATGAGATGGTGCGATCGCGGCGGGCGCGATCGGGTAAGTGACACGGGAAACGCCGCGATCCGTCGCACCGCGACGGGCGCCGGGCGCCGGGCAACGTGCGGCGGGCGATCTCGACGCGCGGCGCGAACGACTCAGGTGCGATCGCCGATGCGGAAGATGCGCGTGAGCGGCGTCCTGGTCGTCGGGCCAAACCACGCGTCGTAGATCTGCGCGGCGCGACCGTTCGCCTCGAGCCCCTTCAGCGTGTCGTTCACGAAACCGAGCAGGCGCGCTTCGCCCTTCGGCACACCGACGCCCATGTAGTCGTTCGAGATCGTGAACGCGGGGATCTCGTAGTTCTGCTTGTCGGGCACGTTCGCGAGCAGGCCGATCAGCTTCGGGCCGTCCTGCGTGATCGCCTGCACGTTGCCCGCGCGCAGCGCCGCGAATGCGAACGGCGTGTCGTCGTACGCGACGATCGTCGCGCCGGGGAACTTGTCGCGCAGCGTGATTTCGTTGGTCGTGCCCTTGTCCGCGCCGACGCGCAAGCCGTTCAGCTGGTCGGCCGATTTCAGCACGCCCTTCTTCGCGAGAAACTGCTGGCCCGACGAGAAGTACGGAATGCTGAAGTCGACCTGCTTCGCGCGCTCGTCGGTGATCGTGAAGTTCGCGAGCACCAGGTCGACCTTGCCCGAGGTCAGGAACGGAATGCGGTTGGCCGGATTGGTCGGCTGCAGTTGCAGCTTCACGCCGAGCTTGTCGGCGAGCGCCTTCGCGTAGTCGACGTCGAGGCCGACGATGTGGTGGCTTTTCGCATCGACGAAGCCGAACGGCGGGTTGCTGTCGAACGTCGCGACGCGCAGCACGCCGGCTTTTTTGATGTCGTCGAGGCGGTCTGCATGCGCGAGCGTGCCCGCCGTAACGAGCGCAGCTCCGACGAGCCAGGTAGCGAGAGTGTGGAATTTCATGAGCGCAGCCTGCATTGTTATGAGGGCCGCCGCGGATCGCGCGGCGGCCCGGTTCGAGGAACATCGCAACGCGGTGTATCGTCGCGAAGCCGCTAACGTATCAGCGCATGCGGCGGATTCGAACCAACAAATGATGCTTTGCTCTGCGGGTTTCGTGATGACGCGCGAGCGCGGTCATTCGTCGCCGGCATCCCCGCCATCCCCGCTGCCGTCGGCCGACGCCGCGCACAGGAACTCGCCGTCGCCGCCGTCCTGCAGATAATCGAGCGAGCGGTCCATGGAGAGGAACGACAGCGTACCCGCTGCCCCGAGCGCGAACAGCGTGCGGCGGTCAGGCGCGAAGATCACCTGCCCGGCGCCGCCCGCCACCGGAAACTCGCCCACCGTGCGACGCGTCGCCGTCTTGATCACGCGCAGCGGCTTGCCGTCGAAGCCGGCGACGGCGATCAGCGAGCCGTCGCCGCTGCCGTCGAAGCTGTGCATCGACGTGTCGCACACCGGATAAGCGCTGCGTACGGCAAGCGTCGACGCGTCCCGCCATTGCACCGACGACGCGTTGTAGAACCACACGCCGGCACCGTTCGCGCCCGGCTTCGCTTCGATGAAATCCGCATCGACCGGATAGGTTTGCACCGGCGCATTCGTCGCCGTGTCGAACGCGACGATGGCACTCTTCTCGAACGCATACGCATACAGCCGCTTGCCGTCGGGCGACAGCCACATCGACAGCGCGCGGCCGAACTCGACGCCCGACGCATCGTGATCGCCGAGCCGCAGCGTCGCCACGACCTGCGGCCAGTGCGCGAGGCTGACGACGGAAATCGTGTCGTCGACGCTGTTCAGCACGTACAGCCTGTCGTTCGATGCGGACGCCACGATCGCGCGCGGGAACCGGCCGAGCGTCACGCCGTCGACGATCGCGCCGCTGTTCAGGTCGATGCGCACGAGCCCGTTCTCGCGCATCGACGCGACGTACGCATAGCGTTCGTCGGGGCTCACATAGAGGCCGCTCGCGCCGCGGCCGCGGCACATGTTGCCGGGGCAGCCGTCGAGCCCGGTCGCGAACGGTTCACCCGCGATCGTCCGCACGACCGCCTGGCGCTGCGCATCGACCACGACGAGCGTGTTGCGGTCGATGTCGGTCACGTACAGCCGCTTGCCCGACGCGCCCAGCACCATCGCATACGGCCACTTGCCGACCGGCACGACGGTGCCTGCGGCGCGCTCGGCCGACACGGGCGCGGGCCGATGCTGCTCGTCGTCGCGGATCTGCGCGGCGATCGCGGCCGCCTGCTGTTGCGCCTGCCGCTTCGCGGCGTCGTGCGCGAGCGCGCGATCGGTCGCGACGCGCCAGCTCTGCAACTCGTCGCTGCCCGCGCGCTGCGCCGCCGACACCATCGCGGCGCTGCCGAGCACCGCGATCACGAGCGGCACGGCGACGCGCGACGCACGCGTGCCGCCATACATCAGCCAGCCGGCGACGAAGCCGACGATCACGCCGCCGAGATGCGCGGCCTGGTCGATGCCGGAAATCACGAAGCCCGACCCGAGGTTGAGCACGATGACCTGCGCGACCGCGGCGAGATTGATCGGCACCTGCGCGTCGGCTCCGGCCTCGCGCCGGCGTCGCAGCACCAGCGCCGCGGCGGCGCCCGCCAGCCCCATCAGCGCGCCCGACGCGCCGACGCTCACCACCGGCTGGATGCCGCTCGTCTGCAGCACGACGCCGAAGGCGAAACTGCTGCCGCCGACTTCGTGATAGCCGTGCCACAGCGCGCTGAGCAGCGAGCCGCCGAGCGCGGACAACAGATACGCGACGCCGAACCGCAGCGTCCCGCCCACGCGTTCGAGCACCGTGCCGAGCACGATCAGCATGTACATGTTGAGTGCGACGTGCATCCAGCTGCCGTGCAGGAATGCGCTGGTCAGCAGCCGCCACGGCTGCCCGGTGAGCGTGTACGGCGCGAAGTTCGCGCCCCAGTCGAGCAGCAGCGGGTTCGACAGGTCGCCGTACGATGCGGCGCGCCACATCAGCACGAATATCGCGATATTGACGACGGCCAGCACGATCGTCAGCCACGGCCTGGATGTTGGTTGTTCTCTCATGGGATCTTGGTATGGGTTGTCGCGCGTGAGCCGCGCGCGCGCCATTATATTTGGTGTCCCTGACACTGCTGGCCGCGTGACGGAGCGGGAACAAAAAGACGCCCGCTGCAGGCAGCGGGCGCGAATCCCAGTCAAGGAGGTGTCACACGAACTACGCGCCCAGCATAAGCGCTGGCGCCGACCGCGGACAACGAAGCGATTTCGATAACGATATCGCGCGATGCGCGATGCGCTTACGCGCGGCGACCAGCGACGCGAACCGGCCATGAACAAAAAACGGCGCGCCACGTACATCGCGGCGCGCCGTTCCGTGGCGTCATGCCGGCCGCACCGGCGGCCGCGCCGTTGCACCGATCACGGCTCGTGACGCAGATAGCCCTCCTTGCTCGGGTCGCGCATGCGCCACGACACGATCAGCGAGATCGCGCACAGCGCGGTCACGTACCAGTAGAAGGTCTCCTCGCTGCCGATCGACTTGAACCACAGCGCGACGTATTCGGCCGAGCCGCCGAAGATCGCGTTCGCGACCGCATACGACAGGCCGACGCCCATCGCGCGCACTTCCGGCGGGAACATCTCGGCCTTGATCAGGCCGCTGATCGACGTGTAGAAGCTGACGATCGCGAGCGCGACCGTGATCAGCACGAACGCGGCCGTCGGGCTCGACACCGTCTTGAGCGCGTGCATCAGCGGCACCGTGCCGAGCACCGACAGCGTGCCGAACAGGATCATCGACGTGCGCCGGCCGATCCGGTCGGACAGCGCGCCGAACACCGGCTGCATCAGCATGTAGACGAGCAGCGCGACGGTCATCACGTTGCTGGCCGTCTTCGCGTGCATGCCGGCCGTGTTCACCAGATACTTCTGCATGTACGTGGTGAACGTGTAGAAGATCAGCGAGCCGCCGGCCGTGAAGCCGACCACCGTGAAGAACGCGCCCTTGTGCTGCCACACGCCGCGAATCGTGCCCGCGTCCTTCTTGTCGCGCGACGCGCTGGTCGACGTCTCGTCGAGCGACTTGCGCAGATACAGCGAGATCAGCGCCGCCGCCGCGCCGCACACGAACGGAATGCGCCAGCCCCACGCCTTCAGCTCGTCGCCCGACAGCGCCTGCTGCAGGATCACGAGCACCAGCAGCGCGCACAGCTGGCCGCCGATCAGCGTCACGTACTGGAACGACGCGAAGAAACCGCGCCGCCCTTGCAGCGCGACCTCGCTCATGTAGGTCGCGCTCGTGCCGTACTCGCCGCCGACCGACAACCCCTGAAACAGCCGCGCGACCAGCAGCAGCGCGGGCGCGAGCGCGCCGATCTGCGCGTAGGTCGGCAGCACCGCGATCACCAGCGAGCCGCCGCACATCATCAGCACCGAGATCATCATCGCCGCGCGGCGGCCGTGACGGTCGGCGATGCGGCCGAACAGCCAGCCGCCGATCGGACGCATCAGGAAGCCGGCCGCGAACACGCCTGCCGTGTTCAGCAGCTGCGTGGTCGTGTTGCCGCTGGGGAAGAACGCCGGCGCGAAATACAGCGCGCAGAACGAGTAGATGTAGAAGTCGAACCACTCGACGAGGTTGCCCGACGAGGCGCCGACGATGGCGAACACGCGCCGCCGGGTGTCTTGCGCGGACAGCGCAGC
Source organism: Burkholderia sp. KJ006 (assembly GCF_000262695.1). Classification (NCBI taxonomy): domain Bacteria; kingdom Pseudomonadati; phylum Pseudomonadota; class Betaproteobacteria; order Burkholderiales; family Burkholderiaceae; genus Burkholderia; species Burkholderia sp. KJ006. The sequence continues at coordinate 1,546,847 of NC_017920.1, read as the reverse complement.
TTGGTCGCTCTGGACGTCCATGGGTTGGTCTGTTTCCTTTTAGTGCTTTGCTGGGGCGAGACGGCCGCAACCGCCGCGTGGGGGGGCGCACGTGGCACCGGTTCCGGCGCACGGCGCTACGGGAGTTTAGCCAAATGTAAAGTAGCAGTCTCTCCGGGTTCATCCCGATGTAGAAAAATCTTCTCCTGCCGGGCGTTCGTCATATGAAAACGCCAGCCGCAAGGCTGGCGTCGGATGCAAACCATTCGCTCGACCGGTCAGATACGCGTCAAACACGCACCTCAGGCGGCACGTATCGGCATTCGTAGCGCTTGCGCACGGTGCCTGCCTCGTCGACGCTTTCCAGGTACACGTCGAACTGCCAGAGGCGCGCCATGTGCTTGAGCACCTCGTCGCTGTCGTTCGACAGATGCCGGTTGTCGGTCATGAAGTGGCGCAGCGTGAGGCTGCGGTCGCCGCGCGTGTTGACGGCCCACACCTGGATGTTCGGTTCGCGGTGATGGATGTCGTACTGCCGCGACAGCGCCTGGCGCACGTACTGGTAGCCGGATTCGTCGTGGATCGCCGACACTTCGAGCGAATCGCGCATGTCGTCGTCGAGCACCGAGAACAGTCGCATCTCGCGGATCAGGTTCGGCGACAGATACTGCGCGATGAAGCTCTCGTCCTTGAAATTGCGCATCGCGTAGTGCATCGCCGGCAACCACGGCGTGCCTGCGATTTCCGGAAACCACTTGTAGTCTTCTTCCGTCGGCGCTTCGCAGATGCGGCGGATGTCGCTCATCATCGAGAAGCCGAGCGCATACGGGTTGATCCCGCTGTAGTACGGCTTCGTGACCGGCGGCTGATAGACGACGTTGCTGTGCGAATGCAGGAACTCCATCATGAAGCCGTCTTCGAGCTTGCCCTGGTTGTACAGCGTGTTCAGCAGCGTGTAATGCCAGAACGTGGCCCAGCCTTCGTTCATCACCTGCGTCTGCCGCTGCGGGTAGAAGTACTGGCCGATCTTGCGCACGATGCGGATCACCTCACGCTCCCACGGCTCGAGCAGCGGCGCGTTCTTTTCCGCGAAATACAGCAGGTTCTCCTGCGGCTCCGGCGGATAGCGGCCTTCCTGCTCCTCGGCCAGTTCGGGCTTCTTGCCCGGCAGCGTGCGCCACAGCTCGTTGACCTGCGACTGCAGATACGCCTCGCGCTCGCGCCGCAGCGCCGCTTCCTTCGACAGCGACGGCTTCTGCGGCCGCTTGTAGCGGTCGACGCCGTAGTTCATCAGCGCGTGACACGAATCGAGCAGCTCCTCGACGCGATCGAGGCCATAGCGCTCCTCGCATTCGGCGACGTAGTTCTTCGCGTACACGAGATAGTCGATGATCGCGTGCGCGTCGGTCCACAGCCGGAACAGGTAGTTGCCCTTGAAGAACGAGTTGTGGCCGTAGGCCGCATGCGCGATCACCAGCGCCTGCATCGTCATCGTGTTCTCTTCCATCAGATACGCGATGCAAGGGTTCGAGTTGATGACGATCTCGTAGGCGAGGCCCATCTGGCCGCGCCGATAGCTCTTCTCGGTGGCGAGGAAGTGCTTGCCGAACGACCAGTGTCGGTAGTTGACGGGCATCCCGACCGACGCATACGCGTCCATCATCTGCTCGGCGCTGATCAGTTCGAGCTGGATCGGATAGATGTCGAGCTCGTACTGCTCGGCGACCTGCGCGATGTGCGTGTCGTATTCCTCGAGCAGCTCGAACGTCCAGTCGGACGGGCACGGCAGCGGCTTGCGTTCGGCAACGTTCATACGCGCTTCCTTCTGCCCGGCAGCGGGCAAGTCGGCGGCCGGCGCGGCGGGCTCGGCCTGGCCGCTTTGCTGCGATGCGGCGGGGCCGGCCGTGTCGTCGCCGGAAGGGCGCGGCGCATAGCCGCGCGATTCGTTGTGCAGATGGCGCGTTGTCATGACATTTCCACCTGCTTTTCGAACAACTCGCGAAATACCGGGTAGATGTCGGCAGCCGATTCGACTTTCTTCATCGCGAGATGCGGTTGCGACAGCGCCAGTTGCGCATACTCCAGCCACAGATTCTGCTCTTCCGGCGCGACCTGGATGTAGGCGAAATAACGCGTCTTGGTGAGGATATCCTCTTCGAGGATTTTGCGACACTTCGGCGAATCGTCGGTCCAGTTGTCGCCGTCCGACGCCTGTGCGCCGTAGATGTTCCACTCGGTCGGCGAGTAGCGCTCGTCCATCACCTTGCGCATCAGCTCGAGCGCGCTCGACACCACGGTGCCGCCGCTTTCCGTCGAATGGAAGAAGGTGTCCTCGTCGACTTCCTCGGCGCGCGTGTGGTGACGAATGAACACGACCTCGATGCGTTCGTAGTTGCGCTTCAGGAACAGGTACAACAGGATGAAGAAGCGCTTCGCGAGATCCTTGCGCTGTTCGTCCATCGAGCCCGACACGTCCATCAGGCAGAACATCACGGCCTGGCTCGACGGCTGCGGCTGCTTGACGCGATTCACGTAGCGCAGATCGAACGGATCGATGAACGGAATCCGCCAGATGCGCCCTTTCAGATGATGGATCTCGGCTTCGAGCGTCGCGATTTCCGCACGACGGTCTTCCGGATCGTTCTTCAGCTCCTCGAGTTGCGCTTCGAGCTCGCGCAGCTCGTTCACGAGCGGCGAACCGAGCGCGATGCGCCGGCCGAGCGCGCTTCTGAGCGAGCGCACGACGTCGATGTTGTTCGGCGTGCCTTCCGCCGCCCAGCCCGCGCGCACGTTCTTCCAGCTCGGCACCGTGAGCAGGTGCGTCTTCACGAGGCGCGGCAGTTCGAGATCGTCGAAGAAGTACTGCATGAATTCGTCGCGCGACAACTCGAACACGAAGTCGTCCTGCCCTTCGCCGTCGTTGCTCGCCTGACTGCCGCCGCCGCCCGAGCCGCCCTGCGGGCGCGGAATCTTGTCGCCGCGCACGTAGTCCTCGTTGCCGGGGTGCACGTATTCACGACGGCCACCCGGCCCGTGCCGGAAGGTCGGCTCCGCGATGTCCTTGCGCGGAATCGTGATGCTTTGCGTGCTCTGGATATCCTTGATGCTACGATCGCGCACCGCGTCCGACACGGCACGACGAATGTAGTTCTTGACGCGACGCAGAAAGCGTTCGCGGTTGGCGATGCTCTTGTTCTTGCCGGCCAGCCTGCGGTCGATGATTTGATGAAGCACTCCCGGTCTCCCGCTCGAAAGTCGATATGCCGGGACGCTCGCCGCACATGCCGTCTGCCGTCATGCGGGCGGCGCCTCTGAAGGTGCCCGCGCGGACCCTCCGCACGGGCACGGTACCGCGCGCGTCATGACGACTTGCGCACGCGCAGGTACCAGTCGCAAAGCAGCCTCACCTGCTTCGGCGTATAGCCCTTCGCGACCATCCGGTTCACAAAGTCCTCATGCTTGCGTTGCTCCTCGGCCGAGCCCTTCGCGTTGAACGAAATGACCGGCAACAGTTCCTCGGTATTCGAGAACATCTTCTTCTCGATCACGACCCGCAACTTCTCGTAGCTCGTCCACACCGGATTCTTGCCGGCGTTCGCGGCCCGCGCGCGCAACACGAAGTTCACGATCTCGTTGCGGAAATCCTTCGGGTTGCTGATGCCGGCCGGCTTCTCGATCTTCTCCAGTTCGGCATTCAGCGCGGCGCGGTCGAAGCTCTCGCCCGTGTCGTGATCGCGGAACTCCTGATCCTGGATCCAGAAATCCGCATACGTGACGTAGCGGTCGAAGATGTTCTGCCCGTATTCCGAATACGATTCGAGGTACGCCGTCTGGATTTCCTTGCCGATGAACTCCGCATAACGCGACGCCAGCACGTCCTTCACGAACGACAGATACTTCTGCTCCGTTTCCGGCGGGAACTGCTCGCGTTCGATCTGCTGTTCGAGCACGTACATCAGATGCACCGGGTTCGCGGCGACTTCGCTCGTGTCGAAGTTGAACACGCGCGACAGGATCTTGAACGCGAAGCGCGTCGATACGCCCGTCATCCCTTCGTCCACGCCCGCGTAGTCGCGATACTCCTGGTACGACTTCGCCTTGGGATCGGTGTCCTTCAGGTTCTCGCCGTCGTACACCTGCATCTTCGAAAAGAGGCTCGAATTCTCCGGCTCGTGCAGCCGCGACAGCACCGCGAACTGCGACATCATCTTCAGCGTGCCGGGCGCGCACACCGCTTCGGCGAGCGACGAATTGCGGATCAGCTTCTCGTAGATCTTGATCTCTTCCGACACGCGCAGGCAATACGGCACCTTCACGACGAAGATCCGGTCGAGCAGCGCCTCGTTGTTGCGGTTGTTGCGGAACGCCTTCCACTCCGACTCGTTCGAGTGCGCGAGAATCACGCCGTCGAACGGGATCGCGCCGAAGCCTTCCGTGCCCTTGAAGTTGCCTTCCTGCGTCGCGGTGAGCAGCGGGTGCAGCACCTTGATCGGCGCCTTGAACATTTCGACGAATTCGAGCAGCCCCTGGTTCGCCAGGCACAGGCCACCCGAGTAGCTGTACGCATCGGCGTCGTCCTGCGCGTACTGCTCGAGCTTGCGGATGTCGACCTTGCCGACGAGCGACGAGATGTCCTGATTGTTCTCGTCACCGGGCTCCGTCTTCGCGATGCCGATCTGCCGCAGGATCGACGGGTAGCGACGCACCACGCGGAACTGACGGATGTCGCCGTTGTATTCGTGCAGGCGCTTCACGGCCCACGGGCTGAGGATGCTCTTCAGATAGCGGCGCGGAATGCCGTATTGCTCTTCGAGGATCGGGCCGTCTTCGTCGTAGTCGAACAGCCCGAGCGGCGATTCGTTGACGGGCGAGCCCTTCAGCGAATAGAACGGCACGCGTTCCATCAGCTGCTTGAGACGCTCGGCGATCGACGACTTGCCGCCGCCGACCGGCCCGAGCAGGTAGAGGATCTGCTTCTTCTCTTCAAGCCCTTGCGCAGCGTGGCGGAAGTACGCAACCACCTGCTCGATCACTTCCTCCATTCCGTAAAACTCACGGAAGGCGGGATAGACCTTGATAACCTTGTTCGCGAAGATCCGCGACAGGCGCGGGTCGTTGCGGGTATCGATTTGCTCGGGTTCCCCGATTGCAGCCAGCATGCGTTCGCCTGCCGTGGCGTACGCTGACGGATCGTTCTTGCAGAGCGCGAGGTACTCCTCCAGCGAGAATTCTTCCTCTCGCGTTTTTTCGAAGCGGTTCGCGAAGCTGCTGTAAATATCCATGCTACCTCCCTCGCGTGAGTCGTAAGACGTGCCTGCCTTCCTATGACTGCGCAGAAGCAAGCGCGTTCGAATTCATCCTAAACCCTTTCTTATTTTTTTTCACGACATCTTCGTATGAAGTTCGTCATTCTCGACAACACCGGTTGGACAATGCATTTCGTCGCTTTACAATCGATCTCCCGAGCCGCATAAACTGCATCCGCCGCGTCTCGCCGAGCAGCGGAACGTCTCGTGCGTCGGATGGCTTCGCCGTCGTCGCCGCGCCGTTCACACTCCCCTTCACGCCCCCTTCTTCATAGACGTTCGAGCAGACGTTTGCGACGACACGTCGCGCCCACCGTTACAAATTTTTTTCGCATCGTCAGGAGATACCCGTAGCGCGGATGCACATCGCGCGTCGACGCATGAATGTTCACGGACGGTGTCACATTCGACCGGCCGCACGAACGACGACGCCCGCATGCGCGGGCGTCCGTGTGACTTCGTCAAATGGGGATTGATGCAGACGGCAGGCGCGCGCACGCGCGTATCAGAACGTCTCCCAATCGTCGGCGCCGGCCGTTGTCGCAGCCGGTGACGGCGCGCTCGCTGCGGCCGCCGGCTTGCGCGCCGGTGCCGTGCGCTTCGGTGCGGCGTCACGCTCGTTGCGCGTGGCAGGCGCGGCGGTCGGCCCAGCGGGCACGGAAGGTGCGGCTGCCGCGGCCGGCTGCGCAGCGGGCGCAGGCTTCGCGCGCGGCGCCTGACGCGTGGCGCCGGCTGCGACCGACGGTCGCGCCGCGTCGTCGTCGAGCCGGAACACCGCTGCCGTTTCGCGCAGGCGCGCCGCCTGTTCGTCGAGCGATTGCGCGGCGGCCGCCGCTTCCTCGACGAGCGCCGCGTTCTGTTGCGTGACTTCGTCCATCTGCGCGACCGCGCGAGCAACTTGATCGATGCCGCTGCTCTGCTCTTCGGACGCCGCGGCGATCTCGCCCATGATGTCCGTCACGCGCTGCACCGCGGCGATCACGTCGTGCATCGTGCGGCCGGCTTCGTCGACCAGTTGCGAGCCCGTGTGGATACGCCCCACCGACGCGTCGATCAGCGCCTTGATCTCCTTGGCCGCGCTCGACGAGCGCTGCGCGAGGCTGCGCACCTCGCCCGCGACGACCGCAAAGCCGCGCCCTTCCTCGCCGGCGCGCGCCGCTTCGACGGCCGCGTTCAGCGCCAGGATGTTGGTTTGAAACGCGATGCCTTCGATGATCGCGATGATGTCCGCGATCTTCGCCGAGCTGTCGTTGATTTCGCCCATCGTGCCGACCACCTGGCCGACCACCGTATTGCCCTTGTTGGCGATCTCCGATGCGTTCGCAGCCAGCGCGCTCGCCTGCCGTGCATTGTCCGCGTTCTGTTTCACGGTGCCGGTCAGCTGCTCCATGCTCGATGCAGTTTCCTGCAGCGCGGACGCCTGCTCCTCCGTACGCGACGACAGGTCGATGTTGCCGGCGGCAATTTCCCGCGCGGCCGTCGCGATCGACTCGCTGCCGCCGCGCACCGTGCGCACGGTGTCGACGAGCCCGCGCTGCATCTTCGCGAGACCGTTCAGCAGTTGCCCCATTTCGTCACGCCGCTGCACGACGATCGCACGGCGCAGGTCGCCTGCCGCGATCGCGTCGAAATGACCGAGCGCCTCAGCGAGCGGGCGGCCGATCGCGCGGGTCAGCGTCAGCCACGACAGCACCGCGGCGACGAAGCCGGCGAGCAGCGTGACGACGGACACTACGCGCAACGTTTCGTACACCGATTCCGCGTGATCGAAGCCGCGCTGAGCGTCGGAGAACTGAAAATTGCGCAACGCCTCGCTCGCGGTCGTGAGGTCGTTGTACTTCACCTGGAGTTGCTTGGCGCCTTCGCCGAGCCGGTCACGGTCGCCGGCCGTGACGAGCGCGCCGAACGCGTCGCAGTTGCGCTGCAGCGCCTGTCGCTTTGCGGCGACGTCCTGCGCGATGCGGTCTTCCTCCGGGCCGCGCGGCAGATCGAGGTACTTCTTCCACCACGCGTCGGACTGCGCGCGCATCTCGCGGCTGCGCTCGACCGCCGTGGCCGAATCGGGCGTGCCCACCAGCAGCGCGGCGCGATCGAGCGCCAGCCGCTCGCGCGCCGCGTAGGTGTCCGCGACGGCCACGTCGACCGCGCTCGGCATCTGGTTCGTGAACAGCTCGCGCATCGAGTCGTTCGCCGTGCTCATCCCGTAGAGGCCGAGCACCCCGATCACCGCCAGCAGCACCGCGAGAAACGCCATCGTCAAGCCGATGCGCGCCCGTATCGTCAGGTTTGCGATCACCATCATTGTTCCTGTATTGCGTCGTCATGGACGGGCCTGGCCCGTTTCGAAACACTGTTTCGCTCCGATACATTTACGACCATTCGACGCACAACTTGATGGTATTGCTATCAATTTTCTCAGCAATCCTGTCATTCATTACGTATGAATGAATGAAGGGGACGCAACACGGCAGCGTGTCGCGCGACGCGCGCGCGCTGCAATCGACGGCGACGGGTGTTGGAGGATGACCGGCCGCCGGCTCGTGCCGGCGGCGGAAGACGCGCGATCCGGCGTTATCAGGCCAGTTCGGCGAGGGTGGGAATCGAAGGCTGCGCGCCCGCGCGCGTGACCGAGACGGCCGCGGCGCGCTGCGCAAAACGGATCGAGGCGTCGACGCCGTCGCCGGCCGCGAGCCGGACCGCGAAGCCGCCGATGAAGGTGTCGCCGGCGGCGGTCGTGTCGAGCGCCTGCACGACGGGCGCCGGATAGTGGCGCGCCGCGCCGTCGGCGCTGAGCGCCAGCACGCCGCGCGCGCCGAGCGTGACCAGCACGTTGCGTGCGCCGGCCGCCTGCAGCGCGCGCGCGGCAGCTTCCGCGTCGGCCGGATCGCGCACCGGCAGGCCGGTCAGCGCGGCGGCCTCGACCTCGTTCGGAATCAGATAGTCGACCAGCGGCAGCCAGCCGTCGGGCAGCGGCGCGACGGCCGGCGCCGGGTTCAGCACCACCGTGCGCCCGAGGCGCCGCCCGGCCGACAGCGCCGCGAATACCGCGTCCGGCGGCGTCTCGAGCTGGCAGATCAGCACGTCGGCCGCGGCGATCGCGGCCTCGTGCTGCGCGACCGTTGCCGGCGTGACTTCGCCGTTGCCGCCCGCGACGATCACGATCGTGTTCTGGCTCGCATCGTCGACGACGATCAGCGCGACGCCCGTCGATGCGGACGCGCTCGTCGCGACCCGCGAGCAATCGATGCCTTCCGCCTCGAGGCCCGCGCGCAGCGCTGCGCCGTGCGCGTCCGCGCCGACACAGCCGATCATCGCGACCTGCGCGCCCAGGCGCGCGGCGGCGACGGCCTGGTTGCCGCCCTTGCCGCCCGCTGCCTGCGCATACGCGCGGCCGGCCAGCGTTTCGCCCGGCAACGGCAGCCGCGGCGCACGTACGACGAGATCCATGTTGAGGCTACCGACCACCGTCACGCGGCCTGCACCGGCGTTGGGCGCCGTCATGCGCGCGCACCGGGCATGGCCGGCTCCCGATAGACCGACGTCGATTCGCGCAGCACGAGCCGCGGCGACACGACGCGGCGGCGGCTCGGCGCGGCCGTCGAGCCGCCGCCGATCCGCTCGATCAGCGTCTGCGCGGCCATTTCGCCGAGCGCCCGCACCGACTGCCCGACCGTCGACAGCGCCGGATAGGTGTAGCGGGAAAACTCGATGTCGTCGAAGCCGATGATCGAGCATTCGTCCGGCACGCGGATGCCGCGCTCGGCCGCCGCGCGCAGCGCGCCGACGCCCATCAGGTCGTTGCCGGCGAAAATCGCGCTCGGCTGCACCGTCTCGAACAGCCGCGCCGCCGCGTGATAGCCGCCGAGGCACGAAAAATCGCTTTCGGCGATCGCGCCCGGCACGATGTCGATGCCGCGCTCGGCCATCGCGCGGATGAAGCCGTGCACGCGCATCGCGCTGACGGCCGTGTCGGTCGGGCCGGTGATGCAGCCGATCTTCGCGTGGCCGAGCTCGAGCAGATGCCGCGTGGCCAGATACGCGCCGCGCTCGTGGTCGATCTGCACGAGGTCGGCCGGCAGCCCCTCGATGTTGCGATCGACGACGACGAGCGGCGCTTGCGAATCGGCGAGCGTCTGCGCGAGCACGGCGTCCTCGCCGGCCGATGCGACGATCAGCCCGTCGATACGCTTTTCCTGCAGCACGCGCAGGTAGTTGCGCTGCTTCACCGGGTCGTCGTCCGAGTTGCAGAAGAACACGCAATAGCCGTTCGCCGCGCATTGATCCTCGATGCCGCGTGCAAGCTCCGCGAAATACGGATTCGTGCTGTTCGGCACGACGAGGCCGATGGTCGCCGTCGCGCGCGCCTTCAGCGAGCGCGCTACGGCCGACGGCACGTAGTTCAGCTCGCGAATCGCGCCTTCGACCTTCGCGCGCACATCCGCGGACACCGGCCGCGAATTGTTCACTACGTGCGAGACGGTCGTAAACGACACGCCCGCCATGGCCGCTACATCCTTGATCGTCGCCATATCCCGTTTCTCTTTGGTCTGCGTTCCATGTTGTTCTACCGTGCGCGCGAGCGCCGGCTGCGATACGTGTCGAGCACGACGGCCACCACGATCACCGCCCCCGTGATGATCCGTTTGGTGGGCTCGTTCGCGCCGATCTGCGCAAGCCCCGCCGCCAGCACGGAGATGATCAAAACGCCGAAGAACGTGCTGATCACCGAGCCGCGCCCGCCCATCAGGCTCGTGCCGCCGATCACGACGGCCGCGATCACCTGCAGCTCGAGGCCCACGCCCGCGTTCGGGTCCGCCGCTTCGAGCCGCGAAATCTGGAACAGCGACGCGAGCCCGGCAAGCGCGCCCATCAATGCGAATACGAGGATTTTATACGGCCGCGGGTTAACCCCTGCCAGCCGCACGGCTTCTTCGTTCGTGCCGATTCCGACCAGATAGCGTCCGAACACGGTGCGCGTCAGCACGAACTGCGCGGCGATCATCACCGCGACCGCGATCAGGAACGCCGGCGAAATGCCGAGCGCGATCGGGTTCGACAGGAAATCGAACGCGTCGCCAATATACGCGGTACGCGAATTCGTCAGCTGGTACGCGAGCCCGCGCGCGCCTTCCAGCACGCCGAGCGACACGATGAACGACGGAATCCGCCAGCCGACCGTCACCGCGCCCGTCAGCGAGCCGGTCACGGTGGCGACCGCGATGCCGCTCAGCGCGGCCGGCAACGGCGCCCACTGCCATTTCAGCGCGGCCACGCTGACCATCGACGCGGCCAGCGCCAGGACGGAGCCGACCGACAGGTCGATGCCGGCGATGATCAGCACGAACGTCATGCCGACCGACATCACGACGAGATCGGGAATCTGGTTCGCGATCGTGCTGAACGTGTCGTAGGTCAGGAAGTGCGAGCTCAGCGCCGAAAACAGCGCGACCATCGCGACGAGCGCACCGGCGAGCCCGAGGTAGTTCGAGACGCCGAGCCGTGTGCCGGACAGCGTGCGCGCGCGGCCCCCGGCCAGGTCCTGCTGTGCGCCTGCGTCACTCGGCGATACGGGAGGCTGGGTCATGAGTGTGGTCCTGTGGTCGAAACCGCGGAAGCCGCGCGCGGCGCCGCTCCCGCATCCGGATGCTGCATGCCGTCCGGCAACGCGTCGCGGCCGAAGCCGGCGAACGCGGCGGCCAGCAGCGCATCCTGAGTCCAGTTGCCGCGTTCGAACACGGCGGTCATGCGGCCGGCCGACATCACGCCGATCCGGTCGCAGATCAGCATCAGCTCGCGCAGGTCGCTCGATACGACCACCAGCGCGCGGCCGTCGCGCGCCAGCGCGCCCATCAGCGTGTAGATCTCGAACTTCGCGCCGACGTCGATGCCGCGCGTCGGCTCGTCGAACAGCAGCACGCCCATGTCACGTGCGAGCCAGCGGCCGATCACGACCTTCTGCTGGTTGCCGCCCGACAGTTCGCCGACTGGCTGCGCCGCGCCGTGCGTGCGGATCCGCAACGCGTCGATCTGCTGCTCGGCGAGCGCCGTTTCGCGCGCCGTATCGACGACGCCGCCGCGCGCGAGCCGATCGAGCTGGCCGAGCGACACGTTGGAGGCGACCGATTGCGTGAGCAGCAGCCCTTCGCCCTTGCGGTCCTCGGTGATCAGCGCGATGCCGTGCGCGACCGCGTCGACCGGCGACTGGATGCGCACCGGCTGCGGCGGTTCGCCGACCGCGATCATGCCCGTATCGGGCGTGTCCGCGCCGTAGATCAGCCGCAGCAATTCGGTGCGCCCCGCGCCGATCAGCCCGGAGATGCCGAAGATCTCGCCGGCGCGCACTTCGAGCGACACGTCCTGCACGGCCGTGCCGCGCGTCATGCCCGACACGACGAGGCGCGGCGCGCCGATCCGGCGCGCGCCGAGATCGATGTGCTCGCCGAGCTCGCGGCCGACCATCAGCGTGACGAGCCCGTCGGCGCTGATCGCGGCCATGTCGCCGACGTGCACGAGCCGGCCGTCGCGCAGCACCGCGACCCGCTCGGCGACGCGCGCGAGCTCCTCGAGCCGGTGCGAGATATAGACGATCGCGACGCCGCGCGCCTTCAAGCGGTCGATCTGCTCGAACAGCAGGTCGACCTCGCGCGCGGTCAGCATCGCGGTCGGCTCGTCGAGGATCAGCACGCGGCAGTCGCCGATCAGATTGCGCGCGATCTCGACCATCTGTTGATGGCCGATGCCGAGCGCGCCGACCGGCGTATCGGGATCGATCGCGTCGAGCCCGACCTGCGCCATCGCGGCCCGCGCATCGGCGCGCAGCCGCGCGCGGTCGATGATGCCGAAGCGCCGCGGCAGCCGGTTCAGAAACAGGTTCTCGGCGACCGTCAGCGTCGGCAGCAGGTTCAGCTCCTGCATCACCATGCGCACGCCGAGCGCCTCGGCCTGCGTGCGGCTGGCCGGCGCATACGCGTCGCCGCCGAGCTGCATCGTGCCGGTCGTCGGCTCGACCAGCCCGCCGATGATCTTCGACAGCGTGCTCTTGCCCGCGCCGTTCTCGCCGGTCAGCGCGAGCGCCTGGCCCGCCGCGAGCGTCAGCGTGACGTCGGCGAGCACCGGTTCGGCGTAGGTCTTGCCCACGCCGGATACGGCGAGCACGGGGACGACTGGACGGGAAGGTTGGAAGGTCGGTTCCATCGCGATCCTGGTTGCGGCCGCGCGCCCGCGGCGTGCGGTTATGACGCTCACAAGTGCATGGGTATGCCGTGGCCGTGATCGCGCTCACTCCAGATAACGGCCGCCGCCCGGAATTCTTGAGGGACGGCGGCCGTCATCGGTGCGGCGTCACGTGGTCACTTGGTGACGAGGTCGACCGGCGTCTCGACCACGCCGGACAGCTCAGACTGCTTGCGATGCTCGGCGATGGCCTTCAGCGCCGTGTCGATGCCGAACACCGCCTGCTTCGCCGCGTACTGGTCGGCGGTCGCGAGCACGCGGCCGTCCTTCAGCATCGGCTTGATCGCGTTGATGTTGTCGTAGCCGACCACCAGCACCTTGCCCTGCTTGCCCGCCGCCCGCACCGCCGACACGGCGCCGATCGCCATGTTGTCGTTGCCGCACAGGAGCGCGCGCAGGTTCGGGTATTCGTTGAGCATCGCGGACGCGACCGCGTTGCCCTTGTCGATCTCCCATTCGCCCGACTGCACCGACACGACCTTCATGCCGCCCGCCTTCATCGCATCCTGGAAGCCGGCCGTGCGCTGCTGCGCGTTGGTGGTCGTCGACACGCCTTCGACGATGCCGACCTGGTCGCCCGCCTTGAGCCTCTTCGCGAGGTAGTCGCCGACCTTGCGCGCGCCCTTGCGGTTGTCGGGGCCGACGAACGGCACGTTCAGGTTCTTCGACTTCAGCACGTCGGGATCGAGCCGGTTGTCGATGTTCACGACGACGATGCCCGCGTCGACCGCCTTCTTCACCACCGGCACGAGCGCCTTCGAATCGGCCGGCGCGAGCACGATCGCGTCGACCTTCGACACGATCATCTGCTCGACGATGCGGATCTGGTTGGCGGTGTCGGTCTCGTCCTTGATGCCGTTCGTGATCAGGTCGAACTGGCCGGCGTTGTGCTTCTGGTATTCCTTCGCGCCGTTTTCCATCGTCAGGAAGAACTCGTTGGCGAGCGACTTCATCACCAGCGCGACCTTCGGCTTGGCCGCAGACTGCGCATACGCGGCCGGGGTGGCGGCGACCGCGACGGCGGCGAGCGCGGCGGTCAGGAAGCGACGGCGAAACAGGACCTTCATACTCATCTCCTGGCGATCGGCCCGGCGGGCCGGATTGTTTTGTTTGGCTGTTGTTTTAATGCAAGCAAACGTTTGCGCTACATGAGCCGGACATTGGCCATCGATGCTGCTTGTCGGTATCACGAAATGGAAACGGGGCAGACGGCCGACTGCCTGGCGCGCGCTGTCGTCGACGCGCCACCGCCGGCGGGAAGCCGGCGGAGTGACGGCTATGCTGTACCGTTTCGGTTCGGCGCGCAACCCGGGCGATCGCTATTTAAGGGTTTGTTCTGAGCGGGCTGGGGTGCGTTACCCCGCGATGGCTGGTTATGCTGCGGCGGTACGTTGCGGCAGGACTTGCCGGCGCGGTGTTTCCAGATGTGGCGGATGTGCCACCTCCAGCCGAGGCGATGCGCTTCAGACCGTCGCGTGAATCGCGGCAGCGCACCGTCAGCCGCGCCCGGCCGGCCGGACCACGCGATGCCGCGTCGTCGCGCGGCCGTAGGGAGCGACAGGCAGGCGAGCGCCTGCCGCCCTTCACTTCGCCGCCAGTTACACCGCCTCGCGCAACTGCGCCGCGATCTCGGCTTCGTTCAACTGCGGCGCGAACATCTCGATCAGGCGGTAAGCATAGGCGCGCAGGAACGCGCCTTTGCGCAGCCCGACGCGGGTCGTGCTCGCCTCGAACAGGTGCTGCGTGTCGAGCGCGACGAGCCCCGTGTCGCGCTGCGGATCGAACGCCATCGCCGCGACCACGCCGATCCCCATCCCGAGCTCGACGTAAGTCTTGATGACGTCAGCATCGATCGCGGTCAGCACGACGTCGGGCACCGCGCCGGCCTGCGCGAACGCCTGGTCGATGTGCGAGCGGCCGGTGAAATCCTGGTCGTAGGTGATGATCGGATATTCGGCGATCTCGTCGAGCGTCAGATGCTCGCGTCCGACGAGCGGATGCCCTTTGGGCACGACGACCGTGTGGTGCCACGAATAGCACGGGAACGTGACGATGTCCGGATAGCGGTCGAGCGCCTCGGTCGAGATGCCGAGATCGGCTTCGCCGTTCAGGATCATCTGCGCGATCTGCTGCGGGCTACCCTGGCGCAGCGCGAGATGCACCTTCGGGAACACTTCGGTGAACTGGCGGATCACCTTCGGCAGCGCGTAGCGCGCCTGCGTGTGCGTCGTCGCGACGACGAGGTGGCCGCTGTCCTGATCGGCGAACTGGCGCGCGACGCGCCGCAGGTTCTCGGCGTCGAGCAGCATCCGCTCGATCAGCTGGTGCACGGCCTTGCCCGGCTCGGTGAGGCCGGTGAGCCGCTTGCCGCGCCGGATGAAGATGTCGACGCCCAGCTCGTCCTCGAGATCCTTGATCTGCTTCGACACGCCCGACTGCGACGTGTACAGCACGTTCGCGACTTCGGTCAGGTTCATGTTCTGGCGCACGGCCTCGCGCACGAAGCGCAATTGCTGAAAATTCATGGGTATGCCTCTTGGGCTGTCGTTGTTCGAAGATCGATCGGGAGCGGTATCCGCCCTCTTCTCATGACCGGGTTCGGGCGTCAGTGTGCGGGAAAGACCCGCAGCGCGCGCGGCACGGCCGTCGCGCCGTCGCCGACCTGCAGCGCGAGCGCACGCCACGCGTCGCGATCGAGCTCGGCTTCCAGCGCCCCGCCCGTGCGCGCCTCCAGCTCGACGCGCACCGAGCCGCCGAGCGGAATCACGCGGCGCACGTCCACCGCGATGCCGTCGCGATGGCCGCCGCCCACCGGCCACAGCTGCAGGTCGTGCGGCCGCACGTAGGCGTGTGCGGGGCCCGCGAAATCGGCGTCGACCGCGATCGACGCCGCCGCGCCATCGGCGACGAAACCGCGCGCGGCGACCGTGCCCGGCAGCCGGTTCGCCGCGCCGAGGAATTCGTAGACGAACGCGCTTTGCGGATGGTCGTAGACGTCCTGCGGGCTGCCGACCTGCTCGACGTGACCGCGGTTCAGCACGACGATGCGATCGGCCACCTCGAGCGCCTCCTCCTGGTCGTGCGTGACGAAGATCGTCGAGATGTGCAGGTCGTCGTGCAGGCGCCGCAGCCAGCTGCGCAGTTCCTTGCGCACCTTCGCGTCGAGCGCGCCGAACGGCTCGTCGAGCAGCAGCACCTTCGGCTCCACCGCGAGCGCGCGAGCCAGCGCGATGCGCTGGCGCTGGCCGCCCGACAGTTCGGACGGATAGCGCTGCGCGAGCCAGTCGAGCTGCACGAGCTTCAGCAGCTCGTGCACCTTGTCGCGAATCACCGTTTCCGACGGGCGTTCGCGGCGCGGCTTCACGCGCAGGCCGAAGGCAACGTTCTCGAACACGGTCATGTGGCGGAACAGCGCGTAATGCTGGAACACGAAGCCGACCTGGCGATCGCGCGCGCCGACCGACGCGACGTCGAGGCCCTGCAGCAGGACCTGGCCGGCGTCCGCGTGCTCGAGGCCCGCGATCACGCGCAGCAGCGTGGTCTTGCCGCAGCCGGACGGCCCGAGCAGCGCGACGAGCTCGCCCGGCGGGAAATCGAGCGACACGTTGTCGAGCGCGGTGAAATCGCCGAAGCGCTTCTGAAGATGACGGACGGTGATACCCATTCTGTTTGCCTCTTTACGATTTCGACGAAACGGCCGCGACGGGGCCGGCATGAGCGGGAACGTCGTCGCGTGCCCCGGCCAGTTCGGCGGCGAGGTGACGCTCGGCGAGCAGCTTCAGCGCGAGCGTGACGAGCGCGAGCAGCGCAAGCACCGACGCCACCGCGAACGCCGCCGCGAAGTTGTATTCGTTGTACAGGATCTCGACGTGCAGCGGCATCGTGTCGGTCACGCCGCGGATGTGGCCGGACACGACCGACACCGCGCCGAACTCGCCCATCGCGCGCGCATTGCAGAGGATCACGCCGTACAGCAGACCCCACTTCACGTTCGGCAACGTCACGCGCCGGAAGATCTGCCAGCCCGACGCGCCGAGCACGCGCGCGGCTTCCTCCTCGTCGCTGCCCTGCGCCTGCATCAGCGGGATCAGCTCGCGCGCGACGAACGGGAAGGTGACGAAGATCGTCGCGAGCACGATGCCCGGCACCGCGAAGATGATCTGCACGTCGTGGTCCTGCAGCCACGGCCCGAGCCAGCCCTGCGCACCGAACAACAGCACGTAGACGAGCCCGGAGATCACCGGCGACACGGAGAACGGCAGGTCGATCAGCGTGGTCAGCAACGCCTTGCCGCGGAACTCGAACTTCGCGATCGCCCACGACGCGCACACGCCGAACACGAGATTGAGCGGTACCGCGATCACGGCGACCGTCAGCGTCAGCCTGATCGCCGACCACGCGTCCGGATCTGCGAGCGATTCGAGATAGAAGCCGACGCCCTTGCGCAGCGCCTCGAAGAACACCGCAGCGAGCGGCACGACGAGGAAGAACGCGAGGAACGCGAGCGCGACGCCGATCAGCAGCCAGCGCACGGCGCGCGGCTCGGTCACGGGATCGAGCCGCGTCGCCGCGCGGGCGTGCGCGGCGGCATGGTTGTTCGACACGATGCTGGACTGGCGGCTCATTGCGCACCTCCCGCGGCGCTCGCGGCCACCGCGACGGGCGCGCTCGCGCCCCGGCTCGTGCGGCGCTGCAGATACCACTGCAGCGTGTTGATCAGCAGCAGCATCAGGAACGACACGACCAGCATCACGACCGCCAGCGCGGTCGCGCCCGCGTAGTCGTACTGCTCGAGCTTCGTGATGATCAGCAGCGACGTGATCTCGGACTTCATCGGCACGTTGCCGGCGATGAAGATCACCGACCCGTACTCGCCGAGCGCGCGCGCGAACGCGAGCGCGAAGCCGGTGAGCAGCGCGGGCAGCACGGCCGGCAGCACGACGCGGCGGAACGTGAGCCAGCGCGACGCGCCGAGGCATGCGGCGGCCTCCTCCTGCTCGCGCTCGAAATCCTCGAGCACGGGCTGCACGGTGCGCACGACGAACGGCAGCCCGATGAACGTCAACGCGACCAGCACGCCGGCCGGCGTGAACGCGATCTTGATGCCGAGCGGCGCGAGATACTGGCCGACCCAGCCGTTAGTCGCGTAGACGGCCGCGAGCGAGATGCCGGCGACGGACGTCGGCAGCGCGAACGGCAGGTCGACGATCGCATCGACGACGCGCTTGAACGGGAACGTGTAGCGCACCAGCACCCACGCGACGAGAAAGCCGAACACGGCGTTGATCAACGCGCCGCCGAGTGCGGCCGAAAACGTCAGCCGGTACGACGCGAGCACGCGCGGCGACGTGACGGCCGCGACGAACTGGTCCCACGACAAGGTCGCGGTCTTGAGAAATGTGGCGGCGAGCGGAATCAGCACCACGAGGCTCAAATACGCCACCGTGATGCCGAGCGTCACGCCGAAACCGGGCAGCGCGCTCGGCTTGCGAAAGATGTACGTCGTC
The DNA here is from genome assembly GCF_000262695.1 of Burkholderia sp. KJ006. Lineage (NCBI taxonomy): Bacteria > Pseudomonadati > Pseudomonadota > Betaproteobacteria > Burkholderiales > Burkholderiaceae > Burkholderia > Burkholderia sp. KJ006. The sequence goes on along the minus strand of NC_017920.1, from coordinate 1,528,822 downwards.
ATCGGATGCTCTTGCTGGGTCGATGCTGCTCATGGGCCCGACGCATATGCCGGCGCTCGGAATCGCGCGCCGGCCCGTCGGGTATGCGGCGCGCTGTCGTGGCGCGCCGCTGTCGTTATCGTGTGCTGCGTGTCGTTACTGCGTGGCGTTATTGCGGCTTGTAGATCGAATCGAACACGCCGCCGTCCGCGAAATGCGTCTTCTGCGCATTCGTCCAGCCGCCGAACGTGTCGTCCACCGTGTACAGCTTGAGCTTCGGGAACTGCTTCGTCAGCTCCGCCGGCACGTTCTTCGAGCGCGGCCGGTAGTAGTTGCGCGCGGCGATCTCCTGGCCCTGCGGGCTGTACAGGAAATTCAGGTAGGCCTCGGCCAGCTTGCGCGTGCCCTTCTTGTCGACCACCTTGTCGACCACCGCGACGGGCGGCTCGGCGAGGATGCTCACCGACGGCACCACGATCTCGAACTTGTCGGTGCCGAATTCCTTGATCGACAGGAACGCCTCGTTCTCCCACGCGATCAGCACGTCGCCAATGCCGCGCTGCACGAAGCTCGTCGTCGCGCCGCGCGCGCCGGAGTCGAGCACGCCTGCATTCTTGTAGAGCTTCGTCACGAACTCCTTCGCGCTCTGCTCGCTGCCGCCCGGCTTGTGCACCGCGTACGCCCACGCGGCCAGATAGTTCCAGCGCGCGCCGCCCGAGGTCTTCGGGTTCGGCGTGACGATCGAAATGCCGGGCCTGGTCAGATCGTCCCAGTCCTTGATGCCCTTCGGGTTGCCCTTGCGCACCAGGAACACGATCGTCGACGTGTACGGCGATGCGTTGTCCGGCAGGCGCTTCTGCCAGTCCTTCGCGACGAGCCCCTTGTTCGCGAGCGCATCGATGTCGTATGCCAGCGCGAGCGTGACCACGTCGGCCTGCAGCCCGTCGAGCACCGAGCGCGCCTGCGCGCCCGAGCCGCCGTGCGACTGCTTGAAGTTGACCGTCTCGCCCGTCTTCGCCTTCCATTCCTTGCCGAACGCCTGGTTGTAGTCCTGGTACAGCTCGCGCGTCGGGTCGTAGGACACGTTCAGGAACGTCGTGTCGGCCCATGCGTGCGAGGCGACGCCGAGCGCCGCCGCCGCGCCCAACGCCAGTGTTGCGATCAGGCGCCCCGCTGCGCCGCCCAGCCCCGTATTGCGCTTCGCCATCATTGGTTCTCCAGTGTCGTCGGTGTTGCGATGTCGGGCCAGTCTAACGAACGGGTTACATTATTAAAAATAATCGTTCTTCATTTTTTAATACTCAAAAGTGCTAACGCAGACTGGGCGGACGGTTGCGGCGGATGAACCGGCGTCGGGACGTCGCAAAACGACGGCGGAACCGGCGCGATCGCATCGAACCTCAAGTAACACTTGAAATTCGCGAAGTACTGTATAAAAATACAGCTCACTGTCTATCCATACAGTTGAGCCATGACCAAACTCACCGCACGTCAGCAGCAAGTGTTCGACTTGATCCGCCGCGCGATCGAGCGCTCGGGTTTCCCGCCCACGCGCGCCGAGATCGCCGCCGAACTGGGCTTCAGCTCGCCGAATGCAGCCGAGGAGCACCTGCGCGCGCTGGCGCGCAAGGGCGTGATCGAGCTGGCGGCAGGCGCCTCGCGCGGCATCCGCCTGCTCGGCATCGACGACATGCCGCACCAGTTCACGTTGCCGCACGCCGGGCTGATGCAGTTGTCGCTGCCGCTCGTCGGCCGCGTCGCTGCCGGTAGCCCGATCCTTGCGCAGGAACACATCTCGCAGCATTACGCGTGCGATCCGGCGCTCTTCACGAGCAAGCCCGACTATCTGTTGAAGGTGCGCGGCCTGTCGATGCGCGACGCCGGCATTCTCGACGGCGACCTCCTCGCGGTGCAAAAGCGCACCGAAGCGAAGGACGGCCAGATCATCGTCGCGCGGCTGGGCGACGACGTCACCGTCAAGCGCCTGATGCGCCGTCCCGGCGGCATCGAGCTGATCGCGGAGAACCCGGATTACGAAAACATCTTCGTCAAAGCCGGCAGCGCGGAATTTGCGCTGGAAGGCATCGCCGTCGGGCTGATCCGCTCGGGCGAACTCTGACAATCGGTCTCGCTGAGGAGAACACCATGGAACGCCTGTCCCGTCTGCTGCCTTTCCGTCAATTCGGCCGCCTGCGTCACCTGCGCGGCCGCACGCCCTGCGCGCCGCTGTCCGCTGCGGCGCCCGCAGTGAGCGAAGAAGTCGCAGTCGAACGGCAGGCGTCGCTGCTGCCGTCGGCGCTGCCCGCATTCGCGCGGGTCTCGCTGAATGCCGGCCTGAATCATGCGGAACCGGCGCGCCGCGCACCGGTGCGCGTCTATCACGGCCGCTCGCGCCTGATCATGGTGGGGACGATCGACGCCGTCTGCCGGATGATCGACCGTTGCATCGCCGAGGAACGATCGGCAGCGCACCACGGTCTCTGAGGGCGGAACCCATCCGTACCGGAGGCATCGTGACTGGATCTGCGGGCCGCGTCCGGCGGCTCAAGCCGCTACTGATCGCCGTGCTGATCGTCGCCGTACTGGCGGCGATCGGTTACGCATATGCGTCGCCATACGTGGCACTCGGCCGGCTCAAATCGGCAATCGATGCGCGCGATGCGCAGGCGGTCAGCGAGTACGTCGATTTTCCGTCGCTGCGCATCAGTCTAAAGCAGCAGGTCACGGAAGAATTGATGCGCCGGATCGACGCGGTGAAGAAGAACAATCCGTTCGCGGTGCTGGGCGCGTTGATCGGGTCTGCGTTGATCGGCCCGCTGGTCGACGCGTACGCGACGCCGGAAGGTGTTGCAGCGTTGATGAGCGGCATCCCGCCGCGCGGTAGTCCCGGCGAACGGCCTCCCGAATGGGCCGGCTCGCCGTCGGGGTCGCCGTCAGGCACCGCGCCAGCCAGCGCGCCGGCTGTGCCACCGACGAGCGCCGGCAGTCCAGCGAGCGTGCCGGCACCCGCCAGCGGCGCCACATCGGTCCCGGCGCCCGCGCCCGCCGGCGCGAGCGAACCCAGCCGGACGCAGCAAACGAGCGCGGGCTACCGCAATATCGACGAGTTCGTCGTGACGTACCAGCGCAGCGCCGACGGCACACGCTACGCGGCGATTTTCCACCGCTTCGGCCTGTTTACGTGGAAGCTCGCGGCAATCGACCTGCACGGCTGAGCGCGCGTTGCCGGTAGGCGGTGCCGCGGATGCGGCACACGGCACGCGCTCATCGCGAAGCCAGCGAGCTGGTCATGCGGCAAACGCGTGCATCCTCGTGCCATTAGCCCACTATTTACCGCTCGCGGTAGCCGCCTCGCGCTCGCGTGCGATTTCGGCCTTCTGCTCCTGGGCCGACGAACATGCGACGAGGATGCTGCAGTTCACGCGATCGAGCAGTAGCGTGTTGCCGGCCCCCATCCACCATCTAGACAATCCGCTACGACAGCGATGGCCGACGACGACGAGGTCGGCGCCGATCTCGGTTGCGAGGTTCGCGATTTCGTCGATCGGGTAGCCGAACGCAAAATGACCTTCGGCCTGCACGCCGCGCTCGCGCAGCCAGTTCACCCCTTCCTGCAGGATCTCGCGCGCGGTTTCTTCGAAGCGGCCGCACGCGACATCGGTCAGCAGTCCCGCGCTCTGCGCGATGCTCGAGCGCATGTCGACGACCGACAGCAAATGCGTTTCCGCCTTCAGGTCGAGCGCGAGATTCGCGCCGCACCGCAGTGCCTTGCGTCCCTCGAGCGTGCCGTCGTAGCAAAGCAGAATCTTGTTGTAGCTAGCCATGAAACCTCCCGGTCGCGACTACGTGCGCTATGCAATCATCATGGTGCGCCGCAATCCAACGCGCAAGGGATGGAAAACGCTGATTCGCCGCACCACGCGCGTCGGCAATGATGCAGCGCACGATTCGTGTGCGCATCCGACGCAAACCGCAGGCCCGCGCTGAAGCGGCGCGGTCGATGCACTAGAATGGGTCGTCCGTGCCGTCAGCGCGGGCACGCGAGCCATGTCCGTGTGACCGGCGACAGTCCGAGCCGTTCGCATACGGCGCGTGGCATCCGCCGAGCCGGCCGGCGCGGCGGCGCCCGTTCACAACGACACCCTGCCCATGTCCGTTGCACCGATCGATTTCCGGAACGTCGAAAAACGCTATGGCGACCGACTCGTCGTCAACGACCTGTCCTTCCACGTCGAGGCCGGCGAATGCTACGGGCTGCTCGGCCCGAACGGCGCCGGCAAGACCACCACACTGAAAATGCTGCTTGGCCTCGTCTATCCGGACGCGGGCGCCATTTCGCTCTGCGGCGAGCCGGTCCCGTCGCGCGCCCGCCATGCGCGCCGGCGCGTCGGCGTCGTGCCGCAATTCGACAATCTCGATCCGGACTTCACGGTCCGCGAGAACCTGCTCGTGTTCAGCCGCTATTTCGGGATCTCCGCGCCGGCCGCGCGCGCACTCGTGCCGCCGCTGCTCGAATTCGCGAAGCTGGAGAACAAGGCGGACGCGCGCGTCGGCGAGTTGTCGGGCGGCATGAAGCGGCGCCTGACGCTCGCGCGGGCGCTCGTGAACGATCCCGACGTGCTGGTGCTCGACGAGCCGACGACCGGCCTCGATCCGCAGGCGCGGCACCTGATGTGGGAACGCTTGCGCTCGCTGCTCGCGCGCGGCAAGACGATCCTGATCACGACGCACTTCATGGAAGAAGCCGAGCGCCTGTGCGATCGGCTGTGCGTGATCGAGGAAGGCCGCAAGATCGCCGAAGGCGCGCCGCACGCGCTGATCGAGTCGGAGATCGGGTGCGACGTGATCGAGATCTACGGGCCGGATCCGGTCGCGCTGCGCGACGAGGTGGCGCCGTTCGCCGAGCGCACCGAGATCAGCGGCGAAACGCTGTTCTGCTACGTGAGCGACCCCGAACCGCTCGCCGCGCGGCTCAAAGGCCGTGCGGGATTGCGCTATCTGCACCGTCCGGCCAATCTGGAAGACGTGTTCCTGCGGCTCACGGGCCGCGAAATGCAGGACTGACCGACCATGGACGTTCGCAACTATTCCGCCTCCGCATCGTCCGCCCCGCCGCGCGAAACGCGCTTCGCGATCGCGCTGCCCGCGAATGCGACCAACTGGATCGCGGTGTGGCGGCGCAATTATCTGGTGTGGCGAAAGCTCGCGCTCGCGTCGCTGTTCGGCAATCTCGCCGATCCGATGATCTACCTGTTCGGGCTGGGATTCGGGCTGGGGCTGATGCTCGGGCACGTCGACGGCGTGTCGTATATCGCCTTCCTCGCGGCCGGCACGGTCGGTTCGAGCGTGATGATGTCCGCGAGCTTCGAGTCGATGTATTCGGGCTTCTCGCGCATGCACGTGCAGCGCACGTGGGAAGCGATCATGCACACGCCGCTCGCGCTCGGCGACATCGTGCTCGGGGAGATCGTCTGGGGCGCGAGCAAGGCGCTGTTGTCGGGCGCCGCGATCATGCTGGTCGCCGGCCTGCTCGGCTATGCGCGGTTTCCGTCGATGCTCGCAGCGCTGCCGGTGATCGCGCTCGCCGGCCTCGCGTTCGCGAGCACCGCGATGATCGTCACCGCGCTCGCGCCGTCCTACGACTTCTTCATGTTCTACCAGACGCTCGTGCTGACGCCGATGCTGCTGCTGTCCGGCGTGTTCTTCCCGATCACGCAGTTGCCGCCGCTCGCGCAGCACGCCGCGCATCTGCTGCCGCTCGCGAACGCGGTCGAACTGATCCGGCCCGCGATGCTCGGCCGGCCGGCAACCGACGTCGGGCTGCACGTCGCGGTGCTCGCCGCCTATGCGCTCGGCGGCTTCGTGGTGTCGGCGTGGCTGTTCCGGCGGCGGATGATGCGCTGACGCGCACGCGCATACCGCGCCGGCCGGTGTGCCGAGCCGACGGCGACGTCACTCGTCGTCGTCGCTCCACGGAATTTCGACGTCGGTCAGGAACGCGACAGTCGCGAGCGGGCCGCCTTCTTGACGACCGAGCTTGCCGTCCGCGCGATGCCACTCGACCCGGAACTGCGTGCCGGGATCGTCGGCGATCAGATAGACCGCGCGCAATTCCTCCGCGTCGGCCTCGGCTACCGGACCGTCGAACGACACCAGCATCTTCTGCGGCCACAGGCCGTTGACCGGGTCGTAGATGCGATCGCCGTGCGGAATCTCGATGCTCGCTTCGACGCCGATCGTGGCGGACGCTTCGATGATCATCGTGCCGAGCGCGTTCAGCACGGCCGTGGCGCGTGCGGAATTGGCCTGGCGGATCGCGAGATCGCCGCGCGTCAGCGCCTTTTCGAGTCGAGGATGAATCTTCGGTTGGGTCATGCGTTTTCCTGTTTGCTTCTTGTAAAGGGCACCGCACGCGTGTAGCGGCGGTGCCGGGTGAATACGAGGCGCGGGCGGCGCGCCGGCCGGCCGGTCACCGGGCACGCGCACACGGCCGGCTTGCTGGTCCGCATGGGCGGCTGTCGCGCGCGGCTACTGCGGTGACAGCGGCGGCAGCAGCGAGCATCCGCCAATACGGCGCCGGCCGCCGGTCAGAACCCGAACGCGATCGCGAGCAGCCCGCTCACGACCCCGAACACGACGACGAGCACCGAGACGATCGCCAGCATGTACGGCTTGAACGAGCGCGCGAGCATCGCGAGCGACGGCACGCTGATCGGCGGCAGCGTCATCAGCAGCGCAGCGGCCGGGCCGACGCCCATGCCGAGCGACAGCATCGCCTGGATGATTGGCACCTCGCCGGCGGTCGGGATCACGAACAACGTGCCGGCGACCGCGAACGCGACGATCCAGCCGAGATGGTTGCCGATGTCCGGACCGATGTGCGGGAACAGCCACGCGCGCGCCGCGCCGAGCAGCAGCACGAGCACGATGTATTCGGGCACGAGCCGCACGGCCATGCGCGCGAGCAGCTTCACCCAGCGGACGAACGGATTGCCGGCGGCGGCCTGCTCGGCCGCCAGAGCGGCGAGCTGCGCGTCGTCGATGCTGCGATCCTCGGGGCGCGCGATGCGGTTCAGCAGATAGCCGATCCCGAACACCATCGCGACGCCGAGCACGAGGCGCAGCGCGCTCCATTGCCAGCCGAGCACGAAGCCCATGAACACCAGCGCGGCCGGATTGAGCACCGTGTTGCCGAGCCAGAACGCGACCGCACCGCCCGGCGACGCATGTCGCGCGCGCAGGCCCGCGACGACCGGCGCCGCGCAGCAGGTGCACATCATGCCCGGCAGCGACAGCAGGCCGCCCGCGGCGACGCTGCCGAAGCCGCTGCGACCGAGCACGCGCGCGACCCAGTGCGCGGGCAACAGCGCCTGCACGGCCGAACCGAGCAGCAGGCCGAGCACCATCGCCTGCCAGATCGCCTTGCCGTACGCCCATGCGTAGTCGAGCGCCGCCTTCAGCGACGGTTCGGGCGCGCTCGCCGACGTGCCCATCAGGATCGAGTTGCCGATCGAGTGATGCTCGGCGGCGACGAACGCCTTGTTGTAGTACGGGAACCATTTCACGTAGAACAGGCCCGCGACTGCGATCAGCAGGAAGGTCATCCAGCCGAGCGCCGGACTGGGTTGGGAGCGTGTGGTCGTCATCGTGTGGGAGTCGTTGCGTTGTTGTGGGTATCGGTATTGGTGTCGGCACGCGCCGCCGCATCGCCCGTGGGCGATGCCGGCAGGCCGGCCTGCGCGAGCGCGTCGAGCAGCGCGCGCGCCTGATCGCGCGCGTCCGCTGCGTTCGGCCGGAACGTGAACGTCAGCACGCGGTTCGGTCTGTCGTACGACGAACGATAGGTGCGCGCATAGGCAGGATCGTAATGCCGGTCGATCAGCGCGCGGAACAGGTCGGCGCGCGCATCGGCGTCGATCAGCGCGCTCCAGTGCGCGACCTCTTCGCGGCTGTGCAGCCCGATCAGCCGCGCGAGTTGCGCCTTGAACGCGTCGGGGTCGTCGAACAGATGCGCATAGTCGTCGAGCAGGAACGCGATGCGCTCGTCGTGCGCGGCTTCGATTTGCACCCACGGCCCCGCGCGGAACGCGTCGAGCAACGCGAGCGGCAGTTGCACGAGCCCGATCTTGCGGCTTTCCGACTCGACGAACACTGGCCACGCGGGGTCGAAACGTTCGAGCGTCCCGACCAGCCCCGAATCGAACGCCTTCTGCGTCGGCTGCGACACGCCCGGCAGCGCGCCGAGCAGCGAGCCGCGATGACGGGCGAGCGCCTCGAGATCGAGCGTCTGCGCCCCTTCTGCGCGCAGCGCGTTCAGCAGCCGTGTCTTGCCGCAGCCCGTATGACCGACGAGCGTGATATAGCGAAACTGCGCGGGCAGCGTATCGAGCGTCGCGCACACCGAGCGCCGGTATGCCTTGTAGCCACCGTCGAGCTGGCGCGCCTGCCAGCCGATCAGGTTGAACCAGGCCGTCATCGAACCCGAGCGCTTGCCGCCGCGCCAGCAATAGATCAGCGGCCGCCAGTTGCGCGGACGGTCGGCGAAGGTGGTATCGAGATGCCGCGCGATGTTGCGCGCGACCATCGCCGCGCCGACCCGCGTCGCTTCGTACGGCGACACCTGACGGTACATCGTGCCGACGATCACGCGCTCCTCGTTACTGAGTACGGGCGCGTTCAGGGCGCCGGGGATGTGGTCCTCGGCGAACTCGAGCGGCGTGCGCACGTCGATGATCTCGTCGAACTCGCCGGCGCGATCGAGGGTGACAATCAGGTTCTTCAATTTGGCGTCGAACAGGGGCGATGCGGCTCGGCGAGCCGCACGGGCACGGAAGGCGGATTCGCAATTATCTCACGGCCGGGCGTCGCCGGCGGCGCGCGGTCGGCGTGGCGCTCATCGCGTCGAGCAGGTGATCGCGAAAAGCGCGCACGGGCGCCACAACGAGAAACCGGCGCGGCGCGCCTTGAAGGCGGCGAGCGCGCCGGGCAGGAACTCGCTCAAGAATCCCTCCGGGCACACAATCTTCAACACGCTGCCATACAGCACTTCCAGCACGCCGATTTCCTTCATCGCGTGCTCGACCTCCAACAGGCAGCCGTGCGAAGTGCAGCAGCCGCTCGCCGCCCGGCAACCAGCTCGCGCCTGGACTGTACCTGATGGGCTGGCGCCGTTCGGTCTTGCCGCACAGCCGAGCGCGCGCATCCGGCTCGGGATGCGCTGACCACGCTGCGCCATGAAGCGACCTCGCAGCATCGATAGCGATGCCGCGCGTTGATCGAGGCCGCTTACGGCGCCGGGTTCGGCTGCAATTCGTGCAGCGCGTCGATTTCGGCGAGGACCTCGTCGGACAGCTTCACGTCGATGCTGCCGATGTTCTCCTTCAGCTGCTCGAGCGACGTCGCGCCGATCAGGTTGCTGCGCACGAACGGCCGGCTGTTGACGAACGCGAGCGCGAGCTGCGCGGGCGACAACCCGTGGCGCTGCGCGAGTGCGACGTAGCGCGACGTCGCGGCAACGGTGTGCGGCTTGCTGTAACGCTGAAAGCGCTCGAACAGCGTGATGCGCGCACCGGCCGGCCGCGCGCCGTTTTCGTACTTGCCCGACAGCCAGCCGAACGCGAGCGGCGAATACGCGAGCAGACCGATGCCGTCACGATGGGTGAACTCCGACAGGCCATTCTCGAACGTGCGGTTCAGCAGGCTGTACGGATTCTGGATGCTCGCGATGCGCGGCAACCCGAGCCGCTCGGCCGCGCGCAGGAACTGCGCGACGCCCCACGGCGTTTCGTTCGACACGCCGATCGCGCGGACCTTGCCGGCCTTCACGAACTCCGCGAGCACGCCGAGCGTTTCCTCGATCGGCACCGTATAGGCATCGTCGATCCACGGATACGCGCTACGGCCGAACGTCGTCGTGCTGCGATCGGGCCAGTGCAGCTGGTACAGGTCGACATAGTCGGTCTGCAGACGCTTCAGGCTGCCATCGAGCGCCTCGGTCAGATTCTTGCGGTCGAACTGATTGCCTTCGCCGCGAATGTGACGCGGGTTGTGCGGCTGTCGCGCCGGGCCGGCGATTTTCGTCGCGAGCACGATGCGTGCGCGCTGCGCACGATGTTGCGCGAGCCAGGTGCCGATGTACTGCTCGGTGCGGCCCTGCGTGTCGGCCTTCGGCGGCACCGGGTACATCTCCGCGGTATCGATCAGCGTCACGCCCTGCGCGAGCGCGTAATCGATCTGCTCGTGCGCGTCGCGCTCCGAATTCTGCTCGCCCCAAGTCATCGTGCCCAGGCCGATCAGGCTGACCTCGATGCCGGAATCGCCGAGTGTGCGGTATTCCATGGTGCTCCCGTCGCGTCAGTGGAAAGCAGGAACGCTATCACATCGGCGCGCGCCGTTCAGATGGGCCGTGCGTACGCTTACGGACCGCCTGCTGCCCCGGGCGCCGCACGTTGCCGCAGGCGATCCCGGTACCCGCACCCGCCACGTCGTCCGTTGCATCCACATCCGGGCGTGGCCGCGCCGCCCTGTCTGCGTTACACTCACGGCCCGCTGTCTCAAAATCATTCGCTGTCCACGATGTTGTCGCGCCAACGCCTCGCCGCCGCCTGTCTCGCCGCTTCCCTGCTCGCCACTCCGTTCGCCGCGTTCGGCAAGACGCACAACGAATCGCTGCTTCAGCAGGCGATCGATTTCGTCACGCAGCTGCTGCCCGCCCCCACCCATGCAGCGCCCGCCACGCAGGTCGTCGAATCGGCGTTCTCGCCCGATGGCGGCGCCGAGGCGCTGGTGCTGAAGGCGATCGGCGCAGCACGCACTTCCATCCGCGTGGCCGCCTATTCGTTCACGTCGCCGCCGATCACGCGCGCGCTGCTCGCCGCGAAGCGGCGCGGCGTCAACGTCGCGGTGGTCGTGGACGACAAGGGCAACCGCGCGAAAAGCAGCCAGCAGGCATTGAACCTGCTCGTCAACGCGGGCATCCCGACACGCACGATCGATGTGTACGCGATCCACCATGACAAGTACCTCGTGATCGACGCCGAGCATGTCGAGACGGGCTCGTTCAATTACAGCGCGTCGGCCGCCAGCCGTAATTCGGAGAACGTCGTCGTGGTGTGGAACAACCCGCAGCTCGCGTCGCGCTACCTCGCGCATTGGCAGAGCCGCTTCGACCAGGGCACGCCGTATCGCTCATCGTATTGACGCGCCGCATCGGCGCGATCGCCGTGGCCGTTCACGCACGCCGCGGTCGGCAAGCACCGCGACGTCGTCCATGATCCGCGTGGACGGCGCACGCATCAACCTGGCCGAATGGCCAGCCCCGCACGCACGACGCTAGCGCAGCCGGTACGAACGAGCGACGTCAGTGGATCTCGGCAGAAGAGCGTCCACCGCTCTGCGCCGTCGCGACACATCGCCCGGGATGCGCGTGCGCGTCGCTCGCGGAAGGCTTGGGCACGTCGCGCGCACCGCCCGGCAGCGCGCCGACGATACAGCCCGCACTGAAGGCCAGCGTGTTCTGGACCATCGGATAGAGCAGATACAGCGCAAACGCGAGATACGCTGCATACAGAAAACGGACCATGAGGCGATAGCGGAACGATTGATCTCGCCCCTGTTTACGGCCTCGCAGCGGGCGGCTTGAGCGCCCAGCCCGTTCTGGCGGCGCGATGGAGAATGCGCGATACTGATTCACAGTCGCTCGTCGGCGCGCCTTCGGCAGCAACCGCCGCCCGCCTGCTACGTCGTGTCCGCGCGAGGCGACATTCGTTCGATGACCGGCTGCCCATGCCGGCACCCGAGACAAAGACCCATGCAGATTGCTTCCAAACCGGCCGACGAGACGGCCCGGCTCGCCACACTCCATTCATTGTCGATTCTCGACACGCCGCCCGAAGAACGCTTCGACCGCATCACGCGCCTCGCGCGCCGGCTGTTCGACGTGCCGATCGCTGTCGTGAGCCTCGTCGATGAGGACCGCCAGTGGTTCAAGAGTCATCCGGGGCTCGACGCCACGCAGACTTCGCGCGACGTGTCGTTCTGCGCGCATGCGCTGCTCGCGGACGACACGATGGTCGTCAAGGACGCGCTCAACGACGATCGTTTCCACGACAACCCGCTCGTCACCGGCCAGCCCGGCATTCGCTTCTACGCAGGCCGTCCGCTTGCCGCGCCGAACGGCGCGCCGGTCGGCACGCTGTGCCTGATCGATACGCGGCCGCGTGAGCTGTGCGCCGACGAGCTCGCGCTGCTCGGCGATCTCGCCCACATGACCGAACGCGAAATCGCGGCGCTCCATCTCGCGACCACCGACGAGCTGACGCAACTGACAAACCGGCGCGGCTTCGAGATTCTCGCGCGTCAGGTGCTCGGCCTGTGCGAGCGCACGGGCCGGCAAGCGGCACTGCTGTTCTTCGACCTGAACGGTTTCAAGGCGATCAACGATCGCTGCGGCCATGCGGAAGGCGACCGTGCACTGAAGGCGTTCGCGCAGACGCTCACCGGCACGCTGCGCGACAGCGACGTGATCGCCCGGCTCGGCGGCGACGAGTTCGTCGTGCTGTTGAGCGCGATCGACCCGGCCGACGTCGGCGAGCCGATCGAACGCGTGAAGCAGGCGCTCGAGCGGCGCAACGCGGACGACGCGCGCGGTTACGCGATCCGCTTCAGCGTCGGCCACGTCGCTTACGATCCCGCCCGTCATCGCACGGTGGCCGACCTGCTCGATTCGGCCGACCGGCGCATGTACGAGGACAAGCGGCGCGGCAAGGCCACCGGCGGCTGAGCGCCGGCACGCCGCTGCCGATGCCGCGGCGGCGCGCGGCCGGGGCTGCGGCGTTCAGCCCGCTGCGTCGGCCCCGCGGGGCCTGCCTGCTGCGGTCAGCTGCCGCAAGGCGGCGCGCTGGCCATCGCCTCGGCGATCTGCCCGGGCGTCAGATCGCGCTGGTGGGTCGCGATCGACCAGCGATGACCGAACGGATCCTCGACCTGACCGTAGCGATCGCCCCAGAACATGTCGGCCGCCGGAACCCGGAGGGTCGCGCCGGCCGCGACGGCCTGCTCGATGGCCGCATCCACGTTCGGCACGAACAGATGCAGACTGACCGGCGTGCCCTTCAGCGCCTTCGGCCCGACCGCGCCGTGCTCGGGCATTTCATCCACGAGCATCAGCGCCGAATCGCCGATCGCGAGACACGCGTGCGCGAGCCGGCCGTCGGGCAGCATCAGGCGGAACCGTTCGGTGGCGTTGAACGCGCGCGTGTAGAACTCGATCGCGGCGGTTGCGCCGGCGCAGATCAGGTGCGGCGTCAGCGTGCGCATCCCTTCCGGAATCGGTTTGACGGACGTGGCCATGGGTGTCGCTCCTTCAGTGAGTTGTCGTATCGGAAACGGGACGGACGCGCGATGCATCCGCCGCCGATGACACGACGAACGGGCTCGACTGAAATCGACATCGGTTCGGAAATTTTTTTGCGTCGTGCCGGACCGGCACGAACGTACGCGGGCAGCGAGCGCGGTGCGGCGCCAACGGCGCGCTGGAGACCGGCGGCATCGCGTTTGCCGCCGCGGCGGGATGGGTCGTCGTGCTGCGCTGCGCAGTGCGGGCGCGCGCCGCAGTTGCCGTCAGATTTGCGGAAGGTCGCGCAGCGTGCGCGACTCGTTCGTCGCGTCGATGTCGAGCTCGATCCCTTCGGATGCGTCGCGGTACAGCACGCGTTTCAACCTCGGCCCGACGGCCGTTGCGTCCGCTTCGTCGAACACGGCCAACACGTCGGCGCCGGCGGCGAGCGCGCGGGCGACCTCCGCGACCGTCGCCTCGCTGGGCGCTGCGGCCCACGAGCGGTCCGTTGGGTTGACGGCCGCCCAGCGCACGTGTGTCACCCGCGCGCTGCGCACATCGATTCGGACACCATTCACCGCGAACATCGACATCGACCTCTCCTTCGAAACGGTTGCGACCGGCCGCGCGCGCGGCTTCGGCCGACGCGATTTTCGATGATACATTGAGACGCTTTGCAACCGTCAACAGACCATCGTGCACCGGAGAAACACATGACCGACGCCTGGGGAACCTTCCCGGCCAGAATGGGCGACCATCAGGCTTTCATCAGCTTCAATCACGCGTTCGCGGAAATCGCCGAGACCGACCCGCGCACGTCGCTGCTCAGCGTGCGCGTCGCGCTCGCGCATCCGACGCCCGACGGCCTGCCCGGCAGCGACGAATTCGCCGAACTCACGCGCGTCGAGACGCTGCTGGACGCCGCGGTGACCGGGCGCAACGGCGTACAGGTCGGCCGCATCACCGTCGACAACAACCAGGATTTCCTGTTTTACGTGTCGTTCGACGAAGACACCGCGGCCGGGATCGTCGACGCGCTGGCCGACCAGACGGCCTACGCACTTCAATACGCATACCACGAGGATCCGGACAAGGAGACCTACTGGCGCACGCTCTACCCGACCGACGACGACTGGCAATTGATGCGCGACATGCGCGGGCTCGACGCCCTGCTGCAAAAAGGCGACGTCGGCGACGTGAGCCGGCGCGTGGCGCACTGGGCCTACTTCCCCGATCCGAGCGACGCGCACCAGTTCGCCGACTGGGCCGAATCGAAGGGCTATCTGGTCGAATCGGTCGCGCCGACCGAGGACGGCAAATCGGCCGTGCGCTTCGCGCACGAAGGGACGATGGCGCTGGCCGACATCACGCGCCATACGCTCGAGATCAACCGCGAGGTGCGCGCGCTCGGCGGCAACTACGACGGTTGGGAAACGAGCGTCGAACAGGCTGGGTGAGCGGGCCGGAGCGTAGCGCGCGCGCTGACGGCTGGCGGGCCGAGACGCCCCGGCGGCGCATCGGCGGAAATAGGCATCATCAACCTATAGACGCGGTCGTCCCGAGCGCTCGCTCGAGCCCTGACAGCCACTGACGCATCCGGCCTGCAAAAAGTCCCCGCTCCTGCACGAGCGAGCGGGGAAACGTTGACCGGGCCGGGGAGAACGGTCAACTCGTCGGATTGTGATCGTGGCGCGCGCAACCGTCTGTGCGACAACTCACCCTTGCAACCGGCAAGCGCCAGTGTCGATCGCACTCGGCGACAGCGACGCTTGCACCTTTCGTCGGCGAATTCCGTTGTTTCCCTCCGCGCGGCACGCGCCGCGTCCGCGATGTGCCGGCGCGTCCGGATGCGCGCTGCACCGCGTGAATCTTGTGTGAATTTCGCTCGTGGGAATAAATTCCGGACGCACGGTGCCGTTATTCTCGGAATGATCGCGAACGCGTCGACGAGCGCGGCGCGGCGGCGATCGCGCGTTAGCTGCTCGTGTGACCTCTGTCGCCGCATTCCGCTGCGGACGGAGGCCGCCGCACTGCGACAGTCGAGCTATAGAAATCACCGCAATACGATGCAAACCATGACACTCGCTCAGGCACAACACGACGGCGTCGACGTCTGGATCGTTCCGTTGCCCGGACACGCCGCCTACGCCTATACGCACCTCAAGCGGGTATTCGGATCCGACGACTCGCGACATCGCGTCGTGACCATCGACCTGCGTCGGCTGCTCGCGTGCGCGGACCGCGACACGACCGATTACGTGCTGCCGTCCGTTCAGGACTGGCCGCCCGGCAAGGCGGCCGGCATTCGCGAATTTCTCGACCCGGACAAGGCGCGGATTCCGGACATGCCGTTCATCACGTTCCGCGAGACGCGGCCGCGGACGCTGCTCGGCATCCCGAGTCTGTCGAAGACCGGCGTTGCGTCGTTCCGGAACGGGCAGCATCGCGCGCGCTATCTGGCGCACGCGGGCGCGACGCGCGTGCCGGTGGAGGTGCATGAGACGGAAGCGGATTTGCTCGCGCGCTATTGCGGTATGTGACGTTCGATCGGGTCGGTAGTGGCGGCCGGTTCGATCTCGACGTCCTGGAGCACGGCACGACGACGTTGTGCCGTTGGCCTCAGTCGGTCGTGACCGATCTGCGCGGGACCGACAGACTGATGCCGAAGCCCCGCGACGGTAAAGGCTCCGCGACGCTCGTGCCGCCAAGCCGTCGCACGCGATCGCGAATGCCGGCGAGCCCCGACGAGTGAACCGCAGCCGGCGGGCGCTCGGTTGACGGGGCCGGCTCGCCGTCGTCCTCGATCGACAGGTCGCATTGCGATTCCGTGCAACGGAATGCGATCCGGACTTCGGTCGGATTCCATGCGTGCCGCGCAATGTTCGTGAGCGCCTCCTGGACGATGCGGAACAACGCCGTCGACGCGGCGTCCGTGAATCTCACATCGCAACGCTCTGTGTGGAACAGCACCCGCAAGCCGGAGCGTTGCCGAAAGTCGTCCACCAGCCACTCGAGCGCGGGAAGCAGGCCGAGATCGTCCAGGATCGCCGGCCGCAAGCCGGCCGACAAGCGCCGCACCGACAGGATCGCGCGGTCGAGCGCGGCGCGCATGCTGTCGGCGAGCTGGGCCGCTTGGGCACTCGGCGTCGCGTCATCCTGCGTCACGAGCCTGTTCAGGCCCATCTTCAGCGCCGTCAGTTGTTGGCCGAGGTCGTCGTGCAGTTCTCGCGAGATCCGCTTCTTTTCTTCCTCGCGGGCCGTCTCGATACGCGACGCGAGTTCGCTTGCGTACTCCAGTTGCTTCAGGCGATTACGCTCGGTCATGTCGCGCGTGACTTTCGCGAAGCCCAGCAATTTGCCGGCCGGACCGTAGACCGCCGTAATCACGACGTTGGCCCAGAAACGCGATCCGTCTTTGCGCAGCCGCCAGCCCTCGTCCTCCACCCGGCCCTGTGCGGCCGCGGTCGCCAGTTCCCTCTCCGGCTTGCGCGCCGCGATGTCTTCCGCCGGATAGAAACGCGACACGTGGTGGCCGATGATCTCCGCCGGTTCGAAACCTTTGAGCCGCTTCGCACCGGCGTTCCAGCTGGTGATGTGACCGTCCGGGTCGAGCATGAAAACGGCATCCTCGACCGCGTCCATCAGCAAACGCAAGCGCTCTTCGCTCTGACGCAGTCTCTCTTCATTGCTGCGGCGCTCGGTCAGGTCGCGCGTGACTTTCGCGAAGCCGACCAGCATGCCGTCGCGGTCTCGCAGCGGCGTAATGACGACGTTGGCCCAGAACCTCGAACCATCGCGGCGTATGCGCCACCCTTCGTCCTCCCAGCGTCCGAGCGTGACGGCGCGAGCGAGTTCTTCCGCCGGATAGCCGCGCTGTTGCGCGTCGGATGGGTAAAAGACCGAGAAGTGCTGGCCGATGATTTCGTCGGCGCGATAGCCTTTGATACGCTCCGCGCCGGCGTTCCAGCTGGCGACATGCCCGGTCGGGTCCAGCAGAAAAATCGCATAGTCGCGGATTGCGTCGACCAGCGAGCGGTAGCGCTCCTCCGCTGAAACCATGGCGATCGCCTCGCTCGGGTGCCCGCCGTTCGGTCCGTTTTCGGCATATTCCAAGGCGCTCGTTCCTCCATAAACCTTGTGTCGGATATCGACAGAATAAACCGCGGTCGAATTGGCGGTGATATTGCGGCGGTAATCATGCTGAAAATAGGGGCGCCAAAAGCGATCGTGCTGCTTCCCCGTTTGTGTCCATCAGAAAAAAATGCTGATTTGACACCTTCAGCCACCGACTGATCCAAGTCAACACCGGCATACTGATTTAGCATCAAATTAGTTAACAAAACAAATAACCTTGAACCAGACCGTAGGTAGCGGGCTCGGCTATGCGATGGGCCGCTTGCGATGCCCGCGGCCGACTGACATGATCGACTCGCAAGCGCACCTTAGGCGCATGTGCGTGCAGCGAAATCTGCTAGTCGCAATGGAAAGACTAAATCAAACAAGAAACGAGGAAGACCATGAAACATATTGGCCCTGTGCTGCTTGTCGTTGCAGCTCTCGCGGGATGTAATTCGAAGCAGGACAACACTCATTCGGCAACCACAACGGCGGCACCTGCCGCGGCCAGTGACACTGCCCCGGCCTCTCAGGTTTCTCCGACGCAAACGACCACCACTGCCCCGCCCGCGCCTCGGCATAATTACGCCATCAATCAGGACGGGACTTATGGTTACGAGCCGGGCCTAAGCGAAGATGATATTCGTGCCGGAAAGACGGCCAAGCCTTTGGTCATGATGCGATACGTCGGCCTTCGCGACGGCACGTACATCCTGCTGTTGATCGACGAAGATAATCCCAATTTCTCGACGCGCGTCGCGTGTCAAGCGCCCTGTGAATTCGCAAAATCGCAGACTATGGCCGGAGATATGGTGGTAAAGACGGAAACCATACGTGTTGCGCCGGGATCCCTGTTGAATGGAATGGTGGAAGATGCCGTAGCCGGGCAACTGATTCCGTTCGGCCAGAGAGCGCCAAGTCAGACCGTGAGCCAAGCTCCGGTCGGTGCAACATCGTCATCGCAAGTGCTGCAACCACCGACCACGACCACACCCGCCACCGACGCTCAGCATGACTCTGCCAACGGCCCCGTCCAGCAAACGAGCTTCGACTGCAGCAAGGCGAAGTCGATTCCAGAGTTTCTGATCTGTCACGATCCGGATTTGGCGGCAGCTGACCGCGACCTCGCCGACACGTACCGTCAGGCCAAGGAGGCCGCGGTAGACAAAACGGCGTTCAATAATAGAACGAGGCGGCAATGGAACTTTCGAGAAAAAAATTGCCGCGATAAAGACTGCCTGATGTCCTGGTATGCATATCAGAAGCGCGTGCTATCCAAGATTGCCCAGACCGGTGACGCGGCCGTTCAAGACAACTAGGACGGCGACCGCCGCGGGTCAAACTCCGCTCGATGAGGGACGCTGTCTGGGTTCGCCGCGGGTCCCGGGCCGGGTTCGGGTGGCTTGCGTCGGCTGACGCGCGCGGCTTCAACGGCGCGACGAGAAGCGACTGCTCGGCCGCGAGCCGTTTCCGGCAGCGCACCGCTGCCGCGCGACGGACTCGGCACTGGGAGCCGGCGCACGTATTCGTGACCCGGCAAAGGCGGACCCAGTGCGTTGCGGGATCGGCATGCGTCCGGCGACGGCTGCCCGCCCCTGCGACTTCACATAGCTCGTAAAGCGTTACCGCGCGCAATTCCCAATTCGGGAATGCCAAAACAAAAACGGCACTGTCCTGAAGGACAGTGCCGTTTTCAACAACTTGATACCGCTAGGAATTCTTTGGGGTGGCTGATGGGACTCGAACCCACGACAACAGGAATCACAATCCTGGACTCTACCAACTGAGCTACAGCCACCACTGATACTGCTTTGCGTCTTCGCTGTTTCGTTTCGTGTTCAGCAGCGAAGAACAAGATTATACGAACACTTTTCCATCTTGCAAAGCATTTTTTTCAAAATTTTCGATAGCGTCGTTCAGATGCGTGCGCGCCTCGTCGAACACGCTCAGATCGCCGCGCGCGAGCTTCTTGTTGTCCGACAGCACGCGCCGCCAGCCACGTGCGCCCGCGACACCGCGATACAGGCCGAGCGCGTGCCGGACGATTGCGCCGAGATAGGTGCCGCGCTTCAACTCCGCCGCGCAATATTCGATCAGCTTCGCCTCGGCCTCTTCGCGCGTCGGCGCTGGCGCGGTCGATCCGTAAAAGCGCGCATCGACGCCCGCGAGCACGTACGGGTTGTGATACGCCTCGCGGCCGAGCATCACGCCGTCCACGTGCTCGAGATGCTCCGCCACCTCGTCGAGCGTCTTGATCCCGCCGTTGATCACGATCTCCAGCGCCGGGAAATCGCGCTTCAGCCGATACGCATAGTCGTACTTGAGCGGCGGGATCTCGCGGTTCTCCTTCGGCGACAGCCCTTTCAGAATCGCATTGCGGGCATGCACGATGAACGTGTCGCAGCCTGCCTGCGCAACCGTGCCGACGAAGTCGCGCACAAATGCATAGTCCTCCACTGCGTCGACCCCGATCCGGTGCTTGACCGTCACGGGCACCGACACCGCATCGCGCATCGCCTTCACGCAGTCGGCGACGAGTTGCGGCTCGTTCATCAGGCACGCACCGAATGCGCCGCGCTGCACGCGCTCGGACGGGCACCCGCAATTCAGGTTGATCTCGTCGTAGCCCCACTGCTCGCCGAGCTTCGCGGCGCGGGCGAGATCGTCCGGTTCGCTGCCGCCGAGTTGCAGCGCGACCGGCGATTCGTTCGGCGTGAACGCGAGATGCCGCTGCGCGTCGCCGAACAGCAGCGCGCCCGTCGTGATCATTTCCGTATACAGCCACGTGTCGCGCGTCAGCGTGCGATGGAACGAGCGGCAATGACGATCGGTCCAGTCGAGCATGGGCGCCACGGAAACGCGGCGGGGAGGAAGCGTAGACGGTGCGGACATGGAATTCGGGGCAGCAAGCAGCGCGAAAGGCAACCCGTGATTTTACCGCAACGCGGGCCGCACGGCCGCGCCGGCCACCGTAACGAGGCTACGCGGCCGCGCCGCCGCCCAGTTCGACGTCCACCGCGCGCCGCGCCTCGTCGAGCACGCGCTCGATCACACGTCGTTCGGTCAGCAGCATCCCGTCGACTTTCACGAGCCGCCAGTCGATCCGCACGACGGCGTCCTGCAGCACGCGGTAGTGCGCGTGCTCGCCGTCCCACACCTGCTCGGTCTTCACCTCGATCTCATAGCCTCGGTACGGCTCGCTGAAATCGCCGAGATCGCTGCCCGTCGGTTCCATCGCTGGCTCCGTCGCGCCACGGCGCCTGGCCGCCGCGGCGGCCGGCGACGCGCGCTCAATCGTATTCGTTGGACAAAACGGATCGGCCGTCGGCGGTCAGATCGACGCGCCCGGCTGCCGCCTGGTAGATCAGCCCTTCGTTCAGCAACGCATACACCACGTCGTCGAACGCGGCGGGCACCGGCCGGCTGTCGCCGAACTGGTCGATCCACTTCAGCGCCTCGATGGCTTCGGGAGAAAGGATGGGGGTCATGCGTTGGCCTCCGGCATCGGTGTCGCTCCATCCTAGCACTTCGTCCGGACGGCGAATACCGAGGCAAACGCGGGCTGAACCCGCCGCCCGCCGCCGCGCGGACGGGCAACCGCCCCACCCGCGCGCCGGCACGGCAAACCGGCTCAGAGGCGCGCGATCGACACCTCGGTCGACTTGACGAGCGCAACGACTTCCGCGCCGACCTTCAGTTCGAGTTCGTCGACCGAGCGCGTGGTGATCACCGACGTGACGATGCCGAACGGCGTCTCGACGTCGACTTCCGACACCACCGGCCCGCGGATGATCTCCTTCACCTTGCCTTTGAACTGGTTACGTACGTTGATTGCAGTGATGCTCATCGGGTAATCGCTCCGAATGGAAAGTCCAGGGACGGGCGGCCTCAGCCGCCCGCGTTTAAACGGCCCAGCGAATCTGCGCGGCCGGTCGTACGTAATCGTCGTCGCGTGCCGCGTGCGGATCGGCACCGCCCGGCCCGCCGGCGAGCACGCGTTGCAGCACGCGGTCCTCGAGCGCCGCGAACGCCGCCGACGCGCGCGCACGCGGCCGCTCGAGCGGCACGGGCTGATCGAGCGCGACGCGCCCCTGCTCGATCAGCAGGATCCGGTCGCCGAGCGCGACGGCTTCCTGCACGTCGTGCGTGACGAGCAGCGCGGTGAACCGGTGCTCGCGCCACAAGCGCTCGATCAGCGCATGCATTTCGATGCGGGTGAGCGCGTCGAGCGCGCCGAGCGGCTCGTCGAGCAGCAGCAACTGCGGCCGGTGCACGAGCGCACGGGCCAGCGCGACGCGTTGCCGCTGGCCGCCCGACAGCTGGGCCGGCCAGTCGTTCGCGCGCTCCAGCAGTCCGACTTCGTCGAGCACCGCACGCGCCCGCTCGCGCGCCTCTCGGCCGCGGCCGAGGCCAAGCATCACGTTCTGCAGCACGGTCTTCCACGGCAGCAGGCGCGCGTCCTGGTACATGATCCGCGTGTCGAGCGCGCCGCCGCCGTCGCCGTGCGTCGCGAGCGTGCCGCTGCTCGGCGCGTCGAGCCCCGCGACGAGACGCAGCAGCGTCGATTTCCCGCAGCCGCTGCGACCGACGATCGCCACGAAGCTGCCGCGCGCGATGCCGAGTTCGACGTCATCGAGCACGGTGCGCGCACCGAACCGCTTGCTGACGCCCGACAGCCTCACCGCATCGTCCCGTGACGGATTGCCCGCGCGGCGCGGCGCGATCGGGACCACCGATGCGCGGCCGTCCCGCTCGGCGAGCGCCGCGTCGCGCGCGTCATCGTCGGTCACGCGCGCGTGTGCCAGCTCGGCCTCGAGGTCTGCGCCGGCGAGCGCGCCGTAGGCCGCCGCCGAAGTCGTCGCATTCATGCCTTTGCTCCGGGTTGATAAGCGGGGTGCCAGCGCAGCGTCACGCGCTCGATCCATTTCGCGAGCACGTCGGCCAGCTTGCCGAGCACCGCGTACAGCAGGATGCCGACCACCACCACATCGGTTTGCAGGAATTCGCGCGCGTTCATCGTCATGTAGCCGATGCCCGATTGCGCGGAGATCGTTTCCGCGACGATCAGCATCACCCACATCAGCCCGAGCGCGAAGCGCACGCCCACGAGGATCGACGGCAATGCGCCGGGCAGGATCACGTCGCGATACAGCGCGAAGCCGCGCACGCCGTAGCTCTTCGCCATCTCGATCAGGTTCGCGTCGACCGAGCGGATCCCGTGATACGTGTTGATGTAGATCGGGAAGAACACGCCGAGCGCGACGAGGAACAGCTTCGCCTTCTCGTCGATGCCGAACCACAGGATCACGAGCGGAATCATCGCGAGCGCCGGGATGTTGCGGATCATCTGGATCGTCGAATCGAGCGCGACCTCCGCCGCCTTCGACAGACCGGTCGCGAGGCCGAGCGCCAGGCCGACGCCGCCGCCGATCGCGAAGCCGAACAGCGCGCGCCACGTGCTGACCTTGACGTTCGCCCACATTTCGCCCGACGTCACGAGCGACCATGCGGCGCGCACCACCGCCACCGGTTCGGGCAGCACGCGGGTCGACAGCCAGCCGGCGCGCGCGCCGATCTCCCACCCGGCCAACAGCGCGAGCGGCACGAGCCACGGCGCGACGCCGCGCCACGCGCGGGCGGCGACGGCGGCGGTCACGGAGGTTTTCGTTGTCATCGCCAGCCTCCTTCGTTCAACTTTGGCTCGCCTTCGGCAGATAGTTGTTGCCGACGATCTCGCCGAACGGCCCGGACAGCGGACCGGACGCCCGCTTCGCGCCGCCGCTCTTGATCAGCGGGAACACGAGTTCCGCGAAACGGTACGACTCCTCGAGATGCGGATAGCCGGACAGGATGAACGTCTCGATGCCGAGATCCGCGTATTCGCGCATGCGTTCCGCGACCTGCTGCGGATTGCCGACGAGCGCCGTTCCCGCGCCGCCGCGCACGAGACCGACGCCGGCCCACAGGTTCGGATACACCTCGAGCGTGTCGCGGCCGCCGCGCTTGCCGCCGTGCAGCGCGGCCATCCGGCGTTGGCCTTCCGAATCCATGTTCGCGAACACCTGCTGCGCGCGGGCGATCGTTTCGTCGTCGAGACGGCTGATCAGGCGCTCCGCGTCGCGCCACGCTTCGTCCTCGGTCTCGCGCACGATCACGTGCAGGCGGATGCCGAACTTGATCTTGCGGCCGCGCGCGTCGGCGCGGGCGCGGATGTCGGCGATCTTCTTCGCGACGGCCTCGGGTGGCTCGCCCCAGGTCAGATAGGTGTCGATGTGGTCGGCTGCGATCGCATGCGCGGCCGGCGACGAGCCACCGAACCACAGCGGCGGATGCGGCCGTTGCACGGGCGGATACAGCGCCTTGCCGCCCTTCGACTGCAGATGCTTGCCGATATAGTCGAAGCCGCCGTTGTCGTGGGACGCGGTGAGCAGCCCACGCCAGATGTTCAGGAAGTCGTCGGTGATTTCGTAGCGCGTGTCGTGATCGGCGAACAGGCCGTCGCCTTCGAGCTCGGCGGAGTCGCCGCCCGTCACGACGTTGATCAGCAGCCGGCCGCCCGACAGCCGGTCGAACGTCGCGGCCATCCGCGCCGACAGCCCCGGCGACGCGATGCCGGGACGGATCGCGACGAGGAACTTCAGACGCTGCGTCGCCGGGATCAGGCTCGACGCGACGACCCACGCATCCTCGCAGGAACGGCCCGTGGGCAGCAGCACGCCTTCGTAGCCGAGCGTATCGGCGGCGACGGCGATCTGCTTGAAATAGTCGTAGTCCGCTGCGCGCGCGCCTTCGGTCGTGCCGAGGTATCGGCTGTCGCCGTGCGTGGGAATAAACCAGAAAACGTTCATCTGCTGCTCCTGCTTGACTGTTCGTGCCGGAATTCGGACAAAAGGCGCCCCTGCATGCATCGCGATTACGCGGCGCATGCATGGTGTGCATTCAAATCGGGATGGCTCGCCGGCCTGATCGTGCCGCTCGCGAGAGCGCCACTGCACGGCTGATTCCGGGAAATCAGTCTATGGATCGCTACAGGGCTTAGGAACGATTTTTTTGAGCTTAGGTTTTCCGCTTTCGTGATTAGCACGACGCTGCAGCGAATATCGCGTCGACCGGCCCCTATAATGACGGATCTCTCCGAACAACTTCGCGCGCCCGGCTTGCGTCGTGCACGCCTGCAATGCACTCATCGATGCAGAAACTGATCCTGCCGTTCCTGTCCGGCTTCCTGGCCGCCCTGTTCTTCCGCGAAGCGACGCTCGCGCTGCTGCATACGGCCGATCTGATCGCCGCCGCCGGCTTCTCGACGCAACCGTTCGCGCCGCTCGGTATTCCTGAATTCGTCGCGAACGCGCTGATCAGCGCGTGCTGTGCGGTGCCGATGGCGTGGCTGCTGCGCGTGTCGCCGGATCGCGAAGCACCGTGGATCGGCGCACTGGTATTCGGCGGCATCGTGTTGACCGCGGCACGCGTGTTCGCGATCGATCCGCTGCGCGGCATCTGGCCGTCGGGCAACATGATGCCCGTGCTCGCAGCCGGTTTCGCGACCAACGCGGTGTGGGGATTCGGCGCGCTCGTGTTCATGCGCGCGTTCATGTCGGACGACGCCGGCGACGAGTAAGCGCGCCCGTCCGCAGCGCGGACGGCGTTGCGGCCGCGACGCGGCCGAACCGCTATCCGCAACGCAAAGAGGCCGCGTGCACTCGCACGCGGCCTCTTTTGTTTTTGAAGCGATCGCGTGACGCTCGCGATCAGTCCTCGAGGTCGCGCAGCGGATGGGTGTCGGGCGGCCACGGGCTGTCGAACATCGCGACGACGTCCGCGCGATCGAGCGCGTCGATCGACTTGAAGCGCCACGCCGGCTGGTGGTCCTTGTCGACGATCAAGGCCCTGACGCCTTCGATCACGTCGCCGTGCGCGAACGTCGAGCGCGTGAGGTCGAGGTCGCGCCGCAGGCAATCGGCCATCGTCGCATCGCGCGCGCGCTCGACGACCTCGAGCGACACGGCCATCGACAGCGGCGACAACTGGCTGCGCATCGCATCGGCGGCCTGCGCGACCCATCCGTCGACGGCCGCGCCGTCGCGCGCCGCGTCGAGCGACGCGAGGATCGCGCCGAGGTCGGGCTGCGCGAAATGGCGGTCGATGCCGGCGCGCGCGGCGGCGAGCGCCGACGTATCGGGCGTCGGCACGACGCGGTGCGCGGCGGCCGCGTCGATCACGCATTGCACTGCGTGCGCGCCGCTGTCGAGGCGCGCGCTGCGCAGCGTATCGAGCAGCGCAGGCAGCGCCGCATCGGGCAGATAGACGTCGGCGAGCTGCGCGTACAACGCGCCGGCCGCATCGAGCGTCGCGCCCGTCACCGCGAGGTAGCGGCCGATCGCGCCGGGCGTGCGCGCGAGAAACCAGCTCATGCCGACGTCCGGGAACAGGCCGATGCGCGTCTCGGGCATCGCCATCTTGGTCGAATCGGTCACGACCCGCAGGCCGCCGGTATGGCGCGCGGCCTGCGAGATGCCCATGCCGCCGCCCATCACGACGCCGTGCATCAGCGCGATGTACGGTTTCGGATACGTGAAGATCGTATGGTTGAGCGTGTATTCGTCGATGAAGAACGTGTCGATCGCATCGCGCTCGCCGCGTTGCCATGCGTCGTGGAAGAAGCGCACGTCGCCGCCCGCGCAAAATGCGCGCGGATGCGGGCTGTGCACGACGACGGCGACAACGTCGGGATCGGCGCGCCACGCATCGAGCGCCTGCTGCATCAGACGGATCATCCCGACCGACAGCGCATTGAGCGCCTTCGGCCGGTTCAGTTCGAGATAGCCGATGCGGTTCGCGACGTACGCGCGCACATCGGGCTGAGGCGTGTCCGCGCCAGCGGGCCCGGAACGGGAAGTGGAATCGGTCATGTGAGTCATCCGGCGTATCGCGGGCGCACGCTCAGTGCGCCTGCATCTTCGAGAACAGGTTCAGTACCACGACGCCCGAGACGATCAGCCCGAGGCCGATCACCGCCGGTACGTCGGGCACCTGGCGATACAGCAGCATCGCGACGAGCGTGATCAGCACGATGCCGGCGCCGGACCACACCGCGTAGATGATGCCGACGGGCATCGTGCGCAGCGTCAGCGACAGGCAGTAGAACGCGATCCCGTAGCCCGCGACGACCAGCGCCGACGGCCAGAAGCGCGTGAAGCCGTCGGCCGCGCGCAGCGCGGATGTGCCGACCACTTCCGCGACGATCGCGATCGCGAGCCATGCGTAACCGGGCAGCTGCATGGGTCAGCTCCTTTCGAGTGCCAGCACCGCATAGTCGTGTCCGAGTTCGGCGCACAGCGCTTCGACGACGAACTCGTGATCCGCGCGCTGCGGCAACCCCGATGCGGTGATCGAGCCGATCACGCCGGCCCCGGCGACGGTCAGCGGAAACGAGCCGCCGTGCGGCGAATATTCGGAGATCGGCAGCCCGTGCTTGTCCGCGAGCGTTGCGCCGGCCTGCTGCATGCGCAGGCCGATCGCATACGAGCTGCGGCGAAAATGCGCGACCACGGCGCGCTTGCGACGCACCCAGTCCGCGTTGTCGGGCGTCGCGCCCGCAAGCACCGCAAAGAACAGCGGCTGACCGAACGTCGCGATGTCGATCGCGATCGCATGGCCGCGTGCCGTCGCGAGCGCATGCATGCGGTTGCCGAGCGACCATGCGCGCGCGGGGTCGAATTGGGGAAACACGAGCGCCTGTTCCTGCGCGCCGATCGATTGCAGATCGTGAGCGATGTCCATGAATCCGTCGAGGCAGTAGTGAGGGTTGCAACGGCGACGATGCGAGATGCGCACGGCCGCGCTGCGGTATGAATGACACGAGCAAACCGAGCGATTCTAGCGCACGCGCCCGAACCTCCGCCCTGCGCGGCCCGCGATGGGCCGTGCAGCACGATTGTCAGAAAGTGCTTGCATGCATTTGGGGAAGTCCATATAATTCAATTCTTCGACGGACGCGGGGTGGAGCAGTCTGGCAGCTCGTCGGGCTCATAACCCGAAGGTCGTAGGTTCAAATCCTACCCCCGCAACCAACGTCCCGATTCATGCAAAAAGCCCGGCTCTGCGCCGGGCTTTTTGTTTTTCCGCGCCTGGTTTCTTGCATCGCTCGTCGCGCGCACCGCGGTACACCGCGCACACGCGCCGGCGTTCGAGAATGCGCGGCCCCGGTGATACACTCGCATCACCTCGTCCCTTCCACTCGACATGAAATTCTGCTCCGTCTGCGGCCACGAAGTCATCGCGCGCATTCCTCAGGGTGACAACCGCGAGCGCTTCGTTTGCGATCACTGCGGCACGATCCATTACCAGAATCCGCGCAACGTGGTCGGCACGGTGCCGGTCTGGGGCGATCAGGTGCTGCTGTGCCGCCGCGCGATCGAACCGCGCTACGGGTTCTGGACGCTGCCCGCGGGCTTCATGGAAATGGGCGAGACGACGGCCGAGGCCGCCGCACGCGAAACGCTCGAGGAAGCCGGCGCGCGCGTCGAGATACAGAACCTGTTCACGCTGCTCAACGTGCCGCACGTGCACCAGGTCCACCTGTTCTATCTGGCGCGGCTCATCGATCCCGACTACGAGGCCGGCGAGGAAAGCCTCGAAGTGAAGCTGTTCGACGAAGCCGACATCCCGTGGGACGAGATCGCGTTCCCGACCGTCAGCCAGACGCTGCGTTTCTTCTTCGCCGATCGCGCCGCCGGCGACTACGGCGTGCATACCGGCGATATCTTCCGCTCGCTGCGCACCGGCTGAGCCCGCGCCCCATGGTCCCCTGGCTCGACCCGGACGATCCGTTTCCGCCCGTCGAACGCGCGCTCGGGCCCGCGACCGGCGCGCCTGGGCTGCTCGCCGCGAGCGCCGACCTGCTGCCGTCGCGGCTGATCGACGCTTACCTGCGCGGCATCTTCCCGTGGTACTCGGACGGCCAGCCGGTGCTGTGGTGGAGCCCCGATCCGCGGATGATTCTCGCGCCGGCGGAATTCAAGGTGTCGCCGTCGCTGCGCAAGACGCTCAAGCGCGTGCTGCGCGACGCCGCATGGGAAGTGCGCGTCGATCACGATTTTGCCGGCGTGATGCGCGCCTGCGCGCAGGCGCCGCGCCGCGGTCAGCGCGGCACGTGGATCACCGCGGAGATCATCGACGCGTACACGTCGCTCCACCGCTCGGGCAACGCGCACAGCATCGAGACGTGGCACGACGGCCGGCGGGTGGGCGGCCTCTACGGCGTCGCGTTCGGACGGATGTTCTTCGGCGAATCGATGTACGCGGATGCCACCGACGCATCGAAAATCGCGCTGGCGACGCTGGTCGCGCACCTTCGCGACCAGGGGCTGGAAATGATAGACTGCCAGCAGAATACGTCGCATCTAGCGTCGCTCGGCGGCCGCGAGATCGCACGCAAGGCCTTTGTCGCTCACGTGCGCCGCGCGGTGGCCGAACCGCCGATTCCGTGGCAGTTCGACAAGCGCGCGCTCGCCGCGCTGACGGGCCCCGCCGGAGCGGCGGCCCCTCGTGGGATCGAGCGCTAGCGCGGCACTCCTTCCCTGCATCGAGAGCTGCCCATGACTCACCCGACTGAGCTGCCGCTTTCACCGCTTTCGGCGTTGCAATTCTATGCAACGGCGCCTTATCCGTGCAGCTATCTGGACGGTCGCATCGCGCGCTCGCAAGTCGCGACGCCGAGCCACCTGATCAACTCCGACATCTATACCGAACTCGTGAAGGCCGGCTTTCGCCGCTCGGGCGTGTTCACCTATCGGCCGTACTGCGACGGCTGTCGCGCGTGCGTGCCGGTGCGCGTGCCGGTGCGCGCGTTCACGCCGTCGCGCACGCAGCGCCGGATGTGGAAGCGCCACCGCGCACTGGTGGCGACGGTCTCGCCGCTGCACTACGACGAAGAGCACTACGCGCTCTACATGCGCTACCAGTCGGCGCGTCATGCGGGCGGCGGCATGGACCGCGACAGCCGCGACCAGTACGAGCAGTTCCTGCTGCAAAGCCGGATCAACTCGCGGCTCGTCGAATTCCGCGACCTCGACGCGTCGGGCGGCGAGCCCGGCAAGCTGCGCATGGTCAGCATGATCGACATCCTCGGCGACGGGCTGTCGTCGGTCTACACGTTCTTCG
This sequence comes from Burkholderia sp. KJ006, assembly GCF_000262695.1. NCBI lineage: Bacteria > Pseudomonadati > Pseudomonadota > Betaproteobacteria > Burkholderiales > Burkholderiaceae > Burkholderia > Burkholderia sp. KJ006. The sequence continues at coordinate 1,499,229 of NC_017920.1, read as the reverse complement.
AGCCGGACGACGCGCACACGAGCTACGGCACCTACAACATCCTGTGGCAGATCGAGCAGGCGCGAAGCCTCGGGCTGCCGTACGTGTATCTCGGCTACTGGATCCGCGAAAGCCCGAAGATGGCGTACAAGGCGAACTTCCATCCGCTCGAAGGCTTGCTCGACGGACGCTGGAAGACGCTCGATCCGGCCCGCGTCGACCTGCCGCCCGTCGACGCCGCGCTCGCCCGCGCGCCGCTGCCGGGCGGGCATTCCGGCGCAGGCTGAGGACGGCGCGCGCTCGCGCGCCTTCACTCTCCCCTTTGCCCGCGCACCGCGCCGCGCCGCCGCGCAACGGAGACGCCTACGAAGCGAAGCGCGCCCTTGCCGCGCAACTCCCGGTAAAATAGCGGGTTGTCATCCATTTCGGCCGTCCGCCCAATTCCCGTGTTCAGTTCCCTCTACCCGCTGGCCCGCGCATCCCTGTTCAAGATGGATGCGGAAGACGCTCATCACCTCACGCTGCGCGCGCTCGGCGCGGCCGGCCGCACGGGCCTCGCGTGCGCGCTGTCGGCCCGCGTGCCCGATGCGCCGCGCACCGTGATGGGGCTCACGTTCCGCAACCCGGTCGGCCTCGCGGCGGGCCTCGACAAGGACGGCGCGGCCATCGACGGCCTCGCCGCGCTCGGCTTCGGCTTCATCGAGGTCGGCACGGTCACGCCGCGGCCGCAGCCGGGCAATCCGCGCCCGCGCATGTTCCGGCTGCCGCAGGCCGACGCGCTGATCAACCGGATGGGCTTCAACAACCACGGCGTCGACCAGTTCGTGAAGAACGTCCAGGCGGCCCGCTATCGCGGCGTGCTGGGTCTGAACATCGGCAAGAACGCCGACACGCCGATCGAGCGCGCGGCCGACGACTACCTGTACTGCCTCGAACGCGTGTATCCGTTCGCGAGCTACGTGACGATCAACATCTCGTCGCCGAACACGAAGAACCTGCGCCAGCTGCAAGGCGCCGGCGAGCTCGACGCGCTGCTCGCCGCGCTGAAGGACAAGCAGCAGCGGCTGGCCGACCTGCACGGCAAGCTGGTGCCGCTCGCGCTGAAGATCGCCCCCGATCTCGACGACGAGCAGGTCAAGGAAATCGCCGACACGCTGCTGCGCCACAAGATCGAAGCGGTCATCGCCACCAACACGACGCTGTCGCGCGCAGCCGTGCAAGGGCTGCCGCACGCGGACGAAGCCGGCGGGCTGTCGGGCCGGCCGGTCTTCGACGCCTCGAACGAAGTGATCCGCAAGCTGCACGCCGAACTCGGCAGCGCGGTGCCGATCATCGGCGTCGGCGGCATCTTCTCCGGCGACGACGCCCGCACGAAGCTCGCCGCCGGCGCGTCGCTGGTCCAGCTGTATACCGGCTTCATCTATCGCGGCCCGGCGCTCGTCGCCGAATGCGTGAAGGCAATCGCCGCCGAGCGCGCCGCGTAATATAGCCATAATCAAACGATATTTAGTAGCCGATTGCATTCTTGCTATGATCGGCGTCACTGTCCGAATCACGCCCGCTGGGGCAAGGAAGCTCACACGATGAAAATTTCGCTGCTGAAGAAGCTGCTGGTCGCCGGCCTGGTCGGCACGTCGTTCGCTGCTGCCACCGCGCACGCGGCCGACCTCCTCGACGAGGTCAAGCAACGCGGCACGCTGCGCGTCGGCCTCGAAGGCACGTTCCCCCCGTTCAACTCGAAGAGCCCGCAGGGCGAGCTCGTCGGCTTCGACGTCGACATCGCGAAGGCCGTCGCCGCGAAGCTCGGCGTGAAGGCCGAGTTCGTGACGACCGAATGGAGCGGGATCATCGCGGGCCTGCAGGCCGGCAAGTTCGACGTGATCGCCAACCAGGTCGGCATCACCGACAAGCGCAAGGAAACGCTCGACTTCTCGCCGGCATATACGTACTCGTCCGCGCAGCTGATCCAGCGCAAGGACGACACGCGCCAGTTCAAGTCGCTCGAGGATCTGAAGGGCAAGAAGCTCGGCGTCGCGCTCGGCACGAACTACATGGACATGGCGAAGTCGGTGCCCGGCATCGACGTGAAGACGTACCCGGGCGCGCCCGAGTATCTGCGCGACCTGGCGGCCGGCCGTCTCGACGCGGCGCTGAACGACCGTCTGATGCTCGCGTATCTGACGAAGAACTCGCAGCTGCCGCTGCGCCCGGGCGCGAACGTCGGCTCGGCGAACCCGTCGGGCATCCCGTTCAAGAAGGGCAACCCGAAGTTCCAGAAGGCGATCGACGACGCGATGACGCAACTCGAAGCCGACGGCACGTTCACGAAGATCTCGGACAAGTGGTTCGGCATCGACGTGACGAAGCCCGTCAAGTAAGCACGCCTCTGTTTCCCGCCTGACGGCGGGCTGGAATGGGCGGCATCCGAAACGATGCCGCCCTTTGTTTTATTCGTCCGGTTTATGATTGCGCTTTCGCGCACGCACTCGATTCGCCATCCATGTCGACAACGTCCCTGCTCGTCCAATCGCTGCCGGTGCTCGCCCAGGGCGCCGTGCTGACCGTCAAGTTCGCCGTGCTGTCGATGGTGTTCGGCCTGCTCGGCGCGGTCGTGCTCGCGATGATGGGCATCCGGCAAAGCGAAGCGCTCGAAGGCTTCGAACGGATCTGGGTCAACGCGCTCGCATGGCTCGCTCGCGGCTACGTGAGCCTGATGCGCGGCACGCCGCTGCTCGTGCAGATCTTCGTCATCTATTACGGGCTGCCGAGCCTCGGCATCTCGCTCGATCCGACGCCGGCCGGCGTCATCGCGCTGTCGGCGAACGTCGCGGCGTACATGTCGGAAAGCATGCGCGGCGCCATCAACGGGATCGCGCGCGGCCAGTGGCTGGCCGCCTACAGCCTCGGGCTGTCGTGGTCGCAGACGCTGCGCTACGTGATCGGTCCGCAGGCGCTGCGCATCGCGGTGCCGAGCCTGTCGAACAGCCTGATCAGCCTGATCAAGGACACGTCGCTCGTGTCGGTGATCACCGTCACCGAGCTCCTGCGCAGCGCGCAGGAAGTGATCGCGGCGACCTATCAGCCGCTGCCGTTGTATCTGGCCGCCGCGGCCGTGTACTGGGTGCTGTGCCAGATCCTCGAATGGGTCCAGCGCTGGTACGAGAAGCGCCTGTCGCTGCCCGGCCGGCACTGAACGCCGCGCTGCGCTTCGCGGCCGGCGCGGCCGGCCTGCTCTCTCCCTACTCGCCCGAATAGCGCACGCCGAGCGCCGCGCGTGCCGCATCGGTCATCGCGATCATCTGCCGCGAACGGTCGTGCGTCACGATCGGGCTCTCGAGCGCGCCCGCGCGCAGCAATTCGCAGAAATGCGCGGTTTCGTAATTGAGGCCGCCGCCTTCGACCGGCGCATCGAGTTCGACGGTGCGGCCGTCCGCGTAGCGGATCGTCGCGCGCGCCGGGTTCCACCACTTCTCGTGAATCGTCACGTGGCCGCCGGCCGCCGCCAGCAACGCGTCGCCGCGCCCCATCACGTCCAGCCCGCAAAAGAGCTGCGCGATGCCGCCGTTCGCGTGGCGGCTGTTCAGGCTCGCGAATACGTCGACACCGGTCGCACCGACGCGGCCGAGCGTCTGCACGTCGTGCACCGCGCCGAGCCAGTCGACCGCGAGAAACGCTTCGTAGATGCCGATGTCCAGCAACGCGCCGCCTGCGCGGTCGAGCCGATAGACGGAATGCTCGGCCGGCACCGTCGATGACGCGCAGCCCGCGCGCACGAGCCGGATCTCGCCGATCGGATCGTCATCGAGATGCGCGCGCAATCGTCGGTACAACGGAAAGAACGGCGGCTTCATCGCCTCCATGAAAAGCCGCCCCGCCACGCGTGCCGCGTCGAGCACGGCATCGAGCTGCGCTGCGTTCAGCGTCGCGGGTTTTTCGCACAGCACGGCCTTGCCGGCCGCGAGCGCGGCCTGCGCGTACTGCGCATGGCTGTCGTGGAGTGTCGCGATGTAGACGGCGTCGATATCGCTTGCCAGCAGTGCATCGAGGCTCGCGGCCGGCGTGCCGCCGCAGCTGTTGCAGAACGCGATGGCGGCGTCGGCGCGGCGCGCCCACACACCGCTGAGTACGGCGCCGGGCACGTGCGAGAGGCTTTGCGCGAAACGGTGGGCGATGCTGCCTGCGCCGACGATGCCGAAGCGCACCGGGCGGTCGTTCAAGTCGTTCATCGGATCTTCCGTGGCGGTCGTATGACGGTGGCCGGCGCACTGCCGGCCGGCCGTCATGATACGCGCACCGGCTCGCCGATGAACGACCCGTGCAGCGTCACGCCCGCACCGGCACGTCGACGGAGAAGTCGCGCGAGATCTCGTCGGCGCTGAAGTCGATCAGCGCGAGCGAGGCGGCCTCGGCCTCGCGCGGATCGCGTCGTTCGATCGCGTCGACGACGCGCGCATGGGCCTTCACCGCGATGTCGTGCGCACCTTCCTTCTGCACGACGCGCGGATTCACGAGCCGCACCGCGCCTCGCACGATCGCCGCCATCTGCTGGAAGAACTGGTTGCCGCTCGCCTGGACGATGCGCGTATGCAGCAGCTCGTCCGCGGTGTCGTAGTTCGGGTCGCCCGGCTGCAGCACCTTGAACGCCTCGAATGCCTCGCGAATGCCCGCGATGTCGACCGCCGTCGCGCGCACGGCCGCCTGGGCGGTGGCGCGCGGCTCGATCAGCATGCGGAATTCGATCACGTCGCGCATGAACTGCGGGTCGGGCTTCGCACGAAACCGCCAGCTCACGACGTCTTCATCGATCATCCGCCAATCGCGCATCGGCCGAACCCGCGTGCCGACTTTGGGACGCACGTCGAGCATGTCGCGCGCCAGCAACATCGACAATGCTTCGCGCATGACCGTGCGGCTGACGTCGAACTCTTTCGACAACACATCCTGCGGCGGCAAAATGCCGCCGTACTTGTCCTCGACGATACCCGCGACAAGTCCATCCATCACTTTAGCGACCAGTGACCGGTCTTTGCCCTGCTCCATGACACCTCCCCGTGCGTCTATTTGCGAATAACTGCTCCGCAGTTCCGCCGGCCCTGGTTACGACTGTTCTTATGATCTATAAGTTGATGAGTTCGGAGATATTTCGCTATCTGGTAAACACCTGACAGGGTTATCCCTCTTTTATATGGAGTGATTTATAAGGCCTCAAAAAAAGCCCGGGAAGCGCTCTGCGCTTGCCGGGCGGGCCATTGAACAATATTTAAACATGCAGTCCGTTACGACTCGTGACGCAACTACGGACTGCTTCTCATTCAGAAAAGATTAAGCGGGATAAATAATCGTTTCAACGCCGTTTTCCGTGCCGAGCAGGCACAGGTTCGCGCCGCGCTCGGCAAACAGGCCGACCGTCACGACGCCCGGCCACGCGTTCACCTTCGCCTCGAATGCGCGCGGCTCCGCGATCTGCAGCCCTTTGACGTCGATGATCTCGTTGCCGTTGTCGGTGATGTACGGCGCGCCGTCCTTCGTCACGCGCAGCACCGGCACCCCGCCGAGCGCGGCGACGCGCCGGCCGATCGCCGTGCGCGCCATCGGCACGACTTCGATCGGCAGCGGGAAGGCGCCGAGCACCGGCACGCGCTTGCTGCCGTCGGCGATGCAGACGAACGTATCGGCCACCGACGCGACGATCTTCTCGCGCGTCAGCGCACCGCCGCCGCCCTTGATCATCGCGCCGCTCGCGTCGATCTCGTCGGCGCCGTCGACGTACACCTGCAGCGCGTCGATCTCGTTCAGATCGAACACCTTGATGCCGTGCGATTTGAGCCGCTCGGTCGTCGCGACGGAGCTCGATACGGCGCCACGATAGCGCGACTTGACGGCCGCGAGCGCATCGATGAAGCAGTTGGCGGTCGAGCCGGTGCCGACGCCGATCACCGCGCCTTCGGGCACGTTCTGGATCACATAATCGGCGGCCGCCTGGCCGACCAGGCGTTTGAGTTCGTCTTGAGTCATGGTGGAAATGCTGCGGGATGGCGAAAAGGCGCCAGTTTACCGGACTCGGACCACGGCCCACGCTTTTTCGGCGCGGGAGGTGCCGGCGATCAAGGTGCGCCGGGCGCCGTCGCGTCGCCGCCAGCCGGCGTGCCGGGGAAATACTTGTCGAGCAGCGCCTGCGCGATCGCGTCGGTGCCCGCATCCGGATTGCCGTCATAGTCGGACGGCCGGAAGTGCATCTGAAACGCCGCGAACACGCGCCGCGAGCGCTCATCGAGCACGCCATCGGTCGGGACGTCGTAACCGTAGCGCGCGAGCTTCAACTGCAGCTCGCGCACGTCGACGAGTGCATGCGGATCGCGCGTACCGAGCCGCGCGGCGACGGTCGCATCGTCGGGCCACGCGCCGACGCCGGCCTGCGCGAGCGCATGCCACGGAAAGAGCGGGCCCGGATCGATCTTGCGCTGCGGCGCGATGTCGCTGTGGCCGACCACACGCGTCGGCGGGATGCCGTAGCGCGCGACGATGTCCTTCGAGAGCCGGATCAGCGCATCGACCTGCTCCGGCGTGTACGGTTGCCAGCTGCGGTGCTGCGGATCGAGCGGCCCGCGGTTCACGTTCTCGATGCCGATCGACACCGCATTGAGCTCGGTCGTGCCCTGCCATGCGCTGACGCCCGCATGCCACGCGCGTTTCGATTCCGGAACGAGCTGGTACACGACGGGCTCACCGCGTTCGATGCGCGGTTGCGGCGGCACCACGTAGTGCACGCTGACCGAGTCGCCCGTCAGCGTGCGCAACGCTCGCACTTCGTCGCTTTCGGTGTAATGCATCACGAGGAAGCGGATGCGCGAATCGGCGCCGCGCGCGTGCAGGCTCGTGTCCGCGTAGTAACTGCCGCGCTCGACGAGCGACGGCGTCGCGCAACCGGCCAGCATGCCGGCGATCGCGCACGACGCACCGATGCGCAACAGGAACCTGGTTCGCAGTGCGTCGAGCACGCGCCGCGCGCGATCGCGGCACGCGTGGTTCGGGTGAAGCGGCTTGCCCATACGTAACGCCCGGCGCGTCAGCCCTTCATGCGCCGCTGCCGTACCGCTTCGTACAGGCATACGCCGCTCGCGACCGACACGTTCAGGCTTTCGACACTGCCGGCCATCGGGATGCTCATCACGTCGTCGCACGTGTCGCGCGTGAGCCGGCGCATGCCTTCGCCTTCCGCGCCCATCACGATCGCCACGGGGCCGTCGAGCTTCGTGTCGTACAGCGTGCCCGACGCTTCGTCGGCGGTGCCGATGATCCACACGCCCGCGTCCTTCAGCTCGCGCAGCGCGCGGGCGAGGTTGGTGACGGTGATGTACGGCACGGTGTCGGCCGCGCCGCTCGCGACCTTCGCGGCCGTCGCGTTCAGGCCGACGGCGCGGTCACGCGGCGCGATCACCGCATGGGCGCCCGCCGCGTCGGCGACGCGCAGGCACGCGCCGAGGTTGTGCGGATCGGTGACGCCGTCGAGCACCAGCAGCAGCGCCGGGCCTTGGATGCCGTCGAGCAGCTCGGACAGGTTCTGCGCGAGCGGAACGTCCTCGACGCGCGCGACGACGCCTTGATGGCGCTCGGTATGCGCGAGCCCCCACAGACGCGTTTCGTCGGCCGCGATCAGCCGCACGCCCGCTTCCTTCGCGGCGTGCAGGAACTCCTGCATGCGGCGATCGCGGCGCGTCTGGTCGTACAACACCTCCGCAACCGTCGACGCATCGTGCCGCATACGTGCGGTCACCGCATGGAAACCGTAAAGAACCTTCAGACGTGACATGACTGGAACAACCTTCGATCAAACGTGCGGCCGCGCAACGCGCGCGGCCGCGACCATGGAAAAGGAAAGCGCCGCGTGGCCGGCCGGCGGCCGGTGCAACGCGGCGTCTGTCGATACGGCGAGGGCGGCGCCGGCGCCGCCCCGTACGCTCAATACTTCTTGCGCGGGTGCGCCTTCTTGGCGGGCGTCTTCGCCGCCGCACCGCCCTTCTTCTTCGCGGCGCGCGCGGCACGTGCCTCCTTCACCGCGGCAGTCGGCGCGCTCGCCGCCTGCTTGCGGCGCGGCGCGGCTTCGTCCGCGGCCGGCAGCATGCGCAAGCGCGGGCCGCCGCGATCGCTGCCGTTGGCATTGGCGTTGCCATTGCCGCCCGCAGCGGGCGCCTGCGGCGCCGGACGCGGCGCCTTCACCGGCGTGTCGCGCACGAGGCGGAAGTCGATCTTGCGCGCGTCGAGATCGACGCGGCTCACCTGCACGCGCACGCGATCCGACAAGCGATAGCGGATGCCCGTGCGCTCGCCGCGCAGTTCGTTCTTGATCTCGTCGTACTGGAAATAGTCCGAGCCGAGCTCCGTGACGTGCACGAGCCCTTCGATGAACAGCGTGTCGAGCTGCACGAAGATGCCGAACGACGTGACGCCGTTCACCATCCCGCCGTACTCCTCGCCGAGCTTGTCGCGCATGAAGTAGCACTTGAGCCACGCTTCGACGTCGCGCGACGCTTCGTCGGCGCGCCGCTCGTTCGCCGAGCAGTGCAGACCGAGCTCTTCCCAGATCGCCGTGTTCGGACGCGAGCGGCCGCGCGTTTCGTCGTCGGCCTGCTGCATCGCGCGCGCGCGGGGCGACAAAGCGGTGTTCAGCTCGAAGCCTTCCGGCGCCTTCGGCGTGTACTTCTTGCCCGACAGGATCGCGTAGATCGCGCGGTGCGTGAGCAGATCGGGATAGCGGCGAATCGGGCTCGTGAAGTGCGCGTACGCCTCGTAGGCGAGACCGAAGTGGCCGATGTTGTCCGGGCTGTACACGGCCTGCTGCATCGAGCGCAGCAGCATCGGCTGCAGCATCTGCGCGTCGGGCCGGTCGCGGATCTGCGCCATCAGCGCCGCATAGTCGCTCGCGTGCGGCTTCTCGCCGCCGCCGAGCGTCAGGCCCATGCCGCGCAGGAACGCGCGCAGGTTCTCGAGCTTCTCGGGCGTCGGGCCCGCATGGACGCGGTACAGGCCCGCATGCTTGTTGCGCTTCAGGAAATCGGCCGCGCAGACGTTCGCGGCCAGCATGCATTCCTCGATCAGTTTGTGCGCGTCGTTGCGCTGGCGCGGCACGATCTGCTCGATCTTGCCCTGCGAATTGCAGACGATGTACGTCTCGGTCGTGTCGAAGTCGATCGCGCCGCGCTTCTGACGCGCGGCGAACAGCGCCTTGTACACGCCGTACAGATCCTGCAGGTGCGGCAGGAGATCCGCGCGGCGCGCGGCTTCCGGCCCCTTCGTGTTCGACAGCACGGCAGCGACTTCGGTGTACGTGAGCCGCGCGGCCGAGTGGATGACGGCCGGATAGAACTGGTACGCCTTGATCTCGCCGCGCGCGGTGATCACCATGTCGCACGCGAGCACGCAGCGGTCGACCTGCGGATTCAGCGAGCACAGGCCGTTCGACAGCTTCTCCGGCAGCATCGGAATCACGCGGCGCGGGAAGTACACCGACGTGCTGCGCTCCAGCGCGTCGGCGTCGAGGCCGTTGCCGGGCTGCACGTAGTGCGAAACGTCGGCAATCGCGACGATCAGCCGGAAGCCGTCGCCGCGGCCGACCTTGGTGGGCTCGCAGTAGACGGCATCGTCGAAGTCGCGGGCGTCCTCGCCGTCGATCGTCACGAGCGGCACGTCGCGCAAATCGACGCGGAAGCGCAGATCGGCCGGCCGTACCTTGTCCGGCAGCGCGGCGGCTTCGTCGAGCGCCGGCTGGCTGAATTCGTGCGGCACGCCGTACTTGCGCACCGCGATCTCGATTTCCATGCCCGGATCGTCGATGTCGCCGAGCACTTCGACGACGCGGCCGAGCGGCTGCGAATGGCGGCTCGGGAAGTCGGTCAGCTCGACGACGACCACCTGCCCGACCTTCGCCTTCTTCACGTTCTGCGTGATCAGGATGTCGTGACCGATGCGCTTGTCTTCCGGTGCGACGATCAGCGCGCCGTTCTCGTTGAGCAGCCGGCCGATCACGCGCTTGTTCGCGCGCTCGGTCACTTCGACGACGTGACCTTCCGGGCGGCCACGGCGATCGTAGCCGACGATGCGCGCGAGCACGCGATCGTTGTGCATCACCTTCTGCATTTCGCCGTTGGGCAGGAACAGGTCGTCCTGACCGTCGTCGCGGATCACGAAGCCGTAGCCGTCGCGATGCCCCTGCACGCGGCCGGCGACGAAGTTCGATGGGTGGGTGAGCTGATAGTGCCCGCGCTTGTCGAGGCGGATCTGGCCGTCGCGTTCCATCGCGGCGACACGCCGGAAGAACCCCTCGCGCTCCTGGCGCTTGATCGACAGCGCCTCGGCGATGTCGTTGGCGGCCAGCGGCGCGTCGCTCGTGCGCAGCACGCCCAGAATTTCTTCACGGCTCGGAATGGGGTACGGGTATTTGCTCAAGGGCTTGTCGATGGTTGTTCTCGTTGCGTTGACTGATGGTGCACGGCATCAACATAGAAGTGTCCGTCAGACAGTTCTATAGTGACGGCGGCGAGTCATTCTATCACCCGCCCGTGTCGCGAAATGACCCGAATGCCGCATGCATGCGCCGCCGCGCGCCGTTCACGGTGCATCGCAAAAAAGTGTTGACACGAATAATTGGGGCGCTATAATTTCGCTTCTTTGCAGCAAGCAGCTACTGCAAACGTGCCCAGGTGGCGGAATTGGTAGACGCACTAGGTTCAGGTCCTAGCGGTGGCAACATCGTGGAGGTTCGAGTCCTCTCCTGGGCACCATCTGTTTTCGAAAAGGTCGGCTTCTAGCCGGCCTTTTTTATTTTCCGCGCGCGGTTCGATGAGATCGCCAGGTGCACTCGTTCAGCGGCGTGATGCGCGGCAACCTCACCCTGCACCATCGTGAAATCGCATCCGGAAAATATTATCGTTCGCAGCCTCAAATTCTGTTGACAGATCTCCCAGACACGCTAGAATAGCGGTCTTCGCATCGCAACAAGCGAAACGTGCCCAGGTGGCGGAATTGGTAGACGCACTAGGTTCAGGTCCTAGCGGTGGCAACATCGTGGAGGTTCGAGTCCTCTCCTGGGCACCATCTGTTTTCGAAAAGGTCGGCTTCTAGCCGGCCTTTTTTATTTTCCGCGCGCGATTCGATGGGCTCGCCAAGTGCACGGGCTGGGGGAAGCCACGCGCATGCGGCGCGATTCATCCAGCGGCGTGATGCGCGGCAACTTCACCCTGCACCGCCGTGAAATTTCATCCGAAAAATATTATCGTTCGCGACCTCAAATTCTGTTGACAGATCTCTCAGACACGCTAGAATAGCGGTCTTCGCATCGCAGCAAGCGAAACGTGCCCAGGTGGCGGAATTGGTAGACGCACTAGGTTCAGGTCCTAGCGGTGGCAACATCGTGGAGGTTCGAGTCCTCTCCTGGGCACCATCTGTTTTCGAAAAGGTCGGCTTTTAGCCGGCCTTTTTTCATTTCTGCTCCCTGAACCACGATTCCCGATCGCGCCGACACGACGCGACCAGCCGCCCGGCATGCGCCGCATCCGCGCGGTAACGCGCCGGCAACCGCCCTCTCCCGCATGCCCCCACTCTCGTCACCAAGAAAAACCGGGATTTCCCTAGGCTGACATGACGCCGTCCACGCGGTTAAATAAATCAACATGATTTATTTAATGCGCCGACACCGGTGCGACATGGAAGGAGACGCGATGAGAAGCCCGCACATCGGTCAGGGCAGCAACTCGGCCAACGTGCGCCGTTACAACGAGCGCCTGTTGCTGAAGACGCTGCGCCGCGCGGGCAGCGCGTCGAAAGCCGATCTCGCCCGACTCGCGAACATGACCGGCACGGCCGTCGGCAGCATCATCGCGTCGCTCGCCGATGCGAAGCTGATCGAATTCGCCGGGCGCACCGAAGGCCAGCGCGGCCAGCCGGCGTCGCTGATCCGTCTCGATCCGCGCGGCGCGTTCGGCATCGGCGTCCATCTCGACCGCATGCGCATCGAGACGGCGCTCGTCAATTTCGCCGGCGACGTACTCGGCCGCCGTTCGCACGACACCCTGCTGCCGCCGCCCGCCGAAGTCATCGAGATCGTGCGCCACGACATCGACGCGATGCAGGCTCTGCTGCCCGCGCACGAACGCGCGCGGCTCGCGGGCATCGGCGTCGCCCAGCCGTACAACCTCGGCGCGTGGATGCGCGAGCTCGGCCTGGCGCCCGACACGTTCCGCGCGTGGGAAGACGTCGACTTCGCCAGCGACCTCGGGCGCACGGTGTCGCTGCCCGTGTTCGGCGAGAACGACGGCAACGCGGCCGCCATCGCCGAACTGTTCTACGGGTACGGCCGCCAGTGCGACGACTTCGTCTATCTGTTCATCGGCCCGGCGATCGGCGGCGGCATCGCGATCGACGGCGACTGCCTGCGCGGCGTGACGGGCAATGCCGGCGACATCGCCGTGATCCCCGTGCTGCCGAGCCGGCTCGCCTCCGCGCCGCCGCCACGCGGGCCGTGGGACATCCTGCTCGCGCGCGCGTCGCTGCATGCGCTGGTGCGCCATCTGCGCCATCACGGCGAGACGGTCGAAAGCCGCGCCGACCTCGAGGCGTGCATCGCCCGTGGCCTGCCGGCGGTGACCGAATGGATCGACGACTGCGTCGATGCGCTCGCACCGGCACTGCGTGCGGTGCTGTGCGTCGTCGATGCGCCAGTGGTCGTGCTCGACGCCGATACCGACGTGGGCCTGCTCGACGCGTTGACCAGCCGCCTGCGCGCTGCGCTCGTCGCCACCGCTCCGGAAGCGCGCGGCACGCCGACGCTCGTGCGCGGCACGTTCGGCGCCGACGCCGGCGCGATCGGCGCCGCGACGCTGCCGATGTACTTCAACTTCTCCCCGCGGGCCGGCATCCTCAGGGGCGCCCGCATCGAATCGCAGGAGGTCAACCATGTCGCGATCTGAGTCGCCGCGGCCGCTGCTCGAAATGCGCGGAATCAGCAAGACGTTCCCGGCCGTGCGCGCGCTCGACAACGTCAGCCTGACCGTCTATCCGGGCGAGATCCACTCGCTGATGGGCGAGAACGGCGCGGGCAAGTCGACGCTGATGAAAATCCTCTCGGGCGCGTATCGTGCCGACGCCGGCGGCGAAATCCTGATCGACGGCCAGCGCATCGACGTCGACGGCCCGCTCGCCGCGCGCGATGCCGGCGTCGCGGTGATCTATCAGGAGCTGTGCCTCGCGCCGAACCTCACCGTCGCGGAGAACATCTACGTCGGGCGCGAGCTGCGCCGCGGCAACCGGCGCTGGGGCACCATCGACCGCGCGGCGATGGCGCGCGGCTGCCAGGACGTGCTGGCGCGCCTCGGCGCGCCGTTCGGGCCGGACACGCTGGTCGGCACGCTGTCGATCGCCGAGCAGCAACTCGTCGAGATCGCGCGCGCCGTGCATACCCGCGCGCGCATTCTGGTGATGGACGAACCGACGACGCCGCTGTCGTCGCGCGAAACGGAACATCTGTTCGGCCTGATCCGCCAGCTGCGCGAGGAAGGCCTCGCGATCATCTACATCAGCCACCGAATGGCCGAGATCTACGAGCTGTCCGACCGCGTGTCGGTGCTGCGCGACGGCACCTACGTCGGCACGCTCGAGCGCGCGGCGCTGTCGGCCGACCGGCTCGTCGCGATGATGGTGGGCCGCGACATCTCCGGCTTCTACAAGAAGGAACACGCGCCGTACGACCCCGGCCACCTGCTGCTGTCGGTGCGCGACATCGCCGACGACGAGCGCGTGCGCGGCTGCAGCCTCGACCTGCACGCGGGCGAAGTGCTCGGCATCGCCGGGCTGGTCGGCGCGGGCCGCACCGAACTCGCGCGGCTGATCTTCGGCGCGGAGCCGCGCACGCGCGGCGAGGTGAAGCTCGGCGAGCGCACGTTCGGCGCACATTCGCCGCGCGATGCGATCGACGCCGGCCTCGTCTATCTGACCGAAGACCGCAAGCGCCAGGGCCTGTTCCTCGACATGAGCGTGCGCGACAACATCAACATCTCGGTGTGCAACCGCGACGCGCGGCTCGGCACGCTCGATCTCGCGCGCGGCGCCGAGCGCGCGCGCGACGCGATCGCGTCGCTGTCGATCCGCGTGCCGCACGCGAACGTGAACGTCGGCGCGCTGTCGGGCGGCAATCAGCAGAAGGTGCTGCTGTCGCGACTGCTCGAGACCAAGCCGCGCGTGCTGATCCTCGACGAACCGACGCGCGGCGTCGACATCGGCGCCAAGTCCGAGATCTACCGGATCATCAACGAACTGGCCCGCGCGGGCGTCGGCGTGATCGTGATCTCGAGCGAGCTGCCGGAGATCATCGGCGTCGCCGACCGCGTGCTCGTGATGCGCGAAGGCGAAATCGCCGGCGAACTCGGCGGCCACACGCACACGCCGATCACGCAGGAAGCGATCATCGCGCTCGCGACCGGCTCGCAGGCCGAACTCGCCGACGCGCACTGACCGCGGCCCTCACTCACTCCTTCATCCAAGGTACCGACATGATCAACCAGCCCAAGCAACGGAACCTCGCTTCCGCGGCGGCCCAACCGGTCGCCACCCGCACGCCGCTGTTGCGCGGCGCCGATCATCGCGCACGCATGCAGTCGCTGCTGCGCACGGCAGGGATGCTGCCCGTGCTGCTGGTGCTGTGCATCGGCTTCGGCTTCCTGACCGACGGCTTCTTCACGCTGCAGAACCTGTCGATCGTCACGCAGCAGGCGTCGATCAACATCGTGCTGGCCGCCGGCATGACGTTCGTGATCCTGACGGGCGGCATCGACCTGTCGGTCGGCTCGGTGCTCGCCGCGTCGGCGGTCGCCGCGCTGCTCGCGTCGACGATCCCCGGCTGGGGCTGGCTCGGCGTGCCGATCGCGCTCGCCGTCGGCCTCGCGTTCGGCGCGATCAACGGCGGCCTGATCTCGTTCCTGCGCCTGCCGCCGTTCATCGTCACGCTCGGCGCGATGACGGCCGTGCGCGGCGTCGCGCGCCTGATCGGCAACGACACGACCATCTTCAACCCGCAACTGCCGTTCGCGTTCATCGGCAACGGCACGGTACTCGGCGTGCCCTGGCTCGTCGTGATCGCCTGCGCGGTGATCGCTCTGTCGTGGTTCATCCTGCGCCGCACCGTGCTCGGGATGCGGATCTACTCGGTCGGCGGCAACCCGGAAGCCGCGCGGCTGTCGGGCATCAACGTGCGCGCGATCCAGCTGTTCGTCTATGCGGCGTCGGGGCTGCTCGCCGGGCTCGGCGCGGTGATGTCGGCCGCCCGGCTCTACGCGGCCAACGGCCTGCAGCTCGGCCAGTCGTACGAGCTCGACGCGATCGCCGCGGTGATCCTCGGCGGCACGAGCTTCGTCGGCGGCGTCGGTTCGATCGTCGGCACGCTGATCGGCGCGCTGATCATCGCGGTGCTGACCAACGGCCTCGTGCTGCTGGGCGTATCGGACATCTGGCAGTACATCATCAAGGGGCTCGTGATCATCGGCGCCGTCGCGCTCGACCGCTATCGCCAGCGCGACTCGGCCCGCACCTGAGCCGCCCTTCCCGTTCAACCATCGGGGCGCAGGCAGGTCCTCCTGCGCCCGACCGCCAACGGACCTTCGGAGACACAACGACATGTTCAAGCACCAAGCCGCCCTGACCGCCGTCGCCTGCGCGCTCGCATTCGGCACCGCCGCCGCCCACGCGGCCGACAAGCCGCTGAAATCGATCGGCGTCACGGTCGGATCGCTCGGCAACCCGTACTTCGTCACGATCGTCAAGGGCGCCGAAGCGCGCGCGAAGCAGATCAATCCGAACGCGAAAGTCACCGCGGTGTCGGCCGACTACGATCTGAACAAGCAGTTCACGCAGATCGACAACTTCATCTCCGCGCACGTCGACATGATCCTACTGAACGCGACCGATCCGAAGGCGATCGAGCCGGCGGTGAAGAAGGCGCAGGCAGCCGGCATCACGGTGGTCGCCGTCGACGTCGCGGCCGCCGGCGCGAACGCGACCGTGCAGACCAACAACGTGAAGGCCGGCGAACTCGCGTGCGACTACCTCGCGAAGAAGCTCAACGGCAAGGGCAACGTGATCATCGAGAACGGCCCGCAGGTGTCGGCCGTGATCGACCGCGTGAACGGCTGCAAGGCCGTGCTCGCGAAGAACCCGGGCATCAAGCTGCTGTCGAGCGACCAGGACGGCAAGGGCTCGCGCGAAGGCGGGATGAACGCGATGCAAGGCTACCTGACGCGCTTTCCGAAGCTCGACGGCGTGTTCACGATCAACGATCCGCAGGCGATCGGCAGCGATCTCGCGGCGAAGCAACTGAACCGTCCGAACATCGTGATCACGTCGGTCGACGGCGCGCCCGACATCGAGGTCGCGCTGAAGTCGAACACGCTCGTGCAGGCGTCGTCGAGCCAGGACCCGTGGGCGATGGCGCAACAGGCGGTGAACGTCGGCTACGGCATCATGAACGGTCAGAAGCCGGCCAACCCGATGATCCTGATCGAGCCGACGCTCGTCACGCGCGACAACGTGAAAGGCTACAAGGGCTGGACCAGCCCGCGCTGATCGCGGCGTACGTGCTCGCGTGCGGTGTCGGACGGGGCGTGTGGGCTGAGGGCGGATGCGGGTGGTCGCGGGGCACGAGTCGCACTGGCCGCATTCATTGGCGGCCCCGCGCCGTGGATCGCACGAGCGGCACGGGTGGCACGAGCGGCGCTGGCGGCACGGATTGCATTAGCCGCCGCCCGTCACGCCGCATGCAGCGCGACCGCCCGCCGCGCTTCGCGTCGACGCCGCCGGCGCGAGCGTCCCGCTTGCCCGTTACATATCCCGCTCAACGCACCACCCGCCCCCATCACCCGCCACTCGCCCCGTCGCGACCGCGCGCCTGCAGCAATTGCAGGCTCTCATCCACGCTCAGTTCCGACATCGCGTCGTCGCGCAGCGTATCGTCGGCCGCCCGGCGCAGCGCATTGAGCGCATGCGCCTTGAGCCGCACGATCGCGAGCCGCAGCCCGCGCGCCGCACACTCGGCCGCGAACGTGCGCAACGACTCGATCGTCGTGCCGTCCACGTCGGGCGTTTCCTCGAGGCTCAGCATCACGGTGTGCGCATCGGGTGCGTCCTTCATCAGCGCGCGCACGCGGTTGAGCATCCGGTCCGCGTTCGCGAAGAACAGCTGCGCCTCGGGCCGCACGATCAGCACGCCGGGCACCGGCTTCGCATCGGCATGATTCGCGACGTCGACGAAATCGTGCCCGTCGCGCAGCCGGCCGAGCACGCTGACGTTCGGCTCCGACAGCTTGCGCAGCGTCAGCAGCAGGTTCACGCCGATCGCCACGAGCAGCCCGTGCAGCACGCCGAGCACGAGCACGGCCAGCAGCGCCGCGATCACGACGAGCCGGTCGCGGTGCCATACCCAATACGGCCGGAATATCGACGGATGCAGCGAGTGGCTGACCGCGAAGATCACGATCGCCGCGAGCACGGGCTCCGGCGTGCGCGCGAGCTGCGGCAGCAGCAGCCCCACGATCAGCGCGACCACCGCCGCGGCCCACAGCCCCGCGAAGCGGGACTGCGCGCCGGCGGCCTCGTTCGCGGCCGTCGCCGAATAGCCGGCGCCGACCGGCATCCCGTGCAGCAGCCCCGAGACGAGGTTCGCGCAGCCGATCGCGACCAGGTCGCGATTCGCGGACACGCTGTCGCCGTGCTTCAGCGCGAAGTTGCGAATCGATCCGTACGACTCCGCGTACAGGATCAGCATCAGCGCGAATGCGAGCTCGACCGTCTGCATCCACGCATTGCGGTCGAGCCGCGGCAGCCCGAATTCGATATGCCGGAAATCGATGTGTCCGACCACCGCGATCCCGTAGCGCTGCCAGTCGACCAGATAGCCGGCGACGATCGACAGCACGATCACGACGAGCGTCGCCGGCACGCGCGAGCGGCGCCCGAGCGCAAACAGCAGCGCGAGCGCGGCCGCGCCGAGCGCGACGCTTGCGAGGTTCGCCTGCGGCGCGCCCCTGACGAGTTCGAGCACGACGTGCGGCGCATCGCCGTGCCGCACGGAAACCGCGAGGATCTTCGGCAGTTGCTTGATGACGATCGTCAGCGCGAGCCCGAACGTGAACCCGCGCAGAACCGGCCGAGCGACGAAATCGGACATGCCGCCGAGCCGCGCCGCGCCCGACAGGATGAACAGCACGCCGGTCACCGTCACGAGTGCGGCCGCCAGCGCGAGTTGAGCGGCCAGCGCGAGCCCCGACTCGCTCAGCACGGTCGCGGCGAGCACGGCGGCCGACGACGACGTCGACGACACGATCGCAAAGCGGCTGCTGCCGGTCAGCGCATAGATGACGAGCCCCGACAGCAGCGCGATGAGGCCCGCCTGCGGCGGCAGGTTCGCAAGGCCGGCATATGCGACGGCCTCGGGGATCAGCAGACCGGCGATCGACAGGCCGGCCAGCGCGTCGAGGCCAACGCGCCGCGGCGGCGAAGGCGCGGCCGCATCGAGTGCGGCGAAATGCTCGGCGCGCTGCGGGCCGGCTTCCGGGCGAGTCTGGGTGGTCGTCATCGAGCCTTCTTCATCGAACGTCGGATCGCCTGCGCCGGTCACGGCTTGACCGCGATCACGCCGGACCAGCCCGGCAGATAGCGCGCGTCCTGATCGTGGGCGCGGCGCAGCGACAGGTCGAGCGCCTTGTCGAAATTCTTGCGGATCTGGTCGAGGCTCACGTGCTGGCGCAGGTAGTCGGCCCACAGGAATTCGCTGAACGGCGTCGCGTCCTTCGCGTAGCCGCCCGCGGTGCGCAGCTCGCCCGCGAGGCTGCGATACGGGTCGTCCTCGAGCCCGGTCAGCGCCTGCGGCAGATGCGCGTATTCGCGCCGCGCACCGTCCGGGCCGAACGGATGCACCCACTGGTTGTGCTCCATGATCCGCCAGAAAATCGTGTCGTCGAGCCACGACAGATCCTTCAGCAGCATGGCGTTCACGCGAGTCTCGCCCTCCTCGATCAATGCGAGGCCGAGATGGTGATGATCGGTGATGTAATGCAGGCCGCCCGGGCCGAGCACCGCGGGAAACCAGTGCGATTCGATCGCGGCCTGGCGCGCGCGCTTGCCGAGCGTCTTCCAGTGCTTGCGCTTCGCCTTCACTTCGCGATAGCCGACCGTCATCTGCGTCGGACGCAGCGCGTCGAGCCGGACGGGAATCAGATGAACGTCGTTGCCGAGTGCCATGGTCGTACCCCATGTTGCGAATGTCGGCAACGATACTCCTGATCGGACGAGCCGTTAATACGTCGCGACCTCGATACGCGTACGCTTGACGATCTCTGACAACCGGCGCCGCTAGGTGCGCAGGTCGTCGCGCTCCAGACGATGCCGCACGTAAGAGATGCCGTCATCCACGACGCCCACGCGGCGCATCCCGAGCTTGCGCGCGACGTTCAGCGAACCGGTGTTGGCCGCCGCGATGTCGGCGATCACGCGCGGCAGCCGCACGGTGTCGAATGCGTGCCGCACGACGGCCGCCGCGGCCTCGCTCGCGATGCCGCGCCCCCATGCCGCGCGCACGAGCCGCCAGCCGATCTCGACGTCGCGCGCGCCGCCCGCGTAGTCGGGAATCAGCAGCACCCAGCCGATGAACCGGTCGGGCGCGGCCTTCTCGAAGATCGACCAGTAGCCGAGGCCGGCCGGATAGTCGCGCGTGATCCGGTGCGTGACGAAGCGGCGATGCTCGGCGGGGTCGTGCCACGGGCCGGCGATGTACCGCGTCACTTCCGGATCGCGATCCATCTCGATACACGCGTCGAGATCGGCGAGCACGCGCGGGCGCAGCCACAAGCGCTCGGTCTGCAGCACCGGCAACGCGGGATCGGGGGATTCGGCCATCTGGATTCCTGCTTCGGGAACGATGCGCATCGCGCGTGACGTGATCGATACAAAAAGCCTGCCGCAATGATACAGACGGCTGACGCGTCGCTCGGCCGGCATCGCCTCCGTTGCACGCAATGGATCATTTCATAGGGATTATTCCCGATTCGCCCGTATCGCGCGGCGCGACGGCCTACACTCGATCCATGCCCGCCGCACTGCGCGCCTGCCGGCCGGCAACCGTACGAGCCGGCAGGCAGGCAAGCCAACGAGGAGAACCCACGACATGAGCTGGACTCGCGAGCAACGCAACGTCACGATCGCCGCCTACCTCGGCTGGACGCTCGACGCATTCGATTTCTTCCTGATGGTGTTCGTGCTGAAGGACATCGCGGCCGAATTCGCAACGACGATCCCCGCCGTCGCGTTCGCGCTCACGCTCACGCTCGCGATGCGCCCGCTCGGCGCGCTGATCTTCGGCCGCCTCGCCGATCGCTTCGGCCGCCGCCCGACGCTGATGGTGAACATCGCATGTTATTCGCTGCTCGAGCTGGCGTCGGGTTTCGCGCCGAGCCTGACCGCGCTGCTGGCATTGCGCGCGCTGTTCGGCGTCGCGATGGGCGGCGAATGGGGCGTCGGCTCGGCGCTGACGATGGAAACCGTGCCGACGCATGCGCGCGGCATCGTGTCGGGGCTGCTGCAGGCCGGCTACCCGAGCGGCTATCTGCTCGCTTCGGTCGTGTTCGGGCTGTTCTACCAGTACATCGGCTGGCGCGGCATGTTCATGGTCGGCGTGCTGCCTGCGCTGCTCGTGCTGTACGTGCGCGCGCACGTACCGGAGTCGCCCGCGTGGAAGCAGATGGAGAAACGGACGCGGCCGAGCCTCGCCGCCACGTTTCGGCACAACTGGAAGCTCGCGATCTACGCGATCGTCCTGATGACCGCATTCAACTTCTTCTCGCACGGCACGCAGGACCTGTATCCGACGTTCCTGCGCGAACAGCATCACTTCGATCCGCATACCGTGTCGTGGATCACGATCGTGCTGAACCTCGGCGCGATCGTCGGCGGCCTCTCGTTCGGCGCGATCTCGGAGCGGATCGGCCGCCGCCGCGCGATCTTCATCGCGGCGCTGATCGCACTACCCGTGCTGCCGCTGTGGGCATTCTCGAGCGGCCCGCTCGCACTGGCGGCCGGCGCGTTCCTGATGCAGATATCGGTACAGGGCGCGTGGGGCGTGATCCCCGTGCATCTGAACGAAATCTCCCCCGACGAGATCCGCGCGACCTTCCCCGGTTTCGTCTACCAGCTCGGCAATCTGCTCGCGTCCGGCAACGCGACGATGCAGGCGTCGCTCGCCGTGTCGCACGGCAACGACTATGCGTTTGCGCTCGCGCTCGTGGCCGGCATCGTGGCCGTCGCGATCGCCGTGCTGATCCTGTTCAGCCGCGAACGGCGCGGCATCGACATGACGCAATCGGTCAATACACGTACCGGCGCCGGCTGAACGCGCGCGTTGCCGCGCCGCACCATCGGATGCGCCGCGCGGGGCGTGGCTTGCGTCCGACGTATCCCGCATCTGCACATCGAACTAGAGGAATTTGCCGAGACTCCGCGCTTGCCCGGCCTGCCTCCGTCTTTTTATCTTAATAAAAACAGCCGTTTGAATCAGACGAACGAATCTGCTGTTCGCGGCCGGGCGACCGGCATTGGGAGGCGGGACATGGCAGTAACTCAGGAGGGGCGGCCGTCGACGGGACGGCCGTCGGGGACGCGACCGTCCGGCACTCGGCAGAGCGGCGGCACGAAGGTGCGCATCCTCGATGCAGCCGAGGATCTGTTCATCGAGCACGGCTTCGAAGCGATGTCGATGCGGCAGATCACGTCGCGTGCGGCGGTGAACCTTGCCGCGGTCAATTACCACTTCGGCAGCAAGGAAGCGCTGATCCACGCGATGCTGTCGCGTCGGCTCGACCAGTTGAACCAGGAACGGCTCGGCATCCTCGACCGCTTCGATGCGCAACTGGGCACCCACATCACCTGCGAGCACGTGCTCGGCGCGATGTTCATTCCCGCGCTGAAGGCGTCGCGCGATCCCGAGCGCGGCGGCCCTGCGTTCCTGCGGCTGATCGGCCGCGCATACACCGACCCGTCGCCGTTCGTCCGCAACTTCCTGACCGCGCACTATGCGAGCGTCGCCGGTCGTTTCTTCGATGCGTTCCAGCGCGCGCTGCCGCACCTGCCGCGCACGGAACTCGGCTGGCGGCTTCACTTTGCGATCGGCGCGCTGTCCGGCGCGCTCGCCGGCGCCGAGACCGAAAGCCTGATCGACGAATTCTCGCAACGCCGCACGATGAACGACGTGCAGATGATCGCGCGGCTGTCGTCGCTGATCGTCGCCGCGCTGAAGGCGCCGATGCCCGACAGCGCGCAGCTGGCGATCTTCGCGGCCGTGCTCGACGATGCCGGCGCGAGCGAAGCGCTCGGGATGCCGTCGGCGGCGGCCGCCGTCGATACGGCGGCAGCGCATTCGGCGGGTTGAACGCGGCGCGCGGCGCAGATCCAGCGTTTCATGACTCGTTTGATCGAGGCCGGTGGGGGTACGTCGCCGGTTGGGACCGGATTTTTGTGGCGAAAACCGATGGGGTTTTCGCCGGATGAGGATAGTGCGGGCGGTGACGCGCTGGGGTGCGTCGACCGCGAAGCATGGGGCGAGAGTAGGCGATGAAGCGCTGACGCTCGCCGACCGCGAAGCATGGGGTGAGAGCAAGCGCTGAAGCGCCAACTCTCGCCGACACCGGAGACACACATCATGTCAGCACCCGCAGCAACCGCAACGGCGCAGCTCCCGCCCGCCACCGACGGCATCTGGTACAAGTCGTACCCGCGCGGCGTGCCGCACGAAATCGACGTCGCGCAATACACGTCGCTCGTGCAATTCTTCGACGAATGCACGACGCGTTTCGCCGAGCGAGTCGCGTACGTGAGCGCCGGCGCATCGATGACCTACCGCACGCTCGCGCAGAAAGTCGATGCGTTCGCGTCGTATCTGCAAAGCATCGGCGTGAAGCCGGGCGACCGCGTCGCGATCATGCTGCCGAACACGTTCCAGTATCCGGTCGCACTGTTCGGCACGCTGAAAGCCGGCGCGATCGTCGTCAACGTCAATCCGCTCTACACCGCCCGCGAACTCGCGCACCAGCTCAAGGACAGCGGCGCCCAAACCATCGTCGTGTTCGAAAACTTCGCGCGCACGCTGCAGGACGCGCTGCCCGACACCCAGGTGAAGAACATCGTCGTCACCGCGCTCGGCGACCTCCTCGCCGACGGTCTGAACGCCAAAGGACACCTGATCAACTTCGTGCTGAAGCACGTGAAGAAGCTCGTGCCGCCCTACAACCTGCCGCAGGCGGTGCGGCTGCGCTCGGCCCTCGCGCTCGGCGCGCGCACCAAACCCCAGCCGGCGCGCGTCACCCGCGACGACCTCGCGTTCCTGCAATACACCGGCGGCACCACCGGCGTCGCGAAAGGCGCGATGCTCACGCACGGCAACCTGATCGCGAACCTGCTGCAAGCGAAGGCATGGATCGCCGACCAAGTGTCGGGCGACGTCGAAACCGTCCTCACGCCGCTGCCGCTCTACCACATCTATTCGCTGACGGTGAACGCGTTCATCTTCATGGGGCTCGGCGGGCGCAACATCCTGATCGCGAACCCGCGCGACATGACGATGGTGATGAAGATCATCCGCAACGAAACCTTCACCGGCATCACCGGCATCAACACGCTGTACAACGCGTTCCTCGACAACGAAGAATTCCGCAAGCGCGATTTCTCCAAGCTCAAGCTCGCGATGGCTGGCGGGATGGCGATGCAACGCGCGGTCGCGGAACGCTTCGAGGAAGTCACGGGCAGGCCGGTCGTCGAAGGCTACGGGCTCACCGAATGCTCGCCGATCGTCACGATGAACCCGGTCGACCTCAGCGACATGGCCGCGTTCAGCGGCTCCGTCGGCCTGCCCGCGCCATCGACCCAGGTGCGCTTTCGCCGCGAGGACGGCACCTGGGCCGGCATCGGCGAGCCCGGCGAGCTGTGCGTGCGCGGCCCGCAGGTGATGCGCGGCTACTGGCAACGCCCCGACGAAACCGCCAAGGTGCTCGACGCCGACGGCTGGCTCGGCACCGGCGACATCGGCGTGATGGACGAGCACGGCTTCATCCGTCTGATCGATCGCAAGAAGGACATGATTCTCGTATCCGGCTTCAACGTGTACCCGAACGAGATCGAGGAAGTGCTGGTCATGCATCCGGGCATCAGCGAGGCTGCGGCGATCGGCATTCCGGACGAGGTGCACGGCGAGCGGATCAAGGTGTTCGTCGTGCGGCGCGACCCCGCGCTCACCGTCGACGACGTGCTCGCGCATTGCCGCAAGAACCTCACCGGCTACAAGATGCCGAAGTCGGTCGAATTCCGCGACGCGCTGCCGCAGACGAACGTCGGCAAGATCCTGCGCCGCGCGCTGCGCGACGAGGAGCTCGCGAAACTCGAGGCCGCGAAACAACGCTGAACGATGGCTCGCCCGGAGACGCCGCCGATGAACCCACGAACGATGCGCCGCGCCGCGCATGCGGCCGCCGCCGTCGCATGCATGCTGACGCTGGCGCCGCCGCCGCACGCGCAGGAAACGGCCGCCGCTGCCGCCAGCGCACCCACGGCCACAGCCACGACGCTGCCGGCCGAGCTCGACAAGGTCACGCACGAACCGGCTGCGCAGCAGGCACGCTGGCTGCGCGCGGCCGCGCAGCGCGGCACGCTCGCGCAACTCGACGACGCGACGCTCACCGCGCTGTTCAACGCGCTCGATCCGCTCGCGGTGCCGCTCTATGTCGGTCATGGCCCGAACGGCTATCCGTCGTACCAGTTCACGATGGCGCGGCAGGAACGCATCAACGGCAAGTGGCCCGACACGCCCGACCGCATGCTCGTGAAGACGACGCGCGAGCCGCTGCGCGTGTACGCGAAATGGCTGCCGGGCGGCGCGCATGCGGGACAGGAAACGATCTACGACACGACGCTGCGCAAGGACGAGATGTACGGCCATCTCGGCGGGCTGCTCGGCAAGATTCCGCTGTGGACGGCGCTCGACGGCGCGCTGGCGCGCGCCCAGTCGAATCACCAGGTGAAGGATCTCGGCACCGAGTTCATCGCGAACCTGTACCTGAGCGAAGCAAGGAAATACCAGGAGGCCGGCGTCCAGCGGCCGACCCACGTCGAAGCGAAAACCATCGGCGGCGTACGCGTGGTCGCCCTCACCTACGAAACGCCGACCGGCCGCCCGCAGTTCTATGCGAAGAAGGAAGTGCTCGGCCTCGATCTGCACGCGCCCTACTTCCGGACCGTCGAGTCGTACGACAACGACGGCAGGATCTTCGAGCGGATCGTCATCGAGACGATCGCGCCGGCGACGCTCGACGCGTCCGCGTTCGATCCGAAGAACCCGGACTACGCGTTCTGAGCGTCACGCGTGCTGCGCCGCGCGCCGTGCTCAATCGTCGTCATCGTCGTGGTGCTTGCGCCAGTGCTTGTAATAGTGCTTGCGCCACTTCCGGTAACCGTCGTCGTCATCGTCGCCGTAGTAGCCGTACCCGTAGCCCGGATAGGCGACGACCGCCGGCTGCGGCGCCACATAGACCGGCGCCGGCTCGACATAGACCGGCGCGACCGGCACGCCGATCCCGACGGACAGGTCGACGTGCCCCGCCATTGCGCTGCCGGACGCGACCAATGCCGCGCCGCCGATCCACACCGCCAAGCCCCTCTTGTTCATGTTTCGTTCCATGTTCCGCCGGCCTGCCCGGCATTCGCCGCGACTGTAATCCGGACGCGCACGACGAGGTGCTACGCCGCTGCGAGAGTCGTAACGCGACGTAACCGAACGGCAATCGGCCGTTCGGCCGAATCGCGAAAATGCCCTGGAGCGTCTATAGTGGGTTACGGTTCGACACAATCGCGATCACGCGCGGGCGGAACGAACAGGGTAGAATCCCGCTAAATACTTGGTGAGCGATCACGCCACACACACGCACAACACATCTCTGACGCAGGCTCCTGCCGCACCTCAATGGCCAATCCCGCAGAATCCCATCCGCAAAACGACTTCATCAATTCGGCACGCAAGGAACGTAAGCGTGTTGAAATCTATCTCGTCAACGGCATTCGTCTGACGGGTTGCATCGAGTCGTTCGATCAGTACCTGGTGATGCTGCGCACCCCTGTGGGTCTGCAAGGCATCTACAAGCGCGCGATTTCGACGATCCAGCTCGACACGGGCGGCTCGCGTCCCGGCGGCCCGCGCGGCCCGCGTCCCGGCGGCCGGCCGGGCGGCCGTGAAGGCGGCGGCCACAGCCCGTACGGTTCGCACGGCGGCTCGCGCGAGTCGCGCGGCGACGGCGGCTACGGCTCGCGTGAACCGCGCGAGGGCTACGGTTCCCGCGAACCGCGCGAAGGATACGGCTCGCGTGAGCCGCGGGAAGGCTACGGCGCACCGCGCGAAGGTTATGGCGCACCGCGCGAAAGCTACGGCGCGCCGCGCGATACCAGCGACGCACCGGGCAGCAGCGCGCCGTCCGATTCGCGTGGCGGCACCGGGCCGGTGATCGTCACCCGGCGCCGGCGAATCGTGCCGGACGGCCAGTAAAACAAAAGGGCAAGCCAAACGGCTTGCCCTTTTTGCTGGTAGGCCGGCGCGGCATGTCGCCGCACCGCGCACCCCATGACCGCTCAGTGTGCCGTCGACGGCAAGCCCGCATTGGCCTCACGCTGCAGCGCGCGCACCTGCTTCTGCAACGCGCGCAACTGACCCTGAAGCTGCGCCTGCTGCGTCTGCAGCGCCGCCGTTTCGTCGCGTACGTTCTTCTGGTGATCGGCGACCGCGGCCTGCTGCTCGTGCGCGATCGACAGGTCGGCTTGCAGGCGACGTGCGCGGTCCTGCGTGGCCTGAATCTGCCGGTCGGTTTGCGCCTTCTGCGCTTCCAGCTTCGCCGCCCGCAACTCGTTGACGGCCAGCCGCGCCGCCTGATGCGAGAAGTCGCGGTAGATCGCTTCGGCGCGCGCGTCGTCGTGCGTCTTGATCACACGCCAGAACGCCTTCTGCTGAAACAGCGCCACGAAATACGCACCGTCCTTCACGTTGAACAACAGGCTCGCGCCGTAGCTGCCGTTATAGTTCGTGCGCATTTCCGTCAACGCATGCGCCTGCATCTGCCGCTGCAGCTCGTCGACCGTGCTTTGCCCGGTCGTCTCGCCCGCCTGCGGCTGCACCGACTGAACCTGCGGATCGAGCGCCGGAATCGCCGCTACCGGCGCCGACGCCTGCTGCACCGCCGATGCCGCATCGGCTGCCAATCCCTGCGCGTACACGCCCTGCATGCCTCCCATCATGGCGAACAGCACGCATGCTCGCCCCAACCCCGTAATGTGGCTCATGAATTTTTATTCCCGCCCGTGTCGTTGTAATTGAGCGCGATTTTATCTCATTAATTAATCGCTTTCGCGAGTCTCGGGCTCTTCGTCGAAGATCTGGTACTTGCGCATCTTTTCCCACAGCACCTTGCGGCTGATGCCGAGTTGCTGCGCGGTGTCCTGGCGTCGCCAGCCGTTGGCGTCCAGTGCGGCAATCACGCGGCTGCGTTCGTTCATGTCCCACTTGCTGCGATCGACGAACACTTCCGCCGCGCTCTCCGCCGGCACCGGCTGCGCCGAATTGCGCGCGTGCGCGATCAGCCGCTGCAGCCGCGCGGCATCCCAGCCGCCCGTCTGCCGCACCGTCACGCCGACGCGCTCGGCCAGATTGCGCAATTCCCGCACGTTGCCCGGGAAATAGCTGTCCGCGACCGCGTCGGCGAGCCAGTAAGGCAGGTCCGACAGTTCGGCGAGACGCGCCTCGCCCACCACGTCGGCGACAAACGACTTGAACAACGCGATCTTGTCGACCGCGCCGCGCTCCTCGAGCGACGGAATGCTCAGCTCGATCACCGCGAGCCGATAGTACAGATCCGCGCGAAACAGCCCGTCCTTCACGAGTTGCGGCAGCTTCTTGTTGCTGGCCGCGACGAGGCGGAAATCGACCTTGACCGGCGTCGTCGCACCGACCCGCAGCACCGCGCCGTCCTCGAGCACGCGCAGCAGCTTGACCTGCTGATACAACGGCAGATCGCCGACTTCGTCGAGGAACAGCGTGCCGCCCGCCGCCTGCTCGAAGTAGCCTTTATGCGCAACAACCGCACCCGTGAACGAGCCCTTCGCATGGCCGAAGAACAGCGATTCGAACAGGCCGTCGGGGATCGCGCCGCAGTTCACCGGCACGAATTCGCCGTGCCGGTAGCGCGAATGCTTCTCGTGCAGCAACTGGGCGATGCGCTCCTTGCCGACGCCGGTTTCGCCGTGCAGCAGCACGTTGGTGTCGCAGTCGGCGAAGGTATCGACTTCGTGCAGCAGCGCCTGCATCGACTCCGAGTGCGCGACGAGTTCGGACGGCTGCAGCGTTTCGGCCGCGTGCGCGCGCAATTGCGTGACGAGCTTGCCGACCATCCCGCGCAGTTCGGCACAGGTGAAGTCGAGCGGCAGGATGTGCGAATAGTCGGGCGGATACTGCGACGCATCGTGATCGCGCGCCGCACCGACCCACACGACGGGCATGCCGATGTTGGCCTGCCAGTCGCGCAGGAACGCCGCACCGGTTTCGATCATCGTCACGCTGATGATCGCGAGCGACGGCCGCAGTGCGGCGCGCTCGGGCGAGATCTCCGCGTTGTCGGCACGGATCACCTCGACGTCGAAGCTCGCCATGCAGCGGGCAACGCGGTCGACGATGTCCGCCTTGCCTTCCCAGACGTACAGGTCGAGTTCTGCGATTGCGGGCGTGTTTCTCATGATTCAGTACGGCTACGGTTATGGACGAAAGATGCGGCATCGCAGGTCGGTCGCAGGCGACGGCCGGCTGCGCGGGCCGCCCTCCCGCTGCGCACGAACGCTGCGGGCTTCATTGCACGAGCATCGGATTGCCGCATTTGATCGAGTCCGGTGTATTGGTGACATAGGCGTTCCCGAGACTCAGGCCCAGCAGGCCGGTGACCGAAGTCAGCAGCGAGTCGACGGGTTGCAGGAGCATCGGAACGAGCGTACTGCCCAACGCCGACAGCAGCGGCCCCAGCACGACGTTGAGTATCGGAGTCGTTACGTCGCCCAGTAATTTCAGCAGGCCGCCGTTGGCCGTCAACTGCACCGACAGACCGCTGTTGAGCGCGCTCTGAACCGTGGGGGACAAAAGCTGGTCGGTGCCGGCGCTCAGCGTGTACGGCGACGATGGCGTGCCGGGATACGTGAACACCAGCGGCGTCGGACTTTGATTCGCGACGGGGATCGTCAACTGTCCCGGCGTGAGATTGATGTTGACCGAAATCTCGGTCAGGTCGAGCGCGCCCAGCGTCAGCACATCGACCAACGTCGTCAGCCCGGAGATCAATCCGCCTAGATTGAGCAGGTTCAGCAGGCTCTGCAGATTGACCGATACCAGCGTGATCGGCGTCGCACTGCCGCTCGCCGTATATCCGCTCGGCGCCTTCAGGTTGATCGGGGTGTTCGCCGAGCCGCCGAGATAGACGGCAAGTAACCCGGTCTGCACGTTTACCGTCGCGCTCTTCGTGCCGTTCGCGGAGCAGGTGACGGATGCGAGCCCGGCCGTCGCCGGAGCGACATAAGCGGTAACGGGCAGTTGAACGGCTGCCAGCGGCGTCGCCTTGCCTGACGGACATGTGCCCCCCGGAAAGACGAGCGAACCGTTCGAACACGTCGACAGCAGCGAAATCGACATATTCAGGAACACGTTGCCCTGCGCGGTCGACGTATTGGTCACGCAGTCCGACGTCCCGCAATTGGATGGCCCGGGCGGGCCGCTCGCCGTGGACGGCGGCATTCCGGTCAGCGCCACCGAACCCGTCACCGTTGCATTCAGCAGCGGTGCCAGTGCGGTCGGCGTCTGGACCATGATGCTCGGAATGGATACGGCGTTCGTGCCGTTCGCGACCTGAAGTGCGGTCGACAGCAAACCGAACGCGTTGACGCTCGCATCGACCGCGGAGCTTCCCGTGGCGGTCGCAACCGACACCAGCTGATTCAGTGCGATCGTGGGGCCGCCGCATGCGCCCGCGCTGCACAGTCCGGCCGTGATTGCATTCAGCACGTTCAGCTTGACGCTGGCGACGTTCTGCTGCGTCGCCGCCTGAATCATCGCATTCGCAAGCTGCCCCAGCGTCACCGTGCCGTTGAGCACCGACGTGCTGGAGCCGACCGGCAGATTGGCGAGAATGCCGGCGAGCTTCAGGTTGACCTGCGCCAACCCCTGATAATCGACCGCGTTGAGCGTCAACGCATTCGGCGACCCCGTCAGCAATTGAAGCAACTGGTTCGCGAGGCCGCCGTTCAACGACGCAAGCGACGAGGACAGCGTGAAGGTGTCCGTCGGCGTGCTCTTCGCGATCGCCGAAGCGCTGATCGTCGTTCCACTGCGGAAAAATCCGATGACCGGCTCGGAGACGGTCACGCATACGGCATTGGCCGACTGGCCGTTTGCAGTTCCCGCCTGCAGCCCGCCGCATTGCCCGGCGGTCGGATCCCCGGCAGTCGGTGTAAACAGCGCGCTGCCGCTACTCGACTGAGGCGCTGTCCAGACACCGCACGTCACGGACAGCGTCGCGTTCGCCGGCACCGCATTCGCAGTGGGGTTCGCGACTTGCTGGGCGGCGGTCTTTGCCGCCGTGCACGTCGAGTCGGCGCTCGCCTTCATGACGGACGACAGCGCGGCCAGGTCTGCGGCCGCCTGCATATGGCGTCGTTCCGAATAAAACCGGCCGATATCGATGCCGCTCAACACGATGACGGCCACCGACAGCCAGATCGCCGCCATGATCGCAATGGAGCCGCGCTGGCGGCGCTGCGCGAGCCAGCCGGAGCCGCGGCGCCGTGCCATTCGTGATTGATCTGCGCGCATCGCCACTCGCTTACTGCGCACCCTGCCCGCTGCCCGACATCCCGCCGGACGCGCCGAGTTGCGTGCTCATCGACTCGGGAATCTTGTTCTTGAATGAATCGAGATAGCGCTGGTAGACCAGCGACGCAACGTCGCCGAGCAACGGTTGCGTCGGCGCTGCAGCGCGGTTCTGCGCCTGCAGCGTCAGCCAGTCCCGTGTCGAACGTCCGACGACGGATGCATCGGGCGCCGCATCCTGCTGCTGTGCGTGTGCGCCGACCGGACCGAGCGTGATGCACGCGATCGCAGCCAACGCCGCATGCCGGCCGGACCACATGTTTCGATGACGATTGTTGTTCATGTCGTTCCCCGCCTGTCTGTTCATTGTGCAAACCGTTGCAACAGCGGCACGGTCTGGTCATAGCCGACATTGTTTGCCATCGGCGTGATGGGGGCAGTCGCGGCGCGGCGCGACACCACCGGCGGCGTCGCAACCGCGCGCTGCTGCGCGCGTGCGGCAGCTGCGATTTTCGCCGCATCGCTGCTGATGTCCTTGCGGATCCCGGCCGGCATACGCTGCTGATTCATCAGCCGTTGCGCGTCCTGGGTGCGGCCGGCGGCAAGCAGATACAGCGCGAGGTTGCTGACGATCTTCGGATTGCGCTGATCGAGTTCCGCCGCCTTCATCAATGGGACCCGCGCGCCGACCACGTCCCCGTTGCGCAATTTCGCGTATGCGAGATCGGACAACAACGACGCGTCGGTCGGCGCCAGGTCGGCAGCCTGCGTGAGCGCCTCTACCGCGCGACCGAAATCTCCGGCCGCTCCGGCGATCAGCCCGAGGCCCCGATAACCGCGGGCGGCCAGCGGCGTCTTCAACAATTGCGCGTATGCCGCCGCGCTGGCAGCCGGCTGGTCGGTCATGCGCAACGCATCTGCGCGCAGCAGAATCGTGTCCGGCGATACGCCGTAGGTCTTGTCGTACGCGTCGATATGCGCGAGCGACGCGTAATACAGACCTTGTGTCTGCATCCGCTGGATCAGGCCGAGATACATGCCCGGCGTATCGGGCACCGCTTGCTTCTGGTCCGCGGCCTGGATCAACGCCGCACGTTCGGTCTGCGCGCCGACACCGTACCCGCTCTCCTTGGTCGCGCACGCAACGAGCATCAACGCCATCGTCGCCATGCCGACCTGCTTTGCCATCCTGCCGATCCGCTTCATCGTCCTTCCTTTCGTCCGTCAATGATGCACGGCTAGCGCGCGCATCACGGCCAACAATCCCGGCCCGGCAGTCACGATCAGCAACGCAGGCAACAACGTCACCACCATCACGCCGGTCATCTTCACGGTCAACCGCCCGATGCGATCCCGCAGCATTGCGCGGCGCGTCTCGCGCAATCGATCGCCGAACTGCTTGAGCGGCTCCTGCACCGCACCGCCATGCTTGTCGACCTGCACCATCAGCCGCGCGATCGCGCGCAGGTCCTCGTTGTCGAATCCGCTCGACAACCGCTGCATCGACTGGTCGCGCGTGCGGCCGGCAGCAAACTGGCGCTGCGCGATCCCCACTTCCGACGACAGCACCGGCATCATCCCGCGGAAATCGTTCGTGACCACCTGCAGGCTCTGGTCCAGTGACAACCCGACGCCCTGCAGTAGTCGCAACATGTCGACGAACAGCGGCAGTTCGTCGATCACGCTCTGGCGTCGCGCGGCCGCACGACGCTGTACGTAGAGTTTCGGCAGCATGAAACCGACCGAAAAAGCGGCAAACATGCCGATCGTCCAGTACCCGCCTTTCATTCTGCCGCTCGCCAGTATTGCGAACAGCAGCGGCACCGTGATCCCGCAAACGAGCCGCGCGCTCAGGAACAACCCGCGTGTGCGCGCGTCGACATACCCGCATTGCTCGAGCAACCGACGGTCCTCTTCGGCGACGATGTGCTTGCCGAAACCGGTATCGAGCAAGCGCATTCCTGCCGCCGCCAAGCGCGACAACATGCGCTCGATACGCTCGCGGCCGCGTGCTACCTGTTGCGTGCCCGCGCCGTCGTCCGGCGCGGTGCGCGTCCTCGCGGCCTCCAACGCCGCCATGCGCCGCTCGAGCGCATCTGCAAGCGCACGCTCCGCGCGTGAGGCCGCACTCGCACGCAGCAATGCCGCCATGCCGAGCAACAGCACGCCGAGTGCGCCAAGCGCGAGCGCTATTGATCCGATTTGAGCTGCCGTCATCGCGTCACCTGAGCCTAGCCATTCGGTACAACCACAGACTGCCGGCCACCTGCGCCAGAAATGCGAGCATCAGAAGCGTGCGACCGCTCGGATCGTTCCACATGCCCTCCAGGTATCTCGGATTGGTCATCACGACAAAGCTGCCGATCGCGATAGGCAACATCACCAGCACGAACGCCGACAACCGCGTCTCCGCCGACATCGCCGTCAGCTCGCGCTCCGCCTGCTCGAGATCGCGCATGAACACGGCCATCCGCTCGAGCATCACGTCCGCGCGTCCGCCGTATTTCACCGACAGCCGCAGCACCGAGCCGAGCAGCTCGAATTCCTTCGTGCGGTACACCTTCGCGACATGCAGCATCGCGCGATCGATCTCGACGCCCGAGCGCAGCATCCGCGACACGTGATCGAGACAGCCGCGCAGCGGTTCCTCGCACGTCAGCAGCGCCGCCTGGAACGCCGCGGGCACGCTGTTGCCGAGCGTCACCAGCCTCACGATGCCGTCGAGGAACGACGGAATCTGCCGGACGATCTTCAGCCGTCGCCGCTGGATGCGCGATGCCAGCCAGACGCCGAACATCGCGCCGCCGCACACGAGCGCCGCCAGACCGGCGAGCACGCCGGCGCGATGGGTCGCCAGCCCGGCGATCGCCAGCAGCACGGCCAGCGCACCGATCGCCTTGCCGCGAGCGCCTTCGATGCCCGCGCGGTTGACTAGATTGGCGAGGTACTCGGCGGCCGACGCATACCACTGCACCCAGAAGGCCTCGGCCATCGCGCCGCGCGCGCCACCGGACGGCGACGCGGTGCGCGCGCCGGCAGATGCCGCCGCCGGCTGCGCCGGCGCGCGCGCGCCCGGTTCGAGCCGGCTGTCGATGAAGCGCTTCGCGTCCGTTCGCACGCGCCGGGTTTCCGCATGTCGCCACAGCATCAATGCCGATGCCACGCACAGCATCGCGACCGCGAGCACCCAGACCATCGCGCTATACATTGAAGCCCCCGCCGCGACCGAATCCGCCACCGCCGAACCCGCCGCCGAACCCGCCGCCGAATCCACCGCCCGCCGCGCCGCCCGACAGCGTCTGACGGAACCGCGCGAGCTTCGGCGAATGCGGATGGATGCCGAGCGACTCCCAGTGATCGACTTCCTCGCCCTCCGGCGTCACACGCGCCTCGTAGCGATACAGCTCCTGCGTCGCGATGATGTTGTCGGACAGCCCGGTCACCTCGGTGATCGACAGAATCCGGCGACGCCCGTTCGACAGCCGCCCGATCTGCACGATGAAGTCGATCGCGTTCGCGATCTGCCGCCGCAGGCTCGACTCGGTGCCCTGGAAACCGGCGAAGCCCGCGAGCATCTCGAGACGGTACAGGCACTCGCGCGGCGAGCTCGCATGCACGGTGCCCATCGAGCCGTCGTGGCCGGTGTTCATCGCCTGCAGCATTTCGAGCACTTCGCCGCCGCGCACTTCGCCGACGATGATCCGGTCCGGACGCATCCGCAGCGTATTGCGCAGCAGGTCGCGAATCGTCACCACGCCGGAGCCGTCGAATCCACCCGGCCGGCTCTCGAGCCGCACGACGTGCGGATGGTTCAGCGACAGCTCGGCCGTATCCTCGATCGTCACGACGCGCTCGGGCTCGGGAATATGAAACGCGAGCGCATTGAGCAACGACGTCTTGCCCGAGCTCGTGCCGCCCGACACGAGCACGTTGCAGCGCGCTTCGACGGCCGCCTCGAGCAGCGCGCCGATTTCTTCGTTGTACGTGCCGTTGCCGAGCAGGTCCGACGGCTTCAGCGGATCCTTGCGGAACTTCCGGATCGACACGATCGGGCCGTCGATCGACAGCGGCTCGATCACGACGTTCACGCGTCCGCCGTCCGGCAGTCGTGCATCGACCATCGGGTTCGACTCATCGAGCCGGCGGCCGATCGGCGCGAGGATGCGCCGCACGATGCGCAGCAGATGCGCGTTGTCGGTGAAGCGCACCGGCAGCTTGGCGAGCATGCCGTGACGCGACACGTACACGTCGTTGTAGCCGTTGATCAGGATGTCCTCGACGGCCGGGTCCGCGAGCAGGTCCTCGATCGGCCCGAAGCCCGCCAGCTCCTTCGTCAGCGCCTCGGCGATCGCGCGCACTTCGTTCTCGTTGAGCGGAATGCGGCGCAGGCGCACGAAGCTGTCGATCTCCAGATCGACGAACTGGTTGATCGCCTGGCGCGACCAGCGGCCGAACTCGGCGCCCAGCTCCTCGATGCGCGTGAGCAAGTGCTCGTGCGCGGCATTCTTGATGTCGTGGAATTGCTGGGTCTGGGAGAACGGCGCTGCGCCGTCGGCAAATTGGATGTCGTGTGCCATCGGTTACGACCGCTTGGACGAAGGTTGAATGAAGCGCTTGAGCGCGGACAGGCGCGGCGCGGCACGCGACGCGCCGGCCGTGCCGGAGATGCCCGGCAACCGCACGGCGAGGGATTCGAGGGCGCGCACGTACGGATCGCGCTCCGCCGCATCGACGATCAGCCGCCCCTGGTTCGCGGCATGGCCGATCGCGACGCGCCGCGCGGGCAACGTGCCGACCAGCGACAGCCCGAGACGCTCGGCGATCTGCGCGGGCATCAGGTCCAGCGCGGGGTCGTACTGGTTGACCACCAGCTTGACGCGATCGGTGTCGATCCCCGCGTCACGCAAGCCGGTGAGCAGATCGGCCGCGGACACGATCGACGCGACGCCCTGATCGCAGACGAGCCACGCTTCGTCGGCCGACGCAGCGATCTGCGTGACGAAGTCGCGATTGGAGAAGCCGCCGAGATCGACGACCTGCTGATCGAAGAACGCGCGAAACCGGTTCAGCAAGCCGACGCAAGCCGCATACGACACGTCGCGCAGGCCGCCGAGGTCGGGCGGCAGCGTGGTCAGCGCCACGCCGCTCTGGTGCCGCGTCAGCGCGGTGTTCACGAACGTGCGGTCGATGCGGCGCAGGTTCTGCACGGCGTCGATGAAATGGAACTCGCAGCGCGTGTTCAGGAACAGCGCGCCGTCCCCGGCCGGCAGTCCCAGATCGACCAGCGCGGTCTGACGGCCGGCCGGCGTGCTGCCGCCGTGTTGGTCTTTCGCGCCCGGTCCGAGCGCGTGCTTCTGCAACCACACGGCGAGATTCGCGGCGAGCGTGCTGACGCCCATGCCCGCGCGCGCGCCGAGCAACGCGACGACCTTGCCGTGGCGACTCGCCGGCTCGCCGACGTTGGACAGCAGGCCGCGCGTCGTGCGCAGCGCCTCCTCGGCAGGCGCCGACACGTCGATGAAGTCGCGCACGCCCGCGCGCAGCGCGGCGAGCGTGCTCTCCGGCTGGGCCAGCGAACCGAGCGCGACGATCGGCAAGCCCGGATGCGCGGCGCGGATCGCGGCGACGGCAATGCTCGCCGCGTCGCTGCTTGCGGAGAAGTCGACGAACACGAGCGCCGGGTTGAGGCCGGTGATGCGCTGCGCGAGCACGCCGGGCTCGAGCGATGCGGCTTCGACCGCACCGGCCGACACGAGCGTGTCGGCGAGCCAGCGCACGTGTGCTTCCTTCTGCGATGCGCAAACGAAGTAGTCCGTCACGGCGGGTTCACATAGTGATTCGATTCGTGCATTCATGTCGCACACTCCCGATTGCGCAATGCGCCGCGCGGGGACCCGGCGCGTCGTGCTTCGTGCTCATTTCGAAAACCCCGGCGCCGCGTCCGGCGACGCCGCACCGCCGAGATACGACCGCCATACCGGCCCGTCATGCTGCTCGGCCAATTCGCCGGGCGTCGCGGGCAGCACCGCGCCCTTCGCGATCGGCGCGACGAGATGCGGCGTCACGATGATCAGCAGTTCCTTGTCGTTCTGCTGGTAATTCAGGTTCTTGAAGAACGTGCCGATGATCGGCAGGTCGCCCAGCAGCGGCACCTTGCTGACGTTCGACATCGTCTGACGGTCGATCAGGCCGCCGATCACGAAGCTCTCGCCGTCGCCGAGCTCGACCGTCGTGTCGGCGCGGCGCGTCGTGATGCCCGGCACCGCGACGCCGCTGATCGTCACGCTGTTCACGAAATCGAGCTGGCTCGATTCCGGCGCGACCTTCAGCGCGATCCGGTTCGGGCTCAGCACGGTCGGCGTCAGCGACAGCCCGACGCCGTATTGCTTCCACTGGATCGCGGTCGAGCCGAGCCCCTGCGGCGACGGCACCGGAATCTCGCCGCCGGCGAGAAAGCTGGCGCTCTGGCCGGACAGCGCGACGAGCGTCGGTTCCGCGAGCACGCGCGCGAGGTTGTTCGCTTCGAGGAGCGACAGGTCGGCGAAGATGCCGTGCCCGGCCGCGTTCACGACCAGATTGAAGGCGGACGCAACGGGTGCGCCGAGCGTCGGGATATAGGCCGCCGTACCGGGACCGGACCCGCCGTTGTACGACTGCACGCCGCCCGGCGAGAACGAGCCGAACGAAAAGCCGTTGCTCTGTTTGAAGAAGTTGAAGCCGACCTGCTTGAGCACCGACCGGCTGAATTCGACGACGCGCACGTCCACTTGCACCACGTTCTTGCCGGCCAGCGTCGAACGATCGATCACCGCGCCCTTCGGGCTCATGTTCTTCGCGACGGCCACCGCGCGTTCGTGCGCATCGAGCGAGCCGGCCGTGCCGCGCAGCACCGACGTGCCGCCATAGGCCTTCACCTGCGGCGTCGACGCGTCGAGCACGGCCTGCGCGGCCGCATCGACGACTTCGACGTTCCAGACCGTCGGCTCGTCGTGGCCGCGCTCCCAGACCATCACGTTGGTGGTGCCGGGCGCCTTCGCGGTCAGCAGCACGGAGCCGGCACGGCTGCCTTTCATGATCAGCACGTCGGCGATCGCCGGATCGCCGACGGCGACCCGCTGCAGCGCGCGGCCGGCGGCGATCTGCCGCTGCGCGCCGACCGCGAGCTCGATCGTCCCGCTCGCGCTTGCCATGGATGCGAAGGTCAGGGCCCACAAAGCCATCGCGAATGCAGTCAGGGTGTTTTTCATGGATTGTTGTACCGTGGCACGGCCATTACATGTCGTCGCTGATATCGATAGGAATCGATGCTCTTCAATACGCAACCGTTTCCGAGCGGCCGCCGCGGATCACTTCGATGCTGCCGCCGCTGCCCGTCGCCCCCGCGGCGGACCGCACGGCCGGCGGAAGGTGCGACGGCAGCGGCGGGACATTGACATTGGCCGCCGCGGCATTGCGCTGGGTGCCCGACAGCTGTTGCAGCGAGACGCCGGCAGCGGCCAGCGCCGACGGCGACAGCTTGTTGTCGGTGCGTACCGCGACGGTCTGCATCGCGAGCTCGTCGTCGCGCGGGTTGCGCAGCGCGAGCGTCAGCCGGCCGGTGGCCTCGCCAAGCGTCAACGCGTCGACCTGGGCGGTCGGCACCGCGAGTACGGCGATGCGGGCGTTGCTCGGCTGGCCGTTGCTGCCGTTCGTGGTGCTGCCGCTGTCGCGCTCCGGCGTCGCGTCGCCGAACGACAGCACGCGTACCTTCGACATCAGCAGGCGCGCCTGCGTCTGGGACACCTCGCCGTCGAACATCGCGCCGCCGCCTTCGCGCTTCAGATTCAGGAACACGTCGACGAAGTTGCCGGGGCGCAGCCGGTTGCCGACGGCATTGGTCTCGTCGACGCGCACCGCGATCGCGCGCTCGCCAGGCTGGATGTCTTCGGCGAGGCCGGAAACCAGCGCGTCGGGCGTGATCGGCGCGGATGCGGGGATGTCGCGGGCGGGGACACGGCCGACCACGGTGGCGGGATCGACCACCGCTCCTGTCGGTACCGATGCAATCGCCTGCAGTTTCACCGCGTCGGCGGCGATCGGCTGGCCCGCCGGCAGCGTGCGCGTCGCGATCACGACGGGTGCGGGATTGGCGGCGACCGCCGGTTGCGCGGGCACCGAATGAGACGCACTGCGTCCGAGCATCCACGCGTAGAAGCCGAGCAGAACGGCGATCGCGATCAGCAGCCCCGCGATGATCTTCGTTACGTTATTGGCCATTTTGTCGTTTGGGGTGCCGGTATTGGGGCTGTGTCGATTATTTTGGTCAGGAACATCGTGCGTCGCGAAGCCGCCGCTTCACGACACGGTCTTCATTGAAGCAGCGACTGCGAAATCTGGACTACTGCCGTACTGGTCAACGGCTGAGTGACAATGGTTCCGAGAAACGGCATGGTGGTCACCCACGCTCGAGGCGAATAACTCACCGTGACCGACAGGCAATACAGCGTCGCGTCGTACTTGCATGCCGGTGCCTGCACCGTGACGCTGGGCGCGCTGATATTCAGCCAGCCCACGACGGTCTGCGCGGCAGACTGCGCTTTCGACGTGCGGGTCGCGAGGTCCGGCGCGTAGTTCAGCGCCGCGCGTGCGCCTTCGCTCGCCGCGAACGTCAGGCTCTGCTGAATCACGAAAATCATGCCGAAGCAGATGATCGCGTAGCAGATCACGAAAAAAAGCGGAAAGATGATCGCGAATTCGACGGCGGTCGCCCCGCGCTGCCGCCGATATCGCGCCGGACGCCCCTGCCGCTTCATCGCACGCCTCCCGCCGTAGCGACACAGACGAGCCACAGCGCCGCGGGAATCGCGAGGCACGCCCCATAGGGCGTCGCGCGATACCGGCCCAGCGCCAGCGTCGGCGCACTGCGGCCGCGCAACGCGCGAAGCGGCGTGCGAGTCAACAACAGGACCGCAAGCGCATGCAGGCAAGCGACCAGGCTCGCCGCGATCCATAGCCACAATAGTCCGTGCACGCCGCACCACGCACCGAGCGCGGCGAACACTTTGACGTCCGCCGCGCCCATCACGCGCGCAACGAAAAATGGCAAAAGGCACGCCATCCCGACGAGCATGCCGAGCAATGCGTGCAGCGGCGCGATGCCGAACGGACTGGCGCCGCACAACGCGCTTGCGAATGCGGCAGCAACGCCGCCGAAGACGAGCGAATTCGGAATTCGTCGGTAGCGGATATCACTGGCCGCGACGAATATCGCCCAGGCCAGAAAAACCCCGACTGAAATGAAATATGCCATCGCGCCACGACCGATCGCGGATATGGATCAGACGGCTCGCACCAGCGAGCCGTCTGACATCGCGCCTAAAAACGACGATTGGGAATACTCAGCTGCCCAATTTGCATGCGGACGCAACGGTAGCGCTCGCGCCGCCAAGCGACGAGACACACGATCCGATCGATGTAAACATCGTGTTGAGATTGCCACCCAGCGACGACACGCCGGCGATGATGGCGACCGCGACAAGACCCGCGATCAACCCATATTCGATCGCGGTAACCCCGGTTTCTTCCTTGAGGAAGCGCTTGATGAGTGCTTTCATTTTATTCCTCGTGCCTGTATGTACGTTCTTTGGCCTGTTATACGTTGTACATCCCCGCATATCCGGCCGTTGCCCCGCGTGATTCGTTACTTGTGCTGTAACGACAAGCGGGTGCGCTTTCTTTATAGGTCACCCCGAAGGGCGCATACGACGATTTGATGCAAGTTAACATTCGCGATAGTGATCCTCCTCGAACGTCGTGTACCGGACTGTACATTTACTTACACCGATCCGGATTCTATATCCGATCCTATTTATGTTCCAACCTCTTTTAAGAGCCGGCCGAAAAACTTTCCGCCGCAGGACCATTTGTACGGGGTTTCGGTACGACTTACACATAGGATTTACGATAGGTTAGATGTGCACATCTAGTCCACCAGTAAAACAATTCGCGCACCCGTGCCACCTGCCCCACATCCACGTTACGCCGCGCGCGTAACGCCAAAGACCGCACGTTACGTTACGAAACGCGCGAAATCGTTTGCCTCAATCCGGCTTTAAACAGTTTCAACAATCTTTCAATTACCGCCAATGCCTTTTGCGACAAGGAATTGGCGCGTTTTAAGCGATTCATCGACTCCGTCGCCATCGGAATGGCACGACAGTTGCAGAGTAATCCTCGCATCACCCAACACAACATCAGCTTCAATGCGAGGACGAAATGGACATTCAGGTTATCCCTCATGGCACGCTCCGGACGACTATGATCGCGGCCACCGTGGCAGCCATGCTTTCCCTTTCCGCGTGCGGCGGTTCCGGTTCGATCAGCAAGGGCATCAGCGGCGGGTCGAGCTCGGGCGGCGGCGATTCGATCTCCACCTCGGGCGGCGGCACCTCGGGCGGCACGTCGGGTTCGACCAGCGGCAGCACGTCGGGTAGCACCAGCGGCTCGACGAGCGGTTCGACCAGTGGCTCCACCAGCGGCTCCACGAGTGGAACGACCAGCGGCACGTCGAGCGGAACGAGCGGAACGTCGGGTGTGTCGTCGAACTCGGTGGGAACTGTCCTCGCAAGCAGCGGCAATATCGTCACCGGAGTCGGTTCGACGGTATCGGGTCTCGGCACCGTGATCGCCGGTCAGTCGCTGCCCGGTGTGAACCCCGGCACGACGCAGGCGGCCGGCGGCATCGTGCAGAGCGTCGGCGGCGCGGTCACGGCACTCGGCAACGGCCTCGGCAGCGGGCTCGGCCAGCTCGGCGCAACCGCCAACCCGGTGGGTGTCACCGTCGCCAGCACGGGCAACGTGGTCAACCAGCTCGGCGGCGCAGTGACGCAGACGGGCAACCTGGTCACCAGCCTCGGCAGCGGCCCGCTGGCGCCGCTCGCACCGGTCACCGGCGCCGTCGGTGGCCTCGTGACGACCGTCGGCAACGCGGTCTCGGGCGGCGGCACGACACTGTCGAACGTGCTGTCGACCGGGCCGGTCCAGCAGCTCACGCAAACGGTCAGTTCGGCCATCACCCCGATCACGACGATGGTCGGCCAGACGACGCAGACGATCGGCACGGCGACCGGGCTCGGCGCGCCTGTCAACACGCTGCTCGGCACGATCGGCAACGGCCTGAACCAGGGCGGCGCGCTGATCGCATCGACGGGCGGCAATCCGATCACGACCGGCCTCGGCAACACCGTGTCGTCGGCGGGCAATACCGTGAAGTCCGTGGGCGGCCTGCTGGCCGGCAGCTCCGGCGGCGCGACCAATCCGCTCGCGCCGCTCACGGGCCTCGTCTCGACCGTCACCGGCACGCTCGGCGGTGCAACGGGCGGCGGCAGCGGCCCGCTCGCACCGGTCACCGGCCTCGTCTCCACAGTCACCGGCGCACTCGGCGGCGCAGCGGGCGGCGGCAGCGGTCCGCTCGCGCCGGTCACCGGCGCACTCGGCGGCGCAACGGGCGGCAGCGGCGGCCCGCTCGCACCGGTCACCGGCCTCGTCTCCACCGTCACCGGCGCACTCGGCGGCGCTGCGGGCGGCGGCAGCGGTCCGCTCGCGCCGGTCACCGGCCTCGTCTCCACCGTCACCGGTGCACTCGGCAGCGCGACGGGCGGTGCTGCCGGCAGCGGCCCGCTGGCCCCGGTGACGGGCGCGCTGTCCACGGTCACCAGCGCAGCCGGCGCGCCCGCACTGAGCGGCGCCACGGGCACCGTCACGAACTCGGGCTCGGGTTCGAACCTGCTCGCGCCCGTCACGTCGCTGATCGGCGGCCTGCTCGGCGGCACGCACGGCAAGTAATCCGGCATCCATTCATCGACAAGACAGCGAGGAGTCCAATCATGTCCCAACAACGTTCCTTCACGACGGCCGCCCTGCGCCCGTGGCGCGCTCCCCTCACCGCGTTCGCGGCAGCGTGCGTGCTCGCCGCTTGCGGCGGCGGCGGCGTCAGCTCGCCGCCGACGAGCAGCACCAGCGGCACGAGCGGTACCAGCGGCACCGGCAGCAGCGGGACGAGCGGCACCAGCGGCACGACGACGGGCACCAAGGGCGTGGTCAGCACGGTCGGCCAGACCGCGACGGACCTCGGCAGCACGGTGGGCAACGTCAGCCTGCCGGGCCTCGGCGACGGCGTGACGAAGGGCGTCGGCAGCACGCTGTCGAGCACCGGCACGATCATCGGCGCCGCCGCCGACGCGTTGAGCAACGGCCTCGGACAGACCGGCACGACGAGCAATCCGGTCGGCACAACTGTCGCGGGCCTCGGCAACGTGGTCGGCGCGACGAGCAATACCGTGTCCGGCCTGAGCTCGACCGTCAAGGCGCTCGGCACCGGCCCGCTCGCGCCGCTCGCACCGGTCACGTCGCCGGTCGGCACGGTACTCGACACGGTCGCCAACGGCCTGTCCGCGGCGGGCACGACGATCGGCTCGACGCTGTCGTCGGGCGCCGTGCAGCAGGT
Source organism: Burkholderia sp. KJ006 (assembly GCF_000262695.1). Lineage (NCBI taxonomy): Bacteria > Pseudomonadati > Pseudomonadota > Betaproteobacteria > Burkholderiales > Burkholderiaceae > Burkholderia > Burkholderia sp. KJ006. The sequence goes on along the minus strand of NC_017920.1, from coordinate 1,455,808 downwards.
AACGCAGCCGCTCAGCTCGGCGATCACGCCGCTCGTCATCACCGCCGGCCAGGTCACGCAACAGGTCGGCACGACGACGGGCCTCGGTCAACCGGTGTCGGGCCTGCTCGGCCAGATCGGCGGCGCGATCAGCTCGGCCGGCACGCAGGTCGCGGGCACGTCGAAGCAGCCGCTCGTCGGCGACGTCGGCCAGCTCGTCACCGCGGTGGGCAATACCGTGACCAACGCGGGCGGTCTCGTGAACCCGAACGGCCCGAACGGTGCGGCACCGATCCCCGGCCTGATCACGAGCCTCGTCGGCAGCTCGACGGCGACGGTCCAGAGCGGCTCGTCGTCGGGTTCGGGTGCGACGAACCCGCTCGGCGGCCTGCTGTCCGGTCTCGGCTCGACGCCGCTCGGTTCGCTCACCGGCGCGGTCGGCGGCGCGACGGGTGGCTCGGGCAGCAGCCCGCTCGCGCCGCTCACCAATCTCGTGTCGACGGTCACGGGCACGCTCGGCGGAGCAACGGGCGGCGCAAGCGGGGCAAACCCTCTCGCGCCGGTGACGGGCTTGCTGAATACTGTCACGGGTGCGGTCGGCGGCGCAGCGGGATCCGGGGGATCGTCGAGTCCGCTTGCGCCGGTCACGTCGCTCGTCGGCGGCGTGTCGGGCTCGGCGTCGTCGGGCAGCTCGACCGGCCTGCTCGCGCCGGTAACGGGCCTGCTCGGCACGCTGGGCAGCGTCGGCAAGTAAGGAGGACGGCCGCGCCCGTGCAGCCGGTGCACGACGCGCGGCCGTACCAACACGACCGGCAACGCGGCACGCGGCGCGCAACATTCCGGTGTCGCGCGCACGCAATACAAAGAAGATGAAAAGCAAGGCCTACGAGGAAGAACAATGAAATCCAGACTCGACAGTTGGATGCTGCTGCTCGCCATCGCAGCGGCCGGCGGCGCACACGCGCAGACGCGCGCGGCAGGCAACCCGCTCGACTCCCTTCCGCAGATCAACACACCGAAACAAGGTCCGAACGTCACCGTGCAGGTCGCGCCGCAGGCGCCGCAACTCCAGGAGCTGCTGTCGCGACATCTGACGCCTTCCACGTTCCAGGTCGAGGGCGTGAAGTCGGTGCCGTTCGACGAAATCTCGCGACGCTTCACGCCGCTCGTCGGCAAGGACATCACGATCGGCCAGCTGATCGAGACCGCCAACGGCGTGACCAAGCTGTACCAGGAGCGCGGCTACGCGCTGTCGTTCGCGTTCGTTCCCGCGCAGACGTTCGAGAACGGCGTCGTGCGCATCACCGTCGTCGAAGGCTATGTATCCGACGTGAAGGTCACCGGCAAGCCCGGCGCGATGGAGTCGAAGATTCGCGCGATTGCCGCGCACATCACGGCCGACCGACCGCTGCGCCGCGCGACCTTCGAACGCTACGTGAACACGTTCGGCCTCCTGCCCGGCGTATCGGTGAAGGCCAACGTGCCGCCCCCGCAGACGACCGACGGCGCAACGACGCTCGAGCTCGCCGTCGATCGCAAGGCCTTCAACATCAGCACCGGGATCGATTTCAATCACCCGGGCGTCCAGGGGCTCATCACGGCGACGGAAAACGGTCTCACGTCGTTCGGCGAGCAGCTGAGCATTTCGGCGCTGGTGCCGCCCGGACGCGACAAGCAGACCTACGTCGCGTTCAGCGGCGCGGTGCCGGTCGGCAGCAGCGGCCTCGTCACGCGGCTGGATGCCAGCACCTACCGCGGCAAGCCGACCGACAACCCCGGCCTGCCGTCCACCGTCGAGCGCACCGTGAAGAACGAGAAGCTCGGTCTTTCGGCTTCCTATCCACTGCTGCTGAACAACCAGCGCAGCCTGCTCGGCACGGTGTCCGGCTACGCGTCGCACAACGAAGACCGCTACCAGAACACGATCACCGGCAACAGCATCGACACACGTTCGCAAGTGCGCGTGCTGCAGATGCAGCTCGACTACACGAGCGTGTCCGCCAAGCAGGTGCAGAAGCTGAGCGTCAACGTCGCGAAGGGCTTCAATATCCTCGGTGCGTCGAAGTCGCAGAACACGACGATCGGCGGGAACACGACATCGGCCGACAGCCCGATCTCGCTCACGTTCGTGCGCACCGGCGCGACCTTCACGCAGACCAACGAATGGCCGTTCAAGATCGGCACGTCGGTGTCGCTGACGGGCCAGTACAGCCCCGATTCGCTGCCGACGTCGGAACAGATCTCGTTCGGCTCGACGCGCTATGCGCTCGGCTACCAGCCCGGCGAAACGTCGGGCGACTCGGGCTGGGGAGCGTCGCTGGAGGTCAATCGCGCGTTCACGCCGGGCTGGACCTACATGAAGTCGATCACGCCGTACATCGCGTACGACATGGCGCGCGTGTACCTGCACACCGGCACGCCGTCGCCGAGCCGGCTGTCGTCGGTCGGCATCGGCGTGCGCTTCACGGACAACCGCTATTACAGTCTCGACCTGAACATCGCGAAGCCCGTCGGCGATGCGCCGGTCGAAAGCGCATCGCGCAGCCCGCGCGTGAACGCGGCGTTTTCGTATCAGCTCAATTGATTGCGCAGCGCACGGCCCGCATGTGGCGGGCCGTTTAGATTAGAGTCCCGTCTATCAAACGCGGCACGCTGTTTCACGTATTCTGACGTGGCTCGCAACATGCCACCGCCCTATGCAGGCGGTCGTGCGAGCGAATCGAACACGACACGAAACAAGGAGGAAGACAATGGTTCAACTGACCCGCCCGTTGCGCGCACTGGCCGTCGCCGGCGCACTGCTCGCTTGCGCTGCCCCCACCTTCGCTCAGGCCGACAGCCCCGTCGGCATGTGGCAGACGATCGACGACAACACGCACGCGCCGAAGGCCCTCGTGCAGATCGCCGAAGATGGCGACGGCTCGCTGTCGGGCAAGGTCGTCAAGGGCCTCGGCGCGAACGACACGCCCGATCGCCGCTGCACCGCATGCACGGACGAACGCAAGGATCAGCTCATCAAGGGCATGACGATCATCAAGGCGATGAAGAAGGACGGCGACCACTGGGACGGCGGCAACATCCTCGATCCGGAAAACGGCAAGGTCTACAAGTGCAAGATGTCGCTGGAAGACGGCGGCCAGAAGCTGGTCGTGCGCGGCTACATCGGCGTATCGCTGCTCGGCCGCTCGCAGACCTGGGTGCGCGCGCAGTAATGCAGCGCGCGTCGATGCGCGCGATGCAATGAAAAATCGGCCTGCGACAACGTCGTCAGGCCGATTTTTTATGCGCGCACGATAGTGAAATCGCACGACGTCACGTCGCGAGCTCCATCGTGTCGGCGGCTGCACGCTTGCCATGTGCAACGTAGGCCGGCACGGCGGCATCGGGCACCGCTACCGCATCCGGTTGGCAGTGCTTGCGCATCCGCGCGGACAGCGCATTGCACAGGTTCACGCCCGCCTCGCCGTACAGCACGCTCATCACCTGCATCAACGTGCCCGTGTCGTGCCAGGCCTTGAAGCGGCGATGGCAGGTCTGATACGAAGGGTAGCGACGCGGCATCGCGGACCATGTCGCGCCGCTGTAGATCACCCACAGCACGCCGTTCAGCACGGCGCGTGTGTTGGCCAGTGGCCGACCGCGCAATTCGGTGCGCGGCTTCATTTCAGGCAGAAGCGGCACGATGGAGCGCCACTCCTGGTCGGTCAGATCGCGATACGGTGTCATGGACATCTCCAGCCTCAGGAACCATGACACACGATATCGCCCGACCTTTTCGGCGACTATAAGACAAATCCGAAAATACCGTCAAATTGAGGCAATTTGACCGGAATTGACGATTGAAGCGCATGACTTGCGGCAGCCGCGCTCAGGTCAGCGAAGTATCGACGATGCGGCGCGGCGCTTCGAGGTACTCCTTCGATTGCATTTCGACGATCCGCGATACCGTGCGGGCAAACTCGTTCGCCATCGGCCCTTCGACGTACAACTGCTCGGCCGGCACCGCGGCCGACATCAGCAGCTTGACCTTGTGGTCGTACAGCACGTCGATCAGCCACGTGAAGCGCCGCGCCTCGGACGCCATCCGCGGCGACATCTGCGGCACCTCGGACAACACGATCGCGTGGAAGCGGCTGGCCAGCTCGAGATAGTCGTTCTGCGAGCGCGGGCCGCCGCACAGCGTCGCGAAATCGAACCACACGACGCCGTCCGCCTTGCGCAACGCCTTCAGCTCGCGCTTCTCGATATGCAGGATCGGGCTCTCGTCGGGCACCGCGGCGAGCTTCGCGAACGCACGGCGCAGCTCGCGATCGGCGTCGGCGCCGAGCGGCGTGTGATACATCTGCACCTGCGCGAGCGTGCGCTGCCGATAGTCGACGCCCGCGTCGACGTTCAGCACGTCGAGCTTCTGCTTGATCAGCGCGATCGCCGGCAGCATGCGGTCGCGATGCAGGCCGTCGGGATAGAGATCGTCGGGATCGTAGTTGGACGTCATCACGAACTGCACGCCGTTGTCGAACAGCCGGTCGAGCAGCCGGTACAGGATCATCGCGTCGGCGATGTCCGACACGTGGAATTCGTCGAAGCAGATCAGCCGGTAGCGTTTCGAGATACGTCGCGCGAGCTCGTCGAGCGGATCGGCCTGCCCTTTCAGCTCCTCGAGCTCGCGATGGACTTCCCGCATGAATTCGTGGAAATGCAGGCGCGTCTTGCGCTGCACCGGCACCACCGCGTAGAAGCTGTCCATCAGGAAGCTCTTGCCGCGCCCGACGCCGCCCCACATGTAGACGCCGCGCGGCAGATCGGGACGATTGATCAGCTTCTTGAACGCGTTCGAGCGGCGCCCCTTGTACTCGACCCATTCGTCGAAACAGCGCTGCAGACGATCGACGGCCGCGCGCTGGGCGGGATCGGACTGATAGCCGCGCGTACTCAGTTCGCGCGTGTAGTATTCGTTGACGTTCATCGGGCAAACCGGAAAAGACGAAGGCGAGCGGGAAATTCCCGCCCGCCTTCGTCATGAGACGGCTGCGCCGGCCGAGCGCCGGCCGGCGCTATACCGCGCTCAGCTGTTCAGCGAGCGCTTGTCGACCGCGAGCGCCGCTTCGCGCATCACTTCCGACATCGACGGGTGCGGATGGCAGATGCGGGCGATGTCTTCCGACGCCGCCTTGAATTCCATCGCCACCACGGCTTCCGCGATCAGGTCCGACGCATTCGCGCCGATCACGTGCACGCCGAGCAGTTCGTCGGTCTTCGCGTCCGCGATCATCTTCACGAAACCGTCCGGCGCGTTCATGCCGAGCGCGCGGCCGTTGATCGAGAACGGGAACTTGCCCGACTTGATCTCGCGGCCTTCCGCCTTCAGCTGCTGCTCCGTCTTGCCGACCCATGCGATTTCCGGGTACGTGTAGATCACCCACGGAATGCAGTTGTAGTCGATGTGCGGCTTCTGGCCGTCGATCACTTCCGCGACCAGCACGCCTTCGTCTTCCGCCTTGTGCGCGAGCATCGGGCCGCGCACCACGTCGCCGATCGCATACACGTTCGGCACCGCCGTGCGGCAGTGGTCGTCCACGTCGATGAAGCCGCGCTCGTTCGCCTTCAGGCCGATTGCCTCGAGGCCGAGGTTGTCGGTGTTCGGCACACGGCCGACCGACACGATCAGGCGGTCGGCGTCGAGCGTCTGCGCGTTGCCGTCCTTGTCCGTGTAGGCGATCGACACGCCGTTCGCGGTCGTCTTCACGTCGCCGATCTTCACGCCGAGATGAATGTCGAGGCCCTGCTTCTTGAACAGCTTCGCCGCTTCCTTCGCGAGCGCTTCGTCGGCTGCGCCGAGGAACGCCGGCAGCGCTTCGAGCACCGTCACGTCGGCGCCCAGACGACGCCACACCGAGCCGAGTTCGAGGCCGATCACGCCTGCGCCGATCACGGCGAGCTTCTTCGGCACCGAGTCGAAGCGCAGCGCGCCTTCGTTGTCCGACACGATCTTGTTGTCGACCGGGATGTTCGGCAGATGACGCGCCTTCGAGCCCGTCGCGATGATCACGTTCTTCGCGGTGACGACTTCGGCTTCGCCTTCGCCGCTCACTTCGATCTGCACGCCGGCGTCCGTCTTGCCGGTGAACTTGCCGTGGCCCTTGAGCCAGGTGATCTTGTTCTTCTTGAACAGGAACTCGATCCCGCTCGTCATCTTCTCGACGATCGCGTCCTTGCGGCCGAGCATCTTCGCGACGTCGATCTTCACGCCGTCGACCGTGATGCCGTGGTCGGCCAGATGGTGCGACGTGTTTTCGAACTCTTCCGACGACGCGAGCAGCGCCTTCGACGGGATGCAGCCGACGTTCAGGCAGGTGCCGCCGAGCTTCAGCGCGCCGGCCGGGTTCTTCCACTTCTCGATACAGGCAACGGTCTTGCCGAGCTGCGCGGCGCGAATCGCGGCGATGTAGCCGCCGGGGCCGGCGCCGATCACGACGACGTCAAATTCCTTGGACATGTCAATCCTTTCTACTTGTACGTCCGCACGCGCGCGCGAAGGCGCGCGCGTGCGGAACGGGTCAGTGCGGTGAGACTCGGCTTACAGGTCGAGCAGCAGACGTGCCGGATCTTCGAGCGCATCCTTCATCGCGACGAGCGACAGCACGGCTTCGCGGCCGTCGATGATGCGGTGGTCGTACGACAGCGCGAGGTAGTTGATCGGACGGATCACGATCTGGCCGTTCTCGACGACCGGACGTTCCTTCGTCGCGTGCACGCCGAGGATCGCCGACTGCGGCGGGTTGATGATCGGCGTCGACAGCATCGAGCCGAACACGCCGCCGTTCGAGATCGAGAACGTACCGCCCGTCATTTCCTCGATCGACAGCTTGCCGTCCTTCGCCTTCTGGCCGAATTCGGCGATCTTCTTCTCGATCTCGGCGAGGCTCAGCTGATCCGCGTTGCGCAGGATCGGCACGACCAGGCCGCGCGGCGAACCGACCGCGATACCGATGTCGAAGTAGCCGTGGTAGACGATGTCGTTACCGTCGATCGACGCGTTCACCAGCGGGAACTTCTTCAGCGCGTGCACGGCCGCCTTCACGAAGAACGACATGAAGCCGAGCTTCACGCCATGTTCCTTCTCGAACTTGTCCTTGTACTTCGCGCGAAGGTCCATGACCGGCTGCATGTTGACTTCGTTGAACGTCGTCAGGATCGCGTTCGTTTGCTGCGACTCGAGCAGACGCTCGGCGATACGCGCGCGCAGGCGCGACATCGGCACGCGCTGTTCCGGACGGTCGTTCAGCCAGGTCGTGGCCGATGCCGGGACCTTCACTTCCGGCAGCGACGGCTTCGCAGCGGCGGTCTTCGCCGGTGCGGCGGCCGGTGCAGCCTTCGGTGCGCTGCCTGCGGCGAGCGCGTCGCCCTTCGTGACGCGGCCGTCGCGGCCCGAGCCTGCGACGTCGCCCGTCGACAGACCCTTCTCGGCCAGCAGCTTCGCTGCGGCCGGCGATGCGGCGGCCGAGCTCGATGCCGTTGCGGCAGCCGGCTGTGCGGCCGGTGCTGCTGCGGCCGGCGCTGCCGCCGGCTGCACTTCCGCGGCGCCCGCTGCGGCTTGCGCAGCACCTGCCTTCGCTTCGGTGTCGATCGTCGCGATCACTTGATCGGCGACCACGGTGTCACCGTCGTTCTGCAGCACTTGTGCGAGCACGCCCGCGGCCGGTGCCGGCACTTCGAGCACGACCTTGTCGGTCTCGAGTTCGATCAGGATTTCGTCCTGCGCGACTGCTTCGCCCGGCTTCTTCTTCCACTGCAGCATGGTGGCTTCCGAAACCGACTCCGAAAGCTGGGGGACTTTGACTTCTACGATAGCCATGTGATTTTCCTGGATGCTTAATCTGGGTAATGACGAGGTTCGTGCGACTCGCTCGGCCACCAGGGCGCGCGACGCGCCACGCGGGCCAAACGAGACGGGAAAGCGCCGCGCGCCTTCCCGTTTCGCTTACGTCGATTATTTCGCGATCGATGTGCTCTTCAGGCGGCCGAATGCACCTTCGATGAGGGCCTTCTGCTGCTCGTAGTGCTTCGCGTAGTAGCCAACTGCCGGCGAGGCCGAAGCCGGGCGGCCGCTGTATGCCAGCTTCTGCCCTTCCTTCATGCCTTCCTTCAGGTGGTGCTCGACGTAGAACCAGGGGCCCTGGTTCTGCGGCTCGTCCTGCACCCAGACCACTTCAGTCGCGTGCTCGTACTTCTTCATTTCCGCTTCGAACTGCTTGTGCGCGAACGGATACAGCTGCTCGATACGGATGATCGCGACGTCGTTCGCCTTCGCTTCGCGACGGTGCGCGACGAGGTCGTAGTACACGCGGCCCGAGCATGCCAGCACACGCTTGACCTTCTTCGGGTCGATGCCGCCGTCGGTTTCGCCCAGCACCGGCTGGAACGAGCCCTTCGCGAGCTCGGACAGATCCGACACCGCTTCCTTGTGGCGCAGCAGCGACTTCGGCGTAGCGATGATCAGCGGCTTGCGGAACAGGCGGATCATCTGGCGACGCAGCAGGTGGAAGATCTGCGCCGGGGTGGTCGGCTGAACGACCTGCATGTTGTGATCCGCGCACAGTTGCAGGAAACGCTCGATGCGGGTCGACGAGTGTTCCGGACCCTGGCCTTCGTAGCCGTGCGGCAGCAGCATCGTCAGGCCCGACACGCGGCCCCACTTCACTTCGCCCGACGAGATGAACTGGTCGATCACGACCTGCGCGCCGTTGACGAAGTCGCCGAACTGCGCTTCCCACAGCACGAGCGTGTTCGGCTCGGCGGTCGAGTAACCGTATTCGAAGCCCAGCACCGCCTCTTCCGACAGCACCGAGTCGATCACCGTGAACTTCGCCTGGCCGTCGGCGATGTTCTGCAGCGGCACGTACGTGCCGTCGTTCCAACGCTCGCGGTTCTGGTCGTGCAGCACCGCGTGACGGTGCGTGAACGTGCCGCGGCCCGAGTCCTGGCCGGTCAGGCGCACTGCATAGCCCGATGCGACGAGCGACGCGAATGCGAGGTGTTCGCCCATGCCCCAGTCGAGCGGCTGGTCGCCGCGCGCCATGTTGCGGCGGTCGTTGATCACGCGCTCGACGAGCGGGTGAACCTTGAAGTTTTCCGGGACCGTGGTGATGCGTTCGCCCAGGCGCTTCAGTTCGGCGAGCGGCACGGCCGTATCGGCTGCGTCCGTCCACTTGCGGTTCAGGAACGGCACCCAGTCGACCGCGTACTTGCTCTTGTAGTTCGACAGGACCGGATCGACGGTGTGGTGGCCGTCGTCCATCGCCTTGCGGTACGCCTTCACGTAGCCGTCCGCGTCTTCCGCCGTGATCACGCCCTGCTGAACCAGCTTCTCGGCGTACAGCGCACGGGTGCCCGGGTGCTGCGCGATCTTCTTGTACATCAGCGGCTGCGTGACCGCCGGCGTGTCCTGTTCGTTGTGACCCAGCTTGCGGAAGCACACGATGTCGATCACGACATCCTTGTGGAACTGCATCCGGTAGTCGATCGCGATCTGGATCGCGAGCACGACGGCTTCAGGATCGTCGCCGTTCACGTGCAGCACCGGCGCTTCGATCATCTTGACCACGTCGGTACAGTACAGCGTCGAGCGCGCGTCGCGCGGGTCGGACGTCGTGAAGCCGATCTGGTTGTTGATGACGATGTGCAGCGTGCCGTGCGTGCCGTAACCGCGCGTTTGCGCGAGGTTCAGCGTTTCCATCACGACGCCCTGGCCCGCGAATGCCGCGTCGCCGTGGATCTGCACCGGCAGCACCTGCAGGCCGTCGTCGTCGCCGCGACGGTCCATCCGCGCCTTCGCCGAACCTTCGACCACCGGGTTCACGATTTCGAGGTGCGACGGGTTGAATGCGAGCGACAGGTGGACCGGGCCGCCTTCCGTCGACACGTCCGACGAGAAGCCCTTGTGGTACTTCACGTCGCCGGCCGGCAGGTCGTCGACGTGCTTGCCTTCGAATTCGGCGAACAGGTCGGCCGGCATCTTGCCCAGCGTGTTGACCAGCACGTTCAGACGGCCGCGGTGGGCCATGCCGATGATGATTTCCTGCACGCCGCTCTTGCCCGCGTGCTGGACGACTTCGTCCATCGCCGCGATGAAGCTCTCGCCGCCTTCGAGCGAGAAGCGCTTCTGGCCGACGTACTTGGTGTGCAGGTAGCGCTCGAGGCCTTCGGCGGCCGTCAGGCGATTCAGGATGTGCTTCTTCTTGTCGGCCGAGAACGCCGGCGTCGCGCGCGTCGATTCGAGGCGCTCCTGCCACCAGCGCTTCTGCTCCGGATCGCTGATGTACATGTACTCGGCGCCGATCGTGCCGCAGTACGTGTCACGCAGGCCCTTGACGATGTCGCGCAGCGAAGCCTGGTCGAAACCGAAGTACAGATTGCTTGCGCTGTACGTCTGGTCGAGGTCGCCTTCGGAGAAGTCGTAGAAAGCAGGTTCGAGCTCGGGGATGGCGGGACGTTCGCGACGCTTCAGCGGATCCAGATTGGCCCATTGCGAGCCGAGGAAGCGATAGGCGCTGATCAGGGACTGGACATGAACCTGCTTGCGCGCGGTGGCCAGATTGCTGCCGCTTTCGCGCGGGATGAAGGCATTGGCCTTCGCACGCTCGGCGAACGATTCGACGATCGGGTAGTGAGCGACGTCGTTGGCATTCGAACCGTCCGTTGCCGGCACGTTCTGCAGCGCGTCGAAATACTCTCGCCAGTTTTCCGGCACCGACGCCGGATTGTTGAGATATGCATCGTACAGTTCTTCAACGTACGAAGCATTGCCGCCGAACAGATAGGAGTTCAGCTGAAACTGCTTCATTACATCTGACATTTTACGCTCACCTTTCTTCGAGCTTCTCGAGAAATAGCGGGTTGCTCAACCTTCCGCGACACGGCCTGACCGTTTAGCGGATTGCGAATCAAGTCTTGCTTGGAAGGACCTAAACTTGCGTGCGCGCAGCATATCACAGAACCGATACCGGAGTTCGCGCCGAAATGTGCCCGAAAGCACCGCGTGGCGGGGTTTTGCCGGATTGGCACGAGGCGCGGAAACAGTGTTTTGCCGGCTATTCGGTTGCACGTCGAGCGAATGCAAAAAAGGCCGCCCGAAGGCAGCCTTTTTCGTCATGCACGGGAACGCACGATGCTCAGTCGACCGCGCCTTCACGGCTTGCGCGACGACGCTCGTGTTCCTTCAGGAAGCGCTTGCGCAGACGGATCGATTGCGGCGTGACTTCGACGAGTTCGTCGTCGTCGATGAATTCGACCGCATATTCGAGCGACATCTGGACCGGCGGCACGAGGCGCACGGCTTCGTCGGTGCCCGACGCACGCACGTTGGTCAGTTGCTTGCCCTTGATCGGGTTCACGACCAGGTCGTTGTCGCGGCTGTGAATGCCGATGATCATGCCCTCATACAGCGCGTCGCCCGGCTTCACGAACATGCGGCCGCGATCCTGCAGCTTCCACAGCGCGTACGCCACCGCGGCGCCATCGTCCTGCGAGATCAGCACGCCGTTGCGACGCTCGAACACCGAGCCTTCCTTGACCGGTGCGTACGAGTCGAAGATGTGGCTCATCAGGCCCGTGCCGCGCGTGAGCGTCAGGAATTCGCTCTGGAAGCCGATCAGGCCGCGCGCCGAGATGCGGTATTCCAGACGCGTACGGCCGCGGCCGTCCGACGCCATGTCGAGCATCTCGCCCTTGCGGCGGCCGAGCTCTTCCATCACGCCGCCCTGGTGCTCGTCTTCGACGTCGACCGTCAGCAGCTCGTACGGCTCGTGCTTCACGCCGTCGATTTCCTGCATCACGACGCGCGGACGCGACACCGCGAGCTCATAGCCTTCGCGGCGCATGTTCTCGACGAGGATCGTCAGGTGCAGTTCGCCGCGGCCCGACACTTCGAACACGGTTTCGTCGCCGGTGTCCTTCACGCGCAGCGCGACGTTGTGGTTCAGTTCCTTCATCAGGCGGTCGCGGATCTGGCGGCTCGTCACGAACTTGCCTTCGCGGCCTGCCAGCGGCGACGAGTTGACGAGGAAGTTCATCGTCAGCGTCGGTTCGTCGACGGTGATCATCGGCAGCGCTTCGGGCGTGTCGACCGCGCAGATCGTCGCGCCGATGCCGACGTCTTCAATGCCGTTGATCAGCACGATGTCGCCGGCTTCGGCCGACTCGACCTGCACGCGCTCGAGCCCCTTGAACGACAGCACCTGGTTGATCTTGCGGTTCAGCACCTCGCCTTCCGGACCGAAGCGCATCACGACCGGCTGACCCGGCTTGATGCGACCACGCGTGATGCGGCCCACGCCGATGCGGCCGACGTACGTCGAATAGTCGAGCGACGTGATCTGCAGCTGCAGCGGCGCTTCCGGATCGGCCGGGCGAACCGGCACGTGCGCGAGGATCGCCTCGAACAGCGGGCGCATGTCGCCTTCGCGGGTCGCCGGATCGAGCGACGCGTAGCCGTTCAGGCCCGATGCGTAGACGATCGGGAAGTCCAGCTGCTCTTCGGTGGCACCGAGCTTGTCGAACAGGTCGAAGGTCTGGTTGATCACCCAGTCGATCCGCGCGCCCGGACGATCGATCTTGTTGATCACGACGATCGGCTTCAGACCGAGCGCGAGCGCCTTCTTCGTGACGAAGCGCGTCTGCGGCATCGGGCCTTCGACCGCGTCGACCAGCAGCAGCACCGAGTCGACCATCGACAGCACGCGCTCCACCTCGCCGCCGAAGTCCGCGTGCCCCGGCGTGTCGACGATGTTGATGTGCGTGCCTTCGTATTCGACCGCGCAGTTCTTCGCGAGGATGGTGATCCCGCGCTCTTTTTCGATGTCGTTCGAGTCCATCACCCGCTCGGCAATCTGCTGGTTCTCGCGGAAGGTGCCGGACTGGCGAAGCAGTTGGTCGACGAGCGTAGTCTTGCCGTGGTCGACGTGAGCGATGATGGCGATGTTGCGAAGGGCGCGGGTCATAGAAACCTGAAATCGTTGAACGCGCAAACGCGCACGCTCGTCAGTCACCGGGACACGTGCGCGCGCGTTGCAGCTTGGAAACCGCAAATTATAGCACGTCGGAATGTCGAAAGCCGGACCGTCCGTTGCATCGCAGCAAGCAACGCCGCTTCGGCCGCCCCGCCGACGCGTCCCGCCCACCCGCCGGCGGCGCCCACCCGCGACAAAAACCCCGCCGCCGACAAGGTGATTCGCCCACCTTCAGCGCGCCGTTGCCTGTTCGATTAACATTTGCCGCGGCAAGCAAATTGCCCCTATACTGCTGCCTAGTCAACTATTGCAGCTTCAGGGTTTTATGTCCGATTCTCCTTCTCAATCGCCCGTTTCGCCGCTGTCCTCGTACCAGATCAACGACAGCGTCGGTTATCTGATGTCGCGCGTGAAGTCCGTGATGACCAACCTCGTCACGCAGCGCACGCAGGAAGAGCTCGGCATCACCGGCACGCAGGCGAGCATGCTGTTCATGATCGCGGTCGGCAAATGTTCGACGGCCGCGGAGCTGGCGCGCGAGTATGGGATCGACGCCAGCGCGGTCACGCGGCTGCTCGATCGCGTCGAGAAGCGCGGGCTGCTGTCCCGCGTGCGCAGCATCGAGGACCGCCGCGTCGTGCGCCTCGAGCTGACGGACGAAGGGCGTGCGCTCGCCGAGCGGTTGCCGCCCGTGTTCCGCAGCGTGCTCGACGAGCTGCTCGAGGGCTTCACGCCGGAAGAAGTCGGATTTTTGAAGAGCATGCTGCGCCGCATTCTCAGCAATTATTGCGAGAACGCGGGCAATAGCATCACGTAATAGTTGCCATAACAATTACTTTTGACAGATTAATGTAAGGAAATCCTTGCAGTGTCCATCATTCATTCCGAGTCAGGGAACAGCGCGATGAAATCCTCCACGTTGTCCGTGCGCGCCGGGTCGTGCCGCACCGCCGTCGCCGCCGCAGTTGCCGCGCTGGCGCTGGCGGGCTGCGCAAACTATATCGGCATCAAGAGCGACAAGCAGATCGCGCCCGCGTCGCAATTCGAATCGGCGCAAAGCCTGCCAGCCCAGGGCGGCCAGTGGCCGACGCTCGACTGGGCCAGCCAGTTCGGCGATCCGCAGCTGCCGAAGCTGATCGACGAGGCGCTCCAGGGCAATCCATCGATCGCGCAGGCGCAGGCGCGGATCGCGAAGGCGTCGTCGTATATCGAATCGTCGCGCTCGAACCTGATGCCGAAGGCCGAAGCGAGCTACTCGTGGACGCGCGAGCTCTATTCTTCCAATGCGCTATTCCCGCCCCCATACGGCGGCCAGTGGTACAGCGAGAACAATGTGCTCGCGAGCGCGTCGTGGGATCTCGACCTGTGGGGCAAGAATCGCGAGCGGCTGCACACCGCCGTGTCGCAGGAAAAGGCCGCCGAAGCGGACATGCAGCAGGCGCGCATCACGCTCGCGTCGTCGGTCGCCCGCACCTATAACTCGCTCGCGCAACTGTATGCGCTGCGCGACATCGCGCAGCGCGAGATCACCAACCGTCAGACGGTCGGCAAGATCACCGACGGTCGCGTGTCGGCCGGCCTCGACACGAATGTCGAGCGTCAGACCGCCCGCGGCAACATCGCGACGACGCAGGCGTCGCTGTCCGACCTCGACGGCCAGATCACGACCGTGCGCTACCAGCTCGCCGCGCTGCTCGGCAAGGGGCCGGACCGCGGGCTGCAGATCGCCGCGCCGGTGATGAACCCGTCCGGCGCGGTCGCCCTGCCCGGCAACCTGCCGGCCGACCTCGTGGCGCGCCGCCCCGACATCGTCGCCGCGCGCTGGCAGGTGGAAGCCGCGATGCACGACGTGAAGGAGGCGAAGGCCGAGTTCTTCCCCGACGTGAACCTCGCGGCCGGCTTCGGCTTCGATGCGTTCGGCTGGGGCAAATTCCTGAACTTCGCGAGCCGCCAGGCGCAGTTCGGCCCGGCCATCCACCTGCCGATCTTCGATGCCGGCGCATTGCGTGCGCAGCTCAAGGGCCGCTATGCGGACTTCGACCTGTCGGTCGCGAACTACAACCAGACGCTGATCGGCGCGCTGAACGACGTGGCGACGCAGGTCGCGTCGATCCGCGCGGCCGACCGCCAGATGGACGACGCGCAGCGTGCGCTCGACGCATCGACGCGCGCCTATGACCTGGCCGTGATCCGCTACAAGGCCGGCCTGTCGCCGCAGCTGCAGGTGCTCACCGCCGACAGCAACCGCCTCGCATCGGAACAGACGGTCACGAACCTGAAGATGCGCCGGCGCGACATGCAGCTCGCGCTGATCAAGGCGCTCGGCGGCGGCTTCGACGCAACCGGCACGCGGCTCGCGGCGCCCGACGCAGAACAACAGAAAACGCAAACAAGGCAGGCCGCCAACTGATCCGGCGCCACCACTACGCAGACACTCGAAATAACGGACGGAGAAAATCGCCATGAGCGACCCTCAACAAAACGCGGCCGGCGCCCAGCCGCAGAACAACGGCAAGCGCAAACGGATGATGACGCTGCTGATCGCGGTGATCGTGATCGCGGCCATCGCGTACGGTCTGTACTACTTCCTCGTCGCGCGTTTCCATGAGGAAACCGACGACGCATACGTGAACGGCAACGTCGTGCAGATCACGCCGCAGGTCACCGGGACGGTGATCGCCGTGAAGGCCGACGACACGCAGACGATCAAGGCCGGCGACCCGCTCGTCGTGCTCGATCCGGCCGATTCGCAGATCGCGCTTCAGCAGGCCGAGGCCAATCTCGCGCAGACGGTGCGTCAGGTGCGCGGCCTGTTCGTCAACGACGATCAGTACCGTGCGCAAGTCGCGCTGCGCCAGTCCGACCTGTCGAAGGCGCAGGACGACCTGCGCCGCCGGCTGGCCGTCGCGCAGACGGGCGCCGTGTCGCAGGAAGAAATCTCGCATGCGCGCGACGCGGTACGCGCCGCGCAGGCATCGGTCGACGCCGCGCAGCAGGAACTCGCGTCGAACCGCGCGCTGACCGCCAACACGACGATCGCGTCGCATCCGAACGTGATGGCCGCGGCCGCGAAGGTTCGCGACGCCTACCTCGCGAACGCGCGCAACGTGCTGCCCGCGCCGGTCACCGGCTATGTCGCGAAGCGCTCGGTGCAGGTCGGCCAGCGCGTGTCGCCGGGCACGCCGCTGATGTCGGTCGTGCCGCTGAACGCGGTGTGGGTCGATGCCAACTTCAAGGAAGTGCAGCTCAGGCACATGCGCATCGGCCAGCCGGTCGAGTTGACGGCCGACATCTACGGCTCGTCGGCGGTCTACCACGGCAAGGTCGTCGGCTTCTCGGCCGGCACGGGCTCGGCGTTCTCGCTGCTGCCGGCGCAGAACGCGACCGGCAACTGGATCAAGGTCGTGCAACGCCTGCCGGTGCGGATCGAGATCGATCCGAAGGATCTCGACAAGCATCCGCTGCGCATCGGGCTGTCGATGCAGGTCGACGTCGACATCAAGGACGAGCGCGGCGATCAGCTCGCCAACGCACACAACACCGTCTACGAGACCGACGTATTCGCGAAGTACGGCGACGAAGCCGACGCGGAAATCGCCCGCATCATCGCCGCGAACGCCGGCGGCAACGCGCTGGCATCGGCCGCGGCTGCGGCGAAGACGGGCACCGCCGCGAAGATGATGTAACGGCTTCGACACCGGACAACTACCGACATGGCACAGGCTCCAGTCTCCTACCCGCCGCTGCAGGGCGGGCAACTCGTGCTCGGAACGATCGCGGTGTCGCTCGCCGTGTTCATGAACGTGCTCGACACGTCGATCGCGAACGTCGCGATCCCGACCATCTCGGGCGACCTCGGCGTGTCGTCCGACCAGGGCACGTGGGTCATCACGTCGTTCGCGGTCGCGAACGCGATCTCCGTGCCGCTGACGGGCTGGTTGACCGACCGCTTCGGACAGGTGCGCCTGTTCCTCGCGTCGATCATCCTGTTCGTCATTTCGTCGTGGATGTGCGGGCTCGCGCCGACCCTGCCGTTCCTGCTCGCGTCGCGCGTGCTGCAGGGCGCGGTCGCCGGGCCGATGATTCCGCTGTCGCAATCGCTGTTGCTGTCGAGCTATCCGCGCGCGAAAGCGCCGATGGCGCTCGCGCTCTGGTCGATGACGACGCTGATCGCGCCGGTCGCGGGGCCGATTCTCGGCGGCTGGATCTCGGACAACTACTCGTGGCCGTGGATCTTCTACGTGAACATCCCGGTCGGCATCGCCGCTGCGCTCGCCACGTGGTCGATCTATCGCACGCGCGAATCGACGGTGCGCCGCGCGCCGATCGACGGCGTCGGCCTCGCGCTGCTGGTGCTGTGGGTCGGCTCGCTGCAGATCATGCTCGACAAGGGCAAGGATCTCGACTGGTTCGCGTCGACGACGATCGTCGCGCTCGCACTGATCGCCGTCGTCTCGTTCGCGTTCTTCGTGATCTGGGAGCTGACCGCCGAACATCCGGTCGTCGACCTGTCGCTGTTCCGCATCCGCAATTTCACGGGCGGCACGATCGCGCTCGCCGTCGGCTACGGTCTCTACTTCGGCAACCTCGTGCTGTTGCCGCTGTGGCTGCAGACGCAGATCGGCTACACCGCCACCGATGCGGGCCTCGTGATGGCGCCCGTCGGCTTGTTCGCGATCCTGTTGTCGCCGCTGACCGGCAAGTTCCTGCCGCGCACCGATCCGCGCTATATCGCAACGGCCGCGTTCCTGACGTTCGCGCTGTGCTTCTGGATGCGCTCGCGCTACACGACCGACGTCGACGAGTGGTCGCTGACGCTGCCGACGCTCGTGCAGGGCATCGCGATGGCCGGCTTCTTCATCCCGCTGGTGTCGATCACGCTGTCCGGCCTGCCCGGCCACCGCATTCCCGCGGCATCGGGCCTGTCGAACTTCGTGCGGATCATGTGCGGCGGCATCGGCACGTCGATCTTCCAGACCGCGTGGGATCACCGCAACAACTTCCACCACGCGCAACTGGTCGAGCAGACCAACGTGTACAACCCGACGTTCAATCAGGCCGTCACGCAGATGGGCAAGCTCGGGCTGACGCCGGACCAGGCGCACGGCCTCATCAACAACATGGCCACGCAGCAGGCGGCCCAGCTCGGCGTGAACGATCTGTTCTACATCTCGGCGGCGATCTTCGTGCTGCTGATCGGACTGATCTGGATCACCAAGCCCGAACGCGCGGGCGGCGGCGATGCGGGTGCGGCGGCGTCGGCGGCGCACTGAGCGGCACGCGCGAACGCATGCAATGCAAAAGCCCGGCGACAGCCGGGCTTTTTTCGTTCCGACGCCGCGCTTGCGCGCGGCCGGTCAGGCGGCCGTCACGACGAGACGCTCGGGTGCGAGCACGCCGCTCGCCTTGCGTGCGACGCCCAGCAGCCGCTGCGCGTCGTACACGCGCACGCGCGCGCCTTCGGCCGCATCGATCGGATCGAGCGCCGACAGCGGCAGGCGCTGCCCGTGCAGGAACCGCTTCGCGCTGGCGTCGTCGAGACGCACCAGCGGGAACGTCGACAGCAGCGCGTCGACCGGCTGAAGCCACGCGTCGCGCGCCGCTTCGGCAGCGTCCGACAGTGCGTCGAGCGTCACCGCGTGCTCGAGCGTCAACGCGCCGACCCCGGTACGGCGCAGCATCGTCAGATGCGCGCCGCAACCGAGCGCTTCGCCGATGTCCTCGGCGAGCGTACGCACGTAGGTGCCCTTGCTGCAGGTCACGCGGAACGTCACGTCCGGCAGCGCGCAATCGAGCAGGTCGAGCGCATGGATCGTCACGTTGCGGCCTTCGCGCTCGACGGTCTGTCCGGCCCGCGCATATTCATACAGCGGCTTGCCGTCGCGCTTGAGCGCCGAGTACATCGGCGGCACCTGCACGATGTCGCCGGTGAAGCGCGCGAGCGCCGCCGCCACTGCCGCGCGATCGCATGCGACCGCGCGCGTCTCGAGCACGTCGCCTTCCGCGTCGCCGGTGGTCGTGCGCACGCCGAGACGCATCGTCGCTTCGTAGGTCTTGTCCGCTTCCAGCAGGTCCTGCGAAAACTTCGTCGCCTCACCGAAGCACAGCGGCAACAGCCCCGAGGCGAGCGGATCCAGCGTGCCGGTATGACCGGCCTTCTTCGCGAGCAACAGGCGCTTCGCGCGTATCAGTGCGTCGTTGCTCGACAGGCCGACCGGCTTGTCGAGCAGAAGCACGCCGTCGAGCGCGCGCCGCGGCACGCGCGGACGTTGGGGAGCTGCAGTCGTCATAGGCGCGTGCGCTCAATCGTCCTGCGCGGGCGCGCCGGCTTCGTCGTCGTCCTTCGCGCGCGTCGAGTTGGCTTCCTTGATCAGCCGCGACATCTCGACGGCCTTCTCGATCGTCTGGTCGTAATGGAAATGCAGCGTCGGCACCGTGTGAATGTGCAGGCGCTTGAACAACAGGTTGTGCAGATGGCCCGACGCGTGGTTCAGCGCTTCCTGCGTCTTCTCGGGATCGCCGGTGAGCGCCGTGAAGTAGACCTTCGCGTGCGCGTAGTCCGGCGTGAGCTCCACGCTCTGGATGGTCACGATGCCGATGCGCGGATCCTTGACCTCGCGCATGATGAGCTCGGACAGATCGCGCTGAATCTGGTCGGCGATCTGTACGTTGCGATTGGGGGAAGTACGTTTCCTGGACATGATCGATCCGTGATCCGTTTATCAGGATGAAGCGGCGCACCGTTGGCGCGCCGCCATGAAAATGGGCGGGACAGGCCCAAGCCTGCCCCGCCCACGAGCCGATACGCGACGATTACAGCGTACGGGCGACTTCGGTCACTTCGAAGACTTCGAACTGGTCGCCTTCGACGATGTCGTTGAAGTTCTTCACCGACATACCGCACTCGAAGCCTTGCTTGACTTCCTTCACGTCGTCCTTGAAGCGCTTCAGCGATTCGAGTTCGCCCGTGAAGATCACGACGTTGTTGCGCAGCACGCGCACCGACGACGAGCGCTTGACGATACCGTCGGTGACCATACAGCCGGCGACCGTACCGATCTTCGGCACCTTGAACACCTGGCGCACCTCGACCATACCGGTGATGACTTCGCGCTTCTCCGGCGCCAGCATGCCCGACATCGCCGCCTTCACCTCATCCACTGCGTCATAGATGATGTTGTAGTAGCGGATGTCGATGCCGTTCGCTTCGGCCAGCTTGCGCGCCTGTGCATCCGCACGCGTGTTGAAGCCGATGATGACCGCCTTCGATGCCGTCGCGAGGTTGACGTCGTTTTCGCTGATGCCGCCCACCGCGCTGTGCACGATCTGCACACGCACTTCGTCGGTCGACAGCTTGAGCAGCGACTGCACGAGTGCTTCCTGCGAGCCCTGCACGTCGGCCTTGATGATGAGCGGCAGGTTCTGCACTTCGCCTTCGCCCATCTGCTCGAGCATGCTTTCCAGCTTCGCGGCCTGCTGCTTCGCCAGCTTGACGTCGCGGAACTTGCCCTGGCGGAACAACGCGATTTCGCGCGCCTTGCGCTCGTCCGGCAGCACGATCACTTCCTCGCCTGCGCCCGGCACTTCCGACAGACCCTGAATTTCGACCGGGATCGACGGGCCGGCTTCCTTCGTCGGCTTGCCGTTCTCGTCGAGCATCGCACGCACGCGGCCGTAAGCCGAGCCTGCCAGCACGATGTCACCGCGGTTCAGCGTACCCGACTGCACCAGGATCGTCGCGACCGGGCCCTTGCCCTTGTCCAACTTCGCTTCGATCACGATACCCTTGGCCGGCGCCTCGACCGGTGCCTTCAGTTCCAGCACTTCGGCCTGCAGCAGCACGTTCTCGAGGAGATCGTCGATGCCTGCGCCCGTCTTCGCCGACACCGGCACGAACGGCGAATCGCCGCCGTACTCTTCCGGCACGACGCCTTCCGCGACCAGCTCCTGCTTGACGCGATCCGGGTTCGCTTCCGGCTTGTCGATCTTGTTGATCGCCACGACGATCGGCACACCGCCCGCCTTCGCGTGAGCGATGGCTTCCTTCGTCTGCGGCATCACGCCGTCGTCGGCCGCCACCACCAGCACCACGATGTCGGTCGCCTTCGCGCCGCGTGCACGCATGGCCGTGAAGGCCTCGTGACCCGGCGTGTCGAGGAACGTGATGACGCCGCGCGGCGTTTCGACGTGGTATGCGCCGATGTGCTGCGTAATGCCGCCCGCTTCGCCTGCGGCAACCTTCGCGCGGCGGATGTGGTCGAGCAGCGAGGTCTTGCCGTGGTCGACGTGACCCATCACCGTGACGACCGGCGGACGCGGCAGCTGCTCGGCGTCCGAACTCGTTTCGCCTTCGACCAGCAGCGCTTCCGGATCGTCCAGCTTGGCCGCGACCGCACGGTGGCCCAGTTCCTCGACGACAATCATCGCCGTTTCCTGGTCGAGCACCTGGTTGATCGTGACCATCTGGCCCATCTTCATCATCACCTTGATGACTTCCGAGGCCTTGATCGACATCTTGTGCGCGAGATCGGCAACCGAAATGGTTTCCGGCACGTGCACTTCACGCACGATCGGTTCGGTCGGTGCCTGGAACGTCGATGCGCTGTCTTGGTGACGGCCGCGCCCCTTCGGGCCGCCGCGCCAGCCGCGGTCGACGCCGCCGCTCGAATCGCCGCGCGTCTTGATGCCGCGACGCTTCGCTGCGTCGTCCTGCCAGCCGCCCTTGCCGCCGCCCGGCTTCTTGTTGCGGTCGCCCGCGCCTGCTGCCGGCGCCTGCGTCGTGGCCGGCGTCGCACCGGCCGGCTTCTTCACGGCCGGACGTGCCTGCACGCCTGCGCCTGCCGGCTTCGCCGGCTTGTGCAGCGTGCCCTTCGCCTCGGCGGGCTTCGGTGCCTCGACCGGCTTCGGCGGCTCGACGGCCTTCACGACTGCCTTGCGCGGCGTGTTCATCATTTCGCGAATCGCGCGCGCTTCGGCTTCGGCCGCCTCGCGACGCTTGCGAATCTCTTCCTGCTCGGCGCGCGCCTTGTCCGCCGCCTCTCGGGCTGCGTCCTCGGCCTTCTTCGCCGCTTCGCGCTGCGCTGCACGCTCGGCAGCCGCGCGTGCTTCTTCCTGCGCGGACTGCGCGCCCGGCGCTTCCTGCTTCGCTTCGGCGGCTTGCTGCGCGGCAGCCTGCTGCGCCGCTGCGGCTTCCGCCGCCGCACGCTTGGCCGCTGCCTCTTCTTCGGCACGACGGCGCTCGGCTTCGGCCGCTTCCTCGCGGGCGCGGCGCTCGGCTTCTTCACGCTCGAGGCGCTCTTGACGCTCGCGCAGCTCCTGCGCCTGCTGCTCGAGCAGCTCGGCTTCGCGGCGCGCTTCTTCCTCGCGACGCTTCAGTTCTGCATCGTCGTCCGCTTCGGCGACTTGCGCCTGACCCTGTTCCGCACCTTCGGCGACGTCGTCGCGCTTGACGAACGTACGCTTCTTGCGGACCTCGACCTGAATGGTGCGAGCCTTGCCCGTCGCGTCAGACTGCTTGATCTCCGACGTATGCTTGCGGGTCAGCGTGATCTTGCGCTTGTCGCCGTCGGTTGCGCCGTGCGACTTGCGCAAATGATCGAGCAGACGCGCCTTGTCCGTCTCGGACAGCGCATCGTCTTCACTCGCTTTCTGGACGCCCGCTGCCTGCAGCTGTTCGAGCAGCACACCAGCAGGCATTTTCAGTTCCGCGGCAAATTGGGCTACGTTGTTACTCGCCATTCATTCCTCTTAGTGCAAGGACCGATTCCTTGCGGTTAGCATCGGGTCAGGCCATACGGCCGCCATCAAATCAGTGCGCCATGGTCATTTCTCACTGGAACCAATGTTCACGTGCTTTCATGATCAACGCCTTAGCGGCATCCTCTTCCACTCCGGTCATGTCGACCAGTTCATCCACAGCAAGCTCGGCGAGATCGTCGCGCGTCTGCACGCCGTGTTCGGCCAGCTTCGTGAGCAACTCCGGCGTGATGCCGTCGAGGCTCTTCAGATCCAGCGCAGCGTTCTCAACCTTTTCTTCGTTCGCGATCGCCATCGTCAGCAGCGCGTCGCGTGCGCGGTTGCGCAGTTCGTGCACGGTGTCCTCGTCGAACGCCTCGATTTCGAGCATTTCGTTGAGCGGCACGTAGGCGATCTCTTCGAGGCTCGTGAAGCCCTCGTCGATCAGGATGTCGGCGACTTCTTCATCGACGTCGAGACGCGCCATGAACAATGCACGCAGCCGTTCGCGTTCTTCGCCCTGCTTCAGGGCGGATTCGTCCGGCGTCATGATGTTGATTTGCCAGCCGGTCAGTTCGCTGGCAAGGCGAACGTTCTGACCGCTGCGGCCGATCGCGACGGCCAGCTCGTTCTCGTCGACGACGACGTCCATCGAGTGCTTTTCTTCATCGACGACGATCGACTGGACGGCTGCCGGCGCGAGCGCGCCGATCACGAACTGGGCGGGATCCTCCGACCATAGCACGATGTCGATGTTTTCGCCACCGAGCTCGTTGCGCACGGCCTGCACGCGCGAGCCGCGGATGCCGACGCAGGTGCCGATCGGATCGATGCGCTTGTCGTATGCGATCACGCCGATCTTCGCGCGCACGCCCGGATCGCGCGCGGCCGCCTTGATCTCGAGCAGGCCCTGCTCGATTTCCGGCACTTCCATCTCGAACAGCTTCATCAGGAACTCGGGCGCGGTACGCGACAGTTCGATCTGCGGGCCGCGCGCGGTGCGGTCGACCTTCGCGATGTACGCACGCACGCGGTCGCCCACGCGCAGGTTTTCCTTCGGGATCAACTGGTCGCGGCGCAGCAGCGCTTCGACGCGGCCCGATTCGACGATGAAGTTGCCCTTGTCGAGGCGCTTGACCGTACCGGTCATGATCTTTTCGCCGCGCTCGAGGTAGTCGTTCAGGATCTGCTCGCGCTCGGCGTCGCGCACCTTCTGCAGGATCACCTGCTTGGCAGCCTGCGCGCCGATCCGGCCGAACTCGATCGACGGCACCGGTTCCTCGATGAATTCGCCGACTTCGACGTCGGGCTTCTGCTCACGTGCTTCGAACAGCAGGATCTCGCGATCCGGCTCCTGCAAGCCTGCCTCGTCGGGCACGACGAGCCAGCGACGGAAGGTTTCGTGCTCGCCGCTTTCGCGATCGATATGGACGCGGATTTCGGCGCCTTCGTCGAACAGCTTCTTGGAAGCGGAAGCGAGCGCGGCCTCGAGGGCGCCCAGCACCACATCCTTGTCGACGTTTTTCTCGCGCGCCAGCGCATCCACCAGCATCAACACTTCGCGACTCATTATTTGCGGCTCCTAAAGTCAACTTGCGGAATCAGGCGGGCTTTGTCGATATCGGCCAGCGTGAAATCCAGCATGGCGGCCTCGCCCTTATTCCTCTCAAATTCCAAACCGATCGTTTCGCCATTCGGCGCGTGCAGAATGCCCCGGTACGTCTTGCGCCCGTCCAGCGGCTTTTTCAAGGTCACGGAAACTTCGCTGCCGGCGAAGCGCTCGAAGTCGGCCAGTTTCTTCAACGGGCGGTCGAGCCCCGGGGACGAGACTTCGAGCCGTTCGTAATCGATGTTTTCGACCGTCAAGACGTGCTGGAGCTGACGCGTCACCTTTTCGCAATCGTCGAGCGAAATGCCGGCAGGCTGATCGATATAGATGCAAAGCATGCCGCGCCCGGTGCGCTCGAGATCCACGAGCTCATAGCCGAGCCCGGTGACCGTGGTTTCTATCAGTTCCGTCAGTTGCACAGTGTCCTCTCAGGTGTTCGCGCCCGCCGCTCGCGATTCACCCGCGGGCGCGCGCCTTAGCCGGCGCAGGAAGCGCTACCCGAGATGCCTAACCGTTTCAGCAAAAAAAAATGGGCGGAACGCCCATCTTCTCTTACTGGTGGTCGCACCTGAGCCGCACATTGAATCCGTACGCCCAGCGACTCCGCGATTATAGCGTTTTTTAGCGCAATCGCCAAGCCAGCCGGTTAAAGCAGCGTTCAGCCCGCCTTTACCGGCCAAAAATGCGAAGCCGGACTGCCCGACCACGCGGCACAATCCGGCAACACGACATATATACAGTCGAAAACAGCGGGCGAGATACCGGCCGAATCGGCGTGCGCCGATTTCGCCGGCACATCGGCGGCGTCATGCCGCCGTCGTTTGCGCGAACGGTCAGCGACCGCGCGAGCGATTGCGCTGCGGACGCTGGCCGCCGCGCGCACCGCCGTTGCCGGCGCCGTCGGCACGATTGCCGTTCGCGGTGCGCGGGCCGCCCTTGCCGGCGCCTCGCTTGCCACCCGCGCCTTCACGCTTCGGACCGGCGCCATACGACGCACGATTGCCGTCGACATCGCGACCGCCCGAGCGATTGCCATAGCCCGACGGCGCAACCGGCAGGCTGCCGTAGCCGCTCAGGCCAGGCAGGCCGGGCGCGCCGCGCCGGCCGCCGCCGCGACGCGGCTGATCGAGCTGACCATGCGTCGTCAGCACCGGCTCGCGGCTGATGAAGCCCATCGACGTCTGCATCGGATCGGGTTGGCGGCGCTCCTGCTGGCCGCCGGCGCGCTTGCCCTTTTCTTCGGACGGCGCCTTCAGGCCGACGGTCGCCATCAGCTTGCGCACCTGCGCCTCGTCGAGCTCTTCCCAACGACCGCGCTTGAGCCCGCGCGGCAGCGGAATCGGGCCGTGACGCGTGCGGATCAGGCGGCTCACCATCAGGCCGGCCGCCTCGAACATCCGCCGCACTTCGCGGTTGCGGCCCTCGGCCAGTGCGACGTGATACCAGTGGTTCGTGCCTTCGCCGCCGCCATCGCGGATGCGCAGGAAGTTCGCCGGACCGTCGTCGAGCTCGACACCGTGCAGCAGCTTCTGACGCATCCCCTCGGACAGCTCGCCGACCACGCGCACCGCGTATTCACGCTCGACGCTGTAGCGCGGATGCATGAAACGGTTCGCGAGATCGCCCGACGTCGTCAGCATCAACAGACCTTCGGTGTTGAAGTCGAGACGGCCGACCGCCAGCCATTTCGCCGTCTTCATCGGCGGCAGGCGATCGAACACCGACGGACGACCTTCCGGGTCGGCGTGACTGACGATTTCGCCGGTCGGCTTGTGGTACAGCAGCACGCGCGGCGGCTTGTTGGGCAGCTTGCGCTTGACCGGCTTGCCGTTGATGCGGACCTGGTCGGTCGGCATGATGCGCTGGCCGATGTGCGCGGGCTCACCGTTCACCGACACGCGGCCGGCAACGATCAGCTCTTCCATTTCGCGGCGCGAACCCATGCCGGCTTCCGCCAGCACCTTGTGGAGCTTCGGCGCATCGTCGTCCGGCGACAGCACGCGCTTATTCGCCGGCTGGGCGCGGCCGCGGCGCAGCATCGGCGCACGCACGCCGCTGCCGCCCGCGGCGTTGTCCGCGTCGAACGCCGGCGACGTCACGTAGGCGAACAGATCGTCCTGCGATGCCGCCTCGGTGCCGGCATTCGCGACGGCGCCGTCGGTTTTGGCCGCGCCGCCGCGCCGCCCCTGACCGCCCTGCGCGGCCTTGGCCGCACCTTCGCGCTTGCCGGCCGGCTTGCGGCCGCCCTTGGCCGCTGCGTCCTTGCGCGGCGCACGCGCGGGTTGCGCGTCGGCAGCGTCGGCCGGCGGCGCATCCGCGGCTTCGCCGCCTTGCGGTTCGCCATCGGCGCCCTTCGATTTGGCAGCAGCGCGCCGGCGCGCGATCAGGCTGCGCGGGCCGCGCCGCAGGCCGCGACGGGGACGTTCGTCACCACCCGCGGCGCCAGCGTCCTGCTCCGGCGCATCGTCAGCACGCGCGGCCTGCACGGCAGGCGCGGACGATTCAATATCGTGGATATCTGTCAAAACAACCTCAAAATGTCAGGTCTCGCGCCCGGCCCGGGCGCGGCAAGAAGTCGGCCGCGATCAGGCGCGGCGCTGTTCGGGTTCTGCTTCGTCGTCGGGCAGCGCGTCGGCGCCGCGGGGCGCGCTCGCACTGCGTACGGCATCGGCCAGGCTGTCGGACGTATCGTCCAGCATCTCGCCGTCCGCGGGACGGGAGCGCGAGGCATCGGCCTGGCCAGCCTCGCCCGGCATGTCGCCGGCCGCTTCCGCTCCGTCTCCGGCAGCCGCATCGGCGGCCGGCTTGCGGTCTTCCTCGTTCCATTGCTCGTGCAGCGGCTCGGGCTGCACGCCGGCCGGCGCTGCTTCGGCGCCGCCCTGCTCCGCCTGGGCGCGATCAGCTTGCAGCGTATCGCGATTCGGCGTTTCCTGCGTCGACGCTGCGCCCGTGGCAGCGTCGACCGGCAATTCATTCGGTGCGTCATGCGGCTCGTCGGCCGCCGGTTCGACGGCCTCCGGCTCCGCTTCCGCAACCGCCGCATCGCCGTCGAAATCCATCGCCTGTTGGGCAAGCAGCGCGGCCTCGATGTTCGCCGCGGGCTCCTCGAGCGCCGGCAGATCGTCGAGCGCCTTCAGGCCGAGGTCGTCGAGGAACTGCTTGGTCGTCGCGTACAGCGCCGGGCGGCCCGGCACGTCGCGATGGCCGATCACCTCTATCCAGCCGCGATCCTCGAGCTGCTTCACCACCTGCGTATTGACCGTGACGCCGCGAATCTCTTCGATGTCGCCGCGCGTGACCGGCTGCCGATACGCGATGATCGCGAGCGTTTCGAGCACCGCGCGCGAATATTTCGGCGGCTTCTCGGGATGCAGGCGATCCAGAAAATGGCGCATCGCCGGCTTACTCTGGAAGCGCCATCCGGTTGCCAGCGCCACCAGTTCGACGCCTCGGCCGGACCAATCCTGTTTCAGATCTTCGAGCAACGTGCGGACCGTGTCAGCCGACACGCCGTCGGCAAAGAGCTTACGCAAATCGCCGAGCTTCAGCGGCTCCTGCGCACAGATCAAAGCAGTCTCGAGGACGATCTTCGCCTCTTGGGTATTCATGCAGCTAGGCCAGACCCTGTGGTCAAACGAACCGGATCAACGAACAGACGAAAGGAACGGAAGACGCGCTCGCCCGATTCTGATCGGTCATATTGATGGGAGCACGAACCGGGGGCGGCGAACCAACTTCAAGCCAGGCCCAAACCGGACGGAACAGCACGGCTCAACGGCGGAACCGCGTGACTGAGCGCCATATTACGCAAAATTGCCCGGTGCGTAAAGATAAGCCGATCGCACTACTCCGCCTCATACCACGCTGCTCCATTCCGGCTGCGGTGCGGGTCGGCCATGCGGCACAGTGTCGGCGTCGGCGCGTGGCGTGCACGCAAGCGGTGCTCGAAAATCGGCGTCGAAACACACGACCCACGCCGTAGACGCACATGCGCACAACCCACGCCTAGTCCAGATCCTCCGCCCTCGACGGCATCTGGCGCACCAGCTCCCAGATCGCCTGCGCGGCGGGCGACAGCGACCGGTCACGGCGGCGCACCAGTTCCACGGTGCGCTCGGTGCGCGGCATGAGCGGCCGCGCGACCAGCGTCGATCCGGCGGGCAGCGGCAACGACAGCCACGGCTGCACGCTCACGCCGACGCCGGCTTCGACGAGCCCGAACACGGTCGCCGAATGACCGAGTTCCTGCACGACCGTCGCGTTGACGCGGTGAGCGGCCAGCGCGGCGTCGATCAGCGGCCGGCTTCCGGACGCGTGGTCGAGCAGCACGAGGCGCTCACCCTCGAGCGCCGCCCACGGCACCGAGTTGCGCGCCGCGAGCGGATGATCGGCGCGCGCTACGAGGCAGAACGAATCGGTCATCAACGGTTCGCAGACGAGATCGCCGGCAGCGAGCGGGCCGATGACCACGCCGAAATCGACTTCGCTCGATTTCACCTTGCGCAGCACGTCGCTCTGCACGTCGTCGCGCAGCCCCAGCGTGACGAACGGAAACTGGCGCTCGCACGCCGCCACGACGCGCGGCATCAGTCGGCAGGCAATCGTCGGGCTCGCGGCGACGATCACGCGCCCGCGCCGTTGTTCGCCGATCTCGCGAATTTCACGCAACGTATCGTCGAGATCGTCGATCAGGCGCGACACGCTCGCGATCAGATTGGCGCCGACGTCGGTCAGCTGCACGTCGCGCGTGGTCCGGTCGATCAGTTTCAGCCCGAGCTCGGCCTCGAGCTCACGCACGCACCGGCTGACCGCGGACTGCGTGAGCCCGATCTCGTCGCCCGCGCGGCTGAAGCTGCTGAGCCGCGCGACTTCGATGAATACGCGAAGCTGCCGCAGCGTTACGTTCATCTCCACCCCTCATCAATCGTCGCCATCGATGCGCGATTCTAATGCCTGCCGAGCGACGACACGCCGATCGAGCGCCTATCGGCCATGTTTCGCTGCGGTGCAATATCACCGCAAACGCACGTGACGCGGGCGACTTGCACAAGATTGGTGATTGTCCCGATTTGCTGGCGGGTTATTTTGGCGTCTTATACGCCCCTAGCTGACTTAGCCGTCAGCCCGCTGCCAAGCGGCTCTCGAGGGTATCGCCCCAGACATGGCACGCTTCATGCGTGAGATGGCGTACAGGGCGCAGGTTTCGTCGGGCGGAAGGCAGAAACGCCGCTGCCGGCCAACCGGACGCCCCCACCTGGCACTCGACGCTCGAGTGCTTGAAGAGTGCGCGGCGCAGGGCAGCGCACCGGAGTTAGCTTCGCTGAGGTGAGGACATGATGCTGTTCGACGATTTGAGAGATAACGAATGGGCGCTGGTCGAGGGTCTGTTTTGCTCGGAGCCGGCTCGGAGCGAACGACGCGGCCGTCCCCGCGTGGAGGCCCGTTCGGTGGTCAACGCCGTGCTCTGGGTACTGTCGACCGGCGAAGGCTGGTCGAAGCTGCCCGGCCGCTACCCGTCGCCGCCGACCTGCCGCCGTCGTTTCGACGAATGGCAGGCTGATGGTACGCTCGCCGAAATCGTCAAGCGACTCGGCACGAACGGCCGTCAGATCTCGCTGCGCGGCCGGATCGGCGCAACTGCGGCAAAGCCGCCCGCACCGCCCAGCCGCGACCGCCTGCGCGGCGCGTTCTGGACCAACCCGGAATCGTGGCGCGCACCCGTGAAGATGGCGTAACGCATCCGTGATCGGGCGGCTTCGGCCGCCCGGTTCGTTTTGGCGCCGCGGCGTCGTGCACGCGACGGTCGTCCCGTCGGCGTCGTTGTCGCGTAGCGATACATCTATTTACTAATATTTACAGCAAGCCTGCACTCCCGCGCTTACCTTAGCGAAATATCAACAAGCCGCACCGACGGCTTGAAGGGAGCCCGCCATGAAACCAATGTCACTGCTCGTTGCATGGGGCATTGTGATTTCGCTGGCGCTGACCGCCCCCGCACGCGCTGACGATCGCGCGAAACCGCCTCACCGCCAGCAGGATCACCGCACCACCCTTCGCCAGCAACCACCGCCGGCATCGTTCAATCGGCAGACGGTGCCGCGTGGCGATTTGCGCGGCGACATTGCAAGCAATGCACGCGCGCGCATCGGCCCGCAGTTGTCTGAGCCGCGGCGTCATCCGTAGTCTGCAGTCCGATATTGGTACGTCGCATCGCAACGGTTCCCTAAAGAAAATCCCTCGCTTGGGGAACTGGCCGCCAGCCGACGAGTCACATGGTTGCCATGAGCACAGCGTGGCAACAGCAAAAGTATCCGGTACGCCCGTATCCTCGCGATACGGGCTTTTTTTTGACATCGCCCGCGAGCGGACGGGCGAGGAAGGGAGTGCGCTGCTAGAGGCGGCTTTCGAGGATCGACATGGCGCCCGCATCGCTCAATACGTAGTCGTCCATACGACGATCGACCCAGGAGAGCAATTTCTCGTCGCGCTCGAGGCGCGCACATTCGGCTCGACCGCTGTCGGTGAGTACCGCGATGTCGACCGGGGCATGAAAACCCGGTGCAGGAGCGACGGTTTTCTGCCTGACCGTGTCCATCAGCCCCAGCGACCGGAGATACTCGAACACGCCCGGGCGGCGCGCCCACGGTACCTGGCGGTACTGCACTCGTCTCAATGCGTCGAGCACCGCTTCGTTGGAATACGTGGCCATCTCGATTCTTTCTTAAAGTGCAGCGACAATGCGAAGCGGCACGTCGGGCAAAATCACCACCCGCGGATACCGCCACCGGTTCTGGGGGCCGAGATTCGGCGTCGCGTCAAGGCTGGATCGTCACTGATCCATAAAAAGACACCATACCCCAATCAAATTGATTCTGTTCGATTCATTTGCACTTCTCTTCATCTGTTTCATGCTCTGTCGCAAGCAGCGGCGGCACATCGCCATCGCCGCCGCCGCAGTGTTCTGGCTGCTCGCCACCGGATGGCTCGCCGCCCCGCTGATCGCATGGAGCGAAGCTGGCGTCGCACCCGTCGAGCACCCCGACATGCACGGGCGAACGACGTTGATCGTGCTCGGCACCGGGACGCGCCGCAGCGACAACGGCCTGCGACCGCCACCCGATGGCGAAGCGCGAATCCGCAAAACCGCTGCGCTCTATCGCGTCTGTCGCGAACAGACGATCCGCTGCACCGTCGTAATGTCGGGCGGCGACCCGCAGCGTCACGGCGACACCGAGGCTGCCGTCTATGGCCGCCTGTTGCTCGCACAGGGCGTTGCACCGGCTGACCTCATTCTCGAACCCGACAGCCGCACGACCTACGAAAACGCCAAGTTCACTGCGTCTATACTACGCTCACAACATGACGACTCGCGCATTCTCGTCACGTCGTCGTACCAAATGCGGCGCGCGCTACTCGATTTCCGTCACTTCGGCATCGATCCGCAGCCGGTGTACGCGAACCGCCGGCTCGCGCAATGCGGCTTGCTGCCCCGTTGGCGCAATCTGGCGGCGGCGAACCAGGCGGTGCACGAGCTCATCGGTATCGCCCAGTTCTACGTATATCGGCAACTCGGCTGGTTTTGAAGGCGTTGCGACCCGTGACCGACCGCCACTACACTGCGCCGAACGGCATGCGCATGACGAATTTAGCGAAGTGTTGCGCGACTTCAACGAGGGGTTGCGCCGCGCGGCGATCCGGTTCACATTGATCCGTCACTTTTGTTACACTCGTCACGCACTCGTTTGCGGTCGCCAGAAAACGGCAACATTCGGGTTCATCACCACTTTAGCGGAGGTAAAGCAATGAAGAAGACGTCCCTGGCTATTCTGGTCGCGATGTCGGCGCTGACTGGCGCAGCGTATGCGCAAGAGAGCACGCAAATCCAGACGATCACCGATCCCGCAAAAATCGCCGAAATCGAGCAACGCGCGCAGGCGCTGCAACAGCAGCAAGCGGCCGAAGCGGCTCAGCCGATGATGCACGAAGAGCATCACGGCAAGAAGGCTGCCCACCACAAGGCAACGAAGAAGGCCGCCAAGAAGGCCGCCCCGGCAGACGCTGCCAGCCAGTAAGTTCGACGGCACCGCACAAGCGAAAAGCCGAATCCGGGCAACCGGGTTCGGCTTTTTTGGTTGTGCTGCCCGCGCGCTGTGCTAAAGTCGCGCACCGAAATTTTCCACTCGTACGCACCGCCGGTGCGGAGGACAGCATGAGCAACATTCAACTCGACATCG
Organism: Burkholderia sp. KJ006; assembly: GCF_000262695.1. Taxonomy (NCBI): domain Bacteria; kingdom Pseudomonadati; phylum Pseudomonadota; class Betaproteobacteria; order Burkholderiales; family Burkholderiaceae; genus Burkholderia; species Burkholderia sp. KJ006. The sequence continues at coordinate 1,423,244 of NC_017920.1, read as the reverse complement.
AGTGGACCGAAGCAGCCACTCGCCAGATCAAGCAACTGATGCCGCGCGGTTCGGCCGATGCCTTCCTCGCGCTGCCGCCGATCGAATGTCTGCCGATGGAAGGCGACGTGCTTTTCCTCGGTCCGCAAGGCAAGCAGCAACCGTTCATCGTCGCAGAACGCCAGTATCACCACGACGGCGATGCCGACTGGACGATCATCCTGATTCTCGACGTTCCCAGCGCGTCACATTGATCGCTTGCTGTCGCGGCCGGCACTCGCGCCGCCACGCCGACGCCGCGTAGTTGCTCGAAAACGGCGAGCACGGTCCGCTGCCGCTCGAGCCGCAGCGCAGCGGCCTCCACCGTCACTTCTGCTGCCAAAAAAATTGCCCGCGCTTCAGACGAAGCGCGGGCAAAACCGTCGCCCTACGAGGATAGGCGACGGGGCCATCGAAATCCGCGCGCTGCGCGGATCATCATCGAATGCGCCGGCGCTCGTTGCACCGGCATATGCGGACATCGACACCGTTGGTCGGGCGCTCGCGACGCACGCCCGGCATCTGACGCCATCCTCCCTGCCCTAACGATTCCAACTTATAAAGCAGGTTGCATGCCAAGCGCGATTTGTCGCGCACACCATTGATTTTTAACGGAATTCCGGAGCGTACGGAAACGATGTGGGCCATCGTGTCGCCGTAACGCGAGGATGTTACGTAACATCCCAACAGGCATCGGTCATGGCACGCATGCAGGCTTGCGGCGCGCGAACATAAAAAAAGCCCGCCGAGCGGCGGGCTTTACGAGACGGGATCTCGCGACGATCAGCGCAGCTGGTTCACGAGCAGCGCCATGATCTGCCGCGCCGGCGACGACGTATCGATCGCACCGGAATCGTCGACCACGGCCACGCGCGTCTGGTCGGGCGTCAGCGCCTTCACGTTCACGCGATACTGCTTCGCCTGCTTTTCCTTCTTGCCGTGGAACAGTTGGCTCCAGAAGCCCTGCTCGGCCGCGCTCAGATCCTTCGGATCGACGTACCGGACGAAATAGAGGCCCTTCGTGCGGTCGCGATCGTCGACCGTGAAGTTCGCACGATCCAGCGCCAGGCCGACATGCAGCCACGACCGATCGTACGGCTCGCCGAGCGTGACTTCGGACGGCACTGCGCTCGTCTCGACGTCGTTCGCCTGCGATGACGTGCGAGCGACGTTCTGCGCAGCGATCGCCGCAGCCGCGGCCTTCGCTGCGTCGGTATCGGCCTTCTTGTCCTTCACGACGACCGTGTTGTCCTTGATGTTGGCGATCGGCGGCTCGCCGTTCTTCGCCCGCTGCTCGTTCTGAGCGAGCACCGCCATCAGGCGCTTCAGGTATTCGGCCTCGAGCGCGGGATCGTTCGGCTTCGCTTCCCACTTGCTCGAATCGTTGTTCGCGCCGGTGATCGCCTCGCGCATGCCCTTCTGGCTGATGAACACGTAGGTGCCACCGTTCGGCGCGGTATCGAGGCGGGTGCGGTACTTGTTGCGCTCGGCCGTCACGTAGGAATTGCCCATCGCCTTCGAGATCACGCTGCGAATCAGGCCGTCGTTGATCTGCGGGTGGGTTTCGTTCCAGTCGGTTTCCATCACGCCCTTGTCGCGCTGATCGACGACCAGCAGGAAACCTTGCTCCTGCCAGAAGCGGCGCACCTGCGGCCAGATCTCGGCAGGCTTTCTGCCGTCGATCACGAGCCAGCTCTCGGTGCCGTCGCGCTGGATGTGCATGCCGCTGACGGCCGGTGCGACGGTGTCCGTCGGCGGTGCTGCCTGCTGCACCTGGTTGAGCGCGGACAGGGAAGTCGCGCCGCCCTGGGGCGGCAGCGAACGCTGATCGGCCGTCTCGTCGAGCATGTTGGGCGGCACTGCGAGCGACGCTTCCTTCGATTTCGAATCGCTCTTGTAGTCCACTTTCGTGGGCGACGACGTACCGCAACCGGCGACGAGCGCGCCGGCGGCGAGCACTGCAGCGAACCGCATGGTAAGACGAAGATCAGTCATGTTCGGGGAATCCTCTTCCGCTAAATCACGGCGCTTTCCGTGGATCAACCTTGCATTTTACCGGGGCTGCGCCGGGCTGTGCAAAAAAGCGACCGACAAGAAAGAACCCGCGTCGGCTTGAACTGACGCGGGTTCTTATCTGGTCGGGGCGAGAGGATTTGAACTTTCGGCCACCCGGCCCCCATGCAGGCCCCAAGTCATTCCCACCGCATCCCCGCCGATCCACTATTGCACACTTCTTTGATTTTAAACGACTAATTGACCACTCCGAGCTCAATTGGGGCCGCTAGAATGCACGACGGGCCTCCGAAATCGTGCGAGCAAATGTGGGGGCAAAAATTTGTTCCTTGCGAAGAAAGCGACGACGGGACTCACGAGGAGAGAACGGCAACACCGACACCGGCCGCCGACCGACGACGTCTTGCCGACGGACAGGGAATCTTCGGCATCGTCCGCGCAGGTTTGAACGGGATCTCCGTGCGGTTTTCACTGCGCGACCGATCGACCGGGGCAATTCGAGAGATCCGGGAAGCGCGCGATAAGGCGCGAGCCCACATCGGTTCAGGCGAAGACCCGCTGAAGCGAAGACGAATCGGTAGACCTAAAAAGGAAGCCCACATTGAGGCCAATGCCGTTGCCTTGGAGCAGAAACTGGCGCTCCGCGCCGCGCCGGACGCGCACTCGAGTCGTACAGCGACCCGGCCGGCTTTGCCATGACCATCCGCCACTGGCGGTTCGAGCACAACGATGCGCGAGGGCCATCTACCCTTTCGGCAAGGGCACGCTGACGCTTGTCGACACCGCGTTCACCGGTAACTGCGCGATCTATGACGACGCGGCGCTCGCCCTCGGGGGCTTGATGGCAACGCGTGAGCGTTCTTCCCCCGTCCGCAACGAGGCCGCGCGCGACGGCGCTGCAGCTTACCGCGGACTACGATTCGCTCGTGTCGTTCGACGCGACGCGGTTCCAGTCCAACGGGGCGCGCGACAAGCGGCCCCCGTCTACATGATCAGCCCTGCATCGCAGATGCGAGCGACCAGCGTCACGATGATGAAGAGCCTGTTCCGGGGCAGCAAGGCTCGCGCCGGCGCGAGCATCTACAACCTCGACGTGGGTACCTCGCGGTCGCGGACAAGGAGTACCCGTCCGGCTCGCTTTACCGGCCGAAAAGCTGAAGCAGGCCGTCGGGCCTTTTCGTATCGCGAGTTGGAATTCGTTTCATTCGATACGGTGCGCGTGGCAATGATAAGCGCCTGATCTATCAGGCGCTCGACCGAGAGCCCGCATGTGGCGACAGCGATGGGCCGATGGCAAAACGGGGCGGTCAGGCGGCTTGCGTACGCGTCGCCGTCATGCATTGGACGCTCCGATTTTCATGAAAACACTGAAGGGGGATTCAATGAGACGGAAATATTTTCACCAGAAACTGACGCGCCTGAATTGCAAGATTAAAGGTATTGGACGGGCTGCATTACCGGTTTTATTGTCGAGCGCGATAACCGGATGTGGTGGTGACGACAATGTCACGTCGCAGGTTTTCTCGTGTGCCACCGACGTCTATCCATCGAATACCGGGGCTACCACGCCAGCACCCATTCTGGCATCCCCTCAAGTCTGGAGCTTTGTTAGCGCGCCAAATCTGCACCCGATGAAAGTGAATGTCAATTACTCCAATCCCGCGCAGCTGGCCGAGGGATTGATTTTCAATTCACCTTATACGGGCTCGAATACCGCAATGTATGGGCAGAATGGCGCGTTAATTGCCGACAATGCCGGAAACCCGGTGTGGTTTAACGCATTGAATAGCGTAAGCCTGATGAATTTTGATTTTCGCGTCCAGCAATACTTTGGCATGCCGGTTTTGACTTTCTGGCAAGGCACCGTTGCTACACCGCCCGCCTACACCAACTTGCCGTCCGGCGCAGCAGAGCCAGGAGCATGTTATTACATCGTCAATAACCGTTACCAGACAATAAAAACCGTCTCCGCACGCAATGGCTTTGTTGCCGACAATCACGAATTTCTGATTACGCCGAACAATACTGGACTATTCCTGGCAACCAAGGTGGTTCCCATGGATTTGACGCCATATGGCGGACCGAAAAATGGGGCAATCCACGATTTTTCCATTCAGGAAGTAGATCTGACCACAAATGAGTTGGTCTTTTTTTGGGACGCGAAGGACCACATCGCGTTGGAAAGCTCGCATCTCCCGGCCTCGACTGCCACCGCCACCAGTAATGTCTGGGACCCTTATCACCTGAATTCATTGGATCTTGTAGCGAATAATAACAACGATATCGTGTTCTCGGCCCGCAGCACCTGGACGGTTTATCGCCTGCACAAGCCCACGGGTGAATTTGTCTGGAAGCTGGCTGGAGACGGAAGCGGAGATTTCAAGATTCCCGCGGGTAATGCGCAATTTTCATGGCAACATGATGCCCGCTATATCTCCGATAATGTAATCAGCATGTTTGATGATGCTTGCGATGATTGTTATGCATCAATTCCGCCAGGAACCGCACCTTCACATGGCCTGGTGCTGAATCTCGATTTCAACAACATGGTCGCAACGGCACAGACGTCGTACTACCACAATCCAAACCTCTTCTCCTCCGCGCAAGGAAACATGCAATGGCTGGGAAACGGCAATAAATTTATCGGCTGGGGGAACGGGTATTACACTGAATTTGCGCAGCCCGGTAACACTGAATTAATGCCTGCGACCAGCACACTGTATGACGTAAAAATGGCTGGCGACAATATCTCGTACCGGACGTATCGGCAGGCGTGGGTGGCTACGCCATATTATCCGCCAAGCGTAACGGTCGCAGCTGGTAACAGCGGCCCGGCCGTATATGCTTCGTGGAACGGTTCAACGGAAACGAGATCTTGGCAAGTATACGCCGGTGCTGCCGCGAATAATTTGAGACTCATAGCCAGCAGCGCGAAAACCGGTTTTGAGACGAAAATCCCCTTGACCGGGAATAGCTATGCTTATGTTCAAGTCAAGGCGATCGACAACGCTGGCGCAATTATCGGGGTCTCTGATATTAAAAATATATTCAAATAAAGCGGTTATTGGAAATCCCGGTCCTCAATAAGTGGATCCCCGGCAGAATCTGGCAACGACGCCGCAAGACGCAGTAAGCGGCGACTCCTGCCGCGGTCGGCATGGACGCGATGTCAGTATCGGTGTGATCGCAGTGAGCACCGCACTGGTGGCCGGCGCGCGGTCAGTGAGGCAGCCGTTCTATGCTGTGCCGCGGCCTGCTGCTGCAGAGCGAACTGAACGACAGCAGATTCGGGACGTCGGTCCACACCTCCGCCAGAGAATCTGCCGGATCGACGAGTCGAGTACGTGTGAGCTGCTCTGTAGCACGACATGACGCTCACCGAACCGCTTGCGTCGACACCGAGCGATGGCCGCAGACCCAGAGAACGAAAAGGCACGGATGCTTCGCGCCCGCGGACAATTCCCCGCGGCTCCCCCGAAAGCCATCCGTCTTGCGAAGCAAACCTTGGGGCAAAAAATCCGCCCCAAATGGAAAAGGCCTTACAAGCATTGCTTGTAAGGCCTTGATTCCTGGTCGGGGCGAGAGGATTTGAACCTCCGACCACCTGCACCCCATGCAGGTACGCTACCAGGCTGCGCTACGCCCCGAAAGAATGAAATTATAACAGACAGTTCTTCGGTTTTGAACGGGTCGCATGCATTTTGTGAAGTCCGCACGAAATTTCCTGCCACACGATCCGCCTCACGCGTCGCGCTTGCGCGCGATACACACCACCGTGAGTCCTGCGAGCCGGTTGAATGGAAACATCGGCAACTCCGCCCGGCAGATCAGCTTGAGCAGACCGTTGACGACCGGATGATGGCGGCGTAATTGCGACGCGGGTTCGCGTGCGCGCCGCTGCATGCGCTCGCTCAACCGTAACGCGGCCGCAAGCGGAAATGTCAGGCCGAAATAGTACGCGCTGCGCTCGACGTCGAGCCCGGCGCGACGAGCGACGTCCTCGAGACCCTCGAGCGTATACCGGCGCTTGTGCTCGAGAAAATCGTCATGCGCGCTCCAGAGGAACTGGAACGCGGGAACGGTGATCAGGAAGCGGCTGCCGCCCGGCGCGCCGGCCACGTAGTGCGCCAGCAGCCCGACATCGTCGTCGACGTGCTCGAGGACATCCATCAGCAACACGAGATCGGCGTCGCACCGATCGACGGCTCGCCGGAAGTGAACGGGCTTGCCCGCGGCCTCGCCGTCTGAATCGTCGGCGTAGCTGGTGTCGACGCACCACGCCTCCGTGGCCCGCGTGCGTTCGAGCAAGTGCCTGGAAAAGAATCCGGAGCCCGCGCCGACGTCGAGGATCCGCTTCGCGTCGCGCGTGCCGAGGAAGCGGCGGATCGCCGCTGCCTTCGACGCGTAGTACCAGTGATCGCCAACATCGGCTCCCAATACGTCGAGTTCCTTCAAATCCATGACGCCCCCCGTGTCGGCCACCATGCTTTGATTTCTACGGCTCCTGATCGCGATCTTACCGCGCCGCGCCGGCCGAACGCGCGCCAATGTGACGCGGACCACCGGTCGCCCACAGGTCGGGCCGAAAACCAAACGGCCGTTTGACCGCACCGCCCCACCGGCCCGAATCCATTGCGCCGTCGCGCATCGTGCACTGCGGCATACGCCGTCGCTGTTTGGTTACGCCGCTCTAGCGCGCTATGACACACTGCTCAGCATCGACGGACGCGCGTTGCACTGACGGCGCGCCCTCGTCGATCACGACAAGACATGGAGACAGACGATGCGGAATGCGGTCCGGCGCGGCCATCGCTCGCCTTTGGCAATTTTCGACTGGAGGTCCGGCTCGCGGCACGCGGCCGGTCGCGCGTTGCACGGTGCGTCCCGTGCGCTCGGCGGCGCGATGCTGGCCGTCGCACTTGTCTGTGCCGGATGCGCGGAACCGGCCGCGCAGCGCGACGGCAATGCGTCGGCCGCCTCGACGCGAATCGAGCGCAGCAAGGCCGAGCGCCTCGCCCGCGAGCAGCAGATCGCGCGAACCGTGCCTTCGCTCGCATCGCTCAGCCTCACGCAACCGCGCCCGTTCACGCTGCGCGACTCCGGCCAGAGCGGCGCGATGACGTTCCTGCGCGACGTCGATTTCCGGATCGTCAACGACCTCGGCTTCTTCGTGCACCAGCTGTCCGCCACGCTCGTCCCGACGCAAGCGGGCGCGCCGATCGTGTTCGACGATCCGACCAGCTTCGAGATCGACGTGCACGAAGGCACGGTCACGCTCGACAACGCGAAGCTGACCGCCCTCTTCGACACCTACATCTTCGGTTACCGCAACGCGCCGCTGCGCAAGCTCGCGGTATCGGCCGGCGACGGCGTGATCCATCTGCAAGGCGAGATGCGGCGCGACGGCTGGGTGCCGTTCTCGCTGACCGGCACGCTCTCGATCCGCGACGGCAGCCAACTCGTGTTCCACCCGACCGGCGTGCGCGTGTCGGGCATCAACGCGCAGCCGGTGATGCGCGCGGCGAACGTGAAGATGGCCGACCTGCTGAAGATCGAGACGCCGATCGCACATCTGGCCGGCGACGATCTCGTGATGTCGGTCGACAAGCTGATGCCGCCGCCGCGGCTGAAAATCACGATCACCGCGCTGCGCGTGACGCCGGCCGGCCTCGATCTGACGCTCGACGACGGCTCGCATGCCGGCTTCGCGCTGCCGCCGAATGCGTCGCAACAGGCGATGTACATCCGCGGCGGCGACGTGAAGTTCATGCGCTCGATGCCGATGAACGCGGACATCCTGATCGGCCCCGTCGATTCGACGACGCGTGATCGCAATTTCGTGTTCGACCTGTATCACTATCGCGATCAGGTGTCGGCCGGTTACTTCAACTTCGACGAAAGCGGTGCAATGACGATCCGGATGCCGTCCTATGCCGGGCCGGCCGGCAGCGCGGCGCTCGGTAGTGCGGCCGCGCGGCTGAACGACCGCTTCCTGGCCGCGCAGCAAAGCGCGCTGCGCGACGCGCGCGAACACTGGGAAGCGTCCGCGCTGGCCGCGAACGCACCGCCGGCCGGCATGCGCAAGGTCGCGATGCGGCGCACCTCGACCACCCCGTTCAACGAACGCCACGTATCGAACCGCAACCCGACGATCCATCTGCACAACGTCGACTTCAACCTGTCCGGGGACATCGGTTTCCACGTCGAGGATCTCGACGTCCAGCTCGTTGCGAAACGGGCCGGCGATCCGGTCGATCTCGACGATCCGAATCAGTACGACATCCGCATTCTCGGCGGAACGGTCGTCGAGTCGTGGAAGGCGATGTCCGCGCTCTTCAACAACTATCTGCTCGACTACTCGCCGCGCTCGCTGAACGACCTGCAACTGAGCGCGCAAGGCCAGGACCTGCGCGTGCGCGGCGGCATCAAGCTGTGGAATCACGTGCCCGGCGTATGGCTGCCCACCGACATGACCGGCTCGCTGGCGGTGCTGGACGACCGGCACCTCACATTCAAGCCGACGCAGGTGTCGGTGGTCGGCATCCCGCAGGCGAAGCTGCTGCGCGCGCTCGGCATCGAGCTGGCGTCGCTGACGCCGCTGCGCCGCCGCGGCGCGGAGCTGCGCGGCGATACGCTCGTGCTGGACCAGTACACCGTGTTCCCGCCGCCGCTGCTCGACGGCAAGCTCGCCAAGGCGACGGTCGAATCCGACGGTCTGCGCCTGAGGTTCCGGCGCGTCGCCGACGCGCCGCTGCCGAAGCGGCCGCAGATCGACGCACGCAGCTACATGTGGATGGAAGGCGGCGACATGAAGATGTTCAACGTGCTCGAACTGAACGTGCGCGCGTTGATCCGCAATTCCGCCGCATCCGGCCCGATGCGTTTCGACCTGTACGATTACCGCAGCCAGGTCGCGCAAGGATCGGTGCGGATGCTGCCGGACGGCACGCTGGTGGTCGACATGGGCAAGCCGAATCCGCTCGCCGCGCGCTGACACGCACGGGCGGCGGCTATGAAAAATGCCCGGTGACGCAGCGCCAACCGGGCATTTCATTTGCCGACCAATCTGCGGTCAGTCGTGTTTCAGTCCGTCGATCACGTCGAGGAGCGCTTGCCGCAATGCGGCCACGTCGACCGCCCCACCGGCCTCACCCGCAGCCTGTACGTCGGCGACGCGCTCGTCGCCCGCGGGCGCTGCCCCGGCGGCGCGCTCGCCGCCCGGCGAATCGAGGCGATTGCGCGCGCCGTTGATCGTGAACCCCTGTTCGTACAGCAGCTCGCGAATCCGCCGGATCAGCAGCACTTCGTGATGCTGGTAATACCGGCGGTTACCGCGCCGCTTCACCGGCCGCAACTGCGTGAACTCCTGTTCCCAGTAGCGCAGCACATGCGGCTTGACCCCGCACAGCTCGCTGACTTCGCCGATCGTGAAGTAGCGCTTCGCGGGAATCGGAGGCAGGACGACTTTCTCAACCGTGTTGGTCATCGTCGGTTAACCGTCGGTAAAGGACGCGCGGCGGCCGCGCGGGGACATCGGCGCGCGGGCGTTACTCCGCGCCGTTTTCGACCAGCGCCTTCAGCTTCTGGCTCGCGTGGAACGTGACCACGCGACGGGCCGCGATCGGAATCGCCTCGCCCGTTTTCGGGTTGCGCCCCGGACGCTGCGGCTTGTCGCGCAGCTGGAAATTTCCGAAGCCCGACAGCTTGACGCTTTCGCCGTTCTCCAGCGCGTCGCGAATCACTTCGAAAAACGCCTCGACCATGTCCTTCGCTTCACGCTTGTTCAGCCCGACGCTGTCGAACAGCAGCTCCGCCAGCTCCGCTTTCGTCAGCGTGGGCGTCTCGGCGGACACCGGCGCGGACGCGTCGCGGTTCATGGCGCTGCGTTGCGCCGTCAGGAGGGCTTCGAATTCACTCGAGGTCATGTCGTTCATATCTGCGATACAGCGCGTTAAATCAAAACTTGCGATGGGGAAAAACCACCCGCGAACGGGTGGCCCCTCTCCTTAGCCGCGCAGGCGGGCGCCCACGCGAGCCATCCGCTCGACCAGCGTGTGGATCGCCTGATCGACGACCTCGTCCTGCAGCGTGCCGGCCGCGTCCTGCAGCGTCACGCGGAAGGCCAGGCTTTTCTCATGCGCCGCAAGACCACCGGAAGTGTTTGATTTTGCACGAAATTCGTCGAAGAGTACAACCTTCTGAACGAATCGGCACGCGTCCTCGGCCAGCGCCTTCTTCATTTCGTCGAAAAGCGCCTGAACCTCGACCGCCTGATCGACGACGACGGCGATGTCGCGCCGCACCGGCGGGAACTTCGACACGTCGGTCGGCGCCGGCAACGCACGCGCCATCAGCGCCTCCGTATCGATCTCGAACATCACCGGCGCGTGCGGCAGCTCGTATTTCTGCATCAGGCGCGGATGCAGCTCGCCGATCCAGCCCACCGCGCAACCGTCGATTTCGATGCGTGCGCTGCGTCCCGGATGCAGGGCCGGATGCTCGGCCTTCACGAAGCGCGCGACGGCGGGCGCGAGCAACGCCTCGAGATCGCCCTTCACGTCGAAGAAGTCGACCGCGCGCGTCGCGACGCCCCACTGTTCGTCGAGCGCCGGGCCGTAAGCGAGCGCACCGACGCGCTTCGGCTGCGAATAGCCTTCGACGGTCAGCTCGCCGGCCTTCGCCGACGGGTCGGTCAGGAACACGCGGCCCGCCTCGAACACCCGCACGCGATCGGCGCGACGATTCAGGTTGTGGCGCAGCACCGAGATCAGGCTGCCGAACAGCGTCGTGCGCATCACCGACAGCTGGCTCGCGATCGGATTCAGCAAGCGGATCGGATTGTCGTTGCCGGCGAAATCGTGCTCCCACTCGGCATCGACGAAGCTGAAGTTCACCGTTTCCGCGTAGTCGCGCGCGGCGAGCGCATGACGGATGTCGTGGATCGAACGCTGCGTCTCGTTGGTCGCGCGCATCTCGCTCGTCGCGACCGGCGGACGCGCCGGGATTTTCTCGAAGCCGTAGATGCGCGCCACTTCCTCGATCAGGTCCTCCTCGATCTCGATGTCGAAGCGGTGCGACGGCGGCGTGACGAGGAACGCATCGTCGTCACGTTCGAACGGCAGGCCGAGGCGCGTGAAGATGTTGGCGATCTCGTCGGCGTCGATCTTCACGCCGATGATCCGGTTCGCGCGCGACACGCGCATCTTCACCGGCGCGCGCTGCGGCAGGTTCACGGCCTGATCGTCGACCGGGCCGGCCTTGCCGCCGCAGATCTCGAGAATCAGCTGCGTGATGCGCTCGACGTGCTCGACGGTCGTCGCGTAGTCGACGCCGCGTTCGAAGCGATGCGCGGCATCGGTCGAGAAGTTGTACTTGCGCGCGCGGCCGCGGATGCTGTCGGGCCACCAGAACGCGGCTTCCAGATAGATGTTGGTCGTATCGAGCGTGACGGCCGTGCTGTCGCCGCCCATGATGCCCGCGAGGCTTTCGACCTGACGGTCGTCGGCGATCACGCCGACCGTTTCGTCGAGCTCGACCGTGTTGCCGTTCAGCAGCTTCAGCGATTCGCCGCGCTTGCCCCAGCGCACTTCGATGCCGCCGTGAATCTTGTCCAGATCGAACACGTGCGACGGGCGGCCGAGTTCGAACATCACGTAGTTCGAGATGTCGACGAGTGCCGACACGCTGCGCTGGCCCGCGCGCTCGAGGCGCTCGACCATCCATTGCGGCGTCTTCGCGCGCGCGTTCACGCCGCGGATCACGCGGCCGGAGAAACGGCCGCACAGATCGGGCGCGGCGATGCGCACCGGCAGCGTTTCGTCGAGTTCGACGTGCGCCGGCTTGATGTCGATCGGCGTCAGCGGCGCGCCGGTGATCGCGGCCGTCTCGCGCGCGATACCGAACACCGACAGGCAATCGGCCTTGTTCGGCGTCAGCTTGATTTCGAAGATCGTGTCGTCGAGGTTCAGCGTGTCGCGGATGTCCTGGCCGACCGGCGTGTCTTCCGGCAGGATCAGCAGGCCGCTGTGGTCCTCGGACAGCTTCAGCTCGCGCGCCGAGCACAGCATCCCCTGGCTCTCGACGCCGCGCAGCTTCGACAGCTTGATCGCGAACGGCTTGCCGCCCTCTTCGGCCGGCGGCAGCTCGGCGCCGACCAGCGCGACCGGCACCTTGATGCCGGGCGCGACGTTGGGCGCGCCGCAGACGATGTTCAGCGTCGCGCCGGTGCCGGCGTCGACCTGGCAGACATTGAGCTTGTCCGCATCCGGATGCTTGACGACTTCGAGCACGCGGCCGACGACGATCTTCGACGTCGGCGGCGCAGCCTTGCTCAGCGACTCGACTTCGAGCCCCGCCATCGTCAGCGCGTGCGACAGTTCGTCGGTCGTCAGCTGCGGGTCGACAAAGGTTCTCAACCAGGATTCAGGGAATTGCATGGATGTCTACGTTCGAAACAGGTTAGATCGACGCCCGGGCCCCGGTGGAACGTCCGGCGGGGCGAGCGCGGGCACATGTCGGCACGGCGCGTGCGTCAGGCGAACTGGCGCAGGAAACGCAGATCGTTCTCGAAGAACAGCCGGAGATCCTGCACGCCGTAGCGCAGCATCGTCAGGCGCTCGAGGCCGCTGCCGAACGCAAAGCCGATATAGCGCTCGGGATCGAGCCCCATGTTGCGGATCACGGTCGGATGCACCTGCCCCGAGCCGGAGATCTCGAGCCATTTGCCGGCGTTCTTGCCGTGCTCGAACATCATGTCGATCTCGGCCGACGGTTCCGTGAACGGGAAATACGACGGGCGGAAGCGCACGAGGATGTCGTCGCGCTCGAAGAATTTCTTCAGGAAATCGGTATAGACGCCCTTGAGGTCGGCGAAGCTGATGTTCTCGTCGATCCACAGCCCCTCGACCTGATTGAACATCGGCGAGTGGGTTGCATCGCTGTCGACGCGATACGTGCGGCCCGGTGCGATCACCTTGATCGGCGGGCGGTTCATGCGCGCATATCGCACCTGCATCGGGCTCGTGTGCGTGCGCAGCAGCAACTGGCGGCCGTCGGCGTCCTTGCCTTCGACGTAGAAGGTGTCCTGCATCGAACGCGCCGGATGGTTCTCCGGGCTGTTCAGCGACGTGAAGTTGTACCAGTCGGTCTCGATCTCGGGACCGTCGGCCACGTCGAAGCCGATCGAGCGGAAAATCTGTTCGACGCGCTCCCACGTGCGCATCACCGGATGCAGGCTGCCTGCACCGGCGCCGCGGCCCGGCAGCGTGACGTCGATCGCCTCGGCGGCGAGTCGCTGGTTCAACAGCGCATCGGCGAGCGCCTGGCGACGCGCGGTCAGCGCGGCTTCAACCTGCTGCTTCGCGACGTTGATGCGGGCGCCTTCGGTCTTGCGTGCTTCGGGATCGAGCTTGCCGAGGCCCTTGAGCAACTCGGTCAGCGCACCCGACTTGCCGAGAAATCGGGCTTTCTCGTTTTCGAGCGTGGTGATGTCGGCAGCCTGTTCGAAGGACTGCTGCGCGTCGGCGACAATCTGGTCCAGATCCATAGATCCCATCATTTCCAACGTCATTCGGTCTCGGCGAGCAAATCTGCCCGCCAAACAAAAAAGGGGCTCGGAAGAGCCCCGTTTTCGCTGCAGCGGCCGAAACTACCGGAACATCGCTGCAACTAACCACGCAGTGCTAATTTCGCAATTAGGCTGCAACGGCGGCTTTCACCTGCTTGACGATCGCAGCAAAAGCAGCCTTGTCGAACACCGCCATGTCGGCCAGCACCTTACGGTCGAGTTCGATCGACGCCTTCTTCAGGCCGTTGATGAACACGCTGTAGGTCATGTCGTGCTGGCGAACTGCCGCGTTGATACGCGTGATCCACAGTGCGCGGAACACACGCTTCTTGTTGCGGCGATCGCGGTACGCGTACTGGCCAGCGCGCATCACCGCCTGCTTGGCGATGCGGTAGACGTTATTGCGACGGCCGCGATAACCCTTGGCCAGGTTGATGATCTTCTTGTGACGGGCCCGTGCGGTTACCCCACGTTTGACTCGAGGCATGTTTCGCTCCTTAGAGTATCAGTTGAGGGGTTACGCGAACGGCAGCATCGCGCGGACGGAGTTCAGATCGGAATCATGAACTGCCGTTGCGCCGCGCAGGTGACGCTTGTTCTTCGTGGTTTTCTTGGTCAGGATGTGGCGCTTGAAGGCTTGACCGCGCTTGACGGTACCGCCCGGACGCACCACGAAGCGCTTTGCAGCACTCTTCTTGGTCTTCATCTTAGGCATGACGAATAACTCCAGTTTATTTGATGGCGATGGGTGTGCGGTTGGCTTGCGCCCTCGACCCGCCCTTCGAAACCCAGTCCACTTGTGTACGGCGACCGCTCGCGCAGCCGCCGTCATCGTTGGCGCGCCGCCCTGACCGGGCCACGCGCCGAACCACTTGCCGAACCTGCGCGACCAGCGCGCGGGCTCGTTACTTCTTTTTCTTCGGGGAGAGCACCATGATCATCTGGCGCCCTTCCATCTTCGGCATCTGCTCGACCTGACCGACTTCCTCGAGATCCGTGCGCAGACGCTCCAGCATCCGCATACCGATCTCCTGGTGAGCCATTTCACGGCCGCGGAAACGCAACGTGATCTTCGTCTTGTCGCCCTCTTCGAGGAAGCGCAGAAGGTTGCGAAGCTTGACGTTGTAGTCACCGTCATCGGTACCCGGGCGGAATTTGACTTCCTTCACCTGGATGACCTTCTGCTTCAGCTTCGCTTCGTGCTGCTTCTTGGACTCCTGATACTTGAACTTGCCGTAATCCATCAGGCGGCAGACCGGCGGAACCGCTTGCGGCGCGATTTCCACGAGGTCAACGTCCAACTCTTCCGATTTACGGAAAGCATCAGCGAGTTTCACGATACCGAGCGGTTCGTTCTCGATCCCGACCAGACGCACTTCCGGCGCAGTGATTTCACCGTTGATGCGATGCGACGACTTATCAGTAGCGATGTTACGTTTCCTCTAAAAATTAAAAAAACGAGCCGCGCTGCCAGGGCGGTTACTTGAACGAGCGCAGGTCTTCCTGCAGACGCTCAACGAAGGCTTCGACCGGCATAACGCCAAGATCGACGCCGCCACGGGCACGCACGGCTACCGTTTGCGCATCACGCTCCTTATCGCCCACGACGAGGAGATAAGGCACCTTTTCCAGCGTGTGCTCGCGTATTTTATAGCTAATCTTCTCGTTGCGCAAATCTGCCGCCACCCTAACCCCTTGTTTTTGCAACGTTTGGGCCAGAGATTGCGCATATTCGGCCTGACTTTCGGCGATATTGAGCACAATTGCCTGGAACGGCGCGAGCCAGACCGGCATCGCGCCGGCGTGGTGCTCGATCAGAATGCCCAGGAAACGCTCCATCGAACCGACGATCGCACGGTGCAGCATCACCGGCCGGCGGCGGCTGTTGTCTTCCGCGACGTACTCGGCGCCGAGGCGCTCCGGCAGCACCATATCGAGCTGCAGCGTGCCGCATTGCCAAGAACGGCCGAGCGCATCCTTGATGTGGTACTCGATCTTCGGGCCGTAGAACGCGCCCTCGCCCGGCAACTCTTGCCACGTCAGGCCGCACGCGGTCAGCGCATCGCGCAGCCCCTGCTCGGCGCGATCCCAGGTTTCATCGGTGCCCGCGCGCTGCTCGGGGCGCAGCGACAGCTTGATGTCGATGTGCTCGAAGCCAAAGTCCTTGTACACGCTCATCGCCAGCGTGTTGAACGCGATCGACTCCGCGATGAACTGATCTTCGGTACAGAAGATGTGCGCATCGTCCTGCACGAAGCCGCGCACGCGCATCAGCCCGTGCAGCGCGCCCGACGCCTCGTTGCGATGGCACGAACCGAATTCGGCATAACGCAGCGGCAGGTCGCGGTACGAGCGCAGCCCATGCTTGAACACCTGCACGTGACCCGGACAGTTCATCGGCTTGATCGCGTAGTCGCGCTTCTCCGACTCCGTCGTGAACATGTTCTCGCGGTAGTTCTGCCAGTGGCCCGACGCTTCCCACAGCGAGCGGTCCATGATCATCGGCGTCTTGATCTCGAGATAGCCGGCATCGTTCACTCGGCGACGCATGTACTGCTCGACCTGCTGCCACAGCGCCCAGCCCTTCGGATGCCAGAACACCATGCCCGGCGACTCTTCCTGCATGTGGAACAGATCCAGCTGCTTGCCGAGCTTGCGGTGGTCGCGCTTTTCCGCTTCCTCGAGCATGTGCAGGTACTGATCCTGGTCTTCCTTCTTCGTCCAGGCCGTGCCGTAGATGCGCTGCAGCTGCTCGTTCTTGGAATCGCCGCGCCAGTACGCGCCGGCGACCTTCATCAGCTTGAAGACCTTCAGCTTCCCGGTCGACGGCACGTGCGGGCCACGACAGAGATCGGTGAAGCCGCCATGCGAGTAGAGCTTGATTTCGTCGCTTTGCGGGATCGATTCGATGATCTCGGCCTTGTACTTCTCGCCGATGCTGCGGAAATAGCCGGCCG
Organism: Burkholderia sp. KJ006; assembly: GCF_000262695.1. NCBI lineage: Bacteria > Pseudomonadati > Pseudomonadota > Betaproteobacteria > Burkholderiales > Burkholderiaceae > Burkholderia > Burkholderia sp. KJ006. Next base: position 1,406,690 of record NC_017920.1, on the reverse strand, counting down.
CCTCGTCGCGCGACACCACGCGGCGCGTCACCGGCTCATCCTTCTTCGCGAGCTCCTGCATGCGCTTTTCGATCTTTTCGAGATCTTCGGGCGTAAACGGACGGTTATACGCGAAGTCGTAATAGAAGCCGTTGTCGATGACCGGCCCGATCGTCACCTGCGCTTCCGGATACAGCTCCTTCACCGCGTACGCGAGCAAGTGGGCGGTCGAGTGACGGATGATGTCGAGACCGTCGGCATCCTTGTCGGTGACGATCGCGAGCGATGCATCGCGATCGATGACCGTGGACGTGTCGACGAGCTCGCCGTCGAGCTTGCCACCAAGCGCAGCCTTCGCAAGGCCGGGACCGATCGAGGCCGCAACCTCGGCAACTGTCACCGGATGCTCGTATTGTCGAACTGAGCCGTCAGGCAAGCGTATCGAAACCATGGCAATCTCCGTGATGCCGACAGTGGGCGGCAAACCAGGCACGCAACCTCAAAGTCACGCGCGGAATTTCGCGACAAAAAAAATGCGGCCCCGCTTTCGAGGGGCCGCATTCGATACTTCACTCAGACTGAAAGGGCGAAAACGTTCCTCGACTAGCGTCGCTCCGAAAAGGTTTCGGTCAACGTTCGCGGTGTCATAACCGTATTCGCCTTGTTCGCGTTGAGTTATTTACTGCATCGAACACCCGGAAAACCGGACATTCTCAATTCGTTGGTAGGCTCGATTGGACTCGAACCAACGACCCCCACCATGTCAAGGTGGTGCTCTAACCAGCTGAGCTACGAGCCTAGTGAAGCTAAGATTATATGGGGCGAGCGTTTCCTTGGCAAGCTATTTATGCGGTTGCAGCAAAATGACGGGGCGCGATCATGTGTGGCCGCGTCATGCCTTGCGTCCGGCCCGCACGACGCCCTGCACTTCGCCGAGCAGCGTGCATGCGCGCTGCACCTGCGCGGCATTCGACACCTCGACCGTGAACTGCATGAACGCCGTGTTGCGGCGGCTCTGCGTCTTCACGCCGACCACGTTCATCTTCTCGCGCGCAAAGACTTCCGAAATGTCACGCAGCAGCCCTTGCCGGTCGCTCGCCTCGATCATCAGATCGACCGGATAGACGGACGCGCCGCGCCCGCCCAGCACGTCCGCAGACCACGTCGTCTGCAGCACGCGCTCGGGCGCGCGCTCGGCCATCCGCACGAAGGTCGGGCAGTCGCTGCGGTGAATCGACATCCCCTTGCCGCGCGTCACGAAGCCGCTGATCGGGTCGGGCGGCGCCGGGCGGCAGCAGCGCGCCAGCTGGGTCAGCAGCGCATCGACGCCGACCACCAGCACGCCGGTCGATGCACCGTGCGCGACGCTCGCGCCGCTGCTGCGCTTCTCGAAGTCGGCGGGCGCCTCGGGCGCGTGCTCGGGCGGCGGCGCATCGGACAGCGCCTGCTCGATGTTGCGCAGGCTGAATTCTTCCTTGCCGACGACCGAAAACAGATCGTCGGGCGACTTGAAGCCGAGCTTCGCGGCGAGATTGTCGAGGTTGACCGACGTCTTGCCCTCGCGCTGCAGCGTCTTTTCGACGAGCGCGCGCCCGTGCGCGATGTTTTCTTCCTGCTCGATCGAGTTGAACCACGCGCGCACCTTCTGCCGTGCGCGCGAGCTCTTCAGGTAGCCGAGCTGCGGGTTCAGCCAGTCGCGCGACGGCCCGCCCTCCTTCACCGCGACGATCTCGACCGTCTGGCCGTTCGCGAGCGACGTGTTGAGCGGCACCATCGCGCCGTCGACACGCGCGCCGCGGCAGCGATGGCCCAGCTCGCTGTGCAGGTGATAGGCGAAGTCGACCGGCGTCGCGCCCTGCGGCAGCGCGATCACGCGCGCCTGCGGCGTCAGCACGTAGATGTGGTCGTCGTCGAGCGAGGTCTCGCGCAACTGCGCCCACGCCTGATCGCCGGACACTTCGCCGCCGTCCTCGACGTCGTCCTTCCACGCGAGCAACTGGCGCAGCCACGCGATCTTCTCGTCGTACTTGTCGCTCGCCGAGAACTGGCCGCCGTAGCCGCGCACGCCGGCTTCCTTGTAGCGCCAGTGCGCGGCGACGCCGTACTCGGCGAAGCGATGCATTTCCTGCGTGCGGATCTGCACTTCGAACGCGCGGCCGTCGTCGCCGATCACGACCGTATGCAGCGACTTGTAGCCGTTCGGCTTCGGCCGCGAGATGTAGTCGTCGAACTCCTTCGGCACCGGCTGCCACAGGTGATGGACGATGCCGAGCACCGTGTAGCAATCCTTGATGTCGGGCACGATCACGCGGAACGCGCGCACGTCGTACAGCTCGGAGAAATCGAGCTCCTTGCCGCGCATCTTGCGCCAGATGCTGTAGATGTGCTTCGGCCGGCCGCTCACGTCGGCCGGGATATGCGCCTGCGCGAGCTCGTGCTGCAGCCGCTCGATCGCCTGTGCGACGTACGCCTCGCGCTCGATGCGCTTCTCGTCGAGCAGCTTCGCGATGCGCTTGTAGGTGACCGGATCCTCGAAGCGGAACGCGAGATCCTCGAGCTCCCACTTCAGTTGCCAGATGCCGAGACGGTTCGCGAGCGGCGCGTAGATCTCGAGCGTCTCGCGCGCCACGTCGGGCGGCGGATCGGCCTTCGCGGCCGCGTAGTAGCGCAGCGACTGCAGCCGCGACGCCAGGCGAATCAGCACCACGCGGATGTCCTGCGCGAACGCGAGCAACATCTTGCGCAGCGCCTCGATCTGCGTGCGCCGCTGTTGCGCGGCGTCGCGCCCGGCGTCGGGCATCGCGTTCTGCGCCGCGCGCAGGCTGACGGTGCCGAGCCGCAGCAGCTTGCGCACATCGGCGACGAGCCGCGCGACCTCTTCGCCGAAGCGCTCGGTCAGCTCGCGTTCGGGGTCGCTCAGATGCGGCGTCAGCACGAACAGCGCGGCCGCCTGCATCGCGTGCGGATCGACGTTCAGCGTGCGCATGATCGACGCGGTGCCGGCCGAGTGATCGGCAAGCAGCTCGCCCGTCGACAGGCGCGCGGCGCCGGCCCGCTCGCGCACGAACGCGAGCACGTCGTCGAACGACGGCGCCGCGACGGAAGAAGCGGAAGCGGATTCGGTCATCGCACGGCCCGGGATATTGCGGTCATCGTGATGCTTCGCTCAGCTCCGCTGGGCGGCAACGACGACGATCTCGACGAGCACCGCCGGATCGGCGAGCTTCGCTTCGACGGTCGCGCGCGGCGGCGTATTGCCCGCCGCGACCCACGCGTCCCACTCGGCGTTCATGCCGTCGAAGTTCGCGAGATCGGAGATGTAGATCTGCACCGACAGCAGATGCGCCTTGTCGCTGTTCGCTTCGGCGAGCAGGCGGTCGATGTGGCCGAGCACTTCGCGCGTCTGGCCGCGGATGTCCTGCGTGGTGTCTTCGGCGATCTGGCCGGCCAGGTACACGGTACCGTTGTGGATCGCGGTTTCGGAGAGACGAGCGCCGACGTGGTGACGAATGACTGCCATGAAATGTTCCGGTCGTGTGAATGGGTGAACAAGTGGCGACGACGCGGCCCGCGCGCCGCCGAACCGCATATTATGACGCGTTTACGCGGCGCCTTCGACGAAAAACCGGCGGGCAAGCGCGATCTGCTCCGCGCTGACGAACGCCGGCGCATGGCCCGCGCCCGGAATCTCGACCTGCGTCACGTGCCGGCCGCGCCGCACCATCTCGGCTACCGTGTCGCGCGACAGCAGGTCCGACGTTTCGCCCCGCACGACGAGCAGCGACGCATCGGTCGCTTCGATCGCGTGCCACAACGCCGCTTCGCCGGCCGCGGCCAGCTCGGGCGTGGTCGCCTTGAACGGCTCGGCGATGCGCGGATCGTAGCGCATCGTCCAGCCGCCGTCCGGCAGCTCGCACAGCAGCGGCTCGTTGATCTCGCGCCATTCTTCGGCAGTCAGCGCGCCGAACGGCAGCGACAGCGACGTCAGGTAGTCGACGCCTTCCTGGCACGTCGCGAAGCGCGGCTGCACGCCGAGGTATTCGCCGATGCGCACGAGCGAGTCGGGCTCGATGCGCGGACCGACGTCGTTGACGATCATCCTGCGCAGCGGCGCACCGGGCAGCCCCGCGAGCGCGATGCCGATCAGCCCGCCCATCGACGTGCCGAACCAGTCGACCGACTCGACGTCGAGCCGCGCGATCAGCGTCACCATATCCGCCACGTACTGCGGGATCGTGTAGAACCGCGGGTCGGCCAGCCGGTCCGAGCGGCCGCGCCCGACCACGTCGGGGCACACGACGCGATAGGTATCGGACAGCGCGGCCGCGAGGCGATCGAAGTCGCGCCCGGAACGGGTCAGGCCGTGCACGCAGACCAGCACGCGCGCATTGGCGGGATCTCCCCATTCCGTATACGCGACGTGGTGCAGGCCGACCGCGCTCGCACACTGCACGCGACGCTGGCGGGGAACCGGTGGATTCGCTGAAATGATGGGCATCGTGAGCATCCTGTCGAGCGTGGGCGGCGCGTGCCGGCCGGTGCGAACGATTGTAAACCGCTTCGCCGCGGCGGCGCGTCGCGCAAGCCGCGACCCTCGCGCGCATCGCTCGCCTCGGCTCCGCTCACGCGCCGCGCTGCCACGCGTCGCGCAACTGCTCGCGCAGGAACTCGACGAAGGCGCGCACGCGCAACGGCACGTGCCGGCCGCCCGGATAGACCGCATGCAGCGGCGCGGCCGGCGCCGCGAACGCCGGCAGCACACGCACGAGCGTGCCGGCGTCGAGATCGGCGTCGACGTCCCAGATCGACTTCAGCGCGATGCCCGCGCCTTCGAGCGCGAACGACCGGGCCGCCCCGCCGTCGTTGGTGAGCAGCGCGGCCGTGACGTCGACGGCCACGCTGCCGTGGGCGCCGTCGAACCGCCATTCGGTGCGCGGCTGATCGCCGAGCACGATGCATCGGTGTGCCCGCAGGTCGGCCGGATGGGCCGGCAGCCCATGCGTCGCGACGTAGCTCGGCGCCGCGCACAGCACGCGGTGATTCGGCGCCAGCTCGCGCGCGATCATCGTCGAATCGGCCAGGCTGCCGATCCGGACGGCCACGTCGATGTCCTGCGCGAGCAGGTCGACGATCGTGTCGGTGAGCATCAGCTGCACGGTCAACGCCGGATGCTGCCGCTGGAACGCCGCGACCAGCGGCACGATCCGCACGCGGCCGAGCTCGCCGGGCGCCGTCACGCGCAGCATGCCGTTGACCGTGCCGCGCCGGTCGCTCATCAGCGTTTCCGCCCGCTCGATTTCGGCCAGGATGCGCAGCACCTGGGCGTGAAACTGCGCGCCGTCGTCGGTCAGCGTCTGCTGGCGCGTGGTCCGGTGCAACAGCCGCACACCGAGCCGCGACTCCAGATGCGCGAGCCGCTTGCTGACCACCGACAGCGACAGGTCCAGCTCGCGCGCCGCCGCCGACAGGCTGCCGGCCGACACGATGCGCGCGAAGGTCTCGAGCGCGGGGAGATCGTCGATCAGCATCGGCGCCCTCGTTTCGCCGTAACCTTTCCTTTTTTCGAATAATCCATTCGTGCCACGCCCGTATTTGCATGAAGAACGGAAACCTACCATACCTGTTCCGCGTCGTCGCACGACGCTGCACACAGGACCCAATCACCATGCCAATCCGTCTTTCTTCCGTCGCGCGGCCGCTCGCACGCGCGATCGCCGCGGCCGCGTGCGTCGCGGCGCTGGCGCCTGCCGCCGCCCATGCGGCGAGCCTCGTCGAGCCGCACGGCCTGATCGTCGCCGCCGATGTGCCGGCCGCGCAGGCACGCGCGCAGATCCTCGCCGCGCGCCGCTACGTCACGTTCTGGGATGCCGGCGACGCGGCCCTCGCGCAGGCCGCGCTCGCCGCCGATTTCAGCGACCGCACGTTGCCGGCCGGCCGCGAACAGGGCATCGCCGGGCCGCTCGCCGCGTCCAGAACGATGCGCACTGCGATCCCGGACCTGCATTGCGACATCGAACAGATGATCGTCGCCGGCGACCGGGTCGTCGTGCACCTGCACTTTCGCGGCCATTTCTCCGGCACCTTCAACGGAACGGCCGGGAGCGGACAGGCCATCGACTTCATCGCGACCGACATCTACCGGGTCGATCACGGCCGGATCGCGGAGAACTGGCATATCGAGGACAACCTGACGCTGATGCGTCAGCTCGGGCTGGTCGACTAACGGAGCAGGAGCACACGATGACGCACGAACCATCGAATCAGGCGCAACCTTCGCCGCGCCGCACCTTTCTCGCCCAGGCCGGCGCCGGGCTCGTGGCCGGCGTCGCGGCCGCCACGGGCGCGTCCAGCGCGGCCGCGGCCGCAACGCCACAGGGCCCGCGACCGGCCGCGGCCGATGCGCAGGCCGGCACCTTCTGGCCGGACGGCATCCGGCTCGTGATCTCGATCTCGATGCAGTTCGAGGCCGGCGGGCAACCGCCCAAGGGCGCGGACAGCCCGTTCCCGCCGGTCGAGTTCCCGCCGTCGGTGCCGGCCGACCTCGCGTCGGCGACGTGGTTCGCGTACGGCTACCGCGAAGGCATTCCCCGCCTGCTCGACCTGTGGGACCGGCACGGCGTGAAAGTCACGTCGCACATGATCGGTGAAGCCGCACGCCGCCATCCCGAGCTGGCGCGCGAGATCGTGTCGCGCGGCCACGAGGCGGCCGCGCACGGTCCGACCTGGCGCTCGCAGTTCGCGATGAGCCGCGACGAAGAGCGCCGCTTCCTCGTCGAGGCTCGCGACATGGTCGAAGCGGTCACGGGCCAGCGCCCGGTCGGCTACAACTGCAACTGGCTGCGGCGCGGCCCGCATACGCTGCCGCTGCTGCAGGAGCTCGGCTACCTGTATCACATCGACGACGTCAGCCGCGACGAGCCTTTCATCGAGACGGTCGGCGGCCGCGACTTCGCGGTCGTGCCGTACACGCTGCGCAACAACGACATCCTGCTGATCGAAGGCCGCAATTATTCGCCGACGAAGTTCGTCGAGCAGATCAAGCTCGATTTCGACCAGCTGTACGCGGAAGCCGGACAGCGACGGCGCCTGATGTCGATCAGCGCGCACGACCGGATCAGCGGCACGCCGCAGATGGTCCGCGCATGGGACACGTTCCTCGATTACGCGCGCTCGCATCCGGGCGTCGCGTTCATGCGCAAGGACGACATCGCGCGCTTCGCGCTGCGCAGCCCGGCAACGTTGCGCGAAACCGAAACGATCTGACCGGATCGCCCTCTCCCCTCACTTCGGAAGGACCAGCATGAACGATTCACTCAGCGGCAAGAAAGTCCTTGTCGTCGGCGGCAGTTCCGGCATCGGCGCCGCGGCCGCGCATGCATTCGCGCAACGCGGCGCGGTCGTGACGATCGCCTCGCGCCACCCCGAGCGGGCCGGCGCGGCGGCCGCGCCAGGCGCTGCGGTGCGCGGCGAAGCGCTCGACATCACCGATACGGCAGCCGTCGACGCGTTCTGCGCGCGCGCGGGGCGCTTCGACCATGTCGTGATTTCGGCCGCGCAAACGGCGACGGGCGCGGTGCGCACGTTGGCGCTCGCCGATGCGCAGGCCGCGATGGACAGCAAGTTCTGGGGCGCCTATCGCGTCGCGCGTTCGATCGACATCGCGCCCGGCGGCTCGCTGTCGTTCGTGTCGGGGTTCCTGAGCGTGCGGCCGAGCGCGTCGTCGGTGCTGCAAGGCGCGATCAACGCGGCGCTCGAGGCGCTGGCCCGCGGGCTGGCGCTCGAGCTGGCGCCGGTGCGCGTGAACACGGTGTCGCCGGGCCTGATCGCGACGCCGCTGTGGAACAAGCTCGCGCCCGACGCACGCGACGCCATGTACGCCGGCGCCGCGCAACGCCTGCCCGCACGCCGCGTGGGCCAGGCCGAGGACGTCGCGAACGCGATCGTCTACCTCGCGACGACGCCGTTTGCGACCGGCTCGACGGTGCTGGTCGACGGCGGCGGTGCGATCGCGTGATCGGCTGATCGCCCGATCGATGCCGCGATGGCAAGACGCCCCGCGTTCCGTGGCGGAACGCGGGGCGTCGATGGCCGACGGAGTCAGACCTTGCTTATGCGACCGCGCTCACGTCGAGCGGCGCGCCCGTCTTGGCCTGGATTTCGTCGACGCCGACACCGTCGGCGAGCTCGAGCACCTTCAGGCCGTCCGGCGTCACTTCGATCACGCCGAGATCGGTGATGATCAGGTCGACCACGCCGACACCCGTCAGCGGCAGGTTGCATTCCTCGAGGATCTTGTGCTGGTCGCCCTTCGCGACGTGCTCCATCAGCACGACGACGCGCTTCACGCCCGCGACGAGATCCATCGCGCCGCCCATCCCCTTGATCATCTTGCCGGGGATCATCCAGTTCGCGAGATCGCCGTTCTTGCTGACCTGCATCGCGCCGAGGATCGCGAGGTTGATGTGGCCGCCGCGAATCATCGCGAACGAATCGGCCGACGAGAAGATCGACGAGCCGGGCAGCGTCGTGACGGTCTGCTTGCCGGCGTTGATCAGATCGGCATCGACCTCTTCGTCGGTCGGCGACGGGCCGATGCCGAGCAGGCCGTTCTCCGACTGCAGCCACACTTCGACGCCGGCCGGCACGTGGTTCGCGACGAGCGTCGGCAGACCGATGCCGAGGTTCACGTAGAAGCCGTCCTGCAGTTCCTTCGCCGCGCGCGCGGCCATCTGGTCACGATTCCAGGCCATGTCAGTCTCCTTTCGCGCGTACGACGCGTTGTTCGATGCGTTTTTCGGGCGTCGCGTTCAGCACGATCCGCTGCACGAAGATGCCGGGCGTATGGACCTGGTCGGGATCGAGCGCGCCGTTCTCGACGATCTCCTCGACCTCGGCCACGGTGATCTTGCCGGCCATCGCGCACATCGGGTTGAAGTTGCGCGCGGTGCGGCGATAGATCAGGTTGCCCGACTTGTCGGCCTTCCATGCCTTCACGAGTGCGACGTCGGCGGTCAGCGACGGCTCGAGCACATAATGGCGATCGCCGAACTGGCGCGTTTCCTTGCCCTCGGCGATCACGGTGCCGTAGCCGGTGTTCGTGAAAAATGCCGGGATGCCGGCGCCGCCGGCGCGCAGCTTCTCGGCGAGCGTGCCCTGCGGCGTGAATTCGAGCTCGAGCTCGCCGGCCAGGTACTGGCGCTCGAACTCCTTGTTCTCGCCGACGTACGACGAGATCATCTTCTTGATCTGGCGCGTTTCGAGCAGCAGGCCGAGGCCGAAACCGTCGACGCCCGCGTTGTTGCTGATGCAGGTGATGTCCTTGACGCCGGAGTCGCGCAGCGCCGCGATCAGCGCCTCGGGGATCCCGCACAGGCCGAAGCCGCCGACCGCGAACGTCTGTCCGTCGCGGACGATCCCTTCCAGCGCGGCAGCCGCGCTGGGATAGACTTTGTTCATCTGTATGTCCCTTCCTCTATGGAAACCAGCAAAACCGGTTCACGCGCCGACTGGCCCGCAAGCCCGCCGCACTCATTCTATGCATGCACGGCGTGGCCTGCGCGAGGCGCGCTGTTTTTATGTCGCGACGAAGCGCCACGAGATGCCGGCAAGGGTACGATGCGGCGCGGATGCGGCACAATACGCAAAACTACATAAGCATTTGCCTCCGCTGCCCCGCGCCATGCCCGCACTCGATTACCAGACTGCCTTTCACCTCGCGCCGCTCGGCCTCGTGATGTCGCGCGACCGCGTGATCGAGGACTGCAACGACGCACTCGCGGCGATCTTCCGCTGCGCGCGGACCGATCTGATCGGCAAGTCCTACGAAGTACTGTATCCGTCGCCGGACGAATTTCAGCGCATCGGCGAGCGCATTTCGCGCGTGATGGTCGCGAACGGCACGTACGGCGACGACAGAATCATGAAGCGCGCGGACGGCGAGCTGTTCTGGTGCCACGTGACCGGCCGCGCGCTCGATCGCACCGCGCCGCTCGCCGTGGGCGTATGGACCTTCGAAGACCTGAGCGCGACGCGCCGCGTGGCGGTCGAGCTGACGCCGCGCGAGCGGGAGATCGCAGCCCAGCTCGCGACCGGCAAGACCAGCAAGCAGATCGGACGCGTGCTCGACATCAGTTCGCGCACCGTCGACATCTACCGTGCGCGGCTGATGCGCAAGTACGGCACCAGCAATACGCCGGAGCTGCTGCAACGCCTGCTCGGCCAGTAGCCGCTGCACGCAAACGCAATCGGCCGCGCGAGGCGGCCGATTCCGGCAGGCACGGGTATAGCTGCACACCCGCATCGGCGCCGCGGCGCCGGCTTCGACGTTCAGTCGACCTTGGCGGCGAGCGCGCGCTCGATCGTGTCGCGCAGCAGCTGCGGCAGCGGCACCGACTTGCCGAGCGCATAGTCGACCCACACGCAGCGCGCGTTGCCGCGCGCATACACATGCTGCGGATCGTCCGCACGCGAGAGCTCGAAGCCGGTGTCGAAGCTGCTGCGGCCCGGTTTGGCGGCCGACATCCGCGCGATCACGTCGCCCGGATAGTGCAGTTGCTTCAGGAATTCCATCGACGCCGTGACGACCACGGGCCCCTGTCCCTCGCCATTGCCGCCCGCGATGCCGAGTTGCTCGAACCACGAGATCCGCGCCTGTTCCATGTAACGGAAGTAGACCGTGTTGTTCACGTGGCCGAACGCGTCCATGTCGCCCCAGCGGATCGGCATCGACATTTCAAATACGCGGGAATATTCGCTCATTGCACTCTTCTTCGTTACTGGATGGCATCCGCTCACGCGAGGCCGAAGCCGTCGTCGGCGGAGATGATCGAACCGTTGATGAACTGCGACTCGTCGGCCGCCAGCAGCAGCAACAGCCCGTCGAGATCCTGCGGCTTGCCGACGCGCCGGCGCGGCAGCATCGACTGCAGCTTCTGGCCTTGTTCGGTTTCCCACAGGTAGTGATTGATTTCGGTGTCGATATAGCCCGGGCAGATCGCGTTCACGTTGATCCCGTGACGCCCCCATTCGAGCGCCATCGCCCGCGTCATCTGCACGACGGCCGCCTTGCTCATCGCGTACAGCCCGATCTGCGGAAACACGCGCAGCCCGGCCACCGATGCGATGTTGATGATCCGGTACGGCGGCTTGCCGTTGCCGTTCGCGCGCATCATCATGCGCTTCGCGACTTCCTGCGCGACGAAGAATGCACCGCGCGTGTTGGTGTCGAACACGAACTCGAAATCGGCCGGCGTCACGTCGACGAGCTTCTGCATCGTCGATACACCCGAATTGTTCACGAGGATGTCGATCGTGCCGGCTTCCGTCTCGGCGTGCGCAACGGCTGCCTTGATACTCTGCACGTCGGTCACGTCGAGCGACACGACATGCGCGGCGCCGCCCTCCGCCTCGATCTCGGCGCGCAGTTCCTTCAGGCGCTCGACCCGGCGGCTCGCCAGCACGACCTTCGCGCCGGCCTGCGACAGCACCTGCGCGAAGCGTTGCCCGAGGCCGCTCGATGCGCCGGTAACCAGCGCGACCTTGCCTTCCAGATTGATCGATCGACCCATTGCACATCCCCTTTCGATGTCGTTTGCCGCGGCGGATGCCCGCTCGAGCAGCATAACCCTAGCACAGAAAATAGAACGATCGTGCTAATCTAGCGCCGCGCTGTTGCGGCAAGCGTTTCGTTTCGCAGACAATACGCTCCCGAATAAAAGCATTCTAACGGTTAGAGGAACGCCAATGACCCCCGCAAGCCTCATCGAGCAATACGGCCCGCGCGAATCGATGGAATACGACGTCGTGATCGTCGGCGGCGGCCCCGCCGGGCTGTCGGCGGCGATCCGGCTCAAGCAGCTGGCCGCCGAGAAAGGCACCGAGATCGGCGTGTGCGTGCTCGAGAAGGGTTCCGAGATCGGCGCGCACATCCTGTCGGGCGCGGTGATGGACCCGCGCGCGATCACCGAGCTGTTCCCCGACTGGAAGGAACGCGGCGCACCGCTCACCGTCGAGGTGACCGAGGACCGCTTCCTGTTCCTGTCCGAGCAGAGCGCGGTCACGACGCCGAACTGGGCGTTGCCCGACAACTTCAAGAATCACGGCAACTACGTGATCTCGCTGGGCAACGTCACGCGCTGGCTCGGCGCGCAGGCCGAAGCGCTCGGCGTCGAGATCTTCCCCGGCTTTCCGGCCGCGGAGATCCTCTACAACGACGACGGCTCGGTGAAGGGCGTCGCCACCGGCAACATGGGCGTAGGCAAGGACGGCGAGCCGACCGAGAACTTCCAGCTCGGCATGGAACTGCACGCGAAGTACACGCTGTTCGCCGAAGGCTGCCGCGGTCACTTGGGCCGCCAGCTGATCTCGAAGTTCAAGCTCGACGCGAACGCGGATCCGCAAGCGTACGGGATCGGCATCAAGGAGCTGTGGGAGATCGATCCGGCGAAACACAAGCCGGGCCTCGTGATCCACACGGCCGGCTGGCCGCTGAAGTCGGATACCTACGGCGGTTCGTTCCTGTACCACATGGACAACAACCAGGTCGTGGTCGGCTTCGTGGTTGGGCTTGGCTACACGAACCCGTACCTGTCGCCGTTCGAGGAGTTCCAGCGCTACAAGACGCACCCGTCGATCCGTACGTTCCTCGAAGGCGGCAAGCGCGTGTCGTACGGCGCGCGCGCGATCACCGCGGGCGGGCTGCTGTCGCTGCCGAAGACGGTGTTCCCGGGCGGCGCGCTGATCGGCGACGATGCAGGCTTTTTGAACGCGTCGCGGATCAAGGGCAGCCACGCGGCGATCAAGACCGGCATGCTGGCCGCCGACGCGGCGTTCGACGCGGTGCAGGCCGGCCGCCAGTCGGACGAGCTGCACGCCTACCCGGACGCGTTCCGGCAGTCGTGGCTGTACACCGAGCTGTACCGCGCGCGCAACTTCAAGCAGTGGATGGCCAAAGGGCTGTACCTCGGCACGCTGATGGTCGGGCTCGAGCAGAAGGTGATGGGCGGCAACGTGCCGTGGACGCTGCACCACAAGCATGCGGACCACGAGATGCTGAAGCCCGCGTCGCAATGCACGCCGATCGAGTATCCGAAGCCGGACGGCAAACTGACGTTCGACCGGCTGTCGTCGGTGTTCATCTCGAACACGAACCACGAGGAGAACCAACCGGCGCACCTGACGCTGAAGGATGCGAGCGTGCCGGTGAACGTGAACCTGCGCACCTACGCAGGACCGGAGGGACGGTTCTGCCCGGCGGCCGTGTACGAGTTCGTGAAGAACGACGACGGCAGCGACCGCCTCGTGATCAACGCGCAGAACTGCGTGCACTGCAAGACCTGCGACATCAAGGACCCGACGCAGAACATCGTGTGGGTCACGCCGGAAGGCGGTGGCGGACCGAATTATCCGAACATGTAAGCTGCCGGAAGACGCCGCATCGCGCGGCGTTTTTTTTCGTCGGTACGACGTCCGCGGGTCGCGAGCGCGCGCGGGAGCAATGCCTCGCGCGCGCACTGCTGCCCGCCCGTCAGAGCGCTGCGATTCTCCGACGGAAATGCTCGGTACCCGCCACGATCTTGTCGAGCACCGCGTCGAGCGCCCAGAACCGCTCGCGTACGTCGTAATCGATTACGCGGCAACGAATCGACTCGAAGGTGCCGATCCGCTGGTGATAGATTTTCGCGAGCGCCGGATAACCCAGCGCTTCGGACACCGCCGACACCACCAGGAACGTCGCCAACTCGTCGGCGAGCGCCGGATCCGAATCGCCCTGCGTGCGCAGCCACTGATACAGATCGGGATGGAAGTTGGTGAACACGCCGTTGAAGCCGGCGGACCCCGCCTTCATCGCATCCCAGGCGATTGCGGCGTTCGCGTTCAGGACCTTCAGCGGCGACCCGGCGGCAAGCGCCACGCGCCGCTTCACCGTTTCCAGGTCGCAGCTCACGTCCTTGAGCATCACGAAGCGGCCGGTATCGATGCACGCACGCAGTTCGTCATCGGAGAGCAACCGTCGATAAGGCGCCGGACATTCGTACAGGCCGAGCGGCAGATCCGATGGCAGCCGGGCGAGCAGCGCGTGAAGATGGTCCAGAAACGCGGCGCTGCCCTTGCGCTGCGGATCGAGATGGTTCGTCACGAGCACGACGCCCTGCGCACCCGATTCGGCCGCCGCGCACAGCTCGGCGACCTGCGAATCGAGATCGTCGCTGATATGGCCGGACGCGACGACGGGCACGCGCCCGGCCACGCGATCGACGACGAAACGCGCGAGTTCCGCCCGTTCGGCCAGACTCAGGAATTGCATCTCGCTAGACTGCGCGACCGCGAACAGCGCATCCGAGCCGTGCGCCAGATACCACTCGATGAGTCGCTCGAGCCCGGCATAGTCGATCGCGCCGGCATCGTCGAACGGTGTCAGCATCACCGGCACGATCCCCTCGATGGCCGCAGTCGACTGCTGATGGTGTTGCATCTCTTTCTCCTTGCTTCAGTAAATACGCGGTGTGGCCGCGACGCTCAGGCCGGCAGCGGTCCGGGCGCGGCGCTGGCCGCCTGCTCGGGAATCGGCTTGCGCACCAGCAGCAGGTAGGCCATCGCACCGGCGAACGCGATCGCCGCGGCCGTCAGCAGCGCCGGCACGAACGACCACTTCTGCGCGATGACGCCCGTCAGGATCGGCGCGAGTGCACCGCCGATGAAACCGCCAAAATTCTGGATCGCGCCGAGCGATGCGACGCGGCTCGGCGGCGCGGCGGCCGTCGCGAGCGCCCACGAACACGCGGATGCCGCATTCGCGAGAAAGATCACGACCGAAATGCATGCGAGCGCAACGGTATTGCTCTGCACGAGCGCGGCCGGAATCGTGAACGCGACCATCCCGAGCATCGCGACGACCACCGCATTGCGCCGGCTCACGACCGGCGAGCGGCTGCGGCGCGTGACAAAATCGGACAGCCAGCCGGCGACGAGCGAACCGACGAAGCCGCACAGGAACGGCACCGACGCCGCAAACCCGGTGCGAATGAGGCTCATGTGACGCTCCATCGTCAGGTATCCCGGCAGCCACGTCAGGTATACCCAGTTCAGATACACGGAACCGAAGAATCCGATCAGCATGCCCCACGTCGTGCCGTGCGAGAACAGGCTGCGCCAGTCGGCGAAAGTCAGCTTCGGCGCGGCGGCGGCGGTCTGCGCATCGGCATCGAGATACCCGCGTTCCGCCACGCTCAACTGCGCGCGAGCCGGATCGCGGTACAGCGCGAACCAGACGACGGCAACGACGAGACCGAGCGCACCGGTCGCGACGAACGCCAGGCGCCAGTCGAACGACGCGACGAGCACCGACAGCAGCAACGGTGCGAGCGCGGTGCCAAGCGGCGACGCCGCATTGAAGATGCCGGTCGGCGTACCGCGCGCGCGCAGCGGAAACCAGTTGCTCACGACCCGCGCGGCCGACGGGAACTGCGGCGCCTCGCCGATGCCGAGCACGATGCGCGCGACGATGAACCAGCCGAAGGTCGACACCATGCCGCCCGCTGCCTGCGCGATCGACCAGACGATCAGCCCGATGCCGAGCAGCCGGCGCGGACCGATGCGATCGACCAGGCCGCCCACCGGAAACTGGCACAGCGCATAGCTCCACGAGAATGCCGACAGCAGCAGGCCCATCTGCGAAAGCGACAGTCCGAGATCCGCACGGATTGCCGAGCTCGCGACGGCCAGCGTGCCGCGGTCGAGATAATTGACGATCCCGCTCACCATCAGCAGCGCGAGCGCGATACGTTGTCCGCGTCGGATACCGGGCGGCGCGGCCGGAACAGCGTGGTTTTCGTTCATTGCAGTTGTCTCCATGTTTCTGATGGGTGCCGGCTCAGCCGGCTGTTCCGTCGTCGCGGAATCTATGCGGTCGTGTGCTGCACTTCCTCGCGGGTCGGAATCGACGTCTGCGCGCCGTGGCGCGTGACGCTGATCGCGGCAGCCCGCTGGCCGAACGCGATGGCATCGTCCATTGACGCACCGCCCGCCCGGGCGGCCGCGAACCCGCCGACGAACGTGTCGCCGGCCGCCGTCGTATCGACGGCCGTCACTGCCAGCGCCGGGTGGCGGCCGTTGCCCGCGCTGCCGCGCCAGCAGACGCCGCGCGCGCCGAGCGTGACCAGCACATTGCCGGCGCCCTTCGCGTGCAATGCGTCTGCGGCGCGCACTGCCGAGGCGTCGTCGCCGACCGCGATGCCGGTCAGCGACTCCGCTTCCGTTTCGTTGACGACGAGGTACTCGAGCCGCGCCAGCAACGCGTCGGACAGCGGCCGCGCGGGCGCAGGATTGAGCAGCACCGGCGTGCCGCAGGCGCGCGCACGGTCGATCGCGCGCACCACGGTTTCCATCGGCACCTCGAGCTGGCACACCATCAGCGCCGCGCCGGCGATCGCGTCGCGCGCCGCGTCGATCGTTGCGGCATCGAGGCGCGCGTTCGCACCGGGCACGACGACGATACTGTTCGCCCCGCTCGCATCGACCGTGATCGTCGCGACGCCGGTTGCTGCGCCGTCGATCCGGTGTACGTGCGTCACGTCGATGCGTTCTGCCGCAAGCGCGTCGTGCAGGCGCGCGCCGAACGCATCGTTGCCGACGCAGCCGATCATCGCGACCGAGGCGCCCAGGCGCGCGGCCGCCACCGCCTGATTCGCGCCCTTGCCGCCGGAGACGGTCCGAAACGCGGTGCCGAGCAGCGTTTCGCCCGGCACGGGCAGCCGCGGCGCGTGCGTGACGAGGTCGACGTTGAGGCTGCCGACGACCGCGATTCTGGGGAATTCAGCGTGGTCTTTCATTCAATGTAACCGCTTACATTTGCGGCGGATAAAATCGCCGAACAGGCCGGCGTCGACGAAAAATTTGCGGTGATGCGATTCGAAGATGTGTCTGACATAATGCGGGCTGGCATCAAGATAGCGCTTACATTCTCACAGGCAGCACGCGAGATGCAAGCACGACCACGACGAACCGAGGGTAAACGATGGCACTTTGGACCACCTGCACATGGCGCGCCGCGCCGGCGGCCGCGAGCCGCCGATGAGCACGCCCTCTTCCGGCGGCGGCGCGGCGCGCGCACGCCGCGGCAGCGGCCGCTCGGTGCTCGGGGACGTCGCGAAACTCGCCGGCGTGTCGACCGCGACCGTCTCGCGCGTGTACAACGATCCCGGCAAGGTGTCGGCCGACGTGCAGCAGCGCGTGCGCGACGCGGCGCGCACGCTGAACTGGATCCCCAACGCGGCCGGTCGCGCACTCGCGTCCACGCGCACCCACATTACGGGCGCGATCATCCCGACGCTCGACGACCAGGTGTTCGCGTCCCAGGTCGCCGGCATGCAGGCGGTCATGGCCGAGCACGGCATCACGCTGTTCCTGGGCTGCTCGAATTACGATCCGGCGCAGGCGCTCGCGCAGGTGCGTGCGATGCTGTCGCGCGGCGTCGAAGCGGTGTCGCTGGTCGGTGAAGCCTATCCGGCGGAAGTCTTCGAACTGCTCGACCTGCATCGGGTGCCCTATGTCGTCACCTACGCCTACCGCGACGACAGCCCGCATTGCTGCATCGGCTTCGACAACCGCGAGGCCTTCGCTCGGCTCACCACGCATCTGCTCGACCTCGGCCATCGCGATTTCGCGATCATCATGCAGCCGTCCGCGGACAACGACCGCGTGCAGGCGCGCCTGCGTGGCATTCACGAGACGCTGGCCGCTCGCGGCCTCGCGGTGCGGCCGGTCCACCAGCACGAGGGGCCGGCGACCATCGCGTTCGGGCGCGCGAGTCTGCGCGCCATTGCGGACAGCGGGCCGACGCGCCCGACTGCCGTGATCTGCGGCAACGATGCGCTGGCGCTGGGCGCGCTGCTGGAGGCGCAGGCGATGGGAATCGCGGTGCCGTCGGAACTGTCGATCACCGGTTTCGACGACGTTGCGCTCGCCCGCGAAATCCGGCCGGCCCTGACGACGATGTGGGTCGACACCGATGCGATCGGCCGCAAGGCCGCGCGTGCATTGCTCGACGCACTCGAGCATGGCGAAGTCGGGCCCGGTTGCGCGGTGCTGCCGGAGCTGCGGGTGCGTGAATCGGCCGCGCCGCCGCATTCCGAGGCCCCATGAAAACGGGGCGCCCCAGGCGCCCCGCTTCACCTCGCATCGAGCGCGCCGGCGGCTGCCGGCGCCCCCGTATCAGGTCGCGCTGCCGGCGATCTTCGGCGTCGACGTCTCGACGTCGCCGCACTGCGCGCGATGACGCAGCGCATGGTCGATCAGCACCAGCGCGAGCATCGACTCGGCGATCGGCGTCGCGCGAATGCCGACGCACGGATCGTGGCGGCCGAAGGTCTCGACGATCGCTTCTTCGCCGGCCTTCGTGATCGAGCGGCGCGGCGTGCGGATGCTCGACGTCGGCTTGATCGCGATCGACACGGTGACGTCCTGCCCGGTCGAAATCCCGCCGAGCACGCCGCCCGCATGGTTGCCGACGAAGCCGGCCGGCGTCAGCTCGTCGCCGTGCACCGACCCGCGCTCGGCGACGCTGGCGAAGCCCGCGCCGATCTCGACGCCCTTCACCGCGTTGATGCTCATCATCGCCTTCGCGATGTCGGCGTCGAGCCGGTCGAACACCGGCTCGCCCCAGCCGACCGGCACGCCCGACGCGACCACGTCGATGCGCGCGCCGATCGAGTCGCCGTCCTTGCGCAGTGCGTCCATGTACGCCTCGAGCTCCGGCACGATCGCCGCATTCGGCGCGAAGAACGGGTTCTCGCGCACGTGCGACCAGTCGACGAACGGCACGTCGATTTCGCCGAGCGCGCTCATGCAGCCGCGCACCTCGACGCCGAAGCGCTCGCGCAGCCACTTCTTCGCGACCGCGCCCGCGCCGACGATCGGCGCGGTGAGACGGGCGGACGAGCGGCCGCCGCCGCGGTAGTCGCGGATGCCGTACTTCTGCCAGTAGGTGTAGTCGGCATGACCGGGGCGGAACGTCTCGACGATGTTGCCGTAGTCCTTGCTGCGCTGATCGGTGTTGCGGATCAGCAGCGCGATCGGCGTGCCGGTCGTCACGCCTTCGAACACGCCCGACAGGATCTCGACTTCGTCGGCCTCCTGGCGCTGCGTCACGTGCCGCGACGTGCCGGGCTTGCGGCGGTCGAGCTCGGCCTGGATGTCGGCTTCGGTGAGGCTCATTCCCGGCGGGCAGCCGTCGATCACGCAGCCGATCGCGGGACCGTGCGATTCGCCGAAGGTCGTGACAGTGAAAAGCGTGCCGAGGGTATTGCCGGACATGATGGAACCGCCCAAAGAGAAATGACGCAAACCGATGCGCTGCCGCAACCGCTGGCGCGCCGATCGTTTGCCGGTCGAGAAAATGAGGTAAACCGCTATTATGCCAGCCGTCCCGCGCGCGCGGGACGCCGGGCGGTTCGGCGCGCATGCGCCGGCCGCGGATACGGCGCGGCATACGCGGGCGCGTGCGGCCGACCGGTAGCGCGCCCGCCGTCACGGCCGCGCGCTCACCGACGGCGCGCCGCCCCTACTTCCGCGCGCCGCGCAGCTCGGTCACCGCGGCCTGCAGCGCCTGCGGCGTGGCGACCGACGCCGCCATCGGCTCGCCGACCGCGAGCGTGAGCCGGCTCATCACGCCGCGCTTGATCGGCCGCGGCATCCGCGCATCGGTATGGCGCGAGAAGTAGCTGCCCCACAGCCCGCGCAGCGCCATCGGAATCACCGGCACCGGCCTGCGCGTGAGGATCTCGGTGATCCCGTGGTGGAACGTGTTGATGTCGCCCGTCTTGGTCAGCTTGCCTTCCGGAAAGACGCACACGAGCTCGCCGTCCTTCAGCGCGGCCTCGCACGCGTCGTACGCGCGCCCGAGCATGTCCGGATCCTCGTGGCGCGGCGCGATCGGAATCGCCTTCGCGTGCCGGAACACCCAGCTCGCGAACCGCGTCTTGAAGATCCGGTGATCCATCACGAAGCGGATCGGCCGCGGGCTCGCCGCGGCCAGCACGAGCGCGTCGACGTAGCTGACGTGATTACACACCAGCACGGCCGCGCCGTCGTCGGGAATCCGCTCCGCATGCACGAGGCGGATCCGGTAGAACGTATGCACCAGCACCCACGCGACGAAGCGCAGCAGGAACTCGGGCACGAGCAGGTAGATATACGTCGCGACCGCCACGTTGAGCAGCGCGGTCACGAGAAACAGCCCGGGGATGTCGACGCCCGCCTTGGTCAGCCCCATCGCCATCAACGCCGACAAAATCATGAACAGCGCATTGAGGATGTTGTTCGCGGCGATGATGCGCGCGCGATGGGTCGGCGCGCTGCGGCTCTGGATCAGCGCATAGAGGGGCACGCTGTAAAAGCCGCCGAACATCGCGAGCAGGAACAGGTCGGCCAGGATGCGCCAGTGGCGCGCGCCGGCCAGGAATTCCCCGACCGACAGCAGATGGCCGGGCGACGGCATGGCATGGCTCGCGAAGTACAGCTCGATCGCGAACACGCTGATGCCGATCGAGCCGAGCGGCACGAGCCCGATCTCGACGCGGCGCTGCGACAGCCGCTCGCACAGCAGCGAACCGAGGCCGATCCCGACCGAGAACGTCGCGAGCAGCACGGTGACGACGTCGGGGCTCGCGGACAGCACGTCCTTCGCGAAATTGAAGAACGACGTGAGGAAGGTCGCGCCGACGAACCACAGCCACGAGATGCCGAGCAGGCTCAGGAATACGGTGCGGTTCTGTCGCGCGAGCGCGAGGTTGCGCCAGGTTTCGCTGAACGGGTTCCAGTTGATCACGAGATCGGGCTGCGGCGCGGGCGTCGGCGGCACGCGCTGCGCGACGAGGCGCCCTGCCAGCGCGATCGCGACGACGCTCACCGCGAGCACGCGCTCGCCGCTGCCTTCGATGCCGGCGGCCGCGCCGCCGATGATCGTGCCGATCAGGATCGCGACGAACGTGCCCATTTCGACGAGGCCGTTGCCGCCGACGAGCTCGTGCTCGCCGAGATGCTGCGGCAGGTACGAATACTTGACCGGGCCGAACAGCGTCGAGTGCATCCCCATCATGAACGTGCACAGATACAGCAGCGCCGCACTGTGCGTGACGAAGCCGGCCGCGCCGACGAGCATCAGCACAATCTCGAAGGTCTTCACGAAACGCGTGAGCGTCGCCTTGTCGTACTTGTCGGCGATCTGGCCGGAGGTGGCCGAGAACAGCACGAACGGCAGGATGAAGATCGCGGAAATGAGGAACGCGGCCGTCTTCGCGTCGACGCCGGAAAAGCGTGCGGTGTGATACGTGACGAGCGACGTGAAGCCGATCTTGAACACGTTGTCGTTCAACGCGCCGAGGAACTGCGTCGTGAAGAACGGCGCGAAACGGCGCTCGCGCAACAGGTCGAACTGCGATGCGTGGGCGCGCCGTTCGCCGCGCGTCGCTGAAGAGACTTGCGTGTGATCGCTCATGCGGAATACGCGCGCATCGTCTGGGCGAAGCTGCGCGGGCCTCGTGTTGTCGTTGAAAAAACGGCGGCGCAGGCTGAACCTGCGCCGCCGCGCGCCGAATGGCAGCGCCCGCGTGCGATGCACCGGGCGCGACGTGTCACGGCTTCTGTGCTTCGGCTTCCGATTCCGGCCAGTCGCGGATGTAGGCCTTCAGCATCCGGTTCTCGAAACTCTGCGCCTCGACGACCGTCTTCGCGACGTCGTAGAACGAGATGACGCCCATCAGCACCTTCTTGTCGAGAACCGGCATGTAGCGCGCGTGGCGCTCGAGCATCATCCGGCGCACTTCGTTCACGTCGGTCTCCGGCGTGCAGGTGAGCGGCTCGTCCATCACCTTGCGCACCTGTACGTCGCCGATCGCGCCGCCGTTCACGTGCAGGCGCTGGATGATCTCGCGGAACGTGAGCATCCCGACCAGATCGCCGTACTCCATCACGACGAGCGAGCCGATGTCGTGCTCGGCCATCGTATCGACCGCTTCGCGCAGCGGCTTATCGGGCGTCACGGTAAACAACGTGTTGCCCTTCACTTTCAGAATATCGCTGACGCGCATCGTGGTTCCCTCGAGCTTGAATGCAAATCCGCTTTCGATCCTATCGGAAAGCCTGTCAAAAGGAAAGCGCAGGGGTAAGGCGCAGGGCCGCGCGGCTTGCGGCCGCCGGCGGCCCGCCGCACAATGGCGCCATGAACGGCGACCCGGGGAGACGGCCATGGCGCATACGCATTCGGAACAATTCGCCAGCTTCGCTGATTTCTATCCGTATTACCTGAACGAACACCAGAACGCGACGTCGCGGCGGCTGCACTTCATCGGCTCGCTCGGCGTGATCGGCTGTGTCGCGATGGCGGTCGCGACCGGTCGCTGGCCGTGGCTGCCGGCGGCCGTCGTGTGCGGTTACGGCTTCGCATGGATCGGGCACTTCTTCTTCGAGAAGAACCGCCCTGCCACGTTCCGGCATCCGGTCTACAGCCTGATGGGCGACTGGGTGATGTTCAAGGACATCTGCGTCGGCAAGATCCCGCTGTAACGCACGCCTTCCGGCGCGGCGTCACGCCGTTTTCGGCGGACGCGCGTGCGGGTCGGGCGCCGCGCCGGCGAGCGAGCCGGACGCCGGCGCGGCCGGCTGCGCGCCATCGGCCGCGCGCGCGGCGATCAGCGACGCGAGCGACACGTCGAAGCGATCGTTCGACAGCACGTCGAGCAGCGCCGCGCCTTCGACGTGGCTGCTACGCCGCTGCAGCTGATAGGTCAGCTCGGTCCGGTCGATCACCAGCACGTCGAACAGCTGCGCGAGCGTCAGACGATCGGGGTTCGCCAGCAGGATGTAGCGCGGCGCCTGGTCGCCGCCCTCCAGCCGCGCGATCCATTCGCGCTCCTCCATCGTCAGCAGCAGCCGCTGCGCAGTTTCCATGTCGCAGCGCAGCATGGTCGCGAGCCGCGGCGCCGTGCAGCCCGGCCTGCCGGCCGCGCGCGCTTCGGCGAGCCGCGCGAGCAATTCGAGCGCGTCGAGCAGATCGCTGCCCGGATAGTGGATGCGATGAAACTGGCCGACACGGATCGCCGGCAGCGCGGACGCGACCATCGCGCCGAGCAGCGCGATGAACCAGCTCAGGTACACCCACAGCAGGAACACGGGCAGCGCCGCGAACGCGCCGTAGACGGCCGTATAGGTCGGAATGCGCCGCACGTAATAGCCGAAGCCGCGCTTCGCCAGCTCGAACGCGACGGCCGCGAACAGGCCGCCGATCACCGCGTCGCGCCACGCGACCGTGCAGTTCGGCAGGTACACGTACAGCAGCGTGAACGCGAGCACCGTGAGCGGCAGCGACGCGAGCGCGAGCAGCCATTCGATGATCGACGTCGACGGCGCGGCGCCGGTGAACGCCAGCGACTGCGTGAACAGATACGACGACAGCGACAGGCTCACGCCGAACAGCAGCGGCCCGAGCGTGATCAACGCCCAGTACGCCAGCACGCGCTGCGCGAACGGCCGCGGCTTGCGCACGCGCCAGATCAGGTTGAACGCGGACTCGATGGTCATCATCGTCATCACCGACGTGACGACCAGCACGATCAGGCCGGCCGTCGTCAGCCCCTTGGCCTTGGCCGCGAACTGGTTCAGGTACTTGAAGATCTGCACGTTGAACTGCGCGGGCATCAGGTGATCGGCGAGGAAGCCCTGCAGCGAGATCTGGAACGACGCGAACATCGGGAACGCGGTGAACAGCGCGAACGCGACCGTCACGAGCGGCACGAGCGCGAGCATCGTCGTGAACGTGAGGCTGCCCGCGACCTGCGGGATGCGGTCCTCGGCGCTGCGCCGCGCGGCGAACTGCGCGAGACGCTTGAGGGTGTCGAGATCGACGGCCAACTTCGGCAAACGTTTTCTCCTTGTCGATGCCGCGCGCCCGGCGGCGCGCGCCGCCGCCGCGCTGCGCGACGACTTCAGCCCCTATAATAGCCGCTCGATCCAGCAGGGGCCGACTGCACCGGGCACGCGCGCGGCCGCACGGGGCTCCGCCGCCCATGAAAGACATCCTCGTCCTCTATTACAGCCGTCACGGCGCCACGCGCGAACTCGCGCTCGCGATCGCGAGCGGCATCGACAGCGTGCCGGGCATGCAGGCGCGCATCCGCACCGTGCCGCCCGTGTCGACGGTGTGCGAAGCCATCGCTCCCGACATCCCCGACGACGGCCCGCCGTATGCTGAACTGCGCGATCTCGAAGAATGCGCGGGCCTCGCCCTCGGCTCGCCGACCCGCTTCGGCAACATGGCCGCCGCGCTCAAATATTTCCTCGACGGCACCACGCCGCAATGGTTGTCGGGCGCGCTGGCAGGCAAGCCGGCCAGCGTGTTCACGTCGACCGGCAGCCTGCACGGCGGCCAGGAGTCGACGCTGCTGTCGATGATGCTGCCGCTGCTGCATCACGGGATGATGATCGTCGGCATTCCGTACACCGAATCCGCCCTCAGCACGACGCGCACCGGCGGCACGCCGTACGGCGCGTCGCACGTGTCGCCGCACGAGCGCAGCGCCGCCGGCGGGCTGTCGGCCGACGAGAAGACGCTCGCGGCGTCGCTCGGCGTGAGGCTGGCCCGCGCGGCCGCGGCCCTGGCCGCCGCCGAGGCCGCATGAGCGGGCCCACGCCCGCACCCGCCGCGGTCGCGGCCCGGCCGAGCTACGCGCTGGCCGCGGCCGCATGCCTCGCGGCGCTGATCGTGCTCTCGCTCGCATGGGAACTGTGGCTCGCGCCGCTGCGCCCAGGCGGCTCGGCGCTGCTGCTCAAGGCCGTGCCGCTCGCCCTCGCGCTACCCGGCGTGTGGCGGCGTAACATCTATACGATGCAATGGGCGAGCATGCTGATCCTCGTCTATTTCGCCGAAGGCGTCGTGCGCGGGATGTCCGACCGCGGGCTGTCCGCGACGCTCGGCTGGTGCGAGACCGCGCTCGCCGTCGGCTTCTTCGTGGCGGCGCTCGCCTACGTCGCGCCGTTCAAGCGCGCGGCGAAAAAACAGCGCGCCGCGTCCTGACCCTTACGCGACCGAACGTGATGATTCCTTCCGAAGCTTTCGTATCCGCCTGCCGCGACGCGATCGGCGCCGCGCACGTGCTGACTGACCCGCACGATACCGAGCCGTTCCTGACCGACTGGCGCCGCCGCTACAAGGGCAGCGCGTGCGCGGTGCTGAAGCCGGCGGATACCGCCGAAGTCGCGGCCCTCGTGCGCCTCGCGAATACCCACGGCGTCGCGCTCGTGCCGCAAGGCGGCAACACCGGCCTGGCCGGCGGCGCAACGCCCGATGCGAGCGGCAGCCAGGCCGTGTTGAGCGTCGCGCGCCTGAACCGCGTGCGCGCGTTCGATCCGCACAACAACACGATCACCGTCGAAGCCGGCGTGATCCTGGCCGACGTGCAGGCGCGCGCCCGCGAAGGCGGCCGGCTGTTCGCGCTGAGCCTCGCCGCCGAAGGCAGCTGCACGATCGGCGGCAACCTGTCGACCAACGCGGGCGGCACTGCCGTGCTGCGCTACGGCAACGCGCGCGAGCTGTGCCTCGGCCTCGAGGTCGTGACGCCACAGGGCGAGATCTGGGAGGGCCTGCGCGGGCTGCGCAAGGACAACACCGGCTACGATCTGCGCGACCTGTTCATCGGCGCGGAAGGCACGCTCGGGATCATCACGGCCGCCGTGATGAAGCTGCATCCGCTGCCGGCCGCGCAGGTCACCGCACTCGCCGCACTCGAATCGCCGCACGCGGCGCTCGACTTCCTCGCGCTTGCGCAGCGTGCGGCCGGCCCGCTGCTGACCGGCTTCGAACTGATGTCGGATTTCTGCATGCAGCTCGTCGGCAAGCACTATCCGCAGCTGCGCTACCCGTTCGAGCGCACGCATGCGCAGACGGTCCTGCTCGAACTGTCGGACAACGAGAGCGAAGCCCACGCGCGCACGCTGTTCGAAACGCTGATGGAGCAGGCGTTCGACGCCGGGCTCGTGGTCGATGCGGTCGTCGCGGAGAATCTCGCGCAATCGCGCGCGTTCTGGGATCTGCGCGAACACATCCCGCTCGCGCAGGCCGACGAGGGCCTCAACATCAAGCACGACATCGCCGTGCCGATTTCGTCGATCGCCCGCTTCATCGACGAAACCGACGCCGCGATCCAGCAGGCCGCGCCCGGCGCGCGGATGGTCACGTTCGGCCATCTCGGCGACGGCAATCTGCACTACAACGTGCAGACGCCGGCCGGCGGCGATCCGAAGGCGTTCCTCGCGCAATTCCAGACGCCGATCAACCGTATCGTCTACGACAACGTGCATCGTCACCGCGGCACGATCAGCGCGGAACACGGGATCGGCCAACTGAAGATCGACGATGCGCAGCGCTACAAGTCGCCGGTCGAAACGGCGCTCATGCGAACGCTGAAGACCGCGCTCGACCCGCGCGGGCTGATGAACCCCGGCAAGGTGCTGCGCTGAACCCATTCAATCCGGAGCGACGCCCATGAGAGTTCGCGTGCTGTCCGACCTGCATCTCGAGAGCAACCAGCCCGACGCGATCGCGCATGCCGAGGCGGATCTCGTCGTGCTGGCCGGCGACATCCACAACCACGCGGAAGGCCTGCGCTGGGCCGCCGAGACGTTCGACGCGCGCGTGCCGGTGATCTACGTGCCCGGCAACCACGAGTATTACGACGGGGAATTCGGCGCGCTGGAGACCGCGATGCGCGACGCCGCGCACACGCTCGACAACGTGCATTACCTGAACAACGGGCTCTACGTCGACCCGGCACAGCGCTTTCGCGTGCTCGGCACGACGTTATGGACCGATTTCTCGCTGTTCGGCGCCGACGACGCAAGCATTGCCCGCGCGACCGAAGCCGGCATGCGCGTGATGCTCGATTTCAAGGGATTGATTCAGGTGACGTGGCCGCACGAGGCTTCGACGCGGCCCGGCGACGCCCCGCAGCGCGATTTCACGCCGGCCGACGCGATCGCGCTGCACCGGCACAGCCGCGCGTGGCTCGCGGCCCGGATCGCGACGCCGTTCGCGGGCCGCACGATCGTCGTCACGCATCATGCGCCGCATCTGCGCTCGCTGGCACAGCGGTACGAGGAGGATCTTGCTTCGGCGGGATTCGTGACGGACCTGGCGGAACTCGTGCGGCCGCCGGTCGACCTGTGGGTCCACGGCCACACGCATACGTCGTTCGATTACGTGACCGACAGCGGCACGCGCGTGGTGTGCAACCCGCGCGGCTATATCCGTCGCCGCACCGGCGAACTCGAGAACCCCGCGTTCGCGTGGGATCGTGTGGTCGAACTCGGCTGAACGCGCGGCGGGCGGGCCGTGGGCCGTGTACGGCCCCGGTCGATAGATTGCCTGAGCGCCGCTCAGCGGTCGGCGCGACGGCGGCCTTGCGACGACGCGCGCACCCGCACCGGCACCAGTTTCGCGCGCGCCTTCATCGCGCGCAGCAGATCGCGCGTCGCCGCAGCGGCGGCGGCCGCGCCGAGCAGAATTCCAAGGCCGATCATCAGGTGCGTATCCATTGCGACTCCGAGGGTGGGCAGATTCATATGTCGATGATTTGAACAGTATCAAACTGTCCGGCGTCCGCGGGTAAAAAAGTGTTGCGCGAACGACAAATCTCGTCAGATTCCGAGCGATCGCGCCATCATGTCGCAGCCGTGATCTGCGCGAGCGCGGCTTCGTCGGCTTCGAGCGTGGCCGGCAGTTCGTCGCGCAGAAAATCGACCCACGTCCGGATTTTCGCGTCGAGGTACTGGCGCGACGGATACAGCGCGTAGATGCTCATCGGCTGCGACCGGTATTCCGGCAGCAGGCGCACGATCTGTCCGCTGCGCAGCCCGCCGATCGCCGAATACAGCGGCAGGCCGCCGATCCCCATCCCTTCCCGCACAGCCACCGCGAGCGCCTCGGCCACATTTACGCGGAACGGCGGCGCCGTCACCGGCACGAGCTCGTCGCCGCGCGGCCCCGACAGCGTCCATTCGTCGAAGTGGAAGCCCGGCGCGACCATCCCGAGACAGGCGTGCTGCGCGAGATCGGCCGGCGTCTGCGGCTTGCCGTGCGCGCCGACGTAATCGGGCGACGCGCAGATGACGCTGTAGCTGTCGCCGAGCCGCTGCGACACGAGCCCCGAATCGGGCAGCTCGCGGCCCACGACGATCGCGACGTCGTAGCCTTCGTCGAGCAGGTCGGGCATCCGCTGCGCGAGCGTCAGCTCGACGTGCACGTCCGGATAGCGCTGCCGGTAGCGCCCGATGGCCGGCACCAGATAGTGCTGGCCGAGGCTCGTGAAGCAATGGACCTTCAGCTTGCCCGACGGGCGCGCGTGCGCATCGCCCGCCTCGGCTTCGGCCTGGTCGACGTACGCGAGGATCTGCTCGCAGCGCTGCAGGTAGCGCTCACCGGCTTCGGTCAGCGCGATCCGGCGCGTGGTCCGGTTCAGCAGGCGCGTGCGCAGGTGCGCTTCGAGATCCGATACGGCGCGCGATGCA
This sequence comes from Burkholderia sp. KJ006, assembly GCF_000262695.1. Lineage (NCBI taxonomy): Bacteria > Pseudomonadati > Pseudomonadota > Betaproteobacteria > Burkholderiales > Burkholderiaceae > Burkholderia > Burkholderia sp. KJ006. Next base: position 1,378,157 of record NC_017920.1, on the reverse strand, counting down.
TAGGCGGTCGTCGAATTCATCTGCTGGGCGGCCGCGGTAAAGCTCCCCGCATCCACCACGCGGACGAATACCCGCATGTTTTGTAACGTATCCATCCCATTACCCGTTTGAATCCGGACGGATTGTTGCACAGCAGCCCACCAATATTGTCTCAGGATTCGTAAAAATGACTTGCACCTTTGTTCGTTTATTCAGGAATTACTGAAAAATATAATCGCCTCCGAATCATCTATATCCGGAAGGGAGAAAATCGTGCAGTTTCCGGCAACAAAAGGGACGCTGGCACTGGCGGTTCTTGCAGTCTCATTAATAATGGCCGGATGCGCTAGCATGGGCGACAACAAGCCGCAGTCGGCTCGCATCGACGCGAACGGGCTCGACGCCGGCGCTGCGATCCGTGCGGCGGACCGCGACGCCGGCTGGCCCGCATCCGACTGGTGGCGCGCCTATCGCGACCCGCAGCTCGACGCGTGGATCGCCGCGGCGCAAGCCGGCAATCCGACCCTCGCGGCGGCCGAGGCGCGCGTGCGCGAAGCGCAGGCGATGGCGCGCGTCGCCCGTTCGGCCGAACTGCCGCAGATCAACGGCAATCTGTCGCTGATGCGCGAGCACTGGCCCGACAACGTGTACTACGGCCCCGGCCCGCTCGCGAACGTCGATACGTGGAACAACACCGGCACGCTCGGCCTGTCGTACCACCTCGATCTGTGGGGCAAGGACAAGAACACCACCGAACGCGCGCTCGATACCGCGCACGCGACCGCGGCCGACGCGCGCGCGGCCCGGCTCGAACTCGAAGTGAACGTCGTGCGCGCGTACATCGGCATGTCGATGAACTACGCGCTGCTCGATCTCGCGCACGAAACGTTCGAGCGCCAGCGCGCGCTCGCCGATCTCGCGCGCAAGCGCCTGCAGGCGGGCCTCGGCACGCAGCTCGAGCTCAGCCAGGCGGAGTCCACGCTGCCCGACTACGAACGCCAGATCGACACCTACGAGGAAGCGATCCAGCTCGCGCGCCACCAGCTCGCGGCGCTCGCGGGCAAGGGCCCGGGCGCGGGTGATGCGATCAAGCGGCCGAACCTGTCGCTCGACGCGCCGGCCGGCCTGCCGTCCGCGATGCCGGCCGACCTGCTCGGCCGCCGGCCGGACGTCGTCGCGGCACGCTGGATGGTCGACGCGCAGGCACGCGGGATCGACGTCGCGAAGGCCGCGTTCTACCCGAACATCGACTTGCTCGCGACGGTCGGCGGCTTCGGCGTGACCGCGCCGTTCGTCGACTTCCTGCGCTCGATGAACGGCGGCTGGACGGCCGGCCCCGCGCTGACGCTGCCGATCTTCGAAGGCGGACGCCTGCGCGCGCAACTCGGCGCGGCCAGCGCCGGCTACGACCAGGCGGTCGAGCACTACAACCAGACGGTGCTCGCCGCGCTGAAGGACATCGCCGACCAGGTCGTGCGGATCCGCTCGCTCGACACGCAGAAGAAGGACGCCGCACGTTCGGTGGAAGCCAACGACCGCAGCTACCGGCTGTCGCGCGAAGGCTTCCGCCGTGGCCTGACCGACTACGTGAACGTCCTGATCGCGCAACAGCAGCTGTTACGTGCGCAGGAGACGGCCGCGCGCATCGACGCGGAGCGGCTCGCCGCGCATGCGCAGCTGATGGCCGCGCTCGGCGGCGGCGTCGAAACGGGCCAGGACGTGCCGCACGACGAAGCCGCCGCGGCTGCGCCGGCTGCTGCGTCGGGGGCTTCGTCGGCTGCTTCGTCCGGGGCAACCGCCGCGGCCGCCCCCGCTGCCAGCGCCGCCGCCCGCGCCACGCGGCCCGCGCACGTCGCGACGACCACCGCACCGTAACGCGGAGCGACCGACATGTCAGTCTCCTCCCCTGCTTCCACGCACGCCGGCGGACCGCTGCCGGCCTGGTTCGCCGCGTTCGGCGACTGGGCCCGCAGCGACGGCGCCGGGTGGCTCTATCTGTTCAAGGCGCTGCTCGCCGCGTTCATCGCAACGGGCGTGTCGATGCGGCTCGACCTGCCGGCGCCGAAGACGGCATTGACCACGGTGTTCATCGTGATGCAGCCGCAAAGCGGCGCCGTGCTCGCGAAGAGCTTCTACCGCGTGATCGGCACGATCTTCGGGCTGATCGCGACGCTGGCGTTCGTCGGCCTGTTCCCGCAGCAGCCGGAGCTGTTTCTGCTCGCGGTCGCGCTGTGGGTCGCGCTGTGCACGGCCGGCGCCGCACGCAACCGCAACTTCCGCAGCTATGGCTTCCTGCTCGCCGGCTACACGACCGCGCTGATCGGGCTGCCGGCGTCGCAACATCCGGACGGCGCGTTCATGAGCGCGCTCACGCGGGTCGCCGAGATCATGGTCGGGATCGTGTCGGCCGGCGTGGTCAGCGCGCTGGTGTTTCCGCAGTACACCGGCGAGCAGATGCGCACGACGGTGCGCAAGCGCTTCGTCGGCTTCGTCGACTACGTCGCCGCCGCGCTGTCGGGCAAGCTCGAGCGCGCGCATATCGAATCGATCCATACGCGCTTCGTCGCCGACGTGGTCGGCTTCGAAGCGGCGCGCAGCATGGCCGTGTTCGAAGACCCGGACACGCGCATGCGCAGCGGCCGCCTCGCGCGGCTGAACAGCGAGTTCATGAGCGTATCGAGCCGCTTCCACGCGCTGCACCAGCTGATGAACCGGCTGCGCGGCGCCGGCGCGCAGGCGGCGATCGACGCGATCGAGCCGTACTTCCGCGAGATCGCGCCGCTCCTCACGCGCAACGGCGAGCCGGTGCGCTCGTCGGCCGACGCCGCGCTCGCGGCCGCGCAGCTGCTCGCGTGGCGCGACGCGCTGCCGCGCCGCATCCGCGCGACCCGCGCGACGCTCGAAGCGCAGCCCGGCTTTCCGCTGCTCGACTTCGACACGGCCGCCGAGCTGCTGTATCGCTTCATCACGGACCTGCACGAATACGCGGCGACCTACGCGTCGCTCGCGACCGCGAACCACGAGCGCGAGCGCTGGATCGAGCGCTACGAGCCGCGCACCAACGCGACCGCGATGGTGATCGCGGCGATTCGCACCGCGACGGTGATTCTGGTGCTCGGCTCGGTGTGGATCGCGACCGCCTGGCCGAGCGGCGTGACGCTGACGCTGACCGCCGCAGCCACGTGCGCGCTCGCGTCGGCGACGCCGCGGCCGACCGCGATGTCCGCGCAGATGGGGATGGGCACCGCGCTCGCCGTCTGCACCGGCTTCCTGCTGACGTTCGGCATCTATCCGCACATCGACGGCTTCCCGCTGCTGTGCGTGGCGCTCGCGCCGCTGCTCGCGATCGGCATCTTCATGACGATGAAGCCGCGCTACGCAGGCTACGGGATGGGCTATCTGATCTTCTTCAGCTTCCTCGCCGGCCCGGACAACATCACGCACTACGATCCGATGAGCTTCATGAACGACGCGCTCGCGCTGGTGCTGTCGATGCTCGCGTCGGCAATCGCGTTCGCGGTGCTGTTTCCGCCGAGCGCGCCGTGGCTGAAGAAGCGGCTGTTCGCGGACCTGCGCCATCAGGTCGTCGCGGCATGCCATGCGCGGCTGGCCGGCTTGCGCACGCGCTTCGAGAGCGGCGCGCGCGACCTGATGCACCAGGCGCACACGCTGTCGGCCGACCAGCCCGACGTGCAGCGCGACGCGCTGCGCTGGATGTTCGCGGTGCTGGAAACCGGCAACGCGGTGCTCGATCTGCGCGCCGAACTGGCGACGCTGCCGCCCGACCCGCGCTACGCGGCAACCACGCCGTGGCGCCGCGCGATCGAGACGATGCGCGCCGCCCTGTCCGCGCTGTTCGCGCAGCCGGACGCCGGGCGCTTCGACGCGACGCTCGCCGCCGTCGACGCCGCGATCGACGCGACGCGGCACACGCTCGATGCGGTCACGCCGTCGCGCGACGAACGCCACCGCCTGCAGCGCATCCTGAGCCACCTGCATTTCGTCCGTACCGCGCTGCTCGACCCGGAATCGCCGCTCGAGCCGCTGAACCGCAATCGCCCCGTGCGTCCCCAACAAGGAGCCTCGTCATGATGCCGCGTGAAATCGCCATTCTCGATGCCTACATGCCCACGGTGGTGCTGATGTTCGTCCTGGGCGCGCTCGCGACCTGGGCCGTCGACCGCCTGCTCGCCTATACGGGCCTCTACCGTCTCGTCTGGCACCCGTCGCTGTTCCGCGCGTGCCTTCTCGTCTGCATCTGCGGCGGAATGAGTCTCGCCGTTTACCGTTGATCCCGAACCATCATGATTATCAGAAAACTCTTCGGCTTCGTCGCGACCGCCGTCATCCTTCTCGTCGCGATCCTGATCGGGCGCTCGCTGTGGGTGCACTACATGGATGATCCGTGGACGCGCGACGGGCGCGTGCGCGCGGAGATCGTCAACGTCGCGCCGGACGTGTCGGGCGCGATCGTCGAGCTGCCGGTGCACGACAACCAGCTCGTCAAGAAGGGCGACCTGATCATGCAGATCGACCCGTCGCACTATCAGATCGCGGTCGAGCAGGCGCAGGCGGCCGTGGCCGCCCGCCGCGCGGAACTGCAGATGCGCCGCGACGACGCGGCCCGCCGTGCCGACCTCGACGCGCTCGTCGTGTCGAAGGAAAACCGCGAGAACGCGGCGCACAGCGCATCGAGCGCCGATGCGCAGTATCAGCAGGCGATCGCCGCACTCGACGCGGCCAAACTGAACCTCGAACGCACGCGCGTGATCGCGCCGGTCGACGGCTACATCACGAACCTGCAGACCTTCAAGGGGAACTATGCGGTGGCCGGCCAGGCGAAGCTCGCGATCGTCGACAGCCACTCGTTCTGGGTGTACGGCTACTTCGAGGAAACCAAGCTGCCGCGCGTGAAGGTCGGTGCGCCGGCCGAGATGCGGCTGATGAGCGGCGGCGTGATGAAGGGCCATGTCGAGAGCATCTCGCGCGGCATCTACGATCGCGACAACCCGCAAAGCCGCGACCTCGTCGCCGACGTGAACCCGACCTTCAACTGGGTGCGCCTCGCGCAACGCGTGCCGGTGCGCATCAAGATCGACGAAGTGCCGGCCGACGTGGTGCTGTCGGCCGGTACGACCTGCACGGTCGTGATCAACCCGGAGCAGCAGAAGAAGAAATCCTGAGCGCCGCCCGGGCGGGCGCTCAGGCCGCGAGCCGGAAGCGCCCGACCAGCGCCTTCAGCGCCTGCGCCTGCTCGTCGAGCGCATTGGCCGCGGCGGCGGCCTGTTCGACCAGCGCCGCATTCTGCTGCGTGCCGGCGTCCATCTGCGTGACCGCGCGGCCGATCTCGTCGATCCCGGCGCTCTGCTCGTCCGACGCCGCCGAGATCTCGGCGATGATGTCGGTCACGCGCTTCACCGCCTTCACCACGTCGTCCATCGTGCGGCCCGCATCGTGGGCGAGCGCCGCGCCGTTCGCGACCCGCTCGACCGACGCGCCGATCAGCTCGCGAATCTCCTTCGCCGCGGTCGCCGAGCGCTGCGCGAGCAGCCGCACCTCGCCCGCGACCACCGAGAAGCCGCGCCCCTGTTCGCCCGCGCGCGCTGCCTCGACCGCCGCGTTCAACGCGAGAATGTTGGTCTGGAACGCAATCCCCTCGATCGTGCCGATGATCTCGCGGATGTTCTTCGCGCTGTCGTCGATCTCGCTCATCGTCGCGACCACCCGGCCGACCACGTCCCCGCCCGCCTCCGCCACCGCCGACGCGTTGGCGGCGAGCGCGCTCGCCTGGCGCGCATTCTCGGCGTTCTGACGCACGGTGGAGGTCAGCTCCTCCATGCTCGCCGCGGTGCGTTCGAGCGCGACCGCCTGCTGCTCGGTGCGGCGCGACAGGTCGAGGTTGCCGGTCGAGATCTCGCCGGACGCGGCCGCGATCGCCTCGGCGCTGACGGCGATCTCGCCGACGGTCGCCGCCAGCCCGGTCTGCATGTCGGACAGCGCGCGCACCATGCTGTCGCGGTCGTTGCGGGCCACCGGAATCGGCCGCGTCAGGTCGCCGCGCGCGATGTCGGCGGCGATCGCCTTCGCGTGCGCGGGCTCGCCGCCGAGTTGCGCCGCGAGCCGCCGCACCACGCGCTCGGCGATCACGATCGCCAGCACGATCAGGCCGCCCGTCATCGCGGCGATCATCGCGAACGACGACGAGAAGATCGTTGCGGACGCATCGAGCGTCGCCTTCGACTTCGCGCCGCGCGTCTTCACGAGCATCGCGACGAGCTTCTCGAGCTTGCCGGTCTCGACCAGCAGCGACACGTCCTGCGTGCCGACCTGCCAGTTCATCTGCGACAGGTCGAGCGGCTGCGCCTGCACGAGCGTGACGAAGTCGCGCAGATGGCCGCTCCAGGTGCCGACGGCCGCCGAAAACGCGTGCAGTCGCGCGGAATCGTCGGCATCGGCCGGATCGGCGTAGCGCTGCAGCGTCGCGAGCGCCTGGCCGATCGACGCGAGCCCCGCGCCGACTTCGGCGCCCAGGTCGTCGCGCTCCTTCGCGGTGGTCGCGGTGAGCAGCATCTTCTGCGCACGGCTCGCGCGCAGCACCTCCGCGCGCACTTCCTCGGCCGCCCGGCTCGCGACGTGCCCCTGTTCGTAGACCGACGCGATCGACGCGTTCAGCCGGCTGATCTGCCACAGCGAAAACACGCCGATCGCGAGCGTGCCGGCCAGCAGAATCGCGAATGCCGCGCGCAACGTCGCCTTGACGGTCCAAGGGCGGCTCGGCCGTGCCGCGGTGCCCGCTCGGCGCGCGGCGGATGCGTGGGAGGCGGTGGCGGCCGCACCCGGCCCTGGATGCAATGATGCTGCTTTCATCGATATATCCCCGTATTGGTCACGCCGCCGGAAAGGTCGGTTCCGACGGCCGGCATTGGCTGCCCAATGCCGCGTGTGCTGCACCGGGCCGGTTCGTGGCCGGCGCCGGGCTGGTTGCGCGTGCGATGTCGCTGCGTCGTACTACGGCCCGCAACGCGCGGCCTTGAGTCCGGACAAACACTCATCCGGCCCGGCGCGTCCGCAGCAACGGCCGGACGCGTCCGAGCGTTATAACCGGCCAAAAACGGGCACGATCGCCGAATCGTCACATCAATGTCCGAAATGCGACAAAACTTGGCCTGACATTGTCGATGCGCCACATTACACTCCTTTGACGCAACAACGATTCGAACGCGCCGGTCGTCATCAGAGCGCGTCCCGCCACCTCAACTCGCTCAGATCACATGGAAACCAGCCTCGATACGGGCGCCGGCGCCGCCGCCGTGCCCCAGCCGTCCGCTCCGCCAGCACCGGGCACCGTCTATTCGGTGCTCGGCGCGATCAGCTTCTCGCACATGCTCAACGACATGATCCAGTCGTTGATCCTCGCGATCTATCCGATGCTCAAGAGCCAGTTCGCGCTGTCGTTCGCGCAGATCGGCCTCATCACGCTGACGTACCAGATCACCGCGTCGCTGCTGCAGCCGCTCGTCGGCCTCTACACCGACAAACGGCCGAAACCATATTCGCTGCCGGTGGGGATGGGCTTCACGCTGGCCGGGCTGCTGCTGATGTCGGCCGCGAACAGCTTCCCGATGCTGCTGGTCGCGGCGGCACTGGTGGGCTGCGGCTCGTCGGTGTTCCATCCGGAATCGTCGCGCGTGGCGCGGATGGCGTCGGGCGGCCGGCACGGGCTCGCGCAGTCGCTGTTCCAGGTCGGCGGCAACGCCGGCTCCGCGCTCGGGCCGCTGCTCGCCGCGCTGGTGATCATTCCGCACGGCCAGCACAGCATCGCGTGGTTCTCGGCGGCCGCGCTCGTCGCGATGCTGGTGCTCACGCAGATCGGCCACTGGTACAGGAAGCACCCGTCGATGAAGAAGAAAGCGGCGGCCGCCGGCCATCCGACGCTCTCGCGCGGGCGCGTGCTGGCGGCGATCGGCGTGCTGGTGCTGCTGGTGTTCTCGAAGTACTTCTACCTCGCGAGCATCAACAGCTATTTCACGTTCTATCTGATCGACAAGTTCCACCTGTCGGTCCAGGCCGCGCAGATCCACCTGTTCGTGTTCCTCGCGGCGGTCGCGGCCGGCACGCTGATCGGCGGCCCGGTGGGCGACCGGATCGGCCGCAAGTACGTGATCTGGGTGTCGATCCTCGGCGTCGCGCCGTTCACGCTGCTGCTGCCGTACGCGAACCTGTTCTGGACCAGCGTGCTGAGCGTGATCATCGGCGTCGTGCTGGCGTCGGCGTTCGCCGCGATTCTGGTCTATGCGACCGAACTGATGCCCGGCAAGGTCGGCATGGTCGCCGGGCTGTTCTTCGGCTTCGCGTTCGGACTGGGCGGCGTGGGCGCCGCCGTACTCGGCCAGCTCGCCGATGCGACCAGCATCACGTTCGTCTACCGCGTCTGCTCGTTCCTGCCGTTGATCGGCGTGCTGACCGTGTTCCTGCCGAACCTCGAAAGCGCGCGTCGCAAGCGCGCGTGACGACGCAGCCACGGCATGCGTGCCGCGGCCGGCCGGTCGCTTCGAAGGGGAACGACGACGGCGGCTTCAGACCGCCGTCGTCGCGTGCAGCGTCAGGAAGCGCTTGAGGATGCCGGACGAATAGCTGCTCGCGATCGCCGACAGGAAGTGCGAGAACGACTGCGTCGCGTGATCGTCGGCCGTGTCGGAGATCGTGCGCACGAGGGCGAACGGCACGTCGTGTTCCGCGCACACCTGCGCGATCGCCGCGCCTTCCATTTCGACCGCGAGCGCGTCCGGCAGCGCGTCGCGCAGCGCGACGACTTCCGGCTCGCTCGATACGAAGCGGTCGCCGCTGATGATGAGCCCGCCGTGCAGCGTCGCGCCGGCGAGTCCGAACCGTTCGCCGAAGCGCGCGCCCTCCTCGGCGACGAACAGCGCGCACGCGGCCTTCAGCCGGGCCGTCAGCTCCACGTCGGTGGCAAAGTGCGTGATGCCGAGCAGCGGCACCTCGTAGCGCGGAAACAGCGGCGACGCGTCGAGGTCGTGCTGCAGAAGCGTATCGGCGACGACCACGTCGCCCACGCGCACCGTGCGCGACACGCCGCCCGCGACGCCGGTGAACACCACGCCGGACACGCCGAACACGTGGATCAGCGCGCTGACCGTCGCCGCGGCCGCGACCTTGCCGACCCGCGCGAGCGTGACGACGCAGGCTGCGCCATGCACGGTGCCGACGTGATAATCGCGGCGGCCGAGCGTGACCGTCTTCATTTCGCCGTCGGCGCGCATCGCGGCGATCAGATCGCCGAGTTCCTCGGGCAGCGCGGCCAGGATGCCGAGCGGGCGCGCCGCGAGTGTATCCACCATGTCGATCCCCATCATTCCACCGCCTGCAGTTTCGCGACCGCGAGCGCGAGCCACTTCTCGCCGTGCCGCTTGAACTTCACCTGCGCCTTTGCATCGGCGCCGCTGCCTTCGAGCGCGGTGACCACACCCTCGCCGAATTTCGTATGAAACACCTGCTGGCCGATGCGGAACCCGGTGTCGGCCGCGCGCTGCTTGTCGGCGAACGCCGGCAGCGGCGCGGACACGGCCGCATCGACGATCTGCTCGCGATGGCCGCCGCCCGGCCGCGCGAACCAGTCGCGCCCCCAGCCGGCGTTGTCGGCCCGGCCGCCCCAGCGCGAACCGGCTTCCACTTTCGGCGTGAGCCACTTCAGCACGTGCTCGGGCAGCTCGTCGAAGAAGCGCGAGCGCACGTTGTAGCGCGTCTGGCCGTGCAGCATGCGGCTCTGCGCGAACGACAGATAGAGCCGCTCCTTCGCGCGCGTGATCGCGACGTACATCAGCCGGCGCTCCTCCTCGAGCCCGTCGGACTCGAGCACGCTGTTTTCGTGCGGGAACAACCCTTCCTCGAGGCCGGTGATGAACACGGCCGAGAATTCGAGCCCCTTGGACGCATGCACGGTCATCAGTTGCACGGCGTCCTGGCCGGCCTGCGCCTGGTTGTCGCCGGCTTCCAGCGACGCGTGCGACAGGAAGCCCGCCAGCGGCGTCATCGTGTCGGGGTTCTGCGCGGGGTCGTCGAGCGGCGCCGGATCGAGTACGTCGACCGACGGATCGTCGGCTTCCGCGCGCAGCGCCGGCGCCGCGATCGCGCCGGCGCGCAGCGGAATCGCGCGCGCCGGTGCATCGAGCCCGTAGCCTTCCTCGCTGACGAACGCGGTGGCCGCGTTCACGAGTTCCTGCAAGTTTTCGAGGCGGTCCTGGCCTTCGCGCTCGCCCTGGTAGAAATCGGCGAGGCCGCTCGCACGCACCACGTACTCGACCGTCTCCGGCAGGCTCATCTGCTCGGTCTCGGCGCGCATCTTCGCGATCAGCGTCGCGAACGCGCCGAGGCTCGTGCCGGCCTTGCCCGTCACGTACGGGATTGCGGCGGCCATCGAGCAGTCGTACAGGCGCGCGGCATCCGCGAGCTGCTCGATCGAGCGCGCGCCGATCCCGCGCGTCGGGAAGTTGACGACGCGCACGAACGCGGTGTCGTCGTTCGGGTTGTCGATCAGGCGCAGATACGCGAGCGCGTGCTTCACTTCCTGACGCTCGAAGAAGCGCAGGCCGCCGTACACGCGATACGGGATGCCCGACGTCATCAGCGTGTGCTCGATCGCGCGCGACTGCGCGTTGCTCCGGTACAGCACCGCGATCTCGCTGCGCGACATCCCGGTATTGATCAGCGAGCGGATCTCCTCGACGATCCAGCCGGCTTCCTGCGCATCGGTGCTCGCCTCGTACACGCGCACGGGCTCGCCGTGGCCGGCGTCGGTGCGCAGGTTCTTGCCGAGGCGGTGCGCGTTGTTCGAGATCAGCTGGTTGGCCGCGTCGAGGATGTTGCCGTGCGACCGGTAGTTCTGCTCGAGCTTGATCAGGTTGCGCACGCGGAATTCGTCTTCGAAGTCGCGCATGTTGCCGACGTTCGCGCCGCGGAACGCGTAGATCGACTGATCGTCGTCGCCGACCGCGAAGATCGCGTTCCCGGCGCCCGCGAGCATCTTGAGCCACGCGTACTGCAGCTTGTTGGTGTCCTGGAACTCGTCGACGAGAATGTGCCGGAAGCGCGCCTGGTAATGCGCGCGCAGCGGCGCGTTGTACGCGAGCAGCTCGTAGCAGCGCAGCAGCAGCTCGGGGAAGTCGACGACGCCCTCGCGCTGGCATTGCTGATCGTATGCCTGGTACAGCTCGACGAACTTGCGGTTGAAGTTGTCGGTGGCGTCGACCTTGTCGGGACGCAGCCCCTGCTCCTTCGCGTTGTTGATGAAGTACTGGACGTTCTTCGGCGGGTATTTCTCGTCGTCGACGTTCGCGGCCTTCATCAGCCGCTTGATCGCGGACAGCTGGTCGGCCGTGTCGAGGATCTGGAACGTCTGCGGCAGGCCCGCGTCGCGCCAGTGGGTGCGCAGCATCCGGTTGCACAGCCCGTGGAACGTGCCGATCCACATCCCGCGCGTGTCGATCGGCATCATCGCGGACAGCCGCGCCATCATTTCGCGCGCGGCTTTGTTGGTGAACGTGACGGCCAGCACGGTGGCCGGCGACGCGTAGCCCTGCTGGATCAGCCACGCGATCCGCGTGATCAGCACGCGGGTCTTGCCGCTGCCCGCCCCCGCGAGGATCAGCGCCGGTTCGTTCGGCAGCGTGACGGCGGCGTATTGTTCAGGGTTCAGATTGGCGAGCAGATCGGGCATGGAGCGGCAGCGGACGGGCGAGAAAAATGCGGACCCGCCATTATAAGTCGGCCGGGCGATGGCGTTTTCGATCGGCTCGGCACGAGGGCTCGCCACGAGCCGCGCGCGGCGCCGGGCGAGCATGCGCGCGTCCCGCGCGGGCGCTGCGATGGCTGGCCGATGTGCATCCATTTATAATTGTCGGATTCAGCATCCAATTCACGCATTTTTCGGCAAATTTCCAACCATGAGCGACAACACGCTGGCGAAGAGTTTCGAGCCCCATACCATCGAGTCCCAATGGGGGCCGGAGTGGGAAAAACGCGGCTATGCCGCGCCGGCATTCGATCCGGCCCGCCCCGATTTCGCGATCCAGCTGCCGCCGCCGAACGTCACCGGCACGCTGCACATGGGCCACGCGTTCAACCAGACGATCATGGACGGCCTCGCGCGCTATCACCGCATGCTCGGCGAGAACACGCTGTGGGTGCCGGGCACCGACCACGCGGGGATCGCGACCCAGATCGTCGTCGAGCGTCAGCTCGATGCGCAGGGCGTGTCGCGCCATGACCTCGGTCGCGAGAAGTTCGTCGAGCGCGTGTGGGAATGGAAGGAGAAATCCGGCTCGACGATCACGGGCCAGGTGCGCCGCCTCGGCGCGTCGACCGACTGGTCGCGCGAATATTTCACGATGGACGACAAGATGTCGGCCGCGGTGCGCGACGTGTTCGTCACGCTCTACGAACAAGGGCTGATCTACCGCGGCAAGCGCCTGGTGAACTGGGATCCGGTGCTGCTCACCGCGGTATCGGACCTCGAAGTCGCGAGCGAGGAAGAAAACGGCCATCTGTGGCACATCCGCTACCCGCTCGTCGACGGCTCCGGCACGCTGACCGTCGCGACCACGCGCCCCGAAACGATGCTCGGCGACGTCGCCGTGATGGTCCATCCGGAAGACGAGCGCTATGCGCACCTGATCGGCAAGCTCGTCACGCTGCCGCTGACCGGCCGCGAAATCCCGGTGATCGCCGACGACTACGTCGACCGCGAATTCGGCACGGGCGTCGTGAAGGTCACGCCCGCGCACGACTTCAACGACTACCAGGTCGGCCTGCGCCACAACCTCGCGCCGATCGAGATCCTCACGCTCGACGCGAAGATCAACGACAACGCCCCCGAGCAGTATCGCGGCCTCGACCGTTTCGACGCGCGCAAGGCGATCGTCGCCGATCTCGACGCACAGGGCTTCCTCGAGTCGGTGAAGCCGCACAAGCTGATGGTGCCGCGCGGCGACCGCACGGGCGTCGTGATCGAGCCGATGCTGACCGATCAGTGGTTCGTCGCGATGACGAAGCCGGCGCCGGAAGGCACGTTCAATCCGGGCAAGTCGATCACCGAAACGTCGCTCGACGTCGTGCGCAGCGGCCAGATCAAGTTCGTGCCGGAAAACTGGACGACCACCTACTACCAGTGGCTGGAAAACATCCAGGACTGGTGCATCTCGCGCCAGCTGTGGTGGGGCCATCAGATTCCCGCGTGGTACGGCGAGAACGGCGAGGTGTTCGTCGCCCGCAACGAGGACGACGCGCGCGCGCAGGCCGCCGCGCGCGGCTACACCGGCGCGCTCAAGCGCGACGAGGACGTGCTCGACACGTGGTTCTCGTCGGCGCTCGTGCCGTTCTCGTCGCTCGGCTGGCCGAACCAGACGCCGGAGCTGCAGCACTTCCTGCCGTCGTCGGTGCTGGTCACCGGCTTCGACATCATCTTCTTCTGGGTCGCCCGGATGGTGATGATGACGACGCACTTCACCGGCAAGGTGCCGTTCCATACGGTGTACGTGCACGGCCTCGTGCGCGACGCCGAAGGCCAGAAGATGTCGAAGAGCAAGGGCAACACGCTCGACCCGATCGACATCGTCGACGGCATCGACCTCGAAACGCTGGTCGCGAAGCGCACGACGGGCCTGATGAACCCGAAGCAGGCCGCCACCATCGAGAAGAAGACGCGCAAGGAATTCCCGGACGGCATTCCCGCGTTCGGCACCGACGCGCTGCGCTTCACGATGGCGTCGATGGCGACGCTCGGCCGCAACGTGAACTTCGACCTCGCGCGCTGCGAAGGCTATCGCAACTTCTGCAACAAGCTGTGGAACGCAACGCGCTTCGTGCTGATGAACTGCGAAGGCCACGACTGCGGCGCCGACAAGCCCGAAGTGTGCGGCGCGGGCGACTGCGGCCCCGGCGGCTACCTCGACTTCTCGGCGGCCGACCGCTGGATCGTGTCGCTGCTGCAGCGCACCGAGGCCGACATCGCGAAGGGCTTCGCCGATTACCGCTTCGACAACATCGCGACCAGCATCTACAAGTTCGTGTGGGACGAGTACTGCGACTGGTATCTCGAGCTCGCGAAGGTGCAGATCCAGAACGGCACGCCGGAACAGCAGCGCGCGACGCGCCGCACGCTGCTGCGCGTGCTCGAGACGGTGCTGCGCCTCGCCCACCCGATCATCCCGTTCATCACCGAAGCGCTGTGGCAGAAGGTCGCGCCGCTCGCGGGCCGTTATCCGCAAGGCAAGGCCGACGGCGAGGCATCGCTGATGACGCAGGCGTATCCGCTCGCGAACCTGCAGAAGATCGACGAGGCGTCCGAACAATGGGCGGCCGACATGAAGGCGATCGTCGACGCGTGCCGCAACTTGCGCGGCGAGATGAACCTGTCGCCGGCGACCAAGGTGCCGCTGCTCGCGGCCGGCGACGCCGAGCGCCTGCGCTCGTTCGCGCCGTACGTGCAGGCGCTCGCGCGTCTGTCGGAAGTGCAGATCCTCGCCGACGAGGCGACGCTCGACCAGGCCGCGCACGGCGCGCCGATCGCGATCGTCGGCCCCAACAAGCTGGTGCTGAAGGTGGAAATCGACGTCGCGGCAGAACGCGAGCGCCTGTCGAAGGAAATCGCGCGTCTCAGCGGCGAAATCACGAAGTGCAACGCGAAGCTCGGCAACGAGGCGTTCGTCGCGAAGGCGCCGCCGGCCGTCGTCGAACAGGAGCAGCGACGCGTCGCGGAGTTCCAGAGCACGCTGGACAAACTGCGTGCGCAGCTGGATCGGTTGCCTGCGTAACAAAGGGTAAGGTCGTTTGCGTTCACTATAATCGGAACGTGAACATAGACTCTGACAAGTCGATTACAGGAATAAAGGTTCGATCATGTTGAAAGTCACCAAGGCGGTATTCCCCGTTGCCGGTCTCGGCACGCGGTTCCTGCCCGCAACGAAGGCGAGCCCGAAGGAAATGCTGCCCGTCGTCGACAAGCCGCTGATCCAGTACGCCGTGGAGGAAGCGATCGCCGCGGGCATCACCGAGATGATCTTCGTGACGGGGCGCAGCAAGCGCGCGATCGAGGACCACTTCGACAAGTCGTACGAGGTCGAGGCCGAACTCGAGGCGCGCGGCAAGGAAAAGCTGCTGGAGCTCGTGCGCAGCATCAAGCCGAGCCACGTCGACTGCTTCTACGTGCGTCAGCCGGAAGCGCTCGGCCTCGGCCACGCGGTGCTCTGCGCGGAAAAGCTGGTCGCCGACAACCCGTTCGCGGTGATCCTCGCCGACGACCTGCTCGACGGCAACCCGCCGGTGATGAAGCAGATGGTCGACGTGTTCGACCACTATCACAGCTCGGTGATCGGCGTCGAAGAGATCCCGCCGTCGGAGACGAAATCGTATGGGATCGTCGACGGCAAGGAGTGGGAAGAGTCGATCGTCAAGATGTCGGCGATCGTCGAGAAGCCGGCGCCGGAAGACGCGCCGTCGAACCTCGGCGTGGTCGGCCGCTACATCCTGAAGCCGCGGATCTTCCAGCATCTGCGGGCGCTGAAGCCGGGCGCGGGCGGCGAGTTGCAGCTCACCGACGCGATCCAGGCGCTGCTCGCCGACGAGCAGGTGCTGGCCTACAAGTATCAGGGCACGCGCTACGACTGCGGCAGCAAGCTCGGCTACCTGAAGGCGACCGTCGAATTCGCACTGCGCCACCCGGAAGTCGGCGCGGAGTTCGAAGCGTACCTGCGCACGCGCGGCACCGCGCAACCGGCCGCCTGAACGCGGCAACGGGCCGCGCGCGGCCCGCAGTTCCCGAGCCGCCCGCGCGTCAGCGCGCGGCGGCCGGCTTCACCGAGACGACGCCCGGCATTGCGCCCGCGTCGTCTTTTTTCGTCTTCACGAGCCAGCCGCCGCCCTGCCCGAACGGCAGCTTCGCCAGCGCGCTCGTCACGAGCGCAGACGCGGCGTGCTGCGAACCGGCATCGCGATCGCGCAGCGACGCCGACACGCGGTACACGTCCGCGCCCGATCGCGCGTCGACGAACAGCAGCGTCAGCACGTGGCGATACACAGCGCCCGCGAACGGGATCGCGAGCGGCGCCGGCCCGTCGACGCTCACGCACGCACTGCTGCTCGCGGCGCCGCACCGCTCGGACGTCGCCGCGACCGACGCCGGCTGCGTCGCATACGCGATCGACAGCCGGTAGCGGGCGTCCTGCCCGGACTGTGCGTCGAAGCCGCGCTGCGCGAGCGCATCGCGCACGAGCGTCTCGATCTGTCGGTACTCCGGATCGTCGGCCTGTGCGCCGGTGCGGATCACCTCGTAGCCGCGCGCCCCGGACGCGAACGCATCCGCTTGCCCCACGGCGCTCACGCCGGTCGTGATCCCGGCGCAACCGGTCAACAGCGCTACCGCCAGCGCGGCCGCTGCCCATTCCTTTCTCATGACTATCCCCAAATGCCAGCCGTCGCGCCCGGCCCTGTCAGGCCGACGGCTCGTCGATCGCGGGCAGCGACACCGTGACCGCGGTGCCGACGCCCACTTCGCTGTCGACCGTCACGCTGCCGCCGTGGCGCGTGACGACCGTCTTCACGAACGCCATGCCGAGCCCGGAGCCCGAGATCTCGGGCCGCTCGCCGGCATGGAATCGTTTGAAACGCTCGAACAGATGCCGCTGATCTTCCGGCGAGATGCCGTAGCCCTGATCGCGAATCGTACAGAACATCCGCTTCGATGCGTGCTCGACCGTCAGCGTACACGTGATCGCCGTGTCGGTCGGACTGTATTTGACCGCGTTGTTGAGCAGGTTGACGAACGCGCGCGTAAGCAGCGACCGGTCCGCGCGCATCCAGTACATGCCGGTGCCGACGTCGGTATCGATGCGGATGCGCTTGGCCTGCGCCTGCGGCCAGACTTCGTCGCACGCGTCGATCAGCACGTCGGCGAGGCTCGTCGGCTCGAGCTGGTAGGCCTGCGACTCGGCGCGCGCGAGCTGCACGAACTCGTCGGCGAGCGACAACGCGCGCTGCGCATAGCGCTCGACCCGCGCGAGCAAGGTGCGCATCGACTCGGATTCGACGCGGTCGCGCTCGATCTCGACCAGCGCGAGGATCGACGACTGCGGCGAGCGCATGTCGTGCGACAGCAGGTGCAGCGCCTCCTCGCGCTGACGCTCGGCCGCATGCAGCTCGGTCACGTCGACCAGACCGGCGATCCAGCCGGTCACACGGCCCTGCGCGTTCGTACACGGCGCGTAGCGCAGCAGATGGTCGAGCCCGGCTCGGTCGCGCACCTCGATGCCGCGCGCCATCAGATCGTCCTCGGCGCCGAGCGTCGGGTCGAGCGCGGCCGGCCAGCGGGCGCGGATCGCGGCGTCGTGCTCGGCGTTGCCGTCGACCGTCTTCATGAAGGTCAGCTCGCCGAGCGCGGCGCGCAGCGTCAGCCCTTCCGGCATCGGCAGCGACAGGCGCGCCGCGTAGCGCTTCGCCGCGTGGTTCGCGATCAGCACGGTGCCGGCCAGATCGGTGACGAAGATCGGCTCCGGCATGCTGTCCAGGCTGTCCCACACGAAGCGCTTCATGTCCTGCACGCGCTGCGCGGCCTGCGCCATCAGCGCCATCTGCCGTTCGAGCACGTCGCCGCCGACGCTGCGCTTGCGCGGCGCCTCGGGCAGCAGATGCGGCTCGTCGGCGAGCCGCTGCAGCTCGCGGCGCAGATACGACATCGTCATCTCGAGCCGCCGCCAGTTCCAGATCGGGTACACGGCGATCAGGCCGAAGATCGCGGGTGCGGGCGACAGCCACACGCGCGCCTCGAACAGCAGTGCGACGCTCGCGACGACCGCCAGCGCGGCGAGGCTCAGCGTGAGCAGCAGCGCACGCCACGGCGACAGCATCAGGAAGCCGCCCAGCAGCACGGCGAGCGGCAGCAGCGACGCGGCGAACAGCCCCGCGCGCGACGCCGGCAGGATCGCGCTGCCGGTCGCCAGCATGTCGAGCACGTTCGCGTGGATGTACACGCCCGCGAGCGGGCCGAAATCGCCGGACACCGGCGTCGCGAAGCGGTCGTACAGGCCCGACGCGGTCACGCCGACGACGACGATCTTGCCGCGCAGCGCGTCGGCTTTCACGCGGCCGTCGAGCACGTCGGCGAACGACAGCGTCGGATACGCGGGCGTGCTGCGGCTGAACGGAATCAGGTAACGGCCTTCGTCCGCCGCGTCGCGCGCGAGGTCGTGCACGTTCGCGCCGCGTGCGCCGCCGAGCGGCGGCAGGCGGCCGGCCCGGATCGCGCCGTACACCGGCACCATCAATTGCGGCCAACGCACGCGTCCATCGCTTTCGAACAGCGCGACGCTGCGCACGATGCCGTCGGGATCGACTTCGAGATTGATATGGCCGAGGCCCATCGCGTGCGCCGCGAGTTCCGTGACCGGCGGTTCGACGGTGCGCGTGCCGTCCGCGCGCTCGGGGCTCAGCAACACGGGCAGGAAGGTCGGCACGCGGGTCATCGCATCGGAGAACGCGCGATCGTCGGGCGACGGCTCGGTAAACAGCACGTCGTAGACGACCGCGGCCGGCCGCGCGCGCGCCAGCGTGTCGAGCAGCCGCGCGTGCACACTGCGCGGCCACGGCCAGCGGCCGAGCGCCGACACGCTCGCATTGTCGATGTCGACCACGACGACGTCGGGCGACAGCGGCAGGCTGCGCAACATCAGCAGCCGGTCGTAGATCAGCCCGTCGACATCCGACGACAGCCGGCCGAGCGCGCACCCGAGGACCACCGCGATGCCGAGACAGCCGATCGCGATCCATTCGATCAGGAAGCGGCGGCCGAGATGCCGCAGCGGAGAAACGGAGCCGTGCTTCATGCGCTGCGGATCAGCGCGACAAGGTGAACGCGCTGACCGGACTGGTCTTCTGATAGAACTTGCCGCCGTCGAACGCCTCGACCGTCACCGCCCAGTAGTAGTCGCCGGGCGGCAGGTGCTCGACGTTGATTCGACGCGCCTGCAGGCCCATCTCGTCGACCACGGGTGCGCTCAGATCCTTCGAGCGCGACAGCACGAAGCGATAGCGCGCGTCGTCGCCCGAGCCGTCGGCCGCCCAGCGGAACTCATACCCGCTCGGGCCGGGCGACGCGCTCGCGTCGAGCCCCATCCGGCGCCGCTCGAACGCGTAGATGTGCGGCGTGCCTTCGAGGCCGTTGTCGTCGATCGCGGCGACGCGCACGAAGTACGTGCCGTTCGGCACCTCACGGAACACCGCGCGCGTCGAGACGGTGCGCGTTTCGCTGAACAGGTCGAGCATCCCCGCGTCGCGCCCGAGCTGCAGGTGATACGCGTTCGCATGCTCGAGCGGGACGACGTCGAACGCGATGTCCGGCTCGTCCTGCACCTTGTCCGGATGGGCGAGCGCCGGCGCCGGCAGCAGCGGGATCGGCGCGCCGACCGTGCCTGACGACGTCGCGACGCTGCCGAAGTCGGCATGCACGAGCGTGGCGTCGGCCAGTTGCTGCTTGCCCGCGACGCCGACCGTGCCGTCGAGCACTTCGACGCGCGTGGCCGCATTGCCGTCGGCGTCGTAGTTCACGCGAAAGCGCGTCCCGCGCACGCCGGCCACCACCGACGGCGAACGGATCTGGAAGCGGTCGTCGCGTTTCTTCAGATGCGTGACCTCGCTGTCCACCTCGCCGCGCGTGAGTTCGAACACGCGATCGAGCATGCCCGTCAGCACGGTGCGACGCAGCGTCTTCAACTCGAGCTGGCTGTCGGGCGGCAGGCTCATGTGCGTGCCGTCCGCGAGTTCGAGCGTCACGAAGCCGTTGGCGCCGGTGCGCACGCGCTCGCCCTCGGCGAGCGTCGTGTTGTTCGCCAGCGGCGCATACGCGCCGCCGGACCAGCGCTGCGCGCTGCCCTGCACCGCCACGATGCGCGCGGTCAGCTTTTCCTTGCGCAGCCGCACGACCGGCAGCTTCAGCGCGGTGCCCGGCTGCAGATGCTTCGGTGCCGGCACGCGGTTGATCCGTTGCAGCAGTTGCCAGTCGTCCGGCCCTTGCAGGTAACGCGCGGCGACGTCGTAGAGCGTGTCGCCGGCTTGCGTGCGGTAGACGACCGTCTTGCCCGTCGCGGTGCTCGGCTGCGCGGCAGCCTGGTGCGCGGCGACGGCGAACGCGAGCGCACCGGCGACGCGCAATGCGGTCATGCGCCCGCTCGCGGGGCGCTGCGGGATGCGCGCGATCACTCCGGTTCTCCGTGACCGACGCGTTCGAGCCGGTAGCCGTAGCCGTAAATCGGCGCGAGCCGGTAGCCGTTTTCCGGTCGCAGGCCGAGCTTCGTGCGCAGCATCGAGATGTGGGTGTCCATCGTACGCGACGGAATGTCGGTCGCCTGCTTCCAGACGAGATCGAGAATGTGCGCGCGCGACAGCGGCCGGTCGAGGTGCTGGAACAGCAGCAGCGCCAGCTCGAACTCCTTCTGCGTGAGGCTCACGGGCTTGTCGCCCGCGTAGGCCTGCTTCAGGTTCACGTCGAAGCGGAACTGGTCGAATTCGCGTATGGCCGCCTCGGCATTGACCGGATACGCGCGGCGCAGCAGCGAGCCGATGCGCGCGCGCAGGATCGGGCCCGACACGGGCTTGACCACGTAATCGTCGGCGCCCGCGTTGAGAATTTGCGTGATGCCGGCTTCGTCGTCGCGGCTCGTCATGAAGATGATCGGCAGCGTGTGCTCGGTCTGATTCTCGCGCACCCACTTGAGCACTTCCTCACCCGACATGTCCGGCACGTTCCAGTCGAGCACGAGCAGATCGAACGTCTCTCGCTGCAGACGCTTCTTCAGAGCCTTGCCTTCCTTGAACGCGTAGCACGTGTGGCCGGCGGCCGTCAGCGTTTGACTGACAAAATCCGTCTGGGCCGGATCGTCATCCAGTACAGCAATTCTCATAACACCCCGCAAATCCAAATCGGTTCGTCCAGCCCGGCTCTGCACGTTCAGCCCGCCGCGTAGCACACGCGACTTCGGACTCCGGCCGGCGAACCGCCGTTGACCGCCCGCGCAACGCGCGAGACGCGTCGCCTTGCCCGCCATCTCGAAAATGGGGCGCGGACCAATCGGCGATTTCGTCATAGTAGTACGAAATCTGCCGGGAAATTGCGCGGCCCACGGCCCATTATTCGAATAATCGTTCTGCGCGCCCGCTCGCGCAATCAGTCGGTGAACCGGCTAATCGGCGCCCGCCATGTGGGCGGCCGGCGCGGCTGGCGCGCCCGGCGCCGGCTCCTGCAGCATCCGTTGCAGCTGCGCGCGCACGCGCTCCCAAGCCGTCGATGCATAGTCGGGCTGCCCCGCTGCCCACGCGTGCGCGAGCTCGAACACGCGTTCGATCGTCGCGCCGCAATACGTTGCGCCCGTGTGATCGCCGCGTGCGGCGTCGCGTAGTTGTTGGTCGAGCGATTCGGCAAGCCATGGCATCTCGGCTGCGGCCGAATCGGCATACGCCTCCAGCGCGGCACGCGCGTGGCGATCCCGGCGCGGGTCGAGCTCGATCCGGCTCGACTCCGGCGCGCTGCGTTCCGAACCGGATGGACTGCGAATGGCCCCTGGTCTGAAGGACATGTCCTTTCCCCGTTGGTACGACGGTCGCGTCGGGCATGGCCCCCGTGCCTGCCTCGTATGACGTACCGCGGCCGGTGCATCGGTCCGAGACGGACGACCGGCCGCGCCAGTATACGCAGACGGCCGCGGGACGAGGTTTAAGAATTGTCAGAGACGGCGAGATGCGGGCGCATCGCCCGCCCCGGATGCCGTGAGAGGCGCGTGATGTGCGGCCGTCAACGGCGGCGCATCAGGAACACGAAAGTCTTGTCCTGCGTCGTCACTTCGACGATCTCGTTGCCGGTCTGCTTCGCAAACGCGGCGAAATCGCGCTGCGAGCCCGGGTCGGTGGCGAGCACCTTGAGGATCTGCCCGCTTTCCATATCGGCGAGCGCTTTCTTCGCGCGCAGGATCGGCAACGGGCAGTTGAGCCCGCGCGCGTCCACTTCCTTGTGAATCTGCATCGGCTGTCGACCTTCGAATGACGCGCCACACGGGCGCGGGAGGAAGCGGCGATTTTACCGCAGCGCGCGTGTGGGCGCCTGCGGGGGGCGGCAATGGGCGCTCGCGCGGTGTGGGGGTGATGGGGGTTTGGCGGGTGGCTGTCGAGGGTCTTGTCGGTCGGTGGTCGATTGGCCGTCGAATGCACGTCGGTTGGCCGTTGGCTGGTGGTTGGCTGGTGGTTGGCTGGTGGTTGGCTGGTGGTTGGCTGGTGGTCGGCTGGTCGTCGGCTGGTCGTCGGTTGGTCGTCGGTTGGTCGTCGGTTGGTCGTCGGTTGGTCGTCGGTTGGTCGTCGGCTGGTCGTCGGTTGGTCGTCGGTTGGTCGTCGGTTGGTCGTCGGTTGGTCGTCGGTTGGTCGTCGGTTGGTCGTCGGTTGGTCGTCGGTTGGTCGTCGGTATGCCGCCGAATGCTCACCGGCTGCCCGGCGACGGCCCGACCCGATCGCCCCTCAAGCGCCGCCGAATCCGCCCGCGAGCCGCTCGCGCAGGTGCCGCACCAGCGCGCGCACCGCGCTCGGCACGACCGCGCTGTACGGCCGGATCGCGAAGATGTGGTCGCCGAACGCGCCCGACGGCCGCCAGCCGTCGAGCAGCGCGACGAGCCGGCCGGCGTCGAGGTCGCGCTGCGCGCTGAAATCCGGCAGCAGCGCGATGCCGAGGCCGCCGAGCGCCGCCTCGCGCATCGCCTCGCTGTTGTTCGCCGCGAAACTGCCGCGCACCGGCACGCTCACGCGCTGCCGACGCCGGCCGTGCGGCTCGAAGCTCCACGCGGCCGGCTCGTTGTCGCGCAGGTAGCACAGGCAGCTGTGGTCGACCAGTTCGGACGGATGGCGCGGCGCGCCGCGCGCATCGAGGTAGTCGCGGCTCGCGACCAGCAGCGAGCGCGTGTCGCACAGCTTCCACGCCACGTGCGTCTGCGGCGCGGTCGTGGTGTGGCGGATCGCGAGGTCGAAGCCCTCCTGCGTCAGCGAATGCAGCCGGTCGGACAGGTCGAGCTCGATCTGCACGCCCGGATGCTGCCGCAGAAAATCGGGCAGGTGCGGCACGACCTGCTGACGCCCGAGCGCGACCGGCGCAGTCACGCGCAGCAGGCCGCGCGGCTCGCCGGCCAGCTCCTTCACGCGCGCGAAGTGCTGGCCGATCGATTCGAACGCGTCGCGCGTGCTGTCGACCAGCGTCTGCCCGGCGTCGGTGAGCCGCACGCTGCGCGTCGTGCGCCGCACGAGCGGCACGCCGGCCGCCTTCTCGAGATCGGCGATGCGCTGGCTCATCGCGGCCTTGCTGATGCCGAGCCGCTGCGCGGCGGCCGTGAAACTGCCGGCCGCGGCCAGCACCGTCAACGAATGGATATGCGGCCAGAGCGCCTGAACATTTTGCTGATTCATCCGCCGATTATTCAGAATTCTGAACAGTGAATCAAGTTTCGCGGCCTTCTCCCGCCCCGCCGCTTTGCCTAGACTAGCCGTCGTACCCCCATCCCCCAGGAGACACGATGAACCCGGTTCCCGCCTACACGTCCGACGCCGACGTCGGCCACTACCTCGACGGCGCGCCCGTCGCCGGCCGCAGCGGCCGCTTCCAGGACGTCCTCAATCCGGCGCTCGGCCGCGCCGTGCGCCGCGTCGCGCTCGCCGACGGCGACGAAGTGCAGCGCGCCGTCGCGTCGGCCCACGCCGCGTTCCCGGAGTGGGCCGCGACGCCGCCGATCCGCCGCGCGCGCGTGCTGCATCGCTTCCTGCAGCTGATGAACGAGCACCGCGACACGCTCGCGGCGATCATCACGGCCGAGCACGGCAAGGTGTTCTCCGATGCGCAGGGCGAAGTCGCGCGCGGCATCGACATCATCGAATTCGCCTGCGGCGTGCCGCAGTTGCTCAAGGGCGACTTCACCGACCAGGTCAGCACCGGCATCGACAACTGGACGATGCGCCAGCCGCTCGGCGTGGTCGCCGGCATCACGCCGTTCAACTTCCCGTGCATGGTGCCGTGCTGGATGTTCCCGGTCGCGCTCGCGACGGGCAACACGTTCGTGCTGAAGCCGAGCGAACGCGATCCGTCGGCCGCGCTGTTCATGGCCGACCTGCTCACCCAGGCCGGCCTGCCCGCCGGCGTGTTCAACGTCGTGCAGGGCGACAAGGGCGCGGTCGACGCGCTGCTCGATCATCCGGACGTGCAGGCCGTCAGCTTCGTCGGCTCGACGCCGATCGCGGCCTACGTGCAGCAGCGCGCGGTGCAGTCGGGCAAGCGCGTGCAGGCGCTCGGCGGCGCGAAGAACCATCTCGTCGTGATGCCCGATGCGAACCTCGAGCAGGCCGTCGACGCGCTGATCGGCGCCGCCTACGGCTCGGCCGGCGAACGCTGCATGGCGATCAGCATCGCGGTGCTGGTCGGCGACGTGGCCGACCGGATCGTGCCGGCCGTCGCGGAGCGGGCGCGCAAGCTCGTGATCGGCGACGGCATGTCGCCCGAAGTCGAGATGGGCCCGATCGTCACCGGCGAAGCGCTCAAGCGCATCGAAGGCTACATCGAGCAAGGCGTCAGCGAAGGCGCGCAACTGGTGGTCGACGGCCGCGGGCTGCGCGTGCCGGGCCGCGAGCAAGGCTTCTTCACCGGCGGCACGCTGTTTGATCACGTGACGCCCGACATGCGCATCTACAAGGAAGAGATCTTCGGGCCGGTGCTCGGCTGCGTGCGCGTGAAGGACTTCGGCGCGGCGGTCGACCTGATCAACGCGCACGAATTCGGCAACGGCGTCGCATGCTTCACGAGCGACGGCGGCATCGCGCGCGAATTCGCGCGGCGCATCCAGGTCGGCATGGTCGGCATCAACGTGCCGATTCCAGTGCCGATGGCGTGGCACGGCTTCGGCGGCTGGAAGAAGAGCCTGTTCGGCGACATGCATGCTTATGGCGAAGAAGGCGTGCGCTTCTATACGCGCCAGAAGTCGGTGATGCAGCGCTGGGCGTCGAGCATCGGCAAGGGCGCCGAATTCGCGATGCCGACCGCGAAGTAAGCCGGCCGGTGCGCCCTCCGCCGCTGCGTCCGGCGGACGGCGCGCGGCGCACCGGCAGTCGGACTCAACCGGCCTTCGTGCCGTGCGCGCCGTCGGCGGTCGGCCGGTACGACAGCTCGAGCCGGTACGCGAGCGCGACGAACAGGCTCTGGGCGAGGCCCATCGTCGCGGTCAGCGCGCGAAAGCCGAACGTCGCGCTGTCCTGCACCATCAGCGTGACCTCGGCGTCGCGCGCGAGCGGGCTCATCCGGCTGTCGGTGATCGCGATCACGCGCGCGCCGCGCTGGACGGCCTCCTGGGCGACTTGCACCGTCTCCTCCGCATACGGCATGAACGAGATCACGATCATCACGTCGCCTTCGCGCACCGAGCGGATCTGGCCGAGATGCATGCTGCCGAGCGCGCTGAACAGCCCGATGCGCTTGTCGGTGTGCTGCAGCGCGTAGTCGAGATAGACGGCGATCGGAAACGCGCGGCGCGAGCCGGCGATCCAGATCGCCTGCGTGTCGGCGAGCAGCTCGACGGCCTGCGCGAGCGCCTGCGGATCGAGCGTCTGCCGCAGCTGCTGCATCCCGGCAATGCTGCCCTTGATGAACTCGTCGGCGATCTGCTCGGGCTGCAGGCTCGACGAGCCCGATTCGATCACGTCGCGCACGCGCAGGTTGTACGCGCGGCCCGGCGCGATCTGCTGCGCGAGCCCCTCGCGAAACAGCCGCTGCATCTCGGAGAAGCCGGAGAAGCCGAAGTGCTTCGCGAAGCGCACGACGGCCGACGGCTGCACGCCGCACGCCTGCGCAAGCGACTGGATGCCTTCGAGCCCAAGCTGGTCCCGATGCGTTTCCACATGACGCGCGATCGCCTTCAGGCGATTGCTGAGGCCGTCGTATTCCTGCGTCAGATGCTGCATGAACTGCTCGACGGTGGCGGGAGGTTTCTCGGATGAAGTCATCGGATGGCGCGAAGTTGACGGCCCCGATGCGCGGCTTGCGCACGCGGCCCGGGGCTTCACTGAATACCTGCATGAAGGGCGAATTTAATCACGTTTGCGGCACGGGCCGCGCCGCACGCCCGCTCCCACGCGCTCGATCGTCTGCTGCCTGCGACCGGCGGCGTCGTTCGAAACGATTGTCCAACGCCAGCGCCAGCGCGTAAAGATCGGGGCGTTTACCGACCTGCCGCCTGCACGGACAGCACAAGCCCCCGCTCAACGATAGTCGACCCACACGCCGCCCGCGTCGGCGGAGCGCACGCAGTTCTCGACCCACCGCACGCCTTCGACGCCCGCATGGACGTCCGGAAAACGAATCTGCCGCAACGTCTGCGCATCGCCGCGATCGGTCGCGTCCATCCCGAGCGCGAAACGCGCATACAGGTTCGACCACGCATCGAACAGCCCTTCGGGGTGCCCGGCGCCGATGCGGTCTTCGCGTAACGCGTGCGGATGCAGATAGCCCATTGCACGATCGAGCAGCTGCGCCGGCTGCCCCTGGACTTCATAGCGCAACTGGTTCGGATGCTCGTCCCACCATTCGACGCTCGCCTTCGAGCCGATCACGCGCACCTTCTGCCCGTGCATCGAGCCCGCGTTCACCGCGCTCGACCACACGTAGCCGATCGCGCCGGTGTCGTACTCCATGAGTGTGAACGCGTTGTCCTCGAGCGGCGCGCGGCTCTTCACGAAGCTCTGCCGCGAACACATCAGCCGGCGAATCTTCAGCTCAGGCGCCATCACTTCGGACAGGTACAGCGGATGCGTGCCGATGTCGCCGAGCACGTAGCTCGGCCCGGCGAACTTCGGGTTGACGCGCCAGCGCGCGGCCGCGCTCGCCGCTTCGACGCCGTCGCTGTGAAAGCCGTGCGCGAACTGCATCTGCACGATGCGGATCTCGCCGAGATCGCCGCGCGCAATCATCTCGCGCGCCTGCTCGATCATCTGGTAGCCGGCATAGCCGTACGCGACGCCGACGATCCGGTTGCGCTCGACCGACAGCCGCTGCAGCGCCTGCGCCTCGTCGGTCGTGAAGCACAGCGGCTTCTCGCAGACCACGTGCAGCCCCGCGTTCAGCGCGGCCCGGCAGATCTCGAAGTGCGTGTTGTTCGGCGTCGCGATCGACACCGCGCGGATGCCGTCGGCGCGCTGCGCTTCCGCGTCGAACATCGTCCGGTAGTCCGGATAGCAGCGCTCGGCCGCGACGCCGAGCTTCACGCCGAACTGCCGGCCGCGTGCCGCGTCGAGATCGAATGCGCCCGCAACCAGTTGAAAGCTGCCGTCGCGCAGCGCCGCCGACCGGTGGCTATAGCCGATCTGGCTGCCGAGCCCGCCGCCGACCATGCCCCAGCGGATCGAATGGCCGAGCACAAGCTGTCCGTCGATCATGATTGTCGTGTTCCTGTTCGTGTTCTTGTGCTGAAGCGCGGTGAGCCGGGCGCGACACTGCGGGCGCGAGTCGCTCGCGTCAACGTCTGCATCGACATCGACGCAGCGGCAGCACGCCGCTCACTCCGTCACGCCCGCGCCGCCCCACCGCTCAGCCGCGATAAAACGCCGGCCGCTCGGCCATCGCGATCGGCTCGACCGCCGCGCTGCGTTGCGCGCGCACGCACGCATCGGCCGCGACCGCGGCCGCGTAGCCGTCCCACGCGGACGGCCCCGTGAGCGCGCCTGCGCGCACGCCGTCGATGAACGCCTGCAGCTCGACGTCGTATGACGCGATGAAGCGCTCCTTCCAGTCGGTCATGATCTCGACCGACTGCCGCGCCGCATGCTTGAGCCCGACGGCCGGCGGATCGGGCAGCTTCGCGATGCCGTTTTCGCCGACCACCTCGCACTGGATGTCGTAGCCGTACTGGCAGTTCACGAAGATCTCGACGTCGATGCGCACGCCGCTCACGGTTTCGAGCAGCACGATCTGCGGATCGGCGAGATGCGCGCTCGCGTGACGCGTCTTCTTCGGGTAGACGACCTGCGCGCTCGCGTAGTCCTCGCCGAGCAGCCAGCGCAGCACGTCGAGTTCGTGGATCAGCGTGTCGGTGATCGCCATGTCGGTGGTATAGCGCTCGCCGACCGACTGGTTGCGATGCGCGCAATGCAGCATCAGCGGCGCGCCGATCTCGCCGCTGTCGATCACGCGCTTGAGCGCGCGATAGCCTTCGTCGTAAGGCCGCATGAAGCCGACCTGCACGAGCCGCTTGCCGTGCGCGACTTCGGCTTCGACGATGCGCATGCAGCCGTCGGCCGTCACCGCGAGCGGCTTCTCGCAGAACACCGGCTTGCCGTGCGCGATCGCGTCGAGCACGAACGCCTCGTGCGTCGGCCCCCACGACGTGACGAGCAGCGCCTGCACGTCCGCGGCCGCGACGACGTCGTGACCGTCGCCGTAGATCTCCGCGTCGAGCCCGTACTTCGTCACGGCGTCGCGCGCCTGTTGCGGGTCGATGTCGTTGACGGCAACCACGCGCGCGCCGGACAGCGTGCGCGTGAGCCGGCGGATATGGTCCTGGCCGATCGCGCCGCAGCCGATCACGCCGATTTGCAAGGTCATCCTGTTATCTCCGGTCTATCGTTGTTCAACGGCGCGGCCCGTGCCGCGCCGGTTCGATCGTCGATCTGCGCGCCGCGCCGAAGCCGTTGCGCGGCGCGCCGCACGCATGCGGCCTCGCATGCCGCCGTTCAGCGGCGCGACTTCTTGTTGCGATACTGGTCGGCGATCACGGCCGCGACGATGATCGCCCCCTTCACCATCTCCTGGTAGTACGCGTCGATGCGGATGAACGTGAAGCCCGACGTCATCACGCCGAGGATCAGCACGCCGATCACGGTGCCCGTCACGCGGCCGAGGCCGCCCGACAGCGACGTGCCGCCGATCACGACGGCCGCGATCGCGTCCAGCTCGTACATCACGCCCATGCCCGACTGCCCGGAGATCGCCCGCGCGGCCGTCACCGTACCGGCGATGCCGCTCAGCAGCCCCGCGATCGCATAGACGAACACCAGATGGCGCGTCACGTTGATGCCCGACACGACGGCCGCGTGGCGGTTCGCGCCGATCGCATACGTGTACTTGCCGAAGCGCGTGTAGCGCAGCACGACGTGGAAGATCGCGGCCACCACGACGAAGATGATCACCGGGTTCGCGCCCGCGCCGATCGCCGCGAACTGGTCGGTCAGCATCGACACGGGCATCCCGTTGGTGAACCACTTCGCGAAGCCGCGCGCGGCGACCATCGTGCCGAGCGTCGCGATGAACGGCGGGATGCCGGTCAGCGCGATCAGCGAGCCGTTCAGCAGGCCGACCAGCAGCCCCACGCACACGCCGGCGAGCACCGGCCAGATGATCGGCAGGTCGGTGAGGTGCGGGAACACGGCGCGCGGAAAGTCCGACACCTGCGCGAGGCTCGCCGACACGACGGCCGCCGCGGCGACCACCGAGCCCGACGACAGGTCGATCCCGCTCGTGATGATCACGAGGTTCACGCCGACCGCGATGATGCCGATCACGGCCATCTGCAGCACGATGATCTCGAGCCGCTCGGCGTTGAACAGGAAGCTCTGGCCGACGACGAGCCAGCCGATCACCTCGAAGAACAGGCTGATGCCCACCAGCACCAGGAAGATGCTCAGCTCGGGCGGCCACTTCGCGTGCCGCGTCTTGATCGTCATGGACTGCGCGTCCGCGACCGGATTCAGGTTGCCCATCTGTTTGTCTCCATGCTTGGTTGCAGGTCAGCGCGACGCGAGGTCCATGATGCGGACCTGGTCGGCGTCCTTGCGTTCGACGATGCCGGTCATCCGGCCTTCGTGCATCACCATCACGCGATCGCTCATGCCGAGCACCTCCGGCATTTCCGACGAGATCATCAGCACGGCGACGCCCTTCGCGGCGAGCGCGCTGACGAGCCGGTGAATCTCGGCCTTCGCGCCGACGTCGATGCCGCGCGTCGGCTCGTCGAGGATCAGGATGCGCGGCTGCGTCAACAGCCAGCGGCCGATCAGCACCTTCTGCTGGTTGCCGCCCGACAGGTTCTGGATCTCCTCGTGCAGCCCCGGCGCCTTCACGCGCAGCATCCGGCTCATTGCCTCGCAATCGCGCCGCAGTTGCGCCTGCTGCACGAAATTGAACTTCACGTAGCGGTTGCTGAGCACCGCCGCCTCCATGTTCGCGAGCAGGTCGAGATTGAGGAAGCAGCCGCTGTCCTTGCGATCCTCGGTGAGAAACGCCATGCCGTGCTTCATCGCCTGCGCGGGCGTCGCGATGCGCACCGGCTTGCCGTCGATCAGGATCTCGCCGGAGGTCGCCGGCACGACGCCGAACAGCGCCTCGGCGACGTTCGAGCGGCCCGAGCCGACCAGCCCCGCGACGCCGAGAATCTCGCCCGCGCGCAGCTCGAAGCTGACGTCGCCGAACACGCCGTCGACGCCGAGGTTCTTCACCGCGAGCACGACGTCGCCGATCGGCACCGTCTCCTTCGGAAACATCTGCGTGATCTCGCGGCCGACCATCATCCTGATGATGTCGTCGCGCGTGACGTCGCTCGACGCGTGCGTGCCGATGTAGCGGCCGTCGCGGAACACCGAGAACTCGTCGGCGATCTCGAACAGCTCGTTCATCTTGTGCGTGATGTAGACGATGCCCTTGCCCTGCTCGCGCAGCTGCCGAATGATCCGGAACAGGTGTGTGACCTCCTTGTCGGTCAGCGCGGAGGTCGGCTCGTCCATGATCAGCACGTCCGAGTCGAACGATACGGCCTTCGCGATCTCCACCATCTGCCGGCTCGCGACGGTCAGCGTGCGCACGTCGGCTTCCGGGTCGATGTCGATCGACAGCCGCTCGAACAGCGCGGCCGTGCGGCGGCGCAGCTCCGCGTGATCGATCAGGCCGAAGCGGTTCTTCGGTTCACGGCGGATCCAGATGTTCTCCGCGACCGTCATGTACGGCATCAGGTTCAGTTCCTGATGGATCATCGCGATGCCGCGCTCGAGCGCATCGAGCGGCCCGTTCAGCACGACCGGCTCGCCGTCGATCAGGATCTCGCCGCGGTCGGGCGTGTAGACGCCGGCGATGATCTTCATCAGCGTCGACTTGCCCGCGCCGTTCTCGCCCATCAGCGCATGCACGGTGCCGCGCCGCACGCGGAACTGCACGCCGTCGAGCGCGACGACGCCGGGAAAGGACTTGCCGACGCCGCGCACTTCGAGCAGGCAGTCGGACGCGGCCGCAACGGGCCCGGCCGATGCGGGCGCCGACGCGGCCGGCGCGCTTTCGCTGGCCATCGAGCGCGCCATCCTGGCAGTAAACATGGACGTTCCTCGCAAGTCGCACGCGCGCCCGGACCGGCCGGGCACGCGCAATTCAGCGGAAAAACCGGTCAGTGCTTCGCGTACTGGCTCATGTTCTCGGGGGTGACCAGCTCGAACGGCACGTTCACGAAGCGCTCGACCGGCTGCTTCTTCGCGAGCTTGAGCGCGGCGGCCACCGCCTGCGCGCCCTGCCCGGCCGCGTTCTGGTACACCGACACCTTCAGGTCGCCGCTCTTCATCGCGGCGAGCCCGTCGGGCGTCGCGTCGATGCCCGCGACGACCGTCTTCGGCGTCAGCTTGCGCGCGGCCTTCAGCGCGTTGATCGCGCCGATCGCCATCTCGTCGTTGTTCGACACGATCGCATCGAACTTCGCGCCGGAGCTCAGCCAGTTCATCGTGATGTCCTGGCCCTGCGTGCGGCTCCACTTGCCTTCGCGCTTGTCGACGATCTTCATGCCGGCGCATTCCTTCGTCGCGATCACGTCCTCGATGTCCTTGGTGCGCGCGCGCGCCGACTCGTTGGACAGCTCGCCCATCAGCACCAGGATGTCGCCCTTGCCGCCGAGCAGCTTGCACACCTGGCGCGCCTGCAGCGTGCCCGACTGCTTCTCGTCGGACGCGACCACCGCGACGCCGGCCGGCAGCTTGTCGAAGTCGACCGGCTTGCGGTTCACGTAGACGAGCGGGATCTTCGCGGCCGTCACCATCTTGGTGATCTTCGGCGTCGCGTCGGTGTCGACCGCGTTCACGATGATCGCGTCGACCTTCTGCGCGATCATGTTCTGCACCTGACTCAACTGCTTGCCGACGTCGTTGCCGCCGTCCTCGATCTGCACCGTCGCGCCGTCCTTCTTCGCCGCGTCGCTGATACTGTTGCGCAGGATCGTCAGGAACGTGTCGTCGAACGATGCCATCGTCACGCCGATCTTCTCGGCATGCGCGAGCGGCATCGCCAGGATCGCGGCGGCCGCGGCGGCCATCAGCTTGGTCTTCATGATCACTCTGTCTCCTCATCTCCGGGGGCGGAAGACGGCGCGTTGCGCGCCGCCGGGCCGAGTCCGATCTGGTCCGATCGGGACTGAAGCATCCGGATGAAACTGTAGATCACTTCGTCGCGAATTTGGAAATTTATTTCTACGTGATTTCACCTAGGGAACAGGATTTCCAAAAAGTCTAGACTCCGTTCCGTAGCCCGATTCGTTGCGGCAGGCGCGTTCGCGCCGGGCCGTGCAGGCGGCCGAGCATCGTCGCCCGATCGATCCCCCAACAGCCGGCCGCGTCGCGCGCCGGCCGCGAGCGTGATACGTGATATGAGCCCGTTGAACTTTCCGACTGACCGCCCCATCGATCTCGCCTGCCTCGGCCGCGTGGCCGTGGACCTCTACGCGCAGCAGTACGGCAGCCGCCTCGAGGACGCGCGCAGCTTCCAGATGTACCTCGGCGGCTCGTCGGGCAACGTCGCGTTCGGCGTCGCCCGCCTCGGGCTGAAGACCGCGATGATCTCGCGCGTCGGCGACGAGCAGATGGGCCGCTTCGTGCGCGAGACGCTCGAGCGCGAGGGCTGCGACACGAGCCAGCTGCAGACCGATCCGGAGCGCCTCACCGCGCTGGTGCTGCTCGGCCTGAAGGATCGCGACACGTTCCCGCTGCTGTTCGTGCGCGAGAACTGCGCGGACATGGCCGTGCGCGCCGACGAGATCGACGAGGGCTTCATCGCCCGCTGCCGCGCGCTCGCGATCACCGGCACGCATCTGTCGACGCCGGCGACCCGCGAGGCGTCGCTGACCGCGCTCGGCTACGCGCGCCGCCACGGCGTCGTGCGGATTCTCGACATCGACTATCGGCCGGTGCTGTGGGGGCTGACCGCGCGCGGCGCGGGCGAGAACCGCTACGTGCCCGACGCGCAGGTCACGCGGCAGCTGCAGCAGGTGCTCGGCGAATTCGATCTGCTGGTCGGCACCGAAGAGGAATTCCTGATCGCGGGCGGCGCGCCGGGCGACCTGATCGCGTCGCTCGAGGCCGTGCGGCGCGCGAGCGGCGCGGTGCTGGTGGTCAAGCGCGGCGCGCTCGGCTGCTGCGTGATCGACGGCGACGTTCCCGCGCGGATCGACGATGCGCCGACCTTCCACGGCGAGCGCGTCGAGGTGCTGAACGTGCTCGGCGCGGGCGATGCGTTCCTGTCCGGCTTGCTGTCCGGGCTGCTGCGCGGCCGCGACTGGGCGGAAGCCACGCGCATCGCGAACGCGTGCGGCGCGATCGTGGTGTCGCGCCACGCGTGCTCCGCCGCGATGCCGACGCCGGCCGAACTCGCGCACTGGTTCGGCGGCAGCCGCAATCCGCAGGTGGACGCCGATCGCACGCTCGCGCATCTGCATCGCGTGACGGTGCCGCGTCGCGACTGGGACGACCTGTGCGTGATGGCGTTCGACCATCGCAGCCAGTTCTACGAGCTGGCCGTGCAGGCTGGCGCGGACGAGGCGCGGATCAAGACGCTCAAGCGCCTGCTGGTACGCGCGGCCGAGCAGGTCGAGCGCGAGCGCCACATCGAGGGTCACGTCGGCGTGCTGATCGACGGCGGCGCATACGGGCGCGATGCGCTCGCGGCGGCCACCGGCCGCGGCTGGTGGGTCGGCCGCCCGGTCGAGCTGCCGGGCTCGCGGCCGCTGTGCTTCGACGACACGCGCTCGGTCGGTTCGACGCTCACGCACTGGCCGACCGAACAGGTCGTCAAGTGCCTCGTCCACTATCACCCCGACGACGACGTCGACCTGCGCGTCGCGCAGGAGCAGCGCGTCCTCGAGCTGTGGGAAGCCACGCGCGCGAGCGGCAACGAGCTGCTGCTCGAGATCATTCCGCCGCGTGCGGTGACGCCGCCCGGCACCGAGGACGACGCCGTGCTGCGCACCGTCGCGCGCTTCTACAACCTCGGCGTGATGCCCGAATGGTGGAAGCTCGCGCCGATGAGCGCCGACGGCTGGGCGCGGCTCGAGTCGCTCGTCGCCGAGCGCGACCGCTATTGCCGCGGCGCGGTGATCCTCGGGCTGAACCAGCCGCTGCAGTATCTGGTCGACAGCTTCCGCTCGGCGACCAACCCGATCGTCAAGGGCTTCATGGTCGGGCGTTCGCTGTGGGTCGACGCGTCGCTGGCGTGGCTCGCCGGCCGCATCGACGACCGCGCGCTGATCGACGAAGTCGCCGCCAATTTCGCGCAGCTCGTCGACGCGTGGCTCGGCCGCCGCGACCCCGCGCGCGCCGCCGCAGCGTGAGCGCACCGGCCGTGCGCGCGATCCCTGCACCGAGTTCAGCGACTTCACCGACTTTGCCGACTTCACCGACTCTTCCGATCGACAGACGATGACCACCACCGTGAGACTGACCGTCAGCCAGGCGCTCGTGCGCTACCTGGCCGCCCTGCAAGCCGAAGTCGTCCAGCCGGACGGCCGCACCGACGTCCTGCCGTACTGCGGCGGCGTGTTCGCGATCTTCGGGCACGGCAACGTGGCCGGGCTCGGCGAAGCGCTGCATGCCGAGAAGGACCGCCTGCCCACGCTGCGCGCGCACAACGAGCAAGGGATGGCGAACGCGGCCGTCGCGTTCGCGAAAGCGAACTTCCGGCAGCGGATGATGGCCGCGACGTCGAGCATCGGCCCCGGCGCAACCAACATGCTGACGTCGGCGGCGCTCGCGCACGTCGGCCGCCTGCCGCTGCTGCTACTGCCCGGCGACGTGTTCGTGTCGCGGCTGCCCGACCCGGTGCTGCAGCAGGTCGAAGACTTCGAACAGGGCGACGTCAGCGCGAACGACTGCTTCCGGCCGGTCACGCGCTACTTCGACCGCATCACGTCGCCCGAGCAGCTGCTCGTCGCGCTGCCGCGCGCGATCCAGGTGATGACCGACCCCGCGCAGTGCGGCCCCGTGTGCCTCGCGTTGCCGCAGGACGTGCAGACCTTCGCCTACGACTGGCCCGCAGATTTCTTCGCGCCGCCGCTGATCCGGATGCGCCGGCCGCCGGCCGACGCGCTCGAGCTCGCCGATGCGCTCGACGTGCTGAAGGCTGCGCAAAGGCCGCTGATCGTCGCCGGCGGCGGCGTGCTGTACAGCCAGGCATGGGACGCGCTGCGCACGTTCGCCGAGACGCACGGCGTGCCGGTCGCCGAATCGCAGGCCGGCAAGGGCAGCCTCGCGTGGGACCATCCGCTGAATCTCGGCGCGATCGGCGTGACGGGCTCGCCCGCCGCCAACCGCGCGGCCGCGCAGGCCGACGTGGTGTTCGCGGTCGGCACGCGCCTGCAGGACTTCACCACCGGCTCGCATGCACTGT
Source organism: Burkholderia sp. KJ006 (assembly GCF_000262695.1). Taxonomy (NCBI): domain Bacteria; kingdom Pseudomonadati; phylum Pseudomonadota; class Betaproteobacteria; order Burkholderiales; family Burkholderiaceae; genus Burkholderia; species Burkholderia sp. KJ006. Next base: position 1,342,432 of record NC_017920.1, on the reverse strand, counting down.
TCGGCGACGCGACGCTGCTGAGCCTGAACGTGCAGCCGTTCGACGCGGGCAAGAAACGCGGCCGGCAGCTGATCGCCGATGCGCGCACGGGCCTCGGCCAGGTGTCGGCGGCGCTCGCGGGCTGGCGCGCCGACGCGGGCTGGACCGCCACGAACCGCGACCACGCGGCCGCGTGGAACGCGCGCGTGACCGAGCTGACCACGCACGTGCCGCAGGACACGCTGCCGTACGACGCGGAGGTGATCGGCGCGGTCCGCGATTCGGCGGCGGACGCCGGACGCGACAGCGCGCGCGACGATCTGGTCGTGTGCGCGGCCGGCACGCTGCCGGCCGAGCTGCACAAGCTGTGGCGCAGCGGCGTGCCGGGCAACTATCACATGGACTACGCGTACTCGTGCATGGGCTACGAAATCGCCGGCGGCCTCGGCGCGAAGCTCGCGCGGCCCGAGCGCGAAGTGATCGTGATCGTCGGCGACGGCTCGTACATGATGCTCAACGCGGAACTCGCGACGTCGGTGATGCTAGGCCGCAAGATCATCGTCGTGATCCTCGACAACCGCGGCTACGGCTGCATCGAGCGGCTGCAGCTGAGCTGCGGCGGCGCGAGCTTCAACAACATGCTCGACGACTGCGTGCCGGAAGGCGGCGCGCGCTCGACGATCGACTTCGCGATGCATGCGCGTGCGATGGGCGCCGAAGCCGTGCACGTGCGCGACGTGGCCGAGCTGCGCCGCGAACTGACGCGGGCGCGCGCGGCGAGGACGAGCCAGGTGCTGGTGATCGACACGACGCACGCGCGCACGACCGCCGACGGCGGCGCATGGTGGGAAGTCGCGGTGCCGCAGGTGTCCGCCCGCGACGGCGTCGAACGCGCGCACCGTATGTATCTCGACGCGAAAACCCGGCAGCGGCGCTGACGTCGCCTCGCCTGCAACGGTGAAACCCCTGTTCGACCTTCTAACCCAGGAACGCACGTGATGAGCTGGAACGTTCGCATCGGTATCAATCCCCTGTCGTGGATGAACGACGACCTGCCGTCGCTCGGCGGCGAGACGCCGCTCGAGACGGCGCTGAAGGAAGGCGCCGAGATCGGCTATGCGGGCTTCGAGCTCGGCAACAAGTTTCCGAAGACCGGCCCCGAGCTGAAGGCGAAGCTCGCGGAATTCGGCCTCGTGTGCGTGTCGGGCTGGTATTCCGGATTCCTCGCGGAAGTCGCGCCGGGCATGACCGATGCCGATGCGCTCGCCGCCGAGATCGAGCGCTGCCGCGCGCACCTGACGAAGCTGCAGCACAACGACGTGAAGGTGGTCGTCTACGGCGAATGCGCGGGCACGATCCAGGGCCGCATCGACACGCCGGTCGCGAAGCGGCCGCGCTTCGTCGACGACGAAGCGTGGCAGCGCTATGCGGCCCGGCTCGACGCGTTCGGCGCACACCTGCTCGACACCTACGGCATCAAGCTCGCGTACCACCACCATATGGGCGCGTACGTCGAATCGCCGGCCGACGTCGACCGCCTGATGGCGCTGACCGATCCAGCCAAGGTGTTCCTGCTGTTCGACACCGGCCACGCGTACTTCGGCGGCGCGGCAGATCCCGTCGCGCTGCTGAAGAAGCACGTCGCGCGCGTCGTGCACGTGCACTGCAAGGACGTGCGGCCGCAGGTCGTCACGCAGGCGCGCAACGGCGGCTGGAGCTTCCTGAACGGGGTGATCAACGGCACCTTCACGGTGCCGGGCGACGGCGCGCTCGATTACGAGGCGACGCTGCGCACGCTGCGGGACGCCGGCTACGAAGGCTGGCTGGTGGTCGAGGCCGAGCAGGATCCGGCCGTCGCGCCGAGCTATCAGTATGCGAAGAAGGGTTACGACACGCTGCGCGCGATCGTCGAACGGCTGAGCGCCTGAGCGCTCCCGTACGACGCGCACCGTCATCTGAACGAGGACCACTCCATGACGATTTCTCCCCTGCTGGTCAAGGCGTCGCCCGAGCGCGAAATCTGCAACGTGACGCCGGAGTCAGCCGGCTGGCAGCACGTCGGCTTTCGCGCGCTGCGCCTGCGCGCCGGCGACACCGAAACGCTCGACACCGGCGCGCGCGAGCTGTGCGTCGTCGTGCTGACCGGCACGGTGCGCGCCGAGGTCGACGGCCACACGTACGACGCGCTCGGCAAGCGCGACAGCGTGTTCGACGACGTGTCGCCGGACGCGCTGTACGTGCCCGGCGGCAAGACCGTCACGCTGGTCGCGACGCGCGACGCGGAAGTCGCGCTGTGCACCGCGCCGTGCGTGAGCGGCGACAAGCAGGTGCAGCGGCTCGACGGCGAACGGATGCGCCGCGCGGTGCGCGGGCAAGGCACCAACACGCGCTACGTGTGCGACATCCTGATGGGCGACAACCCGGCGGCGGACCGCCTGCTCGTCGTCGAGGTGGTCACGCCCGCGAGCCATTCGAGCAGCTACCCGCCGCACAAGCACGATCGCGACGCGGCGCCCGACGAGACCTCGCTCGAGGAAACCTATTACCACCGGATCGATCCGCCGCAAGGCTTCGCGTTCCAGCGCGTGTACACCGACGATCGCAGCCTCGACGAGGCCTGCGTGGTGGAGAACCACGACGTGGTGATGGTGCCGCGCGGCTATCACCCGGTGGTCGCGCCGCACGGCTACAACCTGTACTACCTGAACGTGATGGCCGGCCCGAGCCGCGCATGGGCGTTCAAGAACGATCCCGCGCACGAGTGGATGCTCGATGCGGCGCCGAAGCGCTGACGTGCGGAAACGTCCGAGCAGTGAATGGAACGTGGGCTGGGCGGCCCGTGACGATGGGACGCCCGGCATGCGCATGCGCATGAGCCTGCGCAGCCGGCAATGCTACGGAGCCGTCATGGCGACGCCCCGCTTTCGCCTCGCATCGCACACGTTCGACGACGATGCGTCGAGCCCGGCGCTGCCGCACTTCAATGCGGCCGTCGCGCGTCGAATCGGCGAACTCGCGCGTCGTCGAATGTTTGCGGCGGCACGTCGGCGCGACCGCGCTGGCGATGCGCGCATCACGGTGCGCGTCGACGCATAACGGCGCGAACGGCGCACGCGCACCGTTCGCGCGATCCCGCGCGCCGGTCAGTTCAACCCGCCGCTCACCACGACGTGCTCGCCGGTCATCCAGCGCGCATCGTCCGACGCGAGGAACACGGCGACCGAGGCGATGTCGTTCGGCTCGCCGAGGCGGCCGAGCGGCGTCTGGCTGAGCACCTGTGCTTCGAGATCGGAACCGGTGATGCCCGCGGCATGCGTGCCCTCGGTCACGATCATCCCCGGGTTGATCGCGTTCACGCGGATCTTGCGCGCGCCGAGTTCGAGCGCGAGCACGCCGGTGATCGCGTCGACCGCGCCCTTGGTGCCGCTGTACACGGCGCTCGCCGGCGGCGTGATGCTCGTCACGACCGAGCTGATGTTGATGATGCTCGCGCCTTCGCCGAGATGCTTGACGGCCGCCTGCGTCGTCAGCAGCAGGCCGAACACGTTGGTGTCGAACTGCCGGCGATAGTGCGCTTCGGTGATCGCTTCGATCGGCGCGAATTCGTAGACGCCGGAGTTGTTGACCAGCACGTCGAGACGGCCATAGGTCTCGATCGCGGTGTCGACGATGCGCTGCGCATCCGCGCCCTTCGACACGTCGCCGCCGACGGCGACCGCGCGCCCGCCCGCCTCGACGATCGCGCCGACGACCGCGTCGGCGCCGGCCTTGCTGCTCGCGTAGTTGACGACGACCGACGCGCCTTCGGCGGCCAGCGCCTTGGCGATTGCTGCGCCGATGCCCTTGGATGCGCCCGTGACGATTGCGACCTTGCCTGCCAGCTTGCTCATGATTTCGTTCCTCGATCGGAAGACTTCGATGGATGGGTACCGGTTACGCGCGATGCGCTGCACCGTCCTTGCTGGCAATCTTCGCGGTTTGGGCCGCCGCGATAAAGCGGCTCGACGCGAATTGACTGGCGGGGTTTGACGAACAATCGGCGCAACGCGCGTGCGCTCGGTCGGGGCTCGGTCGGGGCTCGGTGGCCCGATCGGGCATCAACCGGCGCTCAACCACGCGCTGACGACGTCGCCGCCGAGTTCGGCGAGCGCGCCGTCGTGGACGATCCGTCCGCGCCCCATCACCGCGACGCGCTGCGCGAGCCGCGGCGCGAGCTGGAGCCGCTGCTCGATCAGCAGGATCGCGACGCCGTCGGCCTGCAGCGCGGCGAGGCACGCGCCGACTTCGTCGACGGCGCGCGGCGCGAGCCCTTCGGCCGGCTCGTCGACGATCAGCACGCGCGGCCGGCCGGCGAGCGCGCGCACCAGCGCGAGCACCTGCTGCTCGCCGCCCGACAGCCGGCCGGCCTTCACGTCGGCGCGCGCGCCGAGCAGCGCAAAGCGCTCGAGCAGCGCGTCGAGCGCGGCGCGCCCGGCCGCGCCGCGCATGCCGCGCAAGCCGAGCCGCAGGTTGTCGCGCACGCTGAGCAGTGGAAACACGTCGCGACTTTCGGCCACGTACGCGACGCCGCGCCGCGCGATCTCGAACGTGCGCGCGCCCGCGGATTCGACGCCGTCGATGCGCACCGAGCCCGCGGTGCGCACGAGCCCCATCACGGCCTTCGCGAGCGTCGAGCGGCCCGAGCCGTTGCGGCCGAGCAGCGCGAGCGTCTCGCCCGCGGCGAGCGTGAGATCGACGCCGTCGAGCACGGGCTGCAGCGCATACCATGCGCGCAGGCTGCGGATGTCGAGCAGCGCGCTCATGCGCCGTCACCGAGATACGCGGCGCGCACGGCGGCATCGGCGCGGATCGCATCGGGCGCGCCGGTCGCGACCACCGCGCCGCGCACGAGCACCGTGATGCGCTCGGCGAAGCCGAACACCGCGTCCATGTCGTGCTCGATCATCAGCACCGTGCGGCCTTGCGTGGTCGCACGGATCAGCGCGAGCATCCGCGCCGCCTGGTCGCGGCTCATGCCGGCCGTCGGTTCGTCGAGCAGCAGCGTGCGCGCGCCGCTCGCGAGCGCGATGCCGAGATCGAGCGCGCGCTGCTCCGCGTAGCCGAGCTCGCCCGCACGCGTCGCGTGCCACGCATCGAGGCCGACGTCGTGCAGCACGCGCGCGGCCGCGCGATCGACGGACGGCGACTCGCGCAGCCGGTTCCACCAGCGGCGCCGCTCGGCCGGCGCGTGCAGCGCCGCGCAGCGCAGGTTGTCGAACACGCTGAGTTGCGCGAACGCGCTGGTCTGCTGAAAGCTGCGGCCGATGCCGAGCCGGCTCGCGACGACCGGGCCGCGCCCGCGCAACTCGACGCCGTGCAGCACGACGCGCCCGCGGGTCGGCCGCGTCGCGCCGGCGATCACGCCGAACAGCGTCGACTTGCCGGCGCCGTTCGGCCCGATCAGTGCGTGACGCTCGCCGCTCGGCACGCTCAGGTCGATCCCGTCGAGCACGGTCTGCGCGCCGAAGCGCTGGACGATGCCGTGCAGTGCGATCGCATCGCCGTTCATCGGCCGTCCTCGCGCGCATCGGGCGCATCGGGCACTTCGTGCGCGCGGCCCGCGAGCCGCGCGCGCCAGCCCCACAGCAGCATGCCGATGCCGGCCGCCGAAGCGGCGACGGCCCAGCCGGCCGGCGCGTCGGCGTCGATCCGCCATACGCCGAACGCGCTGCCGCCGCCGTCGTCCTGCGCGAAGCGCCAGGCGTAACCGAGCTCGGCCGCGCAGACGATCGCGATCGCCCAGAACGCGCCCGCGCCGACGCCGCACAGCATGCGCCAGCGCTCGACGGCCGGCGCGCCGCGGCGCCACGCGTGCGCGCAGGCCTGCGCGACGCCCGCGATCCCGCGCGGCGCGGCGACCACGACCGCGACGAACAGCACGCCGAGATACAGCGCCCACGCGCGCGACACGCCGGCGACGACCACGCTGAGCGCGGTCAGAACCACCGCGCCGAGCGCCGGCCCGAAGAACGTGCCGGTGCCGCCGATCACCGCGGCGATCAGCACGGTCGCGGAGCGCGCCATCGACACGCTGTCGGGCGTCGCGATCTCGACGTCGATCAGCGTCAGCGTGCCGGCGACGCCCGCGAAGAACGAGGCGCAGGTGACCATCGCGAGCCGCACGTGGCGCGGCTCGGTGCCGAGCGCGGCGACGCGCGCCGGGTTGTCGCGCACCGCGTTCGCGAGGCGCGCGAGCGGCGTGCGCGTCAGCGCGTACATCGCCAGCGCCGAGCCGATGCACCATGCGGCGATCAGCGCGTATGCGTGCGTCGGCGCGCCGAATTGCCAGCCGCCCCACGGCGTGCCGCCCGCGCGGTCGATCGGCACGCCGCCGACGCCGCCGAACCATGCGGGCACGCTCCACGCGGCCGCCGCGACGCACTCGCCGATGCCGAGCGTGATCATCGCGAACACGGTGCCCGCGCGACGCGTCGCGAGCAGGCCGGCGACGCAGCCGAACGCCGCGCCGGCCACGCCGCCGACGAGCGGCAGCAGCGGCAGCGGAGCGCCCACCCGATTGAACCAGTGCGCGGCGGCGAACGCGCCGACGCCGGCGACGGCCGCATGGCCGAACGACAGCAGCCCGGTCGTGCCGAGCTGCAGGTTGTACGACAGCGCGAGCACGACGAGCGCGGCCGTCTGCGCGAGATAGCCGAGTACCGCGCCCTGCGGCCACAGCCATGCCGGCAGCACCGCGCATGCGACGAACAGCGTCCAGCGCAGCGCGCCGTTCGGCATGCGGCTAGCCATCGACACGCTCGCCGAACAGCCCGCGCGGCCGCACGGCCAGCACCGCGACGAGCAGCAGGTACGGGACCAGCGGCGCGAGTTGCGCGAGCGACACGGCCGCGACGCCATCGGGCAGCGCGACGCCGGCCCAGTGCGCGAGATCGCGCAGCGACGTGTCGCTGGACGCCGCGCAGGTCTGCGCGAACCCGACCGCGAGCGACGCGACGAACGCGCCGCCGAGCGAGCCGAGCCCGCCGATCACGACGATCGCGAACACCACCGAGCCGACGGTCTCGGCCAGCGCCGGCTCGATCACCGCGAGCGGCGCGCCGATCACGCCCGCGAGCGCGGCGAGCGCGGTGCCCGCGCCGAACAGGCCGGTCATCACGCGCGGCACGTCGTAGCCGAGCGCCTCGACGGCCGCACGATGGGTGAGCGCGGCGCGCACGACGAGGCCGATGCGCGACGCGCGCAGCAGGACGCCGAGCGCGATCAGCATCGCGGCGGACATCGCCATCATGAACAGCCGGTAGCGCGGCAGCGCGACGCCGAACGCGCTCACCGGCGCGCCGTCGAGCAGCGGCGGCACCGGCGCCGGCAGCGGCGCGAGGCCCCACAGCAGCTTCGCGGCCTCGCCGATCAGATACGCGAGGCCGAAGGTCAGCAGCAGCTCGCTCGTGTGGCCGCCACGCGCCTGCACGCGGTGCAGCAGCCAGCGCTCGCAGCCGGCGCCGAGCAGCCCGACCCCGAGCGGCGCGAGCACGAGCGCCGGCCAGAAGCCCACGCGCGCCGCGATGCTGTAGCCGACGTACGCGCCGAGCATGTAGAAGCTCGCATGCGCGAAATTGAGCACGCCCTGCACGCTGAAGATCAGCGTGAGGCCGGCCGACAGCATGAACAGCAGCAAGCCGTAGCTGAGGCCGTTGAATGCCTCGAGCGCGAACGCGTACAACGCCGTCACCGCGTGCCGGTCAGCGGGCGAGCGGTTCGAGCGCCGCGCGCAGCGCGTCGGGCAGCGGCACCGGGCGGCGTGTCGCGCGATCGACGTACACGTGCACGAAATGCCCCTGCGCGGCCGGCGCCGCCTCTCCGGCCGCGAACAGCCCGATCTCGTAGCGCACGCTCGACGTGCCGAGCTTCGCGACCCGCAAGCCGGCATCGACCGACTGCGGAAACACGAGCGGCGCGAAGTAGTTGCACTGCGTCTCGACCACGAGGCCGATCGTCTGCCCGTGCTCGACGTCGAGCACGCCGGCGCGGATCAGGTATTCGTTCACGACGGTGTCGAAGTAGCTGTAGTAGACGACGTTGTTCACGTGGCCGTAGACGTCGTTGTCCATCCAGCGGGTCGTGATCGGCAGGAAGTGGCGATAGGCGTCGCGCGAACGCGCTTGCGGCTTGTCGGACATGGCGGTGATGGTCAGAGGGAGGATGACGTGGCGACGCGCGCGTGCGGCACGGCGCGATGCGACGCGGCGGAGCATGGACGGGCGGCGGCGCGGCCCGTCACTGGCCTGCCCGCTCGACGAATTCGAAGTCGAGGCCGCGCGCGCGCATCCAGTCGGCCAGCGCGTAGCCGGTGCCGGCGCGCCACGGGCGCAGCAGCGGCGGATCGACGAGCCGGTATTCGAGCAGCTCCGGCGACAGCGCGACGGTGCCCGACGCGCGCACGTGGTACGCGATGATCAGTTCGTTCTTGCGCATGAATTCATAGACGCCGACGAGCGTGACCTGCTCGGCCTTCAGCGCCGTTTCCTCGAACACTTCGCGCGCGATGCCGTCCTCGGGCGTTTCGCCGTTCTCGAGGAAGCCGGTGATCAGCGCGAACATCCCTTCCGGCCAGGCCGCGTTGCGCGCGAGCAGGATCTTGCCGTCGAGCTCGACGATCGCGGCCACGACCGGCAGCGGATTGTTCCAGTGCACGTAGCCGCAGGTGTCGTCGGGGCACGCGCGGCGCACGCGGCCGCCTTCATGGGCGGGATCGGCGCGGTCGGTCAGCGGACGCGCGCATTGCGGGCAAAAACGGTAATCGGCGGTGGTCATCGATCGGGAGTTGGGCGGACGCCGGCGCGGCCTGACGGCCGCATCGCGCGCCCGCTCGGCGCGGGAAAGGCTTCATTCTAGCGAGTTTGCCCGCGCCGCAGAGGGTGCGACGGCGAGCGTGCGGCGCTCATGCGCGCGGGCGTGCGCCGCGGGCCGCGAAGCCGGCGGCGCCGGCCAGCAGCGCGCCGGCCGCGCCCCACAACGCCGGCGAAAACGACCCGAACCGCGCGGTGAGCGGCGCCGCGACGAGCGGCCCGAGGATCTGGCCGACGCCGTACGACGCGGTCGCATAGCCCATCAGTCCGGCCGCGCGCTCGCCGTGCAGGCGCCGCGCCTCGCGCATCGCGAACAGCGTGATCGCGGTGAACGGCAGGCCGAGCAGCACGCTGCCGATCGAGAAGCCGGCGGCGTTCGGCCACACGATGCCCGCCGCGATCCCGAGCGCCTGCGTCGTGCAGCCGGCGGCGAGCAGCAGGCGGTTGTCCCAGTGGCCGGGCAGCCGCGCGGCGGCGATCGCGCCGACGATCAGCGCAGCACCGAACATCGGCCAGAACAGGTCGGGCCACGGCGAGCCGGCCGGCAGCGCGGCGCGCGCGATCACGGGCAGGAACGTCGCGGTGATGATGTAGCCGAAGCCCGGCATCCCGTACAGCGCGACGAGCCATGCGGCGTCGGCGCGACGGCGGCGTGCGTCGGGCGGCGCGGTGAGGGCTGGCGCGGTGGTGGCTGGCGCGGTGGTGGCCGGCGCGGCGGTGGCTGGCGCGGTAGGGGCCGGCGCGGCGGTGGCTGGCACTGCGGCAGGCGTCACCGCGGCGGCCGGCGTGTGCGCGGCCGGCACCGCCGACGCGGCTGGGGCTGGGGCTACCGCCGCGGCTGGGGCCACCGGTGCCGGCGCGCGGCCGAACGTGCGCCAGATCGCCGCCGACAGCAGCGCCGACAGCGCCGCGAACCCCAGCCAGCCCGGCGCCGCGCGGTGGCCGGCAAGTGCCCCGCCGATCAGCCCCGTCAGCACGATGCCGACGCCGGGTCCCGCATAGATCACCCCGCTCCACTCGGGCGCGTGCAGTTCGGCGAGCCGCCGCAAGCCCCATTGCGACACGAACACGAAGGTCCAAGCGCTGACCACGCCGGCGACGAAACGCACCGCGAGCCACGCGGGCAGCAGGTGGCCGACGCCCATCGCGGCGGTCAGCAGCACGGTGGCCGCCAGCCCGAACCGGACCATGCGCGCGGGCGTGACGGGCAGCGCCGCGCAGCTGAGCGCGCCGACGAAATACCCGGCGTAGTTCGCCGACGCGAGCCAGCTGCCGGCCCGCAGGCCGATCGAGCCGTCGGCGAGCATCAGCGGCAGCAGCGGCGTGAACGCGAAGCGCCCGACGCCGAGCGCGACCGCGAGCCCGACCATGCAAGCGAGCGCGGCCGTGCGCGCGCGGCGGTCGGCATCGGCTGACGGGCGGGCACGGGCGGCGGTGTGAGCATCGGAACGGGACATGGCGGCGGCGGCCGGCGCGCGCCGGCCGGAACAGGAATCGGACGAGCTTCATCGTAGCTTGACCGACCCTTCTCGAAAAATGAATAATCGAGAATCCACCTATCTCCCGGAGAGAACCATGGACCTGGCCGCGCTGGCGATTTTCCGCGCCGTCGTGCGCGAGAACGGCGTGACGCGTGCGGCGGCGAAGCTCAATCGCGTGCAGTCGAACGTGACGACGCGCATCAAGCAGCTCGAGGAGGAACTGGGCGCGGCGCTGTTCGTGCGCGACGGCCGCCGGCTCGTGCTGACGCCGGCCGGCCACACGCTGCTGCCGTACGCGGAGCGGCTGCTCGCGCTGGCCGACGAGGCGCGCGACGCGGTGCGCGAAGATACGCCGCGCGGGCGGCTGCGGCTCGGCACGATGGAGAGCACGGCCGCGAGCCGGCTGCCGGCCGTGCTGGCGCGCTACCACCATGCGTGGCCGGCCGTGTCGCTGGAGCTCGTCACCGGCACGAGCGGCTGGCTGATCGACAAGGTGCGCGACTTCGAGATCGACGCCGCGCTGTTCGCGCGGCCACCGGCGCCGGACACGCTGCCAGACACGTTCGAGACGGTGCCGATCTATCGCGAGGACCTCGTGCTGCTGACGCCGCGCGGCCATCCGCCGGTGCGCACGCCGCGCGACGTGATGCTGCCGACGCTGGTCGCGTTCGAGCGCGGCTGCACGTACCGGAAATACGTCGAGCAATGGTACGCGGCGCAGGGGATGAAGCCGGCGCGCGTGCTCGAGCTCGGGTCGTATCATGCGATCGTCGCGTGCGTCGCGGCCGGCGCGGGCGTCGCGGTCGCACCGCACTCGGTGCTCGAGCTGCAGCCGCATACCGACAACGTCGCGGCCCATACGATCGTCGAATTCGAAGGCATCGACACGCTGCTCGCATGGCGGCACGGGTACGCGTCGGCCGCGCTCGCCGCGCTGCGCGATGCGCTCGCGGAGGGCGCGCGTCGGCCGGTCGATGCGGGGGCTGCGGCGGTGGCTGTGCCGGTCTGAGGCGGGGAAGCGGCGGGCGGCCTTCGCAGGCCTAGGCTGGGCTTGGCCGAATCGAATCAAGTCGAGTCGAGCAGAGCCGGCCGGACGGACGGAATCGAATCGAGCCGGCACGAGCCGAACCACCGGACCTGATCGGATTGAGCCGAATCGCGGCGCGCCGGGGCGAGCCGAATCGAGCGAGCCGAGCCGAATCGCGCCGGGCCGAATCGAACCGGGCCTCACCGAGCCCTACCGGGCCTAGCCAAACCCAACCGGCCGCCGCCCAGCCGAACCCCACCTCACCGCCCCCACCCCACCGCAAAAAACAAAGCGACCCGTCCGGCCAACGCCGAACGGGTCGCTTTCCCCAAGACGCGCGACGCGGTCAGCGAGACCGCATCGCGCCGTCGGCAACGATCAAGCGATCAAAGACGCGCTTCGATCCAGCCCTTCACGCCCGCGAGCGCGCCCGGCAGGTTCGCCGGTTCCGTGCCGCCCGCCTGCGCCATGTCGGGGCGGCCGCCGCCCTTGCCGCCGACCTGCTGCGCGACGAAGTTCACGAGCTCGCCGGCCTTGACCTTCTTGCTCGCCTCGGGCGTGACGCCCGCGATCAGGCTGACCTTGCCGCCTTCGACGGCCGCCAGCACGATCGCCGCGCTCTTCAGCTTGTCCTTGAGCTTGTCGACCGTCTCGCGCAGCGTCTTCGCGTCCGCGCCGTCGAGCGTCGCCGCCAGCACGAACACGCCGCCCACTTCGACGGCCTGCTGCGCGAGCTCGTCGCCCTGGCTCGACGCGAGCTTCGACTTCAGCGCGCCGAGCTCCTTCTCGAGCGACTTCACCTGCTCCTGCACCTGCGCGATGCGCTGCGTGAGCTCCGACGGCTGCGCCTTCAGCGCGGCCGCGGCTTCGTTCACGCGCGCATCGAGTTCCTGCACGTAGCGCACCGCGTTGTCGCCGGTGATCGCCTCGACGCGGCGGATGCCGGCCGCGACGCCGCCTTCGACGACGATCTTGAACAGCCCGATGTCGCCGGTGCGCTGCACGTGCGTGCCGCCGCACAGCTCGCGCGAGAAGCCGAGGTCGAGCACGCGCACTTCGTCGCCGTACTTCTCGCCGAACAGCGCCATCGCGCCGCCCTTCACCGCTTCGTCGTACGGCATTACGCGCACGATGCCCGGCGCGTTGGCCAGGATTTCGTCGTTGACGATCTGCTCGACGCGACGGATTTCGTCGTCGGTCAGCGGCGCGTTGTGCGCGAAGTCGAAGCGCGTCTTGTCCGCATCGACGAGCGAACCCTTCTGCTGCACGTGCGCGCCGAGCACTTCGCGCAGCGCCTTGTGCATCAGGTGGGTCGCCGAGTGGTTGCGCTGCGTGCGGGCGCGGCGCTGTGCGTCGATCTCCGCGCGCAGCACGTCGCCGACCTTCAGCGTGCCCTGCTCGAGCGTGCCGTGGTGGCCGATCACGTCGGCCTGCACCTTCAGCGTGTCGGCCACCGCGAAGCGCGTCGCGGCGTTCGCGAGCACGCCCTGGTCGCCGACCTGGCCGCCCGATTCCGCGTAGAACGGCGTGTGGTCGAGCACGACGACCGCATCCTGGCCGGCCTTCACTTCGCCGACCGACGACCCTTCGACGTACAGCGCGACGACCTTCGCGTCGTCGAACGCGATTTCCTCGTAGCCGTGGAAGGTGGTCTTCGCGCCCGTGTATTCGAGGCCCTGCGTGGCCTTGAACTTGCCGGCCGCGCGCGCCTGCTCGCGCTGACGCGCCATCGCGTCGTCGAACGCCGGCTCGTCGACCGTCATGCCGCGCTCGCGGCACACGTCGGCGGTCAAATCGAGCGGGAAGCCGTAGGTGTCGTGCAGCTTGAACGCGAGTTCGCCGTCGAGCACCTTGCCGCCCTTCGCCTCGACGTCGGCGAGCGCCGCCTCGAGGATCGACATCCCGTGCTCGATCGTTTCGAAGAAGCGCTCCTCTTCCTGGCGCAGCACGTCGGTCACGCGCTGCTCGGCTTCCTTGAGCTCCGGATACGCGGCGCCCATCTCGGCGACCAGATCGGCCACCAGCTTGTGGAAGAACGCGCCCTTGCGGCCGAGCTTGTAGCCGTGGCGGATCGCGCGGCGCACGATCCGGCGCAGCACGTAGCCGCGGCCTTCGTTGCCGGGGATCACGCCGTCGACGATCAGGAACGAGCACGCGCGGATGTGATCGGCGATCACCTTCAGCGAGTTGTTGTTCAGATCGGCGGTCTCGGTCACGCGCGCGGCGGCCTTGATCAGGTTCTGGAACAGGTCGATTTCATAGTTGCTGTGCACGTGCTGCAGCACCGCGGCGAGACGCTCGAGGCCCATGCCGGTGTCGACCGACTGCTTCGGCAGGCGCGTCATGTTGCCCTGCGCGTCGCGGTTGAACTGCATGAACACGAGGTTCCAGATCTCGATGTAGCGGTCGCCGTCTTCCTCGGGCGATCCCGGCGGGCCGCCCCAGACGTCCGGGCCGTGGTCGTAGAAGATCTCGGTGCACGGGCCGCACGGGCCGGTGTCGCCCATCGTCCAGAAGTTGTCCGACGCGTAACGCGCGCCCTTGTTGTCGCCGATGCGGATGATGCGCTCGGCCGGCACGCCGACTTCCTTCGCCCAGATGTCGTACGCCTCGTCGTCTTCCTGATAGACGGTCACCCACAGCTTGTCCTTCGGCAGCTGGTAGACGGTCGTCAGCAGCTCCCACGCGAAGCGGATCGCGTCGTGCTTGAAGTAGTCGCCGAACGAGAAGTTGCCGAGCATCTCGAAGAACGTGTGGTGGCGCGCCGTGTAGCCGACGTTCTCGAGGTCGTTGTGCTTGCCGCCGGCGCGCACGCTGCGCTGCGCGGTGGTCGCGCGCGTGTACGGGCGCTGATCGGTGCCGAGGAACACGTCCTTGAACTGGACCATGCCCGAGTTGGTGAACATCAGCGTGGGGTCGTTACCGGGCACGAGGCTCGACGAGCGGACGATCGTATGGCCCTTCGATTCGAAGAATTTGAGGAATTTCTCGCGGATTTCGGCAGCTTTCATGGCGTGCGGGGAATGTCTGGCTAAGACGGCTTCAAGCGCCGGCCGTCCTCGCGGACGCACGGCGGGCGAATATCGTAAACGGTCGATTATACGATAGAGACCGGCGGCCGCAGACGGCAGCGGCCCGCCTCGCCGGACGACCGGAATGGGCCACCGGCCGGGACGATTCGCCTTAAGATGCTCGGCATGCCAATCCTTCGCCGGCCGCGGCGAGCCATGACAGGAGACGAATCGACGATGGGTGCCCTGAGCCATATCCGCGTGCTGGACCTCACCCGCGTGCTCGCGGGCCCGTGGTGCGCGCAGACGCTTGCCGACTTCGGTGCGGACGTGATCAAGGTCGAGCGCCCCGGCGCCGGCGACGACACGCGCCACTGGGGGCCGCCGTACCTGAAGGACGCGAACGGCGCCGACACCGCCGAGGCCGCGTACTATCTCGCGGCGAACCGCAACAAGCGCTCGGTGACGGTCGACATCGCGACGCCGGAAGGCCAGCAGATCGTGCGCGAGCTCGCCGCGCAAAGCGACGTCGTGCTGGAGAACTACAAGGTCGGGCAGTTGAAGAAGTACGGGCTCGACTACGAATCGCTGCGCGCGGTGAAGCCCGACCTGGTCTACTGCTCGGTCACCGGCTTCGGCCAGACGGGCCCGTACGCGCATCGCGCGGGCTACGACTTCATCGTGCAGGGGATCGGCGGCTTCATGAGCATCACCGGCGAGCGCGACAGCGAGCCGGGCGGCGGCCCGCAGAAGGCCGGCGTCGCGATCGCCGATCTGGCCACCGGCCTCTATGCGACGATCGCGGTGCTCGCCGCGCTCGCGCACCGCGACCGCACGGGCGAAGGCCAGCACATCGACATGGCGCTGCTCGACGTGCAGGTCGCGCTGCTCGCGAACATGAACACCAACTTCCTCGCGAGCGGCAAGCCGCCGGTGCGCTGGGGCAACGCGCATCCGAACATCGTGCCGTACCAGACGTTCCAGACGAGCGACGGCTGGATCATCGTCGCGGTCGGCAACGACGGGCAGTTCCGCAAGTTCGTCGAGGCCGGCGGCCGGCCGGAGCTCGCGCTCGACGAGCGGTTCGCGACCAACCCGTCGCGCGTGCGCCATCGCGACACGCTGGTGCCGATCCTCGCGGAGATGGTGAAGACGCGCGGCAAGACCGACTGGATCGCCGCGCTCGAAGCGGCCGGCGTGCCGTGCGGGCCGATCAACGAACTCGACGAAGTGTTCGCCAACGAGCAGGTGGTCGCGCGCGGGATGCAGGTGTCGCTGCCGCACCCGTGCGGCGCCGACGTGAAGCTGGTGCGCAATCCGATCCGGATGAGCGCGACGCCGCCCGACGCGCGTACGGCCCCGCCGCTGCTCGGCGCGCAGACCGAAGACGTGCTGCGCGACATGCTCGGCTACGACGACTCGCGGATCGCGGCGTTGCGCGCAAAGCAGGCGATTTGACTATGTATGTCGCGGACGCGGCGCGGCGCTCGCAGTGTCAGCGGCGCGCGGGAGCCGACCGGTCCGTCGCAACCTGTGTCGCATGGCGAGCGCCGGCCAAGCCGTCGCAGCGTCAAGGACATGGCGAGCGCCAGCTCATCCGTTGCGGTGCGAGCGGCGCGTAGTGTTCCCCAGCCGATGATCCGCCGTTCGCGCCCGGCCGGCGCGACGGGCGGCACCCAGCACTCGGCACGCACGCGTCAGCCGCGTTCCGCCCCACCGCCCAGCGCGTCGAGCCAGCGGCGCCCGTCAGGCCAGTCGCCGAGCCCGCTGTCCGCATTGATATGACCACGCGGGCCGAGATCGTGGAACACACTGCCCCACGCCTGCGCACAACCGCGTGCGAATGAAATCGAGCCGTACGGATCGTCGCTGCTCGCGACCACGCGGGTCGGAAACGGCAGCCGTTCGTGCGGCACCGGCCCGAAGCCGTGCGCGTCGGCCGGAAATGCGGGCCCGGCCGGATCGGGCAACGCGACCAGCAGCGCGCCGCGCACCTTCGCCAACGCGGCTGGCCGCGCATAGCGGGTGGCCCACCAGGCCGTGGTCAACGTGCCGAGGCTGTGCGCGGCAATCGTCACCGGGCCGCGCGCGGCGTCGATCGCACGGTCGAGCGCGAGACACCAGCCGTTACGGAATGCGTGGTTCCAGTCGGGCATCGCCACGCGCACGAAGCGCGCGTCGGCCCGCTCCCAGCGGCTTTGCCAATGCAGTGGGCCGGAGTTGGCGTAGCCCGGCAGCACGAACACGAGTGAATCGCTCATGAAGGTTTCGTCGACGAATGAAATCGTTATGTGAGGCCGACGAAGTGTCGCACATCCGCTCCTCCCTGATTGCTGCCTGTCGAATTGCGGAATGGATACGCGGGAAACCGGTGCGTCGCGTGCCGCGCGCGCCGTCACGAGCGGCCGGCACTCATGCGCCGGCTTCGCTCAACGCACGCCGGCGCCGACCAGGCCGCCGGCCGCCGCGCCTGCGACCGTGCCGATCGGGCCGCCGGTAATGAGATAACCGAGCGCGCCGCCCGCGGCCGCGCCGATGCCGGCGTTGCGCTGCGTGTGCGTCATCGCGCATGCGCCGAGTTGGGACAGGGCCGCGACGATCACGGCGGTACGAACGAGAAAAGTGGTCTGCTTCATCATGATTGTTGGCTTCCTTTCGCCGGCAAATAATACGAATGGCGGCGTCGAATCGGTAAAGCCATCATAGAAACAGCCGAACACGCGCGGCAAACCGATTTACCTCGTGTTACAGCCGACACACTATCGAGATACTGGGTTGCGCGGCGCGCACCGGCGCGGGCGCCGCCGCAACCCGCGCGGGACGGACCCCGGTCAGGTAGAATTGCAGGATTAAACCGGCGCGACGCGCCGACACAACCTGACGCCAACCGCATGAGCACCGAACGTAACGACGCCCCCGCGGCTTCCAATTTCATCCGCAACATCATCGACGACGACAACCGCACCGGCAAATGGGGCGGCCGCGTCGAGACGCGCTTCCCGCCCGAGCCGAACGGCTATCTGCACATCGGCCATGCGAAGAGCATCTGCCTGAACTTCAGCGTCGCACGCGACTACGGCGGCGTGTGCCACCTGCGCTTCGACGACACGAACCCGGAAAAGGAAAGCGTCGAATACGTCGACTCGATCGTCGACGCGGTGCGCTGGCTCGGCTTCGACTGGCGCAAGGACGCGGTCGATCATCAGTATTTCGCGAGCGACTACTACGACAAGCTCTACGAGTTCGCCGAGCTGCTGATCCAGCGCGGCAAGGCGTACGTCGACAGCCAGAGCGCGGACGAAATGCGCGCGAACCGCGGCTCGCTGACCGAAGGCGGCAAGCCGTCGCCGTATCGCGACCGTTCGCCCCAGGAAAACCTCGACCTGTTCCGCCGGATGAAGGCCGGCGAGTTCAAGGAAGGCGAGCACGTGCTGCGCGCGAAGATCGACATGGCGTCGCCGAACATGAACATGCGCGACCCGGTGATCTACCGGATCCGCTACGCGCACCACTATCGCACCGGCGACGCATGGTGCGTGTATCCGATGTACGACTACACGCACTGCATCTCGGATGCGCTCGAAGGCATCACGCATTCGCTGTGCACGCTCGAATTCGAGGATCACCGTCCGCTGTACGACTGGGTGCTCAACGAGCTCGCCGAAGCCGGCGTGTTCACGCGGCCGCTGCCGCAACAGATCGAATTCTCGCGGCTGAACCTCACGTACGCGATCACCAGCAAGCGCAAGCTGCTGCAACTGGTGACCGAAGGCCACGTCGAAGGCTGGGACGACCCGCGCATGCCGACCATCGTCGGGATTCGTCGGCGCGGCTTCACGCCGGAGAGCATCCAGCTGTTCTGCGAGCGGATCGGCGTGACGAAGGTCGACTCGTGGATCGACATGAGCGTGTTCGAAGGCGCGCTGCGCGACGACCTCGACGACAAGGCGGCGCGTACGGTCGGCGTGCTCGATCCGCTGAAGCTCGTGATCGACAACTATCCGGAAGACCTCGAGGAAGCCTGCACGGCGCCCGTGCATCCGCATCATCCGGATCGCGGCGTGCGCACGTTCCCGATCTCGCGCGAGCTGTGGATCGAGCGTGACGACTTCGCCGAAGCTCCGCCGAAGGGCTATTTCCGGCTGTTCCCGGGCAACAAGGTGCGCCTGCGCTACGGCTACGTGGTCGAATGCACGGGTTTCGACAAGGACGCCGACGGCAACGTGACGGCCGTGCACTGCAACTACTTCCCGGACAGCAAGTCGGGCACCGACGGCGCGAACAACTACAAGGTCAAGGGCAACATCCACTGGGTCAGCGCGAAGCACGCGCAGCCGGCCGAAGTGCGGATCTACGACCGGTTGTTCAAGGAGCCGCACCCGGACGCAGGCGGCGCGAACTTCCTCGACGCGCTCAACCCGAATTCGAAGAAGGTCACGCAGGCCTACGTCGAACCGGGCGCCGGCGACGTCGCGCCGGAAACGCGCCTGCAGTTCGAGCGCCACGGCTATTTCGTCGCCGATCGCATCGACTCGAAGCCGGGCAAGCCGGTGTTCAACCGCATCGTCGGGCTGCGCGACAGCTGGGGCAAGCCGGCCTGACGGGCCGTTGCGCGCGCGGGCCGGTGGCCTGCGGCGCACATCGCGCGATCGCCGCGACGCATGTCGCACGATCGAAAAAAAACGGCCTTCGGGCCGTTTTTTCATTGCCTGCACACAAGGCCGCGCCGCCGGGGTCACCCGCCCGCGAGCCGGCGCTGCACATCCGCGAGCGGCAACGCCGTGTGAAACAGCCGCGCGAGGCTACGGCTCGCATACGCGTCGATTTCGTCGGGCGCGGTCCACCGGTACGCGTCCATCTCGGGAATCAGCGAGCCGTCGCGACGGCTCGGGAACAGCGACGTGCACGTGCAGCGCGCGGGATCGATCTCGTCGTCCGCGACCTGCACCGCGAACAGATGCAGATCCTTGTCGTGGCGATAGGCGAAGCGGCCGAGATCGACGAGCCGCGCCGCCGCCAGTTCGACGCCGGTTTCCTCGCGCAGCTCACGCAGCGCCGCATCGGCCGGCGTCTCGCCGGGCTCGCCCTGCCCTTTCGGGATGTCCCAGTGCGTGGTGTCCGTCGCATGCGCAAGGAACACGCGGCCCGCCGTATCGAGGATCACGACGCCGCACGACACCGTGCGCGTCGCGCCGCCGCGCGTCATTGCGCGTGCGCTCAGCGCTTCTGCAACTGCCACGCGCCCGCGGCCGTCTTGCAGTAGAACGGCTTGAGCGTCAGCGTCTGGCCCTTCGCGGCAATCTCCGTCACGACCTCGCGGCACGTGCGGCCGTCGCTGTGGCTCGTCGACGGCGTGAGCTTCGCCACGATCTGCGTGCCGCTGCTGCTGCTCCGCCACGTCGACGTCTGGCCGTCCTTGCTGGTGTCGCGCGCGTGCGCGACGGCGTCGGCCAGCGACTCCTGGTCGGCGTTGCTGAAATAGGTCAGCGGCGTGTCGTTCAGAAAGCCCAGGTTGCTTTGCGCATGGGCGGGCAGCAGCGCGGCTGCGCACGCGACGCCGGCCAGCACGCGCGTGACGACGGAAAGGGATGCACGCATCGACATGTGTTGTTCTCCTTGGATGTTCGATCGAACGGCGCGGCGCGCGGCCGGTGCGCCGGCGGCTGGCCAGCCGGCAAACCGGCGGCCGCCGAACCGGCACGCGCCACTCGCCACGCCTGTCAGCGAGCGAGCATAGCATGCGTGCCGCGTGCGCTGCGCTCAGCGCGCCGCGTGATCGGCCACGGGTTGATATCCGTCGGTCAGCGTGTTCAGGAACGCGATCACATCCTTGATCTCGGCGGCGTTCAGCGCGGGCGCGTCGCCGCGCTTGCGGTCGAACGGCGGCTCGCGATTGATGTTCGGCCAGTAGCGTTTCGGCAGGTCGTCGTAGATCTGCACCTTGCCGTGCACGACCGGATAGAACTTCTCCGGATGGATGTCGCGCTCGGCGTAGAAGCGCAGCACGTCGTCGAGCGAGTGGTACACGCCGTTGTGGAAGAAGGTCTTGCGCAACGCCACGTTGCGCAGCGACGGCGTGCGGAACAGCCCGCAGAATTCGTCGCGGCCCTTCAGGTCGGTGCGCTGCGGCCCGCACGCGCCGAGATCGTGGAAGCGCGCGTCGCGATTGACGGCCAGCGCGCGGTTGCGCGGCACCGCGATCGCGATCAGCCCGAAATCGCTGAATTGCGGCGGGCCGCCTTCGAGCGTGCGCTGGCTCACGTGACAGCTCGCGCAGTTGCCCTTGCGCTCGTCGTTGAACAGCTGCAAGCCGTGCAGTTCGGCCGGCGTGAGCTTCGCATGGCCGGCCAGATACGCGTCGTACTTGCTCGTGTACGGATCGAACAGCGCCGGCTGCTGCTGGAACGCGTCGAGCGCGCGCAGCACCGCGGCGAAGGTCGCCTGATCGTCGGCGAGCACCGGGTCGCCGAACGCGCGGCGGAACGCGTCCGCATACGGCGCCGCGCGCACGGCCTGCGCGACGCGCTTGGGCGAGCTGCTCATCTCGAACGGCGACGTGAGCGGGATGCGCGCCTGCGCATCGCGCGTATCGACGCGGCCGTCCCACGTCAGGCCGCCCGTCGGCCCCGCGTCGATGCTCTCGTCGCCTTCGTCCGGCGAATCGTGGAAGTGCTCGCTGAACGGCGGGATCCCGCGCAGGTACTTCAGCGACGGCGCCGCGCGAAAACCGGTGCGATGCATGTCGTCGCCGCCGAGCTGCACCGACAGCGCGTTCGGCGGCCCGAACGCATGGTCGGGGCTGTGGCACGACGCGCACGCGAGCTTGCCCGAGCCCGACAGCGACGGATCGAAGAACAGCTGCTTGCCGAGCGCCGTCATCTGCTTCACACCCTCGAACACCTGCGCGCGGCTCTGCGGCTGATTGGGCGGCGCGACCGCCGGTGCGAGCGTCGGCGCGGCCGGCGCGGCCTGGGCGGCGGAAATGACCGCTGTGGCCACGGCAGTCGCGGCGGGCCGCGCGTCGCACCCGGCCAGGGCGGCGAGCGCGCCGGCCGCGAGCAGCGCCGCCATGGCCGGCAGCAACGATCGCGCTGACGCGCGGGAGTTCGGAAGGCTGTGCATCGTCGTTCTTCTTGTAGCGGTGGTCGATCGGCCGGAGCTTATGTCAGTTGCATGACGGTCGCATGACGGTAAGCCGACAGCGAATTGAAAGCAGCCCTACACCAGCCTGTCAAATGGGTTCCAGATAATGCGCGCAGCCGGTCGATGCCACGCCGCGTCCGCGCCGGCCGAACACCACCCGGTTCCCACACGTGACAAACGACGAGAGAGAAAAACGCATGAAGAAGCACGCCTGGATTCGCTGTACGCCGATCGCGCTCGCGGCCGCGCTGAGCCTGACCGCCTGCGGCGGCGACGATGTCACGCAACAGGGTCTGTCGGCCGTCAAGAACGTCGTCGTGATCTACGCGGAAAACCGCAGCTTCGACAACCTGTACGGCAACTTCCCGGGCGCGAACGGCCTGCAGAACGCGACGGCCGCGAACTCGGTGCAGAAGGACCGCGACGGCTCGACGCTCGCGACGCTGCCGAAGGTCTGGGGCGGCCTGACCGCGACCGGCATCACGCCGGCGGTCACCGAGGCGATGACGGCGAACCTGCCGAACGCGCCGTTCGCGATCGACGATCCGAAGGGCTTCAACCAGCCGATGAGCATCGCGACGCGCGACATCGTGCACCGCTTCTATCAGGACCAGATGCAGATCGACGGTGGCAAGAACGACATGTACGCCGCCTGGACCGATGCGGGCGGCCTGACGATGGGCCACTACACGCCCGATCCGTCGAAGCTGCCGCTGTGGAAGCTCGCGCAGCAGTACGTGCTGGCCGACAACTTCTTCATGGGCGCGTTCGGCGGTTCGTTCCTGAACCACCAGTACCTGGTCTGCGCGTGCGCACCGTACTACCCGAACGCCGACAAGAGCGTCGCGGCCGGCAAGATCGCGGTGCTGAACGCCGACGGCAAGTCGCTGCAGGTCGCGTCGAACTCGCCGGCGTCGGCCCTGAGCGGCCCGCCGAAGTTCGTCAACGACGGCGCGCTCACGCCCGACTTCTACGGCGTGAACACGATGCAGCCGGCCTACCAGCCGAGCGGCAACAAGGCTGCCACAGGCGGCGATCCGCTGCTCGCCGACCCGGCGAACCCGTCGACGATGCCGCCGCAGACGGCCACCAACATCGGCGACCTGATGACCGGCGCGGGCGTGTCGTGGGCATGGTATTCGGGCGCGTGGGGCCAGGCGCTGCAGGCGAGCCAGAACGGCACGTCGAACGTGATCTACGGCCCCGATCTGTCGACGCCGAACTTCCAGCCGCACCATCAGCCGTTCAACTACTACGCGAACCAGGCGCCGGGCACCGCGAACCGTGCGCAGCACCTGCTCGACGGCGGCGCGAACGGCGCGGACTTCATCAAGGCGATCGACGCGGGCACGCTGCCGCAGGTGACGTTCTACAAGCCGCAAGGCAACCTGAACGAGCACCCGGGCTACACGGACGTCACGTCCGGCGACCAGCACATCGCCGACGTGATCGCGCACCTGCAGGCCAGCCCGCAGTGGAAGAACATGGTCGTGATCGTCACGTACGACGAGAACGGCGGCTTCTGGGATCACGCCGCACCGCCGAGCGGCGACCGCTGGGGCCCGGGCACGCGCATTCCGGCGCTGATCGTGTCGCCGTTCGCGAAGAAGGGCTTCGTCGACCATACGCAGTACGACACCGGCTCGATCCTGCGCTTCATCACGCGCCGCTTCTCGCTGCCGCGCCTCGCGGGCCTGCAACAGCGCGACGACGCGCTGAAGGCGAACGGCGCACAGCCGATGGGCGACCTGACGAACGCGCTCGCGCTGTCGCCGAACCTGTAACACGCAGCATCGTCACGACCGGACCGGCCACCACGCCGGCCGGTCGAACCAAGGGCAGCCCGTCGCGGCTGCCCTTTTTTCATCTGCCGCGCCGTGGCGCGTGCGTCACCCGTCTTGCTTCGACTCGGCGCCGACGTGATGCACATCGTGCCTGCGGCCTGCTCGATCGCGTCGCCGCCTCGGCGTTGCGCGGGCTTGAGCATGCCAGTCAGGGGCGCCGACGGTCGTGCGGCCGGCACGCGGTTGCACATGGATTCCGGCACACGACCGGCCCTTCCCCACCGTACCGACAGCGCAACGTTCGCCCACCGACGGACCAAGCCGCCGATCGTCGCGCGCTACCGCAACGAAACGCGAGCGCGACCAGCCGCGCTGGCAAACCGCCAATCACGAAGCGCGCACGCGTGGCCCCGTCACGCACGCTCCTGCGGCGCCGCGCCGAGCGCGAGCACCGCGAGCGCGGCGGCCGGCGCGAGCAGCGCGAGAAAACCGACGTAGCGGAACCCGAGCGCGCCGCACGCCGCGCCGAATGCGAACGCGACGATCGCCGGCAGCATCTTGCCGAAGCGCGAGCGTGCGGTCGCACGCGCGGCGTCGGCCGTGCCGCGCGAGCACAGCTCGACGACGTCGAGGATCGCCTGCGTGACGTTGCCGGTCATCACCGTATTCGGCACGCCGGCGGCACGCGGGATCACCCGCGCATGCGCGTTCTGCACGCCCATCGCGAACGTGCCGACGATGCCCGCGACGAGCGCCGGCAGCGCGTCGGGCTGCGTGACGGGCGTCGCCCACCAGCCGGCCGCGCAGAAGCCGAGCAGCAGCACGGCCTGCACCGTATGCAGCACGCGCGCGCCCTGCCATGCGGGCCGCGCGGACATCGAGCGCGCGATCAGGCTCGCCGCGATCACGCCGCACACGAACGCCGGAAACACGCTGAGCTTGAGCACGACGCCCTGGCCGAAGCCCGCGATGCCCGCACCGATCAGCACGAAGTTGCCGGTCACGTGCGCGGTGAACAGCCCGAACAGCGCGACGAAGCTCAGCGTGTCGACAAAGCCGGCCACCGCGGCCAGGATCGTGTCCTCGTGCTTCATCGCGTCGCGCTCGCGTGGATTTCGGCGATGTAGCCGCCCGGGAACTGCACGAGCGCCGCGTCGCGGCCGTCCGATGCGAACGGCGGCACGAGCACGGTCACGCCGGCGGCTTGCGCCTTCTGCAGCGTCGCGGCGAGATCGGCGACCGCGTAGCCGGTCATCTCGCGGCCGAACGGATAGGGCAACTGCCCGTCGGTGACGAGCACGGTCATCTTGCCGAAACCCGATTCGATGCGGATGCGCCGATACGTGTCGTTCGGCCGGCCGATTTCGATGCCGGGCGCGTTCGCGTCGTCGGACACCACCTTGCCTTTCGAGAACTTCACGAAGTCGTGCACGAACTTGCGCATGCTTTGCGGCGACACGTACACGCGATTCTCCGGCACGCTCTGCAGCGCGTCGTAGTGCGGCGCCTGGTTGTGCCAGTACAGCTGCATGTTCACGCCGCCGGGCCACGAGACGAGCGCATCGCGGCCGATCGGATCGGCGAACGTGTCGGCGATCACGTCCGCGCCGTGCTCGCGCGCAACCTTCACCGCCGTGTCCATGTCGGTCACCAGATAGCCGGTGCGCTCGGCGCCGAACGGCCAGGGCACCGGCGTCTTGAAGCCGAACACCGAAAGCGTGCCGACCGGCGTGAACACGAGCTGCGACATCGTCCGGCTCGGCGTCGGCGTGACCTGGAACACGCCCTGCTTCGACTTGCTGCCGCCGAACGTCGCGACGAAGCTGTCGGTGAAGCGCGCGAAGTCCTCGGGCGCGACGTACACGTGCGTGGTGTCGTACTGCGCACCGACGGCAAGCGTCGGCGTGACGGCCGGCGGCACCGGCGGCTTCGCGAACGCGGCCGGCGCGAGCGCGAGGCCGCCCGCGATCAGCGCGGCGACCAGCATGGAGCGAATGGATTGCATCACGAAGTTTCCTGTTGTTGCATCGTCATCGAAACGGGCCGTCGCCGGGCGGTGGGCGTGCAGCGTCGGGCGTCGGGGTGGCTGCAAGCACGCGTGCCGCGAGTGGCCCGAGATGCACGAAAAAATTGTCGAGTGAACCGAAGCGAGCGGCGCCCGCGGTTGCGGACCTCGTTCGTCGCGAAGCTCGCCGTCGCGCTCGACGACGTGCTCGCGCCGGTACGCGATCCGGTGCCGCGCGGCCACGCCGCGGCATCATGCTGCGCTGCGGTTCGTCGTCCGCCCGGAAAGCGTTTCCGCATGATCGGGGAACCGGTTGAGCCCGTCGAGCGGATTTTGACGATTCACTTTTTCGAATTCGCCCGGCAAACGGCCGGTCGTCTCGTGATATCCGGCATAGCCGTGCGCGGTGCGGCCGGCTCGTGGATCGGAGCGACATCGAACAGCACGTCGGCGTTATCTGCACGAAGTTGCGGACGTCTGAGCATTGGCGCTTCCATCACACAGCGTCGGGCGCGAACGTGATCCTTGCCGCGCTCGCCATCGGTCACGGCCTCGCCGGACGCGCCATCCGTCTCGGCAGTCCGCCCTTTTTTTCTTCCCGCAAACCCGATACGCTTTCAAAACTTTGACGAAGCCCCTGCGCCGCCGCCCGGCGATCACGACACCCGCCTCCATGAAACCGTCTGTCTTCTCGCTGCTCGCCGGCATGCTCTACGGCGCGCTCGAACTGAACTCGCCCGCCCCGCCGCGGTTCGCGCTCACCGGCCTGCTCGGCCTGCTGGCCGGCGAACGGCTCCCGTCCGTCACGCGGCGCATGCCCGCAGGTCATCGGCCGACCGCCGCACGGCGTGACGCAACCTGCAGCCAGCGCGCCTTGCCGCAGCACGAACGCGCGCAAGTCGTCGTGATCCACACCGCACCCCGATACCACGCATGAGCAACGTCGAACTGTTTCATTACCTGCTGCTGTTGATCTGCGGCGCGGGCGCGCTCACGTGGCTCGCCGAGCGCGTGTCGATTCCGCCGGCGGTCGTGCTGCTCGTCGGCGGCTGCGTGGTGGCCGTCGCCGGCAAGCGGGTGCCCGACATGGACCCGGCGCTGCTGCTCGCGGCCGTGCTGCCGCCGCTGCTGATGTCGAGCGGCTTCTATACCGCGTGGAAGGAATTCCGCCACGAGCTCGCGTCGATCGCGTCGCTGGCGCTCGGCGCGGTCGCGTTCACGACCGTGGCCGTCGCGCTCGCCGTGCATGCGGCGAACCCGGCGCTGCCGTGGGCCGCATGCTTCACGCTCGGCGCGATCGTGTCGCCGCCCGACGCGGTCGCCGCGAAGGCGATCCTGCAGCGCCATCCGCTGCCCGCGCGGCTCGTCGCGGTGCTCGAAGGCGAAAGCCTCGTCAACGATGCGTCGGGCCTGCTGCTGTACCAGATGGCCGTCTCCGCCGCGCTGGCGGTGACGATCACGACCGCGGGCGCCACCGCGCTGTTCTTCTCGCTCACGCTGATCGGCATCGTGACCGGCCTCGTATGCGGCCACGCGATGTGCTGGGTGCTGCAGCGCGTGCGCGAGCCGATGCTCGGCATCGTCGTCACGTTCGCGATGGCGTGGGGCAGCTACGGAATCGCGGAGGCCGTGCACGGCTCAGGCGTGCTGTCGGTCGTGACCTGCGGCCTCGTGCTCGGCGTGCGCCAGCACCGCGTGTTCGGCGCCGATCTGCGGATCAAGGCGAAGGCCACCTGGGAAGCCGTCGTGTTCGTGCTCGACGCGCTCGTGTTCATCCTGATCGGCCTCGCGCTGCATGCGATTCTCGCGCGCGTGAACCAGGAAGGCGCGGTGCTGATGGCCGGCCTGCGCGTCGCGCTGCCGGCGACGGCCGCCGCGATCGCCGCACGCGTCGTCTGGGTGTTCGTCGCGATGTGGCTGCCCGCGCGGCTGCGCGCGCCGCGCGCCGGCCATCCGCCGTGGTCGTGGCGCGAGGCCGTCGTGCTCGGCTGGTCGGGCATGCGCGGTGTCGTGAGCCTCGCCGCCGCGATCGCGCTGCCGGCCGATTTTCCCGCGCGCGACCTGATCCTGTTCAGCACGTTCCTGCTGATCATCGCGACGCTGGTGGTCCAGGGCGGCACGCTCGCGCCGCTGATCCGCGTGCTGAAGCTGCGCCCCGCCGTGCGCCGCACGATGTCCGAGCACGCGGTGCGCGCACACACGTTCGGCGCGGCGCTGGCGGCGCTCGATGCGCGCGGGCCGGACGGCGACGGCCTCGAGCGCGCGTCGCGCGAGCGGCTGCTCACCGAATACCGCAACCGCGTCGCGTTCAACGAGCGCGCCCACCGCGACGGCGCGCAGCCGGCGCAGGTGCGCGCGCGGATGCTGGGCGTCGAGCTCGAGATGGTCGGCGTGTCGCGCGATGCGCTGCTCGCGCTGCATCGCGACGGCCGCGTCGACGACGCCGTGCTGCACCGCATAGAATCCGAGCTGGATTTCGAGGAGCTGCGGCTGCAGCGCCTGCTCGAGCCGTGACGCCCGGCACGCGATCGCCGGCCGCCCCCTACCCCAACCTGGAATTGCAATGAGCGAACTGTCCGTCGAAGCGAGCATCGGCTCGGTCGATTATCTGGTCCATTTCACCGACGGCGTGCATCAATGGCGCGCCGACGAACCGGTGGCGCTCGGCGGCGGCGACACCGCGCCGACGCCGGTCGCGCTGCTGCTGTCGAGCCTCGGCGCATGCACCGCGATCACGCTGAAGATGTACGCGCAACGCAAGGGCTGGCCGCTCGCGGAGGTTCACGTGAAGCTCGCGCACGAGGCCGGCAGCGCCGGCAGCACGATCGTGCGTCGCATCACGCTCGACGGCGACCTGTCGGACGAGCAGCGCGCGCGCCTGCTGCAGATCGCGAACGCGTGCCCGGTCCACAAGATCCTGTCGCATCCGATCACGATCGACACGGCCATCGCCTGAGTTCACCCGCGCACGAGATCCCCACCATGTCCGCATCGATCAAGACCCTGCTCACGCCGCGCGAAAGCGACATCGGCAACCTCGTCGTGCGTCGCGTGCTGCCCGCGCGCGCGGCCCGGCTCGTCGGC
The DNA here is from genome assembly GCF_000262695.1 of Burkholderia sp. KJ006. Taxonomy (NCBI): domain Bacteria; kingdom Pseudomonadati; phylum Pseudomonadota; class Betaproteobacteria; order Burkholderiales; family Burkholderiaceae; genus Burkholderia; species Burkholderia sp. KJ006. The sequence continues at coordinate 1,314,072 of NC_017920.1, read as the reverse complement.
CCGTTCATCTTCTTCGACGAAATGGGGCCGGCCGTGCTGCCGCCCGGTCGCGGCATCGACGTGCTGCCGCATCCGCACATCGGCCTCGCCACCGTCACGTACCTGTTCGAAGGCTCGCTGATGCATCACGACAGCCTCGGCTTCCGGCAAAAGATCGTGCCCGGCGACGTGAACTGGATGACGGCCGGGCGCGGCATCGTCCACTCGGAGCGCTCGCCCGACGAAGACCGACCGCACGAACAGCCGGTGCACGGCATCCAGACCTGGGTTGCGCTGCCGATCGAGCACGAGGACGTCGAGCCCGCGTTCGTGCATCACGCGGCCGACACGCTGCCGTCGTTCACGCGCGACGGCGCGCGCGTGCGCGTGATCGCCGGCACCGCGTTCGGGCTCGCGTCGCCGGTCGCCGTGTTCTCGCCGACGCTTTACGCCTATGCGGAATTCGCGGCCGGCGGAGCGCTCGCGCTCGACGCCGAGCATGAGGAACGCGGCGTGTATCTGGTCGACGGCGAGCTGACGATCGACGGCACGCCGCTCGCCGCGGCGACGATGGCCGTGCTCGAACCCGGCGCGACGGTCGCGCTCGCGAGCGCGTCGGGCGCGCGCGTGATGCTGCTCGGCGGCGCGCATCTGCCGGGCGAGCGGTTCATCGAATGGAACTTCGTGTCGAGCGCGCGCGCGAAGATCGACGCCGCACGCGCCGCGTGGGCCGCGCAGACGTTCGGCAAGGTGCCGGGCGAGGAACACGAATGGACGCGCCAGCCCGAGCGCAACGCACACTGAGCGGCGGCATGCGGCAAGGCCGGCATGCACGCCGGCCTCGGTGCACTCATCGCACTCAGCGCGTCAATCCCATCAGCTTCGCGAGCGTCGGCCAGCGTTCGAGCGACTCGATGAACGCGCGTCGCGCCTGCTCGTCCACGTAGCGCGCGGGGTCGAGCGCGGGCAGATGCCGCGCGAGCCCCAGCACGTCGTTCGGTTGCGACAGGCGGTCGTCGTCGCCTTCGCCGATGTTGATCACTGTTCGTCGATCCATACGCCATCCGGAGTCTTGACCGCGTAGCCGCCGGCAGTCTGCAGCGTCACCGTCCCTTCGTTCTCGCCCACCATCCGCGTGCGCGGCAGGTCGGCCGCATATTGCGCGAGCGTCACGCCCGGCTTGAACGGGCTGTTCGACACGAGGTTCGACAGCAGCTGCGCGAGCGCGAGGAAGCTGGTGGGCTGATCGATCACGGTCGTGGTGCCGTGATTGCCCGCGAAGCCGACGAGCCGCACGCCGACCGGCCCGTGAATGATGCGCGGCGTCGGAATCTCGCGCAGGCCGGCGACCTGGTTGTGGTCGCCGCGCAGCGCGGCGCCATGCTCGGGCACGAACACGATCACCGCGCGCCGCCCGGACTGCGCGATCAGGTCGGCCAAGTGGTCGAAGTCGTTCATCAGCTTGGTCGCGCGCTGCGGGTACGAATCGATGCTGGTCAGCGCGCTGCCGACCACGCGGTTGCCGTCGTGCAGGCTGATCGTGTTGTAGTACAGCGCGACCGGCCCCGGCACCGACGCGCGCTGCGCGTACCAGTTCGCGAGCGTGCTGTAGTCGTCCTTGATCGCCGAGCCGTCGAACGCGTGCATCGCGACCGGCGCGGCCGCGTTCGACACCATCGGCGCATCGGGCACGCCGATGTTGTCGTGGACGATCTGCAGGAAGTTGTCGAAATGGCCGTCGTGGTTGAGCAGCGTCTGCACCGTGTAGCCGGCCGACGCGAGCTGCGAGAACAGATGGCACTGCTGCGGCGCGCTCTTGTACAGGTCCGCATGCGCTTCCTGGCCGCAGCTCGCGCGCAGCACGCGGATCGCCGCCGGCCCGCTGTAGCTCGCCGCCGTGCTGAAGTTCGAGAACAGGTAGTCGAAGTGGCTCAGCATCGGATGATTGCGCACCTTCGCGGCGTCGAGATCGTCCCACGACAGCGAGCACACGTGCAGCACGATCACGTCGAACTGCGTGGCCGGATCGTTGGCGGGATGGCCGAACGCGACCTGGCGCTGCGACTCCTGCGCGCGGAACGCCGCGAGCGCCGCGTTGTAATCCTCCGGCTGGTCGGCGCGCGCGACGGCCGCATTCGCCTGCTGCGGCAGCGGCGCGATGCCGCGCGCGACCAGCCCGCTGCCGGCCTCCCACAGCGGCAGCACGATCAGCGCCGCGAGCACGAAGGTGGCGACGCGCACCCAGCGGTTCACGATGAAATAGACGATCAGCACGCCGGCCACGGTCAACGCCAGCAACGGCGGCAGCAGGCGCGGCAGCAGCTCCATCCAGTAATCGGCGCGGAACGTGCTCATTTCGCGCGCGGCTTCGGCGAGCCGCGCGAGCGGCGGCGCATGCATCTCGTGCGCGAGCAGCGGCACCGCGATCGCGATCGCGACGAGTTGCCGGACGATGCGCGACACGCGCCGCCGGACCCGCGCGCTCGCGGCGAGCGCCAGCGCGAACGCGAGGTTGGCCAGCCACAGCGGCTGCAGATGGCCGGTCGCGAACAGCACGAACTTCAGGATGAAATACAGATTCCAGAACGTCATCTAAACCACTCCGTGTGAGCGCCGCGTCAGTCGCGCGCCCGGTCGAGTTTCGGCGCGAGCAGCGCCTGCACGCTGCGCACCGCACCCTTGTACATCCGCACATAGCCGTCGAGGCCGATGCGCAGCACGGCCTTCAGGCCGCGCAGCGGCGTGTCGGCCTGCGTCGACGTATGCCAGTCGAGCCATGCGTCGGCGCGGCCGAACGTGCACTGCACGAGCTGACGCTCCTGCTCGAGCGTCAGCGCGTCGAAGCTCACGCCGACGTGCGTCGGCGTCACGCGGCTCACGCGCACCGGGAACGGGAACGGGCGATCGCCGCGCGTCACGCAGACGGTCAGCATGTCGCCCACCGCGAGCGACAGCCCGGGCACCGCCTCGAGGCCGAGACCGCCGGTCGAGTAGTCGCTCGTGAAGCAGGCGGCGGTCGTGCCGTCGGCGAGCAGCAGCGTGGCCGGCACGCGCATCGCGATGCGGTGCGTGACGCGCACCTGCTTCGTCTCGCGCGCGACGGCCAGCGCGGCGCCGAGCATCGCGAGGTTGTATACGGTCCAGCCGAGGGTGATGAGGATCGTCGTGGCCTCGTCGCCCTGGTCGGCCACGAGCCGCCACAGCCCGGCCGCGATCGCCAGCACGTTGAGCGCGAACAGCACGAGATACGGCTTCGAGGTCGACCAGTCGACGTAGCCTTCGTCGATCTTGCCGCCCTTGTCGGTCACGTTGAACTTGCCGTGCTTCGGGCTGAAGAACGCGACGGTGGTCGGCAGCGCGATGTACCACGCGAGCACCGACTCGTAGACTTCGGCCCAGAACGAATGGCGGAAGCGCCCCTGCATCCGCGAGTTCGCGACGTTCGCGAGCACGAGGTACGGGACCACGTAGCTCGCCAGCGCGACCGACGACGCGTTGATGAAGTACAGATGGAAGAACAGGTACGCGAGCGGGATCGTCAGGAACACCAGCCGCGGAATCCCGTAGAAGAAGTGCAGCATCGCGTTGCCGTAGCAGATGCGCTGGATCAGGCCGAGCCCGCGCCCGACGAACGGGTTGTCGATGCGGAAGATCTGCGCCATCCCGCGCGCCCAGCGCGTGCGCTGCTTCACGTGGCCCGCCAGGCTCTCGGTCGCGAGGCCCGCGGCCTGCACGGTCGGCAGGTACGCGGACGTGTAGCCGCGCCGATGCAGCTTGAGCGCGGTGTGCGCGTCCTCGGTGACGGTCTCGACCGCGACGCCGCCGACCTCCTCCAGCGCGCTGCGCTTGAGCACCGCGCACGAGCCGCAGAAGAACGTCGCGTTCCACAGGTCGTTGCCCGACTGCACGAGCCCGTAGAACAGATTGCCTTCGTTCGGCACCTCGCGGAACGTGCCGAGGTTGCGCTCGAACGGATCGGGCGAGAAGAAGTGATGCGGCGTCTGCACCAGCGCGCATTTCGGGTCGCGCAGGAACACGCCCATCGTGGTCTGCAGGAACGAGCGCGTCGGTACGTGATCGCAATCGAAGATCGCGATGTATTCGCCGTGCGTTCTCGGCAGCGCGCGGTTGATGTTGCCCGCCTTCGCATGCAGGTTGTCGTCGCGCGTGAGGTAGCCGATGCCGGCCTCGCGCGCGAACGCCGCGAACTCGGGGCGCCGGCCGTCGTCGAGCAGGTACACGCGCAGCTTCGCCGTCGGCCAGTCGATGCTCTGCGCCGCGAACACGGTCGGCTTCACGACCGACAGCGGCTCGTTGTAGGTCGGGATGTAGATGTCGACGCTCGGCCAGGTGTCGGGATCGTCCGGCAGCGGCACGATCGGCCGGTCGAGCGGCCACGCGGTCTGGATGAAGCCGAGCAGCAGGATCATCCACGTATAGGCTTCGGCGCCGTACAGCAGGTAGCCGGCGACGGCCTCGACGGGGCTGCGGAAATCGAGTGTCTGCGTCGTGCGCCACCACACGTAGCGCAGCGTGGCGAGCAGCGCGAGCGACGCCAGCGCGAGCGTCGGCAGGTGTCCCGGCAGACGGCGCAGCGCGAGCGCGAGCACCGCGACGATCGCGAAGAAGGCGAACTGCGCGCCGGGCATCAGCGGCGACATCCCGGCGGCCGCCCACATCAGCGCCCCGGCGATCAGCAGCAGCGGCGCCATCCAGCGATGCCGGCCGACGCCGTTGGCGCGCGCGTCGAGCCAGCCGCCCCAGCGCGTCCACGGCAGCCGTTCGAACAACGCGTCGATGCGCGCGGCGACCGCACGCAGCGCGACGTAGACCGGCACGACGGTCGCATCGAACCATGCGAGCGGATCGCGCGCGGGCCCCTCGTCGGCTGCGCGCGGCGCGCGCACGACGGCGCGCCACAGCCATTCGCGCAGGCTCAGCGGCTGCAGCACGCCCCAGTCGCGCGCGAGCCGCAGGAACGCGGCGCGCGCCCAGCGGCGCACCGGGTCGGGCCGGCCGGGCGGCGGCGCATGGAAGAACAGCCGCACGAGCCAGTCGAGCAGTGTGCGCTGGGCCGGCAGGCCGAGGCCATGCGCGCACCAGTCGGCCGCGCGCCGCGTCGCGGCGCGCCAGCGCGAGGCGAGCGCGGCCTTCATCGCGACGCTCCGGCGCGGCCGGCCGCCGAGGTCGTGGCGGTCGCGGCGGTCGCGAGCCACGCGTCGACCCAGTTCGCGACGCCGTTCAGGTCGTGCGACGCCTGCGAATGCGGCGCGTCGTCGAAGATCCAGCTGCCGCGCGCGAACGCTTCGGGCACGGCCGCATCGATGTGGATGCGTTGTTCGAGCACCGCTGACTGCCCGACCACGGCGCGCAGCATCGCGATCGCATCGCGCTGCATGTCGCGCGCCGGGTTCAGCCGGTTCACGACGATGTGCAGCTCGCCGCCGCCCGCGCGCAACGCGTCGATGCGTGCGGCGACGCTCGCGCATGCGGCCGGTTCGGGCGGCACGACGACGAGCGTGAGATCGGCGCGGCGGATCGCCTGCTCGGCCTGCGGCGACGGATAGCGCGCGGTGTCGACCAGCACGACGCCATGCGCGGGCAGCGCGATCTCGTCGAGCGCGCGCGACAGCCACGCGGGATCGGCGGCGAGCCGCGCATCGCACGCGGCCGCGTCGGCGGCGTCGATCTGCCCGTACGGCACGAACAGCACGCCGTCGGCATTGCGGTAGGTCTGCGCGTGCCACGGCGCGGCAGCGTCGGCGCGCGCCAGCAGCCCGTGCGCAAGGCCGCGCGCGGCGGGCGTGTCGAGCCCGAGCGTCGCGCCCATCAGGTTCTGCACGTCGAACTCGACCGCGACGACCGGCCGGCCGCGCCGCGCGAGCAGCACGGCCAGCGCGCCGGTGAGCGTCGTGCGGCCCGCGCCGCCGGTGGTCGAGGTAATGGCGATCGTCTTCATTGCTCTGCCCCGGCCGCACGCTCGAATTCGGGCAGCAGGCGCCCGCGCAACGCGACCGGCACGAGCTCGCATGCAACCGCGTCGCGTCGAGCGAGCCCGCCCGGCGCCTGGAAGCGGCGACCGACGCCCAGGTGCTGCGCGACGATCCACACCGGTATCGCGATCGCGATGCCGACGACGAATCCGATGACGAGTTCGGCGATCATGCGCCCTCCTGCTGGCGCAGCGGCATCGCGCTGCGGATGGCGCCGCGCCGGGGCGCGGCGGAAATGACGGGGGGCCGCGCCGCTGCATCGTCGGGCGCGGGCGTGGCGGCCAGCGCTTCGAGCGAGACGATCGTATCGATCGCGTCGATCGAGCGGCTGATTTCACCGGCTTCGGCGGTGTCGGCCGCTGCGGCCGACGCTGCCGATGCCGCGGTGCGCTCGGCCTTCGGCTGTGCGGCGCCGGCCGGCTGCTCGGCGGCGAACAGGTCGCTGTAGTCGGCGATCGGCGCACGGCGGTTCTCGGCCTTCAGCGCATCGAGCTCGGCATCGATGCTGCCCTGCCCGAGACACACGACGCGGTCGGACACCGTATCGAGCGGCACGTCGACGATGCGGGCGAGCGCATCCTCCGCATCGGCCGGCTCGCAGGCGAACAGGAACACGTACAGGTGCGCGGCATCGGCGGTCACGACGTCGCCCGCGCGGCGCGGCCGGCAATGCCGCAGCGCATCGACATGCGACACGCCGGGCAGCAGCGCGAGCTTCGCGAGCGTATGCGGCAGCGCCAGCACGGCGCCGCGCTCGAGCACCGCGCGGATGCGCTCGCAGAACGCGCCGACCGGCAGGTAGCCGAGCACCGAATCGCCGAGCGCGGCGGCGAGCGCCGCCCGATAGTCGGACGCGACCGGGCGCGCGTAGAGCTGGCCGCGCAGCGCGTGCACGGCGGCCTGCATCCGCGACACCGGCAAGTCGCGCGCGACGACACAGTTCGCGCCGACGCTCAGCACCAGCATCTCGAACTGCTGGCGCAGCACCACGTCGCGCTCGACGACGGCGATCTTCAGCGCGCCGCCGCACTGCCGCCGCAACGCGTGCACCGCTGCGCACACGCCTTCGAGCTGCGCGTGCGCGCGGAACGCCAGCACCGCGGTGGCGGCCTGCGCGTGCGCACAGGCGGCGACCACCGCCGCGTTGTCGTCGACGACTTCCCAGCCCGCAGGCACGCGCCCGCCTGCGTCGAGCACCGCGCGGCTGACGACGACGCGATCCTCGTCGCTCGCGAGCTTCATCGCGCGCGCGGTTTCGGTCGGCACGCCATCGGCGATGGCCGCGAGACGGCCGTCGGGCGCGAAGCGCAGCGGCCGCACCTCACCGGCCGCGAGCGTGTCGCCCGCGCGCCAGAAGTCGACCACCCACAGCAGCTCGCCGTGAGTGCGCTGCAACTGCGCGACGCCCGAGCAGATGCCGTGGAAGCCGCTGCGCGTCGCGCGATTCGCGTCGCGCACGAGCGGCGGATCGTCGGTGCGCGGCGCGCTGCCCGCGCGCGCCAGCTCGGGATCGAGCAGCAGCACCAGCGCGATGCGGTGGATGCGGCACCAGTCGGCGAGCGCGTAGGCCTCCTCGGCGAGCGCGTCCGGCGCGTCCCAGCTGAGCCAGCGCTGCGCGCCTTCGACGAAGTACACCGAACGCGCACGAAAGCCGTAGCGCTTCAACGCATCGAGGCCGCCGGTGAGGCGCGCGAACGGGCCGGGCGCCGCACTGGCTGCAGGTTCGCCGTCGGTGGCCGCCTGCGCTTCGGGCGGCATCGCGAGCACGTTCAGATTGCGCGGCCAGCCGGCCGGCAAGGCGCCGCCCGCAAAGCCGCGCGCCTGCATCTGCGCGGCGACGCGCGCCGCGTCGCGCGACAGCACGACGGTCACGTCGCGCGTGCGCGACTGCCGCGCGCTTTCCCATACGAGCGCGTCGCACGCCGGCGTGTCGGCGGCCGCGTACACGGCGTACAGGCCGCCCGCTTCGAGTTGCGTCCAGGTGTCGGGCAGCCCGTCGATCGCGAGCCCGCCCAACGGGCCGGCGCGACCGCCGGCCGGCCCCGTGCGCAACAGCGCGCGCAGCGGGCCGAGCAGACCGGCCGCGCCGCGCGCGGGACGAGTGGCTTCGGTTTCGGTATTCAACGCGCTTCCCCTAGTAATCCGAATAAAGCCGCACCGGCGTCGGCGTGACGAGCCAGCTGCGCGGCGCGCGCGCATCGAACGCATAGCGCACGTAGACCAGCGCCGAGCTCGGCGCATACGCGTGCGAGCGGTCGATATGCAGTTGTGCGCCGGCGCTCAGGTGCGGGTTCACGCGATATTCGACGATGCCGTTCACGCCGTACGAGAACGCCACGCCTTGCGTCGAACTGCCGGTATAGACGAAGCCGGCCCGCTGCTGCGCGGCGCGCTGGTCGGTCAGCGTCGGGTAGAACAGCGAATCCTTCTCGTAGCTGTTCGAGATCCCGGCCGTGACGGTCAGGTCCCACGACAGCGCGTCGCGCCGCCCCGCCCATTCGATCGGCACGCCGAGCGACAGGTAGCGCTGCGGGCTGTAGTAACCGCCCTGCCCATACGTGTAGTAACGCAGGTTCTGCGCGTAGTGCCAGGCGTTGCCGACGAGGCCGGTGCTGATGCGCATCGTCGCGCGCTCGTAGACGGGCACCGTGAAGCCGGTGCGCAGCGTCGCTTCGGCGTTGCGCTCGACGTTGCGGCCCGACAGCACGCCCGCGCCGAATTCCGCGAACAGATTCACGCGGCCGACGTCGACCGAGCCGCGCAGGTTCACGCCGTCGCGGCGCACGCCGCCCCAGACCGCGCCGGTCCACGGGTCGCGCATCCCCGCATAGGACAGCACGCTGCTGGTTTCGGGCCGGCGCGACGCGTTCACGCTGAAGCTCGCCGGGCCCGCGTCGAACCGATAGCGCACGCCGCCGACGACGTAGTGCACCGGAAAGCCGAGCGGCGACGTGCCGAGGTCGACGCGCAACGCGTCGGTGCGGTAGCCGGCGCCGAGCGCGACGCCCGTCATCGACTGATGCAGGTCGCCCGGCTGCGCGAGCAGCGCGGCCGCCGCCGGATTCTGCGCGAACGGCGCCGGCAGCCCGATCGGCGACCTGAGCGCCGCGTAGGTGCCGAAGGTCTTCAGCGTGTACGTGTCCGGCACGCTCGTGTCGAGCGCGCCGGCGTCCAGATGCACGGTGTCGAGCTGCAGGAACGCATGACCGTCGTAGCGGATCGGCAGCTGCATGTAGATCGGCACCTGCTGCGCACGGTACGCGGACACGCCTTCGTCCCCGGACTTGTACGCGGGCAGCCAGCCGGCCTCGATCTCGGGATCGCGCCGCTGCTCGAGCTCCGCGAACGCGGCTTGCGCCGGCGTGCGGCCGTCGCGGCCGGGGCTCACGCCGGTCGCACGCTCCTGCGACTGCGACAGCCGGTACAGCGACGCGGCATCGTCGTAGCGCCCCTGCGCCTCGGCCACGCGGCCGGCCGCGACCGTCACGTCGGCGCGCGCCGGATAGGCGGCCTGCAACGGCTCGACCACCTGCGCGGCTTCGTCGGCGCGGCGCAGCGCGTTCAGGCGCCGCACCACCGACAGCCGCGTGTCGACGTCGTCGTCCGGCGTGCGCGCGAGCACTGCCTGCACGCGTGCGAGCGCAGCCTTGCGCTGGCCGCTGTCCTCGTCGATGCGCGCGAGTGCGAGTTGCACGTCGGCATCGTCCGGCGTGCGCGCGACGACCGGCGCGAGCGCGGCGCGCGCCGCATCGTAATGGCCCTGCGCGCGTTCGAGATCGGCGAGCTCGAGCGCGTAGCGCGGGTCGGCCCGGCCGGCCGGGCTCGCGCGCTCGAGCAGCCGGCGCGCGCGCGCATAGTCCTGCTGCGCGATCGCGTCGTCGGTCTGGCGCAGCACGAGCCGCAACGATTGGTCTTCGAGACGCGCCGTCTGCGCCGGCGTCAGCCCGCGTTCGCCGCGCAGCGCGGCGAGCCATGCGGCGAGCGCGTCGTCGCGCGCCGCGCTGCCAAGCAGATCGCCGTAGCGCAGCCGCACGTCGGGATCGGCCTCGTTCGGATGCGCGGCGATCCAGTCGCGCAGCGGCGCGAGCCCGCGCTCGGGCTCGCCCGCGTCGATCCATTGCGCGCCGATCGCGGCCAGCATGTCGGGATCGTCGGGCGCGCTCGCCTGCGCGTGCGCGAGCGACGCGGCGAAGGCCGTCCGGTCGCCGCCGCCCAGCGCGACGCGCGCGTCGGCCAGCGCCGCTTCGGCGTCGAGCTTGCGTGCGAGCGCGCGCATGCCGTCCGAGCGCTGCGCGTCGGCGATGCCGGCGAGCGCCGTCCGGGCGCCCGCGACGTCGTCGATCGAGTTGCGGTACAGCGCGCACGCATAGCGCATTTCGGGCGTATCGGCCTGCGCGAGGCCGTCGTCCATCACCGTGCGGCCGAGCTGCGGCAAGCCCATGTCGCGATACAACCGCGCCAGCGCGAAACGCGTCCACGGCTCATCGGGCGCCGCGCGCACCGCGGCCTCGTAGCGCTGCGCGGCCGGGCCGCGCTCGCCCTTGTCGGCGAGCGCGCGCGCCTCGGTCGCGAGCAGGTCGGCACGCAGCCCGTCGAGCGCGCGACGGTCGTCGCTGCCGGTCACGCGGCTTTGCAGCGCGTCGAGCAACGGCCCGATGCGCTCGGCGCGCCCGGTGTTCTGATAAAGCAGCGCGGTGTCGCGCACGACCGACACGCTCGGCGAACGCACGGCGAGCAACTCGCGCAACAGCGGCTCCGCACGCGTCCAGTCGCGCTGCGCGAGCAGCGCATCGGCCAGCTGCAGCTTCGCGTCGGGGCTGTCGGGCTGCATCGCGAGCGCGGCGAGCGCCGAGCGCTCCGCGTCCTGCGGCCGGCCGGCCGAGGCCGCTGCGCGGCCCTGGGCGAGCAGGCCCCAGAACTGCGCGGTGCGCGCGAGGCCCTGCCACTTGCCGCGCTGATCGGTTGTGGCCAGCGCCGCAGCGCGCGCGAACAGCGCACGCGCTTCGTCATGCCGTCCTTCGCGCAGCCGCAGCAGCCCGAGGCCGCCGAGCGCATCGGCGTCGTCGGGCCGGGCGCGCGCGGCGCGCGCGAGCAGCGGATCGGCGCCGGCCAGATCGCCGCGGGCGAGCGCCTGCAGGCCGCGCTGCTGCGCGATGTAGTCGGGATCGCGTTCGAGCTTGCGCTGCGCGTCGCGCTGCTGGTCGAGCTGGGCCGCGCGGTCGTGGAATTCCGTGTCGTCCGGCACCAGTTCGAGATAAGCGTGCAGCGCGTCCAGATACGCGAGATCGGCGCCCGCGGACTGCAGCACGTGCCGCCAGATGTTCATCGCTTCCGTATGGTCGGCGTCCGGGCGCTTCGCGAGCGCCCATGCGATTCGGTTCGCCTCCGCGCGCGTCTCGGCGCGCTGGTTCAGCAGCCGCGCGAGCGCCATCGACGCGTTGACGTCCTGCGGATCGGCCGCGATCCGCCGACGCAACGCGGCGAGCGCCGCTTCGCGGCCGCCCGGCGCATTCGCGAGGATCTCGTAATACTCGGCGCCGAGCGCGCCCGACGGCGCGCCGTTCGGAAACAGCGCGACGATGCGGCGCGCGGCTTCGTCCGTGCGGCCGCTGCGGGCGAGCAGGCGAATCTGCGCCATCTCGCCGCGGCCGCTCGTCGCGACGCGGTATTCGTCGGCCGCGCGGCGCGTGTCCGGCGCCGCCGGTGCGCGCGCCTGCAGGCGCGCGAGCGCGGCCTGGGCGCCTTTCGAATCGCCGAGCCGCAGCAGCACGCGCATCTGCTCGGCGAGCAGGCCCGGATCGTCCGGTGCGATCAGCAGCCCCTTGCGCAGCGCATCGCGCGCAAGATCGTCGCGATGTTTGTCGCCCCACATGCGCGCGGTCGACAGCAGGCGCTGCGCGTCCGAGCGATCGGCCGCGCTCAGCGTCGCGGCCGGCTGGGACGTCACGACGTCCTGCGCCGGAGCCACGGTGACAGCGGCGGCGGCCGGCACGGCCGCACCGATCGACGACGCGAGCCACGCGAACCGGGCGACGCGCGGCGCCGCGCGTTTCATCGTGCCGCGCATGGACGGCCCTCCCAGCGCGCGTCGAGCGTCCCGTCGGCGCCGAACCGGTAGCGACCGTCGCGCCAGCCGAGGCCGAACAGCGTCAGCACGCTCGTGTAATAGCCGGGCGGCGACTGGCGCGCGAGCGCATCGACCCGCGCGGCCTGCGCATCGGCGAGCGCCTGCTGGCCGCGCGCGGCGAGGAACGGCACGGCCGCCGCGGAGAAGCCGCCGTTGCCGTCGTTCGGCGCGGCGACGCCGGTGGTCGTGTCGACCCGCTCCGGCGGCGCGCCATGCGCGGCGATGTGGTCGGCGAACGGCGCGAAACGCGCGAGCAGCGGCGCGGCGAGCGGATCGCTGCGATCCAGCATGCCGGCCCACAGGTACACGCGAATCGCGTTGTACGCGCTTTCCGCGTGGGTCTGCGGATCGGGGCCGAAGCCGGCGCCCGCGCGATACAGCGCCCAGTCCGGCGCGAAGCCCTTCGGTGCGGTGTCGAGCAGCACGCGGCCGGTGCTCGCCATCAGCGCGGCCCAGCGGCGCTCGTCGGGCAGGCGGGCGGCGAGCCCGCGGATCACCTGCGGCGGCGAATAGCTCGGGTTCACGCGCCATTGCCCGTTCGCTAGCTTGAAGCCGGTCGGGCCGGGCAGCAGCGTGAGGCCGAGGCCCGGCACGCTGGCCGTCTCGGTGTCGAGCACGCGCTTCGCGAGCAGCGCACCGCGCGCGGTGTAGCTGCGCTCGTGCCACAGCCTGCCGGCTTCGACGAGCGTGTACGCGATCCACAGGTCGGCGTCCGACGCCGCGTTCGCGTCCAGCACGCGCCACGCGCCGTCCGGCGCGCGGCCCCACAGCCACGCGGGCAGATGCGCGCTCAGGTCGCCCTGCGCGAGATTGTTCTCGGTCCATGCGAGGATCGTGTCGAACGTGCGCCGGTCGTTCGCGACGAGCGCGAAGAACAGTCCATACGCCTGCCCCTCCGATACCGTGCGCGAATCGTCGGAGCCGACGTCGATCACCCGGCCGTCGGCCGACACGAAATCGCGCTTGAACGCGTCCCAGCGCGGCCACGCCGCGCCGCCGCATTGCGCGCCGGCCGCCCCGGCCGACCCCGCCGCTGCGCCCGCGCCGTCCTGCGCCGCGTGCAGCGGGCCGGCTGCCGCGGCAGCGGCCAGCGCGAGCGCCGCGCCGGCGCGCCGCGCCGCCCGCCGTGTTGCGTATGCCCACACCATCCGTTACATCCCCCGTCGGCGCGCGGCGATTCTCTGCAGCACGCTGAACACGCCGAGCGCGAGCAGCAGCCCGGCAACGACGCCGACCACGCCCAGCACGACCGGATGACGCGCCGCGTGCGTCCAGACGCGCGCATACCAGGGCACGAAGCCCACCACGTAGCGATCGCCGACGCGCAGGCTGTCGACCCGCCCCGGCCGCACCAGCGCGAGGTCGCCCTGCAGCTGCGACACGAGGCCCGGCTTCTCGAACACGTCGAGCAGGTCGCCCAGGCGCGGCTGGTCGGTCGCGGTCAGTGCGACGACGCTGCGGCCGTGACTGCCCGGCAACTCGAAACCGGCGAGCGCGGCCAGCGGGCCCGTCTGTTCGATGTGCGCGCCGCCGTCGGGCTGGCCGACGCCGTTGCGCCAGCGCTCCTTCACCGCGAACGCGACGCGCGTCGCGCCGGCGCCCGCCTGCGGGTCGATCGACAGCGGCGCGGCCGCGCGCCACTGCGACAGCAGCGGCGACGCAGGCGAGCCGTCGATCACCAGCAGATCCTTGCGGCCCGCGAGCGCGGCGACTTCGCCCGGCCGCGCGAGCTGCACGCGCAGCGCCGGGAAGCCGGTCCACTGGCCCATGTGGCCGAGCATCGTCAGATACGCTTCGAGCTCCTGCGGCGACGGCCGGTCGGGCACCACGACGGCGGTCTGCGACAGGTCGGCGAAGCGCGTGAACGGGAACCCGCTGTTCGCGAAGTACGCCAGATTCGGCAGTTGCGCGTAGTGGACGAAGTGCGAGAAGTCGATCGTCGAATCGGGGTCGACCGCCGCGCGCTGCGGCTCGAGCGCTGTGCTCGAGCACAGCGCCGTCTTCTGCGAATCGAGCGTGAAGCGCAGCTGCAGCTGGTTGCCGCTGCCGACCCGGAACGCCGGAATGTCGACGTCGCTGGTCACGCGCCCTTCCGGCACCGACAGCAGCGGCAGCTGCATGCGGCCGCGCGCGTCTTCCGAATGAGCCGGCGCGAGCCGGTACGACTTCACGAGCTGGTCGTTGATCTCGACGGACAGCGTCGAGTCGTCCTGCACGCTCGGCGCCGTATAGCGATAGCGCAGCGTGATCGGCACGCCGGAGCCGTTCCACGAATGCAGATCGGCCGGCACGTGCAGGTTCAGACGGATCGCGTCCGGCGACGTGCCGCGCACTTCCAGCTGGCGCGGGTCCGACACGAGCTCGCGGAACGCGATCGGCCGGTCGACCGGCAACCAGCGCGGCGCATCGTACGGCTTGCGCGGCGCGCCGAGATCGACGTGCGCGACCGTCGCGGCCGGGCCCGACAGCGCCGCGCGGCCGAGCACGAGCGTCCCGACCGCGTCGTCGACCTCGGCCGCCGTGCGGCCGGTCACGATCAGCAGCTTGCGCCCGGGAGCGGCCGGGTTGTCGGCGATGGCGAGCAGCGGGCCGTTGACCGCCGGCAGCGCGAGGCCGGCCGGCAGCGTCGCGACCGTGCCGATCACGACCGCTTGGTCGTCGGCCGGCAGCGTCGTCGCGACCGGGAAGCGCGCCTGCCGGTAATCGGCCAGCGCGCCGAACCACGACGCGAGCACGCCGGCACTGCGCAGCGTCGCCGAGTCGGGCGACGCCGGCAGCACGAACGGCAGCCGCAGGCGGCCGTTGTCGCGCCGGTCGAAGAACGGCGCGGGCAGCAGCGCCAGATCGTTCGGCAGGCGCACCGGCGCTTCGTCGAGGATCAGCTCGCTGGTCGGGCTCACGTCGGCCCACAGCGCCGAGTTCGACGGGTCTTCGCAATGATCGAGCGTGTAATGCGCGATCAGGCGCAGGCCGATCTGGTTGAAATCGGAGAAGTAGCGCGGATCGATCGGGATGTCCTGCGTGACCATGCGGCCCGCGCGCGGCGCGTCAAACGGCACGGTCGAGACGACCTCGCCGTTCACCAGCACCTTCAGATGCGACATCGGAAACACCAGCGACGGCGAATACGCGTAGGTCAGGCGCAGCCGCGCGCCGGTCACCACGCGATCGAGCCGCACGCCCGCGTTGATCGTGCGCGCATCGTCGGCGCCGCGCAGATGCAGCGGGTCGAACGCGCCGAGCGACGCGAACGGCAGACGCACGGTGATGGCCGGCCCGCCGGCCGCGGCGGCGGCCGCGCTGGCCGCGCCCGATGCGGCGGCAACCTGTGGCGCGCGCGCAACATCGGCGGGCGCGGACGCGGCGCCGGCAACCGCAGGCACGGCCGACCCGGCCGACGCCACCGACGCGACCGGCATCGGCGCGGCGGACAGCGCGGCGGTATGCAATGCGCCGAACAGCGCAGCGGACAGCATGAACAACGACGCGGCCGGCCTCATGCTCGGCCCCGCATCGTTTCGAACGTCCGGTGATCCAGCGCGCCGCGACCGGCGCGCGCAAAGCAGCTATGCCCGTAAGTGCACATCCCCACTGCTTCCCCTCAATAATCTATCTGGCCTGAATTCATTTATCTGAACGGCGACGCGGCTTCTTTGTCCGGTCGCGCGTCTACGCGAGCGCCTGGCACCGGCGCTACCCCATTCGTCACACTATCTTAAAAATAGGACGAAAGCCGCACGATTCAGCAACGCCGAAGCGAAAAAAACTCAATTCGGTCGGAAATGCTGCGTGCAGCGATTGAATGGCAAAACTTGCACGAGGGCTGGCGATCGGCCTGCCAGCATCGAGTCGGTGCGGCAGGTGTGCGTGGAGACGGATTGCGGCTCCTTGCGGGCCGCCCGAAATGTGCGCTGCCGCGTGGGCGGCGCGTATGCTACCGCAAGCGTGCGCCGCACGTCGGGATTTCTTCGCGCAAAGCTGATTTATATCAAATCGATTCCGCGGTTCGGTCACGCGGTTCGGGCATTGCTGCGCTGCGTCGCGGGCGACACCGCGATCGTGTGCCGCGGCCGGGCGCCAATGGGTCGCTAACGGGCCGCTAATGCACCGAGATGGCCGTCAATGGCCCACCGGCGCCGCGATCGCGACCGCCACCACGACCCATTGCACGATCGCGACGAGCATGCCGGCCCGGCATAACCGGACCGCGCCGCGCACGCGCGCGTCGAGCCCGCGCGCGGCGCTGCGTGGATCGATCCAGCCGAGGTCGGCCAGTGCGCGATCGAGCGCGGTGAGCGCGTGGCCGAGCTCGTCGTCGCCGTCGTCCGACGTCGCGTGCGCGAGCGCGGCGAACAAGCGGCGATCGATCTCGATGCGCACCGCGTACCACAGCGCGGCGATCGCCGAGCCGGCGCTGATGACGGCCAGCACCGCGCGCGCGATGCTCGCCGGCGGCCAGCCCGATGCGATCCATCCGCCCGCGCCGGCCGCCGCCAGCGCGGCCGCGATCGCCCACGCGCCCGCGTCGAGCACGCCGCGTGCGGCGGCGATCCGGAACGGCGCCGACGAAGCGCCGCTCATGCGCGCCCCGCCGCGCGGCGGTCGAGCCAGTCCTGCAGCACGGCGACCGCGTCGTCGGACCAGACCGCCCGCGCTCGCACCTCGCGCACCGCGGCGAGTGCGTCGCGCGCGTCGCTCAGCCCGCGCCGTGCCGCGAGCCATGCAGCCGCGCACAGCACGCTGCGCCCGTAGCCGAGCGCGCAATGAACCAGCACGTCGCGGCCTTGCGCATGCAGGCGCTCGATGGCCTCGACCGCCGCCGCGAGTTGCGCGCAGCTCGGCACCACCAGATCGAGCTGCGGCACCGCCGCATACGCGAGCGACGCGTCGGCCGCGGCCCAGCGCGGCATCTCGGCCGTCAGGTCGACGAGCGCGGTGAAGCCGTGGCGTCGCACGTCGCGCGTCGTCGGCGTGCGGCCGATCCACACGCGCTCGGCGACGCGCACCGGCGCCGCGTGCCGCAACGTCCACAGCCGCGAATTGACGAACGCGCCGACGATCGTCGGCGCGAGCAGCCAGCGCGCGAACACCGGCATGCGGCCGGCGTCGTCCTTCTGGAACGCGGCGGGCGCGCCGCGCCAGTAAGCCCAAGCGACGCACGCGAGCGCCAGCGCGACCCACCCGGCGAGCAACGCCGCGGCCGGCGCGCGCGGCACACAGCCGAGCACGACCAGCACGAACGTCGCCGCGCCGAGTGCATAGCGGCGCGCGAGCGCGCGGCTCGCCGCGCACGGCGCAGCGTCGCCACTGCGCGAGTGGCCCGCCGCATCGCGCAACGGAAACAGGAACAGTGCGATGCAGCCGACGGCCGCGCCGGTCGGCACGTCGATCACGTGGTGCTGGTAGGTCGTCAGCACCGATACGCCGATCGCCGCGAACCACAGATGCAGCAGCGCCCGCGCGAGCGTGCCGCGCAGCTGCTGCGCGTAGACGGCCCACAGCACCACGAGCAGCCCGATGTGCAGCGACGGCGCCTGGTTGTACGGCTTGTCGAACCCCATCAGCAGCGTGAACAACGCGCCGGCCATGCCGCTCGCGTCGGGACGCGCGAAGCCGAAGCGCAGCGGCCATGCGATGAAGCACGCGACCGACACGAGCTGCACGGTCAGCAGCCGCTTCACGTGGTCGAGCAGATCGTCGCGACGGGTCCAGAACAGGAACGACAGCGCGTACAGCAGATCGATCGACCAGTACGGCACGATCGTCCACGGCACGAACGGGATCGCGTGCTCCCAGCCGAACGCGAAGGTCGGCACCGCGGCGCGGCGCGCGGCGAGCCAGTTCGCGAGACCGTAGGTGGAGAAGAACAGCGCGCCCATCGCCGCGAGCGCGCCGATGCGCAACGCCCAGGACGCGTCGCCTGCGCCGGCCGCCGCCTGCGCGGGACGGCCCGCGCGAACGCCGGGCGCGCTCATTGCGCGTCGACCCGCTGGGCCAGGCTGACCGTGAAGATGCCCATCGCGTCGATGCGCTGGTCGAGCTTGCGAAAGCCCGCGCGCGCGACGAGCTCGTCCATCTCGGCCTGCGAGCGGCGGCGCATCACCCACGTCGCCTCGCCGCGGTGATTGTTCAACACGCGCGCGATGAATTCGAGCTGCGGATGCCACGGCTGCCCCGTATAGACCAGATACCCGCCGGGCGGCACGGCCTGCGCGAGCCCGCGCAGCGAGCGCTCGACGAGCGCGTTGTCGCCGAACAGCTCGTACAGTCCCGACACGATCGCGAGCGTCGGACGCGGTTCGAGCGTCGCGAGCGACGCGTCGTCGAACGCATCGCCGCGCTCGAAGCGCGCGATCGGCTCGAGGCCGCGCTGCGCGATCAGCACGCGCCCGGCATCGACGTTCGGCGCGCTGTAGTCGCGCAGCAGGATGTCGTCGGGCGCCGCGCCGTCGCGCTCGGCGGCCGACGCGATCGCGTCGAGCACGTAGCGCCCGTGGCCGGCCGCGATGTCGACGATGCGCACCGGTTCGCCGCGGCTGCGCAGCCAGCCGATCGCCGCACCGATCAGCTCCTGCAGGTGCAGCTTGCGCTGGCGAATGCCGGCCCAGCCCGGCGAGTCGAGATAGGTGCGATCGATCCGCGCACCGATGCCGAAGCGCCCCTGCGCGCGATTGCGGTACACGTAGTCGAGCGTCGAGCCCGAATCGAAGCCGAGCCGCAGCCCGAGCGCGATGCCGTCCGACAGTGCGCCGCCCGCCTTCAGGCCGGCCCGCACCAACGCCCAGTACGCGCGCGCGAACGGGCTCGCCGGCGCGGCGCGGAGCGCCACGTATTCGTCATGGAATGCGCCGCGCCGGTCGGCGTCGGCGAGCGACACGCGCGGGCCCGGCGTGTCGAATTCGCGCAGCACGAACGCGCGCAGCGGCGCGAGCGCCTGCGCGCGGTCGCGCTCGCCGAGCGTGTCGTGATAGAAGCCCGGCAGCACGATGCGCTCCTTGCGCGCGGCGCCGAGCCGCTCGAAGAAGCGATCCTGCGGAGCGCGATGCACGACCCAGTCGGCGCCCGAGATCAGCAGCTGGGTCGGCACCGTGATCGCGGCCGCATCGGCGACGATCCGCTGCGCGGTGTCGTGCAGATCGAGCAGCATGTTGACCGCGATCGGCCGCGTGATCAGCGGATCGGCCGCATAGCTCGCGATCCGCTGCGGGTCGTGCGTGAGGAATTTCGGCTTCACGTAGCTGTTCACGTAGAACAGGCCGCGCAGCTTGTGCATCAGCCGCAGGCCCGGCCGCGCGAACGGTACGTACAGCTTGATGTGGAACGCGGGCGACGCGAGCACGAGGCAGCGGATCGGCGGCGCATAGTCGTGCGCCCACGCGGCTGCGAGCACCGCGCCGACGCTCTGTCCGACGACGGCGATGTCCTCGATCGCGACGCCGTGCGTGTCGCAAATGTGCTCGACGAAGCTCTGCAGATCGCGCACCGACGCGGCCGCGCCCGGACTGTAGCCGCGCGCGCCGGGCGAGCGGCCGTGGCCGCGCGCGTCACATGCGAAGAACGCGAAGTCGGGCAGGTCGAGCTCGTCGACGAGGTGCGCGACACGCGCCGAATGCTCGTGACCGCGATGCAGCAGCACGATCGCGCCGCGGCAGCGCGGCGCGGTGGCGGGCCAGTGACGATAGAACAGCGCGGTGCCGTCGTGCGTGATGAAGTCGGCCTCGCGGGCCGTGCGTGCGCTCATGCGATCTCTCTCGTTTCGTTATTCGAATCATGCGGCGCCGCCCCCGGCGCCGGTCTCACGCGCGTGCCGTCAACCGTAGACCATCAGCCATCAGCCGCCGGCTTCCGCGACGCCGGCCCGCACGCGCCGCACGGCCGTCACGATCGACAGCACGATCAGCACGCGCCACAGCCACGCGCCGACGCCGCCGATCGGCAGGCCGACGCCGAACCACAGCGCGAACGCACCGAGCGCGAGCGCGCGGTCGCTCTTGCCGAACGGGCCGTCGTAGCGGCGCGTCGCGCCCGCGAGCGGGCCGATCAGCCCCGCGCATTCGACGATGACGGCGGCGAGCGCGAACAACCAGACGTCGGCCGGCGCGAACGCGGGAATCGCGAGAAACGGCAATACGAGCGCGAGATCGGACACGACGTCGCCGAGCTCGTTCAGGTACGCGCCGAGCGTGCTTTTCTGCCCGTGTTCGCGCGCGAGCATGCCGTCGATCGCGTTGAGCGCCATCCGCGCGAACAGCCAGACCGGAATCAGCAGGAACAGCGCGCGGGCGAACCCGCCGAGCCCCGCGAGCGCACCGACGACGATCGAGCCGCCCGCCGCGAACAACGTGACCTGGTTGGCTGTGACACCGCGCTCGGCGAGCGAATCCGCGAACGGACGCAGGCAGTTCTGGAATTTTGGTTTGAGTGCGTAGAGGCTCATGATTTTTCTGGTTCGGCACGCTCGGACACGTTCGCCGCCGCCCTACCCCCGGCGGCTCGACCGCCGCGATCGGCGGTCGTCAGGTGGGCGTAATCGTCGCCGAGCGGCTGCGACGCGTCAAGCCGTGCGCCGCGTTCGTTGCGCGCGCAATCTGGCATTTTCGACCGAAACTCGCGATAATCCGCAAGCCCGTCAGCACACCAATCCATTCGAATTGCAGCGGGCGCTCGTGCAATAGCCGATTATTACGCCGCCGATCGGCGCATTCGCCGCACTCCGATACAAGCGGCAACGCGTCCGGCCGTCGCGGCCCTGCGACAGGCAGCCACGAATTTGACAAAAATTGAACCATGGCCGTCCGGTGCGCATCCTGCCGCGCCGGCATTTCGGGATCCACGCGGTCGCCGCGCATCGGTGGCGGCACGCTCACGCATGCGGGAGGCGCGGCGCCGATGAACATCGTCAACGTCTGGCAACGCGATTTCCTGCTGTCAATCGTGCGGCTCGTGGCCGGCGCGTATCCGGTATGGCATCAGGGCCGCCCCGCGCCGACGCAGAAGATCTACTTCTCCAACCACACGAGCCATATCGACACGCTCGCGATTCTCGCGGCGCTGCCGCGCGACGTGCGCGCGGTCGTCCGGCCCGTCGCCGCGCGCGACTACTGGGACAGCGGCAATCTGAAGCGGCACGTCGCGCAGAAGCTGCTGAACGTCGTGCTGATCGATCGCCACCGCGAGTCGGGCGGCGACCCGCTCGACCCCGTGCGCGACGCGCTGCGGCAAGGCCACTCGATCATCATCTTTCCGGAAGGCACGCGCGGTGCAGACGTGCTGCCGCAGCCGTTCAAGAGCGGGCTGTACCACCTCGCGACCGAGTTCCCGGACGTCGCGCTCGCGCCCGTCTACCTCGAGAACCTGCAGCGGATCATGCCGAAGGGCACGATCTGGCCCGTGCCGCTGATCTGCAAGGTGCATTTCGGCGCGAACGATGCACTGCGCGCCGGCGAGGACAAGCCGACCTTCCTCGCGCGCATGCGCGACGCGCTCGTCGCGCTCGCGCCGCCGCAGCGGCCGGCCGGCTGAACGCGGCGCCTACTCTTCCTATTCCGGACTTCTTCATGCGAACTCTCTTCTGGGAACTGGTCGCGGGCGTCACCGGCGTGCTGGTGATCGCGACCGTGATCGGCGCGATCCTCGGCGCGCGCAGCGGCGGCGCGAACGCGACCATCGTCAACCTGAACCAGCGCATCCGCGCGTGGTGGGCGATGATCGCGATCATGGTGGTCGCGATCAGCCTCGGCAACAACGTCACGTATTTCGTGTTCGCGCTGCTGTCGTACCTGACGCTGCGCGAATTCATCACGCTCACGCCGACGACGCCGAGCGACCACACCACGCTGTTCATCGCGTTCTTCGTCGCGATTCCGGTGCAGTACCTGCTGCTCGCGATCAACTGGTACGGCATGTATTCGATCTTCGTGCCGGTGCACCTTTTCTTCGCGATGTCGCTGGTGTCGGCGCTCACGCAGGACACGCGCGAATTCCTGAGCCGCAACGCGAAGATCAACTGGGCGCTGATGGTGTGCGTGTACGGGCTCAGCCATGCGCCCGCCGTGCTGATCCTCGACATTCCGCACTACGCGGGGCAGAACGCGCTGCTGCTGTTCTTCTTCCTGTTCGTCGTGCAGATCAGCGACGTGCTGCAGTACGTGGTCGGCAAGCTGTTCGGCCGCCGCAAGATCGCACCGCAGCTGTCGCCGTCGAAGACGGTCGAGGGCTTCGTCGGCGGCGGCTTGCTCGCGACGCTGTGCGGCGCGTCGCTGTATCGCGTGACGCCGTTCAGCTTCGGCGCGGCGTTCGGCATTTCGCTCGCGGTCGTGATCGCGGGCTTCGTCGGCGGCCTCGTGCTGTCGGCCGTGAAGCGCTCGCTCGGCACGAAGGACTGGGGCTCGATGATCGCCGGTCACGGCGGGATGCTCGATCGCGTCGATTCGATCTGCTTCGCCGCGCCGGTGTTCTTCCATCTCGTGCGGTATCTGTACGTCTGACGCGCGGGCGCGCGGCGTGCCGAGGGGTGCTTGCCGCGTGCCCCGCAGCGCCGCTCAATAGCCTTCGCGCAACGGCTTCGGCACGACGTAGCGGCCGCGTGCCGCGTCGAACTTCACCGTGTAGCGCGCGTGGATCTCGTGGCTGCCGCGCCGGCCCGTCTCGATGACCGTCAACGGATAGACGTCGTCCGTGGCCGTCGTGTCGGGCGCGATCGCGAACGTGGGGTGCTCGCAATGCGGCTTCGCGTTGGCGCAATCGAGCGAGCCGCCGTTGTCGAGCGCTTCGTCGATGCGCGGCGCGGCTTCGACGAGCGCGTTGCGGTACGGCAGCCGGATCGACTGGCTCGTCTGCGTATAGCCCTGCAACGTGGTGCCGTCGCCGATCACGAAACCGAACAGATGCGGGCCGAGCCGCTCGATGCGCACCGTGCCCGGCGTGCCGTCCGAGCCCATGCCCTGCATCCCGTTGGCGACGGCCGCGTCGGTCTCGCCGCACATCGCGAGCAGCATGCGTGGACCGTCGGCCGTCGCGACCCGCAACGTTCCGCGTGCCGAATAGATCGAGTCGCCGGCAGCCGGCTGCCAGCCTTTGCGGTCGGCGCGCCACGCGCCGTAGGTGTCGCGGATGAACGCGTGCAGCCCGCGCTCGAGCGCAGCCGGCGCGCCGCGTATGCGTATGCGGGTGCAACCGCGCAGAGGGCAGACAGGAGTGCCAAGGCTGCTGCGAACAGCTGCAGGCGCGACTTTGGAGACGGGACGGTCATGATGGTGTTCTCGGAGCGGGTTGCGAGCTGTTGCGGGCGATCGGTGCCGATGCGGCGCGCACCGGCCGGCGCGAATGCGGCGTGCAAATAACACATCCCGTACGCTTTCCGGCATTCGATTCATTAAATAATTAATTGACGAATCGGCGACAAACGCGTTTCGGTGTGAAATTCGCGTGGAATTATCGCAAATCCGGCAACGCAAACCTTATATGCGCGCCTATTTCACCGAGATTGACTCACGTTTATCAATAATCTGAATCTCTCAATGCACCTTGCCGCAGAATGCACATGTCGGCTTTAGGTCACATCGGAGTATTTCGTTTTTGCCGATGCGCGATGCGCTCGGTAGTCTCCTGCCATTCCGCTTTTCGTGAAAAAACCAATACGCAAGGAGATGAGATGAAACGCACGGCCCTTTCGCTGATGTCGCTCGCGTCGTTCGCGGCGATTCCCGCCGCGCACGCGCAATCGAGCGTGACGCTGTACGGTGTGATCGATACGTCGGTCACCTACGTGAATCACGCGCAGGGCAAGGACAACGCGTGGATGCTCGGCAACAGCAGCGCGGGCAATCTCGCCGGCAGCCGCTGGGGCGTGAAGGGCATCGAGGATCTCGGCGGCGGCCTCAAGGCGTTGTTCCAGCTCGAGAACGGCTTCGATCCGAGCAACGGCCGGCTCGGCCAGGGCAACCGGCTGTTCGGCCGCCAGGCGTTCGTCGGGCTGACCAGCGACCAATACGGCACGCTCACGTTCGGCCGCCAGTACGATCCGCTCATCGATCTCGTGCAGGGCATCACCGCCGACAACTATTTCGGCAGCGTGTTCGCGACGCCGGGCGACGTGGACAACTACGACAACAGCTTCCGCGTCGACAACGCGGTGAAATACACGTCGGCCGTCTATTCGGGCCTGCAGTTCGCGGCGATGTACTCGTTCGGCGGGATCGCCGGCAGCACCGGCGCGCAACAGTCGTACTCGGCGGCCGTCACGTACGGCAACGGGCCGTTCAGCGTCGCGGGCGGCTACTTCCATGCGACCAACAGCGCGGCGTCGAACGGGCTGCGCAACGGCTGGACCAGCTCGTCCGACGGCACCTTCGACGGCCCGGTCAACAGCGGCTACGCGAGCGCGCATTCGATCGGCATCACACGCATCGCGGGCCAGTACGTCGCGGGCCCGTTCACCTTCGGCGTCGGCTACAGCAACGCGCAATACCGCCGCGATGCGAGCTCGGTGTTCGGCTCGAACGAGCACTACAACACCGGTCAGGGCTTCGTGAACTATCAGGCGACCAATGCGCTGCTCGTCGGCCTCGGCTACAGCTATACGCGTTCGGGCGGCGATACGTCGGCCACCTATCACCAGGTGTCGGTCGGCGCGGATTACAACCTGTCGAAACGCACCGACGTCTACCTGACCGCCGCCTACCAGCACGCGAGCGGCCAGACCGGCGACGGCAACGGCGGATCGATGGCCGCGCAGGCATCGATCGGTTCGTACGGCTACGCAGGCACCAGTTCGCAGACGATCGTCAACCTCGGGCTGCGCCATCGCTTCTGAGGGGCACGACGGGCCGCGCGTTGCAGCGCGGCGGAACGTGCGGTGGCGCCTCGCTCGGCTCGCGGCGCGTGCCGGGCGGGCGCGGCGGCGGCCGTCGTCAACGCCATTTACCACGGCCCACCGGCCGCGATCTTCGGTTGCCGTCTTTCATGGCCGCATTTTGTGGTGAATTGACGCGCCGCGTCATCTCCGTGCGCGGCAGCAACGGCTCGTCGGCATAGATGCGCCAGATCGTCTTTTTTACCGATTTCAGCGGGGCGGAATTCACGAAAACGCGGGGAAATTCGGGCCAAAATGCCCGCACAATTGCAAAGGAAAGTTTGACGCGAACCATTTGACCGAATGCTATGGCACACTTCGCGTCTGCGTAATTTCCTTGCACCGGGCGGCCGGATTCCGCCCCATCCTGTCATGCCGCGTCAGACCAACCGTTCGATCAGCCACGCCATGCCGACGCTCGCCGCGGCGCTCGCCCTGTCGTGCGCGCTGCCCACGCTTGCGCACGCGGACTGCCTCGACGACGCCGCCACGTTCCAGAAGGTGAGCGTGAGCCTGCTGCGCGGCATCGCGCAGGTGGAGTCCGGGATGAATCCGAACGCGGTGAACACGAACACGAACGGCACGGTCGACATCGGCCTGATGCAGATCAACAGCACGTGGCTGCCGACGCTCGCGCGCGAAGGGATCACGCGCGAAAGCCTGTTCGACGCCTGCACCAACGCGTACGTCGGCGCGTGGATCCTGTCGCAGAACATCCGTCAGCTCGGCGCGAACTGGAACGCGATCGGCGCGTACAACTCCGCGTCGCCCGACAAGCGCCTCGCGTATGCCCGCAAGGTCTATGATGCAATCCGGACCCTGCCGGATTCGCCCGATACTCCCATGCCCATCCTGCCCCCTTCCTTTACGCCGCCGCAACAGGTGCAGCCGTACAATCCGTTCGCGAGCCTGAGCGTGTCGGCGCCGCCGGTCGCGCGCACGCGCACGCTCGCGCCGGCCGCTCCGCCTGCTTCGCAGGGCGGCCCCGCCGGGCCGGCCGGCACGTACAACTTCGGCTGGACCGTCACGGGCGCCGACCAGGCCAAGCCGACCCAGGTGTTCGACGACGGCGCACGCATCTACGTGCAGTTCAGCGACATGAAGCACGTGCCGGCGATCTTCACGGAGACTTCGTCGGGGCGCGTCCTGATGTCGTGGGAACTGCAGTTTCCGTATGCCGTCGTGACGCGTTCCGCGCAAACGTTGATCTTCCAGCTCGGGCCGTTCGAGGCGCGCGCGCAACGTGGCGGCGGCGCGACGACTGCGCAGGCAAGCGCGGCAACGACGCGCCCGGGCGCGGCGCCGGCAACGAAACAGCCGGCAAAGGCGCCGACCGCGCGGACGGCTTCCACCGACGCGCTGTGGTATCTGAACACGCCGGGCACGTCGGGTTCGGCATCGACCGGCAGCAGCGCGAACAATCCCGCGGTGTCGACCGCGTCGAACACACCCGCGACGTGGCCGACTGCCGTCACGTCGAACACGCCGCCGGCCGCCGCGCCGCAAGCCCCGGCTGCGGCTACGCAGGATTCGCGCGCGAGCGCCGACGCGCTCTGGTACATCTCGAAGTAGCGCAGCGGGCCGGCGCGCTACGGCTGCGCCGCGCGCGCGCCGTCCGTCATCCGCGCCGGACCCAGATCACCTTCCCGTCGCCCACGCCAAGATCGCGCCGCACCGCGCGGTAATCCATCGTGCCCGGCAGAGAGCGGCCGTCGCGTTCGAGCACGCGCCACAGGCAGCCGTCGAGCAGCGCGGCCGCATCGACTTCGGTCTTGCCGATCAGCGCGTCGTCGGGCATCGCGTCAGCTTTGCATGCGTTCGCGGCGCCCGATGGCACGGCGATCGGCACCGCGCCGCCGGCGGTGGCGTTGCGATGCTGTGTGGCCGTATCCGCGCAGCCGGCAATGGTTGCACTCGCAACGAGCGCGGCCAGCATCGTGATCGTCTTGTTCATCCGCTTCTCCTTGTTGCGGCCGGCCAGTGTGCCGGCTTCGCGCCGATGTTACCGCAGGCAAATCGTGCAGTGCAGGCGTCGCTTGCGGTTCGGTCAGAACCGGTAGGTCGCGCCGGCCATCCCGTAGTAGTTGCTGCGCGTCTGCACGATGGGGCTGTCGCCGTAGCGGCCCAGCAGGCGCGTGAAGCCGCCCGTCGCGCGCACTGCCCAATGCCGCGACAGGTCCCAGTTCCACGTGAGCGACAGCGTCGCGCTGTCCACGCCGCCGCTCGTCGAATACGGGCCGAGCCCGCTCGCCCGCGACTGCGCATCGGTCACACCGTAGAAGGTCTGCATATAGCGCCCCGTGCCGGCATGCACGCTGGCCGTCGCGACCAGCGCGTGCCGTCCGCGCTCGAACACGGGCACCGCGAGATCGACATGGCCGGACAAGCCGCGCGACCCATGCGTGACCGGCGCATCGATCGCAAGGCTCAGCTCGCCGCCGTCCGGCAGCTTCACGCCTGCGTGCATCGCGAACAGCACCGAGCCCGGCACCCTGCCCATTCCCTTCAGATGATCGGAGCCCGCACGACCGAAGCGATCGTCGTCGGTGCGACCCGCGTCGTAGCCCAGCGCGGCCGACACGAACGCGCCGTTCGGCAGCGCGAGGCGATAGCCGGCGCCGGCGCTGCTGTCGACGAAGAAGCCGTTGCCGAACATCGCGGAAAAGGACGGCGCGACGATGGCGCGGTACTGATTGCTGCCCTGATAGCGCGGCGCGAAGCCACCGCCGAGCGATATCGCGTACTGGTTTTCGGCGTGGACGGCGGAGGCAAGCGTGAGGCCGGCAAGCGGCATGCAATAGCGCAACGAACGAATGGAGGGACGCACGATATCGGAACGAGAGTGACGGAGCCCGAAGTCTAGGAGCGCCCGCGCGGCACGACTGTCCGCAATCTGCGGAAAATGTGTGCTCAATTGTGTTCGAGTGTTCCCGATTGTCGTGAGGCCTCGCGGGCCGCTACAACGCCAGATAGAATTCGCGTGCCGCGCCACGCCCGCATTGGCGTGAAAGAGAAGGCGCGCATTTCGAGGAGACCATGAACGACCATCCGCTCAAATACCGCGTACTGCTGATCGAGGACGACGACCACCTCGCCGAGCTCGTGCGCGAATATCTCGACGGCTACGAATTCTCGGTGACGGTCGTGCGCCGCGGCGATCTCACGATCGCCGCCGTGCGCGAACACCGGCCGGCGCTCGTGATACTCGACCTGATGCTGCCGAATCTCGACGGGATGGAAGTGTGCCGGCGCATTCGTGCGTTCACCAACGTGCCCATGCTGATTCTCACGGCGCGTGCGGATGTCTACGATCAGGTCGCGGGCCTCGAAACCGGTGCCGACGACTACGTGACGAAACCGATCGAGCCGCGTGTGCTGGTGGCCCGCGCTCGCGCGCTGCTGCGCCGTGCGCAGCCTGCGGAACCGCGGACGGATGACGCTGCGCCCGTGCAGGTTCCGCAGTTCGGCTAGCTGACGATTTCTCCGCCGAACCGCACGGTCGCGTGGCGCGGCGAGCTCGTCGACCTGAAGACCACCGAGTTCAACCTGCTGCTGATCCTCGCACGCGCAGCCGGTACCGTACTGAGTCGCGACGCGATACTGAAGCAGTTGCGTGGCATCGAGTTCGATGGCATCGACCGGTCGGTCGACGCGGGCATCTCGAAGCTGCGCCGACGCTTCGAGGACGATTCGTCCGAACCGCAACGGATCAAGACGATCTGGGGCCGCGGTTATCTGTTCAGCCCTTCCGCATGGGACGAGTGAATGCTGCGCCCGTTGATCAAGCTGTACCTGATCGTGATCGTCAGCTGTGCCGCGGCGGTCGTATTCGTTCAATGGTCGTTCGACAAGATTTTCTACGAGCGCGTTGCGCAGGCGCAGCGCGATACGCTGACCACGTATGCGTTCGTGCTCAACGATTACCTCGAACGCCATCCGGGTGCGAAGCGTACGCTCGCGCTCAGCGAACTCGGCCAGCACGGCAACGAGCGATTCGGTTTCCTGACGATGGCCGACGCACGCGCGCAATTGTCCGACGCGCCGCTGCGCGATCTGGACGCCGGCCGGATTGCGATCAGCTACGACCGCAGGAACTACTACATGCCGCTCGCCGATGGTTCGGTGCTGCATGCTCGTCCGATTCAGCCGGCCATGCTCGACGTCAAGATCTATGCAAACGGGATGATCGCGCTCGCCGCACTGTTCGCCGTTGCGCTGTGGACGTCGCATCACTGGCGCGACCTGCGCAAGCTGCAGACTGCCGCACACGCGTTCGGTGCGGGCGAGCTGTCGACGCGCGTGCGATTGTCCGCACGGTCGAACATCTATGAGCTGTCAGTGCAGTTCAACGACATGGCGGAACGGATCGAAGCGTCGATCAAGCAGCAGCGCGAAATGATGCATGCGATTTCGCACGAGCTGAAGACGCCGCTCGCTCGCCTGGAATTCGGACTCGCGCTGCTCGCCGACGCCGACGACAGCAGCCGGATGCAGACACGTTGCGACGCGCTGCGACGCGACGTGCGCGAACTCGACGAGCTCGTGACCGAGTTGCTGACGATCGGACGGCTCGAACAGGGCGCGAGCGAACTGGAGCCGATGGAGGTGGCCGTCGATGCGCTGATCGACAGCGTCGCCGGCAGCGTCGCGAACGATGTCGCCGATCGCGGCATCATGCTCGGCGTGTCGACCACGGGGGCGCCCGCCTCGCACGTATGCAATCCGAAACTCGTCGCGCGGGCGCTGTTGAACTTGATCCGCAACGGCGCGCGCTACGCGTCGCGTACGGTGCTGCTGTCGGCGGCGAGCGATGCGTCGGGCGCGTTGGTGCTGAGCGTCGACGACGACGGGCCGGGCATTCCAGTGGCCGATCGCGCGCGTGTTCGAACCGTTTCAGCGGCTCGATTCGAGCCGCGACCGGCAGACCGGCGGGTTCGGACTCGGGCTCGCGATCGTGCGGCGCGTGGCGCGCGTGCATGGGGGTGAGGTGTGGCTCGAGGATTCGCCGTTGGGCGGCGCGCGGTTCGTGATTTCGTTGCCGGGGTGAGGCGGATGAGGTTTTTAAGCGGACGTTGGCGCACGGAATTTCCGAAGGGTCCGGGTGACGGGCCGTCAGCGAACCCATGCCGCCTCTCGCCGACAGCCCCATATCCAACCGAACGGAAAGCGATTGCGTGATTCGCGACAGGGTATGTCTCAAGCACGTTGCACACTGTCCATCAGAATCAGGAACAGGAGATGCACACGTGAATACCCGCATGACGAAACCGGCGAGCCACGAGCGCGCCGACCTGGCACGATCATCTCGTTGCCTCCGCAACGATTCCGCAATGCTGCGTATCGCATTGCGCCCGTGGGGATTCGATGCCTGCGTCGTCCAGTCGTGGATCAACGCACTGCCCACACTGGATCGGGCTATCGCGTGGGAGCTCGCGACCGATCGACGGGCGCCCGGCGCGGATATCGTGGTCCACGTCGTCAGGCCGGCGCCGGCAGCGCGCGGGCAGTTCTGCTGGAACGGCATCGGTGCAAACTATGCGCTCAGGCAATCGCTCGCGGCCTGCGGCACGGAGCTCGCTCTTCTGATCGGCGCTTCGGAGCAGATGCCGGCCGAGCGCGTCGGTCACTGGGTCGCCGCCGGGGCATTGCCGCCGGCCGCGGCACTTGCAAGGCTCGGCCGGTTGATCGCGGCCTGTGCCGCGCCGCAGCGGCAGCCGCAGCCGCAGCCGCAGCCGCAGCCGCCGGTGCGACGCACGCTGATGCGCTTGATCTCGCACGATCTGGACATGGCATGAACGGCGTCGCGCGGTGGTCGCGGACGGAACGCCGCACCGCCGCCCGATTGCTTTTACTCCTGCGGCGAATGCCTGCGCACGTCAGGCGGTCATTCCGGCCGCCCCGCTGCATCGGCGCGGCTTGCACCCGCCGGCTTGCCGTACATGCGTGCAAGCTCATTCGCCTCTCGCACGAACTCGGCACGCAAGCCGGCGGGCGCAAGCACCTCGACGTTCGGCCCGAACGAGCGCAACCACCATCGCAAGCGCTGGCTCAATAGCACGGTGCCCTTGACGAAAAGTGCGTCGCCGTCGCGGGTATGCGCCTGATCCTTCGACATCGGCGCTTCGAGCAGATGCTCGCCGGCACCATTGAGGAACTTGAGCTTGAGCATCACCTCCTTCTCGACCATGAAGTCGAAGCGACGCTGTTGCTTCACATAGGCATCGAGCGAAAAGGTCGGCGGATAGTCAAACGTTTCGAGCAGCGCGCTGGCACGCGTGAAACGGTCCATGCGGTACATCGTCGGTTCGGTCTTGCCCGGCGTACCGCCGACCAGGTAGACGAGCCCGCCAACCTCCACGAACCCGAGCGGCAGAATGATCCTGGCCCGGTCGTTGTCGGTGTTGTGACGCGGGCGATAGACGATTTCGAGCTTGCGCTCTTCAAAGAGTGCGCGTGACACGATGCCGAACAGTTCCCGGTCGATTACCGGGTAATGCAGCGAGAAGCCGCCGCTTTCGACCGCGACCTTGCTCGCCCAGCGCGAATAGCGCCGCTCGGTTTCATTGCTCGTCCGCTGCAGCCGTGCCTCCGCGACGTCGAACATCGACGACAGCGATTCGGCCACCAGTTCCGGAATCTGGCGCGACGAAAAGCGCCGCAACGTCTGCAGCGCGAGCGCTTCGTCGAACGTCATCATCGAGCCAGCCTTGGCGGCCATGCCGCTCGCGCCCGCCTTCTTGCGCCACACCAGCGCGGTGCCGCGTTCGAGCACCTCGACGAGCCCGTCGCGCTCGAGCTTCGCGAGGCGCCGGTTGATCGTCCTGACGGTTGGCGTGTCGAGCGCGGTCCGCGACAGCCAGCGGTGGATATCGGGGGTGCTGATGTAGTCGTCGTGCGTTGCCGCGTCGGGAAGCGCGCGCATGATTTCGCGATCGAGATCGGACATGATGGGTAAGCGTTGCTCGCAAAGAGTCGATCACGGTATATCGACCAGCGATGGCCATTCTTGAGCGCCTCGCCTCCACGCTTCGCGCGAAGCAAGCCCTTCAGGTGACACAGCACGTGCTCGAGCGGACCCATCGGGCGCAGATTCAGGCCGGTGCCAGCGCATGCGGAATCGGATATTCACGCAAACGAACTCGCACCGGAAGCGAGTGTGCCGTGCGGTTCCGACAATTGGTGTCCCGATGACGGATTCACTTCTGCGGCGGCGTGAACTTCGATGTGCATGCAACGATCATCACGACCGTGCCGGGGATGCATGACCTCATGCGACATCAAGACACCGTATGTCCGAACGGGCGTCGACAATACCCGCTCGACAACAACAGGACGATATTCTCGATGCCATTCTCTTCGGACATGCGGCGCTCGACGTTTCAGGCCGAGAACTGCCTCGCGAAAGACGATTCCGATAACAAAGTACAGGTTCGCGTCGATGCAGGGCGAGGCCAGCCGCTGATTGACGACCTCGACTTCAATGACGGTTCAATCAACCGCGCCGCCATGAAAATTCCGCTGAACGAGCGGCCCATGTCCGAGAAAATGCAGCGTGTGGCCAAGTGGATCGCGTGCAACTTCGACAAGCCCGTCAAGGTTCGACAGGCCGCCGATCTCGTCGCGATGAGCGAGCGCACCCTGCTGCGTCACTTTACAAGCGAGATCGGCATGGCACCCAGCGCCTATTTGATGCGTGTCAGGCTGGCACGCGCGTGTGCGATGCTCGCCTTCACCGCGCTCCCGGCAGACTCGATCGCTCGGCGTTGCGGGCTCGGCAGCGGCGAGCATCTCGCGCGCCTGTTTCGCCAGCACTTCGACAAGACCCCGATCGAATATCGGCGAGCACATGCGCATGCGCGTCCGGACATGCGTGCAGTGGAGCGCGATGGCGCGGGGGACGCGCCGAGCTCTTTTCGGTCCGTGCCGTGACCGTCAAGTCGTGCCATGTACCCAGCCGGTACAGCGCATCGGGAGAGATGCTCGAGCGATCTGGTGGCAGCGGCCTTCGCGCGTTCAAACTGGCCCGGCCGGAGCTTCATCGACAATCGCAAGCCGTTTAGCGCATGGCGTCGCTCAAACTCAATCGGCGACAGGCCGAACCATCTCACGTTTCGTGGAGGTCCCAACTCTTTCGAGAAATGGTATGGACACCTCCCTCCCGTATCGTGAGGCGCAGGCAAAAGCGGTCGCCTGGGTGATTCTTGGCTTTGCTTCGCCGAAGTAGCAACGCGGCTATCTCACATTGACCAAATCCGGTTACACCATGGTTACATGGTCTACGGCTCGACGGCATTGACTCAAGGGGGATTTTCGCAAGTGCTTGATTTGACTGGCCCGCCCTACACGATTCGAACGTGTGACCTACGGCTTAGAAGGCCGTTGCTCTATCCAACTGAGCTAAGGGCGGTCGAGAGAAAAGACACGGCGACACAAACACAACCCAGGCCGCATGCAACGCACAGGCGCTTCGAGCCATACCAGAACCACCCACTCGAAGCCCCGAAACGAAACGGGCCCGGCATGAAGCCGAGCCCGAAATTATACCCGATCATCGCGACACATCACGCCAGACCGGTGCAGCAACCATCAAACCGGTTGCGGATGCAGCATGAACCACCCGAGACAGAACGCCCCGGCGATCACACAGTAAAGCCCGAACGACGCCAACCGCCCGCGCCCTTCGAAATAACGCATCAGGAACCGCACGCTCAGATACGCGGCAATCGCCGTCAACACGCCGCCGAGCAGTGCATCGGCGAGTTGGTCGCGAGCATGAAACAGCTTCGGCAACTCGAGCACGCCCGCGGCAAAAATGATCGGCGTACCGAGCAGGAACGAAAACTCCGCGGCCTTCTCCGCAGTCAACCCGGCCACATTGCCGGCGATCATCGTCAGCCCGCTGCGCGAGAAGCCCGGGATCAGCGCGCCGATCTGCGCGAGGCCCACGAGGAACGCCTGCTTGAACGTCATCTTCTCCGGCGGCTGATGCGCGCGGCTGCGCTGAATCCGATCGCCGATCCACAGCAGCACGCCGTTGACGATCAGTGCGATCGCAACGATCCGCAGGTCGTGGAACACGCGCTCGATGCGCTTCTCGAGCAGCAACCCGACGATGCCGGTCGGGATCGTGCCGATGATCAGCGCCCACATCATGTGCCCGTCATCGTTCTTGCGGCCGCCGAGCTGCGCGAAGAAACCGCCGATCAGCGCAATCCAGCGCTCACGGAAGTACCACAGCAGCGCGAGCGCCGTACCCAGATGCAGCGCGACGAGAAATGGCAGCAACTGCGGCGCGTGCTTGTCGATATGCATGCCGAACAGCGCCGGCACGAGCAGCGTGTGGCCGAGGCTGCTGACGGGGAACAGTTCGGTGACGCCCTGCAGGACGCTCAGGAATACCAGAAACCAGAGACTCACGCGTCGGTCCTTTTAAAGGTGAACAATCGGTAGGAAGACGGACGACGCACCGCGTCATCCGAAAAACGCGCCCCGATTATGCCGAGCCATGATTACTGCGCCAAGGGCATTTGACCGCTAATTGCGGCGATGCACACAAACGCTTGCAACATGTAAGCGCACAGAAAGCAAAAGGCCCGCCATTTGCATGGCGGGCCTTTCGAATCGGACAGAATCCTGTCGTCAGCGGCCGAGCTGATAAAAGAACAGTACCGTGCTGCCGGTGAACATGCCGAACAGTGCGATTCCCATTGCCATTGCCAGATCCATGGCGCCTCCTCGAAGTGTCATGACCCGGCAACATCACCGGTTTAAATGCATTATCCCGACCGTCGACGGTGTTAAAAAGTCGCGATTTCCCGAGAAGGGTTTTCCCCGACCGCGTCGCTGCCCGATAATGGAGCGCGCTCGCGCATCCCCTCACCCGTTCATCCCGACTTGCCATGCCGATCTTCCAGCAGCACGACATCCATGAACTTCACACCGGCCCGTCGCTCGTTCGGGTCGCTCCGCAATTCGGCGGTCGCCTGCTGTCGTGGTACGTCGACGGCGAGCCGATCATCTTCTGGCCGGAAACCGCGGACTGGACCAACCTCGCGCGCGTGCGCGGCGGCAATCCGCTGTTGTTCCCGTTCCTCGGCCGGCATCGCGTCGACGGCGAACTCGGCCGCTGGCGCGACGCCGCCGGCGTGGTCCGCGACCTGCCGATGCACGGTTTCGCGCGCGACCTGCCGTTCGCGGCACACGCGTCGCCGGACGGCGCCGCGCTCGCGATGTCGCTCGATGCAACCGACGCGCTGCACGACAGCTACCCGTTCGATTTCCGCTTCGAAGCGAGCTACCGTCTCGTCGATGCCCACACGCTCGACGTCGCGCTGACCACGACGAACCGCGGCGCCACACCGCTGCCGTACTACGCAGGCCACCACTTCTATTTCGCGCTGCCGCACGACGAACGCGCGCAGACCACGCTCGAGCTGCCGCCGACGCAGCGCCGCATGCAGCTGGCCGACGGCTCGATCGGCGCGGCGGAGCCGGGCCAATCGTCCTACAGCCTCGGAGATCCGGAGATCCTCGACCGCTTCCACTGTCTCGACGATGGCGCGCCGTCCGCGCCGGTACGGATCGTGATGCCGGGGCGCGGCCGCACGATCGAGATCGCGCTTGACATCCCGGGCTCGATCCCGTGGTATGCGGTCACGACGTGGACCGAGAAGCCGGAATCCGACTTCTACTGCGTCGAGCCGTGGCTCGGCCTGCCGGACGCAATTCACAACGGTCTCGGGCTGCGCATGCTCGCGCCGGGCGCGACCGAAACGGCCACGCTGCGCATTCGCGTGCTGCCGCACGCCGGCTGACATCGCCGGCGCCGGGCCGGCCATGCCGGCCGACTACGGCCAGAAACTGCGGCGGGCCGATCGAACCCGTTAAAATCGGACGTTTTGGATTGCCTGCCGCGCCGCGCGCGGCAGCGTTTTGCGAGGTTCAATGTTCGGAACAACAACGAAGCGGCTCTTCGCTGCCGCCTGTGCGGCGCTGCTCGTCGCGTGCGGCTCCGCGCCCGTCGGCCCCGGCTACTACCGCGTCGAGCGCGGCGACACGCTCTACAAGATCGCCCGCGACAACCGCACGTCGCTGGCAAACATCGTGCGCTGGAACCAGATCACGAATCCCGATGCGATCGAAGTCGGCCAGGTACTGCGCGTCGCGCCGCCGCCCGGCACGACGACCGCGTCCACCTCCGGCACCAGCACCGGTAGCGCGCCGCGCAGCCGCCCCGCGCCATCCGCGCCGGTCGAATCGAACGTCAAACCGGCTTCCAGCATCGCGCTGATCTGGCCGGCAGCCGGCAATGTGGTGCGCACGTTCGACGGATCGAAATCCAAGGGGATCGACATCGCGAATTCGGCCGGTACGCCGGTGCAGGCGGCCGCCACCGGCACGGTCGTCTATGCGGGCAACGGCTTGCGCGGCTACGGCAATCTGATCATCCTGAAGCACAACGCCGATTACCTGACGGCCTACGCGCACAACCGCGCGCTGCTCGTGAAGGAAGGCCAGTCGGTCACACAGGGGCAGACGATCGCCGAGATGGGCAGCAGCGACAGCGATCGCGTCGCGCTGCATTTCGAACTGCGTTACGGCGGCCGCTCGATCGACCCCGCACGCTACCTGCCCGCGCGCTGAACGCGCGGGCCGCCGACGGACGACATGAGATGCCGGCATGCATCGCATGTCGTCGCGAGGGCAATCCGAAAGGTTGTGTCAGCGCTTGCGCAGACGACCGATGAAACGGCCGGACAACGGATCGACACGGCTCGCAAACATCACCAGCGCGCCGATTCCGAACAGGCTGAACCCCGTAGCAATCAGAAGCAAATCCATGGTCACATCACTGTTTTGTCGTGATCTTATGCGTCATTGAGAAATCGTGCACTGAACTGCCCCGTCGCACGAGTCCGAACATTCCCTATCCACAGTCGCCATTGTGGTTTCGGTCGCGTGAATCAATGATGTAAGCGCGCCGACGGTTGCTTCGGCAGACCTCGACGCGACCCGCGATACCGCGTGCAGCCGACCGCCCAAAAAGGCCGCTCAGCCGCTTCAGCACGAGGGTTCCAGCCGCGCCGCGATTGCCGCGTGAGCGACGGCGGACGGCTCGCGCCGACTCAACAAACATCCCACGGCAACGTGACACGCACCGCGCTCGGCGAACTGAGGAAGGTTTCTAACCGTCGCGCGAACGGCTCCGTGCGCGCCGTGCACTTCGTCGGCCGCGACGACGAAGCAATCGCGACCGGCGGTTACCGCATCGGCCCGCGGTCATGGTCGGCGTGCCCCAGGGCGGGACAGCTACCGACATCGTGAAGGCGTTCATCGCGCCGCCGAACCCCGGCGATGTTGGCGACGACACGCTCGCGCATCCCTCGCCATGCAACGCACGCCAGCAGCACGGCCGTGCCGCGACGGCCAGCCGGTCGCCCGATAGCCCGGATGGTTTATAGTGGCGCCACGCAGCCTTTCTCCCGAACACCGATGTCCTCCCAACACGAAACCGCCGCGGGCGCGTCGCATAGCCCGCTCTACGCCAAACTCCTGGGTGAAACCGCCAAGATCGACTGGTGCGATCTCGAGCGCTTCTTCGCACAAGGCAAGCTGCTGTCGGTCGCGCGCGATCTCGATCTCGTCAGCGTCGCGGAAGCGATCGCCAGCGACGACGCCGAGCAAGTCACGCGCTGGCTGTCGGCCGGCCTCGTCGCGCGCATGCCGGCACCAACCGCTTCCGACTACGCGGCACGCGATCCGGAGCTGTGGGCGGTAGTCGTGTCGCCGTGGGTGTGCGTGCAGGAACGCGCCTGACGCGTTCGCGATGTCCGAATCCGCCTTACCGCACGCGGCCGACACCGCATCGGCCGCCGTCTCGCACCGGCGCGTCCTCGCGCTCGCGTTCCCGATCGTCCTCGCCAACCTGACCCAGCCGCTGCTCGGCGCGGTCGACACGGCCGTGGCCGGCCATCTCGACGGCGCGCAGTATCTCGGCGGCGTCGCGCTCGGCGGCCTCGTCTTCAACTTCGTGTTCTGGGGCTTCGGCTTCCTGCGGATGGGCACGACCGGCCTCGTCGCGCAGGCGCACGGCGCCCGCGACGCAGCCGGCATCCGCCTGAGCGTGCTGCGCGCGCTCATCGTCGCGTTCGCGCTCGGCGCCGCCGTGCTCGCCTTGCAGGTGCCGCTGCTGTCGTTCGCGCTGACCGCGCTCGGCGGCAGCGACGCGGTGCGTGCGACGGCACTCGCCTACAGCCGCGCACGCATCTGGAGCGCTCCGTTCGCGCTGGCGAACTACGTCGTGCTCGGCTACCTGCTCGGCGTGCAGCGCGTGCGGCTCGCCCTCGTCGCGCAGGTGTTCATCAACGCGGTGAACATCGGCGCCGTGCTGCTTTACGTGTACGGCTTCGGCTGGGGCATTGCCGGAATCGGCGCCGCAACGGCCACCGCGGACGCGTGCGGCTTCGCGCTCGGCGCGTGGATGCTGTGGCGGCTGCGGCCGCGCGGCCTCGGGCCGCTCGCGGCGCATGCGCTGGTGGATCGCATAGCGCTCACGCGGCTGATCGCGCTCAATCGCGACATCTTCCTGCGCACGCTGTGCCTGCTGGGCGCGTTCGGCTGGTTCGCGCATCTCGGGGCGCAACAGGGCGACGCGACGCTCGCCGCAAACGCGCTGCTGCTGAATTTCCAAACCTTCATGGCGTATGGGCTCGACGGCTTCGCTCGCGCGGCCGAAGCGCTCGTCGGCGCCGCCGCCGGCGCACGCGATCGCGCGACGTTCCGGCAGGCCGTGCGCGTCACGCTGCTGTGGTCGGCGCTGGGTGCGCTGCTGTTCGCGCTCGTCTATTGGGCAGCCGGCGGCTGGATCGTCGCGCGGCTGACCGACCAGCCCGACATCCGCGCCGTCGCGCTGCGTTATTTGCCCTGGGCAGCCGTCTCGCCGATCGTTTCCGTGTGGGGCTTTCTGCTCGACGGCGTGTTCATCGGCGCAACCCAGACGCAGTCGCTGATGCGCGCGATGGTGGCATCGCTCGCGGTCTTCATCGCTGCGACGCTCGTCGCCGTCGGCCCGTTCGGCAACCACGGACTGTGGTTCGCACTGCTGCTGTTCATGGCCGCGCGTGGCGCGACACTCGCACGCCATCTGCCGGCGCTCGTGCGGCGCATCGGCGCCGACGGGCCGGCGGCCGGCGCCTGAGCGCCTCGGGCAGCGGCTATTGCGCCGCAGCGCCCGCGGGCGCCGGCGACGCATCGAGCATCGACGGCGGCGTCATGTCGGTCGGCACGCCGTGGTAGTCGGCTGGATCCTGCGGCGGGTGGCCGCGGCGTGCCTCGCGAGGATCGCCGGCACAACCGGCAAGAATCGACACGGCCAGCACGAACAGCATCAAACGGGTCATCGGGAAGGCTCCGAAAAACGGCGCGCCCATCGCGCGCCGGAACCGGGCCGAGTCTAGCCGAATTCCGGTTTGGGAGTCGTCGCGCACATGTCCTACCATGCAAACATGGCGCTGTGCCGTTGAAAGGAGGCTGCCATGATGTCTGAAGAGATCGCCGGCCTGATCGGCCTGTTCATCGGTGTGATGGTGCTCGTCGCGCTGTCCTACTTCGAGTCGCGCGAATACAAGCGCACCCACGGTGGCGAAGGGATGATCCATCACTGGATGGCGGAACACCATCTGCTCGACTGGCGGCGCAAGCATTAGCGCACGCCGCTGCGTCGTCGGGTCCGCCGCGTGAGCGGCGCATCCAACGTGCGGACATGCGCACGCTGGAGCGGCCGGTGCGTGCCGCGAAAAGCGAACGCCATCACGCGGCGCATCGGCGCGTGAGGGCGTTCGTTTGCGTTCGCTTGCGCGTGCGCGTCGGGCGCGACGCGCAGGCAAGCGGCAGTGCTCAGCCCAGGAAGTGCCGGGCGTAGCGCGCGTTGATGTCCGACAGGCGGAACAGCGTCAGGAAGTCGGCGCAGTTGAAGTCGGGATCCCAGGCCGGTGCGCCGCAGATCTTCGCGCCGAGGCGCAGATAGCCCTTGATGAGCGGCGGCGGCGCGACGACGGTGCCCGTCTGCAGCTCGTCGACCGGCAGCGCGGTGTGCGGGAAGGCGCGGTACTCGGGCGCGGTCAGCGAGTGTGCGGGCAGCGACTGATACAGGTTGGCCGCATAGTGGCCGCCGTCGGCCATCGACACGCTCGCGCAGCCCAGCATCGTCTCATAGCCGTTCTGCATCATGTAGGCGCCGAGACCGCCCCACAACGCCATGATCACCGCGCCGCTACGGTAGTCGCTGTGCACGCACGAGCGGCCGACCTCGACCATCTTGCCGCGCAGGTGCGTCAGCCGCGACAGGTCGAATTCGCCCTCGGCGTACAACCGGCCGACGCGGGCCGCCTGGTGCGGCGGCAGCACGCGATACGTGCCGACAACTTTCAGCGTATCGAGATCGCGGACCAGCAGGTGGTCGCAGTAGGCGTCGAAAGGATCGACGTCGAGACCGGACGGGCCGCTGACCTGCGCGCCCATCTCCTCGGCGAATACGGTGTAGCGCAGACGCTGCGCCTCGCGCAGTTCGTCTTCCGTGCGCGCCCAGGCGGCCCGCAGACGGTACTCGGATGTGACGGTTTCAGCGGCGCGCGGCAGGTGGCGCCGCGCTGTATCGAGGGGCAGCGAGGCGAAGGGGAGCGTAGGCGTCGGCAGTTCTCGCATTAGGCTTTCCTGGTCGTAAGGAATAGGACGACATGCCAGCCAATGTAGTAACCGGTCGTTACCGTTCTGTGGCACGACCGTGTCCTTTCAATGACGTGTCGCCGAATTGACTTTAGCAGAAAGCTTACGCAACCGTATGATCAATGGCACGAAAACCGCTTCAGACAAGCTCCGGCGTCAGTACGGCGCGCAGCACGGCCTGATGGTTGCCGTCGCGGGTGCGGCTCGCGAGCCACACGATGCCGCCCTTCTTGACGCTCCAGCTGTCGCCGTTGCGCGCGATCAGTTCGGCGGCGACGCAGCCGAGCGTCGGCTGGTGGCCGACGATCACGACCGTCGGTGCGATGCCGTCGGGCCAGCCTGCGGCGGCCAGCACGTCGTCCACGCTGCCGCCCGGGGCGAGCGCATCGACGGTCCGGTACTGGTCGGTGAGCGCCTCGACCGTCTGCACCGTGCGCGCCGCCGGGCTCGCGAGGATCACGCTGCTCGATTCGAGCCGGCCGCGCAGCCATTTGGCCATCGCCTGCGCTTCCTTGCGGCCGCGGGTGGTCAGTTGTCTCGCCAGATCGTTGGCCGCGTAGTCCTCGGCCTCGGCGTGACGCCACAGGATCAGATTCATCATCGTGTCTCTCCATGTGTCGGCGAACCGTCCGGCCGTACGTGTGCGCGGCGGACGGTCATCGTTGGTATTGTCGCCAATCGGTGGGCGTTCGTGGTCGAACGCGGCATGTGGATAACGGGATTGACCCAGCGACCCATTAGACGCTAGAATCTTTGGCTCGTCGGAGCGTAGCGCAGCCTGGTAGCGCATCTGATTTGGGATCAGAGGGTCGTAGGTTCGAATCCTATCGCTCCGACCAAAGGAATCAAGGGGTTACATGCCAAAAGCGTGTAACCCCTTTTTCTTTTTGCGCAGTAGCGACCGGTTTTCACCGGCGCCAGCCCACGCACGAATCTTGCGACACCACGCGATAATATCCGTGATCAAACTCGCAACCGCGCATGAACGACCCAATTTTCAAAACCGCCCTCTTCGGCGCGCTGCTCGCGTTCGCCGCATCGTGCAACGCCGCACCCGGCAAATCGATCGACGCCGCGCTCGACTGTCATTCGAACGGCCACAAGTTCGTCGCGCCGCTGCTCGCCGCGGGCGACATCGAGTCGCAGCCGATGCACGTCGAACCGAATTCGGTGAACGCGTTCCGTACGAGCCATCCGTTGACCGCCTATGGCTTCGGCGTCTACGTCGTGCTCGGCTACCAGGCGAACGACCCGATCTTCCGCTCGGGCACCGGCACGCCGATCGGCGAATGGGCCTATGGCGTCGTCGTGCACGGCACGAAGAGCGCCGTCGAGACGGCCGTGCGCAATGCAGGCAGCGACGCCACCGTCAAGCAGGCGTTTCCGTTCCTGACCGCGATCGTGTGCTCTGACTGAGCGAGTCGCGCAGAATCCGGGCGCGCGCAAACGCGCCGCCCGCCCACGCGCGAACGCCGAACGCCGAACGCCGAACGCATCAAGCGCCGGTATAGACGACGCGATACGG
Organism: Burkholderia sp. KJ006; assembly: GCF_000262695.1. Classification (NCBI taxonomy): domain Bacteria; kingdom Pseudomonadati; phylum Pseudomonadota; class Betaproteobacteria; order Burkholderiales; family Burkholderiaceae; genus Burkholderia; species Burkholderia sp. KJ006. The sequence continues at coordinate 1,271,872 of NC_017920.1, read as the reverse complement.
AATACCGACCTTCTCCCACTCGGCCGCTTCCTGGCTGAGGCTGTAGTCGGTCAGCGGGTTTTGCTCGACCCATGCGCCCGGCAGGCGCACTTCATACCCGCCCTTCTTCATCTGCGACACGGAAATGTCCGGCAGCCCCGCATCCGTGCGGCGTCGGCACAGCAGCGCGGCGAGCCGCAGGCAGAACAGCAGCGGCCACTCGACATCGCGCGCCTGCGACAGCTTGCCGAGCTTGCCCGCATGCCCGAGCACGAGCGCGGCAAGGCGCGCCTGATCGGTACGCGAAAAGCCCGGCATGTCCGCATTGCTCGCGATATAGGCCGAATGCTTGTGGTACGAACTGTGCGAGATCGACAGCCCGATCTCGTGCAGCGCAGCGGCCCAGCCCAGAAACGTCCGGCCTTCTTCGCGCGCCTCGTCGTCGCCTTCCTCGAGTTCGTCGTAGAACCGCACGGCCAGCGCGGCGATCCGCCCGGCCTGCGCACGATCGACGCCGTAGCGGCGCGTGAAGCCCTCGACGGTCACCGCGCGCATGTCCTCGTGCTGCGTGCGGCCGAGCAGGTCGTACAGCACGCCGAGACGCAGCGCGCCGTCGGTCGTATCGACATAGTCGACGCCCAGCTCCTCGAACACGGCCAGCATGATCGCGAGGCCGCCGGCGAGCACCGGCACGCGATCGGGCTTCAGCGCGATCAGCTTCAACCGGTTCACGTTCTCCGACTTGATCAGCGCGCGCTTCAGGCGCTCGAGCCCGCCGCGCGAAATGCCGTGCGTGATGCCCGCATCGTTGAAGCCGTTCGCCTCGACGAGCTCGGCGAGCGCACGCGCGGTACCGGACGACCCGATCGCCTGGTCCCATCCGGCCTTCTTGTACTCGCTGGAAATGATCTGGATCTCGCGCTTGGCCGCGAGCTCGGCCTGTCGCATCGTGTATTCGTCGACGTTGCCGGCCGGAAAGAACGTGCGGCTGTGGCTCACGCAGCCGATATAAAGGCTCTCCATCACGAGCGGCGTGTAGTGCGAGCCGATGATGAACTCGGTCGAGCCGCCGCCGATGTCGACCACGAGCCGCTTGCCCGCGCTCGCCGGCACCGAATGCGCAGCGCCTGCGTAGATCAGCCGCGCCTCTTCGCGACCGGCGATCACTTCGATCGGAAACCCGAGCGCCGCCTCGGCCTCGCCGAGGAATTCGCCCGCATTCTTCGCGACCCGCAACGTATTGGTCGCCACCGCGCGCACATGATCGGGATGGAAATCGCGCAGGCGCTCGCCGAACCGTTTGAGCGCGTCCCAGCCACGCTCCTGCGACGCACGGTCGAGCATCTTGTCGCTCGACAGCCCCGCGGCCAGTCGAACGGGCTCGCGCAACGCATCGACAGGATAGATCTGGCTGCCCGCCGACGTTTCCTCGACGCGCCCGACGATGAGCCGGAAGCTGTTCGAGCCGAGATCGACGGCCGCCAGCAAGTGGGGGGATGTAACCATCAGAAGGGGCTCCGTGCGCGTACGCCCGCGGCAACCGCAACCGGTCAGGCCCGCTGGACGACTGTCAAAGGCGTCATTTTAAGCGTGGAACCCTTGCCATTGCCACGCTTCACGGGCATGTAAACAGGTAGATTCCATATATCCGAAACATTTATGAGACGAAACGGGTTCCGGCGTAGAATTTCCCGATACCAATAAACCAACGTCATCAGCACGTCATCCTACCGTGAGAGTTTCCGAGCGTCCTTTCGAATCATCGCCCGAATCATCCGTTACTCTGCCGATGTCCGCTCGCTACCCGCTACTCAATCGTGAACTCGGCATCCTCGGTTTCAACGAGCGTGTGCTGGCCCAGGCCGCCGACCCGCAAGTGCCGCTGCTCGAGCGCCTGCGCTTCATCTGCATCACCAGCAGCAACCTCGACGAATTCTTCGAGGTGCGGATGGCGGGCCTGCAGGAACAGATCCGCGACAATCCCGGTGCGCTGACGCCCGACGGCATGTCGCTGCAACACGCTTACGATCTCGTCGTCGAGCGCGCGCAGCGGCTCGTCCATCGCCAGTACACGATGCTGCACGAAACCGTGCTGCCCGCGCTCGAACAGGAAGGCATCTACTTCCACGCGAGCGACACCTGGAACGACGCGCAGCTCGAATGGGCGCGCGGCTACTTTCTCGACGAACTGCTGCCGGTGCTCACGCCGATCGGCCTCGACCCCGCGCATCCGTTCCCGCGCGTGCTGAACAAGAGCCTGAACTTCGTGGTCGAGCTCGAAGGCCGCGACGCGTTCGGCCGGCAGGCGGTGATGGGCATCGTGCAGGCGCCGCGCGCGCTGCCGCGCGTGGTGCGCATGCCGCAGTCGCTGTCGGGCTTCGAGCACGGCTTCGTGCTGCTCAGCTCGTTCATGCAACGCTTCGTCGGCGAACTGTTCCCGCAGCTCGTCGTGAAGAGCTGCAACCAGTTCCGCATCACCCGCAACAGCGAGCTGTTCGTCGACGAAGACGAAATCACCAACCTGCGCGTCGCGCTGCAAGGCGAACTGCCCGCGCGTCACCTCGGCAACGCGGTGCGCCTCGAAGTCTCGGCCGACACGCCTGCGCACATCGTGCGCCGCCTGCTCGACGAAAGCAGCCTCGGCGACAAGGACTGCTACCGCGTGGCAGGCTCGGTGAACCTCGTGCGGCTGATGCAGATTCCCGATCTCGTCGACCGTCCCGACCTGAAATTCGCGCCGTTCGTCGCGTCGATCCCGCCTGCAATCGCGAACGCGCCGACGATGTTCGACGCGATCGACGCCGGCGACATCCTGCTGCACCATCCGTACGAGAGCTTCCAGCCGGTGCTCGAGCTGCTGCAGCAGGCCGCGAAGGATCCGAGCGTGGTCGCGATCAAGCAGACGATCTATCGCACCGGCACCGATTCGCCGCTGATGGACGCACTGATGGAAGCCGCGCGCAACGGCAAGGAAGTGACGGTCGTCGTCGAGCTGCTCGCGCGCTTCGACGAGGAGACCAACATCAACTGGGCGTCGCAGCTCGAAGCGGTCGGCGCGCACGTCGTGTACGGCGTGGTCGGCCACAAGTGCCACGCGAAGATGATGCTGATCGTGCGGCGCGTGGTCGAAGGCGGCAAGGCGACGCTGCGCCGCTATGTCCACCTCGGCACCGGCAACTATCATCCGCGCACCGCGCGCCTCTACACCGACTTCGGGCTGATGACGGCCGACCAGAAGATCTGCGAGGACGTGCACCACGTGTTCCAGCAGCTGACCGGCATCGGCGGCGAGCTGACGCTGCACGAGCTGTGGCAGTCGCCGTTCACGCTGCATCCGCGCATCATCGATTCGATCCGCGCCGAGATCGACAACGCGCGCGCCGGCAAGCGCGCCCGCATCGTCGCGAAGATGAACGCGCTGCTCGAGCCGTCGGTGATCGCCGCGCTGTACGAAGCGTCGCAGGCCGGCGTCAAGGTCGACCTGATCGTGCGCGGCGTGTGCGCACTGAAGCCGGGCGTGCCGGGGCTGTCGGAGAACATCACGGTGCGCTCGATCGTCGGCCGCTTCCTCGAACATCACCGCATCTACTATTTCCATGCGGGCGGCGCCGAGGAAGTCTATCTGTCGAGCGCCGACTGGATGGACCGCAACCTGTTCCGCCGCGTCGAAGTCGCGTTCCCGATCCGCGCGCGCAAGCTCAAGCGCCGCGTGATCGCCGAAGGGCTGTCGGTCTGCCTCGGCGACAACCAGTCGGCCTGGCTGATGCAGAGCGACGGCCACTACCGCCGCCGGCGCGCGGGCAAGACGGTCCGCAATGCGCAGCTCGGGCTGCTCGCGAAGTTCTGTTCGTAGCGACGCCGTGCGCGCGCTCGCGCGCCGCGCAGCAAACGAAAAAGCACAACCCGCGGGTTGTGCTTTTTTCATTCCGGGCCGCGCGCCGATGCAGCGCCCGGCGCGCGCGTTACACGCTCACGCCTCGAACGCCGCGGGCCGGATCGCGATCACGCGCGACGCCGGGAACCGCGCGGTGAACGTGCTGCCGCGCCCTTCCTCGCTCTGCACGTACAGGTGCGAGTCGTGCCGCTGCAGCACGTGCTTGACGATCGCGAGGCCGAGCCCCGTGCCGCCCGTGTCGCGCGAGCGGCTGCGATCGACGCGGTAGAAGCGCTCGGTCAGTCGCGGCAGGTCGGCCGCCGGAATGCCGAAGCCGCTGTCGGTGACGGAAAACACGCCCTGCGCGCCCTCGCGCCGCCATGACACGGCGATCTTGCCGCCGTCCGGCGTATAGCGGATCGCATTGGTGACGAGATTCGCGAACGCGCTGAACACTTCGGTCTGCGCGCCGGTCACGCCGAGCGTCTCGTCGATCGAGAACGTGATGTCGTGGTGCCCGTTCGACAACGTCTGCGCATCCTCCTTCAGATGATCGAACAGCGCGCGCATGTCGACCGCGTGATCCGTCGGCGGCCGGCTTTCGCCCTCGAGCTTCGCGAGCACCAGCAGATCGGTCACGATATGCCGCATCCGCGACGCCTGCTGCTCCATCAAGTCGAGATAACGCGCGCGATCGTCTTCGTTCAGCGGCAGCTCGCGCATCGTCTCGAGGAAGCCCGACAACACCGTCAGCGGCGTCTTCAGCTCATGCGACACGTTGGCGACGAAGTCGCGCCGCATCGCATCGGTGCGCTCGAGCTCGGTGATGTCCTGCGTGAGCAGCAGCTTGCGGTTCTCGCCGTACGGAAACACCTGCACTTCGAGCACGTTCTGCCGCGATTCGCCCATGCCGCGCATCACGAGCGTCTCGTCGTAATGCTGCCCGTTCAGGTAGCGGACGAACTCGGGATGGCGCACGAGGTTCGTGATGTGCTGGCGCAGGTCGCGCTTCGCGTCGACGCCGAAGTGCACCTCGGCGATCGCGTTGCACCATTCGATCTGATCGTGATCGTCGAGCATCGCGACGCCGTTCGGCGACGCCTGGATCGCCTGGATGAAGCGCGAATGCTGCTGCTCGACCTGGCGCACCTGCGCATGCCACTGCTTCGCGAGCTTGTGCAGCCGGTAATAGATTTCGCCCCAGATGCCCGGCGCGCTCGGCACCTCGCCATAGACGGGCGCATCGAGCAGACGCCACAGGCGTTGCGTGTGGAACGTACTGAAGAAGCCCTGCGCAACCAGCATCACGACCGCGAACGCGAGGCCCGCAATCGGGCCGGCGAACACGCCGACCAATACGCTGATCAGCACGAGCAGCATGAGCGACACGAGAAAGCGCGCCCAGATGATGTTCATGTTTCAGCGCCCGAATGAATGAACGGCATGCCGTGGCACACGGCACGTGCGGATACGTTACGCGTGCTTCGCGAGCCGGTAGCCGCTGCCGCGAACGGTCTCGATCATCGCATCGCAGCCGGCCGGTTTCAAGGCCGCGCGCAAGCGCTTGATGTGCACGTCGACGGTGCGCTCCTCGACGAACACGTGATCGCCCCACACCTGGTCGAGCAGTTGCGTGCGGCTGTGCACGCGCTCCGGATGCGTCATGAAGAAATGCAGCAGGCGGAATTCGGTCGGGCCGAGGTCGAGCTTGATCTCGCTGCCGTCGCCGTGCGCGGCGACCCGGTGCGTGGCCGGATCGAGCCGCAGCCCGTTGATCGACACGACGTCCTCGGTCAGCTGCGGCGCACGGCGGCGCAGCACGGCCTTGATGCGCGCCATCAGCTCCTTCGGCGAGAACGGCTTCGTCACGTAGTCGTCCGCGCCGATCTCGAGGCCGAGCACCTTGTCCTGCTCGTCGCCGCGCGCGGTCAGCATGATGATCGGGATGTGCTTGGTCCGCTCGTTGTTGCGCAGGTCGCGCGCGAACGCGATGCCCGATTTGCCCGGCAGCATCCAGTCGAGCAGCACGAGGTCGGGCAGCACGTCGCTGATCAGGTTCTGCGCCTGCTCCGCGTTGTAGGCGCGGATCGGGCAGTGACCGGCATGCTGGAGATTCACCGAGATCAGTTCGGAAATCGCGGGCTCATCTTCGACGACGAGAATGTTGCTGGGCATCGGCACCTCTGTTCTTCCTATACGGAGTCGATTAACTGTTGGCTTCGCGATCGAGCGTGTCGCGCGGCTGATGCCGCACGTCGGTACCCTTCACGATGTAGATGATGAACTCGGCGATGTTCTTCGCGTGATCGCCGATGCGCTCGATGGCCTTCGCGATGAACAGGTACTCGAGGCCGACCGAGATCGTGCGCGGATCTTCCTGCATGTACGACACGAGCTTGCGCACGAACGCACGGAATTCCAGGTCGATCTCCTTGTCGTCCTTGACGATCTGCGCGGCGGCCACCGTGTCGAGGCGCGCGAACGCGTCGAGCGCCCGGCGCAGGATCGTCACGGCCATCTCGCCCGACACCTTGATCTCGGCGATGTTGACCGCGCGCGCGGCCGGCTCGTCGATCAGGCGGCGCACGCGCTTCGCGATCTTCTCGGCTTCGTCGCCGGCGCGCTCGAGGTTCGTAATCGTTTTCGAAATCGACATCAGAAGACGCAGATCGCGCGCGGCAGGCTGCCTCCGCGCGATGATGTTGCCGCACTCCTGGTCGATCTCGACTTCCATCGCGTTCAGCGTTTCCTCGGCCGTGACGACCTTCTCCGCCGCCTCGCGGTCGAATTCGTTCAGCGCGTACATCGCGCCGACGATCTGCGACTCGACGAGTCCGCCCATTTCCAGCACCTTCGACGACACGGCGTTCAGGTCCGCGTCGAACTGGCTCGACAGATGTTTATCCGACATGGCTGTTGTTCTCCGTCATCAGCCGAAACGGCCGGTGATGTAGTCTTCCGTTTCCTTGCGTACCGGCTTGATGAAGATCTTCTCGGTCTCGCCGAATTCGATCAGCTCGCCCAGGTACATGTACGCGGTGAAGTCCGAGCAGCGTGCGGCCTGCTGCATGTTGTGCGTGACGATCACGACCGTGTAGTCGCTCTTGAGCTCGGCGATCAGCTCCTCGATGCGGCCCGTCGAGATCGGGTCGAGCGCGGAGCACGGCTCGTCGAGCAGCAGCACTTCCGGACGGATCGCGATGCCGCGCGCGATGCACAGCCGCTGCTGCTGGCCGCCGGACAGCCCGTAGCCGCTCTGGTTCAGCTTGTCCTTGACTTCGCTCCACAGCGCGGCTTTGGTCAGCGCCCATTCGACGCGGTCGTCCATCTCCGAGCGCGTGAGCTTCTCGAACATCTTCACGCCGAACGCGATGTTGTCGTAGATCGACATCGGGAACGGCGTCGGCTTCTGGAACACCATGCCGATGCGCGCACGCAGCAGCGAAATGTCGCGCTTGGTGGTCAGCAGGTTCTCGCCGTCCATCAGGATCTCGCCTTCGGCGCGCTGCTCCGGATAGAGCGCGAACATCTTGTTGAAGGTGCGCAGCAGCGTCGACTTGCCGCAACCCGACGGGCCGATGAACGCCGTCACCTTCCCTTCGGGAATGCGCAGGTTGATGTTCTTCAGCGCGTGGAACTTGTTGTAGAAGAAATTGAGGTTGTTGACCTCGATCTTCGCGTTCAACGGCTCGAGCGGGCGGTCGTTTGCCGTGTCTTGCGTGCCGGCGGGCGCAACCGTGCGCTCGACGGGATTCAGGTGGCTTTCTGCCATATTCATCGGATTGCTCCGCCGTTACTTTTTCGAGAAGATCGAGCGCGCCAGGATGTTGAGTCCGAGCACACCGAGCGTAATCAGGAACACGCCCGCCCACGCGAGCGATTGCCATTCCGCGAACGGGCTCATCGCGAACTTGTAGATCGTGACGGGCAGGTTGGCCATCGGCTGGCTCATGTCCCACGAGAAGAACTGGTTCGACAGGGCGGTGAACAGCAGCGGCGCGGTTTCGCCGGCGATCCGCGCTACCGCGAGCAGCACGCCGGTCACGATCCCGCCCACCGAGGCGCGCAGCGTGATCTTCATCACCATGCGCCACTTCGGCGTGCCGAGCGCGACCGCTGCTTCGCGCAGCGCGTTCGGCACCAGCTTCAGCATGTTCTCGGTCGTGCGGATCACGATCGGAATCTGCAGCAGCGCGAGCGCGATCACGCCGGCCCAGCCCGAGAAGCGCCCGGACTTCGCGACGACGATCGCATACACGAACAGGCCGATCACGATCGACGGCGCCGACAGCAGGATGTCGTTGATGAAGCGGATCGTGCTCGCGAGCAGGTTCTTCTGGCCGTATTCGGCGAGATAGACGCCCGCGAGGATGCCGATCGGCGTGCCGACCAGCGTACCGAAGCCGCACAGCAGCAGGCTGCCGACGATCGCGTTGGCGAGACCGCCGCCGGTCGTGTTCGGCGCCGGCGTCGATTCGGTGAACAGTTGCAGCGACAGGCCACCGATACCGAGGTGCACCGTCGTGTACAGAATCCACACGAGCCACAGCAGGCCGAACGCCATCGCGCCGAGCGACGCGGTCAGCGCGATCGCGTTGATCGCCTTGCGCTTGCGCTGCAGGCGGCTGCGCATCGCTTCGAGCACGGCGCCGTCCGGGCCGGGGAAATTCATGATGGGCTGACTCATTTCTTGCCCTCTCCCTTCTCGAGACGAAGCAGCAGCAGTTTGGAGATGGACAGCACGATGAACGTGATCACGAACAGGATCAGCCCGAGTTCCATCAGCGCGGACGTATGCAGGCCCGGTTGCGCTTCCGCGAATTCGTTCGCGAGCGCGGACGTGATGCTGTTGCCCGGCGCGAACAGCGACACGCTGTCGAGCAGGTTCGTGTTGCCGATCACGAAGGTCACGGCCATCGTTTCGCCGAGCGCGCGGCCGAGGCCGAGCATCACGCCGCCGATCACGCCGGTCTTCGTATAGGGCAGCACGACCTTCCACATCACTTCCCAGGTCGTGCAGCCGATCCCGTAGGCCGATTCCTTCAGCAGCACGGGCGTGACTTCGAACACGTCGCGCATCACCGACGCGATGTACGGGATGATCATGATCGCGAGGATCACGCCGGCCGCGAGGATGCCGATCCCGATCGGCGGGCCGGACGTCAGCGGGCCGAGTACCCACACGTCCTTGAACAGGCGGCCGATCGGCTTCTGGAAGTATTCCGCGAAGATCGGCGCGAATATGAGCAGGCCCCACATCCCGTAGACGATCGACGGGATCGCGGCGAGCAGCTCGATCGCGATGCCGAGCGGGCGGCGCAGCCACACGGGCGACAGCTCGGTGAGGAACAGCGCGATGCCGAAGCTGACCGGCACCGCGATGACGAGGGCGATGATCGACGTCACGATCGTGCCGTAGATGGGCACGAGGGCGCCGAACACATCCGAGTTCGGATCCCACTCGGATTGCCACAAAAAGCCGAAGCCGAACTTCTCGATGGTCGGCAGCGACGCAAAGATCAGGGAAACGATGATCCCGCCCAGCAGCAGCAGGGTCACGATCGCGGCAAGCCATGCGAGGCCGCCGAACAGAACGTCTCCGAGGCGGCCGGGCGCGCGTTGCTGCGCGGCATCGGGGGACCGGAAGGACGTGTAGGAAGTGTCAGACATTGGGTGCCTGTTGTGGATCGCCGGGCGCCGTGACGCCCGGCCTTACCGCACGCACTGCCCGGCCGGCACGGCCGGGCAGCGAACCGCTCTGCTGCTTACTCGGTGGCGACCGGCTTGCCCGCTGCGTCCGTCACCTTGGTCTTCCACTGCTTGCGGATTTCCGCTTCGACTGCCGGCGGCAGCGAGATGTAGTCGAGGCTGTCCGCTGCCTTCTCGCCGTTCTTGAACGCCCAGCTGAAGAACTTCAGCGTTTCGGCGCCCTGCTCCGGCTTGTCCTGCTTCGCGTGCAGCAGCACGAACGTCGCGCCGACGACCGGCCATGCTTCCTTGCCCGGCTGGTTCGTCAGGATCTGGTAGAACGACTTCGACCAGTTCGCGCCGGCTGCAGCGGCCTTGAACGTTTCCGTCTTCGGCTCGACCACCGTGCCCGTCGAGTTCTTCAGGGCCGTGTAGATCATGTTGTTCTTCTTCGCGTACGCCCATTCGACGTAGCCGATCGCGCCCGGCAGGCGCTGCACGAACGCCGCGACGCCGTCGTTACCCTTGCCGCCCGTGCCCGTCGGCCAGTTGACCGTCGTGCCTTCGCCGATCTTCGACTTCCACTCGTCGTTGACCTTCGACAGGTAGTTCGTCCAGATGAAGCTCGTGCCCGAGCCGTCGGCGCGGCGCACGACCGCGATGTCCGTATCCGGCAGCTTGACCTTCGGGTTCAGCGCGGCGATCGCCGGGTCGTTCCACTTCTTGATCTTGCCGAGGTAGATGTCGCCGAGCACCGGGCCCGACAGCGTCAGTTCGCCGGCCTTCACGCCCGGCACGTTGACGACCGGCACCACGCCGCCGACCACCGTCGGGAACTGGAACAGGCCGTCCTTCGCGAGGTCTTCATCCTTCAGCGGAGCGTCCGAGCCGGCAAAATCGACCGTCTTCGCGATGATCTGCTTCAGGCCGCCCGACGAGCCGATACCTTGGTAGTTCACCTTCGCGCCGCCCGACTGCTGGTAGTCGGCAGCCCATTTCGTATAGATCGGCATAGCGAACGTGCTGCCTGCGCCCGTGATGTCGGCAGCGTGCGCAGCAACTGCGAAAAGTGCGCCAGCCAGGCCAGCAATCGCGGTTTGCATCAATTTCATGAGACCTCCAGTGTGTGAGCGGATGACTACGGCACCGCGAAGGTTAGGGGCTCCTCATGACGGTAATGTGACAATGAATGAAACTGGCGTGACAGTAACATGACTGCTTGAAAGGTGATATTCGGTGATGCGCGAGCCCGTGTTCGCGCGCGGCGCGCTGGGAAAAGCGGCAAGAATTGCCCGTTGCGCGGAGTGGCCGCGCCCCGTTTCGGGCAGTGTGCGGCGCAGGGCGCGCCGCTTCCCGCATCGCGCACCGCCCGGTGCGCGCTCGTCTTCCGGTTGGGCGCAGAAGACTTCATCGAGTACGACGGACGCCACCGAGAGCGTCCTCTATTTATTAGCGCAAACCTTTGCGTCTGACGAATTGACGACGCTCACGGTAGCTCGGCCATCGTTCAGCCGGCATGCGCGATCGAATCGTCACGCGTGCCGGCCGCCCGCCTCGCTCAGCTCGTCGCTTCGCGCACGGCGTCCGCGATCGCTTCCGCGTGGCGCGTCGCGTCGGCCGCCTGCTGCGCCTCGACCATCACGCGCAGCACCGGCTCGGTGCCCGAGGCGCGGATCAGCACGCGGCCGTGGCCCGCCAGCGCGCTCTCGGCCGCGTCGATCGCGGCGCGAATCGATGCGCTGCCCTTCCAGTCGGCGCCCGGCTTCATCCGCACGTTGATCAGCTTCTGCGGGAACAGCGTGACGCCGTCGAGCATCTGCGCGAGCGTGCGGCCGCTGCGCTTGAGCGCGGCCAGCACCAGCAGCGCCGACACGATGCCGTCGCCGGTCGAATGACGGTCGAGCGACAGGATGTGGCCGGAGCCTTCGGCGCCGAGCTGCCAGCCGCGCTCGCGCAGCTGTTCGAGCACATAGCGGTCGCCGACCGCCGCCCGCACGAATTCGACGCCTTCGCGCTGCAGCGCGACCTCGACCGCGAGGTTCGTCATCAGCGTGCCGACCGCGCCCTCGACCTTGCCGGCCGTCGCGATGCGGTCCTTCACGAGCACGTAGAGCAGCTCGTCGCCGTTGAACAGCCGGCCGCTCGAATCGACGACCTGCAGGCGGTCCGCATCGCCGTCGAGCGCGATGCCGAGATCGGCATGGTTCGCGCGCACCGCGCGCACCAGCGCGTCGGGCGCCGTCGCGCCGACGCCGTCGTTGATGTTGAAGCCGTTCGGTGCGACGCCGATCGGGATCACGTCCGCGCCGAGTTCGTGGAACACGTGCGGCGCGATCTGGTAGGCGGCGCCGTGCGCGCAGTCGATCACGAGCTTCAGCCCCCGCAGGTCGTAGGCGGCCGGGAACGTGCTCTTGCAGAACTCGATGTAGCGGCCGGCCGCGTCGTCGAGCCGGCGCGCCTTGCCGAGCCGGTCCGACGATGCGCATTCGAGCGGCTTGTCGAGCCACGCTTCGATCTCGGCCTCGGTTTCGTCGGGCAGCTTGTTGCCGTCGGCCGAGAAGAACTTGATGCCGTTGTCCTGATACGGGTTGTGCGAGGCGCTGATCACGACGCCGGCCGACAGCCGCAGCGCGCGCGTCAGATATGCGACACCCGGCGTCGGCATCGGGCCGGCCAGCATCACGTCGACGCCCGCCGCCGAGAAGCCGGCCTCGAGCGCCGCCTCGAGCATGTAGCCCGACACGCGCGTGTCCTTGCCGATCAGCACCGTCGGTCGCGCGCCCGTCGCGCCGTCCGCGGCGCCGGCCAGCACCTTGCCCGCGGCATAGCCGAGACGCAACACGAAATCGGGCGTGATCGGCGTATCGCCGACCGTCCCGCGAATGCCGTCCGTGCCGAAATATCGACGTCCCATGCGAACCTTCCTCCTTCGTCTTTCCTGAACTCTGACTTATCGTTGCCGCGCGGCTTCGCGCACGGCGTTCCAAACTTTCAATGCATCGACCGTCGCGGCCACGTCGTGCACGCGCACGATCGCGGCGCCGCGTGCGACCGCGCACACGGCCGCCGCCACGCTCGCCGCGACGCGCTCGAGCGGCGGCTTGCCGCCGATCACCGCGCCGAGCATCGACTTGCGCGACATGCCCGCGAGGATCGGATAGGCGCGCCCGTCGGGCCGCAGCGGCGCCGTGTCGGGCAACGCGGCCAGCAGCGCGTAGTTGTCGTCGATCACCGCCTTGCCGAAGCCGAAGCCCGGGTCGACGCAGATCCGCTGCGGCGCGATGCCCGCATCGCGCAGCGCCTGCGCGCGCGCGGCGAGAAAGTCGTGCACGTCGACGACGACGTCGTCGTAGTCCGGCTCGCCCACCTGCATGGTCTGCGGCTCGCCGAGCATGTGCATCGCGCACAACCCGCAATTGCCGTCGCGCACCGCATCGATCGCGCCCGGCTGTCGGAACCCCCAGATGTCGTTGATCAGGTCGGCGCCGGCCGCGAGCGCCGCGCGCATCACCGCCGGTTTGTACGTGTCGATCGACAGCGGCACGTCGAGCGGGCGCAACGCTTCGACGAGCGGGATCACGCGCGCGAGCTCCTCGTCGAGCGGCACGGGCGGCGCGCCGGGGCGCGTCGATTCGCCGCCGATGTCGATCAGATCGACGCCGTCGGCAACCATCCGCTCGGCCTGGCGCAACGCATCGTCGCGCGCGAGGAAGCGGCCGCCGTCGGAAAACGAATCGGGTGTGGCGTTGAGGATGCCCATCACGAGCGGGCGCTCGAAGGTGAGCGAGAAGCGGCCGCACTGGAGCGGCGCGGGAGCGGATACGCTGACTGCGGATTCGGACACGGGAGCGATGCGTTGATGAATGCAAAACGGGCCGGTGTGAAGCCACACCAGCCCGTGAACGGAGCTACTACGAAGGTCAGGCCGGGGAAGCCGGCGCCGGCGCGTTGCCGGTCTTCACCTCGGCGGTCGTGCCGCCGCCCGACGAGTCGCCGCCGACCGCCGGCGAGCTCTTCGGCGAGCGCGGCGGGCGCCCTTCCATGATGTCGTTGATCTGATCGGCGTCGATCGTTTCCCACTCCATCAGCGCGGCCGTCATTGCCTCGACCTTGTCGCGGTTCTCTTCGAGCAGGCGCCGCGCGAGGTTGTACTGCTCGTCGAGCACGCGGCGGATTTCGCCGTCGACCTTCTGTTGCGTCGCTTCCGAGATCGTGCGCGTGAAGCCGCGCCCGAACGGGCCATTGTCGCTCTCGTCGTCGACGTAGACCATCGGCCCGAGCGCATCGGTCATCCCGAACCGGGCGACCATCGCGCGCGCCGTCTGCGTCGCCTTGTTGAAGTCGTCCGACGCGCCGGTGCTGATCAGGTTCAGGAACAGCTCCTCGGCCACGCGGCCACCGAACAGGATCGCCAGACGGTCGAGCAGATAATCCTTCGAGTACGTTTCGTTGTCATGCTCCGGCAGCTGCCACGTGACGCCCAGCGCGCGACCGCGCGGGATGATCGTGACCTTGTGCACCGGGTCGGCCTTCGGCAGCAGCTTGGCGATGACCGCATGGCCCGACTCGTGATAAGCCGTCGCCCGCTTCGCTTCCTCGCGAATGACGGCCGACTTGCGCTCCGGACCCATGAAGATCTTGTCCTTCGCGTCCTCGAAATCCTGCATTTCGACGATCCGCTTGCCGCGGCGTGCGGCGAACAGCGCCGCTTCGTTGACGAGGTTCGCGAGGTCGGCGCCCGAGAAGCCCGGCGTGCCGCGTGCGATGACGGCTGCGTCGACGTCGTTGGCGATCGGCACCTTGCGCAGGTGCACGCGCATGATCTGCTCGCGACCGCGGATGTCCGGCAGCCCGACATAGACCTGACGGTCGAAACGGCCCGGGCGCAGCAGCGCCTTGTCGAGCACGTCGGAGCGGTTCGTCGCGGCGATCACGATCACGCCCGAGTTCGCCTCGAAGCCGTCCATCTCGACCAGCATCTGGTTCAACGTCTGCTCGCGTTCGTCGTTGCCGCCGCCCATGCCGGCGCCGCGATGGCGACCGACCGCGTCGATTTCGTCGATGAACACGATGCACGGTGCGTGCTTCTTCGCCTGCTCGAACATGTCGCGCACGCGGGCCGCGCCCACGCCGACGAACATTTCGACGAAGTCGGAACCCGAGATGCTGAAGAACGGCACCTTCGCTTCACCGGCGATCGCGCGAGCGAGCAGCGTCTTGCCGGTACCCGGAGGGCCGACCAGCAGCACGCCGCGCGGAATGCGGCCGCCCAGCTTCTGGAATTTCTGCGGGTCGCGCAGGAAGTCGACGAGCTCGGACACCTCTTCCTTCGCTTCGTCGCAGCCTGCGACGTCGGAGAAGTTGACCGCGTTGTTGTTCTCGTCGATCAGCCGCGCGCGCGATTTCCCGAACGAGAATGCGCCGCCTTTGCCGCCTCCCTGCATCTGTCTCATCATGTAGAACCAGAACACGATGATGAGGATCGTCGGCCCGAGGTAATACAGCGCGGACATCAGCGCATTGGGCTCGTCGTCGGCCTTGCCGCTGACCTGCACGCCGTACTTCATCAGATCGCCGACCATCCAGATGTCGCCGGGCGACACGATCTGGTATTTCTGGCCATCAGCCGGAGTGACGGTGAGGTTGCGCCCCTGCACGACGACGTTCTTGACCTTGCCGTTCTTGGCGTCGTCCATGAACTGCGAATAGGACACACCTTCCTGGACGCGGGGCTTGTCGAACTGCTTGAACACTGTAAACAGCACCAGTGCAATCACCAGCCACACTGCTGCCTTCGAAAACATATTGTTGTTCAAAGCACCACTCCTTCACTCGTAGACGAGCGCCTACATTTTCCTTGCGGCGCTCCTCGGTCATTCTAATCCAGTCCGACCACCCCTGCCATAAGCATTGACAAACGCCACGATAGCGCTGCGCTTGTCTGGCAAGGGCCGGAGCCCGTTTGCGGCATCCCGCTCCGCGTCACCGCGGATGCTTGAGCTGCCGACCCAAAATGAACGTTTCGGACGATTTGTCGCGAGACGCCTTGGGTTTGCGTGGTGCGACGACCTTAAACTGCTGTTTGAACTTTTCGACGATCTGGCTGTAGCCGCTGCCGTGGAAACACTTCACGAGCAGCGCGCCCTCCGGCTTCAGGTGATTCTGCGCGAACTCGAGCGCCAGATCGCAGATGTGCTCGATGCGCGCGGCGTCTGCCGACGCCACTCCGGACAGGTTGGGGGCCATGTCGGAAATAACAAGATCCACCGGCCGACCTTCGAGCACGCCTTCGAGCTGATGCAGCACGTCGTCCTCGCGGAAGTCGCCCTGCAGGAAGTGCACGTCGGCGATGGGCTCCATCGGCAGGAGGTCGAGCGCGATGATCGTGCCGTCGATGCCGCCTTCGCGCTGCGCGTCGCGCTGCTTGCCCTGCGCGAGCTTGTTGCGCGCGTACTGGCTCCAGCTGCCGGGCGCGGCGCCGAGATCGACGATCACCTGACCCGGACGGATCAGCTTGTCCTGCTCGTCGATTTCCTTGAGCTTGTACGCCGCGCGCGCGCGATAGCCCTCCCGCTGCGCCATTTTGACGTACGGGTCGTTGATGTGATCGTGCAGCCAGTGCTGGTTAAAGCGGTTTTTTGCCATTCGAGAGAGTGATTGCTGCTATTTGCTTCGTGAAGCCGGGCTTTTGGCGGATAATACGCGTCTTATTCGCGCGGCTGCGGCCCCTTTCGGGGCCCAAGCCGCGATTTTACGTGGTTTCGGCGTGCGGCTGACGCGGTAACTTACCGCGTTCGCATCTGATGCAGCGCGCCCTTATTTAGATTTCGACATTTCCATGCCCGCCCTTTCGCTTTCCCCCGCCGAGCGCTCCGCGCTGCGCTCCCAGGCCCATGCGCTCAAGCCCGTCGTGCTGATCGGCGCCGAGGGGCTCACCGACGCCGTGCTGAAGGAAATCAAGGTCCACCTTGCCGCCCACCAGCTGATCAAGATCCGCGTGTTCGGCGACGAGCGCGACGAGCGCGTCGCGATTTACGACGAGATCTGCGATCGCCTGAACGCGGCGCCGATCCAGCACATCGGCAAGCTGCTGGTGATCTGGAAGCCCGAGGCGCCCGTGGCCGCTCCGTCCCGCCGCCGCGCCGGCGCGCTGCCGAGCGCAGCCGAAGCCGCCGAGGATCGCAAAGGCCGTGCGCCGCGCACCGTGAAGGTCGTCAAGGTGTCGCCGAACGCGAGCCCCGTGCGTCGCCCGAAGCCGGTCAAGGTCCTCGTGCGCGGCAACGAGCGCGTGACCGCGGGCGGCACCGTGAAGCGTGCGAAAAAGCGTCAGGCCAGCACGAAGCGGCCGCACCAGGGCAAGTAACACCGGCGCGCGGCACGGGGTGTCCCGTGTCGTGCCGGCCGTTTGGTCATTGGTCGCTTACGCGTCCCGCGCCGGCAAACGCCAGATCAGCATCAGCCCCAGCACGCTCTCGACCAGATAGAACAGGCTCGAGACGCCGTGCAGCATCCCGAAGCGGCTCGCGTACGGCGAGTTCGCGATATCGGTGCCCGCATCCATCGCGGCCACCCGCAGCGCATTCATGAACGGCTGCAGCGCAAAATAGCCGATCAGCACGCACGCGATCATCGCGGCGACGATCCAGCGCACGCGCCGATAATCGCCGCTGCCGCGCCGCACCTGCTGGTTCGACAGCGCGAGCAGCAACACGCCGCACACGACACCGAGAATCGCCTCGATACGAAACAGCTGGGCGGCGACCGAACCGGCCGTCATCCGCTCCAGCGTCCTGAACAGCACGGGTGCGACCGCATACCCGATCGTCAGCAGGCTGCCGACCCATACGGCCGACAGCAAACGGAACACGCGATGCGGCATCACGTTGCCCCGCTTCAGATGTAACTGACCGAGATGATCTCGTATTCGCGCACGCCGCCCGGCGCCTGCACGGCCGCGACGTCGCCTTCGCTCTTGCCGATCAGCGCACGTGCGATCGGCGAGCTGACCGAAATCAGGCCGTGATCGATGTCGGCTTCGTCGTCGCCGACGATCTGGTACTTGACGGTGTCGCCCGACTCGAGATCCTCGAGTTCGACGGTCGACGCGAACACCACGCGGCCTTCGGCGTCGAGCACGGTGGGATCGATGACCTGCGCGGCGGACAGCTTCGATTCGATTTCCGCGATGCGGCCCTCGATGAAGCCCTGCTTTTCCTTCGCGGCGTCGTATTCGGCGTTTTCGGACAGATCGCCCTGTGCGCGGGCCTCGGCGATCGCGTTGATCACGGCCGGCCGCTCGACGGACTTGAGGCGCTGCAATTCATCGCGCAGTTGCTCTGCGCCACGCTTTGTCAACGGAATGGTGCTCATAAACGGGTCAATCGCTAAAAACGGCTATAAAAAAAATCACCGCGATTAAGCGCGTTTCCGGCGAACCGGAAACACCGCTTAACCGCGGCACGTGTTGCTTCGACAGGTAACTGAACGCTTAGTTTAGGCGAGCGTGAAGACCTTGTAAATCATAGACTTCCAGATCCTTCAGGTAGCGCAGGCCTTCCACCGCCGCGCGCGCGCCCGACATCGTCGTGTAGTACGTGACCTTGTGCGCCTGCGCGCTCATGCGGATCGAGCGCGAATCGGCGATCGCCTGACGCGTCTCGTCGACCGTCGTGAAGACGAGCGCGATCTCGCCGTTCTTGATCATGTCGACGATGTGCGGACGACCGTCCTTCACCTTGTTCACGACCTTCACCGGCACGCCGGCCGCTTCGATCGCGGCGGCAGTGCCCTTGGTCGCGACGATCGGGTAGCCGAGGTCGTGCAGCATGCGCGCGACTTCGACGGCCTTCGGCTTGTCCGCATCCATCACGGTCAGCAGCACGGTGCCCGACTCCGGCAGGCGCGAGCCGGCCGCGAGCTGCGACTTGAACAGCGCCTCGCCGAACGTGCGGCCGACGCCCATCACTTCACCGGTCGAACGCATTTCCGGCCCGAGGACCGGGTCGACGGTCGGGAACTTGACGAACGGGAACACCGCTTCCTTCACGCTGAAGTACGGCGGCTCGACTTCCTTCGTCACGCCCTGCTGCGCGAGCTTCTGGCCGACCATCGCGCGCGCCGCGATCTTCGCGAGCGGCAGGCTGGTCGCCTTCGACACGTACGGCACCGTGCGCGACGCGCGCGGGTTCACTTCGAGCACGTAGATGACGTCCTGCTTCGAACCGTCCGCCTGCGGCACCTGCTGGATCGCGAACTGCACGTTCATCAGGCCGACCACGTTCAGCGCCTTGGCCATCGCGCCGGTCTGGCGCTTCAGCTCGGCCACGGTTTCCTTCGACAGCGAGTACGGCGGCAGCGAGCATGCCGAGTCGCCCGAGTGGACGCCCGCCTGCTCGATGTGCTCCATCACGCCGCCGATGAACACCGCTTCGCCGTCGCAGATGCAGTCGACGTCGCATTCGATCGCGTCGTTCAGGAAGCGGTCGAGCAGCACCGGCGAATCGTTCGACACCTTCACGGCCTCGCGCATGTAGCGCTCGAGGTCGCGCGGCTCGTGGACGATTTCCATCGCGCGGCCGCCGAGCACGTACGACGGGCGCACGACCAGCGGATAGCCGATTTCGGCCGCCAGCGCGAGCGCCTCTTCTTCTGCGCGGGCCGTGCGGTTCGGCGGCTGGCGCAGGCCGAGGTCCTGCAGCAGCTTCTGGAAGCGCTCGCGGTCTTCGGCCGCGTCGATCATGTCCGGCGACGTGCCGACGATCGGCACGCCGTGCGCCTCGAGGTCGAGCGCGAGCTTCAGCGGCGTCTGGCCGCCGTACTGCACGATCACGCCGACCGGCTTTTCCTTGTCGACGATCTCGAGCACGTCTTCGAGCGTCAGCGGCTCGAAGTACAGGCGGTCGGACGTGTCGTAGTCGGTCGACACCGTTTCCGGGTTGCAGTTGACCATGATCGTTTCGTAACCGTCCTCGCGCATCGCGAGCGCCGCGTGCACGCAGCAGTAGTCGAACTCGATGCCCTGGCCGATCCGGTTCGGGCCGCCGCCCAGCACCATGATCTTCTTGTTGGTGGTCGGCTGCGCCTCGCACTCTTCCTCGTAGGTCGAGTACATGTAGGCCGTCTTGGTCGCGAACTCGGCCGCGCAGGTGTCGACGCGCTTGTAGACCGGGCGCACGTTCAGCTCCACGCGGCGGCGGCGCACGTCTTCCGGCGTCGCGCCGAGCAGCTTCGCGAGGCGCCGGTCCGAGAAGCCGCTCTGCTTCAGGAAGCGCAGCTCGTCGAACGTCAGCGACGCGAGCGTGCGGCCCGACAGCGCCTTCTCCTTCAGGATGATCTGCTCGATCTGCGCGAGGAACCACGGATCGATCGACGTTTCAGCGAAGATCTCTTCGGCCGTCATGCCGATGCGGAACGCGTCGCCGACGTACCAGATCCGGTCCGGGCCCGGCTCGTGGATCTGGATTGCGATCTCGTCGCGGTCGGTCGACTTCTCGTCGAGCCCGTCGACGCCGACTTCGAGGCCGCGCAGCGCCTTCTGGAACGACTCCTGGAAGGTGCGGCCGATCGCCATCACTTCGCCGACCGACTTCATCTGCGTGGTCAGGCGCGAATCGGCCTCACGGAACTTCTCGAACGCGAAACGCGGGATCTTCGTGACGACGTAGTCGATCGTCGGCTCGAACGACGCCGGCGTCTGGCCGCCGGTGATTTCGTTCTTCAGCTCGTCGAGCGTGTAGCCGACCGCCAGCTTCGCCGCGACCTTCGCGATCGGGAAGCCGGTCGCCTTCGACGCGAGCGCCGACGAACGCGACACGCGCGGGTTCATCTCGATGACGACCATGCGGCCGTCCTTCGGGTTGATCGAGAACTGCACGTTCGAGCCGCCCGTATCGACGCCGATCTCGCGCAGCACCGCGAGCGATGCGTTACGCAGGATCTGGTATTCCTTGTCGGTCAGCGTCTGCGCCGGCGCGACCGTGATCGAGTCGCCGGTATGCACGCCCATCGGGTCGAGGTTTTCGATCGAGCACACGATGATGCAGTTGTCGGCGCGGTCGCGCACGACTTCCATCTCGTATTCCTTCCAGCCGAGCAGCGACTCTTCGATCAGCAGCTCGCGCGTCGGCGACAGGTCGAGGCCGCGCTTGCAGATTTCCTCGAATTCCTCGCGGTTGTACGCGATGCCGCCGCCGGAGCCGCCGAGCGTGAACGACGGACGGATCACGACCGGGTAGCCGCTGCCGCCCGTCTCCGCCATGATCTCGGCGTGCACCTTCGTCGCTTCTTCCATCGAGTGCGCGATGCCCGACTTCGCGGAGCCGAGCCCGATCTTGGTCATCGCTTCCTTGAACTTCTGGCGGTCTTCGGCCTTGTCGATCGCCTCCGGCGACGCGCCGATCAGCTCGACGCCGAACTTCTCGAGCACGCCGTGGTGATGCAGGTCCAGCGCGCAGTTCAGCGCGGTCTGGCCGCCCATCGTCGGCAGGATCGCGTCGGGGCGCTCCTTCTCGATGATGCGGGCGACGACTTCCCACGTGATCGGCTCGATGTACGTGACGTCGGCCGTGTTCGGGTCGGTCATGATCGTCGCCGGGTTGCTGTTGACGAGAACGACCTTGTAGCCCTCCTCGCGCAGCGCCTTGCATGCCTGTGCGCCCGAGTAGTCGAACTCGCACGCCTGGCCGATGATGATCGGGCCGGCGCCGATGATGAGGATGCTTTTGATGTCTGTGCGTTTTGGCATGGCTTGTGAATTCAGTAAGTAATCTTTGTCGTGGGTCGGCGGGCCGCGCTCAGCTCATGGTGGCAAGCGCGAGCTTGACCGAGAAACCGATGAACAGGCCGCCCACGCTGCTCGCCGCGCCGGCCGCGAGCTTGCGGCGACGACGGAAATGCTCGGCGAGCCGTGCGCCCGCGAAGATCAGCGTGCTCAGGTACAGGAAGCTCGCGCTTTGCGCGATCGCCCCGAGCACGACGAACGACAGCGCGGGATGCGGGAATGCCGGGTCGACGAACTGGATGAAGAACGAGATGAAGAACAGGATCGCCTTCGGGTTCAGCAGGCTCACGACCAGCGCCTTGCGAAACGGCGTGTCGAACGAGCGCTCGCCGGCGGGCGGCTGCGGCGCGTCGGCCGCGCCCGCACGCAGCTTGCGCCACGCGCTGCGCAGCATCCCGGCGCCGATGTACAGCAGATACGCGGCGCCGCCGTACTTGACGACCGAGAACAGCAGCGGGTTCGCCTTCAGCAGCGACGCGACGCCGGCGGCCGACAGCACCATCAGCACCGTGTCGCCGACGAACACGCCGCAGGCCGCGCGATAGCCGGCCTTCACGCCGCGCTGCGCGGCGAGCGACAGCACGTACATCGAGTTCGGCCCCGGCAGCAGGATGATGAACACCACGCCGAACACGTAGGTCCAGATATCGGTGATGCCGAGTGCGTGGCCGAACATGATGCGACTCTCCCGTTCTTCGTTTGCTTCGGTTGCTTCTATCGCGTCAGGCGCTGCGCTGCTTCGCCGCGTCCATCAGTGCGGTGAAACGGTCGAACAGGTACGCGATGTCGTGCGGGCCGGGCGACGCTTCCGGGTGGCCCTGGAAGCAGAACGCCGGCTTGTCGGTCAGCTCGAAGCCCTGCAGCGTGCCGTCGAACAGCGACACGTGGGTCACGCGCGCGTTCGCGGGCAGCGAATCCGCATCGACCGCGAAGCCGTGGTTCTGCGACGTGATCACCACGCGACCGTCGCCGAGATCCTTCACCGGGTGGTTCGCGCCGTGGTGGCCCGTCTTCATCTTCAGCGTCTTCGCGCCGACCGCGAGGCCCATGATCTGATGGCCGAGGCAGATGCCGAAGGTCGGCACGCCGCGCTCGATGAATTCCCTGGCCGCCGCGATCGCGTAGTCGCACGGCTCCGGATCGCCGGGGCCGTTCGACAGGAAGATGCCGTCCGGATTCAGCGCGAGTGCGTCGGCGGCGCTCGCCTGGGCCGGCAGCACCGTCACGTGGCAGCCGCGCTCGGCGAGCATGCGCAGGATGTTGTACTTGACGCCGAAGTCATAGGCGACCACGCGGTACTTCGGCGCCTGCTGCATGCCGTAGCCGCTGCCGAGACGCCATTCGGTCTGCTTCCATTCGAACGGCTTGGCGGTCGACACGACCTTCGCGAGGTCCATGCCGGCCAGGCCGGGGAACGAGCGCGCGAGTTCGACGGCCTTTGCTTCGTCGTCCGAGCCGGCGAGGATGCAGCCGTTCTGCGCGCCCTTGTCGCGCAGGATGCGCGTCAGCTTGCGCGTATCGATGCCAGCGATCGCGACGACGCCTTCGTCGCGCAGGTAATCGCCGAGCGTGCGCTCCTTGCGGAAGTTCGAGGCGAGCGTCGGCAGATCGCGGATGATCAGCCCGGCGGCATGGACTTTCGTGGCTTCGACGTCTTCGGCGTTGACGCCGACGTTGCCGATATGCGGGTAGGTAAGCGTGACGATCTGGCGCGCGTAACTCGGATCAGTCAGGATTTCCTGATAGCCGGTAATCGCGGTGTTGAACACGACTTCACCGATCGTATGGCCTTCGGCCCCGATCGAATAACCACGAAAGACCGTGCCGTCGGCGAGTGCAAGCAAGGCGGGGGAAAAAGACGGCAACACGGGAGGCTCCTTGGGGAACACCCTGCTGCCGACCTGTCTACCCGGCCGCGCGAGCGCCGCGCTGCGTGGACGCGCGTCGGTCGCTGGCTTGACGCCCCTGGGTGGTCGACACGCGAAGCCGGCGCAGCGCGCACGGGGCTTCGCGGCATCGCCCGACAGGCGGCGTGCGGCGGATGAACGGGGTGAATGAGGTAGGCGCTAGGGTGCGAGGTTGATCAGCACAAACTTTCAAATTATAGTCCGAAAATGGCCTAATTTTCAATCGGCATGGGCGCCCGATCGTGCGCGCCGCGTGCCGCATCCATCGCCGGCCCGTGGCCTCCGCTGCTGCGGCCCCGTTTGCGCCGCCGCATCACCCTTCAGCGTACTGCCGGATCGGCCCGCTTGCCAGCACTGCGCGCGGGCCATGCGGACCACGCCGCGCTCGCGAGCTGCAGCGCGAGCAGCACGCCCCACGCCGTCGCATGCGCGCTCGCCGGATAATAGCCGTCGGTTGCCGGCCAGCGCGACAGCACGACACCGATCCCGATCTGGAACGCAAAGATCAGCACGAAGATGGCGAGCGTGAGCGTCGTATTCGCGCGGCCGATCAGATGCGCGGGGAAATGGGCGGCGAGCACCGCATAGGTCAGGATGCCGACGCCGCCGAACATCCCGTAGGCGGCCCACAACAGCGCGGGCGGCAGCGGTGCACGCGCGACGATCGCGACCTGCGTCGCCACGAACAGCGCCATCCCGACACTGCAGAACGCATGGACCGACACGCCGCGTCGCTCGAGCGCGCGCGCCGCCGCGCCGAAGCCGACACACCCCGCCATCATCGCGAAGCCCAGCACCGACACCAGCCGCGCCGCGTGCTGCGCGTCGAATCCCCCGACATCGCGCAGATACGGGCCGACCCACAGCGACTGCATCGCGTAGAACACGCCCTGCGTGACGATCGAGAACGACGAGATCTTCCAGAACGCGCGACTGGCGAGGATGTGCCACGTGCCCTTGAACTGGCTGACGAGCCCGCCCTGGTGGCGCGGCTGCGCGGTCTCGGGTGCGCCGCAGCCGATCGCGGCCGCGACGACGAGCGTCAGCGCCGCGAGCCCGCCGCAAATCGCGCGCCAGCTCGTCAGACCGAGCAGCCAGGTGAGCGGCGAACCCACCGCGACGCCGCCGAGGCCGCCGACGGCCATCACGAGCCCGTTGACGAGCGGCAGCCGGCTGACCGGGAAATGCTGCGCGAGCGCCTTGAAGGCCGCACCGAGACACACCGACACGCCGACGCCGATCAGCAGCCGGCCGACCATCATCGTACCCAGACCATGCGCTGTGCCGAACACGGCCGCGCCGGCGGCCGCGAACAGCAACATCCCGGCCGCCACGCGGCGCGGGCCGAAATGGTCGAGCAGCACGCCGGCCGGAACCTGCGCGCCGGCGAAGCCGAGAAAATAGAGACTGGTGAGCAGCCCGAGATCGGCCGCCGACAGCCCGAGCTCGTGCGTGACGAACGGCGCGAAGCCGAGATTGACGCCGCGAAACACGTACGACACGAAATAGCCGAGCGCAAACAGCGCGAGCACCCTGATCTGCACCGCCGACATCGCCCTCTCCTCGCAACCGGTTGCCGCGGGTTGCCGCGCGAAGCGTTCGCCCGCCGCCGCGCACAAACGAAAACGCCGTCACCTCGGTGACGGCGTCGCTTCGTGTCGGATCGTCGCGCAATCGCGCCGCCCGACCCGGCCAGCGCGCTGCGCGCGCGGCCGCGTGGGTTACTTCTTCTTGCCCTTGTGCGCGGCGGCCTTCGGCGCTGCCTTCGCGGGCGCCGCCTTCGCCGCATGCGCAGCCGGCTTCGCCGCGGCATGCTTGCCGCCGCGCGACTTGCCGCCCACCGACAGGCTCGCGCGCTCGATGTGCGCGCCCGCCGCCGACGTCGCGATCCGCTCCGGGCCCGGCTCGGCCGGCACCGCGCGGCCGACCGGCACGTGCAGCACCAGCGCCTGACCCGGCATCGCGATGTCGCGATGCGTGCGGTTCCACGCCTTCAGCTGGCCGACCGACACGCCGTAGCGGCCGGCGAGCGCGGCCATCGACTGCTTGCGGCGCACGCGGATCAGCATCTTGCGCGTGTCGGGCACGTCGGGTTCCATCGCCAGCACGCCGTTCTCGGCGACGTCGGCGCTGATGTCCTCGTCATCGTCGTCGCCGCGCGGCACGACGATCGTCGAGCCCGGCTTCAGGCGCATGCCGGCCGGAATCTTGTTGACCGACATCAGCGTATCGGGGTCGACGCCGATCTTCTCGGCGATCGCAGCCGGCCGCGCGCGTTCGCTGACCGTATAGGTGGTCCACGACGACAGCTGACCGTTGTACGCCTTCAGGCTCTTCTCGAACGCCGCCGCGTTGTCGAACGGCAGCAGGATCTGCGGCTCGGTCGCGCCGAGAATGACCGGCTTCGAGAACGACGGGTTCAGCGAGCGGAATTCGTCGAGCGACAGATTGGCGAGCTTGGCGGCCACCGCCACGTCGATGTCGCGCGACGTGGTGACGGTCACGAAGTACGGGTGGTTCGGGATGTCCGGCAGCGCGAGACCGAATTGCTGCGGATTGGCGATGATGTTCTTCACCGCCTGCAGCTTCGGCACGTAGTTGCGCGTCTCGTTCGGCATCCGCAGGTTCTGGTAATCGGTCGGCAGGCCGGCCGCCTGGTTGCGCGCGATCGCGCGCTGCACGTTGCCCTCGCCCCAGTTGTATGCGGCCAACGCCAGATACCAGTCGCCGAACATGTCGTGCAGGCGCGACAGGTAATCGAGCGCGGCGCTCGTCGACGCCAGCACGTCGCGGCGCTCGTCCTGCCACATGTTGCGCTTCAGGTTGTACGTGCGGCCCGTGCCCGGCATGAACTGCCACATGCCGGCCGCCTTCGCGACCGACAGCGCCTGCGGGTTGTAGGCGGATTCGATGAACGGCAGCAGCGCGAGCTCGGTCGGCATGTGGCGCGCCTCGAGCTCCTCGACGATGTGATACAGATATTTCTGCGAGCGCTCGGTCATGCGCTGCACGTAATCGGGACGCTGCGTGTACCAGGTCGTCTGCATGTCGACGAGGTCGCTCTGCAGGTCCGGCATCTGGAAGCCGCGGCGAATGCGCGCCCACAGGTCGGAATCCGCACTGGTCAGATCGCCGACGGACTGCTTGTCGACGTCGACGGTTTCTTTCGCGGTGGCTGATTTACGGAGGTAGTTGGACGCCGCCTGCGAATCGGCGGCGTTGTTGGCGACAGGACCCTGGCTCGCGCATGCGGCGAGCAGCAGGACCACCATCGCACTCAATATAAGTCGCATGAAAATCTCGGCTTCCGACGGCTGGAAATTGCAGGCGATACTACGGAAGTGCGTGCTTCACGTCAATAAAAACACCGAAAACTCAGCGAAATCCTACGTTTGGGGCAATTTTTACAGGTAGCGCCTGAGGTACGGAGTCCTCCCGATTGCGTCATCGGAAGCGGTTTTTCCATTCGCGCATCAGCGTGAATGCCGCCAACCGGTCGGGCACCGTTTCGTGCAACTCGGCCTCGAGCGTCGCGTGGATCGCCGCGCTGTCCGCGCGCAGGAACGGGTTCACCGCGCGCTCGTGCGCGATCGTGGTCGGCAGCGTCGGCATCCCGCGCGCGCGCAGCGCCTGCGCGTCGTCGCGCCACGCGGCGAGCGCCGCATTGCCGGGCTCGCACGCGAGCGCGAAGCGGATGTTCGACAGCGTGTATTCGTGTGCACAATGCACGCGCGTGTCGCCGGGCAGCGCCGCGAGCGCATCCAGCGACGCGAGCATCTGCGCGGGCGTGCCTTCGAACAGGCGGCCGCAGCCGCACGAGAACAGCGTGTCGCCGCAAAACACGTGAGGGATGGCGGCGCCGTGGCCGGCCGCCTGGAAATACGCGATGTGGCCGCGCGTGTGACCCGGCACGTCGAGCACGTCGAACGCGAGCGCCGGCGCGTCGAGCGTCACGCGAGCGCCGCCGGCCAGCGGCCGCGTCACGACGCCGATCGCCTCGGCGGCCGGGCCGTATACGACGAGCGGCGCATCGTCCGGCTGGCTATCGCGCAGGGCGGCGACACCGCCGACATGGTCGGCGTGATGGTGGGTGAGTAGAATAGCGGTCAACCGCCAGCCGCGTTCCGCCAGAACGCGGCGTACCGGCGCGGCTTCACCCGGATCGACGGCGATCGCATCGCGGCCGTCCGACACGAGCCAGATGTAGTTGTCTTCGAATGCCGGCACCGGCACGTATTCCAGCTCGTTCATGGGCACGCAATCATCGTTATGTCCGATCCTCAAATTATAGACTGGCCCGCCTGGACCGACTCGCCGCCCGGCCGCTACGTGCTGGGCTGGGAGCAGGCGCAGCTCGACCGGATCGTGTCCGACGTGTTCGGGTTTCACGCGCTGCAGCTCGGGCTGCCGCAGCTCGATGCCTTGCGCGAGAACCGCATGCCGTATCGCGGCCTCGTGCTCGATCCCGCCAGCGGCGCGAGCGCGCCCTACCAGTATCCGTGGGCGCGCGAGGCATCCGCCCCCGAGCATGCGCCGGCCGAGCGCAGCACCACGTGGTGCGACCTGCTCGACCTGCCGTTCGAGTCGCAGAGCGTCGACCTGATCGTGATGCCGCACACGCTCGAGTTCACGTCCGACCCGCACCGGCTGCTGCGCGAGGCCGAACGCGTGCTGATGCCCGAAGGGCAGCTGGTGATCACCGGCTTCAACTCACTGAGCCTGTGGGGCATGCGGCAATCGTTCGGGCGCATGGCGAACCGCCCGTTCGTGCCGGCCGCGCGCGACCAGATCGCGTTCATTCGGCTCAAGGACTGGATCAAGCTGCTCGGCTTCGATCTCGAGCGCGGCCGCTTCGGCTGCTACCGGCCGCCGCTCGTCACCGACAAGTGGCTGGCCCGCTACGGCTTCATGGAAGCCGCCGGCGACCGCTGGTGGCCGATCTTCGGCGCCGTCTACATGGTCACGGCCGTCAAGCGCGTGCGCGGCATGCGCCTGATCGGCCCGATCAAGATGAAAAAGCCGGTGCTCGCGCCGGGCCTCACGCCGGCGGCCACCCCGACCACCCATCAAGAACATTCATGACCATCGACACCATCGACATCTATACCGACGGCGCCTGCAAGGGCAACCCCGGCCCCGGCGGCTGGGGCGCACTGCTGCGCTACGGCGACCGCGAAAAGGAGCTGTTCGGCGGCGAGCCGAACACGACCAACAACCGGATGGAGCTGATGGGCGTGATCGCCGCGCTCGAGGCGCTGAAGCGCCCGTGCCGCGTGATCGTCCATACCGACTCGCAGTACGTGCAGAAAGGCATCAGCGAGTGGATCCACGGCTGGAAGAAAAAAGGTTGGGTCACCGCGGCCAAGACCCCGGTGAAGAACGCCGATCTCTGGAAGCGGCTCGACGCGCTCGTCGCGCAGCACGAGATCGAGTGGCGCTGGGTGAAAGGCCACGCGGGCCATCCCGAAAACGAACGCGCTGACGCGCTCGCGAATCGCGGCGTCGAATCCCTCGCGGCCTGAACGCCGGCCGCCCTACCGTCTTTCCCGATTTATCCGACATGCGCCAGATCATTCTCGATACCGAAACCACCGGCCTCAATCCCCGCTCGGGCGATCGCCTGATCGAAATCGGCTGCGTGGAGCTGCTGAACCGGCGGCTCACCGGCAACAACCTGCACATCTACGTGAACCCCGAGCGCGACAGCGATCCGGGCGCGCTGGCCGTGCACGGGCTGACCACCGAGTTTCTGAGCGACAAGCCGAAGTTCGCGGAAGTCGCCGACCAGATCCGCGACTTCGTGAAGGGCGCGGAACTGATCATCCACAACGCACCGTTCGACCTCGGGTTCCTCGATGCCGAATTCGCGCGGCTCGGCCTGCCGCCGTTCATCGAGCATTGCGACGGCGTGATCGACACGCTGGCCGAGGCCAAGCAGATGTTCCCCGGCAAGCGCAATTCGCTCGACGCGCTGTGCGACCGGTTCGGCATCAGCAACGCGCACCGCACGCTGCACGGCGCACTGCTCGACTCGGAGCTGCTCGCCGAGGTCTATCTCGCGATGACGCGCGGCCAGGACAGCCTCGTGATCGACATGCTCGACGACCCAGGCGCCGACGGCGGCACGGCGAACGGCCAGCGCATCTCGCTCGCGTCGCTCGACCTGCCGGTCGTCGCGGCCAGCGACGACGAGCTCGCCGCGCACCAGGCGCAGCTCGACGAGTTGGACAAGTCGGTCAAGGGCACCTGCGTCTGGCGCACGTCCGCCGAAGTGGACGCCGTCGAAGCGGCCTGACGCATCCGACCGCTCCGCTGCACTGCACCCGCGCCTACGCGCGCGGCTGCAGCGCGATCATCGCCATCCCGCCGAGCGCGAGCGCCGCGCCGGCCGCGTCCCAGCGGGTCAGCGCGACGCCGTCGACGACCCGCAGCCACAGCAGCGCCACGCCGATATACACGCCGCCATACGCCGCGTAGGTGCGCCCCGCCGCGCTCGGATGCAGCGTCAGCAGCCACGCGAACAGCGCGAGCGACAGCGCTGCGGGCACCAGCAGCCACACGGGCCGCCCGCCTTTCAGCACGAGCCACGGCAGGTAGCAGCCCACGATTTCGGCCACCGCGGTAACGGCGAACAATGCCGCGATCCTGATCAGTTCGGTCATCCGGTTCCTCTTGGAATGAGCGTCCGTCGCGCAGGGTCCGCGAGGGCCCCGCGACGGCATGCCCGGCGCGGCCCATCATACCCGCGCGAGCCGCGCCGGAACCGCCGCGGGACGGGCGATTCCGAGCAATTTGCACGATCGTCTGTCATCGTGCTATCATGTCGCCTGTTTCAACCTCGAATCTCTTTCTTTTTCGATCTCGATCGAATGCCGCCCGCGCCTGCAGGCCGGCGCTTCGATCGACATTGCATCCACAGGAAAGCCCGCCCGACAGGCCCGCTTTTCTCGTTTCGTTGCCCTTCCGGGGCACTTGCCGGAGCGCCGGACTTTCGTCCGCACCGGTATCCGCCGCCTGCATCACGCGGCCCATTCTTCATGAGCGCACCGTCGCGGCGGCCCATCGGGCCCGCGTCGAAGCAGTCCCTTGCGGCTCTTTACCGCCATTCGCGCAGTAAGTGCTTAAAGGCCTGCCCCGACGCGCTGCACACGACCTCGCGCTTGCCGGCAAACCGTGTCGGACGGCCATCCGTTCCGGCGCAGTCAAAGGAGTGCATGACCTTGACCGCAACACACGTCAGCCCGATCGCTGCTTCCCCTTCCCCGTCGTCCGGCGAGGCCCCGCTCGCCGCGGACGACATCACCGTCGTCGACCAGAGCCTGCTCAAGCGCGCCGTCAGCGCAATGGCCATCGGCAATGCGATGGAATGGTTCGACTTCGGCGTCTACAGCTACATCGCCGTCACGCTCGGCAAGGTGTTCTTCCCGTCGAGCAGCCCGTCCGCGCAGCTGCTCGCTACCTTCGGCACGTTCGCGGCCGCGTTCGTCGTGCGCCCGCTCGGCGGCATGGTGTTCGGCCCGCTCGGCGACCGCATCGGCCGCCAGCGCGTGCTCGCCGCCACCATGATCATGATGGCCGTCGGCACCTTCGCGATCGGCCTGATCCCCAGCTACGCGTCGATCGGCATCATGGCGCCCGTGCTGCTGCTCGTCGCCCGCCTCGTGCAGGGCTTCTCCACCGGCGGCGAATACGGCGGCGCCGCCACCTTCATCGCCGAGTTCTCGACCGACAAGCGCCGCGGCTTCATGGGCAGCTTCCTCGAGTTCGGCACGCTGATCGGCTATGTGATGGGCGCCGGCGTCGTCGCGCTGCTGACCGCGTCGCTGTCGGAGGACGCGCTGCTGTCGTGGGGCTGGCGCGTGCCGTTCCTGATCGCAGGGCCGCTCGGCCTGATCGGGCTGTACATCCGGATGAAGCTCGAGGAGACGCCGGCGTTCAAGCGTCAGGCCGAAGCGCGCGAAGCGCAGGACAAGGCCGTGCCGAAGACGCGCTTTCGCGAAACGCTGTTCGCCAACTGGCGCGCGCTCCTGCTCTGCGTCGGCCTCGTGCTGATCTTCAACGTGACCGATTACATGGTGCTGTCGTACCTGCCGAGCTTCATGTCGTCCACGCTGCACTTCGACGAGTCGCACAGCCTCGTGCTGGTGCTGATCGTGATGGTGCTGATGATGCCGCTCACGCTCGCGGCCGGCCGCCTGTCGGACCGCATCGGCCGCAAGCCGGTCATGCTGGCCGGCTGCGTGGGCCTGCTGGCGCTGTCGATCCCGTCGATGATGCTGATCCATGCGGGCACCACCGCGTCGGTGTTCGGCGGCCTGCTGATCCTCGGCGTGCTGCTGTCGTGCTTCACCGGCGTGATGCCGTCGGCGCTGCCCGCGCTGTTCCCGACGGAGATCCGCTACGGCGCGCTCGCGATCGGCTTCAACGTGTCGGTGTCGCTGTTCGGCGGCACGACGCCGCTGGTGACGGCCTGGCTCGTCGACGTGACGCAAAACCTGATGATGCCCGCCTATTACATGATGGGCGCCGCCGTGATCGGCATCGTGTCGGTCGTCGCGCTCGCCGAGACCGCGCGTCAGCCGCTCAAGGGCTCGCCGCCGGCCGTCGCGACGCACCGCGAAGCACACCAGCTGGTGCGCCAGCTGCGCGACGAGGACGAAGCCGAAATCTACGGCGTCGTGTCGGCCGCACGCGCCTGAGTGCTCAACAAGCGCCCAATGAGCGCCCAATAAAAACCCCGGCAATAGCCGGGGCCAGATCTACTCCGATTCGCCCGACCGGCGCCTGCCGGCCGGGCGTTCCTTTATTCGTTCGCCGAAGCGGCGTTCAGGCGTGCGCTTCGCATTCGCGGCAGAAGATCAGCGCACGCGAGCGCGACACGGCAGCCTGGGCACCGCGCGCCGCGACGATCAGGCCGACCTGGCCGAGATTGAAATCGCGCTCGACCATCAGCTGCGTCAGCGCGGCGAGCGGCAACACGACGGACGGGTGGTACAGGCTCGATTCGATCAGGGCTCTCATCTTCGGCTCCATCAGACAACGCATATTCGATGGAGTGAATTCTAGGGATCACCCTGATCCCGATAAACGGCACATTTGCGAAGTCACTTGTTGCCGCCGGTGAACAATCGGCCACGCCCTTGGCTGGTGCGGCTGACGGCGTCGTTCGGGGGCCTGTGGGGGCGGCTGTGTCGGGGTTGCGCGAACGCGCCGGGTAGCCGCGCCGTGGGTCGGACCAACGTGCGTGGGGCTATCGCACGGCCGTCGGCGAACCGCGCGGTCGGGCCGTGCGGGACGCCCGCACCGCGCAGCGCGCAGCGCGCAGCGACACGGCGCGGCTCAAGCGGATCGCAGAGCGTTCCCCGCGCTCGCTCGCATATCGGCGCGATGCGCCGCCGCGTTCAATCGAGCGGCGTTTCGACGAAGGCGGGAAGCTGCTCGGCCCGCGCCGAATGCGCAGCGAGCGCCGGATAACGGGCCGGATCGATCCGCGCGAGCGGCGCATATTCGGCGGTCATGAACTGCGTGAAGCGCCACGCGACGGCCACCGTCACGTCGGACTGCAGCAGCCGCGCGCCGCCGAGCCAGCCGTTGGCGGCCGCCACCAGCGGCTCGAGTTCGCCGTACGCGGCCTCGAGCTGGCCCAGCACGCGCTCGAGCCACGGCGCGTGCTGCTTGTCGGCCGGCCGCAGCGCCTGTTCGTAGATGACCTGCACCGTCTTCTCGGCCGCGGCCAGCGCGAAGCCGACCGGCACGAGCGCGCGCAACCGCGCGTCAACGGCCTCGGGCAACAGGCGCCGCTCCGGCGCGACGAGATGGTCGAGGTAGTCGACGATCAGCGAGGAATCGATCAGCGTGACTCCATCGTCGGTCACGAGCGTCGGCGCCTTCACGACCGGATTGATCTCGCGGAACCGGTCGAAATGGCGAAACACCGAAACCGACTCGTGCTCGAACGGCAGGTCCAGCAGCTTCGCCGAAATGGCGACACGGCGCACGAACGGGGAATCCAGCATACCGATCAGCTTCATTGCAAACGCTCCGAGTGACAAACCAGGGCCATCGACTGTAGCAGCGACGCAGGCGGCCGCCTAGCGACGCGCGGCCCCCCGCGCGATTGATGCGCATCACCCGGTCACGCATCGGACACCCGCGGCGCGTCCGGAATGACCATAATGCAGATTCACGCCCCTTCCGCGTCAAGGTCTCCCATGTGGTACGCCGTCGTCGAACAGCAGCGGGAATGGATGCGCGCCTGGCGCGCGGCGACGCGTCACGCGTTCGACGTGTGGCCGGCCGCGACGCTGCCGCACAGCGCGTCCACGTGTTACGACGACCTGTTCGAGCCGCTGCTCGGCCCGGCCGCCGGCCCGCCGCGCTTCGAGCTGCGCGAGCCGGGCATCGACGAGCGGATCGTCGCGCACACGCCGTTCTGCCAGTTGCGACGCTTCGCGCAAGCCGGCACGCGCCGCACCGTGCTGTTGTGCGCGCCGCTCGCCGGGCACGCGGCCGTGATGATGCGCGAAACCGTCGAGGCGCTGCTCGCGGACGGCGACGTCTGCGTGACCGACTGGGTCAATGCGCGCGACGTCCCGCTCGCCGCGGGCCGCTTCGGGCTCGACGAGTACGTGGCGACGCTCGACGGCTTCGTCGACGCGCTCGCGAGCGACGCCCGGCCGCTGCACGTCGTCGCCGTATGCCAGGCGACGGTGCCCGCGCTCGGCGCGCTCGCGCTGCGCGCCGCGCGCGGCCTGCCGCCGCCCGCGAGCATCACGCTGATCGGCGGCCCAATCGACGCGCGCGTCAATCCCAGCGCGCTCGGCACGACGGCCGCGTCGCATTCGCTCGCGTGGTGCCGCCGTCATCTGATCGATATCGTGCCGCCATGCTTCCCCGGCCACGGCCGTCACGTGTTCCCGACCTATCTTCAGCAGGGCGAAATCGCGCTGCTGTATCCGCAGCGTTTCATGTCGTTGATCGAAAACTACGCGCGCGCCGCATCGCGCGTCGACATGGCGGCGCTGGCCGACGCACGGCGCGCCCTGCGCGAGTACACGGCGCTGCTCGACATGCCGGCCGAGTATTTTCTGGATACCGTCGACATCGTGTTCCAGCGGATGTGCCTCGCCAACGGCACGTGGGACGTGGGCGGCCGGCGCGTCGAGCCGGCCGCGCTGCGCGGCGTCATGCTGCTGACCGTCGAAGGCCGCTGCGACGCGGTCACCGGCGCCGGGCAGACCCATGCGGCGCTCGACATGTGCGGCGGGCTGACGGCCGGCGAGCGTCATCGCGTCGATGTCGACGAGTGCGATCACTACGGCCTCTTCACTGGCGACCATTGGCACGCCGACGTCCACCCGGCGCTGCAGCGGATGTTCGCGCAGGCCGAAGCCGAACGCCCGCGGCCGCGCCGGCGCCGCATCAGGCGGGGCTGATCCCGTCGTGCCGGACGCGTGCCGCGTCGAGCAGCGCGCGCACCTCGTCGTCGCCGACCTGGTCGAAATCCGCATAGAACTGGCCGATGCCGAAGAACCGCGCGGGCTGCAACACCGTGACGAACGCGTCGGCCACGTCGTCGAACATATGCGCGGCACCGGCCGGCGCGACGGGCACGGCAGCCACGATGCGCGCGGGACGGCGCGCGCGCAGTGCCTGCAGCGCGACGCGCATCGAGGCGCCGGTCGCGACGCCGTCGTCGACGACGATCACGACGCGCCCTTCGACCGGCAGCGGCGGCCGCGCGCCGCGATACAGCGCGTCGCGGCGCTGCAGCTCGGCGGCTTCACGCGCGATCACGTCGGCCAGTTGGTCGCGCGTCACGCCCATCGCGCGAATCGCCGCATGCCGCAGATGAATCGCGCCGCCCGTCGCGAGCGCGCCGATCGCGAGCTCCGGATCGGACGGCATGCCGAGCTTGCGCACGATCAGCAGGTCGAGCGGCGCGCGCAGCGCCTGCGCGACGGGGAACGCAACCGGCACACCGCCGCGCGGCAGCGCGAGGACGACGACGTCGCGACGGTCCGCATAGCCGTGGAGCGCATGCGCGAGCCGGCGCCCGGCGTCGGCGCGATCGGTGAAACATTCGGGCAGGTTCGGGGCCATGCTGTCGCGACGCGGTTGTGGGGCTTCGGGGCTTCGGGGCGGGATGCGTGATGAAAGATGCGGGACATGCGGTACGCGCTACCGCGATCGATGCCGAGCCGCACCTGCGCCCGTTCAACGAGCATGGTTCATCGCTGACGCCGATGCAAGCGGGGTCATACCGGCGTATCGGGCACCGCCCGCAGGGAACGCGACGAAGAGCGTCGCGCGAAAGTTGGGCGGTCGACCAACGCGGCCCAGAACCCGAGCCGGCCCGCTGCGCGCGGAGCTCGCAACGCGGAGCGCGCCGACACGCGGCTCATAAGCCGCGCAGCCCGCCCCGCCCGCTCACCGCCCGGCGGCCTGCCGGTACAGACGCCAGAACGACTGCGCGTAAGACTGCGCGAGCTCCGGCGCGCGCTGGAATACGTTGACCGTCTCCGCGTGCGCGGCAGCGCCTTCGGACAGCGTCGGCAGCGCGACGTTGTCGTCGACGATCGCGAAACGCGGCGCGGGATCGTCGTGCCGCGAGTCGATCGCGACGTCGATGCCGGCCGCTTTCAGGTAACCGGCGCCGCTATACCTGCCTGCACGCGCCGAGCGCACCAGCACGACGCGCACGTCGACGCCGCGCGCGCGCGCCGCCCGCAGCGCGGCCGCGACCGCGGGCGGCACATGCGCATAGCCGGCCAGCAGCACGCGCCGCTGCGCGTTGTCGATCAGGTCGACGGTCGCGTCGGCGGCCACATTGTCATAGGAGAAGTACGTGCCGACCGACGCGGCGTCGGACGGAATGGGGCTGGCGTGGGCGCTCGCCGCGCAGCCGAGCGCGGCGAGAAGAATGGCGGCTGGTCTCATGGCGCGCGCCATTTTAGCGATGCCAATTCGCGTGGCAAGCGCTAGCCGACACGGTGCTGCGCCGGCGCAACACCCGTTGCGCCACGGCGATCGCGCGGGCCGTGTCGCGTGCCGGATTGCGCGCCGAGTAACGTGCCGAGCTACACGCCGAATTGCATCCGATCGCGCCGCGCCACGCGCTACCGTTCAGTCGCCCGCGACCCGCGCGAGCCAGCTCTCGACGCCGTCGACCGAGCGAAAATCGGCGACGCTGCGCGCCGGCAGCGCCGGATACGCGGCCGCCGCCATCTCGGCGAGCGCGCGGCCCGGCCCGAGTTCGAGGAACGCGCTTGCGCCGGCCTCGACACAGGCGGCCAGACACGCCGCCCATTCGACCGGCTCCGCGATCTGCCGCGCCAGCTTGTCGCGCCCCACGTCGACATCGAGCACCGACCCGCCATCGATCCCGGCAAACACGCGCGTGCCGGGTAGCGGCCGGCGCACGTTCGCCGCGGCGAGCGACGCGCGAAACAGCGGCACCGCTGCCGCCAGCCGGCGCGTGTGCGATGCGATCCGCACGCACACGGGCGCGACGCGCAATGCGCCCGCGCCCGCCGCAGCGTCGGCCACCGCGGCGACGTCGGGCTGGGCGCCGGCCACCACGAACGCATCGCCCGGATTCGCGATCGCGATCGCCGCGTCGCGGCCGTCACACAGGCCCGCGAGCTGCGCGCGCGCAAGCCCGCGCACGAACACCATCCGCTCATCGCCGCCGCTGGCCGCATCCATCGCACGCGCGCGCGCATCGGCGAGCTCCAGCGCGTCGTGCCGATCGATCATCCCGGCCACGCTCCACGACGCGACTTCGCCGACGCTGTAACCGGCCACGCAGCGGCGGCGCGGCCACGCGGCCGCGAGCAGTGCGGTCGCGGCGAGCGCCTGCAACGTGCAGAGGATCTGCGCTGCGCGGTTCTCGCCAAGCGCGTCCGGCCCGGCGCGCCGCACCCAGTCGCGCGGATCGTCGCCGAGCAGCCGGCCCGCGTGTGCGAACAGCGGTTCGGCCTGCGGCGCCGCACCGGTCAGCTCGAACATGTCGGCGCGCTGCGCGCCCTGCCCTGAACACAGGATCGCGAGCGTCATCGTTGCGCCTCGTCCGCGTCGAGCGCGTCGACGAATACGCTCATCGCGAGCAGGTCGGCCGCGCCGCCGGGGCTGAGCCGGCGCGCGACGAACGCGCGGTGCGCGGCAACGGCGCGCAGCCGCCAGTCGCGCGCGCGGATGCCGCCGCGTGCGACGAATGCGCGTGCGCTCGCGCGGGCGAAGTCGAGCCCGTCGCGCCCGCCGCGATGCAGCAGGTTCGTATCGTCGAGCGCGGCGATCAGCGCGAAGCAGGCTTCGACGCGCGCGGCTTCCGCGTCGCCCGGCATCCAGCGCGCGGCGCGCCGCAACGCCGGCAAGCCGACGCGATATACCGTCGCGAAGCCGCCGGCCGCCTCGCCGCGCGCGCCGCCGACGCCGTAGCGACGGCTCGCGCGCTCGCCGTGGCTGTCCGGCAGCCGCGGGCCGCCGAGGATCTCAGCGCCCCACCGTCGTGCGACGAATGCGCCGAGCGTCATCGTGCGGGCGGCCGCACCGGCTGCATCGGCCGTGGCGCGCCGGCCGGCCGCCGCGCACAGCAACCCGAGCCCGAAGATCGCGCCGCGATGCGTGTTCACGCCACCCGTCGCCGCAAGCATCGCATGTTCCGCGCGCAGCCCGATCTTGCGCAGCGCGCCCATGTCCGCGTCGCGCGCGCCGGCCTCGGCGAGTTCCGCGAAGTACGGCCGCAGCACGGCCGCGCTGCGTGCGAACGTCGCCGCGTCCATGTCCGCATGGCTGCCGGTGTCGACGTGACTGACGAGCCCCGGTTTCGGATAAGTCCGGATTTCGAGCACGAGGCTGCGCTCGGCGAGTTCGGCGATGCGCTCGGCGCCGGACGGCGCGAGCGTGCGGCACGCAGCCCACGCATTCATCGCACACCTCGCGCGAAGGCTTCCACCGACATCAATTCGACGGCGAGCGCCGTCTTCACCGCGACTTCCGGCAGCCGCGCGTACAGTTCGCGCCAGTTCACGCCGGCGCCGTCGTCGCGCAGCAATTCGCCGTCGATGCGCATCGGCGCGCGCGCGTCGAGCGCCGCGAGGCCGTCGAGCAGCGCGTCGCGCAGCGCCGCGGCCGGCAGCGGAAACACGACGTCGAGATCGGATCCGTCGCTCAGATAGCGTTCGCCGGTCAGCGTCTGCCATGCGAGGCTGCCGAACACGCGCCCCTCGACGCCGCAGCGCGCACCCAGCGCAGCCAGTTCGCGCAGCGTTGGCTGCCATGCGGCGGGCGCGGCGGCGAGCACGTCGGCCAGCGCCGGCAACGCGCGACGCGCTGCGACGGCATCGGCCGCGACGTTCAGCGCGACGCGCCGCTTGCCGGCGGCAGGCGGCAACGGGATGCCGAGCGGCACGCGCGCCGCGTCGGCTTCGTCGGGCGTGGCGCGGCGCACGATCAGCGGCCGGCCGTCGGCAGCCCACGCATGCACGACCGGATCGGCCGCGAGCGCGGGATCGCGCGCGAACGCGGCGGACCACCCGGCCGCCGTCAGCGTGACGAGCGTGTGGCGGCGCAGCGGTGCGTCAGCGCGCGGCACGCGCGAGCGCCTCGACGCGACGCGCGACGTCGGCCGCGACCGGGCGGCCGCGCGCGGCGCGCGTGTCGCCGCGATCGACTGGCCTGGCGAGCCACTCGCCGACCTGCGCGTCGAGCGCGCAGGCCGGATCGAGCACCGCGTCGACCGCGCCCATCTTCACGAGATTGTCGAGCCCCGGCGCGAACACCGGCGTCGAGCGCGCCATCGCCTCGAGCACGTCGATCGGCAGCTTCGTCACGCGCGACATCGACGGCAGGTCCATCACCTCCGGCTCAGCGCCCGGCAGCGCGAGCAGCGTGCGCGTCGCGAGCGCGGTCGCGATGAACGCGCCGGCGGCCGTATGGCCGTACAGCAAGCCGATCGTCCGGTGCCCGGCGAGCTCCGCATGCATCAGGCATTTGGCGAGATGCGACAGCCCTTCGTTCAGGCCGAGCAGTTCGTCGCGCTTGCTCATCCGCTGGCTGTCGCTGTCGACGAGCACGAGGATCGGCGTGTCGCCGCCGCGCTCGATCGTGGCGAGCACCTGCGACGCGAGCGCCAGCGCTTCGTCGATGCCGAACGGCAGACGCTCGGCGACGCCGATCACGTCGACGCGCGTGCCGCCCAGTTGCGCCGAGCCCGTCAGCAGGCCGCCATCGCGCGCAATCGAATGGCCCGCGGGAAACAGCGAGGTCAGTACTTCATCGAGCGTCATGCTGCGGCTCCTGTAAATGGTCGGCGAGCTTGGCGAATGCGTCGTCGGGCATGCCGGGAATCGCTTCCGGCCGATCCGCGCCGAGCGCGCGCCACACGTCGAGCGCATCCGCACATCGGCCGAAGCGGGCGACGCGCGCTTCGAGACGCGCCTGCTCCGCGCGCAGCATCGCCGTATCGAACGCCGGCGCGCAGCCGAGCAGTTCGAGCGCCGCCGCACGGAACGCGGCCGGCGTATCGGCGACGTAGCGGTCCGCGCCGCCGATCAGCCGCCGGTGCTTGCCGCCCATCGTGCGCCAGATCAGCGCGCGATCCTTCGCGTCGAATTCCTCCACGCCGCGATTGGTCTCGATCACCTCGGGCCCCGACACGCTGATGCGTCCCTGCTCGGACACCGCCAGCGCCGAACAGCAGGCCGCGAGCAGACCGCCGCCGCCGTAGCAGCCGGCGCGCCCGCCGATCAACCCGAGCACCGCCACGCCGGCCGCGCGCGCGTCGACGAGCGCCCGCATGATCTCGGCGATCGCGAGCTCGCCCGCGTTCGCTTCCTGCAGCCGCACGCCGCCGGTATCGAACAGGATCAACACCGGCTTGCCGACCTCGCGCGCCGCGCGCAGCAGCCCCGTGAGCTTCGCGCCGTGCACTTCGCCGAAGGCGCCGCCCATGAAGCGGCCTTCCTGCGCGGCGATCAGCACGGGCCTGCCGTCGAGCCGGCCGTGGCCGACCACCATCCCGTCGTCGAACTGCTGCGGCAGCCCGAACAGCGGCAGATGCGGGCTCGCCACGCGTTCGGCCGGCCCGAGGAATTCGTCGAAGCTGCCCGCATCGAGCAGCGCGTCGATGCGCTGCCGCGCGGACGCCTCGTACCAACTCGCGTCGTTCGCGACGAACGCGGGCGCGTCGTGGTCGTGAATCGCCGGGTTCGTCATGCGTCCCCCTCGATCGCGCGCACGGCCTGCGCGAGCCGCAGCGACACCATGTCGGGCCGCGCGCCGCCGTCGTTGATCGACAGCTTCAGCCCGCCCGGCGCGCACCGTTCGACGAAGTCCGCCACGACGGCCCGCCACACCGCGCCGAAGCCGACCGCCGCGGTGCGGATGTCGATCTCGCATTGATCGTCGGGCAGGACGCGCTCGACGAGCACCTCCAGGTTGCCCGACGCGACCACGCCGACGAGCGCCGCGGCCAGCCGGCCCTTCGCACGCGCGCGCGCGGCGAACCGATAGTTCAACTGTTCCATCCCGTCTTCCTCACCAGTTGCGGAACCGGGCCGGCGGCGCATAGAGGCCGCCCGACCAGTGCACGAGGTCCTTGATCGAGCGCGCGGCGAGCCAGCGGCGGTCGGCGTCGAGCGGATCGATGCCGAGATCCTCCGGGCGGCGGATCACGCCGCGCTCGCGCAGGCGCTCGACCATCCGGCGGTCGCGGCCGCGGCCGACCTCCGTGTAGCCGGCCACGCCGCGGATCGCCTGCTCGCGCTCGTCGAGGTCGCGGCACATCAGCAGGTTCGCGATCCCTTCCTCGGTGACGATGTGCGTGACGTCGTCGCCGTAGACCATGATCGGCGCGAGATCGAGCTGCAGCTTGTCGGCGAGCTTCAGCGCGTCGAGCTTCTCGACGAACATCGGCACGTTCTTGTCGCCGAACGTCTCGCCGATCTGCACCACCAGCTTGCGGCCGCGCCTGAGCGCCGCGGGCGTGTCGGGGTCGGCCTGCGCGCCGGCCTTCAGCCACGGCTCGCTCGGATGGCGCCGGCCGCGCGCGTCGCTGCCCATGTTCGGCGCGCCGCCGAAACCGGCGATGCGCTCGGCCGTGACCGTCGACGAATGGCCGGCCAGGTCGATCTGCAGCGTCGAGCCGATGAACATGTCGCACGCGTAGAGGCCCGCCGTCTGGCAAAACGCGCGGTTCGAGCGCAGCGAGCCGTCGGGGCCGGTGAACCAGACGTCGGAGCGCGCGCGGATGTAGTCGTCCATCCCGACTTCGGAGCCGAAGCAGTGAATCTGTTCGACCCAGCCCGATTCGATCGCGGGGATCAGCGTCGGGTGCGGATTGAGCGCCCAGTGCGTGCAGACCTTGCCCTTCAGCCCGAGCTTCGCGCCATAGGTCGGCAGCAGCAGCTCGATCGCGGCCGTGTTGAAGCCGATGCCGTGGTTCAGCCGCTTGATCCCGTACGGCTCGTAGATGCCCTTGATCGCGAGCATCGCGGTCAGGATCTGCGTTTCGGTGATCGCGGCCGGGTCGCGCGTGAACAGCGGCTCGACGTAGAACGGCCGCCCCGCCTCGACGACGAAATGCACGCGGTCGCCCGGAATGTCGACGCGCGGCACCTTGTCGACGATGCGGTCGACCTGCGCGATCACGATGCCGTCCTTGAACGCGGTGGCTTCGACGACGGTCGGCGTGTCCTCGGTGTTCGGGCCGGTGTACAGGTTGCCGTCGGCGTCGGCGCTGACGGCGGCGATCAGCGCGACCTGCGGCGTCAGATCGATGAAGTAGCGCGCGAACAGCTCGAGATACGTATGCACCGCGCCGAGCGCGATCTTGCCGCCGAACAGCAGCTTCGCGATGCGCTGCGACTGCGGGCCCGAATAGGCGAAGTCGAGCCGCTTCGCGATGCCGCGCTCGAACACGTCGAGATGCTCGGGCAGCACGACGCCCGACTGCACCATGTGCAGGTCGTGGATCTTCGCGTTGTCGACGTCGGCGAGCGCGACGGCGAGCAGGTCGGCCTGCTTCTGGTTGTCGCCTTCGAGGCACACGCGATCGCCCGGCCGCAGCACTGCTTCGAGCAGCGCGACGGCGTCGCGCGCATCGACGCGCTTGCCGCGCGCGAACGCCGCGCCGGCCGCGATGCGTGCGTCGCGCGCCTGCCGCGCGTGATTCCATCCGGTCATGAAGAGTTCTCCCGCTTCGGTGGTTCAGCGGCATTCTAAGCCGCGGGCTGCCGCCGATTGATGATGATGACGAATGCGACTCAGAGGGCGCCGCGATGGATGCGGCCGGTCGCCGCACGCGCGTGCCGGCCGCACGCACGAGCCGCGCGGGCCGCCGGCGCACGCTACGCGCCGACCAGCGCGCGCGTCGCGAAGAACAGCAGCGACGGCCCGAGCAGGCAGCCGACGCCGGTGTGGAACGTGGCGATCAGCGCGCCGTACGGCACGAGCCGGCGATCGGTCGCGGCGAGCCCCGCGCTCACGCCGCTCACCGTGCCGGCCAGCCCGCCGAAGATCATCGCGGAGCGCGGCGTCTTCAGCCCCATGAAGTTGGCGGCAACCGGCGTGCCGACCATCACGATGATCGCCTTCACGAGGCCGGTCGCGATGCTCAGCGCGATCACGTCGGAGCTCGCGCCGATCGCCGCGCCGGTGACCGGCCCGACGATGTAGGTGACGGCGCCCGCGCCGATCGTCGTCATGCTGACCGCATCGGTGTAGCCGAATGCGCGCGCGATGCTCGCGCCGACGATGAACGGCAGCACGGTGCCGAGCAACAGCGACACGACGCCGACGAGGCCGGCCTTGCGCGCCTCGGCCGGCTGCACTTCGAACGCGGTCGCGACGATCGCGAAATCGCGCAGCATCGCACCGCCCATCAGGCCGATGCCGGCGAACAGCCGCACGTCGGCGAGGCCCTTGTCGCCGCCGGTGAACGCGCCGCCGACGTACGCGAGCGCAAGACCGATGACGATCGCGATCGCGGAGCCGTGCACGCGGCCGAACGTGAGCCGGCGCGACGCGATCGACGACAGCCACATGATCAGGCCGACCAGCGCGAACGACGCGACGAGCCCGTTGTGGGCGACGGTTTTTTCGAGCATCTGCAGCATGGCGGCCTCCGTCACTGTTCTTCGAATTGCGGCACGCCGGCGAAGGCCGTGTCGTCGCGTCCGGTGCGCACCAGCACCGCGATGCAGCATGCGCAGATCGCGACCGCGCCGAGCGCGGCCAGCAGCGCGACCGGGCCGCCCTTCAGCGCGGCGACGACGTTCTGGTTCGCCGCCATCGCGACGACGACCGGGATGTACATCGCGCCCCAGAACCCGACGCCCGCTTCCGTCTCCTTCGGCAGCCAGCCGCGCCGGTGCAGCCACAGCCGCAGGCAGATCAGCAGCAGCATCGCGATGCCGACGCCGCCGACGTTGGTCTTCACGCCGATCGCGGCGCCCAGCAGGTCGCCGAGGAACAGCCCGGCCAGATGGCAG
Source organism: Burkholderia sp. KJ006 (assembly GCF_000262695.1). Lineage (NCBI taxonomy): Bacteria > Pseudomonadati > Pseudomonadota > Betaproteobacteria > Burkholderiales > Burkholderiaceae > Burkholderia > Burkholderia sp. KJ006. The sequence goes on along the minus strand of NC_017920.1, from coordinate 1,228,153 downwards.
AACGCCAGCAGCGCGGTTCCGTAGATGATCATGAGTCGTCTCCAGTCTCTTGGTGCGGCGCCTGACGCGTGCGGGAGGGAGGCCCGGCCGCCGATACCCGGGCGGACTGTCCGTCTCCTGCGGCGCGGCGCCGCGGCCCGGCGGCTCGTCGTGCGAGCGCGTTCTCGGGGTCGATGGGATGATGCGGGTTCGGGCCGAACGCCGGATGGCTTAGACTGACCGAAGCAGCCGCCGGCGCGACACGGGCTACGCCGCCGGTGCGGCCGGCCTTGAAGGGCCGCACTGGCGCGTGATCCGATACTAGCGCCGCAAAATCCGGCGATTTATGAAGTTGTCGAAACCGATTCAGTGGATTTAGCAATGCGTCCGTTACCGCCCGAACTGCTGCGCAGCTTCGTCGCCGTCGCGCAGTCCGGCAGCTTCACCGCCGCGTCCGAGCGCGTGAGCCTGTCGCAGTCGACCGTCAGCCAGCACATCCGCCGCCTCGAGGAGCTGCTCGACCGGCCGCTGTTCGAGCGCGACACGCGCAACGTGCGCCTGTCGCAGCACGGCGACGCGCTGTTGCGCTACGCGGTGCGCATTCTCGAGCTGATGGACGAAGCCGTCACGTCGGTGTGCGGGCCGCCGCTGTCCGGCAAGGTGCGGCTCGCGATGTCGGAGGATTTCGCGTCCGCGCATCTGACGGCCGCGCTCGCGAGCTTCGTGCAGCGCAATCCGGACGTCGAGCTGGCGATCTCGACCGGGCTGTCGGGCGATCTGTTCGACGCGCTCGACGAAGGCCGCCACGATCTGGTGTTCGCCAAGCGCGTCGCCGGCAGCCGGCGCGGCCGCGTGATCCGCAGCGAGCCGCTGTACTGGTGCACCGGCCCCGATTCGGCGATCACCGGCCACGAGGCCGTGCTGCCGCTCGCGATGCATCCGGAGCCAAGCGTGTCGCGGCGCCGCGTGCTCGAATCGCTCGAAGCGGTCGGCCGCCCTTACCGGATCGCCGTCGTGAGCAGCAGCATCGCGGTGCTGCGGGCGGCCGCGAGCGCCGGGCTCGGCGTGAGCGCGTTCGCCGGCTACGTGATCCCGGCCGGACTCGCGCGGCTCGACGCCGGGCTGCCGGAACTCGGCGAGCTCGAATACGTGATCGACCGGCCGGCCGCGGCGTCACGCTCGACGCTTGCGCTCGAGGCGACGCTGATCGCGGCGGCGGCGGGGTTGTAGCGGGATGCGTCGCGGTCGCGACGGTGGCGGCGGTCGAGGGCGGCGTCGAACGTGAGCCACGGCGACGCGTCGCGACACGCCGCCGCCACCGCTGCAATCCACCCTCTTGAAATGCCGCTCGCCGGCCACTAACTAAGCGTCATCAGGCAATGCCCACCACGCGCACCGTGCGCGTCGACGGGGCTGCGTCGGCGCGTATTCCGCGCTTCACGTTCAGGAGGACCATCATGAGCGGTATGTATTTCGGCAACGATCTGTTCGACGAATTCACGCGCCTGCAGCGGCAGATGGCGAGCCTGTTCGGCGAACTGCCGACCGGCATCCGAGCGGTGCGGCCCACCGCGTTCCCGGCGCTGAACATCGGCGCGACCGACGACGCGATTGAAATCGTCGCGTTCGCCCCCGGCATGGCCGCCGCCGACTTCGACGTGTCGATCGACAAGGACCTGCTGACCATCAGCGGCGAGCGCAAGCCGGTGCCGCAGGACGGCGGCGACGACGTGCGCACCTATGCGCAGGAGCGCTTTCACGGCGCATTCCGCCGCGTGGTCGAGTTGCCGCAGAACGCCGATCCCGACAAGGTCAGCGCGCGCTACGAAAACGGCTGCCTGCTGATCCGCGTCGGCCGCCGCGAGGAATCGAAGCCGCGTGCCATCACCGTTCAGTGAACTTCAGGAGACCGACATGAACACGAGCCAGACCCTGACCGAACGTCCAACCGACGCCGCACAGCCGGCCGCCGCCGCTGCCGAAGGCGCGCGCCGGCCCGCGATCACGCCGGCCGTCGACATCGTCGAGGACGCACAGCGCGTCACGCTGCGCGCCGATCTGCCCGGCGTGCCGCGCGAGAACCTTGACGTCAAGGTGCACGACAACACGCTCACGATCGACGCGCAAGCGCGCATCGACACGCCGGCCGACCTGCGCGTGCGGCATGCGGAAGTGCGCGTGCCGCGCTTCGTGCGCTCGTTCGTGCTGAGCGCCGATCTCGACACGACGCGCATCGACGCGAACCTGCGCGACGGCGTGCTGACCTTGACGATCCCGCGCCGCGAAGAAGCGCGTCCGCGCCGTATCGACGTGACGGTCGGCGGCGCGTAAGCGCGCGAGAACCGGCCGCCGACGACACGCGATGAAATCCCCGCCGGGCATGGTCCCGGACGGGGATTTTTCACATGCGGCGGCCCGCGCCCGCGCGGCCGCGTTCAATCGAAATCGAACAGGTCGAACACCGACCGCTTGCGCCGCTGGCCGCCGTGCCGATGGCGGTCGTCGTCGGCGCGCGCGTCGCGCGGCCAGCCCCCGTCTCGGCCGCGCGGCGCGTGGCGATCGGGCCGCCCGTCAGCCGGTGCGTTAGCCCGTGCGTCGTTCCGTACATCGGGCCGTACCTCGCCGGTTTCGCGCGCGATCAGCTTGTCGAGTTCGCCGCGATCGAGCCACACGCCGCGGCACGTCGGGCAATAGTCGATCTCGATCGACTGGCGCTCGGCCATCAGCAGGTCCGGCGTCTTGCAGACAGGGCATTTCATCAGGCTGCTCCTTCGGGACTGGATTGCGCATCGGCGGCGGGCGTCGCCCGCCCGCCGGCTCGTTCGGTGACGCGCAGCTACGCTCAGTGACGCTCGGCCCGCGCCGCGCGCTTCGCCTTCGCGCGCCGCGCCAGCATGTTCATGCCTTCGACGAACGCCGAGAACGCCATGGCCGCGTAGATATAGCCCTTCGGCACATGCGAGCCGAAGCCTTCGGCGATCAGCGTCATGCCGATCACGACCAGGAACGACAGCGCCAGCATCACGATGGTCGGGTTGCGGTCGATGAAGCGCGCGAGCGGCTGTGCCGCGAACAGCATCACGCTCACCGCGACGATCACCGCGACGAACATGATCGGCACGTGCTCGGTCATCCCGATCGCGGTCACGATGCTGTCGATCGAGAACACGATGTCGAGCATCACGATCTGGCCGACCGCGGCCCACATCGTCAGGCCGGCCGCGCCGCTGCGCGCGCCGTCGTCGTCGCCGTCGTGCGACACGTGGTGATGGATCTCCGTGGTCGCCTTCCAGACGAGGAACAGGCCGCCCGACAGCAGGATGACGTCGCGCCACGAGAACGCGTGGCCGAACAGTGTGAACACCGGTTCGGTGAGGCTGGCGATCCACGCGACGCTGGCCAGCAACGCGAGGCGCATCACGAGCGCGAGCGCGATGCCGATGCGCTGCGTACGCGCGCGCTGCGCTTCGGGCAGCTTGTTGCTGAGGATCGAGATGAAGATCAGGTTGTCGATGCCGAGCACGACCTCCATCACCACGAGGGTCAGAAGCGCGGCCCAGACGGCGGGGTCGGCGGCAAGCGTCAGCAGGTAGTCCATGGAAGGCCCGGTTCGCGAGAGGAAAACCTGATGATAGGCAATCCACGACTTCGGAAAAATCAGCGAGAATCTGAGCTTTGGTGCGGTTTTTTCGATATATCGTCGCGATGCTGAATTTTCGCCATCTGTACTACTTCTGGGTCGTCGTGAAGGAAGGCGGTTTCGCGCGCGCCGCGCAGCGGCTCGACATGGCCGTGCAGACGATCAGCGCGCAGGTCCGGGAGCTGGAAAAGTCGCTCGGTCATCAGTTGCTGCGTCCGGCCGGCCGGGGCGTCGCGCTGACCGACGCCGGCCGCGCCGCGTATGCGCGCGCCGAGGTGATCTTCGAGATGGGCCGGCTGATCCCCGACGACGTGCGCGCGGCCGCCGGCCGGCCGACCGTGCGGCTCGCGGTGGGCCTCGCGGACGGCATCTCGAAGCTCGCCGCGCATGCGATCCTCGCGCCGGTGCTCGAGACGCCCGCGCTGCGGCTACTGTGCCACGAGGGCGAACACGATGCGCTGCTGGCCGAGCTCGCGCTGCATCATCTCGACCTCGTGCTGGCCGGCCAGGGCGCGCCGGCCGGCTCGAACCTGCGCGTGACGAGCGAGCGGCTCGTCGCATCGCCGGTCGACTGGTACGGCCCCGCGGCGCTCGTCACACCGGCCGCGCGGCAGCGTTTTCCGCAGTGTCTCGCCGAGTTGCCGGTGCTGCTGCCGACCGCGCATTCGGCGCTGCGCGCGCGCCTGGACCTGTGGCTCGAACGGGAACGGATCGTGCCGCGCGTGACCGGCGAATTCGAGGACAGCGCGCTGATGGCCGTGTTCGGCGCGCGCGGCCTCGGCGTGTTTCCGCTCAGCGAGCTCGGCGCGAACGATGCGGCGCTGCTGCGCGGCCTGCGCCGGCTCGGGCGGGCGGGCGACGTGACCGAGGAAATCCACGCGATCCGCTCGCGCCGCGGCGAGCACCATCCGCTGGCGTCGCAACTGCTCGCGGCGGCACGCGCGACGCCGGCCGACTGAAGCGAGCGCGACATCAAACGAAACTATAATGACGCCCCGGCCATACGAGATTGCCGCGCGCGCCGTGCGCGCACCGACGTCGCGCGACCTCGCGCTCGCCCGCCGTCGCGGCAACTCGCCGAGCCCTCTGAAAGACGCCATGCACAACCGATTTCGCCTGTCCTCCGTTTCGTGCGCGCTCGCGGCCGCCACCGTGCTGGCCGCGTGCTCGTCGCCGCCCAAGCCGATCTATCAGCAGGAACAGTTCGACGCGACGAGCAGCCCGTATGCGCATACGTTCCATGCGAAGTCCGAGGCGGCCTGCGAGGCCGCGCGGCGCTCGCTGCTGAGCCAGGGTTACGTGGTGTCGTCGTCGCGCAACGATGCGGTCGACGGCAGCAAGAACTTCCAGCCGAACAACGACATGCACGTCGTGATCGAGTTTCACGTCGTGTGCGCGGACGCGAACGCCGACGGCTCGTCGAGCATCGCGTACGTGAATGCGGTGCAGGACCGCTATACGCTGAAGAAGTCCAATACGTCGGCGAGCGTCGGCCTGAGCGTGTTCGGCTCGCTGTCGCTGCCGATCGGCTCGAGCGACGACGCGCTCGTGAAAACGGCGAGCGAGACGATTCCGGCGGGCGTCTTCTATGAACGCTTTTTCAATCTGGTCGACCATTTCCTGAAGATCGATCCGGCCCGCCGCGATCGCGCGACCGTGAAAGCGGCGGAGAAGGAGCATGTCGCGCCGCTGCCCGAGCCGGCGCCGACGCCGCAAGGCGAACCGATGAAGATGACGACGCCGGTCGTACCGACGCCGCCGGCCGCGCCGGTGCCGCTTTCGGGGACGGGGGTCGCGCCGGGTTCGGGGGGGCCGGTGGGGGCGGCGGCTGGGTCGGCCGTGGTCGCGCCGAGTGCGATGCGCGGGGCGACGCCGGGTGGAGGAGCGGGTTCGGCGACTGGTCCGGCTGCGGCTCCGGTTCGGGCTTCTGCCGCTGGTGCCGCTTCGGCTTCCGGACCTGCTCCGGCTCCGGCACCTGCTTCGGCACCTGCTTCGGCACCCGCAGCGGCCTCCGCGCCGGCAGCCTCTTCGACATCCGCTCCGGTTTCGGCCCACGGTCCAGTTTCGACACACGCTCCGGCCGCGGCACCTGCTTCGCCTTCACCTGCTTCGGGGTCGACAGCTGTTCCTGCTCCTGCTCCTGCTTCGGCACCCGCACCGGCTTCGGCGTCCGGTCCTGTTTCAGCCCTCGGCCCGGCTTCAGCTACGGCATCGCTGCCAGCCGCTGTTTCGGAGGCAGCACTCGCTTCGGCTTCGGCCTCCGCTCCTGTTTCAGCCCACGGCCCGGCTTCAGCTACTGCGTCGCTGCCAGCCGCTGTTTCGACCGCTGCACCTGCCTCGGCTTCGGCGTCCGCTCCGGCCGCGACGCTCTCTCCGGCTTCACCGCAAGCACTCGAGACTGCTTCGATTTCGGCAGCCGGTTCAGCTGCTTCGGCTGCGGCCCATGCTGCGGCTTCTGCATCGGCTACGGCCGCAGCACTCGCTTCGGCTCCCGTCCTCGCTTCCACGGCTTCGTCTGCGCCGCCTCATGCCGCTGCGTCGGAAGCGGTTTCCGCGTCGGCACCCACCGGCACGCGCGGCACGCCGGTCGCTTCGAGCGCAGCTTTGGCAATGTCCGGTCCCACGGCAACGGCAACCACGCACGCCGCTGCGGCCTCCGCAAGCAATACGTCGGCGTCCGCACCCACCGCCGATCCCATAGCATCGTTCGCGCCGACCGCGGTCAGCGCAGCGCCGGCCAACTGACCACGCGCCCCTCGTCCACGCGTGCCATGCGCACGTAGCGACGGAACGGTGGACGTTTCGCGCGACACAGTGCTTCGATGCGTCGGCGCTTCGCCCGCCGTGTGCGGAACCGATCGCGAGCGCGCCGCTCGTGCATGCGGCCGACGGCGGGTACGACACGCCCTCGTCCTCGTCGTCGCATAGCGATCTGCGCCGCTGCGGCCGACCACCTCACGCGCCGCGCTCGCATCCGCTCACGGCAACGCGAATCGCGAGCCAGCCCCGCCGAACCCGCGCGACAGACACCACGAAGTCACACCGACAAGCCACCACCGTCCGTTCGCGCCGCCGTCACGCATCGGGCTCGATCGCCGTCATTCACCGGCCGAGCGTCACGGACGGCCACACCTCATCGCAACGTAGTGCTCCACGACTGCAGTTGCTCGATGGTCGCCGTCACGCCGCCGCAGACGATCACCGCGATGTTCGACGCCGCGGCCAGCACTGGCACCGGCCGTTCGAGCGCGGCCAGCGCGGCGCCGCACGCGGGCTCGACGACGAGCCGGTGCTCGTCCACCAGCCGCAACGAGGCGGCCACCGCCTGCGCATCCGATACGACGACCGGATGAACCGGATGCCGGCTCGCCCACTCGAGCGCCGCGTCGCACGGCCGCTTCGCGCCGAGCGACGTCGCGATGCTCTCGATCGCCGGCAGTTCCACCGGACGCCGCTGCGCGACCGAGCGCGCATAGCAGTCGGCGCCCGCCGTCTCCACCGCGACGACCGGCACGTCGTGCCAGCCGTTGCGCGCGAGCCCCTCCAGCACGCCGCACAGCAGCCCGCCGCCACCGACCGCGAGCACGATCGCGTCGGGTTTCGGGCCGACGGCCGCGATCTCGTCGACCATCGTCGCGTGCCCGCGCCACAACACCGGATCGTCGAACGGGTGCACGAATGCGTCGTGCTCGCCGACGGCCGCCAGCGCGAACGCGTTGGCCTCGACCCAGCTCGCGCCATGCACGACGACCTCGGCCCCTTCGCCGCGAATCAGTTCGCGTGCGCGCACGGACGCGGTCTCGGGCACCACCACCAGCACCGGCACGCCGAGTTCGCGCCCGCAATACGCGACCGCGATGCCCGCATTGCCGCCCGACGACGACACGAAGCGGCGCGCGCCGGCCGCCTGTCGCGCCGCGCACACCGCGCCGATCCCGCGCAATTTGAACGAACCGGACGGCTGAAGCGCATCGAGCTTCAACCAGACGTCGGCGCCGAGCCGGCGGGAGGCGGTGTGCGAACGGAGGTACGGCGTCTGAATATGGAGCGGCATGGTGGATCACGATGGAACACGAGGGACGGGCGCAGCCGTCGATCAAGCAACGGCAACGGCAACGGCAACGGCAACGGCAACGGCAACGGCAACCATCGTACGGCACGCGGGCCATGCTTTTCCAATACCATCGAAGCGTATTCGCCATGCTTGCCAGGCATATCATTCGCACCAACCGAAACCGGAAACCGGAGTCCCCACCCGCATGCGTCAGATCGAACTACGTCACCTGCGTTATTTCGTGGCCGTCGCGCAAGCCGGCAGCGTGATGGGCGGCGCCCGCGCGGCAGGCATCGTGCAGCCGGCGCTGTCGCGGCAGATCCGCGAGCTGGAGGACGCGATCGGCACGCCGCTGCTGATCCGCCGCGCGACGGGCGTCACGCTGACGGCGGCCGGCGCGAGCTTCCTGCGCGATGCGACCGCCGTGCTCGCCACGGTGCGGGACAGCCGCGAACGCGCATTGCGCAGCGCGGCCGGCCAGCTCGGCGAACTGCGGCTCGGCGCGCTGCCGAACTGCCTGCCGCTGCCGGTGTTCGCGAACGTGCTGAAGGCGTTTCGCGCCGCATGCCCGGACGTGAAGCTGTCGATCGCGCCGATGCTGTCGGCCGAACAGGCCGACGCGCTGGTGCGCGGCCAGCTCGACGGCGGGATCATGGCGTGGCGTCGCGACGAGGCGCCGCACCTGTCCGGCGTGCGGCTGCTGAGCGACCGCTTCGTGCTCGCGATGCCCGCGCCGCCCGGCGAGCCCTTCGATGCGCCGCGCTCGCTCGCGGACGTCGCGGACCAACCGTTCGTGTGGTTCGACGCGCAGCGCTCGGCCGCGCACCACCGCTTCCTGATCGCGCAATGCGAGCGCGCGGGCTTCACGCCGCGCATCGCGCAGGTCGGCAGCGACATCCCGACGCTGATCGGCCTCGTCGCGGCCGGCATGGGCTGCGCGTTCGTGCCGCACAGCGCGGCGCCGACGTGTCCGCACACGGTCCGGCTCGTCGCGCTCGACGAGCTGGCGAGCCGCTTCGACATCGAGTTCGTGTTCGACGGCGCGGCCGTGCCGGCGTCTCCCGTCGTCGCGCGGTTTCTCGAAGCCGTGCACGCAGTGGTCGACCAGGCGGACTGAGCGCAAGCGCGCACAGCAGCCGCGCTCGTCGGCGCTCGTTCGGCCGGCAGGCCGCCAGCCCGCCGCCGCGACCGGCTTCGCGGCCATCGCGCACTAAACACTTCAGCACCCCGACGAAAATCCTTTCAAATACATAACGCACAACATTACCGTGTCGGTATTTTTAAATTGACGCCAAAAACAGCCGTTTAACGTCATTTCGAATCGCAATGCCGCGAAATATACTTCGCGCGCATCCATTCCTCGTGCCAAAGAGAGGATGCCTTTTCGCCCCGGTCACGGTCCCCCTGTGACCGGGGCTTTTTTTGCTCGAGGCCCGCCGACGCGGCCGTCGCAGCGCGCGGGCACGCCGCCCGCCTCACGCATTCTTGACATCGAATCAAGATTATTTCGTGCGCATGCGGCTTTTTTCATCAGAACAATGTGGGCACACTGCAGGCTGTCCGCGACGGCCCGCTGCCGTTGCGCAACGCTGACAGGAAGGCATCGCGTGAACCCCAACTCCACTTCTCCCTCCCGCGCGGCCCACGGCACCGCGCTGCCGCTGCTGGCGCTCGCCGCCGGCGCGTTCGGCATCGGCACGACAGAATTCGCGCCGATGGGCCTGCTGCCGGTGATCGCCGACGGCGTGCACGTGTCGATTCCGCAGGCCGGCATGCTGATCAGCGCGTATGCGATCGGCGTGATGGCCGGCGCACCGCTGATGACGCTGCTGCTCGCGCGCTGGTCGCGCCGCTCGGCGCTGATCGCGCTGATGTCGATCTTCACCCTCGGCAACCTGCTGTCGGCCGTCGCGCCGGGCTATACGACGCTGTTGCTCGCGCGGCTCGTCACGAGCCTGAACCACGGCGCGTTCTTCGGGCTCGGCTCGGTGGTCGCGGCCAGCCTGGTGCCGCGCGAGCGGCAGGCCAGCGCGGTCGCGACGATGTTCATGGGTCTGACCATCGCCAACGTCGGCGGCGTGCCGGCCGCGACCTGGCTCGGGCAGATGATCGGCTGGCGGATGTCGTTCGCGGCCACCGCGGCGCTCGGCGTGATCGCGATCGCCGGCCTGTTCGCGGCGCTGCCGAAGGGCGACGCCGGCAAGATGCCGGACCTGCGTGCGGAGCTGGCGGTGCTCACGCGTCCCGTCGTGCTCGGTGCGCTCGCGACGACGGTGCTCGGCGCCGGCGCGATGTTCACGCTGTACACGTACGTCGCGCCGACGCTCGCGCACGTGAGCGGCGCAACGCCCGCCTTCGTGACGGCGATGCTGGTGCTGATCGGCGTCGGCTTCTCGATCGGCAACATCGCCGGCGGCCGGCTCGCCGACCGCTCGCTCGACGGCACGTTGATCGGCTTCCTGGTGCTGCTGATCGCGACGATGGCCGCCTTTCCGCTGCTCGCCCGCACGCACGTCGGCGCCGCGCTCACGCTGCTGGTGTGGGGCATCGCGACGTTCGCGGTGGTGCCGCCGCTGCAGATGCGCGTGATGCGCGCGGCCCACGAAGCGCCGGGCCTCGCGTCGGCCGTCAACATCGGCGCGTTCAACCTCGGCAACGCGCTCGGCGCGGCAGCCGGCGGCGCCGCGCTGTCGGCCGGCTTCGGCTACCCGGCCGTGCCGCTCGTCGGCGCGCTGATCGCCGCGGCCGGCCTCGCGCTGGTCGCGCTGCAGCGGGCGCAACGCCGGCGCGCACCGGTTGCCGCGAATTCGTAAACGCCGCGCGATCCGCATTACGCCGGCACGCGGCGCGACAACCGGTTACCGGCGACCGGCAACGGGCGACCGGCCCGCACCGGGATGCCGATGCGCTCTTCATCGTCAGCGGCATGCGCGCGGCGGCCGCGCCCGCGACGCTCAGCGTGCGACGGCGAACCCGCTGAAGAACGCGCGCGCGTTGGCGTCGAGGCTCTCGAGGTGATAGCCGCCTTCCTGCACGATCACCGTCGGTAATGCGAGCGCACCGAGCGCGCCGCCGAGCCGCCCGAACCCGTCGGTCGTGACGGCCACCTGCGACTGCGGGTCGTCCTTGTAGATGTCGAAGCCGAGCGCGAGCACGAGCGCATCGGGCTCGAAACGCGCGAGCGCGCGCAACGCATCGTCGAGCCGCTCGAAGAACGCCGACTCCGGCGCGCCGTGCGGCATCGGCAGGTTCAGGTTGTAGCCGTCGCCGGCCGCCGCGCCCGTCTCGTCCTCGTAACCGGCGACGACCGGGTAGAAGTTGGTCGGGTCGCCGTGGATCGACACGTACAGCACGTCGTCGCGATCGTAGAAGATCTCCTGCACGCCCTGCCCGTGATGCATGTCGGTATCGAGCACCGCCACGCGGCGATGGCGGCCGAGCAGCGCCTGCGCGGCGATCGCCGCGTTGTTCAGATAGCAGAAGCCGCCGGCCGCGTCGCGCCGTGCATGATGACCGGGCGGACGGCACAGCGCGTACGCGTCGCGCGCGCCGTCGTTGACGTGCGCGGCCGCCGCGAGCGCACTCTGCGCCGACCAGTACGCCGCGCGCCACGTGTGCGCGCCGATCGGGCAACTGCCGTCGGCCAGATAGCGCGCGGCTTTCGCGAGTATCCCGCGCAGCGGGTTCGGGTCGCGCACGAATACGTTCGACATCACTTCGTCGCCCCAGTCGTCGGGCATCCGCTTCCAGTCGCGGTGCGCTTCCTCGAGAAAGCGCAGGTAGTTCATGTCGTGCACGGCCGCGATCGGCGCGGTGCCGCGGTCGGCCGGCTCGCACACGTCGAAGTCGAGCGCGCGCACCGCCGCGACGAGGCGCGCCGCACGCTCGGGCACCTCCTGCGGCTCGCGCATCCTGCCGCGCGACAGGTAGGTGCGCGGATGGTGCAGCAACTGTTCGGGATGGAAGAAGGTTTTCATCGTTGTCCTCGTCGGTTCGTCTCGTCACGCGTCGAACGCGGCGGCCGCCGCGTGCGTCGCGACACCGGCGCGCGCGAGCACCGCGTTGAGCAGCACGTTCGCGCCGCGCGTCACGTCGTCGGGCAGCGCGTCCTCGGCCTCGTTGTGCGACAGCCCGCCGACGCACGGAATGAACACCATCGCGGTCGGCACGCGGCGCGCGAGCACGATCGCGTCATGGCCAGCGCCGCTGACGATGCGCTCGCTCGCATAGCCGAACGCGTGCGCCGCCCGCGCGACGAGATCGACGCACGCCGCATCGAACGGCGTCGCCGGGCTGCGCCAGCACGTGTCGAGCGACACCTGCACGTCGCGCGCGGCGGCCACGCGCGCGCACGCTTCGCGCAACGCCTGCTCGATCGCGTCGACGCACGCATCGTCGTGATGGCGCAGGTCGACGGTGAACGTCACGTCGCCGGCGATCGTGTTGCGCGACGCGTGGCGGACGCCGATCTGCCCGATCGTCGCGAGCGCGCGCGGCGCGTAGCCGGCGACGATCCGCTCCAGCTCCAGCGCGATCTGTGCGCACGCGAAATACGCGTCCCGGCGATACGCCATCGGCGTCGTGCCCGCATGCGCGGCCACGCCCGTCACGCGCACATCGAGCCAGCGGATCGCCTGGCCGCCGGTGACGATGCCGATCGTCGTGCCGTTCGCTTCCAGCACCGGGCCTTGTTCGATATGCGCTTCGAAGTACGCATCGACCGCGCCGCCGGGCGCGTGCGTGCCGCGATAGCCGCAGGCGTCGAGCGCGGCGCCGAGCGCGATGCCGTCGGCATCCTGCCGCGCGAGCGCGTCGTCGAGCGGCAGCGCGCCGGTGAACACGGCGGAGCCGAGCATCGCCGGAGCGAAACGCGCACCTTCCTCGTTGGTCCACGACACGATCTCGAGCGGCTTGTCGGTCGCGATGCGCGCGTCGTTCAGCGCACGTACGACTTCGAGCGCCGCGAGCACGCCGTACACGCCGTCGAAGCGCCCGCCCTCGGGCTGCGTGTCGAGATGGCTGCCGATCAGCACCGGCGCGGCCTGCGCATCGGCGCCGTCGCGCCGCGCGAACAGGTTGCCGATCGCATCGACCCGCACCGTCATCCCCGCATCGCGGCACCATTGCGCGAACAGGTCGCGCGCGCGGCGGTCGTCGTCCGTCAGCGCGAGGCGGCGCACGCCGCCGCGCGGCGTCGCGCCGATGCGCGCCATGTCGGCGAGGCTTTGCCACAGGCGATGGCCGTCGACTTCCAGCAAGTCGTTCATGTGCACTCCAATGAATTCGTTCGTCGGGGGTATCGATTTCCGCACGCTGCCGATCCCGCCGCGCACGCCCTGCGACGGTCGCGTACCGGCAGCGTTCGCCCACACGCGGCGCGGCTGATCGAAGCGTCGGGATTCAGCGCGAGCCGAGCGCCTCGGCGGCAGCCGGCCGGGACGCGCGCCGTGCGTCGAGCGCGACGATGCAGAGCAGCGAGATGCCGGCGAGGCCCGTGTAGAACACCGCGAGCGGCCACCACTGGCCGGTGAAGCGATGCGCCAGCCAGGTGCCGACGAGCGGCGTCAGGCCGCCGGCGAGCGCGCCGCACACCTGGTACGCGAGCGAGATCGCCGAATAGCGCACGTGGGCCGGAAACACGTCGCTCACGAAGCCGGCGATCACCGAATAGAAGCCGGCCATGCAGACGACCGCGAGCGCGATGCCGGCGATCAGCGACGCGGACGTGCCGCCCTGCACCAGCATGAACATCGGGTACGGCGACAGCATCGCGAGCAGCGCGGCGATCTTCAGGAACCGCGCGCTGCCGATGCGTTCGGCGAGCCACGCGGCAGCCGGCTGCGCGACGAACTGGATGATCGCGACCGCGAACAGGCTGTCGAGGATCAGCGAGCGCGACACGCCGACGTACTGCGTCGTGTACGCGATCATGAACGTGTTGGTGAAGTAGACGCCCGCGATCCCGATCGTGTTCGCGCCGATGCAGAGCAGCACGAGCCCGGACGCGGAGCGGAACACTTCGGCGACCGGCAGCTTCACCGTGCGGTTCGCCTCTTTCACGCGCGCGAATTCCGGCGACTCGTTCACGCCCAGCCGGATCAGGATGCCGACCACCAGCAGCACCGCGCTCGCCAGAAACGGCACGCGCCAGCCCCACGCGAGGAAGTCGGCCTTGTCCATCGACGTGACCGCGCGAAACGCGACCAGCGACAGGATCAGCCCGGCCGGGCTGCCGAGCTGCGCGAACGACGCGAAGAACGTGCGGCGGCCCTGCGGCGCATGCTCGCCGGCCATCAGCACCGCGCCGCCCCACTCGCCGCCGACCGCGATCCCCTGCACGACGCGCAGCGCCACCAGCAGCACCGGCGCGAGCACGCCGACCTTCGAATAGTCGGGCAGCAGCCCGACGCACACCGTCGCGACGCCCATCATCATCAACGTCGTCATCAGCGCCTTCTTGCGGCCGATGCGGTCGCCGAGATGGCCGAACACGATGCCGCCGAGCGGCCGCGCGAAGAAGCCCACGGCAAACGTCGCGAACGACGCCATCGTGCTCACGAATGGGTCGTGCGACGGGAAATAGAGCTGACCGAACACGAGCGCGGCGGCGGTCGCGTAGATGTAGAAGTCGTACCACTCGATCATCGTGCCGATGAACGCCGCGGTCGCGGCACGCGCCGGCTGACGCGCGCTAGGAAGGGACTGGCTCATGCGGGGCTCCTGACGCGCGCCGCGGCACGCGCAATATCGTGATGGCCGGCCGTCTGTCGCGGCCCCGTGCCGCCGGGTGCGGCACGCCTCCTTTATCGGCGGCCACATATCATTAGTCCAATTTCAAATCATTATTTCGCGTATAAATCTGGCTAATACCCATTCCAACGTTCCGACGTTCAGCCTGGAGCCCCGATGCGCGCCGACCTCGCCCGCTTCGTCAACGACCGCCTCGACTGGAACCTGTTGCGCACTTACCTGGTGATCATGCAGGAGCGCAGCGTGAGCCGTGCGGCCGCGCGCCTGCATGTCACGCAGCCGGCCGTCAGCCAGGCGCTGCGGCGGCTCGAGGACGCGCTCGGCCGCAAGCTGATCGAGCGGCGCGGCGCGCACTTCGCGCCGACCGCGGCGGGCGAAGCCGTGTACCGGATCGCGAGCGACATCTACGGCGGCGTGTCGCGCCTCGACACGGAGCTCGACGACAGCACCGCCGACCTCACCGGGTCGATCCGGCTATTGACGGTGAGCCGCATCGAGTCGCCCGTCTACGACGAATTCCTCGCCGAATTCCATCGCGCGTATCCGCGCATCGACCTGCAGATCGACGTGATGCGTTCGTCGGACATCCTGTCGTCGCTGCTGCAGAAGACGGCCACCGCCGGGCTCGGCCTGTGCCGCACGCCGCACGACAAGCTGCAGATGCGCTGCTTCCTGCGCCAGCGCTATGCGATCTATTGCGGCCGCCATCACCGGCTGTTCGGGCAGACGCAGTTGCGGATGGAAGACCTGCTCGCGGAGAACTTCGTGTCGTTCACCAGCGACCAGATCGGCGACAGCCTGTCGCCGCTCACCGTGTTCCGCGATCAGAAAGGCTTCACCGGACGCATCGTCGCGTCGTCGCCGAGCCTCGATGAAGTGCGGCGGCTGATCTTCGCCGGCTACGGGATCGGCTGCCTGCCCGAGCACATCGTGCGCGACGACGTCGCGCAGCAGCGCCTGTGGCGCCTGCCGCCCGACGACGGGCTGATCGACGTCGACGTATTCCTGCTGTGGCATCGCGAGCGCAGGATGAACGCGGCCGAGCAGGCGTTTCTCGATGCGATGGAGCGCTGCATGCAGCGCCATTCGCTCGCGGAGCGGCTCGGCGCGTAGGCACGCGCGCACCGGGCCGTGGGTGCGGCGCCGCGCGATGCGGCGGCGCGAACGCTGCGCGGGGCGCGTGACGTCAGTGCGGAATTCCGCCGTGTTCGAGCGGCAGGATCAGATGCTCCGGGATGCTGCGCCGCGACGCGCGCGCGCCGACGTAGTACAGCGCGGCCGGCACGACGAGGCCGAGGATCCACGAGATGTCGGTGCCGCCGAGCGCGTCGACGAGCGGGCCGGTGTAGATGTGCGTCGACATGAACGGCAGCTGCACCAGGATGCCGACCACGTAGATCGTGATCGCCATCGCGTTCCACCGGCCGTAGCGGCCGTCGGGATCGGACAGCGCTGGCACGTCGTAGCGCGAACGCGTGAAGCAGTAATAGTCGACGAGGTTGATCGCGCTCCACGGCGTGAAGAACGCGAGCAGGAACAGGATGAACGCGGTGAATTCATTCAGGAACGAATGGCGGCCCGCGAGCGCGATCAAGGTCGACACGCAGATCATCCCGAAGATGTACGCGGCGCGGCTGCGCGACGACACCGCGCGCTTGCCGCGAAAGCCGCTGACGATGGTGGCCATCGACATGAAGCTGCCGTATGCGTTGAGCGTCGTGACCGTCACCTTGCCGAACGCGATGCTGAAGTACAGCAACGCGGCGACCGCGCCCGTCGAGCCGAGGCCGACGATGTACGACACCTCGTGATGCGCGAAGCCGCTGCCTGCCAGCGCGGCCGCGAATACGCCGAACACCATCGCGGCCTGTGCGCCGATCACCGAGCCGAGGCCGACCGCGGCGAACGTGGCCGCCGACGACGTCGAGCGCGGCAGATAGCGCGAATAGTCGGCGACGTACGGGCCGAACGCGATCTGCCACGATGCCGACAGCGACATCGACAGCAGGAAGCTCGCGAGCGAAAAGTGCTTGTTGGCGAGCAGCGCGCCGACGTCGTGGCGCGCAAACAACTGCGCGAACATGTAGACGAACGCGACGACGCCCACCACGCTCGCGATCCGGCCGACGAAGTGGATCGCGCGATAGCCGAACACCGTCAGCGCGACGATCACCGCGGCGAACAGCAGGATGCCGGCCGCGTCGTCGACGTGCAGCAGCTGCGCGACGGCCTGCCCCGCCAGCACCGAGCCGCTCGCGGAGAAACCGATGTACATCAGGCACACGAGCACGATCGGGATCATCGCGCCGTAGACGCCGAACTGCACGCGGCTCGAGATCATCTGCGGCAGCCCGAGTTGCGGCCCTTGCGCGCCGTGCAGCGCCATCACCGCGCCGCCGACGAGCTGGCCGAGCAGCAGCGCGATCAGCGACCAGAACACGTCGCCGCCGAGCACGACCGCGAGCGCGCCGGTGACGATCGCCGTGATCTGCAGGTTCGCCGACAGCCACAGCGTGAACTGGCTCAGCAGGCCGCCGTGGCGTTCGGCATCGGGAATGAAATCGATCGAGCGCACCTCGATCAGACCGCCGGCTCTTTCGCTGGAATTCGTCGACACGGAAAATCTCCAGAATGCTGAGGATCACGGAGGGTGTCGCCGACACGATCGCCGGGTCGGGCCGCCCTGCTTCAATTTCTCGAAGTGCTTCTGCTTCTCCGGCTTCCGCCCGCCGTTCGAACGACGGGCACCGACATTGGTCAGCGGATATTGTTGTATATACAACTAGGACGATATAGGTGATTACCCGAGGCACTCGGTGCGGTCGGGATGGTGCGCGCACGCCGTGCGCATCAGCCTTTCCGGACCGTCAGCGATCCGTATGAAAGATGAAAGATCAAGCGCCGGCGGGCGGCGGCAGAGGCGGTTCCGGCGCGGCGTCCATCTCGTCGGCGGGCAGCAGCGCCAGCATGAGCCGCACGGCTTCGACGTCGCGCGCATGCAGCCATTCGTCGTAGTCGTCGCGGCGCAGGATCACGACGCCGCGCGTGTCGTCGCCGGGCCGATGCATGCGCGCGAACAGCGGATGGCCGTCGGCGTCGACCGTGAGCATCGCCATGCCGATGCGCTCGCGGCCGTCGGCGCTTACGTAGCGTCGCCAGATGCCGGCGACACAGTACGCCTGCCAGCCGGCCAGGCCGATCCGGTGCCACACGTTGCGGCCCGTCTCGTAGCAGGGTTCGTAGATCCAGCGCACCGGGATCAGACAGCGCTGCCCGTTGCGCCAGGCGTTGCCGTAGAGCCGCGACGAGCCGACCGTCTCCGCACGCGCGTTGACCGTGTCGAGCTTGCGCTTCCTGCGGCCGTTGTCGTCGACGCGTTCAGACTGCATGAACTTCGGCCAGAAGCCGAACACCGCGCTGACGACCGCGAGCCCGTCGCCGTCGGCGCGTGCGATCGGCGCCGCGTAATCGGGATAGACGTCGGGTGCCCACGGCTCGCGGTCGAACAGATCGCCGATGCCGATTCGCAGCTCGCTGATGCCCGGGTCTTCGCCGGGAGCACGGTAGTGGGTGCACATGGTTCGACGGACGACGGATGCGATGCTCCATCGTAGGTCAGCCTGCATCCCGCGGCTGTGCGATTTCGGCCGGAGCGAGGCGGGCCGTGCGGCTCGAAGCGCGTCGCTCGCTGCACCGGCCGGATGAACGGCGCGTCAGGATGTCGATCCGCGAATCCGCGCACGCGGCCGTGCCGGCACGCATCGAACGAAACGCCCCGCGCGAACGTCGATTCAGGCGGGGCGTTGCGGGTGCGGGCGGCCGCGCGCCGGACGGCTCAGGCCGCCTTGGTCACGCGTCCGGACGCGCGAGGTCGAAACGGCTGTCCGGCGTGACGTGCACGTAGGCGGTCGGCCCGCCCGCGCGCAGGATGATGCCCGCGCCGAACGTGTCGAAGATGCCGTCCTTCAGCAGATCGTCGCGAATGTGGACGGCGACGACTTCACCGAGCACCAGCGTGGCCGACGTCTCGCCGCCGCGATGATCGCGCAGCGGGACCACGTCGGTGACCTTGCATTCGAAGTTGACGCCGCTTTCCGCGACGCGCGGCACGTCGACGAGACGCGACGCAATCGCGGTCAGCCCGCCGAGTTCGAATTCGTTCACGCCGTACGGCACCGCGGCGCAGGTCCGGTTCATCCGCTCGGCGAGATCGCGCGTCGCGAGGTTCCAGACGAACTCGCCGGTTTCCCGCACGTTGCGCAGGCTGTCCTTCGCCGTGGTGCTCGAAAAGCCGATGATCGGCGGATGATAGTTGAATGCGTTGAAGAAGCTGTACGGTGCGAGATTGACCGTGCCGTCGCTGCCGCGAGAGGAAATCCAGCCGATCGGGCGCGGGCCCACGATTGCGTTCAGCGGATCGTGCGGCAGGCCGTGGCCTTGCGAGGGTTCGTAATAGTGGTAGGTCGGGTGCGTCATGACGGAGCTCGGGCAGCGGACAAGGTGCGTGGAAGGCGATCGCCCGCTGCGCATGGCCGCGTGAAGCACATGCGAGCGGCGCGGCGGGCGGCGCCCAGTATCACACGAGCCTGCATTCGCTGCACCGGTTGCGGCGCCGGAGCCTGGCCGATGCAGCCGCCGGCTGCACGCCGCCCGGCTGTTTGCCGGGCGGTGTCCGCGGGTGAGCGGTCGGTCAGAAGTGATGCAGCAGCGCGACGCGCACGACGTACTGGTTCGGGCCCGACGAGATGTCGGCTGCGCCCGGAACGTACGCGTAGTCGAAGTCGGTGCCGGTGTGGGCGTTCATCGCATGCTGATAGACGCCTTCGACGAACACCGACGTGCGCTTCGACATGTCGTAGTTGAGCTTCGTGCTCAGCTGGTGCCACTTCGGATTGAACGAGCCGACCGTCGACGACACGCGCGCCTGCGTGTACGTGTAGGCCGCGCCGAGGTACAGCGCGGGCGTGAAGTGATAGAGGCCGTTCACTTCGAAGTTGTCGAATTTCCACGCGTTCCAGCTGCCGCCGGCCGGCTGCGTCGTGCCGGTGAAGTATGCGTTGGCGGTCGGGTCGTAGACGTCGACGTGCGAGTACGTGAAGCCGATCAGCGCGTTCGCGAACGCATAGTTCACGCCGATGCCGATGTTCTGTTGCGACGACGCGTCGAACGTGTTGTCGCCAGTGATCGCGCCGTTCGAATCGCCGTTGTGTGCGTTGTTGATCTTCAGGTACGACGCGCCGACCGTCAGCCCGCCCTGCTGGTATTGCAGCGCGGCGCCGTACAGACGGTTGTTCGCAAAGCCGGACTGGTTGCTGAACCCGTACATCGCTTCCGCGGTGATGCCGTGCCACACCGGCGACACGTACTTGACGGCGTTATTGACGCGGAACGAGTAGTCGGTGTTGTCGTTGTCGTACGGGTGCGCGAACAGATAGCCGGTCCAGTTGCCGTTGGCCGTGAGCGGCGAGAAGATGTCGACGCTCGGGTCATACTGGCGGCCGAACGTCAAGGTGCCGTAACGGTCCGACGCGATGCCGACGAACGCCTGGCGGCCGAATTCGCGGCCGCCCTGGCTCATCTTGCCGGTGTTGACGTCGAAGCCGCTCTCGAGCTGGAAGATGGCCTGATAGCCGCCGCCGAGGTCTTCGGTGCCCTTGATGCCCCAGCGGCTGCCGTAGTCGTAGCCGCTTTGCAACTGCACGGTCCCGTGGCCGCGTGCGTTGCTCGTGTAGTTGATGCCGTCCTCGATCTTGCCGTACAGCGTAACGCTGCTTTGCGCATGCGCGGCCGTGGCAAGCAATGCGGCGGGCACGATGATCCCCCAACGCTTGTTCATGATGATTTACCCCCCAAGTCATTCGTTTTCCGGTCGCTTTGCTTACGCGCTGCGAATTCGCGTCGCATCGATGCTTCCCCGCGATGCGACGGGCGCAGTGTAATGAGCCGTTTTTCCGCTGTTAGTGACCGGCGTTGCAAAGGTGCTGTGCAGAATCGAGGGTGTTTTGGGGGGAGGGAAATGGGTTAGCGGGGGGGGTTGGCGGTGCGAATGGGGGATAGCGGGTGGCGAAGTGCGTGTGCGACGATGCCA
The DNA here is from genome assembly GCF_000262695.1 of Burkholderia sp. KJ006. NCBI lineage: Bacteria > Pseudomonadati > Pseudomonadota > Betaproteobacteria > Burkholderiales > Burkholderiaceae > Burkholderia > Burkholderia sp. KJ006. The sequence goes on along the minus strand of NC_017920.1, from coordinate 1,207,642 downwards.
AACGATGTGCGTGGTGGGCGGGCGATGCGAGCGGCAGGAAGCGCGAAGGGCGTGCAATGGTCGCCACGGACGTGTTTTATAAGCCCGATCGTCAACACGGTCTCGCGGACGACCTGTTACCCGTCGAGTTTGAACGGCGCTACGCGCTGAGCGGCCCATCTATGAAACTCTGGCCCGTTCAGCTCGCCATCTTGCGTTCGGGCAAATTGAATCCGCCATCTGCGCGGGCTGCCCCATGCGGGCCGTGGCGTCAATCTGCGCGCGTTCCGCAATCGAGTGCCCGCTGACGAATCAGGTTGCGCGGACTGATACGGGTTACGTGACCATATTCGCACGAGCCGGTGTTTTTTCTTCAACCCTCGGCAGGTCGAATCCAGACAAACCAGCCCATGCTTTTACGCTGCATTTCGCAAGACTCGACCGGGACCCGGCATTGGGCGCGATTCGTCTCGTTGAACGGGTATATGCGACAAAAATGCGTTGTCTGCAGTACAAATGTTCCGGGCGCGCTGATCGCCGTGTCCAGCAAGGCTCCGAGGCAATCGACGTAATCGGCGGGTTTCGTTCGGTTAAGCGGTTATCATAGCGACGTCAATCGTTGGCGCGCCCGACACTGTTCAGCGCAATAGCATCAGACGGAGACATGGCGTTTTACTGTCCGGCCGGTTCATAATTTCGCGCGATGGATCATCTGCTTCCGCATTACGAACGAGAACTTTCACTACTGCGCCGATCAGTTGCAATCTTTGCAACGCGCTATCCCAAAATTGCCGTTCGCCTCGGGATTTCCGGGGACCACTCCGAGGATCCCCACGTTGAACGGATGCTGCAGTCGTTCGCTCTCCTCGCCGCGGATATAGGCAGCCGGCTCGACGACAACTATCCGGAATTCGCCGAGGCGCTCCTCGGGATGCTGTATCCCCAGTTTCTTCGAACCATTCCCGCGTGCGCAATTGCCCAGTTCGATGTCTCAGACATGTTCGACAAGCTCACTGAGCCGTCGCTTATTGCCCGCGGCACGGAACTGGCGAGCAAAACGGACGACTGCCTGTTCCGAACCGTATATGACGTAACGTTAGCTCCCGTGCGAATCTCGGCGGCGCGCTACGCGTCTGCAACCGCAGTTCCCTCCAACGTCGTGCTGCCCACCGGCACAACCGGTCTGCTCTCCATCACCTTTGAGGCTGCGCGCCCCGACTTTCGCTTCGAAGCCGTTCCAAACCCGTTGCGCATCCATGTCAACGGCCCTAGCGAAATCGTCGGTGCGGCAATGGATACGATGACGATGCGCACGGCGGCCGCCTTCGTCGAAAACGCCGAACGTCGCTGGTCAACGCTGGCCACACCGCCGCTCGGCGCCGCCGGCTACGATCAGGCCGAGAAGCTTGTCGACGAAGACGACGGCCCGCCCGCGCTGCGGCTACTGAGCGAATATTTTGCGTTTCCGAAGAAATTCGATTTCGTTGACCTCGATCTCGCCGCGCTCGCGCATACGGCGGGCTCCAGCCAGCAGCTCACTTTGCATCTCGCCATTTGTGGCGTTCATTCAGAGTCGTGGACGGCACAGCAACTAAAAAATCTGTCGGCGGACAATCTGAAGCTCTTTTGCACGCCGATCGTCAACCTGTTTCGGCTTACGTCACTACCACTCAAGCGGAATCCGATCACGAACGCGTATCCCGTGCAATCCCAGAACACGGACGTTGCGGGTGTTGAAGTTTGGTCTGTCGACTCGGTCCGTGCCACGACGGCTAGCTCCAGAGCGAGCATCATCCATCCGTTCGTGTCGCTCATGCACGGCAGTTCCGCCAAGCCGGCCGGCCCCTATTGGATTCTCGCGCACCATAACGCGGCCTCGCCATCGGGAAAGAAGGAAACCGCGGTCAGCTTGGTCGGCCCCGACGGCCGACGGGCAACCGACACCGGAATCGAACAAATAACGGCCGACGTTACCTGTTCGAATGGCAGTTTCCCGCACACGATGCGAGCCGGCGCAGAAAATGGTGATCTGGTGAATGAGCAGGGAACGATGGTTTCACGCATCGTTATGCTGGATGCCCCGACCGAAGTCGCGCGATTGTCGAGCCAAGGCGACGCGGCTTGGCGGCTCATCACGCAGTTTGCCCCACACTCGATCGAATTGACTCGCACCGGGCTTGCCGAGCTGAAACGCCTGCTCCGCCAATTCACTGCTCATTCAGCGGGGCACGCAAAACTGCTCGATGGACTGACGAACCTGAGCCATCGGGCCAAACAACTCTGGCTTCCAGGAAAACCGATGCCGAGCTTCGTACGCGGTCTGGAAGTGACGTTGACGATCGACGAACAAGCGTTTGCGGCCATCAGCTTGAACGCGTTCATCGGCGTGATGGACCACTTCTTCGCTGTGCATGCGCCGGCGACCAGCTTTGTTCAGCTTGTCGTGATGTCGGCGAACACTGGCGGCGAAATTCGACGTTGTGCGCCACGACCAGGCACAGTCATGCTCGCCTGATTTCTCTATCACCAAACCGTGAAGATCAAGTCACTCGGTAGCGCGTGCCGCTCAGGTAAGGCTCGAAATCAGGTGACACCCGCAGGTCGCCCGGTGACCGTGCCGGGCAATCGGAACACCGTTATCCGTCATTGATTCATCGCCCTCTTCGATCAAATTCGGTTTGACGTCTGGGTGTTGGGGGCAGGTTACCTCGTCCCCCTTGCGAGCAACGAAACGGCCGTCGAAACGCATCGTCGATGAACCCGTGATCACCTTGCCGCCGTGGTCTGTATCATCACCGACGCGGATGAAATTCATCATCGTAGAATACCTTACGAACGATAGCGAAAATAGTGAATACCATATTCGAGATCCGGATTCTCCGACCTCATCTGCTTCGACGAACGCACCAGATTAATCCTACGTACGTCGCTCCAGCCGTAGCACGAGAAAATGACTTCAGCCAATTTGGCAAAGCGCTTCATCTTCAGATAAGCGCGATAAAATAAGATCCAGAATATCAATAGAGAAAAGGCACCTGCCCCGCCGAGCACTATCACGAGAGTCGTCCTGTCGATACCACCTGCATCACGTGACAGCATGAAGCACATTAGGGCGTAGATCGGCACAAAAAACCACAGCATGATCTTCATCAGCCATCGATAAAGGGCAGTCCTGCCCCTCGTCGCATGCGGGTACACCGCAACCGTATCGTCCCCGACTCTCCGGACCGAATACGCAAAGTACCGGTCACGCGGCCTCGGTTCCGCAACAATTTCAACCTCGTCACCATCTGTCATCGGCATCTTCCAGAGCCATCCCTCGATCTGCTTGCCGTCGAGTTCAAATTCCACCCAGTCAGCTTCCTCCTCGGAATTCGCCGACGATTGGACCAATCCGATCGCAAATGCCCCCATGCCGGCCAACGCAGCACCTGCGGCCGTTGCCTGCATATAAGCATGCTCGGTATCATTCAAGACAAAGTCCTGCTGACGCCGTCGGCACTTCAACCTGCTGATCGTGCCTCGCAATACCTGAACTGGGTATTCACGCTCTAAGCTCATGCCATCTCCGTCATTGCCTTATCGAAGGCTTTTTCCTGCTCTACCATATCCGCGTATTTTTCGACACTGTGATCTTTCACACGAAGAATAGCCTCTTGCCCGGTGCCAAATGCACAGCGAGAACACCACGATTCCAACTCGTTCGGGGTCAGGACATCGGCAAGCGCTTGAAGTGCAAACACCGCAATCGTCGCCTCCCACGTAATCAGCATGCTTACCACTCGGAGCGATGCAACCATTGCCACCCGCGAGGCAACAGTCTCGACCGCCATGATGACCACTCTATTCCCTGAGCGGGCCGCCAACTTCTTGAATAACGGTGCAGCAGTACTGATGGCGTCGATGACGAAGGCCGTGCCGGAGGCGACGCCCAGCAACGTTTTGGCGACCAAAACCCACATTACGTCATACTGGCCACTCTTCAGCTTTTTTTGAGTTGCCCCATAGTCCAACCACGCTGCAGCAAATGCCCCAGCTCCGGACAAAAAGCCCCCCACCATCTTCCAACTCATCGTCCGAACAGCCTTCTTCAGCGTCCCGTAGTACGGAGTCATCGTGATTGTGATGATCGACGCACTGAGCGATGCGCCCGACTTGATCAATTTGGTGGTGGTATCTTCGTCCTTGGCCTCCGACAACAGATGCCAGAAGTTCACCAGCTCACATAGCGCAGCAACCACCGCAATACGACCCAGACGAAGCTCCTTCATCGCGTTCGCATCATTGTCGGCCTTCAACTTTTCCCACACTTCATACAGCTCGGTGGTTGGGTTCGGCCCCGCCTTTGTCGACGCCACTAACACGGTTCGCGCCGTACGAAAGCGTTGCAAAATTTCGCTTCGGCTCACTTTGTCATACAGCGCCTGCTTGCGGACGAGTGCCAGCGCATCCTCGACCGGTAAGCCCGCTCGCTGGAGAAACAGCGTCTGAACAATCTTCTCCCCGACAAAATCCCCCAACTTATTGATTCGGAGTTTGTCGAAAACACGGTCACCGATAGTCATGAGCAAAACGTCACGCCCTTGCTCTTTGTACATTGCCCCCAAGTATGAGATCTTCGCCGAGTTTGTTTCGAGCGCCAACTTTGAATATTTCTTATAGTAGTCAGTCAGTTTTCCAATATACTTCACCGCCGTTACGACATATTTGACACCATCGTCCTCTAATGGCTTATCCTTGTGCTCCAGCGCGCTCGCCAGCAATTTCCCAAGTTCCTCGCGGCCTGCGGGATGATTCATGGCGACCGCTCGCCACACTATGCTTTCCTTGTCCGTCGGCTTCCAACGCCCCACCAGATCATCGAGAATCGTAAGTCCTTTGGGTGTGGACCCCAACCCGTCGATTGCCATTGCTACCGCAACCTCGAACTCGAAGCTGTCACTAAGATCGTCGCAGTAATAGTCCTCAAGCGTGTCCACAAGAAGTTTTGCCCGCAACCATTTCCCGACATCGTCGCTACGCGTTTCCTGCAATTTAAACACCGCGTCTTGCAATTTCTTGTATGGCTTGCGGAAATCCTCGATGCGCTTGCGCTGAAGTCGAGCTTCGTATCGAGACCATTCGAACTTCTGCATTCCGTCCAGATTCCGATCATGGAAGCCGGGTTGCGCTTTCGCATATTCACGCGCTTCGTTCATGATTTCGTCGCGGTACTTGCCAAGGTAAGGCGCGCTTGAACTCGCGCTGCCCGCGCGGCTAAATCGGCCAATCTGGATAAGACGCGTCTGATAGCTTCCCGGGATGTTGTTGGCAGCCATCCAGTCGAGATCGTCATAATACGCATTGACCTCCTTGGCACGCGCAGCATCGGCGCCCGCCAGTGCTCTGGTGCGTTGCGCCGCCAAACCAGCTCGGGCTGTCGCCGAGCCGAGCGGAGTCATGGCATGCGCCTCTTTCGCCATGGCCTCCTGGTTCGCGAGACTCTGTTTCGTACGCGAATCGACGATACGTTTGGCCGTGTCGATGTCATTCAGGGCCATCACTTTCATGCCGACTTCCTGCTGCGATCCGTATCGGTCGAGCCAGGACACCGGGTCGTTGCGAAAGCCGTTCAGTTCGTGAACGTTGCCGACCGCATCCCACAAAGCGAACAACATTGGGGGATAGTTCGACGGAGTAGCCCGGCCTCCACCAGAATCCGTTTGTCCAACGTGGACCATCATTTTCACAAGCGACTGGCTCGCCGACAGTGGCGATGCCTGTCGGATGTTCAAAGGATAACGCGACACCTCACGGGCAAGCAGATCTTCTCGATAGCTACCATCGTCTGCAGTAAAGCGCTCCTTGTCGTCAAACGGGCGCAACTGTTTTGCGTCTAGGCCCGGCATGTACTCGAGTACATCGTTAACTGACGACTCAGTTGCAACGACCGCGTGACCTGTCCCATCCTTTCCGGTAGCGATCCATTTTGACGGCTCGATCCATTGCATGCGTTGTTCACGCAAGTCTGCGTAAATCTCGTATTTATCGAATGTTCGTGGATGCCATGCAAGTTGCGAGAATGCGATATAGACCTTGCCCGTACAGAGTTCGGGCTGCTCGATCGCGATGACATCCATCGGTACGGCTATGGCACACAATGCACAGTTCGGATGGGTCGTCGGAACGGACGGGAGCGGTCGCGACTGCTTCCATAACCGACCGTCTTCAGTCACCTTGTACACTTCCCAGTAATTAGGACCACGTGCACCTACTTCGTAGAAAAGATAGAGCCACCCGTCGCGCAAGGTCCGCAAACCATACTGATGCTCGGAGAGGCTAACATTGGTGACACGGTCGCCGACGATGCCGGCGGGCATCTTGGCCTTGATCGTGTTGGGCAAGACTGCGTACCGCACCGGCAAGATCGGCAACCCCGTCTTCTCACAGTTGGCACATTTCTGGTTATTTGCTGCCATACGCTCTCTTCGTATCGAATTCAGGCAATTTTGCCAACACCAATCAACGGGGCGACGAAGCGCTCAATCGCTCGTACCAAGCACCGTCTCTAATTTCTACAATGTCTTGTTCCGTCAATACACTAACTGCTGCCGTATAAAACTTGTCTGGCGCTCTAGCACCCAAAAGCTGCAGCACCTTCGGATGTAGGTCGAACTGCGGGTGCCATGCTAGAGCACTCTCGACAAATGCCACGCGATCGTCCCGGTCGAACAGTCCATAGTGCTCTGCACGCTCCGCGGCAGCGACTGCTGCAGCAATTTCGGAGGGTTCCGGTTGGCGATCAACCTTCATGGCATACAACGCAAGCGCTCTATTGACCGATCCGTGACGATGAATCTGCTGCCACTGCTCGGTCGTCAACGACAGATCGGCACGTGACCCGGCCAACACACTGTACGTGCGAGGTTTAGCGCTCGCGTCAAGCGCATGCCATACCTTTACGGGCCCTAGTAGCGTCTGCTGTTGTTCTTGGGAGAGCACTGGCCAGATCAGACTAAGGGCTCGCGTGTCGTAGAAGCGCAGCACACACGGCAGCCCTTCCTCGTTGTACTGCAAAACGTGGCGGCCCCAATGCTCCGCGACCTCGTCCAACGATGCGTCACTGGCGAGCCACCCACCGACGCGCTGCCCCAGTCCTTCGGCCATTGACATAGGACGACGGTCCTCGAAGGCAATCCTCACACTCTCCGCAAATGCTCCAGCCCCTTCCGGAGTATTAAGGTCCAACTCAACGAGATATGGCCGGTGATTGTCAGGAAACGCATCGTGCATCACCTCCACGATCGCACGCTTCAATTGGCGGAACCGCTGGGCTTCCTCGTCGTCATTCGTGAAATCTCGCTGACTCGGATCGACGACAAGATAGCAGTGCATCTCCGGCCGCTTGCTGAAGTATGTGCGCAAGCTGCTGACGGCCGCGTCTATCGCGATGACCTCCGGCGAGTCGTCCATACCGAGCGCGTCTGAGTTTTCCATATTCACTACTCCAGCACAACGCTCGAAGCGCTATCTGCGGCCGCCGAAGCCGTCTTCCAGGCACACCCCTTCGGCACGCTCGCAATCGGTGAAGGCAGGCGCATTGACGACGCCCCCGGCTTATCCCAGCTCGAACACTTCTCGAGAATCTGCCCGCTCGTCCCGTTCTCGATCAGATCAGGCGTTATCTTTATGTACGATCCACCCGCACCGATCCAGATCTCCTTCTCTGCCGAAATCACGACTCTCCCGTTCGAACTCGTGATCGTCACGTCGTTGAGCGCCGCGAGCTTCATCTCGTCGCTCTGCGCCTGAATTTCCACCTTGCCCTTCGCCGCAAACAACTTGATCCCTGCATTCTGCGCGAACAGGCTGATCTTCTCCATCACGCTCGCTATCAGCGATTTGCCGGCCGCCACGTGCGTGCTCTTGCCGCTCACGATATTGACTTGCTGGTTGGCCGTCAGTTGCGCTGAATCCTGAGTCGACAGCCCCAGACCCGCAGGACTCGCCATCAGCATGATCGGCGTCGAAAAGCCGTTCGCGTTACCCGTGCCGCCGCCACCGGTCCGGCCGCCGCTGCCAGCCCCACCGCTCACGCTATAGTGCGTCGCGTCGGTGAACTTCTTGAGTGCGTCCTGCCCTTCCTGCAAACTTTCAGCCTGATTCGACGAGCTCGCCTGCGACGTCAGATCGATAACGGTCTCCGCACTGGCCAACTGCTCGGACGCTGCGGTCACGTTCAACGGCTGGTTCGTCGCGGTCGGGTGGGTCGATACGAACAAGCCCTGTCCCGCCCGAATGGCGCCGTAGGCGTCGGATTTAAGGTCGAACCCACTTCCAAGGAAAGCGCCGCGCGTATTGTCGGTCTGCTGGATCAGGTACCCCAGATGCAAGTGGGACTGATAGCTGCTCGAGTAAAGGTGCACCCGATTCTGCTGCGTCGAGTCGTCCATTACGAGCTGGTTGTAGCCAGTGCCGCCGTATTCACGCGAGCGCTGACCCGACAGCAAGCCGTTCGTGTGCCACACCGGCTGCGTAGCACCCCCGTACATTCTCGCAATGATCACGGGCCGGTCACAGTCACCTTCCATGAAACCGACCACCACTTCATCACCCTTGCGCAGCGGCTGAATTCCCCCACGATTGGAGCCTGCATCAAGGAACGTCGGGCGTACCCAACACGATGCGCGTTCATCCTGGCCATTGCGGCGATTCCAGTGGAACCACACCTTCACCCGGTTCAGTGAATCGGTGTACACCTCTTCCCCGCTCGGCCCGGCGACGATTGCATTCTGCAACTGCATGACCGGTTTCTTGTGTTCGAACGGGCTACGGAACGGGACGTTGCGCGGTTGCGCCTCCACCACCACCTGAAAGAAACCTTCGCTGCCGTCTGCGTGGCGGACCGTTGCGCCAGCCTTTGCTTGCGCAACTTCTGCAGCCAGCCCGTCGGGAAACTGATCCGCCTCGTCCAGACCAGGCAGGTTATTGCAGATCAGCCAGTCGACTCCGAGCAGAACAAATTCGCGATCCGGTTGGCTGCCCGCATCATGCACCGGATGACCGCGAAGTTCGAAGCGCCGCCCCGGCATCGCGCAGCGCAAGCCGCCTATTCCGTGAAAACGCTTCATCCGCGATTTGCGCTCTTCAAGCCGAATCTGCGCAAGACGCTCACCCTGCTCGCGGTCCGACCACATGTACGCGCCAGGGTAGTCGTAGATTTCCCCATCGGTCGGCAACTCGCCGTTCACGTCCGTCACGCCCTGTACCTGGCGAGGGAGATCGGGGCGCTTGTAGTCGAACGAGCGCGACGTCAGTTGCGCACTGTCGATCTGAAGCTGCTCTTTCCACTGCGCGAATCCATCCAGTTCCCCACTGATTTCGGTGGGACCGAACTCGACAACCGGCTGTTTCAGTTGAGGGACGAAATAAACGTCGTCCGTCACAACCATCGTGTGCGATCGGCCATTTTCGGCTTGCTCGAAGTACGGAAATACGCCGACCTCCTCCATGCTGCGATAGACGAAATTCAGGTCGTATTCCCACTGCACGCGATTCGAATAGGACGGCAGCGGCTTGTGCAGATCGATGCGGAACGCGCCCCGCGCTTGCGGGTGCTCATTGAAGACGTCCACCAGTATCTGTTCGCCGTTCTGCTCCTGCCAGTCGCGCATGTCGCGGCGCAGGCGCAAGAAGTAAAGCCAGGACGAGAACGCCAGCTTGTAAAAAGTCAACGGGCCATCCGCACCCAGCCGGCTGAAACGGTGGACGTAGCCATGGATCGGCATGTACGAGCCGTCCGTCTGCTGGATCCAGAGCGTGACGGGCTTGGCGAGTAGCGCACTCAGCTCAATCTGGCTGCCGCGTGGCGAAACGGCATCAATCTCGAATTCGTAATCGCGACCGAGTCGAGCCGTTCCTTTTACATAAAGCGGCAATAACCAGTCAACCCCAAGCGGCGTATCGAGTTTGACAAGACGATTGTATTGCGCGTCGCCGAGACGCAGCGTCTTATAAAGTGCGGTGTGGCCCATGCAGCATTCCCTTGGTTGGTATTCAGGTGGGGTTTCTGCCGAGGGCTGATTATAAATGCCTTTCTGAACAAGACGATAGCGCGCCTTGCATACCGGCCTATTTCGAATGAATTGGCAATCTGACGTTCACGCGTGAAAATTACCGGATTTTCACATTCTTTCAGGAAAAACTTTCCGATTGCTTGGTGAGCCGGATTTCTTGAATCACATATCACCTTCCTGAGCCCGGCCAGCTACGGCCGCTCCGTCGATGAATTTCCGCATCGGCGCACTTCGCTCATGCGTCTCGTTCAGACAATGGCGTATGTCGGTGCCGAACCCAGGCAAAGTCGTGGCAAAGAGAGCTCGCCCTGAAACAACCGCTGGAAGGCTGGGCTCGCGCGGCCGGCAACAGAAGGTGCTGTACCGGTCTGACAACAAGACACCATTGTCGGTCGACTGCGTGCGCTATCAGGTCATGCGACCCGAGGAGTGTTTGGAGTTTGATCGAGACCTGACGGAGATCAGCGGGTCCCAATTGGAGATGAGCCGATGTCGAAGGCAGGCCGCAACTGCTGGACGCTTGCACGCACGCGGCAATCCGGAACCCCGCAAGGGCACGGACGCGATCACTGGAGATCGGCACTCAGGCTACGTTCGGCGTCTCGCGGAGATATTTGGTGCCGGGGACCGGACTCGAACCGGCAAGCCAATTAAGGCGGCGGATTTTCGTCACACTGCTTCTTTCAAAGCCGGCGCCGCCAAGACGACGCCGTTCGTGCGCTGGACTATGCCTTCGCCATCGCGCGCGGGCGTTTTATCGCTGCCCGTGCGCCTTAGGCGCCCCCCGTCTAGTCTCTACACCTTCCTCGCGGGCGCTGCGCCGCGAGGCTTGGCTCGGTGTTGCCTCGATGCGCGTCGCGCATCAGGGGTTTCGCCGAATTTGAAGGGTTCTGCACCGGCCGTTTCCGACCGGGCACTCAATCGTTTAAGTCCGCTATGTTTACCAATTTCATCACCCCGGCAAAAGGGCGGACGCGATTCTACCATTGCTTCGCGCATCCGTTCCCCGATTCGGGTGCGGCGCATCGCGCCGCGCCGCGCGCATGAGCGCCGCCGCCATCGCCACCGATCGTTTCCCGCGCCGCAGCCTCCCGCCGCTACAATCGGAGCGGCCACGCTCGTGCGCAACCGAACGCCCGCATCCCCCGCCACGCGTTCTTGCGAAACCGCCTCGCCGCGCGTCATCGCGAAGTCACAAACGTTTTCGATAATCCACTCGCCGAAAACGTTTACATCGCGTCACGCCATGCCCCAGACCATCAAGGACGTCGCCGCCCTCGCCGGCTTCTCCATCGCCACCGTATCGCGTGCGATCAACGCGCCGCACACCGTCAGCCCCGCGACGCTGGCGGCGATCCGCACCGCGATCGACACGCTGCAGTTCCGCCCGAGCCCGCTCGGCCGTCAATTGCGCGGCGAGCGCACGCGCCTCGTCGGCGTCGTCGTGCCGACGATCGCGAACCCGGTGTTCGCCGACTGCCTGCAAGGCATCGACGAACTGGCGACCGCGGCCGGCTTCAAGCTGATCCTGATGACGACCGAATACGACGCGGCCCGCGAGCGGCACGCGATCGAAACGCTGCGCGAACAACGCGTCGAAGGCCTGATCCTGACCGTCGCCGACGCCGACACGCATCCGCTGCTCGACATGCTCGATCGCGACGGCCCGCACTACGTGCTGATGCACAACGACACGCAGCGCCGCCCGTCGGTGTCGGTCGACAACCGCCGCGCCGCCTACGACGGCGTCCGTCTGCTGACCGCGCGCGGCCATCGCCGCGTGCTGATGCTGGCCGGCTCGCTCGCCGCATCCGACCGCGCGCGCCAGCGTCATCTCGGCTACGCGCAGGCACTCGCCGAAGCCGATGTCGCGACGCTGCCGCCCGTCGAAGTCGACTTCAACGCCGCCGAGCTGCCCGACGCGGTGCTCGCGCATCTCACCGCGCGCGCGACGCGCCCGACCGCGCTGTTCTGCAGCAACGACCTGCTCGCGATGGTCGTGATGCGCGGCCTGCGCCGCGCGGGCTTCTCGGTTCCCGACGACCTGTCGGTGCTCGGCTTCGACGGCATCGCAATCGGCGAGCTGCTCACGCCGCCGCTCGCGAGCGTCGCGACGCCGAACCAGGATATCGGCCGCCATGCGTGGCGCCGCCTCGTCGATTGCATCGGCGGCGCGTCGATCGAACGCACGTCGCTGATCCTGCCGCACACGGTGCGCGACGGCGCGACCGTCGCGCCGCCGGCCGCCGACCTGCAAACCCGCAACGCCTGAACCCCCGAATGCACCCGCCGCGCGCTCGCGCGCGGCACGCGAAGCTACCCCACCCTGCCGGAGACCCACCGTGTCCTTTCGCCTGACCTCGCTGCTGCGCCTCGTCGCAGCGCCCCTTGCGTGCGCCGCGCTCGTCGCGCTCGCGCCCGCCGCCCACGCCGACGAAACCGCCATCTGCTACAACTGCCCGCCCGAATGGGCCGACTGGGCCGCGCAGATCGCGGCGATCAAGCAGAAGACGGGCATCCGCGTGCCGTTCGACAACAAGAACTCGGGCCAGGCGATCGCGCAACTGATCGCCGAGCAGAAAAGCCCGGTCGCCGACGTCGTCTATCTCGGCGTGTCGTCGGCGTTCCAGGCGAAGGACAAGGGCGTGATCGCGCCGTACCGGCCCGCGCACTGGAACGACATCCCCGCGAACCTGAAGGACCCGCAAGGCTACTGGTTCGCGATCCACTCGGGCACGCTCGGCTTCTTCGTGAACAAGGATGCGCTGGACGGCAAGCCGGTGCCGCGCTCGTGGGCCGATCTGCTGAAGCCGGAATACAAGGGGATGGTCGGCTACCTCGATCCGTCGAGCGCGTTCGTCGGCTACGCGGGCGCGGTCGCGGTGAATCAGGCGCTCGGCGGCAGCCTCGACGACTTCAAGCCGGGCCTCGACTGGTTCCGCAAGCTCAAGGCGAACGCGCCGATCGTGCCGAAGCAGACCGCGTATGCGCGCGTGCTGTCCGGCGAGATTCCGATCCTGCTCGACTACGACTTCGACGCGTATCGCGCGAAGTACAAGGATCACGCGAACGTGGAATTCGTGATTCCGAAGGAAGGCACGATCGCGGTACCGTACGTGATGAGCCTCGTGAAGGGCGCGCCGCACGACGCGAACGCGAAGAAGGTGCTCGACTTCGTGCTGTCCGACGAAGGCCAGAAGCTGTGGGCGAGCGCCTACCTGCGGCCGGTGCGCGCACAGACGCTCGGCGCCGATCTCGCCGCGAAGTTCCTGCCGGCGAGCGAATACGCACGGGCCAAGCCGGTCGACTTCGGCAAGATGGCGACCGGCCAGCAGGCGTTCGGCCAGCAGTATCTGCAGATCATGCAGTGAGCGGCAGGAACGACGCGATGCTCGACCTCACTTTTCCGCTGCGCTGGCGCGTCGCGCTCGTCGCGCCGGCGCTCGCGGTCTTCGCCGCCTTCTGGCTGCTGCCGATGGCCGCGCTCGTGCGGGTGTCCGCCGACGGCGCGTTCTTCGCGCGCTACGCGGCGCTGCTCGGCAACGCGCGCTACATGACGAGCCTCGGCGAAACGGTCGCGCTGTCGGCCGGCGTCACGCTCGCAACGCTCGCGCTGTCGACGATCTCCGGCCTGCTGCTCGCACGCCGCGACTTCGCGGGCAAGCGCGTGCTGCTCGCGCTGCTGACCTTCCCGCTCGCGTTCCCCGGCGTCGTGGTCGGCTTCATGGTGATCATGCTCGCCGGCAGACAAGGGCTGATCGGGATGCTCTCGTCGAAGCTGACCGGCGACAAGTGGGTGTTCGCGTATTCGGTCGCCGGGCTGTTCGTCGGCTACCTGTACTTCTCGATTCCGCGCGTGATCGTCACCGTGATCGCGGCCGCGTCGAAGCTCGACGCGTCGCTCGAGGAAGCGGCGCGCTCGCTCGGCGCGTCGCCGTGGCGCATCTTCGTCGACATCGTGCTGCCGGCGCTCGCGCCGGGCCTGATCGCCGCCGGCGCGATCTGCTTCGCGACCGCGATGGGCGCGTTCGGCACCGCCTTCACCCTCGCGACCGACCTGAACGTGTTGCCGATGACGATCTACACCGAGTTCACGCTGAACGCGAACATCGCGACGGCGGCCGGCCTGTCGATCGTGCTCGGCATCGTCACGTGGGCCGTGCTCGCGCTCGCCCGCCGGTTCGCCGGCCACACCGCCGCCGCCGCGGCCTGAGGACGCAGTCATGCAATCGCTTTCCGGTTCATCCGCGCCGTCGCCGGCGCCAGCCCCATCCGACGCGCGCGGCGCCACGCTGCGCGCGCCGCGCGTGAGCGGCGCATGCGCGATCGCCGCGCTGCAATGGAGCGTCACGCTGCTGCTGTGCGCGTTCCTGATCGTGCCCGTCGTGATGTCGGTGCTCGCCGGCGTCACCGTCAACTATTTCCGCGGCCTGTCGAGCGGCCTCACGCTGCGCTGGCTCGAGCAGGTGTGGCAGCAGTATCAAGGCTCGGTCGCGCTGTCGCTCGGCGTCGCGTTCGCGACGCTCGCGATCGTGCTCGTCACCGGCGTGCCGGCCGGCTATGCGCTCGCGCGCAGCAACAGCCGCGTGGCGCGCGCCATCGAAGAAGCGCTCGTGCTGCCCGTCGCGCTGCCGGGCCTCGCCTCTGCCCTCGCGCTGCTGGTCGTGTACGGCGGCTTCACCGCGTTCCGGATGAGCCTGTGGTTCATCGTCGTCGGCCACGTCGTGTTCACGCTGCCGTTCATGGTGCGCGCGGTCGCTGCCGTGGCGGCCGGCGCCGAGCTGCGCACGCTCGAAGAAGGCGCGGCGAGCCTCGGCGCGTCGTTCGTCACGCGCTTCGTGACCATCGTGCTGCCGAACCTGCGCCCCGGCATCGTCGCGGGCGCGCTCGCGGTGCTCACGCTGTCGATCGGCGAATTCAACCTGACGTGGATGCTGCACACGCCCGACACGAAAACGCTGCCGGTCGGGCTCGCCGATACGTATGCGTCGCTGCGCCTCGAAGTCGGCAGCGCATACACGATCGTGTTCCTGCTGATGACGCTGCCGCTGCTCGTCGCGATGCAATGGCTCGGCGTCGATCCGTCCGGCACGCGCGCCGCGCGACGCCGCGCGCGCTGATGTCGCGCCACACCTTACCCTGCCCCATGAAACTCGACTCCACTCCCATCACCCTGACCGGCTGCGCGAAGACCTTCCGCGGCACGCGCGTGCTCGAACCGCTCGACCTGTCGATCGGCGCCGGCGAGACGCTCGTGCTGCTCGGCCCGTCCGGCTGCGGCAAGACGACGACGCTGCGCCTGATCGCCGGCCTCGACACGCCGGACGCCGGCGGCCGCATCCTGTTCGGCGGCGACGACGTGACGCGCCTGCCGATCGAGCGCCGCCAGGTCGGCATGGTGTTCCAGAACTACGCGCTGTTCCCGAACCTGACGGTGCGCGGCAACGTCGGCTACGGGCTGAAGATCCGCAAGACCGCGCCGCGCGCCCTGCGCGAACGCGTCGACGAATTGCTCGCGATGATGCGGCTCGACGCGCATGCGGACAAACCGGTCGATCAGCTGTCCGGCGGCCAGCGCCAGCGCGTCGCGCTCGCACGCGCGCTGGCGGTGCGGCCGCGCGTGCTGCTGCTCGACGAGCCGCTGACCGCGCTCGACGCGAAGCTGCGCGACGTGCTGCGCCGCGACATGAATGCGCTGCTGCGCGAGCTCGGCGTGACGACCGTCTACGTGACGCACGATCAGGCCGAGGCGATGGAGCTCGGCGACCGGATCGTCGTGATGGGCGCCGGCCGCATCGAGCAGATCGGCACGCCGCGCGACATCTACTACCGGCCGGCGAACCGCACGGTCGCGCAGTTCATCGGCACGCTGAACCGTCTCGCGGGACAATGGCGCGACGGCGCGCTCGCGACGACGGGCGGCTCGATCGTCACGCCGCATGCCGCCGACGAGTGGTTCTTCCGTCCGGAGGACGCGCAGCTGGCCGATCCCGCGCATGCGCCGCTGCGCGGCGCGATCGGCGCGTGCGCGTTCCTCGGCGAGCGGACGCGGCTCACGATCGAGCACGCGGCGCCCGATGCGCTCGTGATCGACGTGCCGGGCCGCATCGAGCTCGCGCGCGGCACGGCGGTCGGCCTGACGATCGCGGCCGAAGGGCTGATCGCGCTCGCCGCGTGACGCCGCCCCACGATCAACCGACATTCCGGGACCCCACGATGCTGCTTGCTCAAATCAGCGACCTCCACATCAAGCGCCCGGGCCAGCTCGCGTACCGGCGCGTCGACACCGCCGCCGCGCTCGCGCGCTGCATCGCGAAGCTGAACGCGCTGACGCCGCGCCCCGACGCGGTGCTCGTCACCGGCGATCTGACCGACTTCGGCCACGACGACGAATACCGGCATCTGCGTGCGCTGCTCGCGCCGCTCGAGATACCGTACTACCTGATGGTCGGTAATCACGACGACCGCGCGGCGCTGCGTCGCGCGTTCCCCGAGCGCGCCGAGCTGCACGACGGCGCGTTCGTGCAGTACGCGCTCGATATCGGCGCGGTGCGCGTGCTCGCGCTCGATTCGCAGGTGCCGGGCGCGAGCCACGGCGACCTGTGCGATGCACGGCTCGCGTGGCTCGCCGCGCAGCTCGACGCCGCACGCGAGCGGCCGGTGATCGTCGCGCTGCATCATCCGCCGTTCGCGTCCGGCATCGGCCACATGGATGCGCTGCGGCTCGCGCCGGCCGCGGCCGCGAAACTCGATGCGCTGCTGCGCGGCCATCCGAACGTCGAGCGCGTGCTGTGCGGCCACGTGCACCGGACGATGTTCACGCGCTTCGGCGGCACGCTCGCGGCGGCCGTGCCGGCGCCCGCGCACCAGGTCGCGTTCGACCTGCGCGCCGATGCGCCGTCCGCGTTCCGGCTCGAACCGCCCGCGTTCGCGGTGCACGCGCATGCGCCCGACACGGGCGTCGTGTCGCATCACGTGTATGTCGACGAAGGCGACGGGCCGTATCCGTTCTACGAGCCGAGCGGCGAGCTGGTCGACTGACGGGCGGCATCGGCGCGGGGGATGACGAGTGGCGGCGCCGGCAAGGGACGCTGGCGTGTGCGTCCGTGTGCGAGGTAAGCACGTGTGCGTCGGCATACGTGGGCGCACGTCGGTATGGGCGCTGCGCGGCGGTACGCGCCGGCGCGGCTCGGTGCGCGGCTCGAGCTCGATCGAAGCACGCACCGGCACGACCCGAGCCTGACCTAAGCGCCATCCGAGCCCGATCCGAGCCGTACCCGAGCCCTCCCGCGCACGACGTCATCGCGACCTTCGCGCCCCGCGTCGCCCGCACCCCGCGCGCGGCGCACGGCGCGGCCACACGCCGGCAGGATTCGCGACGCTCCGGTATGATCGGCACCCTCGACAAGCGTGCGCCGCGCCGCGCGCGCCGCCGTTCCACTCCGTCCCGTCGCGACCATGTCCTCCGCCGCCCCCGACCGCTCGACCGACGCCGCCTCGCCGCACTACTCGCGCAGCCTGCTGTTGCTGCTCGCGACGATCGCCGGCGTGTCGGTCGCGAACATCTACTACAACCAGCCGCTGCTCGACGCGTTCCGCTCGGCGTTTCCGGACCGCGCGTCATGGATCGGCGTCGTGCCGACCGCGACCCAGCTCGGCTATGCGGCCGGCATGTTCGTGCTCGCGCCGCTCGGCGACCGCTTCGACCGCCGCGGGCTGATCCTGATGCAGATTGCGGGCCTGTCGATCGCGCTGATCGTCGCCGCGGCCGCACCGTCGCTGGCGGTGCTGGCAGCCGCGAGCCTCGCGATCGGCGTGCTCGCGACGATCGCGCAGCAGGCCGTGCCGTTCGCGGCGGAAATCGCGCCGCCGGCCGAGCGCGGCCAGGCGGTCGGCACGGTGATGAGCGGGCTGCTGCTCGGCATCCTGCTCGCGCGCACGGCGGCCGGCTTCGTCGCCGAATATTTCGGATGGCGGGCGGTGTTCGGCGCGTCGGTCGCCGCGCTCGTCGTGCTCGCCGCGGTGATCTTGCTGCGCCTGCCGCGCAGCACGCCGACGTCGACGCTGTCGTACGGCAAGCTGCTCGGCTCGATGTGGCATCTGGCGGTCGAACTGCGCGGGCTGCGCGATGCGTCGCTGACGGGCGGCGCGCTGTTCGCCGCGTTCAGCGCGTTCTGGCCGGTGCTCACGCTGTTGCTCGCCGGCGCTCCGTTCCATCTCGGCCCGCAGGTCGCCGGGCTGTTCGGGATCGTCGGCGCGGCCGGCGCGCTGGCCGCGCCGTATGCGGGCCGCTTCGCCGACAAGCGCGGCCCGCGCACGATCATCTCGCTCGCGATTGCGCTGATCGCGGTGTCGTTCGCGATCTTCGCGGTGTCGGGCACGAGCCTCGTCGGGCTCGTGATCGGCGTGATCGTGCTGGATGTCGGCGTGCAGGCCGCGCAGATCTCGAACCAGTCGCGCATCTACGCGCTCAAGCCCGACGCGCGCAGCCGCGTGAACACCGTCTACATGGTGTGCTACTTCATCGGCGGCGCGCTCGGCTCGTCGATCGGCGTCGCCGCATGGCATGCGTTCGGCTGGATCGGGATGTGCACGGCCGGCTTGCTGTTTACCGCGCTCGCCGGATGGTGCCACCACCGCGGCGCACGCCGAAGCTGAGCGGCGCCGCGCGGCGTCGTCACGCGTCGGCGCGCGAGGCGGCCGGCTGGTCCGCAGGCGGCACGGCGAACACCGACGCGGGCTCGACCACCGCGGCCGGATCGACAACGGCGCCCGGCGCCGGCACCCCCAGCGGCACGGCCGACGGCGCGAGGATCGGCGCGGGCTCGGGCATCGACGGCTGATCCGGCGCGGCCGCAGCGCCGGCTTGCAGCTCGACGGCGGCCGACGACATGGCCGGCGAAGCGTCGGCCGCCGGCCGGCGCGCCGGATCGAACACGAACGACAGCCCGACGCTGCCGAGAATCGCGACCGTCGCGACGACGGTCGCCGTGGTGACCGGTTCGCCGAGCATCAGCGCGCCGAGCGCGACCGCGACGATCGGATTCACGTACATGCAGCTGCTCGCGATGATCGGGCTCGTATGGCGGATCAGATAGCCGTAGGCGACATACGCGGCCATCGTGCAGAACACCATCAGGTAGATGAACGCGAACACCGGCCCGGCCGACAGCTGCTCGATGCGCTCGCCCATCAGCCAGGCGGCGAGCGTCGACATCAGGCCGCCGAGGCCGATCTGCAGCGACGTCGACAGGAACAGGTCGGACGGCAGCTTCAGCCGTGTCGCGAGATGCGCGCCGCCTGCCCAGAACAGCGCGCCGGCCAGCACGCAGATGGTGCCGAGCGCCGAGTTGGCGGCGCCGCCGCCGCCCGAGTTCAGCACGACGATGCCGACCATCCCGAGCGCGACGGCCGCCCACTCGCCTCGCGCGACCGGGCGCCCGGCGACCGCCGCGATCACGGTGGCAAAGAGCGGCACCGTCGCGACCATCACCGCGGCCGAGCCGCTGCTGACGGTGCGCATCCCCAGCGCGATCGTGCCGGACGACAGCGCGACCAGCATCGTGCCGACGATCGCCGAGTTGCGGACTTCGACGAGCGTCGGCCGCGCGGGCTTGCGGCGCAGCGCGAACACGAACAGCCCGATGCCGCCGAGCAGGTTGCGCAGGCCCGACAGCAGCAGCGGCGGGAACGACTGCAGCGCGAAATGCAGGCCGCTGTAGGTCGAGCCCCAGACGAAGTAGATGAAAACCAGCGCCAGTGCGACGCGGCCGCCGCGGCTTTGCGGCAGGCGGATGCGCAATGGCAGTCGGGGCAGCCCGGCGAGGAAATCCAGCAGACGGTCGAGTGGCGTCATCGTTCAGCCCGCCCGCACAGCAGTGGCGCGCTCCGCTGCAAGACGCCGGAGCAACCGGCAAGCGGCCCAGACGGGACCGGGGAAGCGGGGACGAGCGTGCGGAACGACATGACAGTGCGAACGGCGACGAATAGGAACCGGCAAGCGGCGGCAGAGGGTCGGACAAGATGTGCGCGCACGGCATCGTGCGCGCATGCCCGGCATTATGGCATCAAGGATTCGAAAGGATCGCCCGGCCCGGCCGAAAGGATGTCGACTGACGTTTCGGCGCGACATTTGCGGGCGCGGCACGGGTGAGATGCGGCGGTGCGGGTAGGTCGGGCGTGTGTCGACGGTTGGCTGGGGCGGCCGCTGCGCGACGCCGCCCACCATCACGCACCATCACGCACCATCGCCCACCATCGCGCGCGGTGCGCAGCCGTGACGCAGCGCGCCTCGCACCGCCCCGCCGCTCACGATCCGCCGAACCAGTTGTAGCCCTGGTCGACCCAATAACCGCCCGGATAGGTGTCGGTCACGAAGATCTCCATGATGTGCTTCGGATTCTTGTAGCCGAGCTTGGTCGGCATCCGCAGCTTCATCGGGAAACCGAATTCCGGCGGCAGGCGGCGGCCGTCGTAGTCGAACGCGAGCAGCGTCTGCGGGTGCAGCGCGGTCGGCATGTCGATGCTCTCGTAGTAGTCGTCCGCACATTTGAAGCCGACGTACTTCGCGTGCGTATCGGCGCCCGCGCGCGCGAGGAACGCGCCGAACGGCGTGCCGCCCCAGCGGCCGATCGCGCTCCATCCTTCGACGCAGATGTGCCGCGTGATCTGCTCCGCATGCGGCAGCGCGCGCAGCTCGTCGAGCGTCCATACGCGCTTGCCGGTCACGCGACCGGACAGCACGAGCCGGTAGGTCGACGCGTCGACGTGCGGCACCTCGTCGATGCCGTAGTACGCATTGAACGGGAACGGCCGCGTGATGTCGGCCTCGGTATAGGTCGGCGCGAGCCGCTCGCCGCTGAACAGCCACGCCTGCACGCGATCGTTGATGCGCGACACCTGCTCGAGAAACGTGTTCACCGACGCGTCGTCGTGCAGCGTGCAGCCGCTCAGCATCGTCAGGCCGCCGAGCGTCAGGATGCGCCGGTTGAACAGGCGCCGGGAAGGCATTTCGAGCTCGCGCCGCACGTCGAGCGCGAGCGACTGGCGGTCGAGCGTCCAGGGCCGGCGCTCGCCGGGGGATTCGGATTCGGACATGATGAGTTCCTCGATCGTGAGCAGACGAATCAGCGTCCGCGCAGCATCGCGAGCAGCGAGCGCGGCACGCGCAACGCCATCGCGACGTGCACGACGACGAACGCGACGAGCAGCGTCATCGCCCAGAAATGCACGATGCGTGCGTTGTCGTAGCCGCCGAACGATGCGCGCAGCAGCGGAAACTGCACCGACTTCCAGATCGTCAGCCCGGACAGCACGAGCAAGCTCAGATCGGCGATCGCGAACAGGTAGGCCGCACGCTGCACCGCGTTGTAGACGCTCGGGTCGTCGTGCGCGAGCCGGCCGCGCAACGCGGCGCCCAGGTCGCGCCACACCGCGCGCGGCGTGACGGGCAGCATCTTGCGCGCGACGCGTCCGGTCGAGATCGACATCGTCAGGTAGAACAGCCCGTTGCCGACGAGCAGCCACATCGCCGCGAAATGCCATTGCAGCGCGCCGCCGAGCCAGCCGCCCAGCGTGATGCCGTGCGCGAACACGAACGGCGGATAGAGCGGCGACGCATCGTAGATGCGCCAGCCGGACAGCACCATCAGGATCGCCGCGAGCGCATTGAGCCAGTGGCTCACGCGCACCCACAGCGGATGAATCGGGCGCGCGGGGCGCGGGGCCGCCGCGTGGCCGATGGCGGGAAGGGTTGGCATGATGAACACTCCGGATAGCGTCCGCGTCGATGCGGACGGGCACGACGCGGCACGATGCGCCACGCCACGACACGCGCAGCGCAGCGCGACGCGCAACCGGCCGGCGTGCTGCGCACGCGGCGGCCACGCGCCCGTACGGCTGCGTCAGTTCGACGGCGCCATCTTGTCGCCCGACGCCTTGCCCATCGCATCGTGCGACATCGCATCCGGCTTCATCGCGTCGTGCTTTTTCATCGCGTCCTTCTTCATGCCGTCCTTCTTCATCGCATCGTGGCCCATTGCGTCCTTCGACATCGACGACGCGCCCTGCGACATCGCGTCGTTCTGCGCGTAAGCGCTCGTTGCAAGCGCGGCGAAAGCGGCGACACAGGCGGCGATCAGTACGTTTTTCATCAGATTTCTCCACAACATGGGTTCGAGGAGCCGAATAGACGAACGACGCCGCCGGAAATGACAGCCGCCGCGAAATTTTTTTGGGCCGCGCAAACGCGCGCGATGTTGCACCGCTTCGCACCCGCCCGCGACGCGCGAATGCGCTGCGGCGGCGCGGCGTGCTGCCGGCCGCGCGGGCGCTCGCGGCGGCGGCCATGCTGCGGCGCACCGCGGCGGCGCCCGGCTGCCGGTTGAAACCGCTGCGAAGCCGGTGTATCTTGTGCGCTGCTAACGCGGGGGTCCTGCAATGCGCCCGGTCAAACAACCGGCATTGCGGGTGAGAAATACCCTTTGAACCTGATCTGGATAATGCCAGCGCAGGGAAGCGTACGGATTTCGCCGCCATCCTCCTGACGAAATCCGCCGCCTCACCAAGCGTCGTCTCCTGCTTAGCTCGAGCCCCACATTCGTCAAGGGCTCCGGGCCTGCGCAGAAGCGCCTGCCCGGCGCTCACACAGGAGATTGCATGAACGCCAATCCGAAGTTTCTGTCCGCCGACGCCCACGTCGACGCCGCTGCCGTCGCCCCGCTGCCGAATTCGCGCAAGGTTTACGTAACCGGCTCGCAGCCCGACATCCGCGTGCCGATGCGTGAAATCACGCAGGCCGACACCCCGACCGGCTTCGGCGGCGAAAAGAACCCGCCGATCTACGTGTACGACACGTCGGGCCCGTACACCGACCCCGACGCGAAGATCGACATCCGCGCGGGCCTGCCCGCGCTGCGCCAGCGCTGGATCGAAGCGCGCGGCGACACCGAAGTGCTCGACGGCCTGTCGAGCGGCTACGGCCGCGAGCGCGCGGCCGACCCGGCCACCGCCGACCTGCGCTTCCCCGGCCTGCACCGCAATCCGCGCCGCGCGCAGGCGGGCAAGAACGTCACGCAGATGCACTACGCGCGTCAGGGCATCATCACGCCGGAAATGGAATACATCGCGATCCGCGAGAACCAGCGCCGCGCCGAGTACCTCGAGAATCTGAAGGCGAGCGGCCCGAACGGCGCGAAGCTCGCCGCGATGATGGGCCGCCAGCACCCGGGCCAGGCGTTCGGCGCCGCGGCCTTCGGCGCGAACGCGCTCGCCGAGATCACGCCCGAGTTCGTGCGCGACGAAGTCGCACGCGGCCGCGCGATCATTCCGGCGAACATCAACCACCCGGAATCGGAGCCGATGATCATCGGCCGCAACTTCCTCGTGAAGATCAACGCGAACATCGGCAACTCGGCCGTCACGTCGTCGATCGGCGAGGAAGTCGACAAGATGACGTGGGCGATCCGCTGGGGCGGCGACACGGTGATGGACCTGTCGACCGGCAAGCACATCCATGAAACGCGCGAGTGGATCATCCGCAACAGCCCGGTGCCGATCGGCACGGTGCCGATCTACCAGGCGCTGGAGAAGGTCAACGGCAAGGCCGAGGACCTCACGTGGGAAATCTTCCGCGACACGCTGATCGAGCAGGC
The DNA here is from genome assembly GCF_000262695.1 of Burkholderia sp. KJ006. Classification (NCBI taxonomy): domain Bacteria; kingdom Pseudomonadati; phylum Pseudomonadota; class Betaproteobacteria; order Burkholderiales; family Burkholderiaceae; genus Burkholderia; species Burkholderia sp. KJ006. The sequence continues at coordinate 1,183,956 of NC_017920.1, read as the reverse complement.
CGAGCAAGGCGTCGACTACTTCACGATCCATGCGGGCGTGCGGCTGCAGTACGTGCCGCTCACCGCGAACCGGATGACGGGCATCGTGTCGCGCGGCGGCTCGATCATGGCGAAGTGGTGCCTCGCGCACCACAAGGAAAGCTTCCTGTACGAACACTTCGAAGAGATCTGCGAGATCATGAAGGCGTACGACGTGAGCTTCTCGCTCGGCGACGGCCTGCGCCCCGGCTCGATCTACGACGCGAACGACGAAGCGCAGCTCGGCGAGCTGAAGACGCTCGGCGAGCTCACGCAGATCGCGTGGAAGCACGACGTGCAGGTGATGATCGAAGGCCCCGGCCACGTGCCGATGCAGCTGATCAAGGAGAACATGGACCTGCAGCTCGACTGGTGCAAGGAAGCGCCGTTCTACACGCTCGGGCCGCTGACCACCGACATCGCGCCGGGCTACGACCACATCACGTCGGGCATCGGCGCCGCGATGATCGGCTGGTTCGGCACCGCGATGCTGTGCTACGTGACGCCGAAGGAGCACCTCGGGCTGCCGAACAAGGACGACGTGAAGGAAGGGATCATCACGTACAAGCTCGCCGCGCACGCCGCCGACCTCGCCAAGGGTCACCCGGGCGCGCAGGTGCGCGACAACGCGCTGTCGAAGGCGCGCTTCGAGTTCCGCTGGGAAGACCAGTTCAACATCGGCCTCGATCCGGACAAGGCGCGCGAATTCCACGACGAAACGCTGCCGAAGGATTCGGCGAAGGTCGCGCATTTCTGCTCGATGTGCGGGCCGCACTTCTGCTCGATGAAGATCACGCAGGACGTGCGCGAGTTCGCCGCCCAACAGGGCGTGTCGGAAACCGAGGCGCTGCAGAAGGGCATGGAAGTCAAGGCAGTCGAGTTCGTGAAGACCGGCGCGGAGATCTATCACCGCCAGTAAGCGGACATGCGGAGGCCGCGGCTCGCACGGGCCGCGGCCCCGCACACGTCTGCCGACGCCTGCACGAGCCCGCTTTCGAGCGGGCTTTGTTTTGCGCGTTCGTCGCATCGCGCATGCCTGCCCGCGGCCGAGAAACAATTCATTACGAAAGCGCCCGAGCCTTAACAAGTCCTTACAGCAGCATGACGGGACGGCGGGTAGATTGGCCATATGCACAGCCTCGATACGGTCGTGCGACCTCCCTCCACTACCACAAGGACAACGATCATGCGTAACTCGATTCGGCGTTTTGGGGTATGCGCGCTCCTCGTCGCGACGGTGGCGAGCCTGTCGGCCTGCGATTCGATGACGCGCCGTCAGCGCGATACGGCGATTGGCGCAGGCGTCGGCGGTGTGGCCGGCGCGGCGATCGGCGGCAACGCGCTGTCGACGCTCGGCGGCGCGGCAGCTGGCGGCCTGATCGGCAACCAGGTCGGCAAGTAAGCGTACGCTCAGGCTCATTCCAGGTCGCCGCCGCGCGCGGCGGCTTGGGCAAAACGGCGTTTCCGCGGTGCGGAAACGCCGTTTCGCATTGGCGGGCACGCATTGGCACATTGCGCGGCGATGCCCCCGGAAACGCGCCGTTACCCTTTCGCTCGCCGATGCGTCGCCGTGCGGGCTAAGCTGAAGCATCGGCTCCCGCCGGAGAAACATCATGACCAGGACCCTCGTCGCCACGGCGCTCGCATGCGCAGCCCTCGCCGGTTGCTACTACCCTTACGGCTACTATTCGTCCGGTTATTACGCGGCCGCGCCGGTGCAGCCGGCGCCCGTGTATGTCGCGCCCAGCCCCGCGTACTACTATCCGGCGCCCGTCTACGCGCCGGCGTGGGGCGGTTACTGGGGGCCGGCCGTGTCGCTGAACTTCGGCTTCGGCGGCCGCGGCGGCTGGCGCCACCATTGATGCACCGGGGCGCGGCCGGCCGGGCGCGCGCGCCGATGTCCCGTTTCTTGTCGTTTCATCCGATCGTGAAACGAACGCGCGATCCTGCGGTGTAACATCCACCGCATTCCTCCTCTCGCCGGCCGCCCGATGTCACCCAAGAACGCCCTTCTGCTGACCGTCCTCGCTGCCCTGTGGGGTGCGTCGTTCCTCTTCATCCGGATCGGCGTCGCCGAATTCAGCGTCGCGCCGCTGATGGCGTTGCGGGTCGGCATCGGCGCGCTGTTCCTCACGGGGCTCGCGCTCACGCGCTTCAAGCCCGCCGATCTCGGCGCGCGGTTGCGCCGGCATGCGTGGCCGTTGTTCGTCGTCGGCGTGCTGAACTCGGGCGCGCCGTTCTGCCTGTTCGCGTTTGCGGAACTGACGCTGTCGGCCGGCGTGACGTCGGTGATCAACGCGACGACGCCGCTGTGGGGCGCGCTCGTCGCCTACCTGTGGCTGAAGGACAAACTGTCGTTGCCGCGCGCGCTCGGCCTCGTGATCGGTTTTGCCGGCGTGCTGACGCTCGTGTGGGATCAGGTCGCCAGCGCGCGCGGCGCGACCGGCGCGACCGCGACCGTGCTGGCCGCGGCAGCCGCGCTCGGCGCGACGCTGCTGTACGGCATCGCGGCCAATTACACGAAGCGCAAGCTCAGCGGCGTCGATCCGCTCGTCAACGCGACCGGCAGCATGATCGGCTCGACGGTGCTGCTGGTGCCGTTCGCGATCGCGACGTGGCCTGCCGCGGCGATCGGCGTCCATGCGTGGGGCGCGGTGCTCGCGCTCGGCATCGCCTGCACCGGCGTCGCGTATTTCATCTTCTTTTACCTGATCGCGCACGTCGGTCCGGCCCGTGCGATCACGGTGACGTTCGTGATCCCCGTCTTCGGCCTGCTGTGGGGTGCGCTGTTCCTCGGCGAACGCGTGTCGATCGTGATGATCGAGGGCTGCGCGATCGTGCTCGTCGGCACCGCGCTCGCGACCGGCGTGATCAGACGGATTCCGGGCTTCGGCCCGCGCGGCGGCGAGGCGGCCTGAGCGGCGTGCGGCTGACGCCTGCGCCGCGCGCCGGTGTAGCGTTTGCGTCTGGAGTTTCCCTGATACGCACGGCGCGCAGTTACCGTTACACTCGCAGCACTCATCCGCACAAGGCGGTTACGATGCACCGCGTTCTTTTGCGTCCACCCGCGCGTGTGACGGTTTCGGCGCGGCGCGCACGAGACCGTCTCGCCGATCGCCGCAGGGCATCTTCGACATGAAGCCTGCCCGCGACCTCCACCGCGAACTCTCGCTCGACTCCCTGCTCGAACGCCTGACTCCGACGCCCGGTGGGTGGGTGGCGACGTACCGCGACACGACGCTGCGCAGCGTGTTCCAGCCGGTGCTGTCGATCACGCACAAGCGCGTGGTCGGCTACGAAGCGCTGCTGCGCGTCGTCGACGCAAACGGCGCGCTGACGTCACCCGCCGCGCTGTTCGACCGCACGCGCGCGGCGGCCGACGTGCTGCTGCTCGACCGGCTCGCGCGCGGCCTGCATATGGCCAACTTCGTCGCGCAACGCATCGGCGACGGCTGGCTGTTTCTGAACGTGACGCCGCGCGTGCTCGATTCGGGCCTCGTGCAGCGCGAATTCGTCGACGCGCTGTGCAGGCATTTCGGATTGCCACCGAACCGCATCGTGCTCGAAGTCGTCGAGCAGGCGGCGCGCGACGAAGATGCGCTCGCCCGCACGATCGACATGATCCAGCACCGCGACTTCCTGATCGCGATCGACGATTTCGGCACCGGGTTCTCGAATTTCGACCGCGTGTGGCGCGCCCGGCCCGATATCGTGAAACTCGACCGCTCGCTGGTCGAGCGGGCGAATTCGTCGGCCGACGATCGGCGGATCATGCATCACCTGGTGTCGATGCTGCATCAGGCCGGCGCGATGGTGCTCGCCGAAGGCGTTGAAAGCGACGACGCGCTGCAGACCTTGATGGAAGCCGACATCGATTTCGTGCAGGGCTTCTGGTTCGGCCAGCCGGATGCGTCGATCGCGCAAGCGAGCGCGGCGGCGCCCGCGCTGCTCGACGCCGCATGGCGGCGTTTCATCGCGCAGCGGCATCGGCCCGCCAGCGACGGGCAGCCCGGCTTCGATGCGATCGAGCGGCTGGTGCTCACCGGGGCGGCGACGTTCGCGGCGAGCGGCAGCCTGGAGGAAGCCGCGCAGCGCGTGTTCACGGTGCCGGCGGCGCGGCGCGTGTTCGTCACGGACGAGATCGGCGAACAGTTTCTGCCGTCGATCGGCGCGCGCGTCGACGCCGGTCAGGCTGTCGGCACGCGGCTGTCGCCGCTGTTCCCGGAAACGCACAGCAACTGGTCGCGGCGCCCGTACTTCCAGCGCGCGATCGCCGCGCCGGGCCGCGTTGCGCTGATGGGCCCGCATTTCTCGCTGACCGAAGGCCGCGACTGCTATACGGCAGCCGTCGCGATTCGCGCGGAAGGCCGTCTCGTGGTGTTCTGCGTCGATTTCGTGCTCGACCGCGCGGGCACGGTGATGCGGTAGGGGGCGCTGGGGCGCGGGTGAGGAGTGGAGTTGGCGGTGGTGTTGACGGTCGGGCGCTCGCGGTGGAGCGTGGAGGTCGTGGTGGTGTCTGTGGTTGACCGCGGCGGTTGGCGGTTGGCGGTTGGCGGCCAGCGGTCGGCGACCGACAGCCAACCGCGCTGGCATTTCGTCAGTCGATCACCTTCCCTCTTCCCGACTTCACGACGCTGCGGCGCGACTTGTGCTCGAGGCGCCGCTCCTTCGATGCGCGCGTCGGCCGCGTCGCGACCCGCGCGCGCGGCGTGAACGCGACGCTGCCGATCAGCGCGTCGAGCCGCGCGAGCGCCGCCTCGCGGTTTTTCTCCTGCGTGCGGTACTCCTGCGACTTGATCACGACGATGCCATCGCGCGTGATGCGCTGGTCGGACAGCGCGAGCAGCCGCTCCTTGAGCACCGGCGGCAGCGACGACGCGCGGATATCGAAACGCAGGTGTATCGCGCTCGACACCTTGTTCACGTTCTGGCCGCCTGCGCCCTGCGCGCGCACGGCCGTCCATTCGACGTCGGCCGGATCGAGCGTGTAGCGGATCATCATCGTGACGTCTCCGTGCGGCGGCGCGCGAGCGCCTCGTCGACGCGGGCCGCCAGCCCCGAGTCGCGCTGCGTGCGCGTCGCAACCGCCTGCGCCAGCACGCGCCGCGGGCCGATCACCTGCACGCGCGTCCGTGCGCGCGTGACGGCCGTATAGACGAGCTCGCGCGTCAGCACGCGGCCGAACGACGCCGGCAGCACCAGTGCGGCCTCGTCGAATTCCGACCCCTGCGACTTGTGGACCGTCAGCGCGAATGCCGTTTCGTGCGGCGGCAACGCGGCCGGCGACACCGCGCGCGCGGTGCCGTCCGCGCGCCGGAACCATACGCGCAGCACGCCCTGCGCGTCAGGCAACGCGATGCCGATGTCGCCGTTGAACAGCCCGAGCGCGTAATCGTTGCGCGTCACCATGATCGGCCGCCCGGTGAACCAGTGCGCGCCGACCGCGAGCGGCACGCGCGCCGCCTGCCGCACATGCGCGGCCACCAGCGCGTTGACGTGCTCGGCGCCGCGCGAGCCCGTGCGCGTCGCGCACAGGATCCGGAAACGGTTGAGCGCATCGAACAGCGGCAGCGGATCGGGTACCGTCTCGGACAACGCGGTGCGCAACGCAGCGAGGTACGCGCCGAACCGGCGTGCAAGCCGCTCGACGGTGGACGGCGCGAGCGTGTCGCCGGCGTCGTCATGGAACGACGCGGCGGCCGCATCGTCGGCGGGCAACGCATCGAGCGCGGCCTGCACGTCGCCGCGACGGATCGCGAGCGACAGCCGTCCGATCGGCGAATCGAGGCCGAAGCGGTAGTTGCGTTCGAGCCACACGACGCAGTCGGCCAGCGGCGCGGGGGCGAGCGCGGGCGGCGCTGTATCGGCACCGACCGCGAGCGATGCGGCGGCCGATGCGAGCGCCGCCGTTTCAGCGTCACCCGGTTCGAATGGCGCAAGCTCCACCGCGTCGAGCCACGCGAGCTCGTCGGCCTCGATCCATGCGGGATCGCCGATCGGGCGTTCGGTGGCAGTTGGCCCGCCAGGCGGTGCGGACGCCGCAGACGGGACGGCCGGATCAGGCACATCCGCTTCGGCCTGCGGCGCGTCGTCGAACAACGACGCCTGTCGCGGATCCGCACTTCGCCGCGTCGACGGCTTGCGTGCGGTACTCGCGGCAGCATGCGGAACGGTTCGGTCTGGAGCGGGAGCGGGAGCGGGAGCTGAAGTCGAAACCGGAGCCACAGCAGCAACCGCATTCGCCGCATCGCCGTCCGGCACCGGCAATGCCACAGCAAACGCGCCTTCGGCGATGCCGAGCGCCGCCGCGATGCGCGTGCGCGCAGCGGCACTGAAGGTCGGCCGCGCGCTGAGCTCCGCGAATACGGCGCCGGCCTCGACGGCCGCGAGCTGGTCCTTGTCGCCGAGCAGCACGAGCCGCGCGCCCGGTGCGAGCGCGTCGAGCAGATGCGCGGCGAGCGCGACGTCGATCATCGACGCCTCGTCGACCACGATCAGGTCGTACGGCAACGGATTGTCGCGATGATGCCGGAAGCCCGTCGACCCGCCGCCGCCCAGCAGGCGATGCAGCGTATACGACGTCTCGGGCAGGCGCGCCGCCAGCTCCGGCGGGAGATCGCCCGAGCGCGCGTGCAGCGCTTCCTGCATCCGCTGCGCGGCCTTGCCGGTAGGCGCGGCCAGCGCGATGCGAAGCCCCGGCTGCGCATCGAGCAGACAAGCGAGCACGCCGACCACGGTCGTCGTCTTGCCGGTGCCCGGCCCGCCGCTGACGATCGTCACGCGTCCGGTAAGCGCGACGATCGCCGCGACGCGCTGCCAGTCGACCTCGCCGGTCGCCGGTCCGAAGTAACGCGCGAGGCTCGCACGCAAGCGCTCGGAAGACAGCGCGTCGTCCGGTGCGGCCGCGTCGGCCTGGGCCACCAGCGCCTCGGCGAGACGCCGCTCGTAATCGAAATAGCGCGACAGATACAGCCGGTCGTGCCGGTCGACGATCAGCGGCCGCTCGTCACCGCGCTCGAGCGTGCCATAGGCAACCAGCCCGCTCGCTGCCAGCGCCGCGCGCACGTCGTCGACGGGCTCATCGTAGCGATGCGCGAGCGCGCCGAGCGCGACGCACACATGGCCGCCCGCCGTCGCGCGGCTCGCCGCGAACGCGGCGCGCGCGGCCCAGCGCGCAGCCGCGGCCGGCGCGCCCGCGCGACGCGACAACTCGCCGATGCGGCGCGCGAAACCCTCGGCCAGCGCTATGCCGAAATCCGCCGGCTCGGGCAGGCGCGCAACCAGGCCACCGGTGAATTCGAGCGTGTCGTCGGACGCGTTCATGCGCGGCCCCCTTCCATCATCCGGTCGAGCGCGTCGACGAGTTCGCGGGTCGGCCGCCCCGCATGGACGCCGGCCGGCATGCCGGCGCTGCGCCAGCCGGGCCGCACGCCGCGCACGAACAGATACAGGTAGCCGGCCATATGCGTGTCGTAGTCGTAATCGGGCAAGCGCGCGCGCAGGTAACGATGCAGCGCGACCGTATAGAGCAGCGCCTGCAGGTGATATGCGTGATCGGCCATCGCAGCGTCGAGCGCGCGCGGGCCGTACGCGTCCGGCGTATTGCCGAGGTGGTTCGACTTCCAGTCGACGATCCAGAAGCGCCCGTCGTGTTCGACGATCATGTCGATGAAACCCTTGATGAAGCCCGCGAGCGCACCGGCCTCCAGCGCGACGTCCGGATAACCGTGCGCGACCAGCAGCCGGCGCAAGGCGCCAAGCTCGAGCGACGGCGCCGGAAACAGGAAGCCCATTTCGTCGAGCCGCCTCGCCGGATCGAGATCCGCGAGCCGCATGCCCGGCACGAGTTCCGTGTGCACGACGTCGTCGACGAGCCGCACCATCATCGCCGGCAGCCGCACCGCGAGGTCGGGCTCGGCCTCGACCGGCCGGTCGTGCAACGCGCCGAGCGCGGCCTGGAGCCACGAATCGGGCTCGGTGAAGCGACTCAGTTCGAACAAGCGGTGCAGGCACTCGCCCGCCGCAGCGCCGCGCGGAAACGTCAGGATGTCGTCGTCGGGCGGCGCCGACACGACCGTGTCGGCGCCGACGAGCGCGAGGTCCGCGCTCACCGCGGCAAGTGCATCGTGATCGGGCCGCAACTCGTCGTCCGGCACGCTCGCGACGCCCGCTTCCTCGCGCGCCATCGACGCGGTCAGCGAACTGAAACTCGCGATGCGCCACGCGTCGCGCAACATGCGCGTCGCGCGGCGCGCCGCCAGCGCTTGCGAGTCGTCATGGCCGGCCGCCACGCGTTCGCGGCGCGCGGGCACCGGCAACGGCGCCACGCTGAGCGGCCCACCCGCGAGCGCCTGCCATGCTGCGCCGAGTTCCGCCTCGTCGGGCGGCTCGTCGAGCCACGCGTCGAACGAGCGGCCCGCGCCGGCCACGAGCCAGTTGAGCACGCTGCGGCGCGCCTCGCGCGTCGAGCGCGACGACAGATACGGCCCGGCGACCAGATAGCAGCGATAGACGGCGCGCGTGAGCGCCACGTAGACGAGCCGCGCGCGCTCCGCCGCCTGCTCGCGCAAAACCTGCCGCGCCGCGTGCGCGGCGGCTTCGTCGTCGCATCCGTAATGCAGCACCGCATCGCCTGCGTCGTCGTGATACTCGCGTGCGTCGGGCAGCGCCGACGTCGGCGGCTCGCGTAGCCCGCCGTCGTTCAGGAACGGACAGAACACGACCGCGTATTCGAGGCCCTTCGATTTGTGGACGGTGACGATCTGCACGAGGTTGCGGTCGGATTCGAGACGCAGCTGCGCCTCCTCGCCGCCGCCGTCGAGCCGTTGCGCGGCGAGCCAGCGCAGCGTCGGAGCGATGCCCGGCTGCGCGGACGCGCGCGCCTGCGTCAGCTCGGCAAGATGGTTGATGTCGGTCACGCGGCGCTCGCCGTCCGCGCCGGCCATCAGCCGCTCGGCGATCCGCAGCTCGCGCGTGAACGTGCGCCACATCACCGCGAAGCCGCGCTCGCGCCACAGCAGCCGGTAACGCGAGAAGCGCTCGACCCAGCTCATCGCATCCGCGCCGTCCGCCGCATCGCGCGATGCGTCGCCATCGCCCTGCTCCATGCGCCACAGCGCATCGGCATCGAGGCCGAACCAGTCGGCGGCGAGCGCGGCACGCAAGCGCCGCAGGTCGCCCGGCGCGTCGATCGCCGCGAGCACGCGCTCGAGCTGCTCCGCGTCACCCGTCGAGAATACCGATGCCTGCGCAAGCTCGACGCTGCCGATGCCCCAGGTGGCGAGCACGCGCTTCACGAGGCTGCCCTGTCGGTGCGTCTGCACCAGCACCGCGATGTCGCCCGGCGACAGCGGCGTATCGCCGAGCCGCGCGTGCCCGTCGCGCGCGCCGCGCATCAGCCGCGCAATCTCGGCCGCGCACGCCTGCGCGGCCTGTGCCTGCGCCTCGCGCTTGTGCAGTGTGCCGTCGCCGCCCGGCAACGCCCAGATCCGGAAATCGCCGGCCGGACCCGGATCTGTCTCGTCGATGAACGGCGCCCGCACGCGCGTGCCGGCACGCACCGCGTAATAGTCGAGCCCGTCGAGCACGAACGCGTGCGGATTCGACATGAAGAAGCGGTTGCACGCGTCGACGATCGCCGGCGTCGAACGCTGGTTGACCGCGAGCGTGTAGCACGCGCTCGCGCGTGCGCGCGCGGCGAGATAAGTGTGCAGATCGGCCGCGCGGAAGCTGTAGATCGCCTGCTTCGGATCGCCGACGAGAAACAGCGGACCGCGCGGCGCGAAGATCCGGTCGAAGATCGCGAACTGCAGCGGGTCGGTATCCTGGAATTCGTCGATCAGCGCGGCCGGATAGCGCGCACGCAGCGTCTCGCCGAGCCACGGGTGCGCCTGCAGCGCCTGATACAGGTTCGCGAGCAGATCGTCGAACGACACGACCCGGCGCGTGCGCTTGCGTTCCGCCAACTCGGCCGGTGCGCTGTCGAGCCAGTCGGCGACCAGCGCGAGCCAGCGGGCGCGCTGCGCGGCGTCGGCTGCCGCGACCGCTGCTTCGAGCGCATCGGCCACGTCGAAGAACGCGTGTTCGGGCGTCGCGCCGCCTTTTTTGGTCGCCTTCACGAGCGCCGTGCGCGTGAGCCTGAGCGCGGCCTTCGGCAGCGCGGCCGCGGCATTGCGCTGCGCGAAGTGCGCAGACCACGCGCCGAACGCATCGGCGATCGCCTCGGGCTTGTGCGAGCGCTGGTTGAGCGCCGGCTGCGCGGCGCGCAGCAGCGCATCGATCGCATCGCGCTCGTCGGCCCACATTTGTGCGGCCTGCTCGAAGCAGGCGGCGGCCGCGGCCTCCGCCGACTCGTCGGGCTCGGCGACGCCGTCCCAGCGCAGCGCGGCCAGCGGCTTCTTCAGCCGACGCGCCAGCTGCGCATCGAGCGCGGCCGGGCCCGCGCCCGAATCGACGAGCCACGTCGCGAAGCGCGGCCAGCGGGCGGCCATCGGTTCGACGCGCGTGCGCCAGAAGTCGGCGGCCAGTTCGAAGCGCAGCGCCGCATCGTCGGCCTGCATGTCGAATGCGAACGGCATCGCGGCGGCGAACGGCGCCTCCTGGAGCGCGCGCTGGCAGAACGCGTGGATCGTGTGGATGGCCGCCTGATCGAACGCGCGAAGCGCGCGCCGGATCCGCTTCGCCGCCGTGTCGGGATCGAGCGCGCCGCCTTCGCCGAGCGTCGTCTCCAGCAGTCGTGCGACGAACGGGTCGCCGCCGTCGTCGCCCGTATCGAGCGCATGCGCGAGTTGCGCCAGCCGGCCGCGAATGCGCTCGTGGAGTTCGGCGGTCGCGGCCTTCGTGAACGTCACCACGAGGATTTCGTCCGCGCCGAGATCCTTTTCGAGCAGCAGCCGCACGTAGAGCGCGCAGATGTTCCACGTCTTGCCGGTACCGGCCGAGGCCTCGATCTGGTTGACGCCGTCGAGCGGGCATGCGAACACGTCGAGTTCGAGCGCCGCCGGCGATCTGGATGCGGCGTTCATTCGAGCTCCTTCAGATGTTCGAGCATCGGCTCGAATACGAGCCGCGCGAGCGTGCCGAACGGCTCGTCGAGAGACGGGTGCGCACCGCGCCACGCGATCGCGATGGCCGGATCGTCCGCCTCGCTCGCCACACGTTCGTTGATCCACACGCTCGCGGCCTTCGCGTCGCCGTCGGACACGCACGCCCATGCGCTGCGCGGAAAGAACCGCAGCGGCATGCGGCGGCCCGCGCGAAACAGCGCGGCGAGCGGCGCGAGCCGCTCGAGCGGCGCCGCGACCGGCGTGAGCTCGAATGCCCCGCCGCTGCCGAACCACAGCGAGCGGCGCGGCCCGTCGGGCTCCACCGCGCAGTAGACGAGGTGCGCCAGCCACGCCGACAAGTAATCCCGCGCGCTCGGGCGTGCGTAGCGATAGATCACCTGACCGGCCGGCGTGAGCCGGTTCAGCGTGCCGTGCAACTCGAGCGGCGCGCTCACCGCATCGGCCGACAGCATCGCGTCGTGCACGCCGAACAGTTCATCGGCGGTTTCGGGCCATGCAGGCGCGATCGTGAGCGTGAACGGCCGCCGCGCGACGCCTTCGGCGAGCGCACGACGCACGTTCGACGCGAGCTGCGTCATCGAGCCGAGCGCCTGGTCGCGCCACACGGCGCCCGTCGCGCCGCCCGGCAGTTCGGGGCTCGCGTCGGCGATGCGCAACGCGTGATCGTGCACGTCGCGCTCGTCGGATTCGATCAGCAGCGGCAGCAGGCGCTCGGCGAGCGCGTCGCTGCCGGCGAAGTCGAGCGCGAATGGCTCGGTGTCGAGCAATTCCGCCTGCGCGTCGGACAACACGATGCCGAGCCGCGCGCGCAACAACGCGCGAGCCGGATGACGCCAGAACCGTTCGAATTCGCCGAATGCGACCGGCTCGACCGGCTCGGCCGCCAGCGGCTGCGCGAAGAACGGCTGCTCCCGCGACGCATCGCGTGCGGCTTCGGCCGCGAGCAGCGACGCCAGCGTCGCGCGCTCGGCGTCGTAAGATGCGAGTTCGCTGCCGGGCCGGAAATACTCGGCCGCGAACGGCTGCAGCGGATGTTCGACGACGAACGCGCGGCGCGCGGCGTCGACCGCCTCCGGCGCGGCGTCCGCGCCGGCCGTGACGAGCGCGAGGTGATCGAGCAGTTCGTCGACGAGCGCCGCGGGCGGCAACGGCGCGTTGTCGCGGATGCTGCGGCCGGTGTACGCGATCAGCAGCCGATCGCGCGCGGCGAGCAGCAGGTCGAGGAACAGGTTGCGCTCGTCGTCGCGGCGCTGCCGGTCGCCGAGCTTCGGCAGCACGGCCATCAGGTCGAACTCGTCGGCACGGGCGAGGCTCGGCAGCACGCCGTCGTCCATCCCGAGCAGACATATCACGCGGTACGGCAGCCCGCGCAAGCTCGTCAGCGACGAGAACGTCACGCCGCCCCACGGCACGCCGCCACGCGCCGGATCGTCGAGCGCGGCGGCCAGCCCGGCCCGCACGACCGCAGCGGGCAGCGCCTCGTCCGGCGCACCTTCGGTCATCGCCGCAAGCATCGCGTCGAGCGCGTCGCGCACGCCGGCAAGCGCATCGGCATACGCGGCGCCCGAATCGAAGAAGCGCGCGAGCGTATCGGCGAACAGCTCGCTCCATGCGCGCGGCGTGAGCGCACCGGCAAGCCGCTGCGCGAACCCGTCGAGATCGTCGGTGAAGCGGGCCAGCCGGCCGAGCAGCTCGGCCTCGCTGCCCGTGGCCGCCTCGATCGGCAGCCATGCGCCGATCGGCGCGGCGCCTTCGGGCATCGCATAGCCGAGGAACAGGCGCGCGAGCGCATCGGCGAACGTATGGCGCGGTGCGGGCACCGCCGCATCGTCGCTGACCGCCGGCGACAGCCCGCGTCGCGCGCCCGCGGCCGCGAGCCAGGTCTGCACCGTCTCCAGCGCGGCCGCGTCGATGCCGTAACGGGCTGCGACTGCGTCGACGCGCAACCATTCGACCAGCTCGGGCGCGCCGACCTGCCGGTCCGGCAACGCGAGCCATTCGAGCAGCACGCGCGCGACCGGGTTCGCCTGCGACGGCGGCAGCCCGGTGATCCGGTACGGCACGCGTGCCGCCCCGGCGCCCGCCGTGCCGAACACGGCGTCGATCAGCGGCCCGGCCGCCGCGAGATCGGCAACCGCCACCAGCACGTCGGACGGCTGCAGTGTCGCGTCGGCGTCGAACCATGCCAGCAGGCGATCGTGCAACACCTCGAGCTGGCGCGCGAGGCTGTGGCACACGTGCACCTCGATCCCGCGCTCGGCCGGCGCGTCGCCGAGCTCGGCCTCGGGCTGCAGCCCGAGAATCGCGTTCTGCACGCGCGCGAGCCAGCTGGGCGCCGCGTTCTCGACGAAGCGCGACGCATCGCCCGACGCGGCGCTTTCGGTCAGCTCGTGCAGCATGTGCAGCTGCGCCTGCGTCTGACGGCCCCACTCCGCAAGCAGCGGATGGCCGACCTCCTGATAGTCGAGCCGCCCGGCCGCATCGAGCGCCTCCGCATGCGCGGCCGTGACGATGTCGAACCAGAATTCTCGACAAGGATTGAGCGCGTAAATGTGCACGTCGATCCAGCGCGACAGCTCGCGCAGCAGCGCGACGTGCAGCGGCGGCATCGTGGGCAGCGCGAACACGCAGACCGATTCCGGCCACTCGGCGCGTTCGACCGTCTCGGCATCGAGATTGCGCGCCTCCACGAGAAAGCGATGCGCCGGCGGCGTGCCGCTGTCGCTCAACTCGGCGAGCAGCGCGCGCCACAGCGCCGCCTGCCAGCGCTCGTCGTCGCGCGCCGCGTCGCTGATGCCGCGCGGTGCGGCATCGCCCGCGAGCACCGATTCGCCGGCCTGCCACGCCGCCAGCCATTCCGGCCGATAGGTCAGGTAGTGGTCGAGCACGGTCGCGACACGCTGCGCCAGCTCATAGCGCATCGCGTCGTCCGACGCGCTCAGGTACGCCGCGAGCCGCGGCGACGCGAACCACGGCGCACCGTCCGCAGTCTGCGCAAACCGCCGGTAGCAGCGCCACACGAGCCGATCCGGTGCGAACGGCGAGCGCGCGGGCACGGTCAACACGCGACCGATCTGCGCCCACAGCCATTGCGCGAGATACGTGAACTCGACGTTCGCGCAGACGCCGTGGCGCGCGGCGATGTCGAGCTCGAGACGGCGGCGCAACGCCGCGCTCGGCACGATCACTTGTTGCGACGCCCACGGGCCGTTGTGGGCCGGGAACGCGGCCAGATCCTCGAGCAGCGCATCGGCCAGCGTTTCGTGACGGTTCGAGTAGAAAAGATGGAGCATGAAGCGGGTGTCGGAGCGTCGCGTCGGCCACGCCGTGCGAACAGGAGCGACAAGGATAGCAAAAGGGGCGGCGCGGCGAAGTTCGGCCGAACGGCCAGGTTTTGCGGGCCGCGAAATACGATAGACTCGTCGCCAGTCAATACGCTGTCCCGGGCGTCTTCGTCTGCCATTACGTTCATCGATGCGCTATTCGGTCGAAATCAGAAAGTTTCTCTACAGCCAGTACTTCTTCGGTGGGCTGAGAATCGCGTTCGGCGTGTCGCTGCCCGCGGTGCTGTGCCTGATCGTGTTTCACAACCGGGAGCTCGGCTTCACGATCTCGACCGGTGCGCTCGGCGCGTGCGTCGTCGACATGCCGGGCCCGCTGAAGTACAAGCACAACGAAATGCTTGCGTGCAGCGTGATCGGCTTTCTGGCCGCGCTCGCGACGGGCCTCGCCACGCCGCACATCTTCGCGCTGTGGCTGACGATCGTCCCGCTCACGTTCGTGCTGTCGCTGATCGTCGTGTACGGCAACCGCTGGCCGCAAATCAGCTTCGCGACGCTGTTCATGATGGTGATGACGCTGGAGGAGAACTTCACGCCGCTGCAGGCGTTCGTCAATGCCGGCTGGATTCTCGCGGGCGGCCTCTGGTACACGTACTGGGCGACCATCGTGTCGCAATGGCAGGCGCGCCGGATCGAGCAGCAGGCGCTCGCGGAGAGCCTGTTCGCGTGCGCGGACTACCTGCAGGCGCGCGCGCAGTTCTACGACCTCGACGCGGATCTCGACGAGTGCTACCGCAATCTCGTCGCCAAGCAGATCACGGCGGTCGAAACGCAGGAAACCGCCCGCGACATCGTGCTGCGCAACCTGCCGAAGCTGCGCCGCGGCAAGCTCGATCCCGGCCGCACGACGATGTACAACCTGTTCATCAACAGCGTCGACCTGCACGAGCTGTTCGTCGGCGCGCATACCGACTATCCGCTCGTGCGCAACACGTTCGGCGGCTCGGACCTGATCATTTTCTATCGCGACCTGATCGGCAAGGCGGCGGCCGATCTCGAGGAAATCGGCCTCGCGGTGCTCGAGAACCGCGCGCCGCATTCGCGCATCAGCGTGAAGGCCGAACTGCGCGCGATCGAGTACGAGATCGAGCTGATGCGCAAGAAGAACTTCGCGGCGGCCAATGCCGAGGCGTACGCGGCCGTGCTCGCGACGTTCCGGCGGATCTGGAGCGCGACGCGGCTGATCGACCGGATGCGCCGCAACCTGTCGGGCCGCGCCGATCCGCAGCAGACCGAACTGAAGATCGACAAGGCGCTCGTGCGGTTCCTGCAGCGGCGCCGGATGTCGCCGCTGCTGATCTTCTCGAACCTGAACATGCGCTCGCCGAGCTTTCGCCACGCGCTGCGCGTGACGATCGCCGTCGCGGTCGGCTTCTGGCTCGGCAGGCTGCTGCCGCTCACGAATGCCTACTGGATCGTGATGACGACCATCATCATCCTGAAGCCGGGCTACTCGCTGACCAAGCAGCGCAACGCGCAACGTATCGTCGGAACGCTGATCGGCTGCGCGGCGAGCATCGCGCTGATCTATTCGGTGAAGGAGCCGCACGTGCTCATCGCGATCATGTTCGGATCGATGGTGATGAGCTACAGCCTGCTGCTGTTCAACTATGCGGCGAGCGTCGTGTTCACTTCGTCGTACGTGCTGCTGATGTTCCACCTGCTCGCGCCGGGCAGCATGCGCATCATCGGCGAGCGCGCGATCGACACCGTGGTCGGCTGCATGATCGCGATCGCCGCGAGCCGGCTCTTCCCGTACTGGGAATACCGGCTGATGGGCAAGCTCGTGACCGACATGCTGAGATCGACCCGCAAGTATTTCGAGGCGGCGTGGCGCGCCGGGCGCGGCGCCTCGGCGCCTGCCGTGCCGGTCGCGGACGGCGCGGCTGCCGTGCCGGTCGTTGCCGCGGCGATCGAAGCGCCGTCCACCGCGCTCGACGACGACTATCGCTACCGCCTCGCGCGCAAGGACGTGCACATCGCATTCGCGAACCTCGGGCAGGCGTTCCAGCGGATGATGATCGAGCCGAAGGCGCACCAGCGCTTCGTCGCCGAACTCAACGACCTGCTGGTACAGGCCCACGTGCTCGGCGCGCAGATCACCGCCGCCGCGCCGCTGATTCGCAGCGCATGCTCAGCCGACGGGCAGCGCGTTCACGACGACGCGCTGCATCGCGGCCTGTCCGCCGTGCTCGACAACCTCGAAAAGGCGGAAGCCGGCGAGCCGCCGCCGGCCGACCATCTCGATACGACCAGACAGATCACGCGCGCGCTCGACGAAATGGTCGTGTCGGCGGAAAAATCGGACGCCGTGGGCGCCGACCTCACGCACGACCTGAAGGTTCTCGCGCACCAGTGCAAGCAGATGCTGGCGTCATCGCTGCTGATCCGCAAGGACGCGAGCGTCATCCGGCTGCCGGCGTGACTAAGCGGGTGCGCAATGGTTCGACCGGCCGATCTTCCCGGCCGCGCGTGCCTCGTGACGCGTGATTCCGCGCGCGATCAACACGGTGCGTGAGCGCATTCTGCTGTTCCACGTGCTGCCGATGCCGTGCTGATGTCGATCGGTCGGTGGACCGGCGTGGGCAGCGTCGGCAGCCTTCGGAGGCGAGCGCAGGCTGCGTCGGCCGCGTCGGTCCCGACGCAACAGAGCGCGCCGTCGCGCCTTACGCCTCTTACGCGCACAGCGCGCCCGCCCCGTAGAGCACGCGCCTGCGGCTGCGCGCCCGCGCCGACGTCAGTGCGACGCGGCGCTCGCGGCCTCGGCCGGGTGGGCTTCGTCGTACGCGTGCTTCTGCGAGATCGCGTTGTACATGATCGTCCCGATCACCAGGAGTACGGCCACGACGATCAGGATGCTCACGTTGCGGACTGGGTTCTTCTTGCGCTGATCGTTCATGGCCGGTGCGGCTCCGTCGAATTCGTCGAAGCGGGCATTCTACGCGCTTGCGCCCGTTACGACGCGCCGGGTTGCGCCGTCGCACTGCGCCCCTGGTTTTCCGTCGAACATCGTTTCCGTGCGCGGGCGCGCGCCGCTGACGGGCAGGCAACACGCCGCACAGCGCCGACCGATGTGCGCGCGCACCGCATTACGCCAGCTCGGACACGTCGCGCACCGGCAACGCGGTCGAATACTTGATCTGCTCCATGGCGAACGACGAGCTCACGTCGAACAGCGGCACCATGCGGATCAGCTGCTTGTACACGCGGTCGTAATCGTCGATGCCCGCCACCACGACACGCAGCAGATAGTCGGTTTCGCCGCTCATCCGATAGACCTCGACGACTTCCGGCATGTCGCGCACGACTTGCGTAAAGCGCTGGGCCCACTCCTCGGTGTGCTGGTTCGTGCGGATCGCGACGAACACGGTGGTGCCGACGCCGAGCTTGCGCGGGTCGCACAGCGCGACCTGCGCACGGATCGCGCCGGTTTCCTTCAGTCGCTGCACGCGCTTCCAGCACGGCGTCTGCGACAGGTTCACGCGCTGCGCGAGTTCGGCGATCGGCAATGTGGCGTCCGCCTGCAACAGCTCCAACAGCTTGCGATCGATGGCATCCATTTCCCTGGTCCCTCGTAGATAGAAATTTTTTCTATGCATCCAGCATAACGGGGAACAATATGGAAAGCACTCGCTGCCGTCGACCGGGATAAATACCAATCCGCGCGCGTCGGACACCGCCTCATCCCGGTTCGGGCGCGGGCGGCGCCGAGTTACGCCGCCCGTCAAACGAAACAGGCAACTTCACCCGTTCGGGTGAAATCGCCTGAAGTCACGACAACGGCGGCCGCCGCGCATGGACGGCGCGGCGGCGCGGCAGCGGTCAATACGCGACGGTCGCGATCTCGCGCACGAAGCTGTGCTGCTCGAGCGCATCGACGAACGCGACGGCGTAATCCTCCGCCGAGATCCGGCTGTCGCCGTGCGCGTCGGCGATCAGCGTGCCCGCGCCGGTGCGGAACGTGCCGGTGCGCTCGCCGGGCGCGATCAGTGCGGCGGGCGCGAAGAACGTCCAGTCGAGATCGCCGACCGTTTTCAGATAGTCGAGCGCTTCGCGATGCGCCAGCGCGACCGCCTTGTACGCCTGCGGGAAGCCGTCGGTGTCGACCAGTTGCCGGCCGGGCGCGACTTCGAGCGAACCCGCGCCGCCGACCACGACGAGCCGCTTCAGCCCGGCCTGCCGTGCGCCCGCCACGAGCGCCCGCGCGGCCGCGACGACCTTCGCGGCATCGTCCTGCTGCGGGCCGTATGCGCTCGCGACCACGTCGTGACCCGGCAGCACGGCCGCAATGCTGGCCGGCTCGAACAGGTCGGCCGCCTGCGCGACGATGCCGTCGCCGGCCGCGCCCGGTCGGCGCGACAACGCGGTCACGCGATGGCCGCGGCGGGCCGCTTCAGCGGCGATGCGCGAGCCGATCATCCCGGTGGCGCCGAACAGCGCGATGTTCAATGGATGGTGCGTCATGTCGATTCTCCAGAAATAAAAGTAACTATAGCGATTACATATAAGGCCGAAAAAAACGGAGCGAACTCCGTTGCGCGAACCACCGCGCGGCCCACCAGGCGCCGCCCCAGCGCCTTCACCAGCCGGCGCCCTACCCCGCGCCGCTGCGTTGCTCCGATGCGAGCACGTCCGCCGTGACGTCGGCGAGCGTGCGCGTGGCGAGCGATGCTTCCATCGCGCGCTGCGCATCGCCGATATAGTCGATCAGCACGCCCTGGATGTGCCGCCCGACCATGCACGCCGGATTCGGCGCCTCGCGATGGAGCGCGAACAATTGCGCATCGTCGACCGCGCGATACACGTCGAGCAGCGAGATGTCGCCCGGCTCGCGCGCGAGCAGCGCCCCGCCGCCCGCGCCGAGCTGCGACGTGGTCAGCCCGGCCGCCGCCAGCATCGACAGCAGCCGCCGGATCAGCGCCGGGTTCGTGTTCACGCTGCCCGCGATGATCTCGGACGACAACGGCACGCCGTCCTGCATCGACAGCAAGGCAAGCACGTGCACGGCAAACGCGAACCGGCTGCTGGTATTCATTCGTCACTCGCTCAACGACGCCGGCCCGAACCGCGACCGGCGACAATGTGTAACAACTATAATTACATTTAACGACTTGCGCAAGCGCGCCGTCACTGGCCGCTGGCAGGCTTTGCGCCGGCCGCGTTCTGCTGGCTCCACTGCTGGAGCTTCTTGCCCGCCTCGGCCATCTTCGCGCCGGCTTCGGACGCCGCATGCGCGACGACCGCCGACGCGGCCGCATCGAACTGCGCCTGCGCGGCCGATGCCAGCCCGCTCGCGGAAAGCGGCGGCACCGCAGACGCAGCCGACGCGATGCCGGCCTTCGCGGCATTGAGCTGCTGGCTCACGGTGCTCGCTACCTGGTCGAGCGCCTGGGCCGCATGGTTCGCGGCATCGGCGGCCGCGCTCGCAGCCGTATCGGGTTGGTTCGCCGGCGCACCGGACTTCTCGCAGCCCGCGAGCAACAGCACCGTAGCAGCGGCCGCAGCCGCCAGCATCGCGCCGGGCGCGCGTCGCGCCGGCCATGTCTTCATCTTCATCAGCAATCTCCGGCCATGCAGGTACGGCCTGGTTGGTTGGACCGGTGTCGATGATACCGCCTGTGTCACCGCGGCCATGAAGCGTCGCGATCGAACACGCGGTGCAATTTCGAATTCGTCTGATTCAAGCGCCTGCGCAACGCTACTAAAGTCGGCAGGCCTACAACCGTTTCGCTCGCTTCCCGCTCCCCATGGCTTTTCTCATCGACTGGTTCATCGCGCTGGCCGCGGCACTCGCCACCAGCCTGTTCGTGTGTCTTCGCGCGCCTGCCGCGCGGCGCTTTCGCGACGACGGCCGCCCGCGCCGCGTCGCATCCGCGCGCCTGCTCGCCCAGGCAGTGATCGGCTTCTGGACGGCGGCGCTGATCGTCGTGCAGGGCATTCTCGGCCCCGACGGCCACGGACAATCGGTCACCGGCTTCGCCTCGCTGGCAATCGCCGCGCTCGGGCTCGCCGCCGTCGCCACCTATTGGACCGCCCGCGCGCTGCGGCTGCGCCGCCCGCGCCACATGTTCACGCGCCACTGACGCACCAGACCGGCGCATCGCACCGCACCACCACGCGCCACACGCGCCAGCACGCGCACCAGTTGCGCACACTCCGCACCGCACGCGTGCGTTTTCTGCCGAAATGACGCCGTCGGCAGCTCGCCCCGTTTTCGTGCAACCCTCACCCGAAAGCCGCGCCGTACGGCACTTCGCACCAACTACACGCAATCACTCACCAACTTGGCTCGAAATTTGCGTTCCTTGCCCATTTTTTGCGCAAGGATGTAACGGCATGGATGGTCTGAAATCCGGCGTCGACACACTGTTCCTGTTGATCGGCGCCGTCATGGTGCTCGCGATGCACGCGGGCTTCGCTTTCCTCGAACTCGGCACGGTCCGCAAGAAGAACCAGGTCAACGCGCTGGTGAAGATCCTGGTCGACTTCTCGGTGTCGACGCTCGCGTACTTCTTCATCGGCTACACGATCGCGTACGGCGTCGAATTCTTCGACGACATCGGCTCACTGTCGCAGCACAACGGCTACGCGCTGGTGCGCTTCTTCTTCCTGCTGACGTTCGCCGCGGCCATCCCGGCAATCGTGTCCGGCGGCATCGCGGAACGCGCGAAATTCAATCCGCAGCTCGTCGCCACGATGATCATCGTCGGCTTCATCTATCCGTTCTTCGAAGGGATCGCATGGAACGAGCGCTTCGGCGTGCAGGCGTGGCTCACGCACGCCTTCGGCGCGCCGTTCCACGATTTCGCGGGCTCGGTGGTCGTCCATGCCTTCGGCGGCTGGGTCGCATTGCCGGCCGTGCTGCTGCTCGGCGCACGCCACGGCCGCTATGCGAAGGACGGCCGCATCGCCGCGCATCCGCCGTCGAACATTCCGTTCCTCGCGCTCGGCGCGTGGGTGCTGGCGGTCGGCTGGTTCGGCTTCAACGTGATGAGCGCGCAGACGCTCGACAAGATCAGCGGCCTCGTCGCCGTGAACTCGCTGATGGCGATGGTCGGCGGCACGCTCGCCGCGTGGATGGCCGGCCGCAACGACCCGGGCTTCACCTACAACGGCCCGCTCGCCGGCCTCGTCGCGGTGTGCGCGGGCTCCGACGTGATGCACCCGATCGGGGCGCTCGTCACCGGCGCCGCGGCCGGCGCGCTGTTCGTCGCGATGTTCACCTGCGTGCAGAACAAGTGGCGCATCGACGACGTGCTCGGCGTGTGGCCGCTGCACGGCATGTGCGGCGCGCTCGGCGGCCTCGCGGCCGGCGTGTTCGGGATGCCCGCGCTCGGCGGCCTCGGCGGCGTGTCGTTCATGTCGCAGCTGATCGGCACGCTGGGCGGCATCGCGATCGCCACCGCGGGCGGCACGCTGGTGTACGGCGCGCTGAAGGCGACCGTCGGCCTGCGGCTCGATCGCGAAGCCGAGTTCGACGGCGCGGATCTGTCGATCCACCGCATCTCGGCAACGCCCGAGCGCGACTGAGCGTCGTCGGCGCGTGAGGCGGGCGTCGGACCGCGCCGCCTCACGCCAGCCCGCCCTATCATTACGTTTTCAATTCAAAAAACTTTCATCTAGCGTCCCTACACTTCCGTCCAGTTTTCAACCTGCCTTCGTCTTGCTTGCCGCTCGCCTGCACGATGAAAGCCATTCTTCCAACATCTGAAACTGGACTCCACATGCCCGCGTTGCCCAATGCTTCCCGTCGTCAGGCCCTGAAGATCCTCGCCGGGGCGCCGATGCTGCCCCTTTCCGGCCTCGCGCTGCCGGCCCTGTTGACCGGCTGCGGCGGCGACGACAATCCGACGGCCACGCCGGCCGCCGCCTATGCGTCGGCCGCGTTCGCGGCGATGGCTGCGCCGACGCTCGACAATCCGGGCGCGATGGCCGCCACGACGGTGGGCTCGACGCTGGCGGTGTCGTTCTCGGACGGCTCGTCGCGCAACTTCAAGCTCGCGTACCGGCCGTTCTTCGTGACGGGCGACATGGTGCCGGACGGCAAAGGCGGCACGATCCTCGCGGGCGGCTACTACGACATCAACAACCAGCCGATCATCGACCGCTCGGTGGCCGGCAAGGAGCGCCAGTTCTATTCGGACTGTCCGGACGGCAGCTCGCTGCTCACGCTGAAGAACGCGAACGTGGCGGGCGTGAAAGGCAACACGGTGTTCGCCGTCGTGCAATTCGAATACACGACGCGCGACCAGGCGAGCGCGTCGCAGTACGGCCAGCTGCCGTCGCCGATCGCGGTCATCACGCTCGACCAGGATCCGGCCACCGGCGCGCTGAAGGTCGTCAAGTATCACAACGTCGACACGTCGAAGGCGCACGGGCTGTGGATCACCTGCGGCGCGAGCCTGTCGCCGTGGGGCACGCACCTGTCGAGCGAGGAATACGAGCCGGACGCGACGAAGGCCGCGACCGACGCGCAGTTCAAGGCGTTCAGCCGCAACACGTTCGGCGACGAGACGAAGGCGAACCCCTACCACTACGGCCATCTACCCGAGATCACGGTGAATCCGGACGGCACCGGCACGGTAAAGAAGCACTACTGCCTCGGCCGCATCTCGCACGAGCTGATCCAGGTGATGCCGGACCAGCGCACCGTGCTGATGGGCGACGACGCGACCAACGGCGGCCTGTTCATGTTCGTCGCCGACAAGGCGGCCGACCTGTCGGCCGGCACGCTGTACGTCGCGAAATGGACGCAGACGACCTCGGCCGGCGCCGGCAGCGCGACGCTCACGTGGATCAGGATCGGCCATGCGACGAGCAGCGAGATCGAGACGCTCGCGAACACGCTGAAGGCGTCGGACATCATGGACGTCGCGACGGTCGATCCGGCCGACGCGAGCTATACGAAGATCCACTTCGGCGGCAAGTTCAACTGGATTCGCGTGAAGCCGGGGATGGAAAAGGCCGCCGCGTTCCTGGAGACGCACCGCTATGCGGCGCTGATCGGCGGCAGCATGGCGTTCACGAAGCTCGAGGGCACGACGGTCAACGCGCGCGACAAGATCGTCTACTCGGCGATGTCGCGGATCGAGACGTCGATGATCAAGGGCAACGCGGTGTCGCGCGACGTCGCGCTCGACAAGAAGATCGCCGCGGGCGCCGTCTACGCGCTGAACCTGAAGGGCAGCCAGCGCGACACGACGGGCGCCTCGATCGACAGCGACTGGGTGCCGGTCGACATGAGCGCGCCGGCCGCGCTGGTCGGTGAGGACCTGGCCGCCGCCGACGCGCTCGGCAACCTTGCGAACCCGGACAAGATCGCGAACCCCGACAACCTGAAGTTCTCGGAGAAGCTGCGCACGCTCTTCATCGGCGAAGACTCGGGCATGCACGTGAACAACTTCCTGTGGGCGTACAACGTCGACACGAAAGCCCTCACGCGCGTGCTGTCGTGCCCGGCGGGCGCCGAATCGACGGGCCTGCACGCGGTGGACGAGATCAACGGCTGGACCTACATCATGAGCAACTTCCAGCACGCGGGCGACTGGGAGACGCCGCTGCACGACAAGGTCAAGCCGACGCTCGATCCGCTCGTGCGCGCGAACTTCAAGGATCGCTTCGGCGCAAGCGTCGGTTATCTGACGGCCGAGCCGACCAGCATCAAGCTCGCGAAGGCCTGAGCGTCAACCGGGGCGCGCGGCGCCCCGCTTCATTGTCACGTTTCATTCGTCGGCGCTCCACGCCGTCTTCTGCGCGATGCCCATTGCGGGCGTCGCGCTTTTTTTTGCACGGCGATGAAGGCGGTGCGAACGACGACGTGGCCGGGCGATAGACTCGCGGTTGACGCGGTAGACTGCGCTGTCGGGGAAACTGCGGCGTTCGGCCGCAGGTGTCGGCGTTGCGTCGGCGGCGGGCAAAAAAAAGCGCCACGGAGACCGTGGCGCTAAAAAAGTTCTAGCCATTCCGAGGGCCGTGCTAGAACCTGAGAGACTGCGCGAAACACCGTAGCGGGTTAAACTCCTGAAACGATGTTTCGAAAACGTGAGACATTCTTTCCGTTTCCAGCCGCCAAGTCAAGCGGTATTTGCACCGGCCTCTTCACTTTCCGGCAATAGTGAGTTGGCGGTTTCCCCAGTAAACCCAAGGGTGAACCCGTAAAATGTCATACGATGAACGATTCACCCATAGAACATGCATGTTTTGACAATCATCGTACAATTCTAACAAAATTGAAATCGAGTTTCGGAAATAGAGAGAACCGCACGTGTCGACATCTGTAACGCCTCCTGCGCCCCGAGATCGCGAATCGTCGCCGGACGAGATCACCGCCCTCGCGCGCGGTCTCGCCGTGCTGCGCCGCATCGCTGCGGCCGACGCCCCGGTAAGCAATCGCGAGCTGACCGAATTGACCGGTATCCCGAAGCCGACGGTATCGCGCATCACCGCGACGCTCGTCAGCGCCGGCTTCCTGTTCCAGTTACCCGACAGCGAACGCTTCGTGCTGACGGCGTCCGTCCTCGAGCTGAGCCACGGCTTCCTGCGCAACTTCGACATTCGCGCACGCTCGCGGCCGTTCATGATCGAACTGGCCGAACGCACGTCGCTGTCGGTGCACCTCGCGGTGCGCGACCGGCTCGACATGGTCGCGATCGACGTGATCCGGCCGCGCTCGGCGGTGCTGGTCACGCGTCTGGAAATCGGCTCGCGGATGGACATCGCGCGCACGGCGGTCGGCCGCGCGTATCTCGCGGCGCTCGAGGACGACGAGCGCGACACGCTGCTCGACGCGCTGCGCGCGACGGCCGGCGACGACTGGCCGCTCGTGTCGGCGCGCCTGAAATCCGGCCTCGACGAAGCGCTCCGCGACGGCCATGCGCTCGCGGTCGGCGAGTGGCGCGAAGGGCTGAACGCCGTGGCGGCCGGGTTCGTCGGGCCGTCGGGCCAGCGCTATTCGGTGAACTGCGGCGGCGCGTCGAGCCAGTGCTCGCCCGAATGGCTGCAGGAACACGTCGTGCCCGCGCTGCACGAATGCATCGCGAAGATCACGCGCGAGATCGGCGGCTCGCCGGCGCGGCGCAGCGTCGTGTAATCGATTCGTCATCGTCGCGTCGCGTTCTTCGTGTGCTGTAACGGCCGTAACCCGTTGAAAGATGGGCCACTGGACTGTAGCGGGGACGGCACGTAGGATCATGCCCATCGTCGCGCCGCAGCCGCGGCGCACAATGCGCTCTTTCCCGCGCGGATCCGACGGGCCGGACCGAGCCGGCCCCGCCGGCGCTGCATGCGCACGCGCGATCGGCGCGATCGGCGCATTTGCCGCGTTTACCGCGTGTACGGCGCCTACCGGCACGCCGCGCCGCCTTCCCGACAGAACACGATGGACAACCAACCCAAGCCCACGCCCCCTTCGAAGGACCCTGCCCCAACTGCCGCGCGGCGCCCGCGCCGCACGCTCGCGATCGGCACGCTCGCGGTCGTCATCGTCGGCGGCCTGCTGTGGTGGCATCCGTGGCAGCGCACGCCCGCCGACGCCCCCGGCACCGCCGGCCCGGCGTCCGGCGCGATGGCCGGCGGCGGCCATCGCGGCCGCGGCGGCCCCGCTGCGATGGCGAACGTGCCGCAGCCCGTGTCGGTCGCAACCGCGACGCAAGGCGAGATGCCGATCGTGCTGTCCGCGCTCGGCACCGTGACGCCGCTCGCGAACGTCACCGTCAAGAGCCAGCTGTCGGGCTACCTGCAGTCGGTCGCGTTCCAGGAAGGCCAGATCGTGAAGAAAGGCGACCTGCTCGCGCAGATCGATCCGCGCCCGTACCAGGTCTCGCTCGAGAACGCCGAAGGCACGCATGCGCGCGACACGGCGCTGCTCGCGACCGCGCGTCTCGATCTGAAACGCTATCAGACGCTGCTGTCGCAGGACTCGATCGCATCGCAGACGGTCGACACGCAGGCGTCGCTCGTCAAGCAATATGAAGGCACGGTGAAAACCGACCAGGCCGCGATCGACTCCGCGAAGCTCAATCTCACGTACGCGCGCATCACCGCGCCGGTCGCGGGCCGCGTCGGCCTGCGTCAGGTCGACGCCGGCAACTACGTGACGCCGGGCGACACGAACGGGATCGTCGTGATCACGCAGCTGCAGCCGATCAGCGTGATCTTCACGACCTCGGAAGACAACCTGCCGGCGATCCTCGAGCAGGTGAACGCGGGCCGCAAGCTGTCGGTCACCGCCTACAACCGCAACAACACCGTGCCGCTCGAGACGGGCTCGCTCGAGACGCTCGACAACCAGATCGACACGAGCACCGGCACGGTGAAGCTGCGTGCCACGTTCGCGAACACCACGGGGCGGCTGTTCCCGAATCAGTTCGTCAACACGCGGCTGCTCATCGACGTGATCCGCAATGCGACGATCGTGCCGACCTCGGCGGTGCTGACCGGCTCGATCGGCCAGTTCGTGTACGTCGTCAAGCCCGACAACACGGTGACGGTGCGCAAGGTCAAGACCGGCCCGGTCGACGGCGAGCGCACGAGCATCGTCAGCGGCGTCGCGGTCGGAGAGCGCGTGGTCACCGACGGCTCCGATCGCCTGCGCGAAGGCTCGAAGATCTCGATCCCCGCCGACAAGCCGAACGGCGCGTCGGGGGCTTCAGGCACAACCAGTGCATCGGACGCATCGCGCACGGGCGCCCATCGCGGCGGCCACCGCACCGGCGCGTCGCACGCAGCGGCCGCGTCGGCCCCGTAACGCGCGGGCCGCTCGATGAATCCATCCCGCCTGTTCATTCTCCGGCCGGTCGGCACTGCGCTGCTGATGGCCGCGATCATGCTGGCCGGCCTCGTCGCGCTGCGCTTCCTGCCGCTCGCCGCGCTGCCCGAAGTCGACTATCCGACGATCCAGGTCCAGACCTTCTATCCGGGCGCGAGCCCGGAGGTGATGACGTCGTCGGTCACCGCGCCGCTCGAGCGGCAGTTCGGGCAGATGCCGTCGCTGAACCAGATGTCGTCGCAGAGCTCGGCCGGCGCATCGGTGATCACGCTACAGTTCTCGCTCGACCTGCCGCTCGACATCGCCGAGCAGGAAGTGCAGGCCGCGATCAACGCGGCCGGCAACCTGCTGCCGTCCGATCTCCCTGCCCCGCCGATCTATGCGAAGGTGAACCCGGCCGACGCGCCGGTGATCACGCTCGCGATCACGTCGAAGACGCTGCCGCTCACGCAGGTGCAGGACCTGACCGACACGCGCCTCGCGATGAAGATCTCGCAGATCGCGGGCGTCGGCCTGGTGAGCCTGTCGGGCGGCAACCGGCCGGCCGTGCGGATCCAGGCGAACCCGACCGCGCTCGCGAAGTACGGGATGAACCTCGACGATCTGCGCACGACGATCTCGAACCTGAACGTCAACACGCCGAAGGGCAATTTCGACGGCCCGACGCGCGCCTACACGATCAACGCGAACGACCAGCTCACGAGCGCCGACCAGTACAACGACGCGGTGGTCGCATACAAGAACGGCCGCCCGGTGATGCTCACCGACGTCGCGCAGATCGTCGCCGGCTCGGAGAACACCAAGCTCGGCGCCTGGGTGAATGCGGAGCCGGCGATCATCCTGAACGTGCAGCGCCAGCCGGGCGCGAACGTGATCGCGACCGTCGACGCGATCAAGGCGCAGTTGCCGAAGCTCCAGGAGACGCTGCCCGCCGCACTCGACGTGCAGATCGTCACTGACCGCACGACGATGATCCGCGCCGCCGTGCGCGACGTGCAGTTCGAGCTGCTGCTCGCGGTCGCGCTGGTCGTGCTGGTGATGTACCTGTTCCTCGCGAACGTGTATGCGACGCTCATCCCGAGCCTGTCGGTGCCGCTGTCGCTGATCGGCACGCTGGCGGTGATGTACATGGCCGGCTTCTCGCTGAACAACCTGTCGCTGATGGCGCTCACCATCGCGACCGGCTTCGTCGTCGACGATGCGATCGTGATGATCGAGAACATCGCGCGCTACGTCGAGGAAGGCGACTCTGGGCTCGAGGCCGCGCTGAAGGGTTCGAAGCAGATCGGCTTCACGATCATCTCGCTGACGGTGTCGCTGATCGCCGTGCTGATCCCGCTGCTGTTCATGGGCGACGTGGTCGGACGCCTGTTCCACGAATTCGCGATCACGCTCGCGGTGACGATCGTGATCTCGGCGATCGTGTCGCTCACGCTCGTGCCGATGATGTGCGCGACGCTGCTGCGCCATTCGCCGCCGCATGAAAGCCATCGCTTCGAAGCGCGCGTGCACCGCGCGATCGACTGGGTGATCGCCCGCTACGCGGTCGCGCTCGAATGGGTGCTGAACCGCCAGCGCTCGACGCTGGTGGTCGCGCTGCTCACGCTCGCGCTGACCGCGCTGCTCTACGTGTACGTGCCGAAGGGCTTCTTTCCCGCGCAGGACACCGGCGTGATCCAGGCAATCACGCAGGCGCCGCAGTCGATCTCGTACGGCGCGATGGCCGAGCGCCAGCAGGCGCTCGCCGCCGAGATCCTGAAGGATCCGAACGTCGAGAGCCTCACGTCGTTCATCGGCGTCGACGGCACCAACATCACGCTGAACAGCGGCCGCATGCTGATCAACCTGAAGGCGCGCGACGCGCGCAGCGAGTCGGCCGCGCAGATCATTCGCGACCTGCAGCGGCGCGTCGCGAACGTGACCGGCATCTCGCTGTTCATGCAGGCCGTGCAGGATCTGACGATCGACTCGACCGTGAGCCCGACGCAATACCAGTTCATGCTGACGAGCCCGAACCCCGAAGAGTTCGCGACCTGGGTGCCGAAGCTCGTCGCGCGGCTGCAGCAGGAGCCGTCGCTCGCCGACGTCGCGACCGATCTGCAGAGCAACGGGCAGTCGGTCTACGTCGAGATCGACCGCGCGAGCGCCGCGCGTTTCGGCATCACGCCGGCGACCGTCGACAACGCGCTGTACGACGCGTTCGGCCAGCGCATCGTGTCGACCATCTTCACGCAGTCGAACCAGTACCGCGTGATTCTCGAATCGGAGCCGCGCGAGCAGCATTACGCGCAGTCGCTGAACGACATCTATCTGCCGTCGGCCGGCGGCGGCCAGGTGCCGCTCGCGTCGATCGCGACGTTCCACGAACGGCCGTCGCCGCTGCTGGTCGCGCACCTGTCGCAGTTCCCGTCGACCACGATCTCGTTCAACCTCGCGCCGGGCGCGTCGCTCGGCGAGGCCGTGAAGGCGATCGGCGCGGCCGAGCACGACATCGGCCTGCCCGGCTCGTTCCAGACGCGCTTCCAGGGCGCGGCGCTCGCGTTCCAGGCGTCGCTGTCGAACCAGCTGTTCCTGATCCTCGCGGCGATCGTCACGATGTACATCGTGCTCGGCGTGCTGTACGAGAGCTACATCCATCCGATCACGATCCTGTCGACGCTGCCGTCGGCCGGCGTCGGCGCGCTGCTCGCGCTGATGATCACCGGCCACGACCTCGACATCATCGGCATCATCGGCATCGTGCTGCTGATCGGCATCGTCAAGAAGAACGCGATCATGATGATCGACTTCGCGCTCGAAGCCGAGCGCGTCGAAGGCAAGCCGCCGCGCGAGGCGATCTACCAGGCGTGCCTGCTGCGCTTCCGGCCGATCCTGATGACGACGCTCGCCGCGCTGCTCGGCGCGGTGCCGCTGATCGTCGGCGCCGGCGCGGGCTCCGAGCTGCGCCAGCCGCTCGGCATCGCGATCGCGGGCGGCCTGATCGTGTCGCAGGTGCTGACGCTGTTCACGACGCCGGTGATCTATCTCGGCTTCGACAGCCTCGCGCGCCGGACGCGCGGCTGGTTCGAGCGGCACGGCCCCGGCGCCGGCAAGCGGACCGGTGCGTAAGCGATGAACCTGTCGCGCCCGTTCATCACCCGCCCCGTCGCGACGACGCTGCTCGCGCTCGGCGTCGCGCTCGCGGGGCTGTTCGCGTTCATCCGGCTGCCGGTGTCGCCGCTGCCGCAGGTCGACTTCCCGACCATCCTGGTGCAGGCGTCGCTGCCGGGCGCGAGCCCCGAAACCGTCGCGACCAGCGTGACGAGCCCGCTCGAGCGGCATCTCGGCTCGATCGCCGACGTCAGCGAGATGACCTCGACCAGCACCGTCGGCAACGCGCGGATCGTGCTGCAGTTCGGGCTGAACCGCGACATCGACGGCGCCGCGCGCGACGTGCAGGCCGCGATCAATGCGGCGCGCGCCGATCTGCCCACGTCGCTCAAGAGCAATCCGACCTACCGCAAGGTCAACCCGGCCGATTCGCCGATCATGGTCGTGGCGCTGACGTCGGAGACGTCGTCGCCGGCGAAGCTGTACGACGCCGCCTCGACGGTGCTGCAGCAGTCGCTGTCGCAGATCGACGGGGTCGGCCAGGTGGCGATCAGCGGCTCCGCGAATCCGGCCGTGCGCGTCGAGCTCGAGCCGCAGGCGCTGTTCCACTACGGGATCGGCCTCGAGGACGTGCGGGCCGCGCTGGCGTCCGCGAACGCGAACAGCCCGAAGGGCGCGATCGAGTTCGGCCCGACGCACTACCAGCTCTATACCAACGACCAGGCGTCGCGCGCGTCGCAGTACAGCGACCTGGTGGTCGCGTACCGCAACGGCGCGGCCGTGCAGCTGTCCGACCTGTCCGACGTCGTCGATTCGGTCGAGGATTTGCGCAACCTCGGGCTGTCGAACGGCAAGCGCGCGGTGCTCGTGATTCTGTACCGCTCGCCCGGCGCGAACATCATCGAGACGATCGACCGCGTGAACGCGGCGCTGCCGCAGCTCACCGCGTCGCTGCCGGCCGACATCACGGTCACGCCGGTGCTCGACCGTTCGACCACGATCCGCGCGTCGCTGAAGGACACCGAGCGCACGCTGCTGATCGCGATCAGCCTGGTCGTGATGGTCGTGTTCCTGTTCCTGCGCAACTGGCGCGCGACGCTGATTCCGAGCGTCGCGGTGCCGATCTCGATCGTCGGCACGTTCGGCGCGATGTACCTGCTCGGCTTCTCGATCGACAACCTGTCGCTGATGGCGCTGATCGTCGCGACCGGCTTCGTCGTCGACGACGCGATCGTCGTGCTCGAGAACATCACGCGCCACATCGAGAACGGCAAGCCGCGCTTGCAGGCGGCGTTCGACGGCGCGCGCGAGGTCGGCTTCACGGTGCTGTCGATGAGCCTGTCGCTGGTCGCGGTGTTCCTGCCGATCCTGCTGATGGGCGGCATCGTCGGGCGGCTGTTCCGCGAATTCGCGCTGACGCTATCGCTCGCGATCGGCGTGTCGCTCGCGGTGTCGCTCACCGTCACGCCGATGATGTGCGCGCGGCTGCTGCGCGAAGCGCACGACGTGCACGAGGAAGGCCGCATCGGCCGGTTCCTCGAGCGCTGCTTTGCGCGGATGCAGCGCGGCTACGAGCGCACGCTGTCGTGGGCGCTGCGCCGCCCGCTGCTGGTGCTGCTGATCCTGTTCGCGACGGTCGGGCTGAACGTGTATCTGTACATCGTCGTGCCGAAGGGCTTCTTCCCGCAGCAGGACACCGGGCTGATGATCGGCGGCATCCAGGCCGACCAGTCGACGTCGTTCCAGGCGATGAAGCTGAAATTCTCGGAGATGATGCGCATCGTGCGGGGCAACCCGAACGTGAAGAGCGTCGCGGGCTTCACCGGCGGCTCGCAGACCAATTCGGGCTTCATGTTCGTCACGCTGAAGGACCGCACGGAGCGCAAGCTGTCGGCCGATCAGGTGATCCAGCAACTGCGTCAGCCGCTGTCGCAGGTCGCGGGCGCGCGCACGTTCCTGCAGGCCGCGCAGGACATTCGCGTGGGCGGCCGGCAGAGCAACGCGCAGTACCAGTTCACGCTGCTCGGCGATTCGAGCGCCGAGCTGTACAAATGGGGGCCGCTGCTGACCGAAGCGCTGCAAAAGCGCCCCGAGCTCACCGACGTGAACTCCGATCAGCAGCAAGGCGGCCTCGAGGCGATGGTGACGATCGACCGGGCGACGGCCGCGCGGCTCGGCATCAAGCCCTCGCAGATCGACAACACGCTGTACGACGCCTTCGGCCAGCGCCAGGTGTCGACGATCTACAACCCGCTGAACCAGTACCACGTCGTGATGGAAGTGGCGCCGAAGTACTGGCAGAGCCCGGAGATGCTCAAGCAGGTGTGGATCAGCACGTCGGGCGGCAGCGCCAACGGTTCGCAGACGACCAACGCGACGGCCGGCACCTTCGTCGCGACGGCGGCCGGCACGTCGAGCGCCGGCACGGCCGCGACCAGCGCCGCCGCGATCGCGGCCGATTCGGCGCGCAACCTGGCGCTGAACGCGATCGCGTCGAGCGGCAAGTCGAGCGCGTCGTCGGGCGCCGCGGTGTCGACGTCCAAGTCGACGATGATCCCGCTGTCGGCGATCGCGACGTTCGGCCCGAGCACGACGCCGCTGTCGGTCAACCATCAGGGCCTGTTCGTCGCGACGACGATTTCGTTCAACCTGCCGCCCGGCGTGTCGCTGTCGCAGGCGACCCAGGCGATCTACGAGACGATGGCGCAGATCGGCGTGCCGCCGACGATCGTCGGCAGCTTCCAGGGCACCGCGCAGGCATTCCAGCAATCGACGAACAACCAGCCGATCCTGATCCTCGCGGCGCTGCTGGCCGTCTACATCGTGCTCGGCGTGCTGTACGAGAGCTACATCCATCCGATCACGATCCTGTCGACGCTGCCGTCGGCCGGCGTCGGCGCGCTGCTCGCGCTGCTGCTGTGCAAGACCGAGTTCAGCATCATCGCGCTGATCGGCGTGATCCTGCTGATCGGCATCGTGAAGAAGAACGCGATCATGATGGTCGACTTCGCGATCGACCAGACCCGCCACGCCCACAAGTCGTCGTTCGACGCGATCCACGAGGCGTGCCTGCTGCGCTTCCGGCCGATCATGATGACGACGATGGCGGCGCTGCTCGGCGCGCTGCCGCTCGCGTTCGGTCACGGCGACGGCGCCGAGCTGCGCGCGCCGCTCGGGATCGCGATCGCCGGCGGGCTGATCATGTCGCAGGTGCTGACGCTCTATACGACGCCGGTCGTGTATCTGTACATGGACCGACTGCGCGTGTGGAGTGAGAAGCGGCGCGGACGGCGCGGCGATACGGGTGGGCCGGCGGTGGCTGGGGAGTGAGGGGTGTGGGTGGTTGGCTCAGGTGATCGCCGTAAGCCGTCCGCGAAAGGCGTCGTGATCGACGGGGCGATGCAGGTGGGCTGACCGTGGCCGGCGAATGAGCCGTGCAAGCGGTCGGCTCCGGTGATCGCCGCGGGCCATCCACGAAAGGCGTCGTGATCGACGTGGCGATGCAGGCGCGCTGACCGTGGCCGGCGAGTGAGCGGCGCAAGCGACCTGCGCAGACCATCGGCGTAGGTGGTCCGCGCGGGGCAACGGTGCGGGAAAACGGCGGCACCGGCACCGACGTTCCCCCGTCGAACTGCCGCACCGCCGCTATGCCCCGTTATTCGCTCGCAGCGGCCGTCTTGCGCGAGCGACGTGCGCGCGGCGCCGTCTTGCGGGCCGGTTTCTTCGGCTTCGCTTCGCTCGATGCTTCACCCGTCGCCTCGGCAGCCGCTTCGGCAACCGGTGCGGCCGCTGACGGTTCACGCGGCGTCGCGCCGCTCGCCGGCGCAACGGGCTCACCCGATGCCTGCGCTACGCGCCGGTCGTCGTCGTGCGCGGCGCGCGCGTGCTGGCGGTCGGCATGTCGGGTATCCGCATGCTCGGGGTTCGCGTGCTGGTCTCGGCCATGCCTGTCGCCGTCGTGCGTCGCGTCGTCGGGCTTCGCTTCGCCATGGCGGGCAGCGCCCTTCGCATCGCCGCCCTTCGCAACACCGCCCTTCTTCGCGCCGGCCTTCTTCGCGGCGCTCTTGCGTGTGCGCTTGCGACCTTCCTTCGCGTCGCCATGCGTATCCACCGCCTCCACCGCTTCGCCGGACGCCGTGCTTTCGGCCGCATCAGCCGCCTCCGCCGCGACGATCGCCGCTTCGTCGACGAACTCGACGGCGGCTGCATCGTCCGCATCCGCGTGCGTGCTCTCCAGCACCCCCGCATGAGCGCCGTGCCCGCGACGGCGCGGCTCGCGCGCGGTCGGTGCAGCGTCGCGCCCGCCGTGACCATGGTGCCCGCCCGCCTCGCGCGTGGCCGCCGGCTCCGCCGCAACGGGATGCCGCGGCCGCGACACGAACGCGCCGGACTTGTCGTCGCGCCCCACTTCGAGCAGGCCGCGCGCCTGCGCTTCGTCGAGCAGGTTGCCGAACGCGCGGAAGCCGTAGTACGACTCGTTGAAGTCGGGCTTGCGGCGCTTGATCGCGCTCTTGAGCACCGACGCCCAGATCTTGCCGACGTCGTCGCGCTCCGACGCGAGCGCATCGAACGTCTCGACCGCGAGCGCGATCGCCTCGCTGCGCCGCGCTTCCAGCTCCGGCTTGCGCGACGGCTCGTCCGCGCGCTTCGCGCCGCCGCTGCCGGTACGCTGCTGCTCGCGCTTGGCGAGCGCACGCTGCTGCTCGCGCACCAGGTCGTCGTAGAAAATGAATTCGTCGCAGTTCGCGACGAGCAGGTCCGACGTCGACTTCTTCACGCCGACGCCGATCACCTTCTTCGCGTTCTCGCGCAGCTTCGACACCAGCGGCGAAAAATCCGAGTCGCCGCTGATGATGACGAACGTATCGACGTGCGACTTGGTGTAGCAGAGGTCGAGCGCATCGACGACGAGCCGGATGTCGGCCGAATTCTTGCCCGACTGGCGCACGTGCGGGATCTCGATCAGCTCGAAGCTCGCCTCGTGCATCGACGCCTTGAAGCCCTTGTAGCGCTCCCAGTCGCAATAAGCCTTCTTCACGACGATGCTGCCCTTGAGCAGCAAGCGCTCGAGCACGGGCTTGATGTCGAATTTCTCGTACTTCGCGTCGCGCACGCCCAGTGCGACGTTCTCGAAGTCGCAGAACACGGCCATGC
Source organism: Burkholderia sp. KJ006 (assembly GCF_000262695.1). NCBI lineage: Bacteria > Pseudomonadati > Pseudomonadota > Betaproteobacteria > Burkholderiales > Burkholderiaceae > Burkholderia > Burkholderia sp. KJ006. Next base: position 1,148,521 of record NC_017920.1, on the reverse strand, counting down.
TGATGTTGTCCAGGGGTAATGCCATGTGTACTCCAACCGGTTGGCCGCCGCGTTGTACTGCATGGCGGCGAAAAATGCATCGCGCACATGATAGCCGGTCGGCGGCCCGATTCCGCCATTCGCGCGTGCAGCCGCATCGAGCGGCGCGCTGCCGCGGCGGCTCGCCGGCGCGCGGCCAGCGGTACAGCCCCAATTACACGCGCGCCGCCTGCGCAATTCGACATACACTTGAGTAACGGTCGTCCGTCCCTATCTGGAAGGATGACGCATCGAGCAAGGAGCGGTTTCATGACGACGAAGGTACTGCTGATTGGCGCCACCGGCCGCACGGGCCAGGCCTGCGCGGATCTGCTGCTCAAGCAGCCGGAATTCGAGGTGACGGCGCTGGTGCGCCGGCACGGCTATGCGCTGCCGGGCGCGAAGGTCGTCGAGGCCGACCTGACGGGCGATTTCTCGCACGCGTTCCAGGGCATCACGCACGTGATCTACGCGGCCGGCTCGGCCGAAGCGGAAGGCCCGGCCGAAGAGGAGCAGGTCGATCGCGACGCGGTCGCGCGCGCCGCCGACTATGCGCTCGCCTGCAACGTGCAGAAGCTGGTGGTGATCAGCTCGCTGACCGCGTACTGGCCCGAGCGCAGCAGCGACGCCCTGCGCCATTACTCGCAGATGAAGCACGAGGGCGACGAGCGCGTGATCGCGTCGGGCATCGACTACGTGATCCTGCGCCCCGGCCCGCTCGCCGACGGCCCGGGCGTCGGCAAGATCGCGCTGGCCGAGGAGCCGCTCGACTCGCCGCCGCCCGTGTCGCGCCAGGACGTCGCCTGGGCCGCGATCGAAGCGATCAAGCTCGGCATTTCCCGCAAGGTGATCGGTTTCGTCGGCGGCAGCGTGCCGATCGAGCAGGCGCTGCGCGCGTAACGCGCGCCGTGGCCGTGACCGGGTGCGGGCGGGCGCGCAGCCCGTCGCACCGGCGCCATGCGTCGTGGCCGGGTTTCGCATTGCATCGCGCGTTTCGCGCCGCCCGGACACGCGATTTCCTTCAACAGGCGCTCGCGCTCGCGTGCGGCCGCGACGTCGATTACCGCCGGCCCGCCGCGCCGCCGCACACCTTCGGCGCGATGCCTACTGCTTCGGATGAGCGTCGGCCCACGCCTTCACCGCCGCGAGCGTATTCTCGACGTGCTTGTCCGGCGACAGGCTCGTGTACTCGTAGAGCACCTTCCCTTCCGGCGAAATCACGTACGACACGCGGTTGGCGCGATCGAGCGCGGGCAGCTTCGCGTCGTATTCGCGGATGATCTTCGCGTCCGGATCGGCCGCGACCGGGAATTTGCTGCGGCACTCGCTCACCGAGAACTTCGTCAGCGTGTCGATGTTGTCCGCCGACACGCCGATCACCGTCGCGCCGTAAGCCTTGTAACGATCGACCGCGTCCGCGAACGCGTGCGCCTCGATCGTGCAGCCCTTCGTGAACGCGGCCGGGTAGAAATACAGCACCACCGGCCCGCGCTTGAGCGCATCGGCCAGCGTGTACGTGTACGTCTTGCCGCCCAGCGACGCCTGCGTCGTGAAATCCGGCGCCCGTTGGCCCGGTTTCAATTGTGCGTGCGCAACCAGCGCATGGCCGGCCACCAGCGCCGCTGCCGCGGCGCCCACCAATAGTTTTCGCTTCATCTGCGTCCTCATTTCTTATAAAGTCGGCCTCGATGCAGGCCATGCCGGCGTTCGCCTGCCGAACACCGGAGGTACGACCCGGCGCGGCACGTAGTCTCAGCCCCGGCCGGACGGTTAAAGATTTCGCGCAGGCTGCCGTTATTCCTTCCGGACAACCGGTTCCAGCCCTTCACGTCAGCGAGACACATGGAAGCCAACAGGAAACAGACGCCACTCAAGGGCTCCTGGCGCAACGCCTTGCATACGCTGCGCCGCTTTGCCTGGTCGGGCGGCGCGCTGATGCCTGCGCGCGCCGGCACGCCGCGGCGCGACGATACCGTGCGCGACTGGCTGGAACAGACGGTGGGCACGGTCGATTTCCTGGCGCACGTCGATCGCGAATTGCGCTTCCTGTACGTGTCCGACGCCAGCCTGCGCTTCATCGGCTATCACCGCGACTACCTGCACACGCTGACGCTGCGCGACCTGATCGCCGAACAGGATACCCCGGCGCTCGAAGCGCTGCTCGCCCGCGCCGCGCGCTCGGGCCAGGTCGAGAAGACGACGCTGTGCATCGTCAAGTCGCTCACCTACCCGCTCGACGTCGAGATCCGGGCGTTCAAGAGCCGCCACCACGGCGTCGACGGCTTCGCGATCGCCGCGTTCGACGTATCGGCGTGGCGCGCGCTGGAGGCGCGTCTCACCTACGAGATGCACCACGACCCGATGACGGGGCTCGACAACCTGTCCTCGCTCGTGCCGGCGCTGATGCGCGCGCAGCAGGCCGCCGACGAGTCGGGCACCTGCGCGGCGCTGCTGCTGCTCGACCTCGACGACTACCAGCGCATCAACCGCGCGCTCGGCTACGATGCCGGCGACGTGCTGCTGCGCGAGACGGCGAAGCGGCTGCAGGCGCTGATGTCGCCGGACGAACAGCTCGCACGCGTGGCGAGCGACAAGTTCGCGGTGGTGCTGACCGCCCCCGACCGCGCCCGCGCGAGCAGCGCCGCCGACGCGCTCGCGCGCCGGCTGCAGGCCGCGGTGCGCGAGCCGTACGTGCATCAGGGGCAGACGGTCCACCTGTCCGCGAGCATCGGCATCGCGCTGTACCCGGACGAACGCACGGCATCGCACCGCGCGCAGCATCACAGCCCGCTGCTGCGCCGTGCCGATCACGCGCTGTCGCAGGCGAAGGCGTCGGGCGGCAATGCGCTGTCGTTCCACGCGCCGGTCGACGATCCGGCCGACGCCGAGCGGCTCAAGCTCGAAGCCGACCTGTACGACGGCGTGCGCAACGGCGAATTCTCGCTGCACTTCCAGCCGATCACGCGCAGCCAGTCGGGCGCGGTGGTCGGCGTCGAGGCGCTGATCCGCTGGCGCCATCCGCTGCACGGCCTCGTGCCGCCGGTGACCTTCATTCCGCTCGCCGAATCCATCGGCCTGATCAACTATCTCGGCAACTGGGTGCTCAAGGCCGCGTGCATGCAGCTCGTCGCATGGGACCGCCAGGGGCTCCCGCTGCAGTACGTGGCGGTCAACGTGTCGCCGCAGCAGTTCCGCGACCCGCGCTTCACGCAGAGCGTGCGCGAGGCGATCGCGCTGACGGGCATCGACCCGCGGCGCATCGTGCTCGAGATCACCGAGAGCCTGCTGATGCACGACCCCGCGCAGGCCAAGGGCCTGCTCGAGGAGCTGACCGAACTGGGCATCCGCTTCGCGATCGACGATTTCGGCACCGGCTACTCGAGCCTCGCGTACCTGCAACGCTTCCCGCTCGCGAAGCTGAAGATCGACCGCAGCTTCGTCGAGAACCTGCTGACCTCGCGCAACGACCGCGCGATCGTATCGGCCGTGGTCGGCCTCGCGCAGACGCTCGATCTGGAGCTCGTCGCCGAAGGCGTCGAGACCGAGGCGCAGCGCGAGCTGCTGACCGAGATGGGCTGCAACCATATCCAGGGCTGGCTCGTGTGCCAGGCGCTGCCGTCCGAGGAACTCGCACGGCGCTTCGAGGCGCAGCAACTGCGCCTTCACGCCGCCTGACGCGCACGCCGAACCGGACAGATTCCCGTATGTCACTCACCGCACACCTGCCCCGCACAGCGCTGCTCGACAAGCTGTGGGCCCGGATGAACGAACGCGGCGACTTCCCGCTGCTGTCGGAATCGCTGCGCACGACGATGGCCGCGATGAAGAACGACGAGCTCGACTTCACCGCGCTCGTGCGCGTCGTGCTGTCCGATTTCGCGCTCACGCAGAAAGTGCTGCGGCTCGCGAATTCCGCCATGTACATGGCCTTCGGCGGCAACATCACGACCGTCACCCGAGCGCTGATGGTGCTCGGCATGGACACCGTCGGCCATCTGGTCGTCGGGCTGAAGCTGGTCGACCATTTCCACCAGAGCACGCCGCGTCGCATCGACGCGAAGCTCGAGCTGAACCGCGCGCTGCTGTCCGGCTGCGTCGCGCGCAAGCTGACCGAGCATGCGGAGCTGCGCGGCGGCGAGGAAGCCGTCGTCTGCACGCTGATGCGCCAGGTCGGCAAGCTGCTGGTGGTCTGCTATCTCGACAGCGAATGGGACCGGATTCGGCGCCGCGCGGCCGAGCTGGACGGTGACGACGAGCGCGCCTGCGTCGACGTGCTGGGCGTCAGCTTCGAAGCGATCGGCCTCGAGGCGGCGGCCAGCTGGCGGCTGCCCGACGTGATCCGCGCCGGGATGGCCAATGGCGACGACGACGTCGAGCCCGACGAGATGGACGACGACGCCGACGACCTCGACGACGAGCGCCGGTTCGCGCCGGACACGCGCGCCGACGAAGGCGAGGAGCGCGTGCGCTGGCTGCGCGCGGTGAGCCGCTGCTCGACCGACGTCGCCAGCGCGCTCACCACGCCCGCCGGCCCGCAGCGCGACGCGCACATCGCCGCGCTCGCGCAGCGCTACGGCGCGGCGCTCGACATCGAAGCCGACGCGCTGGTCGAAATCGCCGACCGGCTCGCACGCGAGGAAGCGAGCGACACCGTGATGCGCGAGATCGTCGAGCTGCGCGCGAATGCCGACGCGATCGCCCGCGCGCAAGGCCAGCCCAAGGCATGCATCGAAGCCGGCCTCGCGGACCTGCGCGCGCTGCCGTCCGAACACGTGCTCACGCCGGTGCTCGCGCTCGCGTCGGAAAGCCTGCTCGCGGGCCTCGCGTTCACGCGCACGGTGATGTTCGTGCGCCGCGACGACGGCATCTTCGCCGCGCGCCTCGGCTTCGGCCCGGGCGTCGATGCGGCGCTCGACCGGCTGCAGTTCACCGAGCGCTTCGAGCCCGACGTCTTCCATCTGGCGATCACGAACTCGGTCGGCATCTTCATCGAACAGGCGCAGGACCCGAAGATGGCGAAGCGCCTGCCCGCGTGGTACGTCGACGCGCTGCCCGATGCGCGCGCCTTCGTGCTGCTGCCGGTGCGCGTCGGCACGACGAGCGTCGCGCTGCTGTACGGCGACTGGGCCGGCGCGCAGACCGCGCGCAAGATCACGCAGCAGGAGATGAGCGTGCTCAACGAACTCGCGCGCGAGCTCGCGCGGTTCTTTCCCACGCAGCCCACACCGGCGACGTGACGCGGGCACGGCGCCCGCAACGCGCCGCGCCCAAAAGCAAGCCGGCCGCGAACGCGGCCGGCTGCATCGTGCGACGGATCGAAACGCTTACTTGAGCGTCACCGGCACGCTGAAGTATTTCTTCGCGAGCGTGTCGATCGTGCCGTCGGCCTTCAGCTCCTTGAGCGCCTGATCGAGCGCGGTCTTCAGCGCCGCGTCGTTCTTGCGCAGGCCGAAGCCGACGCCCGAGCCGAGAATCTCGGCATCGCTGACGGTGCCGCCCGCGAATGCGAAGCCCTGGCCTTGCGGCTTCGACAGGAAGCCCTTCGCGCCCGCTTCCGAATCCTGGAACGTCGCGTCGAGACGGCCCGACTTCAGGTCGGCGTACGCGAGGTCCTGGGTCTGGTACGGCACGACTTCGACGCCGGCCGGCGCCCACTTCTTCTTCGCGTAGGCTTCCTGGATCGTGCCTTGCAGCACGCCGACGCGCTTGCCCTTCAGCGCTTGCGCCGTCGGCAGCAGGCCGCTGCCCTGCTTCGCGATCAGCTGGTTCGGGATCGTGTAGATCGGATCGGTGAACGCGACCGCGTGCTTGCGCTGCTCGGTGATCGTCATGTCCGAGTTGATCGCGTCGAACTTGCGCGCCTGCAGCGCCGGAATCAGCCCGTCGAAGTCGTTCTCGACCCACACGCACTTGGTTTTCAGCTTCGCGCACACCGCGTTGCCGATGTCGATGTCGAAGCCGGTCAGCTTGCCGTCGGGCGTCTTGTATTCGAACGGCGCATACGAGGCCTCGACGCCGAACCGGATCTCCTTCAGATCCGCGGCCATCGCGCTGCCTGCCGCCACGACCGATGCTGCCACGACCGCGTGCGCGGCCAACTTACGCCAAACCAACTTCATCAGGTGTTCTCCTCGATACTCGAATGTTCCGGAACCACGGCGCATGCATCATGGCAGCGCCGGACCACTACCACCATCCCGATGCCGCGCGTTGATGCGGCGCAACAGCCGCAAGGCCGCGATTGTACCAATCCGCGCCGCCCGCGACGGCAAAGCGGCGGCGGCCGCGCGGTGCTGCCGCCGCCGGCGCGCGTGCGGCGCGCGGCGCCGGCGAACGCGCAAGACGATGTCGCTGTCGCGCAAGCGCGACACGCGGACGCCGCCGTCGGTCACACGAGCGCGGCGAGCGTGTCGCGCGTCGTGTCGACGACCAGCAGCCCCGCGCGCAAGCCCGGCTTCACCGACGGATTCGGAAACACGATGCGCTCCTCGTCGTGCCTGACCGTGTAGCGGTAATCGCCGTCCTGCGCGAGCACGGTGCCGCGCGCGAACGCGGTGAAGTTCGCGACGTCGGGCGCGACGAACAGCTCGAGCGCGTCGCTGCGCTTCGTGATCTGGTCGATCACGGTGAACACGCGCGGCAGCGGCGCGTCGCCGCGGGCAGCGCCGGCGTCACCCTTGTCACCCACATCGCCGGCCGCGCGCGACACGAGCTGGCGTACCGCGCGGTCGGCCGCCGCGAAGCGCGACAGGTCGTTCTGCCCGAACGGGCGCACCTTGCCGAGCTCGAGCGTGCATGCGAGCGCGCCGCATTGCTCGGCCGTGAAATGCGAATACGTATTGCCCTTCGCAGTATGCAGCAGCACGGCCGCGATGCGCGCGTCGCCGAGCCATTCGATCATCGCGCGGGTCGGCGGCGTACCGGTGTGCGGCAGCAGCGCGAACTGCTCGAACACCGATGCGCGGATCGCCGTATGCATGTCGATGTGCCAGCGCGTGCCGCCGGCCGGCGCGGCCGCGAAGAACGCGGCGGCCGCCGCTTCGAGCTGCTGCGCACGCGGCGCCTCGCGGCTCGCCGGCAGTTGTGCATGACGGCCGCCGAACAGGCGGTTCAGGTCGTCGTCGAGATAGCGCTTGCCCGCGCGCATCGCCGGCACGTTGCCGAGCACGACCAGCAGCCGGCAGCCGAGCGCGGCCCTGCCCGCCGCGAGATCGCGCACGAGCAGCGACAACAGCTCGATCGGCGCGGTCTCGTCGCCGTGCACACCGGCCGACACGAGCACGCTCGCGCGGGCCGCCGCGCCGGCCGCGGCCGGCTCGAGCGCGAGCAGGCCGTCGCCGAGCCAGCGCCAGCGCAGCGCGCCGCCCGCACACACGCCGTCGCGCTCGGCCGGCGTGCAGCCCGCGAGCGTGAACGCGAGGAAATCGTCGAGCAGCCCGGCAGCCGCCACGCGCGACTCAGCGCTGGAAGTCATACAGCGAGCCCACCCGCAGGATCTGCGTGAGTTCGTCGAGCGCCGTGCGCGATTCGTCGAGCAGCGCCGGATCGGCGAGGTCTTCCGGGGCGATACGGTCGCGATAGTGCGTGTCGATCCACGCGTCGAGCGACGCGAACAGCGTGTCGTTCATCCACACGTTCGACGTGACGGCCGCGCGCTCGGCCTCGGTCAGCACGACGCGCAGGCGCAGGCACGCCGGGCCGCCGCCGTTCTTCATGCTTTCGCGCAGGTCGAACACCAGCACGTCGCCAATCGGCCCGTTGGCCGCCGCGAGACGATCGAGATAGGCGGCCACGTTCGCGTTCTCGCGGCATTCCTGCGGCACGACGAGCACTTGCGAGCCGTCCGCGCGCGACAGCAGCTGGCTGTTGAACAGATACGACGTCACCGCGTCGTTCACGCTCACGGCCGCGTCGGGCACCTCGATCACGTTCAGCCGCGCGCCGCGCGCGGCGAGCGCGGCCGTCAGCGTGTCGTACACCGCCTGCTTGTTGACGAATGCACGCTCGTGCGTGAACAGCGTGTCGCGGTTGCCGACCGAAATCACGTCGTTGTGGAACACGCCCGCATCGATCACGTCCGGGTCCTGCTGCGCATAGACGGTCGCCGTTTCGTCGAGACCGTGGCGCTGCGCGACCGCGCGGCTCGCCTCGAACGTCTGCCGCGCCGGAAAGCGCTTCGGCTCCGGCCCGCGGCGATATTCGGCGCGGCCGTACACGAAGAACTCGACGCCCGGCTTGCCGTATGTCGCGCAAAAGCGCGTATGGTTCGCCGCGCCTTCGTCGCCGAGCGCCGGCGTGCCCGTCAGCGCGTCGTGCACCACGAAGCGCGCGGGATCGGCGAACAGCGTCGACAGCGTGCGGCGCGTCGCCTCGTGTTCGATCGCGCGATGCAGCTTGCTGCACAGGTTGGCCGGCGTGAAGTGGACGCGGCCGTCGGCGGTGTCGGCCGACGGGCTGACGGTCGCCGCGTTCGCGGTCCACATCGCCGACGCCGAGCTCGCCGCGGCGAGCAGCTCGGGCGCCTGCTTCGCGGCCTTCGCGATCACGTCGGCGTCCTTGCCGGAGAAGCCGAGCTCGCGCAACAGGCGCAACGACGGCCGCTCCTGCGGCGGCAGCACGCCTTGCGCGAAGCCGAGATCGGCGAGCTGCTTCATCTTGCGCAGCCCCTGCTTCGCGGCTGCCTTCGGGTTCGCGGCCGATTTTTCGTTGTTGAGCGACGCCACGTTGCCGAACGACAGCCCGGCGTAGTTGTGGGTCGGGCCGACGAGTCCGTCGAAATTGGCTTCTTGTGCGTTCATCGTCGTTCCCTCGTTCAGAAGTGCAGGCCCGGCGACAGGCTCGCGGGCAAGCTCAGTTGCGTGCTTTCGACCGATGCCATCGGATAGGCGCAATAGTCGGCCGCGTAATACGCGCTCGGCCGGTGGTTGCCCGAGCGGCCGGTGCCGCCGAACGGCGCGGCCGACGATGCGCCGTTGGTCGGCCGGTTCCAGTTGACGATCCCAGCGCGGATCGTGCGGCGGAACTGCTCCCATGCGTGCGCGTCGTCACTGAGCAGCCCGGCCGACAGGCCGAACGCCGTGTCGTTCGCGCGCTCGATCGCTTCGTCGAAGCGCGCGTAGCGCACGATTTGCGCGAGCGGGCCGAAGTGCTCCTCGTCGGGCAGGCGGGCGACGTCGGTCACGTCGATGATCGACGCGTTCACGAAGCCCAGGCGCGCATCGCGCTGCGTCATCTCGATGATCGGGCGGGCGCCCTGCTCGATCAGCCGCGCCTGCGCGTCGACCAGCTTCGCGGCCGCGCGCGCCGAGATCACCGCGCCCATGAACGGCTGCGGATCGGCGTCGAACACGTCGGCGGTGATTTTCGACGTAACGTCGACCAGGCGCGCGAGAAAGCGCTCGCCGTGCGCGCCCTGCGGCACGAAGATCCGCCGCGCGCAGGTGCAGCGCTGGCCGGCCGACAGGAACGCCGACTGGATCGTATGGTGCACGGCCGCGTCGATGTCCTCGACTGCGCCGATCACGAGCGGGTTGTTGCCGCCCATCTCGAGCGCCAGCACGATTTCCGGACGGCCGCCGAACTGCTTGTGCAGCAGCGTGCCGGTGTCCGAGCTGCCGGTGAAGAACAGGCCGTCGATCTGTCGATGGTTCGCCAGCGCGATGCCGGTGTCCTTCTCGCCCTGCACGAGGTTCAGCACGCCGGCCGGCAGCCCGGCTTCATGCCACACCTCGACCGTCGCGCGTGCCACGCCGGGCGCCAGCTCGGACGGCTTGAACACGACCGTGTTGCCCGCGATCAGCGCCGGCACGATGTGCCCGTTCGGCAAATGGCCGGGGAAGTTGTACGGGCCGAACACCGCGACGACGCCGTGCGGGCGATGGCGCAGCACCGCGACGCCGTCGGCCATGTCCTGGCGCTTCTCGCCGGTGCGTTCGTGGTAGGCCTGGATCGAGATGGCGACCTTCGCGGCCATCGCCGCGACCTCGGTGCGCGCTTCCCACAGCGGCTTGCCGGTCTCGCGGCCGATCGCGGCGGCGAGCGCTTCCTTGCGTTCGGTGAGCAGCGCCGCGAAGCGCTGGACGATCTCGCAGCGCGCGTCGAAGTCGAGCGCCGACCAGCCGGCGAAGGCGCGGCGCGCGCTCGCGACCGCACGCTCGACGTCGGCCGCCGACGCACTGGCGCCTTGCCAGGCGATCGCGTCGGTGCCGGGGTTGCGCGAGGCGAACACGGGGCCCGAGCCTGCGACCCAGGCGCCGTCGATGAAGAGTTCCGTCATGATTCGTTTATCCCTGTTTGGCTTTGAGCGGCAGCACGCGGACCGGATCGCCGGCCTTCACGTCGAGCGCGGCGGCATCGTCGGCCGACAGCACGAACGATCCGTTCGCGACCACGCCCGGCGCGACGCCGACGCGGAAGTCGTGCAGCGACGTATTCGAGACCAGCGAGCGGCTCGCGTCGCCGAGCGCATCGGGCACGCCGATCGCGGCCGGCACGACCACGCTCTCGCGCACGGTGCGCAGGTCGTTGATGTGGCATTCGAGCACCGGGCCGGCATCGAAGATGTCGACGTGGTTCTGATAGCGCAGCCCTTCTGCTTCGAGCATCTTGCGGGCCGGCAGCGTGTCGCGGTGCGTGAGGCCGACCGCGTCCTGCGCGTCCTGCGGCAGCAGGTCGACGTACACCGGGTAGCGCGGCATCAGTTCGGCGAGGAACGACTTGCGGCCGTGCGAGCTCAGGTAATCGGCCGCGTTGAAGTCGATCTGGTAGAAGTGCGAGCCGACGGCGCGCCAGAACGGCGACGTGCCGTCCTCGTCGAAGTGCCCGCGCAGCTCCGCGCAGATGCGTTCCGGAAAGCGCTCGCGGAACTGCGCGATGAACATGAAGCGCGAGCGCGACAGCAGGCCGCCGACGCCGCCCGTGCGATAGCGCGGGCTCAGGAACAGCGAGCACACTTCCGCGTAGCCGGTCAGGTCGTGCGAGATGTTCAGCGCGTGCATGCGCGTCCACACGCCGAGCTCCTGGCTCGCATGCACGACGGTGCTCACGCGATAGTTGTAGAACGGCTGCTCGAGGCCGACCTGCGACTCGATCCCGCAGACGCCCGCGATGTCGCCCGTCGTCGAATCTTCCATCACGAAGAAGTAGCCGGCTTCGCCCGGCGCGGCGCGGCCGTCGAGCGTGCGGCGCGAGCGTTCGATGCGCGCGGCGAGCGCGTCGCGGTCGGGCTTGAACGTGGTCAGGCCCGGCCCGGTTTCCTGCGCGAGCGACACGAGCGCGTCGACGTCGCCCGTTTGTACGACCCGAACGACGATCATGCTGCGTCTCCCTTCATGTCTTCATCGTCGCGGCGATGCAGCGGCACGCAGCGCACGACATCGCCATCCTTCACACCGAGCGCCGCGCGCACGTCGGCGGCGAGCGGCGCGTCCGCGCCATGTGCGCCGGCCGCATCGGCCGCTTCGGCGGGCAGATCGGCCAGCACGCAGCGGAACGCTTCGCCGCTGCCGCTCGACACCATGTACGCGACGTCGCCCTGCTGATGCGCGGCTTCGCGCACGGTGCGCTCGGCGGCGAACTTCACGCAGGCGGTGCGGTCGACGTGCGCGGTGAGCACCGGGCCCGCGTCGAAGATGTCGACGAAGCGGTCGGGTTCGAAGCCTTCCTCGAGGTGGATGTCGTACGCGAGCAGCGCCGATTCGTTCGGCTCGCCGAGTACGCGCTGCGCGGCTTCGGGCAGCAGCGGCACGTACAGCGGATAGGCCGGCATCACTTCCGCGATGAAGGTGCGGCTGCGGCCGCCCGATGCGATGTCGACGTCGGTGAAGTCGCGGCCGAAGAACTTGCGGCCCACCGCTTCCCAGAACGGCGATGCGCCCGTCGCGTCGCTCACGCCGAGCAGCAGCGTGAACACTTCGGGCGTGAAGCGGCGGCGGTTCGCGGCGATGTACATCATTCGCGCTCGCGAGATCAGGTGCGCGGCAGCGTCGCCGCGCAGCGACGGATCGACGTAGAAGCCGGCGAGCCGGCTCTTGCCGGTGAGCTCGTGCGACATCGTGAGCGCATGGATCTTGCGGTTCACGTGCAGCTCGCGCGACGCATGGATCAACGCGTCGTTGCGGAACGCGTAGAACGGTTCCGAGTAGCCGGCCGCGGCGACGATGCTCGCCGTGCCGAGCAGCTTGCCGGTCGATGAATCCTCGAGCACGAACAGGTAGAACTCTTCGCCGGCGAAGTCGACGTCCGCGCGAAACGAGTCTTCGGAGAGCGCCACGCGCGCTTCGAGCGCTGCGCGGTCGTGCGGCAGCGAGTGCAGGACCGGCTGCGCGGTGCGCGCCATCTGCGCGAGCGCATCGAGATCCGTGAGTTTGCCGGGGCGAACAAATAGCATCGTCGTTCCTGTCTGCGATGGGCGCGCCGCTCAGCGCGCGGTGGCTTCGTGGGCCGCGAGCACCTGCTCGACCGCCTTTTCGAAGCGCTTCACGCCTTCGTCGAGCAGGTCGAACGGGATCACCAGCGACGGCACGAAGCGCAGCACGTTCGGGCCGGCGATCAGCATGATGAGGCCGTTGTCGGCGGCCGCGTTGACGAAGTCCTTCGCGCGGCCGTCGAACGCCGCGGTCAGTTCCGCGCCGACCAGCAGGCCCTTGCCGCGGATGTCCTTGAAGATGCCGAAGCGTGCGTTGATGCGTTCCAGCGCGCCTTTCAGGCGCACGCTGCGTTCGCGCACGCCTTCGAGCAGCGCGGGCTCGGCGATCAGTTCGACGACCTTGTCGGCGATGGCCGACGCGAGCGGGTTGCCGCCGTAGGTGGTGCCGTGGACGCCGACCTTGAAGTGCGCGGCGAGTTCGTTGGTCGTCAGCATCGCGCCGATCGGGAAGCCGTTGCCGAGTGCTTTGGCGGTGGTGAGGATGTCGGGTGTGACGCCCGTATCCATGTACGCGTAGAAGTGGCCGGTGCGGCCGACGCCCGTTTGCACTTCGTCGAAGATCAGCAGTGCGTCGTTCGCATCGCAGGCGTCGCGCAGGGCTTTCAGGAAGGCCGGATCGGCCGGGATCACGCCGCCTTCGCCCTGCACCGGCTCGACGATCACCGCGCAGGTTTGCGGGCCGATCGCGGCCTTGGCGGCTTCGATGTCGTTGAACGGCAGGTGTTTGATGCCGGCCGGGACGGGGCCGAAGCCTTCGGAGTATTTCGGCTGGCCGCCGACGCTGACCGTGAATAGCGTGCGGCCGTGGAACGACTGGACGAACGAGACGATTTCATATTTGTCGGCGCCGTGGCGATCGAATGCGACGCGGCGGGCGAGCTTGAGTGCGGCTTCGTTGGCTTCGGCGCCCGAGTTCGCGAAGAATGCGCGGTCGGCGAAGGTCAGCGATTCGAGGCGTTTCGCGAGGCGCAGGACCGGTTCGTTCGTGTAGCCGTTGCCGATGTGCCAGAGCTTGCGGCCCTGTTCGTCGAGCACCTTCAGCAGTTCCGGATGGCCGTGGCCCAGCGACGTGACCGCGATGCCGCATGCGAAATCCACGTACTCGCGGCCGGCCGTGTCCCACACGCGCGAGCCCTCTGCACGGTCCGGCACGAACGGCGCGGGGGAGAATACTGGCACCATCACTTCGTCGAATGTCTGGCGGGTCACGGTCGAGGTCGTCATGGTCGTTCCTTTCGGGTTCGTAAGAGGGTTCAACAGGTTCAAGTTTAGGTAAGGGCTGCGCAAGCGTCTTGCGGAATTGCGACGGGTTCTATCGGAAGCGGTTTTGTCGGGCTGACTTGCTGGTGGCGCTGGCGTTGGCGTGAAATACCTGTGATCGTGTCGGTCTATTAGCGTCGCCCCTGCGCGGGGCGGCGGTTACTTTTCTTTGTCTTGCCAAAGAAAAGTAACCAAAAGAAAGGCGCTCAGATAACGCATGACCTCCCGGTGCCATGGCACCCGGAGTGGCCACCGCCTAAGTGTCCGCGCCAGACAGGAACCCGGAGTGGTTCGAGAAATAGTTCTGACATCACTCACCACACCACAGAGCGGTATACCGCCCGCCAGCTCCATCCTCGCTGCGCTCGGCTGCAAGGTACTTCAACCGCAAAATCTGCGCCACGTGCGCGAGCTGGCCATGAAATAAGTGCTCCAGATCAATTAGCCCTTCACGATTACAACCGGACGATTTTCTCCGTGCTGGCGCGATGGGGAACCATTGCGGATACACGGATCGCTCACCTTGAAACCGGGGAGTTGCCCGTCGTCCGAGCGAAGCGAGGACGGAGCTAGCGGGCGGTATACCGCTCTGTGGTGTGGTGAGTGATGTCAGAACTATTCTCGAACCACTCCGGCTTCGTTACTGGCGCGGACACTTAGGCGGTGGCCACTCCGGTGACCATGGCACCGGGAGGTCACGCGTTATCTGAGCGCCTTTCTTTTGGTTACTTTTCTTTGGCAAGACAAAGAAAAGTAACCGCCGCCCCGCGCAGGGGCGACGCTAATAGACCGACACGATCACAGGTATTTCACGCCAACGCCAAGTCGCACGACAAAACCGCGCTAGCTAATCCCCATGACGCTCGACCAACGCCCCAGCCCGCGGCTCACTCCCACCCCCGGTCTGCTTCTCGAGCCACGCCCGCCGATCCTCCCGCGGCGTCACCCCAAACCGTTCGCGATAAGCATTGGAAAAATGCGCAGCAGAAGAAAACCCACAGGCGAGACTGACCTGCACGACCGACTTGCTGGTCCGCTGCAACTGCGTACGCGCCTTGAGCAACCGAAGATTGAGGTAATACTTCGACGGCATCGCCCCAAGATACTGCCGAAACAACCGCTCGAGCTGCCGCCGCGACACGCCCACCAACCCGGCAATCTCGTCGGTCGTGAGCGGATCCTCGATATTGGCCTCCATCAGCAACAACGCATCGTTGAGCCGCGGATGCCGCTCGCCGGGCGCAGTAACGAACGGAATCCGCTGCCGCTCCTCGCCGCTGCGCAGCGTGCCGGCGCCCAGCGCATCGGCAATCCGCTCCGCCAGATCGGCCCCATGCTCACGGCCGATCATCGCCAGCATGAAATCGACCGTCGCCTGCCCGCCCGCACAGGTCGCCCGATCACGATCGATCTCGAAGATCTGCTGCGTGACGATCGAACGCTCGAACTGCTCGGCAAACTGCTGATACGTCTCCCAGTTCACACTCACGCGATACCCGGACAACTGCCCCGCCATCGCCAGCCACCACACGCCGTGGTGAATCCCGCTGACGACCGGCGTACGCTGCCCGACCCGCGCCAGGCTCGCGAGAAACAACCGATAGTCGGCGAACTGCTGAAACCGCTCCGATACGACGATCAGCCAGTCACACGCGATCGCATCGTTGAACGCCGCATCGGCATGCCAGTGCGCACCGCCGGCGAGCGGCACCGGCCGCCCGTCCCACGAACACACCTGCCACCGATACAACAGCCGCCCGTCGATCTCGTTCGCGAGATTCAACGCATCGACGATCGGCCCCACACCCGACATCGACACGGGCGGCAACGCGACGATCGCCACCTGCGTCGTGCGGGTGGCGCCTGCGGGACGAGACACCGGGACCACGATGAAAACCGCCCGTCGCGTTACTTGAGACTGCCCGACAGGAACTGCTTCAGACGCTCGCTCTGCGGACGCACCAGCACTTCCTTCGGATCGCCCTGCTCCTCGGTCCGCCCCTGATGCAGGAACATCACGTGGTTCGACACGTTGCGCGCAAAACCCATCTCGTGCGTGACGACGATCATCGTGCGACCCTCCTCGGCGAGCTTCTGCATCACCTTCAGCACCTCGCCGACGAGTTCCGGATCGAGCGCCGACGTCGGCTCGTCGAACAGCATCACGTCCGGATGCATCGCGAGCGCCCGCGCGATCGCGACGCGCTGCTGCTGGCCGCCCGACAGATGCGACGGATACTGCTTCTCGACGCGCGGCGGCAGACCAACCTTCTCCAGATACTCGCGCGCACGCTCCTCGGCCTCTTTCTTCGTGATGCCGAGCACATGCACCGGCGCTTCCATCACGTTCTCGAGCACGTTCATGTGCGCCCACAGATTGAAGTGCTGGAACACCATCGCCAGCTTCGTGCGGATCCGCTGCAACTGCTTGTGATCGGCAACTTCCAGCGCGCCGGCACGGTCGGTCTTGGTACGCACGATCTCGCCGTCGACGACGATCTGCCCCGCGTTCGGCCGCTCGAGAAAATTGATGCAGCGCAGGAACGTGCTCTTGCCCGAACCGCTCGCGCCGATGATGCTGATGACGTCGCCGGCCTTCGCGTTCAGCGACACGCCCTTGAGCACCTCGTTATCGCCATAGCGCTTGTGAATGTCGACCGCGGCAAGCTTGACGGAAGCGGACGCGCTCGTTTGAGTGATCTCGGCCAACTGGCTCTCCTCGAAGTGAAATCAATGACGTCCGGCCGCGAGATACGCGAGCCAGTGGCGCTCCGCCCGGCGAAATGCCGCGACGAGTGCGAACGATACCGCAAGATAGATCAGCGCGGCGAGGCCGAACGACTGGAACGCCATGTAGGTCGCGGAATTGGCGTCGCGCGCGACTTTCAGAATGTCCGGCACGGTCGCGGTGAACGCGACGGTGGTCGCGTGCAGCATCAGGATCACCTCGTTGCTGTACAGCGGCAGCGCACGCCGCAGCGCCGACGGTACGATCACGCGCCGGTACATCGTGAACGGCGACATCCCGTATGCGCGCGCAGCCTCGACCTCGCCGTGCGGAATCGCACGGATCGCACCGGCGAAGATCTCCGTCGTGTACGCACACGTGTTCAGCGCGAACGCAAGAATCGCGCAGTTGAAGCCGCTGCGGAAAAACGCGTCGAGCAGCGAATGCGAACGGACGAACTCGAGGCTGTACATGCCCGTGTACATCAGCAGCAACTGCACGTAGAGCGGCGTGCCGCGAAACACGTACGTGTAGAGGCGCACCGGCGTCGACACCCAGCGCTTCTTCGACACGCGCGCAACGGCGAGCGGCACCGCGCACACGAAGCCGAGCGAAATCGACGCGACCAGCAGCCACAACGTCACCGCGAGGCCGGACAGCCGCTGGCCGTCCCAGTAAAGAAACGCCTGGCCGAATTCCTGGAGAATCTCGATCATAGTTCTGCGTGCCGCACGCCCATGGAATAACGCTTCTCGAGCTGGATCAGCACGAGATTGGAAACGGTCGTGATCGCAAGATAGATCAGCGCCGCAACGAGAATGAAGAAGAACATGTTGAAGGTGCTCTTGCCGGCGTCCTGCGCGGCCTTCACGACGTCCGCGAGGCCGATGATCGACACCAGTGCGGTCGCCTTCACGAGCACCTGCCAGTTGTTGCCGATGCCCGGCAGTGCGAAGCGCATCATCTGCGGAAACATGATCCGCGCGAACACGCGCGCGCCGCTCATCCCGTAGGCCGCGCCCGCTTCGAGCTGGCCGCGCGGCACCGACAGGAACGCGCCGCGGAACGTCTCGGTGAAGTACGCACCGTAGATGAAGCCGAGCGTCAGCACGCCGGCGACGAACGGATCGATGTCGATCTGGTCCCAGCCCAGCAGGTCGGTGAACTGGTTCAGCCAGATCTGAATGCTGTAGAACAGCAGCAGCATCAGGACGAGATCGGGCACCGAGCGGATCAGCGTCGTATAGCCGGTCGCGATCGCTCGCAGCACCCGGTTGTGCGACAGCTTCGCCACCGCGCCGATCAGCCCCAGCGCCACCGCGGTGGCGAGCGACAGAACCGACAGCTCGATGGTCTGCACGGTGCCGGCCCACAGGACGGGACCAAAGCCGTAAAGGAACACGCGCGTCTCCAGTGTTGACAGGGTTACCGGCGCGCATACCTGTCCCACGCCGGGCTGACGCGGATAGTCGCAAGCGAAAATATTTGCCTCAAATCACCTCGTCCGCCATTGCTGCGTCGCAGCAAACGATGCGGCGATTTGAACGCGCGGGCTACGGCGCTGTTTCAAAAGGAAAAAAGCCGCTCCCTGACAGTCGTACAACACGCAGGGAAGCGGCTTTTTTGCAATTTTCCGGTCGCTTTTTCGATATCGCGACGCGCCGGGAGTCAGCGCCCCTTCAGGATGTCGGAGCGCGAAGTCGTGTAGACGAGCCCGTCCGGGCCGAAATGGACGTTGAAGAACGCGTCGGTGTTCACGCCGTCCTCGAGCCAGCGCCAGCTCCATACCGTCTCGGGCTTGAGCGGATACTGCGCGACGTCGCCCGGCTTGCCGAGCAGGCGCCGCACCTCGTCCTCGTTCATGCCGGGGCGCACCTTCGCGAAATTCTCGGCGGTGAGCACCTGGGTCGCGCCGACGTAATGGCCGCTCGCGTCGAGATCGACGAACCAGGTCTGGTTGCCCATCGGCCCGCGCGGATATTCGAGGCGTTTCGAGCCGTCGGTGAACATGCGCTCGGTGTCGGGCTTGCCCATCGTCTCGCGCACGTCGGCCTCGGTCGACACGCCGACCTTCAGCCCCTTGAGCAGCAGCGGCGCCGGCTTGATCGCGGTGAAGAAATCCCTGATGCGTTGCACGTCGAGATCGCCCTTGTCGTTGCAGCCGGACAGCGCGAGTGCGGCAGCCAGCAGCGTCACGGGAAACAGCCGGAAACGAAAGATCATCGGAAGAATTGCGCGTCGAGAAAACACGCGGCAAGCATACCCGCGCCGCGCCAAAAGCGCGAGACGGGCCGCGCGGCCCGTCACCCGTTCAATGGGTCGATTCGGTCTGACGCTCGCGCTCGCCGCGCAGCGGCTGCGCGACGCGCGCGGCGGCCGGGATCGCGGCGATCCGGCCGCGCGTGCGCACGAGCTCGGCCAGCTGCCACGAGCCGAGCGCGAGACAGCCGAACAGCACCTCGCGGCCGCGCTTGACCAGCGCGAGCGACAGCGCGCTCTCGCGATCGACGCCGAACATCTGCGCGAGCAGCACGACGGTGGCCTCCTGCACGCCGAGGCCGCCCGGCACCATGAACGCCGCATGGCGCACGGCCTGCGTCATCGCCTCGATCGCGACCGCGCCGCCGATCGACACCGGATGGCCGAGCAGCGCGAGCGCCCAGTAGATCTCGAGCGCACCGAGCACGTAGCCGGCCAGCTGCCAGAAGAACGCGCTGAACAGCAGCGCGGTGCGCGACATCAGCGCATCGATGTCGCGATCGAGCCGCCGGCCGTCGACGCCCTGCAGCAAGCGGTGCGAATCGCCGAGCAAGCGCCCGGCGAAGCGCTCGATCGCGTGGAAGACGCCGCCGCGGCGCATCAGCACGACGCCGAGCACCGGCAACGGCAGCGTCAGCACCAGCGCGAGGCCGATCGTGCCGCCGCCCATGTCGTGCGTGGTCGCCAGCAGCAGCACGAGGCCGAGCGCCGCGAACGCATACTGGACGACGATCGTCACCAGCACCTCGACGATCACCGACGCGGTCACGCGGCTCGCGTCGGCCACCTGCCAGCGCGCGAGCCGGATGCCGACCAGCTCGCCGCCGATGCCGACGACCGGCAGCAGCCGGTTCACCGCCTCGCGCACGGTCGCGATCCACCACAGGAACGGCAGCGTCGCGCGACGGTCGAGCAACTGATGCCACGCGTACGCGTCGAGCAGCAGCGGCAGCGCGTGAAACGGCACGAGCCACAGCAGCGCGAAGCCGGCGCGCTCGATCATCCGCGACACGTCGCCGATACCCTCGTGCAGGCCCAGCGCCAGCAGGATCCCGATGCCGATCGGCCAGCCGAGCCATTTGATCCACTTGGTCACGACGGCTGCGCCCCCGCTGCGCGCGCGTGGTGCGCGCCGCGGCGCGCCGCGCGCAGACCGAACACGTCGGCGAACCCGCCGGTCGCGACGCCGGCCGCCTTCAGCGCAGCCGCGACGCGCGGCGACAGCAGCGCGTCGAGCTCGTCGGCCGGACGGTAATCGGCCATCGTCGGCGTGATCGGGCCGTCGCCGGCTTCGGCCGGATGGCAGTAGATCTCGCCGACACCGGGCGGCAGCGCGGCGAGCGCGTCGAGCAGCACGCGCTCGTCCATGGCGCCCGTATGCTCGATGCCGACCACGTAATCATTGTGCGCGAGCCCCGCGCGGTCGAGCCGCGCGCGCACGAGCGCGATCCACGGCTTGAGCAGCGCACTCGCGCTCGCTTCGTACGGCAGCCGCACGGCGCGCAGCCCGTAGTCGCGACCGATGTCGATGATCATCGACAGCACGGTCGGATGCAGATGGAAATGCTTGTGCGCGTTCACGTGGTCGAGCGGCAGGCCGCTCGCCGCGAACGCCTCGAACTGCGCGCGGATCTCGCGGCGCAGCTGCGCGCGCACGTGCGGCAGGAAGAAGAAGCGGCAGCCGTCCTTCGCCATCGCGTCGCCGAAGCGCCCGTCGCGGCCGACGAGCGCCGGTATCTCATGCGCGGGCAGCGTGGCCGGCCCGTCCGCGAGCACCAGATGCAGACCGACCGCGAGCGACGGCAGCCGCCGCGCGCGCTCGATCGCATCCTGCGCGGCGCTCGCGCCGACCATCAGGCTCGCGGCGTTGAGCACGCCGTCGCGATGCGCGCGCTCGACCGCCGCGTTCACGCGCGGATGCAGCCCGAAGTCGTCCGCGGTGAAGATGAGCGCTCGCGCCGCCCGCTGCGTCGTCACGAATCAGGCCTCGTGCGCGCGCAGGAAGCGGAAGAACTCCACGCCTTCGCGCAGACGGCGCTTCATCATGTCCCAGCTCGTCAGCATCTCGCGGACGATTTCCCAGATCTTCGACGGACGGAAATAGAACTCGCGATAGAACTGCTCGAGATGGTGATAGATCTCGTCGCGCGACAGGTGCGGATAGCCGATCGCGGCCAGCTGCACGCCTTCCTTGCTGACCAGGTTGATCGTCTTGTTCTCTTCCATCCAGCCGTTCTCGACGGCCTGCTTGTACAGCGTCGTGCCCGGATACGGCGCGGCCAGCGACACCTGGATCGTGTGCGGGTTGATTTCCTTCGCGTACTCGATCGTCTTCTTGATGGTTTCCGGCGTCTCGCCCGGCAGGCCGAGGATGAAGGTGCCGTGGATCTTGATGCCGAGCTTCTTGCAGTCCGCGCTGAAGCGGCGCGCGAAATCGGTGCGCACGCCCTTCTTGATGTTCACGAGGATCTGGTCGTCGCCGGATTCGAAGCCGACCAGCAGCAGGCGCAGGCCGTTTTCCTTCATGATCTTCAGCGACTTGTACGGCACGTTCGCCTTCGCGTTGCACGACCACGTCATGCCGAGCTTGCCCAGGCCGATCGCGATCGCTTCGGCGCGCGGCAGGTCGTCGGTGAAGGTATCGTCGTCGAACATCAGTTCCTTCACTTCCGGCATGTTGTCGCGGATCCACTTCGCTTCGGCGAGCACGTTCTCGACCGAGCGCGTGCGATAGCGATGGCCGCTGACCGTCTGCGGCCACAGGCAGAACGTGCAGCGCGACTTGCAGCCGCGACCCGTGTAGATCGACACGTACGGATAGTTCAGATAGCCGATGAAGTAGTTGTCGATCTTCAGGTCGCGCTTGTAGATGGGCGCGACGAACGGCAGCTCGTCCATGTTCTCGAGGATCGGACGCGCTTCGTTGTGCTCGATCGAGCCGTCCTTCGCGCGCCAGCTCAAGCCCTTGATCTCCGGGAACGGCTTGCCTTCGGCGATTTCCTTGCAGGTGTAGTCGAATTCCTCGCGGCACACGAAGTCGATCGCGTCGCTCGCCGTCAGCGAATTGTGCGGATCGACCATCACCTTCGCGCCGACCATGCCGACCAGCAGCGACGGCTTCATCTTCTTCAGGTCCTGCGCGAACATCGCGTCGGTCGGGAACGACGGCGTGCTCGTGTGGATGATCACGAGATCGTAGTCGTTGGCGATCTTCAGCGTCTCCTCGACCGACAGGCCGTCGGCCGGCGCGTCGACGACGCGGCTGCCCGGCACGAGCGCGGCCGGCTGCGCGAGCCAGGTCGGGTACCAGAAGGAACGGATTTCGCGCTTCGCCTGATAGCGCGAGCCGGCTCCGCCGTCGAAGCCATCGTACGAAGGGGCCTGCAAGAACAGCGTTTTCATGAATGCTCCGGTAGCCTGCATAATTCGATTCGTTTCAACGATTCAGTTTCAATCAACCGCGGGCCGCGCTGTGGGCGCCCGCCTCTGTCATGTCGCGTCGCGCGGCGTGGCCGCGCGGCGCGTCTCGGCCCTCGGGCCGGATTCGCTCGGGAGCGGGCGCGCGGCCGGCTCCCCCAACATGCTCGTCAGCAGCCGTCGCCGCCTTCCACCGCCGGCGCGCGCTCGCCGCCGACCACCGTCATCCGCGCGCCGCGCCACACGACCTGCGAGCCGTACGCGGCCGCCAGCCATTCGAGCGCGAGCAGCGTGTCGCGTACCGCCACGAGTGGAAGGTCGCGCCAGAACGCACTCCAGCCGTCCTCGCCGCGCGCATGCAGCACGAGCCGCCCGAACGCACCGACGATGGCCGCGCCGCCCGCGAGCGTGCCCGCGACGGTGCCGTCCAGCCGCAGCGCGAGCGCCGCGCCGATCGCGAGCCACGGCACGGTGAACGTGATGAACAGGAACGCGAAGCCCATCGGGTTCAGCGACCGGATCGTGCGCAGCCAGCGCGTCTCGCGATGCCACAGCGGGCCGAACGACGGCTCGATCACGTCGGTCGCGACGTCGACCTCGGACAACACGGTGCGCCGCCCGAGGCGGCGCGGCAGCTCGGCGAGCCAGAAGTCGTCGGCGAGCTCGTCCTTCAGCGCGAGAAAACCGCCGATCCGATCGAGCGTATCGCGCGTGACGGCGAGCGTCGCGCCGAACCCGAAGCGGCTCGAGCGGCCCAGGTGCGTGATCCGCACCGACGGCGCGAACCACGCGTCGACGAACTGCGCGCCGATCCGCGTCCAGAAGCCGCCGACGCTGCGCGCATGATACAGGCACGTGACGACGCCGACCGACGGATCGGCGAGCGGCGCCGTCACGCGCTCCAGATAATCGGGCTGCACCGCGATGTCGCTGTCCGCGATCACGATGCGGCCGTACTTCGCGCGCTCGGCCAGGTTGATCAGGTTGCTGACCTTCAGATTCTTGCCGTGCACGCGCGCGTCGATCACGAGCGTGATGTCGCATTCCGGGTAGTCGGCACGCAGCCGCTCGACCACCGCGATCGCCGGATCGGACGCCGACGCGACGCCGAACAGCACTTCATGGCGCGGGTGGCGCTGTTCGCAGAAGGTCGCGAGGTTCTCGTACAGATGCGGCTCCGCGCCGCACAGCGGCTTGAGCACGCTGACCGGCTCGAAGCCGTCGCGCGCGGCGGTGCGCGGCGTGCGCGGCGCCGGCGCGAAGGCCGCGACGAGCGCATAGCCGGCCGCGGCGAGCGTGAAGGCGACCAGCAGCCAGTCGAGCAGCGTGACGGTCGGCATCATGCGGCATGCCTCCCGGCACCGCGGGCGGCACGTCGATCGTTCGAACCGGGTTGAACGTGATGGGGTATTACGACAGCGACGAACGCGGGCACGACCCGACTCCTTGTTCCAGCAGCGTCTGTATGAGGGGCGGCACGGCTCGCCCCGAAAGCGGCCATGCCCGGCTTCGCGCGGCCGCCCCCTCACGCGAAACCCGGAACGGGATGCGGGAAGACTCGAATGGCTGGCATCGGCAAAACATGGACAGGCGCAGGATTTTAGCAGCCCGCGCACCGTCACGCGCGGAGCAACATGAAACGGACTGGTGCAATTTCGGCAAAGCTGCGCGGCCGGCAAACCATTTCGGCGCCGGCCTGCCGACATTAGCGTAAGCGCTTTGCAGGCGTATTGCCGTCTGCAAAATCAAACATTTCGTTGAGAATTGTGCGTCGGTGCGAAGACACGTGGAATCACCGTAAAGTTTGGTAATTATTCGTGGATTGGATCGATTTTCGCAACAATGAAACGGGCGTGGCTTGCAGCCCTGTAAGGCGTGTGGGTATCCGTGCGTCGCCAGCGCGCGGCGCGGCCCTTTGGCAGAATCGTCGTCATCTGTTGCGCATGCGCATCACCGCGCCCCTCCTTTCGAAGGCCATCCGATGATTCCGTTTTCCGTACTCGACCTCGCCCCCATCCCCGAAGGCGCCGACGCCGCGCAGGCATTCCGCAACACCGTCGATCTGGCGCAGCATGCGGAACGCCTCGGCTACCGCCGCTACTGGCTCGCCGAGCACCACAACATGCCGGGTATCGCGAGCGCGGCGACCGCCGTCGTGATCGGCCACGTGGCGGGCGCGACGCAGACGATCCGCGTCGGCTCGGGCGGGATCATGCTGCCGAACCACGCGCCGCTCGTGATCGCCGAGCAGTTCGGCACGCTGGCGTCGCTGTACCCCGGCCGCATCGACCTCGGGCTCGGCCGCGCGCCCGGCACCGACCAGACCACGTCGCGCGCGCTGCGGCGCGACCTGATCGGCAGCGCCGATTCCTTTCCGGACGACGTCGCCGAGCTGCAGCGCTATTTCGCGGCGCCGGTGCCCGGCCAGCGCGTGCGGGCGGTGCCCGGCGCAGGGCTCGACGTGCCGATCTGGCTGCTCGGCTCGAGCCTGTTCAGCGCGCAGCTCGCCGCGATGCTCGGCTTGCCGTTCGCATTCGCATCGCACTTTGCGCCGGACTATCTGATGCGCGCGCTCGAACTCTATCGCGCGCAATACCGCCCGTCGGCCGCGTGGCCGAAGCCGTATGCGATGGTCGGCGTGAACGTGTTCGCCGCCGATACCGACGAAGAAGCACGGCGCCTCTTCACGTCGCTGCAGCAGCAGTTCATCAACCTGCGCCGCGGCACGCCGGGCAAGCTGCCGCCGCCGGTCGACGCGCTCGAGGCCAGCGAATTCGAACTCGCGAACGTCGCGCATGCGCTGTCGTTCGCGGCCGTCGGCTCGCGCGACACGGTGCGCGACCAGTTACGCGACCGGATCGCGCAGACGGGTGCGGACGAGCTGATCGTCACCGCCCAGATCTACGATCACGCGGCGCGGCTGCGCTCGTTCGAGCTGGCCGCGCAGATCCGCGACGAGCTGGCGAGCGAAACGCGCTGACGGTGCGGCCGCGCCGCCGCTCGCGGCGCGCGCCCGCCCGCCCGTCGCTTCGTCACTTCGTCACTGCGGATGGACCGCAGCCATCCCGTCGAGCAGCGCCTTGTGGAACGCGTCCGGATCCTGGATCTGCGGCGCGTGCCCGAGCGCCGGGAATTCGATCAGTTGCGCACCGGGAATCGCCGCCTGCGTGCGCTTCGCAAGCTCCGGATAACGGCCGAGCTTCGCGTGCACGTCCGGCGGCGCGGCGTCCTTGCCGATCGCGGTCGTGTCCTTGTCGCCGATCAGCAGCAGCGTCGGCACGCGAATCGCGCCGAGCTCGTAGACCACCGGCTGCGTGAAGATCATGTCGTAGACGAGCGCCGAATTCCACGCGACCGCGTCGCGGCCCGCGCCGCGATACATGCCGGCGAGCATCTGCACCCAGCGCTCGTACGACGGCGCCCACTTGCCCGCGTAGTAGGTCGCCTGCTCGTAGCGGCGGATGCCGTCGGCCGTCGTCTTCAGCTCGCGTGCGTACCAGTAATCGACCGACAGCGGCGGCACGCCGAGCGCCTTCCAGTCCTCGAGGCCGATCGGGTTCACCAGCACCAGCTGGTCGGTCGCCTTCGGATACATCAGCGCGTAGCGTATCGCCAGCATGCCGCCGGTCGAATGGCCGACGAGCGTCGCCGACTTCACGCCGATCGACTCGAGCAGCGCGTGCGTGTTGCGCGCGAGCTGCTGGAAGCTGTACTGATAGCGCTCCGGCTTCGACGACTTGCAGAAGCCGATCTGGTCCGGCGCGACCACGCGATAGCCAGCGTGGCTCAGCACGTCGATCGTGTCCTCCCAGGTCGCCGCGCAGAAGTTCTTGCCGTGCAGGAGGACGACGGTGCGGCCGTTCGGGTGCGCCGGCTGCACGTCCATGTAGTCCATTTCGAGCGTTTCGCGCTGCGACACGAACGCATGGCGATGCACCGGCGCCGGATAGGCGAACCCTTCCAGCCGCGGGCCGTACGCGGGCCCGTCGTTGCCGGCCGGCGTCGGGGCGGCGGCCGAGGCGACGCTCGCAGCGGCGGCGATGCCGGCGGCCAGCCACGCGGCGCGCGCGACGGACAAGATCGGGGAAGTCGAAAACATGGCGCTCACGGTAATGGGACGGGCACGCGCGGCGGCCGGGCAGCCACACGCCCCGCGATTCTACGCGGTCGGGCTGACGGCGGCGCGCAACACTCGAAGGCCGCGCGACTTCCGCGCGCGCGACGAACTCGGGTATCTTGTGACGTGACCCTGAAACGCCTGCAGGCGAGCGCCCATGAAAAACGTCCTCAGCATTCAGTCGCACGTGATCTACGGACATGCCGGCAACAGCGCGGCCGTGTTTCCGATGCAACGGCTCGGCGTCAACGTCTGGCCGCTCAACACCGTCCAGCTGTCCAACCACATGCAGTACGGGCACTGGGCCGGCAGCGCGATCGACGCCGCGAAGATGGAGCAGCTGGTCGACGGTGTCGCCGCGATCGGCGGCCTGAAGCGCTGCGACGCGGTGCTGTCCGGCTTCGTCGGCTCGCCGGCGCAGGCGCGCGCCACGGTCGAGATCGTGCGCACGGTGAAGGCGATGAACCCGAACGCGTGGTACTTCTGCGATCCGGCGTTGGGCCAGACCGGCGGAATCCGGCCCGAGCCCGGCGTCGAGGAATACATCGTCGACGAGATGCCGGCGCTCGCCGACGGCATGTCGCCGAACCACACCGAGCTGCAGAAGCTCGCGGGGCGGCGCATCGAGACGGTCGCCGAAGCCGTGGACGCGTGCCGCGCCCTGATCCGCCGCGGCCCGAAGCTCATTCTCGTCAAGCACCTGCACGACCGTAACAGCCCGGCCGACCGCTTCAACATGCTGGCCGTCACCGAAACCGAAGCATGGATCGGCCAGCGTCCGCTCTATGCGTTTCCGCGCCATCCGGTCGGCGTGGGCGACCTCACCAGCGCGATCTTCGTCGCGCGCCGGCTGCGCGGCGATTCCGTGCGCGGCGCGTTCGAGCACACGCTCGCGGCCGTGCACGCGGTGGTCAAGGCGACCTACGACGCACGCCGCTACGAGCTCGAGCTCGTCGCCGCCCAGGATGAAATCGCGCGGCCGAGCGAGTGGTTCGGCGCGTGGGTGACCGACGCCTGACGCAGCCGCAGCGCGGCGTGCGGCGCCGCGTGTCGAAGCCTGCGCGGCGCGCCGCGCGCCGCCCTTCTCCCGCCGTCCACGCGGGCCATCGCTGCCCCAACCGAACCCGCGCCGTACCTGCAAACCGTGCAAACGTTTCCGACTTCACATGAATGACACCGTTTGCTCGCTATGCTCGCGTCCGCACGACCGACGCAGCCGCATCCTGCGTCCGGGCGCGCCAGCCTGTTCCGTTGTTCCGCATGTCCCGCCAACCGGCTCCCCTTTACCCCACGATAACGACCATGACCCGATCGACCCGTCGTGACTTCCTCCGCGTCGCCGCCGGCACCGCCGGCGCCGCCGCGCTGAACCTGTTCCCGCCCGTGATCCGCGATGCGCTCGCCATTCCCGCGAACCGCCGTACCGGCACGATCCGCGACATCGAACACATCGTGATCCTGATGCAGGAGAATCGCTCGTTCGACCATTACTTCGGCACGATGCGCGGCGTGCGCGGCTTCGGCGACCCGCGGCCGCTGCGCCTCGCGAGCGGCAAGTCCGTGTTCCACCAGCCGGCCGGCCCGGCCGAGGTGCTGCCGTTCCATCCGGGCGCCGACAACCTCGGCCTGCAGTTCCTGCAGGATCTGCCGCACGGCTGGCAGGACATGCATGCCGCGTGGAACAAAGGCCGCTACGATCAGTGGGTGCCGAACAAGGGCACCACGACGATGGCGTACCTGAAGCGCGACGACATCCCGTTCCACTATCAGCTCGCCGACGCGTTCACGATCTGCGACGCGTACCACTGCGCGATCCCGAGCTCGACCGACCCGAACCGCTACTACATGTGGACCGGCTACGTCGGCAACGACGGCACGGGCGGCGGCCCGGTGCTCGGCAACGAGGAACAGGGCTACGGCTGGACGACCTATCCGGAAGTGCTCGAGCAGGCCGGCGTGTCGTGGAAGATCTACCAGGACGTCGGCACCGGGCTCGACGCGAAGGGCTCGTGGGGCTGGACGCAGAACCCGTACATCGGCAACTACGGCGACAACGCGCTGCTGTACTTCAACCAGTACCGCAACGCGCTGCCCGGCACGCCGCTGTACGAGAAGGCCCGCACCGGCACCAACATCAGCGCCGGCGGCACGCTGTTCGACGTGCTGGAGCAGGACGTGAAGAACGGCACGCTGCCGCAGGTGTCGTGGATCTGCGCGCCGGAAGCGTACTCCGAGCATCCGAACTGGCCGGCGAACTACGGCGCGTGGTACATCGAGCAAGTGCTGAAGGTGCTGGTGTCGAACCCGGAAGTGTGGAGCAAGACCGCGCTCTTCATCACCTACGACGAAAACGACGGCTTCTTCGACCACGTGCCGCCGCCGTTCGCGCCGCAGTCGCGCGATAACGGGCTGTCGACCGTCGCGACGACCAACGAGGTGTTCGCCGGCGACGCGTCGCACATGGCGGGCGCGTACGGGCTCGGGCCGCGCGTGCCGATGCTCGTGGTGTCGCCGTGGACCAAGGGCGGCTGGGTCTGCTCGCAGACCTTCGATCACACGTCGCTGCTGCAATTCATCGAAGCGCGCTTCGGTGCGCAATATCCGATCACGGCCGCGAACGTATCGCCGTGGCGCCGCGCGGTGTGCGGCAACCTGACGTCGGCGTTCGACTTCTCGAACGCCGACGCCGCCTGGCCGACGCTGCCGGACACGAGCGGCTACGCGCCGGCCGACCGCGTGCGCCATCCCGACTACGTCCCCGTGCCGCCGGCGCTGCAGACGGTGCCGAAACAGGAAGCCGGGCTGCGTCCGGCGCGCGCGCTGCCGTACGAGCTGTTCGTGCACGGCCGCGTCGAGCCCGCGAGCGGCCAGTTCCGGCTGACCTTCGCGAACACGGGCCGCGCCGGCGCGGCGTTCCAGGTGCAGTCGCGCAACCGCGTCGACGGCCCGTGGGCGTACACGGTCGAAGCCGGCAAGCGGCTCGCCGACACGTGGAGCGCCGCCGCGTCGCTCGGCCTGTACGACCTCGACGTGTACGGTCCGAACGGCTTCTATTGCCATTTCCGCGGCTCGTTCGCGAGCGGCGTCGGCGGCACGAGCGCGAACCCCGAGGTGGTCTACGGCTACGACGTCGCGAACGGCAACATCACGCTACGTCTGATGAACCGCGGCCACAAGGCGGTGCGGCTCAAGGTGAGCAACGCGTACGGCCACCGCGGCGCACGCACGTTCGAGCTCGCGCCGGGCGCCCACGTCGACGACTACTGGGACCTGCGCGGCAGCCACGGCTGGTATGACCTGACCGTCAGCGACGAGCGGCCGCTCGGCTTCGTGCGCCGCTTCGCGGGCCACGTCGAGACCGGCCGGCCGAGCACCAGCGACCCGGCGATCCGCACGAGCGCGACGCAGGACGTCGTAGAAAGCGCGTCGGACGCGCTGTCCGACTGACGACGGCAATCGCGACGCAGCCCCGCCGCGGGGCTGCGTCGCCGTCCGCATCCTCCTGCCCTACCCGCCTTCCGCCCTGCCTCCATTCGCCCGTCCGCTCGTGACGGGAAACTCCCGATACCGGCCGCTGCCGCACGCGCGGAAGCTATGCGCAAATCCGCATCGAATGCGCGGCAAATTGCCAAGACCCGCACATATCGGCGACCTATAAATCGAAGCGATCGGGGCTCCTCGCCGAGCCTGCCGGGAGCGTCTTCCCTGGAATGGCAGCACGCCGGACCTACCCGCCCGATCAGAGAAGCGGTTGAACCGCCCGCCCGTCGCGCGCATCCGGCTGCCGGATGCGTGCGGAATCCACCCGCTGGTGTAGAACAAGAGGAACGAACATGAAATTTCGTCATTCCCTGCTGTCGGTATCGGTCGTATCCGCATTGGCACTCCTCTCGCAACAGGCCGCCCGCGCCGCCGACGCAACCGACGTGAAGGTCGGTTTCGCCGCACCGCTCACGGGCGTGAACGCCGGCTACGGCAAGGATCTACAGAACGGCGTGCAGCTCGCGCTCGACGATGCGGTCGCGCAGAAGGTGCAGATCGCCGGCAAGCCCGCGCATTTCGACCTCGTCGTGCAGGACGATCAGGCCGACCCGCGCATCGGCGTGCAGGCCGCGCAGGCGCTGGTCGACCAGAACGTGTCGGTGGTGATCGGCCACTTCAACTCGGGCACGACGATTCCGGCGTCGGTCGTCTACGACAAGGCCGGCATCCCGGTGATCGACCCGGCCGCCACCAACCCGACGCTCACGTCGCGCGGGCTCGCGAACATGTTCATGGTGATCGCGACCGACGGCCAGAACGCGGGCAACGCGGGCAAGTACGCCGTCGACGTGACGAAGGCGAAACGCATCGCGATCATCGACGACCGCACCGCGTTCGGCCAGGGCGAGGCCGACGAGTTCGAGAAGGCCGTGAAGGCGGCCGGCGGCAACATCATCGGCCGCGAGTTCACCAACAACCAGGCCGTCGACTTCCGCGCGCAGATCACCAGCCTGAAGGGCAAGAATCCCGACCTGATCTTCTTCGGCGGCCTCGATTCGCTGGCCGCGAACTTCATCAAGCAGATGCGCCAGCTCGGGCTGACCGCGCAGTTCGTCGGCGGCGGCGGCGTGAAGGACAACGAGTTCGTGAAGATCGCCGGCCCGGCCGCCGAAGGCGCGATGGCGTGGGAATACGGCCGGCCGCTCGATGAACTGCCGCAAGGCAAGGATTTCGAGAAGCGCTTCAAGAAGCGCTTCGGCGTCGACGTGCTGTCGTACGCGCAGTTCGGCTACGACGCCGCATGGGCCGCGATCAAGGCGATGCAGGCGGCCAATTCGACGGATCCGAAGGTCTATCGCCCGGCGCTGAAGAAAGTGGACTTCGAAGGCGTGACCGGACGCATCTCGTTCGCCAACGACGGCTCGCTGAAGAGCGGGATGTCGACGCTGTACCAGGTGAAGAACGGCACGTGGAAGACCATCGTGACGAAGGGAGGCTGATCGACCGGCAGCACCGCGCCCGGACGGCTGTACCGGGCGCCCGGCGCGGGCCACGACGACGATGCGCGTCGCGACCGCTCCTGCCCCGGCGTGCGTGGCGAGCGGTCGCGACGCGCGCCGGCGGCCACTGCGCCGACAAGGTCGCCACCATCTCATACGACGACCGATCTCAATACACTCTGCATGCGGCGTACGTCACCGCGTGGCCATGCGTCTCAGCCGGCTTGCGTATCACGCTCCGCTTCGGCCGCCTCGTGCGCGCGGCGCAGCCGCTCGCGGCTATTGGTGAGGTGCGTGCGCATCGCGGCGCGCGCGGCCTCCGGGTCGTGGCGTGCGATGGCCTCGTAGATGTCCTCGTGCTCGTGATTGAGCCGGGCCACGTAGCGCTCGAGGTCGTCGCCGGCGAAGCGTGCGGAATTCACGCGCGTGCGCGGAATGATCGACGCGCCCAGCTGCGTCATGATGTCGACGAAATAGCGGTTGCCGGTCGACTGCGCGATCTGCAGATGGAACTGGAAGTCGAGCTGCGCGGTGTCGTGACCGCCGCCCGCCCCCGAGGCGATCGCGTCGAGCGCGCGGCGCAGCGCGGCGAGATCCGCGTCGCTCGCGCGTTGCGCGGCAAGGCTCGCGCACTCGCTCTCGAGGCTGATCCGCAGCTCGAGCACCGCGAGCACGTCGCGCAGCGTCGTGATGGTCGCCGGATCGATGCCGAGCGCGCGACGACGCGACGGCTCCAGCACGAAGCTGCCGATCCCGTGGCGCGTTTCGATCAGGCCGCTCGCCTGCATCCGCGAGATCGCTTCGCGCACGACCGTGCGGCTGACGCCCTGCGCCGCCATGACTTCGGTTTCGGTCGGCAGCTTGTCGCCGGGACGCAGCGTGCCGTTTTCGATCTGCGCGGTCAGCGCGTCGACGACATCTTGTGCGAGGCTGCGGGCGCGACGGCGCGGCGCTGCGGGAAGCGTGGGCACGGACATGAGGCCGGTTCCTTTTTGAGTGATCGTAATGTGAGCCGAGGGTTTACGCGGGGTTTGAGCGAACGCCGTGGATTCATTATACTGCGTCACAAGTCATCCGACGACTGATGATGACCCCACGGATCTCCTGTCGACCACGGCAGGCGCAGTGCCTGCCCGGTCCCGTGATAGGTCTTCATCGACGTTCGCACCTGCGTGCAGATGCCGGCGTGCGGTTCGGCAGTGGATCGAGGCGCACATGCGCGCCTGGCTTCCGTCCGATGCGGCACCGGCATCGGGCGCGCGTCGCTCGCCCCTCGCGGGTTGCTGTCGACGGGCGCGGTTCGTGCGCCGCGCACGTCGGTTGTCGAATGATCGCATCTCGCGCCGCGCGCGGCAAAGCATTTGCCGCACGGCATCGCCTACTCTCTCGTCATCGCCGCCATGAACGCCGTCACCGCCTCGCCTTCCCACGACACGCCGCGCATCGTCGATCTGCAAGCCATTCCGGTCGCCGGCCACGACAGCATGCTGCTGAACCTGAGCGGCGCGCACGGCCCGTTCTTCACGCGCAACCTCGTGATCCTGAAAGACAGCGCGGGCCGCATCGGCGTCGGCGAAGTGCCGGGCGGCGAAAGCATTCGCCGAACGCTCGACGATGCGCGCGCGTGCGTCGTCGGCCAGCCGGTCGGCAATTACCACGCGGTGCTCAACGACGTTCGGCGCACGTTCGCCGATCGTGACGCGGGCGGCCGCGGGCTGCAGACCTTCGACCTGCGCACGACGATCCACGCGGTCACCGCGCTCGAAGCCGCGCTGCTCGACCTGCTCGGCCAGCATCTCGGCGTGCCCGTGGCCGCGCTGCTCGGCGAAGGCCAGCAGCGCGAGCAAGTGGAGATGCTCGGCTACCTGTTCTACGTCGGCGACCGCACCAGGACCGCACTGCCCTACCGCGACGGCCGCGACGCGACCGACGACTGGACGCGCGTGCGCGACGAAGCCGCATTGACACCCGACGCGGTCGTGCGCCTCGCCGAAGCCGCACATGCCCGCTACGGCTTCAACGACTTCAAGCTGAAGGGCGGCGTGTTCGAAGGCGCGCGCGAAATCGAGGCCGTGACGGCGCTCGCCGAGCGCTTTCCCGACGCGCGCGTGACGCTCGACCCGAACGGCGCGTGGTCGCTGGACGAAGCCGTGCGGCTGTGCCGCGACCAGCATCACGTGCTGGCCTATGCGGAAGACCCCTGCGGCGCAGAGAACGGCTATTCGGGCCGCGAGGTGATGGCCGAGTTCCGCCGCGCGACCGGGCTGCTGACGGCGACCAACATGATCGCGACCGACTGGCGCCAGATGGGCCACGCGATCCAGCTGCAGGCCGTCGACATCCCGCTGGCCGATCCGCATTTCTGGACGATGCAGGGCTCGGTGCGCGTCGCGCAGATGTGCCGCGACTGGGGCCTCACGTGGGGCTCGCATTCGAACAACCATTTCGACGTGTCGCTCGCGATGTTCACGCACGTCGCGGCGGCGGCGCCCGGCCAGGTGACCGCGATCGATACGCACTGGATCTGGCAGGACGGCGAGCGGCTGACGCGCGAGCCGCTGAAGATCGCCAACGGGCTCGTGGAAGTGCCGAAGCGGCCGGGCCTCGGCATCGATATCGACATGGACGCGGTCGCGCGCGCGCACGAGCTGTACAAGCAGCACGGGCTCGGCGCCCGCGACGATGCGGCCGCCATGCAATATCTGATTCCCGGATGGACGTTCGACAACAAGCGTCCGAGCCTGGTGCGCTAAAAGGTAAGGCGAAGCCGGGCCGCGCAACGGCCCGGTAGAGACGATGCGCGGCTCGCCGGCCGCGCCCGCGCTTCGACGCCGCGCTACGCTAGCCGGCGAGCCCGATGCCGCGCGCCATGCCCGCCGCGGCGAACACGATCACCATCACGAGCACCGCCTGCCAGTGGCCGATCCGCACATAGGTGCGGGCGCGCCGCAGATCGGGGGTCTGCTGCCGCCGCACGGCGCCGCGCCAGCGCAGCAGCCCGAGCATCGGCACGATTTCGAGCAGCAGGATCAGCACGAGCGCGGTCATCTTGAGGTGGAAGAGCGGCTCGTGAAGGTAGTACGCGGTGCCCTTCTCGAAACCGCCGAAGGCGCGCGCAAGCCCCGTCGCGATCAACACCAGCGCCGACGCGCCCCACACCGCGTCGGCCTTGAACACACCGGGCAGGTCGGCAGCCTGTGCCGACGCGATCACGCGCCGCAGCGCGCGATTGCGTGCCGCGATCCCGGCGAACGCGACGCCGAATGCCATCAGGTGAACCGCTGCGAGCAACCATCGGACGATCATTGAGGCTCCTTGTCGCCCGCGCGCCGCGCGAGCGCGATTAGACGATCTGTTTGAGCGCCGCGTCGAGCGCGAGGACCGCGACGCGGTCGCCTTCGGTCGCGAGCGGCGCGCGCAACACGGTCTGCCGGTTATGGCCGACGGCCGCCGGCGAATCCCACAGCAGCTCCACTTTGGGCCGCCGGAACAGGCTGCCGCGCGGCGGCGCGGCGACGGCCGATGCGGCGAGCCCGTCCGCCGCGGCCGCGGCCGGCCGGCCGGGCCAGCGCACCGACAGCTCGCGCGCGTCGTACTGGCCGACCTTGCGGCTCTCCATCCAGACGATCGCGGTGCGGGTGAGCGTGTCGAGCGAAATCGCATAGCGGCCGATCGCGAAACGGCGCGCGGCGACGTTGGTGCGCCACAGCGGCCGCGGACGGCACATCCACACGATCGCCGCATACAACGCGGGCGCGGCGACGAGCCAGCCGTTGGTCGCCGTCACCGCATGCAGCGCGCGGCGCCAGCCGGCCGCCCACGCGAACGCGCCGATCGACCAGACGGCGAACAGGAAACCGATCAGCGCGAACACGCGCAGCGCCTGGCGCAGCCATTGCGGCAGCGGATGAAACGGACGCTCGGCGCGCGCGGCGGCGCCGGGCAGCGCGAGCAACAGGAAGATCAGCACCAGATAGACGAACGCCCAGGGCGACGACACCATCGCCGACAGCGAGGCGCGATAGCCCATCTGCGACATCGAGAACAGCCAGCGCGCGAGCAGCACGAGACCGATCGCGCGCAATGCGAAGATCACGCCGGCGCCGGGGGCCGGCGCTGCGCGCGTGGTTTTCGTTCTCGCCAAGACTGCTCTCCTATCGATGTTCGTGCGGGGCCGGATTTCGCGGCACGGCCATTATAGGGACATTACCGTCTGGACAGACGGCTCGATCGCGTGCCCGATCGGTTCCCGCGCCGTTCGCGGCGTCGGGCGCGGCGAGAATACAACAGATCGCAACGGATCGGCACGGCAGATGTGACGACGCCCCGCCGGAAACCCGGACGGGGCGTCGGTGCCGACACCGGCCGCAGCGCGGCCGGCGACTCGGCGTCAGCCTGCGTTGACTTCGCGCAGCACCGTGCGGCGCTTCTGGCGCAGCAGTTCCTCGTACGCCTTCACGTAGTTCTGCGCCATCACCTTCGACGAGAAGCGGGCTTCGAACGCGGCGCGCACCTTCTCGCGCGGCAGCGTATCGAGGCGCTTGAGCGCGGCGACGGCCGACAGCTCGTCTTCGACGACGAAGCCCGACACGCCGTTGTCGATCACTTCCGGCACCGAGCCGCGCTTGAACGCGATCACCGGCGTGCCGCAGGCCATCGCCTCGATCATCACCAGGCCGAAGGGCTCCGGCCAGTCGATCGGGAACAGCAGCGCGTGCGCATTGCCGAGGAATTCGGTCTTTTCGGCTTCGCTGATCTCGCCGATGTACTCGACGTGCGGCAGCGCGAACAGCGGCTTGATCTTCTCTTCGTAATATGCGCGGTCGGCCTTGTCGAGCTTCGCGGCGATCTTGATCGGCAGGCCGGCCTGCTCGGCGATGCGGATCGCGGTGTCGACGCGCTTTTCCGGCGAGATGCGGCCCAGGAACGCGAGATAGCTCGGCTTCACGTTCGGGATCGGCGTCAGCAGGTTTTCCGGCAGGCCGTGGTACACGGTCGACAGCCAGTTCGCCTGCGGCAGCGGGATGCGCTGGTTGTCGGAGATCGACACGACCGGCACGTCGCTGAACGCGTTGAAGATCGGCTGCAGTTCGGGCAGGTCGAGACGGCCGTGCATCGTCGTCAGATGCGGGACCGGCTGACGCGAGAACAGCGAGAACGGGTAGTAGTCGATGTGGCAGTGCAGGACGTCGAACTCTTCCGCGCGGCGGCGCACTTGCTCGAGCAGCAGCATGTGCGGGGCCATCACGTCGCGGATCGTCGGATCGAGGCGCAGCGCCTGCGGCCAGCACGCTTCGAGCTTCGCTGACGTTTGCGAATCGCCGCTCGCGAACAGCGTGACGTCATGCCCCATCTCGACGAGTGCTTCGGTCAGATAGGACACCACTCGCTCGGTCCCGCCATAAAGCTTCGGGGGAACCGCTTCGTGCAACGGAGCGATTTGGGCGATTCGCATGCGTAACTCCTAAAAATTCGGCTAAAAACCAGGTATGGGTCGGCAACCTGCCGGCGGTCCGGGCTGGATGCATTTCGTCCTATCATCGGACGAATCAGCCTGCCGGGGGCGTCGAGCCCGCGCTGCCCGCGCTGCACAAGGAGCGTCGGCGACGCGACAGGCTTAGAACGTTTGAAACGAAGACCCGTTGACAGGGGTTCGTAAAAACCTGGGACCGAACCCGGAGCCGATTATCTAGGGTTAATCCCGATACGGCGCCCGCCATTTCAAACTCTTTACTTTGTTACAAAGGCGCAACACTTTGCAACCCGCGGACTCGGACGTCCGTTCTAGAGTGGAAGGCCCGTTCGGCACTCCATGTCCGTCATCGCTGCCGGCATTGCCTTTGCGACACGTAAGGCCCTTGCGGCGAACGGGATGCCGGATTTTATCTCAAAACTGGTCGTGCGCCCCCAGGCTCGCGCAAGATTCGCACAGCGCAACGCACGGCCTTGTTTACAATGCCGGATTATTCAGTCCGGGCGACCGCCGGCTGGGCTCCAGCCGCCCCGCTCAATCACCGAATCACCGCACGCATATTTTGGAATATCTCACCCCTGCCCAGCGCAACGCCCACAACGCGAAGCTGTCGAGCTACGCGCATCGGCCGATCGCGTTCCTGTTCCGCTACATCCGCCTGCACCCTGTCGCGCACCTGATCGTGCTCTGCAGCGTGCTGGCCGCCGTCGGCTGCGCGCTCGGCTCGCAATACGCGATCAAGCATCTGATCGACGTGCTCGCGGCCGGACGCCATCATCCGGGCCCGCTGTGGAGCGCGTTCGCGCTGCTCGTCGGGCTGATCGCGGCCGACAACCTGCTGTGGCGGGTCGGCGGCTGGACCGCCGCGCACACGTTCGTCGCGGTGACCGGCGACCTGCGGCGCGACCTGTTCCAGTATCTGATCGGCCATTCGCCGACGTATTACGCGGAGAAGCAGCCGGGCACGCTCGCGAGCCGCATCACGGCCACGTCGAACGCCGTCTATACGTCGGAGAACACGATGGCGTGGAACGTGCTGCCGCCGTGCATCGCGGTGATCGGCGCGATTCTGATGATCATCGTCGTGAATCCGCTGATGGCCGCCGGCCTGCTCGGCTGTTCGGCGCTGCTCGCGATCGTGCTGTTCAAGCTCGCCGGGCGCGGCTCCGCCCGCCATCACACGTTCGCGGCGAAGGCCGCCGCGGTGGACGGCGAGCTCGTCGACGTGATCGGCAACATGGGGCTCGTGCGCGCATTCGGGATGACGCTGCGCGAACAGAAGCGCTTCAGCGCGACCGTGAAAGCCGAGATGGACGCCCGTCAGCAAAGCCTGCTCTATCTCGAGAAGCTGCGGCTGCTGCACGCGGTGATCACCGCGATGCTGTCGGCCGGGCTGCTCGGCTGGGCGCTGTGGCTGTGGGATCAGGGCCGCGCGACCTCCGGCGACATCGTGCTCGTCAGCTCGCTCGGCTTCACGATCCTGCACGGCACGCGCGATCTGGCCGTCGCGCTGGTCGACGTCACGCAGCACGTCGCACGCCTGTCCGAAGCCGTGAAGACGCTGCTCGAACCGCACGGCATGCCCGATCGCTCCGACGCGCAGCCGCTGTCGGCCAAGGGCGGGCGCGTCGACTTCGAGCGCGTGACGTTCGCGTATCCGCACCGCCGCGCGATCCTCGACCACTTCGACCTGCATATCGAGGCCGGCCAGCGCGTCGGACTGATCGGCAAATCGGGCGCCGGCAAGTCGACCGTGCTCGCGCTGCTGCAGCGCTTCTACGACACGCAGGACGGCGCGGTGATGGTCGACGGCCAGGACGTCAAGACGATCACGCAGGACAGCCTGCGCCAGGCGATCGCGCTCGTGCCGCAGGACATCTCGCTGCTGCACCGGACCATCTACGACAACATCGCGTACGGCCGCCCCGACGCGACCCGCGAGCAGGTGCTCGCAGCCGCGCGCGACGCACGCTGCGCGGAGTTCATCGAGGCGATGCCGGAAGGCTATGACACGATCGTCGGCGACCGCGGCGTCAAGCTGTCGGGTGGCCAGCGCCAGCGCATCGCGATCGCGCGCGCGATCCTGAAGGACGCGCCCATCCTGCTGCTCGACGAAGCGACCTCGGCGCTCGACAGCGCATCGGAAGAAGCGATCCAGAGCGCGCTCGACCGCCTGATGGTCGGCCGTACGGTGATCGCGATCGCACACCGGCTGTCGACGCTGCGCAACTTCGACCGGATCATCGTGATGAGCAACGGCAAGGTGATCGACGATGGCAGCCCCGACGTGCTGCGCAGCCGCCCCGGGCTGTATCGCGACCTGCTCGCGAAGCAGCACGGCCGGCTGCACGCGCCCGACGGCGCCGCGCCGACCACCGGCGAACGCGTCGCGTGACGCCGCGGCATCGCGCCGCCCGCCGATAGACGATAAAAAGGCCGCCGTGCTCGTAGCACGGCGGCCTTTTTTCAGCGCGGCGCGCGACCAGCGCTCGATGTGCAACCGCCCCAGGCTACGCGCGCTGCAAATCGCGCAGGAAGTTGTCGCGCCACACCGACACGTTGTTCTCGCGCAGCTGCGCGATCATGTCCGCATAACGCGCGCGCCGCTCGGCGAGCGGCATCGTCAGCGCCTGTGACAACGCATCGGCCATGCCGTCGATGTCGATCGGATTGACGATCAGCGCGCCGGTCAGCTCGCGCGCCGCGCCTGCGAAACGCGACAGCACCAGCACGCCCGGATCGTCCGGATTCTGCGCGGACACGTATTCCTTCGCGACGAGGTTCATCCCGTCGCGCAGCGGCGTCACGAAGCCCACGCGCGCGAGGCGATACAGCGCGGCCAGCACCTGCCGGTCGTACTGGCGATGAATGTACAGAATCGGCGCCCAGTCGAGCTCCGCGTAGCGTCCGTTGATGCGCCCCGATTCCGCTTCGAGCTGCAGCCGGATGTCCTGATACGCGCGCAGGTCGGCGCGCGTCGACGGCGCGATCTGCAGGAACGACACGCGATTGCGGATCGACGCCTGGTGCTCCAGCAGCTTCTCGAACGCGCGGAACCGCTCGACGAGGCCCTTCGAATAATCGAGCCGGTCGACGCTCATGATCAGCTGGCGCCCGCGCAGCGACGTGGCCATGCGCGCGGCCTTGCCGTGCTCGCCCGCCTGCGCGAGCGACGCGATCTCGTCCGGATACACGCCGATCGGATAAGCCGCCGCGCGCAGCGTGCTGCCGAACGCGCTCACGCGTACCGTGCGGCCGTCGCGCGTCACTTCGCCGCCGGCTTCGAACTCGACGTAATCGCAGAACGCGCGCAGGTCGGGCTCGGTCTGGAAGCCGAGCAGATCGAACGCGCACAGCGACTCGACCAGCTCGCGATGCGGCGGCACGTTCACGAGCACCTGCGCGGCGGGAAACGGGATGTGCAGGAAGAAGCCGATCCGGTTCTTCACGCCCGACGCGCGCAGCGCGCGCGCGAACGGGATCAGGTGATAGTCGTGGACCCAGATCACGTCGTCGTCCTGCAGCAGCGGCACGAGCTGCTGCGCGAGCCACACGTTCACGCGGCCGTAGCCTTCGAACTCGTGACGGTCGTACTGGATCAGGTCCGCGCGGTAGTGGAACGCCGGCCACAGCGTCGCGTTCGAGAAGCCGCGGTAGTACTGGTCGTAATCGCGGCGCGACAGCCCGACGGTCGCGAACGTCACGGGGCCGCGCTCCTCGATGCGGATCTGCGGCGCACCGGACGCGACCACTTCGCCGCTCCAGCCGAACCACATGCCGCCCGTCTCCTTCAGCGCGTCGTACACGCCGATCGCGAGACCGCCAGCCGCCGGCTCGCCTTCCGAAATCGGCGCGACGCGGTTTGAAACGATGATCAGTCGGCTCATGCGCCCGGCAGCTCCAGATCGAGCCAGCGGGCGATCTGCGCGTGCAGCGCGGCGACCGAATCGAGCCGCATGCGCGCCGACGTCTCGCCGGCGCCGACCTTGATCGACAGGCCGCCACGCGCGTTCACCACCGCGAAGCCCTTCTCGTCGGTCAGATCGTCGCCCGCGAACAGCGGCACGCGGCCCGCGAACGGCGGCTCGTCGAGGAACGCGGCCAGCGCGCGCCCCTTGTCGACGCCCTTCGGCTTGATTTCGAACACCATCTTGCCGGGCTGCAGTACGTACGCGTCCGCATATTCGGCGACGAGGCGCTCGGCCGCTTCGCGCGCGACCGGCTCACGGTCGGCCGCGTTGCGGTAGTGCAGCGCGACGGCCGCGCCCTTGATCTCCAGCAGCATGCCCGGATGACGGTCGACCACGGCCGCCAGCTCGCGCTCGATGCGCAGCAGGCGTTCGTCGTTGAAGCCGATGCGCTGCGTGTCGCCGTTCGAATCGCGACGCTCGGCACCGTGCAGGCCGGCGATCGGTAGATCCGGCATGCTCAGGAACGTGTCGAGATTGTCGATGCCGCGCCCCGACACCACCGCGACCGCGCCATGCGAGCGCTGCCTGAGCGTATCGAGCAGCGTCAGCAGCGACGGCGGCACGTGA
Source organism: Burkholderia sp. KJ006 (assembly GCF_000262695.1). NCBI lineage: Bacteria > Pseudomonadati > Pseudomonadota > Betaproteobacteria > Burkholderiales > Burkholderiaceae > Burkholderia > Burkholderia sp. KJ006. The sequence continues at coordinate 1,107,302 of NC_017920.1, read as the reverse complement.
ATGCTGTCGGGCGTGGGGGCGAGCTCGACGAGCGTGCCGTCGAAGTCGAAAAAGAACGCGGTATCGGTCAGGGACAGGGAAGCCGGAACGGATTGCATCGATTCGAGAGTCCGAGCGGCGGCCGGCAAACGCCGGGCCGCCGCGACGAGAATGGAATTGTGCGCATCTTACCGCGCCTGCGTACCGAGATGGGCGAAACCGGCCGCCGCGCGCCGCCCGCGCCGCCGCTGCGACATATTGCCCCGCCCCGCGCGACCGCAGGGATTTCGAAAGCGCGCAGGCGCGGGAATTGCGTTACAGTCGGCAACCGCCGGTCGCGCGCCCCAGTGCGGCGCGACCGACGTCATTCCGTCCGATTCGAGTCCCAGGATGTCGCTTGCCCGTCCCGCGCCGCGCCGGCGCCGCTCCAGCTTCAACCGTTTCGCGCGCATGGCCGCGGCGATGGCCGTTGCCGTCGCGCTCGCCGCGTGCACGCGCGACGAGCCGGGCTGGCACCTGACCAACGTCACCGGCCATCTGCCCGACCTGTCGTTCACGCTGACCGGCGGCGACGGCCGGCCCGTCGACGCGAGCGCGTTTCGCGGCCGCGTCGCGCTCGTCTACTTCGGCTACACGCACTGTCCGGACGTCTGTCCCGAGACGATGGCGCGGCTGATGGAAGTGCTCGCGAAGCTCGGCCCGCGCGCGAACGACGTGCGCATCCTGTTCGTGTCGGTCGATCCCGCGCGCGACACGCCGCAGGCGCTGCAGTCGTACGTCGCCGCGTTCGACGCCGCGCACGCGCGCGGCCTGACCGGCAGCGACGGCCAGATCGAATCGCTCGCGAAGCGCTACCGCGTCGCGTACCAGATGGAACAACGCGATCCGTCCGGCGGCTACGAGGTCACGCACAGCTCGGCCGTCTACATCTTCGACGCCCACGGCCGCGCGCGCCTGCTCGCGACCGACGGCGACTCGCCGGACGCCATCGCCGCCGACGTGCGGCGGATCATCGACACTGCCCCCACCACGTGAACCAGACATGAAGCCGAAAACGATCCTCAAGACGTTCGCCGCCCTCGCCGCGCTGTGCGCCGGCGCACACGCCTATGCGGCCGGTGCGATCACCGCGCAGAACGCATGGGTACGCTGGCTGCCGAACCAGCTGCCCGCCGGCGGCTACGTGACGCTCGTGAACACCGGCGACAAGCCGGTCGATCTCGTCGACGTCGACAGCCCCGACTACGGGATGGCGATGCTGCACCAGACGGTGTCGAACGGCTCGACGCAGAAGATGGAAATGGTCGACAAGCTGACGATCCCCGCGCGCGGCAAGGTCGACATCGCACCGGGCGGCTACCACTTCATGCTCGAGGAGCCGAAGCACGCGATCAAGCCGGGCGACACGGTGCGCCTGCGCCTGAAATTCTCCGACGGCGAAACCGTCGACGCGCCGTTTGCGGTGAAGTCGCCGGCCCAGGCGAAGTGATGCGCGTGCGATGAACGTCCTGTACTGGCTCGATCCGTGGGAACCGTCGCCGACCGTGGTGATCGCGGTGCTGACGGCCGCCGTGCTGTTCGCGCGCGGCGTGAAGAAGGCGAAGGTGTCGCCGCTGCGGCAGTTCTCGTTCTGGCTCGGGCTGACGGCGCTCTACATCGCACTGCATACGCGGCTCGACTATTTCTTCGAGCACGAGTTCTTCATGCACCGCGCGCAGCATCTGGTGCTGCATCACCTCGGGCCGTTCTTCATCGCGCTCGCCTATCCGGGCGCGGCGATCCGCGCCGGCATTCCGTTTCGCTGGCGGCAACGCTTCGTGCGCCCCGCGCGCGCATGGGCGCCCGTGCGCGCGGCGCTCGACCTGGTGTTCCATCCGGTCGTGGCCGTCGTGCTGTTCGTCGGGCTGATCTATTTCTGGCTGCTGTCGCCGATCCACTTCGTCGCGATGCTCGACTGGCGTCTGTATCGCGTGATGAACTGGAGCATGGTGATCGACGGGCTGCTGTTCTGGTGGCTCGTCGTCGATCCGCGTCCCGCGCCGCCCGCGCGGCTGTCGCCGGGCCGCCGGATTCTGATCGTCGTCGCCGCCATCCCGCCGCAGATCGCGCTCGGCGCGCTGATCTTCTTCACGCCGCACGAGCTGTATCCGATCTACTCGATCTGCGGGCGCGCCTTCACGTGGCTCAGCCCGTTGCGCGACCAGCAGATCGGCGGCCTGCTGCTGTGGATTCCCGGCTCGATGATGAGCGTGATCGGCGCGCTGATCGCGCTGCGGCACTGGATGCGGCTGTCCGCACGCGGCCGGCTGATCGACGAGCGCGCCGCTGCGCGCAGCGCCGCGCGGCCGGCGGCCACGCGCAACGCCCACTGATCCCGGCACGCCGCGCCGCGCGTCAGCCGCGCGCGCGGGTCATCCACACGTGCGGGATGCCGTCTTCGTCGTGCACGTCGGAGCTCGGCTCAAAGCCGAACGCACCGTAAAAGCGCTGCAGGTGCGCCTGCGCATGCAGGCTCATCTGCGTATCGGGCCACTGCGCGGCGATGTGTTCGAGCGCGCGGGCGAGCAGCGTATTGCCGAGGCCGGCCCCGCGGAACGCGGCGGTCGTCAGTACGCGGCCGATGCGCACGTCGGCATGCTGCGCATCGGGCAGCAGCACGCGCAGATAGCCGGCGACGCGGCCCGCCGCGTCGTACGCGGCCAGGTGCCACGCGGCCTGATCGGCATCGTCGATGTCGCGGTACACGCAGTTCTGCTCGACGACGAACACGGCGCTGCGCGCTTCGAGGATCGAATAGACCTCGCGTGCGCTCAGGGCGTCGAAGGATTTCCAGCGCCAGTCCAGGTCGGCGGCACGCGGGGAGATGGCGGATGCGGAAGCGTTCATGGGCGGTCCTCAGTGCTGTTTCGGGCGCGCCGGTGGGCGCGCGGCAACCGACGATTATGCCGCGAAGCGCGGCCGCTGCGCCCGCGCCGCCGCGCACATGCAAAAAGCCCCGCATTGCGCGGGGCCGTACGTCATGCGGGCATCCGTCCGAAGCGGCCGCCGTTGAAATCGTCGATCGCGGCGCGGATTTCCTCTTGCGAGTTCATCACGAACGGGCCGTAGCCGACCACCGGCTCGTCGATCGGCTCGCCGCTGAGGATCAGCAGCTTGCCGTCACCGTTCGCCTCGATGTCGACGTCGCTGCCTTCGCGGCCCAATTGCACGAACTGCGCTTCGCGGGCGACCGTCTCGCCGTTCACGAGCACCGTGCCGCTCAGCACGACCACGGCGAGCGTGCGGCCTTCGGCGATCGGGAACCGCGCATGACCGCCTGCGGCGAGCCGCACGTCCCACACGTCGATCGGCGTGTGCGTGCGGGCCGGGCCGCGCCGCCCGTCGAGCTCGCCGGCGATGATCCGCGCGCGACCCGCCCCGTCCGGCAACTCGACGACCGGGATGTCCGCGTTCAGCAGCGTTTGATAGCCCGGCCCGCCCATCTTGTCGGCGGCGGGCAGGTTCACCCACAGCTGCACCATCTCGAGCGGGCCGCCGCGCTTCGTGAACGCTTCCGAGTGGAATTCCTCGTGCAGGATCCCGCTCGCGGCCGTCATCCATTGCACGTCGCCGGGGCCGATCACGCCGCCCGCGCCGGTCGAGTCGCGGTGCGCGACTTCGCCGTCGTAGACGATCGTCACCGTTTCGAAGCCGCGGTGCGGATGCTGGCCGACCCCGCGCGGCGCCGACGCCGGCTCGAAATTCGCGGGGCCCGCATAGTCGAGCAGCAGGAACGGGCTCAGATGGGCGCCGTGCGACTGATAGCTGAACATCGAACGCACCGGGAAACCGTCGCCGACCCAATGGCCGCGCGGCGCGCTGTAGACACCACGGATCTTCTTCATTTGCCTTCTCCGAATTGCGGCGAAACACGTGTTTCGCATCCTGACGATCAATATAGAGATGGAACGATCGATTCGGTAGACTCGCAAAATCGCACTCAGCGTTCCATTTGATGAACGATCAACAGCGAGATCTCAACGATCTCTATTACTTCGTGCAGGTGGTCGAGCACGGCGGGTTCGCGCCGGCCGGGCGCGCGCTGAACATGCCGAAGTCGAAGCTGAGCCGGCGCGTCGCGCTGCTCGAGGCGCGCCTCGGGATGCGGCTGATTCAGCGCTCGACGCGCCGCTTCACCGTCACCGACGTCGGCCAGACGTACTACGCGCATTGCCGCGCGATGCTCGTCGAGGCCGACGCCGCCGACGAGGCGATCGCATTGCTGCACGAGGAGCCGCGCGGCATCGTGCGGGTCAGCTGCCCCGTCGCGCTGCTCGACTCGCTGGCGGGCGCGATGATCGCCGCGTTCATGGTCGCGTGCCCGCACGTCGAGATTCATCTCGAAGCGACGAACCGGCGCGTCGACGTGGTCGGAGAAGGGATCGACGTCGCGATTCGCGTGCGTCCGCCGCCGCTCGAGGACAGCGATCTCGCGCTGCGCGTGCTGGCCGAGCGCGGGCAATGCCTGGTCGCGAGCCCCGCGTTGTTGCGCGAACACGGCGCGCCGGCCGTTCCGGCCGACCTGACCCGCATGCCGAGCCTCGACCACGGCCTGCCGCAGGCCGCGCACGTGTGGCGGCTGCGCGGCCCGGACCAGGCGCATGCGGAGATCCACCATCAGCCGCGGCTCGTGACGGGCGGCATGCTGGCGTTGCGGGCCGCGGCGGTCGCGGGCGTCGGCGTCGTGCAGTTGCCGACGATGATGGTGCGCGACGAACTCGCGCGCGGCGAACTGGTGAACGTGCTGCCCGACTGGGCGCCGCGCCGCGAGATCGTGCACGCGGTGTTCGCGTCGCGGCGCGGGCTGCTGCCGGGCGTGCGCGCGCTGCTCGACTTCCTGGCTGCGCGGTTCGCGGAGCTAGAACCCGATTGATCGGGGTTGCCGGTGCACGCGCCGGTTCGACGCGATGGCCGGGAGCGACAGTGACGGCGGCGAATCACGCGCTGCAAATGCGCGGCGCGTGCCGTAGACTGCGGGGCCGGCATCGCGCATCGCGCGTCCCCCTTACTCTTTTCTCTGCACTTCAGCCATGTTCACGCTGTCCACCGACCCTCACGCCTCCAAGGCCGAACTGTATGCGACGCTCGCCGAGCAGGCCCGCTCGCTCGTCGAATCGGAGCCGGACCTGATCGCAAACGCCGCGAATTTCTCCGCGCTCGTCTATCACTCGCTCGATCGTCTGAACTGGGCCGGCTTCTATTTCTTCGACGGGACGGAGCTGGTGGTCGGCCCGTTCCAGGGCAAGCCGGCCTGCGTGCACATCGCGCTCGGCAAGGGCGTGTGCGGCACGGCGGCGCAGACGCGCCAAACGCAGGTCGTGCGCGACGTGCATGCGTTCCCCGGCCATATCGCGTGCGATGCCGCGTCGGAGTCGGAAATCGTCGTGCCGCTGGTAGCGGCAGACGGCACGCTGATCGGCGTGTGGGACGTCGACAGCCCGGTCGCCGCACGTTTCGACGACGAAGACCGCAGCGGGATGGAAGCGCTGTGCCGCGTGTTCGTCGAACACGCGTGGCAAAAGGCGCGCGAGCGAGCAGCGTGATGCTGCGGGTAGCAACCACGCCGGTGGCGTGAGGAGCGCAAGCGTCAGCCTAGGCGCAAGCGCTAGGCGCAAGCCCAAATGAAACGAGCCCCGGACCGGGGCTCGTCGTCGTTGGCGGCGTGCGCGTCAGGCCGCCTGCGTGCCGGTCAGCGCGGCGAACGCGTGCGGCTTCACGTCGTCGGTCAGCACGTCGACGCCCTGCTCCGTCACCACGACCATGTGCTCCCACTGCGCGGACAGCGAATGGTCCTTCGTGACGACCGTCCAGCCGTCGGCCAGCACGCGCGTGTCGCGCTTGCCCGCGTTGAGCATCGGCTCGATCGTGAAGATCATCCCGGGGCGCAGCGGCACGCCGGTGCCGGGGCGGCCGTAGTGCAGCACCTGCGGCTCGTCGTGATACACGTCGCCGATTCCGTGCCCGCAGTATTCGCGCACAACGCTGAAGCCTTCGCGATGCGCGACCTGCTGGATCGCATAGCCGACGTCGCCGAGCGTCGCGCCCGGACGCACCGCGCGAATGCCCGCGTGCATCGCCTCGTAGGTGGCCGCCACCAGACGCCGCGCGAGTTCGCCGGGCTCGCCGACGAAGTACATGCGGCTCGTGTCGCCGAACCAGCCGTCCTTGATCACCGCGATGTCGAGGTTCACGATGTCGCCGTCGCGCATCGGCCGCGACGACGGGATGCCGTGACAGACCACGTGGTTGACCGACGTGCACAGCGTTTTCGGATAGCCGTGATAGCCGATGTTGGCTGGAATCGCGCGCAGTTCGTCGATGATGTATTCGCGGCAGCGCGCGTCGAGCTCGTCGGTCGTGACGCCCGGCTTCACGTAGTCGGTGATCATCGTCAGCACTTGCGACGCGAGCTTCGCGGCTTCGCGCGACTTCGCGATGTCGGCGGCGCCGCGGATGGGAATGTCGCGCTTCGCCATTACGCCACCTGCTCGATGTCGCGAGCGGCCGGCTGCGCCGTACCGGCGTCGCCGCCGCGCGCCTCGGATTCGATCAGCATCCGGCAGATATCGCCATAGGACAGCGACGGATTGAGTTCCGCGAGCATGCCCACGCGCAGCCAGTGCTCGGCCTGCGCGTTGATCGACCGGCTCAGCGCGGTGCTGGTCGAGCGCAGCCGTTCGTGCATGTGCTCGGAAATCTTGATGATGCCCATATGGCTCCAATTAAACGAAATGTAGTCGTTTCGTATATTACGCTGGCGCTGCGCGCGGAGCAAGTATTCGGTCGGACTGCGAATCGGGAGTCTGGCAGCCCGTGATTTCGTTGACACCATATTCCAGCTTGATGGAGAATCCGTCCATCATGCAAGAAGCGACTACCCTTCCCGCGCCTGATGCAGGCATCAACGAGCGGATCGCCCGCCGCGTGCGCGACTTGCGCACGTTACGAGGCTACACGCTCGATACGCTTGCCGCGCGCTCCGGCGTGAGCCGTTCGATGATCTCGCTCATCGAGCGCGCGTCGGCCAGCCCGACGGCCGTCGTCCTCGACAAGCTCGCGGCCGGCTTGGGCGTGTCGCTGGCGGCGCTGTTCGGCGGCGAGCGCGACGACGCGCCCGTGCAGCCGCTGGTCAAGCGCGCACAGCAAGCGGAATGGCGCGATCCGGCGTCGGGCTATCTGCGGCGCAATCTGTCGCCGCCCGGCTGGCCGTCGCCGCTCCAGCTCGTCGAAGTCGATTTCCCGCCCGGCGCGCGCGTCGCGTACGACACGGGCGGCCGCGACAGCGCGCTGCATCAGCAGGTATGGGTGCTCGGCGGACGCGTCGACGTCACGTTGGGCGACGCGCTCCACGAGCTTCACGAAGGCGACTGTCTCGCGATGCGCGTCGATCAGCCGCTGATTTTCAGCAATCCGACGGCGCAAGGCGCGCGCTATGTCGTCGCGATCTGCGATGCCACCGCCGCGGTCGGCATGCGCGGCGCGGCATCCGTTCAAAGCCGGAGCCGACCGGTGCAGGAGTCCACATGAATTTGCCGAAAACGCACGACGACGTGCGCCTGATCGATTGCAACGAGGCCGAGCATGCGGCGGCCATCCTCGAGATCCTGAACGACGCGATCGTCAATTCGACCGCGCTGTACGACTATCGGCCGCGGCCGCCGGAGGCGATGGTCACGTGGTTCGCAACGAAGCGCGCGGGCGGTTTTCCGGTGGTCGGCGCGGTCGACGATTCGGGCACGCTGCTCGGCTTCGCGAGCTGGGGCACGTTCCGCGCGTTTCCGGCGTTCAAGTACACGGTCGAACACAGTGTGTACGTGCATCGCGATCATCGCGGGCGCGGGCTCGGCGAGTTGTTGCTGCGCGAGTTGATCAAGCGTGCGCGCGATGCCGAGGTACACGTGCTGGTCGGCTGCATCGATGCAACCAACGCGGGCAGCGTCGCGCTGCATACGCGTGTCGGCTTCGTGCATTCGGGGACGATCGCCGAAGCGGGATTCAAGTTCGGGCGCTGGCTCGACGCGGCGTTTTATCAGCTGAAGCTGGACACGCCGATGCAGCCGGTGGATGGGTGAGCGAGGACGCGGATGGTCGCTGAAGATAACGCCGCGCGAGCGGCGGAAAAGAAAAAGCCCTGATTTCTCAGGGCTTTTTCTCTTCCTACTTGGAGGCGCGAGCCGGAGTCGAACCGGCCTAAACGGCTTTGCAGGCCGTCACCTTATTCATAAAATCAAGATGTTGCGGCAATTGACCATCCACATTGACCGCTCTGCCGCGCGCCTCAACTCCTAAGCCCAGTGACGATGTCATGCGGTCGGCCAAGCCGCACTGATTGCAACGGCCGATTTCGACCCGGAAGAGACCTTCGAGCCTGCTAATAGCGGTCATTTGCTCCTCGTAGGCAGCCGCCACCTAAATCGGGCGGTCGCCGAACGCTAAGCGGAAACAATGAAGTATCTGTCACCGTTGAAATTCGTTGCGTCACTCGTTGACCGCTGGTCGCTCTCGGTCCCCGTTCAAGCATACTGACGAGTCACTGTGAACCACGGAAAGGCCGGGGTTGATCTGAAAAGGTGAGGAGATAGGCACAGTTGCAATAATTTGAGTTTTATCATTCGCCAGTTCCCACGTGTAATCCAGCTCGCGGGAAACGAAGGCACCCATCTTTGTATTTATCGATTTATCTTGCACTGACAGCACCGGACTTCCGTGTTGTTTCACAAGATCAAATTGCAAATCAATTAACGTTGCTGGAGTGAATGATTCCGCCTTCAAGACACTAGTTAGGCGATCGTCACAGAATCGCAAGATGAATATTGATGCTTGACCATTGACAGGATCGAATCGTGTAACGGTTGTCGCATCACCGGACTTTGAAATGCTTCCACCGCCTGATCGCACAGTCTGCTCGACCTCAGCTTTAGGTGTTCCACTTTTAAAGCCCCACTCGTCAAACGCGAGACACTTCGGCGCCATAGAAAGAAAAAAGAGCGAAGTCGCAATCGAAGTCAAAAAACGATAACCACGCGTTAAGTTTTTCATGTTCTGTTATTTTCTCTCACTATTTTTATCTTACGACAGTCACCGGCCAATTCTTTAACCGTAGATTCGTTCTTCCATACGCGACGGGTCACCTCCGTTAGTCTAAGTGCGGGCCACGATCCACTGCATTGTGGTTCAGTCAGCGAGTGCTTATGGCCGTTACTCCCCCAATTCCCCCAAGCTGCCGAGGATGCTTATAAGCAAAAAAGCGGCGAGTAGTAATCCGAGCAAAACATAAGTCAGCAAAAATTTGATTGGCGATTCTGCTTTGTATATGGTGCCGCCGCGCGTATGGGCTACGTCTTCCGTGTGATAGCTCGATATCGTCGCGATCAAGCCTGCCGTCGATGCGAACAGGGCTCCGATCCATCCGAAGTGGATAATGTTGGTCGGGTATATGTAGCATACTCCCCACGAAACGATGGCTACTATGAGCAGCCCCCACACCGCTTTCTTCATCACTGGACCTGACCGGAAACATACTAATCGGTGCAATTGTCGGCGATCCGAGCGGTACTGTCGAATGGCTCTTCCTGGCCGACTAGCGCCCGACGCGGTCGGCTGCAGCCGACCCAAAACGGGAATTCAATATTGGCCTCAACGATCATTCATCACGCAGAAAAGTCAGCGTATTGTTAGCGCTGCCTTACAGGCACCTGTGCTCACCGAACGATTTCACCAAAATACCAGCACTCGTATTCGAACGAGCGACCGTCTTCGTCAAGATTCTTGACGATGATACCCAACTCAGAAATGCCAGTCGGCACGTGCAACGCCCATTCACTGGATAGTTTGCGGTCGCGTATGAATTTCCTTTCGCCGAATACATTTGCGCCTTCGTGAACCTGAGCGCTGAAGTAATCCTCGTCGAGGTAGACGCAGACTTCGCTCGCGAACATGTCCGGAAGGCAAATTGCGCATGTCACCCGAGCGGACCGAATCTCGGCTGGTTTGCGAGCGAGAAGATGCGCGGATGCATCTATAAGACCTTGTGCACACGCTCGCCGGGTAGCAGGTGTGGCATAGCGCCCCAGAACAAGGCTGTGATGCACCGGGATCTTCCAATTCCAGTAAGGCTCATTCGCGTTCCAAACGTTGCCTGGAATGCAACTCAAGAGTCTTTCTGGCCATTTCTTGACGGCACGAAGCCGACGAGGAATGCCACGAAGTTTCTTTTCAGACATACGGTGCTCCACGCACGGCCATCTTGACTCCTAGGTCGCGTTTATGAAACTCAGGAACAATGGACGTTATAGTTCACGCTGTTGATACTGGGGTCAACTGCAGTCTTCCACGCATTGTCGACGATTCAGGCATCGTTGTCGAACGACTGTTCTTGGCCGAAAAAGGACAGCATCGGAGATCTCCGCCCTGGTATTCCGCCCCGGAGTTCAGGGGATGGAATGATAAGCGTGAGGCTTATCCAGCAAGGCTCTCACCCTTTGCTGTAGCGAATCTGTAGCACGTAAAAAGGCCCGCTCGCAGCGGGCTTTCGTGTCTCTGGGCACCCAATCCCACCGTTTGGTTGCAAAGCAACTTGCACCGCCTGATGATGCAGCAGTACCTTCGCCTTATCTGACACGGTCCAGTGCACAAAGCTACGCCGCGAGCTACGCTCACCCTTTTCAGACTCAATCGGTAACTGAGACCAAAGCGACATGACGGATTGGATCGTTTGTGTCTTTTTTACCATCCAAAGCTTCAAAAATATCAATAGCGAACAAATTTCGCAGTACGCCATTGATCGCCATCATCGCATTTCACGTGACCGTCAGATGCCTTGATTTCGTGAAGCCCCTGCATTTCCCCACACTCGGTCGGAACTGCTATCGCATCAAATGACCATAGCCCCTCAAATATATTTTCCCCATTATTTAGGAAATTAAGCCTATTGTACAGAGGCGTAATGTAATACCAAAGTCTATAACCCAACGGGGAAAGCAACTCAAGGTATCGCTGCGACTCATCGCCAGTATAGTGATTCAGATATTCGAGATGTAATATTGGTCGATATTTTTCTATGACCCTCAACCCACCACGAAGCACATTTATTTCAAACCCTTCGACATCCGCCTTAAGAAAATCAACACGACAAAAATCAATCGAGTCAAGCCTCTTAAGAGGAATTCTCTCAAACCCAGTGTTCTTCGAATAAACTGAAGTCGCACCAAAATTATTTTGATTTCTCGGATCGATCGCTGGAAAATCAATAGTTCCATCAGTATCGCCAATCGCACATTGATTCGCGTGAACATTTAGGCAGTGATTTATAACCAGATTAGCACAGAGCACTTGAAAAACATGTCGCTGCGGTTCAAACGCAAAAACGACTCCAGAGTCACCAACTGCTTGAGATAACATCACTGTGTGAGAACCTATGTTTGCACCCACCTCAACAACAGTATCTCCTTGCCGGACGATTTGGGAAAACAAAAATGTCTCAGCCTCCGACCATTCTCCATATTTAATCAGGCTTTGCCCAATTGTGTCATCGTTACGATTAAAAATCATCGTACCGTATCGGCATTGCTGAGTAACATATATCATCACAATTCCTTGATTTCTTCACCACACTCAACATGATGGAAACTCCGCGATCAATAGCGGCTGCGCAACATTACCACATCACGACTAAACAAGAAAATGATCGCATGGCGTTAAATTATAGGGAATTTAGCTCACCAATCCAGAAATAAAACCCGAATGACGAGACGTCACTCGGGTTCAGATTTAAAATTTACGCAACTTTGATAATTGTCACCGCCCCCTGCAAACTAAGAGTGGCTTTGTTCTGAGCGCCAACCACCTTGGAATAACCAAGCCATACTTTTGTATTGGCTCCCCATCCAAGAGGAGGTATACCCACGAGGTTGATAGTGCCCAAACTCTGGGTTGACTGTGAGCCCAGCACCGGTGATGGAATTGATTGAACCGAATATTGATATACGCCCGGCCATGGATATGCCGTTCCCGCAGCAAATGTGACCTGTGCGGGGATTTGATATGTATCAACCGCACTAGAAACTATGTTTGCGTGTGCAAGGACAACATAGATTCCACCTTGATTGAGCGTAATTGTCCCATCACTATTTGCCGTATACGGAAACCCATTGAAGGCATTACCCAATCGACAATCCACTTGATAGTATGTGCCGTTGTCTATTCCATGCGCCAAATTCGGTTGAGAGGAATTACCAAGCTCGATCGTAAGGCCGGAAACATTCGATGTTGAAGATTGGGCCTTGCTGTCTTTGCTTGCAAGAATACCCAAAGCCAACGGAATTGCCGAAGCAGCAATTAATTTGCTACGATTATTTTCCATGAAAATATAATCTTCTGAAGATTATCAAAACATACCCCGAGATGTGGCCAGCAGAAGTACAGGCGATCGAAATTTCGTGCTCGCTTAATTATCATAAGGATCGGATCACGAAAGTCTGTGAAAGATTGTTAAATTTCAGAGATGATCGGGGACACCGCCCGTTTTGCGCAACTTGTACGATACTGGAGCGGCCCCACGTATCTGAGGACACAAGGACTCTCTTAAAATAAAGGATAGTCTTGTGCCTATCAGTAAGCCTAGTCATTACGTGGAAAGCATCGAAATTCTGACCGAGCCGGAGCGCCGTCGTCGGCGCACGGCGCTAGAAAAAATCGCCATCGTGCAGGAAACATTGGAGCCGGGAGCGTCGGTGTCGGCCGTTGCACGTCGGCACGGCGTCAACGCCAACCAAGTGTTCGGCTGGCGCAAGCGTCGGAATCAGGCACCGATACTCGCCGCAGATACTCGCGAACAGCGTCCAGCGTCGTCGCGATCGCTTCGCGTTGCTCAACAACGTCCGTCGGCACAATGCCGGCATCGAGCAATTGCTCCAGCCGGGCGACGTACGCGTCGCCCTCTTCTTCAGATTGAAACGTCAAGGAAAGTGGCTTTGGGAGAAGCTTCGAACGTCGGATGATGTATTCCCACGTTCCGGAGGGTCGTAGTCGCTTGGTCGCCATGCGCTGACGCGAACCGGCCTATACGGCCAAAGAGCCGACTTAGGCGTGGTTGCGCGTGTTTCTTGAGTGGTTAGAGGCGACTTTGTACCACTCTCGGCGACTTTCTTACAACGATGAAAGTGGAGCGAGAAAAAGAAAAAGCCCTGATTTCTCAGGGCTTTTTCTCTTCCTACTTGGAGGCGCGAGCCGGAGTCGAACCGGCCTAAACGGCTTTGCAGGCCGCTGCATAACCGCTTTGCTATCGCGCCAAAAGCGGACTGTCCGAATACCTGGAAGGCATGCGACAGATTTTTATCCGAGGACCATCGGTCCATCAAATAAAAGGGGAAGCCTTGCTTCCCCGATACCTGGAGCGGGAGACGAGTCTCGAACTCGCGACCTCAACCTTGGCAAGGTTGCGCTCTACCAACTGAGCTACTCCCGCATTGTCCTACACCAGCAGCGCTTTGCCATTCAACACGCTGCCAGAAAAATCTGGAGCGGGAGACGAGTCTCGAACTCGCGACCTCAACCTTGGCAAGGTTGCGCTCTACCAACTGAGCTACTCCCGCGTTGTCCTGCACCAGCAGCGCTTCGCCATTCAACACGCTGCCGAAAAAATCTGGAGCGGGAGACGAGTCTCGAACTCGCGACCTCAACCTTGGCAAGGTTGCGCTCTACCAACTGAGCTACTCCCGCGTATTGCTGCGCTACTGCTTTCCGTCACACGCTTACTTCGTCGTGCAGCGGAGAAGCGAGATTATGTCGAAGGCACTTTCATGTGTCAAGGGCTTTTCGCGCCCTTTTTCCAAAAACCTTCGGCACCGACACCGCAAGCAGCCGCTACCAAGCCCTTACGCGCCGCCGCGCTCGCGAATCTGCGGCCACGCGAGCTTCATGTAGTACAGCATCGACCAGATCGTCAGCACCGCCGCCAGATACATCAGCCATTCGCCCCACACGCGCGTGTCGATCGTCGCGACGCCGAGCGGCAGCGGCCCGTAATACAGCAGCATCGGGATCGCGACCATCTGGCATGCGGTCTTGAACTTGCCGAGCTGGTTCACCGCGACGCTCTTCGACGCACCGATCTGCGCCATCCATTCGCGCAGCGCCGAAATCGCGATCTCACGGCCAACGATCACCAGCGCGATCGCCGCGTCGACCCGCGCGATCTGCACGAGGATCAGCAGCGCGGCGGTGACCATCAGCTTGTCCGCGACCGGGTCGAGGAACGCGCCGAACGACGACGTCTGGTTCCACTTGCGCGCGAGAAAGCCGTCGAACCAGTCGGTCAGCGCCGCCAGGATGAATATCGCCGCCGCCGCGAGGTTGCGGTGCGCGCCGCCCATCACCGTGTCCGGCAGATAGAACACGCCGACGACGAGCGGAATCAGCACGATCCGGACCCACGTCAGGAAAATCGGGAAGTTGAACGGCATGGCATGCGGGTCAGTAAAGGATTCGCAATTGTGCCGTGTCGACCGGCCTGCCACAAGAACGCGCGATCGCAACGCGGGATCGCAGGCCCGAGCGGCCGGTCGCACGGCCCGTCAATGAAGCTGCTTGTAGATCTGTTCGGCGAGTGCGTGCGAGATCCCGTCGACGCTCGCCAGCTCCTCGACGCTGGCGGCGACCACGCCGCGCAGTCCGCCGAACCGCGCGAGCAGCCGCTGGCGCCGCTTCGCGCCGACGCCGTCGAGCTCCTCGAGCCGCGACGTCTGGCGCGCCTTCGCGCGCTTCGCGCGCATCCCGGTGATGGCGAAGCGGTGCGCCTCGTCGCGGATCTGCGCGACCAGCATCAGCGCCGCGCTCTCCTTGCCGAGCTCGAGCGGCGTGCGGCCGTCCGCGAACACGAGCGTCTCGAGGCCGACCTTGCGCCCTTCCCCTTTCGCGACGCCGACCAGCATCGACGTATCGAGCCCCAGTTCGGTGAACACCTGCCGCGCGATCTCGACCTGCCCCTTGCCGCCGTCGATCAGCACGATGTTCGGCAACAGGCTCGACGCCTCGGCCTGCCGCGTCGATTCGCCGTCGATGCCGGTCGCGGCGTCGGCGGCGGCCGCCTGCGCGGCCAGCTCGACCATCTTCTCGTAGCGGCGCGTCAATACCTGCCGCATGGCCGCATAGTCGTCGCCCGGCGTGATGCCGGCGATGTTGTAGCGACGGTACTCGCCCGACTGCATCTTGTGATGGTGATAGACGACGCACGACGCCTGCGTCGCCTCGCCCATCGTATGGCTGATGTCGAAGCACTCGATGCGCAGCGTCGCGAGATCGTCGCATTCGAGGCCGAGCGTCTCGGCGAGTGCGCGGGTACGCGCCTGCTGCGAGCCCTGCTCGGACAGCAGTCGCGCGAGCGCGATCCGGGCGTTCTGCTCGGCCATCGTCAGCCACGCGCGCCGCTGCCCCTGCGGCTGCCGCACCAGCGATACCTTGTGGCCGGCCTGCTCGGACAGCAGCTCGAGCAGGTCGCGGCTCGCGGGCGCATGGCTGACGACCAGCACCGGCGGCACGCGGTTGCCCAGATAGTGCTGCGAGATGAATGCATCGAGCACCTCCGCCTCGACGGACGCGCCGGCACCGGCGCCGGCGACGCGGGCAGCCGCCCCCCCGTCGCCGTCGCCCTCGCCTTCCGCGAGCGTCAGCGCGCTTTCGACGTGCGTCGGGAAATACGCCTTGTCGCCAAGATGGCGGCCGCCGCGCACCATCGCGAGGTTCACGCACACGCGCCCGCCCTGCGCGACGACGGCTAGGATGTCGACGTCGCTGTCGCCGCCGACCTCGATCGCCTGCTGGTGCAGCACCGTCGCGAGCGAGCTCATCTGGTTGCGCACGGCCGCCGCCTGCTCGAACTTCAGCTCGGCCGCGAACGCGTGCATCTTCTGCTCGAGTTCGTTCATCACCTCGGACTGCCGTCCGAGCAGGAAGCGCGCGGCGTTCGACACGTCGATCGCGTAGTCGTCCTCGTTGATCGCGCCGACGCACGGCGCCGTGCAACGCCCGATCTGATGCAGCAGGCACGGCCGCGTACGGTTGTTGAACACCGAATCCTCGCAGGTGCGCAACTGGAATACGCGCTGCAGGATCTGGATGCTCTCGCGCACCGCCCACGCACTCGGGAACGGCCCGAAATACTGGTTCTGCTTGTCGACCGAGCCGCGGTAATACGCCATGCGCGGAAAGCGGTGCGCGGTGAGCTTCAGGTACGGATACGACTTGTCGTCGCGAAACAGGATGTTGTAGCGCGGCGCGAGCGCCTTGATCAGGTTGTTCTCGAGCAGCAGCGCCTCGGCCTCCGAGCGCGTGACGGTCGTCTCGATGCGCGCGATGCGCGTGACCATCATCGCGATGCGCGGCGACAGCTGCGTTTTCGTGAAGTAGCTCGACACGCGCTTCTTCAGGTCGCGCGCCTTGCCGACGTAAAGCACGGCGCCCGTTGCGTCGTAATAGCGGTAGACGCCCGGCATGTGCGGCAATTGCGCGAGGATCTTCTTCGGTTCGAACGGAGTATCGGCGGCTTCTGGGGATGTCATGCGTGATCCGGTGCCCGCTGGCGCGGAACGGGTCCATTAGAATCGCCAGTTTAGAGCATTCACCGGCCCGCTTCGATGTCCCGCACCACGCCCGCCTCCGGCTCCGACTCCGTCCCCGCCATCGCTTCGCCGCGCTCGACCGGCGAACCGATCGCATGCGACCTCTTCTGCACCGTGATCGACAACTTCGGCGACATCGGCGTGTGCTGGCGCCTCGCGCGCCAGCTCGCGCACGAGCACGGCTGGCAGATGCGCATCTTCGTCGACGATCTGCGCACCTTCGCGCGACTGCTGCCGCAGATCGACCCGCACGCCAACCGGCAAACGCTCGACGGCATCGCGATCGAACACTGGCACGCGGACGTCGGCGACGCGCTGCAGATCGCCGACGTCGTGATCGAAGCGTTCGCGTGCGAACTGCCGGGCGCATATCTCGCCGCGATGGCGCGACGCGCGCCCCGCCCGGTGTGGATCAATCTCGAATACCTGAGCGCCGAGGACTGGGTCGCCGATTTCCACCTGCGCCCGTCGCCGCATCCGCGCTACCCGCTGCTGAAGACCTTCTTCTTCCCCGGGCTGTCGGCCGGCACCGGCGGCGTGCTGAAGGAGCGCGACCTCGACGCACGCCGCACCGCATTCGAAACCGACGCGGCCGCGCGCACGGCCTGGTGGCGGCACGCGACCGGCGATGCGCCGCCGGCGTCCGGCACGACGGTCGTGAGCCTGTTCGCATACGAAAATCCGGCCGTCGACGCGTTGCTCGCGCAGTGGCGCGACAGCGCGACGCCGATCGTCGCGCTCGTGCCGGCCGGCCGCATCTCGCCGGCCGTCGCGCGCTTCTTCGGCACCGCCTCGTTCGACGCCGGCGCGCGCGCCACGCTCGGCAATCTGACCGCCTACGGGCTCGCCTTCGTGCCGCAGGCCGACTACGACGCGCTGCTGTGGGCCGCGGACGTCAACTTCGTGCGCGGCGAGGATTCGTTCGTGCGCGCGCAATGGGCGCGCAAGCCGTTCGTCTGGCAGATCTACCCGCAGGCCGACGATGCGCATCTGCCGAAACTCGACGCCGCGCTCGCGCACCTGGCAGCCGGCCTCGCCGACGCGCCGCGCGCGGCGCTCGAGCGCTTCTGGCATGCGTGGAACGGCGTGGGCACGCCCGATTGGGACGATATCCGGCAGCACCGCGCGGCGCTGGACGCCAACGCGACGCGCTGGGCCGACACGCTGGCGGGCGTCGGCGATCTTGCCGGAAAGCTGGCGGAATACGCAAAATCTCAGTTAAAATAAGCGGTTATCCGACGGCTGACCACGCAAGCGCGCACGCTTGGGGCTCTTGGCACCTACCGGAACGCACCGCTTGCGCCGTCAGCCGTTGCGCAACGCTCAGGCACCCATTTATTTGATTGGATCAGGACAGTTTTTTTATGAAGACCGCACAGGAACTCCGCGTAGGCAACGTCGTGCAAATCGGCAGCGACGCATGGGTCATCGCAAAGACGGAATACAACAAGTCGGGCCGTAACGCCGCCGTCGTCAAGATGAAGATGAAGAACCTGCTGACGAACGCAGGCCAGGAAGCGGTCTACAAGGCCGACGACAAGTTCGACGTCGTCGTGCTCGACCGCAAGGAAGTGACGTACTCGTACTTCGCCGACCCGATGTACGTGTTCATGGACGCCGACTACAACCAGTACGAAGTCGAAGCGGAAATGATGGGCGAAGCGCTGAACTACCTCGAAGACGGCATGGCTTGCGAAGTCGTGTTCTACAACGAGAAGGCCATTTCGGTCGAACTGCCGACGATCCTGGTTCGCGAGATCACCTACACGGAACCGGCCGTCAAGGGCGACACGTCGTCGGGCAAGGTGCTGAAGAACGCGAAGCTCGCAACGGGCTTCGAGCTGCAAGTGCCGCTGTTCTGCAACACCGGCGACAAGATCGAAATCGACACGCGTACGAACGAATACCGCAGCCGCGCGTAAGCGCCTGCGAACTTCGCATCGAACAAAGCGCCCTGCGGGGCGCTTTTTGTTTGCCTGCGCGCAACAGCGCGCACATGTCGGCACGATCGGCAACACAAAATCCAGCACTAAAGGTATTCAATTTGTATCATCGGTAACTGTTTTATAGCGGCCGAGAAATAATGCACGTCGGGCGTTCCGGGGGGCATAAAATCAGTTTTTAATCCGACACGC
Organism: Burkholderia sp. KJ006; assembly: GCF_000262695.1. Classification (NCBI taxonomy): domain Bacteria; kingdom Pseudomonadati; phylum Pseudomonadota; class Betaproteobacteria; order Burkholderiales; family Burkholderiaceae; genus Burkholderia; species Burkholderia sp. KJ006. The sequence continues at coordinate 1,088,533 of NC_017920.1, read as the reverse complement.
GGCTGCGGCTGGCTCGACGGCCGACAGCCCGCCTCTCTTGACTCGACTCGCGTTCACCATGCCACACGCCCTGATTGTCGAAGACGATCCCAACAGTCTGTCCGGCCTGACCGCGCTGCTCGCCGCAGACGGCTTCTCGGTCGACACGGCCACGTCGCTCGCGGAGGCGCGCACGGCGCTCGGCCGCGCGATCCCCGACGTCGTCCTGGTCGACCTGAACCTGCCGGACGGAAGCGGCTTCGACCTGCTCCAGCACCTGCCGCAGCAGCAGCCGAACGGCTCGCTGCCGGTGATCGTGCTGACCGGCAATGCGACGGTCGAGAGCGCGATCGAAGGCTTGCGTCACGGCATTTGGGACTACCTGCTGAAGCCGATCAACATTCCGCGGCTGCGCAGCCTGCTCGCGCGGATTCCCCGCCCTTACGAACTGATCGACGAAGTGCAGGCGCTGCGCGCGTCGCTGCGTCGCCTCGGCCGCTTCGGCGCACTGGTCGGCCGCAGCGAGGCGATGCAGCACGTGTACGACATGATCGAGCACAACGCGCGCACCGAAACGGCCGTGCTGTTCGCGGGCGAAGCCGGCACCGGCAAGAAGCTCGCGGCGCGCACGCTGCACGATCTGAGCCGCCGCCGCAAGGGGCCGTTCCTGTCGTTCGACTGCCGGATGATCGCGCAGGCGAACCGGCATGGCGCGTCGCTCGACAGCGTGCTGTTCGGCCATGAGCGCGGCGCGTTCGACGGCGCCGAGCGGCGCGAAACCGGCCTGTTCGAACAGGCCGGCGGCGGCACGCTGTTCCTCGACGAAATCACCGCGCTGCCGCTCGTGCTGCAGGAAGCGCTGCTGCATGCGCTCGATTCGCAGAACTTCATGCGGATCGGCGGCACGAGCTCCATCGCGAGCGACTTCCGGCTGATCGCGGCCACGCGCCGGCCGGCGCGCGAGGCCGTTGCCAACGGCACGCTGCGCGAAGATCTGTGGCTGCGCCTCGATGCGGCGTCGATCACGATGCCGCCGCTGCGCGAGCGCGACGGCGACGCGCTCGCGATTGCCGATGCGCTGATCGACGAACTGAACCGCGAGGCCCGCGCGACCGGCCGCAGCACGACCGACAAGCGCGCGGCGCCGGGCTTCGTACGCGAATGCCTGTCCTATGAGTGGCCCGGCAACGTGCGCGAGCTGCACGAGCGTGTGCGCTTCGCATACGACGCGTCGGGCGACTTCATCGAAACGCTGCGCGCCGGCGAAGCGAGCTTCGCGGCCGGCGCCGCGCTGAACGGCAGCAGCGTGCAGATCAAGGTCGGCACGCCGCTGTCCGACGTCGAAGACCTGCTGATCCGCGCGACGCTCGACGCAGTCGGCGGCACGCGGCATCGTGCGGCCACGCTGCTCGGCATCAGCCCGAAGACGCTCTACAACAAACTGCAGCGCATGAAGGTCAATTGAGCGGGCGGCAATCGTCGTCGGCGCGGACCGGCGCCGACGATTAGTTCGTCGAACCAGTGCTGCCCTCCGCTTCGCGCACCAACGAAAAAGCCACGCAACTTCGCGTGGCTTTTTCGTTTCGGCGACGGCAGCGCGCCGACTGCGTCGCCGCTTATGCGAGCACGCTGGTCAACAGCCCGCGCGCCTGCAGATACTCGGGCTGCGCGATCAGCTTGTCCCACTTGAGCGCCTTGCCGCGCGCACGCATCCGCTTGATGCGCCGCACCGACTCCGGCGACGGCCGCGCGCTCAGTTCGTTCAGCACGACTTCGGCGGCCTCCGGCTGGTTGCAGACGAGCACCATGTCGCAGCCGGCCGCGAGCGCCGCGTCGGCGGCCTGCGTGAGCGTGCCGCCTTCGCGGGCGGCCTCCATCGACAGGTCGTCGCTGAAGATCGCGCCCGTGAAACCGAGCCGCCCGCGCAGGATGTCCTGCAGCCACACGCGCGAGAAGCCGGCCGGCCGCGGGTCGACCTGCGTATAGATCACGTGCGCGGGAATCACCGCCGACAGAGACAGGCCGAGCCAGTCGTACGGCGCGACGTCGTCCTCGAGGATCGCGTCGAGCGGCCGGTCGTCGGTCGGCAGCGCGACGTGTGAATCGGCTTCCGCGAAACCATGCCCGGGGAAATGCTTGCCGCAGTTGGCCATGCCCGCGAGCGACAGCCCGTGGTTCAGGCTCTTCGCGAGCAACGTGACGACGCGCGGGTCGCGATGGAACGCGCGATCGCCGATCACCTTCGAATGTCCGTAGTCGAGATCGAGCACGGGCGTGAAGCTCATGTCGATCCCGCAGGCGCGCAGCTCGGCGGCGAGGATGTAGCCGACCGCGGTGGCGACCTTGGTCGCGAGCAGCACGTCGCGATCCCACAGCTCGCCGAGCCGGCGCATCGCCGGCAGCACCGTGAAGCCGTCGGTGCGGAACCGCTGGACGCGGCCGCCTTCGTGATCGACCGCGATCAGGATGTCCTCGCGCACCGCGCGGATCGAGTCGGTCAACGCGCTCAGCTGCGCGCGGTTTTCGAAATGCCGCGCGAACAGGATCACGCCGCCGGTGTTCGGATGCGCAAGGCGCCGCGCATCGTCGCGCGACAGGGCCGTGCCGACGACGTCGAGCATGACCGGGCCGGGAGTCGTTTTCATCGAATCGGAAAATCCGTCAGGAAAGGGTTCGGGGAACGGGTGCGGGCGCAGGCGGCGGCGCGTCGGTTTCGGCGACGACGAACGACACGGCGTAGTCGCGCTCGTCGCTGACCGTCACGCGCGCGGTGATGCCGCGCGCGGCAAGCCAGCCGGCGAGCTCTCCCGACGCGACGACGTACGGCTCGCCGCTGCGCTGGTTGAGGGTCTGCAGCGCACGCCACGTCATCGGCCAGTGCATACCGAGCCCGATCGCCTTCGAGAACGCTTCCTTCGCGGAAAAGCGCGTCGCGAGAAACGCGATGCCGCGCGCCTCGGAGCGCGCGCACCGCGCGTGGAACACGCGCAACTCGTCGGGGCCCAACACCTTCTCGGCAAACCTGCCATCGGTGCGCTCGAGCACGGCCGCGATGCGGCTCAACTGGACGATGTCGGTGCCGATGCCGTAGATCGCCATGTCAGCGCGCGCCGCGATGCACGAACGATGCCGGGTGGCAAGCCGAGCCGGCGCGCACGGAACGCATCGTCAGCGCGCGCCGCCGTGAAGCGCGGCAACGCGTGCGGCGACCATGATGGCCTTCATCTCGCGCACGGCATTGTCCCAGCCCGCGAAGATCGAATGCGCGACGATCGCATGGCCGATGTTCAGCTCGACGATCCCGTCGATGGCGGCGATCTGTTGCACGTTCGTGTAGTGAAGACCGTGACCGGCGTTGACCTTCAGCCCCAGCTGCGCGCCGGCCTGGACGCCCGCGACGATGCGTTCGTATTCACGCTGCTGCTCGGCTGCGTCGTGCGCGTCGGCATAACGGCCGGTATGCAGCTCGATCACCGGCGCGCCGGCCTCGTGCGCGGCGCGGATCTGCGTCTCGTCCGGATCGATGAACAGCGATACGCGCACGCCGGCGTCCGCGAGCTGCTTGCAGGCCGCGCGCACGACCTCGAAGCGGCCGGCGACGTCGAGGCCGCCTTCGGTCGTCAGCTCCTCGCGCTTCTCCGGCACGAGACACGCGTCATGCGGACGCACTTCGCACGCGATGTCGAGCATCTCGGCCGTCACCGCGCATTCGAGGTTCATCCGCGTCTTCAGCAGCGGGCGCAGCGTGCGCACGTCGGCGTCGACGATGTGGCGGCGATCCTCGCGCAGGTGCAGCGTGATCGCGTCGGCGCCGGCTTCTTCGGCGGCGAGCGCCGCGCGGATCGGATCGGGATAGGCGGTGCCGCGCGCGTTGCGCAGCGTGGCGACGTGGTCGATGTTCACGCCGAGGTCGATGACGGTGGGCGTTGTCAGGAAAAAGCTCATAGGTTTTGCAGGTCGATCAGGATCTGGCGCGTGGCGAGCGGCGTACCGCCGAGATAGGTGTTCAGCAGGAAGCGCATCAGCGTCTTGCTCTGCGCGACCGTCTGGGCTCGATGGTAATCGTCCTGCTCCATGTCGAGCAACGTCTGTCCGGTGACGACCGGCCAGTGCGACGGTACGTCGTCGTCCGCGTTGCGCACGCCGCGCTCGGGATCGAACACGTAGCGGCGCTCGGGCTCGACCGCGCGGCGCGCCACCGTGCGGTTCAGCGCCATCGCATAGCCGGTCTCGCGCAGCAGCACGCGCTCGAACGAGCGCAGCACCTGCACGGCAGGTTCGCCGTGCGCGAGGCGCGTGAGCGTCAGCACGTAATGGTTGAACAGCGGCGGCTGCGGATCTTCGCGCGCGCAGAATTTCACGAGCAGCTCGTTGACGTAGAAGCCGCACAGCAGCCCGTCGCCGCCGAGCGGCAGCATCCCGCCGACCCACTCGGCGCCGGTGAGCGTGCGCACTTCGGATTTGCCGGACCACGACAACAGCAGCGGCTGGAACGTCTGCAGCACGCCGCGCAGCGCGGAATGCGGGCGCTTCGCACCCTTCGCGACCAGCGCGAGCCGGCCATGGTCGCGCGTGAGCACGTCGATGATCAGGCTCGTTTCGCGGTACGGATAGCTGTGCAGCACGAACGCCGGCTGCTCGGCGATGCGGAAATCGGACGTGCGAGACGTCGCGCGCCGCGCCTTGCGGCGCGGCGGTTCAGGCGGGGCCGGCAGCGGCGCGTCGTTCGCGCCGGCGGCCACCGCGTCTTCGGTCGACGTCAGCGCGTCATTCGTACCCATAGGCACGCAGCCCCGCCTCGTTGTCGGCCCAGCCGCTCTTCACCTTCACGAAGGTCTCGAGGTACACGGGGCCGTCGAACAGCTTCTCCATGTCGAGCCGCGCCTCGGTGCTGATCTGCTTGAGCTTCTCGCCCTTCTTGCCGATCACCATCGCCTTGTGCATATCGCGTTCGACGAGGATCGTCGCGAAGATGCGCTTCAGCCGCCCTTCCTCCTCGAACTTGTCGATCAGCACGGTGCTCGTGTACGGCAATTCGTCGCCGGTCCAGCGGAACACCTTCTCGCGCAAGATTTCGGCCGCGAGAAAGCGCGAGCTGCGATCGGTCAGCTCGTCCTCGCCGTAGATCGGCTGACCTTCCGGCAGGTGCGGCTTGATCGTGTCGAGCAGGTGCTTGATGTCTTCCGGCCGCTGCGCGGACAGCGGCACGAGCTCGGTGAACTCGCGCAGCGCGCTCATCTTCTGCATGAACGGGAACAGCGTCGCCTTGTCGCCCACGCGGTCGATCTTGTTCGCGATCAGGAGCGTCGGCGCGCCGGGCGGAATCAGGTCGAGCACCTTCTGATCGTCGGGCCCGAAGCGGCCGGCCTCGATCACGAACAGGATCAGGTCGACCGACGTGAGCGTCGACGTGACCGCGCGGTTCAGCGAGCGGTTCAGCGCGGTGCTGTGGCGGGTCTGGAAGCCCGGCGTGTCGACGAAGATGAACTGCGCGTCGTCGAACGTGTTGATGCCGGTGATGCGATGGCGGGTCGTTTGCGCCTTGCGCGACGTGATGCTGATCTTCTGGCCGACGAGTGCGTTCATCAACGTCGACTTGCCGACGTTCGGGCGGCCCACGATCGCGATCATGCCGCAGCGGAAACCGGTAGGAGCGGGAGTGTTCATATCGTTTGGGAGACAGGTTCGCAACCGGCCGCGCGGCGCGCGGCACGATCGATGGGCAATTCAGTGGCCGGCATCGGCCGCGCGCGCCTGGGCGGCCGCGAGGCTCGCGCCGCCCGGCGGCGTCTCGGTGTCGGACGCTGCGCCGTCGCGCGGGCGCGGCGTCGTGCGGGAGGCGGGGTCGGACGCAGCGGCTGATTTGTCGGCGCTCGCCGAGGCCGGATCGGCCGGCTGGACGGCTGCTTGACCGGCCGCTTGGCCGGTCGGCTTGTCAGCGGCGCGCGGTGCGCCTTCCGCGGGCTTGTCGGCCGCACGCAAGGCAGCTTCGCCGCGCTCCGGCGACTTCTCGGCCGGCTTGTCCGCCGGCTTGTCGCCCGACGGCTTCGCCGCGCGGTCGGTCTTGTCCGCCACGGTTTCGACATGCGCGGCGCGGATCGCGGCCATCGGCGCCTGAGCCGGCCGCTCGGCCGGCTCGGAAGCGCCGCCGGACGCCTTCACGTCGCGTGCCGCCGCACGTTCCTTCCGTTCCGGCGAGCGCAGGTCCAGCGCTTCCTGAACGCCCTTCACGCCCGGCACGATTTCGGGCTCCGCATGCTTCGATCCACGGGCATTCTTCGAGCGCTTCGGCTTCGAGGCCAGCATCGGCGCGGCGGCCAGCACCTCGTCGAGCGCCTTCTTCGCGGCAGCCTGCTCGGCCGCCCGCCGGCTCGCGCCGGAGCCCGACACCTTCACGTCGAGCTTCGGCACCGTGCATTCGACCTCGAACTGCTGATTGTGCGCCGCACCATGAGTCGCGACGACGGTGTAGGTGGGCAACGCGATCTTGTGCCCCTGCAGATACTCCTGCAGCAGCGTTTTCGCGTCCTTGCCGAGCGTGCGCGGATCGATGTGGTCGAGGATCGGTACGTACAGCCGCTTGATGACCCCTTGGGCGGCTTCGAAGCCGCCATCGAGAAACACGGCCCCGATGATGGCTTCGAATGCGTCCGCGAGAATCGACGGGCGGCGGAACCCGCCGCTGCGCAACTCGCCCTCGCCCAGTCGCAGCCCGTCCGAGATATTCAGGGCCTGAGCGATTTCATACAGCGACTGCTGCTTGACGAGATTGGCGCGCACGCGCGACAGATCGCCTTCGTCCAGCTTGCCGAAGCGCTGGAACAAAAGGGCCGCCACCGCGCAATTCAGAACGGAGTCGCCGAGAAACTCGAGCCGTTCGTTATGCGTGGCGCTGTGACTGCGATGGGTCAAAGCCTGGCGCAACAATTCCGCATTGCGAAATTCGTAGCGCAGCCGGCTTTCCAACTGGGATAGGGGCATGTGCAGGAGTATAACGCGGGCGCCGGTCGGGCCGAAGCGGCACGGCCGGACGCGAAAAGGCGTGACGAGGCGGTGTTACCGCCGGTTCTTAAAGTAGTTCGGCAATACGCGACGCGGCCCGTGCGTCGCGCATTGCGTGCGAGTCGACTGCGATCAGTTGAAGGAACCGATGCGCTTCAGGTCGCTGAAGTTCATCCAGATGAAGAACGCGCGACCGACGATGTTGTTGTCCGGCACGAACCCCCAGTAGCGGCTGTCCGCGCTGTTGTCGCGGTTGTCGCCCATCATGAAGTAGTGGCCGGGCGGCACCTTGCAGATCACGCCGCGGCTGTTGTACGTGCAGTTGTCGCGATACGGATAGTCGTATGCGCCCATCACGAACGGCGGCACCGCGGGATTGTTCAGGATCGCGTTCTTCTTCGTGCCGAGCGTTTCCTCGAACTGCTTCGCGTAGTTCTGGCGCTCGTCGTCGAAGTAGTCGGGCAGCGGCGTTTCGGGCACCGGCTGGCCGTTGATCGTCAGCTGCTTGTCCTGATAGGCGACCGTGTCGCCCGGCAGGCCGACGACGCGCTTGATGTAGTCGACCGACTCGTCCTTCGGATAACGGAACACGACGACGTCGCCGCGCGACAGCGGCTTGCCCTGCGTGATCTTGGTGTTCGTGACCGGCAGACGCAACCCGTATTCGAACTTGTTGACGAGGATGAAGTCGCCGACGACCAGCGTCGGCACCATCGAGCCCGACGGGATCTTGAACGGCTCGACGACGAACGAACGCACGACGAACACCGCGAGGATCACCGGGAAGAAGCTCGCCGTGTATTCGAGCCACCACGGCTGGCGCAGCTTCTCGTCGCGCAGCTTCGCACGCGTCTGCACCGCATTTTCGTCCGCGAAACGCTTGTCGATGCGCGACTGCTGGCGATCGAACTCGTCGATCGCCACGTCGGCCGCCTTGCGTCGCCGCGGCAGGAACACCAGCTTGTCCAACACCCACGCCACGCCCGTCACGACGACGAGCACAAAAAGAATCAGCGCAAAATTCATAAAAGGATCAGTCCTGTTATTTGTCTTCGACGCGCAAGATCGCGAGGAACGCTTCCTGCGGGATCTCGACCGAACCCACCTGCTTCATGCGTTTCTTACCTTCTTTCTGCTTCTCGAGCAGTTTCTTCTTTCGCGTGATGTCGCCGCCGTAGCACTTCGCCAGCACGTTCTTGCGCAGCGCCTTGATGTTCTCGCGCGCGACGATGTGCGCGCCGATCGCGGCCTGGATCGCCACGTCGTACATCTGGCGCGGAATGATTTCGCGCATCTTCGCGGCCACTTCGCGGCCGCGGTACTGCGACTGCGAGCGGTGCACGATGATCGACAGCGCATCGACCTTGTCGCCGTTGATCAGCATGTCGACCTTCACGACGTCCGACGAACGGTATTCCTTGAACTCGTAGTCCATCGACGCATAGCCGCGCGACACCGACTTCAGGCGATCGAAGAAGTCGAGCACGATCTCGGCCATCGGAATTTCGTACGTGAGCTGCACCTGGCGGCCGTGATACTGCATGTTGATCTGCGAGCCGCGCTTCTGCTCGCACAGCGTGATCACCGAGCCGACGTAGTCCTGCGGCATGTACAGGTTCACGGTGACGATCGGCTCGCGAACCTCGGCGATGCGGCCGGGTTCCGGCATCTTCGCCGGGTTCTCGACCATGATCGTCGAGCCGTCGCTCTGCACCACTTCATAGACGACCGTCGGTGCGGTCGTGATGAGGTCCATGTCGAACTCGCGCTCGAGCCGCTCTTGCACGATTTCCATGTGCAGCAGCCCGAGGAAGCCGCAGCGGAACCCGAAGCCGAGCGCCTGCGACACTTCCGGCTCGTACTGCAGCGACGCGTCGTTGAGCTTCAGCTTCTCGAGCGATTCGCGCAGCGCGTCGTACTGGTTCGCCTCGACCGGATAGAGGCCCGCGAACACCTGCGGCTTCACTTCCTTGAAGCCCGGCAGCGGCTCGGTGGCAGGCTTCGCCACGTGCGTGACGGTATCGCCGACCTTCGCGGCCGTCAGTTCCTTGATGCCCGCGATGATGAAGCCCACCTGCCCGGCCGACAGCGATTCGAGATTGCGCGACTTCGGCGTGAACACGCCGACGTGCTCGACCGGATACTGCGCGCCGGTCGCCATCATCTTGATCTTGTCCTTCGGACGCAGCGTGCCGTTGACGATGCGCACGAGCATCACGACGCCGACGTAGTTGTCGAACCACGAGTCGATGATCAGCGCCTGCAGCGGCGCGGCCGGATCGCCCTTGGGCGGCGGCACCTTCGCGATCAGCGCTTCGAGCACGTCCTCGACGCCGAGCCCCGTCTTCGCGCTGCAGCGCGTCGCGTCGGTCGCATCGATGCCGATCACGTCCTCGATTTCCTCGATGGCGTTCTCGGGGTTCGCGGCCGGCAGGTCGATCTTGTTCAGCACCGGCACGACTTCGACGCCGAGCTCGATCGCCGTGTAGCAGTTCGCGACCGTCTGCGCCTCGACGCCCTGGCTCGCGTCGACCACGAGCAGCGCGCCCTCGCAGGCGGACAGCGAACGGCTGACTTCATAGGAGAAATCGACGTGCCCCGGCGTATCGATCAGGTTCAGGTTGTAGACCTTGCCGTCGCGCGCGCGATAGGACAGCGCCGCAGTCTGCGCCTTGATGGTGATGCCGCGCTCGCGCTCGATGTCCATCGAGTCGAGCACCTGCGCTTCCATTTCGCGGGCGGCGAGGCCGCCGCATACCTGGATGATGCGATCCGCGAGCGTCGACTTGCCATGGTCGATGTGGGCGATGATCGAGAAATTGCGAATATGATCCATTCAGTGCCGATCAAGCGAAAAAGGCGCGCTCGACGACTGCGGAGCACGCCTTGTAAGTCGGTGAAAAAACGGCTTATTTTAGCCGAAAAGGCCTTTGCCGGGCGGTAATTTGGGGCGGCCGGCGAGCGCGTGCCCGACCGCGAGCGTCCGGAGCCGCCGGCCGCCTGCACGCGCCGGGGCCGGGTCAGCGCCGCGCCGCGAACGCGCCGCGCACCGCCGCCTCGTCGAACCGGTGGCGGCACACCTCCACGCCGTCGAGCAACAGCACCGGCACGTCTTCGTCATAGCGGGCGACGAGTGCCGGATCGGCGTCGATGTCGACGTAGTCGAGCGCGACGCCTAACTCGGCCGCCAGCGGCGCCAGCGCGTCGCGCATGTCGTCGCACAGGTGACACCAGCCGCGGCCGTAAAGCGTGAACATCGGCGCGCGACTTACTTCTGGCTCGGGCGCGGACGCACCGGCACGAACTGCGTGTTGTCGCCGCGCCGCACGAGCACCGCGACCGCCTTCTGCGGATCGAGCTGCGCGGTCACGTCGGCGAACTGCTTCGCGCTCGTGATGTCGGTGTCGCCGACGCGCAGCACGATGTCGCCGCGCTGCAGCCCGGCGCGCGCGGCCGGGCCGTCGATGCCGTCGATCTGCACGCCGTTCTTCAGCTTCAGCGATTTCATCTGCTCGGCCGGAATGTCGCTGACCGTCAAGCCGAGCGAATTCGCCTGGCGCGGCTTCTGCGGCGCGCTCTTGCGCTGCTCGGCCTTCGCCGTCGTCTCCGCCGGCGTCTCGGCGATCGTGATCGGCAGCTCGCGCGCCTGGCCCTTGCGCCACACGGTGACGGTCGCCTTCGCGCCGGGCTTCGTGTCGCCGACCATGCGCGGCAGGTCCGACGCCGCGTCGACCGAACGGCCGTTGAACTTCAGGATGATGTCACCCGGCTGGATGCCCGCCTTGTCGGCCGGGCCGCCCGGCTCGACGCTGCTCACCAGCGCGCCTTCCGCCTTCGGCAGCCCGATCGAATCGGCCACGTCCTTCGTGACCTCGCCGATCGCCACCGCGATGCGGCCGCGCGTGACCTTGCCGGTCGCCTTCAGCTGATCGGCCACGCGCATCGCTTCGTCGATCGGAATCGCGAACGAGATGCCCATGAAGCCGCCGGTGCGGCTGTAGATCTGCGAGTTGATGCCGATCACCTCGCCCTGCATGTTGATCAGCGGGCCGCCCGAGTTGCCGGGGTTCACCGCGACGTCGGTCTGGATGAACGGCAGATAGTCGCCCGTGTTGCGGCTCTTCGAACTGACGATGCCGGCCGTCACGGTGTTGTCGAGGCCGAACGGCGAACCGATCGCGACCACCCACTCGCCGACGCGCACCTTGGTCGAATCGCCGATCGCGACGACCGGCAGGTTCGCTGCCTGGATCTTAACCACCGCGACGTCGGTCCGATCGTCGACGCCGATCAGCTTCGCCTTGAATTCGCGCTTGTCGGTGAGCGTGACGTAGATGGTGTCCGCATCGTCGACGACGTGCGCGTTCGTCATCACGTAGCCGTCTGCCGACACGATGAAGCCCGAGCCGACCCCACGATTCTGCTCGGTGTCCGGCGGATTGTCGGGCGTCGGCGCGCCCTTCGGGCTGCCGCCGCCGTTGCCGGGCGCCTGCGGCAACGGAATGCCGAAGAAGCGCCGGAAGAATTCCGACATGTCGCCGTTGTCGAAGCCCGGCGGCAGGCTGCCGCGCGGCCCCGGCACCGGCACGTTCGCGGTCGTCCGGATGTTCACGACGGCCGGCCCGACCTTTTCGACCAGATCGGCGAAGTCGGGCAGGCTGCCCGGGGGAGGCGTGACAGCGGACGCGGTTTGCGGGACGAACGGCAGGCAGGCGCACAGCGCCGCCGCCGCGAGCACTTTGCGCAGCGTGATTTTCGTCATGTCGGGAGCCGTAGCGTTACTTGGAAGCCTTGTATTCTATGGCAGACGCGAACTGCTGCAACGTGGCCGGGGGCACTTCGCCGAGCACGGTGATCCAGTAGTCGCCGCGGCGCTTCACGAGCACGTGCGTCGCGCCGGTGCTGCCCGCGCCTTCCTTGCGCGTATTCTTTTCGGCCGGCTCGATGAAGACCGAGATCGTCGCCAGCCCGTCGGTGAAGACGGCCTGGTCGACCGGAATCGGCGGATCGCCTGCGTCGCGCGCGGCCATCGGCCGGCGCACCTCGCGAATCTTGCGGAAGCCGGCGATCGTCGGCGCGATCTGCCAGCCCTGCGCTTCCATGTCGACCGTCGCAACCGGCGGGCGGACCACCGTCCAGCCGCTCAGATTGCGCATGCCGGCCGCGATCGCGGACTTGTCGCCGGCGGCACCGCCCGTCTGCAACTGCGAGAACGCGACCTGCTCGAGCACGTGATCGCTCGCGTCGAGCGTCTGCGAACGCAGCAGCAACCCGGTGCGCGCATCGGCCCACAGCTTGTACGTGAAGCGGTACGCATCCTTCGGCACGAGCTCGACGACCTGCGCATCGACGCCGGCGACGCGGTCGCGGCCGAGCAGCTTCGCGTCATAAACGGACATCACGTGCTCGCCCGGCGCACCGAGCAGCGCGGGGAACGAATCGCGCGTCTGGCGGCGCTCGACCACGCACAGCTTGCGCTCGGGGACGAACGTATACAACTCGTCGTTGTGCCGCAGCACCTTGCGCGGCTTGCCGTCGAGCGACTCGATGCGCTCGAATTCGCCGTCACGCGACGCGACGTGCGCAATGCGCGACGATTGCACGTAGCCGCCGCGCTGGTAGACGAACGTGCCTTCGTAGCTCTGCTGCTGCGCCGCCTGCTGGATGCGGTCGAGCCAGTCGGCCGCGCCCTTGCGGGTGGCGACGGGATCGTCCGGTTGCTGGGCGCTGGCGGGAAGGGATTGAACGGACAACAGGGCGGCTGCGCAAAGCAGGAGGGCCGGCAGCCGCTTCCATCCGGAGATGGCGTGATTCAACTGCAATGTCCGCATCGGGTTTATTGGCCTGGCGTGGTGGACACCGCGGCGCGGATCAGCGGCATCGAGCCCGTAACGACGGGCTGCTGCGCAAATTGCTGATGCGCTTCGAGGTATTGATCGAGACTGGCGTCGCGGATGATGTTGACGTCCTGCAGCGCCGGCTGCGTAGACGCCTGAGCGACCGTCACGCGCTGCAGGCCGCCGCTTTGCGGCGCGCCGACCGATGCGACCTGGACTGCGCCCGGCACGCCGGCCGTCTGCATCTGCGGCACGACGATCCACGTCAGCGTGGCGGCCGCGGCGGCCACCGCGAACGCCGGCACGACCCTGCGGCGCAGCGACAGCAGCTTGCGCGCAGCCGGCGCGGCGGCCGGCGCCAGCAGGTGCGGCTCGCTGTCGAGCGCAGCCGCCATGCGCGCGGTGAACGCGACGCTGCGAGCCGGCGACAGCGTGAGCTCGTCCGAGCGCAGCGCATCGCCGATCAGATGGTACTGGGCCCACGTCGCGCGATCCGCGCCGTTCAGCTCAGCCAGAAACTGCCCGTGATCCGGACCGTCGAACAGTTCCCCGTCGACCAGAGCGGAAAGGCGCTCGCCGCGCGAGCACGCTTGCGACTGCGTATTGACCGACCCCATGATGCTCCCCATCTTGCACACACCCCGTCGTGATTTCACGACCCTATCCGTAACTAGACCCCGACCCGCGTCGTTGCACCCATCGCGCTTACCAGCGCTTGCCTTCGGGCGTATCGAGCAGCGGACGCAATTTTGCAGCGATTGCCTCGCGAGCCCGGAAGATCCGCGACCGAACCGTCCCGATCGGGCAGTTCATCATTTCCGCGATTTCTTCGTAGCTCAGGCCCTCGATCTCGCGCAGCGTAATCGCCTGACGCAATTCTTCGGGCAGGACGGCCATTGCAGCGTTGACCGTCTCGGCAATCTGCTTGCTCATCAACATCGACTCTGGCGTGTTGATATCCCTTAGTTGGTCTGCGTCGGAGAAAGTTTCCGCCTCCTCGGCATCGGCCTCGGTGGAGGTCGGCGCCCGACGGCCTTGCGTCGCAAGGTAGTTCTTCGCCGTGTTGACGGCAATCCGGTACAACCACGTGTAGAACGCGGACTCACCGCGAAATTGCGGCAACGCACGATACGCCTTGATGAACGCGTCCTGGGCCACGTCCTCGACCTCGGCGGGATCCCGCACGAGGCGCGAGATCAGCCGAATGATCTTGCGGTGGTATTTGGAGACCAGGAGTTCGAACGCCGCCTTGTCGCCTTTCTGTACGCGCTCGACCAGAGCCTGATCGATTTCTTTTTCACTCACCTGACAAATCCGTTAACTAGGGATGCAACGCGGAGCGTTATTGTAGCGTTCCGCCGCCGGCCGCTGGTTACGGTACGTAACGAGCCGCGATCATGCCCGCCCCGTCGTGCGCGCGGTACGCGCGAGCACGGACAGCGCGCTGAACGACGCGGCGTCGAGCGCGTCGGCCGGGATCAGCAACGGCCGCGCGCGGCGGGCGCCTTGCCCGACCGACAGCACGAGCAGCAGGCTGCTCCAGTGTGCATGGCCGGTCACCCGGCCGCGGGCCAGCAAGCGCCCGCCGCGGCTGAACGCCGCGATCTCCCCGAATGCATCGATGCGCAGCTCCGCCGGCAGGCGGTGCGCAAAGGCCCGCACCGCGCACGACGTCAGCAGCGCTGCCGTCGCCGCGGCCATGCCCGCGCCGGCGGCAGCACCCGCGCGCGGGGCCCAGAACAGGTACACGGACGCGGCGCACGCCGCGACGAACGCTGCCAGCACGACATACGACACGGCCGAGGCCCGCAACGCAAAGCGCTGCGGACGCCCGGCCGGAGCATCGAATGGACTCGTCAAGCGATTCGACGTCAGACGCGCTTGAATACCAGCGTGCCGTTGGTGCCGCCGAAGCCGAAGTTGTTCTTCACGGCCACGTCGATCTTCAGGTCACGCGCGGTGTTCGCGCAGTAATCGAGATCGCACTCCGGGTCCTGGTTGAAGATGTTGATGGTCGGCGGCGACACGTTGTTGTGCAACGCCAGCACCGTGAACACCGACTCGAGGCCGCCCGCGCCACCGAGCAGGTGACCCGTCATCGACTTCGTCGAGTTCACGGCGAGCTTGTACGCGTGCTCGCCGAACGCCGCCTTCACCGCGTCCGACTCGTTCTTGTCGCCCAGCTGCGTCGACGTGCCGTGCGCGTTCAGGTACTGCACCTCGTCCGGATTCACGCCGGCATCGCGCAGCGCCGCGACCATGCAGCGGCGCGGACCGTCCATGTTCGGCGCGGTCATGTGGTACGCATCGCCGGTCATGCCGAAGCCGGAGACTTCCGCATAGATCTTCGCGCCGCGCGCCTTCGCCGCCTCGTACTCTTCCAGCACCATCACGCCCGAACCCTCGCCCAGCACGAAGCCGTCGCGGTCCTTGTCCCACGGGCGCGACGCGGTTGCCGGGTCGTCGTTGCGGGTCGACAGCGCGCGCGCGGCCGCGAAACCGCCGATGCCGAGCGGCGACACCGTCGATTCGGCGCCGCCCGCGACCATCACGTCGGCGTCGCCGGCCTGGATCAGGCGCGCCGCGAGGCCGATGCTGTGCAGACCGGTCGTGCAGGCCGTGACGGCCGCGAGGTTCGGGCCCTTCAGGCCGAACATGATGCTCAGGTGGCCCGAGATCATGTTGATGATCGAACCCGGCACGAAGAACGGCGAAATCCGGCGCGGGCCGCGATCGACGTAGGTCTGGTGCGTGTCTTCGATCATCGGCAGGCCGCCGATGCCGGAGCCGACCAGCACGCCGATGCGCTCCGCATTGGCTTCGTTCACTTCGAGGCCGCTGTCCCGGATAGCCTGGACACCGGCTGCGATGCCGTAATGGATGAACGTATCCATGCCGCGGGCTTCCTTCGCCGGGATGTACTCCTCGACGTTGAAACCCTTCACTTCGCCCGCGAAATGGCAAGCGAGGTTCGACGCATCGAACTTCGTGACGGTGGCGATACCGGACTTGCCGGCGACGAGATTGGCCCAGCCGTCGGCAACATTATTGCCAACAGGCGAAATCAGCCCCAGGCCTGTAACAACAACACGACGGCGGCTCACGGTAACCTCTTTTCCATTATTGGATGACAAAAACAAAAGCCACAGAGGCCACAGGAACCAGCCCTGCGAGCCCTGTGGCTGTTAGTCCGTCCGGCGCGAAGCCGGCAGGATGGCGCGTCAATCGCGAAGATCGCGGCGACGTGGCGGACGAGCGCGAAAGGCGCTTACGCCTTGACGTTTGCGCGAGCGTAGTCGATCGCTTGCTGAACCGTCGTGATCTTCTCTGCTTCTTCGTCCGGGATTTCCATGCCGAACTCGTCTTCCAGAGCCATCACCAGTTCGACCGTGTCGAGCGAGTCTGCACCCAGATCGTTCACGAACGATGCTTCGTTCTTGATCTCGGCTTCCGCGACGCCCAGTTGCTCAGCGACGATCTTCTTGACACGTTGTTCGATGTTATCCATTACCCCTCCGAGGGAAAGTTCAGATTTACAAGTGCGCGCATTTTATCAGGTTTGCTGACGCCAAAACGCGCGTTGGCTTGATGGTCGATCAAGCGCCGATCCGCCTGAAAAACGGGATACGGCGCGGATGGTAAACGAAAACCGTTACGACATGTACATGCCGCCGTTCACGTGCAGCGTCGTGCCGGTGATGTAACCGGCCTGCGGCGACGCGAGAAACGCGACGGCATGGGCGATGTCCTCCGGGCTGCCGAGGCGGCCGAGCGGAATCTGGGTCTTGAGCGCGGCCTGCTGTTCTTCCGGCAGCGTCTTGGTCATGTCGGTGTCGATGAAGCCCGGCGCCACGCAGTTGACCGTGATGCCGCGGCTGCCGATTTCGCGAGCCAGCGCGCGCGTCATGCCCGCCACGCCGGCCTTCGCGGCCGCGTAGTTGGCCTGCCCCGGATTGCCGGCCGAGCCGACCACCGACGTGATGTTGATGATGCGCCCGCCGCGGGCCTTCATCATCGGGCGCAGCACCGCGCGCGACAGCCGGAACACCGACTTCAGGTTGGTGTCGATCACCGCGTCCCAGTCCTCGTCCTTCATCCGCATCGCGAGCTGGTCCTGCGTGATCCCGGCGTTGTTGACGAGCACGTTCAGCGCGCCGAATTCCTTCACGGTCGCGTCGATCAACGCTTCGGCCGCAGCCGCGTCGTTGACGTTCAGCACCGCGCCGCGACCCGTCACGCCCGCTTCCGCGAACCCGGCGCTAATCGCGGCCGCGCCCGATTCGCTCGTCGCCGTGCCGATCACCGTCGCGCCCAGGCGCGCGAGTTCGAGCGCGATCGCACGGCCGATGCCGCGCGATGCGCCGGTCACGATCGCGACCTGTTTGTCGAGAGTCTTTTCCATGAATCGAATATCCGTCTCTTGAGGAAAGGCGCCGCGTCAGGCGGTCGCCAGCTTCAGCGCTTCGTCGAGCGACGCCGGATCGAACACCGACGCGCCGACCAGGTTGCCGTCGATGCGCTTCGTCAGCCCCGCCAGCACCTTGCCCGGCCCGCACTCGATCACGTGCGTGACGCCCGTTGCGGCGATGTGCTGCACGCATTCGACCCAGCGCACCGGGCCGGCGGCCTGGCGCACCAGCGCATCCTTGATCGCGGCCGGATCGCTGACCACCGCGACGTCGATGTTGTTGACCACCGGAATCTGCGGCGCCTTCACGTCGATGTTCGCCAGATAGTCGCGCAGCTGGTCCGACGCCGGCTTGAGCAGCGACGAATGGAACGGCGCCGACACCGGCAGCGGCAGCGCGCGCTTCGCACCCTTCGCCTTCGCGATCTCGCACGCCTTTTCGACGGCCGCCTTCGCGCCCGCGATCACGACCTGCGCCGGCGCGTTGAAGTTCACGGCTTCGACGACGCCCGCTTGCGCCGCTTCCGCGCACACCGCGCGCACCGTGTCGTCGTCGAGGCCGAGGATCGCGGCCATGCCGCCCTGGCCGACCGGCACCGCGGTCTGCATCGCCTGCGCACGGAAGCGCACGAGCGGCACCGCGTCCTTGAACGCGAGCGCGCCTGCGGCGACGAGCGCCGTGTATTCGCCCAGGCTGTGGCCCGCGACGATCGACGGCGCCGGGCCGCCGGCCTGCTGCCATGCGCGATAGCACGCGTATGCGGCCGTCAGCATCACCGGCTGCGTGTTGGTCGTGAGATTCAGTTCTTCAGCCGGGCCTTCGGCGATCAGCTTGCCGAGATCCTGGCCGAGTGCATCGGATGCTTCCGCGAGCGTCTCGCGCACGACGGCCAGATCGGCGAATGCGTTCAGCATGCCGACCGACTGCGAGCCCTGCCCCGGAAAAACGAATGCAAATTTCATATCGTCCCCAATTGAATCGATTCGGACGGCGCGCGCGAACGGCGCGCCGGTTCGGGATCCGCGCGCAGCAGTCGCGCGCTGCGGATCAGAAGCGGAAGACCGACGCGCCCCAGGTGAAGCCGCCGCCGACGCCCTCGATCAGCACGTGCTGACCGCGCTGGATGCGGCCGTCGCGGACCGCGACGTCGAGCGCCATCGGGATCGACGCAGCCGACGTGTTGCCGTGCTGGTCGACCGTCACGACCATGCGCTCCTGCGGCAGGCCGAGCTTGCGGCAGGTGCTGGTCATGATGCGGATGTTGGCCTGGTGCGGAATCAGCCAGTCGATCTGCTCGGGCGCGAGATTCGCCTTCGCGAGCGCTTCGACCGCGACCTTCTCCAGCACGTTGACCGCGAGCTTGAACACCGCCTGCCCGTCCATGTGCAGGAACGCGCTGCCTTCGATCACGCCGCGATTGACGTTGCCCGGCGTGCACAGGATGTTCGAATAGCTGCCGTCCGCGTGCAGCGCGCTGCCGAGCACGCCCGGCTCTTCCGATGCGGACAGGATCACCGCGCCCGCGCCGTCGCCGAACAGCACGCAGGTCGTGCGGTCCTTGAAATCGAGAATCCGCGAGAACGTCTCCGCGCCGACGACGAGCGCCGTGCGGTGCTGGCCGCCGCGGATGAAGCTGTCGGCCATCGCCATCGCGTACGCGAAGCCGGAACACACGGCCTGCACGTCGAATGCCGCGCCGCCGCTCTTGATGCCGAGCTTGTTCTGCAGCAGGCAGGCCGTACTCGGGAACACGAAATCGGGAGTCGACGTCGCGACGATGATCAGGTCGATCGATTGCGGGTCGATGTCGGCCGCCTCGATCGCACGGCGCGCGGCTTGGTACGCGAGATCGCTGGTCGTGACGTCGGGTGCGGCGAAATGGCGCGCGTGGATGCCCGTGCGCGCCACGATCCATTCATCGCTCGTCTCGATGCCTTCCTTCGCGAGACGATCGGCAAGCTGCTGGTTCGTGACGCGGTCGGGCGGCAAATAGCTGCCCGTGCCGAGCACGCGGGAATAGAGAGTCGATTGGGCCATTTATGCTTTAGAGGATTGCGCAGCGGGAGGTTCGGCGTGTTGGCCTGCGGCCGGGCCCGTGTGGCCTGCGCCGCCTGCGTCGTGTTCGCCGTCGCCGAGCGACACCGAATTATCCGCCATCGCGCGCGTAAGGCGCTCCAGCACGCCGTTTTTGACGGCATCATACCCGCGTTTGATCGCCCACTCAAACGCGTAGGCATCGGCCGAACCGTGGCTTTTGATCACGAGACTCTTCAGCCCCAGCAACGCCGCGCCGTTGTACTGGCGATGGTCGACGCGCTTCTTGAAACGCATCAGCACGGGCAGCGCGAGCAGCGCCATCAGCTTCGACATCAGCGAACGGCCGAACTCCTCGCGGATGATGTCGGACAGCATCTGCGCGAGCCCTTCGGACGTCTTCAGCGCGACGTTGCCGACGAAGCCGTCGCAGACGATCACGTCGACCGTGCCCTTGTAGATGTCGTTGCCTTCGACGTTGCCGCGGAAATTGAGCGTGCTGGCGCGCAGCAGTTCGCCGGCGCGCTTGATCGTCTCGTTGCCCTTGATGACTTCTTCGCCGATGTTCAACAGGCCGATCGTCGGGCGCTCCTTGCCTTCGAGCGCCGCGACGAGCGCATGGCCCATCTCCGCGAACTGCAGCAGGTGCTGCGGCTCGCAGTCGACGTTCGCGCCGAGGTCGAGCATCATCGTGTAGCCGGTCGGGTTCGGCAGCGCGAACGCGATCGCGGGCCGCTCGATGCCGGGCAGCGTCTTCAGCACGTAACGGGAAACGGCCATCAGCGCGCCGGTGTTGCCGGCGGAAATACAGGCCTGGGCCGCGCCTTCCTTCACGTGATTCAGCGCGACGCGCATCGAAGAATCTTTCTTCTTGCGCAGCGCGACTTCGACAGGATCGCCCATCGCCACGACTTCGGTGGCGGGCACGATGGTCAGCGCGGGATCGTCGAGGGCTTTCAGCTTTTTCAGCTGCGCGCGAATCGCGCTTTCGATGCCGACGAGCATCAGGTGCGCATCGGGATGCGCGCGGACGAACTTGACTGCGGCGGGAACGGTCACGGACGGGCCGTGGTCGCCTCCCATGCAATCGATTGTGAGCTTTACGGTCATGGAATGCGACGAATTTCAGGCACAAAAAAGCGGCAGTTGAATGCCGCCTTTTTGTTGAGCCAGGAAAGTGTCAAGCGAACCAGTTGTCACGCGAACGGCGAACGTAGCGCGCAACGCGTGACTTGACGCTTAGTCGTTCTTCGTCTTGACGACTTTCTTGCCGCGATAGTAGCCGTTCGGGCTGACGTGGTGACGCAGATGCACTTCACCCGTGCTCGGCTCGACTGCCAGCGGCGCTGCCGTCAGGAAATCGTGCGAACGATGCATGCCGCGCTTCGACGGCGACTTCTTGTTTTGCTGGACTGCCATGACTAACTCCTAATTGATTTTCCGGATTCTAACACAGCCCGATCCGGCGCTTAACTACCCTGGCCCAAAGCCCTTACGCCTTCCCGCGCCACAACTGCTTAGTGTTTGTTGCCGCCGTCCCCGTCCTTCTTCAGCGCTTGCAGCGCTGCGAACGGATTCGGCCGTTTGCCTTCGTCCTCGTCTTCCACGGACGCTTCATCCGCATCTTCCGAAGGACCGCTCACACCCGACACGAGGCTTTCGTGAACTGCCGGGCAAACCTCGTGCTTGGGCACGAGCGGCAGCGAAAGCAGCAACTCCTCTTCGATCAAGTCGACGAGATCGAACTGGCGCGAGCCCACGATCACATCGGCTTCATCGTCGTCGAGCGGAAATTCTTCAGCTTCTTCTTCGGTCGCCACGACGCGGTACGTCATGTCGACGTCGAACGTCTGGTCGTACGGCGCCATGCAGCGCTGGCACGTGAGCCACGCATGGCCATGCACCGCGAGACGCAGGTACGGCTGCTGGCCGTCGCTGCCGTCGTCCTGCAGCTCCTTCTGGGTGAACCCTTCGGCCTGCCACGTGAACACCGTGTCGCGATCGGACGCGTCCGCCGGCACTTCGTTCAGCATGCGCGCCAGCTGGGACAGCCGCGTCGCACCTGCCGCCTGCCGCCCGCTGCGGGCGAATTCGAACAGGTCGACTGCGTGCGGATCCAGCGCTGCCGCCGGCTTGCCAGAAGAAGTGTTCATGTTGCGCTCCTGTCCACGGGCTGACTTGCGGGATCCGGCTCGGCCGACGTCACACGTTGGGCGCCGCTCTCTTTCATGCGCGACACGAGCCGCACACGGTTGACGTACTGTATTCCGAAGACCCAACAGGCGCCACCACAGCGCAAGCCTGTCGACGAAAAGCGGGAAAGCATACCTGTTTTACCTTTTGCGGTCAATCACTTATGCTTGCGTCCGCGCAACGCCGCATCACACCTGACGATTCACCGACCCAACCGACCATGCCGGATACCGTTTGCCGCCCGCCGCGGCTGATTCTCGCCTCCAGTTCCCGCTATCGCCGCGCGCTCCTCGAGCGCCTCGGCATACCGTTCGACACCGTGTCGCCGGACCTCGACGAAACCCCGCTCGCGGGCGAAACGCCGGCCGCGACGGCGCTGCGGCTCGCCGCCGCGAAGGCGCGCGCGGTCGCCGCGACGATCGACGCGCCCGACGGCGTGCTCGTGATCGGCTCCGATCAGGTCGCGACGTTCGACGGCCTCCAGATCGGCAAGCCGGGCACGCACGAGCGCGCGCTCGCGCAGCTTCTGTCGATGCAGGGCCGCGACGTCGAATTCCACAGCGCGCTGAGCCTGTACGACAGCCGTACCGGCAACACGCAGAGCGAGGACGTGGTGACGCGCGTGCGCTTCCGCTCGCTGCCCGAAGCCGAGCTCGACGCATATCTGCGCGCCGAGACGCCGTATGACGTGGCCGGCAGCGCGAAATCCGAAGGGCTCGGCATCGCGCTGCTCGATGCAATCGATTCCGACGACCCGACCGCGCTCGTCGGCCTGCCGCTGATCGCGCTCACGCGGATGCTGCGCGTCGCCGGCTACCCGCTGTTCGCCCACCACGGAGACCGCGCATGACGGCCGGCACGCTCTATCTCGTCCCCAACACGCTCGGCGAAGGCGACGCCGCGATGCTCGCCGCGGTGCTGCCGGCTGCCGTGCAGGCGCGCGCCGGCACGCTCGGCTATTACATCGGCGAGAACGCGAAAACGACGCGCGCGTTCCTGAAGAAGATCGGCACGACGCGGCCGATCCAGGAAATCGACATTCAGGAACTGAACGTCAATACGCCGGCCGGCGCAATCGACGGGCTGCTCGCGCCGGTGCTGGCGGGCGCCGATGCCGGGCTCGTGTCCGAGGCCGGCTGCCCCGCGGTGGCCGACCCCGGCGCGCTGCTGGTGCGCCGCGCGCACGAGCGCGGCGTGAAGGTCGTGCCGCTGGTCGGGCCGAGCTCGATCCTGCTCGCGCTGATGGCATCGGGCCTGAACGGCCAAAGCTTCGCGTTCAACGGCTATCTGCCGGTCGACGCGGCCGCGCGCGCGAAGCGCCTGCGCGAGCTCGAGCAACTGTCACGCAAGGCCCGGCAGACGCAGATCTTCATCGAGACGCCCTACCGCAACCAGGCGATGCTCGACACACTCGTGGCGACCTGTGCGCCGTCGACGCAGATCTGCGTCGCGGCCGATCTGACGCTCGAAACCGAGACGATCGCGAGCCGCACCGCGGCGGACTGGAAAAAGGCGGCCGCGCCGAATCTGCAGAAGCGCCCGGCGATCTTCCTGCTGCTCGCGAACTGACGGCGCACGTGGCGCGCGCCGCCGCTCGGCGGGCGGCGCGGGCGCCGGGCCGCGCTTGCAGCGCGCCGCGTACCGCCGTTCAGCGCAGGCTGAACGACGTGCCGGCCGCGCCGAGCGCCTTCATCGCCGCCCCGCCGGCCGCCGCGCCGAACTTGCGGGCGACGCGGTTCGTGATGCTTTCCTTCACCGTGTAGTCGACCAGATCCGGCGCCTTCAGCACGTCGCGCGCGACCGTGTCGGTCGTGCCGTAGCCGTCGGCGAGGCCGAGTTCGACGCTCTTCTCGCCGGTCCAGAACAGGCCCGAGAACATGTCGGGCGTCTCGTGCAGCCGCTTGCCGCGGCCGTCCTTCACGGCCTTGATGAACTGCGCATGGACCTGATCGAGCAGCGCCTGCGCATGGGCGTCCATCTTCGGCGTCTCGGGCGAGAACGGATCGTAGAAGCCCTTGTTTTCGCCCGACGTATGCAGGCGGCGCTCGACGCCGAGCTTGCTCATCAGCCCGGTGAAGCCGAAACCGTCCATCAGCACGCCGATCGAGCCGACGATGCTCGCCTTGTCGACGAAGATCTTGTCGGCGGCGGACGCAATGTAATAGCCGCCCGATGCGCAGATGTCGGTCACGACCACGTACAGCGGCTTGTCCGGATACGTCTTGCGCAGCCGGCGGATCTCGTCGTAAACCATCCCGGCCTGCACCGGGCTGCCGCCCGGGCTGTTGATCCGCAGCACGACGCCGGCCGTGCCGTCGTCGTCGAACGCGGCATCCAGCGCGGTGTTGATGTCTTCGGCGTTCGCATTGGTGCCGGCCGCGATTTCGCCGTCGATCGTCACCAGCGCCGTGTGGCGCCCGCTGGAGAACTTCGAGTCGCCCGAGAAATCGATCAGCGCGAACGCGAGCAGCGCGAACACGCCGAGGAACGCGAACCGGAAGAAGATCTTCCAGCGCCGCGCCGCGCGCTGTTCCTTGACGGCCGCCAGCGCGATCCGCTCGAGGGCCGCGCGCTCCCAGTTGGGCTCGCGGGGGTCGGGACGGGACGAGGAATCGGGAGTAGTCGGTTGGTCGGCCATGAAGTGGTGTCTGAAGTGGTGTCGTCAGTCGGTCGTGGCGGAAGGCGGCGCAGCGGGCACCAGGTCGGCATCCGGCACCCAGAAAACCGCGCGCCCGTCGGGCGTGTCGCGCTCGTCGACCTCGACCGGCCGCAGCCGAGCGCCGCGGCACGGGCCGCCCACGCACTTGCCCGTATCGGGCGCATAAATGGCGCCGTGCGTCGCGCACATCAGATAGAGCCCGGACGATTCGAAGAACTGCCCTTCGGCCCAGTCGAGCTCCATCGGCACGTGCGCGCAGCGGTTCAGGTAACCGTAGGCACGGCCCTCGTAGCGGACGAAGAACACGACCGCCTGCTCGCCGCGCAGCGTCGCGTCGACGCGCACGCCGGTGCCGCCGTCGGCGAGCGCGTCCGATGCGCAGACGCGCACGGCGGCCGGCGCCGCACTCATGCGTGCTCCCGCAGCCACGCCGCGAGCGCGACGACGTCCGGCGCGACGAAGCGCGGCGCCAGCGCGGCCAGCGCGTCGGCCGTATGCGCACCGTACGACACGCCGACGCCGGCCGCCCCGGCACTTGCCGCCATCTGCAGGTCGTGCGTCGTGTCGCCGATCATCACGGTGCGCGCCAGATCCTGCCCCAGTTCGCGGGACAGTTCGTGCAGCATCGCCGGGTGCGGCTTCGAGAACGTTTCGTCCGCGCAGCGGGTCGCGTCGAACAGGCTCGTCAGCTTCGACTGGTCGAGCACGCGGTTCAGGCCCACGCGCCCCTTGCCGGTCGCGACCGCGAGCAGGTAGCCCACGTCGCGCAATTCCGCGAGCAGTTCGCGCACGCCGGCAAACAGCTCGATGCGCTGGTCGTCCAGCAGGTAGTGGTAGCGGTAGCGTTCGGCGAGCCGCGGATAGTCGGACGGATCGAGGCTCGGCGCGGCGATCTGCAGCGCATCGCGCAGGCCGAGGCCGATCACGTAGCGGGACGCCTCGTCGGACGGCGCGGGCAGGCCGAGATCGCGGCACGCGGCCTGGATGCTGTACGCGATGTGCGCAGTCGAATCCATCAGCGTGCCGTCCCAGTCGAAGACGATCAGATCAAATTGCTGTCGGGCCATGCGAGTCACGCGGTATCGCGCAGAGCGCTGAGTTGATCGAGAAAGCGCCGGCATTCGTCCGGCAGCGGCGCATCGAACTGCAGCGGCTCGCCGCTCAGCGGATGTGCGAGCTTCAGGCGGTACGCGTGCAGGAACATCCGTTTGAGCGACGGCTGCGCGTTCGCGCGCGCCAGCGCCTTGTTCAGGGCGAAATCGCCATACTTGGCGTCGCCCGCGATGGGCAAGCCGAGATGCGCGAGATGCACACGGATCTGATGGGTCCGACCCGTTTTGAGTTCCGCTTCGACGAGCGCGTAGTCGGGCCAGCGCTCGATCAGGTTGAACACCGTGTGCGACGGCAGGCCGTCGTCCTGCACGCGCACGCGCCGCTCGCCTTCCGCGGTCGAATACTTGAAGAGCGGCGCCTTCACCACCCGGCGACGCCCCCAATCGGGCTGCCACTGGCCGTGTCCGCAGGCGAAATAGCGCTTGTCCATCCGGTTTTCACGGATCTGCTCGTGCAGCCCCACCAGCGCCGTGCGCTTCTTCGCGAGCATCAGGATCCCGGACGTCTCGCGATCGAGCCGGTGCACCAGTTCGAGGAACTTCGCGCGCGGGCGCGCCTGCCGCATCTGTTCGATCACGCCGAACGCGACGCCGCTGCCGCCATGCACGGCGACGCCGGCCGGCTTGTTGATGACGAGCATCGCGTCGTCCTCGTATAGCACGTCGAATTGCGCGGGCGGGACGATCGGCGTTTCGGCGCGGGCCAGATCGGCCGCCGCCACCCGCACGGGCGGCACGCGCACGAGGTCGCCGAGCGCGAGACGGTACTGGGCGTCGACCCGGCCCTTGTTCACGCGCACTTCGCCGCTGCGCAGGATCCGGTAGACATGGCTCTTGGGCACGCCCTTACAGACGCGCAACAGGAAGTTGTCGATCCGCTGACCGGCCGAGTTTTCGTCGATCTCGATCATCGATACCTGACCGCTTGCGACCGAATTCTGGGATATTTTGCCTAACTCATTCATACTGAATATAATTTTGCCCAGCCTGACGTTGAGGGTGGCCTGACAGGCCGGCCCCGGCTGAATCGGGCAAGGCGCAAGCGCAAACCGCTATTTTACTTGCGCCGGGGGTCTGCTGCTCGCCCTTAACCAAAGAGATGCAGCAAGTTGCACGCACGGCGCCGCTCGTCGGCAAGGATCGCGCCCACAGGCGAATTCGGTCGGCAAGGCGCCGCGGTAACGGAAAGTTGGTTGAAAAGAATTTGATCGGCAGCCCGACGGCGCGAAGTGCGTCCGCAGGCTGCCGGTTGCGAAAATTACGGCGTTGCGCCCGATTTGGCCCCGCGAAGCGTGCGGGGCTTGGCGACGTCAAACCAGGGAAGTACACCCCAGGCGGGAAAGTCGGGCTGGATTCGATACTCCCCGCTGCGGCCCAAGCCGCAGCATCTGCCGCCCGTCGGCGCGCGCGACGCATTGCGCGCGCCCCGTGGCAGTGCCCCGGCCTCAGGCTTAGCGCGCTTGTGCAGCGTGCGGTGTGTGGACGCCTGCTTTGAAGCCGTGTTCGCAGGTGCCCTATGGCCGCCGGCCCCATGTTTCGGGCCCAAGCGCCTCTTCAGGCAATTCTCCCCGCCATCCTTCCCGCTCCAGCGTGCTCGTGACAACACAACAAGGTGCGGCCTGCCGTCGTCCCCGCTCTCGCGACTGACAAAACCGCGAGGCGCCGGCAGTAGAGCCGCCTGGAGTCGTTCATGAAACGCATGCTGTTCAATGCGACGCAGCAGGAGGAGCTGCGCGTCGCCATCGTCGATGGGCAAAAGCTCATCGACATCGACATCGAGACAGCCGGGCGCGAACAGCGCAAAGGCAATATCTACAAAGGTGTCGTCACCCGCATCGAGCCGTCGCTCGAAGCGTGCTTCGTCAACTACGGCGAAGACCGCCACGGCTTCCTGCCGTTCAAGGAAGTCGCCCGCCAGTACTTCAAGGAAGGCATCGACATGCGCTCCGCGCGCATCCAGGATGCGCTGCGCGAGGGCCAGGAGCTGATCGTCCAGGTCGAGAAGGAGGAGCGCGGCAACAAGGGCGCGGCGCTCACGACCTTCATCTCGCTCGCCGGCCGCTACCTGGTGCTGATGCCGAACAACCCGCGCGGCGGCGGCGTGTCGCGCCGGATCGAAGGCGACGAGCGTCAGGAACTGCGCGAAACCATGGCGCAGCTGCAGATTCCGGACGGCATGAGCATGATCGCCCGTACCGCGGGCATCGGCCGCAGCGCCGAGGAACTGCAATGGGACCTGAACTACCTGCTGCAGCTGTGGCGCGCGATCGAAGCGGCGTCGCAAAGCGGTAACTCGGGTCAGCCGATGCTGATCTATCTGGAATCGAGCCTCGTGATCCGCGCGATCCGCGACTATTTCCAGCCCGATATCGGCGAAATCCTGATCGACACGACCGAGATCTACGATCAGGCCCGTGCGTTCATGGACATCGTGATGCCGGACAACGTGTCGAAGGTGAAGCGCTACCACGACGACGTGCCGCTGTTCTCGCGCTTCCAGATCGAGCACCAGATCGAAACGGCCTACTCGCGCACGGTGCCGCTGCCGTCGGGCGGCGCGATCGTGATCGACCACACCGAGGCGCTCGTCGCGATCGACGTGAACTCGGCGCGCGCCACCAAGGGCGCCGACATCGAGGAAACGGCGACGCGCACGAACCTGGAAGCCGCCGACGAAGTGGCCCGCCAGCTGCGCCTGCGCGACCTCGGTGGCCTGATCGTGATCGACTTCATCGACATGGAGTCGGCCAAGAGCCAGCGCGAAGTCGAGCAGCGCCTGAAAGACGCGCTCAAGCACGACCGTGCGCGCGTGCAGATGGGCAAGATCTCCCGCTTCGGCCTGATGGAGCTGTCGCGTCAGCGCCTGCGTCCGGCGCTGTCGGAAGGCAGCCACGTGACGTGCCCGCGTTGCAACGGCACGGGCCACATCCGCGACACCGAATCGTCCGCGCTGCAGGTGCTGCGGATCATTCAGGAAGAAGCGATGAAGGAAAACACCGCGGCGATCCATTGCCAGGTGCCGGTCGAAGTGACCGCCTTCCTGCTCAACGAAAAGCGTCAGGAAATCAACAAGATCGAGTCGCGCTTCAAGGTCGGCATCGTGCTAATCCCGAACAAGCACCTCGATACGCCGCACTACAAGCTCGAACGCCTGCGTCACGACGACGCGCGCCTCGACGACCCGCGTGCGTCGTGGAAGATGGCCGAGGAAGCGGCGCGCGAGCTGGAGTCGGAAACCGGCTACAGCAAGCGCACGGCCGACGTGAAGCCGAAGCAGGAAGCGGCGGTCAAGGGCATCACGCCCGAACGTCCGGCGCCGAGCCCGGCAGCGCCGCGCCCGGCCGAGCCGGTCGCGGCCGCACCGGCGCCCGCCCCGGCTCCGGTCGCGCCGGCGAGCGGCGGCTTCATCGGCTGGCTGAAGGGCCTGTTCGGCATGGCGCCGGCGGCGGCACCGGCGCCCGCGCCGGTCGCACCGGCCCCGGTCAGCGAACCGGCTGCCCGTCCGGCCCGCGAGCGCACCGAGAAGTCGGAGCAGCGCGGCGGCGATCGCAACCGTAACCGTCGTGGCGGCCCGCAGGCTCAGGGCGGACGCGACCAGGCAGCGGCAGGCCGCGGCCCGCGCCTCGAGCGCGAAGGCAAGGAAGCGCGCGAAGGTCGTGAACCGCGCGAGGCTCGCGAGCCGCGTGAAGGCCGCGAACCGCGCGAGAACCGCGAAGGTCGTGAGGGCCGCGAAGGTCGCGAAGGCCGAGGCCCGCGCGAAGGTCGCGAGCCGCGTGAAAACCGCGAGGCACGCGAGGCCCGCGAGCCCCGTGAACCGCGCGAGCGCGCCGAGCAGCTGGAAGCCGGCGACGCAGCCGGGCGCGGCGAGCGCCAGGAACGCGGCGAACGTCGCGAGCGTGGTGAACGCGGCGAGCGCGGTGAGCGCCGTAAGCCGACCCAACACGCGGCGACGCTCGAGACGGTCAACCGTGGCGAGAACCATCCGGACGAGGAAGCCGACCAGGCCGCCGCAGTTGCGCTGCCCGGCGCAGATGCCGCAGCCGACGCGGAAGCCAGTGGCGAGGAACGTCGCCGTCGCCGCCGCGGCCGCCGTGGCGGTCGTCGCGAGCGCGAGGAAGAAGGCGCAGTCGCCGAGCACGGCGTCGGCGATGAAGCCGCCGTGCAGGAAGTAGCGACCGAGTCGAGCGCAGCAGCACCGGCTCATACGGCCGCAGCGACTGCACCGGCCGCCGTGGCTGCCGTCGCGGCAGCAGGCGCCGTCGTGGCCGAAACCGCGGTCGAGCAGCACGCCGAAGCCGCCGCACCGGCCGCAGTCGAGCCGCAACCGGCACCGGTACGCGTCGAAGCGACGCCGGTCGCGCCGCTGGAGCCGGCCATCGCCGCTCCGGCAGCCGCAACGGCATCGGTCGCCCCGGCCGCCGCTGTGGAAGCAGGCCCGGCGCCGGTCGCGGTTTCGCCGACCGACGCATTCGAAGTGCCGGCCGAGCCGGCTGCCGTCGAAGCGCCGCAGTCCGCGCCCGTCGAGCACGCCGCGCCGGCACCGGTCGTCGCAGTCGAAGCCGCACCGGCCCCGGCCGAACCGGCTCGCGTCGAAGCGGCACCGGTCGAAGCTGCTCGCGTCGAAGCTGCCCCGGTCGAAACCGTTGCAGCGCCGGCACCCGCGACGCCGGCTCCTGCGGCTGCTGCGCCCGTTTCGGCCGGCCTCGAGGTCGTACTGGAACAGGCCGGTCTGGTGTGGGTGAACACCGACGCCGACAAGTTCCGCGCCGCCCAGGAAGCCGCATCGCGCCTGCCGCGCGCGGCCCGCGTGCCGCGCGAACGCAAGCCGCTGCCGCCGGCCGATTCGACCCCGATGCAGCAGGTCGAGACGTCGCAGCGTTAAGCGCGTCGCAGCCCGAGAAAGCCCGCTTCGGCGGGCTTTTTCTTTTTCGTACCGCGGGTTTGCGCTCACCAGCCCGAAACACCGCTTGCGGCTAGAATACAAGCCCGGCTCGCACTTCTTTAGATATGTCCCGACGCATCATTCCCCTCGCCGACGTCAGCGCGATGCCCGATATCTCCGGCGTCGCGCACACGCCCGACGGCGCGCTGACCGACAGGTTCGCCAGGCCGCTGCGCGACCTGCGCATCTCGGTGACGGACCGCTGCAACTTCCGGTGCGTCTACTGCATGCCGCGCGACGTGTTCGACAAGGACTACCCGTTCCTGCCGCACAGCGCGCTGCTCACGCACGAAGAGATCGAGCGCGTGGCGCGGCTGTTCGTCGCACACGGCGTCGAGAAGATCCGGATCACCGGCGGCGAGCCGCTGCTGCGCAAGAACCTCGAATTCCTGATCGAGCGCCTCGCGCGCCTCACCACCCACGACGGCCGCCCGCTCGACGTCACGCTGACCACCAACGGCTCGCTGCTCGCGCGCAAGGCGCGCGCGCTGAAGGATGCCGGCCTCACGCGCGTGACGGTCAGCCTCGACGCGCTCGACGACGCGCTGTTCAAGCGCATGAACGACGCCGACTTCGCCAGCGCCGACGTGCTCGACGGCATCTTCGCCGCCCAGGCCGTGGACCTCGCGCCGGTCAAGGTCAACATGGTCGTGAAGCGCGGCACCAACGACACGGAGATCGTGCCGATGGCCGAGCGTTTTCGCGGCACCGGCGTGATCCTGCGCTTCATCGAATACATGGACGTCGGCACGTCGAACGGCTGGAACATGACCGAAGTGCTGCCGTCGGCGGAGGTGGTCGCGCGCATCGCCGAGCACTTCCCGCTCGTGCCGCTCGAGCCACACACGGCCGCCGAGACGGCGCAGCGCTGGGGCTATGCGGACGGCCGCGGCGAGATCGGCGTGATCTCCAGCGTCACGCAGGCCTTCTGCGGCGACTGCACGCGCGCGCGGCTGTCGACCGAAGGCAAGCTGTACCTGTGCCTGTTCGCATCGAGCGGCCACGACCTGCGCGCGCTGGTGCGCGGCGGCGCGAGCGACGCGGAGATCGCGACTGCGATCGCCCGCATCTGGCAGGCCCGCACCGACCGCTATTCGCAGCTGCGCGGCAGCGCCGCCGGCAGCGCCGCGCCCGACAGCGCGGGCAAGCGCGTCGAAATGTCGTACATCGGCGGCTGACGCGCCGCGCCCCGCCTCCCCCGTCACGATGCCCGCTTCCGTCACGCCTTCGATCACCGGCCTGCTGCTCGCCGGCGGACGCGCGACGCGCATGGACGGGGCCGACAAGGGCCTCCAGCTGCTCGACGGCACGCCGCTCGCCTTGCACGTGCTGCGCCGGCTCGCCGGCCAGGTCGACGAGATGGTGATCAGCGCGAATCGCAACGCCGCTCGCTATGCCGAACTCGGCGCGCCGTTCGGAGCGCGCGTCGTGCCGGACGAAACGCCGGACTTCGCGGGCCCGCTCGCCGGGCTGCTCGCCGGCATGCGCGCGGCGCGCGCGCCGCTCGTCGTCTGTGCGCCATGCGATACGCCCTCCCTGCCGACCGACCTCGTCGCGCGACTGCACGCGGCCTTCGACGCGCATCGGGCCGACATCGCGATGGCCGTGACCGTCGACGCCCAGCACGCGCGCTCGCCGCAGCCGACCTTCGCGCTGCTGCGCACGTCGCTCGCCGACGACCTCGCCGCCGCGCTCGCAGCCGGCGAGCGCAAGGTGCGTGCGTGGTACGCACGCCACAAGACGGTCGAAGTCGAGTTTCGCGACGAGCGTGCGTTTTACAATGCCAACTCCTGGCAGGAACTCGCCGCGCTGGCCCGCCGCTGACGGCATCGGCCGCGTTTTCCGCCCGCCGCATGCGCGTCCGCGCTCAGGCGCTCCTTTCGCGCCACCGGCCACGAACCCGATACGCCTTGCGGCGCAGTCCGACCGATGATCACGCAACCTTCGTCCGCCTCCCCACCCGCACCCGCTTCCGCTGCTCCGCTGTCGCTCGCCGATGCGCAGGCGCTCGCGTGCCGCTTCGCGGTGCCGGTCGACGCGTGCGACATCGTGTCGCTGCACGATGCGCTCGACCGCGTGCTCGCGGCCGACGTGAACGCGCCGTTCGACATTCCCGCTTACGACAATTCCGCGATGGACGGCTATGCGTTCGACGGCGGCGCGAGCATGGCCGCCGCATCGGCCGAGATCGCGCTGACGGTCGCCGGCACGGCGCTCGCCGGCCATCCGTTCGACGGCGTCGTCGCACCCGGCGCCTGCATCCGCATCATGACCGGCGCGCCGATGCCGGCCGGCTGCGACACCGTCATTCCGCAGGAACGCGTGCGCGTGGCGGGCGACGTCGTCCGCTTCGCCGCGCACGACGTCGCGCGCGGCGCGAATTGCCGCAAGGCCGGCGAGGATCTCGCGCGCGGCGCATGCGCGCTGGCCGCCGGCCGCATCCTGCGTCCGTCCGATCTCGGCCTGCTCGCGTCGTTCGGGCTGCGCGAGGTCACGGTGCGCCGCCGCGTGCGGGTCGCCGTGTTCTCGACCGGCGACGAGCTGCGCGAACCGGGCCAGCCGCGCGCGGACGGCACGCTGTACGACAGCAACCGCGCCATGCTGGTCGCGATGCTCGAACGGCTGCACCTCGACGCGCTCGATCTCGGCATCGTTCGCGACGATCCGGCGGCGCTCGAACGCGCGCTGCGCGATGCGGTCGCCGCAGGCGCCGACGCGGTGATCACGTCGGGCGGCGTATCGGTCGGCGAAGCGGACTTCACGCGGGACGTGATGACGCGGCTCGGCGACGTGACGTTCGCGAGCCTCGCACTGCGGCCCGGCCGGCCGCTCGCGTGCGGCACGCTCGCACGCGCCGCCGGCGATGCCGGCCATACGCTGTTCTTCGGGCTGCCCGGCAACCCGGTCGCGTCCGCCGTGACGTTCTACGCGATCGTGCGCCCGGCGCTGCTCGCGCTGGCCGGCGCGCAGACACCACCGCCGGCGATGTACGCCGCATTCAGCACGCAGCGGCTGAACAAGCGGCCGGGCCGCACCGAATACCTGCGCGCCATCGCGACGCGTGCGGCCGACGGCCGCTGGCACGTCGCACCGGCCGGCTCGCAGAGCTCCGCATCGCTGAGCGGCCTCGCGGCCGCGAACTGTTTCATCGTCCTGGGCCACGACTGCGCGGCGGTCGACGCGGGCGCCCCGGTCGACATCCTGCCGCTCGACGGCCTGATCTGAATTCCAATCGGTATATCTCTACGGGGGCAATCCACACATGAAGAAACAAATCTCGTCGATCGCCGCGGGGCAGACCGCGAAGGCGCTGATCCTCGTCTACCTGACGTTCAGCGTGCCGATCGTGCTGCTCGGCATCCTGGTCGCATACATCCGCTACGGGATGGTCGAGCTCAGCACGATCCTCAGCGCGCTGCTGCTGAACGCGATCCTCGGCTTCGTGCTGCTGTGGATCGCATGCCACGCGTACAACTGGGTCGCGTCGCGTTTCGGCGGCATCGAGATCGTGCTGTCCGACCCGCCGGAGGAAGCGTGAGCGGCGCAGCGCCGATCCGCCCGGCCGAAGCGCGCGATGTCGGCGCGATCGTCGCGCTGATGCGCGAGCTCGCCGAGTTCGAGAAGCTCACGCACCTGTTCGTCGCGACCGAGGCCGATCTGGCCGACGCGCTGTTCGGCGAACGGCCGGCCGCCGAGGCGCTGGTCGCCGAACTGGACGGCGCGATCGTCGCGTATGCGCTGTTCTTCCACAACTATTCGACGTTCGTCGGCCGTCGCGGCCTGTATCTCGAGGATCTGTACGTGCAGCCGGCGCAACGCGGCACGGGGCTCGGCACCGCGCTGTTGCGGCACCTCGCCGCGCTCGCCGTCGAGCGCCGCTGCGCGCGCTTCGAATGGTCGGTACTCGACTGGAACCGCCCCGCGATCGACTTCTACGAGAAGATGGGCGCGACCGTGCTGCCCGACTGGCGCATCGTGCGCATGACCGGCGACGCGCTTCACGCGCTCGCCGCGCGCTGAACGCGCAACGCTCGCGGCTACGCGGCCGCTACCGCTGCCGCAAAAGAAGACGGGCGCCACGGCGCCCGTCGTTCGTTTCAGCGCGCTTCAGCCGCGCGCGTGGGGCTTCGCTCTACGCATCGTCGGCATCGGCGCCGTCGGCGGCCTGCGCGCCGAGCAGGCCAGCGGCCGTCTCGTCGGGCAACGCCTCGACCTGCTTCAGCTTGCGGCCCATCACGCGCGTGCGCTGCTCGGCCGCCTCGATCGAGCGCGTGACCGTTTCGAGCTGCGCCTTCGTGCGCGCGAGCACATCGCCGAACTTGCCGAACTCGCTCTTCACCGCGCCGAGCACCTGCCACACCTCGCTCGAACGCTGCTCGATCGCGAGCGTGCGGAACCCCATCTGCAGGCTGTTGAGCAGCGCCGTCAACGTCGTCGGCCCGGCCACCGTCACGCGGTAGTCGCGCTGCAGCAGGTCGGTCAGCCCCGGCCGGCGCAGGATCTCCGCATAGAGCCCCTCGGTCGGCAGGAACAGCAGCGCGAAATCGGTGGTGTGCGGCGGTGCGACGTATTTCTCGGCAATCGTGCGCGCTTCCATCCGCACCCGCGCTTCGAGCGCACGCCCCGCTTCTTCGACGGCCGCCGCATCGGCGCGCTCCTGCGCGTCGATCAGCCGCTCGTAGTCCTCGCGCGGGAATTTCGCGTCGATCGGCAGCCATACCGGCGCCGCGTCGCGCGTGCCGGCGTCGCGGCCCGGCAGCCGGATCGCGAATTCGACGCGTTCGCTGCTCTTCGGGACGGTCGCGACGTTCTTCGCGTACTGGTCGGGCGTGAGCATCTGCTCGAGCAACGCCTCGAGCTGCACCTCGCCCCACGTGCCGCGCGTCTTCACGTTGGTCAGCACCTTCTTCAGGTCGCCGACGCCGGCCGCCAGCGTCTGCATTTCGCCGAGCCCGCGGTGCACCTGCTCGAGACGGTCCGAGACGAGCTTGAACGATTCGCCGAGCCGCTGCTCGAGCGTCGCATGCAACTTCTCGTCGACGGTGCGGCGCATCTCCTCGAGCTTCGCCGCGTTGTTCGTCTCGATTTCCTTCAGCCGCTGCTCGAGCGTCGCGCGCACTTCGCCGATCCGGCGGTCGTTGGCCTCGGTCAGTTGCGTGAGCTGCCGGTTCAGCGTGTCGCCGAACAGCCGCAGCGCGACCGTCTGCTCCTCGCGCGCCTGCTGCGCCTGGCGCTGCACGCTTTCGCGCATCGCGTCGAACTGCTGCGCGTTGCCGGCGACGAGCTTAGCGAGCTGTTGCGCGAAGCCGTCGATCTGGTTGTTCTGCACGGTCGCGATGCTCGTGAGCTGCGTCGCGAGCGTCTGCTGCAGCTGCGAGAAACTGCCGGCCAGCTCGGTGCGCGAGCCGCGCGCGTTGTCGACGATCTCGCCGCGCAGCTCGCGTTCGAGCCGCTCGATTGCGAGCGCCTGCGCATGCGCGGCGTCCTCGATCTGGTCGCCGAGCACGACCGCATCGTCGCGGCCGCCGCCGCGCAGCATCGCGAACACCGCCACCGACAGCGCGACGGCCAGCACGACGATCGCCGCCAACAACAACGTCGTGGTCATGCGCGCGGCTTCCCGATCACGTCAGGGTTGATCGGATTCGGCGGCTGGCCGGCGCGCGGCCCTTCGCCGAGCGCGGCGATCAGGTTGTCGGCGGCGAGGTTCGCCATCGCGCGGCGCGTCTTTTCGGTGGCGCTCGCGATGTGCGGCGTCAGCACGACGTTCGGCACCTCCAGCAGCGCCGGATGCACGCTCGGCTCGCCTTCGAACACGTCGAGGCCGGCCGCGGCGATGGTGCCGTCGCGCAGCGCGACGGCCAGCGCCGCGTCGTCGACGATGCCGCCGCGCGCGATGTTGGTGAGCGTCGCGGTGCGCTTCATCTTCGCCAGCTCGGCCGCGCCGATCGTGTGGTGGTTCTCCTTCGTGTACGGCAGCACCAGCACGACGTGATCGGCGCGCGCCAGCAGCTCGTCCTTCGATACGTACTGCGCGGCGAGCTCCGCCTCGATTTCCGGCGCGACGCGCGAGCGGTTGTGATAGATCACCTGCATGCCGAAGCCGCGCGCGCGGCGCGCGAGCGCCTGGCCGATGCGCCCCATCCCGATCACGCCGAGCGTCGACCCGTAGATGTCGCTGCCGAGAAAGCCGTCGTACGCCCATTTGCGCCAGTGCCCGGCGCGCAGCCAGTGTTCGGATTCGGCGATCCGGCGCGCGGCGGCCATCATCAGCGCCCAGCCGAAATCGGCGGTGGACTCGTTCAACACGTCCGGCGTGTTGGTGCCGAGCACGTTCGCCGCGTTGAACGCGGCCATGTCGAAGTTGTTGTAGCCGACCGCCATGTTCGACACGACGCGCAGCCGCGGCGCCGCCGCGAGCGCGGCCGCGCCGATCGGGTCGCCGGCCGTCAGCGCGCCGTCCTTGTCGGCGAGCCGGGCGGCGAGCGCATCGGGCGCGAGCGCGTCGCCGTTGTTCCAGTCGACTTCAAAATACTGTTCGAGCCGTTCGATCACGTCCGGAAAAATCGGGCGTGCGACCAGGATCTTCTGCATCGCCATCTCCGCATGCCGCGGCCGGCACGCGGCGCGTCGCGCGCCGCCGTGCCGTGCACGCTGGGTTGAAATTTGCCCGCCTACGCCGTGAAGAAGATCCACGACGTCAGCAGGAACACGGGCACCAGTACCGCGAACGCCCAGCCGAGATACGCGAAGAAGCTCGGCATCCTCACGCCGCGCGACTCCGCGATCGCCTTCACCATGAAGTTCGGCGCATTGCCGATGTAGCTGTTCGCGCCCATGAACACCGCGCCCGCCGAAATCGCGGCGAGCGTCGTCGCGCCGGTCGTCATCAGCGCCTGCGCGTCGCCGCCGGCGAGGTTGAAGAACACGAGGTAGGTCGGCGCGTTGTCGAGGAACGACGACAGCAAGCCCGTTGCCCAGAAGTACATCACGTCGATCGGCTTGCCGTCGGCGCCCGTGACGAGATGGACGATCTGCGCGAACGCGCCGTCGGCGCCGGCGCGCAGGATCACGATCACCGGCGCGATCGTCACGAAGATCCCCGCGAACAGCTTCGCGACTTCCTCGATCGGCGCCCAGTTGAACGCATTGCCCTCGCGTGCCGAGCGCGGCGTCAGCGCGAGCGACGCGAGCGCCACGACGATCAGCGCGACGTCGCGCACGAGGTTCTGCAGCGCGACGTGCGTGCCCCACACGTCGAACGCGACGTCGGGCTTCCAGATGCCGCTCATCAGCACGAGGCCGATCACCGCCGCGAGCAGCACGAAGTTGATCTTGCCGTCGATCGACAGCGCGACGTCGTCGGGCGTCGGATCGAGCGCGGCCGGCCGCTCTTCGCCGCCCTTCCGGTAGAAGTACGTGTCGAGCACGAAGAACAGCGTCAGCAGCAGCGCGCAGATGAACAGCATCGGCAGCGCCAGATGGGTGGTCGTCCAGAAGAAGCTCACGCCGTTCAGAAAGCCGAGGAACAGCGGCGGATCGCCGAGCGGCGACAGCGAGCCGCCCGCATTCGCGACCAGGAAGATGAAGAAGATCACGACGTGCACGACGTGCTTGCGGTTGTCGTTCGCGCGCAGCAGCGGGCGGATCAGCAGCATCGCCGCGCCGGTCGTGCCCATCACGCTCGCGAGCAGCGTGCCGAGCGCGAGGATCGCGGTGTTCAGCTTCGGCGTGCCGTGCAGGTTGCCGTTCACGCAGATGCCGCCGGCCACCGTGTACAGCGCGGTCAGCAGCACGATGAACGGGATGTACTCCTCGAGCAGCGCGTGCACGAGCGTACCGAACGCGGTGCGGGCGCCGAACACAACGGCGAACGGCGCCAGGAACGCAACCGCCCACGCGGCGGCGATCTTGCCGAAATGGTGATGCCAGAACACGGGCGCGATCAGCGGGAACACCGCGATCGACAGCAGAATCCCGGCGAACGGGATGCCCCACAGCGCGGACAGCGTGGCACCGTCGAGCGTGGCGGCCGATGCGAGCGCCGGAACCGCGCCAAGCGCGGCGCCCGACGCCATGCCCGCCCAGGCGGCATGTCGTTTCATGCAGAACGTCCTTCTACGAGTGAGGTGAGATGCGGCCGGCGCGTCATGCGCCGCGCACGATGATCGCGTGCACGCGGTACGGGCCGTGTGCGCCGAGCACGATGGTCTGCTCGATGTCGCCGGTGCGCGACGGCCCCGAGATGAAGTTGACCGCGCGAGGCAACTCGCCGCGCTCCGCACGGATCAGCGCGAACGCATCTTCGTGACCGGCGACGATGCGCGAAGCCGGCACGATCGCGATGTGCGTCTCCGGCAGCAGGCCGGCCGATGCATAGGTGTCGGGGCCGGACAGCAGCACCAGCGAGCCCGTTTCGGCGGTCGCGCAGAAGCAGCCGGTCAGGCCGACCAGATCGCCGTCGCGCGGCTTGCGGCATTCGACCGACAGGCCGGCGCCGGCCCAGTCGAGTTCGGCGAGCGTGCGCCAGGCGACGGCCTGCAGCGGCAGCCCGTGCGCGCCGAGATAGCGTGCGGCGGCGGCCGGTGCGTCGGCGAGCGTCGCGACTTCGTCGACGGTGGTGGACAGGCGCGCCGCTTCGGCGACGAACGCGGCGACGAGGTCGGCCGGCGGCGCCGGGCGCGGGCCTTCGGGATGACGGGCGAGATAGTCGGCGACGCCGTCGCGCTCCGCTGCATCGGGTTCGGGCGCGCGTCCTTGCGCCGCGCGGATGCGTGCGAGGATCTGGCGACGGGCAGCGGAAGTGTCCATGAACGGTCCTCGTGACGTTGGCGTGCGATACCGTCGGATTATACCGGCCGCCCCCGCCGCGCCGCACGTCGCCGTGCGGCGAACGCCTACTGCGAAGCGTCGTCGCCGACCGGCTGCGCGATCCCGAATACCTGACGCAGGTACGCGAGATACGCCTTGTCGTCGCACATGCTCTTGCCCGGCGAATCGGACAGCTTGGCGACCGGCTGGCCGTTGCAGCGGACCATCTTGATCACGATCTGCAGCGGCACGTAACCGAGATCGTTGGTCAGGTTGGTGCCGACGCCGAACGCGAGCTTGCAGCGGCCGCGGAACCGTTCGTACAGCTGCATGACCTTCGGGATGTCGAGCGCGTCCGAGAACACGAGCACCTTGGTGCGCGGGTCGCAGCGGTTCGCCTCGTAGTGGCGCAGCATGCGCTCGCCCCAGTCGAACGGATCGCCCGAATCGTGGCGCGCGCCGTCGAACAGCTTGCAGAAGTACATGTCGAAGTCGTTCAGGAACGCGTCCATCCCGTAGACGTCCGACAGCGCGATCCCGAGGTCGCCGCGATACTCCTTCGCCCACATCTCGAAACCGTAGGTCTGCGAATCGCGCAGCCGCGGCCCGAGCGCCTGACACGCCTGCAGGTATTCGTGCGCCATCGTGCCGAGCGGCGTGAGGTCGTGCTTCATCGCGTAGAACACGTTGCTCGTGCCGGCGAATTGCGGGCCGAGCCCGTCGCGCAGCGTCAGCGCGACTTCCTCGTGCCACACCTTCGAGAAGCGGCGGCGCGTGCCGTAGTCGGCGATCTTGCAGTCGGCGAACTCGGGCTTCGCGCCGAGCAGCTTGATCTTGTCGCGCAGCCGCTCGCGGCCTTCGCGGTAGTCGGGCTCGCGCTGCGTGTTGCGGAAATAGACTTCGTTGACGATCGCGAGCACCGGGATCTCGAACAGGATCGTATGCAGCCACGGCCCTTCGATCACGATGTCGATCTCGCCGTTGCCCTTCGGCGAAGGCATGATCGAAATGTACTTCTCGTTGAGGTGGAACAGCGCGAGGAAATCGACGAAGTCGCTCTTGATGAAGCGCATGCGCCGCAGGTAGTCGAGCTCGACGTCGGTGAAGCGCAGCGCGCAGAGGCCGCGCACCTCGTCGCGGATCTCGTCGATGTACGGCACGAGATCGACGCCGCGCGTGCGACACCGGAAGCGGTACTCGACCGTTGCGGCAGGAAAGTGATGCAGGACGACCTGCATCATCGTGAACTTGTAGAGATCCGTGTCGAGCAGCGAAGTAATGATCATGTTTGCGGCACCGCCAATATCGTGACAAGGCCCCGGCGCACGGCGCGCCGCCCGGTCTGCCGGCCATGTTACCCGAATGCGGGACGGACCATCGTGAAGCCGTCCGGCGCGCGCGTGCGGCGGCGCCGTCACCGCGCAGGCCTGCCATCGCCCCATAAACTAATCACGAAACGATATAAGCCGGAAAGTCGAGCACGCGATGCGGGTTTTGCGCTTCAGTTACAATGCCGCTTTTGGCGCAAACGCCACCCCATATATACCGCCAAGCAGGAGCGTTTTAATGACTCACGTTGTGACCGAAGGCTGCATCAAGTGCAAATACACGGATTGCGTGGATGTATGCCCGGTGGATTGCTTCCGTGAAGGTCCCAACTTTCTCGCCATCGATCCGGACGAGTGCATCGACTGCGCAGTGTGCGTCGCCGAATGCCCGACCAACGCGATCTATGCCGAAGAAGACGTTCCGGGCGACCAGCAGCAGTTCACCGCGCTGAACGCCGAACTGGCAAAGAACTGGCCGTCGATCACCAAGACCAAGCCGGCACCGGCCGACGCGGACGAGTGGAAGGACGTGCAGGACAAGCTGCACCTGCTCGAGCGCTGATCCAGCAGCGGCGCCGCAAAAAATTTTGCATGTCGCCGCCCAAAGGTATTGACAGGTCAGAAGCCACTCCATAAAATCTCGTTTCTCTGCTGTTGATGTTTGTTCCCCGATAGCTCAGTCGGTAGAGCGCCGGACTGTTAATCCGTAGGTCCCTGGTTCGAGCCCAGGTCGGGGAGCCAAAAAGCAAAGGCCCGTTGAAAGTGGACGGGTTTTTTGTTGGTCACCGAACACACATGCAGATGTACCGATTTATTCCCCGATAGCTCAGTCGGTAGAGCGCCGGACTGTTAATCCGTAGGTCCCTGGTTCGAGCCCAGGTCGGGGAGCCAGACAATGAAAGGCCCGTCATTCGACGGGCCTTTTGTCTTTCCGGCGCCCGTTCGCCGCGGCGGCGCATGCTAGAGTCTCTGTCTCCCATTTGCATCCGGCCACGTCGATGAAGCATCGCCTCCTTTACGCCGCTCGTTCCGCCCTGCTGCTATCCGCCGTTGCCGCCGCGCCGCTCGCGCACGCGGAGGAAGTCGGCAGCGTCAACACCCACTTTCGCGTGACGGGCTCCGATCGCGTGGTCGTCGAAGCGTACGACGATCCGCTCGTGACCGGCGTCACCTGCTACGTGTCGCGCGCGCGCACCGGCGGGATCAAGGGCACGCTGGGCGTCGCCGAAGATCCGACCGAAGCGTCGATCGCGTGCCGGCAAGTCGGGCCGCTCAGCTTCAAGGAACCGCTCAAGCAGCAGACCGACGTGTTCAGCGAGCGCATGTCGTTCATCTTCAAGACGCTGCACGTCGTGCGCGTCGTCGATACGAAGCGCAACACGCTCGTCTACCTGACCTACAGCGATCGCGTCGTCAGCGGCAGCCCGAAGAACGCCGTCACCGCGGTGCCGATGCCGGCCGGCACGACGATTCCGGTCAAGTAGGCGCACGCGGGCCGCGCGCACGAACGATACACTGTCGGATCGACCGCTTCGCGCCCCACCATGCCCGCTGCCCGCCTTCCCGATTCCGCCCGCTACTGGCGCACGCCGCTGCTGCCGGACGCGGACCTGCTCACGGCCACCTATCGCAACCACACGTTCGCGCCGCACTGGCACGACGCGTACACGATTCCCGTGATCCTGGAAGGCGCCGAGCGCTACATGTGCCGCGGCAGCGGCCATGTCGCCGAAACCGGCACGGTGCCGGTGATCAATCCCGGCGAAGTCCACACGGGCTCGCGCGCGACCGACGAAGGGTGGTGCTATCGCGTCAGCTACGTGCCGGTTGCTTACCTGCGCACGCTGGCCAGCATGATCGT
This sequence comes from Burkholderia sp. KJ006, assembly GCF_000262695.1. Classification (NCBI taxonomy): domain Bacteria; kingdom Pseudomonadati; phylum Pseudomonadota; class Betaproteobacteria; order Burkholderiales; family Burkholderiaceae; genus Burkholderia; species Burkholderia sp. KJ006. The sequence continues at coordinate 1,046,366 of NC_017920.1, read as the reverse complement.
CGGCCGGCCGCAGGACGCGCCGTGGTTCCCGAACGGCGTGATCCGCGACACCGATCTCGCGGCACGACTCGCGCGCGCGCACCGAATGATGGAGGCCGGGAGCGAGTGCGTGGCGGGTGAACGCGTGGATTCGGCGGATGCCCTGCATTCCGCGCACGCCGGCGCGGCAAGCGGCGCGCTGCCGGTCTACGATCCGCTCGCCGCCGAAACGGCGCTGCTCGATGCGCTGTCGACGCTGATCGCGCGTCATGCCGACGCGCGGCTGCAACCGCACGCGCTCGCGGCCGACGAGCCGCGCGTCGACGCCATGCGCGAACGGCTCGCCGCCGATCTCACGTGCAGCGTCACGCTCGACGACGTCGCGCAGGCCGTCGGCCTGTCGCCGTTTCACGCGGCGCGCTTGTTCACGCGCACGATCGGGATGCCGCCGCACGCATGGCGCAACCAGTTGCGGCTGCAGCGCGCGCTTGCGCCGTTGCGCGCGGGCGCATCGGTCGCCGACGTCGCCGCGGCCACCGGCTTCGTCGATCAAAGCCACTTCACACGGCACTTCAAGCGGATGTTCGGCGTCCCGCCGGGGCGCTGGCAGGCGCGCTGAGGCATACGCCTCGTTCGCCTACGGCGCCGGTTTCGCCTCGGATTCCGGTTTCGCTTCCAGTTCCAGTTCAGGTTCGCTTCGGCGTCCACCACTACCGCCGACTGCGCCTCCACCGCAACCGAACCAAGCACAACCAAACCCCCATCCTACTCGGCACGCGTCTTGCGCCGCCCACCGGCGCCCGCGCCAGCGCCCCGCGCCGCCGCAAGAACGTACAAGCCGCGACGCGCCTCGCCCCGCTATCCTCCGTCGTCATGGAGACGCGCACTTTGAACCCGACACCCACTTCCTCCGCACCGCCGCGCCGTGCGTTGACCGAATCGCTCGACGGCGCGCGCGACACGATCCCGATGATGATCGGCGCCGCCCCGTTCGGCGTGATCTTCGGCACGCTGGTCGCCGGCGGCCCGCTCGCCGCGTGGCACGGCGCGCTGATGTCCCTGACGGTGTTCGCGGGCTCCGCGCAATTCATCGCGCTCGGCCTGATCGCCGGCAGCGCGAGCTTCGTCGTCGTGCTCGCGACCACGCTGATCGTGAACCTGCGCCACCTGCTGTACAGCGCGACGCTCGCGCCCTATGTCGCCCACCTGCCGCTGCGCTGGCGCGCGACGCTCGGCGCGCTGATGACCGACGAAGTGTTCGCGGTCGCGTACGCCCACTACCGGCACTTCAAGCCCGGCACGATCGGCCCCCACTATTTCTTCGGCTCGGGCCTCGCGATGTACCTGAACTGGCAGGTCTGGACGCTCGCCGGCATCGGCTTCGGCGCGGCGTTCCCCGGCCTGCAGTCGCTCGGCCTCGACTTCGCGATGGCGGCCACCTTCATCTCGATCGTCGTGCCGCAGCTGCGCACGCTGCGCTACTTCGCGGCCGCCGCGACGGCCGGCACGCTCGCGTACTTCTGGCAGGGCTGGCCGTACAAGCTCGGGCTGCTGGGTGCGGTAGCCGCCGGCGTCGCGGTCGGCGTCGCGCTCACGCTCACGCTCGCGCGCGAGCGCGCGCGGCCCGATTCGCGCACGGAGGCCGCATCGTGAGCTACGCGCTGCTGATCCTCGGCATGGCCACCATCACCTATGCGATCCGCACGACGCTGTTCCTGTTCGGCGAGCGGCTGACCTTCCCGCCGCTGGTGCGGACCGCGCTCGGCTTCGTCCCCGTCACCGTGCTGACCGCGATCATCGTGCCAATGACCGTCGCCCCGCACGGCGGCACGGCCGAGATCACCTGGCGCAATCCGCAGCTCGTCGGTGCGCTCGCGGCCGTGCTCGTGTCCGCGACGACGCGCCGGCCGCTCGTGACGATCGCGGTCGGGCTCGCAGTGTTCTTCTTCTGGCAAGGGGTCGTGATCCCCCACTGGCTGCCGGCCTGACGAGCGTCGCCGGCGGTGCTCAAGTTTTCGTCGCGCGGGCCGATATAGCGGATGAAGACCCGCCATCGGCCTCGGCGTGAACCGGTCCGCCGACGCCGCGCCCGTACCGGCGGACAGTGGCGGCCACCGGTCCGCACGGGCCGCCATCGAGACCATTCATGGGCCAGATCACTCTTTCCCTCAAGGACGACACGCTTGCGTCCCTGCGCAAGGACTACGACGCATTCGTGCGCGTGTCGCTGAAACTCGACCCGCAATTCGCGACGCCGTCGTTCGAGGACTTCCTGCGCGCCAAGCTGCTCGACAACATGGTGCCGCTGACCGAGCACGCGGTGCAGCGGATGCTCGAAGGCGGTCAGTACGCGTGGGCGAAACGCACGCTCGACAAGGAATTCCCGGACGTCGTCGCGATCCTGATGCGGCAGGCCGGCGAGTTCGGCTTCGGCTTCGCGTCGCGCGCCGAATGGACGCCCGACGAACTCGCGAAGGCGTGCCGCGACTGGGCCAAGGCGATCGTCGCCGAGGCGCAGGGCGATGCGTCGCTGGTCGATCCGATGGCCGCGCAGATCAAGAGCGCGGTGCAGGACATCCAGGCGCTCGAGGAAATGATGCAGACGCCCGCGTGGCGACTCGCCGAATCGCTGCGGCAGCGCATCTACGAGGCCAAGCTCGCGTGCGAGATGAGCGTCGGCAGCGCGGCGCGCGACAAGCTCGGCGAACTGCGCGGGCTGCTGCGGCTCGCGCTGTCGCACGGATCGTTCCAGAAACAGGAAGCGCAGCAGCTGATGGAATATCTGCGGCTCCTGAAGCCGGAGATCTTCGTCGAAGAGCCGTACGACGTGTTCGCGCGGCTCGCCGCGTGGCTGCGCAGCGTCTTCGCGCCGGTCGCCGCGCGCCCGGCACCGGGGCCGGGGCCGGAACAGCGGCGGCCCTGAGCGCCGGTCTGCCCGAATGAAGCGCGGCCCGGCTCGCATCAAGCGAACCGGGCCGCGCGAGTGTCGCCGCCACGTCGTCACATCGTCACGCCGCGCCGTCCGGGGCGAGCGGCGAGCGGCGGCCCGACACCGCTTACTGCGTCCCGCCGGCAGCCGAAGCGCCGCCTTCCACGGCTTCGTCGCCGACCTTCGACTTGGTCGTGCCGGCACGATGCTTGGCCGACTTCGTCGTGTGCTTCATGTGCTTCTTGGTCGAATGGACCGACGAAGCCGCCGTATCGGTCGCGCCGTCGCCGACCGCGTTGCCCGACGCGTTCGCGCCGGCACCGCCCTGCATGCCCGCACCGGCGCCCTCGCCCGCGCCCGGCGCCTGGGTCTGCACGCCGGCACCGGCCGTGCCCTGCGCGGCCGTTCCCGTCTGGGCAAACGCGGCCGAAGTGGCAAACACCGTCAGCGCGGCACCGATCAGCATCGTACGAATCTTGGACATGACTATCCTCCTCGAGAAGTTGCGGGCGCGGAACGCATCGATACGCTCCGTCGCGTGACCTGCCGCAACACGCAGCAGGCACGATGAAAGACCCGCGCCCGGCGGCACCGGTTCTCGAATCTCTCAGACTGTTACCCACCGTTTCATTTGCTGACGTCTCGCTCACAGACGCTAACAACAGGCCGGCGCACTCGCGCGGCCCGCGTTGCTGCCGTATGATGCGGGGCGATTCCTCCCGCGCAGCCCGCGCCACCTTCGTCATGCCCAATCTGGATTTCACGCTGACCGGCGAATACGTCGAGTTGCACAACCTGCTCAAGATCACCGGCCTCGCGGACAGCGGCGGAACGGCGAAGATGTTCGTCGCGTCCGGCGCGGTGAAGGTCGACGGCGTGGTCGAACTGCGCAAGACCTGCAAGATTCGCGCGGGCCAGGTCGTGCTGTTCGGCGACACGCGCATCGCGGTCCACGACGCGTAGCGGTGCCCCTGAGCCCGACATGGCCATCGGCGCGCGCGTTCGACACCATTCGAAGAAAGCCGTAAGCTAGGCGTCTCTCAAAATAAATACGGACAGCGCCGGCCTGTCGCCGCGCGAGCGCCCATCCCATGTCGCATTCCGGTCTCACGCGGACGGCCGCCGCGCCGCCGTCGCTCTCCCGCCATGCCGTCGATACCGCGCGCCTCGCCGCACCGCTGGCGATCGCGCAGCTCTCGCAGATGGCGATGAGCGTCACCGACACCGTGCTGCTCGGCTCGCTCGGCCCCGATTCGCTGGCGGCCGGCGGCCTCGGCGCGAATTTCTTCTTCGTCATCGTGACCGTGCTGCAGGGCGTGCTGTCGTCCGTCAGCGTGAGCGTCGCGCATGCGCGCGGCGCGCAGGCCGAACATCGCGTGCCGCACATCTACTGGACCGGCTTCGTGCTGTCGGTGCTGCTCGCGATTCCGGCGGTCGTCGCGCTGTCGCTGTCGGAACCGCTCCTGCTGATGTTCCACGAGCCGCCGACGCTCGCGCAGCACGTCGGCGAATACACCGGCATCCTGCGCTTCGCGGCGCTCGGCAGCCTGATCGGCGTCGGGCTGATGCGGGCCTTCCTGCCGGCGATCGGCGCCGCGCGGCGGCTGCTGTGGGTGTCGATCGGCGGCATCGGCGTCAATGCCGTGCTGAACTACGGCCTGATCCACGGCGCATACGGCCTGCCGAGGCTCGGCTTCCTCGGCTCCGCGGTCGCGACCACCATCACGATCTGGCTCACCGCGTTCGCGCTGATCTGGCTGCTGCACGGCCGCGCGCGGTTCCGCCACTTCGTGAGCGCCGCGCGCCCGAAGCTGCCGATGATGGGCGAGCTGATCGGCATCGGCTGGCCGGTCGCGATCACGTACGGCGTCGAATCGACGCTCTTTCTCGCGACCGGGCTGACCGTCGGCGTGCTCGGCGCGACGGCGCTTGCGGCGCACCAGATCGCGCTGAACGTCGCGTCGGTGGCGTTCATGGTGCCGCTCGCGATCGGCCAGGCGGCCAACGTGCGGGTCGGCTACTGGATCGGCGCCGGCGACCCGGTCGCCGCGCGGCATGCGGGCTTCGTCGCGCTCGGCCTCGGCGTCGCGTTCATGTCGCTGTCGGGGCTCGTGCTGATCCTCGCGCCGCACGCGATCGTCGGCCTGTATCTGCACCTCGACGACCCGGCCAACGCGGCGACCGTATCGCTCGCCGCGTCGCTGCTCGGCATCGCCGCGGTGTTCCAGATCGTCGACGGGATGCAGACGGTGGGCTCCGGCGCGCTGCGCGGGCTGCGCGATACGCGCATCCCGATGCTCGCGGCGACCTTCGGCTACTGGGGCATCGGCTTTCCGACCGGGTACTGGCTCGCCTTTCACGCGGGGCTCGGCGCACGCGGCCTGTGGTGGGGCCTCGCGGCCGGCCTCGCGAGCGTCGCCGTGCTGATGGCGTGGCGCTTCCATCTGAAGACGTCGTCGCTGATCGCCGCGCCGCGGTAAAGCGCGACACGACGCGAAATCGCGGCCGGCGCTATGCTTGTCCGCTGACGCATCCGCGACGCCGCGCCGGCGGCGCGACTGCCTCATGCCGCATCACGCCACACCACGCCATGCCCGACGCCGCGCGACGCGCGGCCCTTCCCTTTCCGACAGGAGTGCATCATGAACGAAGCAGTTCGGATGGAACGCGACACGTTCGGCGAGATCGCCGTGCCCGCCGACCGGCTCTGGGGCGCGCAGACCGAGCGCTCGCTGCAGAATTTCCGGATCTCGACGGAGAAGCAGTCGCCCGAGCTGATCCACGCGCTCGCGATCGTGAAGCGCGCCGCGGCCGCCGTGAACCAGGCGCTCGGCGTCCTCGCCGACGACAAGGCGCGCGCGATCATCGATGCGGCCGACGAGATCATCGCGGGCAAGCATCCGCGTGAATTCCCGCTCGCCGTGTGGCAGACGGGCTCCGGCACGCAGACCAACATGAACCTGAACGAAGTGATCGCGAACCGTGCGAGCGAGCTGCTCGGCGGCGAGCGCGGCGAAGCGCGCAAGGTTCATCCGAACGACGACGTGAACCGCGGCCAGTCGTCGAACGACGTGTTCCCGACCGCGATGCACGTCGCGGCCGCCTACGCGATCGTCAACCACCTGCTGCCCGCGCTGCGCACGCTGCGCACGACGCTCGACGCGAAGTCGAAGGCGTTCGCCGATATCGTGAAGATCGGCCGCACGCACCTGCAGGACGCGACGCCGCTCACGCTCGGCCAGGAGTTCTCCGGTTACGTCGCGCAGCTCGACCAGGGCATCCGGCACGTCGAATCGGCGCTGCCGCACCTGTACGAGCTCGCGCTCGGCGGCACCGCGGTCGGCACCGGGCTGAACGCGCATCCGGAATTCGCGGTGCGCGTGGCCGACGAGATCGGGCGCCTGACCAAGCTGCCGTTCGTCACCGCGCCGAGCAAGTTCGAGGTGATGGCGGCCGCCGACGCGCTGGTGTTCGCACACGGCGCGCTCAAGACGGTCGCGGCCGGGCTGATGAAGATCGCGAACGACGTGCGCTGGCTCGCGAGCGGGCCGCGCTGCGGGCTCGGCGAGTTGTCGATTCCGGAAAACGAGCCGGGCAGCTCGATCATGCCGGGCAAGGTGAACCCGACGCAGTCGGAAGCCGTGACGATGCTGTGCTGCCAGGTGTTCGGCAACGACGTCGCGGTAAACGTCGGCGGCGCGAGCGGCAACTTCGAACTGAACGTGTTCCGGCCGATGATCGCGCACAACGTGCTGCAGTCGGTGCGCCTGCTCGCCGACGGCGCGCAGAGCTTCAACGACCACTGCGCGGTCGGCATCGAGCCGAACCGGGCGCGCATCGACCTGCTGTTGAACGAATCGCTGATGCTCGTGACCGCGCTCAATCCGCACATCGGCTACGACAAGTCCGCGCAGATCGCGAAGAAGGCGCACAAGGAAGGCACGACGCTGAAGGCGGCCGCGCTCGCGCTCGGCTACCTCACCGAAGCGGAATTCGACGAATGGGTGCGGCCCGAGCAGATGATCGGTTCGCGCTGATCGCGGGTTTCGCGCGATGTGGCGACGGGCGCGGCGGGCGCGGCGCGACGGCTGCGCCCGCAGCCGTCAGACCGTGCCGTTCGCCACTTCCTCGGGCTTCATCTCGATGATCTTGTCGAGCGCGGCGCGCACGTCGCTCGCATACTTCGCGAGCACCTTCTGCTCGGCGGTCTCGGGGACGAACGGCGGCACCGGCACCGGGTTGCCGTTTTCGTCGACGGCGACGAACACGACGAGGCAGTCCGTCGTCTGACGCAGCACGCCGCCCTTCGGATCGCCGGCGTGCACGGACACGTGAATGTGCATGCTGGTGCGGCCCGTCGCGACGACGCGCGCCTTCAGCTCGACCAGATTGCCGACCAGAATCGGCCGCTGGAACCGGATGTTGCCGACGCTCACCGTCACGCAATAGCGGCTCGACCACACGGCCGCGCACGCATACGCGACCTCGTCGATCCACTTCATCAGCGCGCCGCCGTGCACCTTGCCGCCGAAGTTCACGGACGACGGCTCGGCCAGGAAGCGGAACACGGTTTCGGTGCGGTCGAGGGCGGCGGGTACGGGGGAAGATTGCGACATCGTGGGGGCTCCAGGCTACGGGGTGCTGCGGTCGGCGCATTATACGTTGCACTGCGGCAATGCGTCGCGGGCGGGCTGGGGGCGTCGGCATCGTGGCAGTGTGCGCTGTGCAGGTGCGCATCGGGTGCGCATCAGGGGACACGTTGGGTCTCACATCAGCCCCTCGCATCTGGCCTCGTGTCGGGCTTCCCATCAAACCTCCCACCCAGCCGCGCACCGGCCCGAAAGCGGCTTCGCGAGCGGCATCGACAGCCTCCGCATCAGTGGCGCAGCGTGACTCCCTGATCGATCGTCCCGTACATCTCGATGCTGCCGCCCCGCCCGCCTGCGGCATCGCTGCCGCCCTGCGCACAGGCGGCGCAGAGGAGCGCGGCCGCCACCAGGCAAAAAATCGTCTTCATCGTCAGATCGCATCCCATCCGGCGGCCCACTGCCGCCGCGTGCGGCCATTCTACGCGGGCGCGGCCGGCGGCCGCCGCGGTACACGGCGGTACGTCAGCCGTCGCATCCGACATTTCAGCCGAGCCCGAAACATCGAATCGATGCTGCCACTACACTGCAGTGACTCCACCCGCTCCGACGAGGCACGACGATGACCGATCAGGACGATCACCACTTTCCCGGCCTGAGCCGGATCGGCGCATTGCTCGCCGATCCCGGGCGCGCGGCGATGCTGTGGGTGCTGATGGACGGCAGCGCGCGGCCGGCCGGAGAACTGACGATGATCGCGGGGCTGTCGCCGTCCGCGGCAAGCGCGCATCTGGCGCGCCTGACCGACAGCGGGCTGCTCGCGCTCGACATCCGTGGCCGGCATCGTTATTACCGGCTCGCGTCGTCCGACGTCGCGGCGTCGCTCGAGGCGCTCGCGAACGTCGCGCGCGCCGCCGCGCCGAACCGTCCGGTGCCGCCGCCGTCGCGTACGGTGCCGGCCGAGCTGCGCTACGCGCGCACCTGCTACGACCACATGGCCGGCGAGCTCGCGGTCCGCATCTTCGACGGCCTGACTGCCCGCGGCTGGCTGCACGCGAACGGCGACGCGATCGAGACCACCGACGCCGGCGCGCACGCGCTCGCGCGCTGGGGCATCGACGTTGCGCAGCAGCGCGCGCGCCGGCGCCGCTTCGCGTGCGGCTGCCTCGACTGGAGCGAGCGCCGCGCGCATCTTGGCGGCGCGCTCGGCGCGGCACTGCTCGACAGCTTCTGCACACACGGCTGGATCGAGCGCACCGCGCGGCCGCGCGTGCTGCGCGTCACCGTGTCCGGCCAGCGCGTTTTCGACGACTGGCTTACGTCCGCTTGACGCGCACATTGCGCGCAGACGACAACCGCGGCCGCTGGACAGGTTTTGTTACATCGGATGCGCTCGGACTTACAAAACACCGAGCACTGAAACAGCCCGAGCGGATATCGTGAGCTGGACGGCACGAATCGACGCGCCGAGACAACGACGATGACGCTCATGATGGACTCCCTGTTCACGCTCAGGCGTACCGCCCGCTGCGCCCTGCTCGCGTTCGCCGCACTGGCGAGCCTGCCCGCCGCGTTTGCGCAATCCACCGCCGCGCCGCCGTATGCGGCCGCCGCGCGGCAAGCGGGCGGCGATCCGCCCGGCCGCGTCGCGCGGCTCGATTATTTGTCCGGCGCCGTGACGACCGAGCCGGCCGGCACCGATACGTGGTCGTATGCGGCCGTGAATCGACCGCTGACGACGGGCGACCAGCTGTGGAACGACGCCGGCGCGCGCTCGGAGCTGCATATCGGCTCGACGGCGGTGCGTCTCGGCGAATCGACGAGCCTGTCGGTACTGAACCTCGACGACACGACCACGCAGCTGAAAGTCGGGCTCGGCACGGTGTCGACGCACGTGCGCAATCTGCCGCCCGGCGGATCGTACGAAATCGACACGCCGAACCTCGCATTGGGCATCGCCGGCCCCGGCGACTATCGCGTCGACGTCGCGCCGGACGGTGCGAGCACGACGGTCACCGTACGCAGCGGCAACGCAACCGTCTACGGCAGCAACGGCCAGTACCCGCTGTCGCCCGGACAGCAGGTCGTGTTCACCGGCACCGACCTGCAGGTCGCCCAGCAAGCGGCCGCGCCGGCGCCGGACCCGCTCGACCAGTGGGCCGCGAGCCGCGACGCGGCCGAGCAACGCTCGGTGTCGGCCCGCTACGTGTCGCGCGACATTCCGGGCTACCAGGATCTCGACGCGAACGGCACGTGGCGCGAAACGCCGAACTACGGTGCGGTATGGGTGCCGAACGACACGCCGGCCGACTGGGCGCCGTATCACGACGGGCACTGGATCTGGCAGGCGCCGTGGGGCTGGACCTGGGTCGACGATGCGCCGTGGGGCTTCGCGCCGTACCACTACGGCCGCTGGGCCTACGTCGACGACAGCTGGGCCTGGGTGCCCGGCCCGATGGTCGTCAGCCAGCCGCCCGCCTATGCGCCGGCGCTGGTCGCGTTCGTGGGCGGCGGCGGCGGACCCGACTGGAGCGTCGCGTTGACGGTCGGCGGCATCGCGGCGGCCGGCTGCGCGTGGTTCGCGCTGGGGCCGGGCGAACCGTGGCATCCCGGCTGGGGCGGCTGGAGCCCGCATTACTACGAGCGAGTGAACCGCAACATCGTCGTGAACAACGTGACGGTCAACAAGACGGTGAACATCACGAACATCAACAAGACCTACGTGAACTTCCGCGCGCCGCATGCGATCACCGCCGTGCCGGCCGCCGCGTTCGTCCACGGTCAGCCGGTCGCGCGCGTCGCACAGCACGTCGACCCGCGGCAATGGCGCAACGCACACGTGATGCCGGGTACGCCGGGCATTGCGCCGGTGCGGCAGAGCTTCACCGGCGGTCTGCGCACGGCCGCTTATCGGCCGCCGGCGGCGCTCGGACAACACCCGTTCGTCGCGACGCGCAATCCGGCCGTGCCGCCCGCCTATCGCGACCAGGCGGCCGCGCAGCTCGCGCGCCAGGGAGCGCGCGTGCCCGGTGCGGGTGCGCCGGTCGTGAAGACCAGCGTGCCGGCCGACTACACGCCGCGGTCGGTCCACGTGCCGGGCAACCCGGCCGGCGGCGCGTGGGCGATGCGCAACGTGCAGCTCGTGAATCCGCACGGGCCGGTCGTGCAGCCCGCGCATGGGGCGACTGCCGGCCAGCCGGCTGCGGGGATGGCACAAGCGGCCCGGCCCGGCGTGCCGACGCCGAACGCACGTATGCCGGGCGCGCCTGAACCGGGCGCACGGAGCGAACCTGCGCCGGGCATGCCCAACGGCGAGCGGACGCCGAACGCAGCAGCGCCGAACGCCGCGCACTTCGCGAACGGCGCCGCGGCCCAAGCGCCCGGCCCCGCTCAGCATCAGGCCGTGGGCGCCGGCAATGGCGCCCCGCATCCGCCGACGGCCGGCAACAGCCCGGCCGCGCACGACGGCGCGCATGCCGCAGCTGCGCCTGCGCCCGTCTGGATGCAGCCGCATACTCCGATGGACCGGCAGCGCCCGAACCCGCCGACGGCGCTGCACGCTGCCGGACAGAACGCGCTGCCGCCGGTCCGCGCTGCAGCGCCGACGCCGCGTCCGCAAACCCCGGCCGGCGCGCAACCGGGCGAGCGGCAGCCCACGCCGCACGAAGCACCGCAGCCCCGCTTCGACACGTCCGCGCAGATGCAGCAGCCGCGTCCGCACGCCGATTTCGCGGCGCCGGCCCAGCATGGGCAACCGCGCGCCGAACGCCCGGCGCCCGCGCCGCAGCCGCGCGCCGACTTCGCGCAGCCCGCGCCGCACCGCGAAGTCGCGCCGCCGCATGTGAGCGAGTACCGGCCGCCGGCGCCCGTCGTGCATGAGATGCCGCGGCCGCAACCGGCGCCGCGCATGGAGCCGCGCATGGAGCCGCGACCGTCGATGCCCGCGCCGCACGTGGAGCCTCGCCCGCAGCCGGCGCCGCACGTCGAAGCGCCGCATCCGAGCAACCCACCGCCCGCCGCCCACGAGGAGCGACACCGCCAGTAACCGGCGGCGCAGCAAACGAAAAGGCCCGACCGTTCCCGGTCGGGCCTTCGTCATTCCGTCGTGCGCGCCGCGCTACGCGGCGTACGGCCTTGCGTCGCCGCTCAGACCGCCATCGGCGCGCTCAGCGGCTCATGATGCCGATAGCCGACGAGCGAGAAGTCCGACGGCTCGATCAGCTCGAGCCACTCCGGCGCATAGACGCCCGTCTTCGCGTAGTCGGGCACGCGCTCGGCGATCTCGAGCCGCGGGCTGTCGTACGGCTCGCGCGTGAGCTGCTGCTGCAGCATGTCGAGCTGGTTCTCGTAGATGTGCGCGTCGCCGATGAAGTACGTGAACCAGCGCGGCGTATAGCCGGTCAGCCGCCCCACCAGCGACAGCAGCGCGGCGCCTTCGGTCAGGTTGAACGGCGTGCCGAGCCCGACGTCGTTGCTACGGATGTACAGGCACAGCGAAATCTCGCGCTTCGCGGCGTTCGGCAGGAACTGATACAGCAGATGGCAAGCGGGCAATGCGATCTGGTCGAGCACGGCCGGGTTCCACGCATGAAACAGGATGCGACGGTCGGACGGGTTCTCGATGATCGTGTCGAGGCACTGGCGCAGCTGGTCGATCGCCTTGTAGAGCAGCACCTTCGGCGCACCGTCTTCGTCGAACTGCGTGACGATCCGGAAGCCGCGGCGCGTCGCGTCGGCGATCTGCGCGTCGGCGCTCGCGTCCAGCACCTTGTAGCCGGGCCATTGCCGCCATTGCACGCCGTACACGTCGCCGAGATCGTCGACGCCGCGACGGTAAGGATTCGCGAGCCACTGCGCGTTGTCGTTCGCGTTCGCGTCCCACACCTTGCAGCCGAGCGCACGGAAATCGGCCGCGCTGCGCGATGCACGCAGGAACCCGACCAGCTCGCCGATCGCCGACTTGAACGCGAGCTTCTTCGTCGTCACGGCCGGAAAGCCTTGCTGCAGGTCGAAGCGCAGCATCGCGCCGGGCATGCTGATGGTACGGATTCCCGTGCGGTTCTCCTGCCAGGTGCCGGTGTCGAGGATGGTGCGAACGAGGTCGAGGTACTGTTTCATGCGGGTTCCTTCGGCCGCGAGGGCGGCCGTACCCGCCAATTTTAGCAAGCGTGGCGAGAAACCTCCGGCAGCGGCGGCGTGAAGCCGCCGAGCGGGTCGCCGCGGTCGCGCATCCCGTGCGCGCACATCAGCCGGTACAGCGTGACGCGCGACACGCCGAGCTCGCGCGCCGCGTCCGCAAAACGGCCGCGGTGACGCAGCAGCGCCTGCTCGATCGCCTGCCGCTCGGCGGCCTCCCGCGCCTCGTTCAGCGACACGGGCGCGAGCACCGCGAACTCGTTCAGCTCGAGATCGGCCGCGGTGATCATCCGCCCCTCCGACATCACGATCGCCCTGCGCACTCGATTGATCAGCTCGCGCACGTTGCCCGGCCACGCGTAGCCGTACAGCGCGGCGATCGCATCCGGCGAGAAGCCGCGCAGCCGGCGGTGCGCATCGCCCTTGAAACGTTCGAGCATGTGACGCGCGAGCAACTCGATGTCCTTGCCGCGCGCGCGCAGCGGCGGCTCCTCGATCTTCAGCACGCACAGACGATGGTAGAGGTCCTCGCGAAAGCGCCCTTCGCGCAACGCCGCTTCCATGTCCACGTGCGTTGCGCAAATCACGCGCACGTCGACCGGCACCGACACGTGCGCGCCGAGCCGCTCGATCTTGCCCTCCTGCAGAAACCGCAACAGGCTCGCCTGGCTCTCGAACGGCAGGTCGCCGATCTCGTCGAGGAACAGCGTGCCGCCGTTCGCGGCCTCCACGCGGCCGACCTTGCGCTGGGTCGCACCGGTGAACGCGCCGCGCTCGTAGCCGAACAGTTCGGCCTGCAGCAGCGTCGACGGAATCGCGCCGCAGTTGATCGCGACGAACGGCCCCGGCGCGCGCGTCGAGCGCTCGTGAATTGCCGCGGCCGTCAGCTCCTTGCCGGTGCCCGATTCGCCGGAGATGAACACGGGCGCATCGGTGGTGGCCACGCGGCGGATCGTCCTGAACAACCCGAGCATCGCGTCGCAGGTGCCGACCATTTCGCCTTCGGAACGCCCGGCGCCCACCGGCGCCGCCGCCGTTGCCGCCGCGTCCGCCAGCGCGATCATCCCGTGCGCATGGCCGACGGTCTCGACGATACGCGCCGTCTCGTACGGCATCGTCACGTAGTCGAAGCAATAGTCGCGGATCAGATGTCGCAGCGTGGCGTCCTGCAGCTGGCCGCGCCGGGTCGCCGCGATCCAGCCGATGTGCTGGATGCTCAGGCACGCCTCGAGCTCGCGCAGCTCGGCGGGCTTGAAGCCCGGCGAGAAATCGAGCAGGCCGGCCGTCGCAACGCCGTGCTGCACGACCCGGCGGACGTCGCGCACCGATTCCGCGAGATCGACACGCCAGCCGCGTTCGTCGAAATAGCCGCGCAATGCATCGTCCGGCTCGCGCGAGAAATAGATTACGTGCCGCTGCTCGGCTTCCATGTGCTCACCCCGTTCATCAACCGTCTAACGATTGCCGCACACGTCAAGCGACGTGCGAAAAGGATCGAATCGGGGCAGCCGAAGCAGCTCGATTCGCCATGCCGATACGCGACCACGTCGGGCCGCGCATGATGGCGCTTATCTCGCGTCCACTATTTTTCTGATCAACACAGCTTGTTATAGGCGCTGAATACGACAGGTCGGTTGCAGCGCGAAGCGGCGAACGGCCAAATCGCTCGATGGTCGATGCAAGTCAATCCTCTGCATAAAACCGCTACGCGGCGGCCATCCAATGCATCGACACACGCACTGATTTTCATCCGTGAAGCGAGTCGATTGAATCCGCAGTATTCCCGAGCCCCGCCGTTTCACGACTGAAACATTTCCCGGCATTTTCGCGCGCCATTCACGATGCATATCGCCCAATCGCAGGCGCGACAACCGATCGCGTTCGATGGCATGCATTTCGCTGAATCATCACGAAGCGGAGAAGGTGGCCATGCGAACACGTTTTTCATTGCCTTGCGTGCGGCTCGTGATTGCGTTCGCGCTCGCGTGCCCGTTCACATCGGTGTGCGCGCAACAACGCGCGATGCACGAGCGCGCGGTGCCGGCCGGCGACGGCCTGCGGCACGACGGCGCGGGTGGCTTCGAGCTGGTCGCCGCCGTCGAAGCGCGGTCGACCGACGCGCTGTCGGTGACGTTGTGGGACGAACTCGCGCGGCCGACGCCACCGCCCGCTCCGTTGCCGCTGCCCGTCGATACGCAGCACGCGATGGCCGGCGGCACGACGCATCGCACGCATCAATAGCCGGTACACGACCTCGCATGCCGGCCACTCGATGAGCATCCCGTATCGAATGCCCGCTGCAGACCGTGCGACCCGCGTCGCCGTCGCGACGCGCAGCTTTTCTGTGTCCGTCCCCCGGCGGGCACTCTTTTTATTCGACGCGCGGCGGCGCCGATGCGCGTGCATCGGCACGGCGCTGACGGCGCCGCCGTTCCGGTAGAATCGGCGCCATTCCGCTTCACTTCTCCCCGACCTTCATGACGACGTTGACCCTGATCGTCGCGCGTGCCCGCAACGGCATCATCGGCCGCGACAACCAGTTGCCCTGGAAACTTCCCGAAGACCTCGCGTTCTTCAAGCGCACGACGATGGGCGCGCCGATCGTGATGGGCCGCAAGACCCACGAGTCGATCGGCCGCCCGCTGCCGGGCCGTCGCAACATCGTCGTGACGCGCGATCCCGCGCGCCGCTTCGACGGCTGCGACACCGTCACGTCGCTCGCCGACGCGCTCGCGCTCGCGTCGCGCGACGGCGCCGCCGAAGCGTTCCTGATCGGCGGTGCGCAGCTTTATGCGGAAGGCCTGATGCTCGCGGACAAGCTGATCGTCACCGAAATCGATGCGGACTTCGACGGCGACGCGGCGTTCCCGGCGCCCGACCCCGCGCACTGGCGCGAAGTCTCGCGCGACCCGCATCAGGCCGCCGCGCCGAACACGTTCGGCTACGCGTTCGTCGTCTACGCGCGCAAGCGCGACTGACGCGCGGCACACGACAAAAAGCCCGACCGGTGCATGCGCGCCGGTCGGGCTTTTCATTTGGTCGCGGCCGACGCCGTGCCGCTTACTGCCCGGCGATCGTCATCTGCTCGATCAGCACCGAGCCGGTTTCCTTCGTGCCGCGCACGAGCGAATCCGCACCGATCGCGACGATGTGGCGGAACATCTCCTGCAGCGTGCTCGCGACCGTGATTTCCTCGACCGGATACTGGATCACGCCGTTCTCGACCCAAAAGCCGGCCGCGCCGCGCGAATAATCGCCGGTCACGTAGTTCACGCCCTGCCCCATCAGTTCGGTCAGCAGCAGACCGGTGCCGAGCTTCTTGAGCATCGCGTCGAAATCGTCGCCCGGCTGCGTGTTCGAGCTGCGCAGCGCGAGGTTGTGCGAGCCGCCTGCGTTGCCGGTCGTCTGCGTGCCGAGCTTGCGCGCCGAATAGGTTGACAGGAAATACCCCTCGACGACGCCGTCCTTGACGACGCTGCGCGCGCGCGTGCGCACGCCTTCCTCGTCGAACGGCGCGCTGCCCATCGCGCGCGGCACGTGCGGGTCCTCGACGACCTGCACGTGCGGCGCGAACACCGGCTTGCCGAGGCTGTCGACCAGGAACGACGTCTTGCGGTACAGCGCGCCGCCGCTCACCGCCTGCACGAAGGCGCCGAGCAGGCCGGCCGCGAGCGGCGCCTCGAACAGCACCGGAACCTTGCGCGTGTCGAGACGGCGCGCGCCCATCCGCGCGAGCGCACGCTCGGCCGCGTAGCGCCCGACGGCTTCGGGCGCCGCGAGATCGACGGCGCTGCGCTTCGACGTGTACCAGTCGTCGCGCTGCATGTGCCGGCCGCTGCCGGCGATCGGCGCGCAGGCGATGTAGTGGCGCGAGTACGGATAGCCGGCGAGGAAGCCGCGCGACGTCGCGAGCACGAACTGCGAATGCTGCGCCGATACGCTCGCGCCTTCCGAGTTGCGGATCTGCGGGCTGACCGCGAACGCGGCGTCTTCCGCGCGGCGCGCGAGTTCGACGGCTTCGTCGGCCGTCAGCGCCCACGGGTGATAGAGATCGAGATCGCGCGGGTCGGTCTCGAGCAGCTCGGCTTCGGCGAGGCCGGCCGCATCGTCCTCGGCCGTGAAGCGCGCGATGTTGTACGCGGCGGCGACCGTGTCCTTGATCGCGGCCGGCGAGAAGTCCGACGTGCTCGCGTTGCCGCGCTTCTTGCCGATAAACACCGTCACGCCGACCATCTTGTCGCGGTTGTGCTCGATCGTCTCGACCTCGCCGCGGCGCACCGACACCGACAGGCCGTCGCCTTCGGAGATTTCGGTCGCGGCGTCGGTCGCGCCGAGAGCCTTCGCATGGCGAAGGATGTCCGAGGCAATTTCTTTGAGCTGGTCCTGCGTGTGCGGGAAATAGCGCGCTTGTACGTCGAGATTGGCTGCCATCGTCGTGATATCCGGTGGCGGGCGACACGCCCGCATGATCAAAATGTTGCGTATCCCGCGATCATAGCAAGGTCCGCGGCCACGCACCGACAAGCTTGGGGCATGCGCGCCGCGATACAATGCCGCCCATGACACGCAAAACCCGAATCCAGCCGATCGAGCATGCCGACGACGACGTCGACAACGGCTACGATCGCCCCAGCAAATCCCAGTTGAAACGCGAGATGCACGCGCTGCAGGAGCTCGGCCAGGCGCTGGTCGACCTGCCGAAGGACGCGCTCAAGCGGATGCCGATGCCGGAAGCCCTCGCGGACGCCGTGCGCGAGGCGCGCCGGATCACCGATCACGAAGGCAAGCGCCGCCAGCTTCAGTACGTCGGCCGCGTGATGCGCTCGCTGACCGACGACGAAACGGCGGCGCTGCGCACCGCGCTCGACGCGCAGCGCGGCGTCAACAAGGCCGCCACCGCGCGCCTGCACTGGATCGAGCGAACGCGCGAGCAGCTGCTCGCCAACGACGACGCGCTCACCGAATTCCTGCGCCAGCACCCGGAAGCCGACATCCAGGAAGGCCGCACGCTGATCCGCAATGCCCGCAAGGAAGCGCAGCAAGGCAAGCCGCCGCGCTATTTCCGCGAGTTGTTCCAGTGGATCAAGACCGCGAGCGGGTCGGACGACGCCGACGCCGATGCGGACGAAGCGGCCGGCGAAGCCGGAGACGACCATGACGACGAAGCGTAATCACCCGGACGAGCTCGTGGTCGGCCTCGTGTCGATCAGCGACCGCGCGAGCGCGGGCGTCTACGAGGACAAGGGGATTCCGGCGCTGCAGGAATGGCTCGCGGCCGCGCTGCGCTCGCCGTGGCGCGCCGAGACGCGGCTGATCCAGGACGACGCGCCGACGATCTCCGCGACGCTCGCCGAGCTGGTCGACGTCGCCGGCTGCGATCTGGTGCTGACGACCGGCGGCACCGGCCCCGCGCGCCGCGACGTGACGCCGGAAGCCACGCTGGCCGTCGCGACGAAGGAAATGCCGGGGTTCGGCGAACAGATGCGGCAGATCAGCCTGAACTTCGTGCCGACGGCGATTCTGTCGCGGCAGGTCGCGGTGATCCGCGAGACCGCCGACCACGCCGCACTGATCATCAATCTGCCCGGTCAGCCGAAGTCGATCCGGGAAACGCTCGAAGGGCTGCGCGATGCCGACGGCAAGTCGACCGTGCCCGGCATCTTTGCGGCGGTGCCCTATTGCATCGACCTGATCGGCGGCCCGTACGTCGAGACCGACGACGCGGTGGTCGCCGCGTTCCGGCCGAAAAGCGCGCGGCGCTGAACGCGCGCCGCGTGCGCGGCGCCGTTCAGGCGGCCGATGCGGGCGCGGCCGGAATCAGGAAGTGCTCGCGGTAGTACTTCAGCTCGTCGATCGACTCGTGGATGTCGGCGAGCGCCGTGTGCATCGCACGCTTCTGGAAGCCCTTGTAGATCGCGGGCTGCCAGCGGCGGCACAGCTCCTTGAGCGTGCTGACGTCGAGGTTGCGGTAGTGGAAGAAGCGCTCGAATTCCGGCATCCAGCGCGCCATGAAGCGGCGGTCCTGACAGATCGAGTTACCGCACATCGGCGATTTGCCGGGCGACACGTAGTCGGCCAGAAACGCCTGCAGTTGCGCGGCGGCCTGCGCTTCGGTCACGGTCGACGCGCGCACGCGATCGATCAGCCCCGAACGGCCGTGCGTGGACTTGTTCCAGTCGTCCATCTTCGCGAGCGTTTCGTCGCTCTGGTGGATCGCGAACACGGGCCCTTCCACCGCGATGTCGAGCGTGGAATTGGTCACGACGACGGCGATCTCGATGATGCGGTCGTTATCCGGATCGAGGCCGGTCATCTCCATGTCGAGCCAGACGAGGTTCAGTTCGTTGCGCACGAGCGCGGGCTGGCTGGCGGAAGCGGCGATATCGGTCATGAGTCATCCTGGCAAATGGCGGACGGCGCATGGCGCCGCCCGGGCGGCCGGCATCGCGTGAGCGGCCCCGGTCCGCAAGAACATATAATTCTCGCATAGAACCCTTTGGCGCCTTCGATGTCACCCTTTTCGTTCACCCTGCTGTTCGCGATCGCCGTGCTCGCGATGGTCGTCACCAAGCTGTGGCTCGCGTCGCGGCAGATCCGCTTCGTCGCCGCGCACCGCAACGGCGTACCCGTGCAATTCAGCGCGACCATCGCGCTGAGCGCCCACCAGCGTGCGGCCGATTACACGGTCGAGCGCACGCGGCTCGCGATGGCCGAGATCGTCGTCAGCGCGGCCGTGCTGGTCGGGCTGACGCTGCTCGGCGGCGTCGGCGCGCTCGACACGCTGCTGACCGGCTGGTTCGGTCGCGGCTACGGCCAGCAGGTCGCGCTCGTCGCCGCGGTGCTCGCGATCACGAGCGTCATCGACGTGCCGTTCGAGTACTACCGCCAGTTCGGCATCGAGCAGCGCTTCGGCTTCAACCGGATGACGCGGCGCCTGTTCTTCACCGACATGCTGAAAAACACGCTGCTCGGCGCCGTGCTCGGCCTGCCGCTGCTGTTCGTCGTGCTGTGGCTGATGAACCAGGCCGGCAGCCTGTGGTGGCTGTGGACCTGGGTCGTCTGGGTCGTGTTCCAGATGCTCGTGCTGCTGATCTACCCGACCTTCATCGCGCCGCTCTTCAACAAGTTCGAACCGCTGAAGGACGACGCGCTGCGCACCCGCATCGAAGCGCTGATGAAGCGTTGCGGCTTCGCGGCCAAGGGGCTGTTCGTGATGGACGGCAGCCGCCGCTCGGCGCACGGCAATGCGTACTTCACCGGCTTCGGCGCCTCGAAGCGGATCGTGTTCTTCGACACGCTGCTCGCGCGGCTGTCCGGACAGGAAATCGAAGCGGTGCTGGCGCACGAGCTCGGCCACTTCAAGCGTCGCCACGTGATGAAGCGCATGCTCGTGTCGTTCGTGCTGAGCCTCGTGCTGCTCGCCCTGCTCGGCTGGCTCGCGCAGCGCGCGTGGTTCTATACGGGGCTCGGCGTCACGCCGTCGCTCGACTCGAGCAACGCAGGCGCCGCGCTCGTGCTGTTCTTCCTCGCGATTCCGGTGTTCCTGTTCTTCGCGACGCCGTTCAGCAGCCTCACGTCGCGCAAGCACGAGTTCGAAGCCGACGCGTTCGCCGCGAGCCAGACCGACGCGCAGGATCTCGTCAGCGCGCTCGTGAAGCTCTACGAGGACAATGCGTCGACGCTGACGCCCGACCCCGTCTACACGGCCTTCTATTATTCGCATCCGCCGGCTTCGCAGCGGATCGATCGCCTGATGCGACACGCATGAGCCGACCGACTTCCCGCAAGCCCGCCGCGCGCGCGTCCGGCGCAGCGCGCGTCGAAGGCCGCGTGATCGCCGCACACGGGCGCCATTACATCGTCGCCCCCGACGACGGCGGCCCGATGCTCCAGTGTTTCCCGCGCGGCAAGAAGAGCGAGATCGCGGTCGGCGACCGCGTCGTGTACGAGCATGCGTCGGCCGATCAGGGCGTGATCGTCGAGATCGGCGAGCGGCGCAACCTGCTGTACCGCTCCGACCAGTTCAAGTCGAAGCTGTTCGCCGCGAACCTCGACCAGTTGCTGATCGTGCTCGCGACCGAACCGTACTTCAGCGAGGACCTGCTCGGCCGCGCGCTGATCGCGGCCGAAGCGAACGAACTGAAGCCGCTCGTCGTGCTGAACAAGATCGACGTCGAGGCGGCGCTGCCGGTCGCGCGCGAGCGCCTCGCGCCCTATCGCGCGCTCGGCTACGACGTGCTCGAGTTGTCGGTCAAGGGCGCGCCCGACGAGGCGCGCGCGCAGCTGATGCCGCACCTGGCCGGACATTCGACGATCCTGCTCGGCCAGTCGGGGATGGGCAAGTCGACGCTGGTGAACCTGCTCGTGCCGGATGCCGAAGCCGCGACGCGCGAGATCTCGGCGGCGCTGAACAGCGGTCGCCACACGACGACGTTCACGCGCCTCTATCCGCTCGACGGCGGCGGCGCGCTGATCGACTCGCCCGGTTTCCAGGAATTCGGCCTGTACCATCTGACCGAAGGGCGCCTCGAGCGCGCGTTCCCGGAATTCCGGCCGTTGCTCGGCGATTGCCGTTTCTATAATTGTCATCATCTGCACGAGCCCGGATGCGCGATTCTCGCCGCGGTGTCCGACGGCCGCATTGCGCCGTCGCGCCATGCGCTGTACGCGCAGCTGGTGCACGAGGCAAGCCAGATCGTCCGCTGACGTCGCGGCGGACGGGAAGACGTCCGGCCCGGAAAGGCCGGCCTTTACCGACAGGAGCCGCGATGCGTTTCAAGGCCCCCGATCTCGCGACCGCGCAGCACTGGGCCAACGTGCTGCAGGCAGCCGGCATCGGCTGCGAACTGCACAACCGCTATGCGACCGGCGCGCTGGGCGGCTTGCCCGCCGACGCGTGCGCGCCCGAGCTGTGGCTCGACGACGAACGCGACGACGCGCTCGCGCGGCGGCTGCTCGACGCGGCCGCCGATGGCCCGCCCGCCGACGCCGCGCCGTGGCGTTGCCGCCAATGCGGCGAAACGCTCGGCGCGCAGTTCACCGCGTGCTGGCAATGCGGCGCCGCCCGCGATCCGCTCGCCGACTGAACGCACCGCACCGCGCCACAGCGAAAAGGCCGGCATCGAGCCGGCCTTGGTTCATCGCGCAGCGGGGATTACTGTCACGAAACCCACACGGCCAGCGTCAGCATCAGCAGCAGGATCATCCACAGGATCACCGCGCGCCACACGAGGCCGACCGCCGATTGCAACGTGCGCGGCGTGCAGTCGTCGCCGACCGTCACCGGACCGCTGTCGCCGACCGCGAGCGCGTCGAGGCTCGACGGCTCCGCGAGCGGCCCGGCCAGACGCGCGCCCAGCGCGCCGCTGCCGGCGGCGAGCAGGACGCCGTCGTTCGCATCGGGCCACTGGCGCGTGTGATTGCGCCACGCGTAGATCGCATCCTCGAAGTTGCCGACGATCGCAAAGCCGAGCGCGGTCAGCCGCGACGGAATCCAGTCGATCACGAAGAACGCGCGTTGCGCGAAGGTCGAGAACGCAGCCGTGCGTTCGTCGCCCGGCGTCGACCAGCTGCGCGCGAGATATTCGGAGATCCGGTACAGCACGGCGCCTGCGGGACCGAGCGGCAGCACGTACCAGAAGAACACGCCGAACACGTGCCGATGCGATGCAACGACCGCATGGATCAGCGTGTGCCGGACGATTTCGCTGACCGGCATGTCGACCGTATCGAGGCCCGTCCACTCGTGCAGGATCTCACGCGCGCGCGGCACGTCATCGTTGTTGAGCGCGAGATGGATGTCGGTGAAGTAATGGCTGAACTGGCGAAAGCCGAGCGTGAAATAGACGACGGCGACGTTCCAGATGAAGGCGAGCACGAAGCTCACCTTGTACAACAGGAAGTAGACCAGCGCGACGATCAGCACCCACGGCAGCACGACTGCGAGCCATGCGAGCACGCCATGTTTCTGCTTGCCGGCGTCGAGGCCATGCGCGACGGTTTCCGCATGAAACTGGAACAGCGCGAACACCGGATTGCTCGGCGACAACGCGCGTACCTGTTCGATGATGAGAGCGAGGAGAACCGAAAAGAAAGTCATGCGTGCGCCGTCTTCGGAGTTATGTCATTTTTTGCATAACGATAGCACAGCGTAAGCTGCAGCATGCTGTCGGCGCGGGCTCGCGACGGCGGTGCACGGGCGCGCGGCGAGGCGCGACGCTAGCCGGCCGCCAAGAAGCGGTACAGATTGCGCAACATGCCGGCAGTTGCGCCCCAGATGAAGTAATGCCCGGCCGCTTCGACGCTCGGATAAGGCATCGCAAAAAAACGACGCTCGCCGCCTTCCCATCGGAACACGCGCACCTGGTGGTTCGCGGGGCTCATCAGGAACGCCAGCGGCACCTCGAAGATCTCGGCGACTTCGAGCGTGTCGGCCTGCACGATAAACGGCGGGTGCACGAGCCCGACGATGGGCGTCACGCAGAAGCCGGTGCCGGTCAGGTAGTCGGGCAGCGCACCGAGGATCTCGACCGGCTCGGCGGCCAGCCCGATTTCTTCGTTGGCCTCGCGCAATGCAGTGGCGACCGCATCGCGGTCGTACGGCTCGCGACGCCCGCCGGGAAAGCTGATCTGTCCGGCATGATCGTTCAGGTGATCGGCACGCTGGGTCAGCAGCACCGTGAGGCCGGTTTCGCGCACCACGAGCGGCACGAGGACGGCGGCGCTACGCGGGTCGACGCCTTCCTGCAGCCGCGCCTCGCCCGGCTCGACGCTCCATTCGAGCGTACGCGCGAATCGTTCGCGCAGGCCGGACGGCGTCAGCAACCGTGAATCGATGGACGGCAAGCCGGCGCCGGTGCCTTCGACCGGCAGCACTTCGGGATCAATGATGGGGCGGCGATTCAATGGGACTCTCGGGTTCGCGTGTCGTATCGAGCATATTGTCGCGCCAGAATGAAAAAAGCACCCGGTTGGGTGCTTTTTCCTTACAGCTCTTACTCTTGGGAAGCGGCTGCCGTGCGATCCTTCGACACCAGCTTTTCCTTGATTCGAGCCGACTTGCCCGAACGCTCGCGCAGGTAGTACAGCTTCGCACGACGCACATCACCGCGACGCTTCACGACGATGCTCGCCAGCAGCGGCGAGTAGGTCTGGAACGTACGCTCGACGCCTTCGCCCGACGAGATCTTGCGGACGATGAAGTTCGAGTTCAGGCCGCGGTTGCGAATCGCGATCACGACGCCTTCGTAAGCCTGAACGCGCTTGCGGTTACCTTCAACCACGTTCACGTTCACGATCACCGTATCGCCCGGGGCGAATTCGGGGATCGTCTTGCCGGCGAGCGCGCGCTCGATCTCTTCCTGCTCAAGTTTTGCAATCAGATTCATCACTGACTCCTAAAGCCATCTTGTCGGCGTTTGCGCCCGCCTGCTTCCAGGCCTGGCCCCGATAGAGGATGGATTCACATCTGGCGCCGCGCACGCATGCCCGGCACCGCCATTTCCCGCCCGCGAAACCGCCTCAGGAGGCGTTTTTCGCTTCGCGTGCGAGGTTCGCAAGCCACGCCTCGTCGGCGCGGCTCAGCAACTTCTCGCGGCGCGCCCGGACGATCAGGTCCGGCCGCTTCCGCAACGTGTTTCTCAATGCTTCCTGGCGCCGCCACTTCTCGATCTCGGCATGATGCCCGCCGAGCAGCACGTCCGGCACGCGCATCCCCTCGTATTCCTCGGGGCGCGTGTAATGCGGACAATCGAGCAAGCCGTCGACGAAGCTGTCCTGCACGGCCGACTGCGCATCGTTCAGCACGCCGGGCAGCAGACGCACGACCGCATCCATCATCGCCATCGCCGGCAGCTCGCCGCCGGACAGCACGAAATCGCCGAGACTGATTTCCTCGTCCACACAACGGTCGAGCAGACGCTGATCGATCGCCTCGTAACGGCCGCACAGCACGACGACGCCCGGCTCCTGCGCCATGCGCACCGCACGTTCGTGCGTGAAAGGCGCGCCCTGCGGCGACATCATCACCACGCGCGTGCTTGCGATGCCCTGCTCCGCCTGCGCCGCCTTCGCGGCGCCGATCGCAGCCTCGAGCGGCTTTGCGAGCATCACCATGCCCGGACCGCCGCCGTACGGACGATCGTCGATCGTGCGGTAGTTGTCCGTCGTGAAATCACGCGGATTCCAGGTGCGCAGCCCGAAGCGCTCCTGCTTCACGGCCCGGCTGGTGATACCCCAGTCGGTCAGCGCACGGAACATCTCGGGAAAGAGCGTGACGACATCGAACTGCACCGCGCGCTCCGTAGCCTGGTTCATTTAGTAATCGGCTTCCCAGTCGACGACGATGCGACGGGCCGCCTGATCCACCGTTTTGACATATACGCCGACGAACGGAATCAGCCGCTCGTCGGTGGCCGGCGCACCATCCTTGCCGACCGTCGGATACTCGACACGCAGGATCGAATGTACGCCGTTGTCGATCATCCCGCTGACCTTCCCGAGTGACACCGATTGCTCGTTGACCACCTCGAGGCCGATCAGGTCGACCCAATAGAATTCGTCCGCGGCCAACGCCGGGAAATCTTCCCGGCGCACGAACACGCGAAAGCCGCGCATAGCCAGCGCGGCATCGCGGTCGTCGACACCCGCGGGTTGCGCGACGACCGTGTCGCCGTGCGTCTTCGACTGCAGAATGCGGACGGACAACCGCTCTGCGCCGCGTTCGAGCCACCAGCGACGCGCGCTGAGCAGCGCATCGCCGCCGCGACCGGCGTCGGCATGCGCCGCCACCTTGATCCAGCCTTTCAGGCCGTACGCGTCGACCACGGCGCCGACCTCGACTGCATCGTCGGGCCAGTCCTGCGCCGCTTCGAGGCTACCTTGCTCGGCAGCCGCACCGGTGCTCGCGGCAGCGCCGCGCTCGACCGGCTTGCGGACGAATGCGCCAAACGACGCTCGCCCGCGCCTTGCATTACCGGAATCGTGACCGGACATCAATGCTCCTTGCAGCCGGTACGACCGGTACGCCGCGCCATGTTAGGCAGCCGGCTGCGCCTTTTGCGCTTCCTTCACGAGACGCTGGACGGTCGGCGACAGTTGCGCGCCAACACCTTGCCAGTACGTCAGACGATCCTGAGCGATACGCAGCGATTCGCCCTTCGTGGCGACCGGGTTGTAGAAGCCGACGCGCTCGATGAAGCGACCGTCACGACGGTTGCGCGAATCGGTAGCGACGATGTTGTAGAACGGGCGCTTCTTCGAGCCGCCACGAGCCAGACGGATGATAACCATATGAAATCCTTCGGGAAAACCGGGTTCGAAACTACTGAAACGTGCGATTATAGCCGGAAACCAAAGCCACAACAAACACTTACGCGCAAAAATTCGACGGACGCGTTGTGGGGCCGGCATACAATCGTCGTGTCCGTGACGCCGCCCGATGCCATGCCGCCCTTTCGCGCCATCCCGACACACCGCACGCAGCCCCATCTCGCCGGCTTGCTGGCCGGTCTCGTGCTGTGCGTCGCGTCTGCGACGGCCTGCGCCGCGCCGCCGGTGCGCGAACTGGTCGCGCCGCCCGGTTTTCGCGTCGAGCTGCTGACCGACGCGGTCCCGGCCGCCCGCGAAATGGCGTGGTCGCCGCGCGGCATTCTATATGTCGGTACGCGGGAAGGCCGCGTGCATGCATTCGTGATGCGCGACGGCCGGATCGTCGCCCGCCACGTGGTCGCCACCGGCCTCGACATGCCGGTGGGCGTCGCCTATCGGGACGGCACGCTGTTCATCTCCGCTGTGTCGCGCATCCTGCGCATCGAACACATCGACGACCGCCTCGCCGCGCCACCCGCGCCGGCGGTCGTGACCGACGCACTGCCGACCGATCACCATCACGGCTGGAAATTCATCGCGTTCGGGCCCGACGGCAAGCTCTACGTGCCGGTCGGCGCGCCGTGCAACGTGTGCGCCGCCGATCGCAACCGATACGCGCTCATCGCCCGCATGAACGCCGACGGCAGCGGCCGCGAGGTATTTGCGCGCGGCGTGCGCAATACGGTCGGCTTCGCGTGGCATCCCGATTCGGGCGACCTGTGGTTCACCGACAACGGCCGCGACCTGATGGGCGACGACCTGCCGGACGATGAACTGAATCGTGCGCCCCGCGCAGGCCTCGACTTCGGTTTTCCATACTGCCACGGCGGCGACACCCCCGACCCCGAATTCGGCGGCCCCGACGTGTGCCGCCGCTACGTGCCGCCGGTGCTGAAACTTGGCGCGCATGTCGCGGCGCTCGGGATGCGCTTCTACACGGGGCCGATGTTTCCCGCGTCGTACCGCAACAACATCTTCATTGCCGAACACGGTTCGTGGAATCGCAGCACGAAGGCCGGCTACCGCGTGATGCGCGTGGTGGTGTCGGCCGACGGCAGCCACGCGCGTCAGACTCCGTTCGTCACCGGCTGGCTGCGCGCGGACGGCTCCGTATGGGGACGCCCGACCGATGTGCTGCCGCTGCCCGACGGCTCGCTGCTCATCAGCGACGATTACGCGGGCGCCATCTACCGCGTCACCTATGCGGCACCTTGACGCAGGCAACCAGTGACCGCACCCGATCGCGCATCGTAGAATGCGTGCCGGGCCGCGCGCCCAGGCCGGTACGCCGGCCACCGATCCCCACGATAATTCCGCCGCCGCCCATGTCCAGCAGCACCGCCCCGTCCCGCCGCTTTCGCTCGAAGACGCTCACCGCCGCCCTCGCGTTCCTGTTCGGCTCGCTCGGCGCGCACCGCTTCTATCTGTACGGCTTTCGCGACGTGTACGGCTGGGCGCATCTGCTCGCGACGATCATCGGAATCCCGGGGTTCATGCTGCTCGCCGCGACTCAGCGCAGCGCGGGCCTCGGCTGGTGGCTCGCCGTGCCCGGCGCGATCTCGCTGCTGGCCGCGTTTCTCGCCGCGCTGGTATACGGCTTGCGCCCCGACGAAAAGTGGGACGCGCAATTCAATGCCGATACGGGCAAGCACAGCCGCTCCGGCTGGACGGTGATCTTCGTCGTGATCTTCTCGCTGCTGATCGGCGCGTTCCTGCTGATGACCGCACTCGCCCTGTCGTTCCAGACGTACTTCGAGTCGCAAGTCGAAGCCGCCAAGCAGATTTCGCAATAAGCGCCGCCGCGCGCGTTCAGTTCAGAACAGATTCAGCTGCGTATCGTCGCGCGGCTTCGCGCGGCTCGCCGCCGCCAGCTGCGCGCTCACGCGCGCGGGCGCCGCAGCGCGAAACCGCGACATGTCGAGAACGCCGTTCCCGCGCTCATTCAGCCCGAGCCGCTTGACGGCCTGGCGGAAGCGCTGACGCAACAGATCGGCCCAGATACCCTCGCCCTTCATCCGCTTCGAGAAATCCGAGTCGTACTCCTTCCCGCCGCGCATGTCGCGCACGCGATTCATCACGCGCTCGGCGCGGTCCGGGAAATGCGCGGCCAGCCAGTTCTTGAACAACGGCGCGACTTCCCACGGCAGCCGCAGCACAATGTAGCTCGCATGTGTCGCGCCGGCATCCGCACAGGCCTCGAGGACGCGTTCCATGTCGGGCTCGGTGACGAACGGAATCATCGGTGCAATGCTGACGCCCACCGGCACCCCGGCGTCGCGCAACGCGCGAATCGTGCGCAGGCGGCGCGCCGGCGTCGCCGCCCGCGGCTCGAGCGTGCGCGCGAGATCGGCGTCGAGCGTCGTGATGGTGACTGCGGCCATGACCTGACCGCGCTCGGCCATTGGCCCGAGCAGATCGAGATCGCGCTCGATCAGCGACGACTTCGTGATCGCGGCAAACGGCAGCCCGTGATCGTGCATCACCTCGATCACGCTGCGCGTGATGCGCAGATCGCGTTCGACCGGCTGATACGCATCGGTGTTGACGCCGAGCGCGATCGGCTCGGGCACAAAACGCTTGCGCGCGATCTCGCGCTCGAGCAATTCGGCGGCATTGACCTTCGCGTAGATGCGGCTCTCGAAATCGAGACCGGGCGACAGGCCCAGATAGCTGTGCGTGGGCCGCGCGAAGCAGTAGATGCAGCCGTGCTCGCAGCCGCGATACGGATTGAGCGACACGCTGAACGGAATGTCCGGCGACTGATTGCGCGTGAGGATGCTCTTGGCCCGCTCCTCGAACACCTGCGTGCGCAACGGCGCGGGGAGATCGGCATCGTCCGCTTCGTGCGTCCAGCCGTCGTCCACCGCCTCGCGCAGCGCCGTCTCGTACCGCCCTTGCAGGTTGTCGACCGCGCCGCGCCCCTTGCGGGGCACGGGCGGCGCGATCGGAAATTCGTTGTCGGATCGACCGTCCATGCGCTCACCCATTCGCCTTCACCCAATACTGTACATTTATACAGTATTGGGTGAAGCATGCCAAGGAGGAGCCGAACGGAACCGACTACGCCGGCGCGGCCGCGGTCATTCGCCGACCGGAATCGTCATCGTCTCCTTGATCTCCTCCATCACGACATAGCTCTTCGACTGCACGGCGCCGGGCAGTTGCAGCAGGATGTCGCCGAGCAGCTTGCGATAGTCGGCCATCTCGCCGATGCGCGCCTTGATCAGGTAATCGAAGTCGCCCGACACGAGATGGCACTCGAGCACCTCGTCGATCTTCATCACTTCGCGGCGGAACTGCTCGAACATGTTGCCGCCCTTGTGGCCGAGCGTGATCTCGACGAACACCAGCAGCGCCGCGCCGAGCTGGCTCGGATCGACGCGCGCGTGATAACCGGTGATGACGCCGTCGCGCTCCATGCGCCGCACGCGCTCGATGCACGGCGTCACGGTCAGTCCGACCTGCTCCGCGAGGTCCTTCATCGCCATCCGGCCGTCGTTCTGGAGCAGTTTGAGGATGCGCCGGTCGAGCTTGTCGAGCGTGCGTACCGGCTGACGTTGCGTTCTCATGTGTTTGTGCTGAAAATCTGAAAAATACAATAACAAAACCTACATATTCGACAATACCATAGCGCAAACAACTAGATCAGCTAGAGGTTACACGGAGCCGCAGGTGCGCCCGGCCTCGACCTGATTCCTTCCATCTGGAGCAGCTATGCGAGTCGTCATTCTGGGCAGCGGTGTGGTGGGCGTGGCGAGCGCGTATTACCTTGCGCGCGCCGGTCATGAAGTCACGGTGATCGACCGGGAGGCCGGCCCGGCGCTCGATACGAGCTTCGCAAACGCGGGCCAGATCTCGCCCGGCTATGCGGCGCCGTGGGCCGCGCCCGGCGTGCCGCTGAAGGCGGTCAAGTGGATGTTCGAAAAGCATGCGCCGCTCGCGATCCGCCTCGACGGCACGCGCTTCCAACTGCAATGGATGTGGCAGATGCTGCGCAACTGCACGCCCGAGCGCTATGCAGTCAACAAGGGCCGCATGGTGCGTCTCGCCGAATACAGCCGCGATTGCCTGCAGGCGCTGCGCGCCGATACGGGCATCGAGTACGAAGGCCGCACGGGCGGCACGCTGCAGTTGTTCCGCTCGCAGCAGCAACTCGACGGCGCGGCGAAGGACATCGCAGTGCTGCGCGAAGCGAACGTGCCGTTCGAACTGCTGTCGCCGGCCGAGCTGAAGAATGCCGAACCGGCCCTCGCCGCCGTGTCGCACAAACTCACCGGCGGCCTGCGCCTGCCGGGTGACGAAACGGGCGATTGCCAGTTGTTCACGACGCGCCTCGCGGCGCTCGCGGAATCGCTCGGCGTGAAGTTCCGCTACAACACGCCGATCGACGCGCTCGCGATCGCAGGCGGCAAGATCGCCGGCGTGCAATGCGGCAGCGAGACGGTGCGCGCCGACGCATACGTCGTCGCGCTGGGTTCGTACTCGACCAACTTCGTGTCGAAGCTGATGAAGATCCCGGTCTATCCGCTGAAGGGTTATTCGATCACCGCGCCGATCGTCAACGAGGCGGCCGCGCCGGTGTCGACGGTGCTCGACGAGACCTACAAGATCGCGATCACGCGCTTCGACCAGCGCATTCGCGTCGGCGGGATGGCCGAGATCGTCGGCTTCGACAAGAAGCTGCGCGCCGCGCGCCGCGAAACGCTCGAAATGTGCGTGAACGACCTGTTCCCCGGCGGCGGCGACACGTCGAAGGCGACGTTCTGGACGGGCCTGCGCCCGATGACGCCGGACGGCACGCCGATCGTCGGCCGCACGCCGGTGTCGAACCTGTTCATGAATACCGGCCACGGCACGCTCGGCTGGACGATGTCGTGCGGTTCGGGCCAGCTGCTCGCCGACCTGATCTCGGGCAAGAAGCCGGCGATCCAGGCCGACGACCTGTCGGTGCATCGCTACCTGAACGAAGTGGCCGGCCAGACGCGTCCCGCATACGCGTAAGCCGGAACGGCCCGTGGCGATACGGGTCCGCTGCATCGGCAAGAAAGGCGCCCTCGGGCGCCTTTCTCGTTTCGGCGAGCGAAAATGGCGGTGCGAGCGGCGACCCGCCACGAGGCTACAGCCAACCGGCGCATGCGCTCGTCGCCCGTCGAGCGCGTCGCCGCCGCCAATCGCGCGTGCGCGACGATCCGTTCCACACGGCACCGTACGATCGCGACCATGCCCGGCCAACGACAGCCGCTCGTCTCGAGCGACACCACAACAAAAAAGGGGCGCTCATCGCGCCCCCTCTTCGAACATGCACACCGCCGCAGCGGCGCGCAGCATCAGCCCAGCGCGCTCACGAGCTCCGGCACGAGCGTGAACAGATCGCCGACGAGGCCGTAGTCGGCCACGCTGAAGATCGGCGCTTCCGGATCCTTGTTGATCGCGACGATCACCTTCGAATCCTTCATGCCGGCCAAGTGCTGGATCGCACCCGAGATACCGATCGCGATGTACAGCTGCGGCGCGACGATCTTGCCGGTCTGGCCGACCTGATAGTCGTTCGGCACGTAGCCGGCGTCGACCGCCGCGCGCGAAGCGCCGAGTGCTGCCGACAGCTTGTCCGCCAGCGGCTCCAGCACCTTCGTGTAGTTCTCGCCGCTGCCCAGACCGCGGCCGCCCGACACGATGATCTTCGCGCTGGTGAGCTCCGGACGGTCCAGCTTCGTCACTTCACGGCTCACGAACTGTGACTTGCCGGCGTCTGCCGCCGCGTCGATCTTCTCGACCGCTGCGCTGCCGCCTTCGGCCGCCACCGGGTCGAAACCGGTCGCACGCACCGTGATGACCTTGATCGGATCGCTCGACTGCACCGTCGCGATCGCATTGCCTGCGTAGATCGGACGCTCGAACGTATCGGCCGAATCGACGGCCGTGATGTCCGAGATCTGCGCGACGTCCAGCTTCGCGGCGATACGCGGCGCGACGTTCTTGCCGTACGCGGTCGCCGGCGCCAGGATGTGCGAGTAATCCTTCGCGATGTTCAGCGCGGTGGCTTCGACGTTTTCCGCCAAACCGGCTTCGAGCTGCGGCGCGTCGGCCAGCAGCACCTTCGACACGCCTGCGATCTTCGCTGCCGCGTCCGCCGCGCCCTGCGCGTTGTGGCCTGCGACCAGCACGTGGATGTCACCGCCGATCTTCGCTGCCGCTGCGACCGTGTTCAGCGTCGCGGCCTTGATCGACGCGTTGTCGTGTTCTGCAATCACCAGAATCGTCATTTCTTTCCGCTCCCTCTTACAGCACCTTGGCTTCGGTCTTCAGCTTCTCGACCAGCGTCTTCACGTCCGGCACCTTCACGCCGGCCGCGCGCTTCGGCGGCTCGGCCACCTTCAGCGTCTTCAGACGCGGCGTCACGTCCACGCCGAGGTCTTCCGGCTTGACCGTTTCCAGCGGCTTCTTCTTCGCCTTCATGATGTTCGGCAGCGTCACGTAGCGCGGCTCGTTCAGACGCAGGTCGGTCGTGACGACCGCCGGCAGCGTCAGCGACAGCGTTTCCGCACCGCCGTCGACTTCACGTGCGACCGTGGCCTTGCCATCGGCGACCGTGACCTTCGAAGCGAACGTCGCCTGCGGCAGACCTGCCAGCGCGGCCAGCATCTGGCCCGTCTGGTTCGAATCGTCGTCGATCGCCTGCTTGCCGAGGATCACCAGTTGCGGCTGCTCCTTGTCGACCAGCGCCTTCAGGATCTTCGCGACGGCCAGCGGCTCGACGCCGTCGGTCGACTCGACCAGGATCGCGCGGTCCGCGCCGATCGCCAGCGCCGTGCGCAGCGTTTCCTGCGCCTGCGTCACGCCCACCGACACCGCGACCACTTCGGTCGCCACGCCCGCTTCCTTCAGGCGCACCGCCTCTTCAACGGCGATTTCGTCGAACGGGTTCATCGACATCTTCACGTTCGCGATGTCGACGCCCGTGTTGTCCGACTTCACGCGGACCTTCACGTTGTAATCGACCACTCTTTTCACTGGCACCAGGATTTTCATGCACACGCTCCAAAGTTACGAATACGACCAGAGGCCATTCTATAGCGAGGCCCCGTGATTGCGCGGCCAAGCGGGCCCATCATGGCCGCCGAGGATAGCGCTCCTCGACGGCGCGCCGGTAATAGCGAACGATCGTTCTATTTTAAAAGAGAAAAAAACCGGGCGCAAAGCCCGGGATTTGGATCATCGACTCTAATCGGCACCGGGCGCGCCCTGCATCTCGCGCTGACTGCTTACCAGGCGGCGATCACCGCGCCGCCGAACTTCTGTTCGATGAATTGCTTCACTTCCGGGCTCCGATAGGCCGCGACGAGCTTCGCCACCCACGGTCGCGCGCGGTCGGCTTCGCGAATCGCGAGGACGTTCGCGTACGGACCGTTCGGGCCCTCGATCGCGATCGCGTCCTGCTTCGGCTTCAACCCGGCTTCCATCGCGTAGTTGGTGTTGATCGCGGCCGCGTCGACGTCGCCGAGCGAGCGCGGGATCTGCGCCGCGTCGAGCTCGACGATCTTCAGCTTGCGCGGATTGTCGACGATGTCGAGCGGCGTCGCCTTCAGCCCCGCATCCGCGCGCAGCTTCAGCAGCCCCCGCTTCTGCAGCAGCAGCAGCGCGCGGCCGCCGTTGGTCGGATCGTTCGGTACCGCGACGCGCGCACCGGGCGCCAGCTCGGCCAGCGACTTCACGCGCTTCGAGTAGATGCCCATCGGGAACGTGACGGTATCCGCGACCTTGATCAGCTTGTAGCCACGGTCCTTCACCTGCGCCTGCAGATACGGGTCGTGCTGATAGCTGTTCGCGTCGAGGTCGCCCGCGGCGAGCGCAGCGTTCGGCTGCACGTAGTCGGAGAATTCGACGATGCGGATGTCGAGGCCGCTTCGCGCCGCGACCTTCTTCACGTATTCCATGATCTGCGCGTGCGGGCCGCCCGTCACGCCGACCTTGATCGTTTCGGCCTGCGCATGCGCGCTCGCGAACAGTGCAGCCGCGCTAATGGCGGCCGCGAACTTGAGCATGAAGCGTCGTTGCATCGTCTCCCCCGAAGGATGAAGGTCTTTTTACTTGTGGCTCAGCCGGCGTACGAGCCAGTCGCCGAACGATTGCACGATCTGCACGAACACGATGAGGATCGCGACCACCGTCCACATCACTTCCGGCAGATAGCGCTGGTAGCCGTAGCGGATCCCGAGATCGCCGAGCCCGCCGCCGCCGATCGCGCCGGCCATCGCCGAATAGCCGACCAGCGACACGAACGTGATCGTCAGACCCGCGACGATGCCCGGCAGCGACTCGGGCAGCAGCACCTTGAAGACGATCTGCGACGTCGTCGCGCCCATCGACTGCGCGGCCTCGATCAGCCCGCGATCGACTTCGCGCAACGCCGTCTCGACGAGCCGCGCAATGAACGGCGCCGCCGCGAGCGTCAGCGGGACGACGGCCGCGGCCGTGCCGATCGACGAGCCGGTGACGAGCCGCGTAAATGGAATGACCGCGACCAGCAGAATGATGAACGGCGTCGAGCGCACCGCGTTGACGAGGCCGCCGAGCACGCGATTCACGCCGAGGTTCTGCAGCACGCCCTGGCGGTCGGTCAGATAGAGCAGCACGCCGAGCGGCAGCCCGACGAGCGCACCGACCGCCCCGGAGATGCCGACCATGATCAGCGTCTCCCAGAACGACTGCACGAACATATCGAACATCTCACTCAACATACGAAAGCTCCTCTACCACGACACCTTGCTCGCGCAGGAACGCGAGCGCCTGCCCGACCTTGCCCGGCTCGCCGCCAGCGAGCACGGCGAGCGACCCGAACGCCTGACCCTGGATCTCGTCGATCTGGCCGTGCAGGATGTTGAAATCGAGCTCGTAGCGGCGGATCGTTTCCGACAGGATCGGCTGGTCGACGCCCGTGCCGGTGAACGCGAGCCGCAACAGATGCCCGCTGCCGGTCTTCATCCGCTCGGCCACGCGCGCCTTCAGCGCCGGCGGCAGCTCCTGCGCGATCACGTCGCCGATCAGCGCGCGCGTCACTTCGTGATGCGGCTGCAGGAACACGTCGATCACGCGCCCCTGCTCGACCACGCGGCCCGCGTCGAGCACCGCGACGCGATCGCATACCTGCTTGATCACTTCCATCTGGTGCGTGATCAGCACGATCGTGAGGCCCAGCTCGCGGTTGATGCGCTTGAGCAGATCGAGGATCGAACGCGTGGTTTCGGGATCGAGCGCCGACGTCGCTTCGTCCGACAGCAGCACCTTCGGCTTGCTCGCGAGCGCGCGCGCGATGCCGACACGCTGCTTCTGGCCGCCGCTGATCTGGGCCGGATAGCGGTCTTTCTGCGCGGACAGCCCGACGAGCTCGAGCAGCGGCAGCACGGCGGCTTCGATCTCGGCACGGCTCGCGCCGGCCAGTTCGAGCGGCAGCGCGACGTTGTCGAACACCGTGCGCGACGACAGCAGGTTGAAGTGCTGGAAGATCATGCCGATTTCGCGGCGCGCCTCGCGCAGTGCGCCGGCCGGCAGCACCGTGAGATCGCGCCCGCCGACGACGACGTTGCCTTCGGTGGGCCGCGTGAGCAGGTTGATGGTGCGCACGAGCGTGCTCTTGCCGGCGCCGCTGCGGCCGATGATGCCGAACACCTCGCCCTGCGGAATCGACAGGTTGACGTTGTGCAATGCGTCCACCCAGCCGGACGGCCCGGGAAAACGCTGCGACAGATTGCGTAATTCGATCATGTAAACAAAACGGCGGCCGGCAGGCGAGGGTCGCCGGTCAGCCGCCAGATGCATCTGGAATAGCCGGCGATTTTACCGCAAACACCTCATTCCCCTTAATAATCAATTTCGCTCTTTTCATAACCCAGTGAAATTAGAGGCGCGCCGCGGCTCCCGCGCGCGAAGGTCGCGACTATGATCCGGAACACCAATATCAATCGACAAGGAGACCGCCAGATGAGCGCCATCACGCCGCCCGACGCTGCAGCCGCCGCAGCCGCCATCGCAGCCGGGGATCCGGCCGCGTGTCCCCCGGCGCGAATGGGCCGGCTGCGCACCGCGGACGGGCTCGAACTGGCGTCGTACCGCTGGCCGGCCGCGGACGGCAGCGCGCCGCCGCGCGCGACGGTCGCGCTCGTACACGGCCTCGCCGAACATGCGGGGCGCTACGAGCGGCTGGCAGCACGGCTGAACGCGGCGGGCATCTCGGTGCTGGCGATCGACCTGCGCGGGCACGGCCGGTCGCCGGGCAAGCGCGCGTGGGTCGAGCGCTTCGACGATTACCTGAACGACGCGGATGCGCTGGTTGCCGAAGCCGCGCGCGGCAATACGCCGCTCTTCCTGATGGGGCACAGCATGGGCGGCGCCATTGCGGCGCTGTATGCGATCGAACGCCTGCCGGCCAGTGGCCACACGCTCGCTGGCCTCGTGCTGTCGAGCCCGGCGCTCGCGCCAGGGCGCGACGTGCCGCGCTGGATGCTGGCGATGAGCCGCTTCATCAGCCGCGTGTGGCCGAGCTTCCCCGCGATCAGGATCGATGCGGCGCTGCTGTCGCGCGATCCGGCGATCGTCGCGGCCAATCGGGCCGACCCGCTCGTGCACCACGACGCGGTGCCCGCGCGCACCGGCGCCGAACTCCTCGACGCGATGGCGCGCATCGAACGCGGCCGCGGCTCGCTGCGCGTGCCGGTGCTCGTCTATCACGGCACCAGTGACAAGCTGACGGAACCCGACGGCAGCCGCGCGTTCGGCGCGCACGTCGGCTCGCCCGATCGCACGCTGACGCTCTACGAAGGCGGATTCCACGAAACGATGAATGATCTCGAGCGCGAGCGCGTGATCGATGCGCTGATCGCGTGGATTCACGCGCACGCGCCGGCCGGCTGAGGTCGCGCGGGCTGCGTGGACGCGCTGGGCCCGCCGGTAGCCGCGCAGGTCGCGCGGCGCGGTCGCGGCCGGCAAGCTGCGCAGCCGCGACCGCTTGCCGATGCGCGGCAGCTCGCCGCGCGCGTCAAACGCCGGCGAGCGCGCGCAGATGCGCGACGACGCTGCGCCCGAGCGCCGACAGGTTGTAGCCGCCCTCGAGGCAGCTGACGATGCGGCCCTGCGCGTGCCGGCGCGCGACCTCGACGATCTGCGCGGTCAGCCATTCGAAATCGGCCTCGACGAGCCCGAGATTGCCGATGTCGTCCTCGCGATGCGCGTCGAAGCCGGCCGACACGAACACCATCTGCGGCTTGAACGCATCGAGCCGCGGCAACCAGAACATGTCGACCGCTTCGCGCACCGCCATCCCGTTGCTGCGCGCGGGCATCGGCAGGTTGACCATGTTCGGCGCCTGATGGTCGGCGCCCGAGAACGGGTACAACGGATGCTGGAAGAAGCTGCACATCAGCACGCGCTCGTCGTTCGCGAACGCCGCTTCGGTGCCGTTGCCATGATGCACGTCGAAATCGATGATCGCGACGCGTTCGAGGCCGTGGACGTCGAGCGCGTGCCGCGCGGCGATCGCCACGTTGTTGAAGAAGCAAAAGCCCATCGCGCGCGCAGGCTCCGCGTGATGACCGGGCGGCCGCACGCTGCAGAACGCATTCGCGTAGCGGCCCTCGATCACCGCATCGGTCGCCGCGATCGCGGCGCCGGCCGCGCGCAACGCGGCGCGCCAGGTGTCGCGATTCATCAGCGTGTCGGGATCGATTTCGACGTAGCCGTCGACCGGCGTCATGCTGCGGATGTAGTCGATATGAGCCTGCGTATGCACGCGACCCAACGCGACCTCGCTCGCGAACGGCGCGGATTCGTGCACGATCAGGTCGTCGATGCGGCTCGCGATCAGCTGATCCTGGATCGCCGACAATCGGGCCGGGCATTCCGGATGCCACTCTCCCATCTCGTGCAGCATGCAGTCGGGGTGCGTATAGAAGGCGGTTGCCATAAGCTGTCATCCGCGGCGTCGGGTGCGCCGCAGGTCTCCATCAATGATGTCCATCGTCTTGCCGCGAATTCGCCGCTAACTTACCACAACGCTGCGCCGCCACGTCCCGGCGCGCGGGATGCGTCGGGTATACTGCACCGTACCCCACCGCCCTGTCCGCCCGCTTCGACATGAATTCCAGCAAGCCCGCCGCCCTTCTCTCCACGCTGTTGCACGTTCGCGCTCCACTCGTCGCCGCTGCGCTCGCCGCCACGGCCGCGGTCTCGCCCGCGCACGCGCAGACGCAGCCGACGAAGCCCGCCGGCATGCTCGTCGCGCAGGCCCAACCGCAGCAGCCGGCGCCGCAAGGCCAGACCTTCGAAGAAGAAATCGTTCCGCAGCGCTACGCGAACAACGCGAAGGTCGATGCATTCATCGACGAGATGGTGAGCCGCGACGGCTTCGATGCCGCGAGCCTGCATGCGCTGTTCTCGCGCGTCAGCTATTCGGCGACCGCCGTGAAGCTCGTGAAGCCCGCGCCCACGCCGTCGGTGAAGAATTGGCGCGTTTATCGTTCGCGCTTCATCGAGCCGATCCGCATCAATGCCGGCGTGAAATTCTGGAAGGCGAACCGTGCGACGCTGCAGCGCGCGTCGCAAGAGTTCGGCGTGCCGCCCGAAGTGATCGTCGGCATCATCGGCGTCGAAACGATCTACGGGCGCTACATGGGCAACTTCCGCGTGCTCGATGCGCTGACGACGCTCACGTTCGATTATCCCGACACGCCGAATCGCGACAGCCGCCAGGCGACGTTCCGCAAGAACCTCGAGGACTTCCTCGTCTGGACGCGCGACAGCCAGCTCGACCCGACCACCGTGCTCGGCTCGTACACGGGCGCGATCGGCATTCCGCAGTTCCTGCCGAGCAGCATCCGCGAATACGCGGTCGACTACGACGGCGGCGGCCACGTCGATCTGCGCAGTAGTCCTGCCGACGCGATCGGCAGCGTCGCGAACTACCTGAAGCAGCACGGCTGGGAAACCGATCGCCCGGTGGTCTGGCGGATCACGCCGGACACCGGCAGCCTCGGCATCGCGCAAGCCGCCGCCGACGGTCAGCCCGAACCGCACTGGGCGCTGTCGCAGTTGCTGCGCGCCGGCATGACGCTCAACGAGCCGACCGTCAACATCACGACCGAAGCCGGTACGCCGGTCACCGTGGTCGACCTGCCGTCGCCGGGACACGCGACCGAGTACATGCTCGGGCTGAAGAACTTCTACGTGCTGACGCGCTACAACCGCAGCTTCTTCTACGCGCTCAGCGTGTATCAGCTCGGCGAAGCGGTGAAAGCGCAAATGGAGGCGAGCGGCGCACTGCCGCTGCCGCCCGCCGACACGGACCCGTCTGCGCAATAAGCAGCGTTCGCACAAACGAAAAGCGCCGCTCGATGCGGCGCTTTTTTCATCGGCTCGACGGCGTGCGGCCGTGGGCCGCGATCACGCAGGAAACACGCCGGTCGACAGGTAACGGTCGCCGCGGTCGCAGACGATGAACACGATCGTCGCGTTCTCGACCTGCCGCGCGATGCGCATCGCGACTTCGCAGGCGCCGCCCGACGAGATCCCGGCAAAAATGCCTTCGACGGCCGCGAGCCGGCGCGCCATCGTTTCGGACGCGGCCTGGCTCACGTTCTCGACGCGATCGACGCGGCTGCGATCGAAGATCGTCGGCATGTAGGCTTCCGGCCACTTGCGAATGCCCGGAATGCGCGAGCCGTCTTCCGGTTGCGCGCCGATGATCTCGATCGCCGGATTCTGCTCCTTCAGATAGCGCGACGTGCCCATGATCGTGCCCGTCGTGCCCATCGCGGACACGAAGTGCGTGACGCGTCCTTCGGTGTCGCGCCAGATCTCCGGACCGGTCGACTCGTAATGCGCGACGGGGTTGTCCGGGTTGCCGAACTGGTCGAGGATCACGCCCTTGCCTTCGCGCTGCATCTGCTCGGCGAGGTCGCGCGCCAGTTCCATGCCGCCCTTCACCGGCGTCAGGATGATTTCCGCGCCGTACGCGGCCATGCTCTGGCGGCGCTCGACCGACAGATCCTCCGGCATGACCAGCACCATCTTGTAGCCGCGGATCGCAGCGGCCATCGCGAGCGCGATGCCCGTGTTGCCGCTCGTCGCCTCGATCAGCGTGTCGCCCGGCTTGATACGGCCGCGCGCTTCCGCCTTGCTGATCATCGACAGCGCCGGACGATCCTTCACGGAGCCGGCCGGGTTGTTGCCTTCGAGCTTCGCGAGCACGACGTTGTTGCGCGCGCGAATCTCGTCGTCCGGCAGGCGGACCAGTTGCACGAGCGGGGTGTTGCCGATCGTGTCTTCAATCGTTTTGTAAGCCATGGGATACCGTGAGTGCGAGGCCGATCAATCGATCGATTGTAAACCAGCACTGACGCTCGCGCGGGCAACCCCTTCGCGGCGATGGAATACCGGTGCGATGCGATGCGCGATCGCGCACGCGCGACGG
This sequence comes from Burkholderia sp. KJ006, assembly GCF_000262695.1. Lineage (NCBI taxonomy): Bacteria > Pseudomonadati > Pseudomonadota > Betaproteobacteria > Burkholderiales > Burkholderiaceae > Burkholderia > Burkholderia sp. KJ006. The sequence continues at coordinate 1,005,907 of NC_017920.1, read as the reverse complement.
GCCACGCAAAAAACCCGCGGCATGCCGCGGGAAGCCGTCCAACGACGGCGCCTGAAGGATCTTGTGGTGGCGCGTGCGCTACTTCTGTGGGGTGCGGGCGGCCGCGGCGGCCGGCTTCGGTGCTGCCGGCTTGCCGGCAGCAGCCGCGCCCGCACCGGCCGCGCCTGCCGCGCCGATGGTCAAGCCCTCCTGTTGAAGACGCTCGACCGTATGGCCGCCCATTCCCTTCACGCGCGATGCGAGGTCGTCCGCGCTCTTGAACGGGCCACGTGCGCTGCGTTCGTCCAGAATCGCCTTGGCCCGCGCCGGGCCGATTCCCCTGATGCCGACGAGCGCGTTTTCGTTCGCGGTGTTGACGTCGACGGCCGCCCAGGCCGACGCGATCACGCCGGACAGCGCCGCGGCGGCCAACCATTTCCTGATCATGTGCTGGATCTCCGATGAAAGCGGCCGGCGGCTGCCGACCGTGAGACCCAGTCTAGCGATGCGACGCGCGCGCTTAAACCTGGCCGGACAGCCAACGCACGTAGCGATCGACACCTTCCTGCACCGTCAGGAACGGCGCGTCGTAGCCGGCCGCGCGCAGCTTCGTCTGGTCGGCCTGCGTGAAGCACTGGTACTTGCCGCGCAGCGCATCGGGGAACGCCACGTATTCGATCAAGCCCTGCTCGACCTGCTGCGCGAGCGTGAGCGGCGGCAGGTTGTCGAGCGCACGCAGCGTATTGACGACGGTCGAGGCGATGTCGTTGAACGGCTGCGCGCGGCCCGTGCCGAGATTGAAGATGCCCGACTTCTCCGGATGATCGAAGAAGAACAGGTTGACCTTCGCGACGTCTTCCACCGACACGAAGTCGCGCGTCTGCTCGCCCGGCGCGTAACCGTTGTACTCGCCGAACAGCTTGACCTTGCCTTCCGCGCGGAACTGGTTGAAGTTGTGGAACGCCACCGACGCCATGCGCCCCTTGTGCGTCTCGCGCGGGCCGTACACGTTGAAGTAGCGGAACCCGGCGATCTGGCTCCTGGCGCTCGGCAGCACGCGGCGGATCACCTGGTCGAACAGGAACTTCGAGTAGCCGTACACGTTCAGCGGCGCCTCGACCTCGCGCTCCTCGACGAAGCGCGTCGAGCCGCCGTAGATCGCCGCCGACGACGCGTACAGGAACTGCGCGCCCTGCGCGAGGCACGCATCGAGCACCGCGCGGCTGTAGCGGAAGTTGTTGTCCATCATGTAGCGGCCGTCGGTTTCCATCGTGTCCGAACAGGCGCCTTCGTGGAACACCGCGCGCACCTTGCCGAAATCGCCGCGCGCGAAGCGTTCGACGAATTCGGTCTTGTCGAGATAGTCGTCGATCTCGCAATCGACGAGGTTACGGAACTTGTCCGCGCGCGTCAGATTGTCGACCGCGATGATGCGCGACTCGCCGCGCTCGTTGAGCGCCTTGACGATGTTCGCGCCGATGAAACCGGCTGCACCGGTGACGATGAGGGTCATGGTCATCCTGCCTGAAAAATGACGAGACGATCGCGCGGCGCTCGGTCGGGCCGCGGCGATCGCTCAATGAAACAGTTCGTCGTAGTCGACGGTGGCCGTGCCGAGCTTGCCGACCACGATCCCCGCCGCGCGGTTCGCGAGCACCACGGCGTCGACGAGCGGCACGCCGGCGCCGAGCATCGTCGCGACCGTCGCGATCACGGTGTCGCCCGCACCCGATACGTCGTACACCTCGCGCGCGAGCGCCGGCGCATGCAGCTCGCCCGCCGCCGAGAAGAGCGTCATCCCCTCCTCGGAACGCGTGAGCAGCAGCGCGTCGATGTCGAGCTCCGCGCGCAGCTTCGCGACCCGCTCGCGCAGATCGTCCTCCGACTTCCAGTGCCCGATCACTTCGCGCAGCTCCGCGCGATTCGGCGTGATCAGCGATGCGCCGCGATAGCGCGCCCAGTCGTCGCCCTTCGGATCGACGAGCACCGGTTTGCCGCCCGCGCGCGCGCGCTCGATCATCGTCGTCACGTGAGTGAGACCGCCCTTCGCGTAGTCCGACATCAGCACGACGTTGTGCTGCGGCAGCAACGTGTCGAAATGGGCGAGGCCCGCGAGCAGCACTTCGTGCGTCGGCGTCGCCTCGAAGTCGACGCGCAGCAGCTGCTGCTGGCGTGCCAGCACGCGCAGCTTGATGGTCGTCGGCAGCGCCGCGTCGCGTTCGAGATGCGGCGTGACGCCGCTGCTGGCCAGCAGTTCGACGATCCGCTCGCCCGGTTCGTCGCAGCCGACCACGCACAGCAGCCCCGCCTGCGCGCCGAGCGTCACGACGTTGCGCGCGACGTTGGCCGCGCCGCCGAGCCGCTCTTCCTGACGCTGCACGTGCACGACGGGCACCGGCGCTTCCGGCGAAATGCGGTCGACGTTGCCGAACCAGTAGCGGTCGAGCATCACGTCGCCGACGACGAGCACGCGCGACTTCGCCAGCTGCGCGCGCGGGACCGGCACCACTTCGCGAAGAGAACTCATCGTGCGCTCACCCACGGGAAACGGTTTGGGGGTCGACATACGGGCGTCCGATCGCGTAGTAGTCGATGCCGATCTCGGCCATCGCATCCGGCTCGTACAGATTGCGCCCGTCGAAGATCACCGGCGCCTTCAGCTCCGCTTTCAGGCGCGTGAAATCCGGACTGCGGAATTCCTTCCACTCGGTGACGATCACGAGCGCATCCGCGCCGGCGACCGCCGCATCCTGCGTATCGACGAAGTGCAGACGCGCGAGCGCGTCGGCGCCTGCTTCGAAATCGAGCGCGAACACGCGGCGCGCCTCGTCGATCGCGACCGGGTCATACGCGCGCACGGTCGCGCCGCGCGCGAGCAGCGCGGCGATGAGCCGGCGGCTCGGCGCCTCGCGCATGTCGTCGGTATTCGGCTTGAACGCGAGGCCCCACACCGCGAACGTGCGGCCGCTCAGATCCGCGCCGAAGCGCTGTTCGATCTTGCCGATCAGCACGTCCTTCTGCGCCGAGTTGGCCGCCTCGACGGCCTCCAGGATGCGCAGCGGCTGGCCGTTCTCGCCGGCCGTGCGGATCAGCGCCTGCACGTCCTTCGGGAAGCACGAGCCGCCGTAGCCGACGCCCGCATACAGGAAGTGATAGCCGATCCGCGGATCGGAGCCGATCCCGCGCCGCACCGCTTCGATGTCGGCGCCGACCTTGTCGGCCAGATTCGACATCTCGTTCATGAACGAGATGCGCGTCGCGAGCATCGCGTTCGCCGCGTACTTCGCGAATTCGGCCGAGCGCACGTCCATGTAGATCGTGCGCTCGTGATTGCGGTTGAACGGCGCGTAGAGCTTCTTCATCTTCTCGCGCGCCACGCTGCCCGTCTCGTCGTGGTCGACGCCGATGATGATCCGGTCCGGCCGCATGAAATCTTCGACGGCCGCGCCTTCCTTCAGGAATTCCGGATTGGAGACGACCGAGAAGCGATGCGCGACGCTGCCGCCGAGCCCGCGGGCCGCGAGCGCGTCGTCGACCACCGCGCGCACGCGCTGCGCGGTGCCGACCGGCACCGTCGACTTGTCGACGATCACCTTGAAGCCCGTCATGTGGCGGCCGATGTTGCGCGCGGCCTCGAGCACGTATTGCAGGTCGGCCGAGCCGTCCTCGTCGGGCGGCGTGCCGACCGCGATGAACTGGATCTCGCCGTGGGCGACACTCGCCTCGATGTCGGTCGAGAAACGCAGCCGCCCTGCCGCGCGATTGCGCGCGATGATGTCGAGCAGGCCCGGTTCGTGAATCGGCATCCCGCCGTTGTTCAGGATCTCGATCTTGCGCGGATCGACATCGAGACAGAAGACGTCGTGGCCGATCTCCGCGAGACAGGAACCCGTGACAAGACCGACATAGCCGGTGCCGATGATGGTGATTTTCATAGATGTTCCGGTACGTCCCGGTAATTGACTAACTTGGCCGCCCGGCCGAAGCCGGCGGCAACCGCCACGCGTCGCGCCGCTCGCCGGGATCAGCCCGGCATCGCAGGTTCGACGCGCCGCGGCGCATAGGTTTCCCAGCCGCTGCAACCGGGGCACTGCCAGTAGAAGAGCCGTGCCCGGAAGCCGCAATTCTGGCACGTATAGCGCGGCAGATTCTTGGTGCGCTGCCGGATCAGCGCGCGCATCATTTCAAGCTCCTTACGGCGCGGCTCGTCGGCCGCGGCGATCTGCGCATCCAGCAGGTGCAGCATGCCCGACAGGTTCGGCGACTTCTCCATCTGGGCGCGCGCGAGTGCGTGCGCAGCGTCCTGGCCGCGCATGGCCGCGATGTGCTGATACGCGATGTCGAGCAGATCGTTCGACGGATAGCGATCGACATAGCCCATCAGCAGCTCCGCACCGTCGACCGGCTTGCCGAGCGCGATGTACGCCTTCATCAGCTTGTCGGCGACGAGCGGCAGGTAGGCGGGGTTCTGCGTATCGACGCGCTTCCAGTGACCGATCGCGGCGGCGGGATCGCCGGCCGCTTCGGCCGCGTCGCCCGACAGGATCGTCGCGCGCACGTTCTGCGGGTTCGCCGCCAGCGCGAGCTTCAACTGCTCGGCCGCCGCCGCGGTGTTCTTGCGCTGCAGCGCATCCTGCGCGAGTTCGCAGTGGAACTGCGCGATTTCGATGCCGAGCGGCTTGTCGCTCATCGACTCGATGCGTCGCGCGGTGTCGATCGACTTGTTCCAGTCCTTTTCGATCTCGTAGATCGTCAGCAACGCCCGCTGCGCACCGAGCGCGTAGTCGCCGTCGGCGAGGCGGTGGAACGCCTCCTCCGCCCGGTCGAGCAGGCCGGCCTTCAGGAAGTCCTGGCCGAGCTCGTACAGCGCGTGGTCGCGCTCGTTCACCGGCAGGTCCGTGCGGCTCAGCAGGTTCTGGTGGACGCGGATCGCGCGGTCCGTCTCGCCGCGGCGGCGAAACAGGTTGCCGAGCGCGAAGTGCAGCTCGACCGTCTCGGGGTCGAGCTTGGCGACCTCGATGAACGCGTCGATCGCCTTGTCCGGTTGTTCGTTCAACAGAAAATTCAGGCCGCGAAAATACGAGCGCGGCAGGTTGGCGCTCTCCGACAGGAGATTCTTCAGGTCATAGCGTGACGCCGCCCATCCAAGCGCGAACGCGACGGGAATCGCGAGCAACCACCAGAAATCCAGATCCATGCGAGATATCGAAGCAGAGACGAAAACCGCGCGAAATTCGCGCGGCGTCGGTGTTAAATGACGGGCGGCATCGGCGGCTGGTCGACGACCGCCGGGGTTTCACGCGCGGCGCGCAGATCCCGCTTGAGACGTCCGTTCTCCAGACGCAGCCGGAAGATCGACGGCAGCGCAGACAGCAGACCGGCCAGCAGACCGACGACGAAGAACGCGAGACCGATCAGGATCAGCGGCGCCTGCCACGCGTAGCCGGCAACGAAATTCAGCGTCGCGGTTTGCGTATTGGCCAGCGCGAGCACCAGCAGCAGCACGAACACCAATACCCGGATCAGCCAGACGATAAACTTCATGTAGCCCTCTCTTTGTTGAGGTTTGCCGCGGCGCGCGACTCCCCTTCGCGTCGCCGAATCGACCCGTATTGTAAAGGATGCGTTTCGGCGTCAGCGCAGATCGTTCGGAGTGCGTCGTCCTGCCGCCGCCGGAAATGAAAAAAGCGCCCGCTAGGGGCGCTTTCTTTTCAGCCTTCGCCGGACAGGTTCCGGGCAAACCGCACGACGCTCAACGCTCGTCGTCCGGGTCGTCAGCCTTCAGCGGCTCACCGGCGCGACCGTCGACGCGTTCACGCAATTCCTTGCCGGGCTTGAAGTGCGGCACGAACTTCTCGGGCACCTGCACTTTCTCCCCCGACTTCGGGTTGCGTCCGACGCGCGCCGGGCGACGGTTGAGGCCGAAGCTGCCGAAACCGCGAATTTCGATGCGATGCCCTTTCGACAGAGCGTCGGACATCGCATCGAGCATCGTTTTCACCGCGAAATCCGCATCCTTGAGGACAAGTTGCGGAAATCGCAGTGCCAGCTGTGCGACCAACTCGGATTTGGTCATACTTCAGCAGACCTCGCGAGGCTTACTGGTTCTGGCCGTCGAGCTTCGCCTTCAGCAGCGCGCCGAGGTTGGTCGTACCGGTCGCAGCAGCGCTCGAGTCCGACTGCAGGCCGCGGATCGCTTCCTGTTGTTCAGCCGAGTCCTTCGCCTTGATCGACAGGTTGATGCCGCGCGACTTGCGATCGATGTTGATCACCATCGCGTTGACCTTGTCGCCTTCCTTCAGCACGTTGCGTGCGTCTTCGACGCGATCCTGCGAGATTTCCGAAGCGCGCAGGTAGCCTTCGATGTCGCCCGTCAGCGTGATCACGGCGCCCTTCGCATCGACCGACTTCACCACGCCGTCGACGATCGAACCTTTGTCGTTCATTGCAACGTAGTTGCTGAACGGGTCGCCTTCGAGCTGCTTGATGCCGAGCGAAATACGCTCCTTCTCGACGTCGATACCGAGCACGATCGCTTCGACTTCGTCGCCCTTCTTGTACTTGCGAACGGCTTCTTCGCCGGCTTCGCTCCACGACAGGTCCGACAGGTGGACCAGGCCGTCGATGCCGCCCGGCAGACCGATGAACACGCCGAAGTCGGTGATCGACTTGATTGCGCCCGTGATCTTGTCGCCCTTCTTGAAGTTGCGGCTGAAGTCATCCCACGGATTCGGCTTGCACTGCTTCATGCCGAGGCTGATACGACGACGGTCTTCGTCGATCTCGAGGACCATGACTTCGACTTCGTCGCCCAGCTGGACAACCTTCGACGGTGCGACGTTCTTGTTGGTCCAGTCCATTTCCGACACGTGGACCAGGCCTTCGATGCCCGATTCCACTTCGACGAATGCGCCGTAGTCGGTGATGTTCGTGACCTTGCCGAACAGGCGCGTGCCCGACGGGTAACGGCGCGAGATGCCTTCCCACGGATCGTCGCCCAGTTGCTTGATGCCCAGCGAGACGCGGTTCTTCTCTTGGTCGAACTTGAGGATCTTCGCGGTGACTTCCTGGCCAACCGACAGGACTTCGCTCGGGTGACGCACGCGACGCCATGCGATGTCGGTGATGTGCAGCAGGCCGTCGATGCCGCCGAGGTCGACGAACGCGCCGTAGTCGGTGATGTTCTTGACCACGCCGTTGACGATCGCGCCTTCCTTCAGCGTCTCGAGCAGCTTCGCGCGCTCTTCGCCTTGCGTTGCCTCGATCACGGCACGACGCGACAGCACGACGTTGTTACGCTTGCGATCGAGCTTGATCACGCGGAACTCGAGCGTCTTGCCTTCGTACGGGGTCGTGTCCTTGACCGGACGCGTATCGACCAGCGAACCCGGCAGGAACGCGCGGATGCCATTGACCATCACGGTCATGCCGCCCTTCACCTTGCCGGTGATGGTGCCGGTGACGAGTTCGTTGTTGTCGAGGGCCTTTTCCAGCGACAGCCACGATGCAAGGCGCTTCGCCTTGTCGCGCGACAGGATCGTGTCGCCGTAGCCGTTTTCGAGTGCGTCGATCGCGACGGACACGAAATCGCCCGACTGCACCTCAACCTCGCCCTGATCGTTCAGGAATTCCTCGATCGGAATGTAAGCCTCGGACTTCAGGCCTGCATTGACGACCACGAAGTTGTGGTCGACGCGCACGACTTCGGCGGAAATCACTTCGCCGGCGCGCATGTCTTGACGGGTCAGCGACTCTTCGAACAGAGCCGCAAAGGATTCGGTATTCGGGGTGGAGGTTTGCAGGTCGGACATAAAAATCGGATTGTGCATGGATCGCTGTGCCACGCCGGCCGGAATGGCAGGCTGAAAGAGCCAGATCGAAACCATACGGGGTTAAGGGTTTGAAACACGCTGAGCGCTCGCGCGCCCAGCACCTACTGCTGCCCGCCTTTTCAGGCCGGCTGGCCGAGCGCCCGGTACCACTGCAGCACCTGATCGACCGCTTGATCGACCGAAAGCGCCGACGTATCGAGCAGCTTGGCATCTGCCGCGGGCTTCAGCGGCGCGGCCGCGCGATTGCTGTCACGCGCGTCACGCTCACGCAAATCCCGGAGCAAGTCATCTATATTAGCAGAAAATCCTTTTTGCATCAATTGCTTATGCCGCCTCGCCGCGCGAGCCTCGGCGCTGGCCGTCAGAAACACCTTGAGCACGGCGTCCGGGAAGATCACGGTGCCCATGTCGCGGCCGTCCGCAACCAGGCCCGGCGTCTTGCGGAAAGCCCGCTGGCGCGCCACCAGCGCCACGCGCACCGGGCCGTGCACGGCGATCGCCGACGCGCGGTTGCCGACCGCCTCCGCGCGGATGTCGTTCGACACGTCGACGCCGTCGAGCTGCGCGCAGCCCTCGCGAAACGTGATGTGGAGGTCGTCGATCAGCTTCACGAGCGCGTCGATGTCCTGCGCGTCGATCCCGTAGCGCACGCTCGCGAGCGCAGCGAGCCGGTACAGCGCGCCGCTGTCGAGCAGGTGAAAGCCGAGGTGCGCGGCGACGAGCGCCGCGACGGTGCCCTTGCCGGAAGCGGTCGGGCCGTCGATCGTGATGACGGGGGTCGGGTGAAAGGGTCGGGTCGATTTCATCGGGTACGGTCGGTCAGGCCTTGGCGAGTGCGGCGAAGCGGTCGAAATAGTCGGGGAACGTCTTGCCGACGCACTTCGGGTCGTTGATCCGCACGGGCACGCCGCCCAGGCTGACGAGCGAGAAGCACATCGCCATCCGGTGATCGTCGTAGGTGTCGATCGTCGCGTTCGGCGTGAGCCGCTGAGGCGGCGTGACGACCAGATAGTCGGGCCCCTCCTCGACCACCGCGCCGAGCTTGCGCAATTCGGTCGCCATCGCCGCGATGCGGTCGGTTTCCTTCACGCGCCAGCTCGCGATGTTGCGCAGCGTGCTCGTGCCGCTCGCAAAGAGCGCCGCGACCGCGATCGTCATCGCGGCGTCCGGAATCAGGTTGAAATCCATGTCGATCGGATCGAGCTTGCCGTGATCGTGGCCGATGCCGCGCACCTCGATCCAGTCGTCGCCCATCGACACGTTCGCGCCCATCTGCATCAGCGCGTTCGCGAAGCCGACGTCGCCCTGGATGCTCGCCCGGCCGACGCCCTCGACGCGCAGCGGGCCGCCGCCGAGCGCGCCGGCCGCGAGGAAATACGACGCCGACGACGCGTCGCCCTCGACCATGATGCGCCCCGGCGAGCGGTAACGGACCCCGGCCGGCACGACGAAGCGCTGCCAGCCGTCGCGCTCGACGGTCACGCCGAAGCGTTCCATCAGTCGAATGGTGATGTCGATGTACGGCTTCGAGATCAGTTCGCCGTCGACTTCGACGACGATCTTGCCGTCCTTCGCCTTCACGAGCGGCAAGGTCATCAGTAGCGCGGTCAGGAACTGGCTCGACACGTCGCCGCGCACGCGGATCGGCGCGTCGACCGTGATCGCCGCCGGCTTGATCCGCAGCGGCGGAAAGCCTTCGTTCTGTTCGTAATCGATCTGCGCGCCGATTTGCCGCAGGCCGTCGACGAGATCGCCGATCGGCCGCTCGTGCATGCGCGGCACGCCGTGCACGCGGTAGTCGCCGCCGTTGACCGCAAGCGCCGCCGTCAGCGGGCGCACCGCGGTGCCGGCGTTGCCGAGGAACAGATCGGCCGTCCTCGCGGTGAACGCGCCGCGCGTGCCGGCGACGACGCAGGTGTCGGCGTCGCGCGTGAACCGCACGCCCAGCTTGCCGAGCGCGTCGAGCATCACGCGCGTGTCGTCGGAATCGAGCAGGTTCGTGATCGTCGTTTCGCCTTCGGCGAGCGCCGCGAGCAACAGCACGCGGTTCGAAATGCTCTTGGAGCCGGGAAGTCGCACGGTGCCGGAGGCACTGGAGTACGGGCCGAGATCGAGATAGTCCATGTGAATCGTCCTGTTATTTCTTGACCGGTTCTGCAGCGGGCTGCGCGCCGCGCTCCTGCCACGCCTTGCGCGCGGCGCGCGAGCGCGTGAATACGGCCTCGAGCGCGGCGCCGTCGCCGGCGTCGATCGCCGCGCGCAGCCGTGCGAGCACGCGCGTGTAGCCGTCGAGTTCGTCGAGCAGCGCCGCGCGGTTGGCGACGCACACGTCGCGCCACATTTCAGGGCTCGACGCCGCGATCCGCGTGAAGTCGCGGAAGCCGCCGGCCGCATATGAGAATTTCAGCTCCGCATCGGCCTCGCCGAGGATCTGCTCGACGAGCGCGAACGACAGCACGTGCGGCAAATGGCTGATCGAGGCGAATACGCGATCGTGCTGGGCCGCGCTCATCGTGCGCACGTCGGCGCCGGTCGCCTGCCACATCGCGTCGATCCGCGCGACCGTCTCGGGTGCGTTCTCCGCGAGCGGGCACAGCACGACGTTGCGGCCGACGTACAGGTCCGGCAACGCGGCTTCGACACCACTCGACTCGCGGCCGGCGATCGGATGGCCCGGCACGAACCGGGCGATCCGCTCACCGAGCGCCGCGCGCGCGGCCGCGACGACGTCGGACTTGGTGCTGCCCGCATCGGTGACGATCGTCGCGGCGTCCAGCCACGGCGCGATGCGCGCGAGCAACGGCTCCGTCTGCGCGACCGGCGCGGCGAGCAGCACCAGATCGGCGCCGGCCAGCGCGTCGCGCAGTTGCGCGTCATCGTCGAGCGCCGCCGCGCGGTCGATCACGCCGAGCGCCAGCGCGCGCTCGACCGATGCACGCGACCGGCCCACGCCGACGATCTCGCCCGCCCCGCCCGAGGCACGCTCGCGCAACGCGCGCGCCAGCGATCCGCCGATCAGGCCGACGCCGAAAATGACCAGTTTGTTGAATGCAAAGCCTGACACGACATGAGCCAAGTGACGCGCGCGGAACGATGCCCGCGCACGGAAGTCCAGATCCCGGGCACCGGGCGCACACCCGGCGCGACCTGCGCCGGATACCGCCCGAACCCGCCGTCGGCAGCGCGGCCCGGCCGGCGCTGCCCCTTCGCCGCCTCGCCGCGTCGCCCGCGCGAGGCAGGCGACGGGCCGCCGCGCATCAGCGCGCGCGCGGATACGAACCGAGTATCTTCAGGAACGCGGCTTTCTGGCCGAGCTCCGCGAGCGCGGCGGCCACCGCCGCGTCGTCCCGGTGCCCTTCGATGTCGATGTAGAAGTAGTACTCCCACGTGCCGACCCGCGCCGGCCGCGATTCGAAGCGCGTCATCGACACGCCGTGCCGCGCGAGCGGCTCGAGCAGCTTGAACACCGCGCCCGGCTCGTTCTTCACCGAGACGATCAGCGACGTCTGGTCGTGACCGCTCTGCCCGGCCGGCTGCTTGCCGACGATCACGAAGCGCGTGCGGTTGTGCGGATCGTCCTGGATCAATGAGAACGCGACCTGCAGCCCGTAGTGCGCGGCCGCACGATCGCCGGCGATCGCCGCGACGCTCGGGTCGGCCGCCGCGAGACGCGCGGCCTCGGCATTGCTCGACACGGCTTGCCGCTCGAGCTGCGGCGCGTTCGCCGCGAGCCACTGCTGGCATTGCGCGAGCGCCTGAGCGTGCGCGCAGACGCGCGTCACGCCGGCGAGCGTGCCGCTTTGCGTGAGCAGGTTGTGATGGATCGGCAGCGCAAGCTCGCCGCTGATCAGCAACTGCGTCTGCAGCAGCAGGTCGAGCGTGCGCGACACCGCGCCCTCGGTCGAATTCTCGACCGGCGCGATCCCGAAGGCGGCCGCGCCCGCCTCGACCGAGCGGAATACTTCGTCGATCGACGGGCACGGCAGTCCTTCGATCGACTGGCCGAAATACTCGAACATCGCCTGTTCGCTGTACGTGCCCACCGGCCCGAGGAACGCGACGTGGATCGTCTGCTCGAGCGCGCGGCTCGCGGCCATGATCTCGCGCCAGATCGCGCTGATGTGCTCGCCCGCGAGCGGCCCGGCGCTCATGTCCTGCAGGCGCGCGATGACCTGCAGCTCGCGCTCCGGCCGGAACACCGGCGCGTTGAAGTGCTTCTTGACCTCGCCCACCTCGAGCGCCACCGCAGCGCGCTGGTTGAGGAGCGCGATCAGCTGCGCGTCGATCGCATCGATGCGGTCGCGCAGCGGTTTCAGGCGGGAATTCAGTTCGTCGTCCATGCGTTTTGCCGTGCTGTTTGAACAGCGCGCCGTCAGGCGTCGCGCCGTTCGAAGTCCTTCATGTACTCGACGAGCGCCTTCACGCCCTCGAGCGGCACCGCGTTGTAGATCGACGCCCGCATGCCGCCGACGGACTTGTGGCCCTTCAGCTGCAGCAGCCCGCGCGCCTTTGCGCCGGCGAGGAAGTCTTCATTGCGCGTTTCGTCGGCCAGGAAAAACGGCACGTTCATCCGCGAACGCACCGCCGGCTCGACCTTGTTCAGATAGAAGCCGCTCGCGTCGATCGTGTCGTAGAGCAGCTTCGCCTTCTCGATGTTGCGGGCCTCGATTGCCGCGAGGCCGCCCTGCCGCTTCAGCCACTGGAACACGAGGCCCGCGATGTAGATCGCGTAGGTGGGCGGCGTGTTGTACAGCGAGTTGTTCTCGGCGACGGTCTTCCATTCGAATGCCGACGGGCAGATCGACAGCGCGCGGTCGAGCAGATCCTCGCGAACGATCACGACGGTCACGCCGGCCATCCCGATGTTCTTCTGCGCGCCGCCGAACAGCACGCCGTACTTCGCGACGTCCATCGGACGCGACAGGATGTGCGACGACACGTCGGCCACGAGCGGCACGTCGCCGAGGTCGGGAATCTCGAACGTCTCGACGCCGTCGATCGTCTCGTTGGTGCACAGATGCACGTAGGCCGGATCGTCCGACAGCTGCCATTCGGCGCGCGCGGGGGCGCGCGTGAAACCGTCGGCCGTCTTGCCCGAGGCCGCCAGATGCGGCGTGCAGTACTTCTTGGCTTCGTTGAACGACTTCTGCGACCACGAACCGGTGACGACGAAGTCGGCGCTCTTGCGCGAACCGAGCAGGTTCATCGGCACGATCGCGTTCTCGGCGATGCCGCCGCCCTGCAGGAACAGGATCCGGTGGCTGGCCGGCACGTCGAGCAGATCGCGCAGGTCGGCCAGCGCGGTTTCGTGGATCGACATGAATTCCTTGCCGCGATGGCTCATCTCCATCACGCTCATGCCGCTGCCGTGCCAGTCGAGCATTTCGTCGGCGGCTTGCCGCAGCACTTCCTCGGGGAGCGCCGCTGGGCCGGCGGAGAAATTAAAGACGCGCATCGTGAATAACCTCGGGACGGACGCGGACCGGCTTGCGGCCGGCTCGCTGCCGGCAGAAAGACCGCGCCACAAAAAGGAATGGCCGTTTGCGCTCGCGCGCAAACGGCCATTATCGCACTGTCATCAGGCTCCCGCCAAACCCGACCGGACGGCCGGGCGGCGCGCCCGGACCGCTTACTTGCCCGGCTTGACCGCGGCGACTTCCTTGTCAGCCTGCGTGCGCGTTGCCTGGATCGCTTGCGGCATGTACTTCTGCATCAGGCCGTTGACGACGTCGCGGCCAACCTGATCCTGAACCTGGATGAACTTGCGGCCCGTCGGGCTCTTGTAGAACGTCGTCAGATCCTTGATCTCCGACGTGCTGTAGTACTTCGCGTACGCGTCGTACTGAGCCGACATCGCATCGTTCTGGAACTGCTGCGTGCCGAACACCTTGCCCGCGCCGTCGACCAGCTTCGGCACTGCGTTCTTTTGCAGCGTCGGCACGGCGGCCTGCTTCTGCTTGTCGTTCAGCGTCTTGTTTTCCGACAGCGCGTCCGACAGGATCGCCGGAACGAGTTGCTTCGCTTGCATCTCGGCGCTGTTGCCGATTGCCGACACGAGCTTCGGCGCGTCGATCGCGTCGAGCAGATCCTTGATCGCCGCCTTCTTGTCGGCGTCGATCGGCGCAGCTGCCGCGGTCGCAGCCGGTGCGGAATTCGACAGCGCTTGCGCCATCGCGAACGTCGGCACCAGTGCAGCCAGCAGAACCAGTTGCTTGAATTGCTTTTGCATCATCACTCCCTTGTGGAAATATGAATGGTTGCTCGCCAACCGCGGCGCTTCACGCCCGCGGCGGCTCGAGTCTCATCCCGTTGTTCAGGCTTCGCCGTCCGACGCCTCGTCGACTTCGCCCTCACCCTCTTCGGCTTCAGCGATCTGCTGCAGGCCGGAGAGCTTCGTGCCCTCATCAAGACTGATGAGTGTAACACCTTGCGTAGCCCGTCCCATCTCGCGGATCTCGGACACACGGGTGCGGATCAATACGCCGGCAGTCGTGATCAGCATGATCTGATCTTCGGCGTCGACGAGCGTCGCGGCGACCACCTTGCCGTTGCGCTCGGACGTCTGGATCGCGATCATCCCCTTCGTGCCGCGGCCGTGACGCGTGTACTCGGTGATCGGGGTGCGCTTGCCGTAGCCGTTCTCGGTCGCGGTGAGCACCGTCTGCTCCTCGCTGCCCGCGACCAGCATCGCGATGACCTGCTGGCCGTCCTCGAGCTGCATGCCGCGCACGCCGCGCGCTTCGCGGCCCATCGGACGCACGTCGTTCTCGTCGAAGCGCACGGCCTTGCCGGCATCGGAGAACAGCATCACGTCGTGGGCGCCGTCGGTGATCGACGCGCCGATCAGGAAATCGCCGTCATCGAGACCGACCGCGATGATGCCCTTCTTCATCGGGCGGCTGAATGCTTCCAGCGGCGTCTTCTTCACGGTGCCGAGCGACGTCGCCATGAACACGAACTTGTCGGCCGAGAATTCCTTGACCGGCAGCACCACGTTGATCTTCTCGCCTTCCTGCAGCGGGAACATGTTGACGATCGGGCGGCCGCGCGAGTTGCGCGAGCCCTGCGGCACTTCATACACCTTGACCCAGTACACGCGGCCGCGGTTCGAGAAGCACAGGATGTAATCGTGCGTGTTCGCGATGAACAGCGTCTCGATCCAGTCGTCTTCCTTCATCTGCGTCGCCTGCTTGCCGCGGCCGCCGCGCTTCTGCGCGCGGTACTCGGACAGCGGCTGCGACTTCACGTAGCCCGCATGCGACATCGTGACGACCATGTCCTGCGGCGTGATCAGGTCTTCGGTGTTCAGCTCGGTCGCGTTCAGCTCGATCTTCGAGCGGCGCGCGTCGCCGAACTCGGCCTTCACCGACGTCAGCTCCTCGCCGATCATCGTCGTGATCCGCTCCGGGCGCGCGAGGATGTCCAGCAGGTCGGCGATCTGCGCCATCACTTCGCGGTACTCGCCGATGATCTTGTCCTGCTCGAGACCGGTCAGGCGTTGCAGGCGCATCTGCAGGATTTCCTGCGCCTGCGTGTCGGACAGGCGGTACAGCCCGTCGCCCTGCATCCCGAACGCCGGGTTCAGCCCTTCCGGACGATACGCGGCGCGACCGCCGGCCGCGGCGTTCTCCGTCTCGGCGCGCGCGAGCATCTCGCGCACGAGCGACGAATCCCACGACCGCTCCATCAGCCCCTGCTTCGCGATCGGCGGCGTCGGCGCGGCCTTGATGATCTCGATGAATTCGTCGATGTTGGCGAGCGCGACTGCGAGACCTTCGAGCACGTGGCCGCGTTCGCGAGCCTTGCGCAGTTCGTAGATCGTGCGGCGCGTCAGCACTTCGCGTCGGTGCGACAGGAAGCACTGCAGGATTTCCTTCAGGTTCAGCAGCTTCGGCTGGCCGTCGACGAGCGCGACCATGTTCATGCCGAACGTGTCCTGCAGCTGCGTCGCCTTGTACAGGTTGTTCAGCACGACCTCGGGCACTTCGCCGCGCTTCAGTTCGATCACGACACGCATGCCGCTCTTGTCGGACTCGTCGCGGATGTCCGAGATGCCTTCGAGCTTCTTCTCGTTGACGAGCTCGGCGATACGCTCGAGCAGCGAGCGCTTGTTCACCTGGTACGGGAGCTCGTCGACGATGATCGCCATCCGCTGGCCACGGTCGATCTCCTCGAAGTGCGTGGCCGCGCGCATCACGACGCGGCCGCGCCCGGTGCGATAGCCGTCGCGTACGCCGGCCACGCCGTAGATGATGCCGGCCGTCGGGAAGTCGGGCGCCGGGATGATCTCGATCAGCTCGTCGATCGTCGCTTCCGGGTTGTTCAGCAGATGCTGGCACGCGTCGACGACTTCGTTCAGGTTGTGCGGCGGAATGTTGGTCGCCATGCCGACCGCGATGCCCGACGAGCCGTTGATCAGCAGGTTCGGAATGCGCGACGGCAGGACCGACGGCTGCGTTTCGTTGCCGTCGTAGTTCGGCTCGAAGTCGACCGTTTCCTTGTCGATGTCGGCCAGCAGCTCATGCCCGATCTTCGCCATGCGAATTTCGGTGTAACGCATCGCCGCGGCGTTGTCGCCGTCGATCGAGCCGAAGTTGCCCTGCCCGTCGATCAGCATGTAGCGCAGCGAGAAGTCCTGCGCCATCCGCACGATCGTGTCGTACACCGCCGTATCGCCGTGCGGGTGGTACTTACCGATCACGTCACCGACGATACGCGCCGACTTCTTGTACGCGCGGTTCCAGTCGTTGTTCAGTTCGTGCATCGCGAACAGTACGCGCCGGTGCACGGGCTTCAGGCCATCGCGGACATCCGGGAGGGCACGTCCGACGATCACGCTCATCGCGTAATCGAGATACGAACGGCGCATTTCCTCCTCTAGGGAGGTGGGCAGGGTCTCTTTGGCGAATTGATCCATGTATCCGTATCGTTTCGGAGCGAAGACGGCGAACGCCTTTCGCGTGGGCGCTGCATGCGCAACGCAACGCGAGATTCTAACATGCGCCCATCCGCAGCCAATTCGCGCCCCCCCAACTATATGTAAACAGCAAAAATCGGAGCTGCGGTGCGATGCCCGCCCCGGCCGCCATCGCGCCCTCCTTTGGTGCGCGGGCGAGTCCTGCGACGTGGCGTCGCGGCAGCGGGTAAACATAGGCGTCGTTTCCCGCAATTTCCCCGCTCCACTCTTGACAATTTCTTAAAGTTGCGGCAGGCGAGTGTTGCGCATGCACCACAAAGTGGGGGTGATCTTGGGGTGGGGAGGATTTTTTTTCGTAGGAAGGGAACGATATGGCAAAATGCCAACGCACTGAAAGTTAGACGCTGCTCGAAGTCTACACAGAGCGGTGCCGCGTTTTTTGTGCCGCACCAATGTTATACTTCGAGCAATGTATGACTTGTCACCGTCAACAGGCTCGCAGTAAACCTGCGGTAATCTCAATTTCGAGAGGAGAAATATGAATAAACTTTCAAAGCTCGCGTTCATTGCAGCTACCGCAGTTATGGCTGCATCCGCTTCGGCACAGTCGGTGCCGGCGTCGCGTCAAGCCGTCAACGACAACTGGGTGAACGGTACGGGCGAATGGGTGTGGATGAACGGCACGAACGAGCTCTGCTGGCGTGACGCGTTCTGGACGCCGGCCACCGCCAACGCAAAGTGCGATGGCGCACTGGTCGCCCAGGCACCGCAACCGCCGGTCGCTCCGGCTGCTGCACCGGCAATTTCGAGCCAGAAGATCACGTACCAAGCCGACGCGCTGTTCGACTTCGACAAGGCAACGCTCAAGCCGCTGGGCAAGCAGAAGCTGGACGAACTGGCATCGAAGATCGAGGGCATGAACACGGAAGTGGTCGTCGCCACCGGCTACACGGACCGCATCGGTTCGGACAAGTACAACGACCGTCTGTCGCTGCGCCGTGCGCAAGCAGTCAAGTCGTACCTGGTCAGCAAGGGCATCCCGGCCAACAAGATCTACACGGAAGGCAAGGGCAAGCGCAATCCGGTTACGACGGGCTGCAACCAGAAGAACCGCAAGCAACTGATCGCCTGCCTCGCACCGGACCGCCGCGTGGAAGTCGAAGTGGTCGGTACGCAGCAAGTGCAGAAGACGACCGTTCCGGCGCAGTAAGCCGCGGTTTCGACTGCTCCAAAGCCCCGCTCCGGCGGGGCTTTTTCATTGATGCCCGTCCAGGCGCTTGCTGGCCTCGTTGTCCGCGCGCTTATATACTTGCGGCTGACGTACCGACGCACCGCCCTCCTTCCGTACCCGTTTGCCGACATGACCAACGCCGATCCGCACGAACTCCAGAAATTCAGCGACCTCGCCCATCGGTGGTGGGATCCGAACGCCGAATTCAAGCCCTTGCACGACCTGAACCCGGTCCGGCTCGGCTGGATCGACTCGCATGCGCATCTGGCCGGCAAGCGCGCGCTCGATATCGGTTGCGGCGGCGGCATCCTGTCCGAATCGATGGCGGGGCTCGGCGCGCAGGTCAAAGGCATCGACCTGTCGAACGAAGCGCTCGGCGTCGCCGATCTGCACAGCCTCGAAAGCGGCATCACCGTCGATTACGAGGCGATCGCCGCCGAAGCGATCGCCGAGCGCGAGCCCGGCAGCTACGACGTCGTCACCTGCATGGAAATGCTCGAGCACGTGCCGTCGCCGGCCGGCGTCGTCTCTGCCTGCGCGAAGCTCGTGAAGCCCGGCGGCTGGGTGTTCTTCTCGACGCTGAACCGCAACCTCAAGTCGTACCTGTTCGCGGTGATCGGCGCCGAGTACATCGCGCAGATGCTGCCGAAGGGCACGCACGACTACGCGCGCTTCATCCGCCCGTCGGAACTGGCCGGTTTCGTGCGCGCGACCGATCTGCACATCGTCGAGCTCAAGGGCATCACCTATCACCCGATCGGCAAGCGCTTTGCGCTGTCGAACGACACCGACATCAACTATCTCGTCGCGTGCCGCCGCGGCGCGTAATCCTCGACCCGGCATGACGACCTCCCTTTCGACCGAGCGCACGACGCTCGACGCACCGCGGCTGACGCAGTGCGACGCCGTGCTGTTCGATCTCGACGGCACGCTCGCCGATACGGCGCCCGATCTCGCCGCCGCCGTCCACAAGATGCAGCGCGTGCGCGGCCTGCCCGAGACGCCGCTCGACGTGCTGCGGCCGCTCGCGTCGGCCGGCGCCCGCGGCCTGCTCGGCGGCGCGTTCGGCATCGATCCGCAGACACCCGGCTACGACGCGATGCGCGACGAGTTCCTCGCCAACTATGCGACGGACATCTGCGTGCACACCGCGCTGTTTCCGGGGATCGGCGACGTGCTGGACGAACTGGACGCGCGCCGCGTGCGCTGGGGCATCGTCACCAACAAGGTGATGCGCCTCACCGCACCGCTCGCCGACCTGCTCGGCCTCGCGGCACGCGCGGCCTGCATCGTCGGAGGCGACACGACGCCGCACTCGAAGCCCCATCCGGCCCCGCTGCTGCACGCAGCCGCACAACTGACGCTCGCGCCCGAGCGGATCGTCTATGTCGGCGACGACCTGCGCGACATCCAGGCCGGCACCGCGGCCGGCATGGCGACGATCGCAGCCGCGTACGGCTACTGCGGCGACGGCGCTGCGCCGGCCGACTGGCAGGCGCAGCATCTCGTCGACACGACGCTGCAACTGCGCGAACTGCTGCGCGATGTTGGGCTATAATGGTCGATCTTATCCGCGGGGGCGACCTGGTTTCGACAGGGGTTGTGAAGCGGCTAGGGCATGTCGAGGACCCGTCACCTCGTTAATCAATGGGAAAAACGTAACTGCAAACGACGATACGTTCGCACTGGCAGCCTAACGGCCGCCGTCCTCTGCCTAGTTCACTGACGGGCTAGTGTCGCAAGACCGGTAGCAATACCGACAGAGGTCATATACGTCAGTTAAGCCTTGGCGGCGTCGCGACGTCCGGGTCGAAAACTTAGCGAATCGCCGTAGTGCAGCGTGTTCGTCCGCGTCGCTGCGGTTAAATCAAATGACTGAACTAAACATGTAGAACTAGTCGTGGAGCGCTTCTGGACGCGGGTTCGATTCCCGCCGCCTCCACCAAATACACGGCAACGCAGTTCGGCGCGTTGCCAGGAAAAACCCGCGACAGCGTCACGCTTCGCGGGTTTTTTATTGCCGTTCGGCTGGTCCGAGCGCCCACAATCACACGTGCGGAGCGAAATTTCGCCGCGCGGCGATTTCCGTGTCGTGCCCCTGTCCTGCCGGATGTGTCTCGAACTCTTCCAATGCGGGAAGGCGCTCTGCCCGATCGCGGCCCGCGTTGAAACACAGCTGCCCTAGTACAGCCAGCCCGCAGCGCCCCGCAAACTTCCCGTACAGACGAACAAAACCCCGCACGACACGCGTCTGCGGGGTTGCTTGTTGCCAACGAACGATACGTCACGCGCCATTTGAAAAAGCGCCCAGCCCCGGACGGGCCGGGCAGAATACCGCCGGTACGCCGGCGGCAGGAGGTGACGGACGTCCGCAGCCGCTCGCGCGGCGATCGACCGCGCCGAACGGCGTCCGCCCGACCGCGCGGGCCGGGAGCACGACACCTCGTCGCTCCCGGCCCGCGCTTTCGTCGGGCAGTGCGCAGCTTAGCTGCCGCGATACAGCGACTTCATTTCTTCAACGCTGGCCGGACGCACGCCGATCGCGCGCGAACCCGATGCCGACGCACCCTGCACTTGCGCACCGTAGCCGCTCGCATCGGCGCCTTGCGCCTGCGCGACTGCGCGCTGCTGCTCGGCGACGCGGGCGGTCGCAGCCTGGATCGCTTCCGGATAATGCGGATCTTCGCCGCGGGCGGTGTTGTAACCGGCCTGCTGCAGTTGCACCAGTTCCGCACGAACCTGGGCGCGGGTGAGTGCCGAGCCGGACTGAGCGAACGACACGACCGGGGCGACGAGAGCGGCAGCAACGACAACAGCTTGAACGAGCGACTTCATGATGACCTACCTCCGTATTTGTCTGATCTTGCGATGAACACCCGTTCATCGCCGACAAATGGAAGTGTATGTAGGCAACTGCTTAAGAATAAGGCAGGTTTCTGGAAGACATTCTTTCAGGATTACGGGTTAACCCTATAGTCCACCGGTGCACTGGCACCGTCCGAGTGCGCCGGATAAACGCGAGCCCCGCGAAGCGGCAGGCTTCGCGGGGCTCGGCAGACCGGCACGCTGCGCGGCGATTGTGCTTACGCGCGCTGCGATCGGGAAGCGGTGGTTACTGCGTATCCATCGGGCACTTCAGGTTGCAGCCGTTCGGATCGCCGATGTCGCCCTTGCGACGCAATGCAGACTTCTTGCCGCTCTGATATTTCTGCGACGGCGCCGACGCCGCGAACGGCATCTGCGGATGCTCGTTCAGGCGGAACTGATCGCTCAGAATCCCGCCGGGCACGCCCGGGGAGTTCTGCGCGAACGCAAACGGCGTGGCGGCGACCAGAAGCCCCGCGGTCAACGCTGCCGCGGAGAGAGGAACGGAAAGTTTCATGGCGGGATGACGCCTGAACGGCGTGCTTGTTGGAACGTTGATCAAGCGGCAAGCGTAGCGCAAATCCCCTGCTGCTGCAGCGCGCGCCGCACGCGCGTGCATTACCTTCCGTTGCCGCCCGGCACGGTGGCAGCGTCCCCGTCGAGCCCCGCCGCAACGCCGATCAGCGTGCCGCATGCTGCTGGATCGTAGCCGTCGAGATGCGCGACGCGCTCGACGAACGCCGGATCGCGCAGCAACGCGAGCACGTCGGCGAGCGGCCGCGACGCCAGCCGCGCGCGCTCGCATGCGAAGTAGTAATCCTCGTCGACGACCGGAATGAAATCGAGCCCGAAGTGATGGGCGGCCGGCTCGACGCCGAAGCCGAGATCCGCCATCCCGCTCGCGACGAACGCCGCGATCGCCGAGTGCGTGAGCTCGGCGGACGCATAGCCGTCGATCCGCTCCGGATCGACGCCGATCGAGCGCAGCGCGAGATCGAGCAGCATTCGCGTACCGGACCCCGGCTGCCGATTGACGAAGCGGATATCGTTGCGCGCCAGATCGGCCAGCCCGCGCACCTGCTTCGGGTTGCCGCGCGGCACGAACAATCCTTGCTGACGGCGCGTCAGATGAATCAGCACATGGCGCGTGTCGTCGAGCCACGGCCGGTAGATCTGCGCGCATTGTTCGCGAAACGCGCCACGCGGCAGATGAAAGCCGGCCAGCTCGCATTCGCCGCGTGCAAGCGCGCGGACGGCCTCGACGCTCTCGCGGTACTTGATGTCGACGGCCGCGTGCGCATCGACCAGCGCGGCCACCAGCGCCGCGACCGCATAGCCGTGCGACGCGTGGATGCGCACCGCACCGTCGCGCTGCGCGAGCCGGCGGTTCAGGTCGCTCGCCACCTCGGCGGCGAGCGACCGCAGATTCCCGTCGAGGCGCGTGTGCGCGAGGCGCTGCGCGTCGACGACGGCCCGCCCCAGTTCCGACAACGTCGAGCCCTTGCCGCGCGCCGTCTCGATCAGCTCGCCGCCGATGCACGCCTCGAGCGCGCGCAGCATGCCCCACGCGTGCCGGTAGGACAGCCCTTTCGCCTGCGCCGCCTGCGCGATGCTGCCCGTCTCGGCCACCAGCTCGAGCAATGGCGCGACGTCCGACAGGCTCGCCGAACGGCCCGCCGTGTCGCGCACGGTCAAATACGCGTCGCATTCGATTCGAATCATTTATGTACTCCGATTTCCTATT
Source organism: Burkholderia sp. KJ006 (assembly GCF_000262695.1). Lineage (NCBI taxonomy): Bacteria > Pseudomonadati > Pseudomonadota > Betaproteobacteria > Burkholderiales > Burkholderiaceae > Burkholderia > Burkholderia sp. KJ006. Next base: position 983,339 of record NC_017920.1, on the reverse strand, counting down.
GCGGCCACGAAATCTTCCGCTTATCGTTGTTGTAAATCAATCAGAACGAAGTCGCGGTGTGCGTTATATGAATTACCGGCACATATGAGACTTTGGAGGAGCACAAGCGATGTCCCCGAATTCCCCTGCGCCCGACGCGCTGGTCGAGCGTCACGCGCGCGCCGGCCGCTCGCTCGTCGCGATCCTGCATGCGATCCAGGACGATGCGGGCTACGTGCCGGCCGGCTGCGTCGCGCCGCTGGCGAAGGCGCTCAACCTGTCGCGTGCCGAAGTGCATGGCGTGCTCACCTACTATCACCACTTCCGCACCGCGCCGCCCGCCCGCGTGACGATCCAGATGTGCCGCGCCGAAGCGTGCCGCAGCATGGGTTGCGAAGCGCTGGCCGAGCATGCGCAGGCGCGCACCGGTTGCCGGTTCGACGCGGCGCACGGCGATGCTGCCGACGCACACGCGCCGCCCGACGTCGCCCTCGAATCGGTGTACTGCCTGGGGCTGTGCGCGCAATCGCCGTCGATGACGATCAACGGCGTGCTGCACGCGAAGGTCACGCCGGAGAAATTCGACGCGCTGCTCGCGCAGGCCGCCGCCCACACGCCGGAGGCCGCATGACGACCCGCATCTACGTGCCGCGCGATTCGTCCGCGCTCGCACTCGGCGCCGACGCGCTGGCCGCCGCGATCGTCGCGCACGCGCAGCAGCGCGGCATCGACATCGAACTGATTCGCAACGGCTCGCGCGGCTTGCTGTGGCTCGAGCCGCTGGTCGAAGTCGGCACGCCTGCCGGACGCGTCGGCTACGCGAACCTGTCGGCGACCGACGTGCCCGCGCTGTTCAATGCGAACTGGCTCGACGGCGGCGCGCATCCGAGCGGCGTCGGCCTCGTCGACGCACTGCCGTATCTCGCGCGCCAGCAGCGGCTCACGTTCGCCCGCATCGGTCTGACCGATCCGCTGTCGATCGACGACTACCTCGCGCACGACGGCCTCGCCGGCTTGAAGAACGCGCTCGCGATGGATGGCGATGCCGCGTGCGACACGCTGATCGAATCGGGGCTGCGCGGCCGCGGCGGCGCGGCCTTTCCGGCCGGCATCAAGTGGCGCACCGTCCGGCAGGCGGCCGCGACGCAGAAGTACATCGTCTGCAACGCGGACGAAGGCGACTCGGGCACGTTCTCCGATCGTCTGATCATGGAAAGCGACCCGTATTGCCTGATCGAAGGGATGATCATCGCCGGCATCGCGACGGGCGCGACGCTCGGCTACATCTACGTGCGCAGCGAGTACCCGCACGCGATCGCGACGCTCGAAACAGCGCTCGAGCGCGCCCGCGAAGCCGGCTGGCTCGGTGTGCACGTGCTCGGCTCCGCGCACGCGTTCGACCTGCACGTCGCGAAAGGCGCCGGCTCGTACGTGTGCGGCGAGGAAACGGCACTGCTCGAATCGCTCGAAGGCAAGCGCGGCGTGGTGCGCGCGAAGCCGCCGCTGCCCGCGCTCGCCGGTCTGTACGGCAAGCCGACCGTGATCAACAACGTCATCACGCTCGCCACCGCGCCGGTGATCTTCGCGCGCGGCGCGGCGTTCTATCGCGACTACGGAATGGGCCGCTCGCGCGGCACGCTGCCGTTCCAGCTCGCGGGCAACATCCGTCACGGCGGCCTCGTCGAGCTGGCGTTCGGCGTCACGCTGCGCGAGCTGCTGTTCGATTACGGCGGCGGCACGGCGAGCGGCCGGCCGGCGCGCGCCGCGCAGGTCGGCGGCCCGCTCGGCACCTACCTGCCCGAGCATCAGTGGGACGTGCCGCTCGACTACGAGGCGTACGCGGCGATCGGCGCGGTCGTCGGTCACGGTGGCATCGTGCTGCACGACGACACGTCGAATCTCGCGGAACTCGCCGAGTACGCGATGAAGTTCTGCGCGATCGAATCGTGCGGCAAGTGCACGCCGTGCCGGATCGGCTCGACGCGCGGCGTGGAGACGATCGCGCGGATCCGCAACGGCGATACGTCCGAACGGCAGATCACACTGCTGCGCGACCTCTGCGACACGATGCTCGCAGGCTCGCTGTGCGCGATGGGCGGGATGACGCCGTATCCGGTGCTGTCCGCGCTCGACCATTTCCCCGAAGATTTCGGGCTCGCCGCCGGCCAGCCGGCCGCGTCGGGTCCGGTCAAGGCTGCGGCCTGACCCAGAAGGAGCCCTGCATGTCCCTCGACACTCAGAACGTCCGCCAAGGCGGCTGCGGCTCGGGCCAATGCGCGTGCAAGAGCGCCGCAGCGGCGCGCGCGCGCGATCCGTTCGACGAAACCGACTATGGCACGCCGCAACGCCATGCCGACACCGACGTCACGCTCGAAATCGACGGTCAGGCGGTCACGGTGCCGGCCGGCACGTCGGTGATGCGCGCCGCGATCGAAGCCGGCGTCAACGTACCGAAGCTGTGCGCGACCGATTCGCTCGAGCCGTTCGGCTCGTGCCGGCTGTGCCTGGTGGAGATCGAAGGCCGGCGCGGCTATCCGGCGTCGTGCACGACGCCCGCCGAGGCCGGGATGAAGGTACGCACGCAATCGGACCGGCTGCAGAAGCTGCGCCGCAACGTGATGGAGCTGTACATCTCCGACCATCCGCTCGACTGCCTCACCTGCCCGGCCAACGGCGACTGCGAACTGCAGGACATGGCGGGCGTCGTCGGGCTGCGCGAAGTGCGTTACGGCTTCGACGGCGCGAATCACCTGCGCGACCAGAAGGACGAGTCGAATCCGTACTTCACGTACGACCCGTCGAAGTGCATCGTCTGCAACCGCTGCGTGCGCGCCTGCGAGGAGACGCAGGGCACGTTCGCGCTGACGATCGCCGCACGCGGCTTCGAGTCGCGCGTCGCCGCCGGCGCAAGCGAATCGTTCATGGCGTCGGAATGCGTGTCGTGCGGCGCGTGCGTCGCAGCGTGCCCGACCGCTACGCTGCAGGAGAAAAGCGTCGTGCAGCTCGGCCAGGCCGAACACTCGGTGGTCACCACCTGCGCATACTGCGGCGTCGGCTGCTCGTTCAAGGCGGAGATGAAGGGCACGCAGGTCGTGCGGATGACGCCGCACAAGAACGGCCTCGCGAACGAAGGCCATGCATGCGTGAAGGGCCGCTTCGCGTGGGGCTATGCGACGCACAAGGACCGCATCACGAAGCCGATGATCCGCGAGAAGATCACCGACCCGTGGCGCGAAGTCAGCTGGGAAGAGGCGCTCACCTACGCGGCGACGCAATTCCGCAAGCTGCAGCAGAAGTACGGCCGCGATTCGATCGGCGGCATCACGTCGTCGCGCTGCACGAACGAGGAAACCTACCTCGTGCAGAAGCTGGTGCGCGCGGCGTTCGGCAACAACAACGTCGACACCTGCGCGCGCGTGTGCCATTCGCCGACCGGCTATGGCCTGAAGACGACGCTCGGCGAATCGGCCGGCACGCAGACCTTCGCATCGATCGGCCAAGCCGACGTGATCGTCGTGATGGGCGCCAATCCGACCGACGGCCATCCGGTGTTCGGCTCGCGGCTGAAGCGGCGCGTGCGCGAAGGCGCAAAGCTGATCGTGATCGACCCGCGCCGCATCGACGTGGTCGACGGCCCGCACGTGAAGGCGACGCACCACCTGCAGCTGCGCCCCGGCACGAACGTCGCGATGATCAATGCGCTCGCGCACGTGATCGTCACCGAAGGGCTGGTCGCGGACGCGTTCGTCGCCGAGCGCTGCGACACGCGCGCGTTCGAGCAATGGCGCGACTTCGTGTCGCGCGCGGAGAACTCGCCGGAGGCGACCGCCGAAGTGACCGGCGTGCCGGCCGAACAGGTGCGCGAAGCCGCGCGCCTTTATGCCACCGGCGGCAACGCGGCGATCTACTACGGTCTCGGCGTGACCGAACATGCGCAAGGCTCGACGACGGTGATGGGCATTGCGAACCTCGCGATGGCGACCGGCAACATCGGCCGCGAAGGCGTGGGCGTCAATCCGCTGCGCGGCCAGAACAACGTGCAGGGCTCGTGCGACATGGGCTCGTTTCCGCACGAGCTGCCCGGTTACCGCCACATCGGCGACGCGAGCGTGCGCAGCCAGTTCGAGTACGCATGGTCGGCCACGCTGCAGCCGGAACCGGGGCTGCGCATTCCGAACATGTTCGACGCGGCGCTCGACGGCAGCTTCAAGGGGCTCTATTGCCAGGGCGAGGACATCGTCCAGTCGGACCCGAACACGCAGCACGTCGCGGCCGCGCTGTCGGCGATGGAATGCATCGTCGTGCAGGACATCTTCCTGAACGAGACGGCCAAATACGCGCACGTGCTGCTGCCGGGCTCGACGTTCCTCGAGAAGGACGGCACGTTCACGAACGCGGAGCGGCGCATCTCGCGCGTGCGCAAGGTGATGCCGCCGCTCGCCGGCTACGCGGACTGGGAAGTGACGCTGATGCTGTCGCAGGCGCTCGGCTACGACATGCACTACACGCACCCGTCGGAAATCATGGACGAGATCGCGCGGCTCACGCCGACTTTCTCCGGCGTGTCGTACGAGAAGCTCGACGCGCTCGGCAGCATCCAGTGGCCTTGCAACGACGAGGCGCCGGAAGGCACGCCGACGATGCACATCGACACCTTCGTGCGCGGCAAGGGCCGCTTCGTGATCACGCAGTTCATCCCGACGCCGGAGAAGGTCACGCAGCGCTATCCGCTGATCCTGACTACCGGGCGCATCCTGTCGCAATACAACGTCGGCGCGCAGACGCGCCGGACCGAGAACGTGCAGTGGCACGAAGAGGACCGCCTCGAGATCCATCCGCACGACGCGGAGGACCGCGGGATCCACAGCGGCGACTGGGTCGGCATCGAGTCGCGTGCGGGCCAGACGGTGCTACGTGCGCTCGTGTCCGATCGCATGCAGCCGGGTGTGGTCTACACGACGTTCCACTTCCCCGAATCGGGCGCGAACGTGATCACGACCGACAGCTCCGACTGGGCGACGAACTGCCCGGAATACAAGGTCACAGCCGTGCAGGTGATGCCGGTTGCGCAGCCGTCCGACTGGCAACGCTCGTACGCACGCTTCAACTCGGAGCAGCTCGAGCTGCTCGAGCGCCGCGCCAGCGCGCCGGGCGTTGCGACGACGGGCAAGTGAGAACGCCATGGACCACGCACACCTGATCGAGATGGCGAACCAGATCGGCGCCTTTTTCGAGTCGATGCCCGATCGTGACGAAGCGCTGACCGGGATCGCCGACCATATCCGGCGCTTCTGGGAACCGCGGATGCGCCGCGCGCTACTCGCCGCGCTCGACGATCCGTCGAGCGAAGCCGGACGCCGCGCCGCGCCGATCGTGCGCGACGCGATCGCCGCGCATCGCGCGTCGCTCGTGCCGGCAGACGTTCACGCGTGACGGACGCGTGACGCGCCCGTTACGCAACCATGACGCGCGTTTGACGCAGGTCTGACGCGCGTCGCTACGCGGGCTGCGGCATGCCCGCGAACCAGCTTTCGCAATGGCGCAGCAGCGCGTTCGCGTCGGTGGCGGTGCGCCCGCGCGCCGCGATGTAGCCGTCGGGGCGCAGCAGATAGAACGACGGCCGCGAGCGACCGTACGCGTGCGCAAGCGCGTCCGCGCCGTCGGCTTCGGCATCGGCGATGCGCCACGCACGCACGGCGCCCGGCATGATCCGCTCCAATCCCTGCGCGAGCGCCTGTGCATCCGCCGACGGCGGCCGCACTGCGCCGGCGTCGACGTCGACATCTGCCATGTCCATACCGGGCGGCTCCTCGAGCAACAGCAGCGTGAAGCTAGCCGGATCGTGCAGGTCGTAGAGCCGCGCGGTCCCCGGCGCGCGGCCGAGCGGCCCGTCGATCACATGCACGAGCGCATCGGGCGCACGCTCGCCCGCCCGCGGCCCGCCGTCGAGCACGCGCTCGAGCGTGAGCGGGCTTTTCCGGTACTGGACGCCCAGCTCGCTGAACGAGCGGCGCACCGCGTCGCGCACCGGCCCGAACGACGCGAGCAGCGGCACGACGTGATCGCGCAGCAGCTTGACCGCGCCGTGGTCGGCTTCGACCATCTGCGTGATGAAACCGGTCTGCCGCAACACGTCGCGCTCGATCGGATGGCGCTCCGCGTGATAGGTGTCGAGCAGCCGCTCGGGCGTGCCGGCGGCGAGCACGCGCGCGAGCTTCCAGCCGAGATTGAACGCTTCCTGCATCCCCGTATTCATCCCCTGCGCACCGGCCGGGCTGTGAATGTGCGCGGCATCGCCCGCGAAAAACACGCGGCCGTGGCGTAGCCGCTCGACCATCCTGCTGTGCAGATGAAAGTACGACGACCACGTGAGGTCGCTCGGCGCGATCGATATACCCATCCGCGCGCGCACGATCGCGTCGCACTCGTCGAGCGACGGTGCCGGTGCGTCGGGCGACGGGTCGCCGCCGGGCGGGCGATCGGCCACGAGCCGGTAGCGGCCGCCGCCCATCGGGAACAGGCCGGCAATGCCGTCGGGCGTCGTAAACAGGTGGATCTCTTCGTCGGACCAGTCGGGAATCGCGGCGAAATCGGCGAGCAGGAACGTCTGCTCGAACGCACGCCCCGCGAAGCCCACGCGCAGCAGACGCCGCACCGTGCTGTGGGCGCCGTCGGCGGCGATCAGGTAGGACGGCGCGCAGCGCGCTTCGCGGCCGTCGGCGCCGCGCAGCGTCACGTCGAGCGACGTGCCGTCCGCCTCGCACGCGACGAGCGTGACGCCGCGCTCGACCGTCACGCCGAAGCCGGCGAGATGCTCGGTGAGCAAGCGCTCGGTGACGCTCTGGTCGAGCAGCAGCAGGTACGGATAGCTCGTGTGCAGCGGATCGAAATCGAGCCGTGCGATCACGCGGCCATCGGCATGCAGCGCGGCCGCATGCACGCGGTGGCCGAGCGCGAGGAATGGTTCGACCGCGCGATGCTGCTCGAGCAGCTCGAGCGTGCGCGCCTGGATGCCGATCGCGCGGGAATGCGCGGCGGGCACCGCGAGGCGGTCGATGATGCGCACCGGCACGCGGGCACGCGCGAGGCTCATCGCCGCGGCGAGGCCGGTGGGACCCGCGCCGACGATCAGCACGGGTGGAATATCGAGCAGTGTGTCAGCCATGAGACCCTCGATGACACGCGACCCTGCCAGTCTACGCCGCTCCGCGTGACGGGGCCATATGCCGATCGGCCGATCTGGGGCCGCCATGCGCAGTGTGGGAAAATACGCGCTTTCCGTCAGTTCTAGCGTCATGGATTCCGCATTCGACCGAGCGTATGCCGCGCACCGCGCGGGCCGCCTCGCCGAGGCCGAGCACGGCTATCGCGCCGCGCTCGCCACCAATCCCGCCGATGCCGACGCGCTCCATCTGTTTGGCGTGCTGCGGCATCAGCAGGGGCAGCATGCCGAAGCGGCCGACCTCGTCGGCCGCGCCGTCGAGTTGCGCCCGGGCGACGCCGCGCTGCAGCTCAACCTCGGCAACGCGCTGAAGGCGCTCGGCCGGCTCGACGAGGCGATCGACCGCTTTCGCAACGCGCTGACGCTCGCGCCCGAATTTCCGCTCGCGCACTACAACCTCGGCAATGCGTATGCGGCGCTGCAGCGCCACGAGGATGCGGTCGACGCGTTCGGCCGCGCGCTGCGGCTCACGCCCGACGACGCCTCGATCCACAACAATCTCGGCAACGCGCTGAATGCGCTCGGCCGGCACGACGACGCGCTCGCCGCATTCCATCGCGCACTCGAGCTGCGCCCCGGACACGCCGGCGCGCACAACAATCTCGCGATGGCGCTGAACGCGATGGGGCGCGCAAACGACGCGATCGCGCACTTCCAGGCCGCGCTCGCCGCCGAGCCGCGCTTCGTGGCCGCGCATTTCAACCTCGGCAACACGTTCGAAGCGCTCGGCCGCCATGCCGAGGCCGCCGCCGCATTCGAAGCGGCCCTCGCGCTGCACCCGCCGTTTCCGCTCGCCCTCTTCGGGCTCGCGAACGCACTGAGCGCGCAGGGCCGCCACCGCGACGCGCTGCCCTGTTACGAGCGCGCGGTCGGCCTCGATCCGTCGTTCAGCCTCGCGTGGCTGAACCTCGGCAACGCGCATCACGCGCTCGGCGCGCACGAGATGGCGCTGCGCGCGTTCGACCAGGCGCTGCGCGTCGCGCCTGACCTCACGCTCGCACGGCTGCACCGCGCCGTCACGCTGCTTACGCTCGGCGACTTCACGCGCGGGCTGCCCGCCTACGAAGCGCGTCACGACACGCCCGGCGCAACGCCGCTCGGCACGCTGCCGCGCTGGCAAGGCGAGCCGATCGCGTCGCGTACGCTGCTGATTCGCGCCGAGCAGGGTTTCGGCGACACGCTGCAGTTCGTCCGCTTCGTACCGCTCGCCCGCGCGCGCTGCGCGCGCGTCGTGCTCGAAGTGCAGCGCGAGCTCGTCGCGCTGCTCGCCCCTGCCGCCGCGCGCTGGCGCGTCACGCTGGTCGCGCAGGACACCACGAAAACGCCCGCTGCGGACCTCGGATGCACGCTGATGAGCTTGCCGTTCCTGCTCGGCCTGCAACCGGGCGACATCGCCGCGGGCGCGCGCTATCTCGACGCGCCGGACAGCGCGCGCCGGCGCTTTCGCGGCTCGCTCGGCGGGCAGTCGAGGCGCAAGTTCGGGCTCGCATGGTCCGGGCGCCGACAGGCGCAGGAAAACCGCTCGATGCCGTTCGATGCGCTCGCGCCGCTGCTCGCGCTGCCCGACATCGACTGGATCGTGCTGCAGCCCGCCCTGGACGCCGACGAGCGCGCGCGCGTCGACGCGCATCCGCGCGTGCATCACCTCGACGGCCGGCTGAACGACTTCGGCGATACGGCCGCGTTGATCGAGCGGCTCGACGGCGTCGTCACGATCGACACGGCCGTCGCCCATCTCGCGGGCGCGCTCGGCAAGCCGCTGTGGGTGATGCTGCCGTTCGCGGCCGACTGGCGCTGGTTCACCGGCGACGACTGTCCGTGGTACGCGCATGCACGGCTCGTCCGCCAGCCTGCGCCGGGGCAATGGCTCGACGTCGCGGCGAAAGTCGCCGACGCGCTACGCGCGGCCTGACGGCCGAGGCTCACAGAAAAAACGGAGCGGCGAGGCGCTCCGTTGTTCGTTCGGCGTGTCACACGCGAGGCATCAGGCCGCCTTGTACTGGTTGCGCGCCTCCGGCGTGCGGTACAGCACGAGCGTCGCGATCAGCCCGCAAATCGCGGCGACGCTCAACCACAGGCCCGGCGCGGCCTTGTTGCCGGTCTCGTGGATCAGCAGCGTCGAGATCGCCGGCGTGAAGCCGCCGATCGTCGTCGCGAGGCTGTATGCGAGCGAGAAGCCGGCGGTACGCACGTCGGCCGGCATCACTTCGGTGAGCGCGACGACCATCGCGCCGTTGTACGAGCCGTACAGGAACGACAGCCACAGCTCGACCGCGAGCAGCCGCAGGAACGACGGTTCCCCCACGAGCCACTGCACGGCCGGATAGGCCGACAGCAGCGTGAGCACCGTGAACGCGATCAGCACCGGGCGGCGGCCGATGCGGTCCGACAGCGCGCCCGACAACGGCAGCCACACGAGATTGGACAGGCCGACGCACACGGTCACGACGAGCGCATCGAGCGACGACAGGTGCAGCACTTCCTTGCCGAAGGTCGGCGTGTACGCGGTGATCATGTAGAACGACACCGTCGTCATGATCACCATCCCCATCCCGGCGATCACGACGCCCCAGTTCTCGAGCATCGAGCGCATGATCTCCCCCATCGTCGGACGATGATGCTTGGCGAGGAATTCGTCGGTTTCCTTCAGCGAGCGCCGGATCAGGAACAGGAACGGCACGATCAGGCAGCCGATCAGAAACGGAATACGCCAGCCCCATGCCGTCATCTGGTCGGCGGGCAGCATACGGTTCAGCAGCACGCCGACGAACGCGGCGAACACGACCGCCACCTGCTGGCTACCCGATTGCCACGACGTATAGAAGCCCTTGTGCCCCTTCGTCGCGATCTCCGACAGATAGACCGACACGCCGCCGAGCTCGACGCCCGCCGAAAAACCCTGCAGCAACCGGCCGAGCAGCACGAGCGCCGGCGCGAGCACGCCGATCGTCGCGTAGCCGGGGACCGCGGCCACCGTCAGCGTGCCGAGCGCCATCAGCCCCAGCGTCAGGATCAGCCCCTTGCGGCGGCCGTGATGGTCGATGTATGCGCCGAGCACGATCGCGCCGACGGGCCGCATCAGAAAGCCCGCGCCGAACACCGACAGCGACAGCATCAGCGATGCGAACGCGTTGCCGCTCGGGAAGTACGTTTTGGCGATGGCCGACGCGTAATAGCCGTAGACCATGAAGTCGTACATTTCGAGGAAGTTGCCGCTGACGACGCGGAATACGGTGCGGACCTTCGATTCCGTCGCGACGGCAGGCGTGGTGGTGGACATGTTTTTCTCTCGACTCGAATGGGGCGGCGTTCGCGCCGTGGCGATGCAGCGATGTGGCAAGGCCGCGATGGGCGACGCACCGGCCCGGCGCGCACGGACGTCGCCGGCGTGGTCTGAAAATAATGCCATGCGAAGCCGACAATTGCCTTGTGCCCGCAGTGCCCGCGGTGCCGGCCGTGCGGCGTGCGTCGCTGCGTACGGGTCGTACCAGACGGGGCGGTCGGCACGCCAAAATCAGATCGGTCTGATCGACCGATCGCGATCGGCTCACCACAATGTCAGGATTTGCGCGGCGATCCGCGCCCGGTCCGGCGCGGTGGTCGCTTCGCACTGCGTATCCGTCCATGATCCAGCCGCCCGCCGTTCCCGTCGAAGGCAAACTCGCCCTCCCCCCGCGTCGCGCCGCTCGGCGGCGTGCCGTCGTTCGGCCGCGAATGGACGTTCCGTCCCGCGTCCGGCGCCGGACGCCGCACGCGCTGCGTCGCCACGCTGACGACCTCATGCGTCGACATCGACGCGCCGCATCGCGCGTGCCGCTGGCTACCGCTGACCGTTGAGCCGCCGTCTGTCGCTCCCACCGCCGATCGGTCCATCGTTCGTACTGCCGGACGCCCGCGCGATCGGCGGGCGTTACACGCCGCGTGCTGGAGCATCGGCGCGCTCGGCATCATCGGCGCGTTGATCGCCACGCATGAACCGTTCCCGCGTTTCGCGCCGGAGCCCGCACGTGAGCACGCCGCCGTCATGCAGCCCCACGCCGCGCCAGCGGCGGCTGCCGTGCGCGTCGCGACGACCGAGCCGATCGCGCCGAATGCCTCGGTCGTCGTCCCGGCTCATCCGCGCGCCGCAGCGCAGCCCGTGCCGACATCATCGGAAGCAGCGCGCCGCGCGCGCGCCGCGGCCACCGCGCCCGCACCATCGCCGCTCGCGTCGGTCGCGGCAGCGGACACGCCGCCGCATCGATCGAACATCGTGCGCACGCTATCTGCGCGACGCTACGCGTCGGCCACTACGCGACCTGCGGCCGCATGGCCGATCACAGGCCGCACGTCGCAGACGGCATCGCTCGACCACCCGCACCGCTTGCCCCATCCCGACGCATCGCACGATGCAGCCGACGATCTGCTCACGCTGATCGCGCTGGCCGATGCGTTGCAGGCGGAACTCCCCGCGCGTCGGGCCACGATGCCCACCACCGGTTTCGACTGGACCGCCCGGTTGTCGCACCGCCGCCTGACCGACGCACCCGACCGGTACACCCGCTGACTGACCCGCAAACAAAAAACCCGGCGAAGCATGCTTCGCCGGGTTTCGTTCGTACGTCGATCCACGGACCGGCGCGTCGTCACTTGTGCGCGGGCAACCCCGTCTCGGCCTGACGCTCGAGTTGCCGCACCTCCTCCTGCAGATCGCGCAACTGCAACTGCGCCGCGCGCTTCTCCACCTGCAGCGCCTGCGCCTGTTCGCGTGCCGAGCGTTGCCGCTGCGCGACCTCTGCCTGCTGGCTGCGCGCGATGCTCAGATCGGCCTGCAGTTGCTGCGCGCGATTCGCCTGCAGTGCGATCACGCGTTCGAGGAACACCTTCTGCGCCTGCAGTTCGGTGCGGCGCAGTTCGACGTCCGCGAGCTGCACCGTCTGCTGGACGAAGTTCTCGTACACCATCTGCGCGCGGCTCTTGTCCTGCGACTTGATCACGCGCCACAGCTGCTTGTCCTGAAACAGCGCGACGTAATAGGTCATCTCGCGCGAATCGAACATCAGGCTCGCGCCATAGCTGCCGTTGTAGGTCGTGCGCATCTCGACCATTCGCCCGTCGTGCAGCAATTGCGTGAGTTCGGCGACGTTGCCTTGCGCGGTCGCATCGGCCGCCGCCGTGGGCGACGTGGCCGGTCCGGCGGAGGCCGCGTCGCCGCTCAGGCTCGTCACCGCCGGGCGCGTGCCGGCGACGGGCGCGCTCGCATCGTCGGACCACGCCGCACCGGCGTACGCGCAAGCGGCGATTGCAACGACCCACGTGGCGCAACGCGCAGGGGAAAAATCTCGAGAGGCCAACGTCAGACTCCGGCGAACGAATCGGGACTCGCGATTATCGTGCAAAACCGGACGGCCGCATCTCGAATTGGTCGTCCCGCGGCCGGCTTGCTGCCGGCCATCCCGACGCGGGCTTACAGGCGGGTATCGCGTGCGGCGCGCAGGAACGCGTCGAGCAGCGGCGTGCAGTCGAGCAGCTCGGCGCCGCCCGCGCGATGAAACTCCGGATGCCACTGCACGCCGACGACGAACGGCGCGCGGCGATAGCGGATGCCCTCGATGATGCCGTCGCCGGCCGACACGGCCTCGATGCTCAGGTCGCGGCCGAGATCGCGGATCGCCTGATGGTGGATCGAATTGACGATCGCCTCGCTGCGCCCGGGAAACATGCTCGCGAGCGTCGACGAATCGGGAAAGCGGATCGCGTGCCGATGCTGGTCGTAATGCTCGCTCACGTGCGCGTTCGCGGTCGGCACGTCGCTGGCGATGTCCTGATACAGCGACCCGCCGAACGCCACGTTGATCAGCTGGCAGCCGCGGCATACGCCGAGCACCGGCTTGCCGGACTCGACGAACTCGTGGAACAGCTCGAGCTCGTACATGTCGCGCACGCGGTCGCCCGGCCATTCGGGGCGCGCATCGGACGCCGCGTAGGTTTGCGGCGACACGTCGGCGCCGCCTTGCAGCAGCAGGCCGTCGAGATGCTTCGCGTAGTCGCGCAGGCGGATGTTGCTCGGGTGCAGCATGCCCTGATGCCCGACGGTCGGAATCATGAACACCAGCACGTCGCGCGACATCACCCAATGCGCGATCGATTCCTCGAGATACTGCAGCGTCTTGCCGCGCAGCCCCTTGGCGCCCGGCTCGGGATGGAAGATCCGCGCAGACACGCCGATGCGCAGCGTGCGCTGCGTGATGCGCTGGCCGGCGCGGTCGAACAGCCGCCGCGCGCGCGCCGCGATGATCCGGCCGACCACCGACCACGGCGTGTCGCTTTGTTTCAGGTACGCGGGCGGCGCGTTCTGCGCGCTCGCGGGCGGCGGCCGCGGCGTGTCGAAATCCGGCTGCGCGCCGAAACCGGGCGGCGCCGCGCCGGGCTTCGGCGGCGCCGCTTCGCCAGCGGCACCCGGCGTGCCGGCGGCACCCGGCTCGGACGCAGCCGTCACGGGCGAGGCGCCGTCGTCGGCAACGTCGTGGGCGGCAGCGGCCTGGGCAGCGGGAGCGGCGGGAACATCGGCTGCTCGCGGCGGCTCGGAACGGCGGGAATCGGGGGAAGCGGAAAAGGTGCCGGGCAGACCGGCCGGGGAAGGCGTGGTTTCGCTCATGACGATGGTCTGGTACGTCGCTCGCGCGTATTGGATTGACGAGGATTCATTATGCGTCAGCGTACGATCGCGCGGTAAACCAGCAACATCCTGTCGATACTGTTGCAAGTCGTCGCATTCCGCGCAGAACCCGCGAAGCGCCCGCCTTCGCCACCGTCCCGGCACGGTGGACAGCAGTGATATATCACAATACTATCCACCGATCGTCCTCGCCGTCGGCGGCCCACGCGATGACCGCGTCCGGCCGGCCGATCAACGCCGCTCTCGCATGAACACCGTACCCGATGCCGGCCGCGGCAGATCCGCGCCACCGGCCGCCAGCCTCGCCGAGCGCGCATATGCGCTGATCCAGCGGGACATCGTCACGATGCGCCTGCCGCCCGGTGCCGCGCTGAACGAAGCCGAACTCGTCGCCCGCACCGGCATCGGCCGCACGCCCGTCCATCAGGCCGTGCACCGGCTGGTGCTCGAGGGACTGCTGTCGGTGAGGCCGCGCAAGGGGCTGCTGGTGCAGCCGCTGTCGCTCGACGAAATCGTCGCGGTGGTCGACGTGCGGCGCATCAACGAAGCGCATTGCGTCGAACTCGCCGCCCGCCACGCGACGCCCGACGATCTTGCCGGTCTGGCCGCGCTGCTCGCCGACGGACAGGCCTGCGTCGACACGCACGACGTCGAGCGGATGATGGAGCTCGACCGCGCGTTCCATCAGACGATCGCCGCCGCCGCGCGCAACAACGTGCTCGCGGAAATCCTGCGCGCGCTGCACGAGCGCTCGCTGCGCTTCTGGTTCGTCACGCTGTCGCAGCCGCAGCATCTGTCGGCCGTCCAGCGCGAACACCGCGAACTGTTCGAGCGCCTGTCCGCGCGCGATGCCGCGGGCGCGCGTGCGGCCGTCGAGCACCACATCGATTCGTTTCGCGCCACGCTTGTCCAACATCTTCGTCCCTGAGCCGCCCATGACCACCTTCACGCCGTTTCCCCCGCTCGCCCAGCTTGCCGACGATCTCGCCGCCGGCAGGACCACCAGCCGCGCGCTCGTCGACATCGCGCTCGAGCGGATCGCCGACCCGTCGGGCCAGGGCGCCGTCGTGTTCACCGAAGTCGATGCCGACCACGCGCGCACGGCCGCCGACGCGCACGACCGGCTGCGCGCCGCGGGCATCGTGCTGTCGCCGCTCGCCGGCATCCCGGTGTCGGTGAAGGATCTGTTCGACGTCGCGGGCCAGGTGACCCGCGCCGGCTCGCGCGTGCTCGACGGCGCGCCGCCCGCGCAGGCCGATGCGGTCGCCGTCGCGCGGCTCAGGCGGGCCGGCGCGGTGCTGGTGGGCCGCACCAACATGAGCGAATTCGCGTTTTCCGGCCTCGGCCTGAACCCGCATTTCGGCACGCCGCGCTCGCCGTACCGCCGCGACGTCCCGGGCGACGCGCGGATCGCCGGCGGCTCGTCGTCCGGCGCGGCGGCCTCCGTGGCCGACGGGATGGCGGCCGTCGCGCTCGGCACCGACACCGGCGGGTCGATCCGCATCCCGGCCGCGCTGTGCGGGCTCACGGGCTTCAAGCCGACCGCGAGCCGGATCCCGACCGGCGGCGCCGTACCGCTGTCGACCACGCTCGACTCGTTCGGCCCGATCGGGCTCACGGTGGCCTGCTGCGCGCTCGTCGACCGGGTGCTGGCCGGCCTCGAGCCGCATGTGCCGGCCGCGCGTCCGCTCGAAGGCGTGCGGCTCGGCGTGCTGACGAACTATGTGACCGACGGCGTCGACGCCGACGTCGCCGCGGCGCTCGACGCGTCGCTCAAGCATCTCGAAGCGGCCGGCGCGATCGTCTCGGACGTGCGCTTTCCGGCGCTGGACACGCTGCCCGACGTCAACCGGTTCGGCTTCTCGCCGATCGAGGCATACGCCTGGCACCGCCCGCTGCTCGCGCAGCACCGCGACCGGTACGACCCGCGCGTGCTCGCGCGCATTCTGAAGGGCGAGCCGGCGAGCGCGGCCGACTATCTCGACCTGCTCGCCGCGCGCGCCGCGATGCTCGACGAAGCGGCGCGCACCGTGTGGTCGCGCTTCGACGCGCTCGTCGCGCCGACGGTGCCGATCGTGCCGCCGCGCATCGCCGACCTCGAGGCCGACGACGCCGCGTTCGCGCACACCAACGCACTGGTCCTGCGCAACCCCGCCGCGTTCAACTTCCTCGATGCATGCGCGCTGTCGCTGCCGTGCCAGCCGCGCGGCGCGGCGCCGGTCGGGCTGATGCTCGCGGCCGCGCCGCACCGCGACGATGCGCTGCTCGCGATCGGCCAGGCCGTCGAGGCCGTGCTGAACACGATCCGGTGAGCGCGCAACGGTCGTGACGGCGCACGCCGTGCCGGACCCAACGTCGGCGACGAGCCGCCGCGAACGATCTGTCAGTTTCGTGCCAGATCGTTCGCGCTAAAATCGCGCGATTGTTTATCGGACCGACCAACGACAGGAATCCCGCCGACATGAACGATTACACGCTCGCACTCCGCCGTGAACGCCGCCTGCTGATGCTGCTCGGCTGGGTGTGCATCGCGCTGCTGGCCGGCGCGCTCTATCTGCAGTACGTGAAGAACGAAGACCCGTGCCCGCTCTGCATCATCCAGCGCTACTTCTTCGCGGCGATCGGGATCTTCGCATTCCTTGCCGCAGGGATGCGCCACTGGCGCGGCATCTGGGTGCTCGAGCTGCTGATCGCGATCGCCGCGGCCGGCGGCGTCGGCACCGCGGCCCGGCATCTGTCGATCCAGCTGAATCCGGGCTTCAGCTGCGGCTTCGACACGCTGCAGCCGATCGTCGACAGCCTGCCGCCCGCGCAATGGTTCCCCGGCATGTTCAAGGTCGCGGGCCTGTGCGAGACGGTCTACCCGCCGATCTTCGGCATCCTGCTGCCGGGCTGGGCGCTGATCGCGTTCGCGGTGATGCTGATTGCCGCCGTGTCGAGCCTCTGGCGCCATCGCCGCAAACTCGCACGCTGAAGCGACGCGGCCGAGCCGCACCGGCCGCGTCCATCGGGCGCGAGACAGCCGGCGCGGCGCCGCTCCACCTGCGCGCTCGAACCCTCAACGCCTCCCGCGCCGATTCCCCAGCTCGCTCGCGCAACCCCTCTGCACGCGCGTTTCCGCCCGCGCCGCGCACCTCGGCGCCCTGCCCGTGCGCAGCCGGCCTATGATCGACATGATCGCCGTCTGATAGCCCGGATCACCGCGCCGCCATGTTGCCGGCGCGTCGCGGTGTTATCTTCCCGACTGGATGGCGATCTACGTGCGCGAGGCCAAGCGGTCACACCCCTGCGTAACGCGCGCCCGATCCGCAATGTCGACTGGATTCATCATGACAACGCACACCATCCGCATCCGTCACCCTCATCGCGCCCGCACCTCGTGCGGCGTCGTTTCCACGCGCATTCGATGCTGCGCCGTCGACCGGCACCGGCCGTGCGACAGGCGCGCCCCGCTCTCGTCCGCACCGCTTGCCGCGCCGGTCGACACGCGCCGCGCGTCACGCCGTGTCGTCCCGAACGGAGCGTGCTGATGGAAGCCTGGCTCGGCGATCTGCAGCAACTGCTCGCGCACGGCGAAGCAGTCGTGCTCGTGACGGTCGCGCACACCGACGGCTCCGCGCCGCGCGAAGCCGGCACCAAGATGCTCGTCACGCGCGACGGCGCGCGCCACACGATCGGCGGCGGACACCTCGAATGGAAAGCGATCGAACTCGCAAGGCAGTTGCTGAAGGACGGCGCGCACACCGCGCATGCGCGCCGGCTCGAGCGGCTCGCGCTCGGCCCGAGCCTCGGGCAGTGCTGCGGCGGTGCGGTCGTGCTCGCGTTCGAGCGGCTCGACGTCGGCGATCTCGGCTGGATCATGTCGCTCGCGAAGCGCGTCGCGGCCGGCGCGGCGACCGTGCGTAGCGTATCATTCGGCCCCTCGCCAGGTGCGCCGCTGCTGAGCGAGCCCGAGGCGCCCGGCGCCCGCGCCGATTGCCTGCTGTGGGAAACCGGCGGCGTGTCGCTGATGACCGAAACGATCGCGCCGCATGCGTTCCCCGTCGTGCTGTTCGGCGCCGGCCCGATCGGCGCCGCGCTCGTCAAGGTGCTCGCGACGCTGCCGTGTCAGGTGCGCTGGATCGACGGGCCCGATGCGGCATTTCCGCCGGCCGCGACACTGGCCGGCATCGGCAATCTCGCGATCGACGCGCTGGCCAGCCCGGCCGACGCCGTCGACGCCGCGCCGCCGCACGCGTACTTCATCGTCACGACGCACGACCACGCGCTCGATTTCGTGCTGGCCGAGCGCATCCTGCGACGCGCCGACTATGCGTACTTCGGGATGACCGGCTCGCGCACCAAGCGCGCGCAGTTCGATCATCGACTCGCGGCGATCGGCATCGATCCGGCCCAGCTCGCCCGGATGCACTGCCCGATCGGCGTCGAAGGCATCGTCGACAAGGCGCCCGAAGTGATCGCGATCGCGGTGGCCGCGCAGTTGCTGCAGGCCGTCGACGCGAACGCGGCCGCGCACGCTTCCCCAACATTCTGACCGACCAAGAACGACGCCATGACCCCGACATTCAAGGACAAGATCGCACGCGCTCCGAAAGCGGAGCTGCACATCCATATCGAAGGCTCGCTCGAGCCCGAGCTGATCTTCGCGCTCGCGCAGCGCAACGGCGTGAAGCTCGCCTACGAGTCGATCGACGCGCTGCGGGCCGCGTACGCGTTCACCGACCTTCAGTCGTTCCTCGACATCTACTATGCGGGCGCGAGCGTGCTGCTCACCGAGCAGGACTTCTACGACATGACGGCCGCGTACTGCGAACGCGCGCGCGCCGACAACGTCGTGCACACCGAGCTGTTCTTCGATCCGCAGACGCATACCGAACGCGGCGTGCCGATCGAGACGGTGGTTGCAGGCATCGACCGCGCGCTCACCGATGCCGAGCAGCGCGGGCTGTCGAGCAAGCTGATCCTGTGCTTCCTGCGCCATCTGTCCGAGGACGATGCGCTCGCGACGTTCGAAGCGGCGCTGCCGCTGTTCGAGCGCTATCGGCACCGGCTGATCGGCGTCGGCCTCGACTCGTCCGAACTCGGCCATCCGCCGACGAAGTTCGCGCGCGTGTTCGACAAGGCGCGCGCGCTGGGCCTCAAGCTCGTCGCGCATGCGGGCGAGGAAGGCCCGCCCGCTTACATCTACGAAGCGCTCGACGTGCTCAAGGTCGACCGCATCGACCACGGCGTGCGCAGCATCGAAGATGCGGCGCTCGTCGAACGGCTCGCGCGCACGCGCGTCGCGCTGACCGTGTGCCCGCTGTCGAACCTGAAGCTGTGCGTGTTCGACGACATGGCCAAGCACACGCTGAAGGCGCTGCTCGATCGCGGCGTCGCGGTGACCATCAATTCCGACGATCCGGCCTACTTCGGCGGTTACGTCAACGACAACTACTTCGCGACGGTCGACGGCCTGCAATTGACGGACGCCGAAGTCTACGCGGTGATCCGCAACGGCTTCGAAGCGTCGTTCGTCGACGCCGCGCAGCGCGACGCGCTGATCGCGCGGCTCGACGCGTACTGGCACGCCGGATGACGGCCCGCATCGAGGTTCGCTAGACAGATGAAACGCCGCAACGACATCCGCTTCGCGATGCACGGCTCGGCGCTCAGTCGGGCGAACGCGTCGCACGGAGCGCAAGAAGCGCACGCGACGCGCCCGGCGAGCATGAGCCCGGACCTCGCCGCATGCGTCGGCCGGACGGAAACGGCCCTGCGCGCCGATGCGCACCGAAGGTCGCCGGCGCGGTGCGTCGGGCGGCCGGCTGCGGCAGCGCGAGCAACAGCGGGCACGCCGCCGGCTGCGGGCAGCCCGGCGCTATCGGCCGCGCCCTTCCCGCGCGTACGCGTCATCGCGGCCCGCGTGCATGCTCGTCGTCGCGACACGCATGCGCATGCAGGCGCGGCCGACCGATGCCGTCGGCCGCACCGACCGTTTTCTTCTGTTCGCCTTACCTTGATGCAGGACCATTCGTGATGACGCAAACCGCTTTCCGTTCCCAGCTGCTGACCTTCAACGGCGATCCGGCGCAGTCGAGCCAGGCCGCCCGTTACGAGACCGACGGCCTACTGATCGTCGACGACGGCAAGGTCGTCGCGCACGGCGCGCATGCGCAGCTCGCGCCGACGCTCGCGCGCGACGCGATCGTCCATGACCTGCGCGACAAGCTGATCGTGCCCGGCTTCATCGACACGCACATCCACTACCCGCAGACGGACATGATCGCGTCGCCGGCGCCCGGCCTGCTGCCGTGGCTCGACACGTACACGTTCCCGACCGAGCGCCGCTTCGCCGATCCGGACCATGCGCGCGAGGTCGCCGAGTTCTTCCTCGACGAGCTGCTCGCATGCGGCACGACGAGCGCGCTCGTCTACTGCACGGTGCACAAGCAGTCGGCCGACGCGCTGTTCGCGGCGAGCGACGCGCGCGACTTGCGGATGATCGCCGGCAAGGTGCTGATGGATCGCAACTGCCCAGAGTTCCTGCGCGACACCGCGCAGTCGGGCTACGACGACAGCGCCGAGCTGATCGGCCGCTGGCACGGCAACGGGCGGCAAATGTATGCGCTCACGCCGCGCTTCGCGCCGACCTCGACCGAAGCGCAGCTCGAAGCCTGCGGCGAGCTCGCGCGCCGCCATCCGGACGTGTTCGTGCAAAGCCACGTCGCCGAGAACGTCGATGAAGTGAAATGGGCGGCCGAGCTGTTCCCCGGCCATCGCAGCTATCTGGACATCTACGACCATTACGGCTTGCTGCGCCCGCGCGCCGTGTACGGCCACTGCATCCACCTCGACGACGAGGACCGCCGGCGGATGGCCGACACGCGCACCGTGGTCGCGCACTGCCCGACGTCGAACTTCTTCCTCGGCAGCGGGCTGTTCGATTTCGACAAGGCAGGCGAATTCGACGTGCCCGTCACGCTCGCCACCGACGTCGGCGGCGGCACGTCGTTCTCGATGCTGCAGACGATGAACGAGGCGCACAAGGTCGCGCGTCTGTCCGGCCATCACTTGACCGCGACGCGCATGTTCTGGCTCGCGACGGCCGGCGCCGCGCAGGCGCTCGATCTCGCCGACACGGTCGGCACGCTCGCGCCGCGCAGCGAAGCCGATTTCATCATGCTCGACCCACAGGCCACGCCGCTGCTCGCGCGCCGCACGCAGCGCGCCGAGTCGCTCGAGGAGCTGCTGTTCGCGTTCGCGCTGCTCGGCGACGATCGCGCGGTGTACCGCACCTACGCGGCCGGCCGGCTCGTGCACGAGCGCGGCGCCGCACGCCGGGCCGCCGCCTGACACATAGGCTGCCGGCACCGACGCGGCCCACGCGGCAGCCGGCGCCGGCGCAGCCGCAGGCGCGCCGCACGCGCGCGTTGCCGTGCTAGAATTCGCCGCTCATTGGGGAGTAGCCGCTCCGCTCGATGTCCCGCGCCACCGGCGCGCATCGTGACGGAGGCGTCCGTCAACAGACTTGGCCGTTCGGCCATGGCGGACGCAGCCACCGTGGCCTGGCGAGACCGATGGTTCACTGCGCGCCGCATCAGGGCCCGGCGCGCGGCGAATCGTCGCTCGCACGCACAACCTCGGCCCGTGGAACCCCATACGTGTCTCAAGCCTTCCTGATCTCCACCGGCGCCGTCGCTCTCGCTGAAATCGGCGACAAGACCCAACTGCTGTCGCTCGTCCTGGCCGCGCGCTATCGCAAGCCCGTGCCGATCATTCTCGGCGTGCTAGCCGCGACGCTCGTGAACCACGGCCTCGCCGGCGCGCTCGGCGAATGGCTCGGCGCGCTCGTCACGCCGTCGATCATGCGCTGGGCGCTCGCGTTCTCGTTCATCGCGATGGGCTTGTGGATTCTCGTACCGGACAAGCTCGACGAGGACGAAGCGAGCGCAACGCGCTCGCGGCTCGGCGTGTTCGGCGCGACGCTCGTTGCATTCTTTCTCGCGGAGATGGGCGACAAGACGCAGATCGCGACCGTCGCACTCGCCGCGCGCTTCCACGATTACATCGGCGTGGTGGCCGGCACGACGTTCGGGATGATGCTCGCCAACGTGCCGGCGATCCTGCTGGGCGACCGCTTCGCGCACCGGCTGCCGACCAAGCTGGTACACGGCATCGCGGCCGTGCTGTTCGTCGTGCTCGGCGCGCTGGCGTTGCTGGGCGTCGGCTCCTGAAGCAAGCGGGCCGCGGCGCGGCGCCTCGGCCGCGCTCGTGTGGGCCGCGCGGCGCGCGCGTTATTTACTTCGCGACCGCCGCAGCCGAGGCCGGCACCGCCGGCACCGCGCGCTCGTTGGCAGCCGGCGCGGCCGGCCCGCCATGCTTGTCGACCGGTAGCCGCACCGTGCGGATCGCGCCGTTCGACAGCGGGAAATCGGCGAGCGCGCTGCGCGCGAGGAACGGCATCGCGTACAGCAGCGCACCGTTGTCGCCGGTGGTGCGCGCGGTCACGTTATAGACTTCCTTGCCGGTCGCACGCTCGGTGATGCGGATGCCGAGCGTGTAGTCGTAGACCTGATAGGTCTGCGCGACGTAGCCGGCCGGCATCGGTCCCCACGGGCCCCATGGCCCCCAGGGCCCGCCGCGCCAGTACGGCCCGGGACCGATGAACCACGGGTCGTAATAGACGGGTTGCGGCACCGTCACCAGATCGCTGCCGACGCCATAGCTGAGCCCCACCAGGTAGCGCGCCTGCGCGGCCGGCACCTGCCGGAACGCATAGGCGGACAGTTCGTTCGCGACGATCGGCTCGTACGTCGACTGCTCGATGCTCTGCTTCTGCGCGTCGGTGCGCGTGAACGCATAGGTGCGTGTCGCGTCGCTGCCGCTCCAGTCGGAGAAGGCCGTGACCTGCGTCGTCACGTAGCTGGTGCAGCCGGTCAGCAGCGCCACGGCCAGCGCAGCCGCCCAGCCCGCACCGCGTCGTATCCATTCGCGTTTCATGTCGATCCTCGTCGATCCGTCACCCGCGCGTCGCACCGCGCGAAGCGCACGGGATGCCGATGATACGCGGACTCCCCGAGCCCGCAAAAAGTTCGCGCGGCACGCGGGCGCAAGCCTTTGTACAATGACCCGACTCGCCCGGCCCGCGCCGCGGGCCCGATCCCCATTCCACCGACCTCGACGACCATGTCCGACAACGCTTCCTCCACCGTGATCCGCCGCGCCGACTACACGCCGCCGGCCTTCCTCATCGACTCCGTCGCACTCGAATTCGATCTCGCACCGGCTCGCACGGTCGTCAGGAATACGATGCGCGTGCGCCGCAACCCGGACGCCGCGCCCGCACCGCATCTCGAGCTGATGGGCGAAGCGCTCGACTTCCTCGGCGCACGGCTCGACGGCGCGCCGTACGGCGCGGTGCGCGCGCACGAACACGGGCTGACGGTCGAAAACGTGCCCGACGCGTTCGAGCTCACGCTCGACAGCGCATGTGCGCCGGACCAGAACACCACGCTGTCGGGCCTGTACGTCTCGAGCGGCAACTTCTTCACGCAGTGCGAAGCCGAAGGCTTTCGCCGCATCACCTACTTCGTCGACCGGCCGGACGTGATGGCGTCGTACGTCGTCACGCTGCGCGCCGACAAGGCCGCGTACCCGGTGCTGCTGTCGAACGGCAACCTCGTCGACTCGGGCGAGCTGCCGGACGGCCGCCACTTCGCGAAATGGGAAGACCCGTTCCGCAAGCCGAGCTATCTGTTCGCGCTCGTCGCGGGCAAGCTCGTCGCGATCGACGAGAAGATCACGACCGGCTCGGGCAAGGAAAAACTGCTGCAGGTGTGGGTCGAACCGGCCGATCTCGACAAGACGCGCCATGCGATGGATTCGCTGATCCATTCGATCCGCTGGGACGAGCGGCGCTTCGGCCTCGAGCTCGATCTGGACCGCTTCATGATCGTCGCGGTCGGCGACTTCAACATGGGCGCGATGGAGAACAAGGGGCTCAACATCTTCAACACGAAGTACGTGCTGGCGAACCCCGAGACCGCGACCGACACCGACTTCGCGAACATCGAATCGGTGGTCGGCCACGAGTACTTCCACAACTGGACCGGCAATCGCGTGACCTGCCGCGACTGGTTCCAGCTGAGCCTGAAGGAAGGCCTGACCGTGTTCCGCGACCAGGAATTCTCGGCCGACATGGCCGCGGGCGACGACGTCGCGTCGGCGGCCCGCGCGGTCAAGCGCATCGAGGACGTGCGCGTGCTGCGCCAGCTGCAGTTCGCCGAGGACGCCGGCCCGATGGCGCATCCGGTACGCCCGGAAAGCTATGTCGAGATCAACAACTTCTACACGATGACCGTCTACGAGAAAGGCTCGGAAGTCGTGCGGATGTACCAGACGCTGTTCGGCCGCGACGGCTTCCGCAAGGGGATGGACCTGTACTTCAAGCGCCACGACGGTCACGCGGTCACCTGCGACGACTTCCGGCATGCGATGGCCGACGCGAACGGGCGCGACCTCGCGCAATTCGAGCGCTGGTACAGCCAGGCCGGCACGCCGCGCGTGTCGGTCCGCACCGCCTACGACGCGGCCGCGCGACGCTATACGATCACGCTCGCGCAGGGCTACGGCGACGCGTCGCCGGCCGCGCGCGCGACCCAGCAAGGGCCGCTGCTGATTCCGTTCGCGCTCGGCCTGATCGGCCGCGACGGCCGCGATCTGCCGTTGCGCCTCGACGGCGAAGCCGCGGCGTCGGGCACGACGCGCGTGCTCGAATTCACGGCCGCCGAGCAGACCTTCACGTTCGTCGACGTGGCGGAAGAGCCGCTGCCGTCGCTTCTGCGCAACTTCTCGGCGCCGGTGATCGTCGAGTACGACTACAGCGACGACGATCTCGCGTTCCTGCTCGCGCACGACAGCGACCCGTTCAACCGCTGGGAAGCCGGCCAGCGTCTCGCGACGCGCGCGCTGCTCACGCTCGCCGCGCGCGCCGCAGCGAACGAGCCGCTCGCGCTCGGCGAGAACTTCATCGCCGCGTTCCGCCGCGTGCTGACCGACGACAGCCTGTCGCCCGCGTTCCGCGAGCTCGCGCTGACGCTGCCGTCGGAAACCTATCTGGCCGACCAGATGGCCGAAGCCGACCCGGCCGCCGTGCACCGCGCGCGCCAGTTCGTGCGCCGCCAGCTCGCGACCGCGCTGCGCGCCGAGTGGCTGGCCGCATACGAGCAGCATCAGACGCCCGGCGCGTACGAACCGACGCCCGACGCGGCCGGCCGCCGCGCGCTGAAGAACCTCGCGCTCGCGTATCTCGCCGAACTCGAGGATCCGGCCGAAGCCGTGCGCATCGCCACCGCGCAGTACGACGCGGCGAACAACATGACCGATCGCGCCGCCGCGCTCGGCGCGCTGCTGGCGGGCGCTGCGGCCGGTGCGACGGACG
The DNA here is from genome assembly GCF_000262695.1 of Burkholderia sp. KJ006. Taxonomy (NCBI): domain Bacteria; kingdom Pseudomonadati; phylum Pseudomonadota; class Betaproteobacteria; order Burkholderiales; family Burkholderiaceae; genus Burkholderia; species Burkholderia sp. KJ006. The sequence goes on along the minus strand of NC_017920.1, from coordinate 958,058 downwards.
CGGCCGAGCGCGCGCTCGGCGACTTCTACCGCCGCTTCGAGAACGAGGCGCTCGTGATCGACAAGTGGTTCGCGATGCAGGCCGCGCAGCGCGGCACGCCGGCGCGGCCGACGCTCGCGCAGGTCCGCAACCTGATGGCGCATCCCGCGTTCAATCTGAAGAATCCGAACCGCGCACGCTCGCTGATCTTCAGCTTCTGCGCGGCGAACCCGGCGCAGTTCCACGCGGCGGACGGCTCGGGTTATGCGTTCTGGGCCGAGCAGGTGCTCGCGCTCGACGCGATCAATCCGCAGGTCGCCGCGCGCCTCGCCCGCTCGCTCGAACTGTGGCGCCGCTTCACGCCGACGCTGCGCGACCGGATGCGCGAAGCGTTGGAGCAGGTCGCGGCCGGCGCGAAATCGCGCGACGTGCGCGAGATCGTCGAGAAGGCGCTCGCATAACGCGCGCGACGCATCGCCTGCCGCTGCGACCAAGCCGGCGCCGCCTCGTTGCGGCGCCGGCTTTTTTATCGGCTCCACACCGGCCAGGCTCGGGCGGGGCCACCGCACGGGCGCGTCGCGTCCATGTAACCGGACGAAAAAAGGCGGCGGCGCGACGGGCGTGCCGGGTAAAATTGCGGCAATTCAAGGATTCTTTGGCCTTTCGGAGTCTGTCATGTCCATTGCCCGCCGCACCACGCTGTCCAAGTTCCTGATCGAGCAGCAGCGTGAGACCAACAACCTGCCCGCCGACCTGCGGCTGCTGATCGAAGTCGTCGCCCGCGCGTGCAAGGCGATCAGCTACAACGTGTCGAAGGGCGCGCTCGGCGACGCACTCGGCACCGCCGGCAGCGAGAACGTCCAGGGCGAAGTGCAGAAGAAGCTCGACATCCTGTCGAACGAGATCCTGCTCGACGCGAACGAATGGGGCGGCAACCTCGCCGCGATGGCGTCGGAGGAAATGGAAACGTTCTTCCCGATCCCCGCGAACTACCCGCGCGGCGAATACCTGCTCGTGTTCGATCCGCTCGACGGCTCGTCGAACATCGACGTGAACGTGTCGATCGGCACGATCTTCTCGGTGCTGCGCTGCCCGCACGGCAAGCAGGCCACCGAGGAATCGTTCCTGCAACCGGGCACCGAACAGGTCGCGGCCGGCTATGCGGTGTACGGCCCGCAGTCGGTGTTCGTGCTGACGACCGGCAACGGCGTGAACTGCTTCACGCTCGACCGCGAAGTCGGATCGTGGGTGCTCACGCAAAGCAACATGCAGATCCCGGCCGACACGCGCGAGTACGCGATCAACGCATCGAACGCGCGCCACTGGTACGAGCCGGTGCAGCGCTACGTCTCCGAACTGAACGCCGGCAAGGAAGGCCCGCGCGGCGACAACTTCAACATGCGCTGGATCGCGTCGATGGTGGCCGACGTGCACCGCATCCTGAACCGCGGCGGCATCTTCATGTACCCGGCCGACAAGCGCACGCCCGATCGTCCGGGCAAGCTGCGCCTGATGTACGAAGCGAACCCGATGTCGTTCATCGTCGAGCAGGCAGGCGGCGCGGCGACCACGGGCACGCAGCGCATCATGGAAGTGCAGCCGACCGGCCTGCACCAGCGCGTGCCGGTGTTCCTCGGCTCGAAGAACGAAGTCGAGCGCGTGACCGCCTATCACAACGAAGGCAAATAAATTTGCATCGAAGCACTGGACGAAGGCGCGCGACCTCAGTAGAATCGCGCCTTCGCGATGCGGCCCTCACAAGCCGCATCGTAGTGAAGTGAAAGCGGCAAGCCCGCCGGATCGACGGTTTCGCGAAGTAGAAGCAGCAGCAAGCTGAAAAAATTTCGCAAAACCTATTGCCAAGATCTCGGACTTGACCATATAATTTCATTTCTCTGCTGCCGGTGTAGCTCAGTTGGTAGAGCAGCGCATTCGTAATGCGAAGGTCGTAGGTTCGACTCCTATCTCCGGCACCAAGACATAAAGGCCTGACGAGTAATGCTCGTCAGGCCTTTTCTTTTTTCCGACCCACGTTCGTGCAACACCGCGTGCGCCCGTTCTCCCTCTCATTCAGCCTGCGCTACGCAGCCGCGTGATTGCCGCTGCGACACCTTGCCGTGCGCCACGTTGCGGCAGCCGCCGCTCAGCCAGCATCGCTCCCGACACCGCTCTCCTCTCCCACGCACCACGCCCGGTGAGCCGGCGAATCTGCTGGAAAAAGCGTTTAAGCGTGCATAACATTACTTAACGATTCCGACCCGTCTATCGCGTTACATTGCGAAGGCGGCGCGGCGGGTCGCACTGTCGCCTTCAAGCAGCATGCGGCAGAACAGCCGGCGTCCGGTCATTTCGACTCAAACACAAGGAGAGGATCACCATGACTCATGGCTTGATTATGTGGCTCATCATCGGCGCGATCGCCGGCTGGCTCGCCGGCCTGCTGGTCAAGGGCGGCGGGTTCGGGCTGATCGTCGACATCATCGTCGGCATCGTCGGCGCGGTGATCGGCGGCTGGCTTGCCGGGCTGCTCGGCATCAGCATCGGCAGCGGCTTCATCGGCTCGGTGATCGTCGCGGTGATCGGCGCCGTGATCCTGCTGTTCGTGATCCGGCTATTCAGGCGCGCGGCCTGACGATCTTCTCGCGCGCCTTCGGGCGCGTTTTCGTTTCTGGCCCACCGAGACGCGGCGCGCAGCCCTTCGCGCGCCGCCGTCCTCGTCAGCGGCCGTTGCCGTGCCGCAGCCAGCCGTCCAGCACGTCGGACGTCAGCAAGCCGCTGCGCGCGTCGCGCACACCGTCGCGGCCGATCCACACGGTACGCGGCATTTCTCCTCGCCATCCCGCATCGAGCGCCGCGCGCAGCCGCTCGGGCATCGGCTCCGCGTTCGCGTATTGCGCCACTTGCGGCGGCAAGTTCATTTGCGCGAGCGCGTGGGCGAGCGCGGCAGCGCTGTCGTCGTAAGCGTCGAGCGCGACCATCGCGAGCCGCACGTCCGGATGCCGGCGCTGCCACGCCACCAGATGCGCGGCATTCTCGCGACAATAGCCGCAGTCCAGCGACCAGATCTCGACGGCGAGCGGCCGCTCATGCGCGCTCGCGTACAGCGTCGCGACCTCGGCCGCACGCAGCGGCTGCAGCTCGCCGGCCCATGCCGGCACGCTCGCGAGCAGCGCGCCGAGCGCCACGATCCACCCTCGCTTCATTGCGCGCCCTCCACCGGAATCAGCCGATAGCCGTCGTTACGCGTGCGCCACGACACGTAGATGCGGCCCGCATCGTCGAGCAGCTGCGGGTTGTCGCTCGCGCCGGACGTCGACGCGATGTCGCGCGGCGCCGACCAGTGCTCGCCGCGATCGTCCGAGCGGCGCAGCCTGATGTGCATCGTGTCGCCGTCGAACGCCTTCCACGCGAGCCACACGATGTCGCCGCGCGCGACGAGCGCCGCATGCGACGCCTGTTCGTCCGGCGCCGCCGGATTCGCGCCGAACGCCCACGGCGCGCCGCGCGGCCGCCCGTCTGCGTCGATGCGCGAATAGAACACGTCGGCGCGGCCGTCGACCACGCCGAACCACGCGATGTGGCGCGTGCCGTCCGGCGTGATCGCGAGCGCGGGCCCGTGCTCGGGGCACGCGTCGACCCGCCAGTTCGAGAAGGTCGCGCGCAACGGCACGACCGGCTCCGATGCCGCGATCGGCAGCACCGCGAGCGCGTGATCGCGAATCTGCCCGGGAAACACGTTGCGCCATACGGCCTCGATGCGGCCGGCCGGATCGACGGCCATCGCGATCCGGCAGCATTCGCAGGTGTGGTCGGTCACCTTGCGCTCCGCTTCGAACGACGCGCCGCCGTCGCGCGACACCGCGTAGTAGACGGCCGCGCCGTCGTACGACTGCCCCGCCGCCTTCGCCGCGACGAGATCGCGCTTGTCGATCCACGCGATCGCGATGTTGCCGGCCGGGTCGACGGCCATCATGTCGAAGCGGTGCGTGATCGCCTGACGGTCGCGATGCACGGTGATCGGCACGCTCCACGTCGCGCCGCCGTCGAGCGAACGCGAGAAGCGCACCATCCCCGTGTAGGGCGCATCGAGCGGCATCGACCACGACACGTACACCGCGCGGCCGTCCGGGCTCGTCGCGAGCTTCGGCCGATTTTCCGCGCTGGTGTAGATCGGCTCGGGCATCGCGTTGACGGTGACCGGCGCGGACAGCGTGCGGCCCGCGTCATCCGAGTGCGCGACGACGACGTGCGCGCCTTCTACCCATGCGACCCACAGCCGGTGCCGCGCATCGAACGCCGTGCCGGTGGCGAGCGGCGGCTTCTGCTGCGCCGGCGCCGGCTGCATGCTCATGTGCGCGGCATGCGGATCGGCCGCCTGCGGTGCGGCGTGCGTATCCCGCAGATCGTGCGCGGCGGCGCACGACAGCGTTGCGAGCCACAACGCGCAAGCTGCCGCGAACGATTTCACAGCGACCATTTCAATTCTCCAAAGAAGGTACGGCCCGGGTACGGATGGAACACGTAGTAGCGGCGGTCGGTCACGTTGTCGATGCCGACCGAGGCGCTCCAGTGACGGTCGAAGCTGTAACGGGCCTTCAGATCGACGATCGTGAAGTTGCTGGTGCCGCCGTACACGTCGGGATTCACGTCGCTGTTGTCGAGCGTGTTGAACTGGCGGCCCGAGTAGCGCACGCCGACGCTTCCCAGCCAGTGTTCGTCGAAGCGGTACGACGCGAGCAGGTTCGCGCGCACGCGCGGGATGCGCGGAAAGCGCGACCCCACGTACGCCGGATTCGCGGCATCGGCCAGGATCTGCGCGTTGCTCGCCGACACGTTCGCGTCGATGTCGAGCCCGCGCAGCCCGACGTTGCGGCCGCTGAATGCGAGCTCGACGCCGCGCACGCGCACGCGGTCGACGTTCGAGATATTGGTGACCGTCGTTGCGCCCGACACCGTCGTCTGGCTGTAGATCGAATCGCGCAAGTCGCTCTGGAACACGCTCGCCCGCACCACGCCGACGCCGACGTCGCGCTCGGCCGTGAAATCCCAGTCGATCGCCTTTTCCGGCCGCAGGCCCGGGTTGTTGTTGACGATCGCGTTGTTCGAGATCGTTCCCTGGAACAGCTCGCCTACCGTCGGAAAACGCGTGCCCGTCGCGAACGACAGCCGGAAGCGCCACACGTCGGTCGCGTCCCATTGCAGCGCGACCTTCGGCGACAGCGCATTCGCGCCGCGGTCGGCGTAGCCGAGCGTGGCGCTCCCGTTGCCGAGCGCGCCGCCGTAGGCGTCCCAGCGCTCGTAGCGCAGGCCGAGCGTCGCGAGCCAGCCGGGCGCGAACCGCCACGCGTCCTGCGCGAACAGCGCCTGCGTGCGCGTATCGCCGCGGTAGACGCTCGCGACCGACGTGCTCGGCCCAGCCAGCCAGTCGGCCGTGTTGTACGTGACGTTGCGCAGGAAATAGTTGTCGTAGTGATAGCCGAACGTGAACGTATGACCGTGCACGTCCGGCGCCTCGGCCTTCAGGTCGAGCGTGCGCCAGCCCGTGCCGTTGCCGTCGAACAGCGTCCCCGCACCGCCTTGTGCAGTCGACGCGGCGCGCAGCACGTCGCGCGACACGTCGTAGGCCGACACCACGCCCGACAGCCTCCAGCCGGAATCGAGCCGGCCGTTCAGCCCGAGCGCGTACAGCCAGTTCTCCTGGTCGCCGCGCTGCGGCGCGAATGCGCTCGGCGCGACGGTCATGTTGCGGCCGCCGATCGACACGTTGCCGCCGTACACCGGATTGCCGGCCGCGTCGCGCAGGAAGGTGGCGCCGTGCTGCCGGTAGTGGTTTTCCCAGTGACCGAGCGTGAGGGTCGCATCGACGTGGTCGGTGAACGCATAGCCCATCCGCACCGTGCCGTTGAGCTGCTCGGTCCGCTCGATGTTCTGCGCGCCGACGATCGTGCGCGGCTTGCCGTTGGGCCCGATGTCGGTGGCCGCGCCGGTCACGGGCACCGCCGCGCCGAGCCGCGGGTTGTACGCGGCATTGGGACTCGCATACTGCATCGGCTGGCCATCGTTCTCCAGCCGGTCGAGCGACAGCGAAAACCAGAACCTGCCGATGCGGTTCGCGATTCTCGCCGTCTGATGGTTGCCGCCGAAGCTGTCCGCGAACCCGTAGCCGTCGCGATAGCGCTGCGTGAAGAACTGCGTCGACACCGACGCCTCGAGCCGGTCGGGCTTGCGCGTCGTCAGCAGCACGGTCGAGCCGATCGCGTTGCCCGGATAGAGCGCGGAAAACGGGCCGTACAGCACGTCGACGCGCGCGATGTCGTCGGGGGCGATCAGCGACCAGCGCGGCGGATACGCGTAGCTCGAGCCGAGCAGGTTCGACAGCAGCAGGCCGTCGGCATACACGAGCCCGCGCGCACTCTGCAGCTCGTTGAAGTCGCGCCCGGCGAACACGCTGTTGCGGTCGCCGATGTAGCGCTTGCGCACCATCAGGTTGGTCGCGTACTTCAGCGCGTCCTCGGTGCTGGTGTTGGTGTGCGAGTCGATCTGCTCGCGCGTGATCGACTCGACGACGGCCGGCGTGTCGGGATCGACGCTTTGGCGCTGGGCAGTGATGCTGACGGCGCTGAGCGTGTCGCCGGTCGGCGTGGGTGCGGGCGTGGGTGCGGGCGTGGGTGCGGGCGTGGGTGCGGGCGTGGGTACGGCAGCGGACGGCACGCCGTCGGCGGACACGCGCGTCGCGCCGGAGGTCGGATCGGCGGACGCGCCGTCGATCGGGGCCGCTTGCGCGAGCGGCCATACGAAAGCGGTCGCGCACGCGAGCGCGAGCCGTCCGCGCGGCGGGCGCGCGGCGAAGGTGAACGACATGGATCAATTCCTGAAAACGTGACCGAATGCCGCAGCACGCGAGCGCACGCAGCGCGCGCGTGAGGCGTGGCGCGCGGAACGCGCCCGCGGGCGGCACGCGCGCCGTCGAGGCGCGCGGACGATATCAATCAGATCGGGACGTTTTCAGGCGGGCCGCGCGGCTGCGCGAGTCGGATAGGCTGCCCGGGACGATCGGGCACGACAGGTGCGACGGCCCGGTAGGCGAACGCGCGCACGAAGCCGGGCAAGACAGGCACGCTGGTGGCGAGCGCGACGTTCGACGCGAAGCCCGGGCAGTACACGCAGTGCGGTACGGCGGCATGGTCGAACGACGCCGTGCCCTGCTCGTCGGCGGACGGTGCGAACACGACGCGGTGGGCGCCGGCCGCACTGCACAGCTCGAGCGGAAGCGCGCCGGAACCGCTCGCCGCGACGCGCGCATAGCCGATGACTGGCGACAGTACGTTCAGTACCAGCGCCAGCCAGACGAGGCCGATCCATCGCGTCTTTCGTGTCATCGCGGTCGAGGAAAAAGTGCGCGCGAAGTATAACAAGCGGACCGATCGTTGCCGATCCTGCGCGGCGCAATAGTCGGCATCGGACAGCGCGCGCCAACGCATGTGCCGTTAATACAACAGAGACAAAAACTAACGATTCGCCTCTGGCATAAATCCGAGCGCGAGGTTGATAATTATTGAACCCGCTGGAGAAACGATCATGGATGAAAGACCAACCCGCATGCCGCCGCCCGAGCAAGTAATGAGCCCGGATCCGGAGCCCGTCGGCGTCGAGTTCCTCGCCGAGTTGCCCGAGCACGTCCGGGCATTCTTCGACGAGCAGCACAAGCTCTACGCGCCGAAGTGATCGCGCGTTCCGTTCCGTAACCGTCGCGTGTCGATCGAGATCGTGCGGTTTCTCGCTGCGTTTCGTGCGCAGATCGCTTTGCACCCGGGCTGCAACGGCCTGACGGTGCCGGTTCGGCGCGTCCGCTAAATATCCGCTGTCGCGTCGCTCCGCCGCGCGGCCGTCTTCGTCTATCCTTCTGGTTTTCCCGCCACGGCCCCTGCGGCCACTTCCGAACGTCCCGATGAAACAAGCCATTCGTGCCAGCCTCGCTGTCGCCACGCTGGGTGTCGCATTCCTTTCGGCGCCGCCCGCAGCGCGCGCAGACGGCGACGACACCGCGCTCACCAATCTCGTCGCCCTTGCGTCGCAGCGGCTCGCGCTTGCCGAGCCGGTCGCGCGCTGGAAATGGGCCAACCACCAGGCGATCGAAGACAAGCCGCGCGAAGCCGCGCTGCTCGCGTCGGTGGAAAAGCGCGCGGTCCAAGCCGGCGTCGACGCGGCGGTCGCCCGCACCTTCTTCGAGGACCAGATCGCCGCCAGCAAGGACGTGCAAAACGCGCTGTTCGCCAACTGGCGCGCGACGCGGCCTCCGGAAGGAACGCCACCCGACCTCGCGACCAGCACGCGCCCGGCGCTCGACCAGCTCACGCAGAAGATGCTGGCCGCGCTCGCGCAAGCCGCGCCGGTGCGCGACGCCCCGGATTGCCAGGCACGGCTCGCGCGCAGCATCGCGAACTGGAAGACGCTTACCCGCTACGATTCGACGCGTACGCAGGCGCTCGGCACCGCGCTGTCCCATGTTTGCTCGGCGGGCGGCGCCAGCGCGATCGGCTGACCGGCCGCCACGATCGCAGGCAGCCGCGCGCGATTCTCAGTCGGCGGCCGCGAACGCCGCCAGCGGGATCAATTGGAGGCCGCGCGCGAGATAGGTCTGCAACAGACGCTGCGTATGGGGCTCGAACGCGCCGTCCGTGCCGTCCGCCGCGAGCCGCGCGGCGGCGTCGAGCGACTCGGCCACGCCGAGGTAGCGCCACGCATCGATCACATGAAACAGGCTGCGCTCGCCGTGCGCCTCGAACGCGACCGCGCCGTCGAACGGCCAGGGCGCATCACCGGCACGTACGGCCGCAGCCGTGGGTCGCCGGTTGTATGCCGGGCGCAGGCGCGCGATCCACTGCGCTTCGGCAAGCATCGCGCCCAGCTCGTTGCCGGTCTCCCGCCACTCGACGCGCCGCACCTGCTGCGCGATCCGCATTTCCTTCGACGAGCGCCGCTCGCCGGTCAGCAGCGCACGCAAGCGCTGCCGGACACGCACGCTGCGGCCGACGTACAGCGCTTCGTCGCCCTCGCCGAACAGCGCATAGGCGCCGCATCCGGCCGGCGCGGTATCGAGCCATGCTTCGGTCAAGTCGCCGCCCAGACGGAAGTGGCGCGTCGTACGTGCGATCTGGTCGCGCAAGCGCTCGAGCGGCACGAGCGTGTGTAATTGCCGCCAGAACTGCCAAATCAGGTCCGCATCCGCGAGCGCGCGGTGGCGCGCGGCGGGGACCAGCCCATACCGCTCGATCAGCGCATCGAGGCCATGCCGCGACTCGCGCGGAAACAGCGCGCGCGACAGCTTCACCGTGCATAGCACGTCGGGGTTGAATGCGAGGCCGGCGCGCTCGAATTCTGCGCGCAGAAAACCACGGTCGAAGCTCGCGTTGTGCGCGACGAACAGCTTGCCGTCCAAACGCTCGAACAGCGCCGGCGCGAGCGACGCAAACGACGGCGCGTCGCGCACCATGTCGTCCGAAATACCGGTCAGCTGTTGGATGAACGGCGGGATCGGCTGCCCGGGATTGACCAGCGTCGTCCATGTGGACATGTGGCCCGGACCGATTTCGACTACCCCGATTTCGGTAATGCGATGTTCGGCGGGCGATCCACCAGTGGTTTCGAGGTCGACGAAGACGAGCGGCTGTTCGCTGGCAGGATCGGACGGATAAAGGTCGGACATGAAGAGACGGGAGAAACGATGCTTCCGCGAGTATGCACCGGCGCGGGTGTCGCGGGCCAGTGCAACCGAAATCGATCCGCCCGTCGACCGTTTTCGCGGCCGGAAAAGCAAAAAGCCCCCGCTATGCGGGGGCCGGACGTGATCGGTACTACGCGGCGCGTCAGGCTGCCTGGATATTCGCTGCCTGCTTGCCCTTCGGGCCGACCTTCACCTCGAACGAAACGCGCTGGTTTTCCTTCAACGTCTTGAAGCCTTCCATCCGGATTTCGGAGAAGTGCGCAAACAAATCTTCGCCGCCATTGTCGGATGTAATAAAGCCAAAACCTTTAGCATCGTTAAACCATTTTACGATACCGGTATCCATACCTTCGTTCCCCACTCGTTTAGATCAAAAAAGCTACCATTTATAGCCGCTTCCCGAACACCCGTAACAGCGTGCCGATTCTCAATGGGCGCTGCGTCCGGGGACGGAGTGCTCACTTTATAAATTGGACGATCCAGGCGCGTCAAGCGAATTTTTAACGCCCTCTTTATCAAAATCACATCAATGCCATTGGAATGGGCACACACTCGTCTTCTATTAACTAATTCGCGCCAAAACCCTGTCAATATTACCGGGCATGGATCACCGTTAATCGAAGTGATGAAAAACATACCGGGGTCGAATCATGCCGGTAAAATCCTCGGGGTTTTTTCCGGTTGCGCAAGCCGCGCCACGTTGCGATGCTGGAGTCACGCAATTGGAGGAGAAGGTCATGTGGCTGGACGGAATCAAGCGCTTCGCGAGCCGACTCGCACGCGCACGCCGCAAGTCCCGCGCGCTGGCCGAGTCCCGTGAAGCGCCGTGTGACACCGAGTTCGATCCGACCTGGCACGGCGACCATTGGCAAAACCTGTTGGCGTCGCCGCTGGATGCCCGTCACTACGTGATGGAAGACTGGACCTATACGCCGCCGCAGGCGCAAACCAACGACGCGGAACCGGCTGCGAGACGCAAGCGACGCTCGTACTCGTAGCGGCGCGGGAGAAGCCGCGGGGAAGGACAGGAACGACGGGCAAAAAAAAGCGCGACTGGGAAGTCGCGCCGACAAAGGTTTGGAGATCTTTTCCGTCAACGAAAAAGTCTGCTTCGGAAAGCAGAGACTGCAGTATAACGAGATTACATCCTTTCATTATCCATGCTCCGCACAAACCTCTATTGCCGATGTGTCAATAATCGGATTGTTTGCGCGGTGGCGTTGGCAGTGTCGCGACGGCGCAACGTCAGTACGCACTGCTGACGACTGCAATCGTATGTTGCGCCGCCGCAATGCCCGGATAATCGGGGCACTCCGCCCGCGCGACCATTCTTGCGCCATCCTAAATACAGTATTGCGGCACGCGCTTCTCTACCGGAGCCACGGCGCTTCATACACTACAAAACGGATTGGTGACTGAGCGGCCGCTGCCCCACATGTCACGCGCGTACCGCTCGATGGCGATGCGCGCGACAGCCCGCTGCGGCTTCGATCGACAACAATCGTTTGGAGACAGATCATGAAAAAGACGCTGATCGTTGCCGCATTGGCCGGCATTCCGGCGATCGCCGCCCATGCGCAAAGCAGTGTCACGCTATACGGGCTGATCGACGCCGGCATCACCTACACGAACAACCAGGGCGGCCACAGCGCGTGGCAGGAAACGAGCGGCTCGATCAACGGCAGCCGCTGGGGGCTGCGCGGTACCGAGGATCTCGGCGGCGGCCTGAAAGCAATCTTCACGCTGGAGAACGGCTTCGGCATCAACAATGGCACGCTGAAGCAGAACGGCCGCGAGTTCGGCCGGCAGGCATTCGTCGGGCTCGCGCATGACGGCTTCGGCTCGCTCACGCTCGGCCGCCAATACGACAGCGTCGTCGATTACCTGGGGCCGCTGTCGCTCACGGGCACGCAGTACGGCGGCACCGAGTTCGCGCACCCGTTCGACAACGACAACCTGAACAACTCGTTCCGGATCAACAACGCCATCAAATACCAGAGCGTGAACTACGGCGGCCTGAAATTCGGCGCACTGTACGGCTTCTCGAACGCCACGAACTTCGCGAACAATCGCGCATACAGCGTCGGCGCGTCATACAGCTACCTCGGCTTCAACGTCGCGGCCGCTTACATGCAGCTGAACAACAACGTCAACGCGCCGGCGCTCGCGGCCAGCGACCCGGGCGCCGTGGCCGGCGACTGGACCTTCGCGGCTGGCCGCCAGCGTACCTGGGGCGCCGGCCTGAACTACGGCTTCGGCCCGGCGACCGCCGGCTTCGTGTTCACGCAGACTCGCCTCACCGATTCGGCCGGCATCAGCGCCGGACAGTCGGGTGTGTCGCGCGGCATCGCGCTCGCGGGCGGCACGCGCTTCAACAACTACGAGGTGAACGGCCGCTATGCGCTGACGCCGGCATTCTCGCTGGCCGGCTCGTACACCTACACCGATGCCCGCCTCGACGGCCAGTCGCCCAGCTGGCACCAGTTCAACCTGCAGGCCGACTATGCGCTGTCGAAGCGCACCGACCTGTATCTGCAAGGGGAATACCAGCGCGTCAACGCGGACGGCTTGGCGATCGGCGCGAACATCAACGGGCTCGGCAGCGCGTCGTCGACCAACAAGCAGATCGCCGTCACGGCGGGCATGCGGCACCGCTTCTGAACCATCGCAGCCGTCATGGGCGCTGGTCGTGCGGGCGCCGCGGACGGCGCGGACGTCGATACGCATCGCTGCGACGCCGCAAGCCGCTACGCGCTCATGCGTCGTCCCGCGCCGGATAGCGCACGTCGAGCACGTCGATCGGTTGCGGGCCGGCCGGCGTCATCAACGTGACGGTATCGCCGATCTTCGCCTTGATCAGCGCTCGCGCAATCGGCGAGATCCAGCTGACGCAGCCGCGGTCGAGGTCCACCTCGTCGATCCCGACGATCGTCACGGTGTGGTCCTCGCCGTCCGGCGTCGCGTAATCGACGGTCGCGCCGAAGAACACCTGGTCGACGTTCTCCTGCCGGCTCGCGTCGACGACTTCGGCGAGATCGAGCCGCTTCGTCAGAAAGCGGATCCGGCGGTCGATTTCGCGCAGGCGCCGCTTGCCGTAGATGTAATCGCCGTTCTCGGACCGGTCGCCGTTCGACGCGGCCCACGACACGAGGCGCACGACCTCCGGACGCTCGACGTCGATCAGGTTCAGCAACTCGTCCCTGAGCCGCTTGTGGCCGGCCGGCGTGATGTAGTTCTTGGTGCCCGCCGGGATCGCCGGCTGACCGGGGTCGAGATCGTCGTCGTCGCCTTCCGATTCTTTGACAAACGCCTTGTTCATGATGCTGATTCGATACGTGAATGACTGATGCCCCAAGGGTACACGAACGCGGGCATGCAAGATCAGGCGACATTTTTTGCGGATAAGGCTTCCCTTTTTATACAACCCTGCTATACTTCCGCTTCTGCGTGCGGCTGTAGCTCAGTTGGATAGAGTACTTGGCTACGAACCAAGGGGTCGTGGGTTCGAATCCTGCCAGCCGCGCCACCTTTTCGAGGGCCTTCCAAACCGAAGGCCCTTTCAGTTCGAAGCAGTAGTGTTTGTTGTTGCGTGCGGCTGTAGCTCAGTTGGATAGAGTACTTGGCTACGAACCAAGGGGTCGTGGGTTCGAATCCTGCCAGCCGCGCCACTTTTTTGGGGGCCTTCCCATCGCAGAAGGTTCCGACAGTTGAAGCAGTACCGTCTTGCGTGCGGCTGTAGCTCAGTTGGATAGAGTACTTGGCTACGAACCAAGGGGTCGTGGGTTCGAATCCTGCCAGCCGCGCCACCTCAGAAGGGCCTTCCTCCGGGAAGGCCCTTTTTTCCTTTCCGCTCCCTTCTTCGACTTCCCTTCCGTCGCCCCAAAGAAAACGGCGGCCCGTGGCCGCCGTCTCGACTCGCCGCAACCGTGCAGCGTCAGTAATCCTGGCGCTCGCGCTCGATCCGCATGCCGCCGTCGTGACGCGCATGCGCGCCGTCCTCGGTCGAGCGTTCGCGCATGATCCGCATCACGTCGGGATTGGTGCGCACGCGGCGCATCACGTTCGCGAGATGCAGGCGGTCGCTGACCTGGATGACGAAGCGCAGCACCGTCGACTCGTGCGTCAGATCTTCGTCCATCGCGATATGCACGATGTTCGCGTCGGCCGACGTGATGTCCGCCGCAACGCGCGCGAAGATGCCCTTCGTGTTCTTGACCAGCGCCTTCACCGCGACGTCGAACAGCCTGCCCGGCTGCGGCGCCCATTCGACGTCGATCCAGCGCCCCGGATCGCGCCGGTGGATGCGCTGCGCGACACGGCAATCGGTCGTATGAATCGCCATCCCGAGGCCGATGCCGATATAGCCCATGATCGCATCGCCCGGAATCGGCCGGCAGCATGCCGACAGCTGCACCGACATGCCTTCGGTGCCGGTGATCACGACCGGCGGCGCATGGTGCGCGGGATGGCGCTCGGACTTCGGCAGATCGTCGTCCGCGTCGCGGCCGCTCATCAGCACTTCGATGCGCTTGGCCATCACGGCCGCCACCCGCCGGCCGAGGCCGATGTCCGCGAAGATTTCCTGGCGACTCTTGTTGCCGGTCCACTGGACGAGCTTGTCCCACACCTCCGGCGTCACGTCGGCGAGCGCGAACCCGTAACCCTTCAGGCTCTGGTCGACGAGCCGCTCGCCGAGCTGCACCGACTCGTTCAGGCGCATCGTCTTCAGATAGTGACGAATCGCCGAACGCGCCTTGCCGGTGCGCACGAAACCGAGCCACGCGGGGTTCGGCTTCGAATACGGCGCCGTGATCACCTCGACGATATCGCCGCTCTTGAGCTCGGTGCGCAGCGGCAGCAATTCGTTGTTGATCTTCACGGCCACGCACTGGTTGCCGAGATCGCTGTGGATCGAATACGCGAAGTCGAGCGCCGTCGCGCCGCGCGGCAGCGCCATGATCTTCGACTTCGGCGTGAACACGTAGACGGCGTCCGGGAACAGGTCGATCTTCACGTGCTCGAGGAACTCGCTCGAATCGCCCGCTTCGCTCTGGATGTCGAGCAGCGACTTCAGCCACTGGTGCGCGCGCTTCTGCACGTCGTTCAGATCGGCGCCGCCGTTCTTGTACAGCCAGTGGGCGGCCACGCCGGCCTCGGCGATCTCGTGCATCTTGCGCGTGCGCACCTGGAACTCGATCGGCGCGCCGAACGGGCCGACGAGCGTCGTGTGCAGCGACTGATAGCCGTTGATCTTCGGGATCGCGATGTAGTCCTTGAACTTGCCGGGCACCGGCTTGTACAGCGCATGCAGTGCGCCGATGCACGTGTAGCAGTCGAGCGGGTTGTCGACGACGACGCGAAAGCCGTACACGTCGAGCACCTGCGAGAACGACAGCTGCTTGTCGCGCATCTTGCGGTAGATGCTGTAGATGGTCTTTTCGCGGCCGGTGATTTCCGCGTCGATCTTCGCGTCGGTCATCGCACGCTGCGCGGCCTCGAGGATCTTGCTGATCACCTCGCGACGATTGCCGCGCGCGGCCTTCACGGCCTTCTCGAGCGTCGCGTAGCGATGCGGGTTGAAGTTCGCGAAGCTCATGTCCTGCAGCTCGCGATACGTGTTGTTCAACCCGAGGCGGTGCGCGATCGGTGCGTAGATGTCGAGCGTCTCGCGCGCGACGCGGCGGCGCTTTTCCATCGGCACCGCGCCGAGCGTGCGCATGTTGTGCAGCCGATCGGCGAGCTTGACGAGGATGACGCGCACGTCGCGCGCCATCGCGAGCAGCATCTTGCGGAAGTTTTCCGCCTGCGCTTCCTCGCGGCTGCGGAATTCCATCTTGTCGAGCTTCGACAAGCCATCGACCAGTTCCGCGACCTTCGGGCCGAACCGTTCGGCCAGCTCGCTCTTGGTCACGCCCTGGTCTTCCATCACGTCGTGCAGCAGCGCGGCCATCACGGCTTGCGCGTCGAGCTTCCAGCCGGCGCAGATTTCCGCGACGGCGACCGGATGAGTGATGTAGGGTTCGCCGCTCTGGCGATATTGACCGAGGTGGGCTTCGTCGCTGAAGTGGAACGCCGCCTTGACCTCTTTGATTTCGTCCGGACCGAGATACTCGGCAAGCGCGGTCGTCAGATTCGCGATCGAAACGACGCCGTGCTTGCGAGGCTGCTCCGGTGTGGCGGTCGGCCCGAACAGATGCCGGAAGGATTGTTCGAGGACCGCGTCGATGTACTGGCGCGCAGGCGACTGGGCCGTGACTTCGGTGGTCGAATCCGCGGAGGCGGACGATGGGGTGGTGCTCATATTCGCCTCCAGGTCGAGTCGTTGCGCGCGTGCACTACATGGCTGGAACGGGCCGGATGCGCGTTACACCGGCACCTTCTTCAGCATCTCGACGCCGACCTGACCGGCAGCGATTTCGCGCAGCGCGACGACCGTCGGCTTGTCGCGGCTTTCGATCTTCGGCGTATGGCCTTGCGCGAGCTGCCGCGCGCGGTAGGTGGCGGCGAGCGCCAGTTCGAAGCGGTTGGGGATTTGCTTCAGGCAGTCTTCGACGGTAATGCGAGCCATGTTGGAAATTCCTTCTGAATATAGTCGTTATTCTACCTTATGTCCCTCTACCCTCGCGTCATTCCGCGTGGGGCAGATGGATGCCGAGTTCGATGAACAGCTCCGCATGTCGCGCGTACTGCGAACCAAAACGCAGGCGCGTCGCCGCGACGATGCACTCCAGTTCCGCGAGCGCACGATCGAAATTCTCGTTGATCACCACGTATTCCGCTTCGGACGCGTGCGCCATCTCGCTGCCGGCCGCGAGCAGGCGTCGCGTGATGACGTTCGGCTCGTCCTGGCCGCGCTTCTTCAGACGCTCCTCGAGCGCATCGAGCGATGGCGGCAGGATGAAGATGCCGACCGCGTTGTGAAACTGCCGCTTCACCTGCTGCGCGCCCTGCCAGTCGATCTCGAGCAGCACGTCGTGGCCGCTCGCCATCTGCTCCTCGATCCACACGCGCGACGTGCCGTAGTAGTTGCCGTGCACTTCCGCGCTTTCGAGGAATTCGTGCGCGGCGTGACGCGCGCGGAAATCCTCGACGGTGGTGAAGTGATAGTGCTGGCCGTCCTGCTCGCCCGGGCGCGGCTTGCGCGTCGTGTACGAAATCGACAGGCAGATGTCGCTGTCCTTCGACAGCAGCGCGTTCACGAGCGTCGACTTGCCGGCGCCCGACGGCGCGATGACCATGAACAGGTTGCCGGGATAGACGCCGCCGTGCAGCGCGTGCGACGCGTGGCCGTCGCGATGGGAATCGGTCATGACAGCCTCCGCCGGGCCGCCCCCTCGGGGGGCAGCGAACGTAGTGAGCATGGGGATCGTTTCATCTCTGTTACTCCAGGTTTTGCACTTGCTCGCGCATCTGCTCGATCAACAGCTTGAGCGCCATCGATGCGTCGGCGAGCTCCTTCGCCGCCGCCTTCGAGCCGAGCGTGTTCGCTTCGCGATTCAGTTCCTGCATCATGAAGTCGAGACGCTTGCCGACGCGGCCGCCCTTCTCGATCACATGACGCGTTTCGTTCAGGTGCGCGGTGAGGCGCGACAGCTCTTCCGCGATGTCGATGCGGATGCCGTACATCGTCACTTCCTGACGAATGCGCTCCGCCGCTTCCTCGCGCGTGACGATCGTCGCGCTGCCTTCCGGCGCCGCGAGGCCGAGCGCTTCCTGCAGCCGCTCGACGATCTTCTGCTGATGTTTCGCGATCAGCTCCGGCACGAGCGGCGTGATGCGCGCGACGATCGCCTCCATTTCGGTGACGTTCGACAGCAGCATCGTCGCGAGTTGCGCGCCTTCGCGCGAACGCACCACGACCAGCTCGCCGATCGCTTCCTTGCCGCACGCGAGCACCGCGTCGCGGATCGCGTCCGCGGACACGCCGCTCTCGGCCAGCACGCCGGGCCAGCGCAGGACTTCACCGGCGCGCAGGCGGCCGACGCCCGGGAACGCATCGAGCACCGAGCGCTCGAGCTCGGCGAGCTGGCCGAGCGCCGTCTGGTTCAGCGCGCCCGCGCCGATGCTCTGCTCGCCGCGCTGCAGGTTGATACGGACGTCGACCTTGCCGCGCGACAGCTTGTTCATCAGCATTTCACGCAGCGCCGGCTCGCACGCGCGCACGTCGTCGGGCATCCGGAAATTGAGGTCGAGGAAACGCGAGTTCACGGTGCGCAGTTCGACCGACACGCTCGCGCCGCCGTTGCCGGCAGCCGTCGCGAGTTCGCGCGTCGCGCTCGCATAGCCCGTCATGCTGTAGATCATGGTTCGTCTCGCCGTGGGTGTGCCCGGATCGGGCGGGAATAAGTCGAGGCGCCCGGCGCATTGCAAGGCGCGGGGCGGGAAGCGCGCATTATCCCATTTTTGCGCGCGACCCCGCCGGGCAAGGCCGCCGTTCGGCGCTAAAATCGGGGTTTCCTCTTCCGTGCCCGATTCCCGATGACGTCATCCCTGTCCCGCCCGAGCGGCCGTCGCGCCGACGAACTGCGCAAGGTCGCCCTCACGCGCCACTACACGAAACACGCCGAAGGCTCGGTGCTCGTCGAATTCGGCGATACCAAGGTGATCTGCACGGCGAGCGTCGTGGAACGCGTGCCCGAATTCCTGCGCGAGCGCGGCCAGGGCTGGCTGACCGCCGAATACGGGATGCTGCCGCGCGCGACGCACACGCGTAGCGATCGCGAAGCGGCGCGCGGCAAGCAGACGGGCCGCACGCAGGAGATTCAGCGCCTGATCGGCCGCGCGCTGCGCGCGGTGTTCGATCTGGAAGCGCTCGGCCCGCGCACCATCAACATCGACTGCGACGTGATCCAGGCCGACGGCGGCACGCGCACGGCGAGCATCACCGGCGCGTTCGTCGCCGCGCACGACGCCGTGTCGAAGCTGATCGCGGCCGGCAAGCTCGCGCGCTCGCCGATCACCGATCACGTCGCGGCGATCTCGGTCGGCGTGTACGAAGGCGCGCCCGTGCTCGACCTCGACTACGCGGAAGACTCGCGCTGCGACACCGACATGAACGTCGTGATGACGGGCGCCGGCGGCTTCGTCGAAGTCCAGGGCACCGCCGAAGGCGTGCCGTTCTCGCGCGCCGAAATGAACGCGCTGCTCGACCTCGCGCAAGCCGGCATCGGCCGGCTCGTGCAGCTGCAGAAGGACGTTCTGGGCGCCGACCATGTCTGACGATCGCACTGCCGCGCCGCTGTCGCGCATCGTGCTCGCGTCGAACAACGCCGGCAAGCTGCGCGAATTCGCGGCGCTGTTCTCGACGGTCGGCATCGAGATCGTCCCGCAGGGCGAGCTGGCCGTGCCCGAGGCCGACGAGCCGTTCGGCACGTTCATCGAGAATGCGCTGACCAAGGCGCGTCATGCGGCGCGCCTCACCGGCCTGCCGGCGATCGCCGACGATTCCGGCCTGTGCGTGCGCGCGCTGCGCGGCGCGCCGGGCGTCTATTCGGCGCGCTATGCGCAGCGTGCCGGCGGCGCTCGCGGCGACGCGGCGAACAACGCGCATCTGGTCGAGCAGCTGCGCGGCGTCGACGACCGCCGCGCCTACTATTGCTGCGTGCTCGCGCTGGTGCGCCATCCGGACGATCCCGAGCCGCTGTTCGCCGAAGGGCGCTGGATCGGCGAGATCGTCGACACCCCGCGCGGCGAGCACGGCTTCGGCTACGACCCGTATTTCTACGTGCCGGCGCTCGGCGCGACGGCCGCCGAGCTCGAGCCGGCCGTGAAGAACACGCACAGCCATCGAGCGCTTGCGCTCGACGCGCTGCTCGCGCGGCTCGCAGAGGAAAACGCATGATCGTCTACGCAACGCCTTCGCAACCGGAGGCCGCATGAGCCAGGCGGCGCAAACCGGCGCGCACGTCGTCGCGACGTTCACGTCGCCCGGGCAGGTGCGGCTCACGTCGCTGCCGCCGCTCGCGCTGTACGTGCATTTTCCGTGGTGCGTGCGCAAGTGTCCGTACTGCGATTTCAATTCGCACGAATGGAAAGGCGAGCGCTTCCCGGAAACCGAGTATCTCGACGCGCTGCGCGCCGATCTCGAGCAGGCGCTGCCGCTCGTGTGGGGCCGCCAGGTGCATACGGTGTTCATCGGCGGCGGCACGCCGAGCCTGCTGTCGGCGGCCGGCCTCGACCGGCTGCTGTCCGACGTGCGCGCGCTGCTGCCGCTCGACGCGGATGCCGAGATCACGCTCGAGGCGAACCCCGGCACGTTCGAAGCGGCGAAGTTCGCGCAGTTTCGCGCGAGCGGCGTGAACCGCCTGTCGGTCGGCATCCAGAGCTTCAACGAAGGTCATCTGAAGGCGCTCGGCCGCATTCACGACACGGCGCAGGCGCGCGCGGCCGTCGAGATCGCCGCGCAGACCTTCGACAACTTCAACCTCGACCTGATGTTCGCGCTGCCCAACCAGACGCTCGCCGAATGCCGCGCCGACATCGAGACGGCGCTGTCGTATGCGCCACCGCATCTGTCGCTCTATCACCTGACGCTCGAGCCGAACACGCTGTTCGCGAAGTTCCCGCCGGTCGTGCCGGACGACGACGCGTCGGCCGACATGCAGGAATGGATCCACGAGCGCACGGCCGAGGCCGGCTACGGCCGCTACGAGGTGTCCGCGTATGCGAAGCCGAATCATCAGTGCAAGCACAACCTGAATTACTGGCGCTTCGGCGACTATCTCGGAATCGGCGCGGGCGCCCACACGAAGCTGTCGTTCCCGAACCGGATCCTGCGCCAGGCGCGCTACAAGCATCCGGCCACCTTCATCGAACAGGCGATGGCCGGCACGCCGGTGCAGGAAGAACGCGAAGTGGGCGCGCGCGACCTGCCGTTCGAGTTCATGCTGAACACGCTGCGGCTCGTGGAGGGCTTTCCGGTGCACAGCTTCGCCGAACGCACCGGCCTGCCGATGGGCACGATCGAGCCGGCGCTGAACGAAGCGGAACGCCGTGGGCTCATCACGCGCGACTTCACGCAGATCGCGCCGACGCCGCTCGGCCAGCGCTTTCTCAACGACCTGCAGGAATTGTTCCTGCGCGACGATTGACGCGGAACGACGCGGCATTTCGGTTACAATGCACGCCTCGCGTGGAAGCGTGGCCGAGCGGTTTAAGGCACCGGTCTTGAAAACCGGCGACGGGAAACTGTCCGTGAGTTCGAATCTCACCGCTTCCGCCAGGAAATTCGCCAAACCCCGTCCATTCATCGAATGACGGGGTTTTTGTTTGTGTCCGCGGCGTTTGCACGCGCAGCGCCGCAACGCGCCGACGCGCGCCGCCGGATGCCGTTACAATCCGGCGCTCCGAATCGCGAAACGGGACACCCACGTCATGAAACCCTTCATCGCCTCCTCGCTCGTCGCGCTGCTGGCCAC
Source organism: Burkholderia sp. KJ006 (assembly GCF_000262695.1). Taxonomy (NCBI): domain Bacteria; kingdom Pseudomonadati; phylum Pseudomonadota; class Betaproteobacteria; order Burkholderiales; family Burkholderiaceae; genus Burkholderia; species Burkholderia sp. KJ006. The sequence continues at coordinate 936,938 of NC_017920.1, read as the reverse complement.
GGTCGGCACGCATGCGGCGGCTGCCGATTCCGCCTCCGACGCCGACGCGCAAACGCCGTCGTGCGCGATCGCGTACGTGAAAGGCGTCGGCGGCTCGCCGCGCAGCCTGCGCGAATATCTGGCGAGCCCGACGCCGTACAACTACCTGAAGGAAAACGAGCTGCAGTGCAAGGTGTCGGACGACGGGCGCGCATCGAACTGCACCGGCGTGACCTACATCCGCAACGAGCAGGTCAGCGTGTACGACGATTCCGACCCGGCGACGCTGACCGTCGTCGCCCCGGTGGAGCTCGATCACGGCCAGAAATATCCGGTGATCCTCGTCATTCAGCGCAAGGACGCGCGCTGCGCCCGTTGAGCGGCGCTGCCGCGGGATCGTGGCGGGTGTGAGAACGACTGCGAGCCGCTTCGTGCAGCGAAGGCCCACTACACGCAACACTGACGACCCGCGCCGCCATCGCCTAGAATTCGATCAGCACGGCGACACGACCGCCGCCGCGACTCGCTGCCGCCCGCACCATCCCCGCGCGCGGCACACGGAGACCGCCATGACCGAACTGTCGACCGCGACCGATCACGTCGATTACGAAGGCTTCGAAATTCATGTCGTGCCCGGCCTCGCGCCCGGCAGCGACGCGCGTTATACCTACACCGGCTATGTGTGCCATCCGGGCGTGAATCCCGCCCTGCCCGATCATGCGGTGGCCTTCCATGCCGACGGCGAAGAGAGCTTCGCGAGCCTCGACGAAGCGGTGCGCGAAGCCGTGCACATCGGTAAAAGCATCGTCGACGGCACGCATCCGGATCTGTCCGTTCTGGCGCTCGTGACGCACGGCTACTGAACGCGTTCGGCCGTGGCCGCATCCGCCGCGTCGAATCGCGACGTGGCCCCGGCGCCGCCCCCGTTGCCGTTATCCGCGCATCGCGACGGTGCGTTTCGCGCGCTATGCGTTTCCCCGGATAACACGCCGCGCGCGGACGCCTATCATTTTTGTATCGTCACCCTCCGGCACTTCCCCATGCGCTCCGTTCTCCGCCCGTGCGCCAGCCGGCGGCGTATTGCCGTGCTCGTCGCCATCCCGCTGCTCGCCGCCTGCACGATCACGCCGCCGCCGTCGCTGCACTCGGTGCTGACGATCCCGTCGGTCGTGCGCAGCGCGAACCTCGACCAGTATCGCGTCGAAGTCGCGCGGTGCGTGGCCGACCACAACCCGTCGGGCGTGTCGCGCGGCACGCCGCAGGCGATGCTGCGCTCGCTCGTCGTCGTCGCGTTCACCGTCGATCGCGGCGGCCGCGTCGTCAATGCTTCCGTCTATCGCAGCAACGGCGACAGCGAGGCCGAAGCCCTTGCGCTGGCGTCGCTGCGCCGCTCGGCGCCGCTGCCTCCTCCGCCGCCGAAACTGCTCGACGGCAACGGCCGGCTGGAGATACTGGAAGGCTGGCTCTTCAACGACGACGGCCGCTTCGCGCTGCAGAGCACCGCGTCCGCGCAGGCGCAATCGCTCGATTGAACCGTCGGCACTCCGCACTTACCGCTCCGCGGCCGCGCTCGCTATAATTTTTCGCGATTGCGCGGCCATCCCGCCGCGCACGCGTTCGCACGCCGCATCCGGCACGCGAGCCGATCACGCCGGCATCCGGCGGCGGCGGCCTATCCGTCTCCATCGTCGAACGGCAGGCAATGCCCGCGCCACGACACGCGGCGCGCAACGCCACCGCGTCATCCGCTCGGCCGCGCCGGGCTGCGCCAGTCCGCGCCCGCCGCGGCCGAACACCCCAACGATAAAACGGAGACATCCATGTCCGCATTCCCCCCGGCCGTTGCACGCGCAACCGGCTCGGCCGGCGCCGTCAGCCATCGGCGCATCGTGTTCGCGAGCTTCATCGGCACCGCGATCGAGTTCTACGATTTCTACGTGTATGCGACGGCCGCGGCGCTCGTGATCGGGCCCGTGTTCTTCCCGCACGGCTCCGCGACCGCGCAGGCGCTGTCGGCATTCGTGACGTTCGGCATCGCGTTCATCGCCCGACCGATCGGCTCGTTCCTGTTCGGTCACTTTGGCGACCGCATCGGCCGCAAGTCGACGCTGGTCGCGTCGCTGCTCGTGATGGGCATTTCGACCACCGCGATCGGCTTCGTGCCGGGCTACGACACGATCGGCACGCTCGCGCCGGTGCTGCTGTGCGTGCTGCGCTTCGGCCAGGGCATCGGCCTCGGCGGCGAATGGGGCGGCGCGGCGCTGCTCGCGACCGAACACGCGCCGCCCGGCAAGCGCGGCTGGTTCGGGATGTTTCCGCAACTGGGCCCGTCGGTCGGCTTCCTGATGTCGAACGGGCTGTTCTTCGCGCTCGCGCTGTCGCTGTCCGACGAACAGTTCCACAGCTGGGGCTGGCGGATTCCGTTCCTGGTCAGTGCGGTGCTCGTCGCGGTGGGCCTGTACGTACGACTGAAGATCGCCGAGACGCCGGCCTTCCAGGCCGCGCTCGAGCGCGACGAGCGCGTGCGCGTACCGATCGCGACGCTGATCTCCCAACACTGGCAGCCGACGCTGCTCGGCGCGCTCGCGATGGTGGTCTGCTACACGCTGTTCTATATCTCGACGGTGTTCTCGCTGTCGTACGGCGTGTCGGCGCTGCATATTCCGCGCCAGAGCTTCCTCGGTCTGCTGTGCTTCGCCGTCGTGTTCATGGGGCTCGCGACGCCACTGTCGGCATGGGCGGCCGACCGCTTCGGGCGCAAGCCGGTGCTGGCCGCGGGCGCGATCGCCGCGCTGCTGTCCGGCTTCGCGATGGAGCCGCTGCTCGGCAGCGGCTCGATGCCGCTCGTCGCGCTGTTCCTGACGCTCGAGCTGTTCCTGATGGGCGTGACGTTCGCGCCGATGGGCGCGCTGCTGCCCGAGTTGTTCCCGACCAACGTCCGCTACACAGGCGCCGGCGTCGCGTACAACCTCGGCGGGATCCTCGGCGCGTCGATCGCGCCGTACATCGCGCAGCTGCTCGCCGCGCGCGGCGGCCTGTCGTGGGTCGGCGGCTATGTGTCGGTCGCGGCGGCACTGAGCCTGATCGGCGTGCTGCTGATGCGCGAAACCCGCGACGCATCGCTCGTCTGAACTCCGGGACAGCCCCCGTTGTACGGCGCGCGGCGCTGCCTATACTCGGAGCCGGGCGCACCGCGCCCGGAACTTCTCCATCTCAAGGAGGCGCCGCGATGAACGTCCATCTGAACAACGCCGACCTCGTGCTGATCCTCGCGCTCGCGCTCGGCAGCGCGCTGCTGCTCGCCGCGCGCTTTCGGCCGCAAAGCTGGCGCGGGCTGCTCGTCGAAGCCTTGCTGGCGAATCTGGCCGCGATCGCGGCGGTGGTGACGGTCGAAGCGTTGCTCGCGTGAAGCGCTCGCGCGCACAGCGGCGTCGATAGCCCCGTCAGGCCGTCAAGCGCACACGCCGCGCGCCATGCGCCGGGCCGACCGCATCGATCGCGTCGAGCACCTGCGCAACCGACGGCGGCGCACCAGGCTCGCCGATCGACAGCGCGTGCGGCGCGCCGCCGATGCCGCAATGGTGCCGCGACGTCGCGACGAAGATCATCACGGTCGGGCGCTTCAATGCGTGCGCCATATGCACGAAGCCGGTGTCGACACCGACCACGAGCGTCGCCAGACCGATCGCCGCGCCCAGTTCGCGCACGGACATCGCGGGCAGCACGATCGCGCCGGGTGCCCGCGCGGCGATCTGCTGCGCGTCGTCGTGTTCGGCCGGCGATCCCCACGGCAGCAAGACGCGCACGCCGCGCGCGATCATCTGCGTGGCCAGCGCGGCCCAGTGATCGGCCGGCCATTGCTTGTCCGGATTCGACGTCGCATGAAACAGCAGCACGAACGGCGTGCCGTCGGTCAGCGCGGCCGGCAGGCGCGCGTCCTGCGGCGCGACGATCCCGTGATCGGCGAGGCCTTCGGGGACATAGCCCAGCGCCTCGCCGGCGCTCACGCGCATCCCGTGCCACGCGTCGCAGTCCGGCCGCGGGCCGAAGCGATGCGAGTACGCGAAGCGGGCGCCCGTCTCGCCGAGATCCTGGGTCTGGTAGCCGACGCGGCGCGCCGCGCGCGCCAGCGCCGAGATGATCGCGCTCTTGTAGACGCCGTGCAGATCGATGACCGCATCGTAGCGATGCGCGCGCAACGCGCCGATCGACGCGGAGATCGCCTTGAAGTCACCGCCGTTGCGCAGCTTCTTGAAACGCCGCAGCGGCGCGCACAGCACGTTGCTGACGCCGGGGTGCCAGCGCACGACTTCGGCGCAGGATTCGTCCACGGCCCAGTCGACCGCCACACCGGGGAACGCACGATGGAGGTCCGCGACGACAGGCAACGTCTGGACGACGTCGCCGAGCGAGGTCACTTTTACGATGAGGATGCGTTTCACTTTTCTTGTGGGGAATGGCCGGCCATTTCGCCATGCTAACGACGCTTGGCGGCCCCACACATTACACCAACATTACATTTGCAACAAAGTGCGTCGTTTTCGTAAAGTTTTGTCATGCTCCCATGGCATCCGAATCTTCCTATAATGCGTCTTTGCCCTGCCGGCCGACGCCGATGCACCGCTCAGAGCTTCCCGCCCCGCTTTCCCGTCTGTTTCCGTTCCTCACCCGACGCTCGCTGCGAATCTGGCGCCAGTTCGGCGTCTTCTGGCTCGGCGCCATCGCCGTCGGTCTCGCAGCCGTGCTGTACGCGCGGCTGATCGACTGGGGCTACGACACGTTCCGCACGATGCGCGAGCACGCCGCCTGGCTGCCGCTGCTGCTGACGCCGTCGATCGCCGCGGCGTCCGCGTGGATCACCCGCCGCTTCTTCCGCGGCGCCGAGGGCAGCGGGATTCCGCAAGTCATCGCGACGCTGCATGCGAGCCCGCGCGCATTCGGCTCGCGGCTGCTGACGCTGCGCATCCTGTTCGGCAAGGTGCTGGTTTCGTTCCTGGGGATCCTGGGCGGCTTCACGATCGGCCGCGAGGGCCCGACCGTGCAGGTCGGCGCCGCGCTGATGTTCAACCTGCGGCGCCTCTATCCGCGCTCGAACGCACAAATCGAACGGCAGCTGGTGCTCGCCGGCGCGGCGGCCGGCCTGTCCGCGGCGTTCAACACGCCGCTCGCCGGTATCGTGTTCGCGATCGAGGAACTCACGCGCAGCTTCTCCGCGCGCGCAAGCGGCGTGCTGATCACCGCGATCATCCTCGCCGGCGTCGTCGCGTTGGGCGTGAACGGCAACTACACGTACTTCGGCACCATCAACGCCGGCCAGCATTTCCCGAAGATGCTGGCGGTCGCCGTGCTCGTCACCGCGATCGTGACGGGCATCGCCGGCGGCCTGTTCAGCTGGCTGCTGCTCAACACCGGACGCTGGCTGCCCGCGCGCCTGCTCGTGCTGTATCGCGAGCGCCCGATCGCGTTCGCCGCGCTGTGCGGGTTCGTGATCGCCGTCGTGGGCATCGTGTCGGGCGGCACGACGTTCGGCAGCGGCTATGCCGAGGCACGCGGGCTGCTCGACGGCCACGAGCAGCTGTCGGTGTTCTATCCGTTTCTGAAGATGGTGTCGATGGTCGGGTCGTACCTGCCCGGCATCCCGGGCGGGATCTTCGCGCCGTCGCTGTCGATCGGCGCGGGGTTCGGCAACCTGCTGCACCTCGCGTTCGGCAACATGAGCCTGCCGATGCTGATCGCGCTCGCGATGGTCGGCTACCTCGCGGCGGTCACGCAATCGCCGATCACGTCGTTCGTGATCGTGATGGAGATGATCAACGGCCACGCGCTCGTGATTTCGCTGATGGCGACCGCGCTGGTGTCGAGCCGCATCGCGCGCTTCTTCGCCCCGCCGCTCTATGAAACGCTCGCGGAGCGCTATCTCGCGCCGCCGGCCGCCGCACCGTCCGCTACGGCACCGGCGGCGGCTGCCGCTGCGGCTGCGGCTACGGCCGCGAGCGGCGTCACGGAGCCGCAGGATGCGCCCGCCGATCCGCTCGACACGCTGCGCGAAGAAGACGGCGACGCAGAGGTCGCGACGCAGGCGCAATCGCCGTCATCCGGATCGGCACCCGCAGCCGGCCACGACGCCACGCCCACCTCTGCGGCACGGCCCGATGCCGACTCGCCGGCGTCGACGGCGGCCGACCCGCGCGACCCTCAGTAGATCACCACCGGCGCGGGCCGATAGTAAATCGGCCGGGCCGGCACGACGATACAGCCGGCGAGCGTGATGGTGACGAGCGCAATCGCGATGGCGGTCCGTTTCATCGCAGCCCCCGGTCAGGCCCAGTGGCCGCGGGTCCAGAACCAGTTCGACCCGCGCTGATCCCAGTGGCCGGGCACCCAGTGCATGCCGATACGCTCGGCTTCCCAGTGGCCGCCGATCCAGACGTAACGGCCATGCTCCCAGCGCCAGTGACCGCGCTCCCACACGTAGCCGACGCGCGCGTCCGGCACGACCTCGTAGCGAACCGGCGGCGGCGCGTTCGGCGCGACGACGACGATCTGCCCGGCCGGCATCGCGACCGGCTCCGCGACGACCATCCGGCCCGACGGCACCATCAGCGGCGCGCCGACGAGAATCTCGTCCGCGCGCGCGGCGAGCGGCGCGACGACGGCCGACAGGCCCGCGACGCACAAGGCCAGCGAAACGATACGGCGTTGAACAGTAGAGACAGCCATCACAACCTCCTGATTGACGAATGACGCGAGCGTATTCGTTCAATGCGGGAGGCCGGCGAGCGGCCGACAGGCGCCGTGTTACGGCGTGCCCGAAAGTGCAACAGGGCGTAAGACGCGCACGGCGGCGTGGCGCCGCCGTGCGGAGAGGGAGCGAACAGATCAGGCCTGCGGAATCTCGATCTTCACTTCGAGCACTTCGAGATCGTCCTGGCGCTCGAGGCTCACGCGGATGTCGTCGTTCGAAATCTGCACGTACTTCGAAATGACCGCGACGAGTTCCTTCTGCAGCGCCGGCAGGTAATCGGCCGGCGGACGGCCGCCGACCCGCTCGTGCGCGATGATGAGCTGCAGGCGCTCCTTCGCGACCGACGCGGACTTCTTCTTCTCACCGAGGAGAAACGAAAGAATGGACATGGGCGGCCTCCGTTACTTGCTGCCGAAGAGGCGCTGCAGCAGGCCCGGCTTCTGGTAATCGGTGAAGCGCAGCGGCTTGTCCTCGCCGAGGAAGCGCGCGACGACGTCCTTGTACGCTTCGGCGACGTCGGTGCCGTCGATATGGACGGCCGGCAAGCCCTGGTTCGACGCGTGCAGCACGGCTTCCGACTCCGGCACCACGCCGATCAGCTTGATGCGCAGAATCTCGCTGATGTCCTCGAGCGACAGCATTTCGCCTTCGCTCACGCGCTTCGGGCTGTAGCGGGTGATCAGCAGATGCTCCTTGATCGGCTCCTTGCCTTCGGTCGCGCGCTTGGTCTTCGACGACAGGATGCCGAGGATGCGGTCCGAGTCGCGCACCGACGACACTTCCGGGTTCGTGACGATCAGCGCTTCGTCGGCGAAGTACATCGCGTGCAGTGCACCGGCCTCGATACCGGCCGGCGAGTCACAGACGATGAATTCGAAGTCCATTGCGGCCAGGTCGTTCAGCACCTTCTCGACGCCGTCACGCGTGAGCGCATCCTTGTCGCGCGTCTGCGACGCCGGCAGGATGAACAGGTTCTCGCACTTCTTGTCCTTGATCAGCGCCTGGTTCAGGTTCGCTTCGCCCTGGATCACGTTCACGAGGTCGTACACGACGCGACGCTCGCAGCCCATGATGAGATCGAGGTTGCGCAGGCCGACGTCGAAGTCGATCACGGCCGTCTTGTGGCCGCGCAGCGCAAGGCCGGACGCGAAGCTGGCGCTCGTCGTCGTCTTGCCTACGCCGCCCTTGCCCGAAGTCACCACGATGATTTTTGCCATTTACCCAATACCCTGTGTTCGTCAATGAGAGCCGATCGATCCGGAGCGCAGCGCGTGAATCACGTCAGGCGCAGCGGTTCGATCATCAGTTTTTCCTCTTCGAGCCGGATCTGCACCGCTTTACCCAGTATGTCGGCGGGCAACGGGTTCTCGGTGGTTCGATAGATACCCGCGATCGAAATCAGTTCCGGCTCCAGACACGTGCAGAAAATGCGCGCATCGTGGTTGCCGTGCACGCCCGCGAGTGCGCGGCCGCGCAACGGCGCGTAGATGTGGATGTTGCCTTCCGCGATGATCTCGGCGCCGTGGCTGACCGGCGCGAGCACCACGAGGTCCCCTTTCGCGTAAATCTGCTGCCCCGAACGCAGCGGCCGGTCGATCACTAGCGTCTGCGCACCCGCCGCCAGCGCGCTCGGTACGGGCCCCGGCGCCGGTTCCGGCACCGCTTCCGCTGCCGCCGCAGCGACAGGCGGCTGCGCCTCGTCGGCCGGCTCCGGCTTCGCCGTGGCTCCGCGGCGATCGCGCGCCTCGAGCAACGGCAGGCCGGCTTCGGCCGCCCACGCCTGCGACGCCTGCGCGACGACACCCACCGGACGCATCCGCACGTCGTTCAGCATCTGGCGGATGTCCGAGAGAGCGACGCGTTCGCCCTCCGCCAGGCGGCGGACGTCGATCGCGACGACGTCGTCGGCGAAAAATTCGGGAGTCGCTTCGAAGCGCTTGACCAGTTCGGCACGCAACGCATCGAGATCGGTCGTCTTCACGGTGAACAGCAACGTATCGACCGATCCGCTGCGCAGCTCGAAGAATGGCGATTTTTTAAGCGACATGGACACTCTGCAAAAATTTTTTGCGTATTTTACAGGCGTCCAAGCGGCCGGCCATTATTTTTGGGCGACCTGGCAAGCGGTATCGCAAGGCGCGCGCGACCAGCGCGCGGACAGCGGGACGCGTACACGGGCCTTCGTCGCTCGGCGCGGGCCCGCACCGGCGCGCGTCACGGTGTATCGATGTGGGATACGAACAACGACTTCATCGCGCCGGGCATCCGCGCGACCGGCGCGTGCTCGCCCGTGTTGCCGAAGCCGGCGCGCTCGTAGAAACGGATCGCGTCGCGGTTCGCATCGGCAATCCATGCGTAGATGTCCCGCGCGCCGCGCTCGGCCAGCCAGCCGGTGGCGGTTTCGAGCAGCAGCACGCCGCCGCGCAGGTGACGCACCGCGTGCGCGACCCACAGCTCGCTGACGAACGCGCGCCGCTCGCGCGTATTGTCGAAATACGCGCCGATCATGCCGGCCGGATGGCCTTCGGTGTACAGCAGGAAAGTCGTCGACTCGTCGGACGCGGCGCGCAACGCGGCAATGGCCGCCGCCGCGTCGGCGTCGACGGTCAGCAATTCGGCCTCCGGCGCTTCGCCCGGCGCGTAGGGCTCACGAAGCGACGCGGCGCGGAGTTCGCGATACACGCTGCCTTGGTCGGCAGCGATACGACGAACAGTCAAGGTCGAACTCATGCAGGCACAGCCCCCTTCGGACAGCAAGCTACTAGCTTCAACCGAAAGCGGGGCATGAGTCAAATCGTTATTTTCAAACGGCCGCGCCGATCGAGAGTCGGCACGCAACGCAAGCGCGTGCGGGCCGCCGCCGCTGTGCAGGTGCAGCATGCTGCCGTCGGTCGGCGAACCGTCACGACGATCGCGTCCGGCCTTCGGACCGTGCGCCTCGCCCGGCTTGTCACTCGGGCATTCGAGCAATCGACGTCCGATGCGGAGACGTCGAAACCGTCAGCGTCCGGCATCCGCACATGCGAAAACGCGGCGCGCGCCGTCCTCGTCGCGCGATCGATATTGCGACGCAACATTCGTTGCAGCGTCGGTCGTCGGCTGTCGCACAGGCTTCGGGCATGCATTCATCTGATCAGAACGCGGGCCGCGCGGGCAGATCGCGCCGCGCGGTGCCCGTTTCAATCGCCCGGCGTCGCCGCCCGCCCGCGAGCCCCACATGCGGTCCGCCGTTTGGAGTTTCGCGCCTAGCGCCGGAGTTTGGAAAGCGGCCGCGCCCGTCGTATAACTGGCACAGCCGGACGATCGATCCGGTGCCGCGCCTGCCTCATGCCGCATCGCGGACCACCACGACGAAATGACATGAGCGGCCGCCGCGCTTGCAGGCGCAGCCGGCCCCCAATGGAGGGAGACGATGGCAACGACCGACGGACCGGCCTCGGGCTGGTCGGATGGCAAACGTTATCTGTGGCTGCTCGGCGCGGTGACGATCACGTTGCCGATCCTCGCGGCGCAACTCGCACTGTCGACCGGCGTGCACGTGTTCTGGTGGTTCGGCCCGCTGTTCGCCTTCGGCGTGATCCCGATCCTCGACACGCTGATCGGCGACGATCGCGACAATCCGCCCGAAGCCGTGGTGCCGCAGCTCGAACGGTCGCGCTACTACCGCTGGATCGTCTACCTGGCGACGCTGGTCGAATACGTCGCCTTCTTCATGTGCGTGCGCATCGTCGGCACGCATGCGCTCGCGTGGTACGACTACCTCGGCTTCGCGCTGTCGCTCGGCGCCGCCACCGGCATCTCGATCAACACGGCGCACGAGCTGGGGCACAAAACCAACCGGTTCGAGCGCTGGCTCGCCAAAATCACGCTCGCGCCGGTCGCGTACGGACACTTCTTCGTCGAACACAACCGCGGCCATCACGTGCGCGTCGCGACGGCCGAGGATCCCGCCAGCGCCCGCTTCGGCGAGTCGTTCTGGGCGTTCCTGCCGCGCACGGTGGCCGGCAGCATCCGTTCGGCGTGGCGGCTCGAGAAGGCACGCCTCGAACGGCTCGGCCGCTCGCCGTGGACCTGGCGCAACGAGGTGCTGCACGCGTGGGCGATGACCGTCGTCGTGTGGGGCATCGCGATCGCGATGGCCGGCCCGGTCGTGATCCCGTTCCTCGTGATCCAGGCGGCGTACGGCGCGTCGCTGCTCGAAGTCGTCAACTACGTCGAGCACTACGGGCTCGGCCGCCGCAAGCTGCCGAGCGGCCGCTACGAGCGCTGCACGCCGCAGCATTCGTGGAACAGCAATCACGTCGTCACGAACCTGTTCCTGTACCAGCTGCAGCGCCACGCCGACCATCACGCGAATCCGACGCGCTCCTATCAGGCGCTGCGCCATTTCGACGACTCGCCGCAGCTGCCGGCCGGCTACGCGACGATGATCCTGTTCGCCTATGTGCCGCCGCTCTGGTATCGCGTGATGAACCCGCGCGTGGTCGCACATTACGGCGGCGACATGGCGCAGTCGAACATCAAGCCGTCGATCCGCGAACGCGTGCTCGCGCAGTATCCGGCCGCGACCTGACGCGGGCCTAGGCGGTCGCGGCCGCGCCGCTCAAGCGGCCTGCGGCAGCCTGAATACGGCTACCGCGCGCCGCAGCGCGTTCGCCTGCTCGGCGAGCGCCTGGGTCGCGGCCGAGGCCTGCTCGACCAGCGCCGCGTTGCGCTGCGTCGCTTCGTCCATCTGCGCGACGGCGACGTTCACCTGCTGGATGCCGGCGCTCTGCTCCTGCGATGCCGACGAGATCTCGCCGACGATCGTGGTCACGCGCTCGACCGCGCCGACGATCTCGCGGATCGAGTCGCCCGCGCGGCCGATCAGCACCGCGCCCTGATCGACGCGCTGCGTCGATTGCTCGATGAGCCCCTTGATCTCCTTCGCGGCGGACGCGCTGCGCTGCGCGAGCGAGCGCACCTCCGACGCGACGACCGCGAACCCGCGCCCCTGCTCGCCGGCCCGCGCCGCCTCGACGGCCGCATTCAGCGCGAGGATGTTGGTCTGGAACGCGATGCCGTCGATCACGGCGATGATCTCGCCGACCTTCGCCGAACTCGCGGCGATGCCGTCCATCGTCTGGACGGCGTCGGTCATCACCCCGCCGCCCGCCGACGCGACCTCGGACGCGTCGCGCGCCAGTTGCGCCGCATACTGCGCGTGCTCAGCCGATTTACCGACGATGCCGGTCAGCTCGGTCATGCTGGCCGCGGTTTCCTCGAGCGACGCGGCCTGCGACTCGGTACGCGACGACAGGTCGTGATTGCCCGAGGCGATCTCCGCGCTCGCGGTCGCGACCGCTTCGGCGTGCGTGCGCACTTCGTGCACGACCTCCGACAGGCTCGCCTGCATCGTCTGCAACGCGCGCAGCAGATCGGCGATCTCGTCGCGGCCGGCCGCGTCGACCGTACGCGTGAGGTCGCCGCCGGCCACCGCCTGCGCACAGGCGACCGCGCGATCGAGCGGCCGCAAGATCGCGCGACTGAACAGGAAGGCGCCGATCATCGCGATGCCGAGCACGATCAGCATCAGCACGACGCTCGTCACGCTCGCGTAGCTCGCATCGCGGCTCGCCTGCGCGGACACCGCCGCGCTCTGCTCGGCGATCACCTTCGCCGCGCGTTCGAGCAACGCGGCGGGCGTCCGGTCGACGCCGGCGACCGCCGCGTCGCCGGCGGAAGGCTCGAAGCCCGCGGCCTTGAATGCGTCGAAGCCGCGGCGATAACCGTCGCCCATCGCCGCATGCGCGCGCGTGAACTGCTCGACGAGCGCTCTGCTGTCGCCGGGCGGCAGCTGCTTGACGAGCTGCGCGGCGAGCGTATCGACGGTGCGCTCGCGCGTCTCGAACGCGTGCCAGTATTTGTCGAGCATCTCCGGCTGCTTGCCGCGCAGCAGCGTGTCCTTCCATTCCTGGACCTGCAGCTTGAATTCAATGAGCGTCGCCGACACGAGCCGCTCGTTGGCGACCTGCGTCTGGACGTCGTTGGCGAACGTGTCGATCGAGCGATTGAGAATGCGGATGCCGTACAGCGCGCCGCCGAACATCAGCAGCAGCGCAACGGCGAATGCGAGAGGAATCTTGTAACTGAGCTTCATGGGGCCTTGAATCGGAAGACGGCGACGACGCGGAAAACGCGCGTTGCTGACTTCTGTTAACGGCGTAAGGGGCCGGGGCTGAAGCGGCGAAGCCGCGGGGATGGGCGGTGCTGGCGACGTTGCGGAGCGGAATGCCTGCCGGCGCGCATGCGGGGCATCGAAGGCATCGACACCGCTTCCGTTCGCGATCGCACGGACAAAACGAAAAACCCCGTGATCCTTTCGAATCACGGGGCTTCGTATTTTGGCGGAGAGGGTGGGATTCGAACCCACGGTACGGGGAAACCGTACGCCTGATTTCGAGTCAGGTACATTCGACCACTCTGCCACCTCTCCTTCCTTGCTGCATTTCGCGGTTGGTCGTTTCCGCGAGAAAAAGATTATAAGACGATCGCTTCGCGGCTGACAAGCCCTTTCTGAAAATTTTTTACGAGGGCTTCGCAAGACCCGCGTTACGACGCCTGCACCGGTGCGTCGATCCGCTCCATGCCACCCATGTACGGACGCAGCACTTCCGGCACCGTGACCGAGCCGTCCGCGTTCTGGTAGTTCTCCAGCACCGCGACGAGCGTGCGACCGACCGCCAGACCCGAACCGTTCAGCGTATGCACGAGTTCCGGCTTGCCCTGCGCGTTGCGGAACCGCGCCTGCATCCGGCGCGCCTGGAACGCCTCGGTGTTCGAGCAGCTCGAGATCTCGCGATAGGTGTTCTGCGCGGGCAGCCACACCTCGAGGTCGAACGTCTTCGCCGCCGAGAAGCCCATGTCGCCCGTGCACAGCGTGATCACGCGGTACGGCAGGCCGAGCTTCTGCAGGATCGCTTCCGCATGGCCGACCATCTCGTCGAGCGCAGCGTACGACGTGTCGGGCGCGACGACCTGCACCATCTCGACCTTGTCGAACTGGTGCTGGCGAATCATGCCGCGCGTGTCGCGGCCATACGAGCCGGCTTCCGAGCGGAAGCACGGCGAATGCGCGGTCAGCTTGATCGGCAACGCCGACGCATCAACGATCGACTCGCGCACGGTGTTCGTCAGCGAGATCTCGGACGTGGAGATCAGGTACTGCGTGATCGTGTTTTCGGCGCCGCCCTTCTCGACGCGGAACATGTCGTCCGCGAATTTCGGCAACTGGCCGGTGCCGTACAGGATCTCGGGATTCACGATGTACGGCGTGTACGTCTCGCTGTAGCCGTGCTGCTGCGTGTGCGTGTCGAGCATGAACTGCGCGAGCGCGCGGTGCAGGCGCGCGATCGGCCCGCGCAGCATCGTGAAGCGCGCGCCGGCGAGCTTCGCGCCGGTTTCGAAATCGAGGCCGAGCGGCGTGCCGACGTCGACGTGATCCTTCACGTCGAAATCGAACTGGCGCGGCGTGCCCCAGCGACGCAGCTCGACGTTGTCGGCCTCATCCTTGCCGACCGGCACGCTTTCGTGCGCGATGTTCGGCATGCCCAGCATCAGGTCGGACAGGCGCGACTGGATCTCGCCGAGCTTCACCTCCGACGCCTTCATCTCGTCGCCGATGCCGCCGACTTCGGCCATCACGGCCGACGTGTCCTCGCCCTTCCCCTTCATCGCGCCGATCTGCTTCGACAGGCTGTTGCGGCGCGCCTGGAGCTCTTCGGTACGGGTCTGGATCGCACGGCGTTCCGCTTCGAGGGCGGAGAACGCGGCGACGTCGAGGGTGTAGCCGCGATCGGCGAGGCGCTTCGCGACGCCGTCGAGGTCTTTGCGCAGCAACTGGATGTCGAGCATGGGAGGACTTGGAAAATCGTTGTGTAAGACGCGAATTCTAACGCACCGCGGCGGCGCCACGGCATCGGCCAGACGGACAGTGCCGCAAATAGCCGGCCGCGTGGCAGTATCGGATCCGGCGGCGCACCCGCGTCTGTGCCGCGCCGGCCGCACGCGACGTCGCCGGCAACGCGTGCACCCGCACCACCCTCAACGGAGCAACCCGATGGCCATCGAGCTGGACAAGGACGTACGCGAGCGCGCGATCGCATCGCTGCAACGCTATTTCACCGAAAACATGGACGAGCCGATCGGCAACATCCAGGCCGGTGCGCTGCTGCACTTCTTCGTCGAGGAGATCGCGCCGGCGATCTACAACCTCGCGATCGCGGACGCGCAGGAGCGGCTGCACGCACGCGTCGCCGAACTCGACATCGAATGCCACGCGGAGCCGTTCGAATACTGGAACAAGCAGCCGGGCCGCAGGCGCTGATGTGCCGAGGCCCGTCGCGGCCGGCCGCTCAATCCTTCTTGCCGGCGTCGCGATCGAGCTCGCGCAGCCATGCGAGCTTCTCGGCGATCTTCGATTCGAGCCCGCGCGGCACCGGCTTGTACCAGTGCGGTTCGCGCATGCCGTCCGGCAGATAGGTCTCGCCGGCCGCATACGCGTTCGGCTCGTCGTGCGCGTAGCGATACGCATGGCCGTAGCCGAGCTCCTTCATCAGCTTGGTCGGCGCATTGCGCAAGTGCACGGGCACCTCGCGCGACTTGTCCTGCTTGACGAACGCCATCGCCTGGTTGAACGCGTTGTAGCCCGCATTGCTCTTCGCCGCGCACGCGAGATAGATCACCGCCTGCCCGAGCGCCAGTTCGCCTTCCGGCGAGCCGAGCCGTTCGTAGGTTTCGGCCGCATCGTTCACGATCTGCAGCGCGCGCGGGTCGGCCAGGCCGATGTCTTCCCATGCCATCCGCACGATGCGCCGCGCGAGATATTTGGGATCGGCGCCGCCGTCGATCATCCGGCAGAACCAGTACAGCGCACCGTCCGGGCTCGAACCGCGCACCGACTTGTGCAACGCCGAGATCTGGTCGTAGAAATTGTCGCCGCCCTTGTCGAAGCGGCGCGCGTTCAGCGTCATCGCGCTGCTGACGAAATCGGCGTCGATCGTCGTCACGCGCGCGGACGACGCGGCCGTCTGCGCCTGCTCGAGCAGGTTCAGGAAGCGCCGCGCGTCGCCGTCCGCATAGCCGATCAGCGTATCGACCGCCTTGTCGTCGAACGCGAGGCCGTCGAGCGCAATTTGCTGCGCGCGCTCGAGCAGCTGACGCATCTCGTCGTCGTCGAGCGACTTCAGCACGTACACCTGAGCGCGCGACAGCAGCGCCGAGTTGACCTCGAAGCTCGGATTCTCGGTGGTCGCGCCGATGAAGGTCACGAGCCCCGACTCGACGAACGGCAGCAATGCATCCTGCTGCCCCTTGTTGAAGCGGTGGATTTCATCGACGAACAGGATCGTGTGGCGGCCGGTGCGATTCAGCGTGTCCTTCGCCTGCTCCATCGCCTCGCGGATATCCTTCACGCCGCCGAGCACCGCGGACAGCGCGATGAACTCGCAGTCGAACGCGAGCGCGGTGAGGCGCGCGAGCGTCGTCTTGCCGACGCCCGGCGGCCCCCACAGGATCATCGAATGCGGCTTGCCGGATTCGAAGGCGAGCCGCAGCGGCTTGCCTTCGCCCAAGAGATGCGTCTGGCCGATCACTTCGGCGAGCGTCTTCGGCCGCAGCGCCTCGGCGAGCGGCCGGCGCGGCTCGACTTGAAACAGGTCGGACATGAACCCTCGCTCCAGATCAAACGGTGGCGGCCGCGACGGCCGCCGGACCCGCCATTATGACAGCCGCACGACCCGGCGGCGGTGCGCGCCGCCGCAAGCGCGGCGCGCCAAAACAGCACGGGCCCGCCGTCGCCGGCAGGCCCGTGCAGCGAAACGGCGCGATGCCGGTCAGCCGTTGATCACGTCCGCGCCCTTCGGCACGACGAACTTGAACGTATCGCTCTTCAGCGGCGGGTTCGTCTGGATGTTGGTGAACGTGAGCAGCGTCACGTTGCCGAACACGTCGTGCAGCTCCATCGCGGCGAGCGTGCCGTTGCGAAAGCCGATGCCGATCCGCTGGAACTGCGTGTCCTGCGCCTTCGGCAGCATCTCGAGCCAGTCGATGCCGCCCTTCTCGCCCGCGTCGCGCAGCGTGTAGTTCTTGTCGAGATCGTTGCTGCCGAACAGGATCGCGGCCGGGCTCGCGCCCAGTGCGCCGTTCAGCTTGCGCTCGGTCACCTGGTTCAGGTCGCGGTCGTACACGTAAAGCTTGTCGCCGTCGGCCTGCAGCACCTGCTGATACGGCTTCTGATAAGTCCAGATGAATTTGCCGGGGCGCGCGAACACGAACGTGCCGCTCGAGTTGTCGTTCGGCTTCGGCGCGACCTGTGCGGCGCTCGCGCCCTTGGCCGGCGCCTTGACGATCTGCTGCGTGAAATCGCCCCGCGCCGAGCGCACCTGCGACACGAAGGCCTTCAGTTGTTCGGTGCCGCCCGCGAACGCGTGCGTCGCCGCGAGCATCAGCGATGCGCCGGCGAGCGCCGCGCCGAGCCAGCGCCGCGTCGAACGAAGGGAAGGAACGAACGAATGTTGCTGCATGATCCGGTTTTCTCCGTGGGTGGCCGGCGCCTCGGGCGCCGCGGACTCATTCCGCGTCGCGCGCCGGCACAAGAATTTCGCGGTTGCCGCTCGACGACATCGCCGACACGAGCCCCGACTGTTCCATTTGTTCGAGCAGCCGCGCCGCGCGGTTATAGCCGATCCGCAGATGACGCTGCACGAGCGAGATCGACGCGCGGCGGTTCTTGATGACGATCTCGACCGCCTGGTCGTACAGCGGATCAGACTCGCCGCCGCCTTCGCCGGTTCCCGCGCCGGCCGAACCTTCGTCGCCGTCGACGGTGCCGCCTTCGAGCAGACCTTCGACGTAGTTCGGCTCGCCGTGCTCCTTGAGCTTCTCGACGACGCGATGCACCTCGTCATCGGCGACGAACGCACCGTGCACGCGCACCGGCAGCCCGCTGCCGGGCGGCAGGTACAGCATGTCGCCCATCCCGAGCAGCGATTCGGCGCCCATCTGGTCGAGAATCGTGCGCGAGTCGATCTTCGACGACACCTGGAACGCGATGCGCGTCGGTACGTTCGCCTTGATCAGCCCGGTGATCACGTCGACCGACGGACGCTGCGTCGCGAGGATCAGATGAATGCCGGCCGCGCGTGCCTTCTGCGCGATCCGCGCGATCAGCTCCTCGACCTTCTTGCCGACGACCATCATCAGGTCGGCCAACTCGTCGATCACGACGACGATGTTCGGCAGCCGGCCGAGCGGTTCCGGTTCGTCCGGCGTCAGGCTGAACGGGTTCGGAATCTTCTCCTCGCGCTTGGCCGCCTCGTCGATCTTGTTGTTGTAGCCGGCCAGGTTGCGCACGCCGAGCTTGCTCATCAGCTTGTAGCGGCGCTCCATCTCCGCGACCGTCCAGTTCAGCGCGTGGCCGGCCTGGCGCATGTCGGTCACGACCGGACACAGCAGATGCGGAATGCCTTCGTAGACGCTCATTTCGAGCATCTTCGGATCGATCAGGATCAGGCGCACCTGCTCGGCCGTCGCCTTGTACAGCAGCGACAGGATCATCGCGTTGATCCCCACCGACTTGCCGGAGCCCGTCGTGCCGGCGACCAGCAGGTGCGGCATCTTCGCGAGATCGGCGCACACCGGCTTGCCGCCGATGTCCTTGCCGAGGCTCAGCGTCAGCGCCGACGACGCGGCCGCATAGACCTCGGAGCCGATGATCTCCGACAGATGGACCGTCTGACGGCGCTGGTTCGGCAGCTCGAGCGCCATGTAGTTCTTGCCGGGGATCGTCTCGACCACGCGGATCGACACGAGCGACAGCGAGCGCGCGAGGTCCTTCGCGAGGTTCACGATCTGGCTGCCCTTCACGCCGGTGGCCGGCTCGATCTCGTAGCGCGTGACGACCGGGCCCGGATAGGCGGCGACGACGCTCGCCTCGACGCCGAAGTCCTTCAGCTTCTTCTCGATCAGGCGCGACGTGAATTCGAGCGTGTCGGCGGAAATGGCTTCCTGCGCCCTCGGCGCGGGATCGAGCAGCGACACCGGCGGCAGCGTCGAATCGCCGGGCAGGTCGGTGAACAGCGGCACCTGGCGCTCGCGCTCGACGCGCTCGGACTTCGCCGGCGTGACGACCGGCGGCACGATCGTCACGGGCTCGTGATCCTCGATCCGCACGCGCTCCTCCTCGACCTTGCCTTCGCGGCGCACGGCCGCGGCCTCGCCGAGCCGGCGGTCGCGCTCGGCCTCGCGGCGCAGCTTCGCGACGTTGACGGCGGACAGGATCGCCCCGCCGACGCGCTCGGCGACCGACAGCCACGAGAAGCGAAAATACAGCGACAGCCCGATCGCCAGCAGGACCAGCAGCAGCAGCGTGCCGCCGGTGAAGCCGAACGCATGCGACATCGCGCCGGCCACCGCCTCGCCGATCACGCCGCCCGGCGCGCGCGGCAACTGCACCTTCAGCGACCACATCCGCAACGCCTCGATGCCGTCGCACGCGAGCACGACGAGCACGAACGCGAAGATCTCGGTGAGCCAGCCGATCGGCCGCTCGGGCTCGTCGACGACGGCCTCGTGACGCGTGATGCGCCGGTAGTTGACCGCGATGCGCCGCCCGAGCGGCACGATCAGCCAGTAGGCCGACAGGCCGAACAGCAGCAGGATGATGTCGGCCGTCCACGCGCCGACGCGCCCGGCCCAGTTCGAGATGTGATCGACCTGCGCGGCATGCGTCCAGCTCGGATCGCGCCGGCTGTAGCTCAGCAGGGCCATCACCAGAAAAGCGCAGAGCGCGACCTGGAGAATCCAGCGGATCTCCGTGAGGAGCTTCGACATCCGGTGCGGCAACGCCTGTGCCTGGGCGGAATAAGGAGCTTTTGCCATGAATCCGTATAAAGATGGCGGGCCGCGCGCCCGCCTGTCGTTCGTTCCCGCTTATTGTAAACGCTGCACTGCGCCGCCAAGTGTAAATGACGGTTACATCGCGCGAAGACCACCGCGCACTGAGGCGCCGCCTGCGCGCACGCCGAACGCTACGCGTGCATCGCATTCGATGCATGGGACTTTTGCATGCGGCAACGCGCCGCGACAGGCGGCCGGGCAGCCGCCTGCGCCGCGCTCCCCCGCTCCTGCCGGCCGCCGCGTGCTTGGCCCGGTACGTGCCGCCGCCACACGCTATCGCCGCGATTGAAACTCTCGTTCGGCAGTGCCGCAACGGGGCCTTTATAATGCGCGTCTGATACCCATCTATGACGGCATACCGGTCAACCCAGACCGTCCGGCGAGCCTTGTCCCGCACGCCGCGGCCGCCTTTTACGGATTCGCACATGTCCACGCCCAAACACGCCAAAGTCCTGATTCTCGGTTCCGGCCCTGCCGGCTACACGGCTGCCGTCTACGCGGCACGCGCCAACCTGTCTCCGGTGCTGATCACCGGCATCGCGCAGGGCGGCCAGCTGATGACGACGACCGACGTCGAAAACTGGCCGGCGGACGCGAAGGGCGTGCAAGGTCCGGAACTGATGGCGCGCTTCCAGGAGCACGCCGAGCGCTTCAACACCGAGATCGTGTTCGATCACATCCACACCGCGAAGCTGCACGAGAAGCCGATCCGGCTGGTCGGCGACGCGGGCGAATACACATGCGACGCGCTGATCATCGCGACCGGCGCATCGGCGCAGTATCTCGGCCTGCCGTCCGAGGAAGCGTTCATGGGCAAGGGCGTGTCGGCCTGCGCGACCTGCGACGGCTTCTTCTATCGCAACCAGGAGGTCGCGGTGATCGGCGGCGGCAACACGGCCGTCGAAGAAGCGCTGTACCTGACGGGCATCGCGAAGAAGGTCACGGTGATCCACCGACGCGACAAGTTCCGCGCGGAGCCGATCCTGATCGACCGGCTGCTGGAGAAGGAAAAGGAAGGCGTCGTCGACATCAAGTGGGATCACGTGCTCGACGAGGTGACCGGCGAGGAGTCGGGCGTCACGGGCCTGCGCATCAAGAACGTGAAGACCGGCGCGACGCAGGACCTGACCGTGCAGGGCGTATTCGTCGCGATCGGTCACAAGCCGAACACCGACCTGTTCCAGGGCCAGCTCGAGATGAAGGACGGCTACATCCTGACGAAGAGCGGCCTGCAGGGCAACGCGACGTCGACCAGCGTGCCGGGCGTGTTCGCCGCGGGCGACGTGCAGGACAACGTCTACCGTCAGGCGATCACCAGCGCCGGCACCGGCTGCATGGCCGCGCTCGACGCACAGCGCTACCTCGAAACCCTGCACGACAAGAAGTAAGCGCGAGAAACGAGCCGCGGGCCCCGCGGCGGCACGGCGCTACAATGGCGTTCGCTGCCGCCGAGCGGGCTCGACCGAACAACCGCTGCCGTCGCGCAGCGGTTTTTTTGTGCCCGCGCGCCCGAACGCGCCTGCCCCGTTATCGAATCATGGCGAAGAACCAGCCCCACCCGAGCGATCCCGCGAAGCGGCAGATCGCCGCCCGCCCCGTGACCCCCGCGCCCGCCGCGCCGCCGCCCGCGCTCGACGCCGCCGCCTTGCGCGGCCAGGGCCTCGCCGGCCTCGGCGCCTTGCGCAAGTCGCTGCAAGGCGAAGCCGAACGGCGCGAACGCACGCGCGTCGAAGCCGCGAAGGCCACGCGCCAGGCGGAGGCCGACGCAAACCTGTTCCGCAATGAAATCGGCGCGATCCGGCCGCTGAACGCGCCGCCGCGCGCGAGCGCCGGCCGCACGCCGCCCGACCCGGTGCCGAAGCAGACGCAGCGCGACGAGGAAGCGGTGCTGAACGCGACGCTGTCGGACGAATTCGATCCCGAAACGCTGCTCGACAGCGACGAATCGCTGTACTACCACCGCCCCGGCATCAGCCGTGACGTGGTGCGCAAGCTGCGCAGCGGCGCATGGATCGTGCAGGCGCAGCTCGACCTGCACGGGATGCGGCGCGACGAGGCGCGCGACGCGCTCGCGGAATTCATCCGCGAAGCCGGCAAGAAGGGCTTGCGCTGCCTGCGCGTGATCCACGGCAAGGGGCTCGGCTCGATCGGCAAGGAGCCGGTGCTGAAGGGCAAGGTGCGCGCGTGGCTCGTGCAGAAGGAAGAAGTGATCGCGTTCTGCGAGGCGCGCGGCCACGACGGCGGCGCCGGCGCGGTGCTCGTGCTGCTGCAGCCGCCCGCGTCGCCGGCCGATCGGGGGCCGCGTGCCGCATCCTAGGCTCACGCTCGCGATCTCGATCCTCGAGGCGATCGCGACGCTGGCGTTTGCGATCTCCGGCTTCATCGAGGCGCGCAAGAACCGCCTCGACTCGGTCGGCACGTTCGTCGTCGCGCTCGCCACCGCGTTCGGCGGCGGCACGCTGCGCGACATCCTGCTCGAACGCCGGCCGTTCTACTGGGTCGTGCACGACGACTACGTGATCGCGATCTTCGTGCTCGCGCTGTTCGCGCCGTTCGTGCTGCGGATGCTGTCGCGGCTGTCGGCCGAGCGCCTGCTGCTCGTCGCCGACGCGATCGGGCTCGGCATCTTCAGCATCTCCGGCACCGCGATCGCGCTCGACGCCGAGATGCCGCGCTTCATCGCGGTGATGATGGGCGTGATCACCGGCGTGGTCGGCGGCATCGTGCGCGACGTGCTGTGCAACGACATCCCGCTGATCCTGCGCGATTCGCGCCCCTATGCGACCTGCGCGTTCGCCGGCTGCTGGTTCTATCTGCTGCTCGCATGGCTGCAGTACGACTCGGTGTACAGCGTGCTGCTCGCGACCGGCTTCATTCTCGTCGCGCGGCTGGCGACGTTCAAATTCGACGTGCGGCTGCCGCACTGACATCGTCGCGCCCCACCCTATGCCGTGCCGCGCCGGCGCCCGAAAACGAACGGGGCCGTCCATCGACGGCCCCGTTCCGTTTCATTCAGCGCATCAGCGCACGCGCTGCGTCACGCGATCCGCTCTTCCGACGCCGGATCGAACAGCACCGCCTTCGACACGTCGAACAGCAGCGACTGCGTCTGCCCCGGCTGCGGGTTCGCGGCCGGATGCACGCGGCTCACGATCCGCTTGCCGTTCACCTGCGCGAACACGTGCGTGTCCGGGCCCGTCGGCTCGGTCACGTCGACGCGCACGTCGATCGGCTGCAGCTTCGACGCCTCGCCGTGATGGGCGTTGCGCGCGTCGGTGATGCGCTCCGGACGCAGCCCGAGGATCACCTCGCGGCCGACGTGGCCGTTCATCCGCTGCGCGTCGAACGGCAGATGCAGCGCGCTGCGCGCGAGGCCCGTGTCGATCTCGAGCGCGACGCCGCTGCCCTGCTCGACGAGCTTGCCGTTGATGAAGTTCATCGGCGGCGCGCCGATGAAGCCCGCGACGAACAGGTTCGACGGCGAATCGTAGATGTCCTGCGGCGCGCCGAATTGCTGGACCACGCCGTCCTTCATCACCGCGATGCGGTCGCCGAGCGTCATCGCCTCGATCTGGTCGTGCGTCACGTAGACGATCGTCGTGCCGAGACGCTGGTGCAGCAGCTTGATTTCGGCGCGCATTTCGATGCGCAGCTTCGCGTCGAGGTTCGACAGCGGCTCGTCGAACAGGAACAGCGACGGATCGCGCGCGAGCGCGCGGCCCATCGCGACGCGCTGCCGCTGGCCGCCGGACAGCTGGCCCGGCTTGCGATCGAGCAGATGCTGGATCTGCAGCATCGCCGACACGCGCTCGACGATCTGCTGCTGCTCGCTCTTCGGCACCTTGCGGATGTTCAGACCGAACGAGATGTTCTCGCGCACCGTCATCGACGGATACAGCGCGTACGACTGGAACACCATCGCGATGTCGCGATCCTTCGGCGACAGGTCGTTGACGACCTTGCCGTCGATGCAGATCTCGCCGCTCGTCACCGTCTCGAGGCCGGCGATCATGTTGAGCAGCGTCGACTTCCCGCAGCCCGACCCGCCGACCAGGATCAGGAACTGTCCGTCCTCGATCTCGATGTCGACACCCTTCAGGACCGGCACCCCGTTCGGGTAGGTCTTGTACACGTCACGGATGGAAAGGCTTGCCATGCTGTGAATCCTCTGTCTCGTCTCGCGCGGCGCACACGGGCGCCGCGTCGGGTTCGTTTCGATGCGCCGCGCGTGCGGCGCGGCCGGTTCGTCGTATCGGATGGAGCCGCTTACCCCTTCACCGCGCCCGCCGTCAGCCCGCGCACGAAGTAGCGGCCGGCGACCACGTAGACGAGCAGCGTCGGCAGCGCGGCGATGATCGCGCCGGCCATGTCGACGTTGTATTCCTTCACGCCCGTCGACGTGTTGACGAGGTTGTTCAGCGCAACCGTGATCGGCATCGAGTCGACGCCGGAGAACACGATCCCGAACAGGAAGTCGTTCCAGATCTGCGTGAACTGCCAGATCAGGCAGACCATGAAGATCGGCAGCGACACGGGCATCAGGATCTTCGTGAAGATCGTGAAGAAGCCCGCGCCGTCGATGCGCGCGGCCTTCACGAGCTCGGCCGGCACGCTCACGTAGAAGTTGCGGAAGAACATCGTGGTGAACGCGATCCCGTACACGACGTGCACGAACACCAGGCCCGGAATCGTGTTCGCGAGGCCGAGCATCCCCTGCAGGCGCGCCATCGGCAGCAGGATCACCTGGAACGGAATGAAGCAGCCGACCAGCATCATCGTGAACAGCGCGTCGGCGCCGCGAAAGCGCCAGTGCGTGAGCACGTAGCCGTTGAACGCGCCGATCAGCGACGAGATCAGCACGGCCGGGATCACCATCTGCAGCGAGTTCAGGAAGAACGGCTTCATGCCGTCGCAGCGCACGCCGGTGCACGCGCCGCTCCACGCCTTCACCCACGGATCGAAGGTCCAGTGCGACGGCGGCGTCAGCAGGTTGCCGGTGCGCAGCTGGTCGAGATCCTTGAACGAGGTCGACAGCATCACGTAGATCGGGAACAGGAAATACAGCGCGAACAGGATCAGCGCCGCATAGATCACTGCCCGGCTGATCGTCATCTTAGGCTGCATTGCGGGTGCTCCTCGATTCCATATACATCAGCGGCACCAGCACCGCGACCACGGTCGCGAGCATCATCACCGACGACGCCGCGCCGAGCCCGAGCTGGCCGCGGTTGAACGAAAACGTGTACATGAACATGGCCGGCAGCGACGACGACGTGCCGGGGCCGCCCGCCGTCAGTGCGACGACCAGGTCGAAGGTCTTGATCGTGATGTGGCAGAGGATCAGCAGCACCGAGAAGAACACCGGGCGCATGCTCGGGATCACGATCTTGCGGTAGATGGTCGGCAGCGTCGCGCCGTCGACCTGCGCGGCCTTGAAGATCTCCGCGTCGACGCCGCGCAGCCCCGCGAGGAACAGCGCCATCACGAAGCCGGTCGACTGCCAGACGGCCGCGATCACGATACAGAAGATGGCCTTGTCCGGATCGTCGAGCCAGCCGAACGAGAAGCTCGTCCAGCCCCAGTCGTGCATCACCTTCTCGAGGCCGAGGCCGGGGTTCAGGATCCACTGCCATGCGGTGCCGGTGACGATGAACGACAGCGCCATCGGATACAGGAAGATCGCGCGCAGCGCGCCTTCGTTGCGGATCCGCTGGTCGAGCAGGATCGCGAGGAACAGCCCGAGCCCGACGCAGATCGCGATGAACGGAATCCCGAACCAGCCGAGGTTGGCGGCGGAGGTCCACCACACGTCGTTCTGGAACAGGTCCGTATAGCGGCCGAAGCCGTCGAATTCGTAGTTCGGCAACAGCCGCGAGTTGGTCAGCGACAGATAGCCGGTAATCAGAATGAAGCCGTAGATGAACACCACGGCGATCGCGAGGCTCGGCGCGAGCACGAGCTTCGGGATCCAGCGATCGGCGAAGGCCGACATCGGCGACGTGCGCCGTGCGACGGCAGCGCCGGATCCGTTTCCGCTAAGAGGGGCAGCCACTTGATTCGACTCCTGGAACGAGGGCGGCGCAGGCCGGGCCGGCGCCGGGTACGGCACGGGCTCGCGGGCGAGCCCGTTTGCTGCACATGCAAAAACGCCCGGCCGACGATGCGTGCGCGGCCGGGCGCCCGTCGCGCGTTACTTGACCTTCGCGGCCTTCGCGAGCGCGGCGACCGCGCTCTTCGAATCCTGCTGCGAGTTCATGAACTTCGTCACGACGTCGGTGATCGCGCCGGCGGTCGCGTCGCCCTGGGCCATCCCGTGCGCGAGCGACGGCACGAACCCGCCCGACTTGATCGCGGTCTGCTCGTCGGCATACGACTTCTTCGCGCAGTCGTCGAACTTGTCCATCTTCACGCCGAGACGCACCGGCACCGAACCCTTCAGCAGGCTGAACTGCTCCTGGAACGCCGGCGTCATGATCGTCTTCGCGAGCGCGAGCTGGCCCGGCGTCGCGTTCTTCTCGCCCTTCTGCTGGAAGAACACGAACGAGTCGACGTTGAACGTGTAAGCGTTCGCGGTGCCCGGCACCGGCGCGCAGATGTAGTCCTTGCCCGCCTTCTTGCCGGCGTTCTCGAACTCGCCCTTCGCCCAGTCGCCCATGAACTGCATGCCGGCCTTGCCGTTGATCACCATCGCGGTCGCGAGGTTCCAGTCGCGGCCGTTGCGGCCGGTGTCGAAGTAGCCCTGGATCTTGCGCACCGTGTCGAACACCGACAGCATCTGCGGCGACGTCAGCGTGGCCTGGTCGAGATCGACCAGCGCCTTCTTGTAGAACGCCGGACCCTGCGACAGCACGACGTCTTCCCACAGCGTCAGGTCCTGCCACGGCTGGCCGCCCATCGCGACCGGCTGGATGCCCGCGGCCTTCAGCTTGTCGGCGACCGCGAAGAATTCAGGCCAGGTGGTCGGCACCTTCGCGCCGATCTTGTCGAGCGCGGCCTTGTTCACGTAGAGCCAGTTGACGCGGTGCACCGAGAACGGCGCGGCGACCGTGTGGCCCTTGTACTTGATGATCTTGTCGATTTCCGGCGGCAGGTTCTGCTTCCAGTCGGTGGCGGCGGAATCGATGTTGACGAGCACGCCCTGGTCGGCCCAGTCCTGGATCAGCGGGCCCTTGATCTGCGCGGCCGACGGTGCGTCGCCGCTGATCACCTTGGTCTTCAGCGCCGTCATGGCCGCCGCACCCGCGCCGCCTGCGACCGCGAAGTCCTTCCACACGTAGCCCTGCTTCTGCAGGTCGTCCTTCAGCACGCCGACGGCCTTCGACTCGCCGCCCGAAGTCCACCAGTGCAGCACCGTAACGTTCTCGGCCGCCTGCGCCGCCACGGCGCCAGCCATCAGACCCGCGGCGCAGAGCGCGCCCATGATCGAGCGAACTTTCATTACTTATCTCCTCCAGACTGAATCAACTCTTGAAGTTCCCCGCGGGGAACCGGCTTCTTGATAAACGACGGGGAAATCGAGCCGCGGGACGCATGCAGCGTACGGGGCCGATGACCGGCCGGGCTCTTACAGAAAGCGTGAATCGAGATTCAACGGCGTGTCTCCTCTTTGTGTTTCTGGCCCGCCGCAATGCCGCGACGCGAGCCCGGGGCGACGGCGCGCGAACCATGCGCACCGCCAATGTCCGATAACATTCGGCACAAGGCGCTCCACCGGCGAAGCTCGTGCAGTTCGTCGACCGCACATGTTTTTTTCTTCACCCAGGTGCTACCCCTTGCGGCGGATTGTAGTTAAACTACAATTCAGTGTCAAAAATATTTTTATCGCACTACGGATCGCTTCCCAGCACCCCAACCGGCGGAGACACATGCATACCGATTCCAGCTTTACTTTCGTCCTTTTCGGCGGCACCGGCGACCTGTCGATGCGCAAGATCCTGCCCGCGCTGTTCGAAGCGCACCGCGGCAACATGCTCGCGGAAGGCGGCCGGATCGTCGCCGTCGCGCGACACGAATCGGATCAGGCCGGCTATCTCGAATGGGTCGACACGCACGTGAAACCGCACGCGGTGAAGGCGGCCGGCAAGGCGTTCGACGAAAGCGCGTGGAAGTCCTTCCTCGCGCGCATCGAATACGTGAAGCTCGATCTCGGCCGCGCGGAAGACTACGTCGTGCTGCGCGACGCGGTGGCGCCGCACGCGGGCATCCGCGTGTTCTATCTGGCGACCGGCCCGTCGCTGTTCGTGCCGATCTGCAACGCGCTCGCGTCGGTTGGGCTGAACGAAGGCGCGCGCATCGTGCTGGAGAAGCCGCTCGGCTACGACCTGCGCTCGTCGAACGCGATCAACGACGCGGTCGGCGAGATCTTCGCGGAAGACCAGATCTACCGGATCGACCACTACCTCGGCAAGGAGCCGGTGCAGAACCTGCTCGCGCTGCGCTTCGGCAACGCGCTGTTCGAGCCGCTGTGGCGCCGCGAATGGGTCGAGAGCATCCAGATCACGATCGCCGAGGAACTCGGCGTCGAGGCGCGCGGCGATTTCTACGACAATACGGGCGCGCTGCGCGACATGGTGCAGAACCACCTGCTGCAGCTGCTGTCGATCGTCGCGATGGAGCCGCCGCATTCGATGGATTCCGACTCGGTGCGCGACGAGAAGCTGCGCGTGCTGCGCGCGCTGAAGCCCATCGATCCGCGCGACATCGGCAAGGTCGCCGTGCGCGGCCAGTACCATGCGGGCGTGATCAAGGGCGCGCAGGTGCCGGCCTATGCGACCGAGCCGGGCGTGAAGCCCGACAGCCCGACCGAAACCTTCGTCGCGCTGAAGGTCGAGATCGAGAATTGGCGCTGGGCCGGCGTGCCGTTCTTCCTGCGCACGGGCAAGCGTCTGGCCGACCGCGTCGCCGAGATCGTCGTCAACTTCCGGCCGGTGCCGCACTCGGCGCTCGGCGCGCCCGCGCTGCGCCCCGGCTCGAACCGCCTGGTGATCCGGCTGCAGCCGAACGAGACGATTCGCCTGTATTGCCTCGCGAAGCAGCCGGGCGAAGGCATGAACCTCGCGAGCGTGCACCTCGATCTGGCGTTCGACCGGTTCTTCAAGGAAGGGCAGATGGAGGCGTATCAGCGCCTGCTGCTCGACGTGATCAACGGCCGCCTCGCGTTGTTCGTGCGCCGCGACGAGCAGGAAGCCGCATGGCGCTGGGTCGAGCCGATCCTGAATGAATGGGCACGCACGCTGAAGCCGCCGAAGCCGTACGCGGCGGGCACGTGGGGGCCGGCTGCGTCGAGCGCGATGCTCGCGCAGCACGGCACCTGCTGGCTCGAAGAGGAAAACTGATGCAGACCGGTGGCGCGCGCACAGGCGCGCGCCACCGTGTCAGATGGTTCACATGAATTGAACAGACAAAGCAGTCCGGAGGAGATGTGATTGAGATCCACGCTTTCGACACCCAGGAAGCGCAAAGTGAAGCGCTCGCACGCGCCGTCGGCGACGCGCTGCGCGCGGCCCTCGCCGGCCCCGCGCGCCCGACGCTCGCGGTGTCGGGCGGCACCAGCCCGCGCCCGTTTCTGCACACGCTGTCGCACACGGCCCTCGACTGGGCCGGCGTCGACGTGACGCTGGTCGACGACCGCTGGGTACCCGAGGACGACCTGGCCAGCAACGCGCAACTCGTGCGCGACACGCTGCTGCAGGACGCGGCGCGCGCCGCGCGCTTCCTGCCGCTCGTCGACACGCGCGTGCCGCTCGACGCGCACGTCGCCGCGCTCAATGCGAATGCCGACCATCGCGTGCCGAACGTCGCGGTGCTGGGCATGGGCGAGGACGGCCACACCGCGTCGATCTTCGCCGACGCGCCCGAATGGCAGCACGCGATCACGACCCGCGAGCGTTTCGTCGCGGTTCATCCCGGCGCCGCGCCGCATGCACGCGTGAGCTTGTCGCTCGATGCGCTCAAGCGCGTCGAGCGACTGTTCCTGCTGATCGCAGGCGCCCGCAAACGCGACGTGCTCGAAGCCGCGGCCGCAACGCTGCAGCACAACGCGATTTCCCAACTGGCCAACGACAAGGGGACCCAGCTCGATGTCTACTGGTGCGCAAAGTAAGGCCGTCGTCGCGGGTCAGCATGCCGACGGCCCGCGCCTGCTCGCGGATGTCGGCGGCACCAACGCGCGTTTCGCGCTGGAAACCGGCCCGGGTGAGATCACGCAGATCCGCGTCTATCCGGGCGCCGATTATCCGACGCTCACCGACGCGATCCGCAAGTATCTGAAGGACGTGAAGATCGCCCGCGTGAACCACGCGGCGATCGCGATCGCGAACCCGGTCGACGGCGACCAGGTCACGATGACCAACCACGACTGGAGCTTCTCGATCGAGGCGACGCGCCGCGCGCTCGGCTTCGACACGCTGCTCGTCGTCAACGACTTCACCGCGCTCGCGATGGCGCTGCCCGGCCTCACCGATGCGCAGCGCGTGCAGATCGGCGGCGGCACGCGGCGCCAGAACAGCGTGATCGGGCTGCTCGGCCCGGGCACCGGGCTCGGCGTGTCGGGCCTGATCCCGGCGGACGACCGCTGGATCGCGCTCGGCAGCGAAGGCGGCCACGCTTCGTTCGCGCCGCAGGACGAGCGCGAGGATCTCGTGCTGCAGTACGCGCGCAAGAAGTTTCCGCACGTGTCGTTCGAGCGGGTGTGCGCGGGCCCCGGCATCGAGATCATCTATCGCGCGCTCGCCGCGCGCGACAAGAAGCGCGTCGCCGCGAGCGTCGACACGGCCGACATCGTCGAGCGCGCGCACGCGGGCGAAGCACTCGCGCTCGAGACGGTCGAATGCTTCTGCGGCATTCTCGGCTCGTTCGCGGGCAGCGTCGCGCTCACGCTCGGCGCGCTCGGCGGCGTCTACATCGGCGGCGGCGTCGCGCTCAAGCTCGGCGAGCTGTTCACGCGCTCGTCGTTCCGCGCGCGCTTCGAGGCGAAGGGCCGCTTCGCGCACTATCTGCAGAACATCCCGACCTACCTGATCACCGCCGAATATCCGGCGTTCCTCGGCGTGTCGGCGATCCTCGCGGAGCAGTTGTCGAACCGCTCGGGCGGTGCGTCGTCGGCGGTGTTCGAGCGGATTCGCCAGATGCGCGACGCGCTGACGCCGGCCGAGCGCCGCGTCGCCGATCTCGCGCTGAACCATCCGCGCTCGATCATCAACGACCCGATCGTCGATATCGCGCGCAAGGCCGACGTGAGCCAGCCGACGGTGATCCGCTTCTGCCGCTCGCTCGGCTGCCAGGGGCTGTCGGACTTCAAGCTGAAGCTCGCGACCGGCCTCACCGGCACGATTCCGATGAGCCACAGCCAGGTGCATCTCGGCGACACGGCCACCGACTTCGGCGCGAAGGTGCTCGACAACACGGTGTCGGCGATCCTGCAACTGCGCGAACACCTGAACTTCGAGCACGTCGAGAACGCGATCGAGATCCTGAACGGCGCGCGCCGCATCGAGTTCTACGGGCTCGGCAACTCGAACATCGTCGCGCAGGACGCGCACTACAAGTTCTTCCGCTTCGGGATTCCGACGATCGCCTACGGCGACCTGTACATGCAGGCCGCGTCGGCGGCGCTGCTCGGCAAGGGGGACGTGATCGTCGCGGTGTCGAAATCGGGGCGCGCGCCCGAGCTGCTGCGCGTGCTCGACGTCGCGATGCAGGCGGGCGCGAAGGTGATCGCGATCACATCGAGCAACACGCCGCTCGCGAAGCGCGCAACCGTGGCGCTCGAAACCGACCACATCGAGATGCGCGAGTCGCAGTTGTCGATGATCTCGCGGATCCTGCATCTGGTGATGATCGACATCCTCGCGGTCGGCGTCGCGATCCGCCGCGCGTCGACCGCCGGCGAACTGCCGGAAGCTGTCGCGCAGGCGCGTGCGCGCGCGAGCGACGACGAAACGGCCGACGTGCTCGACTGGCTGAGCCACGGCGCGTCGCCGGCGGCGAAGGACGTCGCGCGCGACTGAGGTGCTCGGCAGCGGTCGGCGGCGCTCGCCGCCGTGCGCGCGCCGCAAAACGAAACGCCACCGCGCGCGCTGCGCCGGTGGCGTTTTTCATGGCGGGCCGCAGCCGCGGCGCGTCGGGCGTCAGGCGTCGGCCTTCACCGGCCGGCCATGCCAGCGCAGCACGAACCAGCGGCCGACGAAACACAGCACGCCGCACACGCCGATCGTCACACCCATCGCGAACGGCGTGCCGTCCGCAAGCGCGCCGATCGCGACGCTCGCGAGCGCACCGAGCGCGAGCTGCATCGCGCCGAACACGGCCGCCGATGCGCCCGCGTTGTGCGGATAGCGATGCATCAGGTCGGTCGTGCAGTTGGCCGACAGGATGCCGACCACGCCGACCACGAAGAACAGGCACACGACGATCGACCACAGCCCGCCCCACCC
Organism: Burkholderia sp. KJ006; assembly: GCF_000262695.1. Classification (NCBI taxonomy): domain Bacteria; kingdom Pseudomonadati; phylum Pseudomonadota; class Betaproteobacteria; order Burkholderiales; family Burkholderiaceae; genus Burkholderia; species Burkholderia sp. KJ006. Next base: position 904,844 of record NC_017920.1, on the reverse strand, counting down.
CGTCAGCGCGACGAGCGCGACCGCGAGCGACGCGATGCAGCTCACGAGCGACGCGGCCGCGATGATGCGCAGCGAGCCGACGCTGCCCACCAGCCGCGTGTTCGCGAAGTTGCCGATCATGATGCCGACGACGTTCAGCCCGAACAGCAGCCCGTAGTGCTGCGGCGAGACGTGGAAGTACTCGATGTAGACGAACGGCGTCGCGGTGATGTACGAGAACATCGACGCGAACGCCATCCCGCCGCACAGCATGTGCCCCCACGCGACCGGGTCGGACAGGATGCGCCCGTACGACGCGAACGATGCGAGCACGGCCGCGCTCTTGCGCCGTTCCTTCGGCCAGGTTTCGGGCACGCGCAGGTAGGCGGTCGCCGCGCACAGCGCGCCGAATGACGCCAGCACGACGAACACGCCGCGCCAGCCGGCGAAACGCAGGATCTGGCCGCCGATCAGCGGCGCGAGCAGCGGCCCGACCGCGGTGACGATCGCGACCATCGACAGCACCTTCGCCGCATCGGTCGGCTCGTGCGCGTCGCGCGCGATCGCGCGGGCCAGCACGGACGCAGCGCCCGCGCCGAGCGCCTGCAGGAAGCGCACGAAGATCAGCATGTCGATGGAGCCCGCGACGAAGCAGCCGATGCTCGCGAGCGTGAATAGCGCGATGCCGCCGAGCAGCACGGGCCGGCGGCCCCAGGTGTCGGACAGCGGGCCGTACAGCAGCATGCCGATCGAGAAGCCGGCCATGAAGCTCGTGAGCGTGCGCTGGGCGGCGCCGGCGCTCACGGAGAAGCCGTCGGCGATCGACGGCAGGCTCGGCAGGTACATGTCGGTGGCAATCGGCCCGCAGGCGGCGAGCGCACCGAGCAACAGGATCAGCCGGGCATCGGGCCGGCGCCGGACGACGTGGGACATGGGTATCCGCAATGGGAGCCCGCGCGCAGCGGCGCGCGTGGCAGTGAAGACGACGGAGCGCGCCGCGGGCGGCGCATCGGCCCTTGATTGTACGCGCAACTTTTCGCGCCGCCGGCCGTCGGCCGGTGTCGGCGTAGGGCCGCGAACGCACGCGCAGTGAGCGCGTGCTTCGCCCGCGCGCCCGCGCCGAGTCGTCTCAATCGTATTAAGCTTGCCGCTCGCCGCTGCCCCCATCCGACCCAATCGACGCACGACCGAACCGATGACCGCCTTCCTGCTGATCTGGAGCCCCAAGAAATGGCCGTGGCCCGAACTGCCCGACGTCGCCGCGCGCGTGAAGGCCGGCGACGCCGTGCACGACGTATGGGGCTGCGGCTTCGCACGCGGCATCGTGCCGGGCGACCGCGTGTTCCTGCACCGCGTCGCGCAGGCGCCGAAAGGCGTGTTCGGCTCCGGCTACGTGACGCGCGCGCCGTACGAGGTGCCCGACGCGACGACCAGGCGCGGCTACCGGCTGTGCATCGACTTCGTCTACGACTGGCTCGTCGACGCGCATCAGGACGTCATGATCCCGCGCGACGCGCTGCGCGTGCATCCGTACTCGGTGCAGACCTGGGATGCACAGAGCTCCGGCACGTCGATCAAGCCGATGGTCGAAGGTCCGCTGGAAAAGCGCTGGGCGGAGCTGACCGGCAAGCGCAAGCCGCGCCGGTAAACGGGTCCATAAGCTGGCCGAGATTCGAGCCGAGAAGCTGGCCGAAAAGCGTGCCGCATCGCCCCGGCCGCTGGCCGAAAAGCGTGCCGCATCGCCCCGGCCGGCCCCGTGCGCGCCGGCCCGCGTCGCGCGCGCAAAGGCCGCAGCGCGCGCGCCGGGCCCGCCGCGTGCGTCTCCGGTACAATCAGACGATCGTTCCGCCCAGGCGCCGCGGCCCGTGCACGAGGCCCCCGCGCCCTTCTCTCAGGTTTCGCTCATGTCCAACAACCAGATCCTCTTCGAACGCGCCCAGAAGACCATCCCGGGCGGCGTCAACTCGCCCGTCCGCGCGTTCCGTTCCGTCGGCGGCACGCCGCGCTTCGTGGCGCGCGCGCAGGGCCCGTACTTCTGGGACGCCGACGGCAAGCAGTACATCGACTACATCGGCTCGTGGGGCCCGATGATCGTCGGTCACGTCCATCCGGAAGTGCTGGCGGCCGTGCAGCGCGTGCTCGCCGACGGTTTCTCGTTCGGCGCGCCGACCGAGGCCGAGATCGAGATCGCCGAAGAAATCTGCAAGCTGGTGCCGTCGATCGAGCAGGTGCGGATGGTGTCGAGCGGCACCGAGGCCACGATGAGCGCGCTGCGTCTCGCGCGCGGCTTCACGGGCCGCAGCCGCATCGTCAAGTTCGAGGGCTGCTACCACGGCCACGCGGACAGCCTCTTGGTCAAGGCCGGCTCGGGCCTGCTGACGTTCGGCAATCCGACCTCGGCCGGCGTGCCCGCCGACATCGCGAAGCACACGACCGTCCTCGAATACAACAACGTCGCCGAGCTGGAAGAAGCGTTCGGCGCGTTCGGCGACGAAATCGCCGCGGTGATCGTCGAGCCCGTCGCGGGCAACATGAACCTCGTGCGCGGCACGCCGGAATTCCTGAACGCGCTGCGCGCGCTGTGCACGAAGCACGGCGCGGTGCTGATCTTCGACGAGGTGATGTGCGGCTTCCGCGTCGCGCTCGGCGGCGCCCAGCAGCACTACGGCATCGCGGCCGACCTCACCTGCCTCGGCAAGGTGATCGGCGGCGGGATGCCGGCCGCCGCGTTCGGCGGCCGCCGCGACATCATGGCCCATCTCGCGCCGCTCGGCGGCGTGTACCAGGCCGGCACGCTGTCGGGCAATCCGATCGCGGTCGCCGCGGGCCTGAAGACGCTGCAGCTGATCCAGGCACCCGGCTTCTACGACGCGCTCACCGCGCAGACGAAGCGCCTCGCCGACGGCCTCGCGGCGGAAGCGCGCGCGGCCGGCGTGCCGTTCGCGGCCGACTCGATCGGCGCGATGTTCGGCCTGTACTTCGCCGAGCGCGTGCCGGCGAGCTTCGCGGAAGTCACGAAGAGCGACGTCGAACGCTTCAATCGCTTCTTCCATCTGATGCTCGACGAAGGCGTGTACTTCGCGCCGTCCGCGTACGAGGCCGGCTTCGTGTCGAGCACGCACGACGACGCGGTGATCGACGCGACGCTCGCCGCCGCGCGCCGCGCGTTCGCGGCGCTCGCCGCCTGACCGGGCCCGCGCGCATGTTCTCCGATACCGACTTCGCGCACATGCAACGCGCGCTCGCGCTCGCGGCGCGCGGCATGTATACGACGGCGCCGAATCCGCGCGTCGGCTGCGTGATCGTCAAGGACGGCGACGTGATCGGCGAAGGGTTCACGCAGCCGGCCGGCCAGGATCACGCGGAAGTGCAAGCGCTGAAGGACGCGCGCGCGCGCGGCTGCGACGTGGCCGGCGCGACCGTCTACGTGACGCTCGAGCCGTGCAGCCACTTCGGCCGCACGCCGCCGTGCGCGAACGCGCTGATCGACGCGCGCGTCGCGAAGGTCGTGGCGGCGATGGAAGACCCGAACCCGCAGGTGTCCGGGCGCGGCCTCGGGATGCTGCGCGACGCAGGCATCGACGTACGCTGCGGGCTGCTCGCGTACGAAGCCGGCGAACTGAACATCGGCTTCGTGTCGCGGATGACGCGCGGACGTCCGTGGGTGCGGATGAAGACCGCCGCCTCGCTCGATGCGCGCACCGCGCTGCCGTCCGGCGAAAGCCAATGGATCACCGGCGAGGCCGCGCGTCTCGACGGCCATGCGTGGCGTGCGCGCGCGTGCGCGATCCTCACCGGCATCGGCACCGTGCGCGAGGACAATCCGCTCCTGACCGTCCGCGGCATCGACACGCCGCGTCAGCCGCAGCGCGTGCTGGTGGACAGCCGGCTCGACCTGCCGCTCGACGCCCGGCTGCTCGAAGGCGCGCCGCTGCTGATCTTCTGCGGCCGGCTCGACGCCGCCGGCGAGATCCGCGCGAACGTGCTGCAGTCGCGCGGCGCCGAAGTCGTGTCGCTGGCGAACCTGCAAGGCAAGGTCGATCTGCCCGGAATGCTTGCGGCGCTCGGCGCGCGCGGCGTCAACGAGCTGCACGTGGAGGCCGGCCACAAGCTGAACGGTTCGCTGCTGCGCGAGCAGTGCGTCGACGAGCTGCTCGTCTATCTGGCGCCGAGCCTGCTCGGCAGCGACGCGGCCGCGATGTTCGATCTCGCCGCGCCGACGAGCCTCGACGGCCGCACGCGGCTGGCGTTCCACAGCGTCGAGCGGGTCGGCGACGATCTGCGGATCGTCGCGCGCGTCGCGCCGCCCGCGGGCGCCCACTGAACGGCGCCTTCGCCGTCACGATGCTCACCGGCATCGTCGCGGCCGTCGGCCGCATCGAATCGCGCCGGCCGCTCGGCGCGCCGGACGACGCCGACGCCTGCGTGCGGCTGACCGTGCACGCAGGCGGCCTCCACCTCCCCCGATGGCGCACTCGGCCACAGCATCGCGATCGAGCGGATGATCTGCGCGTCGCAGAGCCTGCACCGGGACTGATGCGACGGGCGCGGGCCCGCGGTCGTCCGATGGCCGTCGGCGGCGCGTGCCGACACCTGGCCGGACGGCCAACGGCGCGCACGCGCCGGCGCGTCGCGCTAAGATGCAACGGCAGCGGATTCGGCGCCACGCCGCGTACCGGCTGCTCCCTTTTCCACCAGGAGTCGTTTCCATGTCCATCTCGATGTATCAGGCTTCGCTGCCCGTCCTGATCCGCGGCCTCACCAACCTGCAGCACATCCTCGGCAAGGCGCAGGCGCATGCGGCCGAGAAGCAGATCGATCCGTCGGTGTTCATCGGCGCACGCCTCTATCCGGACATGCTGCCGCTCGTGCGCCAGGTATACATCGCGACCGACACGGCCAAGGGCTGCGCCGCGCGGCTTGCCGGCGTCGATATCCCGAGCTATCCGGACGTCGAACAGTCGTTCGACGAGTTGCATGCGCGCGTCCAGAAGACGATCGACTATCTGAAGAGCTTCGACGCAGCCCAGATCGACGGCAGCGAAGCGCGCCAGATCGTGCTGAAGATGCGCGTCGGCCCGATCGAGTACACCGGCCAGTCTTACCTGCTGGACTTCGTGCTGCCCAATTTCTTCTTCCACGTGACGACCGCGTACGACATCCTGCGCCACAACGGCGTCGAACTCGGCAAGCTCGATTACCTCGGCGGCCGCAACGACCACGCTTGACGCCCTGCGTGACGAACACGTGACACCGGGCGCGACGGCCGGCGCAACACCCGGCGCGGCGGCCCGGCCGGCCGTCCTGCCGTCGCGCATTGCAGGTTCGCGTCACGGCCCGGTCGCGCGGCTTTTCGGCGCGCTTGCCGGGCGCGCGGCCCGTGCCAGCCGAAACGCGGTCCGGCTGGCGTAAAATACGCACTTTCCTTTTTCTCGCCCCTTTATGACGCTCGCCTCCACGCTCGACATCATCGCGGAGTTGAAAGCCGGCCGGATGGTGATCCTGGTCGACGAAGAAGACCGCGAAAACGAAGGCGATCTCGTGATCGCCGCCGAGTTCGTCACGCCGGAAGCGATCAACTTCATGGCCCGGTACGGCCGCGGGCTGATTTGTCTGACGTTGACGCAGGAACGCTGCAAGCAGCTGCACCTGCCGCTGATGACCTACCGCAACGGCACCCAGTACGGCACCGCATTCACGGTCAGCATCGAAGCGGCCGAAGGCGTGACGACCGGCATCTCGGCCGCCGACCGCGCACATACGATCGCCACGGCGGTCGCGCACGACGTGCGCCCCGAGCACATCGTGCAGCCGGGCCACGTGTTCCCGATCATGGCGCAGCCGGGCGGCGTGCTGGTGCGCGCCGGCCATACCGAGGCCGGCTGCGACTTCACCGCGCTCGCGGGGCTCACGCCGGCCGCGGTGATCTGCGAGATCATCAAGGACGACGGCACGATGGCGCGCCTGCCCGATCTGCTCGAGTTCGCGAAGGAACACGATCTGAAGATCGGCACGATCGCCGACCTGATCCAGTACCGCAGCCGCACCGAGTCGATCATCGAGCGGATCGCCGAGCGCACGATGCAGACCGCGCACGGCACGTTCCGCGCGGTGCTGTACCGCGACCAGCCGAGCGGCTCGCCGCACATCGCGCTGGTGCGCGGCGCGCCGGCGCCCGACGTCGATACGCCGGTGCGCGTGCACGAGCCGCTGTCGGTGCTCGACCTGCTCGAGACGGGCATCTCGACGCACTCGTGGACGCTCGACGCAGCGATGCGCGAGATTGCGGAGCGCGACCTCGGCGTGATCGTGCTGCTCAACTGCGGCGACACGAAAGAACATCTGATCGACGTCTTCAAGGCGTTCGACGAGGAACAGAAGGCCGCTGCGCTGAAGCGCCGGCCGGTCGATTTCAAGACGTTCGGCATCGGCGCGCAGATCCTGCGTGATGTCGGCGTCGGCAAGATGCAGGTGCTGTCGAATCCGCGCAAGCTGGGCAGCATGTCCGGCTACGGCCTCGAAGTCACGGGCTTCATTCCGATGCCCGGCGACGAAGCCAAGTCCTGCCCGGCGTCCAACGCGTAACCCGCCGCGGCGCTTTCGCCCTATAACCGTTCATCCACACCACGGACCAGATCATGGAAATCGGACAATACCAACCGAATCTCGAAGGCGACGGCCTGCGTATCGGCATCGTGCAATCCCGCTTCAACGAACCCGTCTGCAACGGCCTCGCCGATGCATGCGTCGAAGAACTCGAGCGCCTCGGCGTGTCGGGTGAAGACGTGCTGCTCGTATCGGTGCCGGGCGCGCTGGAAATCCCGCTCGCGCTTCAAAAGCTCGCGGAAAGCGGCCAGTTCGACGCGCTGATCGCGCTCGGCGCGGTGATCCGCGGCGAGACGTACCACTTCGAACTCGTGTCGAACGAAAGCGGTGCGGGCATCACGCGCATCGGCCTCGACTTCAACCTGCCGATCGCGAACGCGGTGCTGACGACCGAAAACGACGAGCAAGCCGTCGCGCGCATGACCGAAAAGGGTCGTGACGCCGCTCGCGTCGCGGTCGAGATGGCGAACCTGACGATGGCGCTCGACCAGCTCGGCGACGACGAAGAAGAAGACGAAGACGACGAAGAGGAGCGCGCATGAAAAAGAGCGCCCGCCGACAATCGCGCGAGCTGGCGACGCAGGGCTTGTATCAGTGGCTGCTGTCGAACGCGTCCTCCGGCGAGATCGACGCGCAACTGCGCGGCGCGCTCGGTTACGACAAGGCCGACAAGGAACTGCTCGAGGCCATCCTGCACGGTGTGATTCGCGAGCACGCGACGCTGGTCGAAGCGATCACGCCGTCGCTGGATCGTCCGATCGACCAGTTGTCGCCGGTTGAACGCGCCGTGCTGCTGATCGCGACGTTCGAGCTCACGCACCATGTCGAAACGCCGTACCGCGTCATCATCAACGAAGCGGTCGAACTCACGAAGACGTTCGGCGGCTCCGACGGCTACAAGTACGTGAACGGCGTGCTCGACAAGCTCGCCGCGAAGCTGCGCCCCGCCGAAACGCAGGCGCGTCGCAACAGCTGATCCGTGTATCGACGGGCGCATGCGCGCCCGTTTTTCGTTTCCCCTTCCCCTGCCCGCTCCGCCCGACCGATGAATACCACCGCCGATTCGCTCGTCACGCTCGCCGCACGCGTCGACGCGATCCAGCCGTTCTATGTGATGGAACTGATGAAGGAGGCACAGCGGCTCGAGTCCTCCGGGCGCGATGTTATCCACATGGGGATCGGCGAGCCGGACTTCACCGCGCCGGAGCCCGTCGTCGAGGCGGCCGCGGCTGCGTTGCGCCGCGGGGTCACGCAGTACACGAGCGCGCTCGGCATTGCGCCGCTGCGCGAAGCGATCGCGGCGCACTATGCGCGCGCGTACGGCCTCACGATCAGCCCCGAGCGGATCGTCGTGACGGCCGGCGCATCGGCCGCACTGCTGCTCGCGTGCCTCGCGCTCGTCGGCCGCGACGACGAGGTGCTGATGCCCGATCCGTCGTATCCGTGCAACCGGCACTTCGTCGCGGCGGCCGAAGGCCGGCCGGTGCTCGTGCCGAGCGGCCCGGAAGCGCGCTTTCAGCTCACCGCCGACGACGTCCGCACGCGCTGGGGCAACCGCACGCGCGGCGTGCTGCTCGCGTCGCCGTCGAACCCGACCGGCACGTCGCTCGAGCCGGACGAGCTCAAAAGGATCGTCGAGGCGGTGCGCGCACGCGGCGGCTTCACGATCGTCGACGAGATCTATCAGGGCCTCAGTTACGATGCGGCGCCCGTGTCGGCGCTGTCGTACGGCGACGACGTCGTCACGGTGAACAGCTTCTCGAAGTACTTCAGCATGACCGGCTGGCGGCTGGGCTGGCTCGTCGTGCCGCCGGCGCTGGTCGGCACGTTCGAAAAGCTGTCGCAGAATCTGTTCATCTGTCCGTCCGCGCTCGCGCAGCATGCGGCGCTCGCCTGCTTCGAACCGGCGACGCTCGACATCTACGAAGCGCGCCGCCTCGAATTCAAGCGTCGCCGCGACTTCATCGCGCCGGCGCTCGAACGGCTCGGCTTCAAGGTCCCGGTGATGCCCGACGGGGCGTTCTACGTCTACGCACATTGCGGCGGCGTTGCCCACCCGGCAGCCGGCGACAGCGCCGCGCTCACGCATGCGATGCTGCACGACGCCGGCGTCGTGCTGGTGCCGGGCATGGATTTCGGCGTCCATGCGCCGCGCGACTATATCCGGCTGTCGTATGCGACGGCCTATTCACGGCTCGAGGAAGCGGTCGAGCGGCTGGCCAAACTGTTCGGCCACCACTGAGCCACGGAACCCGTGGCACCGCGCCGGCCGGCGGTCCATCTGCGTCGATACAAAAGAAAAAAGCACCCGACCGGGTGCTTTTTCTATTCGTGCGGGTGAAACCTGCGGTCGTTACGCGCCCAGTTCCGAATGCTCGCCGTGCGATTGCTTCGCGGTGTCGACGCTCGCGTCGTCCTGCTGCGCGCCCTTCGGTGCCGCGGTCTTCGCGGCGAGCGGCTGCGCGGCGTCGAGCGTCGCATGCACGCGCTTGGCGCCGCCTGCGGCTGCCGTGACGGCCGCGGTGACGATCGGCTTCGACGCCTGGACCGGCGCCTGCGGTGCATTGACCGGCACGTTGCGGCCGTGCGCCACGTCGCGCAGGCGGCCGCGCTCGGCCATGACCTTCGCGCCGTACGCGTTGTCGTCCGGGTTCGTCGAGCCGTTGTACAGGCGCAGGCCGTTCGCGAGCGAGCCGCCGCGCGCGATGCAGTCCTTCAGCACCAGCGCACCGACCTGCAGGTTCGCGAGCGGCTGCAGCGCGGTATCGGTGCCGCCGAAGTATTCGAACTTGTCGGAATGGACCTTCGACATGACCTGCATCAGCCCCTGCGCGCCGACGCCGCTTTCCGCGTACGGGTTGAAGCCGGATTCGATCGCCATCACCGACAGCAGCAGCAGCGGATCGAGGCCGACGTCGCGGCCGGTCTGGAACGCCGCCTTGACGAGCTGGCCGAGCGGCTCCTGCGCGACCCGGTAGCGGCGCGACAGGTAGGTGGCGACGAGCGCCTGTTCACGGTTCGACGCGAGCGTGCGATCGTCACGGGCGTCGGCCGGAACCCGCTGGGTCGGAATCAGTTTCGCGAGCGCGACCGGCGACGGGCCGTTGCGGGCCGCATCGGCCGCATCGTTCTGCGCGGAGGTTTCAGGCGCGACGTCGAGACCGACGGCGAGCGCGTCCGTTTCGGTCGCGTCTTCCTGCTGCGGCTGCGCGCCGGCGGGCGCGAAGTTCGGCAGCGGATGGCCGGACAGCAGACGGGCCGGACCGGCTTGCATGGCCGCGGATACGATCGGCATCAGCTTTGCTGCGAGGTTCCCGCGCACGGTCGGCACGAGCCAGAGGGCGAGCGCAACTGCGACAGCGAGACAGCCGACAACGCTGAATAAGTGGTGACTGACACGCGTCCCCCGGCGCAGCATGTCGCGCACGAACTGCGCATGCTGCTCTGTGGGACGCCACGATAACCAAGCGTTCATTCAGATCATCTCCCATGAACATGACTCGTGCGGCTCGCTCGGCTCGATGGCGAGACAGAATACGCGCCGCGGAATCACGACGCCGCACGCCTTGGTCGGACGCACAAGCATCGGGGAAACGGTATAAGTACCGTTCGAGGCCACGGTGTAAGAAGGCCAGCACCTTTGCATCTTGTGCAAGGTGGGCACACGCGGTGGCACTCACGCAAAAAACCAGCGTCAGGTGGCGCTGGCCGAGACTACGACTAAAGACCGTCGAAAGACGCCGTGCAGGATTCGGCGGACGGTGACGCGCTGCGTCGAAGATCGGTGATTGGCGGCTCGAAGCCTTTTACCCTGCAACCAATGTGAGCGGATTCTAGCAGGGTTTTATAGATCGTCAACACTATAAAACCTCGAAATTATAACAAAAAGTAATGTTGAAGCAGCCTTCAGATCGCGAGGCCCCTGCCGAAGGGGCTTCCAGCGCGGTCTACTTTTTTCACTGGCGGGCGGGCGCGCGGCGGCGCGGGTAAAATCGGCGATCGATTCGGGGCCGCACCGGCAGTTGCGCCCGCTCACCGTTGCCCGCGTCGCGGGCAATCCGGACCATCTTCATGAAATACAAAGACTTACGAGATTTCATTCAGCGCCTCGAGGCGCTCGGCGAACTGCGGCGCGTCACGCAGCCCGTGTCGCCCGTGCTCGAAATGACTGAGCTGTGCGACCGCGTGCTGCGCGCCGGCGGCCCTGCGCTGCTGTTCAACGCGCCGCCGGGCAATGCGTTTCCGGTGCTCGGCAACCTGTTCGGCACGCCGCGCCGCGTCGCGCTCGGGATGGGCGTCGATGCGGGCGACGACGCCGCGCTCGGCTCGCTGCGCGACCTCGGGCGGCTGCTGTCCGCGTTGAAGGAGCCGGATCCGCCGAAGAGCCTTAAGGACGCCGGCAAGCTGCTGTCGCTCGCCAAGGCCGTGTGGGACATGGCGCCGAAATCGGTGTCGTCGCCGGCATGCCAGGAGATCGTCTGGGAAGGCGCCGACGTCGACCTGCACAAGCTGCCGATCCAGACCTGCTGGCCCGGCGACGCCGGGCCGCTCGTCACGTGGGGCCTCACCATCACGCGCGGGCCGAACAAGTCGCGCCAGAACCTCGGCATCTACCGCCAGCAGCTGATCGGCCGAAACAAACTGATCATGCGCTGGCTCGCCCATCGCGGCGGCGCGCTGGATTTCCGCGAATTCGCCTTGAGGAATCCGGGCCAACCGTATCCGGTCGCGGTCGTGCTCGGCGCCGATCCGGCCACGACGCTCGGCGCCGTGACGCCGGTGCCCGACACGCTGTCCGAGTATCAGTTCGCCGGCCTGCTGCGCGGCAGCCGCACCGAGCTCGCGAAGTGCCTGACGCCCGGCGTCGACACGCTGCAGGTGCCCGCGCGCGCGGAAATCGTGCTCGAAGGCTTCATTTATCCGCAGCAAGGCACGCCCGCGCCGGCCCCGGCCGGCGCGCCGCCGCGGCCGGCCGGCAATGCGGCGGCCGCGTACGAGCACGCGCTCGAAGGCCCGTACGGCGACCACACCGGCTACTACAACGAGCAGGAGTGGTTTCCGGTGTTCACGGTCGAGCGCATCACGATGCGCCGCGACGCGATCTATCACTCGACCTATACGGGCAAGCCGCCCGATGAGCCGGCCGTGCTCGGCGTCGCGCTCAACGAGGTGTTCGTACCGCTGCTGCAGAAGCAGTTCACCGAGATCACGGACTTCTATCTGCCGCCGGAAGGCTGCAGCTACCGGATGGCCATCGTGCAGATGAAGAAGAGCTACGCGGGCCATGCGAAGCGCGTGATGTTCGGCGTATGGAGCTTCCTGCGGCAGTTCATGTACACGAAGTTCATCGTGGTCGTGGACGAGGACGTGAACATCCGCGACTGGAACGAGGTGATCTGGGCCATCACGACGCGCGTCGATCCGGTGCGCGACACCGTGATGGTCGACAGCACGCCGATCGACTATCTCGACTTTGCGTCGCCGGTCGCCGGGCTCGGTTCGAAGATGGGGCTCGACGCGACCAACAAGTGGCCGGGCGAGACCAACCGCGAATGGGGCCGGCCGATCGAGATGGACGCGGCCGTCAAGGCGCGCGTGGACCGGCTCTGGCAGGAGATCGGACTTTGATCGGCCCGTGCGCAGACACGCATCGGCACGCACCATCGACTCCACCCGAGCAACGACGATGAGCTTTCCACCCGCCTCGATGCTGTCCGACGGCTTCTTCCTGTCGCTGTCGCTGTGTCTCGACATCGGCCTCGTCAACGTCGCGATGCTGTCGCTGACGCTGTCGCACGGCTTTCGGCCGGGCTTCTGGCTCGGCCTCGGCTCGTGCGTCGGCGATCTCGTCTACGCCGCGCTCGCGCTGGCCGGCATGGCCGTGCTGCTGCAGTTCGAGGCCGTGCGCTGGATCGTCTGGATCGGCGGCGGCGCGGTGCTGCTGTTCCTCACGTGGAAGATGGCGCGCGAAGCGATCGCGCCGCCCGCCGATGCCGACGACCGCGCCGGCGACGCACCCGCGCCGCGTGCGAGCGCGCGCCGCAGCTTCGTACGCGGGCTGCTGCTGGCGATGTCGTCGCCGAGCGCGATCCTGTGGTTCGCGGCGGTCGGCGGCGCACTGATCGCGAAAGCCGGCGCGACCACGCCGGCTACGGCTTCGGTGTTCCTGTCCGGCTTCTTCCTCGGCGGCCTCGCGTGGACGCTGTTCATCTGCACGCTCGCGAGCCACGGCCGCAAGCGTGCGGGCGCGGGGCTGATGCGCGCGTGCCATGTCGCGTCGGCGCTGCTGTTCGCGTATTTCTCTTATAGCGTGATCGTCGGCGGCTACCGCGATCTAATCGTTCACGCCGCGTGAGCGCAACGTGCCGCCCACGCGGCATCGGGCGCCTGAAATGAAGAACGGCGCAACGTCCGTCACCGGGCGTTGCGCCGTTCTGCTTCACGCGGCCGTCGCCGCGCGCGACGCGTCAGCGGCGCCAGTAGCCGTGGTGGCCCCAGCCGCCATAACCGTGATGCCAGTACGGACGGCCGTAATAGCCGCCGACCACCACCGGCGGCGGCGCATAGTACGCCGGCGCAGGCGCGTAATACACGGGCGGAGGCGGCGGTGCGTAGTAGACGGGCGGCGGCGGCGCGTACACGGGGTATGCCGGCGCAACCGGGATACCGATGCCGACCCCGATCGACACGTGGGCCTGCGCGGCGCTCGCGGCACCCAGGCCGAGCGCGGCGGCGGCGATGAACGGAATGAGCTTTTTCACTTCGATTCTCCTGCTGGAGCGGTAATTTGTGCGCTCCGGTCGGCGACGGCAGGCGCGCACGTCGCATGCAAGCAATGTAGCGAAAACCCGCTCCGGGCGGGTCGCGCATTTGTTGCAAATTGCAATTCCGGGCCGCGAGGGCCACCACGATGCCCCGCTCGCGCGGCCATCGCGTGCCGCACCGACACGCAGGATTTCGTCCGACCGGCCCACGCGGGGCACACCACTCGGTCGTTCTTACCGGACCACGCCCCCACGGCTCGCAGCGTGCCGTAATGAACGATTACAAATTCGAGACAAGACGCCGACCGTTCCGATGGGCAAGCGGCCCACTCAGTTTGAGGGTCGTAACCGTCCTCCCTCGAAGCTCCGCGCTCACGACATACATTCTTGCAACGACTCGCCACGGCGAGCACCAACGCGCTCGACGAGCTCCACGTGTGCCCGCGCCGTCGCGACGCCGTCGTCATTCCTGCGATACTGGCGGCTGCCCCGTTCTTGTCCCCGCCCCGCCCATGTCCGTACCCGATACTCCCCGCCTCGGCTTCATCGGCGCCGGCCGTCTCGCAAACTGCGTCGCGATGCGTTTCGCGGCGGCCGGCTTTCCGGTCACCGCAGTCGCGAGCCGCACGGCCGCTTCCGCCGCAGAACTCGCAGCCCGCATCGACGGCTGCCGGGCAGTCGACACGCCGCAGCAGGTCGTCGATGCGGCCGACCTGATCTTCCTGACCGTCCCCGACGACCAGCTCGCGCCCGCCGCCGCCGCACTGCGGTTCGATGCGGCCCGCGCGAGCGGCCAGGCGCTCGTGCACTGCAGCGGCGCCTCGGCGGTGGAACTGCTCGATCCGGCCCGGCTGCAAGGCGCAGCCACCGGCGGCTTTCATCCGCTCTACCTGTTCGGCGGCACCGACGCCGACCTCACGCGCATCGACGGTTGCTCGGTCACGATCGAGGCCGACGGCGCATTGCATGCGACGCTGATGCGGCTCGTGGCCGCACTCGGCTGCCACCCGCTGTCGATTCCCGCCGGCGGCCGGATGCTGTATCACGGGGCCGCGCATTACGCGGCGAGCTTCGCGCTGTGCGGGCTGGCGGAAGCGGTCGAGCTGTGGCGCGGCCTCGGCTTCGACGAAGCCGCCGCGTTGCGCGCGCTGCTGCCGATGCTCGCCGGCACGATCGAGACCGCCCGCGACAAGGGCCTCGCGAACGCGCTCGCCGGCCCGGTGTCGCGCGGCGACACCGGCATCGTCGAGCGCCAGCTCGCGCTGCTCGAGGCGCGCGGCGGCGACCACGCGACGCTGTACGCGCTGATGACGCGCCGCGCGGTGGCACTCGCGGCGCAACGCACGGCGCCGCCGGCCACGCTGCCGGCGCTCGCCCAGGCCGTCGAAGCGTCGCTCGCGCGCACCACCGGGCACCCCTCCCCGCCGCGAGACGAGGCGTGATAAGGTGTCGGCCGATGCGCCGCCATCCGGCGTTGGCGGCCGCACGCTACTCGACTGCATAAAAAGGATGCCAACGATGTTCGGCGAGATCGCCCGTTTTCTGCTCAATACCGTCTTCACGCTGTTCGGCGCCGCGCTGATATTGCGCGTCTGGATGCAGGCCGTGCGCGTGCCGCCGTACAACCCCGTCACGCAGGCCGTCCTGCAGGCCACCAACTGGCTCGTGCTGCCGCTGCGCCGCGTGATCGCGGGCGTGCGCGGCATCGACTGGGCAAGCGTCGTCGCCGCGCTGCTCACCGCGCTCGTCTATGTGGTGCTGATGGTCGTGATGGCCGGCTTCGACCCGGCTGCGGTGATCGCGACGCTCGTCGTGGTCGCGCTGCTGACCGTCGTGAAGTGGGCGCTCAATCTCGTGATCTGGATGACGATCCTGATGGCGCTGCTGTCGTGGCTCAATCCGCGCTCGCCGGCGATGCCGATCCTCTACCAGCTCACCGCGCCGTTCCTGAACCCGCTGCGCCGCGTGATCCCGAACCTCGGCGGCATCGACCTGTCGCCGATCCTGCTGTTCGTGATCGTGCAGGTGCTGCTGATGATCGTCACGCGCGCAGCCGTGTCGCTGACGCTGTTCGGCATCTGACGCGTTGCGCTACACCGCCGGCCCCGCGGCCGGCGGCGCCGACAGCGTGTCGATCACGCCAAAGCTCGCCGGGATCATCGCGTAGCACACGCGCACTTTCTCGCGCGACAGCCGTTCGAGCAGTTGCCGCGCCTCGTCCTCGGTGACGATGAATTCGACCTCGATCGTGAGCGAGCCCTGCAGCTCGAAGAAGCGGTCCTCATGCAGCACGCGATGCCGGCCGAAGCCGGCCATCGCGCGGAACGCGGAACCGCCCGCGACGCCCATCCGGTTAGCTTCCTCCAGCAGCCATTCCCATAGCGGCTTCCAGTGCAGCCGCTGCTGCTCATGCACATAGAAACGCAGGAACACGGTGTCCATCGCGTTCTCCGGATGCCGGCGCGCTCAGGCCGGCGCGAACCACGCGCTGGCGGTCCACATGCCGAGCGCCGTCAGCGTGAACGAACCAGTCAAGTGTAGGACAGCCACCGCGAACGCCCATCCGAATTCGCCCTGCAGCGCGTGCGTCATCACTTCGACCGAGTAGGTGGAGAACGTCGTGAGGCCGCCGAGGAAGCCGGTGATCACGAACAGCCGCCACTCGGGCGGCAGGCCGACGCGGCTCGTGAACACGACGGCCGCGATGCCGATCGCGTAGCCGCCGAGCAGGTTCGCGGCCAGCGTGCCGAGCGGCATGGCCGGCACGAACGCGTTGAGCGCGAGGCCCAGGAACCAGCGCAACACGGCGCCGAGCCCGGCGCCGACGAAGATCGCGACGATCGAAGGGAACACGAAAACTCCTTGCTGACGGCGCCGGATGGCCGGCGCGGCGTACGCCGAACTGTATGCGCAATCGTGCGGCGGCCGCAATGCCGGCGCGTCGTATCGTTCGCACACGGCCGCCGGATTCGCCATTTTCCGATGAATTACGCCGAACATTACAAATCCACAAAATAAATCGATTAATGAGTCAGCGGCCGTTCGGAAGTCGGAGAAACCTGCGCCAGGCGGTCCGTTCCGGTCATGACAAGCCCCATGCGCCGGGCATTCCGCGTATTTACCCTCATCCAGACATTCCCGCATCCTGCCGATATTCGATGTAATTCATTCCGGCTATTTCATAGAATCAATTCGCCGTCGATCCGTCGGCACGGGGAGATTCTCAAAATGAACAATATTCGCCTGTCATCCATGTTGATTCCGGCGCTGTGCGCGTCGCTGCTCGGGTCGAGCGTCGCGCTCGCCGACGACGGCGCCCAGCAGTCGTACATCGAAGGCCACCGCGCGCCGAAAGGATTCGCCCGCCCGCCGTTCCACACCAAGCCGCGTGCGAGCACGGCCACCGTCGCCGGCCTCACGCCCGCGCTCGTGCGGCACGCGTACGGATTCGATGCGCTCGCGAACCAGGGCGACGGGATCGTCGTCGCGATCGTCGACGCGTACGACGACCCGAAGATCGAGGCCGATCTCGGCGTCTTCAGCAACGCGTTCGCGCTGCCTGCCTGCACGTCGTCGAACGGGTGTTTCACCAAGGTGTATGCGCGCGGCACCCGGCCCAAGACGGACGCCGGCTGGTCGCTCGAGATGTCGCTCGACGTCGAATGGGTGCACGCCATCGCGCCGAAAGCGAAGATCGTGCTGGTCGAGGCCGCATCGGCGAGCTTTACCGATCTGATGGCTGCGGTCGACGTTGCGGTGAATCGCGGCGCGTCGGTCGTGTCGATGAGCTTCGGCGGCAACGAGTTCAGCGGGGAAACCGCCTACGACGGCCACTTCAACGTGCCGGGCGTCACGTTCGTCGCGTCGTCCGGCGACAGCGGCACCGGGACCGAGTACCCGGCCGCATCGCCGTATGTGGTCGCGGTGGGCGGCACGACGCTGTCGGTCGACGCAGCGGGCAACTACGTCGGCGAAGCGGCGTGGAGCGGCAGCGGCGGCGGCGTGAGCACCGCCGAGGGCGAGCCGGCCGGTCAGGCCGGCTGGCCGATTCCGGTGGCCGGCAAGCGTGGCGTGCCCGACGTCGGCTACGACGCGAATCCGTCCAGCGGCTTCGCCGTGTACGACTCGGTGACGTACCAGGGGCAGGCCGGCTGGTTCCAGGTCGGCGGCACGAGCGCCGGCGCACCGCAATGGTCGGCGCTCGTCGCGATCGCGAATTCGCTGCGCGCGGCGGCCGGCAAGAGCCGTCTGAGCGGCACCTACGACATGCTGTATGCGATCGGAAAGAGCGCGTACGGCAGCGACTATCACGACGTCACGATCGGGTCGAACGGCAGTTGCGGCAGCATCTGTAACGCGGCCGGCGGCTACGACTACGTGACGGGCCTCGGTTCGCCGGTCGCGCCGTCGCTCGTTCAGGCGCTCGTCGCGCAGCCGTAACCGCGCAACCGGCGGCGGCCGGCGCGCACCGCCGCGTTCAACCGCCGTGCCACGCGCGCTCGAGTTCGACGAGCGTCGCGAGCGCGCCGCCCTGCAGCCCGATCACGTCCGCGCGGCGCGCATGCGCTTCGCGTGCGTTGATGCGGATCACATCGGCGCCGAGCCGCTCGCTCGTCAGCCGGACGGTCGGGATCGCGGTGCCTGCGCCGAGCTCGACCACCACCACCCGCCCCGCCTGCGCGATCCATTCGTCGAGCGCGCGCTGCTGCGCGTCGTAGCGCTCGCCGAGCCAGCCGTGATCGCCGAACATCAGGATGTTCGGCCGCGCCAGGCCGCCGCAGCGCGGGCAGCGCGGCGGCTCGCCGATCAGCCGGCACGCGGCGGCGTCGACGTCGGGGACGAACGATGCCGCATCCCACGTGTCGTCCGAGCACGGACGCAGGCACTGCAGCGCGTGAATCGAACCGTGGATCTCGACGATGCGCGCCGGATCGAAGCCGGCTTTCTGGAACTGACCGTCGACGTTGCTCGTCAGCACGAAACCGCCGTTCGGCATCGCGTCGATCCAGCGTCGCAGGATCCCGAACCCCTGATGCGGCAGCGTCTGTCGATACAGCGCAAGACGGTGCCCGTAGAAGCCCCAGGCCAGCCGCGGTTGCGCGCGAAACGCCTGCGGCGACGCGATCTCGTGAAATTCGAAGCGCTCCTGGCGCAGCGCCGGATAGGCGCGCCAGAAGCCGTCCGTGCCGCGGAAATCGGGCAGCCCCGAATCGACGCCGATGCCGGCGCCGGCCGTCACGAGGAGCGCATCGGCGCGCGCGAGCGCCTCGACGGCGGCGCCGACGCGATCAGTGGGCAGTGGGAGTGGTGCGGCGGACGCATCGGAGGAACGGGAAAGCGGCATGGCGAAGCTGGGCAAAGAATCGAACGGTAGGCGGCGGATGTCGCGCGATCATACGCCGGTTCGAGCGCGATGCTGCGATGCCGCGGCGGCGCGGCGTGGCGTGGTGTGGCGCAACGCAGTGCCGCGCCAAGCGCCGAGCGCGCCGCGAACCGGCCGTAGCCGCCGCACGCACGGTCAGACACGCCGCACGGCATCGCGTTCAGGCTTGTGAACTCTCCTGCACGACCGGTATCGCCTCGACCGACGAGTAGACCGGCTTGCCGAGCTGCCGCGCAAGCGTCACGTCCGCGTCTGCGCCGCGCGATGCGCCGTCGATCCGCAGCACCGCATCGCAGCGCCGCAGCAGCCGGTGCGCGGCCGGATACAGGAACGATTCGCTGATCGCATCACCGATCGCCGTGGCGCCGGCCGCCGCGGCAAGCGGCAGCGACAGCCACTCGCCGATCATCGGCACGTGCCCGCGGCGATACACCGCGAGCGCGGCCTGCTCGAGCCGGCGCAGGTTGGCGGCGATGCGCGCGGGGTCGCCGTCGGTGCCGCTGCGCCACGGCCCGGCGACGAGCACCAGCAGCGGCGTCATGCCGGGCGCACGCCGGCGGTTTCCCGCAGCGCGACGTACTGCAGCAGCATGATGGTCTTCGCATCGACGATCTCGCCGCGCTCGATCGCGTCGAGCGCCGCATGCAGCGGCATCTCGACGACCTCGAGATCCTCGCCCTCTTCCGCGACGCCGCCGCCGTCGCCGATGCGCAGCGACGCGTCGTATTCGCCGACGAAGAAATGCAGCTTCTCCGTCACCGAGCCGGGGCTCATGAACGCCTCGAACACCTTGCGCACGCCGCGCATGCGGTAGCCGGTTTCCTCTTCGGCTTCCGCGCGGATACGCGCGTCGGGCGTCGCATCGTCGAGCAGGCCGGCCGCCGCTTCGAGCAGCATCCCGTCGTGGCCGTTCACGAACGCCGGCATCCGGAACTGCCGCGTGAGCAGCACGTCGCCCGTCGCCGCATTGCGCAGCAGGATGGTCGCGCCGTTGCCGCGGTCGTAGGTCTCGCGGCTCAGCCGCTGCCAGGTGCCGTCGCGGCGCAGAAAATCGAACGTCACCTTCTTCAGCACGTACCAGTCATCGGACAGCACCGTCGTATCGACGATACGGACGCGCTCATGCGTTGCGGCCATCGCGGCCTCCCCATTCGACATAGGACGGCGCCCATGGTAACGTGCAGTTTCGTGCAATTTCAAGATATTTCGTGCAATGCGATGCTGACGACCCAACGCAAGAAAGCGATCCTCGACACGCTCGCCCGTGACGGCCAGGTGCTGGCCGTCGAACTGAGCGCGCAATTCGGCGTATCCGAAGACACCGTGCGGCGCGACCTGCGCGAGCTGGCCGCCGAAGGGCTGTTGCAGCGCGTGCACGGCGGCGCGCTGCCGGCGTCGCCGGCCGTCGCGCCGTTCGCGCAGCGCGAGACGCTGGAAACCGCGGAAAAGCGGCGCATCGCGCGTCGCGCCGCCCAGATGATCGCGCCGGGACAAGTCGCGATCGTCGATGGCGGCACGACGTCGGCGCTGCTCGTCAGCCAGTTGCCGGCCGACCTGCGCGCGACGATCGTCACGCACAGCCCGAGCGTGGCCGTCGCGCTGGCGGCGCATCCGTCGATCGACGTCATCCTGATCGGCGGGCGGCTGTACAAGCATTCGATCGTCGCGGTCGGCGCAGCGGCGCTCGAAGGTATCTCGCGCATCCATGCCGACCTGTATTTCATGGGCGTCACCGGCGTGCATCCGGTCGCGGGCCTGAGCACCGGCGACTTCGAGGAAGCCGCGATCAAGCGCGCGCTCGCGGCACGCGCCGCGGAGACGGTCGTGCTCGCGTCGCAATCCAAATTGCGCGCGGCGTCGCAATTCGTGATCGGCGAGCTGGCGCTCGCGCAGGCCGTGGTCGTCGAGCAGGAAACCGACGTCGCCCTGACCGAGCCGATCGAGGCTGCCGGCGTGACGGTCGTGCGGGCGTAGCGCGGCGGAAAGCGGGATGAGCGCCGACGGCCCCACGTCAGCGTGCCGACAGACAGCCCTTGCTACCATGGGCGACTGCCCAACCGACACGTCAGCGCCCGCCCGATGCCGACCGCCCCGACCTCCGTTCCAGACGCTATCGCCCCGCCTCCGGGCATCCTCGCCTTGTTCGCCGCGTTCGCGCAGATCGGCCTGACCAGCTTTGGCGGCGGATTGAGCGGGCGCATGATGCGCGCATTCGTGCACGAGCGGCGCTGGCTCGACGAGGAGGCGTTCCTGAACGGACTCGCGTTGTCGCAGGCGTTGCCGGGCGTCAATGTGAAGAACCTCGCGATCTGGATCGGCTACCGGCTCGCCGGATGGCGCGGCGCGGTGGCCGGCTTCACCGGCGTCATCGCGCCGCCCGCCGTGCTGATCGTGCTGTTCGGCGTCGCGCTCTCTGCACTCACGCGCTTCACGCTCGCCCACGTCGCGCTCGCCGGCGCCGCGGCCGCGGCGATCGGGCTGTCGATCTCGATGGCGATCACCGCGGTGCGCCGACTGCCGCGCCGTGCGCTGCCGCTGACGGTGATGACGCTCACGTTCGTGTCGGTGGCCGTGCTGCACTGGCCGCTCGTGTGGACCGTGGTGATCGGCGGCACGCTGAGCGTCGCACTCGAATACCGTCGTGCGGCGCGCGCGACGGCCGGGGGGAGCGGCCGATGATCACGCCGTCCCGCTATGTCGCGCTGGCCGGCGTGTTCGCGCCGCTGTCGATCGCCACCATCGGCGGCGGCCAGGCGATCGTCGCCGATATCCAGCGGCAGGTCGTCGATGTTCATCACTGGATGACGGCCGCACAGTTCGTGAACGACTTCGCGATTGCGCGGATGGCGCCGGGCCCCGGCTCTCTGCTTGCAACGCTGATCGGGTGGCAGGTGGCCGGCTTCTGGGGCGCGGTGATCGCGACGCTCGCGCTGTTCGGGCCGACCGCGTTCCTCATTTACGGCGTCGCGCATCTATGGCGGCGGCACCAGGGCGCACGTTGGCAAGTCGCCCTCGAGGCCGGCCTGCGGCCGGTTGCAGCGGGGATGATTCTGGCGTCGGCCTGGGTGCTGCTGCAGGCGCTCGACGGCGGGTGGCCGGCCCGCGCGATCGCGCTTGCGTCGACTGCATGCGTGATGCTCACGCGCGTTCATGCGGTGCTGCTGATCGTCGTCGGGGCGTTGTTGCTGGTCGTCATGCATGCGATCGGCTGACGTCGGCGACCGCGCCGCGAGCCGTCGGCGCACCGCGCGATATTGGATGACGAACGGGGATTTGCGACTTGGCGAGACGCGCGTCGCTAGGGGTCGAAGCCTTGCAGCGCCCCCGTCGAGAATAAGATGGACATCGGCCACGAAGCGCGTATGATCAATTCATCCGAGCGCGCGTCACGTCCCAGATCGCTCGTCCCGCCCTCTGCCCTCTTGCTGCGTTGCGCCGTCATCCGCACGCATCGTTTTCTTTTCACCCCCACCCGTCGCGCCGCGTAGCGGTGATACCGGTCGGTTGCGTTCGTCCGTGCGATTTGTCGCGACGAACAGAGGAGTTCCTCATGAGCATGCATCTGTATCGTGGCTTCGAAATTTACCCGCTGATCTACCCGCACGTTCCGTCGCGGAACGGCAGCGCGCACAACTACGACGGCGGCTTCGACGCGGCCGTGAAGATCTGCCTGCGCGGCACCATCGACACGCTGACCCGCAGCGAGACGTTCCGGTTGGCCAGCAAGACGCCGTTCGAATCGGCGGGCGATGCGCGGCGGGCGTCGGTGCTGTACGCAGAGCAGGTCATCGATGGCAATCGCGGCGAGCAGCCGCTGTTCGCGTAGTTCCACCGATTCCACCGATGCATGTCGACGCGGCCGGCGACAGTCGGCTGGCGATTCGGAGCGCGAAATGATCATCGACGAATTGCTCGGCCTGATCGAGCGACACGAGATTTCCCCGACCGACGCTGTCCCGCAACACCGGCTTGCCGGATCCGCGTTGCGCCATCAACCCGAGTTGCAAATGTTCGCTGCCGTGCGCGCACTGTCGATCGGCGCCGGATATTCCGAGTTCGAGTCCGACGGGATAGCGAGCGCCGTCATGACGCGACTCGGCTAGCTTCCCACCACACG
Source organism: Burkholderia sp. KJ006 (assembly GCF_000262695.1). Lineage (NCBI taxonomy): Bacteria > Pseudomonadati > Pseudomonadota > Betaproteobacteria > Burkholderiales > Burkholderiaceae > Burkholderia > Burkholderia sp. KJ006. The sequence goes on along the minus strand of NC_017920.1, from coordinate 881,995 downwards.
CTTTTAGAACAGGATCTGCATGACGACCATCATCCTCAAGCCCGACGAACCAGTCGAGGTCGCGCTGCGCCGCTTCCGGCGAAACATCGAGAAAACCGGACTCATCCGCGAGTTGCGCAGCCGCACCGGGTATGAGAAACCGACCACCGAGCGCAAACGCAAGAAAGCGAGCGCCGTGTCGAGACAGCGACTCCGCGCGAAGCGCATGCTGCCGCCGCGGAAGCTGTACTAGGGCGCGAGTCGTGTACGAGCCGCCCGTCGAAGTGCGTCCGTTCTTTCCATTGACGAAATGCGAAGTCGACTTCGATCGACAGAACGATGCGATCACGCTGTTGCCGAGCTTCTACGCGTTCGGCTGCGAGTACACCAGCCGCGGCCTGCGGATCGGTCGCGACGACGCGTTCAAATTGATCGCCGCGATCGAAAAGGCGCTGAGCGTCGATTAGCGGAGCGCGCGGTTGGACGCATCGGTCTCCGACCGGCGCTTTCGCACCGGACGGACCGAACGGTTCGTTCACGCGAACACGAAGTACTTGCGCACCGTCTCCACGACTTCCCACGTTCCCTTCATGCCCGGCTCGATCACGAACACGTCGCCGGCCTTCAGGTGCACCGGTTCCTCGCCTTCCGGCGTGATGATGCAATAGCCGTCGAGGAAGTGGCAGTACTCCCATTTCTCGTAGTTCACTTCGAACTTGCCGGGCGTGCAGATCCACGTGCCCATGATCTTGCTGCCGTCGCGGGACACGTAAGCGTTGAGGTTCACGGTGTGCGGATCGCCGCCGATGCGCTTCCACTTGGTCGCATCGACGACGGGCATCGGGCAGGTCTTGCGCAGCACGGTGATGAAATCGGACATGTCGGCTCCTGAAGAACGAACGGATGAGAGGACTGTCACGTTAGTTCGAATGGTCGCGCGCGGCTTGTGTCGTTCCGACATCGAGTCGTTCATTTTCGACATGGGCGGGCGGAGGGTGGCGAGTGCGTTTTGGGAGCCGCGTCGCTTCGAGGCACGCGTCAGGCTCGTCGTCGATGATCATTCCGGTGCTGTTCGACCTGTGCGCGAGCGGCGCTAGGTCATAGACGGCGGCGGCAACGAGCATCACACTCGATCGCGCCGATTGTCTTGCACACCGGACTGGGCCCATCGTCGCCCCGATGGGCAGCAAACCTGTCGCTCAACTCGCGTGATGGGGCTGCGGGTCCGCGTAATGCCAGATGACCATTCCCCACGTCGTGCGCTGCGGCCCCGGCATCGGCGCTCCGGCTTCGACGTGAACCGAATCCTTGACAGCCGGACTTTGCCAGTAACCTCTGCGCGGACAAGGCTCCCCGGGCAGGGCCCGGAGCCTCGATTGCACGACAGGCGTCGGGAAATAAGTCGCCTCTTCCGCCGGAATGCTGCCGTCCCGGTAACGCTTGTCTTCCCACAGCAGCCGCCAGGCCACCGCATGTTCGTCGTTGGTGCCTTCCAGCAAGTAGGTGTGGGCGATACTGCCTTTCAGGAAATAGCTCGGGCAACCGACCTTGCCGGCCGGAAACCATGGCTCCCAGATACCCTCGACTGGAATCTCCTGGCCGCTATGAATCTCTCCGGCAGCGGATTCGTTCTTCGGCGGGCACGGAGGAAGTTCCGCGGGATAGCTGCGACCGGGCGGCCAATATCGCCATGCTGGAAACAACGGGTCCTGGAACAACGACTCATACGTCCAGTGCTTGAACACACGAGTACCGCCGTCGGCACGCTTGCCATAGCTGAGGTATTCGGAAAAATTGAGGCCGACAGTGCACTTGAGCGCCTGACAGCTCAACTCTTCAATCCACGCCCCTTCCGCATACCCAGTTGCGTATTCGAAATCCGAAAATCTCGAGTCCCTCACGCCAAGTGCGTGGAAAAACGGGTCATACGTTCGACCAACCTCGTGCGCACTCCGCCCGAACAAAAGCTCACCACCTTTTTCGCTCCCCGTTATGAGCGCATCGTAAGCCGATCGCTTGTCGGCACCTTGTCGCAGCGTCTCAATGCCTTGATCCATCCTTATCAACGCGCTCAGGAAATCGTTGACATACGCTGCCTCCAATTCCTGTTGATTCGGGCTCGGCGTGTCCAACTGCCTGGCGTACGCGTGAAGGAAATCCCTGAACAGATCAACTGCATGATCGAGGAACGTAACACTCGTCCATTTCTTGAGGAGGTGAAACGCTTTGGCGCGCGCATCGGACTCCTGCTCTGGAGTCATGGTGAGAGTATTCAGCATCATTGGTTCTGTTCTTCAGTCGATTGTTTTCCGACAACGGCAGTGGTTCGCCGCGCATAGCCTTCGTGTCTGATCTTGGCCGATCGTTCCCGCTCTGCCAGGAAGAGCGCCCGAGCTTCTGCTTGATCGGGCAGCCTCAAGTCGGTCCAATTCGTCCGCTGAGGCTTGACCTGCGTTTTAATCCACTCGGCAACAGGAGCGTTGGACGGATGCTTGAAGTCCACGAAGAACTGAAGGTCGCCTCCGACCAGTAAGCGCATGGTCGCATCCGCTCCTTCATCGTCCCATTGCTCCGCAATGCGCCCCTCCCATAGACGCATTCCATCCCAATCAGCAGGCACCTTGATGCCGAGCTTTTCCATGGCTTCTCGAGTGGGCACCTTCAACCTTGCATAGCTGCCATTCATGCTCCACGCGTGCTTGATCGCGCACCGGATACGCCACCAAAATCCGTTTGGAGCGAGTTTATCCGCCCAGAACTTGCCGGCGATCGTCCACGGGCTATCCAATCTTCGGCTATCGACCACACGTATCATTACTTCGCCCGGCCTCCGTGTAATTGCCTTGATGGGCGTCTTTACGCTGAAGGTGCCAATTGCATCGCCCACCCTGAATTCCCTGAGGTCCGGCCATCCGTCCTTGTGTATATAGTCTTCCTTGCCCATCGGCTTGTGCCCCAGGCTCTTCGTCTCCTCGGCAAGGTGTGCCAAGCGGGCCTCCTCGGTCATCGTCCGAGTGGTACCCCCCCCTATCTTCACATCCACCCAGGTGCCCTCTACCATGTGGCCTCGCACATGCTCCAGCAAGCGCATCAGGTCCTTGATGGCCAGCGCGATTTTCGTGTCACCCAGCTTGCGCAGTTCCTCCAGCATCGGCAGCAGCTTCCGGATATAACTCGCCACTCGAGCCGGGATAACAGTACCGAGGCGGTTCAGAATGAAATTCAGCGCATTGCGGATGCGATCGAGCATCGTGCCGAATGCGTTGCTCACTGCAAATTGATACTTGCTGAAGTCGAGTTGCCGGAACCACTCGGCAGCATTGCCAAAGCCAGCCTTGCGGATCAAGGCAAGTATTTCCTGACATAGCTTGACCAGATCGTCGGATTTGCCGAGGGCTCGCATCAACAACTTGCCTATCCCCTTCAGCAAACCTCCGACTACCGGCACCACCGCGACAAGACAAAGCACAAGAGCCAACCACTCCCGCCCGTCGTCACGAACTTTCGGGTCGTCGCACATGCGAAGCGTGATTGCAATGGCGTCGCGCGCGGCTGTAATTTCTCCCGCAACGGGGAACATGCTGACGACCGCATCGACGACGATGGCACCAGTATTGCGCTTTTGGGAGAACTCGCCTGCGACGGCGCCTACGACGGTGTCGCCCACTGTAGCGGCGCCGCTCCACAGATAATCACCAACTTCGGATGCCGCCTGGCTGATCCAACTGCTGCTCATGCCCGACCTCCTTGCATTCGGTCCAGCGTGGCTTGCATGTCGAATTCGTCCCAATGAGCCTTGTAACCGGGATTTTGCTCGGTGGCCTTGATTTCGTACGGTCGGCTGTCCTCACCCAACTCAATACGCCCCGACCCATGCGGCGCCCCTGTCAGGTCAGCCATGCCCTTGCTGTCGACGGTACCGGAAAAGGTAGCGCCGCTGTCGTAGTGGATGGTGAACTTGGCACCGTGCACGGGCGTGTCGTCGTGGTAATGGTATTGCAGCGCCGCTGCACCTCGGGACGTCGGCGCAGGAGAAAGCGGATAGTCGATCCGCGTTGGCCCGCTAAATGCGTGTTGCGCGCCCTTCACATCGATCTTTCCAGGGGCATGAATCTCGATGTTGCCGTCTTTGAGCCGGAGATAGGCACCGCCCGAGGTAAGTAGAATCTCCTGCTGCGCCGCCACCTCGATATTCCGCGTGGCCGCTATGACCTTGACCGCTTTCTCGGCCGTTATTTCGATATTGTCCGAATGCGCCTGTACCTCCACCTTGCCTTTGGCCGCAAACAACATCATCCCTGCGTTTTGTACAAACAGGCTGATTTTCTCCGCGACACTGGCTACCAACGACCTCCCAGTGGCGATGAACGTGCTCTGGCCGCTGACTAGGTTCGTTTGCTGATCGCTCGACATATGAACGGATGCCTGCGTCGACAGTGCGATCCCGGCAGGACTCGACACCAGCATGACCGGTGTCTTGAAGGCGTTCACATTTCCCGCACCGCCTCCTGCGGTCCGTCCCGCTGGGCGCGAGCCGTGCATGCTGCTTTGCGTCGCATCGGTGAACACCTTCAGCGCATCATGTCCGTCACCCAGGCTTTCCGCCTGATGCATCTCGCTTACCTGCGACATCGCCTCGATCATGCTTTCGGCATTGACGAGTTGCTGTTGCGCTTCGCGGACGTCGAGCTGCTGACTGTCCGCTGATTTTGGATGCGTCGAAACATATAGCCCTTGCGAAGCACGCACGGCTCCGTATGCATCCGTCCGCAGATCGAAGCCCGATCCGAGATACGCACCACGAATATTTCCGCTTTGTTCGACGAGATAGCCTAGATGCAGCAAACTATTCGCGCTGCTGCTCATCAACTGAACACGGCTCTGGCCTGTCGCATCGTCCATCACCATCTGGTTATAACCGCTGCCGCCGTATTCTTTCGATCGATAGCCCGAAAGGATCCCGTTGCTATGCCACTGCGGACTGGCCGCACCGTTGTAGACGCGATGCAGCACGATCGGCCGATCACAGTCACCCCCAACGTAACCGACGATGACTTCCTCACCCACTCGCGGAATATGCACGCCGCCGTAGCCTCCACCGGTGTCCGATTGCGCGACTCTGACCCAGCACGACGCGCCAGCATCTCCCGGGTTTTGCCGGTCCCAGACGAACATGACCTTCACACGGTTCAGCGGATCGGTATGGACCTCTTCTCCCGGTGGCCCGACAACGATCGCCGTCTCGAGATGCATCTCCGGTTTCAAATGTTCGAACGGACTGCGATACGGAACCGTGGTTCGTTGCGCCTCCATTTCGATCAGATAGAACCCGACGGAACCATCATCGTGGTGGACGGACGCGCCCGTATACCGCGCCTTTGCACGCTCAAGGTCGGATTGCATGCTATGGGGCAACCCGGTCTCGCGATTCGACAGCGGCAGGTTGTTCTCGATATAGCGTCGAACCTTGATCGCAGCAAACTCGCGTTGCTCGACCGAATCACCATCATGTTCCGGATGGCCCGTCAATTTGAAGCGCTGGCCAGCGTCGATCCCCCGCACTCCACCCATCCCGACGAATCGCTTGGCGCGTGACTCCCATTCTTCAAGACGAATTTTCGACAGGTGCTCACCCCGATCCTGGCGATCATAGGTATAAGCGCCCGTGTACTCGTAAACTTCTGCTTGTTCTGGCAAATCTCCCTGGCCGGCCTTCGTCGGCAACGTCGTTCCGTTTGGACTGTCGACCTGGGACGGCGCCTTGTAGTCAAATGTGCGGGTCGCATGAGCGGTACTTTGCAAAGTTCGCGAACCCGCCCACTGCGTGAACGCATCCGTATCGCCGCCTGTGCCCGACCTATTGAATCTGATCTGGTCGGGCGACACCTCGTCCAACGCATAAATATCGTCGGTCACGACGAGCGTATGCGACTTGCCGTCTTTGCCTTGGCGCCAAAATCCGTACAGGCCCTCCTGTTCCATCAGCCGGTGGACAAAATTCCAGTCGGTTTCGCTCTGACGGCAGTACGAACGCGGAGAGAGAGGCTTGGACAATACAAATTGATAGTGTCCACGGGACTGCGGATGCACATCGAATACGTCAGCGAAGATGTGCTCGACGCTCTTGTCCTGCCAATACCGCATGTCGCGGCGGAATTTGAGGAAATACATCCACGGCGCGACGACAAGCTGATAACTGAAGAGCCCACCGTCGTCACCCAGCCTGCGAGCCGTATGGATGTATCCGTTGAGCGGCAGATAAGACTTGTTCACTTGCTGAATCCAAAGCGTCATCGGCTGCGCGATCAACGTCTTGAGTTCGATGTCGCCTGCCGTGGACACCATGTCCAGCGTGACGCTGAAGTCACGACCGAGCTCCGAATAAATCACGGCCCGGCACGGTACGAGTGCATTGTCCGGCAGTGACGGGATGTCAGTCTTGAGCAAGCGATCTTGTTGAATCAGGCCACCGCGGATTGCCTGAGCTAATTCAGTCATGTTCATGCGTTATTCATCTTTCTTATTTATTGCAAGCCGATACGTAGCTCGCGCTCTCGCGGGGACGGCTCCCCGGTTATATCGCCGGAATTGTAGCGGAGGCGACAAGTCATGAAAATGTAGCCCATCTGATGTCCTCAATACATCGAGCCGGGGGTTCAAACAGGAACCGCCTGACCAACGTATTCGACCCATCCGTTGGGGCAGCGAAATTCGCGTCGATGCCGCAGTAGCACCGAAGAGACATGCCTTCCCCTGAACTGAATGGCGAAGGTGCTCCCCGTCACGGCGAACAACGCCACCGCCCTACGATCCAGCCATACCACTTCCGCCCCCCTTGCCATCCCCACCCACCCCCCTGTACAATTGCGCGTTCTGCGGGCGTCGTATAATGGCCATTACCTCAGCTTCCCAAGCTGATGACGTGGGTTCGATTCCCATCGCCCGCTCCACCTTCGGCTGCCCGGCAGCCAGCGCAAGAGCCGCCTCGTCGAAGGCGGCTTTTTTGTACCATGTGCCCGTTCATCCGGCGCACCGCTACGCGTAACGGCCTCGCGCCCGAACCGAGTCTTACTCAGTCACCGATGATGCACGACGATCCGAACGAAGCCGGCCTGCCGCCGGACGACGCCGCCCTTCCCGACGAAGCCGCCGACGGCGCCGACGAAGTCAACCCGCTGCACCACCGCCGCATCCGCAGCTTCGTGACGCGCGCCGGCCGCGTGTCGACCGGCCAGCGCCGCGCGATCGACGAACTCGGCCCGCGCTTCGTCGTCCCGTACGCACCGACGCTGCCCGACTGGGACGCCGTGTTCGGCCGCAGCGCACCGCGCATCCTCGAGATCGGCTTCGGGATGGGCGCATCGACCGCCGAAATCGCCGCGCACCGCCCCGGCGACGATTTCCTCGGCGTCGAAGTGCACGAGCCGGGCGTCGGCGCGCTGCTGAAGCTGATCGGCGAGCAAGGCCTGACGAACATCCGCATCATCCAGCACGACGCGGTCGAAGTGCTCGAGCACATGCTCGCCCCGGAAAGCCTCGACGGCGTGCACATCTTCTTCCCCGACCCGTGGCACAAGGCGCGCCACCACAAGCGCCGGCTGATCCAGCCGCCGCTCGTCGCACAGCTCGCCGCGCGCCTGAAGCCCGGCGCGTACCTGCATTGCGCGACCGACTGGCAAAACTACGCCGAACAGATGCTGGAAGTGCTCGGCGCCGAGCCGACGCTCGAAAACACCGCGGCCGACTACGCGCCGCGCCCCGACTACCGCCCGGTCACGAAGTTCGAACGCCGCGGCCTGCGGCTCGGCCACGGCGTCTGGGATCTGGTGTTCCGCAAGCGCGCCGCCTGAACCCGACGCACCCCGCGCAACGCAAAACGGCCCGACCGGCATCTGCCGATCGGGCCGTTCGTCATTGACCACTGCCTTCAACGCCGGGCGTCACGCCCAGTTGAGCCATCCGCTGTAACCGACGAGCAGTACGAACAGCCCGAACGCGATCCGGTACCACGCGAACACGGTGAAGTCGTGCGTCGCGACGAAGCGCAGCAGCCAGCGCACGCACACGAACGCACTGACGAACGCGGCAACCAGCCCGAGCGCGAACAGGCCGAGCGAGTCGACCGTGAACGCCTGCCAATCCTTGACGGTTTCATACAGCGTCGCGCCGAAGATGATCGGAATCGCGAGGAAGAACGAGAACTCGGTCGCGACACGCCGGTCGAGCCCGAACAGCATCCCGCCGATGATCGTCGAGCCCGAGCGCGACATGCCCGGCACGAGCGCGAAGCATTGCGCGATGCCGACCTTCAGCGCATCCAGCGGAGTCAGCGCATCAACCGACTGCACGCGCGGCGGCTCGCTACGCTCGCGCTGCCGCGCCTCGGCCCACAGGATGATCGCGCCGCCGACGACCAGCGCAAACGCGACCGGCACCGGCGAAAACAGCACGGCCTTGATCTTCTTCTCCAGCAGCAGGCCGAGCGCGATCGCCGGAATCGTGGCGATCACGACGTTCAGCGTGAAGCGCCGCGCGTCGGGCCGGCTCGGCAGCCCGCACACGACCGACACGATCCGTTCGCGGTATTCCCAGCACACCGCCAGGATCGCGCCGAACTGGATCACGACGTCGAACGTCTTCGCGTGCGCATCGTTGAAATTGAGGAAGCTGCCCGCAACGATCAGGTGGCCGGTGCTCGACACCGGAAGGAATTCCGTCAGCCCCTCGACGACGCCGAGGATCAATGCCTTGCAGATCAGGATCCAGTCCATCCGTGGCCCAACTCCGAAGTAGTCGAAAGAAACGGCCACGTCAGCGCCGCGGCCCGCCCGGCCGCGCGCGCTGCGCCGTCATTTCTCGACGATCGCCACGCGTATGCCGTTTGTAAGAATCGTAATTGTACCGGGTTCGTAGTTCACGCCGGCAAATTGAAGTTGCTCGGGCTTGAACGTGTAGATCGGGTAGTTGGTCAGCACCTGCGTCGCGAGCAGCCCGGCCGCCGCACCGACCTGTTGCGCGTACATTTGCGCGTCGCCGTCGAGCACGAGATTGTCGACGGCCGGCTCCTTCAGCACGACCGAGCGGCTCGGCGCGTCGTAAGCCAGCTGCCCCGACACGGTGAACTTGCCGCTCACCGGTTCGCGCAGGAACGGGCTCGTGAAATGCGCATCCAGCTGCACCGCAACGCGGTTCTGGTCGGGCAGCAAGTTGACGGCCGGATTCGCGAGCGCGACGTCGACGACCTGCGCGACGGTCCGCTCGTACGGGAACTTGCGCGCGACGGCCTTCTGCACGTCGCCGCGCGAGAACGTGTAGTGATCCGGAATGAACGGGAACGTCGACGCGCAGGCGGCAAGCGATATCGACACGCCAAGTGCGCCGGCGCAGGCGGCGACGAAACGGCGCCGGCCGGGCGTGCAAGGTGCGGTCATGCTGGACAATCTCCTGTATCGGGCGCGGCCGCGGTCGGACGACCGGCCGTGCGATGAGGTGCGATGCACCGACGTTAGTGCGGCGTCGCGCGCGGCGGGTTCCACGGGCGCACCGCCTGCGCGCCGCGGCGCGACGGCGCGGCGGCTGGCTAACGGCCGGCGCCCGCGTCTGGCGAAGGCTGCGTGGCGATCTCGAGGTGCGCGAGCCATGCAAGCGCGTCGTCGCGCGACACGCCGCACATCTCGTCGGACGGCTGCAACCCCGAGCAGCACGCGGGCCGCTCCGGTCGGCCGAAAATCCGGCACTGCAGATCGTCGCCGAGCTGCGCGCAGCGCACGCCTGCGGGCTTGCCGTTCGGCATCCCGGGAATCGGCGAGGAAATCGATGGCGCGATGCAGCACGCGCCGCAGCCGGGGCGGCACGCATGCGGCGACACGGCATCGGCGGACGCCGGGCGGACAGGTATTTCGACGGACACTCGGCTCTCTCGAACGGACAACAAAAACGGTGCGGCAACCGGACGCGGCGTGCGGCGGCCCACCGCACATTGTGCCACCGCCGGCTGCGACGTTATTACACAATGCGGCCGGAGCGCGCGTTTATATACTCGGACGCATTCGAATAGCGCGAGACCATCATGAGCTCCGGTTCTGCCGACACCCTGTTCCGCCCCGATTTGCTCGCGAAATACGGCGCGAACGGCCCGCGCTATACGTCCTACCCGACCGCCCTGCAGTTCCGCGACGATTTCGATCCGGCCGACTACGCGCGCGCCGCGCGCGATCCCGGTGCGTCGTCGAGCGAGCTGTCGCTGTACTTCCACATCCCGTTCTGCAACACGGCCTGCTTCTACTGCGGCTGCAACAAGATCGCGACCAACAACCACCGGCGCGCCCGCCCGTACCTTGAACAGCTGAAGCGCGAGCTCGCGCTGCAGGCCGCGCTGTTCGACCCCGCGCGCCCGGTCACGCAGCTGCACTGGGGCGGCGGCACGCCGACCTTCCTGTCCGATGCCGAGACGGCCGAGCTGATGGCCGCCACGCGCGAACATTTCACGCTCGCGCCGGACATGGACGCCGAATTCTCGATCGAGATCGACCCGCGCACCGTCACGCCGGCGACGCTCGTGCATCTGCGCAACATCGGCTTCAACCGCCTGAGCCTCGGCGTGCAGGATTTCGACCCGGTCGTGCAGCAGGCGATCAACCGCGTGCAGCCGCGCGCGATGACGGCCGACCTGATCTCGGCCGCACGCACGACGGGCTTCCATTCGGTCAGCGTCGACCTGATCTACGGGCTGCCGCACCAGACGGTCGCCGTGTTCGCACGCACGCTGGAGACGATCATCGAGCTCGCGCCGGACCGCCTGTCGGTGTTCGGCTACGCGCACATGCCGCACCTGTTCAAGATGCAGCGGCAGATCGACGACACCACGCTGCCGTCGCCCGAAACGCGCATCGCGCTGCTCGGCCTCGCGATCGACATGCTGACGTCGGCCGGCTACGTCTACATCGGGATGGATCACTTCGCGAAGCCGACCGATGAACTCGTGCGCGCGCAGCAAAACGGCACGCTGCAGCGCAATTTCCAGGGCTACAGCACGCGGGCCGATACCGATCTGATCGGGATCGGCGTGTCGTCGATCGGCAAGGTCGGCGACGTCTACGCGCAGAACGCGAAGGACCTGCCCGGCTACGGTGCCGCCCTCGACGCGGGCCGGCTGCCGATCGCGCGCGGCGTGCGTCTGACGGCCGAAGACCGCCTGCGCCGCGACGTGATCACGCAGCTGATGTGCAACCTCGAGCTGCCGTTCTCGCACATCGAAGCGGCGCACGGCGTGCACTTCGCCGAGCACTTCGCGCGCGAGCTGGAAGCGCTGCGCCCGTTCGAGCGCGACGGGCTGCTCAGCATCGCCGGCGACCGCCTGACGATCCATCCGGCCGGCCGGATGGTGGTGCGCAACATCGCGATGGCCTTCGACGCGTATCTGGCGCAAACACCACGCCAGCGCTATTCGCGCACCGTCTAGCGCGGCGCGGCACATGCGGGCGGCTGGTTTGATAAAGTAAGGGGCTCGACGCCTCTGCAACCATCCGCACCATGCGCACCACCAAAGCGACCAACGCGGTCGAACGCCTGAAGGCCCGCTCCGGCAACCCGCAGTTCGCGGCCGTTGCGATGGCCGGCGGCCTGTTCTATCTGGTCGACCGCTCGGGCGGCACCGCCGAAAAACGCAGCGAGCCGCTCCCGCTCGACGAATTCGTCCGCTTCGTCGACGAATTCGGCCCCAAAAAGCCGCGCAAGGTCAGCAAGCTGGACCTCGCCTTCGAGGCGCAGATCAAGAAGAGCAATGCGTAAAGGTCTGTTGCAGGCTGGCTGAAGGCTTTGCCGACGCCCCGTTTGGTACAATCAAGAAGTTTTTCTATCCCCGCTGACGGCCGATTTGGCTGCGTGACCACACCATGAATATCGAAAACGCGCGTTTCAACATGATCGAACAACAGATCCGGCCGTGGGACGTGCTGGACCTGGACGTCCTGGGCCTGCTGTCGATCGTCAAGCGAGAAAACTACGTTCTGCCCGAACACCGCGATCTGGCGTTCGCCGATCTCGAACTGCCGCTGCCGGGCGGCACCAGCAAGATGCTGTTCCCGCGCGTCGAAGCGCGCGTGCTGCAGGATCTGGCGGTCAAGAAGCACGAGAACGTCCTCGTGATCGGTGCGGGCTCCGGCTACCTGGCCGCGCTGTTCGCGCATCGCGCGCAGCACGTGACGGCGGTCGACATCGATCCGACGATCGCGAAGTTCGCAGCCGACAACCTGCGCAACGACGGCGTGACGAACGCCGAAGTCGTGCTCGGCGACGGCTCGCTCGGCTGGCCCGCCAAGGCGCCGTACGACGTGATCTGCGTCGCGGGCGGCCTGCCGGTCGTGCCGCAGCAGATGCTCGAACAGCTGAAGGTCGGCGGCCGCCTGTCGGCATTCGTCGGCGGCCGTCCGGTGATGAAGGCGCAGATCATCACGCGCATCGACGACAAGCAGTACCGCGTCGCCGACGTGTTCGAAACCTACGTGAACCACCTCGTGAACGCGATCGAGCCGTCGCGCTTCAAGTTCTGAGCGGCGGCGCAGCCATGCAGATCCTGACGCCCGCGATGCTCGCCGACTGGCTGCGCGATCCGGCACGCCCGGCGCCGGTCGTGCTCGACGTGCGCGAACTGTGGGAAATCTCGACCGCCCAGATCGCCGGCAGCGTGTCGATCCCGATGCAGCAGATTCCGGCACGCAGCGAGGAGCTCGACGACGAAGCCGAGATCGTCTGCGTGTGCCATCACGGGATGCGCAGCGCGCAGGTCGCGATGTTCCTCGAATCGCGCGGCTTCACGAAGCTGTACAACCTGCAAGGCGGAATCGACGCGTGGTCGCGCGACGTCGATCCCGCCGTGCCGCGCTACTGACCTTCCGCGCGGCGCGTCATGTGCCGCCACGCCGACCGCTCGCCGCGGTCGCACCGATTCGCCGAACGGGCGCGCATTGCGCGCCCGTTTCATTTCCGCCGACGGTTGCCGCCCTGTCGTCGCCTGTCGCGCCCTCTCCTGCCCCGTCCCGCCCCGTCCGAGCGCACGTGATGCGTGCGCCCGCACGCGGATGCACCATTTCCGCCCGCCCGAGCGCACCGCGACGGATCGCCGATGCCGCACGACGCGCCACGCGCACCGCACCGACGCCCCGCATCGCGCCGTAACGGCACGCCGGGCGTGCATCGACACGACTGGCACATGCCTTGCGTTACACCGATGCCGGCGCCGCCCACGGCGCACGCACAACCAACACGTCAAGGGGATATCGATGAAACGTCGCAGTCTGCTGAAGTTCGGTTCGATGGCCGGTGCGCTCGCGCTGGCGGGCAAGAGTCCGTTCGCGCATGCGGCCGATGCAGGCACCGGCCCGATCAAGGTCGGCATCCTGCACTCGCTGTCGGGCACGATGGCGATCTCCGAGACGTCGCTGAAGGACACCGCGCTGATGACGATCGCCGACATCAACAAGAACGGTGGCGTGATGGGTCGCAAGCTGGAGCCGGTGGTCGTCGATCCTGCCTCGAACTGGCCGCTGTTCGCCGAGAAGGCGCGCCAGCTTCTCACGCAGGACAAGGTCGCGTGCGTGTTCGGCTGCTGGACGTCGGTGTCGCGCAAGTCGGTGCTGCCGGTGTTCGAGGAGCTCAACGGTCTGCTCTACTACCCGGTGCAGTATGAAGGCGAGGAAATGTCGCGCAACGTGTTCTACACGGGCGCGGCGCCGAACCAGCAGGCGATCCCGGCCGTCGAGTACCTGATGAGCGCCGAAGGCGGCGGCGCCAAGCGCTTCTTCCTGCTCGGCACCGACTACGTGTATCCGCGCACGACCAACAAGATCCTGCGCGCGTTCCTGAAATCGAAGGGCGTGAAGGACGCCGACATTCAGGAGGTCTACACGCCGTTCGGCCACAGCGATTACCAGACCATCGTCGCGAACATCAAGAACTTCGCGCAGGGCGGCAAGACGACCGTGATCTCAACCATCAACGGCGATTCGAACGTGCCGTTCTACAAGGAGCTCGGCAACCAGGGGATCAAGGCGACCGACGTGCCGGTGGTCGCGTTCTCGGTCGGCGAGGAGGAACTGCGCGGGATCGACACGAAGCCGCTCGTCGGCCACCTTGCCGCATGGAACTACTTCATGTCGGTGAAGAACCCGACCAACACGAAGTTCAAGGACCAGTTCGCCGCGTGGGTGAAGGCGAACAACCTGCCGGGCGGCGCGAAGCGCGTGACCAACGATCCGATGGAGGCCACCTTCGTGGGCATCCACATGTGGAAGCAGGCCGTCGAGAAGGCGAAGAGCACCGACGTCGACAAGGTGCGCGTCGCGATGATCGGCCAGACCGTCGCCGCGCCGTCGGGCTTCACGCTCACGATGGACGGCAACCACCACCTGCACAAGCCGGTGATGATCGGCGAGATCCGCGGCGACGGGCAATTCAACGTCGTGTGGAAGACCAAGACGGCCGTGCGCGCACAGCCGTGGAGCCCGTTCATCGCGGGTAACCAGGGCAAGCCGGACGTCGTCAGCTCGATCCCGGCGTTCCTGCGCCGGCAGCGCGCGGCGCTCGCCTGATGCCGGCCGGAGCGCACGCGCTGCATACGTCGCACACGTCGCGCACGTTGCACGCGGCGCTCCGGTCGCATCCGCGCGCGGTGTGCAGCTTCACGCGTGCGGCGCCGCGCCGCACGCAGCCGCGCGGCGGCCCCCGCGTGCGCTTTCCCCAGCCCGACAGGAATCCCCGATGCCTACACGCTTTCGCCGCGCGGCCGTCGCGCTCGTCGCGCTCGTCGCTGGCGCGATGCTCGCGCTCGCACTGCCGCGCGCCGCATTCGCCCTGACGGCCGCCGATACCGCCGCGCTCGCCGGCGACGACTTCGACGCGAAGACGGCCGCAGTCGAGCGCCTTGCCACCGACGCCGATCCGCGCGCCGCCGCGCTGCTCGATGCGCTGTCGACCGGCGACGCGCTCGCGACCGCCGACGGCCGCCTGCTGATCCAGACCGGCGACACCGCGCACGATGCGCTCACGCAGGCCGCGACGCCGGCCGGCGACGCGCAGCAGGTGATGCTGAACAATCTGCTGCGCACGAAGATCGCCGGCGCGCGCTCGGGCCTCGCACTCGCGTCGCCCGATGTCGCGACGCGTCGCGACGCGATCGACGCGCTGCTGAAGTCGCCCGACCCTGCGCTCAAGCCGATGATCGACCGCGCACGCGCAAAGGAAACCCATCCGGTGCTGAAGCGCCGCCTCGACGCGCTGTGGGCGATCGCCGCGCTGCACGACGCCGATGCGGCCAAGCGTCTCGAAGCCGTGCAGGTGGTGGCCACGCGCCAGGATCTCGACATGATCGAGCAGCTGCGCCCGCTCGTCGCGAAGAACGCGGACGGCAGCTACGCCGAGCCCGATGCACGCGTGCGCGAAGCCGCGCAGCAAGGGCTCGACGCCCTGCACGCGCTGCAGCGTCGCGGCGAAATCGTGGGCACGGTGTTCGCGGGCCTGTCGCTCGGCAGCGTGCTGCTGCTCGCCGCGCTCGGCCTCGCGATCACGTACGGGCTGATCGGCGTGATCAACATGGCGCACGGCGAATTCCTGATGATCGGTGCGTACGCAACCTATGTCGTGCAGACGCTGATCCAGCGCTACGCGCCGGCCGCATTCGACTGGTATCCGCTCGTCGCGGTGCCGGTATCGTTCGCGGCGGCCGCGCTCGTGGGCATCGTGCTCGAACGGCTCGTGCTGCGGCATCTGTACGGCCGCCCGCTCGAGACGCTGCTCGCGACCTTCGGCGTGAGCCTGATCCTGATCCAGGCGACCCGCATGCTGTTCGGCGCACAGAACGTGCAGGTGGTGAACCCGTCGTGGATGAGCGGCGGCGTGTCGGTGATGCAGAACCTGATCCTGCCTTACAACCGGCTCGTGATCCTCGCGTTCGCGCTCGCGGTCGTGTTCGTCGCGTGGGCCGTACTGACGAAGACGCGGCTCGGGCTGTTCGTGCGCGCCGTCACGCAGAACCGGCGGATGGCCGCATGCGTCGGCGTGAAGACCGCGCGCGTCGATGCGTATGCGTTCGCGTTCGGCGCGGGCATCGCGGGCCTCGGCGGCTGCGCGCTGTCGCAGATCGGCAACGTGGGCCCTGACCTCGGGCAGAACTACATCATCGATTCGTTCATGGCGGTCGTGCTCGGCGGCGTGGGCCAGATCGCCGGCACCGTGCTCGGCGGCTTCGGGCTCGGCCTCGTCAGCAAGGCGATCGAGCCGTTCTGGGGCGCCGTGCTCGCGAAGATCGCGGTGCTCGTGATGATCGTGCTGTTCATCCAGAAACGCCCGCAGGGGATGTTCGCCCCGAAGGGACGCAGCGCGGAGGCCTGACATGACTTCAATCACCGATTCCCTGTCGAACCCGGTCGCGGGCGCGCCGCAGCCCGCAGCGGCCGCCGCGCGCGGCGACGCCGGCTTCGCGCTCGGCCTGCCGCCGCGTCCGGCGCTGCTGTCGCGCCGCGCGTGGCTCGCGCTGATCGCGCTGTGCGTCGCGATCGGCATCGGCGTGCCGCTCGCCGCGCTGGTCGCGCCCGAGGCGAGCGCGTTCCATCTGTCCGCATACACGATGACGCTCGCCGGCAAGCTGATGTGCTACGCGATCGCCGCGCTCGCGCTCGATCTGGTGTGGGGCTACTGCGGCATCCTGAGCCTCGGCCACGGGCTGTTCTTCGCGCTCGGCGGCTACGCGATCGGCATGTACCTGATGCGCGAGATCGGCCGCGACGGCAAGTACGGCAGCGACCTGCCCGACTTCATGGTGTTCCTCGACTGGCACCAGTTGCCGTGGTACTGGAGCGGCACGCAGCATCTCGCATGGGCGCTCGCGCTGGTCGTGCTCGTGCCCGCCGTGCTGGCCTGGGTGTTCGGCTTCTTCACGTTCCGTTCGCGCGTGAAGGGCGTGTACCTGTCGATCATCACGCAGGCGCTGACGTTCGCCGCGATGCTGCTGTTCTTTCGCAACGAGACGGGCTTCGGCGGCAACAACGGCTTCACCGACTTCAAGCGCATCGCCGGCTTCCCGATCACGTCGCCCGGCACCCGCACCGTGTTGCTGCTGCTCAGCTTCGCGACGCTCGTGCTCGCGTTCATCGCGGCGCGCGCGATCGTGTCGAGCAAGCTCGGGCGCGTGGTCACCGCCGTGCGCGACGGCGAGACGCGGCTGATGTTCCTCGGCTACAGCCCGCTCGCGTACAAGCTGTTCGTGTGGACGCTGTCGGCCGTGCTGTGCGCGATCGCCGGCGCGTTGTACGTGCCGCAGGTCGGCATCATCAACCCCGGCGAGATGTCGCCCGGCAACTCGATCGAAATGGCGATCTGGGTCGCGGTCGGCGGCCGCGGCACGCTGATCGGGCCGATCGTCGGCGCGTTCGCGGTCAACGGTGCGAAGAGCTTCTTCACCGCGTACTTCGCCGAATACTGGCTGTTCTTTCTCGGCCTGATCTTCGTGCTGGTGCCGCTGTTGCTGCCGCGCGGAATCATGGGCCTCGTCGACACGCTGCTCGCCAAGGGGAAGCGCGGATGAACGGCACAGCGCTCTACCAGTTCACGCCGCCAGCCGAAGACGAGCTGCTCGCGGTCAGCGGCACCGCGTCGATGGGCCGCGTGATGCCCGCCGGCATCGACACGTCGCACGGCACGATCCTGTATCTCGAGGACATCGAGGTGAGCTTCGACGGCTTTCGCGCGCTGAACAAGCTGTCGCTCGCGATCGACGCGGGCGAGCTGCGCTGCGTGATCGGCCCGAACGGCGCGGGCAAGACGACGATGATGGACGTCATCACCGGCAAGACGCGCCCCGATGCGGGCAAGGTGTTTCTCGGCCAGACCATCGACCTCGCGCGGATGAGCGAACCCGAGATCGCGCGCGCCGGAATCGGCCGCAAGTTTCAGAAGCCGACCGTGTTCGAGCAGCATCCGGTGTGGGAAAACCTCGAACTCGCGATGCAGACCGACAAGGGCTGGCTCGCGTCGCTGCGCGCGCGGCTCGACCGCGCGGCGCAGGCGAAGATCGAGGACACGCTCACGCTGATCGGCCTCGAAAGCGATGCGTATCGCGCGGCCGGCGAGCTGTCGCACGGCCAGAAGCAGCGGCTCGAGATCGGCATGCTGCTGATGCAGCGCCCGGCGCTGCTGCTGCTCGACGAGCCGGCGGCCGGGATGACCGACCACGAGACGATGGAGCTCGCGAAGCTGCTGAACACGCTGCGCGGCACCTGCTCGATGATGGTCGTCGAGCACGACATGGAGTTCGTCGCCGCGCTCGCGGGCGACACGGGCCGCGTGACGGTGATGGCCGAAGGCGCGGTGCTCGCGGAAGGCACGCTCGACCAGGTCAAGCGCGACGACGCGGTGATCGAGTCATACCTCGGACGATGATGCGATGCTCAAGATCGATGCACTGAACCAGTATTACGGCGGCAGCCATATCCTGCGCAACGTGAACCTGAGCGCCGACGACGGCAAGCTGACCGTGCTGCTCGGCCGCAACGGCGTGGGCAAGAGCACGCTGCTGCGCTGCCTGATGGGGGTCGTCGCGGCGAAGAGCGGCAGCGTGTCGTGGCGCGGCACCGCGCTCGGCACGCTGCCGCCGTATGCGCGCGTCGCGGCCGGGCTCGCGTACGTGCCGCAGGGCCGCGACATCTTTCCGCGGCTGACCGTCGAGGAAAACCTGCTGGTCGGCGCGGCGAGCCGCAAGGCGCCGTCGAAGGTGCCCGACCGGATCTACGAACTGTTCCCGGTGCTGAAGGACATGCGCGCGCGACGCGGCGGCGACCTTTCCGGCGGCCAGCAGCAGCAGCTGGCGATCGGCCGCGCGCTGATGAGCGAACCGCAGTTGCTGATCCTCGACGAGCCGACCGAAGGGATCCAGCCGTCGATCATCCAGGACATCGGGCGCACGCTGCGTCAGCTCGTCGACGAATCGAAGATGACCGTGCTGCTGGTCGAGCAGTATTACGATTTCGCGCGCTCGATCGCCGATCGCTACTGGGTGATGAGCCGCGGCGAGATCGTCGCGGGCGGCGAGGCACGGGATATGGAGGCGAACGGCGTGCGCGAGTTGATCGCGGTGTAATGGCAACGGCAGGCGACGGCGGGCGGCAACCGACAACCCGCGCCGCCCAAGCGCATATTGTTGCGTTAGCATCGTCGTTTCGTCCGCCTGTCCCAGCTTCCCGCCGATGTCCGCCGCCGATTCCCACGCTTCCCTGTCCCGCCCCGCCGCCGCCAAGTCATGGCGCGGCCGCCTCGAACTCGGCTTCGAGCGGCACGGCATGCGCACGACGCTCGTGCACCGGCTGCATGAAGGGCCGCTGCGCGTGCAGCGGCCGCTGTACCCGGAAGGCGACGGCGTCTGCCATGCGGTGATCGTTCACCCGCCGGGCGGGGTCGCGGGCGGCGACCGCCTCGACCTCGACATCGCGCTCGGCGACGGCACCCATGCGGTGCTGACGACGCCCGGCGCAACCAAGTGGTACAAGTCGAACGGGCTCGACGCGACGCAGCGCATCGACATCAAGGTCGGCGCGCACGCGAAGCTCGACTGGCTGCCGCAGAACAACCTGTTCTTCGATGCCGCGCATGCCGCGCTCGACTTCACGCTGTCGCTGGGCGCGCACGCGAGCGCGATCGGCTGGGACGCGACGCAGCTCGGCCGGCAGGCGGCCGGCGAAACGTGGTCGGCCGGCCGCATCGCGTCGCACGCGACGCTCGTCGATGCCGACGGCCGGCCGCTCTGGACCGAACGCGCGCTGCTCGACGCGCACGATCCGCTGCGCGGCGCGTTGCAGGGCCTCGCCGGCTTCCCCGTGTACGGCACGCTGTGGGCGGCCGGCGCCGCATGCGACGCCGCGCTGGCCGAGTCGCTCGCCGCACGCATGCCGTTCGACGACACGCTGCGCGCCGGCGCGACCTGCGTGACGCCGGGCGTCGTGCTGGTGCGCACGCTCGCCACGTCGATGGAGGCGTTGCAACGCCATTTCACTGACTGCTGGCTCGCGCTGCGCCCGATTGTGCATCGCGTCGACGCACGTCCGCTGCGCCTCTGGCAAACCTGAGCGCACGCACCAATCCGACGCAACGCCCCATCTGACGCGCCCCCGTTTCATGCATCGCGCACCACGAGCGCGCATCGATGCATCGCCGGCGGGCTCGCGGCATGGCACGCACCTTGCTGATTACATAAGCAATACATGCCACCCGGAAAACGGCGCGGTGCTACGATGAGCCGCGAGCATGCCGGCCTCCCGTGCATCGACAACAATTACGTTTTCCTGAACGACTGCCTTCATGAAACTGACTCCCCGAGAGAAGGACAAGCTGCTGATCTTCACGGCAGCGCTGTTGGCCGAGCGCCGCCGCGCGCGCGGGCTGAAGCTGAACTATCCGGAAGCGGTCGCGTTCATCACCGCCGCGCTGATGGAAGCCGCGCGCGACGGCAAGACCGTCGCCGAGGTGATGCACTACGGCACGACGCTGCTCACGCGCGACGACGTGATGGACGGCGTTCCCGAGATGATCCCCGACATCCAGGTCGAAGCGACCTTCCCCGACGGCACCAAGCTCGTCACCGTCCACCATCCGATTCCGTGATCGAGGTAGCACGCATGATCCCCGGCGAAATCCTCACCGACGACGGCGAGCACGAACTGAACGCCGGCCGCGCGACGCGCTCGCTCGTCGTCGCGAACACCGGCGACCGGCCGGTGCAGGTCGGCTCGCATTACCACTTCTTCGAAGTCAACGACGCGCTGTCGTTCGATCGCGCGGCCGCGCGCGGTTTCCGGCTGAACATCGCGGCCGGCACGGCCGTGCGCTTCGAGCCGGGCCAGACGCGCACCGTCGAGCTCGTCGAGCTGGCCGGCGACCGCGCCGTCTACGGTTTTCAGGGCAAGGTGATGGGGCCGCTGTAAGCCGCGCCCCGCTCTTCAGGAACAGCACATGACACTACGCTTGAGCCGCCGCGCGTACGCGGAAATGTTCGGGCCGACGACGGGCGACCGCGTGCGGCTCGCCGACACCGAACTGCTGATCGAGATCGAGCGCGACTACACGATCTACGGCGAGGAAGTGAAATTCGGCGGCGGGAAGGTGATCCGCGACGGGATGGGCCAGTCGCAGCGCGTGGCCGCCGACGTACCCGACACCATCATCACCAACGCGGTGATCCTCGACCACTGGGGCATCGTGAAGGCCGACATCGCGATCAAGCACGGCCGCATCGCCGCGATCGGCAAGGCCGGCAACCCGGACATCCAGCCCGGCGTGACGATCGCGATCGGCGCGGCCACCGAGGTGATCGCCGGCGAAGGACTGATCGTCACCGCGGGCGGCATCGATACGCACATCCACTTCATCAGCCCGCAGCAGATCGACGAGGCGCTCGCATCGGGCGTCACGACGATGCTCGGCGGCGGCACGGGGCCGGCCACCGGCACCAACGCGACCACCTGCACGCCGGGCCCGTGGCACATGGAGCGGATGCTGCAGGCGGCCGACGGCTGGCCGATCAACCTCGGCTTCCTCGGCAAGGGCAACGTGAGCGTGCCGCAGCCGCTCGTCGAGCAGATCGCGGCCGGCGCGATCGGCCTGAAGCTGCACGAGGACTGGGGCACGACGCCCGCCGCGATCGACAACTGCCTGTCGGTCGCCGACGACACCGACACGCAGGTCGCGATCCACACCGACACGCTGAACGAAGGCGGCTTCGTCGAATCGACGGTCGCCGCGTTCAAGGGCCGCACGATCCACACGTACCACACCGAAGGCGCGGGCGGCGGCCATGCGCCGGACATCCTGAAGGTGTGCGGCGAATCGAACGTGCTGCCGTCGTCGACGAATCCGACGCGCCCGTACACGATCAACACGCTCGACGAGCATCTCGACATGCTGATGGTGTGCCACCACCTCGACCCGTCGATCGCGGAAGACCTCGCGTTCGCCGAATCGCGGATCCGCCGCGAGACGATCGCGGCCGAGGACATCCTGCACGACCTCGGCGCGCTGTCGATGCTGTCGTCCGATTCGCAGGCGATGGGCCGCGTCGGCGAGGTGATCATCCGCACCTGGCAGACCGCGCACAAGATGAAGGTGCAGCGCGGTGCGCTGCCCGAGGACAACGCGCGCAACGACAACTTCCGCGCGAAGCGCTACGTCGCGAAGTACACGATCAACCCGGCCATCACGCACGGGATCGCGCACGAAGTCGGCTCGATCGAGCCCGGCAAGTGGGCCGACCTCGTGCTGTGGGAGCCGGCATTCTTCGGCATCAAGCCGTCGATGATCCTGAAGGGCGGGATGATCGCGATGGCGCAGATGGGCGATCCGAACGCGTCGATCCCGACGCCGCAGCCGGTCCATTACCGCGAGATGTTCGCCACGCGCGGCGGTGCGCTCGCGCGCACGTCGCTGACCTTCGTGTCGCAGATGGCCGCCGACGCGGGCATCGCCGAGCGCTACGGGCTCGCGAAGCGGATCGTGCCGGTGCGCAACTGCCGCAACGTGACGAAGGCCGACATGATCCACAACGCGTGGCGGCCGTCGATCAGCGTCGATCCCGAAACCTACGACGTGATCGCCGACGGCCAGCTGCTCACCTGCGAGCCCGCGACGGTGCTGCCGATGGCGCAGCGCTATTTCCTGTTCTGATTGCCGGTCTTCGTTTCATGCGCACGCTCGACAAACGCATCGCCCCCAACGTGAAGCTCGCCGCGTCGCTCGTCGCGCGCGCGCCGACCCTCACGCTCGCCTTTGACGCCCGTTGCAAGAGCCGCGTCGCGGCCACGCTCGATACCGGCGAGGACGTCGCCGTCTTGCTGCCGCGCGGCACCGTGCTGCGCGACGGCGACGTGCTGGTCGCCGACGACGGCGCGCTGGTGCGCATCGTCGCGGCGCCCGAAACGGTGCTGCTCGTGCGTGCGCACGATCCGCTCACGCTGATGCGCGCCGCGTATCACCTCGGCAACCGGCACACGCCGGTCGAGATCGGCGACGGCTACCTGAAGCTCGAAGCCGATCCGGTGCTCGCGGACATGCTGCGCCGGCTCGGCACGCAGGTCGACGAAACGCAGGCGCCGTTCCAGCCGGAAGCCGGCGCCTACGGCGGCGGCCACAAGCATGGCCACGATGCGACGTTCGCCGAGGATTACGCGCTCGCGCAGCAGGTGTTCGGCGAACACCACGGGCACGCGCATCCGCATCCGCACGATCACGACCACGATCACCAACACGGCCCGGGCTGCGCGCACGGCCACCACGGCCATGACCACCACTGAGCTCGTCGCGCTGCTGCATCTCGCGTCGCCCGCGCTGCCGATCGGCGCATTCAGCTATTCGCAGGGCTTCGAGGCCGCGCTCGACGCGAACCTGATCCGCGACGCCGACACCGCGCGCGACTGGATCGCGAGTGGGCTGACCGACGTGCTCGCGCACGGCGAACTGCCGTTCCTCGCGCACCAGCTCGCGCGCTGGCACGCGCACGACGCCGACGCACTGGCGCGCGAGAACGCGTGGTTCGTCGCGAGCCGCGAGTCGGCGGAATTGCGCCGCGAAACCGAGCAGATGGGCTGGTCGCTCGCGCAGCTTTGCGCCTCGCTCGAATGGGGCGATGCCGCGCGCCGCGCGACGCTCGCCGCGCTGAAGCCCATCGCGCTGCCCACCGCGTTCGCCTACGCGGCCGCCGCGCACGACGCCGGCGCCGACGCGACGCTCGCCGCATACGCGTTCGGCTGGGTCGAGAACCAGACCTCGGCCGCGCTGAAAGCGGTGCCGCTCGGCCAGCTTGCCGGCCAGCGCATCATCGTCGCGCTGCGCGGCGCGATCGACGCGGCCGTGAAGCGCGCGCTCGCGACGCCGCCCGACGCCGTCAACACGTTCGCGCCGCAGCTGGGCATCCTGTCCGCACGGCACGAAACCCAGTATTCGCGGTTGTTCCGCTCCTGAACCTGCTCCACACACCATGAACGCACCTGCTTCCTCGTCCGCCCGCCGCACCAAGAAACTGCCGCCGCTGCGCGTCGGCATCGGCGGCCCGGTCGGCTCCGGCAAGACCACGCTGCTCGAAATGCTGTGCAAGGCGATGCGCGACACCTACGACCTCGTCGCGATCACCAACGACATCTACACGAAGGAAGACCAGCGCCTGCTGACGGTCGCGGGCGCCCTGCCCGAGGAACGCATCATGGGCGTCGAGACGGGCGGCTGCCCGCACACGGCGATCCGCGAGGATGCGTCGATCAACCTCGAAGCCGTCGATCGCATGCTGTCGCGCTTCCCCGATGCTGACATCGTGTTCATCGAGTCGGGCGGCGACAATCTCGCGGCGACGTTCAGCCCCGAGCTGTCGGACCTGACGATCTACGTGATCGACGTCGCCGGCGGGGAGAAGATTCCGCGCAAGGGCGGCCCGGGCATCACGAAGTCCGACCTGCTGGTGATCAACAAGACCGACCTCGCGCCGCTCGTCGGTGCGAACCTCGACGTGATGGCGTCCGACACGAAGAAGATGCGCGGCGAGCGCCCTTACGTGATGACGAACCTGAAGGCGCTCAACGGCGTCGCCGACGTCATCGCGTTCATCGAAAAGAAGGGATTGCTGACGGTCTGAGCCGCCGCGCGGCAGCGGCCCGCTGCCGCCACGCCGGCCCGCGGGCGGCACGGCGGCGCGCGGTCAGTCGTCGTCGGAGACTTGCTGCGCCGTGCGCGCGCCGCGCTCGACGGCCGGCAGCAGCGCCGCGAGCACGTCGACCGAGCGCGCGGTCGCGCCGCGATGGCGCGCCGCGAACGCCGAGCCGGCCGCGCCCATCGCGATGCGCCGCGCGTGGTCCGCGAACAGCGCGTCGAGCACGTGCGCGAGATCGAGCGGATCGGCGACCTGCAGCGCGGCGCCGGCCGCGACCGCATCGGCGGTCGCCTGCGTGAAGTTGAACACGTGCGGGCCGATCAGCACCGGCACGCCGACCGCACACGCCTCGATCAGATTCTGGCCGCCGAGCGGCAGCAGGCTGCCGCCGATGAACGCGATGTCGGCGGCCGCGTAGTACGCGCCCAGCTCGCCCATCGAATCGCCGAGCAGGACCGTCACGTCGGACGGCAACGGCTCCGCCGCGGCGGGCCGGCCCGCTGCGAGCGCCGCGGCATTCGCACCCCACACCGAACGCCGCACGCACTTCAGGCCCTGACGCGCGACCAGCGCCTCGACCTCGGCGAAGCGCTGCGGATGGCGCGGCACCAGAATCAGCAGCGCGCCGGGCGTACGCATCGCGGCGAACGCCTGCAGCACCAGCGCCTCCTCGTTCTCGCGCGTGCTCGCAGCGACCCACACGGGCCGCGTGCCGATCGCATCGCGCCATGCATGGCCGCGCGCGGCCAGCTCCGGCGGCGTCGTCATGTCGAACTTCAGGTTGCCGAGCACGGCCACGTTGCGCGCACCGAGCGACGTCAGCCGCTCCGCGTCGGCCGGGCTCTGCGCGAGCACGCGCGAGAAGCCGCCGAACACGTCGCGCGTCGCGTTGCCGAATTTCGCCGCGCGCCGGTGCGACCGCGCGGACATCCGCGCATTGGTCAGCACGAGCGGCACGTCGGCGCGGCGGCATTCGTCGATCAGCGTCGGCCACACCTCGGTTTCCATCACGAGGCCCAGCGTCGGCCGCCATGCATGCAGAAAGCGGCGCACCGCGCCCGGCATGTCGTACGGCAGATAGCAGCGCAGCACGCGCTCGCCGAACAGCTGCTCGCCGGTCGCGCGGCCGCTCGGCGTCATGTGCGTGAGCAGGATGCGCGCGTCGGGGCGCGCACGCATCAGCGCATCGATCAGCGGCTGCGCCGCGCGCGTCTCGCCCACCGACACCGCATGCACCCAGATCAGCGGCGCACGGTCGTCGGGCGAGCGGCCGGCGACGTAGCCGAAGCGCTCGCCGATATGCTCGCGATAGCCGCGCTCCTTGCGCGAACGCACATAGAGGCGGATCACCGCGACCGGCGCGACGAGCCACCACAGCGCGCGATAGATCGCCCTCAGCATGAACGGGCTCCGTCGCCGGCGGCGATGCGGCGCGCGCTCAAACCAGCGTCCTGCCGGTCAGGCGCTCGAGAATGCCGAGCGGTGCGCATTCGCGGCGCACCATCGCGTCGACCGGCAGGAAGAACGTCTGCTCGAGCATGAACTGGCCGGACATCACAGCGTGAGAAGCCTGATCGGAGAAACATATCCACACGCTGCCCGGCGGAAACGGGATCGTCTGCTGCGAGCAGGTTTTCTGGTAGTCGAGATCGGCCTTCATGCTGTCGTGCAGGTTCAGCATCAGGTGGTCGTAGGCGCTGCGCGGCGACTTCGTCACGTGCAGCAGGTTCAGCAGCCACGCCGAGCCCGGCAGCTGCGGGCGGATCTTCGGCAGGAAGCGCTTCGCGACGGTCTCGAACGGCTCGCCGACGCGCCACACGCGCGGCTGCCCGGCCGGGTTCACGTTGGTGAACACGCGCAGGATGCGCTCGCCGTAGTTGGGCCGCGACGGGAACGCGTCGACGTGCAGCCGGCTGTCGTCCTTGCGCCACGACGTCTGGCGCGTCTCGACCTGCATCAGCCGCAGGCTCGTCGGCGCGACGCGCAACTTGCCGCGATATTCGGGAAAGAGCCCGTCGACCAGCGTGCCGGCCTGCTTCTGGAAGCGCGCGACCAGCGCGCGCACGGCCGACTGCGTGACGCTGTCGCCGAGCACGCCGGCGAGCGCGCCGCCGTTCGGCGCGAGGCTGATGTTCTTGCGCTTCGGATCGGCCAGCGCCGGATCGAGCAGCGCTTCCTCGCCGCCTTCGATCGCGAAGCGCAGATGCGGGAAATACAGCACCTTGCCCTCCTCGACCGCGGCCAGCAGCTGCTCGCGCGGCGTCGACAGGTTGTGTCCGCTCCAGTCGGCGGACGGGACTTCGATGATCTGGGATTCGCTCATGATCGGTTCGCGTGCGTGACAGGCAGGCAAGGCGGGGCAGGTATGGCGGGCATCACAGCAGACCGAAGCCCGCGAGCGCCGCCTTCACCTGTGAGATCGACGGCGGCTGCCCCGCCGTGCCGAGATTGACGACGTTCGGCGACCAGTAACCGCCGGTGCGCCACGCCGTCGCGAAATTGTACAGTTCGACCGTCGGGCGCTTCAGCGCTGCCGCGATGTGAACCAGACCTGTGTCAACCCCGACGGTCGCGGCCGCGCCGTCGATCAGCCCGACCACGGCCGGCAGCGACAGCCGCGGCGGCACGATCGCGGCCGCGCCGAACTCCTTCGCGAGCCGCTCGCTGGTCGCGCGCTCCGCGTCGTTGCCCCACGGCAGCACGAGCGACGCGCCGCGCCGCACCAGCGCCTGGCCGAGCTCGATCCACGCGGCGTCGGGCCATTGCTTGTCGGCGCGCGAGGTCGCGTGCACGAACACCACGTAGGGTACCGGCAGGTTCAGGCCGAGCGCGCCGACCGCAAGCGCCGCCGCGCGCGTATCGAGGCCGAAGTCGATCGGATCGGCAGGCGTCGGCGCCGGGTCGCCCAGCGCGGCCGCGACGAGCTGGCGCGAGCGCTCGACCACATGCGTGCGCGGCGCGATCGGCACGCGCTTGCGATAGAAGAAGCGCACCGGCCATTCGTAGCCGGCGCCGTCGGTGCGATTGCCGAGGCCGACGAGCGGGCCGCGCGCCCAGCTCGCGACCCACGCGGTCTTGATGAGCCCCTGGCAATCGATCACGAGATCGTACTGTTCGGCCGCGACGCGCTTGCGGAATGCGCCGATCTCGCGCCACGTCGCGCCCGAGAACGGCTTCCGGCGCCAGCGACGCAGCGAGAACGGCAGCACGTTGCGCACGCCGTCGACGAGCCGCACGAGGTCGACGAAGCTCTCCTCGACGAGCCAGTCGATCTGCGCATCGGGATGGCGACGCCGGATATCGGCGATCACCGGCATGTTGTGCACGACGTCGCCCAGCGACGACACGCGCACGATCAGGATCTTTTGCACGCTGAAAAAACGCCGGCGGATGGCCGGCGACAGGCATAAAGACGCGATTTTATCGCGCCGCGGCGCTCGCACAGACAAAAAGCGGCCGCATGCCGCTGGCATGCGCCGCTTTTGGGGGAAACGCGCGACGGCTCGTGCGACCGTCGCGCCGGTTGGCGGCCGTCAGGCCGCGCGCTCAGAACGGCAGGCCAACGTCCGGCTTCGCAGCCGTCAGCACGCGGCGGAAATCCGCCTGGATACGCTCGAGCCCTTCCTGCGTCTCCGCCTCGAAGCGCAGCACGACCACGGGCGTCGTGTTCGACGAGCGCGCGAGGCCGAAGCCGTCCGGATACTCGACGCGCAGCCCGTCGATCGTCACGACCTCGTCCGCGCCGTCGAACTTCGCCTCGCTCTGCAGCTTCTCGATCAGACGGAAGTTCTCGCCTTCTTCGAGCTTGAGTTGCAATTCCGGCGTGCTCATCGCGTCCGGCAGCGCATTGAGCACCGCGCTCGGATCGGCCGTCTTCGCGAGGATCTCAAGCAGCCGCGCGCCCGTGTACAGCCCGTCGTCGAAGCCGTACCAGCGATCCTTGAAGAACACGTGGCCGCTCATCTCGCCCGCGAGCGGCGCACCGGTCTCGCGCAGCTTCGCCTTCACCAGCGAGTGGCCCGTCTTCCACATCAGCGGCTCGCCGCCCTTCTCCTTCACCCACTGCGCGAGATGGCGCGTGCACTTCACGTCGTAGATGATCTGCGCGCCCGGATTGCGCGACAGCACTTCCTCCGCGAACAGCATCAGCTGGCGGTCCGGGTAGATGATCTGGCCGTCCTTCGTGACGACGCCGAGGCGGTCGCCGTCGCCGTCGAACGCGAAGCCGAGTTCCGCGTCGGTGTCCTTCAGCGCCTGGATCACGTCCTGCAGGTTTTCCGGGTGCGCGGGATCGGGGTGATGGTTCGGGAACGTGCCGTCGATGTCGGTGAAGCGCTCGACCAGCTCGCAGCCGAGCGCCTTGAACAGGCGCGTGGCAAGCGGGCCGGCAACGCCGTTGCCTGCATCGACGACGAGCTTCAGCGGACGCGCGAGCTTCACGTCGCCGATGATGCGCGCGATGTACTGATCGGCCACGTCGAATGCTTCGTACGAGCCGCTGCCGGTGTCGTAGCGCTCGTCGACGATGCGGCGGTACAGCGCCTGGATCTGCTCGCCGTAGATCGCCGCGCCGCGCAGCACCATCTTGAAGCCGTTGTAGTCGGGCGGGTTGTGGCTGCCGGTGACGACGATGCACGAATCGACGCTGCGCTCGCCGCCCTTCAGCGCGAGCGGCACGCTCGCCGCGAAATAGCCGACCGGCGTGGGCACCATGCCGACGTCGACGACGTCGACGCCCGCCGCACGCAGGCCATCGGCCAGCGCGCCGACGAGTTCCGGCCCGGACAGGCGGCCGTCGCGCGCGACCACGACGGCGTCGCCGCCTTGCGCGCGCACTTCGCTGCCGAACGCGCGGCCGATGGCGCGCGCCGTGTCGGCGTCGAGCGTCTTGCCGACCACGCCGCGAATGTCATATGCCTTGAAGATGGATTGGGAGATCATCAGTTCTCTCTCTGTTGCCTGCATGGAAAATTGTCTGGCCGCCTGTCGCGTGCGCCCGGCATCATACTGCGGGCCCCTCGGCGCAACGGACGGGACGGCTGGAGCGGCCCCGATCCCACTTATAATCGCGGGTTTTGATGACGCGCATCGTAGCCATTTTAATGCCTAGCCGTTCCGCCGCCGCCCACCTGCCGCCTCCGGGCGCTTTCCCGGCCGCCGCCAGCGCGTGCGGCCGCCGCGCATGCTGAAGCGATTCGGCAACCCGGACGTCGCGAAGGCCGTCGCGAACCTCGTCTGGCTCGGGCTCGAACGGCTCACGCAGATCGGCGTCGCGATCGCGATCAGCGGCCTTCTGGCCCGGTATTTCGGGCCGGACGTGTTCGGCAAATGGCAGTATGCGAATACGCTCCTCCTCGTACTGGCGCCGCTCACCTGGGTGTGCGGCGCCGAAATCCTGGTTCCGACCATCGTGCAGCGCGCCGGCGCGCAACCCGGCACGCAACCGGGCGCGGTGCTCGGCAGCGCGTTCGTGCTTCGCATCGGCGTGTCGGCCGCCGCGCTCGCCGCGACCTGGATCGCGATCGGCGCCGGCGCGTTCGACCCGCTCGTCGGCGCGATGCTCGCGGGCCTCGCGGTCACGATGGTGTTCCGCGAGCCGTTCGTCGGCGTGATCAACGCGTGGCTGCAGAGCATGACGTACAGCAAGCCGCAGCTCGTCACCAGCATGGTGACGGCGCTGGTCAAGGCGCTGCTCGTCTGGCTGCTCGTGCGCGCGGCCGCCGGCCCGGCCCGCTTCGCGTGGCTGTGGGCGCTCGAGGCCGCGGCGATCGGCTTCGCGCTGCTGCTCTACTACCGCCACCGTAACGGCGGCACGCTAGGCTGGACGTTCGACAAGCCGCTGTTCAAGCACTTCGCGACGGCCGGCACCGTGTTCTGGCTCGGCCTGATCTGCATGTACCTGTTCCTGAAGCTCGACCGCCTGATGCTCGAGCGTCACGTGTCGTTCGCCGACCTCGGCCGCTATGCGGCCGCCCAGCAGCTCAACGAGAACTGGATCACGCTCGCGCTGATGCTCGCGCAGACCATCGCGCCCGCGTTCGTGTACCGCGTGCAGGACGTCGCGCGGCTGCGCCGCAACATCGTCCGGCTGATCGCGATGACCGCCGCGCTGATGACGGCCGGCGCGCTGGTGCTGGACGCCGCCGCGCCGCTCGTCGTGGGCAAGGTGTTCGGCCGCGGCTACGAGGCGTCGGTCGACATCTTCCGCTGGGCCGTCTGGCTGTCCGTGCCGGCCGGCATCGAGGCGATAGGCAATCTTATCGTTCTCAAATATCAAGCAAAATTCGTGTTGCTGGCGAAATGGGTGCTCGCGCTCGCGATCGCCGCGCTCGTCAACGTGCTCGCGATCCCGCGGCTCGGCCTGTACGGCGCGCTCGTCGGGCTGGCCGCGGGCTACGTCGCGGCCGCCGCCGTCAACTTTTATTACATCCGTATCAAGCTGCGCCCATGACGCCTTCCGATTGCCCGCCCCTGCTCGACGACGTGGCCGTGCTGATGCCGGCCTACAACGGGCACGACGACGTCGTGCGCACCCTCGCGTCGTTTCGCGAGGATGCGCGCGTGCACGTGCTGATCGTCGACGACGGCAGCACGCCGCCAATCGTCGCGCCTGCGCTGCCGGGCCTCGCGATCGAGGTGCTGCGCATGCCGCGCAACGGCGGCATCGAGCGCGCGCTCGAGGCCGGCATCGACGCGCTCGCCGCGCGCGGCTTCCGCTATGCGGCGCGCATCGACGCCGGCGACCTCGCCGCACCGCAGCGGCTCGCGAAACAGCGTACGTATCTCGATGCGCATCCGCGCGTGGCCTGTGTCGGCATGTGGACACAGGTGGTGTCGCGCGCCGGCGAAGCGCGTTTCATGCTGACGCCGCCGGCCGACCCGCGCACGCTGCGCCGCACGCGCTTTCTGCGCTCGCCGCTCGTGCATCCGTCGGTGATGCTGCGCATCGACGCCGTGCGCGAAGTCGGCAACTATCGCGCGAAGTACCGCGCGGCCGAGGATCTCGATCTTTATTTACGGTTAATGCAACGTTACGATTGCGCGAACCTGCCCGAGCTCGGCCTCTATTACGAGCTCAACGAGGGCGGGATCAGCGCGACCAAGCGCCGCCGCCAGCTGATCTCGACGCTGTCGCTGCTGCTGCGTCACTTCAACGTGCTGAACCCGTACGACTGGGCCGGCCTCGCCAAGAACCTGCTGCATTTCGTGACGCCGTATCGCACGCTGCAGCGGATCAAGCAGACGCTGTTCGCCGCGCGGCCGTCCGCGTAGTCCGCACCGGCTTTTTCGACGCTTTATTTTTTCTTTTTTTCATGTCCGCCACCTCCCCGCTGCGCATCGCGCTCGTCTGCAACACGGCCTGGGCGATCTACACGTACCGACACGGGCTGATCCGTGCGCTCGTCGCGCGCGGCGCCGAGGTCGTCGTGATCGCGCCGCACGACCGCACGGTGCCGCTGCTCGAACAGATGGGCTGCCGCTACGTCGCGCTCGCCGTCGCATCGAAAGGCACCAGCCCGCGCGAGGATCTCGGCACGCTGGCCGCGCTGGTGCGTCACTACCGCGCGCTGAAGCCCGATCTCGTGTTTCATTACACGATCAAGCCGAACATCTACGGGTCGATCGCCGCGTGGCTCGCGCGCGTGCCGTCGATCGCCGTCACCACGGGCCTCGGCTACGTGTTCATCCAGAAGAGCCGCGCGGCCAGCGTCGCGAAGCGCCTGTACCGCTTCGCGTTCCGCTTCCCGCGTGAAGTCTGGTTCCTGAATCGCGACGATCTCGCGACCTTCACCGACGAGCAGTTGCTCGCGCATCCCGAGCGCGCACGGCTGCTGCACGGCGAAGGCGTCGATCTCGAGCAGTTCGCGCCGGCGCCGTTGCCGGCCGGCCGCGGCCCCGTGTTCATCCTGATCGGCCGGCTGCTGTGGGACAAGGGCGTGCGCGAATACGTCGAAGCCGCGCGCGCGGTGCGTGCGCGCTATCCGGACGCGCGCTTCCAGCTGCTCGGCCCGCTCGGCGTCGACAATCCGAGCGCGATCGGCCGCGCGGACGTCGACGCGTGGGTTGGCGAAGGCGTCGTCGAGTACCTCGGCGAGGCGCACGACGTGCGCCCGCACATCGCGGCGGCCGACTGCGTCGTGCTGCCGTCGTATCGCGAGGGCGTGCCGCGCACGCTGATGGAAGCGTCCGCGATGGGCCGCCCGATCGTCGCGACCGACGTGCCGGGCTGCCGCGACGTCGTCGCCGACGGCGACACGGGTTTCCTGTGCCGCGTGCGCGACGGCGCGAGTCTCGCCGAACAGATGATCCGCATGATCGAGCTCGGCGCGCCGGGACGTGAAGCGATGGGCGCGCGCGGGCGCCGCAAGGTGGCCGCGGAATTCGACGAGCAGCAGGTCGTCGAACGCTACCGGCAGACCATTCATACATTGACCGGCATCACACTCTGAAGGAGCGCATCAGCATGACCGCTAAAGGCACCATCCTCGTGACCGGCGGTGCGGGCTACATCGGCTCGCACACCGCCG
This sequence comes from Burkholderia sp. KJ006, assembly GCF_000262695.1. Lineage (NCBI taxonomy): Bacteria > Pseudomonadati > Pseudomonadota > Betaproteobacteria > Burkholderiales > Burkholderiaceae > Burkholderia > Burkholderia sp. KJ006. Next base: position 848,815 of record NC_017920.1, on the reverse strand, counting down.
TCGAGCTGCTCGACAACGGCTACGATGTCGTGATCGTCGACAACCTCGTCAACAGCAAGGTCGAAGCCGTGCGCCGGATCGAGCGCATCACCGGCAAGACGCCGGCGTTTCACCAGGTCGACGTGTGCGACGAAGCCGCGCTCGCCAAGGTGTTCGACGCGCACCCGATCACCGGCACGATCCACTTCGCGGCGCTCAAGGCGGTCGGCGAATCGGTCGCGAAGCCGCTCGAGTACTACCAGAACAACCTCGGCGGGCTGCTTGCCGTGCTGAAGGTGATGCGCGAGCGCAATGTGCGGCAGTTCGTGTTCAGCTCGTCGGCGACCGTATACGGCGTGCCCGAGCGCTCGCCGATCGACGAGGCGTTCCCGTTGTCCGCGACCAACCCGTACGGCCAGTCGAAGCTGATCGCCGAGCAGATTCTGCGTGACCTCGAGGTGTCCGACCCGTCGTGGCGCATCGCGACACTGCGCTACTTCAATCCGGTCGGGGCGCATTCGAGCGGGCTGATCGGCGAGGATCCGGCCGGCATTCCGAACAACCTGATGCCGTATGTCGCGCAGGTCGCGGTGGGCAAGCTCGAGAAGCTGCGCGTGTTCGGCTCCGACTATCCGACGCCGGACGGCACCGGCGTGCGCGACTACATCCACGTCGTCGATCTGGCGAAGGGGCACATCGCCGCGCTCGATGCGCTCGCGACGCGCGACGCGAGCTTCGTCGTGAACCTCGGCACCGGCCAGGGCTACAGCGTGCTCGAAGTCGTGCGCGCGTTCGAGAAGGCATCGGGCCGGCCGGTGCCGTACGAACTCGTCGCGCGCCGCCCGGGCGACATCGCGGAGTGCTACGCGAACCCGCAGGCCGCCGCCGACATCATCGGCTGGCGCGCGACGCTCGGCATCGAAGAGATGTGCGCCGACCACTGGAAATGGCAGGAGGGAAACCCGCGCGGTTTTGTATAATCCGCTGTCCATTTTTCGAGCGATCCCATGCTCAGCTTCGCGTCCGGCTTCATCGCCTCCCTGCTCGTCACGTTGTTCATCGTCCGCTACGCGCATCTGCACGAGAAATTCTCGGTCGACAGCGATCTGGCCGGCGTGCAGAAATTCCACGTGCGGCCGGTGCCGCGGGTGGGCGGCATCGGGATCCTGGCCGGGGTCGTCATCGCCGCGCTGATCCTGTCGCGGCGCTATCCGACGATCGCCGGCAGCATCCTCGGGATCGCCGCATGCGGGATGCCGGCGTTCCTGTCGGGGCTCGTCGAGGATCTGACCAAGCGCGTGTCGCCGCGCGCGCGGCTGCTGTGCACGATGGGCGCGGCCGCGCTCGCGTTCTGGCTGCTGGGTATCGCGGTCAAGCGCATCAGCGTGCCGCCGCTCGACTTTCTGCTGGGCTACGTGGCCATCTCGGCGTTCATCACGGTGCTCGCGGTCGCGGCGCTCGCGAACGCGATCAACATCATCGACGGGTTCAACGGGCTTGCTTCGATGGTGAGCTTCATGATGTTCGCGTCGCTCGCGTATGTCGCGTTCCACGTCAACGACCCGGTCGTGATGTCGGCGTCGATCATCATGATGGGCGCCGTGCTCGGGTTCTTTCTGTGGAATTTCCCGGCCGGGTTGATCTTTCTCGGCGACGGCGGCGCTTATTTCATCGGGTTCATGCTGGCGGAGCTCGCGATCATGCTCGTGATGCGCAATCGCGAGGTGTCGGCGTGGTATCCGGTGCTGCTGTTCATGTATCCGATCTTCGAGACGTGCTTCTCGATCTACCGGAAGAAGTTCATCCGCGGGATGTCGCCGGGGATTCCGGACGGCGTGCATCTGCACATGCTCGTGTACAAGCGGCTGATGCGGTGGGCGGTGGGGACCAAGCATGCGCATGATCTGACGCGGCGCAATTCGCTTACCTCACCTTATCTGTGGCTGCTGTGCCTCGTCGCGGTGATTCCGGCGACGCTGTTCTGGCGGCATACCGTGCATCTGTTCGTGTTTGTCGTGCTGTTTGCGCTCACTTACGTTTGGCTTTATCTCAGCATCGTCAGGTTCAGGGCGCCGAAGTGGATGGTGGTGAGGAAGGAGAGGCGGGGGCATTGAGCACACGGGTAGCGAGTTGCCCTGCTCGTACGGCCCGCCGGCGGTGACGGGTGCCGTACGATATTCGGTCGCGAAGCGACGAGTGAAACAACTAGGCGCCTGCTGTATTCGTGCTCCAGCGCGGCAGTGGCGCATAGATCACGACGTTACCGTCGTCCTGAACATACGTCGCCGCGCCTGAATTGCCGCTGGTGTCGGAATACCAGAGCGGGACGCCCGTCGAACTGTAGACGACCAGATTGCCATCCGCTTGCATCGCTGCGAATGCGCCCGGATGACCATACGTGCCCGAACTCCATTGCGCAACGCCCTGACGAAGCAGCACGAGATTTCCGTCTCCCTGCATGACCAGCACGTTCGCGCCATTGCCCGAAGTAAAACTCTGGCCACTACCGAGCGCAACGCCGCCCTTCCAGACGGCCGGGCCGGTAGTAGAGTTCGCATATACGCCGGAAGCAGTCGATGTGGCGAATACCGGGACGAACGACCGGTAGATCACCAGGTTGCCGTCGTCCTGTACAGCGAGAAACTGGCTGTACGACGTGCTGCTCGTCGCCGAGTTCCACAGCGCCTTGCCGCTCGCGTCGTACACCACGAAGTTGCCATCGCCCTGGAAAACGGCATACGCTCCGGGATTTCCATAAGTACCCGAATTCCACACCGCAGCACCATTGGTCGTGTTGTAAAGCACGAGGTTGCCGTCATTCTGCATCGCCAGCTGATGGCTTCCGGAACCCGAATACACGATTTGCCCCGGCCTGAGCGTCGTACCTTGGTTGATCACTCCGCCGTAAATCGCCGCCGTCGGAACACATATCGCGGAATACATCGCGCTGACGTTCGGCGTGCCCCAGCCGGTCACGAAATCCCATCCCGAACCTGCACTGTATGCACCGTTGGACCCGTAGGTGATATCACGAAAGACCGATGGCGTCTTGGCCTGGGCGCTGTACAGCGTGGGCGCCGCAAAACCGAGATTCGTAGCGCAGGCCCCGGACAGCATACGCGCCCAAGTTGCAGCAAACAGCGGCGCGGACAGGCTCGTCCCACCCAATGTCACGAGTTGTCCGCCCGCGACGACTGCTTCGCCGCTGTTCGGATCAGCGTCGAACGCGATGTCCGGCATGCCCCGAAAAGTGCGCCCCTTGAGCGCCGGAACATTCGACTGCCACGATGGAATTGGCTCGATGCCACTGATGCCGCCCCCGCTGGAATCCCAGGCCGCCTCACCTGCGTAGCTGCCGTTCCCGTTCGTATAGAGCGTTGTGCCGCCCACGGCCACCACATACGGTGACGTCGCAGGGTATTGCACCGATGTGCCACTGCAACCGTACGCCACGCTGCCCGAATCGCCCGAACTGACCGAAAAAGTCTGCCCCTGCGCGACAGCGAGCTGGAACAACGTGTCGATGACCGCCGTCGGCGCCCAGTTTTCGCAACCGCCGATTGACATGTTGATGACGCGAGCGGTGTTGTCGGTCACGGCGCGATTGATCGCAAGCGCCATATCGCCCCAGGCAAACGACCGCGCAACGTAGAAATTGAGTTGCTTGAGGCCGCCGGACATCCCGACGATGGTCTGGCTATCGAGCGACCATTCCGTGGTTGCGCTCGTGTCCGCGCTCGACAGCCCGGCATGAATCACAGAAACGGGTACGGCGGGCAACTGGTTATTGCTTTCGAACGTCGACAAGTCGATGACGGACTGCGTCACGTCTCCTTCGGCAATGATGCCCACTGTAGTATTCACCGCCGCCGGGGCACTGCCGACGGAATAGATACGGGGGAAATCCGTCGGATTGTGACCCACCGCGACGGCGGAAGTCGTCGGCGATGCGTTCGCAGTCGGCGCAGCGGCGGCATTGGAAGCGCGCACGAAATTCGGGCGCAGGCGAGTGGCGGTATCGAGGCCGAGAACCCCTTGAACGACACCCCCGATCGCATCGGGCACCGTCTCCGGGACGGTATTGATGTGCGTGCTGGTGCCGTCCGCCATCGCAACCGGTACGAGCGTCGTCTGGAACACGCCCGATATCACGCCGGCCGGGGCGTCGGCTTCGACAATCATGTTGTTGTCGGCCACCTTGATGTTCGTGAAGCCGCTACTGCCCAAATATGCCTTGACACTAGTAACCTGCTGGGCGGTGGGCGCGTATCGTGCGGCAATCTGAGCAGCGGTGAGCACGGCCCCGAAGCTGGCGCTTCCGGGCGTTCGCGCCTCCTGCAAAAAGTGGCTCAATCCGGCTGCGTCATTCAGCTTGAGCACCAGCACAACATGGACCGGCGCAGTCGCACTCATCGGCGCCGCACTCACGACGTTGCCGGCCGCGCGCAGCGCCGACAGTCTGCCGGTCTGCACAGCCGTCACCGACGGACTCGCGTCGTCGTCACCGCCGCCGCACCCTGCAAGCGCGAGCACCATGAGCGCCGCGCTTATTCCCCTGGCAATATGTTTCGCTTTCATCGAATTGGTATGGACCGTAGAGCTCGTATTTGGCTTTTCACCTTTATTCTTTACGGCAATCGCACGGCTACCTTAAGGGAAACATATGCAGGAAATCGTCGGTAGTCAAATATGCAGACATATCGAGGCATTGCTCGTTACGGCCAATGCTCGTCATCAACCGGATTTTATTCGCGGCGATTCCACCAACGAAAAATGCCGTTCAGTAAGCTACTGAACGGCATGGATTCCGCGATCGAGCATTACCTCGCCACGATCGATTGCCGGACTGATCACTCGCTGGCAGTGATCCGTTTCGGCACGCTCTGCAATATCGGCGCAACGGTCGGCTGATACTCCGGCACCCATCGCCGCAAGTCGCGCCGCACCTCGTCGTCGTTGAGCACCCGGTGCTGCATCAGCCACGGCAGCAACTCGTCGAGCAGGTGGTCCGGCACTTCCCGCGCACGGGCGATCCGCAGCTTCGGATGCGGCGTGCGCGTGGTCGTTTCGTCGTCGGCGAGTAGTTCCTCGTACAGCTTCTCGCCCGGACGCAGCCCCGTGAATTCGATCCGGATCTGCCCTTCCGAAAAACCGTAGAGACGAATCAGGTCGCGCGCGAGGTCGACGATCTTGACCGGCTCGCCCATGTCCAGAATGAAGATCTCGCCGCCATGGCCCATGCTCGATGCCTGCAGCACGAGCTGCGACGCCTCGGGAATCGTCATGAAGAAACGCGTGATCTCGGGATGCGTGACCGTCACCGGGCCGCCCTTCGCGATCTGCTGCTGGAACTTCGGGATCACGCTGCCGGCACTGCCGAGCACGTTGCCGAAGCGCACCGTCTCGAACTGCGTGCCCTCGCTCGTCTGTTGAAGCGCCTGGCACGCCATTTCGGCGAGCCGCTTGCTCGCGCCCATCACGTTGGTCGGGTTGACGGCCTTGTCGGTCGAGATCAGCACGAAATGGCGCACGTCGTGACGGATCGCCGAGCGTGCGACGCGGTACGTACCGAGCACATTGTTGCGCAGCGCCTGCCACGCGTTGAGCTCTTCCATCAGCGGCACGTGTTTGTAAGCGGCCGCGTGGAAGACGATATGCGGCGCATAGCGCGACATCACCTGATCGAGCAGCAGCGAATCCTTCGCGTCGCCGATGATGGGCACCACGTGCTGGTCGGGGAAGCGCTCGCGCAACTCCTCGGTGAGCCGATACATCGCATATTCGGACAGGTCGAACGCGACCAATTGCGCCGGCTTGAAGCGGAGAATCTGCCGGCACAGCTCGGAGCCGATCGACCCGCCCGCGCCGGTCACCATCACCACGCGGCCGCGCAGCAGCGCTTCGACGTGCGGTGTATCGATCGTCACCGCGTCGCGACCGAGCAAATCCTCGAGATCGATGTTGCGCACCTGCGACAGGAAGCCCTGCCCCGGCATCAGGGCGGTCAGCGATGGCAGCACCATCGCCTTGATCCCGGCGCGCACGCAAAGCGTCGCGACGCGGCGCTGTGTTTCGACCGACGCCGACGGAATCGCGATGATCGCGTATTCCACTTTCAGCGCGTCGGTCCAGTGCTTCAGGTCGTTGAACGAACCGAGCACTTTATAGCCATAGATTTCGCGCCCGCGCTTGGTCGGATCGTCGTCGAGCAGGCCGACCAGACGCCATTCACCCGATCGCGACAGTTCGCGGGCGAGGCTCGCGCCGGCCGTGCCGGCACCGAGCACGAGTATCGGCTTGCCTTGCCCGACCAGCCCGCCGTACAGGTAGAACTCCTTCGTCGCGCGGTACAGCGCGCGGGCGCCGCCCATCACGAGAAACAGCATCAACGGCGACACGAGCAGCACCGAGCGCGGGATGATCGGGGACGGCTGAAACATCACGGCGCCGATCATTACAATCAGGCCGCCACCGATCACGGCCTTCGAGATTCGCATCAGGTCGGGAAGGCTCGCGAACACCCACAGGCCGCGATACAGGCCGAATACGTGAAACATGAGCGCATAGACGGGCAGCGCCCAGATGAGCGCGGTCAAGCCGCCGCTCATGAACTCGGGCGGAATGCTACCGTTGAATCGAACGAGGTAGGCGAACAACCACGCGCCGGCGACCGCCGTCAGGTCAAACAGGAAAGCGCTCAGCGAGAGCCATGATGCCTTGGATCGCAACATCGGCGGGAACCTCAAGAGTTATTTTCGGCGGCCGACTGAAATCGTCGCCAGCGCATGTCGATCACCAGTCCGATACATGCCAGGACGCCGTACCATGCGAAGAACGCCAGCCACTGCTGCGGTTCTGGGCGGCCCTTGGCCCACAGAGCAACGATTATGCCTGCGTGCATGATGAGGTACCAATAAAGAGCGGTCCGACGATGACCTACGCCGGCGCGCACCATCCTCTGATAATAGTGCTCACGGTGCGCCTGCCAGAACTTTTCGCCACGTAACAATCGTCTCAAAAGTGTTACAGATGCGTCGGCAATAAAGGGAGCGAATACGAGCGCCGGAAACCAGATCGGCCAAACGTTCGCTCGCCAGCCCCAATAACCGATGGCGCCGGCGAGGAATCCTAGCGGAATCGAACCCGCGTCGCCGAGAAACAGGCGGGCCGGATGGAAATTCAGCAGAAGAAAGCCGAGCGCAGCGCCCGAGACGGCGGCGCCGGCGACGGCCAGATCCGGCGACGGTGCGCCGCCGCCGAGGGCCGCGATCGCGTACGCACCGAAGCCGAACAGCGCCATGCCCCCCGCGAGGCCGTCGGCGCCGTCCATGAAGTTGTATAGGTTCGTGAGCCACACCATCACGAAACCCACGCTAGCCAGCAGCCACCAGGGCGCGTCGGCAGGATATACGACAATCAATGCAGCGACCGCTGCGAGGTGGGCGGAAAATCTCACGCGTGCCGGCAACCCTCGCCGGTCGTCGACCTGAGATATTGCGGCGAGCCCAGCTACGGCAATGGCGATCAGAGACAGGTGCGGCGCCAACACAAACAGTGCGGCGACGCAGACCGGTACGATACCCCATCCCCCGACGCGCGGCGTGGGCAGCGTATGGAGCGAACGATCGTTCGGAATATCGGTGGCGAGGCGCCACGCAAGGCCCGTCGCGAGCAGCACGCGCAGGATGGTCGTCGACGCGATGGCGGCGGCCAGCGCCACCGCGGCCGCACCGAGCCACGTGGATATCGGGAAAGGCATGTCGGCTATTGTTGTGTATCGCGCGAACGATACCATGCCGCGGTCGCTTCGAGGCCCTGCCGTGTCGTATAAGGGGGATGCCAGCCTAGCACGCGCGTGATCCGACCCGTATCGAGTTGGAGACTGCCGGTGAGGCGGTCGATGGCCGCCCGGCGGCCTGTCAATGCACCGAGTACCCGCAACACGGCGGCCGGGACAGGAACCAAGTGCGCCGGCTTGCCGAGTGCCTCGCCGACCAAGCGCAGCAGGTCGGTGACCGACGGTGCGTCGTCATCAGCGACGTGGAAGCATTCACCGGCCGCGCGCGGATCGATCGCGCATTGCATCAGTGCGTCGGCGAGGTTTTCGACGTAGACAATGCTGCGGCGTGCCGGGATGGAACCGAGCGGCAGCGGGAGGCCACGCGCAACCGCGTCCATCATGCGCAGGAAGTTCGCCCGGACCGCGGGACCGTAGACCAGCGGCGGCCGAACGACCACGACGTCGAGCTCGTTCACCGCACCGAATTGCGCAAGTTCGCGCTCGGCGCGCAGTTTCGAGCGACCGTAGGCCTCCTGCGGATCGGGACTCACCGCTTCCGACAACGGCGTGCCGCCGTCGGTCTCACCGACCGCCTTGATGCTGCTTGCGTAGACGATGCGGCGCACGCCGTGCTGGCGCGCGGCTTTGGCGAGACGCATGGTACCGGCGACGTTGGTCGCGCCGAACGCGACGTCGGGATCCGGCGACTCGTCGCGCATCACGTGTACGCGGGCAGCGAGGTGGATCATGCAGTCGGCTGCCAGATCCCTTGGCCATCCTTCGTCGAGCCCGTCGAAATCGGCGCCACCGTGCACCCATTCGCGCACGCCGGCGATGCATCCCCCCGGACGCCGCACCAGTGCGGTGACGGTGTGCCCGGCGTCCAGCGCGCGACGGCAGACTGCTCGGCCGACAAAGCCGTTCGCGCCGGTGACGATGAGGCGACTCACCATAGCCTCCAGCCAAAGCGGTTGTAGAACTTGCACGCCGACGCGGCAAACATGCGGATGTGGGCGAAGCCTTTACGGGACGCACCGCCGCCGTGATGGATCACGCGGACGGACGGGACGTACGCGACGCGCGCGACGTCATGGGCGCGGACGCTGAGATCGTAGTCCTCGAAGTAGAGGAAGTAGCGCGGATCGAAGCCGCCGAGTTTCTTGAGGACGTCGGTGCGGAACAGCATGAAGCAGCCGCTGATGATGGGCGGGTCCCAGACGACGTCGTGATCGTTGATCAAATCGCGCATTTCGTAGCGAGCTAGACGACCAGCAAACCACCGACGCATGCGTACGGGCAGGAAGCCGCGGACAAGCAGGTCGAGCACCGATGGATAGCGGCGACACAGATATTGCTGATCGCCGGCGTCGTGGCCGATCCATGGGGCGACCAAACCGGTGTCGGGGTTCGTGTCGAAGAACTCGCAGCCGTTTGCGAGCGCATGTACGTCCAGATCGATGTCCGGGTTTAATATCAGATGAAAGCGCCCGGTAGTTTGCCTGATGGCGAGATTGTGACCGCGACCGTAACCTACGTTGCCGTGCCCCGTCAGAACACGGCAATCGATGCCGTGCTCACGCAGCGAATCAATCATCACGCGTACGTCGCCCAGGCCACCGTTATCGACCAGGAGCAATTCGACCGAACGCCCTGCCGAGATGGCACGCATGTGTTCACACGCGGCGCTCAAGCTCACGAGCGTCTGCTCGAGCCGGGCGATATCGGGTTGATAAACGACGATGGAAACCGAGAGTCCGCAATTGGACGGAGGCGACGCGCTTGTAGGGTTCATGCAGGCTTCGATTGCGCGCTGGCGGTGGATTGGCCAACGTTAAGAGTACCGGGATTCGTTGCAGAACGATGCGACCCGGATTCCGGGCCGGATCGGGCAGGCGCGCCAATTGTAACCTTCGCGCCCCCGTCGCTGCGGAACAGCGCTTCTTGGGTGATAGAATTCGTCCGTTGCTGCCAGCCAGACTTCGCTGTCCTGACGCAGGCGGGCGCCGGCCGCTACGGTCGACTGGAAGCGTCCCTGAAGCAGGTACGCGCTCGAGTATGTAGCGGTGTACCGAAACATTAATACACGAACCAACCGAATATCAAATGACTGTTGCAATTATCACCGGCATTACAGGTCAGGATGGAGCTTACCTCGCACAGCTTCTCCTTGAGAAAGGCTATACCGTGTATGGCACTTATCGCCGTACGAGCTCCGTGAACACCTGGCGAATCGAGGAAATCGGCGTTGCCGACCACCCCCAGCTTCACCTCGTCGAATACGATTTGACTGATCTCGGATCCAGCATCCGGCTGCTTCAAACCACGCAGGCGACGGAAGTCTATAACCTCGCGGCGCAAAGTTTTGTCGGCGTCTCGTTCGACCAACCCACGACGACTGCGCAGATCACCGGTCTGGGTGCGCTGAACCTGCTCGAAGCCATCCGTATCGTCAATCCCGCAATTCGCTTCTACCAAGCCAGCACGTCCGAGATGTTCGGTAAGGTCCAGGCCGTCCCCCAGACGGAAACGACCCCGTTCTATCCCCGCAGCCCGTACGGCGTCGCCAAGCTTTATGCGCACTGGCTCACGGTCAATTACCGCGAGAGCTACAACATCTTCGGTGCCAGTGGGATCCTGTTCAATCACGAATCACCTCTGCGCGGGCGGGAATTCGTCACGCGCAAAATCACGGACAGCCTCGCGAAGATTCGCCTCGGCAAACTTGACGTGCTGGAACTCGGCAACCTCGACGCCAAGCGCGATTGGGGTTTCGCGAAGGAATATGTCGAAGGTATGTGGCGCATGCTTCAGGCCGAGCATCCCGATACGTACGTGCTCGCCACGAATCGCACCGAAACCGTTCGTGACTTCGTGTCCATGGCTGCCCAAGCGGCGGGCTTCGAGCTCGCTTGGCAAGGTAGCGGCGAACAGGAGACTGGCGTCGACGCGCGCTCGGGCAAGACGATCGTCAGGATCAGCCCCAAGTTTTACCGGCCCGCCGAAGTCGATTTGTTGATCGGCGACCCGGCCAAGGCGCGCGAAGAACTCGGCTGGGAGCCGAAAACAACGCTTGAACAGCTTTGCCAGATGATGGTCGAGGCGGATATTCGCCGGAACGAAGCCGGGTTCTCCTTTTAAAAAGCATGGCAAAGGTCTTCGTAACGGGGCTGGATGGGTTTACCGGCCGCTATCTCGCGGAAGAGTTGACCCGATTCGGTCACGACGTGTGTGGTGTCGTTCGCTCGAAGAAAGCAGATATTCCATGGCGAGCGCACGTCTGTGATCTGCTCGACCGCGAAGGCCTTACCCATACGCTATCTGCTGAAAAACCCGACGCGGTCGTGCATCTTGCGGCGATTGCATTCGTGCAACATGGCGACGTTGGAGGGATCTATCAGACCAACGTGGTCGGTACCCGCAACGTGCTCGACGCACTCGAGCGCGCCGGGTGCCGTCCCCGATCGGTATTGCTCGCGAGTAGCGCAAACGTCTATGGCAATAGCGAACGGGAAATAATCGATGAAAGCGCTCCGCCCGCGCCGGTAAACGACTATGCGATCAGCAAGTACGCAATGGAGCTGGTTGCGCGGATGTGGGCGGGAACGCTTCCGATCGTCATTGCAAGACCATTCAATTACACGGGTGCGGGGCAGGACGACAGGTTCGTGCTGCCGAAGATCGTTCGTCATTTCCGAGACAAGGCGCCCCGAATCGAGTTGGGCAATCTGCACGTCGTGCGCGATTTCTCGGACGTTCGCTCCGTGGCTTCCGCCTACCGCCGGCTAATCGAAGGCGATTATGCCGGCCGCACTTTCAACGTTTGCTCCGGCACCGGACATTCACTTCATGATGTTCTCTCCATCATGCAGGAGTTGACCGGGCAGGCACCGGAAATATATGTCAACCCGCAGTTCGTGCGGGAAAACGAGGTTTTCAAGCTGATCGGAAATTGCGCGCAACTCGAGCAAGCGATCGGAAGCGTCCAGTCCATTCCATTGAAGGCGACGCTCGCATGGATGCTCGAAAACTCACCGGAATAATGCGGTCAGATCTCTAGCGTCGACAAGTGCGTGGGCAGCATCCCGGGACTCGTCCCCGCGCGCTACGCCCGTGAACCAGCGACAGTTGATGCGCGGGCATCGATGAACATCGAATCGGACGGGTGTCGCACATCCACGGCAATTTGACGAGCGATCATCGCGGCCGGCGCGTTCGTCTATCGTGAAAAGTACGACAGACTCGGACCGCGCATCTCGGTGATCGCAGTCGTGGACACATGCCCCCGGGAAAACTCCAAGCATTCCGCAGGATCGACATGAGAAACACACAACTTGATGGTCTTCGAGGTTGGGCAGCGTTGTCGGTGGCGATTTATCACGGCATCAATATCCCGTCGCAAGCCGCCCACGAAGCACTGATGCTGCCCATGCAGGCCCAAACCTCCTCGTATGCCATCGCCACCAAATTTCTCGTTGCGACTTTCAACGGAAGCCTCGCGGTCGTCATCTTCTTTGTCCTAAGCGGGAAGGTATTGCTTGAGTCGCTCATGCGGTCGCGGAAAAGTATGCCGGAGAGTTCAATCGATTTCACGATCAAGCGAATCCTTCGCATCTATCCCCCGCTCTGGGTAGCGCTCGCTGCCTACATGCTCATGTTCTTCGGTATGCGTAAATTCGCGGGATGGGGTGCCGTGCCCGACCTGCACCTCGTCCTAGTCAACGCGACATTGACCAAGATCACTATGTACGGCGTCGCCTGGACATTGATTGTCGAACTGCTGGCCGCCCCGTTGATCTTGATCGCCGCATGGTCTTACAAAAAATATGGAGCTCAGGCGATCTTCATTCTGCTTGCTCTGCTCCTGTTATTCAAAGACAGTCCAATTCTCGGATTCCTGCCATATTTTTCGACGTATGCGTTTCTCTTCGCGCTGGGCTTTCTCACTTGCACCAATTTCGGAAAGCAACTCGCCAAAGATGTACCAGGTGTCAGTGCCTCAGTCGTCATGCTGCTCATGATCTACGGCATCCTGTTTACTCAATACGATTCGCCTAATGTTGTCGTCTTTCAAGGCCTTTCTGCATTCCTGCTTATCGCCATGATTTCTGAAGACAAGGATACCTGGCCAAAGCGATTCTTCAATCGGCCGATATCCCAATTCCTCGGACATATTTCATTCAGCCTCTACCTGTTGCACCCACTCGCTCTCGAATTACTGGAGCATTGGGCCGACCGCCTGACCGGAAACGGTTTCCGGGAGCACTATCTTGCCTCCGGCGTTGTTATTGGAATCCTGACCCCCGTGCTCACGATCCCGATTGCCGCACTAATGTACAAATATGTCGAGACAACAAGCATAAGTTTCGGCAAAGTGGTCTCGAATAGGATTTGCGGAGCCTTGTTCGGAAATAACATCAAGACGACGAATAATTTGCAATAACCCTAGCCGCGGAACGCGCTGAATCGATTCGCTAGGGGTGACTCTGGAGACGCTCATTCCGGACGTTAGGGAGGCGTGACGGCAACGAGCATACGAATCCAGCACCATCTCCGTGCCGCCGTTCGTGGTTCCGAGCCGTTTGCAAGGACGTAGCGAATCCGCACTCGCTCCCAAAAACGAAAGGCAACGCAGTCAATGACGCTCGAGCGCAGCAAGCAGTTCTTTTCATTTGTAAATGGCCTGCGAGGTATCGCAGCGTCACAGGTCGTTGTACTGCACTACGGCGCGGCGTTTCTTCCGGCGCTCGTACGAGCCGGGTCTCCTGTCCATTTTGATTGGGAGCAGTCCGCAAGCGTTTCGCCGCTATTTATGCTGGCGCAGGGCTACACAGCCGTCTACGTTTTCTTTGTGATGAGCGGATTCGTGCTCGGATCTGCATTTACTCGATCGCAAGCCTCGGTTCCCGCAGAGATTGCAAAGCGGTTTGTACGTCTCTTTCTGCCCGTCTTCACTGCGGTCATACTTGGATTTACCCTCTTGCGTCTGGCGCCACTTGCACGGACCGAAGCATGGACAGTAAGTCAGTCGACATGGTTAGCCGGCCTCTATCAGGCACCACTGAATACTCATCTTGTCTGGAGCGATGCGCTCCTCCACTCATTGCTGCTGGGATATGGTCCCAACTCGCTGTTCGAGAATGCGAGTGTCCTAAATCCAGTCATTCAAATCTCGCAAGCCATCGACCCACCGCTGTGGACCGTACACTATGAATTCTGGGGGTCGATCATCCTCATCGGGTTATCCTCGTTATACAAACGTTTCGCCAGATGGGCGGCGATAGCAATGATCCTGACAGCGATCGCGGTCGCAGGAACGAGTTTCCTTTGCCTGTTCGTGCTCGGATTTATTCTCTATCTGGTTCACGACCGCGTGTTTTCGGTACCCAGGCTTTTTGCTGAAACAGCCGGGATCACGCTACTGATGACCGGTATCTGGCTGAGCGTGTCATCCAGCCAGAGAGTCATTGCCGACGTGTTTGAACTGTCTCGGAAACTTCCGGTCATGCATGCCTTCGACGCGTTTCAGTTCCAATGGCAAATCAGCGCGCTTTGCCTGTTTACCGGGTTTCTTTTGAGTGCGAGGCTGAGACGCCTGGGATCTGGTCGAACGGTCCAATGGCTCGGCAAAATGTCCTTCAGTCTTTATCTCATACACTTTCCGGTTCTGATGACACTGGGGTGCTGGTTGTTCTCGAGGCTGCAAAACGTAGGCTATCTGTTTGCCTCCGGCGCATCGCTCATCCTCGGTTTTACTGCCTCACTGCTTCTCGCCACGCTCGTTGAGAAGCTCGTCGACAGGCCGTCGGTAACGCTGTCGCGGATGTGTGTCGGAAGCAACCAGCGCCCTTAGCTTGACGCACGAAGTTAGCATGAACTGCCGGTATCGATGGTGGCGGGTCAGTGACCTCAACCGCCGGCCATGCGGTCGACCAAAATCTGGCAACACACGGACACCGGGCAGTCGACGCACGCTCGCCGATGGGCCCGTGGGCCACACCGCGCGCGGACGACCAACGACACCGGTCTACAGCAACTGCAACCAGTGCCTGTGTGCGGATCCGCGAGTCAGAAAGTATGGCTTTACGGAATATCCAAGACAATCGAATACACGCTGATGTCGCTTGTATATCCGAAATGCATCCTGCGGGACAATCAAGCGACGCCACAGACCAGGCTTCCCCTGCCAGCCGTGCCGGTTCGGCGTCGCGCGCATTTTCTCCATGCTCAGGCTGTCGAGCAACGGGCGAACCCTCTTCGCATCCCCACCCAGGGCCGCAACCTGCGAACCGAGCACATGCTCAGGATCACGAACCGCATCCTCGTACCGCAAGCGCAGCACCTGGGCATCGTTCCACCATTGATAGGTGATCGATAACAGATCTTCGGCTCCGGTACTTAAAGCATATTCTAGAAACTCGCGCGACGTGGGGCTCGCAGTCGTGAGGTTACCCGGCAGGTTCGTGTTCCCCTCCAGCCACCTCGAGGTTCCCGGTTCGAATTTGATGTAGTGCAGCGCCGAAATAAGGACATCGAGCGGATGCCTTGCCACCGTAAGCACGGTGAATCGATTGGCACGAAGCCACGCCTGAAAATTCGGTTCACGGTACCAGTGAATCTGCAGAAAACATCTCGCCGGCAATGCGGACGGTGCATCGAGATAATTGTGGACCGCGATTTCCTCCATCTGGAGTGCTCCCGCGATCGTCGAGCGGATCCACGAATTGCCACTTCTCGGCGAGCTCACAACCGCGATGCGCGATACTTCATCCATTGATGTTTCCACATGTGCAACTGCCTCAACTCGTATGGCGATGGCCATCGGCCATGCCACGCTTTCTCAGATAAAAGACGCAGCGGTCACGCGCCTACATGGCTGGGCTCGTCTGCTGAACAGAATACGAGTTCGATGTCGGGATTCATGTACGACACCGCCGTCGAAACATTGCTCACGATATGCAGCAGTACGTGGCAATAGGACATCGTCATCGCATCCCGGATCACTTCCCACGCCATTCTGGCGTCCCAGTTAGCCTGGTTCGCAGCGACAAGGTGCTGCACCTGGAATCCTTCTGCTCGTCGCTGTTCGGGCGTAAGCCGATCATAGCGCGCATCTTCCGCGCTCGTCGTCCGACGGACATCGGAATAGCATGCCATCCGGTCACCAAACTCTGCCCGGAATGCATCGACGACACGATCCTGATCCGTCGCGAGAAATACAGCCCATTCCGACGAATTCTCGTCGATTCCTCGAGCGTTCAGTTGAGAGCGGACCTTGTCGATATACGCCTGCACGTGTGCGATCTTGCCGTCGGGTTGTTCGATGACGTGACTCGGATGTTTGACGTGCGCCGCAATGACAAATTTTCCCTCGAAGTGGCGAGTGCGAAATTCGTCGAGTTCCTGCTGATATTTTTCCTGAAGGCGAACGTGATCCTTGAAGACGTTGTGATATTGCCGGCGAAATCGAGCAAATTGTCCGCTCGTATAGAGCTTATAGGCGTGAATATAGGTGAGCTGCGGCTCGCGGTGCTCATTAAAGGTCGCAAGCGGTGGACGCCCCTTTTTGTACAGAAAATCTGCATCGTCCATTTCCTCTTCGGTGAGACTGTAAAGGGGCTGAAAAAGCTTCGACCAGATATTCCCCTCGCCCGGGCGTCCGTAGCAGAAGCTCGTAAATTTGTCAGTGCCCAGCCGATCGATCATGCGATCCACATTCCAGTCGGGCAACACCATGTGACATCTCTTGTCACCCTGGTCCCACACCAAATGGCTCATGAATACATTGAAGACCGAGAAGAAGCCGCCGTCATGCGCTTGCACGATAACGCGATCCACACCCGGTAAGGCGGCGGAACGAGAACCGATTGCACGCTCGACCGTGGCAAGCAATTGTGCCGGCGGTCTAGCGAAACGTGACGCATTTTCCCGCGGGCGAAAGGACCGGAGCCGGGTGTCGATCAATTCGGCGTAGTTCACTGCCAGGTTCGTAAAGCTGAATTCGGCAGCAAGCTCGCGCCGCGCGCGCATCGTCTGTGCACTCAGGCCGGACGACACGTACTCGAAAGCATCTGTCAACGCGATCGCGATGTCGGCAATGTCAGCCGCATATTGCCGTCCTGCAACGAGGTTATCGATCTCCGGATACCGCGCAGGCATCACGATCGTCGCCGGTATCGCAAACACCCCCGGCGCGAGATACAGGTCGTTATGACCGCCGACGTTGGTGATTGCCAGCACCTTGCCCAACGCGAGTGCCTCTCGCGGTCCGATGGAATAGCCTTCTCCACGGGAGCAATTGACAAAGATGTCGCAACCTTCGATCAGCGCGTTCTTTTCCTGATCACTGAGCGGCGCACAACTGATCACAATATTTCGTGCATCCCGACTCTCAACCAGTCGCCGGACACGCTCGAGGCTGTCACCGATTGCAAGATTCGAGTGAACGGTCAGTTCGACATCGTCGCGAGATCCGAACGCCTTGATGAACCCTTCAACAAGTGCTTCGACGCCCTTGCGCGCATGAAACGCAGCGATCGAGCAGAACTTGATCTTGCTCCCCGCCTGCGCTCTGAAGGGTCGGCTCAATAGCCCTTCGATATCCAGGGCTAGCGGCAGTGTGCCGACGCCGATCTCGACACCCGACTTCAACGCGACATCTTCCAGATGTCGACTCATAAATAGCGCGAAATCGAAATGCTCGTTGAGAATCCTGACCCACTGCGGGGGCAACTCGTCGGAATCGTAAGCCACATGGGCAAAACTCAACGCATCGCGCGGAACAAGCGTGTAGTTGAAGTCGTATGCGCCGTTCCACAGCACGTCTGTGTAAAAAGCGACCTTCACCTTGGACAGGTCTGTGCATACAGGAATCGCAGTGCCGTTCGGCAGGACGATCTCTCGTTCCGAACGGAAGTGGGGCTCCGTTGGAAAAATGGAGATCCGATAATATCGACTCAGCAACTCACACGCGGCGAAGGTGACCGCGCCAATGCCCGTCCCAAACGTACACCGCCCGATCACGCAAATCGAATCTGATTCAGCTGCCAAAACTTGCTCCGTAGAAACCATGACTATCGTCGAATTGCGAGCTTGATACTACGAAGCGGTTTCGTGAGCCGCCACGACGTACTGGCGAATACTGCTTGGAGTGCGTCCGCCGATTTCCGTGCCTCGGCGGCGAGTTCCGCTGACAACTGTTGGTTCCGCGATTGAAGAGTTGCACTTTGCCGCTCGAATTCTTCTTTTTGCGATCGTAGCGTCGTAATGAGCCGTTCGGACTCGTCGACACGCGAGAGGAGACGAATTCTTTCGTGGCTCAACCATGCGGCATGTCTCGACGACTCGTACAGTTCCTGATAGCAACTGTCGCTTTCGCGATTAAGCGCCGACACCCGCCTCTCGCTATCCTCAAGCTGTGCACGCAACGCTTCGATCTCTGCCCGAAGAGACGCACCGACATCTTCATTGTCAATGGAGCGCTTCGCGTTCGGCTCGGAATCGTCGGCCCCCCGCATCGATTCACCATTGGATTCGTGTGTACCATTGCCGATCTGAAAATCAATGGCGCTCAGCCTTGCCTCCAGATTTTCACGTGCTCCCTTCTCCAGAGCCCATCCCTTTTGTGCTTCGGCCAACATATTCTCCATATTCTGGCGGCCTTCCCTTTCCATCAACCAGCCATCTCGCACTTCGTTCAACTGCCGCATCACATCCGACAGATTCGCCTCCAAATTTGCCGCCTTTCGCATGGCGTTTGCCTCGGTAGCACGAACGAAGCCATCGAACCAGTTTGGTGGCGTCGCGAAAGCCGGGGCAAATTCCTCGAATTTCTCATCGGCAACGTAAAATCGATTCAATCCGTCGAAATAGACGAAATGATATTTCGCGTTCAGCAGGAGTTCCTCCCAATCGTAATGAGAGGGAACTGGCGAGTTCGGCTCCGTGGCCTCCACCAGTACGATCCATGGGCGAAATTTGTCAAAATCTGCGCTGGCGAGCACCTCGCGCTCACTCCCCTCGACATCGATCTTTAGGAAGTGAATCGATCGATCACCAACATATTTCTCGCAAACATCGCTCAGCTTTGTGACGGCAACCGTTACCTGACTGACGTCCCAATTCGAGTCGCGATACGAGTCAGCCAGCGCTTTTACGCCGGTTGAAATCCCGTTACCGCCATCGACGGCGAAATATCGTGCAGCCGTTCGTTTATTCTCGATGGCGATTTCCAGATTGACGTCCTCCGGTCGCGCTTCGACGAGACGACCAAACGGGCCGCTCATGGGTTCGATATTTATGCCACGCCAGCCACGCTCATAAAAGGCGGCCGTGACTGAATCCGCATACGGCTCCGAGGCGCCAACGTCTATGTAAAAACCACGCTCTACCTTGGCAAGAGCGCGCCACAGCATGACGTCTTCGAAGTTCTGTGCGTATGATACAAATTTCATCTGGTGGGCACGCTCAGCAACGATGGATGAGGGAACTGCGGGCTCGCGCGCGAAGCAACGAGCCCGCTCCGTGCGAAGCGCCCTACTTTCTGGCGGTCGCAACATTGTTGCGATACCAGTCATAGGTAGCTGCAAGGGCGTCCTCGAAAGACACTCTGGGCTTGAATCCCAAGGCCTTCAGGCGCGACACGTCGTACGCACGCAATTTCTGTCCGTCTGGCTTCGTCGCATCCCACTCTACAGCGCCTTGGTAGCCCGAGATGCGACACAGCGTATCAACCGTATCTCGGATCGTGTGCGACTCACCTGTCGCGATATTGATCGCACCGCTATGTTTTTCCGCGACGAGACGCATGGCATAGGCAGCGTCCGAGCTGAACAGGAAATCGCGCTCGGCCTTCCCCGTTCCCCAAACCGTGAGGGGTTGGCCCAAGTCGACGGCCCGGTGAAACTTCGACACGAGCGACGGGATGACGTGGCCGAACTTCTCGTCAAACTTGTCGTAGGGCCCAAACAAGTTGGTGGATACGCAAAATGCGTAGTCGATACCGTACTGCTCCTTGTATGCCTCCAGTTGCGCAAGCATGCTCCGCTTGCTGTGCGCATACGGTGCTTCGGAGTGGTGGGGCTCGCCAACCCAGATTTCGTCCTCGGACATCGGCAAGCGGACGCGATCGGAGTAAATTGCCGTGGAACCCATTGCGACAATCTTGCGGCAACCAGTCTGGCGCGCTGCATCGATCACGTTAGTGTTGATCCGGACGTTGTCCAGGTACGCAACACCACGGTTGGACATGTTCCCCATAATTCCATAGACGCGGGCGGCCAAATGGAACACGAGTGTCGGACGCAACTCGTCGAATGCGCGCTCCGTCGCAATCTGATCCCTCAAATCAACGTCTCTGCTTGCAATTGCAACGACGTTCTGGTACCCAGCATCGCTCAACTCCTTCTTCAGTGCGCGGCCGATTACACCCCCTGCTCCGGTGATCAAAACCCGCTCGCCCGATACGGTCATGCCTAGCCTCTCTTTATAGCGCGCCGATCCGAGCATTCACGTAGCCACAAATCGGAGAAATTGACACAAGATGGTTGTCTGACAACCTTCGCAACTTTACAGCGAGCGAAAATTATAAAGAAATTTTAAATCCCTGAACTATGCGCCTAAGAGCATTTTTGAGGTGAGACGGTCCGCACTGAACAAATCCGTTGTCCAGATTACCGTGGGAAGCCACATTTTTTGATGACGTCGTGCGGCTGTGCTGGTTGGCCAGCGCAACGGGTACGCCCCTCGCTCCACTGTCGTTCGTCATGTCGCATGTCCCACCTGAGACGTCTCCACACCCTATCGGTCCAAACTACCAATGACCGAGCGTCGGATATATTGAAATTAGGGGTCGCATTGGAGTTCGGGCGTGAACCGTCGAACACCGGCGGACGCGCAAGAACGGCACGAGCATTTCGATCGTCAAATCACCCGGCACAAGGACCCCTCCTCGTTGCTCCGGTCCCCTCGCGTCCGCGTGGCCACCGGAGCAGTTATCTGAAAACACTTGAACTATGGTCGACCGGGGCGGGGACCGTGGCGAGCACCGCTTGCTCCGCGCCCCGCCGTCGAAGCAGGTCGAGGCACCTTAGCCGACGCACGCCGCTATTCGCGCCTCGATTTCCGAGCCGTAATCCGCCCAATCGAAGATCTTGCGATCAAGAGCATCTTGCGTCAAACGGCGACGCAACGCCGGCTGCGTGGCCAATTGTTCCATCGCCGCTGCGAGCGCATGTTCATCAAGCATGTTCACGGTCATGCAGCCCCCGTTTTCCGCGAGTTCGGCCATGACTCCGTCGGAGTGGCACAAACATGGTGTGCCCATCCAAAGGCTCTCCATGATCGGTAGCCCATAACCCTCGACAATTGACGGATAAACGGTAAACGCGGCACGGCGAAACTCATCCGCAAGCGCTTCATCGGTGAGCAAGCCGGTCCATTTGATACTTGGATCTTCCGCCATCATGTGCTGGAGCCACGCAATCAGGTCGTCCGCCTCGGCGAAGCGATGCCCAACCAGAACGAGTTGCAACGGTAGATCCGGGCGACGCGCTCGCAGCAACCTATAGGCCTCCACCAATGTCCGGTGATTCTTGCGCGGTTCGATGCTGCAGACACAAAGGATCGTCAGTACACCGTTACCGGGCTCTTCGGCGAATGCCTGCACACGCGGCCTGGCACCGAACTGGCCTGGCAGATAGACGGCTTCCCCCGACGGGCATGGAAGTCCCACCCGCGCCGCATAGTCCCGGAACTCCTTGAGACTCTCACGCGAAATCGACCAGATGGTATCGAACGAAGCCAGTGCCTCCAGATAGCCGGGAAACTTCTCGACGACTTCTCTCGCACAAAACGGGGGATGCGATATCGGGATGACATCGTACAAAATGCCGCCGATAACGAGATCCCGCGCACGAGCCCATAAAACGCGCCTGTGCACCGTACCATCCAAGGCGACCTCGGGGAAAAAAAATACCGGAGCCTTGCCGTTACCGAGCACCTTCAGGCAATTTTCGACAGTCCCGAACGCCTCCCGCAACGAGATGTGCACAGGTCCGTCATAGGTCGCCAACGTCTCTCCCTCGCGATCGGTGAGGAGCCGATAGCCTTCGATGTCCGGATCCCAACACACGAACACCGGCATCACCACGGCCGAACCCTGAAGCGCGCGGCACAAACGTCGTGTAACGCGAATCACGCCGGGGTTGGCGGGATCGACGGCTGAGTTGGTGCAATCCACCAGCACCAATCGCGGGGCGGCGGACGTCGCGGATTCCGCACGGCGCGTCTCGCCCCCAGGTTGATCCGCGATGCGCGCCAATGCGGACAGATATTGTTCAAGCGTCGCTTTCCAGCCAAAGGACGACCGAAATCGTTCGAACCGGGCCTCGGTCAGATGAGACGGAATGCCCTGCCTCAAAATATGCACAGCCTTATAGACCATGTCGTCCGGTTGACCACAGAGCAGCCATGGATCAGCAATGACTTCCGGGTGGGCGCCGAGACTGAATGCAAGTACCGGGCGACTCAACCACTGCATTTCCGCCAATGGCAAATTGAAGCCTTCCCATAGCGATACCGTCATGCCCAGTTCACACTGGCGCATGATCTCGTTGAGTGCGGCATCCCCGACGAAACCGAGAAATACGACTACATCGGCGATTTTTTCGGGTACCGCGAATTCCCCTTCGCGCGCCAACACCAGCAGCCTCGCCTCAGGAACAACCTCGTGGATACGTTCAAATACCTGCAGACCGACCGGGCCATTCTTGTAGCCCAGCGGCTCGAAACGCCCCAGTAGCATCACTGGCTTGAAACCGGTGGCGACGAGAGATCGTACGCGACTCAATGCCTCGTCATCGACGTGACTGCCGTCAGGCGCGCCAAACAGGGAACTCTGCAAATGATCTGCGCCAAGCAGGATAGTCTCCACGCCCTCCGCGCTTCCCCGGTCCGGCAAGGTCTGGGTTTCGCGAATGAACGCGCTGATTGGAAGGACGGCGCTGAAGCGGGGAAGTTCGCGCGCCCGGATGCGCCGCAATTCGCGCTGGGTCGGCAGCACGCCCTCCGGCATGCCGTCCTGAGGCACCGCGCCGGCGTCGATAAAGACAGACTTCGCGCCGCGCTCCGCGCACACCGATGCTGCTGAGAAAAAAGGCCAACCGCCAACGATAACGACATCCGGCCCCTGCTCGGCAAACATCTGACTCCAGCGTTCACGCAAATGCTCGGCCGCGCGCTCCTCCGCGTACACGATCGACAGACGCCCGACGTCGTCCCATATCTGCAAGGCAGGCGAAACCTGTCGAACCGCAGCCTCTTCGCAGCGTAGACACACGAACGTAACGAGATGCCCTTGCCGCACCAAGCTTTGGCCCAGCACCAACAGGAGACGATCCACCCCGAAGCGCGGTAGCAAGCGCTCGTTGCAGATAACGAAGTGACGCCGCCGCATCTGCTCTACTTTCATCAAATTCATGGCCAAATGTCTGGGCAAGGGATATGGAAGGACGCTTGCGGCGCGATTGTCGCGAGCATGTCGGCGGCGCCGCGCGGATTCCACGCGCGAGGCAATGCTGCGGGATCGACCGCGACGCTCGCCAGCAGGCCCCGAACATCGGCAACGGACTCGACCGCACAAACGCCGCCGAACATCTGCCCCACCACCGACAGAGGTTTGCATTCGGCGGAGACAATGATCGGCAGTCCCCAACGGACGGCCTGCAACACAGCTGCAAAGTCGATGTCCTCGCTCCAGTTCCAGAAGGCCGCCGCGTCCGCCCACGCGTCCGCAGGCAGCCAGTCGTACCACAACAAGCGTACGCGCCGCCCTGCGCCGACCTCGTCTTCCGTCTGATGGAGCGTCTGCACCGCATCGGCAATTTCCCGGCTCGGTGCACCGCCCGCGCACAACACCATCGGTTCGTTGGGCAATAAGCGCGGATCCGCCAGCACGTCCTCATAGACGTCAAGCAGGCGGGCAACAGCGGCTTCTTCCGTATACCCTTCGCGGCGAGCCACGTTCCTTTCGCCCTCTTCTCGCGCGCGCTCGGGTGCGTCGATGTATGCCCGCATCGCTTCGGCAAGCCGGTCGGGAGCCCAAGGGGGCACAAGCGTCCCCGTCTTTCCCTGCTCGATCAACGCGCCGATCCCGCCGACGTCCGTTGCCAGTTGCGCCATACCGGCAGCCATTGCCTCAAGAAGCGACACCGGCTCGTTCTCGGGCCATCGCGAGGGCAGTACGATCACGTCACTGGCACTCATCAATTCAATGATCCGATCGCGTGGCACGCGCCCTAGGCAGTGGACAGTCTCATCGAGCCCCCAATCGACAATCTGACGTTGGGTGTCTCCCAGCAAGTGGCCGTCACCTGCGATCGTGAGCGACCAACGCCCTTTCAACGATACATCGTCAGACAGACGTTTCGCCGCTTCGATGAGATCCGGAATTCCTTTGTGTTCCCCCATGTAGGCGACGCACAGAAAGCGAATCGCAGCGGAAGGCACGCGCTTCAATTCGCGGAACGGACGGAGATCAATGCCGTTCGAAATGACGAAGGTTCGATCGCGCTGAGCGGCGCCCGCCTGCACGTACGCGTCGGCGAGGGAGGCACTCGGCGACACGAGTGCCGAAGCGTGTCCGAGACACCAGACGATATAGTCTCGCCGCAAACGCATCGGCACCGAATGCGTCAGATCATGCGGGTGAATCGATGCGCTGCAACGGGTTCCGCACTCTTCGGTATTGCCGCAAATCGAACCATCGTCGCGAAGCTTCGTTCCGCGGTAGCAAAGCCCCCACAGGTCGTGAAGCGTGACCACGACCGAAATGCCTCGACGTCGCGCCAATGGAATGAGATGCATCCCGAGACCGGCCATATTGTGAAAATGGACCAAGTCTGGTTGCTCGGAATTCAATATGGCCCTGAAGTGCTCCGCGACGCGGTCGTTCCTGAAATTGTCGCTGGCTTCGAACGACGTCACGCTGGTACGCCACACAACCATCCCGTCGTCATCTTCTCGATCGAGACGGCCTCGGGCGTCTGCGTTTTCCGCGATCCTTCCCGTAAACACGATCACGTCATGACCGCTCGCCGCCAGCCCGAGTGCCTGACGGCGAGCCACAACCTCGGCACCACCCAACACGTGTGGTGGAAACAGATTGCTGACGATAAGGATTCGCCTGCGGCGCTTCTTGGTATCTGAAAGCACGATTAGATCTTCTAATGATGAGTACGCACGCCAGTACGATTCAGCACGCCGGTTTCCCGTCGGCACTCATTGATGTTCGTCCGCCGACCCCGAGCGAATCGCGGACAGCTCGAATTCAAAGCACTGACCGTTGCGGCGGCCGCGGACCGGCACTTCGACCTGCCCGAATCCGGCTTCTTCGACCAATTTCGTGAAACTTTCCGGCGTCAACAGGTTGAAATGGAAATCGCCGTTGTAGTCCTGACTTCCGAACAACACTTCGCGGAATTCATCGAAAGAGTAGCTGCCTGCCGCAACCGCGTTGAGCATAGCTTCCCCATCGGGCACGATCGCACGCAAGCGTCCGCCGGGTTTCAACATGGACCGCCAGTGCGGTAACAATCGCCGACGCAGTTCCTCCTGCGGGAAATGCTCGACGAGATGTGACGAAAACACTTCGTCGACGCTTCCCTTGTCAAAAGGCAAAGCGCCGACATCGGCCACCACATCGACGCCCGGAACCTCACGGGCATCGACATTGACGTACTCCGGCATCGCGATGTGACCACATCCCAGGTTAACCTTGAAATTGCCCGCAACCTTGGCCCGCTCCACTTTGTCCGGCGCCAGCATCTTCGCGACGACATCATCCGATACGACGCCCGGGCGGGCATTGCGTCCGGCACCGTAGCTCAGTTCGTACATCATTTCGCGACGTACGAACTCGACGCGGTCGAGCAAGTAGCGCAATGTGCCATCGACCTCAGCACTGCGTCGCGCCATGTCTTGACGAAGACTGTCGATCGGCTGCGCAAAGCCGCTCGACGCCATTTCAAGACGCTTTTCGACCGCCGTTGCGACAGCCGCGTCGAGCCGCGCTTCGATCCCCGCTTGCAGCCTTTCTTCGATGTCCGACAGGTGTGCGAGCCGATTGTCGATTCCGCTCATGTCGTTCCGCACCCGCAACCAGACCTTAGTCAGATCGTCGATCGTCCGCTGGCTACGGCTGCACTCCTGCTTCAGGCGATCCGTGGTTGCCGAGGACGATCGCAGTTCGTTTTCGATATGTTGGAGCCGGGGTTCGATCAACATCAACGGCCGATTCAAACGAAACAGCAATGGACCCAGCAAAGGTCGCGCGAAGCGTTTCATGGTTTGCTTCAGTTGGCTCACAGTCATAAGTGCTCCGAATTGCGTTTGAGATGTTGGAGGAGTATCAATTTTCCCCTTCACGCAATCTCGACAGGAACTTGGCAAAATAAATCAAGTGAACGTCATGCGCTCAAGCGATGCGATGTTGAGCGACTGATTCTCAATCGCGTGACAACCGTTCGGATCGACGTTCCGCCCAAATCACTTCGAGCCGGCCACGCATAGCCTGGCCCACCGGAACAGAACCGTAGCTGCGCCAGATGCGCTCGCGCGCGACCCTGCCACGCCTGCGCCCTTCCGACGGATCCGCCGCAACGCGCCGCATCACCTCGACTGCGGCAGCCTGATCGGGCTCCGCCCAAGACTGCCCTTCGGACCACGGATATTCGTTGGACGCCACCGGTCGCAACTGGTACGGAATCGGATAACCTGTCTCGGCAGTCAGGAAATCGGTGCAACCAGAATAATCGGTACCAATGACGATCCGCTCAAACGTCATCGCTTCCGCCATGCCGAGGCCGAAACCTTCGGCACGATGCAACGAGACGTAAGCATCCGACGAACGGATCAAGCCAAGCATCTCGTCGCGCGCCATGTTCGAGTCAAACATGAGAATCCGAGGATCCTGTCGCATTGCATCGATCACGACGGCCTTGATGTCGGGGAAGTGATCGGGTGCCCCGGTGGACTTGATCACCAGCCCGACATTCTCGTCGCCAAGCGGGAAAGCTTCCTGGAATGCCCGCAGGACACCCAATGGATTCTTCCGGAACGGCGACGAGTAGTAATCGAAGCTAAACATGAAATAAAAGCGCTCCTCGTCCATGCCGAAGTGCGCCCGCCCCGGGTGATCTCCGCCGGTATCATCCATCGCGGGCGGCATGACGGTGATTGGTCCGTCGAAGATATGCGCGAACGCATCAGCGATAAACGTATTGGGTGCCCAGATTTCGTGAATGTGAGCAAGATTTCCGCGCCAAGCCTCCGGCGCCCTCGCAAGCTCCCAATACGGACACAGGATGTTATAGGACTGCGCCAACAGCCGTGGATCCAGTTCCCGAAACACGGCAGGCACCTGGTCGCAAGCGACCTCGATCACGTTGACGTCGTAAGGACGCTTCTTGTCGTACCGGTCGGGCATGTATTCCCCGATCAATCGGCTTTCGATCCCCACTCGGAACGGGTAGACAGAAAACGGCAAATCGACCGCTTCGGCCGCCGTCAGATTCGCACGGAATGCTTGCCCCAGGCCCAATGCACCCTCGGCATAGCCAATAAACAGGACCCCGTCGCGCAGTTCCAGCGGTTCGCTCGTGAAGCGGATCGGGAGAACCGGCGTCTGGTGGTCCGATGCCTGCCCTTCGCCCGCGATGCGGTGTCTGAGCCACTGCATCCGCGTCCGGAAAAAAGGAGCGATCAGTTGCTTCGACGATATCGCAAGCGCGTGCTTCCAGCCCTGTTGCTCCAAACGGTCCGCAAAGAAGTTCGCCAGAAAGCCGCTACGACGGAACCCTCGCACGACAACGCCCTTCCATCTCATTGACGCGCCCGCACCGGTCGTGGTCCAGCCCGCTTCGCCAGACGACGGCAGCTGCATTCCGCCCATGCCGCGTACATTCGAAGACGTCTTCGACCGCGCTGTCGATACCTCGAGTTTCCCCTCGTTTTCCGCGATCAACGCTCGACGGATCGACAGACTGCATTCGCGCCACGAGAATTTCGTGCGAATAGCTCGAACGCCCGCCTCCGAAAGGAGCCGGTATCGTGCCGCGTCCATGTCGTTCGCCTCCAGCAGCAACGTCACCAGATGCTCGGCGGATGGCTCCCACCAAGTGCCGATCATGCCGAAACCCTTGTCGGAGTAATCGGCCGGGATTTCTGTTCCGTTCAACAACAACGCACCAGGAATCGTAAAGTCAGCCATTGCGCTGAAATTCCCGAAAATGGCTGGCGTACCGCACGCCATGGACTCGGCAATTCCGAACCCGAACCCCTCCGAGCGCGACGAGCAAACCGTGAAATCCGCACTGCGATAAAGCGCCGCCAAAAACTCCTCGTCCATGCCTGCGAAGCTTTCGTAAACCGCGATCCCTTCCGAAAAGTATTCTGCTATGCGAAAGTTCTTCCAGATGCGCGTGCTGTCAGGATTCGGCATGGCTTTCAATACGCCCGTGCCCATCAGGATCAGCCTGGCATCAGGCCGCAAGCGATGAAAGGAACGCCATGCCTTGACCATGACGTCGAGCCCCTTCCGGTACTGATTGCTGGCAAACCACAGAAAGGTCTTCCCGTCCGAAAAGCGCATCGACGGTCCCCACGGTTGAAAGACATCGCTTTCGATACCGAGAGGAGCGTAATGAACACGATCAAAGCCGGCGCTCTTCAGTACCTCTACCCCCCAACGGGAAGACGTCAGCACCATCTTGTAGCGCTCTTTGAACTCCAGCCACGACTCGGGCAAGCGCGACGTCTCCCAAACCGTATAAAGACAATCGAAAGGCTTCGCGCCCGGATGCGAAAAGACAAGCTCGGGTGCAGCAGGATGAACGAGACCGTAGCGCCTCAAATAGGGATGAAGATTCTTGTTGACGATGTTCCAGGAATTGGTCTCTTTCGAGTGGTGATTCCTGTGGGAAACAGAGTGTCCAAGAAACTTCTGGGCAAACAGGAGCTTGTTCTTCGCGAGGTAGTTGCGCTTGAATTCACTCGGTTTCTCAGCAACGGTCGAACTCGTCCAGTGCTCGATCTGCGAGTAGGTCAGATATGCGCAGGTGTATCCGGCGTCGCGCACGCGAAAACCGAAGTCCGCATCCTCGTGATAAAACCCATACTCGTTATCGAGAAAACCAATCTTGTCGATGACCGACATGCGCACGCCAGCAAGAGTCAACTCGCAAAAATCAGCCTCCAGACGCTTCGTATCGCCCGGCGGCGGAACGAAATCGTGCTTGAAAGTCAACGTCTCGAGATCCCAGTATGCCCGGTAGGCCAGCTTCCTTTCTGTGGCGCTCTTGTCGATGAGGATCTGTGCCGGCGCAACGATGGCGAGGTCCGGATCCGTCAAAAGCTCAGCAAGCAACTCTCGGATCACATCGGTTGTAAGCGTGAGATCGTTGTTGGCGACAAAAACAAAATCACACCCGCGCTCCTTGGCCATTTCCGCGCCGATGTTGCACGCCTCGGTGTACGTATGCGCTCGCCCAAGCTGCCGCAGGCCGACGCCTGCGCTGCGACATACCTCTTCAGTATTGTCCGCACTCCCCTGATCCAGCACCACGACCAGTTCACCAGGAATCCGAAGCGTTGGCAGCATTCGCTCCAGAAGTTTGGCGCCATTGATCGATGGAATGACGAGCAGGGATTTTTTGAGTGCAGTTTCAATAGTCATGTTTGCTTTACGTTGGCAGCCGGGGAATACCCTTGTCCCAACCGTGGCTAGGTTCATTTCCAAACCGGCGGACAGCGGCTCCGTTCATGGATGGCACGGATGCTCGGGCGCCACCTTTCCGCCTTCGCCACCGGGCTTTCGATTACCGACACGCGTCCAGGACGAGCGTGCCAGATCTGACCTCGGCGATTAACGTGGCGCTTACGACGACGCAACCACCCGCCCGTAGTGATCCTCGAAGCGGACGATGTCGTCCTCGCCGAGGTATGCCCCGGATTGGACCTCGATCAGTTCGAGCGGGATCTTGCCAGGATTTTCAAGACGATGTGTCACACCGAGCGGAATGTAGGTCGACTGGTTTTCGCTTAGCAACGTCACCAGATCGCCATTGAAAACGCGTGCCGTGCCACGGACGACGATCCAGTGTTCCGCGCGGTGATGATGCATTTGCAGACTCAGCGATGAGCCCGGATTGACGATGATGCGCTTGACCTGGAAGCGCTCGCCTTGGTCGATGCTTTCATAAGAGCCCCAAGGCCGAACGACTTTCCGGTGCGTGACCGATTCATGGCGGCCCATCGCGCTGAGCCGTTCGACGATCTTCTTCACGCGTTCCGACTCGTCGCGATGGGTGACGAGCACCGCATCCGCCGTTTCGACGATGACGAGATCCTTGACACCGATCGCGGCAACCATCCTGTGATCGGCGCGAATGTAGCTGTCGGTCACTTCGTCTGTCAGCACATCACCCAGCACCGTATTGCCTTTCTCGTTGGTGGCGGAAATCTCTGCGAGCGCTGCCCACGAACCGATATCGCTCCAGTTGAGGCCGGTTGTCGCCACCATCACTGCGCGATGGGTCTTCTCCATCACCGCATAGTCGATCGAGATATTCGGGCTTTCCTGGAACGCAGCCGGATCGAGTCGCACGAAATCATCGTCACGCTTCGCCTGCGCGAGCGCCAGTTCGACCTGCTTGAGAACGGCGGGCTCGAAGCGCGCTAGTTCTTCGAGGTACACGGACGCCTTGAGCATGAACATGCCACTGTTCCAATAGTAGCCACCGTCCGCGAGAAACCGCTCCGCCGTGGCACCGTCCGGTTTCTCGATGAAAGCATCCACGCCGTAGGCGCCTTCATGCGACGCCAGTGCGTCGCTGCGACGAATATAGCCGTAACCGGTATGCGGCCTTGTAGGTTCGATACCGAAAGTCACCAGATGGCCTTCGTTCGCGATGTCCCGGGCAGTCGACGCGATTCGTGCGAAGACCGCTTCGTCGAGAATGACGTGATCCGAAGGCAACACGAGCAGCAAGGCGTCCGGCGTCTGTTCCAGTGCGAGCAGCGCGGCGGCGGCCACCGCCGGCGCCGTATTCCTTCCAACCGGCTCGAGTACGACCGCAGATGGCGTCACGTCGATGCTGCGCAATTGATCAGCAACGAGGAAGCGCTGCTCCGTATTGGTGATCACGATCGGCGAATTCACGTCCGCCATACCATGCAAACGCCGTACCGTCTGCTGTACGAGCGTATGACTGCCCGTCAGCTTCAGATATTGCTTCGGGTACCCACCGCGCGACATCGGCCAGAGTCGGGTACCGCTGCCGCCACATAAGACAACCGGATATACGTTCACGTCAACTCCGTAAAATAATGATGCTCTAAGAACTGCATGTGCGAGAAGTTCGGCACACGGGGCTATGCGGGCACTTCCACCCGCGGCGGCCATGCCAAACCAAAGTCGTCACGCGCCAAAGTAAGATTCGGGCTGTAGAAAGGATCGTGCTTCAGGCGGTGCCCCCAACGTTCCTTCATATACTCGAACTCGCGCTCGAAGCGCGCTCGCCTGACAGGATCGTCGTCACGTCCTCGCGTGGCCGACTCGTGGTGGTACAACTCTGCAAATGGGGTCCACACGTTTCGGTAGCCGGCCTCTCCGACGCGAAGGCAAAAGTCGACATCGTTATAGGCAATCGCCAGATCCCGCTCGTTCAATCCGCCCACCTCGCGATAGATAGACGTGCGTACGACAAGGCAAGCCGCAGTGACTGCAGAGAAGGCGTTGATGAGGCCCGCTCTACCAAAATATCCGCGCGCCGCGCGTGGCAG
Source organism: Burkholderia sp. KJ006 (assembly GCF_000262695.1). Taxonomy (NCBI): domain Bacteria; kingdom Pseudomonadati; phylum Pseudomonadota; class Betaproteobacteria; order Burkholderiales; family Burkholderiaceae; genus Burkholderia; species Burkholderia sp. KJ006. The sequence continues at coordinate 817,221 of NC_017920.1, read as the reverse complement.
GTGTTTATGGGCGTTCCCGGCCACGCCCAGAATTCCCAAAACTAGTCCGGCATGCTGAATTGTATCGTCGGGATAAAGAAGCTTCGCCCCCACGGCCCCAACGTCCGGTTGTAACGCCAACGCAACCATTTCCGACAGCCAGTCAGGAGATATGACTTCGACATCGTTGTTCAGCAGCCCGACCAACTCGCCGTTCGCCTGTCCAACGGCCGCATTGTTCAACGCGGAATAATTGAACGGACTGTCATCGCGCAAAATGCGGATACGGGGATCCCCGGCTATCGAGTCGAAATAGCGCAAGGCTTCCGGATCGTCAGAACCATTGTCGATCAGGATCACTTCATAGTTGGCGTACGTCGTTTTCTCGAAAATGCTGCTGATACATCGGCGCACCAGTTCGGCGGCATTGCGCGTTGGAATGATCAGGCTGACGAGCGGCTGCCTTCCCGGCAACGCATACCGGGCTCGATAGCCATAGCCGATGTGCTCGACTGTGCAGTCCACGCCCCGCCGCTCGAAATGCTCGTTGAGGGCGCGCTCTCCAGCGACCGCAGCGTACGGCTTTGCGTCCGAGCTGAACGCGGTGCTCTCCGAATGAACTCGCCAGTGATAAAGCACGTGTGGAATGTGATGGATTGCCGCGATATCCGTGCGTTCGATACAGCGCAATGCCAGATCGTAGTCTTGCGAGCCCTCATACCCGACGCGGAACCCTCCCACTTCATTCAGCAACGCTCTGTCGTAAACGCCAAGATGGCTGAACATGTTGTGCGAGTAGAACAAGTCGGGATTCCACGCGCACTTGAAATAGGGATCGTGACGTACACCCGACTCGTCGATTTTGTCCTCATCCGAGTAGATCATGCGCGCGGAAGGATTCTGCTCGATGACGTTAGCCACATGGTAAAGCGCATGTTCCGGCAGCAAATCGTCGTGATCGAGGAGTGCGACCCACTCGCCCGTCGCCAACGCCAGCGCGCTGTTCGAGGCGGCAGAAATATGCCCGTTTTGTTCGCGAAATACAGCCTTGATACGCCGATCCTCGCTCATGTAACGCTCGATCAACGGGCGAACAGCCGGATCAGTCGATACGTCATCGGCGATGCACAATTCCCAATGAGGATAAAGCTGGCCACGTACCGAATCGATTGCCGCTGCAAACCATTCGGGCCTGGGGTTATACACTGGCATGATCACGGAAATCACCGGCAGGCGATCGAACCCGGCGATGTGCCGCCGAATGGCATCCCGCGTTGCATCATCGACCCGGTCGTAGCGATGCACCCAATCGACATAGTCGTCACGACCAATGATCCCCGGCGCACCGGCCCGCAGCCAAACAAGTTTGTGCATCACGCCAGCGATGCCCTCGCGGCGATATACGCCATATGCCTTGCGCAGGACAGCGCGGAGGCCACCACCTCCGGCTACCCGTTTCGCCAGCGAATGTATCTCCAACAGTTTCAATTTGCCCCACACCTTGCCATATCTTGCGGCCCACCCATTGCGCCCGCTGCCATCGCGGCCGCCTGCCTCACAACGAACCCGCGAACGGCCAACGCGGCGTTCATCAGGTTCGGAGCTTACGACGATTGCTCAGGCCGTTGCCGCTTCGTATGCCGACACGATCTCCTCCGTCGGCCCGAACGCCCGTACACTTCCGCGCTCCATCCAGAGCACCTTGTTGCACACCTTACGGATCTCTGAGTTCGAGTGCATCGCAAGCACGACGATCTCAGCGCGACTGTGAAGATCCGCCAGCCGCGCCTCGGCCTTATGCATGAAGGATGCATCGCCAACGCCCATCACCTCGTCAAGCAGCAGAATTTCAGCGTCGACCGCCGTCGACACCGCAAACGCGAGTCGCACTTTCATCCCGCTGGAATACGTACGAATAGGAAGATCGAGATAGTCGCCCAGTTCGCAAAAGTCGGCGATTTCTCGTTGCTTCGCACGAACCTCCGAATCTGACATCCCGAGCAGTAAGCCACGGAGCCGGATGTTCTGCATACCGGTTGAATTCTCGTCCATGCCGAGCCCAATATCGAGCAACGGTACGACTTTCCCGTCGCGCGACAGCGTGCCAGCGGTGGGCGGGTAGATACCGGCCATCGCGCGAAGCAGCGTCGACTTCCCCGCACCGTTATGCCCGATCAGACCGACGCGGTCACCTCGTTCGAAACGCAGGTTTACGTTATCGAGGGCACGCACGACGATGACACCGTCGTTACCTTCGGCTATCCGGTTGCGCCGTCCCATGCGGAGCACTTGTTTCTTGAGCGATCGCCCCTGCACGTCGAAGATCGGCAGATCAAGCGTCACGTTGTTCAATTCAATGTATGCCATGGTACGTACCTCAAACCCAGTACGGAATGCGCTTGAGATAGCGCCCGGTCATCAGCATCGCGAAAGGCCATCCAATCAGCGCCATGCCAATCGTGACCGCCCATGTCGTCACGCTCGGCACCTGCCCGATCAACGGACTACGCACGAGGTCGATCAGATACGCGAGTGGATTCCATTCGACGATGAACGAGAAGCGGGTCAGCGAGTCCGGACGGAAGATGACCGGCGTCACGTAGAACGCAACCTGGAGCAATGCGCCGACAATCTGCGGGAGGTCGCGAAAACGCGCTGACAGCAAGCTGATCGTCATTGCGATCCACATCGCGTTGATGACATAAATCATGAGCGCCGGTATGAAGATCGGCAGCGTGTCCCACCGCTTTACGCCAAAAATCGCCAGCAACACGATCACAATCAGAAAATTGTGGGCGAGAACGATCAGGTTCCGCCAGACGACTTGCAGGATATAAATCAGCTTTGGGGTGGCCATCTGCCGGATATAGGACGCGCTATTGATATATGCGACGCTGCCTTCCTGGATGGTTGCGGAAAACATGCCCCACAACACGAGACTGCACGCGAGAAACGGCAGATACTCGTTGATCTTCTGCCCGAACAGCGTGCCGTAGACGATACCCAGCGACGTGATCATCACGCCCATACTGATAGTTAGCCAGAATGGCCCGAGGCGCGAACGCGCGTAGCGTTGCCGGATTTCGAGCCACCCGAGCAGCGTCCACAATCGCCACGATGCGATGCTTTTCTTGAGGTCAACGAGTGAGAGATTCAGCATGCAAGCTTTCAAAAAATGAATGGATAGGGAATCTTCGAACAATTATCGCCAACGAAATCAGAGCGCTCCGGCACGGCCGACTATCCCGTGCCAGATGCCCAGCAGCGACAGCCGCAAGTGAGTCAGGCGAGGCTGCATGAAAAGCGCGTAGATCGCAAGACGAAACGGCATCTTGACGAGTTCGGTCGATTTCCAGGTCCAGGGCACGTAACCGCGCCTGATCAGCGCCACGGCATTACGGAACAGGTAATAATGGCGCACCGCACTATGCCCCGGATATTTTCTGCCGAACACGCGCACGGGTTCACCGCCAAGTTCGTGCGCAAGCCGCAATGTCGGCGCACCGAGTACCGCATAGCCTTTCGAACGGGCGCGAACGCACCACTCCAGATCAACGAAATCGATGAACAGTGAATCGTCCATGGGACCGATGTCGCGCCACGCCGCGAGATTGACGCAAGAACCTGACGTAATCAGAAAATCGACGTCGATCGGCCGTGTCCCGTTCGGCTCAACGCGTTGCAGCTTCAGGTAGCCAAAACGGACAAACGGTGCGATTCCTCCCAAGCGTGCATCTTCGTATGCCGGCCCGATGAGAGCCACACGCTGATTGTGCGCACGCTCATCATCGAGCAGTTGCGGCAGTTCGGTCAGCAGTTGCGTCGAGGGTTCACTATCCTGATCGAACAGCAGCGCACTCGTGCACCCTGCGTCGAGCAATCGCTCGACGCCTTGGTTGAGCGCCGTTGCAATGCCCAGGTTCGAACCGTTTGCCAGATAGACAATCTCGTCGTCCAGTCCCAACGCATCCGCCGTGGATACAGATTCGGTATTGTCGACGACGACACATGGCCACGTAGCCGCGAGCCGATTCGCCCGGGCCACGCACGCGCAGTCCGGCCGATAGAAGACGATCACGATGCCCGTGCGCTCCCCACGGGTCGATAGTTCGTTGGAGTTACTCACTCAGACAGAGCCGTAATGCATCGTCCCAAAACGGCATGTGCAGGCCGAACGTCCCGGCCAGCTTGTCGAGAGACAACCTCGAATTTGCCGGACGCTTCGCAGGTACCGGATAGTCGCTTGCCGGTATCGGTACGACCTTCGGCGCACGCTCGCCCATCGCCTCGGCAAAGATGACTTCGGCGAACCCGTGCCACGATGTCGCACCAGCCGACGTGAAGTGATACACGCCGGAACGCTGCGCCCACCAGTGCGCGTCATCAGCAGCCAACGCCTGTGCGACGATGTGCGACGTAGCCGTGGCGATAGTCTTCGACCAGGTGGGCGCACCGATCTGATCCGCAACTACGCGCAGTTCCGGACGCTCGCTCGCTAGCTTCAGCATCGTCAGCAGGAAGTTCTTGCCGCGTCGGCCGTACACCCAGCTCGTCCGCAGAACTAGGTGCGCACATCCCGTCGCGGCGATCGCCTGCTCGCCTTCGAGCTTGGTCAGTCCATAGACGTTCTGCGGGTTGACCGCATCAGTTTCGACATAGGCGCCCTCTTTCGTGCCATCGAACACGTAATCGGTCGAGTAATGAACGAGCGCCGCGCCGCTGCGCGCTGCCTCCTCCGCGAAAACACGTGGTACATCGGCGTTCATCCGACGCGCAGCATCGATGTCCGTCTCCGCCTTGTCGACGGCCGTATAGGCGGCCGGATTCACGATGATCGACGGCTTCAGCCCGCGCACGACACCACGCACGCGCTCGAGATCGGACAGATCGAGCATCGGACGATCGCACGCCACCACGCGCCCCAACCCTTGCAACGCGCGCAACAGCTCGAATCCGACCTGGCCGTTCACACCCGTCACCAGAATCGTCGGCTCAGGTTTCACGCCCAACTCACGCATAGACTTCAGCTTCGCTCAAACGCTTACCCGCCGCGTCCTTCGCGGCCAGCAGCGGCTCGAAATCGATGGGCCATTTGACCCCGATCGCCGGATCGTTCCACGCGATGCTGCGCTCGTGTTCCGGAAACCAGTAATCAGTCGTCTTGTAAAGGAATTGCGCTGCGTCCGACAGCACGACGAAACCGTGCGCGAACCCAGGTGGCACCCATAGCTGACGATGATTGTCGTTCGACAGGATAACGCCCACCCACTTGCCGAAGTTCGGCGAATGCTGGCGAATATCGACCGCGACGTCGAATACTTCGCCTTCGACGACGCGCACGAGTTTGCCCTGCGCGTGCTGGATCTGGTAGTGCAGCCCGCGCAGCACACCCTTCGACGACCGCGAATGATTGTCCTGCACGAATTCAACGCCGGCTTCGACCTGCTCGGCGAATTCTTTCTCGTTGAAGCTTTCGTAGAAGAACCCGCGCGCATCGCCGAACACCTTCGGCTCGATGATCTTGACTTCGGGCAGCGCCGTCGCCGTTACTTGGATGGCCATGCAACCCTGTCCGTAAGAATGTTCTTGAGATACTGCCCGTACGCGTTCTTCGCGAGCGGCTGTGCAAGCTTCAGCACCTGTTCCGCGTCGATCCAGTTCCGGCGGTAGGCGATTTCCTCTGGGCACGCGACTACTAGGCCTTGCCGCTTCTGCAGCGTCGCGATGAAGCTGGCCGCCTCGATCAGCGAATCGTGCGTACCGGTGTCAAGCCACGCGTACCCGCGCCCCATAATCTCGACATTGAGCGCGCCATTCTCAAGATATCGCGAGTTGACGTCCGTGATTTCGAGCTCGCCTCGCGGCGACGGCTTGATGTCGGCCGCGATGTCGCACACCCGGTTGTCGTAGAAGTACAGGCCGGTCACTGCATAGTTCGAACGCGGCTGCGCTGGCTTCTCTTCGATGGACAGCGCACGGAACGACCTGTCGAATTCGACGACGCCGTAACGCTCCGGGTCATGCACGTGATATGCAAACACCGTCGCGCCGGTTTCCTGCGCGTGCGCACGCTCGAGCTGCTTCGCCAAATCGTGGCCGTAGAATATGTTGTCGCCGAGAATCAGCGCAGACGGATCATTGCCGACGAACTCCTTGCCGATGATGAACGCCTGCGCGAGACCGTCAGGCGACGGCTGCACCGCATACTCGATATTCATCCCCCACTGGCCGCCGTCACCGAGCATCGACTCGAAGCGCGGCGTGTCCTGCGGCGTCGAAATGATCAGAACATCGCGAATACCCGAGATCATCAGCGTCGATAGCGGGTAATAGATCATCGGCTTGTCGTACACCGGCAGCAACTGCTTCGACACGACGTGCGTGATCGGATACAGCCGTGTGCCGGAGCCGCCGGCGAGGATTATGCCTTTACGTGCCATCGCATTGCTCCTCAGGCTCGTTTCCCGTAGTTGGTCTCGACCCACTTGCGGTACTCGCCCGACGCCACTTCGTCAGCCCAGGCCTGATTATCGAGATACCAGTCGACCGTCTTCGCGAGGCCGGTTTCGAATGTTTCCGCCGGCTTCCAGCCGAGTTCGCGCTCGAGCTTGCGCGCATCAATGGCGTAGCGGCGATCGTGCCCCGGGCGATCCGTCACATAGGTAATCTGATCCCGATACGAACCGGCCGCCTTCGGGCGCGCGTTGTCGAGTAGGTCGCACAGCGTGTGCACGACGTCGAGGTTCTTCTTCTCGTTCCAGCCGCCGACGTTGTACGTCTCGCCGGGGATACCGCGTGCGAGAACTTCCCGGATCGCGCTGCAGTGGTCTCCGACATACAACCAGTCGCGCACGTTCTGGCCATCGCCATACACCGGCAGCGGCTTGCCGGAGAGCGCATTTCCGATCATCAACGGAATCAGCTTCTCGGGGAACTGGTATGGGCCGTAATTGTTCGAACAGTTCGTCGTCAACGTCGGCAGGCCGTACGTATGATGGTAGGCCCGCACCAAATGGTCGGAGCCGGCCTTCGTCGCGGAATACGGACTGTTCGGCGCGTACGGCGTCGTCTCGGAGAATTGCGGATCGGTCGCCGACAACGAGCCGAACACTTCGTCGGTCGACACGTGCAGGAAACGGAACGCTGCCTTGTCGGCGTCGTTCAGACAATTCCAGTACTGGCGGCTCGCCTCGAGCAACGTGAACGTGCCAACGACGTTGGTCTGTACGAAATCCGCAGGACCGTGGATCGAACGATCGACATGGCTTTCGGCGGCGAAGTGCAGCACTGCGCGCGGCTTATGCTCGGCGAACAGCGCATCGAGAGCGTCACGGTCACATATATCGACGCGCGCGAACACGTGCTTTGGGTTACCGTCCAACGACTTGAGCGTGCGGAGGTTCCCGGCATACGTCAGCTTGTCGACGTTAAGCACGGCCTCGTCGGAATCGCGCAGCCAATCAAGTACAAAGTTGGCACCGATAAAACCCGCGCCGCCCGTAACCAGGATCATGAGGCTCCCTCTAGTAATGCGCGGCAGGCGCCGTTGGGCACCGACCGCTTCAGATTCATAGCAAGCAACCATCGTCGCCGCGTCAGACCGGGAATTTTAACCGGTCGACATGACCGCCAAAGTCATGAAATGCTAATTTTGTTCGGGAAAACGACAATTATAGGGAGCCGCGCCAGGCAAAAGCCATGCCGCTAACAACTTGATACAGCGCTCCGCACCCTTGCTCAGAACGAAATTTCTTTTCAAATCAACGACCTTGTAGAGAACACAATCCCGAAAATGCCGTCGCCCGCCGACTACTCTTCGTTTATCCAGGAAACCCGAAGGATTCGCCTTTCATGACACCCCCCCCCCTCGCCATCGGCGACATCCAAGGCTGCCATTCCGCTTTCCAGTCGCTGCTCGACAAGCTGTCGCCGCCCTCCGACACCCCCCTCTGGATCGCCGGCGACCTCGTCAACCGCGGCCCCGGCTCACTCGCCGCTCTCCGCGCCGTGGTCGACCTCGGCCCCCGCGCGACCGTCGTCCTCGGCAACCACGACCTCCACCTGCTCGCAGTCTCAGCCGGCATCCGCACCGAGCGTCCCGGCGACACCATCGGCGAGATCCTCGCCGCCCCCGACGCCGCCGCCCTGCTCGACTGGGTGCGCCACCGCCCGTTCGCACATTTCGACGACGGCAAGCTCCTCGTCCACGCGGGCGTGCTGCCTCAATGGGACGTCACGCTCGCGCTCGAACTCGCCGACGAACTCCAGCGCGCGCTGCGCGCCCCCGACTGGCGAGAGACGCTGCAGGCGCTATACGGCAACGAGCCGAACCAATGGAACCCGAACCTGAAAAAACGCGACCGGATGCGCGTCGCGTTCAACGCGTTCACGCGTCTGCGCTTCTGCACGCCCGACGGCGCGATGGAGTTCAAGGCGAACGGCGGCCCCGACAGCGCGCCGCCCGGCTACCTGCCGTGGTTCGACGCGCCGGCACGCCGCACTGAAAACGTGACGGTCGTATTCGGCCACTGGGCCGCGCTCGGGTTGATGCTGCGCGACAACCTCGTCGCGCTCGATTCGGGATGTGTATGGGGAAACCAGTTGTCGGCCGTCCGGCTCACGGCCGACCCGGCGCAGCGCACGGTCACGCAGGTGCAATGCGACGCGTGCCGCACGCCCGGCGGCGAATGACCCGCACGCACAGCGCGCGGGCCGAATGAAGCATCAGCCTTCGCGCCCCGGCACCGGCTCCTCGGCCGTCGCATCGCCGGCCGCCGCGGCGCCGACTTCGCTCACCGGATATGCGTGCCGCTCGAGCTCCGCCAGCGCTTCGGGCGACGGCTTGCCGACCTGCGCCTGCATCGCTTCGAGCGCGGCCGCGATCGCGTCGCGCGCCGCCGCCGACGTCGCGCGGCGATCGCCGCCCGGCGCGATCGGCTCGCACACGTACAGATGCGCGACGAGCGGGCCGCCGCGCAACACCATGTCGAGCGACTTGCCGAGCGCCAGCTCGCCCGTGTAGGCCGGCGTGACCGACTGCCGCCCCTGCGCGTCCTCGTACATCAGGCAGATCGGCTGCACCGCGCAGCCCGCCGACACCGCAGCCTGGAACAGGTTCGCGTGAAACGGCAGCAACCCCTGCCCGTCCGACGTGGTGCCCTCCGGGAACACGCACATCACGCCGCCGTTGCGCAGCCGCTCGGCCATTTCGTGCATGACGCGCATCGCCTCGGTGCGCTTCTCGCGCTGCAGGAACACGGTATCGAGCTTCTCGGCGAGCCAGCCGACCACCGGCCACTGCCGCACCTCGGCCTTCGACACGAACGGCGTCGGCCGCCACGCGTTGACCGTATAGATATCGAGCCACGACACGTGATTGCCAACGACGAGCGCCCCCGCATCGATGCGCGCGCCGTCGTTGTGGACGACGACGCGCATCCCGCAGATCCGCAGCATCTTGATCGACCAGCGGCGCGTCATCTCAGCACGGCGCGCGGGCGATACGTGCGAAAAGCGCAGCGCGACGATCGCCATCCCGCGCAACAGATGAAAAACGAGACGCAGCTTGCGAAGTGCGATCATGACGAAGATCCGGCGTGGTTCAGTGGCGCTCGAACGCGACGTGCCCGCCCACGAGCGTCGCGCGCACGCAAGCCGGCAATTCGTAGCCGAGGAACGGCGAGTTGTGGCCCTGGCTCTTCAGCGCACGCGGCTCGACGCGCCAGTGCGCACGCGGATCGAACACGCACAGGTCGGCAGCGCCGCCTTCGGTGAGGCGCCCTGCCGGCAGCTGGAGCACATCGGCCGGCGCGGCGGTGATGCGGCGCAGCGCCTGCGCGAGCGGCGTGCCGGTTTCGTCGGCCCATTTCACCGTCAGCGACAGCAGCAGCTCGAGCCCCGTCGCGCCCGGCGTGGCTTCGGCGAACGGCAGCAGCTTCTCGTCGTCGTCGACCGGCGTGTGGTCGGAGCAGATCGCATCGATCGTGCCGTCCGTGAGCGCCGCGCGGATCGCTTCGCGATCGCGCTCGCCGCGCAGCGGCGGATCGAGCCGGAACTGCGAATCGAAGTAGCCGATATCGACGTCGATCAGGTGCAGATGATTCGCGCCCACATCGCAGGTGACGGGCAGCCCCTCGGCCTTCGCCTCGCGCACGAGCGCGAGGCCGGCGGCCGACGACAGGCGCGCAAGGTGCACGCGCGCGCCGGTCACGCGCATCAGTTCGAAGATCGTGTGCAGCGCGATGGTCTCCGCGGCCACCGGCACGCCGGACAAGCCGAGCCGCGACGCGAGCGCCCCGCTCGCCGCCACGCCGCCGCGGCCGATGAACGCGTCCTGCGGACGCAGCCACGTCGTGTAGCCATAGGTGCTCGCGTATTGCAGCGCGCGCAGCAGCACCTGCGTGTCGCGCACCGGCACGTTCGCATGCGTGAAGCCGACGCAGCCCGATTCGGTCAGCGCGACCATCTCGGTGATCACTTCGCCCTTCAGGCCGACGGTGAGCGCGCCGAGCGGATGCACGTTCGCCTGCCGCAGGTTGCGCGCGCGGAACTTGAGCATCTCGACGAGGCCCGGCTCGTCGAGCACGGGGTCGGTGTCGGGCGGGCACACGAGCGTCGTGACGCCGCCGGCGACCGCCGCGGCCATCTCGGAGGCGAGCGTCGCCTTGTGCTCGTAGCCGGGCTCGCGCAGCCGCGCGCAGAGGTCGACGAGGCCGGGCGCGACGATCAGGCCGGTCGCGTCGATGGTCCGGTCTGCGTTGAAACCGGCCGGAGCCGTGCCGAGCGCGGCGATCTTGCCGTCCGCGACGAATACGTCGGCCTGCCGTTCGGTGCCGGCGACCGGATCGATCAGCGTGCCGCCTTGGATATGAATCTTCATGCGCTGTCTGTGAATGCGTTGATTGCTTGAATGGGGCGCGCGAACGCGGGCTCAGTCGTTGTTGCCGGCGACGATGCCCATCACCGCCATCCGCACGGCGATGCCGAACGTGACCTGGTTGAGAATGACCGACTGCGGGCCGTCCGCGACCTGCGAGTCGATCTCGACGCCGCGGTTCATCGGCCCCGGATGCATGACGATCGCGTCGGGCGCGGCGAGCGCGAGGCGCTCGGGCGTCAGGCCCCAGGTCTTGAAGTATTCCTGCGCGGACGGCAGCAGCGCGCCGCTCATCCGCTCGTTCTGCAGGCGCAGCATGATGATCACGTCGACGCCCTTCAGCCCTTCGTCGAGGTTGTGGAACACCTTCACGCCCATCTGCTCGAGACCGCCCGGCAGCAGCGTGCGCGGGCCGATCGCGCGCACTTCGGGCACGCCGAGCGTGGTCAGCGCGTGGATGTCCGAGCGCGCGACGCGCGAGTGCAGGATGTCGCCGACGATCGCCACGCGCAGCTTCGTGAAGTCGCGCTTGTAATGGCGGATCGTGTACATGTCGAGCAGGCCCTGCGTCGGGTGCGCATGACGGCCGTCGCCGGCGTTGATCACGTGCACGTGCGGCGCGCAGTGCTCGGCAATCAGGTACGGCGCGCCGCTCGACGCGTGGCGCACGACGAACAGGTCGGCATGCATCGCCGACAGGTTGTTGATGGTGTCGAGCAGCGACTCGCCCTTGCTCGTCGACGACGCATTGATGTTCAGGTTCAGCACGTCGGCCGACAGGCGCGTCGCGGCGATTTCGAAGGTGGTGCGCGTGCGCGTCGAGTTCTCGAAGAACAGGTTGAACACCGACTTGCCGCGCAACAGCGGCACCTTCTTCACCTCGCGGTCCGTCACGCTGACGAACTGCTCGGCCGTATCGAGGATGTGGTTCACGATCGAGCGCGGCAGGCCCTCGATCGACAGCAGATGTTTCAGCTCGCCGTTTTTCGTGAGCTGCGGGTTGCCCTTCAGGAACCCGTAGCGGAACCGCTCGGGGCTCGCGGCCGCGGCGGGCTTGCCGGTGCGGCCAGTGGTGTCGGTGGTCATGGTGTGCGTGATTCCAACTATGCAAACGGGCCGCGGTACGAACCGGCGGCCCGGGATACGGTTGCGCGATTCGATCAGGCGCCGCGCGCCTCGACGCGCAGCGTGAACTGCGCGGCGTCGTCCCGCGCCAGCACGAGCGTCGCGTCGGCCGGCACGTCGAGCGAGCCGCCCGAGAAGCGCGCGGCGACGGGCAGCTCGCGGCCGCCGCGATCGGCGAGCACCGCGAGCTCGACCGCAGCCGGACGGCCGTAGTCGAACAGCTCGTTGAGCGCGGCCCGCACGGTGCGGCCGGTGTACAGCACGTCGTCGACCAGCACGATGCGCGCGCCGTCGACGTCGAACGGCAGCGACGTCGGGCTCGCCTGGCTGTGCAGCCCCTTCTTCGCGTAGTCGTCGCGATGCAGCGCGACGTTCACGACGCCGAAGGCCGGCGCGCCGAGATCGCGCGCGAGACGCTCGGCGAGCCATGCGCCGCCGCTGTGAATGCCGGCGAGCCGCGGGCCGCCCGGCTCGGCGAACGCGGTGCCGTACGCGCCGCGGATCTGGTCGAGCAGGACGCGATAGAGCGCGTCGGCGTCAATGGTGCTCATGGTCGGACAATTCATCGAAATACTGTTGAAGGATCACGCGCGCGGCCTCGGCGTCCAGCATGTCGGTGCGCGCGCGGCCGCGGACGTTGCGCTCGCGCAGCCCGGCTTCGGCCTCGACCGACGAATAGCGTTCGTCGACCCACGTGACGGGCAGCCCGAAGCGGCCGTTCAGCTGATTGCCGAAGCGCTTCGCCTGCTGCGTCATGTCGTGCGGCGTGCCGTCGGGATGCATCGGCAGGCCGACCACCAGCGCGTCGGGCCGCCATTCGGCCAGCAGCTCGCCGACCGCCTTGAAGCGGTGCTCGCGGTTCAGGTTGGGAATCACGACGAGCGCGCGGGCCGAGCGCGTCAGCGCATTGCCGAGCGCGACGCCGATCCGCTTCTCGCCGTAATCGAACGCCAGGAACGTCGCATCGCGCGCGCTCGCGCCGCTCATGCGTGCCCTGCTTCGCCGGACAGCATCGACGAGCTGACGCCCAGCAGGCCGAGCGCGGCTTCGAAGCGCTCCTCGGCCGGCGTGTCGAACACGATGCGCGGGTCGGCCGGCACGGTCAGCCAGCCGTTGCGGGAAATTTCTTCCTCGAGCTGGCCGGCGCCCCAGCCGGCGTGGCCGAGCGTCAACAGGAAGCGCTTCGGGCCGGTACCCGTCGCGACCGCTTCGAGCACGTCCTTCGACGTCGTCATCTCCAGCCCGCCCTCGATCGACATCGACGAGTTGTAGTTCGCGCCTTCGACCGGCTCGTGCAGCACGAAGCCGCGCTCGGTCTGCACCGGGCCGCCGAAGTACACGGGAATGTGCAGCAGCGGCTCGATGTCGAGCTTCAGGTCGATGCGATTGAACAGCGATTCGAGATCGATGTCGGTGGGACGGTTGATGACGAGGCCGAGCGCGCCGCGCTCGCTGTGATCGCAAAGGTAGACCACCGTTCCCGAAAACGTCGGATCCGCCATGTTCGGCATGGCGATCAGGAACTGGTTGGTGAGATTGATGCGATCGGAAGGCTTTGACATGGTTTGAATTTTAGCAAAGACGCCGCGGCCTGACCGGGCCGCGATCAACAAGCAACGCCGCGCCACGCTGGCAACGGCGCGCGCGGATCACACGGCACTCTAACATGCGCGCGCGTGCTGTCGGCAGCGTGTTGCCGCCCCGCCAAACGACGGCTGCCGCCCGTCCTCCGGCCGGTCTCGCTTCATGCCCGCGCGAGCACCGCGCCGAGCGCTTCGGACGCCGCCGTCAGGTCGGGCGGCGCCACGCCGGCCGCGATCTTCAGCAGCGCGGCGCGCAGCATGTCGGATGCGCGAGCGTGCGCGGCGCGAGCGCCGTCGGCGAGCGGCACGCCGTGCGCGGCACGACGCCACGCGAGCCCCAGCGTGTCGGCCAGCAGCGCTGTGTGGCCAAGCCCGAGCGCACACGCGGCCGTGCCGACACGATAGGCGGCCGCCGACGCGCGCCATGCGTCACCCGCATCGGCCGCGGCCGGATCGACGGCCAGATCGGCCATGGACGCGTCGGCCGTCTGCAGGAAATCCTCATAAGCGTGCGCGTTGACGGTCACGACGCCGAGCAGGCGCGTGGGCGCCGACGCGATCGCGTCGTGCTCGGCACGTGCGGCGCCGGCCTCCCACAGCGCTTCGGACGCGGGCGTGCCGGCGACGTGCCAGTCGACCGTCAGACCGTAGTCGTGCAGCACGTCGACGAGTGCGACGTCCTCGGCCGCCGCGCCGTACAACGCTAAATCGCGCCATAGCAATGCAACGGTCTCGCGCACGAGTTCGGGCGGCGCTTCGCGACGGCCCTGCGCCTGTTCGCGCAGCAGCAGATTGGTCCGGGCGAGAAATCGCTTCAACTCCGGCGCCGCGCTCGCGCGCAGCGCGCGCAGGCATGCGGCGCCGAGCCGCCAGAAGTCGTAGGGCGACCCGTCGGCGAGCGCAGTGAGCGTCGTGTCGAGTTCGTCGAGCGCCGTGTCCGGCGTGCCGGCCGTCGCGCGCAGCACGCCGAGCAAAGCCTGCTCGTAACGAGCCCGCGCGCGGCTTGCGAACGCATCGGGCAGCGCGCGCAGCGTCGCCCGCGGCAGCGCGCGTCCGACGAGCGCCAGCACGTCGTGCGGCACGCTCGCGTGCAGGTCCGCGGCGCTTTGCGCGCGCAGCGTCCGGAAATGATCGAAGAGGAGCGGCGAGCAGGCCAGCTCGCGCAGATTGTGCCGCGCGACCGCCGCGCGGAAATCGGCGAGCGCCGCGCGCCACGCCGCGGAAGTCGGTTCCGTCGCCACCAGCGGCGCGGCGGCGGCCAGTTGCCCGGCAAAGCGCGCGGCCGGCAGCCAGCCGGCTTCCGCCAGCACGGCGGCGGCGGCCGACAGCGGCCCGGCGGCATCGTCGTGGCCGACGGCCGCGTCGGCGGCGGCCGCGAGCCACGCATCGGCCGCCCGCACGGCGCCGCCGCGCGGGTTGGGCAATGCGTCAGGGAGGGGAATGTTCGCCGGATCGGACGTCATGGACACGCGCGCCTGTCATCGTCGAGTCGCTCGCGACGGCCGGCCCGTGCAAGCGCCAGGAAGCCGCGAGGCCGGAGCGGAGTGTCCGTGGGCCGGGGTCCCGATCAGATCTGGACCATCTCGAAGTCTTCCTTGCGGGCGCCGCATTCCGGGCACGTCCAGTTGATCGGGACGTCTTCCCAGCGCGTGCCCGGTGCGATGCCCTCTTCGGGCAGCCCGGCTTCTTCGTCATAAATCCAGCCACAAATCAGGCACATCCAGCTCTTGTATTCCATCTTAAGCCGCGTCGGGAAAGTCGGTAAATTCGGGAGCCATGATGGTACCGTGTCGGGGCCGGGCTGCCTAGCAATCGCGGTCGAGTAGCGCGACTATGTCGCGCCGCGCTAAAAAATCCATCGTGCGGGCCGGTTTCCGCCGCATAATGGCTGCAACGTGCGGCCTGCCGGGCAACACAGGGCCCCAAACGGCCCATCTCGCCTCGCGGTCCGCATCTCAGTCGCTTTCCCGTTTTTTTCTTGCCCCATTTCTACATGCCCAGCAACGCCCCTCCGATCGTCCTTACCTTCGGCCTGTCCGATCCCACCGGCGGCTCCGGCCTCCAAGCCGATCTGATGAC
Source organism: Burkholderia sp. KJ006 (assembly GCF_000262695.1). Taxonomy (NCBI): domain Bacteria; kingdom Pseudomonadati; phylum Pseudomonadota; class Betaproteobacteria; order Burkholderiales; family Burkholderiaceae; genus Burkholderia; species Burkholderia sp. KJ006. The sequence continues at coordinate 801,579 of NC_017920.1, read as the reverse complement.
CCTGGCGAGCATGGGCTGTCACGGCGTGTCCGTCCTGACCGGCTATACCGTGCGCGACTCGGCCGCCTGCGAAGAAGTGACCGGCCTCGACCCAGACGTCGTCGCCGCCCAGGCGCGCATGCTGCTCGAGGACATGCCGGTCGCCGCGTTCAAGATCGGCGCGGCGACGCGCGCGGAAGTCGTCAGCGCGATCGCGGAAGTGGTCGCCGACTACGACGGCGTGCCGCTCGTGCTCGCGCCGGACTTCACGCTCGACGACGAACACGTGCTCGCCGCGGACGACCTGCGCGAGTCGATCGCCGATCTGCTCGCGCCGCAGACGACGCTGCTGGTCGCCGATCACGCGACGCTGATCGCGCTCGCGCAGCCCGACGGCGACGCCGAGGCGCCGAATCTCGACGCGGCCGTGTCGCACCTGCTGTCGCAGGGCTGCGAATACATCCTGTCGTCGGAGACGGGCTCGCACCGGCTCGTCAACACGCTGTATGGCGAGGAAGGCCAGCTGCGCGAGGACATGTGGGATCGTTCGCCGCACCGGCTGATGGGCATCACCGACACGCTCGGCGCGGCGATCGCCGCGCTGCTCGCCAATGGCCAGGAACCGCCCGAAGCGGTGCGCGAAGCGCAGGAATACCTGTACCAGTCGGTACGGGATGCATTCCGGCCCGGCATGGGCGCGTACCTGCCCGACCGGTTCTTCTGGGCGCGCAGCAACGAGGAAACCGACACGCCGCGCGCGACGAAGGTCGAGCCGGTGCCGAGGACGTCGCATCGGCATTGACGGACGCTTTCGCGGCAGCCCGCTGCCGCGAAGATGCGAAGGCGCGAAGGCCTGACGCAGATAAAAAAAGACCCGCATCGCTGCGGGTCTTTTCTTTTGGCTGGAACGCGCATCGCTGCGCGTTCCGGACACCATCGACCGAAGTCGATTACATGTCCATGCCCATGCCGCCCATGCCGCCCGGCATGCCGCCCGGCATCGGAGCGTCTTCCTTCGGCAGTTCTGCGACAGCTGCGTCCGTCGTCAGCAGCAGGCCTGCAACCGAAGCTGCGTTCTGCAGTGCGGTACGCGTGACCTTGGTCGGGTCGACGACGCCGGCTTCAACCATGTCGACGTACTCGCCCGTCGCTGCGTTGTAGCCGTAGTTGCCCTTGCCTGCAGCAACTGCCGCGACCACGACGCTCGCTTCTTCGCCACCGTTCGTGACGATCTGGCGCAGCGGCTCTTCCATTGCGCGCAGCACGATCTTGATGCCGGCGTTCTGGTCGGCGTTCGCGCCGGTCAGGCCTGCGATCGCGGTGCGAGCGCGGATCAGCGCAACGCCGCCGCCTGCCACGATGCCTTCTTCGACAGCTGCGCGCGTTGCGTGCAGTGCGTCTTCGACACGTGCCTTCTTTTCCTTCATTTCGACTTCGGTCGCAGCACCGACCTTGATCACTGCCACGCCGCCGGCCAGCTTGGCCACGCGCTCTTGCAGCTTTTCACGGTCGTAGTCCGACGTCGCTTCTTCGATTTGCGTGCGAACTTGCTTCACGCGCGCTTCGATGCTTGCAGCTTCGCCTGCGCCGTCGATGATCGTCGTGTTTTCCTTGCCCACTTCGATGCGCTTCGCCTGGCCCAGTTCTGCCAGCGTTGCCTTCTCGAGCGTCAGGCCGGTTTCTTCCGCGATGACTTGACCGCCGGTCAGGATCGCGATGTCTTCCAGCATGGCCTTGCGGCGATCGCCGAAGCCCGGCGCCTTGACCGCAACGGTCTTCAGGATGCCGCGGATGTTGTTGACGACCAGCGTTGCGAGCGCTTCGCCTTCGACGTCTTCAGCGATGATCAGCAGCGGACGGCCAGCCTTCGCGACTTGCTCGAGCACCGGCAGCAGATCACGGATGTTCGACACCTTCTTGTCGTGCAGCAGCACGAACGGGTTGTCGAGGACGGCGACTTGCTTGTCCGGGTTGTTGATGAAGTACGGCGACAGGTAGCCGCGGTCGAATTGCATGCCTTCGACGACGTCCAGCTCGTCGGCCAGCGACTTGCCGTCTTCGACGGTGATCACGCCTTCCTTGCCGACCTTGTCCATCGCTTCAGCGATGCGATCGCCGATCGACGAGTCGCTGTTCGCCGAGATCGAGCCGACCTGTGCGATTTCCTTGTTCGTCGTGCACGGCTTGCTGATCTTCTTCAGCTCTTCGACAGCCGCTGCGACTGCCTTGTCGATGCCGCGCTTCAGGTCCATCGGGTTCATGCCCGATGCGACGTACTTCATGCCTTCGCGAACGATCGATTGCGCGAGGACGGTTGCCGTCGTCGTGCCGTCGCCTGCGTTGTCGCTGGTCTTGGAAGCCACTTCCTTGACCATTTGCGCGCCCATGTTCTGGAGCTTGTCCTTCAGCTCGATTTCCTTCGCGACCGACACACCGTCCTTGGTGACCGTCGGGCCGCCGAAGCTGCGCTCGAGCACGACGTTGCGGCCCTTCGGACCCAGCGTGACCTTGACCGCGTTGGCCAGAATGTTCACGCCTTCGACCATCTTCGAACGGGCGGAATCGCCGAATACGACGTCTTTAGCTGCCATCTTCTAACTCCTTGAATTCTTGGGAATATGTACCGTCAGTGGACGCTTACTTAGCGTTGACCACGGCCATGATGTCTTCTTCGCGCATGACGAGCAGCTCCTGGCCGTCGACCTTGACGGTCTGGCCAGCGTACTTGCCGAACAGCACGCGGTCGCCGACCTTCACGTCGAGCGCGATCGGCGCGCCCTTGTCGTCGCGCTTGCCCGGGCCGATGGCCAGGACTTCACCTTGATCCGGCTTTTCGGCCGCTGCGTCGGGAATCACGATACCCGAGGCGGTCTTGGTTTCCTGATCCAGGCGCTTGACGATCACGCGATCGTGCAACGGACGAAGGTTCATATTCACTCCTCTCTTGAATGAGATTGAAGAACGCTTAGGGAATCTGCCCGGCTGGTCGCCCGGCAGAGAATTGTTAGCACTCTCGTGCAGCGAGTGCTAATTATATGGACGGGTTTTGACAAATTCAAGAAGGGGAGCAGGAGGATTTTTCAGCGGCACGAATGCGGTGGAATTGCGCTCGAAGAAGGCATCAAATCGTTTAAAAACAATGAGATAGGTGTCGATTCGCGGCATCGAAGCGCCGCTGCCCTACGGGATTTCCCGATCGTTGCCCCAATTTGACCCGTGGCCGGCAGCAAGTTCCGCGAACATCGCACGGCGCCGAAAAACCGGCCGGCACGCCTGGCGGCGACCGGGCGACCGGTGCGGCACCGTTACATATCCGGACAGCCGGCGACCGGCCGGAACGTCCGGCCGTCGGTCTCGACGGTGGTGCCGAGCAGCCGCGCGAGCCCGCGCGCGCCTTCGCGCATCACGACGTCGTGATTCCACGTGAACAGCGGACGCGCGACCGGCGCGAGCCAGTTCATCCAGGGTTCGCGCGTGCGGATGTGCCAGTCGTAGCGCACGACGGTGCGCGCGCCGTCGCCGCGGAACGACCAGCGGCCGTCGCCTTCGATCGCGCCGCTCGCGCGGCCTGCGAGCACGCGCGGCCGCTCGACGCGCAGCACGCGCATGTCGAAGGTCAGACGGTACGGCAACGCGCCCTTCCACGTATAGCGCTGCAGCGCGCCGACGCCGCGCGCGTCGCCCGGCTCGAGCTCGACGGTCCGCACCGCGCCCTTCCACCATTCGGGCCAGCGATCGACCTGGTAGATCGCGTCCCAGACGGCCGCGAGCGGCGCGTCCACGCGCCAGGTCGTCGAAAACCGGTATTCCGCCATGCAGCCTCCGGCACGAAGCGGAATCAGGGCGCGAAAAAGCGGGCGGGAAACGCGACGTCGATCTCGACGTCGTCGAGCGTCACCGTCTCGAGCGGCTCGCCGTCGCCGTCCGCGAAGCTGACGACCTTCAGCGGAAAACCGTCGTCGGCGTCGAGCCACAACCGGTAGCGATGCACGCCGTCCACCGCATGCGCGGGCGCGCCGGTCACCGTCACACGCAGCGCGGCCCGGCCGCCGATCGTTTCCTCGCCTTCGGTCACCGTCGCGCCGCCCTGCTGCAGCGCCTGCACGTTGCGCAGCAACTCGCCGACGTCCGACCGGTCGACCCGGTGGCCGCTGTGGTCGCGTACCAGCGGATTGGCCGGCGACAGCGTCAGCGCCGGCGGCACATGCTCGCCGAACGGACGCAGCCGGACCTTGCCGTCGCCCGGATCGTATGCGAGCACGGCGCCGTGATGCGGCGACACGAAGTCCATCCGGACGAAACCGGGTTTGAGGTACGCGTAATGGATTTCGGCATGCTCGCCGCTGCGCGCCGACGAGCGGATCGTCGCCCGATACGAGTGAACCTGCTCGAAATGGGCGTGCGCCACGGTTACGGGATCGGCTGTCATGCTTGCTCCTATCAGGCTCGCGGCCAGCAGCGCGGCGATCACGGCGCCGCCTCGACGACCAGCACGCCCGCCATGCCGCGCTCGCGATGGCTGCGCAGGAACAGCAGCCGGTGCGTGCAATAGTAGGCGAAGCGACCGGGCTGCCTCGGCGTGAAGCGCAGCGTGCGCGGCGTCGTGGCCAATTCGGTGTGCACCGCGATGCCGGCCTGCGGCGCGTCGATTTCGAAACTGTGCGGCACGACGCCCGGCTCGGCCGATACGGTCAGCTCGACCGGTACGTCGGCGCGCACGATCAGCAGCGCCGGGCGGAAGAAGTAACTGCCGCCGACGATGGTCGCGCGCTGCACGCCGTCCGCGTCGACCGGCACGCGCGTCGGCACCGTTGCATCAGCGCGAGCAAACGCGGTGCCTGCCGCGAGCGCGCCAGCCGTCAACAGCTTCAGGATCTTCGGCTTCATCGTCTGCTCCATGCCGCCGTGCGGTGGGCGGTCAGCCCTTCCACGCGTCGGTCGGGCCGCCGAGTGCGCCGCACGCATCGATCGCGAGCTCGCGCAGGCGGCGTTCGTCGCCATCGCCGGACAGCGCATAACCGATGCCGCGATCCGACCAGAAATACGTATGGCGACCTTGCGACGACAGCGCGCGCGGCGCGAGACGCCGCGCGTCGTACGCGGTCATGTAAAGCGTCACGCGCGCGCCGTCGGCACGCTGATACATCAGTTGCGCGGCCGGGCCGGCGTCGCCCGGCAGCAGCCGGCCGCCGAGCAGCGCGTAACCGTATTCGTCGAGCGCCGGCGCGCGCACCGGCCGCCCGAGCCGCGCGGACAGCCAGCCGGTCAGGCGCGCCGCAGCGCCGGCATCGTGCGCGCCGACTTCGACCGGATGGTCGCGGTCGAGCGCGTACACCGCGTATGCGGCGTCCGCGCGCGCGGCGAACGCGGGAGCTGCGCCGAACGCCGTCCAGCCGGCATGCAGCGCGACGCTGAGCAGCAGTCCGGCCGCGAGCCCGGCGAATGCGTACGCGGCCGCGTGCCGGCGCGACGCGCGCCCCTGCACGAACAGCGCCGGCGCGGCGGGCGGCAGCGGAAACAGCGCGTGCAATGCGTCGCGCTGTGCGCCGTAATGCGCGAACCGGTCGGCCGACTGCGCATCGGACCGCAGCCGCTCGAGCACCTCGCGGCGCTCCGGCCCGGACAGTTCGCCGTCGAGCAATGCCGACAGCAACTGGGCCGATGCGGTGTCGTCCGCATCGTGCGAAGGTGTGCGCGGTTCGTCGTCCATCATGTCTTCCCGATGACCCGTAGTGCGGCCGTGCCGTGCGTCGACGGCTCGCCGGACAGCAGCGCGCGCATCTGTTCGCGCGCCCGCGACAGCCGCGACATCACCGTCCCGACCGGCACGCCGAGCACCTGAGCGGCATCGCGGTAGCTCAGCTCCTCGAGCGCCACCAGCAGCAGCACCTCGCGTTGCTCGACCGGCAGCCGGTACAGCGCGCGCTGTACGTCGCGCAACACCAGCCCGCCGATCTCGCCGCCCGGCGCGGCCATCGTCTGCCAGGGCGCGGTCGCATCGTCCACCGCGATCTCGTGCCGCGCGCGCAACTGATCGATGAAACGGTGCCGCAGCAACGTCAGCAGCCACGCGCGCAGGTTCGCGGTGTCGCGCGGCGGCCGGTTCAGCGCGCGCTCGAGCGTGTCCTGCACGAGATCGTCGGCCCACGCGCGCTCGCCCGTCAGCGCGCGCGCATACCGCGTCAGATGCGGCAGCCATACCAGCAGATCCGATTCGTAGCTCATCCGGATGCCTCGCGCATCGCGCGTCGCGCGCCGTCAGGCCGTCGCTCGCTCAGGGACGCGCGACGTGCCACATGCCGCCGACCCCGTCGCCGCTCGCGTCGCCGGCCTTGCGGTCCATCTTCCAGCGATACAGCGGACGGCCGCGATATGCCCATTGCTTGCTGCCGTCGTCGCGCGCGACGAGGGTGAGCGGGCCTGCTGCGTGGTCGTAGCCGTCGGCGAGCGCGGGCGGCCAGTTCGCCACGCAGGCGCCCGTGCACGTGCTCTTGCCGGGCGCGTCGTGGTCGAACACGTACAGCGTCATCCGGTGTTCGTCGACCAGTTTCCCGTCGCCGACCTGCGGCGGCTCGGCGGCGGCCGGGCGTGCAACCGCGGCGGTCAGCGCGATCGCAACCATCATCGTCTTCATTGCCGTTCTCCTTTGCGTGGCATCGCGGCACGGTGCTGCCCGACGGGACGTTCGGCATGGTGCCGATCATTATCCTGCCGTGCGTGTGCGCTGCGACTCGGTATGTAAACGAATGAGCGTGGGTGGTTATTCCGGGCGGCCGCTGCGCCGGGGCGGGCGCACGTCGGCTGGTGGTGGGGTGAGGACGAGCGCGATGCAAAAGAAAACGCGGCATGACGTTGAAGTCATGCCGCGTCGTGTGACGCATTGCGCGCGGCGAGCGATGCGCCGCCGCCGCGCGCTGTGCGGTGGTTACCTCGGCAAGGCGGCCGTTACTGCCTGGAGGAGCGTCGACACCGGCGCGAGCGGGTTGTTCGCCGAACCGTTGCCCGAGTGCGGCGTGACCGACAGGCCCGGCGTGGAGCCCAGCGCGGTGCCCACCGTCGTGCCGGCCGCGTTGACGACCGTCGCCGTCGCATTGCCCGTGGTCGACACCAGCGAGCCGACCGCGCCTGCCGTGCTGCCCCCGGCGCTGGCGCCTGAGCCGAGCAAGCCGCCGCCGGCCGCGGCGGCAGAACCGGCCGCACCGGTCAACGCACCCGCGGCCTGCCCGAGTGCCGCCGGGCCGTTCGCGAGCGCGCCCGTCACCGAGCCGAGTGCGCCGGTCAGCGCGCCGGCCGGGTTGTTGCCGCCGGTCAGACCGCCGACGAGGTTCGTGATCGGCGCGATCGGGTTGCCGCCGCCAGCGCCCGCGAGCGTGCCGACGACCTGATTCACGACGCCCTGCACCGGCGCCAACGGGTTCGTGCCGCCGAGGTTGCCCAAGGCGCCGGTGACCGTGCCGAGTGCGTTGGTCAGCGCACCGGCCGGGTTGCTGCCGCCGAGCGTGCCGACGACCTGGTTCACGACGCCTTGCACCGGCGCCAGCGGGTTCGTGCTGCCGAGGTTACCCAAGGCGCCGGTGACCGTGCCCAGTGCGTTGGTCAACGCGCCCGCGGCGTTGCCGCCGGTCGGCAGCGCGTTCTGCAAGCCGTTGACGAGGTTCGTGATCGGCGCGATCGGGTTGCTGCCGCCAGCGCCGGACAGCGTGCCGACGACCTGATTGACGACGCCCTGCACCGGTGCCAGCGGGTTCGTGCTGCCGAGATTGCCCAAGGCGCCGGTGACCGTACCGAGTGCGCCGGTCAGCGCGCCCGCGGCGTTGCCGCCGGTCGGCAGCGCGTTCTGCAAGCCGCTGACGAGGTTCGTGATCGGCGCGATCGGGTTGCTGCCGCCAACGCCGGACAACGAGCCGACGACCTGATTGACGACGCCCTGCACCGGCGCCAGCGGGCTCGTGCTGCCGAGGTTGCCGAGCGCGCCGGTCACCGAGTTCACCGCATTCGTCAGCGCTTCGGCCGGATTGCCGTTGCCGAGCGTGCCCGCCACCTGCGTGACGGCGCCCTGCACCGGCGCGAGCGGGTTCGAGGCGCCACCCAGGTTGCCCAGCGCACCCGTGATCGTGTTGACGCCGTTGCCCAGCGCGCCGGCCGGATTGCCGCTGCCGAGCGTGCCGGTGACCTGATCGATGACGTTCTGGACAGGGGCAAGGGGATTCGCGCCGCCGACGTTGCCGAGTGCGCCGGTCAATGCACTGGCCGGGTTACCGCCGCCAACGTTATCCAATGCACCGGTTACCGTGCCGAGCGCTCCGGTCAATGCACTGGCCGGGTTACCGCCGCCAGCGTTAGCCAACGCGCCGGTCACCGTGCCGAGTGCACCGGTCAACGCGCCGGCCGGGTTACCGCCGCCAGCGTTACCCAGCGCACCGGTCACCGTGCCAAGTGCTCCCGTCAACGCACCCGTCACTTGACCGACCGCGCCCTGCACCGCCGCCAACGGATTCGCGCCGCCCCCGACACTCCCCAACGCGCCCGTCACCTGATTCACCACGCCCTGCGCCGGCGCGAGCGGCGTCACCGTGCCGCCGCTGCCCCCCAGCGCGCCCGGCAACCCATTCACCACCCCCGACAACGCCTGCGCCGGATTGCCGAGCGACGTCTGAAGCGCGCCGGCCCCGCCCGTCGTCACGGTCACCGAGCCCAGCGGCGACGTGCCGGTCGCGGCCAGCCCGACCGACACGTTGTTCGTCGGCGGGTTCACGATCACTTGCGGGATCGGCAGCGCATCGAGCGCCGCCGCCATCGCCGAACCGGAAGTCAGCACCCCGAACACCGTCGCGACCGACAGCGCCACACCCGTCAAATTAATGTTTTGTCCCATCTTTATTTACCCCATCTCGGTTGGCACTACGTTGATAAAGCATGGGGACGGATCGCACGAAGCATGCCACCCTAATAAAATGGTCCGACTCGGCTATTTATTGCGACGCAATAACGGATTTATATGGATCTACAGGGAAAAGGACGGCGCATTTCCACCGACTCGTCAGACGAAAGAGCATCGTGGACTACGGATGTAACGTAACGTTTTCGAGGCCGCAGGTAACGTGTTCCGGTACATTCGCGCACATTGCAGCCATTCGTCGCCACGCCCTCGACGCCCGTATGGACCGCCCATCCCTTTTGCATTTCATTTCGATGAAATGCATTTAAAAATCGGCGGGATTTCTTATTTTCTTATCGGCGATTTCTTTCCGATCAATTACGCAGACCATTGCGATCGACATAGTTTTCGCCACTACGTATAGTCGAATGAAAAACTGTGAAAACCGCCCGCACAGCGGCCGTCACATCGTGCCCGGCCGCAGTCAACCGAAGCCCACAGGCCGATACGAATGCGGGTCGATATACGTCGGCGCGCCGGTCATCATCTCGGCGAGCCACCGGCCGCTCTCGCGCGAACAGCCGCGCGGATGAGCCGCTCGCCTGCGCAGGCTAGATACAATGGCGCAACCGCCGCGGCGCCGGTGCCAGCGCGCGCGAACGCGCCGCCCGCCCCCCGCTCACCCGAGATCGCGATCCCGATGCGCAAGAAGCCATCCCCCGTCAAAGACCTGCTGCTCTCCCGTTACGCACCGATCGCCGACGGCATCGCGGCGCTGTTCTTCCCCTATGCGGAAGCCGTGATCCACGACCTGCACGACCAGACCGTCCTGTACCTGGCCAACAACCTGTCGAAGCGCGAGGTCGGCGACGATTCTGCGCTGGAAGAAATCGATCACTCCGCGCGCGAGCGCGTGATCGGCCCGTACGAAAAGCTGAACTGGGACGGCCGGCGCATGCGCTGCGTGAGCAACGTGCTGTTCGACGACGAAGGCCGCCCGGCCGGGATGATGTGCATCAACTTCAACATCGCGGTGTTCGACGACGTGCGCGCGACGCTCGACGTGTTCATCAAGGGCGCGGGGATCGTCGCGCAACCGGACGAGCTGTTCCGCGACGACTGGCAGGAGCGCATCAACACGTTCCTGCACGGCTGGCTGCGCGAGCGGCAGGTCGGCCTGAACGGTCTCACGCGCGAGCACCGGCGCGAGCTGGTCGAAGCGCTGTACGCGGAAGGCGCGTTCCGCGGCAGGAGCGCGGCCAACTACGTCGCGAACGTGCTCGGGATGGGCCGCGCGACCGTCTACAAACACCTCAAGCATCTGAAGGAAACGCAAGGCGACGCGTAAGCGCGACTGCACCCCGCCGGCCCGCCGCGCGTGCGCCGGCGAGGCAAGCCGGCATGCACGATGCGTCTGCGAGCGCAGCCGCCCGACGAAACGCCGGCGCATCAAATGCTATAGTCGCAGTTACACTTTTCCCGCCGAACAGCCGATGACGCCCCTGCCCGCCCCGACCGCCCGCCCGATGCTCACCGTCGAGATCTGGTCCGACCTGATCTGCCCGTGGTGCTGGATCGGCAAGCGCCGCTTCGACGACGCGCTCGCCACATTCCCGCATGCGCAGCACGTCGACGTCGTGCTGCGCGCGTACCGGCTCATGCCGGGCCAGCCGGTCGAACCGGTCGAGGCGATGCTCGCGGGCAAATACCGGATGTCGGCGGCGCAGGTCGACCAGATGCTGCGCCAGGTGACCGACGCGGCCGCGAGCGTCGGGCTGCGCTACGACCTGCCCGGCACGCTCGTCGGCGACACGCTCGACGCGCACCGCGTCGTGAAGCTCGCACAAGCGACCGGTCATGCGCACGCGCTGACCGAGCGACTCTACCGCGCGTATTTCTGCGAGCACGGCGCGTTGTTCGACCACGCGGCGCTGACCGACTTCGCGGTCGAAGCGGGACTCGAACGCGCGGCCGTCGAAGCGACGCTGCGCAGCGATGCGTACCGCGACGAGGTCGAAGCCGACGTCGCGCGCGCCGCGCAGATCGGCGGACGCGGCGTGCCGCTGTTCGTGTTCGGCGGCCGTTACGCGGTGTCCGGCGCACAGCCGGTCGACGTGTTCGCGCAGGCGCTCGAGCGCGCGTGGCACGACGGCGCGAGCGTCGCATTCCACGACGACGCGGCCGCGTGCGGCCCCGACGGCTGCGAACTGCCGCCGCGCGCATGACGCACGGGCCGCGCGACTACGCGCCGCTCCTGCCACAAACCGACAGGAACACGGCGCGAACGGCGTCTACAATTCAGCCTTTCAAATAACTATCAGAGCGAGGCTGCAGACGATGACCCATGGAATCCACGGCCAGCAGCGCTGGTATGCGCTGATCGTCCTGTGCCTCGGCGTGCTGATGATCGTGCTCGACAGCACGATCGTGAACGTCGCGCTGCCGTCGATCGGCGCCGACCTCCATTTCACCGGGACGGCGCTCGTCTGGGTCGTCAACGCGTACCTCTTGACGTTCGGCGGCTTTCTGCTGCTCGGCGGCCGGCTCGGCGACCTGTACGGCCAGCGCCGCATGTTCCTCGCGGGCCTCGTGGTGTTCACGCTCGCGTCGCTCGCATGCGGCGTCGCGCCCTCGCAGACGCTGCTGATCGCCGCGCGCGCGGTGCAGGGCTTCGGCGGCGCGGTGGTGTCGGCCGTGTCGCTGTCGCTGATCATGAACCTGTTCACCGAGCCCGGCGAACGGGCGCGCGCGATGGGCGTCTACGGCTTCGTCTGCGCGGGCGGCGGCAGCCTCGGCGTGCTGCTCGGCGGGCTGCTGACCAGCACGCTGTCGTGGCACTGGATCTTCCTCGTCAACCTGCCGATCGGCATCGCCGTCTATGCGATGTGCGTCGCGCTGCTGCCGCGCGTGCGCGTGCCGGCCGACGCCGCGCGGCTCGACGTCGCGGGCGCGCTCACCGTGACGGCGTCGCTGATGCTGGCCGTCTACGGGATCGTCGGCGGCAACGAGGCCGGCTGGCTGTCGCCGCAGACCGTCGGGCTGATCGGCGCGGCGCTCGCGCTGCTCGCGGCGTTCATCGCGATCGAGGCGCGCGTCGCGCATCCGCTGATGCCGCTGACGCTGTTCGCCGCGCGCAACGTCGCGCTCGCCAACGTCATCGGCGTGCTGTGGGCGGCGGCGATGTTCGCCTGGTTCTTCCTGTCCGCGCTGTACATGCAACGCGTGCTCGGCTACGGGCCGCTGCAGGTCGGCCTCGCGTTCCTGCCGGCCAATCTGATCATGGCCGCGTTCTCGCTCGGGCTGTCGGCGCGCATCGTGATGCGCTGCGGGATCCGCGGCCCGATCGCGGCCGGCCTGCTGATCGCCGCCTGCGGGCTGGCGCTGTTCTCGCGCGCGCCCGTGGACGGCGGCTTCGTGTGGCACGTGCTGCCCGGCATGACGCTGCTCGGCATCGGCGCGGGCGTCGCATTCAATCCAGTGCTGCTCGCCGCGATGAGCGACGTCGAGCCGGCCGATTCCGGGCTCGCATCGGGCATCGTCAACACCGCCTTCATGATGGGCGGCGCGCTCGGCCTCGCGGTGCTTGCGAGCCTCGCCGCGGCCCGCACCGAGGCGCTCGCGGCCGCACGAGCCGCATCGCTCGACGCGCTGAACGGCGGCTACCACGCCGCGTTCGCGGTCGGCGCGGCGTTCGCGGCCGCCGCCGGGCTGCTCGGCCTCGCGCTGCGCATTCGCCGGCAGGATGCTATGCCGGGCGTCGGTCCCGCGGTCCACTGACTGCCCTGAGGCGCGGCGGCCGGCCGCGCCGGCCTTCGTTGCGGCGCCGTGTTCCGCCACGGTCCCAAAGGCATGCGCATGCGCCGCGGGCCGCCCGCAGCCGGGCCGCCCGCGCCACGGCCGCGCGATCCATTCAAACGGCCGTTTCAGGTGCCGGCACCGGCTGCCCGGCCGACTTTGCGCATCGATTTTTAACGTAGTCGTACACCGGCTCGCCACATTTGCGACAATGGCGGACTTTGACCTGCGCGCCGCCGCCGAACGCCGCATAACCGCCTGCTTCCGATGTCGCTTCCCCATATCGATCCGCTGTACTCCCTGTCCGGCCTGTTCGTCGGCATCCTCGTCGGTCTGACGGGCGTCGGCGGCGGTTCGCTGATGACGCCGATCCTGGTGCTGCTGTTCGGCGTCCACCCCGCGACGGCGGTCGGCACCGACCTGCTGTACGCGGCCGCGACCAAGGCCACCGGCACGCTCGTGCACGGGCTGAAAGGATCGGTCGACTGGCGCATCACCGGCCGGCTCGCGGCCGGCAGCGTGCCGGCCGCCGCCGTCACGCTGTGGGTGCTCCACACGCACGGGATGAATTCGCCCAGCACCGCACGCACGATCCAGCTGGTGCTCGGCGTCGCGCTGCTGCTCACGTCGCTCGCGCTGATCTTCCGCCCGCAGCTCACCGCGCTCGCCGCGCGCAATCCGCTCGCGCCGAGCCCCGCGCGCACGCTGTGGTCGACCGTGCTGACCGGCGCCGTGCTCGGCGTGCTGGTGTCGATGACGTCGGTCGGCGCCGGCGCGATCGGCGTCACCGTGCTGCTGTTGCTGTATCCGGCGCTCGCGACCAGCCGCATCGTCGGCTCCGACATCGCGCACGCGGTGCCGCTCACGCTCGTCGCCGGCATGGGCCACTGGCTGCTCGGCTCGGTCGACTGGTCGATGCTGCTGTCGCTGCTGCTCGGCTCGCTGCCGGGCATCGTGATCGGCAGCCTGCTGTCGGCGCGCGCGCCCGAGCGGCTGCTGCGCAACCTGCTCGCCGCGACGCTGATCGCGGTCGGCGTGCGGCTCGTGCTCGCGTAAGCACGGCTGCGCGGTTCCCCGCCGCACCCGCCCGCGCGTCGCGCGCCGGCGATTCGTCTGAAAAAACAGCCCGACCGGCTCGCGCCGATCGGGCTGTCGTCCATAAGCGCACCGCGAGCCCGCAGCGCCCGGCCCGAGGCCGGGCCGCGCGAGCCGCGGCGCGACGCTTACTGCCCCTGCTGCTGCAGTTGCTGCTGCTTCATCTGCAGCGTGCGCGCCTGCAGCTTCAGCACGCGCTGCAACGCGCCGCGGTTCGCGAGGATCCCGTCGTAGAAGCTGCCGAGATCGCCCTTCAGCGCGGTTCGCGACGCATCGTTCAGATAGATCATGTGCCCCGACGGGTAGTTCTTGATCGTCAGGTTCTGCGCCTTGAGCGTCGGATCGAGCGGCATCTGCGCGAGCGTCAGCTCGGTCTGGTGGAACGGCGTGACCGCGTCGAAATAGCCGTTCGCCGACAGCACCTTCAGGTCCGGGTTGACGCTCATCGTCGCCGCCAGGTCGCCGGCCGTGTACAGCGTATTGCCACCGCCCTTGTTCGCGCCGGTCGGGTCGGTGTGGCTGAAGTCCCAGTTGTTGAACACCTGGTCGTTCAGATCCACGAACGACGACGTCGACGTGTACTTGAGATCGGTGTTGATGTAGCTGTTCCACAGCACCGTGTACGCGCCGCCGACGTTCGTGATCGACGGATCGTTGCTGCCCGAGTTCGGCAGGATGTACGGCGCGATGCCCTTGCCCGTGAAGTTCGCGCGGCCGTCGTACTGGCCGATCTGGGTGCCGGGCACGAGCGTCAGGAAGAACGTGTACGGCGGGTTGTCGTCCGACGACGGCACGTTGCCGAGCGCGGCCGGGTTGCCGAAGGTCTGGATCAGCGTCGTCGCGTCGGTGCCAATGTACGCGCCCATCTGCTGCGCGGTCCGCTGGTTCAGGTTCAGCCGCACGTTCACGAAGCCGCCGTCCTGCGGGTTCGGCTTCTGCGCGAGCGGCGCGAGCGTGTCGTCCGCGTAGTGGCGGGCCTGCGCCATGTACGCGTCGAGATCGGTCGGCGCCGGATTGAGCGTCGTCTTCTTCCAGTAGAACGCGTCGGCCGCGAGCGTCGGGAACGTGCCGGGCGCGGACAGCGCATTCGCATAGTCGAGGATCGACGACTGCAGCGTGATCCCGTTCAGGTCGATGCCGTCCTCGTGCAGCACCCACGACACGACCGCGCTGCGCGCCGTGCCGTACGACTCGCCGAACAGGAACTTCGGCGAATTCCAGCGCGAATACTTGGTCAGGTAGCGCTGGATGAAGCGGTCGATCGAGCGCGCGTCCTGGTCGGTGCCCCAGAAGTCCTTGTTCTTCGCCGGCGCGATCGCCGTCGAGTAGCCGGTGCCGACCGGGTTGATGAACACCAGATCGGTGCGATCGAGCAGGCTGTCGGGGTTGTCGAGCAGCTTGTACGGCGCGGGCGGCGTGAAGTTCGGAAACGACGATTGCAGGCGCTTCGGCCCGAACGAGCCGAGCAGCAGGTAGACCGACGACGAGCCCGGCCCGCCGTTGTAAAAGAACGTGACCGGGCGCGGCTTCGACGGGTCGGGATTGTCCTGCGTGTAGGCGACGTAGAACATCTTCGCGTTCGGTGCGGACGTGACCGGATCGATCGTCGTCAGGTGGCCGGTCGTGGCCGTGTACTGGATCGTCTTGCCGCCGATCGCGACCTGGCGATGCACGACCGCGGCGCCTTCGGCCGAGTCGGTGACCGCATCGTCCGGGCCGGTGCCGTAGACGTCGTCGTCGACGTACGGCTGGTCCGCGGGCACGGCGGCCGGGGCATTCGTCGTGGCGGACGTGCTGCCGTTGGCCGCCGTCACGGCCGCCGCGGTGGCGGCGCTCGGGCCGGAGCCGTCGTCGCCGCCGCAGCCGGTGACGAGCAGCGCCGCGGCCGCCGCCGCCGCGAGCGGCACGCTCAGTGTCGTTCCAAATAGCGCGAAACCGTCTTTCAAGGACTTCCGTGTCGTCATTATTGCCTCTCGAATAGAACGATAAATACCGTCGGCGCAAAGGATCATTTGCGCCGACGCTCCGCACCGGGAGCGCATTCGTTTTGCGACGCACTCCGAGTTTTTTACCGCCCCGGCCATTGCCGGCCGGCACGATTTACCCCACCCGTATTTCGAATGCACGATGGAATCAATTCCATCGGGAACGACGATTCAATAATCGACGGCCGCGCGCGCATGCTGCGCCAATGCGTCGCGCCGAAATGCAACGGCAAATACTTGCCCGGCCTGACCCGCACGGCCATGCACGCGTCGCCCGGAATGGACGAGCAATCCCCTTCGGCGACATGCCGATTAACCGGAACAAGCGGTCAATCGAGACGCGAGCCGATTTAATAAAACCGAAAGGATCGAATAACTATTTGGAAAGAAATATCGCCGATAAGGTAATTTATTAAATTAAGTGAAAATCTCGGCGAATAATAGAAGCGGGGTTTTGGGCCGTAAAGTAATAATTTGTTACAGCGCGGACCGGTCGATGAGGAGTGAACGCCGAAGCGATTTCCAGCGCCAAAAAAGAAAAAGCCGGACGACCATCCGGCTGCGGGGAATGCGGCGCGGCGCGCCGTCAGAGCGGCACGTCGATCGCGCCGGCGCCGGCCGCGATCGCGTTCGCACCCGGCGCCGTCGAGATCGGCGGCAGGTTCGCGCTGGTCAGCGCCGGCGCGGCGCCCGGCGTGCCGCCGCGCGGCACCGTGCGGATCACCTGCGACGGCGGCAGCGGCGCGCCGCTCTTCAGATGCCGCCACATCAGGTTCAGCGCCTGCACGTTGTAGTAGTGGACCGGCACGAAGCGCGTGTCGAAGCCCGCGACCGGCAGGAACGCATCGAAGTGCTGCCCGTTGGTCACCTCGTAGAACACCAGCTGGCTGCGCCCGCCTTCGCTGATGCTGTTCTGCGCGACGTACGCGCGCGACGCGTGGTTCACCGGCACGAGCGCGTCGCTGCGGCCCTGCACGATGATCGCGGGCTTGCCCTGCAGGTTCGCGTTCACGCGCACGGCCTCGACGTTCGCCGGCATGTCGAGCATCCCGTTGGTCCACAGCTGACGCAGGCATAGCGCGCCCGCGAAGCTCGCGTCGGGCGTCGCGAGCCGGTGGTCGACGCCCGCGCCGGTGTTGAACACGAGGTTGATGCCGGCCGTCGGCGGCACGCCGTTGCCGAGGCCGAACACGGCCGGCATCGGCGACGCGGCAGGCGCCGCCACCGCGCCGGTCGCCGCATTGGTCGTCGCGAAGCTGAAGTTGCACAGGTTGTCGGCGACGCTCGAGCGCGTGTACGCGTTCGCATAGGTGACCGCGATCGCCGGAATCGCCTGCGAATCCCACATCGACGCCTGCAGCAGGTCCGAATCGGCGAGGTAGCCGGCCGCATGCAGTTGCGCGAGCGCGTCGGCGGCCTGGCTCTGCGTATCGGCGCCCGATACGAGCCCGGCTGCGGCGAGCGTCGCACAGCGCTGCGTGCGGATCGACTGCGTGGTCGCGAGCGGCAGCGCGCTCAGATAGGGCTCGCTCGCGAGCGACGCCGACGCGGCCGCGCACGGCTCCAGCAGGTTCGCGAGCGTCGCGTAGTCGGCCAGCGGCCGGCCGAACGACGGCACCGGCCGGCCGCTTTCGCGCACGACGGCGTTCGGCGCCATCCGCACGTTGATCTGCGGCTCGCCGACCACCACCGCGGTGATCCAGCGGCGCGTGTCCTGTTCGGCCGCCGCGAGCGCCGCGCCGCCGCCGTTGCTCACCGACGCGGCGATCGTCGTGATGTCGCCCGCGCGGTAGCGCACGCCGCGATGCGAGCCGTCGACGAGCGGCGCGAACTGTTGGTTGAGCGCCCAGTATGCGAATTCGACCGACTGCAGCGTCGCGCGGCCCCAGTCGTGCTCGGGGTTCTGCTGCGAATGGGCGTGCTTGAACGCGTAGCGGTTCGGGAAGCGGCTGTTGAACGCGGCGAGGTCGCCGCTCGTCAGGTTGGCGGTAAACAGGCTCGCGCTGCCGGCCAGCACCGCGTTGGCGAGCGTGCCGTCGATCAGCGTGACGGTGTTGGAGCCGAGCTCCTGCGCGCCGTTGCCGCCGCCCTTGTCGTTGTATGCGACCGCGCAGCCGCGCTTGAGGCCCCATTCGCCGGCCGCGGAAATGGCGCCGTACACGCCGCGCGAGCCCGACGACGTCGCGGTGACGATGCACGGCTGCGCGGGATCGAAGCTCGCCGGCACCTGCACGAGCAGCGTCACGTTCTTGCGGCCGCTGCCGTCGTCGGCATACGCGAGATATTCGGTGCCGGCGATCTTGCCTTCGCCGAGCGTGTCGTTGCCGTCGAGGTCGACGTTCGGCCCCCAGAAGCGGCCGTATCCGCCGTTCGCGCTCATGTCGACGAGCGCGCGGTAATTCGACCAGATCGCGACGCGGCGCAGCTCGGCGGCGGTCGGCCGCGACGGGTCCGCGAACGCGGGCGCGGCGGCGGACGCGAGGCCCGTCTTGCCGAGGCCGGCCGTCAGCAGGTCGTCGCTCGCGCCGTCGTACGCGGTCGTGCGCACCGAGCCCGACACGAACACGGGCAGCTGGTTGCGCTCGGCCGTCTCGTCGCCGTTGCAGGCGCCCAGCATCGTGAGTGCGGCGAGCGCCGCGCCGACAAGAATTCGACTACCCCACCCGTGCGTGTCCATTGCCGCCCTCTCAGTGTCGATATCGATATCGTTATCGGCCGGCCGCCGCGTCGTGCGCGGCGCACGGCCCTGAAGCGCAAACGGGCCCCGGCACGCCGGGGCCCGCCGGAAAGCAGGCGCTTGCGGCGCGCTCGCGCGCCGCCGCCCCGCATTATTGCTGCTGGACCGTCAGCTTGTTCGTGACCGACGTCACGCCGTGTACGCTTTTCGCTGCCTCTTCCGCCTTGTCGATCTGTGCCTGGTCGGGCACGGTGCCCTCCAGCGTGATCGCGCCGCCCTTCGAGCGGACGACCAGGTTCGCCACGTCGACGCCGCCTGCCTTCGTAATGGCCTTGCGCACCGCGTAGCCGAGCTTGCGGTTCGCCTTCTTCGCGGTCTTGGCCGCGGCCTTCGGCGAGCTCGCCGCCGCCTCGGTGGCCGCCGCATCGCTCGACTGCGCGTACACGCTGCCCGTCAGACAGGCCGCCACGGCCGCAACACCCAACGCTCTCAACACGATCGACTTCATGCTATCTCCTTGTGACTTCGGAACGGCCGTGCACAGTACGGCCGGATACCCCCAAAGGCAGCCGGCCCGCGCGCGAAGGGGCGGGACGGCCGATGATTTCCACGGCGATGCGAGAGAGGCGACACGGGCCGGCGGCCGGCGCACGCAAATGCGGGCCGGCCGGGCCGGACAGCCGCCGGCCGGACGCGCCCGGTCTCGTTGGGTGCCGGGTCGCGCGCGAATCGGTCGCGGCTGCGACGCACAATGTAATCCAGCGCCCGCGGAAGCGCAAAGACTTTGACGCGCGAGCGCGCGAAGCCGGCCCAGCGACGCCGGCGGGCAAAATCTCCGGCCCCCGCACGGCGCACAACCGGCGCACAACCCCCACTCGCGCCAACGACGCGAAACCAGGTACCATCGCCGGCTGAACCCGCATCGTTGGCGCCGCTCGTCATCGATGCGTCACGGCCGTGTCATCTGTCGATTTCCATGAAGCCTGCCAGCCCGCGTCCACCCCGCCGCATCCTCGCCCGCTTCGTCGCGGTGTCGTGGCGCGACCTCGCGCTGTCGATCGGCCCCACCGTGCTGCTCGCGGCGGCGGCCGTGTGGCTCGCGGTCAAGCTGATCCAGCCCGCGCCGCCGTCCACGCTCGTGATTTCGGCCGGGCCGCCCGGCAGCACGTACTGGAACGCCGCGCAGAAATACAAGGCGATCCTCGCGAAGAACGGCATCACGCTCGACGTCGAAGCGTCCGAGGGCTCCGCGCAGAACCTCGCGCGGCTGTCCGACCCGAACGCACCGGTCGACGTCGGCTTCGTGCAGAGCGGCATCGGTTCGAAGGAACGCGACGAGCAACTGGTATCGCTCGGCAGCATCGGCTACGTGCCGCTCGCGATCATGTATCGCGGCGCGGTGGTCGCGCGCCTGTCCGATTTCAAGGGCAAGCGGCTCGCGCTCGGCCCGCAGGGCAGCGGTGCACGCGAGCTGAGCCTCGCGCTGCTGAAGATGAACGGCATCGTGCCGGGCGGCCCGACCGAGCTGCTGCCGATCGCCGGCGAGGACGCCGCGACCGCGCTGCTCGACGGCAAGATCGACGCCGCGTTCCTGTCCGGCGATTCGACGCAGATCCCGGTGATGTCGAAGCTGTTCCGTGCGCCGGGCGTACACGTGTACTCGTTCACGCAGGCCGAAGCGTACGCGCGCCGCTTCCCGTACCTGACAGCGATCACGCTGCCGATGGGCGTCTACGATCTCGGCCGCAACCTGCCGGCCAGCGACATCCACACGGTCGCGCCGACGATCGAGCTGGTCGCGCGCGACACGCTGCATCCGGCGCTGTCGGACCTGCTGATCGAGGCCGCGCGCGAAGTGCACGGCCACGCGACGATCCTGCAGCACGCCGGCGAATTCCCGTCCGCGATCACGCGCGGCTTCCCGCTGTCCGACGACGCGGCGCGCTACTACAAGTCGGGCAAGAGCTTCCTGTACCGCCGGCTGCCGTTCTGGGTCGCGAGCCTCGTCGACCGGCTGCTGGTGGTCGTGGTGCCGCTGATCGTCGTGCTGATCCCCGGCCTGCGGCTCGTGCCGTCGCTGTACGGCTGGCGAGTGCGCTCGCGGATCTATCGCTGGTACGGCGCGCTGATCGCGCTCGAGCGCCGCGCGCTCGGCGAGCACACGGCCGACGAACGCGTGCACCTGCTCGAGGAGCTCGACGATATCGAGGAAGCCGTGAACCGGATGAAGATGCCGCTCGCGTACGCGGGGCAGTTCTACGTGCTGCGCGAGCACATCGGCTTCGTGCGCGAACGGCTGAGTGCGCACGAGCCCGACGCGCCCGCGCGCATGTCGGACGCGTCGCAGCCGCCCGCGGCCGCCGCGCCGCCGACTGCCGAAACCCCTCGGGCGACTCCGGGTTCCGCGTGAGCGGCCGATCCGCGATCATTACCGCATCCGCGCGCCACCGCGTAACATGAAGGCCGCCGCCAGGCGCGCACGCCCCACCCCTCTGGAGATCGTCATGACAACCGGCCTTGACACCGCCCAACCCGCCTGGTTCTACGACTTCGTGTCGCCGTTCTCCTACCTGCTGCTCGAACAGCACGACAAGTGGCCCGACGTGCCGTTCGAGCCCGTCGCCGTGGCGCTGCCCGACCTGCAGCGCCATTGGGGACAGCGGCCGAGCGCCGACGTGCCGGCCAAGCGCGTGTTCACGTACCGCCACGCGCTGTTTCGCGCCGAGCAGCTCGGCATCCGCTTCAAGATGCCGCCGGCGCATCCGTTCGACACCGACAAGGCGCTGCGCCTCGCGATCGCGATGCGCGCCGACATCGGCACCGTGCTCGAGATGTTCCGTTTCATCTGGCACGACGGCAACGATCCGTCGACGCCCGCGGGATTCGCCGCGCTGTGCGAGCGCGTCGGCGTCGGGCACGGCGACGAGTTGATCGAATTCGAGGAAACGAGCGCGCAGCTGCGCCGCAACACCGACGACGCGATCGCGCTCGGCGTGTTCGGCGTGCCGACCTTCTGGATGAACCAGCAGCTGTTCTGGGGCGAGGATGCACTGCCGATGGTGCTGTACTGCGCACGCACGCCGAACTGGCTCGAGTCGGGCGAGGTCAAGCGGATCAGCACGCTGCCGAAGGGCCGCGCGTGATGCCCGGTATCACGCCCGCGCGCGGGCGGCTGCGGTAAGGTTACGCTTCGCCCGCACAACCCTGCATCGATGGAAGACGACCGCACCGCCTCGCTCGACATCTGGCTCGTGCGCGTATTGCGTACGCTGCTGCTCGAGCGCAGCGTCACGCAGGCCGCGCTGCGGCTGAACCAGACCCAGCCCGCGATCAGCACCGCGCTGCGCAAGCTGCGCGAAACGCTGAACGATCCGATTCTCGTGCGCGGCAAGTCGGGCATGGTGCCGACCGAGTACGGCGCGTCGCTGCTCGGCGCGGCGTCGCGCGCGCTGCGCGAGGTCGACTTCATCGCGACGCCGCACGGCGACTTCGAGCCGTCGTCGGCGCGCCGCACGTTCCGCGTCGCCGCGCCCGACTATCTGAACGATTTCTTCATGCCGACGCTGATCGCGCGCTTTCGCGACGCGGCGCCGCATGCACATCTGGAAATCGACTCGCTGAACCCCGCGCTCGATCATGCGGGCGCGCTCGAAACGGGCGCGCTCGATCTCGTGATCGGCAACTGGCCGAAGCCCGACCCGCGCTTCGCGCGCCAGGACCTCTTCTCCGACACGATCGTGTGCCTGATGCGCGCGGCCCATCCGCTCGCACATGAGCCGCTCACGCGCGATGCGTATGCCGCGGCCGCGCACGTCGCGCCGACGCCCTACACCGGCGACAAGCGCAATGCGATCGAGATCGGTCTCGCGCGTGCGCAGCTCACGCGCCGCGTCGTGACGACGCTGCCGTACTTCGGCATCGTGCCGCAGGTGCTGCTGCAGGCGGACCTGATCTTCACGACGACGCGCCGCTTCGCGACGCACTACGCGCAGTTGCTGCCGCTCGTCGTGGTCGAACCGCCCGTGCCGTTTCCGCGTATCAGGAGCTATCTGCTCACGCATCCGCAACCCGATCGCCCGACCGACATCGCGTGGCTGTGCGCGCTGATGCAAAGCGTGTCCGACGAACTGACCGCGGCGCGCGTGCGCAAGCGCTGAATCAGCTCACTCGCGTTCCGGTTCGGGGCCGCGCCGGCGTTCAGGCCGTGCAGAAGGTTTCCTGCAGATGCGTCCAGCGCACCGCGCCCGTGGCATCGCGCTGGAACACGGCGGTCGCGCGCCGTGCGGGCAACGCACCCGACGCCGCGTGCTGCGATTCCAGATAGGTGAGCACCGCATGCGATGCGTCGGCCGCGAGCACGCGAACGTCCGACAGCGCGATGCGCAGCCCCGGCTTCGCGCCGCCCAGCTTCGCGAACAGCGCGTGCGTGCCCGCGTGGTCGAACACGCGGCCGTCGGTCATGATCATCGTGAAATCGGCGGCGAAATCGGCGAGCAGCGCATCGACGGCCGCGGGCTCGGAATCGGCGCCGGACAGCCAGCGCTCGATGGCGACGACGCTCGCGGAAAGTGCATCGAGATAGATCTGCGGATCGGACATGCGGTGTGCAGGGAAAAACGCGCGGCCCGGTGCCGCACGATCTGCGGAGTGTAGACGAATGCGTGCGCAGCTGGCGTCGTTACCGCAAGCAACAACCGCTCAGCGCTCCGCTTTCTCCGGCGTTGGGTATCAGCTTTCGAATGGGTTCAGAACGCGTGCGCCCGTTCCGGCGAAATCATCGACGTTCCGCGTCACGACGATCAGGTCGTGGATCAACGCCGTTGCCGCGATCAACTTGTCGAGCGAGTGCTCGGGATGCGGGACGCGCAGGCGTCCCCACAACTGCCCGATCTCTTCGTCCACCGCCAGAATGTTCGACGCAAACTCCCGAAGTACGCCATCGAGCCAGTTTTCAAGGCGCGTCGCCTGGGACTTGTCGCCACGGTGACGGATGATTTCCACACCGCGCCGCAGTTCGCCAACCGTCACCACGGAAAGGTACAGATCGGCATCGTCCTGCGCGGCCTTGCGGAAAAACGCCATCACACCTTTATCTGCTCGCTCCCGCTTCCGTACTTCGCTGATGACGTTGGTATCAACCAAAAACATTCGCTGCCTCGCCGTCATCCACGCGCGCAAAATCGGCATCGGTTCCGACGTTCGGGATACTCATCAACACCTGCGCGAACGTCTTGCGCTGCGGCGCGCGCAGCGCCTTTGCCAGGATCTCTCGATGCTCGGCCTCCGCACTACGCCCGTTGGCTGCGGCCCGCTCGCGCAGGCTTTGGACGAGTTCCTCGTCCACATTTCTCACCAGAAGAGTTGCCATGCTTCACCTCCACATCCGAGTTGATATCAATGCTAGCACTCTTCGCGGAAGCTGCAAGCACTGATCGCCTTTCAGGGTGGCATTCGTCGAATGCCTCAGCACGTGACCGTCACGGCCGCCTTGGAAATAACGGCTCCAACACGGACGGTTTCGGCCGAAGCCGCGGTCAAGCAACGATGACGCTTCCGGAGTGACGGCCTCGGGTGATCCATCCGAACGGATGCGCCCGCATAAATCCAACAGATTGGCCGATCGTGCAAGGCGGCAAAGTCTTCGCACGACGCCAGCACGGCATCGCATGCTCGGCCGTTCAGAGCCGCCGCCGCTTACTCCACACTACCGGCGCTTTCACGATGGTTCGGCGAACGGCGCGCGGGTACCTTCGAGCGCACCTGCAACAACTCCGCGCACACGGCCACCGCGATCGCGCCCGGCGCCTTGTCGACGATGCCGGCCACGCCGATCGGACACACCATCTCCGCGAGCCGCACCGCATCGACGCCGCGCGCGACGAGCCGGCGCTCGAACTTCACGCGCTTGGTACGCGAGCCGATCATGCCGAAATACGCGAAGTCGTGCCGCCGCATGATCTGCGCGGCGAGCGCGAAGTCGAGCGCGTGGTTGTGCGTCATCACGAGGAAGTACGCGCCCGCGGGCGCCGCATCGACCACCGCTTCCGGCGTGTCGGTCGGCTCCGGCTGCACGTTCGGCGGACATTCGTCGGGAAACAGCTCGTCGCGCGTGTCGACCCACTGCACGACGCACGGCAGCGCGCCGAGCAGCGTGACGAGCGCATGCCCCACGTGCCCCGCGCCGAACAGCACGATGTGCATCGGCGGCGGCGCCGCGGTTGCGCGATTGCGCTGGCCGGTGCCGCGCGCGAACGGCGGCAGCTGCGACGGCGCGCTGCCGCACGCGCCGTCGTCGCATTGGACGGCGGGCGCCTGCGCCGCGCCATGCGGCGAACGAGCGCGGCCGTTCATGCCGGCCTCCGCCGGGCCGTCCCGACGACGCCGAGCGCCGGGCGGAAGCCGGCGCAAGAAGCGAGCGTGAAGAGGCGATGCATCATCTCACCCTGCCCGCGCGGCGCTCGCCGCACGCACCGCGTGCACCGCGCGCAGGATCGCCTCGCCGGTCGCCGGCGCGTCGAGCGGCGGGTTCACGCGGTAGTCGCCGACCGCGGCGATCGCGTCGCGCACCGCGAAGAACACCGAGAACGGCAGCAGCAGCGGCGGCTCGCCGACGGCCTTCGAGCGGTGAATGCTGTCCTCGACGTTGCGGTTGCGGAACAGCCGCACGTTGAACGCGGGCGGCGTGTCGTTGACGGTCGGGATCTTGTACGTGGACGGCGCGTGCGTCATCAGCTTGCCGCCCGCGTTCCACCACAGCTCCTCGGTCGTGAGCCAGCCCATCCCCTGGATGAACGCGCCTTCGACCTGGCCGATGTCGAGCGCGGGATTGAGCGAGGCGCCGACGTCGTGCAGCGCGTCCACGCGCAGCGTGCGCATTTCGCCCGTCAGCGTGTCGATCACGACCTCCGACACGGCCGCGCCGTACGAGTAGTAGTAGAACGGCCGGCCCTGCAGCTTCGACTGGTCCCAGTACAGCTTCGGCGTCGCGTAGAAGCCGTCGGACCACAGCTGCACGCGCGCCAGATACGCGCTCGCGACCACGTCGGCGAACGGCACGCTGGTCGCGCCGACCCACACCACGTCGTTGCCGAACTTCACGTCGGCCGCCGCGACGCTGCCGTCGCCGAACCGCTTCGCCGCGAACGCCGCGAGCCGCTCGCGCAGCTGGCGCGCGGCATCCTGCGCGGCCTTGCCGTTCAGGTCGGAGCCCGTCGACGCGGCGGTAGCCGACGTGTTCGCCACCTTGCTCGTGTCGGTCGCGGTCACGCGAATCCGGTCGAAGCGGATGCCGAGCTCGTGCGCGACCACCTGCGCGACCTTCGTGTTGAGCCCCTGCCCCATCTCCGTGCCGCCGTGGTTCACGAGCACCGAGCCGTCGGTGTAGATGTGCACCAGCGCGCCGGCCTGGTTGAAATGCGTCACGTTGAACGCGATGCCGAACTTCACCGGCGTGAGCGCGATGCCCTTCTTCAGCACCGCGTTGCGCGCGTTGAATTCCCTGACGGCCGCGCGGCGCGCGCGATAGCCGCTCGTCGCCTCGAGCTCACCGAGCAATTCGTGCAGCACGTTGTCCTCGACGGTCTGCCCGTACGGCGTCACGTTGCGCTCGGTCTTGCCGTACAGGTTCGCGTAGCGCACGTCGAGCGGATCGCGGCCGAGCGCGCGCGCGATGTCGTCGAGGATGTACTCGATCGCGAACGCGCCCTGGGGGCCGCCGAAGCCACGGAACGCGGTGTTCGACTGCGTGTTGGTCTTGCCGCAGTAGCCGGCGATGGCCACGTCGCCGAGCCAGTACGCGTTGTCGAAGTGGCACACCGCGCGCGTCATCACCGGGCCCGACAGGTCGGCCGAGAAGCCGCAGCGCGACGTCATGTCGAGCGCGACGCCGTCGATGCGGCCGTCGTCGTCGTAGCCGACGTCGAAGCGGTAATGAAAGTCGTGCCGCTTGCCGGTGATCATCATGTCGTCGTCGCGATCGGGACGCAGCTTCACCGGGCACAGCAGCTTCCATGCGGCGAGCGCGGCGCAGCACGCGAACAGGCCCGACTGCGATTCCTTGCCGCCGAACCCGCCGCCCATCCGGCGGCATTCGACCAGCACGTCGTGCGACGCGACGCCGAGCACGTGCGCGACCAGGTGCTGCATCTCGCTCGGATGCTGCGTCGAGCAGTACACGTGCATGCCGTCGTCGTCCTTCGGCACCGCGTAGGCGATCTGCCCTTCCAGATAGAACTGCTCCTGCCCGCCGAGATACATCTCGCCGGACTCGCGATGCGCGGCCGCCGCGAGCCGCGCGGGCGCGTCGCCGCGCGCGAGCTTCAGCGGCGGGATGACGTACGACTCGGCGTTGCGCGCGTCCTGCGCGGTGAGGATCGCGGGCAGCTCTTCGTAGTCGACCTGCGCGCGGCGCGCGGCGAGCCGCGCGATGTCGTGCGACGTGGCGACGACGATGAACATCGGCTGGCCGACGAACTGCACGACGCCGTCGGCGAGCACCGGGTCGTCGTGGACGATCGGCCCGCAGTCGTTGACGCCCGGAATGTCGGCGGCCGTGAACACGGCGACGACGCCGGGCGTCGCGCGCACCGCGTCGAAGTTCATCGACACGATCTTCGCGTGCGGCTTCGCGGACAGGCCGAGCGCCGCGTGCAGCGTGCCGGCGACGAGCGGGATGTCGTCGGTGTAAGTGGCGCGGCCGCTCACGTGCAGGTGCGCGGATTCGTGCACGCGCGACACGTGGACCTGCGCGCCGTCGGTCTGCGCATCGAGCGCGGTCAGGAACGGTTCTGCTTGCTGGTTCATGTTCGGGGTTCTCCGTCTTCAGACGCGCGCCGCGCCATCGGCCGCTTCGGCGCCGGTTTCGGCGGCCACTTCGCGCACGCTCAACGCGTGCGCCGGCAGCGGGTCGTGCATCCGCGTCTCGAGCCAGAACCGGTACAGCAGGTTCTTCGCGGCATCGACGCGATAGGCGCTGGTCGCGCGCATATCGGTGAGCGGCTGGTAGTCGCGCTCCAGCGCCTGCATCGCGGCCTGCGCGGTGGCTTCGTGCCACGGCGCGCCGTCGAGCACCGCTTCCGTGTGCGGCGCGCGCTTCGGCGTCGCGGCCATCCCGCCGAATGCGATGCGCGGCTCGCGGATCGTGTCGCCGTCCGCGATGAACGCGAACGCCGCGCACACCGCCGAAATGTCGGAGTCGAACCGCTTCGACAGCTTGTAGGTGCGGAACTGCAGCGCCGCGCGCGCGCCGCTGCGGGTCGGCACCTTCAGCGCGACGACGAATTCGTGCGGCGCCATGTCCTTCTGCTGATAGCCGGTGTACAGCGCGTCGAGCGGCAGCTCGCGCACGCTGTCGCCGCCGCGCAGCACGACGCGCGCGCCGAGCGCGATCAGCCCCGGCATCGAGTCGCCGATCGGCGAGCCGTTCGCGACGTTGCCGCCGAGCGTGCCCGCGTTGCGGATCGGCAGCGACGCGAAGCGCTTCCACATTTCGGTCAGCTCCGGATACGTGCCGGCGAGCGCCGCATACGCGCGCTCGACCGTCACGCCCGCGCCGATCTCGATCCAGTCGTCGCCGTGCACGATCCGCTGCAGCTCGGCGACCTGGCCGACGTAGATCAGGTCGTCGAGGCGACGCATCTGCTTGGTCACCCACAGGCCGATGTCGGTGCTGCCGGCCAACAGCCGCGCGTCGGGGCGCTCGGCCTTCAGCGCGGCCAGCGCGTCGAGCGTGCGCGGCGCGGCGAAGCGCGCGCCGTCGGCGGCCGCGTATTCGAACGTGCGCTCGCGCCGCAGCGACGCCAGCGTGCGCGCGAGCGCGGCCGCGTCGACCGGCGAGTCCTGCGCCGGCGTGCGTTCGCCGCTCGCGTCGAACATCCGCACCGCCGCGTCGATGATCGGCCGGTAGCCGGTGCAGCGGCACAGGTTGCCGGTCAGCGCATCGGCGATCTCGGTGCGGGACGGCACGCTCGGCGCGCCGGCGGCGCTCTGCACGCACGATGCGTTCGAAGCTGCGCTGCCGCAGCGCTCATGGCCGTGCTGCTCGTACAGCGCCCACATCGACATCACGAAGCCCGGCGTGCAGAAACCGCATTGCGACCCGTGGCAATCGACCATCGCCTGCTGCACCGGATGCAGCGAGCCGTCCGGCCGGCGCAGGTCCTCGACCGTGAGCAACGCCTTGCCGTCGAGCGTCGGCAGGAACTGGATGCACGCGTTGACGGCCTTGAACGCCACCGCGCCCGCGTCGGTCAGATCGCCGACGACGACCGTGCACGCGCCGCAGTCGCCTTCCGCGCAGCCTTCCTTGGTGCCGGTGCAGTGCGCATCCTCGCGCAGATACTGCAGCACGGTGCGGGTGACGTCCGCGCCGCTGACTTCGCGGACCGCGTGACGATGGTAGAAGCGGATCGGCTCACTCATGTCTCAATCGTTGTTCAAGTGGGGGCAAGGCGGCCGGCGCTCAGCGCACGACCGACGTTTCTCTGACAGTTTGCACGCTATCACCGTCAAATTTCGCAACCCATAGCCGAACGCGCATGCGGCTCATATCACGGCCGCGATATGTGGGCGGCGGGGCCGCCAGCTGCGCGGCATGCGCGTCGCGCGTGGCGCAGGCTGGCGTGCCGGTGCGCCTCTGGCTGTTTTCGCCGGGTCCGTTGCAGAGCGAAAACGGGGTCACGATTAACTAAGTAGTACCTGCGGGAAAACCGGTTCCATGGGAAAATCCGGATTCCCTGTTTGGCTGCATCTGCCTCGATCGTCGTCGCGCTTCGTTCATCTAATCCGACCCCATGTCCACCGATTCCGCCACACCGCCGCGCAGCGGGCTCGCCGTCACGCTGCAAATCGTGTCCGTCGTCTGCTTCACGTTCGTCTGCTATCTGACCATCGGGCTGCCGCTCGCGGTGCTGCCGGGCTTCGTCCACGACGATCTCGGCTATTCCGCGATCGTCGCGGGCGCCGCGATCAGCGTCCAGTATTTCGCGACGCTCGCGTCGCGTCCGCTCGCCGGGCGCTTCGCGGATACGCTGGGGCCGAAGCAGACGGTGCTGCGCGGGCTGATCGGCTGCGGCGTGTCGGGCGTGCTGCTGCTGGTGGCGCTGCTGCTCGCGCGCTGGCCGGCCGCGAGCCTCGTGCTGCTGATCGGCAGCCGGCTCGTGCTCGGCGTCGGCGAAAGCCTGTGCGGCACCGGCGCGATCCTGTGGGGCATCGGCCGGGTCGGCATCGCGCACAACGCGAAGGTGATCTCGTGGAACGGCATCGCGACCTACGGCGCGCTCGCGCTCGGCGCGCCGGTCGGCGTCGCGATCGCGCACGCGCTCAATCCGGCGTTGATCGGCGTGCTCGTGATCGCCCTCGCGGCGGCCGGCTTCTATCTGGCCCGCCTGATCGACGCGGTGCCACTCGTGCACGGCGAACGGATGTCGTACGCGAGCGTGTTCACGCGCGTGCTGCCGCACGGCCTCGGTCTCGCGCTCGGCTCGGCCGGCTTCGGCTCGATCGCGACCTTCGTCACGCTCTACTACGCGGCGCGCCATTGGCCCAACGCGGCGCTGTCGTTGACCGTGTTCGGCACGCTGTTCATCGGCGCGCGCCTGCTGTTCGCGAACATGATCAAGACTTACGGCGGCTTCCGCGTCGCGATCGTGTCGTTCGCGTTCGAATCCTCGGGCCTCCTGCTGCTGTGGCTCGCGCCGGTGCCGCACGTCGCGCTCGTCGGTGCGGCGCTCACCGGGTTCGGCTTCGCGCTGATCTTCCCGGCGCTCGGCGTGGAGGCCGTCGCGCTGGTGCCGCCGGCGAGCCGCGGCGCGGCGCTGTCCGCGTATTCGGTGTTCCTCGACCTGTCGCTCGGGATCACCGGCCCGCTCGCCGGCTACATCGCCGGCGCATTCGGTTATCCGCAGGTGTTCCTGTTCGCTGCGGCGGCCGCCGCAGCGGGCGTCGCGCTGTCGATGGTGCTGTATCAGCGGCAGGCGCGCGTGGCGGGGAGCGGCGCGGCGGCTTGAGGGGCGGTACGGCGGGCGGCTGTCGAGCTAGCTGGTGGGCCGTTGGCCCAGCCCCGGCGGACTAGCCGCCGGGGCTGGGCCAACGGCGGCAGTCGGGTCGTGGGGCTTTTGGGCTTTTGGGCTTTTGGGCTTTTGGGCTTTTGGGCTCTCGGGCTCTCGGGCTCTCGGGCTCTCGGGCTCTCGGGCTCTCGGGCCATCAGGCTGTACGGCTTTCGGGCTAACGGCCCATCAGGCCGTCATCGGGCTGGCGGCCCGACAGGCCAACAGGCCGACCCCATCTGCATGCCGAGCAACCATCTTCCGCCCACGGCGCGAACCAGCCCTCAACCCGCTTCGCGCGGGGCGCCTTTCATTCAGCGCAGCCGTCACGCGGTGCGCAGAAACAGCCGGCGCGTCAGATCGAACGCCACCAGATTGCCGGCCACCACGAGCAGCAGCCCCACCACGGCGAGCGGCGACCACTGATAACCCTCGAATACCGTCGACACGGCCAGCGCGACGATCGGGAACAGCACCGTGCAGTACGCGGCGCGCTCCGGCCCGATCCGGCCGACCAGCGTCAGGTACGCGGTGAAGCCGATCACCGAGCCCGGCACGGCCAGGTAGACGAGCGCGCCGAGATAGCGCGGGCTCGGATCGAGCGCGAACGGCAATCCGGCCGCGGCGCTGCCGACCGTCAGGATCGCCGCGCCGATCAGCATCGCCCAGCCGTTGGTCGCGAGCGGGTGCAGCCCCATCGCCTGCATCCGGCTCGACAGCAGGTTGCCGGCCGAGAAGCACATCGTGCCCGCGAACGCGATCGCCAGACCGATCCACGTCGCGTGGTCGTCCAGATGCCCGGCCATCTGCTGCCAGAACAGGCATGCGATGCCGGTCAGCCCGAGCAGCGCGCCGGCGATCGCGGACGGCCGCAGCGGCCGCCCCATGAAGACGCGCCCGTTGATCGAATTCAGCAGCGGCGCGGTCGAGAAGATCACCGCGACGAGTCCGCTCGGCACGACCTGCTCCGAATAGTAGAAGCACAGGAAATTCAGGCAGAACAGCGCGACGCCCTGTGCGACGAGATAACGCCACGCTTCGCGCGGCGGACGCACCGGCCGGCGCATCAGGCGCAGCAGCGCGAACAGCACGGCGGCGGCGAGCCAGAAGCGCCATGCGATCGACACGGGCGGCGGCACGGCACCCAACTGCCATTTGATCGCGATCCAGGTGGTGCCCCAGATCAGCACGGTGATGAAGTAAAGCGACAGATTCATGGCGGCAACGCAGCGGAACGAGTGGAACGGATTCCGACTATGCGGCCGCGCCGCGCGCACGCATTGTCCGGATTTGCGGTCTTTTTCGCTCCGGCGCACGGCACGCGGTGCGCGCGCTTATACTCGTCGCACCATGAGTTCGCCCCTGTACGCTCCGCCCGTCGACCACGCCGCCGCCCTCGCGGGCGACACGATGCCGTTCGGGCTGCAGTCGGTGTGCCGCACGCTCGCCGACGCGAACGCGACGCTCGAGCGCTTCACGTGGCTCGGCGACCACCTCGCGATCGCCGAATGGACGCGCATCACCGACGAAAGCGAGACGGTCTACGAACAGCCCGGCCACCACACGCTGTCGTGCTATCTCGACGGCGGCTACCGGACCGAGCGCGAGCGCGTGCCGCGCTACGGCGCGCCGAGCCTGCTGTGCACGCTGCCGGGCGACCATGAATCGCGCTGGTGGGTGCGCGGCGAGATGCACTTCATCCACCTGTACTTTCTGCCCGAGCACTTCACGCAGCGCGCGATCCGCGAGCTCGACCGCGAACCGCGCGAACTGAAACTCGCCGACCGCACCTATTTCGAGGATGCGCGCGTCGCCGCGCAGTTCCGTTCGCTCGCACTGGAGCGCTGGGACGATGCGGACGGGCGACTGCGCGTGAACGAGGCCGCGCACGACGTGCTGAGCCTGCTGTTGCGCGGCCAGGGCGCCGCGCGCGCCGACGCGCCGTTGCGCGGCGGCCTGGCGCCCGCCGTGCGCCGGCGCGTGCGCGACTATATCGACAGCTACCTGTCGCAGCCGCTCACGCTCGGCGAACTCGCGAACGTCGCCGCGCTGTCCGAATATCACTTTTCGCGGATGTTCCGGCTGTCGTTCGGCCGCGCGCCGCACGCCTGGGTGGCCGAGCAGCGGCTGGCCCGCGCGCGCCTGCTGCTGCGCACGACGGCGCTGCCGCTCGCGCAGGTCGCCGCCGAGTGCGGCTACGCGAACGCCGCCCATTTCAGCCACCGCTTTCGCGACGCGCACGGGACGACGCCGAACGCATACCGGCGCGCGATGCGGGGCGGCTGAGCACCGCGCACCGCGCATCGCGCCGCGGGACAGCGGCGCCGCGCCGCCGGTCGCGCTTACGTGCCGCGCCGCGACAGTTCCTGCTCGAGCGCGGCAACGCCTGCGGGCAGGTCGACCGGCACCTTCAGATCGACCATCGTCCGGCCGAACGCATGCAGCGTGCGGAACAGGTTGTGTTCGCGGCACTGCTCGCCCATCTGGCCGATCCGCACGATCGGCAAGCCGAACGAGCCGGAGATCTCGACCTGATATTGCTTCGAGATGTGGCCGCAGACCATTCCGGGCGTGAGCCCGGCCGGCGTCTCGATGCCCACCACCGAATTGAGACGGCATTCCTTCGGCGTGTAGAGCGCGAGGCCCATCGCCTCGATGCCGGCCTGCAGCGCCAGCGTGCAGCGCAGATGGCGCGCGAAACGGCTTTCGAGCGTTTCCGCGCACACGAGGCGCAGCGCCTCGTGCAGCGCGAGCACGCCCGACACCGGCGCGGTGTAGTGGTAGCCCGCGTTGTGCCAGAAGTTTTCCGCGAGCGCCATGTCGAGGCACCAGTGCGCATTCGGCTCCGGACGCTGTTTCATCCGGTCCCACGCGGCGTCGGAGAACGCGATCAGCGACACGCCGGGAATCGACGACAGCCCCTTCTGGCCGCCCGTGATGACCGCGTCGATGCCCCATGCGTCCATCTCGAGCGGCATCGTCGACAGCGTGCACACCGCGTCGACGACCACCAGCGCGCCGGCCGCCTTCGCGAGCGCCGCGATCTCCCGCAGGTCGCGGTTCCACACGGTGTTCGACGTCTCGCCCTGCACGATCGTGACGATCTCGGGGCGTTCGCGCGCGATCGCGTCGGCGATCTCGTCGAGGCTCGCGACCGAGCGGTCGGCCACTTCGAGCGTCGCGACGTCGGCGCCGACGCGCGTGGCCATCTCGGCCATGCGCGCGCTGAAGAAGCCGTTGCGGATCGACAGCACGCGCGTGCCGCGCCAGGCGAGGTTGGAAATCGCCATTTCCATCGCGGCGGAGCCGGGGCCGGCGACGCCGAGCACCCACTTCGTGCGGGTCTGGAACACGTAGCGCGCCATCTCCTTCACCTGCTCGATGATCTTCGCCATCGTCGCGCCGAGGTGATTGATCACGATCGTGTTCGCCTTCGCGACCGCGGCCGGGATCGGCACCGGGCCGGCGCCCATCATCAGCAGCGGTTCTTCGGGCAGGATCGCGTCGAGCGGCACGACGACGGGACAGGGAATCGGCGAATGGTCGAGGGACATGGCTGGCAAAAAAGATGAAGAAAGACGCACGAGCGTCGCCCGCCACAGGGCATGGCGGATCGATCGATGATTCCGTGTTCCGCGCCCGCGCGCAAGAGGCGCGCGCGGCCGGACGGCGCGACGCTGGCCCGGTCGGACGACCGGGCCAGCCGGCCGCGCATCGCGAGCGAGCACGCCGGCAGCCCCGCCGCGGCCCGGTACAGGCGATTTTCCCGGCCATATTGCAGTGCGTGCGGATGCGCCCGCTTCAGTAATAGACGACCCAATTAGTCGGAAATACGCCGCATCAGGATAAAAACCGCGCGGACCGAATGGATCCACCAAATGCCGATACGCCGGAAAAACATCGATTATCGCGGCATCTATTAGTGACAGAGTTCGAAAATTACCGCTGCGAAGCATCGTACAAAACCGATAAATCATTGATTTTGCTGAGCAACATTCAGATACCGAACTACCGGCTTCAATACTGCCGGGAAACCAACGAGACCGCCGCGTAAATCCGATAGCCGCGATTTCGATTTTCCGCAACCCGCCCATTTTCTCAGGTTGACGGATATCGCCTTCGTAATGAACAATCGTCTGCGGAATCGAGAGCCGCTTTTTCGATACGAACGAAAATCGGACGACGCACACCGGCAATCCCGGTCGCGCGACGAAAAATTCCAAGCAAAATCAATCCACCGGGCCAGAAATACGCGAGACATGAACCAGATTCAGACCATGCGAGTGTTCGTCTGCGTTGCCGAGCAGCAGAGTTTCCGGCGCGCGGCGCACCATCTAGGCGTGTCCAATGCACTCGTCACGCGTTCGATCGCGATGCTCGAGTCCCATCTGAACACGCGGTTGATCCACCGCACCACGCGCAACCTGTCGTTGACCGAAGCCGGGCTGCGCTACCTCGACGGCTGCCGTGCGCTGCTCGAGGAGTTCGATCATCTCGAGGCGTCCGTCGCGCACGCGGTGCGCGAGCCGGCCGGCACGCTGCGCGTCGTCGCGTCGGGTCTGCTGTCGCCGCTCACGCTGACGCCGCTCGTCAGCGGTTTCCGGCACCGCTACCCCGAACTGCGCGTGCAGCTGACCGTCGCCGACGGGCCGCTCGACGTGCTCGATTCGGGCTACGACGTCGGCATCGTCACCGGCGACCGGCTCGACGGCAATCCGACGCTGATCGGTCACACCCTCGCGCCGAACCCGTTCGTCGCGTGCGCGGCGCCCGCGTATCTGGAACGGCGCGGCGAGCCGCGCGCGCCCGACGACCTGCCCGGTCACGACTGGGTCGCGCTCGCGCCGCATCAGCATGCGCCCGCGTGGCGGCTGGTCGGCCACGACGGCACCGCGCATTCGGTCACGGTGCGCCCGGCGTGCACCGTCAACCAGCTCGCGCTCGTGCACGCGGCGGCCCTCGCCGGCTCGGGCATCGCGGTGCTGCCCGAGTCGTGCGTCGCCGATGCGCTCGCCGCCGGCACGCTGGTGCGGCTGCTGCCCGGCTATCGGATCGACGATCCGGATGCGCAGCTGTCGCTCGTCTATCCGAATCGCCAGTACGTGCCGGCCCGCACGCGCAGCTTCGTCGAACATGCGCTCGAGCATTTCGGGCAGCAGGCGGCGCAGGAGCGCTCCGAATACGGCTTCCTGCGCACCCCCGAGCGCGCCGATCTCGTCGCTGGGCGGCCGGCTGGCCTGCAGTAAACTGCACGCGTCAGCCATCGGAGGTGCAGCGTGCGTGTGATCCTGTTCAGCAGCCGGCAGTACGACGAAGAGTCGTTTACCGCCGCAAACCGCCAGTTCGGCTATCGGCTGCACTTTCAGCCGTCGCACCTCGATGCGGAGACCGCGATCCTCGCGCACGGTTACGACGTCGTCTGTCCGTTCGTCAACGACACCGTCGATGCGGCGGTGCTGCAGCGGCTCGCCGACGGCGGCACGCGCCTGATCGCGCTGCGCTCGGCCGGCTTCAACCACGTCGACCTCGCGGCTGCCGAGCGGCTCGGCATCGCGGTCGTGCGCGTGCCCGCATATTCGCCGCACGCGGTCGCCGAGCACGCGGTCGCGCTGATCCTCGCGCTCAACCGCCGGCTGCCGCGCGCCGTTGCGCGCACGCGCGAGGGCGACTTCTCGCTGAACGGGCTGCTCGGCTTCGACCTGCACGGCAAGACCGTCGGCGTGGTCGGCACGGGGCTGATCGGCAGCGTGTTCGCCAAGATCATGATGGGCTTCGGGATGCGCGTGCTCGCGCATTCGCTGCCGCCTCACGACGACGAGCTGATCGCGTTCGGCGCGCGCTACGTCGAACTCGACGAGCTGCTGCATCAATCGGACATCGTGAGCCTGCATTGCCCGCTGCTGCCGTCGACGCATCATCTGATCAACGCGCAGACGCTCGCGCGCATGAAGCACGGCGCGATGCTGATCAATACCGGGCGCGGCGGGCTGGTCGATGCGCAGGCGCTGGTCGAGGCGCTCAAGAGCGGCCAGCTCGGTCATCTCGGGCTCGACGTGTACGAGGAGGAAAGCGGCCTGTTCTTCGAGGATCACTCGGACCTGCCGCTGCAGGACGACGTGCTCGCGCGGCTGCTGACCTTCCCGAACGTGATCGTCACGTCGCATCAGGCGTTCTTCACGCGCGAGGCGCTCGCCGAGATCGCACATACGACGCTGCTGAACATCGACGCATGGCGCGCGGGCGCGCCGACCAACGTCGTCACTGGCGGGCGCTGAAGCGCGGGGTTGGCTTTCGGCTTGCGGCGTTCCGCGTGCCTCCGCTCCACACCCACCGCACCGGCATCGCGCCGACCCATTCATTCGCCTGATGTAACGCGCGGCGCCCGCGCTCTGCTATCGTTGCGCCGACTTCCCTTTGCTCCCGCTCCCCCATGCGTTTCGACGACTCCGCCATCGCCGCGGTCTACCGGGCCATTTTCGAACGGCGCGACATGCGTCACTTCACGTCGGCGCCGGTCGATCCGGCCACGCTCGCGCGACTGCTGCGCGCGGCCCATCACGCGCCGAGCGTCGGCTTCATGCAGCCGTGGCGCTTCATCCGCATCACCGACGCCGCGCTGCGCACCGCGATTCACGGGCTGGTCGAGGCCGAGCGCCGCGCGACCGCCGACGCGCTCGGCGAGCGCCAGGACGAGTTCATGCGGCTGAAAGTCGAAGGCGTGCGCGAATGCGGCGAATTGCTGGTCGTCGCGCTCACCGACGATCGCGAGCGCCACGTGTTCGGCCGCCGCACGCTGCCGGAGATGGATCTCGCGTCCGCCGCCTGCGCGATCCAGAACATGTGGCTCGCCGCCCGTGCGGAGGGGCTGGGCATGGGCTGGGTGTCGCTGTTCGACGTCGACGCGCTGCGCACGCTCCTCGGCATGCCGGCCGGCGCGCAGCCGATCGCGGTGCTGTGCATCGGGCACGTCGACGCGTTCTACGCGCAGCCGATGCTCGAGCAGCAACGCTGGGCCGCACGGATGCCGATCGAAGCGTGCCTGTTCGAAAACACTTGGGACGCACCGGCGCAGGCGAACCCCAGCGCCGAATCGACGCCGACCCGCGACGGCGCGGCAACGCTGGAGCACGCCGCCGACGCGCCGCCGGACATGCTGCGCGGGCAATGACCACCGCTCCGGCGTGGGCGCCGAGCGCGGCGGCGCCGGGCATCGCTACATCGCTACATCGCTACATCGCTACATCGCGACATCGTGCTGCGCCGCTGCGATCGCACCCGTCGAAATCCGCCACCGTGGCGGTACCTCTAGCTCCGCCGCCACTCCGCCGGACATGCCGCGCGAGCAATGGTCGCGGCCCCTGCGTGGGCGCCGAGCGCCGCACCGCCGGGCATCGCTACATCGCACTGCGCCTGCAATCGCGCCCATCGAAATCCCCACCGTAGCGTGACGTCGGCCGCCCCAGCATGGCCCGCGAAACAATACGTTCCGGCCCCGAGCGTCCGGGTTTTCTCTCACGTAGAATCGCGGCTGACGTCCCCGCCCAGCCATCGTGCGCATCCCGCGCCGAATCCCGGCCGCGGCTCTTTCCCTGACCCATCGCGATGCCCTTGCCTCTTTTCGCCCTCGCCGTCGCCGCATTTGGAATCGGTACCACCGAATTCGTGATCATGGGGCTGCTGCCGAACGTCGCGCGCGACCTCGGCGTGTCGATCCCGGCTGCCGGGATGCTCGTGTCGGGCTACGCGCTCGGCGTGACGATCGGCGCGCCGATCCTCGCGGTCGTCACCGCGAAGATGCCGCGCAAGCGCGCGCTGATGGGCCTGATCGGACTGTTCATCACCGGCAACCTGCTGTGCGCGCTCGCGCCCGGCTATGCGGTGTTGATGGCCGCGCGCGTGGTCACCGCGTTCTGTCACGGCGCGTTCTTCGGGATCGGCTCGGTGGTCGCGAGCAGCCTCGTCGCGCCGAACCGGCGCGCGCAGGCGATCGCGCTGATGTTCACCGGCCTCACGCTCGCGAACGTGCTCGGCGTGCCGCTCGGCACCGCGCTCGGTCAGGCCTACGGCTGGCGCGCGACGTTCTGGGCCGTCACCGGCATCGGCATCGCGGCGGCGGCCGCGCTCGCCGTGTGCCTGCCGAAGCATCTCGCGATGCCCGACACCAGCATCACGCGCGAGTTCGGCGTGCTGCGGCACCCGCAGGTGCTGATGGTGCTCGGCATCAGCGTGCTGGCGTCCGCGAGCCTGTTCAGCGTGTTCACGTACATCACGCCGATCCTCGAGGACGTGACGCGCTTCTCGCCACACCAGGTCACCTACGTGCTGCTGCTGTTCGGGCTCGGCCTGACCGTCGGCGGCACGCTCGGCGGCCGGCTCGCGGACTGGCGCCGGATGCCGTCGCTGATCGCGACGCTCGCGCTGATCGGCATCGTGCTCGCGCTGTTTGCCGGCACGATGCACGTGCCGTTCGCAGCGCTGGCGACGATCTTCGTATGGGGCGTGCTCGCGTTCGCGATCGTGCCGCCGCTGCAGATCCTGATCGTCGACCGCGCGAGCGATGCGCCGAACCTCGCGTCGACGCTCAATCAGGGCGCGTTCAACCTCGGCAACGCGACCGGCGCATGGCTCGGCGGCGCGGCGATCGGCGCCGGCGTGCCGCTCGTGAGCCTGCCGTGGGTCGGCGTCGCGATGGCGGTCGCGGCGCTCGCGCTCACGCTGTGGTCGGCGTCGCTCGAACGCCGTCCGGCCCGCGCGCCCGCCGGGTACGTGTGACGCCATGACGCGCGACGCGGCGCCCGCACGGCGCCGCCGCATTGCGTTTCGCGCGCAACCATGCGCGCATGACGGCCTTCATGGACCTTTCAAGGTCCGCGGTGTAGCATCCGGCCCGATGAAAAACGTTCTCTCCCGCGATTTCGTCGCGCTGATCCTGAGCGTCGCGGTGGTCGGGCTCGGCACCGGCGCGACGCTGCCGCTCACCGCCCTCGCATTGACCGAAGCCGGCCACGGCACCAACGTGGTCGGCATGCTGACCGCCGCGCAGGCGCTCGGCGGCCTCGCGATCGTCCCGTTCGTCACCGCGCTCGCGCGGCGCCTGGGCGCGCGCCGCGCGATCGTCGTGTCGGTCGTGCTGCTCGCCGCGGCCACCACGCTGATGCAGTTCACGTCGAACCTGATCGTATGGGGCGTGTTGCGCGTGCTGTGCGGCGCGGCGCTGATGCTGCTGTTCACGATCGGCGAAGCGTGGGTCAACCAGCTCGCCGACGATTCGACGCGCGGCCGCGTGGTCGCGATCTATGCGACCAATTTCACGCTGTTCCAGATGGCCGGGCCCGTGCTGGTCAGCCAGATCGCGGGCGCCACCAGCATCCGCTTCGCGCTGTGCGGCGCGCTGTTCCTGCTTGCATTGCCGACGCTCGCGACGATCCGGCGCGCGCCGCTGGCCGGCGACGACGCGCGCCAGGCCGCCCACGACAGCTGGCTCGCGGTGCTGCCGCGCATGCCCGCGCTGATCATCGGCACCGGTTTCTTCGCGCTGTTCGACACGCTCGCGCTGTCGCTGCTGCCGCTCTACGCGATGGACCACGGCGTCGCGAGCGCGACCGCGGTGCTGCTCGCGTCGATCATGCTGTGCGGCGACACCGCGATGCAGTTCCCGATCGGCTGGCTCGCCGACAAGCTCGGTCGCGAGCGCGTGCATCTCGGCGCCGGCTGCATCGTGCTCGCCGGCCTGCCGCTGCTGCCGTTGGTGATCGCGAACCCGTGGCTGTGCTGGCCGTTGCTGTTCGTGCTCGGCGCGGCGGCCGGCAGCATCTACACGCTGTCGCTGGTCGCATGCGGCGAGCGCTTCCGCGGCGCGGCGCTCGTCACCGCGAGCTCGCTCGTCTCGGCATCGTGGAGCGCCGCGAGCTTCGGCGGGCCGCTCGTCGCCGGCGCGTTGATGGAACAACTCGGCAGCAATGCGCTGATCGGTGTGCTGGTCGGCTGCGTCGCGGCGTTCGTCGCGGCCGCATTGTGGGAGCGACGCGCGGCGTTGCGGCGCGCGATCTGACGCGGCGGCCGGCGGACGGCCTCGATGTTCACACGCGGCGGCGCGGGCGCTGCGCCGAACGCGCATGGTTCAAGGTTCGTGATCCGTGACTCGTGACTCGTGACTCGTGACTCGTGGCGCGTGGCCCGCAATCCGTGACCTGTGGCCAGCGACACATACTCAGCGCCCTATCCCCTCCCGCCCCCGCCAATAAAAACGAAACCGGCCCGCATCAAGCGGGCCGCCGTGCCGTTCCGGACTGCGCGCGACCCGTCGCGCGGCAATCCGCTACGCGCTACGCGCCGGCAGGATCTTCCCCGTACACGTCCCGAAGCCGATGCGATAGCCATCGCCCTCGCACCAGCCCGCGAGCGTCAGCTCGTCGCCGTCCTCGATGAACGTGCGGCTGCCGCCGCCCTTCAGCACGAGCGGCTCCTTGCCGTTCCACGTCAGCTCGAGCAGGCTGCCGAACGAGTCGCGCGTCGGCCCGCTGATCGTGCCCGAACCCATCAGGTCCCCCACGCGCGTATTGCAGCCCGCGACCGTGTGATGCGCGAGTTGCTGCGCCATCGTCCAGTACATGTGCCGGAAGTTGGTGCGGCAGATCGACGTCGGCTCGGCGGCGCCGTCCGCCCGCAGCGTGACTTCGAGCGCGATGTCGAACGCATGCTTGCCCGCGTGCCGCAGATACGGCAGCGGCTGCGGCGCCTGCTCGGGCTGCGCGACGCGGAACGGTTCGAGCGCGTCAAGCGTGACGATCCACGGCGAGATCGTCGTCGCGAAGGTCTTCGCGTTGAACGGGCCGAGCGGCACGTATTCCCACTGCTGGATGTCGCGCGCGCTCCAGTCGTTCAACAGCACCATCCCGAAGATGTGCGCTTCGGCATCCTCGCAGGCGATCGGCTCGCCGAGCGCATTGCCCCGCCCGACGATGAAGCCGGTCTCGAACTCGATGTCGAGCTTGCGGCACGCGCCGAACACCGGGCGCTCCTGATCGGGCAGCTTCAGCTGCCCGTTCGGCCGCCGCACCGGCGTGCCGCTCACGACCACCGATGACGCGCGGCCGTTGTAGCCGATCGGCATCTCCGACCAGTTCGGCAGCAGCGCATTCTTCGGATCGCGGAACATCGAGCCGACGTTGGTCGCGTGCTCCTTCGACGAATAGAAATCGGTGTAGCCGGGAATGTCGACCGGCAGATGCAGCGTCGCGTCGCGCTGCGCGACGAGCACGCGCGCACGCAACGCCGCGTCGTCGCGCAGCCGCGCAGCGTCGCGCGCGAACAGCTCGGACAGCTGAACGCGCACGCTGCGCCACGCATCGCGGCCGAGCGCGATGAACGCGTTGAGCGTCGGCTCGGCGAACACGTCGGCGCCGGCCGGCACCGTCACGAGGCCCGCGCGCGCGAGCGCGGCGAGGTCGACGATCCGGTCGCCGAGCGCCACGCCCGCGCGGCGCGCCGGCTGCGCCGCGTCGCTGAAGATGCCGAACGGCAGGTTCTGGATCGGGAAATCGCAGGCGGGATCGTTCGCCGTGTCGACCCAGCTCTTGCGAGCCGGGTCGAGCGTCGCACGCCAGTCTCGGGTGTCGCTCATCGTTGCTCCGGGTTGAAGTGTTTCTCGATGCGTTGCCAGCATTCGAAGTAGTCGGCCTGCAGCTGCGCGGTGTCGAGCGCGTAGCGCGTCGGCCGGATCAGCGTGCGGGTTTCGAACATGAACGCCATCGTCGCGTCAACCTTGTGCGGGCGGGTCGTGT
Source organism: Burkholderia sp. KJ006 (assembly GCF_000262695.1). Classification (NCBI taxonomy): domain Bacteria; kingdom Pseudomonadati; phylum Pseudomonadota; class Betaproteobacteria; order Burkholderiales; family Burkholderiaceae; genus Burkholderia; species Burkholderia sp. KJ006. The sequence goes on along the minus strand of NC_017920.1, from coordinate 759,343 downwards.
CGATCGCCGACGCCTTCTCGAACGTATCGGCGTCCGGCCCGTGACCGGACATGCAGTTGTGCAGGCTCGCGCCGCCCGGCACGAAGCCTTCGGCCTTCGCGTCGTACGCGCCGTGCACGAGGCCCATGAACTCGCTCGCGACGTTGCGGTGGAACCACGGCGGGCGGAACGTATCTTCGGCCGCGAGCCAGCGCGGCGGGAAGATCACGAAATCGATCGCGTCGACGCCCGGCGAGTCGCTCTGCGACTGCAGCACGAGAAAGATCGACGGATCGGGATGGTCGTAGCTGATCGAGCCGATCGTGTTGAACAGCCGCAGGTCGTACTTGTACGGCGCATAGTTGCCATGCCATGCGACGACGTCGAACGGCGAGTGGCCGATGTCCGCGCGCCACAGGCGCCCGTTCAGCTTCGCGATCAGCTCGAACGCGCCTTCGCGGTCTTCGTACGCGGCCTGCGGCGTCAGGAAATCGCGCGGATTGGCGAGCCCGTTCGATCCGATCGGGCCGAGGTCCGGCAGACGCAGCAGCGCGCCGAAGTTCTCGCAGATGTAGCCGCGCGCGTCGCCGTCGGGCAGCGCGACCGCGAAGCGCACGCCGCGCGGAATCACCGCGATCTCGGCCGGCTCGACGTCGAGCCGGCCGAACTCCGTCGCGATGAAGAGCCGCCCCTGCTGCGGCACGATCAGCAATTCGCCGTCGGCGCTGTAGAAGAAGCGGTCCTGCATCGAGCGGTTCGCCGCATACAGGTGGATCGCGCAACCGTTCATCGCGGCCGCCGAGCCGTTGCCGGCCATCGTCACGAGCCCTTCGACGATATCGGTCGGCTCGACTGGCATCGGCAGCGGGTCCCAGCGCAGCTGGTTCGGCGGCGTCGGCGGCACGTCGGCCGAGTCGCCGAACTCCGCGACGAGCCGCTGCCGCCCCGTGAACGGCTCGAACGGCCGGTGCACGGCGGCCGGCCGGATCCGGTACAGCCACGCGCGGCGGTTGTGGCCGCGCGGCGCGGTAAACGCGGTGCCCGACAGCTGCTCCGCATACAGCCCGTACGGCGCGCGCTGCGGCGAGTTGCGGCCGTGCGGCAGCGCGCCGGGCAGCGCCTCGGTCGCGAATTCGTTCCCGAAACCGCTCAGGTAGCCGGCGGTCGCCGGTTTCGACAGGTCAAGCGTCATCGTTTCCTTTCTCCATCAATTCATCGCGGCATTCGCCGCGTGCGCGCTGCCGCGCCGCGCGACGCCGGCCAGCCCGAGCACGAACAGCGCCGAGCACAGCACGGGCAGCGCGGCCGCATGGAACAGCGCGCCGTTGCTCCAGTTCAGCGCAATCAACTGGCCGCCGACGAGCGGCCCGAGCACCGAGCCGATCCGGCCGATGCCGAGGCTCCAGCCGATGCCGGTCGAGCGCAGCGACGTCGGGTAATACTGGCCGGCCAGCGCATTGACGGCCGGCTGCCCGCCGACCACGCAGAAGCCGCCCGCGAACACGACGACCAGCAGCCACGGCAGCGCATGCGCGAGCGAGCCGATCAGCCCCACCGACACGGCCGCGCACGCGAAGCACGCGAACAGCACGCGCACGAAGCCGTAGCGCTCGATGAACCAGCCGAGCGACAGCGTGCCGATCACGCCGCCCGTCTGCAGCACCGTGCCGACGATCACCGCCGTGCCGGGCGTATAGCCGGCGTCGCGCATCACGGTCGGCAGCCAGTTCGACAGGAAGTACAGGTCGATCAGGTTCATGAAGCTGATCGACCACAGCAGCAGCGTGACCGGCAGGCGGCCGGCGCGGAACAGTTCGGCGACCGGCGCGCCGCTCGTCGCACGCTCGCGCACGACGAGCCGCGTGTCGGCATCGATGCCGGCGTGCGGTGCGAACCGCGCGAGCCAGTCGCGGGCCTGCGCGACGCGTCCTTTCAGGACCAGAAACTGCAGCGACTCGGGCAGCCGCGCGAGCATCGCGATCGCCAGCACGAGCGGCACCGCGCCGCCGACGAAGAACACCGCGCGCCAGCCGAGCGCCGGAATCAGCGCCGCGCTGATGAAGCCGCCCAGCGCGGCGCCCAGCGTGAAGCCGCACGACACGATCATCATCCGCTTCACGCCGTGCGCGGCGGGGCTGAACTCGCCGACCAGCGCCATCGCGTTCGGCATGATGCAGCCGAGGCCCAGGCCCGTGACGAAGCGCAGCGCGATCAGCACCGGGATCGAACTCGCGAACGGGGTCGCGAGCATCGTCACCGCGAAGAACAGCGTCGAGCCGATCAGCACCGGCCGCCGGCCGATGCGGTCGGCCAGCACCGACAGCCCAAGCGCGCCGAGCAGCATGCCGAACAGGCTCGCGCTGAACACCGGCCCGAGCGCCTGCTTCGGCACATGCCACTCGGCGATCACGCTCGGCGCGACGTAGCCCATCGCCTGCGCGTCGAAGCCGTCGACCACCAGGCACAGCCCGCACAGCACCAACAGCATCCAGTGAAAGCCCGGACGATGGGTGTCGTCGATCACGCGCTCGACTTCGAGCACGCGCGCGTTGGCCGGCGCCGCGCTCATTGCGCCACCTCGGCGTTCGGATGCACGGGCGGATTCACGCCCTGGCGCGCGAGCGCCATCGCTTCGCGCAGCACGTCGGCGTCGCCGATCTGGTTCGCGAGCAGCAGGATCAGCTTCGCGTTGACGAGCTGGCTGTCGGCGTCCGACAAATCGCGATGCATGTCGATCAGCGCTTCGTAGAACGCGTCCGGGTCGGCCAGGCGCGGGCGGGTGTCGAGGGGGGGCATGTCGGGTGTCTCCGGTGTCGTTGTCGTGTTCGAGGCGGGTTCAGCATGCGCCGCTCGCGCGGGCGAGTGCGTCGGCGATCGCGTGCCGGTCGAGCGCGCGCATGCGGGCGCACACGTGCTGGTCCGGGCGCAGCAGGTAGAACGTGCCGGGCTGCGCGTCGTAGCGCTGCGCGGCGAGACCGTCGACGTCTTCGAGGACGTCGACGCCGGGCACCGCCTGCGCATGGCCGGCCGGCACGATCAGCACGGGCCGCACCGGCAGCGCGAGACCGTCGAGCGCCTGCGCGAGCGCGCCCGCATCGCCGGGCAGGCCGAACAGCACGCCCGCGAAGCCGTCGCCGAGATGACGCAGCAGCCAGCCGGACGCCTGCTGCGCGCGCACCGGCGCGTCGGCCGCGACCGCGCCGGGACGCATCGCGCACGCGAACGCGTCGCCGGCGCGATCGGGCGTATTCAGCGGCGAATCGGTCAGCACGGCCGGCACCGACAAACGGCCGCTGTTCACGAGCCGGCGCGCGAATTCGCAGTCGCGCGCGAGCTTCAGCGTCGCGTCGCGGAACACGCGCGACACCGCGCTCTTCGGCGTGATGAAGTCGGTCGAGCGCGTCGAGTTGCGGATGTTCTCGTCCGCGGCGAACTCGCGCTCGCTCGCATACGTGTCGAGCAGGCGCTCGGGCGCGCGGCCGTCGAGCACGAGCTGCAGCTTCCACGCGAGATTGTCGGCGTCCTGCACGCCGCTGTTCGCGCCGCGCGCGCCGAACGGCGACACGCCGTGCGCCGCGTCGCCCGCGAACAGCACGCGGCCGTGACGGAACGTATCCATCCGCTGGCAGCGGAACGTATAGACGCTGACCCATTCGAGCTCGAATTCGGCGTCCGGCCCGAGCAGCGCGCGCACGCGCGGGATCACGCGCTCCGGCTGCTTCTCGGCGACCGGGTCGGCGTCCCAGCCGAGCTGGAAATCGATGCGCCACACGTTGTCCGGCTGACGGTGCAGCAGCACCGACTGGTTACGGTGGAACGGCGGATCGAACCAGAACCAGCGCTCGGTCGGGAATTCCGCCTTCATCTTCACGTCGGCGATCAGGAAGCGGTCCTTGAACGTGCGGCCGCGGCTTTCGAGCCCCATCGCCGCGCGCAGCGGGCTGCGCGAGCCGTCGGCCGCGATCACGTACTGCGCGCGCAGCGTCTCGATGCCTTCCGGCGTCTCGACGGTCAGCGCCGCGTGCTCGGCCGACTGCGCGACGCCCGTCACCTTGTGCTTCCAGCGGATCTCGAGGTTCGGCAGTTCGAACGCGCGCTCGGCCAGATAGCCTTCGACGTAGTACTGCTGCAGGTTGACGAACGCCGGGCGTGCGTGGCCCTGCTCGGGCAGCAGGTCGAACGCGTAAAGCTGCTCGTCCTGCAGGAACACCTTGCCGACGTGCCAGCTCACGCCCTTGTCCACGAAGCGCTCGCCGCAGCCGAGCCGGTCGAAGATCTCGAGCGTGCGCTTCGCGAAGCAGATCGCGCGCGAGCCGGTGGACAGCGTGTCGTCGTCGTCGAGCAGCACGACCGGCACACCGCGCTGCGCCAGATCGATCGCGGCGGCCAGGCCCACCGGGCCCGCGCCCACCACGATCACCGGGTGAACGGCCGCATCGGCCTGCGCGGCCCGCGCCGCGCGCGGCCGGTAATCGAACTTCAGCGTCTGGTAATCGATGCTCATGGTCGCCATCCGCTCCTCAGCCGCGCCGCACGTGCGCCGGCACGCGCGGCGCCGCCGCGCTTGTGCCGCCGTTCATGGCCGCCTTCGTGCCCGCCTTCAACCGCTCGCGCGGCCTGCCCTGCTCCATCCGCCTGCTGTCCACCGCCACGTCTCGCTCCTTGCTTCCTGGTTGATTCGGTTCGGGAAACGACGCCGCTGCCGGCGCCCGAACGCCGCTTTTCTTGATCGGCAACAAATCTTTGGATTTACGAATAGTAAAACCAATTACGTATAGTGAAATCAACGTTAACCCTAGCGATGGGTTCGGCAACGGGATAACCATATGAGAGAAACGCCGAGCCGAGCCCGACGGGCGCTGCTAATATCGAGATACGAGGCGGCCCTTTCGGCCGCCGTTTTCTTCCTACGCCGATGATCCCGCCCAACATTCCCGAGCTGGTCGCCCGTGCCGGGCAACTGCCTTATCTGCGGGAACACCTCGCGCTTGCCGAAGGCGGCACCGCATGCGCGAATCTGCCGGAGCGCACGCTCGCGAGCGCCTACGAGCCGATCTACGACGTGACGATGCCCGGCGCGCCGCAGTCGACGTCGTTCGCGGATGCCATCGAGCGCTACGGCGACGAGCTCGGCTTCCAGGCCATCACGCTGGTCAGCGGCGCCGCGCACGACCCGGTCGACTCGGCCGTCGACGACCAGACGCTCGTCGCGATCGACCGGCTGTCGCGGGCGCTGCACGCGATCAACTTCTTCGGTGCGCAGCGCCACGGGCTGCTGTTCCTGCGCGTGCACGAACGGCTGCTCAAGAGCGTGAAGTACGATCACGGCAAGCATTTCTCGTCGGTGCTGCAGCGGTTCGGCCTGCCGGCCGAGCGGATCGTGATCGAGTTGCCGGCGGCCGCGGTCGCGCACAAGACCTTCCTCGGCTACCTGACGCGCAGTTATCAGCATCACGGTTTCAAGGTCGCGGACAAGCTGCCCGACCCGGGCCGGATCCTCGCGGTCGAATCGGAGATGGCGCGGCCCGATTACATCAAGATGGATGCGGGCATCGCGCTGCGCGACGGGATGGTGAAGGCGCTGGTCGCGTATGCGCAGCGCGTGCGGATTCCGCTGATATTCGATGGCGTGGTCGACGAGACGCAGTGCGAGTTGCTGCGTCAGCACGACGTGCGCTTCATGCAGGGGCCGGTGTTCGCGAAGGTCGTGACGGCCTGAGGGGCGCTGCGCGTGTGGGTGCGGTGAGTGCTGTGCTGGGGGCTGGGGGTCTTCGGGCGGGTGGGTCGTGCTGCCGTCGTGCCGCGTCGTATGCGTCCGTCGTCAAACGGCGGGCGGCAGGCGGTCGGTGGATGCAGGGCTAGCGGCTTGCTGCATCGCGCCGTGCTTATGCAGTCGGTGCGAGTGCGCTGGGTCGACGCCTACTCCGGTCCGCCGTCGTCGTATTTCGGCAGATCGTCGGCACAGTCGATTTCCGAGAAACGATCCGCGCACCGCACGCGCCATGTCGGCCAGCTCGCGCCGCGCTCATGCAGCCGAGTCGAACGCGCGTGCTGGCTCGCTGACGCACTCGTCGCCGGCATCGCGACGCCCATCCCGGTCCGCCGTCGCCGTATTTCGGCAGATCGTCGACGCACCAGTTGCCTGCGCAACGATCCACGTGTCGCGACGGCCGACTCTTGCCGCGTTCACGCCGCCTGATCGAACACGCGTGCTGGCGCGCTCGTCGCCGTCACCCCTACGCCTAGTCCGACCACCGTCATCGTATTTCGGTAGTTGCCTGCGCAACGATCCACGTGCCGCGCCGGCCGACTCTTGCCGCGTTCGCGCCACCCGATCGAACACGCGTGCTGGCGCGCTCGTCGCCGCCACCTCGACGCCTACTGCGGTCCGTCGTCGTCGTATTTCGGCAGATCGTCGGCACAGTCGATCCCCGGAAAACGATCCGCATACCACACGTGCCACACCGGACGCAGCCGCGCCGGCTCGTCGAGCGTCGCGTAGTTGATTTCGACGGTGGTCGGCGCGTCGCGCAGCCGATATTCGAGCTGCGCGCCGCAGCGGCCGCAAAAGCGCCGCTCACCCCACGCGCTCGACGCATAGACCGTCGGCTCGCCCTGCAGATACTCGAACGCGCCGATCGGCACCGATGCCGCTGCCACGACCGCCGCACCGGTCGTGCGCTGACAGAGCCGGCAATGGCAAAAGCCCGCGTCGGTCGGAATGCCGGCGATCCGGTAACGGATCGCTCCGCACGCACAACCGCCTTCCATCGTCTCGGGGACAGACATCGCGAACCTCGTCATCGTCGGAAAGTCAGGGAACGATGATGAGCGTGGCGCCCGCGCGTTGCAACAGGCACGGCATCCGCGGCCGCGCGCGGCAATGCCGGCGACGCGCCCACGCGCGCCCCGTTTCAGACCGTCTGACCGAGCCGCTGCGCGAGCGCCTTCAGTTTCGGCCCGACGTCGGTACGGAACGCCTGTTCGTCCATCGACGATGCCGGCCCGCTGCAGCTGAGGATCAGCCAGCGTCCGTCGCGCGGCTCGCGAAACGGCACGGCCGCCGCGTTCACGTCCGTGTGCCACGCGCGGAACGAATAACAGCAACCGCCCGTCGAGAATTCGGCGACCGCCTGCTGCGCGGCCGCGACGAGCGCATCGGCGTCGGCGCCGCCGCCGGCCGCACGATGCAGGTCGGCATAGAGCGCGCGGCGCACGTCCTCCGGCTGCACGGCCAGATACGCACGCCCCATCGAACTCGTCAGCATCGACAGGCGCGAGCCGGGAGCGAGCCCGAGCGTCAGCGCCGTTTCGCTGCGGATCGTCTCCAGATAAATCATATCGAGCCCGTCGCGGCAGCCGAGCGACACGGCCGCGCCGATCTCGCGCGCGAGCGCCTGCATGTGCGGCCGCGCAAGATCGAGCGTCCCCGACCCGGACAGCAGCGCGTAGCCGAGCGACAGCACCGCGGCATCCAGCGCGTATTTCCCGAGCGTCTCGTCGTAGCGCAGGTAGCCGAGCACGGTCAGCGTGTAAGCGAGCCGGTTCACGGTCGCCTTCGGCAACCCGGTGCGTTCCGCAAAATCGCGATTGCCGAGCATCGTTTCGCCGGGCCGGAACGCGCGCAGCAGGTCGAGCCCGCGCGCAAGCGCAACGACGAACTTGCGTTCGTCGATCGCGGTTTCGTCGATGGTTGAAAGTGTCATCTGGTGCTACACTGGGTTCGTTTTGCAAAACATTGTTCCGCACAGCGGAACGCAAGTCAAGCAGACCATAGAAATCGGAACCGGTAGCGAAGCGCCGCCGCCGACCGACAGGAGATGACACGATGAGCGTTGCAACTTTTCATTGGGACGATCCGCTGTTGCTCGACCAGCAACTGACCGAAGAGGAGCGGATGGTGCGCGATGCCGCGCGCGCGTATGCGCAGGACAAGCTGGCGCCGCGCGTCACGGAGGCGTTCCGCCACGAGCGCACCGACGCGGCGATATTCCGCGAAATGGGCGAACTGGGCCTGCTCGGCCCGACGATCCCTGACGAATACGGCGGCCCCGGCCTCAACTACGTCAGCTACGGCCTGATCGCGCGCGAAGTCGAGCGCGTCGACTCCGGCTACCGGTCGATGATGTCCGTGCAGTCGTCGCTCGTGATGGTGCCGATCTTCGAATTCGGCTCGGACGCGCAGAAGCAGAAATATCTGCCGAAGCTCGCGACCGGCGAATGGATCGGCTGCTTCGGGCTGACCGAACCGAACCACGGCTCGGACCCGGGCAGCATGGTCACGCGCGCGAAGAAAGTGCCGGGCGGCTATTCGCTGTCCGGCTCGAAGATGTGGATCACCAACTCGCCGATCGCCGACGTGTTCGTCGTGTGGGCGAAGCTCGAAGAAAACGGCGCGGACGCGATCCGCGGCTTCATCCTCGAGAAGGGCTGGAAGGGGCTGTCGGCGCCGGCCATCCACGGCAAGGTCGGGCTGCGCGCGTCGATCACCGGCGAGATCGTGCTCGACGAGGTGTTCGTGCCCGACGAAAACCTGATGCCGAACGTGAGCGGCCTGCGCGGCCCGTTCACGTGCCTGAACTCGGCCCGCTACGGGATCGCGTGGGGCGCGCTGGGCGCGGCCGAATCGTGCTGGCACACCGCGCGCCAGTACGTGCTCGACCGCAAGCAGTTCGGCCGGCCGCTCGCCGCGAACCAGCTGATCCAGAAAAAGCTCGCCGACATGCAGACCGAAATCACGCTCGGCCTGCAAGGCGTGCTGCGGCTGGGCCGGATGAAGGACGAAGGCACGGCGGCCGTCGAGATCACGTCGATCATGAAGCGCAACTCGTGCGGCAAGGCGCTCGACATCGCGCGGCTCGCGCGCGACATGCTGGGCGGCAACGGCATCTCGGACGAGTTCGGCGTCGCGCGCCACCTCGTGAACCTCGAAGTGGTCAATACGTACGAAGGAACCCACGACATCCATGCGCTGATCCTCGGCCGCGCACAGACGGGCATCCAGGCATTCTTCTGACCGTTTGCGCAGGCGACGCGGCGCCGGTCGCACCGCATCGTGCGCGCTGAAACGACACGGCCCGCCCGGCATCGCTGCCGGGCGGGCCGTTTTCATGGGCGCGCGGCGATCGCGCGCAGCCGCTGCTTACTTGTTCGGCTGCGGCGTCAGACGCAGATACGGACGCACCGCGTTGAAGCCCTTCGGGAAGCGCTTCTTCAACTCATCGGGATCCTGCAGCGACGGTACGATCACGACGTCGTCGCCGTCCTTCCAGTTCCCCGGCGTCGCGACTTTGTAATTATCGGTCAGTTGCAGCGAATCGATCACGCGCAGCACTTCGTCGAAATTGCGGCCGGTGCTGGCCGGATAGGTGATGATGAGACGCACCTTCTTGTTCGGATCGATCACGAACAGCGAGCGCACCGTCAGCGTTTCGTTCGCGTTCGGGTGGATCATGTCGTACAGCTGCGAGACCTTGCGATCGGCGTCGGCGATGATCGGGAAGCCGACGACCGTCGACTGCGTTTCGTTGATGTCGTTGATCCAGCCCTTGTGCGATTCGACGCCATCGACCGACAGCGCGATCACCTTCACGTTGCGTTTGTCGAATTCGCCCTTCAGCTTCGCGGTGAGCCCGAGCTCCGTCGTGCATACCGGCGTGTAGTCGGCCGGATGGGAGAACAGGATGCCCCAGCTGTTGCCAAGCCACTCATGAAACTTGATCGTGCCCAGGCTCGATTCCTGCTCGAAATCCGGTGCGATGTCACCAAGACGCAGACCCATGATGTTCCCTCCTCGAACGATGCTGGTTGAAACCGCGCGCTGTCGGCGCGGGATAGTCACTCAGCTTACGGGAAGCAATGGGCCATGCGAACGATTATTACGTTTGATATTCATACTTTTTTGTCATTTTTGCCCAGGCGCAGAGCGCGGTGGACAGCGGCGAAAGGCACTTTTCACGCCGTCGGCGGCTCTGTTTTTGTTTACGTTTCGTTTACCATGCGGTCTTGCAATGTCGCCGTGCGTCTTCCCGGCTCGCCAGCAGGCAGGCGTTTCGCTACGATGTGAACCTGCAGCATGACAGCATGAAGGGAGTTGCAATGTCGGAAATCAACAAGGAGAAACTGATGTCGGATATCAAAACCGTTCTGGCGGACGCCGAGGACCTGCTGAAGCAGGCTGCGAGCAGCACGGGCGACCGGGCTACCGAGCTGCGCGAAAAGGCCATGTCGCGCCTGAAGCAGGCCAAGGAAAAGGCAACCGACGTCCAGGTCGTGGTGGTCGAGAAAGGCAAGAAGGCGGCGCGCGCAACCGACGACTACGTGCACGAGCATCCGTGGACGTCGATCGGCGTCGCTGCCGGCGTCGGCGTGCTGATCGGCCTGCTGATCAACCGCAAGTAACGCGCGCTGCGCCGTTTCGCCCCGCGCGCCGCTCGCTGCGGCACGCGGGAGTCGCGGCAGGCCGGCGGCTCGCCGCCGGCCTGGCTTGACCTTGCTGCTCACTGCGCGTGCAAGCGCCTCATCCATGACGACAGACACCCACCCGCAGCCATCCGGCCCGGGGCCGCTGCGCCGCCTCGTCGGTTCCGCGATCGGCCTACTGCAAACGCGTCTCGAACTCGTTGGCATCGAACTGGCCGAGGAGAAGGAACGCCTGATGGGCGTGCTGTTTCTCGGCCTCGCCGCGATGATGCTCGCGACGATGGCGCTCATCAGTCTGACCGTCCTGATCGCGATCGCGTTCTGGGACACCTATCGCTGGCAGTCGCTCGCGGTGGTCACCGCGTTGTACGCGGTCGCCGGCATCGTGTGCGTGCTGAAGGCGCGCGCGGGCCTGCGCAACGCGCCGACCGTGTTCGAGGCGACGCTCGCCGAGCTCGAAAAGGACCGCGAGATGTTCCGCGGCAAGCCGTGAACGCCGTCGCGTTCACCCGTTCCACCCATTTCGCCGACGCGCCATGAGCCAGAACGTCACGGGCCATTCGCCCAGCCACCATTCGTCGCGCTCGAACTGGAGCGCGTCGCAGCATCGCGCACTCCGCAAGGAGTTGCTGATCCTGCGATCCGAAGTCGAGCGGCTCGAGCTCGCCGAAGCCGCCGCCGACATGCGTCACGCCGTCACGCGCTTCAGCTGGCTGAAGGTGTTCATCCCCGGCCTGTCGACCTCGAAATTCGGTCAATCCGCGAAAAGCCTGAACGCGAGCATCGGCCAGATCGTGAACCAGTATCCGATGCTGAGCTCGCTTGCGTCGCTCGTGCTCGCGAAACCCGTTCGCTCGCTGTTGCGCGCAACCGGCGGGCCGGCGCTGAAGTGGGGAACGCTGGGCTTCGCCGCATGGGAGATCTACCAGATCTGGAAGCAATCGCGCGACGAGCGCGACAGCACCGCGAGCAACGACTGACGCTCCACGGGGCGCGCGCGATGCGGTTGAGCCGCGCGCGTCACGCGCGGGCTCAATGCACGCCCCAGCACGCGCGAGACGGTTCGTCCATCTGGCCGGTATCCGCCATTGCATTGCCCTTCGTTCCGTCCGAACGCAGCGTGAATGCACCGCATGGGTCGTCACGCATCGGCCCGGCGTCGAGCGGGCTGGCGACGAGTTCGTATGCCACCGGCGCATCGCCGTCGGCCGGTCGCCGCAGCGTAAGCCGATAGACCGGTTGCCCGTCCGGCGGTGCCTGTGTGTACGCATCCGGCAACGTCTGCGGCGGCGGGCCATCGAGCGTTTCGAGATACTGGGCGGCCCGGTACAGCGCACTTACCGCAGCGGTGCGATGCATGCGCGCGACGTGCGCGCGATATGACGGGACACCCCAGCTCGCCAACGCAGCGACGATTGCGAGCACGATCATCAATTCGATCAACGTGAAGGCCGCCAGCCGGCGCATCGCAGCAGCGGCTCGCATCATTGCACCGTCACGACACGACGCCAGCGCTGCGCCACGATGTGCCCGTCGCGCAACGCGAGCTGGCTTTGCAGCCAGACCACGCTCGAGGCATCGCCGCCGACGCCGCGAGCGGTGACGAGGTACGCGCGGCTGCCGGCCGGACCGGCACCTCGCCACGCTTCGATCAGACAACGCGGCGGCTGCGCCGCCAGCGGCCACGATGCAAACGGCTCGAACGCGTCGGCGACGCGCAGCGCGGGCGTCCGCCGCCACGCGCGTGGTTCACCATGCGATGCCGGTTCGTCGAGGTATGGCGCTGCGCCGCCGCGCAAACGCACGATGCATGCGGCCAACGCCGCATCGGCGGCATGAAACGCGATCATCCGATCGGACAACGCGCGCGTGCGACGCGATTCCGTCAACGCCGACTCGAACCATGTGCCTGCCAGCGCCACGACCGCCGCGGCAACGGCCATCACGGCAGGCAGCGCAAGGCCGGCATTGCGAAGCCGACGCCGAAGCCGAGGCCGACGTGCGGGCGCAGCGCGTAATGTCGCGCGGTTCGGCAACGCGGGGCCGTCACCTGCGCCGCGCCGGCCCGCAGCACGGCGCGCCGACGCATCGGCTGTCGCGATCCGCGTCGCACAACGTCGGACGGACCGGGTCGCGCGGATCATCGGAATGCCTCACCGTCACGCACACCGCCCACGACACGATCGGCCAACGCGATCGATGAATTCCGCAACGCGACGATGCGATGCAGCGTGAGGCGCGCGCGGCCATCGTCGGATACGGCTACGCGACCATCGCAGTCGACATGACGCGTCGGCGCGCGCATCGGTTCACCGCGCGCCCGCACACACAGATGTACCGCGACGATGTCGCGCCACCCGTCAGCGCCGATCGCCGCCGCGTCGGCGAATCGCACGGTTCCGCGACGCAAATAGCGCACACGCAACTGGTCGATGCCGGACACCACCGGCTGCGGCGTGCCGGGGCGACCGCTGCCTTCGCAGTACAGCTCGGGCTCACCGGTCGACGGGCTGACATGCGCATCGAAGTGGTTTTCCACCAGCGGCCGCTCGCCGGGGGCACCGATACCCTGCCCGAGACAGTCGGATACCTGGTCGCCAATGGTTGGCCAGGTCGACACACCGTCGCCGACATAACGGACCACCACCGCATCGGAGGCCTCGCGAGCGGCTTCGCAGCGCACCTGTGCACCATCGCCACGCACCCGCGCCGCGGAGCAACCGAACAACGGCGGCAGCGGCAACGCGTCGTCGTCGTCGAGCGAACGAAATCCGGCCATCTGAATCTGCTGTCCGATCAGCATCAGGGCCGTCGTGGCCGCATCGCGCATCGCGAACGCGTCCTCGGCCCGCCCGTGCGCGACACGCTGTGCGTGGTAAAGCGCGCCGGCGGCCGCGAGCACGAGCAGACCGACGACCATCGCAATCAGGACTTCCAGCAGCGTATGTGCGCGGCTGCGGCGATCAGCGTTCATCGGCGTCGAACTCCCGAAACGGAATGCGCACACACGACGGCGGCTTCGTCATCGTCCGCGCCGCATCGCACCGCGCGGACGCCGAGGCCGACTGCGCAGTGTCGGCGTCGCGCCAGCCGACGATCGCATAGCTGACACCGGCCGCCCCACGGTCGAGCATCATTGCGCCGTCGGGCAACGATGCCGCCGCAAGCGCCGCGAGGCCGCCGTAATCGCCTGGTGCCGCATGACGGCGCTCGATGCGTGCGTCGGCCAGCCAGAGCGCACGTTCGCGCCAGATCGTCGCCCGCTGCATGCGGGTCATCGCGAACTGGCTGCCGACCACCGTCAGCATCACGGCCGCGAGCAGCGCAACGGCCAGCACCGCTTCGAGCAGCGACGTGCCGTGCGTTCGTCGGCGCGAGCACTTCATGCCGCGTCACACCGGCCGGCCACGATGCGCGCGCGACCGCCCGCCGAAATCCGGATACAACGCGACGTGCGCGCCTCGTCGCCAGGCCGCTCGCGCTGCGCACGCAATTCGAAGCGCCGGATCCCGCCGATCACCTGTCCGGCCGGCGGCGCGAACGCCAGATCGTGCGTGGCGCCCGTCACGGCAATGTCGGGATCGCGCGGATAACGCCTCAACACCCGCGACTGCCCGTCGAACTGCCCGCTGACGATCCAGCCGCACGACCATGCGGCCGGATCGCATGGTTCGTCGGCGCGCACGCAATCGCCGGCGGGCCCGGCGCGGCACAGCGTGACGCGCACGCCGAGCCGAGCCGCCTCGGTGCGGGCGAACGACACCGCACCGAGCAGCGTGCGCGAGCGCGCATCGACGCGTTCGCGCATGCGCCACTGATCGAATGCCGGAGCGGCGTAGAGCGCCGTCGCGGCCGCCAGCGCGATTGCGACCATCAGCTCGACGAGCGTGAATCCGTCGCAGCGCCGCAGGTGCGCGCCGACAATCTTTCGGTGCAGTCCCATCGCCATTGCCCTCCGTCAACGTGATGCAACGACTGTAGCGACGCGAGCGAACCCGCGCCATTGGCCAAACGGCCAACTGGCGACATGCGGCCGAGACCGACACAATCGGGACGAACTGGATCACTCGGCCCAATCGGGCCTGCGGAGAAGACGATGAACGAACGCGGCGCGTCAGCGCTTACGCGGAGGCTTGGAGGGGGACGCGCGACGGAACTCTTCGATCACGTCGGCAAATTCGGAAACGTCCTCGAACCGGCGGTAAACCGATGCAAAACGGACATAGGCGATCGTATCGAGGCCGCGCAACTCGTTCATCACGAGTTCGCCGAGCTTCTCGCTACGCACTTCCCGCTCGCCCGTGGCGAGCAGCTGATATTCGATACGGGCGACCGCCGCGTCGATCGCATCGGCTGCAACCGGCCGCTTGCGCAGCGCGAGTTGCATGCTGGCGACGATCTTGCGACGGTCGAATTCCGTGCGGCTGCCGTCCTTCTTCACGACGGCCGGCAGGTTCAGCTCGACCCGCTCGTACGTCGTGAAGCGCTTGTCGCAAGCCGAGCAGCGACGGCGCCGGCGAATCGCAGCGCCATCTTCGGAGACGCGCGAGTCGACGACCTGCGTGTCTTCATGCCGGCAGAACGGGCAGCGCATGCCGGATCAGCGATAGACCGGGAAACGCTTGGTCAGCTCGGCCACTTGCGCGCGCACGCGCTCGAGCGTCGCCGCATCTTCCGGGTTCTCCAGCACGTCCGCGATCAGGTTGCCCACCTGCTCCGCTTCCGCCGGCCCGAAGCCGCGCGTCGTCATCGCAGGCGAGCCCAGCCGCACGCCACTCGTCACGAACGGCTTTTCCGGATCGTTCGGAATCGCGTTCTTGTTCACCGTAATGTGCGCCGCACCCAGCGCCGCTTCCGCCGCCTTGCCCGTGATGTGCTTCGCTCGCAGGTCCACCAGCATCACGTGGCTTTCCGTGCGGCCCGACACGATCCGCAGCCCGCGCTTGACCAGCGTCTCGGCCAGCACCCGCGCGTTCTCCACCACCTTTTGCTGATACGCCTTGAACTCCGGCGACAGCGCTTCCTTGAACGCCACCGCCTTCGCCGCGATCACGTGCATCAGCGGGCCGCCCTGGATGCCCGGGAAAATCGCCGAGTTGATCTGCTTCTCGTACTCCGCCTTCATCAGGATCACGCCGCCGCGCGGGCCGCGCAGGCTCTTGTGCGTGGTCGTCGTCACGAAATCAGCGTGCGGCACCGGGTTCGGATACACGCCCGCCGCGATCAGCCCAGCGTAGTGCGCCATGTCCACCATCAGGTACGCACCGACCGACTTCGCGATCTGCGCCATACGCGCGAAGTCGATCTTCAGCGCGAACGCCGAGGCGCCCGCGACGATCAGCTTCGGCTTGTGCTCCTGCGCGAGCTTTTCCGCCGCGTCGTAATCGATGTCTTCGTTTTCGTTCAGCCCGTAGCTCACCACGTTGAACCACTTGCCCGACATGTTCACCGGCGAGCCGTGCGTCAGGTGCCCGCCGTGCGCGAGGCTCATCCCCATGATCGTGTCACCCGGCTTGAGCATCGCGAAGAACACGCCCTGGTTCGCCTGCGAGCCCGAGTTCGGCTGCACGTTCGCCGCTTCCGCGCCGAACAGCTGCTTCACGCGATCGATCGCCAGCTGCTCGACCACGTCGACGTACTCGCAGCCGCCGTAGTAGCGCTTGCCCGGATAACCTTCCGCGTACTTGTTCGTGAGCTGCGAGCCCTGTGCGGCCATCACGGCCGGGCTCGTGTAGTTTTCCGAGGCGATCAACTCGATGTGGTCTTCCTGGCGGCGGTTTTCCTGCTCGATCGCAGCAAAGATCTCGGGATCGACGTTCGCGATGGTGCTTTGGGCTCTGTCAAACATACGGTTTCCGTTAAGTGTGTACAGGTTGACCGGTGCGGCCGAGTACATTGCGTTGCTGGTGGAACCAGCTCGACGTGGCGGAAGAATCCGTATGACGCGAGACAGGACAGCCACCGGCGATGCACGCGACGGCGCACAACGGCTGCCCAGGCGAACGGCAAAAACGGCGCCCCGCGCTTCACGGTGGGATGCTCCACCTTGAACCCGAAGGGTTCTATCGCCAGTCACGCAGGGGTGATGAGCGCGTTAGTTTATTGGATGCGTCATGAATAGGCAACCGCGCCTCCCCCGCCGAATCAATGAGGGCCGGATTCCGCGCGCCGGGCCCGCGCGCTTCCGCGCCTTGCCGCGGTGCGGCAATCTCAGTAGGCTTGCGCGATACTATTGGCCACTTCGTCATCGACCAGGAGCAGCAGCAATGATCGTGTTCGTCACAGGCGCGTCCGCCGGCTTCGGCGCAGCCATCTCCCGTGCCTTCGTCAAGGGCGGCCACCGCGTCGTCGCCACCGCGCGCCGCAAGGATCGGCTCGATGCGCTCGCCGCGGAACTGGGCGACGCGCTGCTGCCATTCGAACTCGACGTGCGCGACCGCGCCGCCGTCGAAGCGGTGCCGGCCGCCCTTCCCGCCGAATTCGCGGCGCTCGACGTGCTGGTCAACAACGCCGGCCTCGCGCTCGGTGTCGAGCCGGCCCAGAACGCCAGCCTCGACGAATGGCACACGATGATCGACACGAACTGCACCGGTCTCGTGACGGTCACGCACACGCTGCTGCCCGGGATGATCGCGCGCGGCCGCGGCCACATCTTCAACCTCGGTTCGGTCGCCGGCACCTACCCGTATCCCGGCGGAAACGTATACGGCGCAACCAAGGCTTTCGTCAGACAATTCAGCCTGAATCTGCGCGCCGACCTCGTCGGCACGCCGCTGCGCGTCACCGACATCGAGCCCGGCCTCTGCGGCGGCACGGAGTTCTCGAACGTGCGCTACCGCGGCGACGACGCGAAAGCAGCGAACGTCTATCAAAACGTCCAGCCGCTCACAGCCGAGGATATTGCCGACACCATCTACTGGATCGCGACGCGCCCCGCGCACGTCAACATCAATACGATCGAGATGATGCCGGTCGCGCAAGCGCCGGCCGGTCTGACGGTCCATCGCGGCTGACGGCTGACGCCTGGCACCGCGCGCCGCGGGCCCGCCATGGGCGGCCCGCGTCGTGCCGTGCGGCACTACATTCCGTTACCAAACCGTAACGAATCGGACCCCGGCCTTCCGGTAGAATGCGCGCCATGACTCAGCCTACCCGCTCTCCGGACACCTCGCGCGGCTTCATCTGGCCGGTGCGCGTGTACTACGAGGATACCGATGCAGGCGGCATCGTCTTCTATGCCAACTACCTGAAGTTCTTCGAGCGCGCCCGCACCGAGTGGCTGCGCGCGTGCGGCATCGATCAGCGCCAGCTCGCCGACGACACGGGCGCGATCTTCATCGTTCGCAGCACGTCGGTCGACTACCGCGCGCCGGCGCGACTCGACGACGCACTCGCGATCACGAGCCGCCCGGCACGCATCGGCCGCGCGTCGGTGGAGTTCACGCAGGAAGCGTGGCGTGGCGACACGCTGCTGGTCGCCGGGCATATCCGCCTCGGCTGCGTCGACCGTTCCGGCATCCGTCCCGCGGCGATCCCGCCGGTCGTCCTCGATGCACTGCAACGCGGGCCCGTCATCGACGCCGGGCACACTGTCCCGTCAACGAAGCTCGAATGAGCCCCGTTTAGACAAAGGCCATGAACTTGCCTTCCTGAATCGATACTAAGCAAGGTTCCGCGCCAGGGCTGCGTCGGCGCGCCGTACCGCACGCACCCGTGCGCCCTTGCCGGGCACCCCCGAAGGGACGTTACTCAAATCTCTATGAACACATCTCAAGACCTGTCGATCATTTCCCTCGTCCTCAACGCGAGCGTGCTCGCCCAGGCCGTGATGGGGCTGCTGTTGCTGCTGTCGCTGATGTCGTGGACCTTCATCTTCCGCAAGTGGTTCGCGATCCGCCGCGCACGCGCGCAGACCGAGCGCTTCGAAAAGGATTTCTGGTCGGGCGGCGACCTGCAGGCGCTGTACCAGAGCGCAGCCAATAACCGCCACACGATCGGCGCGCTCGAGCGCATCTTCGAAGCCGGCATGCGCGAATTCCTGAAGGCGAAGGAAAAGCGCCTGAGCGATCCGGGCCTCGTGCTCGACGGCGCACGCCGCGCGATGCGCGCGGCGTTCCAGCGCGAAATGGACGTGCTCGAAGCGAATCTCGCGTTCCTCGCGTCGGTCGGCTCGGTCAGCCCGTACATCGGTCTGTTCGGCACCGTGTGGGGCATCATGAATTCGTTCCGCGGCCTCGCGAACGTGCAGCAGGCCACGCTCGCGAACGTCGCGCCGGGCATCGCCGAGGCGCTCGTCGCCACCGCGATCGGCCTGTTCGCCGCGATTCCGGCCGTGGTCGCGTACAACCGCTACGCGCACGACATCGACCGCCTCGCGATCCGCTTCGAGACCTTCATCGAAGAATTCTCGAACATCCTGCAGCGTCAGGCCCAGTAAGGAGCTCGCCATGGCAGGAAGTCCCATTCGATCCAGCATGCGCGGCGGCCGCTCGCGCCGCGCGATGGCCGACATCAACGTCGTGCCGTATATCGACGTGATGCTCGTGCTGCTGGTGATCTTCATGGTGACGGCGCCGCTCGTCGCCCCGTCGATCATCAATCTGCCGACCGTCGGCAATGCCGCGCCGCAGGAGCAGACGCCGCCCGTCGTCGTCAACATCAACGCCGACCGCACGATGAGCGTCAAGTACAAGGGCGACTCCGGCGCGACGCAGGAAGACACGATGACCAAGGCCGAGCTCGACAGCTTCATCGTGGCCAGGCAGGCCGACCATCCGGACCAGCCGGTGGTGATCGCGGCCGACAAGACCGTGCAGTACGATGCGGTCATGACCGTGATGTCGGATCTGAAGGCGCGCGGCGTCAAGCGCGTCGGCCTCCTCGTCAAATCGCAATGAACCGGCAGCAACCCACGCGCGGCAACGCCTACCCGTCGCAACCGCCACGCGAGCGCGGCACCTGGCGCGCGTTCGCGCTCGCCGCGCTGATGCACGTCCTGCTCGCGCTGTTCCTGTACCACGGCGTGCAGTGGCAGAACAGCACGCCGGCCGGCGCCGAAGCCGAACTGTGGACCGAGGTCCCCGACGTTCCCGCACCGCGGCCCGTCGTCGCACCGACGCCGCCCGTGAAGGTCGCGCCGCCCCCTCCCCCGGTGAGAGACGAACAGGCGGACATCGCGTTGCAGCAGAAGAAGCGCCAGCAACAAGAGGCGGCCGCACGCGAAGCGCAGCTCGAGCAGCAGCGCCGCGAGCAGCAGCTGAAGCAGCAGGAAGAGGAAGCGCGGCGCGCCCAGCTGGCGGCCCGGCAAGCGGCGGCGCTCGCCGCGGAAAAGGCCGCCGAACGCGAAAAGCAGAAGCAGGCGGCGAAGCTCAAGCAGCAACTCGCCGAGCAGCAAAAGCTCGAACAGCAGAAACTGGAGCAGCAAAAGCTCCAGCAGCAGAAGCAGGCGCAGCTCGAGGCCCAGCAGGCAGCCAAGGCGAAGGCCGACGCAGCCGCAAAGGAAAAGGCGGACGCGCAGGCCAAGGCAAAGGCCGAAGCGGCCGCGCGCGCGAAGGCCGACGCGGCGGCCAAGGCCAAGCTCGACCGGGAACGAAATGCGCGCCTCGCGCAGTTGCAGGGTCTCGCGGGCGCGGGCGACGGCGGCGGCCAGGGGCTCGCGAAAAGCGGCACCGGCACGGGCTCCGGCGGCAACGCGGCCTCGCCCGGCTATGCGGACAAGGTGCGCCGTCGCGTGAAGCCGAACATCGTCTGGGGCGGCGAGCGCGCCGGATTGACGACCGTCGTGAAGATTCGCTGCACGCCGTCGGGCGACCTGCTGAGCGTATCGGTCGCGCGGCCGAGCGGCAATTCGGGGTGGGATCAGGCGGTGGTCAGCGCGATCCAGGCGTCGGTGCCGTTGCCGCCCGATACTGACGGTCGTACCCCATCGAGCATTACGATTACCTTCAAGGCGGCGGAGTGAACGGAAATGCGCTTACACTCCGGGCTTCGCTGCGAAACGGGAACGAACAGGGTATTTTTACTGTCTCTGCGCTTGCGCAGCGATCCAAGTCACATGGGAAGCAAGAAGCATGAGTTTGATGACGAAACTAGGTTTCAGGGCACTCGTGGCATCGTGTCTGATTGCGGCCGGCGGCGCCGCTAACGCGCAGGTCAACGTGCTGATCACCGGCGTCGGATCGACCCAGTTCCCCATCGCGACCGCGAATTTCGCGAACGAGGCGGGCCTGCCGCAGCAGGTCACGTCGATCGTGCGCGCCGACCTCGCCCGCAGCGGCAAATTCACCAACATCGACGCCGGCAGCACGCCCGTGCCCGAGACCGCCTCGGTCGATCTCGGCGCCTGGAGGGCCAAGGGCGCGAACGCGTTCGTCGCCGGCAGCGTGAACCGCGAAGCGAACGGTCAGTACAAGGTGAACTTCATCCTGTACGACACCGTCAAGCAGCAGAGCCTCGGCGGCCTGTCGCTGACCGCGAACGACACCACGCTGCGCACCGCCGGCCACAAGATCGCCGACTACATCTACCAGAAACTGCTCGGCGTGCGCGGCGTATTCGCCACGCGTCTGTCGTACGTGATCAAGACGGGCAACCGCTACCAGCTGCAGATCTCGGATTCGGACGGCCAGAACGCGCGCATCGCGCTGTCGAGCACCGAGCCGATCATCTCGCCGGCGTGGTCGCCGAGCGGCACGAAGGTCGCCTACGTGTCGTTCGAGCGCAAGAAGCCGATCGTCTACATCCACGACCTGCCGACCGGCCGCCGCTATATGGTCTCCGACCAGAAGGGCAACAACAGCGCACCGGCGTGGTCGCCGGACGGCAACACGCTGGCCGTCGCGCTGTCGCTGACGGGCAATACGCAGATCTATACGGTCAACGCCAACGGCGGCGGGCTGCGCCGGCTCACGCAGAGCAGCTCGATCGACACCGAGCCGTTCTATTCGCCGGACGGCCACTGGATCTACTTCACGAGCGACCGCGGCGGCGCGCCGCAGATCTACCGGATGCCCGCGCAAGGCGAAAGCGCCGGCGCGGCCCAGCGCGTGACCTTCACGGGCAGCTACAACACGAGCCCGCGCGTGAGCCCGGACGGCAAGCTGCTCGCCTACATCTCCCGCACCGGTGGGGGGTTCAAGCTGTACGTCCAGGATTTGCAGACCGGCGCGGCGAACGCCATCACGAACACCAATCGCGACGAATCGCCGAGCTTCGCAGCTAACGGCCAGTACATTCTCTACGCGACCCAGTCGGGCGGCCGCAACGTGCTGGCAGCAGTGCCCACCGACGGCAGCGCGCCGCCGCAGATTCTGTCCGTCCAGGGCGGCTCCGTTCGTGAGCCGTCGTGGGGACCCTTCATGCAATGACCACACAAGGAGAGTAACCATGATGTCGAATAAAGCTCGTCTGGCTCTGGCCGTGATGATGATCAGCGCGCTCGCAGCGTGCAAATCGGGCGTGAAGCTCGACGACAAGGCGAACAACGCCGGCGCGGTCAGCACGCAGCCGAGCGCCGACAACGTCGCGCAAGTGAACGTCGATCCGCTGAACGATCCGAACAGCCCGCTCGCGAAGCGCAGCATCTACTTCGACTTCGACAGCTATTCGGTGAAGGACGAGTACCAGCCGCTGCTGCAGCAACACGCTCAGTACCTGAAGAGCCACCCGCAGCGTCACGTGCTGATCCAGGGCAACACCGACGAACGCGGCACCAGCGAGTACAACCTCGCGCTGGGCCAGAAGCGTGCGGAAGCCGTCCGCCGCGCGATGGCGCTGCTCGGCGTGAACGACTCGCAGATGGAAGCCGTGAGCCTCGGCAAGGAAAAGCCGCAGGCAACGGGCCACGACGAAGCATCGTGGGCGCAGAACCGTCGCGCCGACCTCGTCTACCAACAGTAAGTAACGGAAGAATTGCCGTATGACGCACCGTGTATCCTGGCTGCGCGTTGCCGCAGCGTTCTGCGTCGTCGGCGCGGCGTGGTCGGCCGCGCCGGCGCACGCCGGCATGTTCGACGACAACGAGGCGCGCCGCGCCGTGCTCGATCTGCGCAGCAAGAGCGACAACCTGGCCAGCCAGTTGTCGGCAGCCCAGCGTACGATCCTCGATCAATCCGGCCGTATCGACCAGCTGAACCAGCAGGTCGCAACGCTACGCGGCGAGAACGAGGACCTGACGAACCGGCTGACGACGCTCGAACGGCAGCAGAAGGAGTACTACCAGGATCTCGACACGCGGCTCAAGAAGTTCGAGCCGCAACAGGCGACGATCGATGGTGTCGAAGGCACCGTTCAGCCCGGTGAAACGGATGCGCTCAGCGCGGCGCAGCAGCAGTTCCGCAACGGCAATTTCAAGGCTGCCGCGGCGTCGTTCCGCAGCTTCATCGCGAAGTATCCGCAAAGCCCGTACCAGCCGACCGCGCAATACTGGCTCGGCAATGCGCAATACGCGCTGCGCGACTACCGCGGGTCGACGGCGACTTGGCAGGCGATCGTGAGCAAGTATCCGCAGCATCCGCGCGCGGCCGATGCGCTCGTCGCGATCGGCACGAACCAGCTCGAACAAGGCCAGAAGGCGGCCGCGAAGAAGACGTTCGAGCAGGTCGTATCGCAGTACGCCGGGTCGAACGCGGCGCAGACGGCGCAGGGCAAGATCGAGAGCATCAAGTAAATCGTCGTGACGGGTCGTTGACAGGTATACGACCCGCCGCTATAATCTTTTGCTCTTTGGGTCGTTAGCTCAGTTGGTAGAGCAGCGGACTTTTAATCCGTTGGTCGCGTGTTCGAGTCACGCACGGCCTACCAAGGATGTAAAAAAGGGGCTTCCGGGAAACCGGAAGCCCCTTTTTCATTGGTGCTCGCCGGTTGAGTCTCCGGGCTGCCGCGGCCGCGTCTCCATCGCCCTACCCGTTCTCCGACATCCTCGCCGCGACGACCACGCTCGTTCGCGTCATCCTGCACGCTGCGTGCGCAGCCATCGCCGCAGCGTCGCACCGAGCACCGCACGGAACGCCTGCTCCGAGTGCGAGCCGAGCGCTAACCCGATCGCCGCTTCGCCCGCGCCGCGTCTGCTGCAGGAACGCGCCACGCGCGCATCGTCCGGCTCCCCACGACGAACGGGCCAATACCCTTCCACGGAAATGTCGCGCCGAGATCGACCGGCAACAGATGAAACGCGACCATGCGACATCGCGAGCGGACGGTCGACGCCGGCCCGGGCAAGGCCGCCGCATGCATCCTTCACCTCGACGTGACTTCCGGCCCGACGACAACCATCGACGCCACGCGTCCATGAGACGTTTACGCCAAAAATGTCGCTATCGGCTATCGAAACCCTCATCCGTAACGCCCAGAATAGCCATGCATCGCCCGAGATCGCGGCACCAGCCGCTCAACCCATCCAAAGGACGCATCATGCTGAACTGGAACGAATACCGGAAGGAACTGACGACTCGCATCGGCGACATCGCGAAGCTCTCGCCCGACACGTTGGCCGGCTACAAGGCGCTGTCGGGCGCCGGCGCGAAGACGGGCCATCTCGACGCGAAGACGCGCGAGCTGATCGCCCTCGCGGTGGCCGTCACGACACGCTGCGACGGCTGTATCGCGGTGCACACTGCCGAAGCCGCGAAGCACGGCGCGACCAAGGAGGAAGTGGCCGAGGCGCTCGGCGTCGCGATCGCGCTGAATGCGGGCGCGGCGCTCGTCTACTCGGCACGCGTGATGGACGCACTCGGCGACTGACGCGCGCGCCGCGTAGCCGCCGAATCGTCACCCGACGATCGCGGCGGCCAGTCCAGCGGACCGGCCGCCGCGAACTCCGCTACCATGCGCGACAGTTCATCGCGAAGGAGCGCTCCATGTGCCGCTGGCTCGCCTACACCGGCAATCCGATCCCGCTCGAGACCGTGCTGTTTCGCGCGAAGCATTCGCTGATCGACCAGAGCCTGCATTCGGAACTCGGCGTGACGACGACCAACGGCGACGGCTTCGGGATCGGCTGGTACGGCCATCCCGATGAACTGCCGTTCCGCTACCGCTCCGTGCATCCCGCCTGGAACGACCGCAATCTGCGCGAAGCGGCCCGCGCGATCCACTCGCGCATGTTCGTCGCGCATATCCGCGCGGCGACCGATGGGCCCGTGCAGGAAACCAACTGCCATCCGTTCCGCCACGGCCGCTGGCTGTTCGCGCACAATGGGCTGATCCGCGATTTCCACAAGCTGCGCCGCGACCTGACGATGAAGGTCGACCCCGCGCTGTTCTCGACGCTGGAAGGCTCGACCGACTCCGAATTGATGTTTCGTCTCGCGCTGACCTACGGCCTGGAGCAAGCCCCGCTGCCCGCGCTCGAGCGCATGGTCGGCGTGATCGAGGAAACCGCGGCGCGGTATCGCGTCGCCGAGCCGCTCAACATGACGGTCTGCGCGACCGACGGCGAGCGGATCGTCGCGGCGCGCTATTCGAGCGAACGGCAATCGCGATCGCTGTTCCACAGCACGTCGTTCAGGCATTTGCACGAACTGTATCCGCACAATCCGCGTATCGCGGAAGTGGGCAACGATGCGTTCATGGTCGTATCCGAGCCGCTCGTCGACCTGCGCGGCGCATGGGAAGAAGTGCCCGAAAGCACGGCAATCGTCGCGCATGGGGCCGATGTACAGCAGCGGCCATTCAATCCAAGGCACAAGTGACGCGCTTTTCCCGGAATATCAGTCACTTGCCGAGGGCGCGGCATTGCGCCCGGGGATATTATCCGCGGAGATTCGCGGCGTAAAACCTCGCGCAAAAAAATATGACTCTAAAATCCTCGAGATTGACAGCCGATTAACGAACCATCTTGCAGCCCCATTTTAATCTGGCAATTCTATTTAAAACGGAAATACTCACCACCGCATTATCCGTGCCGAAATGGAAAGTCACGCCATTACGTGTGCGATACGTTGATGCGATGTCAGCCATACCGGGCAAGGCGGCGGCAATAATGCCTGGGTTCGTTTCAATTCGATTACCACCCTTATTTCAAATTGTTACGCAGTCCGTGGAAATTGCCAGTCGCGCACTCTCCGCTGCAATATTTCGTAATAAGATAGGAAATTTACGAGACATCGAAAAGCACGTTACAATCGGCCGACATTGCGATCGACAGATCGACTCAAAACAAAATTGCCCCTCGATTTTCGGCATATCGGCTCTGAAATGAATCATCCTGCCAATCCTTCTCCGCCCGATCCACTGTCAGGCGGCCGCAGCGCATTTTCGGGCGCGAACCCGCGCCCGTTCGTCGTGTGGCTGACGGGCGTGTCAGGCGCCGGCAAGTCCACGCTCGCCAGCTTGCTGAAGCTGCAGCTGGACGCGCTCGGGCACCGAACTTATCTGCTCGACGGCGACACGCTGCGCGAAGGGTTGAACCGGGATCTCGGCTTCAGCGATGCCGACCGGCGCGAGAACATCCGACGCACGGCCGAAGTGGCGCGGCTGATGACGGATGCGGGCTTCATCGTGATCGCCGCGCTGATCTCGCCGTTCGCGGACGCACGCGCCCAAGCGCGTGCGCGCTTCGCGCCCGGCACCTTCGTCGAGGTATTCGTCGACGTGGCGCTGGAGGTTGCCGAGGCACGCGATCCGAAGGGGCTGTACGTGTTGGCGCGACGCGGAACCATCCAGCAATTCACCGGCATCGGCTCGCCGTACGAGCAACCGGAGTCGCCCGAAGTACACGTGAGGACGGCGGAGGCGAGCCCCGACGACTGCATGGCCGAGATCATGCGGCAATTGCCGTTGTAGGCCGCGCTCGCACGGCAAGCATCGACTCACCACCATTGCGGCGAGCACGCGCAACACATCGACTGCGGCTCGCCCCGCAGCCGGGTCGTCCGGTCATCCACGGCAGCGGCTACACGTCGATTCCTTCGTCGAGCGCCGCATTCGCCTCCTGCGCACAAGCGATGCACGCAACGCACAAAAAAGCGGGGCAGCTCCCATCGAGCTGCCCCGCTTTTTACTTCAATCGACAGAAACCGCGCCTGCTCAGCGCCCGCCCGTCTTCTGCGTGCTGCCCGACTGCCGCCCGCGCACGAGCTTCCACAGCGCACCGAGCGCAACCGGCACGACGGCAGCGCCGATCCCCGCCAGCACGATCACGTTCAGGTACTGCCGGATGAACGGAATATTGCCGAAGAAGTAACCGAGCAGCACCAGCAGCAGCACCCACAGGAGCGCCCCGATCACGTTGAACAACTGGAAGCGCGTGAAGCTCATCGCCGATGCACCGGCGACGAACGGCGCGAACGTGCGCACCACCGGGATGAACCGCGCGAGCACGATCGTCTTGCCGCCATGCTTGTCGTAGAACGAATGCGTCTTCTGCAGCGCCGCGCGATCGAGGAAGCGCTCGAGCACCGGGATATGCGTATTGAACACCTTCGGCCCGATCCAGCGGCCGATCAGGTAGTTGACGGTATTGCCGGCCGTCGCCGCGACGAGCAGCAGCGCGATCAACGCGCCGACGTTCATGTCGCCGGTTGCCGCGAACGCACCGCCGATGAACAGCAGCGAATCGCCGGGCAGGAACGGCAGCACGACGAGCCCCGTCTCGCAGAACACGATCAGGAACAACACCAGATACACCCATGCGCCGTACTGCCGGATGAAGTCGCCGAGGAACGCGTCGATGTGCAGGACCAGGTTGACGAAATGAAGCAGCGTATCCAAATGCGATTCCTCGAAGGCGAAGGGCCGGACCGGCCGGAACAAGCGTGAACGCCCGCCGGACAAGGCGGCGCGCGCAACGGAGCCCCATGATACCGAAACTACCTTAAGGCTCCGTGAAAAAACGTAACGGCCGGCGGCTCCGGCACGCCGCCGCCGCGTCGCTATAATTCGGCCATGTCCGAAATCACCCAAACGGTCGCAGGCGACGCGTCCGCCCCTGCCCCGCGCCGCCTGCGCGCGATCCAGCCGCTGCCCGACCAGCTGATCAGCCAGATCGCGGCCGGCGAGGTCGTCGAGCGCCCGGCGTCGGTCGTCAAGGAATTGCTCGAGAACGCGATGGACGCCGGCGCGCGCTCGCTGCGCATCGTGCTCGAGGAAGGCGGCGTCAAGCGCATCTCGATCACCGACGACGGCTGCGGCATTCCGCCCGACGAGCTGCCGCTCGCGCTGATGCGCCACGCGACCAGCAAGATCCGCTCGCTCGAAGAGCTCGAGGCCGTGGCGACGCTCGGTTTTCGCGGCGAAGCGCTGGCGTCGATCGCGTCGGTCGCCGAGCTGGCGATCACCAGCCGCACGGCCGACGTCGCGCATGCGACGAAGATCGACGCGACGACCGGCGCGCTGTCGCCGGCCGCCGGCGCGGTCGGCACGACGATCGAGGTGCGCGAGCTGTACTTCAACACGCCCGCGCGCCGCAAATTCCTGAAAAGCGAGCAGACCGAGTTCGGCCACTGCATCGAAATGATCCGCCGCGCGGCGCTCGCGCGCCCGGACGTCGCGATCTCGGTGCTGCACAACGGCAAGGCCGTCGAGCACTGGAACGCGAGCGAGCCGGCGCAGCGCGTCGCGAAGATCCTCGGCGACGGCTTCGCGACCGCGCACCTGCCGCTCGACGAACGGGCCGGGCCGCTGGCCGTATACGGCTGCGCCGGCCTGCCGACCGCGAGCCGCGGCCGCGCGGACCAGCAATACTTCTTCGTGAACGGCCGCTTCGTGCGCGACAAGCTGCTCACGCACGCGGTGCGCGCCGCGTATGAGGACGTGCTGCACGGCGACCGCTATCCGTCCTACGTGCTGTTCCTCGACCTGCCGCCGGAAGCCGTCGACGTGAACGTGCATCCGTCGAAGATCGAAGTGCGCTTCCGCGATTCGCGCTCGATCCACCAATACGTGTTCCACGCGGTGCAGCGCGCGCTCGCGCGCCATGCGGGCGCGTCGCCGGACACGACCGCCGGCGGCCACGCCGCGCACCTCGAAGCCACGCCACGCGAGCCCGCCTCGTTCGGCGATACGCCGCTCGGTCAGCGCAGCGCGGCGGGCACGGGCGCGACGGGCTTCTCGCCGGCGGCTTCGTTCGGTGCGTCGTCGAGCTCCTCGTCCACTTCGTCCGCCTCGTCGCCCGGCAGCACGTGGATGCGTCAGGCGCGCATGACGCAGGGCACGCTGCCGGTCGCACAGCCGCTCGCGCTCTACGACGCGCTGTTCGGCCGCAAGGACACGGCCGACGGCACGCCGCTCGTCGCACGCGATTCCGCCGATCCAGCCGACCCGTCGCGCACTCCGCTGCCCGGCTTCGCCGCCATGCCGCTCACGGCCGCCGCGCACGACGAGCAGCCGCTCGGCTTCGCACTCGGCCAGATCCACGGGATCTATGTGCTCGCTCAAAACGCGCACGGCCTCGTGATCGTCGACATGCACGCGGCCCACGAACGAATTCTCTACGAGCAGTTCAAGAACGCGCTCGCCGATCGCACGGTCGCCGTGCAGTCGCTGCTGCTGCCGATATCGATGACGGCGACGCCGGTCGAGATCGGCACCGTCGAGGAAGAGCGCGACACGCTCGAATCGCTCGGCTTCGATCTCGCGGTGCTGTCGCCGACGACGCTCGCGATCCGCGCGGTGCCCGCGCTGCTGAAGGATGCCGACCTGCAGTCGCTCGCCCGCGCGGTGCTGGCCGATCTGCATGCGTTCGGCGGCTCGCGCGTGCTCACCGAGCGCCAGCACGAGCTGCTCGGCACGCTCGCGTGTCACCACGCGGTGCGCGCGAACCGGCGCCTGACGCTCGACGAGATGAACGCGCTGCTGCGGCAGATGGAAGCGACCGAGCGCGCCGATCAATGCAATCACGGCCGACCGACGTGGTATCAGCTGACGCTGAACGACCTCGACCGCCTGTTCATGCGCGGCCAATGAGCGTTTCGTTGCAGTCCCGTCCGACGACGATCGCATGCCTGCTCGGCCCCACCGCGTCCGGCAAGACGGCCGCCGCGCTCGCGCTGGCCGCGCGCCGGCCGATCGAGATCGTCAGCGTCGATTCGGCGCTGGTCTACCGCGACATGGATATCGGCACCGCGAAACCGACGCGCGACGAACGCGCGCGCGTGCCGCACCATCTGATCGACATCATCGACCCGGCCGATTCGTACTCGGCCGCGAGCTTTCGCGCGGACACGCTGCGGCTGATCGGCGAGATCGCCGCGCGCGGCAACACGCCGCTGCTCGCCGGCGGCACGATGCTGTACTACAAGGCGCTGACGCAGGGGCTCAACGACCTGCCGGGCGCCGACCCGGCGCTGCGCGCGGAACTCGATGCCGACGCCGCACGCGACGGCTGGCCCGCGCTTCATGCGCGGCTGGCGCGGATCGATCCGGCGACCGCCGCGCGGCTCGCGCCGAACGATGCGCAGCGCATCCAGCGCGCGCTCGAGGTGTGCATGCTGAGCGGGCAACCGATGTCCGCGCTGCTCGCCGCGCCGCGCGCCGCGGACGATGCGGCCGCCGCCTACCGCTTCGTGCCGGTCGCGCTCGAGCCGTCGGACCGCGCGGTGCTGCATGCGCGCATCGCGCAGCGCTTCGACGCGATGCTCGAGGCGGGCTTCATCGACGAAGTCGAACGACTGCGCCGCCGCGAGGATCTTCATCTGGGGCTGCCGTCGATGCGCTGCGTCGGCTACCGGCAGGCGTGGGAGTACCTCGACGGCGCCATCGACTACCGGACGATGCGCGACAAGGGCATCTTCGCGACGCGCCAGCTGTGCAAACGGCAGATCACGTGGCTGCGCGCGATGCCCGAACGGATCGTGGTCGACTGCATCGCACGCGACTCGACCGCGCAGGCGCTCGATGCGCTCGAGCGCGTGCTCGACGGCCGCGCCGCGCGCTGACGCGCCCGCGTCGCGAGCCGCCGCACTTACTGCGCGAGCGTCACGAGATTGGCGTCGCGCACCAGCTGCCAGCGGCCGTCGCGCTTGCGGAAGATCGTCAGCGTGTGGCCCGAGCGCCGCCCGGCGACGTCGCGTCGATCTCGATGAAATTGCGCAGATACGCCCAGTCGCCCATCACGCGCAGCTCGTCGATCCGGTAACGGCCGTCGACGGCCACCGCGTGCGCGCCGCGCGATACGGCCGCGAACGCCGCCTTGTCGAACGGCGGCTGGCCGGCGACCATGAAGATCGCATCGTCGGCGATCAGGTCGAGCACGGTCGCCAGATCGCCGCGGCGGCTCGACACGAACCAGGTTTCCACCAGCGCGCGAATCGCGTGTTCGTCTTCGGTCATCGTCGTTCCTCCTTCAATGCCGCATCGGCACGCCCGCGCCGAGCGCGAAAAAAAACCGCCCGGATCGTCTCCGGGCGGCTTTCGTCACTGCATGCTGCGGCGGCGCGTCAGACCACGACCGTCTGCGCCTCGCCTTCGCGGCTCGCACGTACGGTGCCGATCTTCCACACCTGCTCGCCGGCGGCCGTCAGGTCGGCGATCGCCGCGTCCGCATCGGCTGCCGCGACGATCACGGCCATCCCGATCCCGCAGTTGAACACGCGGTGCATTTCGGCGTCCGCAACGCCGCCGTGCTCCTGCAGCCACTTGAACAGCGGCGGCAGCGGCCAGGCGTTCTGGTCGAGCTCGGCGGTGAGGCCTTCGCGCAGCACGCGCGGAATGTTCTCGACGAGGCCGCCGCCGGTGATGTGCGCCATGCCCTTCACCGTCAGCTTCTGCATCAGCGCGAGCAGCGGCTTCACGTAGATGCGGGTGGGCGCCATCAGCGTGTCCGCCAGCGAGCGGCCGTGGAAATCGGCCGACAGGTCGGGGTTCGCGCGCTCGATGATCTTGCGCACCAGCGAGAAGCCGTTCGAGTGGATGCCGCTCGATGCGAGGCCGAGCACCACGTCGCCTGCGCCGATCGTGCTGCCGTCGATGATCTTGCTCTTCTCGACCGCGCCGACCGCAAAACCGGCCAGGTCGTATTCGCCGTCCGGGTACATGCCCGGCATCTCGGCCGTTTCGCCGCCGATCAGCGCGCAGCCCGACAGCTCGCAGCCATGGGCGATGCCCTTGACGACGGTCGCGGCCGTGTCGACGTCGAGCTTGCCGCAGGCGAAGTAGTCGAGGAAGAACAGCGGCTCGGCGCCTTGCACGAGGATGTCGTTCACGCTCATCGCGACCAGATCCTGGCCGACGGTGTCGTGTTTGTTCAGATGAAATGCGAGCTTCAGCTTGGTGCCCACGCCGTCGGTGCCCGACACGAGCACGGGCTCCCGGTACTTCTTCGGCACTTCGAACAGCGCGCCGAAGCCGCCGATGCCGCCGAGCACGCCGTCGCGCAGCGTTTTCTTCGCAAAAGGCTTGATCTTGTCGATGAGCGCGTCGCCCGCGTCGATGTCGACGCCTGCGTCGCGGTAGGACAGACCCTGAGCGTCGGGAGCGGATTTCGGAGGATTCATGGGGGAATGCGAGAAGGTCGGTAAAATGCGATTTTACCCGAAGCCGGCCCGTTGGCCGGAATTCCCAGCACCGATTCGTCAGGGATTGCATCTTGGTCGACACGTCCCCGTTTTTCCCGCTCCGCGAGCCGTGCGCCACGCTGCGCACGCGGATGCGCGCGGCCACGCGGGCGGCCGGTGTCGGCGCGATCCCCGGTGCGTGCCCCGCGTACGGCACGCGTTTCGTCAACCGCCTCGCATTGTGACCGTCGTGACCCGTCAACTGACGCTCGATCTCGGCACGCCGCCGCCCGCCACGTTCGACAACTTCATCATGAACGAGGAGAACGACGAGCTCGTGTCGCGGCTCCAGAAGCTCGACCTCGCGCTCGCGGCGGGCCCCGTGCCGGACCGGTCGTTCTACATCTGGGGCGAGCCGGGCAGCGGCCGCACCCACCTGCTGCAGGCGCTCGTGAGCGACGCGTCGTACGGCTATGCGCGCTACCTGACGCCGCAGAGCCCGCTCGGCGCGTTCACGTTCGACCCGCGCATCGGCATCTACGCGATCGACGACTGCGACAAGATGAGCGACACGCAGCAGGTCGCGCTGTTCAACCTGTTCAACGAAGTCCGCGCGCATCCGTCGAGCGCGTTCGTGGCCGCGGGCCCCGCGGCCCCGCTCGCGCTCGACGTGCGCGAAGACCTGCGCACGCGGCTCGGCTGGGGGCTGGTGTTCCACCTGTCGCCGCCGTCCGACGCCGGCAAGATCGCCGTGCTGAAGCTCGCGGCGAAGGAGCGCGGCATCGCGCTCACCGATGACATCGCCGCGTACCTGCTGACCCATTTCCGCCGTGACATGCCGAGCCTGATGGCGCTGCTCGACGCGCTCGACCGCTTCTCGCTCGAGCAGAAGCGCGCGGTCACGCTGCCGCTGCTGCGCCGGATGCTGGCGCGCCCGGGCGACGACATCGCGCCGCCCGGCACAGGCCCGAACCGCTTCGAGTAAAATGCCCTTCCATGACTAATCTGGCACTCTTTGACCTCGATCACACGCTGATCCCGACCGATAGCGACCACGAATGGGGTCGCTTCATGGTGAAGCTCGGCATCGTCGACGCGGAAAGCTTCTCGCGTCAGAACGATCAGTTCTTCGCCGACTACAAGGCCGGCAAGCTCGACATCCACGCGTACCTGTGCGCGATGCTCACGCCGCTCGCGAAGTATTCGCGCGCGCAGCTGGCCGAATGGCACGAGCAGTACATGCACGAGGTGATCCGCCCCGCGATGACGCCCGCCGCGCTCGAGCTGGTGCGCAAGCACCTCGACGCCGGCGACCTGTGCTGCGTCGTGACGGCGACCAACGAATTCATCACGCGCCCGATTGCGACCGCGTTCGGCGTCGAGACGCTGATCGCGTGCGAAGTCGAAACGACCGACGGGCATCCCGACTCGCCGTACACGGGCCGGCCGACCGGCACGCCGAGCTATCGCGAAGGCAAGATCGTGCGCACCGAAGCATGGCTCGCGTCGCTCGGCAAGCACTGGGACGACTTCGAGCACAGCTACTTCTACAGCGACTCGCACAACGACATCCCGTTGCTCGAGAAAGTCACCGACCCGATCGCGACCAACCCCGACGACACGCTGCGCGCGCATGCAAGCAACCGCGGCTGGCGCATCCTGGACCTCTTCTGAACGTCGTGATCAAAAAATTCATTCGCAAGCTGCTCGGCCAGGACGGCGCCGAGCAAGCGGCCCCGGCCGCAGCAGCCTCAGCTTCTGCCTCTGCCTCGGCCGAACCGCCCGCCACTTCGCCGCGCGCCGCCAAGGGCAGCCGCAGCACCGCCGCGGCGAAGAAGCCGCGCAGCAACCACGAACCGACCGTCGTGCCGGCCAGCGTGCACCGGATCGATCCGTCGCTGATCTCGAAGAACGCGGTGCGCGTGACCGACACGCTGCAGCAGGCGGGCTTCCGTGCGTTCATCGTCGGCGGCGCGGTGCGCGACCTGCTGTTCGGGATCGCGCCGAAGGACTTCGACGTCGCGACCGACGCGACGCCGACCGAGGTGCAGCGCCTGTTCCGCCGCGCCCGCCTGATCGGCCGCCGCTTCCAGATCGTGCACGTGCAGTTCGGTCAGGAGCTGATCGAGGTGTCGACGTTCCGCGCGCTGGTCGATGCGCCGCCCGAGGCCGCGCCGGCCGAGCCGCCGAAGCGCCTGAAGCGCGACGAGCTCGATCGCCGTACGCATGCGGTCGACGCGAGCGGCCGCGTGCTGCGCGACAACGTCTGGGGCGAGCAGCACGAAGACGCGGCGCGCCGCGACTTCACGATCAACGCGATGTACTACGACCCGTCGACGCAGACGGTGCTCGATTACCACGACGGGATGGCCGACATGCGCGCCCGTCTGCTGCGGATGATCGGCGATCCGGCCACCCGCTATCGCGAGGATCCGGTGCGGATGCTGCGCGTGGTGCGCTTCGCGGCGAAGCTCGGCTTCGAGATCGAGCCGCACACGCGCGAGCCGATCAAGCCGCTGGCCGACCTGATCAACAACGTGCCGGCCGCGCGCCTGTTCGACGAGATGCTGAAGCTGCTGCTGTCGGGCCACGCGCTCGCGTGCCTGAAGCAGCTGCGCGAGCAGGGGCTGCACCACGGGCTGCTGCCGCTGCTCGACGTCGTGCTCGAACAGCCGCAGGGCGAGAAGTTCATCACGCTCGCGCTGAACAACACCGACGCGCGCGTGCGCGCCGGCAAGCCGGTGTCGCCCGGCTTCCTGTTTGCGACGCTGCTGTGGCACGACATGCGCCAGCGCTTCGAGCAATACTCGGCCGACGGCGAATTCCCGGTGCCGGCCCTCCATCGCGCGATGGACGACGTGCTCGACATGCAGACCGAGAAGCTCGCGATCCACAAGCGCTACTCGGCCGACATGCGCGAGATCTGGGGCCTGCAGCTGCGCCTCGAGAAGCGCTCGGGCCGCAGCGCGATGCGGCTGCTGGAACACCAAAGATTTAGAGCGGGGTATGATTTCCTCCTGTTACGCTGCGAATCCGGCGAGCTCGATGCAGAGGTCGGCCAGTGGTGGACGGATTTCATCGAAGGCGATGCAGCCGCGCGTGAGGCCCTCCTCACGCAGGGCGGTCCGAAGGAAAAATCGCCGCGCAAGCGGCGCCGCCGCGGCGGCGCGCGAAACCGCCAGCCGGGCGAAGGTGCAGCCGAGCAGTCGCGGGACACCGAGGGCGGTTCGGGCGACTGACGCTCGCTGGCGAACGACGTAGGAAGTGATGCCATGACGGTTGCATATATCGGACTGGGGGCGAATCTCGGCGATGCGCGCCAGACTCTGAAGGACGCGGTGGTGTGCCTGGCACAGCAGCGCGCCATCTCGGTCCTCGGCAAATCGAGCCTGTATCGCACGGCGCCGTTCGAAGCGAGCGGCGACGATTACTACAACTGCGTCGTCAAGCTCGACACGACGCTGTCGGCCCGCGAGCTGCTCGCGCTCTGCCAGAAGATCGAACATCACTTCGGGCGCGAGCGCCCGTATCGCAACGCACCGCGCACGCTCGACCTCGACATCCTGCTGTTCGGCACCGATGCGATCGACGAGCCCGACCTGATCGTCCCGCATCCCCGCCTCACCGACCGCGCCTTCGCGCTCGTGCCGCTCGTCGAAATCGACCCGGCGCTCGACATCCCGCTGCGCGGCCGCGCCGACGCATTTCTCGCGGCCGTCGCCGATCAGCGCGTCGAGAAGGTGCAGACCTGCCAATGCCTGATGCAGAAGGCCCTCGCCGCCGGCGCAGACGCCGACAAGAACCGCTGCCGATGAACAATGCTCCGCTGACCGTCACCGCGCCCGATCTGCGCGCCCCGCACCGCTACCTGGTGATCGAAGGCCCGATCGGCGTCGGCAAGACGACGCTGGCGCGCCTGCTCGCCGAACGCTGGTCGATGCAGGCGCTGCTCGAGCGCCCGCAGGACAACCCGTTTCTCGAACGCTTCTACCGCGACACCGCGCGCTACGCGCTGCCCGCGCAGCTCGCGTTCGCGCTGCAGCGCGCGCAGCAGGCGCGCGAGCTGCTCGGCGCGCTCGACACCGGCCGGCCGGTGGTCGCCGATTTCATGCCGCAGAAGAACGACATCTTCGCGCGGCTGAACCTGCCGGAAGACGAATGGCAGCTGTACCGCGCGATCGCCGCGCACGTCGACGTACCGCAGGCGCCCGCGCCCGATCTGGTCGTCTATCTGCAGGCGAGCCCCGAGGTGCTGTTCTCGCGCATCCAGAAGCGCGGCCTGCCGATGGAGCTGCAGATCAGCGACGCGTACCTGCGCGCGCTGGTCGACGCCTACAACGAATTCTTCTATCACTACGACCGCACGCCGGTACTGACGGTCGCTGCCGAACATCTGAACCCGCTGGATTCCCCCGAAGACCTCGCGCTGCTGATCGAGCGCATCGACACGATGCGCGGCCGCAAGGAATTCTTCGTCAAGGGCGAGACGACGCGCTGACGCGCGCACCGCCCGCCGTTCCTCCCCCATTCGAACCGGATTTCCCCATGACCTATCTCCAGGAATCGAGCCGGCCTGCGATCACTGTGCCGAAGCTGCAGGCAATGCGCGAAGCCGGCGAGAAGATCGCGATGCTGACCTGCTACGACGCGAGCTTCGCCGCGCTGCTCGATCGCGCCGGCACCGACGTGCTGCTGATCGGCGACTCGCTCGGCAACGTGCTGCAAGGCCACACGACCACGCTGCCCGTGTCGCTCGACGACATCGCGTACCACACCGCGTGCGTCGCGCGCGTGCAGCCGCGCGCGCTGGTCGTCGCCGATCTGCCGTTCGGCACCTACGGCACGCCCGCAGAAGCGTTCGCCCATTCGGTCGCGCTGATGCGCGCGGGCGCGCAGATGGTCAAGCTCGAAGGCGGCGAATGGCTCGCCGACACGATCCGCTTTCTCGTCGAACGCTCGGTGCCGGTGTGCGCGCATCTCGGCCTCACGCCGCAGTCGGTGCATGCGTTCGGCGGCTTCAAGGTTCAGGGCCGCACCGAAGCCGGCGCCGCGCAGTTGCTGCGCGACGCGCGCGCGATCGAGGACGCCGGCGCGCAGCTCGTCGTGCTCGAAGCGGTGCCGACGCTCGTGGCCGCCGAAGTCACGCACATGCTGAAGATCCCGACGATCGGGATCGGCGCGGGGCTCGATTGCTCGGGCCAGGTGCTGGTGCTGCACGACATGCTGGGCATCTTCCCCGGCAAGCGGCCGCGCTTCGTGAAGGATTTCATGCAAGGCCAGCCGAGCATCCAGGCCGCCGTCGAAGCGTACGTCAGCGCGGTGAAGGAGCGCACGTTCCCCGGCCCCGAGCATTCGTTCTGATACACGGGCCGGCCGCTCGCTCGCCGGGCGCGCGGCCCGGACAAAAGAAGCGCGGCGTCCTGTACGGGACGCCGCGCGGGCCGTCAGTGCATCATTTCAACACGGCGTCGAGCGCGCCGCGCAGCGCGTTGGTCAGCAGCAGCGCATCCGCGCGCGCGACGTCGTCGCGCGTGACGATCCGCTCGAGCGCGTCGAACGCCGGATCGTCGAGCAGCACGCCGCGCATCACGCCCGGCAGCACGCCGCTCGCCAGCGGCGGCGTGACCCAGCGCCCGTCGAGCTTCACGAACAGGTTCGAGCGACCGCCTTCGGTCACCTCGCCGCGCTCGTTGACGAACAGCATGTCGAAGCCGCCGAGCGCCTCGGCCGCCTGCCATGCGCGGTCGTATTCGGCACGGTGGGTCGTCTTGTGCAGCAGCAGCGCGTCGTCGCTGCGCGTCGGCGCGAAGCCGTGCGCAGACGCAAGCATCACACCGACCGGCCCCGCCGGCAGCGGCTGCAGCGCCGCGACGGTGATCTCGAGCGTGCCGTCCTTCGCGAGCGCGAGCTTCATCCGGTACGGGCCGTCGCCGTCGAGCGCCGCGCAGCGCGCGTCGATCGCGCGGCGCAACGCGGCGGCGTCGAAGCGAAAGCCGAACGCGTCGGCGCTGCGTTGCAGCCGGGCGAGATGGCGCTCGACGTGGCGGATGCCGGTCGCGCGCGTCGCGGCGGTGGTTTCGAACAAGCGGAAGCCGGGATCGGCGTCGGTCAGGAAACGCGCTTTCAATTCGCACTCCGCGTATTCGTCGGCGGCCACGCTGTCGAGGACGATGCCCGCGCCGACGCCCATCGTGCCGCGCCAACGGCCGGTAGAGGCGGCGGCGCGCTCTCCGTGTGCCGCGGCGGCGGCTGTGGCAGGAGAACCCACCGGGGGGATCGCGGTGGGTGCTTCGGGTGCTTCGGGTGCTTCGGGTGCTTCGGGTGCTTGAGGTGCTTGAGGTGCTTGGGATGCTCTGTGTGCTTCAGGTGCTTCCAACGCCGCGACTGCTTCAGCCGCCTCGATCATCAGCGTCCGGATCGCGACCGACAGGCAGAAGTCGCCGCAACCGGCCGCGCCGCTCGACGCCCCGTGCGGCGCATCGAGCCAGCCGATCGCACCCGTGTAGAGCCCGCGCGGCGTCGCCTCGATCGCATCGATCAGCTCCATCGTCTTGTGCTTCGGCGCGCCGGTGATCGACCCGCACGGAAACAGCGCGCGCAGCATCTGCGCGAACGTGGTGCCATCGCGCCAGCCGGCCTCGACGGTCGACGTCATCTGCCACACCGACGCATACGGCTCGACCGAGAACAGCGCCGGCACCTTCACCGAGCCCGTGCGGGCGATGCGCGACACGTCGTTGCGCAGCAGGTCGACGATCATCACGTTTTCGGCGCGGTTCTTCGGATCGTTCGCGAGGAACGCGGCCGCCGCGGCATCTTCGTGCGGATCGGCCGAGCGCGGTGCGGTGCCCTTCATCGGCCGCGCGCGCAGCACGTCGCCGTGCTTCTCGACGAACAGCTCCGGCGAACACGATACGACCCACCCGCCGTCGGGCAGCGCGATCAGCGCGCCGTAACGCACCGGCTGACGCGCGCGCAGCCGCCGGTACAGCGCGAGCGGCGTGCCGAACATGTCGAAATTCAGCCGATACGTGTAGTTGATCTGGTACGAATCGCCCGCGCGCAGCGCGTCGTGCACGGCCGCTATCGCCGCGTCGAATGCGTCGCGCGACACGCTCTTGGCGACATGCGCGACGCCCGCGATCGACGGCGGGCCGCCGCCGTCCTGCTGCGCGAGCCATGCGTCGGCTTCGTCGCGCGACAGGCGCTCGCAGCGCGCATACAGCAAAAAGCGCAGCGGGGCGTCGCCCGGCTGCGCTCGTTGCAGATTGCGCCCGAATTCGTAATCGCCGACGACGACCGCGTGCAGCCCGTCGCGCAGATCCTGCGCGAGCGCCGCGTCGACCTCGTCGAGCCGTGCCGGATCCGTGCAGACGCGTTCGTGCACGAAACCGGAATACAAACGACTCGACCGCTCGGACGCGGTCGAGTCGCAATCGTCCAAGAGCGCGAACGACGCGCTCTCGCAGCCTTCAGTCATGCGTTCACTCGAAGAAGCTCTTCATGCGGTCGAACCAGCTCTTGCTCTGCGGGCTGTGACGCGCACCGCCCTCGGCCAGCGACTTCTCGAACTGCTTGAGCAGGTCGCGCTGCTGGTCGGTCAGCTTCACCGGCGTCTCGACCTGCACGTGCACGTACAGATCGCCGGCGATGCTCGAGCGCAGCCCCTTGATGCCCTTGCCGCGCAGCCGGAACGTCTTGCCCGACTGCGTGCCTTCCGGCACCGGGAACGACGCGCGGCCGGCCAGCGTCGGCACCTCGATCTCGCCGCCGAGCGCGGCGGTCGTGAACGGGATCGGCATCTGGCAGTGCAGATCGTCGCCGTCGCGCTCGAACACCGCGTGCGGCTTGATGTGGATCTCGACGTACAGGTCGCCCGGCGGCCCGCCGTTGATGCCCGGCTCGCCGTTGCCGGCCGAGCGGATCCGCATCCCGTCGTCGATGCCGGCCGGGATCTTCACCTCGAGCGTCTTGGTTTCCTTCACCTTGCCCGAGCCATGGCAGTGCGCGCACGGTTCGGGGATGTAGGTGCCGGTGCCGTGACACTTCGGGCAGGTCTGCTGGATGCTGAAGAAGCCCTGCGACATGCGCACCGTGCCCTGGCCGTGACAGGTCGGGCAGGTTTCCGGCTTCGTGCCGGGCTTCGCGCCCGAGCCGTGACAGACTTCGCACGACACCCAGCTCGGCACGCGGATCTGCGTATCGTAGCCGTGCGCGGCCTGCTCCAGCGTGATCTCCATGCTGTAGCGCAGGTCCGCGCCGCGATACACCTGCGGGCCGCCGCGGCCGCCGCGCGCGGCGCCGCCCGCGGCCTGACCGAAGATGTCGCCGAAGATGTCGCCGAACGCATCCGCGAAGCCGCCGAAGCCCTGACCGCCCGCGCCGGCCATGTTCGGATCGACGCCCGCGTGGCCGTACTGGTCGTACGCTGCACGCTTCTGGCCGTCCGACAGCATTTCATAGGCTTCCTTCGCCTCCTTGAAATGCTCTTCCGCATCCTTGTTGTCCGGATTGCGGTCGGGGTGGTACTTCATCGCAAGCTTGCGATATGCCTTCTTGATTTCGTCGTCGCTCGCATTCTTCGCGACGCCCAGAACCTCGTAGTAATCCCGTTTCGCCATATCGATTCACTGTGCCGCCACGCATCGCGCACGCGGCGGCTCCTTTCGCCCGCAGTAAAGTCTCTCG
This sequence comes from Burkholderia sp. KJ006, assembly GCF_000262695.1. Taxonomy (NCBI): domain Bacteria; kingdom Pseudomonadati; phylum Pseudomonadota; class Betaproteobacteria; order Burkholderiales; family Burkholderiaceae; genus Burkholderia; species Burkholderia sp. KJ006. Next base: position 718,823 of record NC_017920.1, on the reverse strand, counting down.
ACTCGTCTGGCGCTGCACCGTCCGCGGACGGCTCACGCAGCACCCGCCAAAAAACAAATGTGCCCGGAGGGCCGCGAGGCCCGCCAGGCGTGGAGTCGATCCGGCCATCCGGAAGGAAAGACAGACCGCTGTTCAGCCGCACCGCACACCGCGCGTCGTGCGCGGCGTGCGGTGCCATGGCAACCCGGCTTAGTCCTTCTTCACTTCCTTGAACTCGGCGTCGACGACGTCGTCAGCTGCCTGCTGCGCGCCGCCCGCATGGGCCGCGCCTTCCGCTGCACCTGCCGCGCCCGCCGCACCGGCCTGCTGCGCCTGCATGTCGGCGTACATCTTTTCGCCGAGCTTCTGCGAAGCCTTGCCGAGCTCCTCGACCTTCGCGTCGATCGCCGCCTTGTCGGCCGACGTATCCTTCAGGACGTCCTCGAGCGACTTCAGCGCCGCTTCGATCTTTTCCTTCTCGCCCGCGTCCAGCTTGTCGCCGTACTCGGTGAGCGCCTTCTTCGTGCTGTGGACGAGCGCGTCGCCCTGGTTGCGCGAATCGGCCAGCTCACGCAGCTTGTGGTCTTCCGCCGCGTTCGCTTCCGCGTCCTTGATCATCTGGTCGATTTCGGCATCAGACAGGCCCGAGTTCGCCTTGATCGTGATCTTGTTTTCCTTGCCGGTCGCCTTGTCCTTCGCGCCGACGTGCAGGATGCCGTTCGCGTCGATGTCGAAGGTCACTTCGATCTGCGGCACGCCGCGCGGTGCGGGCGGGATGCCTTCGAGGTTGAACTCGCCGAGCAGCTTGTTGCCCGCGGCCATCTCGCGTTCGCCCTGGAACACCTTGATCGTCACGGCCGACTGGTTGTCGTCCGCCGTCGAATACACCTGCGAGTGCTTCGTCGGGATCGTCGTGTTCTTGGTGATCATCTTCGTCATCACGCCGCCGAGCGTCTCGATGCCGAGCGACAGCGGGGTCACGTCGAGCAGCAGCACGTCCTTGCGGTCGCCCGACAGAACCTGGCCCTGGATCGCCGCGCCAACCGCGACGGCTTCGTCCGGGTTCACGTCACGGCGCGGTTCCTTGCCGAAGAACTCCTTCACCTTCTCCTGCACCTTCGGCATGCGGGTCTGGCCGCCGACCAGGATCACGTCGTCGATGTCCGACACCTTGACGCCGGCGTCCTTGATCGCGATGCGGCACGGTTCGATCGTGCGCTCGACGAGGTCTTCCACCAGCGCTTCCAGCTTCGCGCGGGTGATCTTCAGGTTCAAGTGCTTCGGACCCGATGCGTCCGCCGTGATGTACGGCAGGTTGATTTCGGTCTGCTGGCTCGACGACAGCTCGATCTTCGCCTTTTCGGCCGCTTCCTTCAGGCGCTGCAGCGCGAGCACGTCCTTCGACAGGTCGACGCCCTGCTCCTTCTTGAACTCGCCGATGATGTAATCGATGATGCGCTGGTCGAAGTCTTCGCCGCCGAGGAACGTGTCGCCGTTGGTCGACAGCACTTCGAACTGCATTTCGCCGTCGACGTCCGCGATTTCGATGATCGACACGTCGAACGTACCGCCGCCGAGGTCGTACACGGCGATCTTGCGGTCACCCTTCTCTGCCTTGTCGAGGCCGAACGCGAGCGCCGCGGCGGTCGGCTCGTTGATGATCCGCTTGACTTCGAGGCCCGCGATGCGGCCGGCGTCCTTGGTCGCCTGACGCTGGCTGTCGTTGAAGTACGCCGGCACCGTGATCACGGCTTCCGTGACCGGCTCGCCGAGGTAGTCTTCGGCCGTCTTCTTCATCTTGCGCAGCACTTCAGCCGAAATCTGCGGCGGCGCGAGCTTCTCGCCGTGCGCTTCAACCCATGCGTCGCCGTTGTCGGCCTTGATGATCGCGTACGGCATCAGGCCGATGTCCTTCTGGACTTCCTTCTCTTCGAAGCGACGGCCGATCAGGCGCTTCACCGCGAACAGCGTGTTCTTCGGGTTGGTCACGGACTGACGCTTGGCCGGTGCGCCGACGAGCACTTCGTTATCGTCCATGTAGGCGATGATCGACGGCGTCGTGCGCGCGCCTTCCGAGTTCTCAATGACCTTGACCTGATTGCCTTCCATGATGGCGACGCACGAGTTCGTGGTGCCGAGGTCAATACCGATGATCTTTCCCATTTTTCCTAATCTCCAGAAATGCCTGTTTGCTGCGCGAAACCCCGCGTTTTTGGGCGGTTTCGCACGCCAGAATTCAACTCTGTTCCCGAAATGCGTCCGGCCGATCCGTTTTCAAGACCCGCCAAGCGATGCGGATATTAAATTTTTTCAATCGCCGCCGGTAGCCGGATCGTGCGGGGTGCCGCGGCCGTCGCCGGACGCCGCGGCGATCTTCGCGCGCGCCGCCGCCACCGCCGCCTCGAACTGCGCGAGCCCATGCCAGCCGGTCGCGCGGCCGAGCCGCTTGCCGCCGTGGAAGAAGAACCACGTCGGCACGCCGTGCAGGCCGAAGCGGCGCCCCAGCTCATGATGTTCGTAGACGTTGCAATGGAACCACTTCAGGCCCAGCGCGCGGATCGCGTCGGGTTGCGCGAGCATCGCCTTCTTCGCGATCTCGCAGTTGAAGCAGTCGACGCCCCAGAAGAACACGACGGCCAGCGCGTCGCCGGCGCCGGCGAGTTCGGCATCGAACGTGTCGGCCGCCAGCGCCTGCATGTCGAACGCCTCGAACGCAGCCGGATCGACGCCGGCGGGAAGCATCGCGGCCGCCTTACTTCGGCTGCGCGACGGTGACGAGCGCCGGGCGCAGCACGCGGTCGGCGATCATGTAGCCTTTTTGCAGCACGGCCACGACGGTGTTCGGCTCCTGCTCGGCCGGGACCATCGAAATCGCCTGGTGCTGGTGCGGGTCGAACTTCTCGCCGACCGGGTTGATCGCGACGACGCGGCCCTTCTCGAGCGCGCTCGTCAACTGGCGCAGCGTCAGCTCGACGCCTTCGCGCACCTTCGCGATGTCGCCGGAGGTATCGACGGCAGCCGCCTCGAGGCTGTCGAGCACCGGCAGCAGGTGCTCGGCGAAGCTCTCGATCGCGAACTTGTGCGCCTTCGACACGTCGTCCTGCGCGCGGCGACGGACGTTTTCGGTCTCGGCCTTCGCCCGCAGGTAGCTCTCCTGCAGCTCGGCGACCTTGGCTTGAGCCTCCGCGAGCGCCGCGTCGGCGGCTTCGGCGGCGGGAGCGGCGCCTTGTGCCGCTTGCTTCGCGCTGCCGATGTCTTCGGCCGATTGGGTAGCCGGGTTCTCTTGCGTGTTTTCCATGTCGCTGAAAGTCGATTAGAGGTTGAAGCCAAACCGGCAACCGCCGGGCCGTATGCCCGCGGCGCCGCACATTGCTGCTGCAAATAAGGCCGGAAACTGCGATTTCAAGAGGGTTATCCGCGCCGATTCGTGAAGACCGCGAAACAACCGCGCGCGCGGCGCGCGATTGCACGCATTTGCCGCCAGATTGGACGAAACGACCGGTAACACCGCTTACCAGGCAAGTACTAGCTCGGCATCGGGGCCTGCACTACACTCCATTCAAGCGTCGGAAAGCGCGTTAACCCTAGCTTGCCGCCACCCGACATCCACCATGAGGCGAGTACCGTGAAACTGACCTTTGCGATATCGGTGGTCGCGCTGGTACTCATTGCCGGCACCACCACCATCTGCCTGTCCGGCGCCGTCACCGACCGCACCACCGAATACGGCAGCGCCCGCGCGACGTTCGACCAGATGTTCAGCGTTCACCCGAAAATCTGTCGATGATGCGACGGTCGCGCTTGGTCGGCCGGCCGTGCAGCTCGGCCGCCGGCTCCCGGTAGGTACGGCGCCGTTCGAGTTCGGCGAGCCGCGCGGTGCGGCCGGCCTCGGTTTCCGCGTAGAGCGTCTGCGCGACGCTCGCCGGCCCGCGCACGTCGCAGATGCCCAGCACGGCAATGTGCCAGACCACTCCGTCGATCGCAATCTCGACCTCGTCGCCGACGCGCACGTCCTTCGACGGCTTGACGGCCGCGCCGCCGATCTTCACGTGGCCCTTGTCGACCGCGTCCGATGCAAGCGAACGCGTCTTGAAGAACCGCGCCGCCCACAGCCACTTGTCGATGCGCAGTTTCGCGCCCGGTTCGGTCGAAATCCTGTAGTTCATCGCGTTCAACTCACCGTTTCGGGCTGCGCCGCCTTGGCCGGCCAGCCCTGCAGATTCTCGGCGACGATCTCGCCGAGCGCGCCGATCCACGCGGACGCCCCGTTCAGGCACGGTATCCGGTGGAACGCCTGGCCGCCGCCCGCGAGAAACTCGTCGCGCACTTCCATGCCGATTTCCTCGATCGTCTCCAGGCAATCGGCCGTGAAGCCCGGACAGAACACGTCGGCGCGCCGCACGCCGGCCTCGCCGAGCTCGCGCAGCGTCGGCGCCGTGTACGGCTGCAGCCACTCGGCCTTGCCGAAGCGCGACTGGAACGTCACGCGGCATTCGAGCGTGGACAGCCCGAGCGCGGCCATCAGCAGCGCACCCGTCTGCTGGCACTGGTCGTGATAGGGGTCGCCCAGGTCGAGCGTGCGCTTCGGCACGCCGTGGAAGCTCAGTACGAGCTTGTCGCCGGCCGCGAAGTCGGGCCGGCCGTGCTGCGCCCAGTAGTGACGCACCTGCTCGGCGAGCGCATGGATATAGGCCGGATGGTCGGCATAGTGCCGCACCGTGCGCACTTCCGGCTGGTTGCGCATCCGCGTGAGCGCGGCGAACGCGGCATCGAACGCGGTTGCGGTGGTGGACGCCGAGTATTGCGGATACATCGGCATCAACAGCACGCGTTCGACGCCCGCGCGTTTGAACTGCGCGAGCGCCTGCGCGATGTTCGGGCTGCCGTAGCGCATCGCGTAATCGACCTGCACCTGATAATCGTTCGCTGCGAGCAAATGCCGCACGCCTTCGGTCTGGCGTTCGGTGTACACCCGCAACGGCGAGCCTTCAGGCATCCAGACCGCCGCGTATTTCTTCGCCGACGCGCGGCCGCGCAACGGCAGGATCACCGTGCGCAGCAGCACCTGCCAGATGGCCTGCGGAATTTCGACGACGCGCGGATCGGACAGGAATTCGGCGAGATAGCGGCGCACCGCGCGCGGGGTCGGGGCGTCGGGCGTGCCGAGATTGATCAGCAGCACACCGATGCGATGGGCAGCCGCGACGCTCGAAGGCGGCTCAAGGTCAAAGCGCATGGGCAGGATCGTGCTCGCGGCACGCAGTCGAACGGCTCTCAATTATAGCGGCCCGCCTCGATCGGGGCGGCTGGCCGTTCGGCCGACTGGCGGCGCACACGGCGCCGCGGGACGATGACAGAACGATGACGGTGCGCAAGCGGCCGGCTTATTGCTGGCTCAGCGCGAGCGACAGCAGCCGCGCCGTGATGTCGACGATCGGGATCACGCGGTTGTACGCCATGCGGGTCGGGCCGATCACGCCGAGCGTGCCGACGATCTTGCCGTTCACCTCGTACGGCGCGGTGACGACGCTCATTTCCTCGATCGGCACGAGCGTCGATTCGCCGCCGATGAATATCTGCACGCCCTGGGCGTGGCTCGACACGTCGAGCAGTTGCAGGAGGCCCGTCTTTTGGTCGAACACGTCGAACAGCTTGCGCAGCCGCGCCATGTCGGACGACAGGTCAGCCACTTCGAGCAGGTTGCGCTCGCCGGAAATCAGCACGGTGTCCTCGGTGTCGGGCACCTCGGTGCTGGCCGTCACGGCCGCATGCATCAGCGTGGTCATGTCGCCGCGCAGCTGGTCGATCTCGTCGCGCAGGCGGCGGCGCACCTCGTCGAACGACAGGCCGGCGAAGTGCGCGTTGATGTAATTCGACGCCTCGGTCAGCTGCGACGGCGTGTAGTCGCGCGGCGTCGCGAGCATCCGGTTCTGCACGTCGCCTTCGGGCGTGACGATGATCAGCAGGATCCGCTTGTCCGACAGCCGCATGAATTCGATCTGCTTGAACACGTGGCTGCGCCGCGGCGTCAGCACGACGCCGGCGAACTGCGACAGGTTCGACAGCACGCTCGCCGCCGCCGCCACCACGCGCTGCTGCGGCTCGCCGGCCTGCAGCGTGTTCTGCACCTGCCGCGCGACGGCCTCGGCGTCGATCGGCGCCTCGACCGTCAACATCGTGTCGACGAACAGCCGGTAGCCGCGCGGCGTCGGGACGCGCCCGGCGGAGGTATGCGGGCTGGACACGAGGCCGAGTTCCTCCAGGTCGGACATCACGTTGCGGATCGTCGCCGGGCTCAGCTCGAGCCCGGAGTAACGGGACAACGTGCGCGAGCCGACCGGCTGACCGTCGGCGATATACCGTTCGATCAGGGTTTTGAGGAGGGTTCGTGCGCGAGGATCTAGCATGGTGGAAAATTTTAGCGCAACCGGGCGGGCGCGGCGAGTGGCCGCAGCGTTCATCGCGCCGGCCGGCCGATCCGGCCCCGTGCGCGCGCAGCCGGTTCTTTTCGTCAACGAGCTATGGTGTAATGCCGGCATGAAAACCGGTAATCAGTTCAATACTGTTGCGCTCGTCGGCCGGAGCAACACGCCCGGCATCGCCGAGCCGCTCGCCACGCTCGCTGGCTGCATCGCGAAACTCGGCTTCGACGTCGTGTTCGAGGCCGATACCGCGCGCGAGATCGGCATCTCGGGCTATCCGGCGCTCACGCCGGCGGAAATCGGCGCGCGCGCGGACGTCGCGGTGGTGCTCGGCGGCGACGGCACGATGCTCGGCATCGGCCGCCAGCTCGCGCCGTACAAGACGCCGTTGATCGGCATCAACCACGGGCGGCTCGGCTTCATCACCGATATCGCCGCAGCCGACATGCAGGCGCTCGTGCCGGTGATCCTGTCGGGCAAGTTCGAGCGCGAGGAGCGCTCGCTGCTCGAGGCGCGGATCGTGCGCAACGGCGAACCGATCTACCACGCGCTCGCCTTCAACGACGTCGTCGTGAACCGCAGCGGCTTTTCCGGGATGGTCGAGCTGCGCGCGTCGGTCGACGGCCGCTATATGTACAACCAGCGTTCGGACGGCCTGATCGTCGCGACGCCCACCGGCTCGACCGCGTACGCGCTGTCGTCGGCCGGCCCGATCCTGCATCCGCAACTGCAGGGCGTCGTGCTCGTGCCGATCGCGCCGCACGCGCTGTCGAACCGGCCGATCGTGCTGCCGGACGATTCGAAGATCGCCATCCAGATCGTCGCCGGTCGCGACGTCAACGTGAACTTCGACATGCAGTCCTTCACGGCGCTCGAGCTGAACGACACGATCGAAGTGCGCCGCTCGAAGCACACGGTGCCGTTCCTGCACCCGATCGGCTACAGCTATTACGCGACGCTGCGCAAGAAGCTGCACTGGAACGAACACGCATCGAACGAAGACGACAAGGCGTCCTGACGCAAGCGAGCCCGACACCATGCTGCGCCACCTCTCGATACGCGACTTCGTCATCGTCGCCGCGCTCGACCTCGAATTCGACGGCGGCTTCACCGTCTTTTCCGGCGAAACCGGCGCCGGCAAGTCGATCCTGATCGACGCGCTGGCGCTCGCCCTCGGCGAGCGCGCCGATGCGAGCGTCGTGCGCGCCGGCTGCGGCCGCGCCGACATCACCGCCGAGTTCACGCCGCACGACCGCGTCGCGCGCTGGCTCGACGAGCACGCGTTCGATGCCGAGGACACCGTGATGCTGCGTCGCGTGATCGACGCGAACGGCCGCTCGCGCGCGTTCATCAACGGCACCAGCGCCACGCTCGCCCAACTGCGCGAGCTCGGCGAGATGCTGGTCGACATCCACGGCCAGCATGCGCACCAGTTGCTGATGCGGCCCGACGCGCAACGCGAGCTGTTCGACACGCACGCGGGCTTGGCCGCCGATGCCGCCAACGTCGCGCGCGCATGGCGCGTGTGGCGCGACGCGACACAGGCGATCGACGCGGCAAAGGCGCACGAGCGCGAGCTTCAGCTCGAACGCGAAAAGCTCGCATGGCAGCTCGCCGAGCTCGACAAGCTCGCGCCGCAACCGGGCGAATGGGATGAAGTGGGCCACGAGCACAAGCGCCTGTCGCATTCGGCGAACCTGATCGCCGGCGTGCAGGGCGCGCTCAACGCGCTGTCGGAGGCCGACGGCGCGATGCTGCCCCAACTCGGCGCGATCGTGTCGAAGCTGCGCGGCCTGGCCGACTACGACAGCGGGCTCGCCGACGCGCTCGCGTCACTCGAACCGGCCGAGATCCAGCTGCAGGAAGCCGTCTATTCGCTGTCGCACTACGCGCAGCGCCTCGATCTCGATCCGGCCCGGCTCGCGCAGGTCGAAGCGCGCCTCGACGCGCTGCACTCGACCGCCCGGAAGTTCCGGCTGCCGCCCGACACGCTGCACGAGGAGCATGCGGCGCGCCGCGCGCAGCTCGCGGCGCTCGATGCGGCCGCCGACCTCGGCGCGCTCGAAGCCGCGCAGTCAAAGGCGTGGGATGCCTATCTCGCCGACGCGAAACGGCTGTCGAAGGCGCGCGCGCAGGCGGCGAAGGCGCTCGGCGCCGCGGTCACGGCCGGCATGCAGGAATTGTCGATGGCGGGCGGCAGCTTCGAAGTCGCGCTCGTGCCGCTGGCCGACGGCGGCCCGCACGGGCTCGAACAGGTCGAATTCCGCGTCGCCGGCCATCCCGGCGTGCCGCTGCGGCCGCTCGCGAAAGTCGCGTCGGGCGGCGAACTCGCGCGGATCAGTCTCGCGCTCGCGGTGATCGCCAGCGCGGCCAGCCCCACGCCCACGCTGATCTTCGACGAGGTCGACACCGGGATCGGCGGCGGCGTCGCCGAAGTGGTCGGGCGCCTGCTGCACCAGCTGGGGCGCAACCGCCAGGTGCTGTGCGTGACGCACCTGCCGCAGGTCGCGGCGCGCGGCGACCATCACTTCCAGGTCGCGAAGGGCGCGGACGAGCGCGGCGGCACCGTATCGTCGGTCATCGCGCTCGACAAGGCGAGCCGTGTGGAGGAAGTCGCGCGGATGCTCGGCGGGCTGGAGATCACCGCGACCACGCGCAAGCACGCGAAGGAAATGCTCGCGGCCTGAGCGGCCCGGCCGACGGCCGGGTCGGATGGAGGCGGACCACCCCGGGCCGGATCGGGGCATGCCGGGCTATATCGGCCCGCGCCGGATCACACGGAGCCGTGCTGGGCCACTGCGAGCCGTGCTGGGCCGCACCGAGTCGTGCCGTGCCGTGCCGAAGCCGTGCCGAGCCGCGCCGTGCCGAGCCACACCGAGTCGCGCCGGCCTACACCACACCGAGCCGCGCCGGTCCACACCACGAAGCACCGGACTACACCGGGCCGCACTCCGACCTCACCCGCCCGAATCCCCGCAAGCAACCGCGGAACGGACGCGCCGGCCATCACCGGCGGCCCGACTGCGCGATACGACGCGCCCGCCCCACCTCATCATCGCCTCAAACACCCACCCCACCCGCCGCTCTCAAACACCCGTTCGAACCGCCCCGAACACCCGCGCCCACAGCGCCGTAACAGCCGCCCGCTCCTCGGCCACGACCGCCGGGTCGACGCGCGCCTTCTCCATCCCGTCGAGCCGCAGCTTGTGCTGCAGCTTCCGGTACTTGCGGTACGCGGCGCCGACGCACTCCGCCTCGTCCGCCTCCATCAGCCCGAAGCGCGCGACTTCGCGCAGCAGCGCGATGTTGCCGGTGTTGCGGATCAGCTCGGCATCGCTCGACGCATGCAGCAGCACCCAGTACTGGACGATGAACTCGATGTCGACCATCCCGCCCCGATCGTGCTTCAGGTCGAACAGCTCGCTGTGGTTCGGGTGACCGGCGAACACCTTGTCGCGCATGTCGACGATTTCCCGCGCGAGCACGGCCGCATCGCGCGGCGTCGTCAGCACCTGTCGGCGGATCGCCTCGAAGGCCGCGCCGATCTGCGCGTCGCCGGCGCTGTACCGCGCGCGCGTCAGCGCCTGGTGCTCCCAGACCCACGCGGTATTCGCCGCATCACCTTCGCGCAGCTGGTAACGGCGGAACGCATCGAGATCGGTGACGAGCAGCCCGGCCTCGCCGTTCGGCCGCAGCCGCAGGTCGATGTCGAACAGCGCGCCCGCGCCGGTCGCGGTGGTGAGCCACGTGATGAGCCGCCGCGTAAACGTCGTATAGACGTCCGCCGAGCGCTCGTCCGGGTCGTCGTACAGGAAGATCAGATCGAGATCCGACGCATAGCCGAGCTCCTTGCCGCCGAGCTTGCCGTATGCGATCACCGCGAACTTCGGCACGTCGCGATGGCGTTTCGCGAGCTGCGACCAGACGACCTCGATCGTCACGTCGAGCACTGCATCGGCGAGCTCGGACAGCCGGTCGCTCACGTGCTCGACCGACAGCTGGCCGGCCAGGTCGATCAGCAGGATGCGGAACACCTCCGCATGCTGTGCGTGCCGCAGCAGGTCCATCTGCTGCTCGGGGCCGTCGGCGGCGGCGAGCCGCGCGCGCAGCGCGTCCTTGAACGCGGGCCAGTCGAACGGGCTCGCGATCGCCTCGTCGTCGAGCAGCTCGTCGAGCAATTGCGGATGCCGAATCAGATAGCCGCCGCCCCAGCGCGTCGTGCCGAGCACCGACAGCACGCGATCGAGCGCGGCCGGGTACTCGGTGAGCAGCGCGAGATAAACGCCGCGCCGGCTGACCGTCTCCAGCAGATCGAACAATCGCACGACCGTCTCGTCGCGGCGCGCGGCGTCGATCCGCGGCGCGGCCTCGAGCGCGCGCTGCGCGACGCTGTCGAAGCGCTGCCGGCTCTTTTCCGGCAGACCGGCATAGCGCGACGACTGCCAGATCGCGCGCAGCCGGGCGAGCACCGCGGCCGGATCGGCGAAGCCGAGGCCGTCGAGGCGCGCGAGCAGCGTCTCGTCGTCGCCGTCGTCCGCGAGCGCGCCGCTCCATATCCAGGCGGCGGCAGCGTCTTCGCCCGACGCGCACGCGCCGCCATTGCCCTTGTCGGCGAAGATCTGGTCGAACTGCGCCTCGACGAAGGTCCGGTGCGCATCGAGCGCGGCGGTGAGCGCCGCGTAGTCGGCAAAACCGAGCGACGCGGCGAGCACCGCCCGCTCGCCCGGATCGACCGGCATCGCGTGGGTCTGCGCGTCGTCGCGATACTGCAGCCGATGCTCGAGCGTGCGCAGGAAGTTGTACGCGTCGGTCAGCCGCTCGCGCACGTCCTCGCCGATCAGCCCGCGCGCCTGCGCATGGCGCAGCACCGCGAGCGTCGGCCGCACGCGGAACTCCGCGTCCTGGCCGCCGCGGATCAGCTGGAACACCTGCGCGCTGAATTCGATCTCGCGGATGCCGCCGCGCCCGAGCTTGATGTCGTCGGCCTTGTCGGGCCGCATCGACGCGCGGCGCGCGGCCTCGTGCCGGATCTGCTGATGCAGCGAACGGATCGCGCCGATCACGCCGAAATCGAGATAGCGGCGGTAGACGAACGGCTTGACGATTGCTTCGAGCTGCGATGCGAGCCGCCGCGCCGCGTCGCTGTCGCCTTCCGACACGAGCCGCCCCTTGATCCATGCATAGCGCTCCCATTCGCGCCCCTGCACGTAGAAGTATTCCTCGAGCATCCCGAGGCTGCATACGAGCGGCCCGGAATCGCCGTTGGGACGCAGCCGCATGTCGACGCGAAACACGTAGCCGTCGGCGGTGACCTCGGACAGCACGCCGATCAGGCGCCGGCCGAGCCGCGTGAAGTACTCCTGCGTGGACAGCGGCGCGCGCGTGCCGCCGGCCGTCTCGCCGTCGTCCTCGTAGACGAAGATCAGGTCGATGTCCGACGACACGTTCAGCTCGCGGCCGCCGAGCTTGCCCATCCCGACCACGCCGAGCACGACGCGCTGGCCGTCGGCGCCGCGCGGCTCGCCGTAGGTGGCCTCGAGCTCCGCGGACAGCAGCGCGAGCGAGCGCTGCACGGCCACTTCGGCGAGGTCGGTCATCGCGGACGTGACCTCGGCGACGTCCGCGACGCCGCGCAGGTCGCGCTCCGCCACCGCGCCGAACACCTCGACGCGCAACTGCCGCAGCGCGCGCTTCAATTCGTCGTCGCCCGGCGCGGCCGCGCCGGAACTCGCCGCGAGCAACTCGGTGAGGCGCGCGTCGAGCCGCGCGCGCGTGAGCGGCGCGTCGGCCCACGCGGCGATCAGCTCGGCCAGCGCGGGGCGCGCGGCGACCGCGCGGGCGAGATAGCGGGAATAGGACGTGCTGATCAGGGCGGAAGCGTCGGTCATCGTCATCGAAAAGCGGGCGTGGCGGTAAGGCCCGTTGCCGCGGGTCGCGCGTGCGCGCGCCGCTGCCGACAGACCGTTGGACTCGGCGCGGTGTGAGCGGCCGCGCGTGCGCCGCCGCCCACACCGCGCGCCGGAAAGCCCGTGCCGCATGCGCGCAACGGCCGCCGGCACGAACCCCTGTGATACATTTCAACGTCAATCTGCAAAACTACCATATCGCCGCCCCTCCGCCGCATGTCCGACCGTCAGGAATCCGCCGTAGCTGCGCCCGAAGCGGGACCTCCGAAGCACGATCATCCGGTCCTGCGCCGCGTGTTCAGGGTGACGCTGGCAGTCGGCATCGGCGTGTACTTCGTCGCGTCCGGCGCATTCCTCGGGCTGCGCTACGTGGTGCTGCCGCGCATCGACGAATTCCGGCCGCGCATCGAGCGCGCCGTGTCCGACAAGCTCCACGCGCAGCTTTCGATCGGCAGGCTGTCCCCGCACTGGTCGGGCATGCAGCCGGGCGTCGAAGTGACGAACCTCACCATTCGCGGCCGTGACGGCCGCATCGCGCTGTCGGTGCCGCATGCGACGGCCGCGCTGTCGTGGATCTCGCTGCTGCGGCTGTCGCCTGCGCTGTCCAGCCTGATCGTCGACCATCCGGATCTCGTCGTCGCGCGCGCGGCCGACGGTTCGCTGAGCGTCGCGGGCATCGGCGTCGCGACCACCCACGGCGGCAACGACACGTTCGGCACCTGGCTGCTGAAGCAGGAAGCGATCGTGCTGCGCAACGGCACGCTGCGCTGGCGCGACGCCCAGCACGACGCACCGGAGCTCGCGCTGTCGGGCATCCGCCTCGCCGTGCTGAACCACGGCCGCGAGCACAAGGTCGCGCTGCAGGCGCCGGCCAACGGCACGCTGCTGCTCGGCCCGCTCGACTTCCACGCGCGCTTCACGCACAAGCCGCTCGCGCCGATCGGCAAGCCGACCAACTGGACCGGCAACGCTTACTTGTCCACCGGCCCGGTCGACCTGCAGACGCTCGGCCGCTACCTCGACCTGCCGTTCACGGCCCACGCGGGCCGGATCGACAACGCGATCTGGGCGACCTTTCAGGACGGCCACCTGCGCTCCGCGGGCGGCGACCTGCAGGGCGCCGACGTCGTGCTGCGCGTGCGGCCGACCCAGCCGCGCCTGGAAGTGCCGACGGTCGGATTCGGCTGGGACATCGCGCTCGACGCCGGCCGCGACTACACGCTGCACCTGACGCGCTTCAACGCCGAGCTCGGCCAGCCGCCGCTGCCCGACGGCACGCCGCTCGCGCGCTCGCTCGCGCTGTCGACGCTGACCGCCCGCTACCGCGTGCCGACCGCCGATCAGGGGCAGTTGCTGAGCGTCGCCGGCGACCGCGTCGATCTGGGCATCCTCAGCGAATTCATCCGCGGACTCCCGCTGCCGGCGCGGCTGCGCAACGAGCTGATCAAGCTCGACCCGCACGGCATGGTGTCGAACTATCACATCGAGGTCGAACGCGCGAAGCCCGCGCGGGCCGAGCTCGCCGACGAGGAACGCCGCACCGGCGCCGCGCCGATCGTCCGCTACCGCTTCCTCGGCGATCTGCAAGGCATCAGCTTCGCCGCGCAGGAGCCGCCGCCCGGGCTGTCGCCGCGCGGCCATCCGCGCGCCGGCTGGCCGGGCGTCGAGAACCTGTGGGGCAGCGTCGACGCGACCGAGACGGGCGGCGCCGCGCACTTCGACACGGTGAACGCGGCGGTCACGGTGCCCGGCGAGTTCGACGAACCGCGCCTGACCTTCGACCGGCTGCGCGGCAACGCCAAATGGGTGATCACGCCGGCGCCGGGCGAGAAACACGCGCGCGTCGACGTGACGTTGCCCGACCTGTACGTCGCGAATCCCGATGCCGAGATCGACGTATCGGGCACGTACACGAACCCCGGCCACGGCCGCGGCTCGCTCGACCTGCGCGCCGAGTTCGCCCGCGCAGCGGTGGCGCGCATCCCGCGCTACCTGCCGACCGGCATGTCGGAGCGGCTGCGCGCATATCTCGGGCATGCGCTGCAGGACGGCCGCGTGACCAAGGGCGCGTCGATCGTCGCGCGCGGCCCGCTCGAAAAATTCCCGTTCGAACACGAGCCGGATGCCGGCGTGTTCCACATCGTCGCGCCGTTCACCGGCGGGCGCTTCGAGCCGACGCCCTACCCGCCGCGCAAGCTCGCGAACGGCACGCCGAGCGTGTGGCCGGCGCTCGACGGGATCGACGGCGTGTTCGAGCTCGCGCAGAACAAGCTGCGCTTCGACATCGCACGCGCGCGCTACAAGCGCGTCGCGCTGACGAACGTCAACGGCCGGATCGACGACCTCGGCAATCCTTCGAAGTCGCCGCTCGTGATCGACGGCCACGCGCATGGGCCGCTCGCCGACCTGATCGACTACGCGGACAACAGCTCGCTCGGCACGATGAGCGGCCACATCGGCCAGCGCATCGACGCGCAGGGCCCGGCGTCGCTCGCGCTGAAGATCACGATTCCGCAGCACGTGCCGCATCCGCACACGCACGTCGAAGGCGCGCTCGCGTTCGGCGGCAACACGCTGTCGACCGACGGCGTGCCGCCGCTGTCCGCGCTGCGCGGCAGCGTGCGCTTCACGGAGGCCGGCGCGTCGCTGCACGACCTGGCCGGGCGCTTCCTCGGCGGGCCGGTGCACGCGAACGGCAGCTTCCAGTCGCACGGCCCGTACACGGTCGACGTCGACGGCAAGCTCGCGCTCGACGCCGCCCGCGGACTGAACCTGCGCGGCACGGCCGCGGCGCTGCTCGAACACGTGGTCGGCGACGCGCCGTACCAGGTCGCCGTGCGCGGCGCGCCGGGCAGCCTGCCGCAGATCACCGCGCGCTCCGACCTGACGGGCGTCGCGCTGAACTTCCCGGCGCCGTTCGCGAAACCGGCCGGCGAGCCGATGCCGTTTCGCTTCACGCTGCAGCCGGCCGCGCCGGCCGGCGGCAAGCGCATCGAGCACGCGGACCTGACGCTCGGCCCGGTGTCGGCCACCTATCTGCTCGACGCGACGCGCGGCCAGCCGCTGCGCGCATTGCGCGGCGCGATGGGCATCCACCGGATGCCCGACCTGCCGCAGGACGGCGTGAGCGCAGCGGTCGACGTCGACGAGTTGGATGCCGACGCGTGGCTCGCGCTCGCGCACACGCTGAAGCCCGACACGCCGCGCACGCCGGAGCCGCCGCCGGAGGCGCCGGCGCGGTCGCGCATCGACGTCGCCAGCTTCACGCCGAAACGTTTCGCGCTCCACTTCGGCACGCTGAAGCTGCTCAAGCGCAACTGGGAAAACGTGATCGTCGGCGCGTCGCACGTCGACGAGCTGTGGCAGGCGAACATCGCGTCGAACCAGGTCTCGGGCTACCTGTCGTGGGCGCCGGGCGGCGGGCACAACGGCGCGGGCGTGCTCAATGCACGGCTCGCGAAGCTGGTGATTCCCGACAGCGCCGAGCACGACCTCGTCGGCCGCGCGATGAACCTGCCGACGCCGACCGACCGGCCGATACCGTCGGTGGACCTGATCGTCGACCAGGTCGTCGCGCGCAATCACGACATCGGCCGGCTGGTCGTCAACGCGCGCAACATCGACGAGGACGGCGTACCGGTGTGGCAGCTCGATCGGCTCGAGCTCGCCAATCCGGCCGCGAAGCTGACGGCGACCGGCAACTGGCGCACGTCGCGCCGCGCGCTGGCCCGCGGCGTGGACGACAACGACGCGCCGCGGCGCAGCGTGTTCGACTTCAAGCTCGACGTCGGCAACGCGGGCGCGCTGCTCGACCTCGTCGGCCTGCCGCGCACGCTCGAGAACGGCCACGGCACGGTGACCGGCAAGGTGGGCTGGCGCGGCGGCCCGACGGCCGTCGAGGTGCCGTCGCTCGGCGGCCAGGTCGCGCTCGACTTCGAGCACGGCCAGATCCTGAAGGTCGATCCGGGCGCCGCGAAACTGCTCGGCGTGCTGAGCCTGCAGAGCCTCGCGCGGTTCCTGACGCTGAACTTCCGCGACGTGATCGGCAAGGGGCTGCCGTTCGACAAGATCACCGGCACCAGCCGGATCTCGAACGGGATCGCCCGCACCGACGACTTCTCGATGACGACGGCGCCCGCGAACGTGACCGTGCGCGGCGCGGTCGATCTGGCCACCGAGACGCAGGACCTGCACGCGCACGTCGCGCCGAAGATCGGCGCCGGCACCGCGGCGATCGCGGCCGCGATCGTCAATCCGCTGCTCGGCGTCGGCGTGCTGGCGGCGAACTACGCGCTGTCGCAGACGCTGTCGCACGCGTTCGCGCTCGACTACGCGATCACCGGCTCGTGGGCGCATCCGCACATCGAGCGGGTGCGGGGCGATCAGGGTAAGATGGATCACGGTCCGGCCGATGCGGCAAGCCACTGACGCGTGCAGGCCGCCGGACCGCACCCCTTTTACGAAGCCAGCGATCCTGCGATGACCGATTCGACCCGTTCCGCCACGCCCTTCCGGGTTGCCGCGCTGCAGATGGTGAGCACGCCGGACGTCGCGCGCAATCTCGCCGACGCCGGCCATCTGATCGAGCAGGCGGCGGCAGACGGCGCGCAACTGGTGCTGCTGCCGGAGTATTTCTGCTTCATGGGCCACCGCGACACCGACAAGCTCGCGCTCGCCGAACCCTATCGCGACGGGCCGATCCAGCAGTTCCTCGCGCAGGCCGCGCAGCGGCACCGCGTCTGGGTGATCGGCGGCACGCTGCCGCTGCACGCGCCGGAGCCCGACCGCGTGCTGAACACGACGCTCGTGTTCGACCCGAGCGGCCGCGAGGCCGCCCGCTACGACAAGATCCACCTGTTCAACTTCGAGAAAGGCGACGAATCGTTCGACGAGGCGCGCACGATCCGCGCGGGCGACACGGTCGTCGCGTTCGACGCGCCGTTCGGGCGGATCGGCCTGTCGGTCTGCTACGATCTGCGCTTTCCCGAGCTGTACCGCCGGATGGGCGATTGCGCACTGCTCGTCGTGCCGTCGGCATTTACGTATACGACGGGCCGCGCGCACTGGGAAACGCTGCTGCGCGCGCGGGCCGTCGAGAACCAGTGCTACGTGCTGGCCGCCGCGCAGGGCGGCAAGCACGAGAACGGCCGGCGCACGTGGGGCCACAGCATGCTGATCGATCCGTGGGGCGAAATCGTCGCGGTCCGCGACGAAGGCGCAGGCGTCGTGGCCGGCGCGCTCGACTCTCAGCGCATCGCCGACGTGCGCCAGAGCCTGCCCGCGTGGCGGCATCGCGTGCTGGCCTGAAGCGCCGCCGCCGCTTGAAACGCCGCCCGGCCAACCCATCTGTCCAGAACGCACCCGACAACTTTTTGAGAAACCTCGATACCCGCATGAACATCATCGAACCCGGCATCCGCAATCTTGCGCTGGCGAAGGACATCCTCCTCACGCCGTACGGCCTCGACGAGAGCCTGCTCACGCGCACGATCGCCGACATCTTCACGCATCGCGTCGACTACGCGGACCTGTACTTCCAGGCCACCCGCAGCGAAGCGTGGAGCCTCGAGGAAGGCATCGTGAAGTCGGGCAGCTTCAGCATCGACCAGGGCGTCGGCGTGCGCGCGGTGGCGGGCGACCGCACCGCGTTCGCCTATTCGGACGACCTGTCGCCGGAAGCCATCGCCCAGGCGGCCGCGGCCACCAAGGCGATCGCGGCGGCGGGCGGCGGCCGCCAGAAGATCAAGGCGGCGACGTCGCTGAAAGGCATCACCGGCCGCGACCTGTACCTGCCGTCCGACCCGCTCGCGTCGCTCGACGCGACCGCCAAGGTCAAGCTGCTCGAGCGCATCGAGCAGATGGCGCGCGGGCGCGACCCGCGCGTCACGCAGGTGATGGCGGGCCTCGCCGGCGAATACGACGTCGTGCTGGTCGCGCGCAGCGACGGCGCGCTCGCGGCCGACATCCGGCCGCTCGTGCGCGTGTCCGTCACGGTGATCGCCGAGCAGAACGGCCGCCGCGAGATCGGCTCGGGCGGCGGCGGCGGGCGCTTCGACTACGCCTATTTCACCGACGACGTGCTGTCGCGCTACGTCGACGACGCGGTGCACGCCGCGCTGGTGAACCTCGACGCGCGCCCGGCGCCGGCCGGCGCGATGACCGTCGTGCTCGGGCCGGGCTGGCCGGGCGTGCTGCTGCACGAGGCGATCGGCCACGGCCTCGAGGGCGACTTCAACCGCAAGGGCTCGTCGGCATTCGCGGGCCGGATCGGCGAGCAGGTTGCCGCGAAGGGCGTGACGGTGGTCGACGACGGCACGCTGCCGAACCGCCGCGGCTCGCTGAACATCGACGACGAAGGCAACCCGACGCAGTGCACGACGCTGATCGAGGACGGCATCCTCAAGGGTTACATCCAGGACACGCTGAACGCGCGCCTGATGAAGATGCCCGTGACCGGCAACGCGCGCCGCGAGTCGTACGCCGCGCTGCCGATGCCGCGCATGACCAACACGTACATGCTCAACGGCGACAAGGATCCGCAGGAAATCATCGCGTCGGTGAAGAACGGCCTGTACGCGGTGAACTTCGGCGGCGGCCAGGTCGACATCACGAACGGCAAGTTCGTGTTCTCGGCGTCCGAGGCGTACATGATCGAGAACGGCAAGGTCACCTACCCGGTGAAGGGCGCGACGCTGATCGGCAGCGGCCCGGAATCGCTGAAGTACGTGAGCATGATCGGCAACGACATGTCGCTCGATTCGGGCGTCGGCGTCTGCGGCAAGGAAGGCCAGAGCGTGCCGGTCGGCGTCGGCCAGCCGACGCTGCGGATCGACAAGATGACCGTCGGCGGTACGGCATAACCGCATCGCCGCGCAGACAATCCGCGCATTTTGACGAAACCACGCGGATTGCCCGCATTTTTGACTGCCCCCGGTTGCCAGCTGCGCGGCGACCGGGTATAAATTGCGAATCGACTTTTTCGACGAACCGAATCTCCGTCATGTCCGCCAAGTTTTATTTTTACTTTTTTTGGCATCTCAGACCGCTGGCGGATCGAGAGGGTTGATGGCGCGTAAAGCGCAACCGAAATTCCCGAAAAACCGCCGGCGAACCCGGCGGTTTTTTTTCGCCCTTCGCCAACCGGCCGTCGCAGCGGATCCCGCCGCACCGGCCGGCGCCGACCGAATCACCCGAATCGATGAATCTGCCGCACGCGCTCTGACCGAACGGCGCCCGTAAAACCAGGAGAACCAGCATGCCCCCGCACAACACCGACGACGTCCGCATCCGCGAACTCAAGGAACTGACGCCGCCCGCCCACCTGATCCGCGAATTCGCATGCTCCGAGGCCGCGTCCGAGCTGATCTACGAGTCGCGCCGTTCGATGCACCGGATCCTGCACGGGATGGACGACCGGCTGATCGTCGTGATCGGGCCGTGCTCGATCCACGACACGAAGGCGGCGCTCGAATATGCGGGGCGGCTCGTGAAGGAGCGGGAGCGCTTCAAGGGCGAGCTGGAAATCGTGATGCGCGTGTACTTCGAAAAGCCGCGCACGACGGTCGGCTGGAAGGGGCTGATCAACGATCCGCATCTCGACAACAGCTTCAAGATCAACGAAGGGCTGCGCACGGCGCGCGAGCTGCTGCTGCAGATCAACGAGATGGGGCTGCCGGCCGCGACCGAATACCTCGACATGATCAGCCCGCAGTACATCGCCGACCTGATCTCGTGGGGCGCGATCGGCGCGCGCACGACCGAGTCGCAGGTGCATCGCGAGCTCGCGTCGGGGCTGTCGTGCCCGGTCGGCTTCAAGAACGGCACCGACGGCAACGTGAAGATCGCCGTCGACGCAATCAAGGCCGCGTCGCAGCCGCACCATTTCCTGTCGGTGACCAAGGGCGGCCATTCGGCGATCGTGTCGACGGCCGGCAACGAAGACTGTCACGTGATCCTGCGCGGCGGCAAGACGCCGAACTACGACGCGGACAGCGTGAACGCCGCCTGCGCGGACATCGGCAAGGCCGGCCTCGCCGCGCGCCTGATGATCGACGCGAGCCATGCGAACAGCTCGAAGAAGCACGAGAACCAGATCCCGGTGTGCGCGGACATCGGCCGCCAGGTCGCGGCCGGCGACGAGCGGATCGTCGGCGTGATGATCGAGTCGCACCTCGTCGAGGGGCGCCAGGACCTGAAGGAAGGCTGCGCGCTGACCTACGGCCAGAGCATCACCGACGCATGCATCGCGTGGGACGACAGCGTGAAGGTGCTCGAAGGGCTCGCGGAAGCCGTGAAGGCGCGCCGCGTCGCACGCGGCAGCGGCAACTGACGGCCGGCCAGCGGGCCGCGGGCCGGCGCATGCCGCCCGCGGCCCGATCGATGCCCCAATAAGACAAGCCCGGCTCGCGCCGGGCTTTGTCGTTGTGTCGCTGCGTCGGCCGACACCGGCCGGGCGGGCGTTACTCGAGCGCGCCCGAGCCGAAGATCTCGGTGTTGATGCGTTCCGGCGCGACGCCGAGCGCGACCAGCGCGTCGCGTTGCGCCTTCATGAACGCGATCGGGCCGCAGATGTAGTAGTCGGCATCCGGCACCAGCGCATACTGCTGCACGCGCTCCGGCGTCAGGCGCCCTTCGAGGTCGTGATCGACGCCCGCGCGGTCGTTCGGGCCGACCAGCTCGTACAGCACCGTGCGCTTGAAATTCGCGTGTTCGCGCACCGTATCGTTCAGCCAGTCGCGGAACGCGTGCACCGCGCCCGAGCGGCAGGCGTGGACGAACCGCACGTCGCGCTTGCTGCCTTCGGCCACCAGCGTCGACGCCATCGACACCATCGGCGTCAGGCCCACACCGCCGGAGATCAGCACGACCGGCGTATCGACGCCGCGCTTCAGCGAGAATTCGCCCATCGGCGCGGTCACCTCGACGATCGCGCCCTCCTCCACGCCGTCGTGCATCAGCGTGGAAACCTTGCCGGCCGGAACCGCTTCGGCCTGGCCGGACTCGCGCTTCACCGAGATGCGCAGCCACTTGCCGTGCGGCGCGTCGGACAGGCTGTACTGGCGCGGCTGGTCGACGCCGAGATCGCCGACGAAGCGCTTCACCGTGACGTACTGGCCCGGCTCGAAGGTCGGCGCCGCGCCGCCGTCGGCCGGCGTCAGGTAGAACGACGTGATCTCGTCGCTTTCACGCACCTTGCGGGCCACCTTGAACGGACGGAAGCCGCTCCAGGCGGCGCCCGCGTACAGGTCGGCCTCGGCGCCGATCAGGATCTGCGCGAGCTGGCCGTACGCGACGCGCCAGGCTTCGAGCGTCTGCGCGTCCACCGCGTCGCCGAGCACTTCGACGATCGATGCAAGCAGGTTCTCGCCGACGATCGGGTAATGCTCCGGACGGATGTTCAGGCTCGCGTGCTTGTGCGCGATATGCGACACCGCTCCGCCGAGCGCGCCGAGGTTGTCGATGTTCGCCGCATACGCATAGACGGCCTTCGCGAGCGTCTCCGGCTGGCTGCCGGTCTTCTGGTGCGTCTGGTTGAACAGGTTCTTCAGCTCGGGATGGCGCGTGAACATGCGCTGGTAGAAGTGCTTCGTGATCGTCGCGCCGTGCACGGCCAGGACGGGGGCAGTGGCCTTCACACGAGCCATCTGGTCGGCGGTGATGTCAGTCATGTCGTTCTCCGTTAAACATGCTCAAACGATACATGTTTAAAAATCGCGGCCCCTCGGGCAAATTGTCGCAGCGCGGGAAGGCGCGCGGCTCAGCGCACGCGCCCTCGCTCCCACAGCACGTCCGAGCCGCCGCCGGCGCGGTTCAGCACGCGCGCGAGCACGAACAGCAGGTCGGACAGCCGGTTCACGTAACGCCGCGGCGCATCGTTCAACGTGTCGGCACGGCCGAGCGCGACGATCGAACGCTCGGCGCGCCGGCACACGGTGCGGCACACGTGCGCGAGCGACGCGGCGCGCGAGCCGGCCGGCAGGATGAATTCCCGCAGCGGCGGCAGCGTCGCGTTGTAGTCGGCCAGCCATCGGTCGAGGCGCGCGAGATGCGTGTCGTCGAGTACCGTGTGGCCGGGGATGCACAGCTCGCCGCCCAGATCGAACAGGTCGTGCTGGATCGTCACGAGCGCGGTGCGCACGTCGTCCGGCAGCGGCTCGGCGAGCAGCACGCCGAGATTCGAGTTCAGTTCGTCGACGTCGCCGATCGCGACGATCCGCGCGTCGTCCTTGCCGATGCGCCGGCCGTCGCCGAGGCCGGTGGTGCCGTCGTCGCCCGTGCGCGTGGCGATCTTGCTCAAGCGGTTGCCCATGCGAATGTCCTCTCGTGCGCGGCCGCGACGCGGCCCGGTTGTGTAGGAACGCGATTATCGCAGCCGGCGGGGCGGGTCGCAGCGGACGTTGCGGCGTAGAATGACCCAAAAGTTCGACAAGCAGCCGTCAGGAGACGCTCGTGAATCACCCCGCCACGCCGGCCGCCACGCGCCGCCCGCTTCCTCCCGCGATGCTCGATGCGCTGCGCGCCGCCTTCGGCGAGCGCGTGTCGATCGCCGACGCGGTCCGCGCCCATCACGGCCGCGACGAATCCCCGTTCGATCCGCAACTGCCCGACGCCGTCGTGTTCGCGCACAACGCCGACGAAGTGCGCGCCGTCGTGTCGCTGTGCGCGCTCTACAGCGTCCCGCTGATCCCGTACGGCGCCGGCTCGTCGCTCGAAGGCCATCTGCTGGCGGTGCGCGGCGGCGTGTCGCTCGATCTGTCGGAGATGAACCGTGTGCTGTCGATCGACGCGGAAGACCTGACCGTGACGGTCGAACCGGGCATCACGCGCAAGGCGCTGAACGAAGCGCTGCGCGACACCGGCCTGTTCTTCCCGATCGATCCGGGCGCCGACGCCAGCATCGGCGGCATGACGGCGACCCGCGCCTCGGGCACCAACGCCGTGCGCTACGGGACGATGCGCGAGAACGTGCTCGGCCTGAGCGCCGTGCTCGCCGACGGCCGCGTCGTGAAGACCGGCTCGCGCGCGCGCAAGTCGTCGGCCGGCTACGATCTGACGCGGCTGTTCGTCGGCTCGGAAGGCACGCTCGGCGTGATCACCGAGATCACGCTGCGCCTGCATCCGCTGCCCGAAGCGGTGTCGGCCGCGATCTGCGCGTTCCCGACGATGGGCGACGCGGTGCGCACCGTGATCGAGACGATCCAGATCGGCGTGCCGATCGCGCGCGTCGAATTCGTCGACGCGCTGGCGGTGCGCTCGATCAATCGCCATTCGAACCTGACGCTCGCCGAGGCGCCGACGCTGTTCTTCGAATTCCACGGCACCGACGCCGGCGTGAAGGAGCAGGCCGAGCTCGTGCAGGCGCTCGCCGGCCAGAACCACGGCCAGGGCTTCGAATGGGCGACGCGCCCCGAGGACCGCACGCGGCTGTGGGCCGCGCGCCACAACGCGTACTTCGCGATGCTGCAGCTCAAGCCCGGCTGCCGCGCGGTGACGACCGACGTCTGCGTGCCGATCTCGCAGCTGGCCGCCTGCGTCGAGGAAACCGAAGCCGACCTGCGCGCGTCGTCGCTGCCCTGCCCGATCGTCGGCCACGTCGGCGACGGCAATTTCCACGTCGCGATCCTGATCGACCCCGACAAGCCCGCCGAGCTCGACGAAGCCGAACGCATCAACGACCGGATCGTCGAGCGCGCGCTGCGGCTGGGCGGCACCTGCACCGGCGAACACGGCGTCGGCCTGCACAAGATGCGCTTCCTGCCGAAGGAGCACGGCGAGAACGCGATCGACGCGATGCGGGCGATCAAGCTCGCGCTCGATCCGCGCAACCTGATGAATCCCGGCAAGATCTTCACGTGCTGACACGGCGGCGCGCGGCCGCGCGCGCTCAGGAGACTCAATGAACGCTTCCGTCGAACTGTCGAGCGCGATGCGCGCGCAGCGCCAGCGCGAAATCGTGCAGGCGCTGATGGCCGTGCTGCCGACCCATTGCCTGCTGTACCGCGACGAAGACACCGCCGCGTACGAATGCGACGGCCTGTCGGCGTATCGCCGGCTGCCGCTCGCGGTGGCGCTGCCGGAAACCGAATCGCAGGTGCAGCGCATCGTGCAGATCTGCCGCCGCATGGAAGTGCCGATCGTGCCGCGCGGCGCGGGCACGAGCCTGTCGGGCGGCGCGCTGCCGATCGCGAACGGCGTCGTGCTGTCGCTCGCGCGCTTCACTCGGATCGTCGAAGTCGATCCGTACGCGCGCACGGCGACCGTCCAGCCCGGCGTGCGCAACCTCGCGATTTCCGAGGCGGCCGCGCCGTACGGGCTGTATTACGCGCCCGATCCGTCGTCGCAGATCGCCTGCACGATCGGCGGCAACGTCGCGGAGAATTCGGGCGGCGTCCACTGCCTGAAGTACGGGCTGACGGTGCACAACGTGATGCGCGTGCGCGCGGTCACGATGGACGGCGAGATCGTCGAGTTCGGCTCGCTCGGGCTCGACACGCCGGGCCTCGACCTGCTCGCGGTGATGATCGGCAGCGAAGGGATGTTCGCGATCGTCACCGAAGTGACGGTGAAGCTGATCCCGAAGCCGCAGACCGCGCAGCTCGTGATGGCGAGCTTCGACGACGTCGTGAAGGGCGGCGAGGCGGTCGCCGCGATCATCGCGTCGGGCATCATCCCGGCCGGGCTCGAGATGATGGACAAGCCGGCCACGCAGGCGGTCGAGGCGTTCACGCACGCCGGCTACGACGTCGACGCGAAGGCGATCCTGCTGTGCGAATCCGACGGCACGCCCGAGGAAGTCGCGGAGGAGATCGTCCGCATGACGGCCGTGCTGCGCGAGCACGGCGCGACGCGCATTCAGGTGTCGCGCAACGAGAGCGAGCGGCTGCGCTTCTGGTCGGGCCGCAAGAACGCGTTCCCGGCCGCCGGCCGCATCTCGGCCGACTATTACTGCATGGACGGCACCGTGCCGCGCCGCGCGATCGGGCCGCTGCTCGCGCGCATCGAGCAGCTCGAGACACGCTACGGGTTGCGCTGCATCAACGTATTCCATGCCGGCGACGGCAACATGCATCCGCTGATCCTCTACAACGCGAACGATCCCGAGCAGTTGCACCGCGCCGAGCAGTTCGGTGCGGAGATCCTCGAATGCTGCGTGGAATTCGGCGGCAGCGTCACCGGCGAGCACGGCGTCGGCATCGAAAAGCTCAATTCGATGTGCGTGCAGTTCTCGCCGCAGGAGCGCGACGCGTTCTTCGCGGTCAAGCGCGCGTTCGATCCGGCCGGGCTGCTCAACCCCGACAAGGGCATCCCGACCCGCGCGCGCTGCGCCGAGTACGGCCGTCAGCACGTGCGCGGCGGGCTGCTGCCGCATCCCGACCTGCCGCGCTTCTGAGCGGCGCGCGCCGTGCGGAGGCCCGGCGTGCGCGCGTCGGGGCGTTAGGGATAGTCGCGATGTGGATTCGCGCCACCCCGGTACAATCGACCGGACAACAACGAGGCAGCAACGGAACATGGAAGAGGACGACATCGTCGCCGGATGGGCCGAGCGCGTGCGCGCCGCCAGCGCCGACGGGCGGCCGCTGCGGGTCCGCGGCGGCGGCACCAAGGACTGGTACGGCCAGACGCTGGACGGCGAAATACTCGACACGCGCGCGTTTCAAGGCGTCGTGTCGTACGACCCGGCCGAGCTCGTCGTCACGGTGCGCGCGGGCACGCCGCTCGCGCAGCTCGAAGCCGTCCTCGCCGAGCGCGGCCAGATGCTGCCGTTCGAGCCGCCGCACTTCGGCCGCGCGGCCACCGTCGGCGGCTGCATCGCGGCCGGTCTCGCCGGCCCGCGGCGCGCGGCCTGCGGCGCGCCGCGCGACTTCGTGCTCGGCGTCACGCTGATGAACGGGCGCGGCGAAGTGCTGCGCTTCGGCGGGCAGGTCGTGAAGAACGTCGCCGGCTACGACGTGTCGCGCCTGATGGCCGGCGCGCTCGGCACGCTCGGGCTGATGCTCGAGCTGTCGATCAAGGTGCTGCCGGTGCCGGTCGCCGAAGTCACGCTGAAGTTCGAGATGACGGCCACCGACGCGGTGCGCAAGCTCAACGAATGGGGCGGCCATCCGCTGCCGGTGAGCGCGAGCGGCTGGCGCAACGGCACGCTGGTGCTGCGGCTGTCCGGCGCGGAAGCGGCGGTCAAGTCGGCGAAAACGCTGCTCGGCGGCGAAGTCGTCGATGCGGTCGAAGCCGAGCGCTTCTGGGCCGGCCTGCGCGAGCACACCGATCCGTTCTTCAACGGCATTCCGCCCGGCTATGCGCTGTGGCGCCTGTCGCTGCCGTCGATCACCGAGCCGATGCATCTGGCCGGCAACCAGCTGATGGAATGGGGCGGCGCGCAGCGCTGGTGGATCACCGACGCCGATGCGCAGACGGTGCGCATGAGCGCGAAGCAGGCCGGCGGCCACGCGACGCTGTTCCGCGCGGGCGATTCCTACGACCGCAGCGCCGGCGTGTTCACGCCGCTGCCCGCGCCGCTGATGAAGATCCACCGCGGGCTGAAGGCCGCGTTCGATCCGGCGCGCATCTTCAACCGCGGCAGGCTCTACCCCGATCTCTGAGATGCAAACGAACCTCGCCGATTTCATCCGCAACACGGCCGACGGCGACGAGGCCGACGCGATCCTGCGCAAGTGCGTGCATTGCGGCTTCTGCACCGCGACGTGTCCGACCTACCAGCTGCTCGGCGACGAACTCGACGGCCCGCGCGGCCGCATCTACCTGATCAAGCAGATGGTCGAAGGCGCGCCCGTCACGCGCAGCACGCAGCAGCACCTCGACCGCTGCCTCACCTGCCGCAGCTGCGAGACGACCTGCCCGTCGGGCGTGCAATACGGCCGGCTCGTCGAAATCGGCCGCAAGCACGTCGAGGCGCAGGTGCAGCGCCCGGCGCAGCAGCGGCTGATGCGCCGGCTGCTCGCGAGCGTCGTGCCGAACGCGGCGCTGTTCTCGCCGATGATGCGGCTCGGCCAGCACGTGCGGCCGCTGTTGCCGAAACGGCTGCGCGACAAGGTGCCGCCGCGCACGCGGCTGCTCGAGTGGCCGCAGCAGCCGCATGCGCGCAAGATGCTGATGCTCGGCGGCTGCGTGCAGCCGTCGATGCTGCCGAACATCAACATCGCGACCGCACGCGTGCTGGATGCGCTCGGCATCGAGACGGTCGTCGCGCCGGACGCCGGCTGCTGCGGCGCGATCCGGCTGCACCTGAACTATCACGACGACGCGCTCGACGACGCGCGCCGCAACATCGACGCGTGGTGGCCGCATGTCGAGCAAGGCGCCGAGGCGATCGTGATGAACGCATCGGGATGCGGCGCGACGGTGCTCGAATACGCGCACCTGCTGCGCGACGACCCGGCCTACGCGGAGAAGGCGCAGCGCATCGTCGCGCTCACGCGCGACATCTCCGACGTGCTGCTCGCGTCCGAGGCCGAGCTGGCGACGCTCGCGCGACGCCGCGCGATCCATACCGTCGCGTATCACCCGCCGTGCACGCTGCAGCATGGCCAGCAGTCGCGCGGCAAGGTCGAGCGCCTGCTCGAGACGCTCGGCATCGACGTGCGGCTGCCGGTCGACAGCCATCTGTGCTGCGGATCGGCCGGCACTTATTCGCTGACCCAGCCGTCGCTGTCGTACCGGCTGCGCAAGCAGAAGCTGCTGAAGCTGCAGGCGCTCGAACCGCAGATGATCGTGTCCGGCAACGTCGGCTGCATCGCGCACCTGCAAAGCGGCACGCAGATTCCGGTCGTGCACTGGGTGCAGCTCGTCGAGCATCTGCTGTACGGCTGACGCGAGCGGCGGCCCGCTGCGGCGCGGCGCGCCGTCCGCCTGCCGTCCGTCCGCGTGCCGTCCGTATAATGGGCGCTTTGCTGCGGCGCATGCGGTGCCGCAGCGCGCCGTCTCCGCTTCAGTGCCAGCTTCCGTGCCCGTCATGTCCGATCTCGCCGCCCGCCTCGACTCCGTTCACCGCCGCATCGCCGACGCCGCCCGCGCAGCCGGCCGCGATCCCGCGACCGTCTCGCTGCTCGCCGTGTCGAAGACCTTCCCCGCCGACGACGTGCGCGCCGCGCACGCGGCCGGACAACGCGCGTTCGGCGAGAACTACGTCCAGGAATCGATCGACAAGATCGACGCGCTCGCCGACCTGCGCAGCGCGCTCGAATGGCATTTCATCGGGCCGCTGCAATCGAACAAGACGCGCGCGGTGGCCGAGCGCTTCGACTGGGTTCATTCGGTCGACCGGCTGAAGATCGCGCAACGCCTGTCCGAACAGCGCCCGCCGCAGCTGCCGCCGCTGAACGTGTGCATCCAGGTCAACATCAGCGGCGAGGAATCGAAGAGCGGCGTCGCGCCGGCCGACGTGGCCGAGCTCGCACGCGCGGTCGCCGCGCTGCCGGCGCTGCGGCTGCGCGGCCTGATGGCGATCCCCGAGCCGGCCGGCGATACCGATGCGCAACGCGCGCCGCATCGCGCGCTGCACGCGCTGTTCGACACGCTGCGCGCGCACGGGCTGGCCCTCGACACGCTGTCGATGGGCATGTCCGCGGATCTCGAAGCGGCGGTGCTCGAAGGCGCGACGATCGTGCGCGTCGGCACCGCGATCTTCGGCGCGCGCGACTATTCGCACTGAGCGCCGCGCCGCCTTTCCGTTCACTCACTCGCTCAATCCGACATCATGAAAATCGCATTCATCGGCGGCGGCAACATGGCCGCGGCCCTGATCGGCGGGCTCGTCAAGCGCGGCGTCGCCGCCGACGGCCTGTACGCCATCGACGTCAACGAGGACGTGCGCGCGCGTGCCGCGCAGCAGTTCGGGATCCGCACCGGCGCGGCCGTCGACGCGACGCTCGCCGATTACGACGCGATCGTGCTCGCGGTGAAGCCGCAGGTGCTGAAGGAGGTCGCGCAGGCGCTCGCGCCGCACCTGAAGTCGCAGTTGGTGATCAGCATCGCGGCCGGCATCCGCGGCGCCGACCTCGCGCGCTGGCTCGGCGGCTACACGCGTGTCGTGCGCACGATGCCGAACACGCCGGCGCTGGTCGGCATGGGCGTGACGGGCCTCGCGGCGCTGCCGGGCGTCGACGCGACCGGTCGCGAACTGGCGTCGAGCGTGCTCGGCGCGGTCGGCGAGATCGTCTGGTTCGACGACGAAGCGCAGCTCGACGCGGTCACCGCGATCTCGGGCAGCGGGCCGGCCTACGTGTTCTATTTCATCGAAGCGCTGCAGGAGGCCGCCCGCCGCCTCGGCCTGAACGACGAACAGGGCCGCGCGCTCGCGGTCGCGACGTTCGCCGGCGCCGCGCAGCTGGCCGCGCAGTCGGGCGAGCCGGCGAGCGTGCTGCGCGAGCGCGTGACGTCGAAAGGCGGCACGACGGCCGCCGCGCTCGCGTCGTTCGACGCGCAGCAGGTGAAGGAAGCGATCGTGCGCGGCGCGCTCGCTGCGCACGCGCGCGCGCAGGAAATGGGCGACGAGCTCGGCCGCGCGTAAGCGCTGCAGC
Organism: Burkholderia sp. KJ006; assembly: GCF_000262695.1. Taxonomy (NCBI): domain Bacteria; kingdom Pseudomonadati; phylum Pseudomonadota; class Betaproteobacteria; order Burkholderiales; family Burkholderiaceae; genus Burkholderia; species Burkholderia sp. KJ006. The sequence goes on along the minus strand of NC_017920.1, from coordinate 688,982 downwards.
CTGCGCCGGTTTCCCGGTGCGCCAACAAAAAAGCGGCCTCGGCCGCTTTTTTGTTGCATCGCGCCTTCGCGGCGCCTGCCAGCTCAGGCCGGTTCGGGCCGGTTCACGCCGGTTCAGTTACCGGCCGCACCGGCCACCAGATAGTGCGCGGCGATCCCGGCGAACAGCACGCCGCCAAGCCAGTTGTTGTGCCGGAATGCGGCGAAGCACGGCATCCGCTCGCGGTCCTTGATCAGCGTGTAGTGATACAGCGCGCAGCCGAGCGCCGCGGCCCAGCCGGCCCAGAACGCGAGCCCGAAGCCGAGCGTCGCGCCGATCCATGCGTAGATGCCGAGCGTCACCGCATAGCAGAGCATGATGGCCGCGACGTCGAAGCGGCCGAACGTCAGCGCGGACGTGCGGATCCCGATCTTGATGTCGTCGTCGCGGTCGACCATCGCATATTCGGTGTCGTACGCCACCGACCAGAACACGTTCGCGACCAGCATCACCCACGCGAGCGCCGGTACCGTGCCCTGCACGGCCGCGAACGCCATCGGGATGCCGAAGCCGAACGCGATGCCGAGGTACGCCTGCGGAATCGCGAAAAAGCGCTTCATGAACGGATACGAGCCGGCGACGAACAGCGCGACGACCGACAGCTCTTTCGTCAGCGTATTGAGCGGCAGGATCAGCAGGAACGCGACGAACGACAGCACCGCCGCGATCGCGACGGCCTCCCATGCGCGGATCTTGCCCGAGGTCAGCGGCCGATCGGCCGTGCGCTTCACGTGACGATCGAAATCGCGGTCGGCATAGTCGTTCATCGCGCAGCCGGCCGAGCGCATCAGCAGCGTGCCGAGCGCGAAGATCGCGACCAGCGGCCAGCGCGGACGGCCGTCCGACGCGATCCACAACGCGTTGAGCGTCGGCCACAGCAGCAGCAGGCTGCCGATCGGCTTGTCCATCCGGACGAGGCGCAGATACAGGGGAAAGCGGGCAAGCATGGCGAAACACCGGGTAGGGAATCCCGGCATTTTAGAGCCGAGCGGCGGTCCGCGTCATGTCGCGGTGGGCGGCGAGCCGCCGCAGGATGCGGGTCGGCGGCGCCGCGCGGGCAGTTGCGGCGCGGCGCCGTAATCCGGGGCCGGATCCAGGGACGCAGGCCGGTCGGCATGCGGCGGGTAGGCGCTGGGTAGCCTGCGGGCCGATGACGATGCCGAGGCCGGCCGCGCGTTACGTGGCCGGTAGTAAGCGGCGGCCCATGCGCGAGCGACAGTACGCAACCGACTCTACCGGGCGGACCGTACGCACGCGGCTTTACAGAAACCGACCGTAAGCCGCGACCACCAAGCGACGACCGCACCCGACCGGCGACGGCCCCCGCCCCACCACCTTACGCGAGCAGCGACCGCAGCATCCACGCGGTCTTTTCATGCGTCTGCAGTCGCTGCGTCAGCAGGTCGGCGGTCGGCTCGTCGCGCGCCGCATCGGCGAGCGGGAAGATCTCGCGCGCGGTGCGCACGACGGTCTCGTGCCCTTCGACGAGCTGCCGGATCATCTCTTCGGCCGCCGGCACGCCGTTCGCTTCCGGCACCGACGACAGCTTTGCAAAATCGGCGAACGTGCCCGGCGCGACGACGCCGAGCGTGCGAATGCGCTCGGCGACCGAATCGACCGCGAGCCACAGTTCGTTGTACTGCTCCTCGAACATCAGGTGCAGCGTGTTGAACATCGGACCCGTGACGTTCCAGTGGAAGTTGTGGGTCTTCAGGTACAGCGAAAACGTGTCGGCGAGCAAACGCGACAGGCCGTCCGCGATCTTCTTGCGGTCCTTGTCGCTGATGCCGATGTTGATCTGCGTGACGTTGCCTTTCTTGGCCATCTTCGAGACTCCTTGTTCGAAACGTTGAACCGACGAAAGCGCGCGCAATCCGCATGCCGCATGCCGCATGCCGCGTCGCGGGCATCCGGGCGCGACTTGCCAGTCTAGCGCGATGAGCGAATCGTTGCGCTCAGTGTCCCGCCCCGAGCGACGCGAGCGCGTGCAGCGCCTGCGTGGCCAGCTCGGCCGCGCCGCCGATGACGATCGCGAACCCGAAGACGCGCCGTACCAGCTCGGCCGGCGTATATGCTGCGCGCATGTTGAGGATCATTTGCGTCATGGTCGTTTCTCCTTCGACAAGACCAGATGGTGAATCGGAAGAAAAAACGGCCGGTCGTGCGACCGGCCGCTTCACGTTGCAACGCGACGGGCTATCGCGTCACGATGCTCATGCGAGGTCGAAGCGGTCGAGGTTCATCACCTTGTTCCAGGCCGCGACGAAATCACGCACGAACTTCTCGTTCGCGTCGGCGCTGCCGTACACCTCGGCCAGCGCGCGCAGCTGCGAGTGCGAGCCGAAGATCAGGTCGACGCGCGTGCCGGTCCATTTCAGCTGCCCGCTCGCACGGTCGCGCCCTTCGAACACGTCGTTCGCCGCCGACGCCGGCTTCCACTCCGTGCCCATGTCGAGCAGGTTCACGAAGAAGTCGTTCGACAGCGTGCCCGGACGATCGGTGAACACGCCGTGCTGCGCGCCGCCCGCGTTCGCGCCCAGCACGCGCAGGCCGCCGATCAGCACGGTCATCTCCGGCGCCGTCAGCGTCAGCAGCTGCGCCTTGTCGACCAGCAGCGCCTCGGCCGGCGTCTTGTACGCGGCCTTCAGGTAGTTGCGGAAACCGTCGGCGACCGGCTCGAGCACGGCCATCGCGTCGACGTCCGTATGCTCCTGCGACGCGTCCATCCGGCCCGCGGCGAACGGCACCGTGACCGCGACGCCTGCCTGCTTGGCGGCCTGTTCGACGCCGGCCGCACCGGCCAGCACGATCAGGTCGGCGAGCGACACCTTCTTGCCGCCCGTCTGCGCGTCGTTGAACGCCTTCTGCACGCCTTCGAGCGTCTCGAGGACTGCCGCGAGCGCCGCCGGCTGGTTCACCGCCCAGTCCTTCTGCGGGGCGAGGCGGATGCGTGCGCCGTTCGCGCCGCCGCGCTTGTCCGAGCCGCGGAACGTCGACGCCGACGCCCATGCGGTCGACACGAGTTGCGGCACGGTGAGCCCGGTCGCGAGGATCTTCGCCTTCAGCGCGGCCGCATCGGCGTCATCGATCAGCGGGTGGTCGACGGCGGGAATCGGGTCCTGCCACAGCAGTTCCTCGGCCGGCACTTCCGGGCCGAGATAGCGCGAGCGCGGGCCCATGTCGCGGTGCGTGAGCTTGAACCACGCACGCGCAAACGCGTCGGCGAACTCGTCCGGGTTCTCGTAGAAGCGGCGCGAGATCTTTTCGTAGGCCGGATCGAAGCGCAGCGACAGGTCGGTCGTCAGCATCGTCGGGCGATGCTTCTTCGACGGATCGAAGGCATCGGGAATCACCGCCTCGGCATCCTTCGCGACCCACTGGTGCGCGCCGGCCGGGCTCTTGGTCAGCACCCATTCATAGCTGAACAGGTGCTTGAAGAAGTCGTTGCTCCATTGGGTCGGCGTCGACGTCCACGTGACTTCGAGGCCGCTCGTGATCGCGTCGCCGGCCTTGCCCGAGCCGTAGGTGCTCTTCCAGCCGAGGCCCTGCTGCTCGATGCCCGCCGCTTCCGGCTCGGCGCCGACGTGCGATGCCGGGCCCGCGCCGTGCGTCTTGCCGAACGTGTGGCCGCCGGCGATCAGCGCGACCGTCTCTTCGTCGTTCATCGCCATGCGGGCGAACGTGTCGCGGATGTCGCGCGCGGCCGCCACCGGATCGGGCTTGCCGTCCGGGCCTTCCGGGTTCACGTAGATGAGGCCCATCTGCACGGCCGCGAGCGGATTCTCGAGATCGCGGTCGCCCGAGTAACGGCTGTTCGGGCCGCCGCTCAGTTCCAGCCAGATCTTTTCCGAACCCCAGTAGACGTCGTCCGGCTCCCACGTGTCGGCACGGCCGCCGCCGTAACCGAAGGTCTTGAAGCCCATCGATTCGAGCGCGACGTTGCCGGTCAGGATGAACAGGTCGGCCCACGAGATGTTGCGGCCGTACTTTTGCTTGATCGGCCACAGCAGGCGGCGCGCCTTGTCGAGGTTGCCGTTGTCGGGCCAGCTGTTCAGCGGCGCGAAGCGCTGCTGCCCGCCGCCCGCGCCGCCGCGCCCGTCGGCGATCCGGTACGTGCCCGCGCCATGCCAGGCCATCCGCACGAACAGGCCGCCGTAGTGACCGAAGTCGGCCGGCCACCAGTCCTGCGACATCGTCATCAGCGCATGCAGGTCGCGCTTCACCGCTGCGAGGTCGAGCTGCTTGAACGCCTGCGCGTAGTCGAACTCGGCGTCCATCGGATCGGACAGCGCCGAATGCCGGTGCAGGACCTCGAGGTTCAGCCGGTTCGGCCACCAGTCATGGTTCGACGTGCCGCCGGCCGCCGTGTGGTTGAACGGACATTTCGATTCGGTCGACATGCTTTTCTTCTCCATTGTTTGCTCGTAGGCCCCCACGTGCCGTGGCGCGGTCAGTGAAGCATTGCGGGGGATAAGACGGAACAGGCTCGTACACCTGTGTTGCTATCGGATGTCGTGCGTCGTGGCCGCAGCGCGGCCGGCCCGCCGATCCTGCGCGGCGGCTCTCATCCGCCGTACGCGCGGTCCGCGAGATACGCATACGCGAGCGGACCCAGGCTGCGGGCCGCGGCCCGCGCACGATTGACGACTTCATCGCGCAACGGCATGTTCCGCCGCGCGTGCTCCAATACCGATCGCATCATGACATCCTCCCCTGACCCTTGCACCCAGCGTGCAGACCGCGTTTGACCGGCCTGCTGCATCCATGTCGACCATTCTATTTTCATCTATCGACATTTTGAATTTGATAACTTGTATCTATGCGATAGGAAAAAATAAACGGGGCCTCGGAGCCCCGTTGATCGGCCGGCGCACGGCGTACGCCACGTGTGCTCAGTTCATCGTCGCCGGCATGTCGAGCTTCGCGACGCCCGGCAGCTCGCAGGCGGCGATCGCCTCGCTGATCGCGTCGATCGCCGGCATCCGCGTGAAGCTCTTGCGCCACACGAGCACGACGCGACGGTCCGGCACCGGTTCGTGGAACGGCACGTACGACAGCAACTCGGCGTCGGGGCCGTTCGCGCGCGGGCCGATCTCGGCGACCGACATCCGCGGCAGCACCGTGATGCCGACGCCGCTCGCGACCATATGGCGGATCGTCTCGAGCGACGAGCCTTCGAAGGTCTTCTGGATCCCGTCGGCCGTCTGCGAGAAGCGCATCAGCTCCGGGCACACGCCGAGCACATGATCGCGGAAGCAGTGGCCGTTGCCGAGCAGCAGCATGGTTTCCTGCTTCAGGTCCTCGGCGTCGATTTCCTCGCGCTTCTCCCACGGATGGCCGGCCGGCAACGCGACCACGAACGGCTCGTCGTACAGCGGCCGGACCATCAGGCCCGTTTCGGGGAACGGCAGCGCCATGATGGCCGCGTCGATCTCGCCCTGCTTGAGCAGCTCGAGCAGCTTCAGCGTGTAGTTCTCCTGCAGCATCAGCGGCATCTGCGGCACGCGCTGGATCATCTGCTTGACGAGCGTCGGCAGCAGGTACGGCCCGATCGTATAGATCACGCCGAGCCGGAACGGGCCGACCAGCGGGTCCTTGCCCTGCTTCGCGATCTCCTTGATCGCGAAGGTCTGCTCGAGCACGCGCTGCGCCTGCGTGACGATCTGGTCGCCGATCGGCGTCACGCTCACTTCGCTCGCGCCGCGCTCGAAGATCTGCACGTTGAGCTCGTCTTCCAGCTTCTTGATCGCCACCGACAGCGTCGGCTGGCTCACGAAGCACGCTTCGGCCGCGCGGCCGAAATGCCGCTCGCGCGCCACCGCGACGATGTATTTCAGTTCGGTCAGGGTCATTGTGGGTCAATCAGGGATATGCATGCGATAGGTTTAATTTATACACCTACCGGCACCGGTTCGCAAAGTTTCTCTGTATCGCGGGCCGTCAGCGCCGGGCCGACGCGTGCTTTTCGATCCGGCCCCGCGCCGACCAGTCAGGCCTTCAGGTACTGTTCGCGCGCGCCGAGCCAGCGCGCGAGATGCTGCGTGACCACGTCCGGATACGCGGCGATCAGCCGCGACGCCGCGTCGCGCGCCGGATCGATCAGCCAGCCGTCGGTCTCGAGGTTCGCGAAGCGCAGCATCGCCGCGCCCGACTGGCGGGCGCCGAGGAATTCACCGGGTCCGCGGATCTCGAGATCGCGCCGCGCGATCTCGAAGCCGTCGGTCGTCTCGCGCATCGTCTTGAGCCGCTCGCGGCCGGCGAGCGACAGCGGCCCCGAGTACAGCAGCACGCACACCGACGCCGCGGTGCCGCGCCCGACCCGGCCGCGCAGCTGGTGCAGCTGCGCGAGGCCGAAGCGCTCCGCGTGCTCGATCACCATCAGCGACGCGTTCGGCACGTCGACGCCGACTTCGATCACGGTCGTCGCGACCAGCAGCTGCACGTCGTTGCGCGTGAACGCGTCCATCACGGCCGCCTTGTCGGCGGGCGACAGCCGGCCGTGCACCAGCCCGACCTTCAGCTCGGGCAGCGCCGCGGCGAGCGTCTCGTAGGTCTCGACGGCCGTCTGCAGCTGCAGCGTCTCGCTCTCCTCGATCAGCGGACACACCCAGTAGACCTGACGCCCGGTCAGCGCGGCCTCGCGCACGCGCGCGATCACCTCGCCGCGCCGCGCGTCGGCGACGAGCCGCGTGAGCACCGGCGTGCGGCCCGGCGGCAGTTCGTCGATCGTCGACACTTCGAGATCGGCGTAGTACGTCATCGCGAGCGTGCGAGGGATCGGCGTGGCCGACATCATCAGCTGGTGCGGCTGGAAGTCGCGCGCGCCGTTGGCCGCGTTCGCCGCCTTCGCGCGCAGCGCGAGACGCTGCTCGACGCCGAAGCGATGCTGCTCGTCGACGATCACGAGCCCGAGCCGCGCGAACTCGACGGTGTCCTGGATGATCGCGTGCGTGCCGATCACGAGCTGCGCGGTGCCGAGCGCCGCGGCTTCGATCGCCGCGCGCTTCTCCTTCGCCTTCAGGCTGCCCGCGAGCCAGGCGACCGAGACGCCGAGCGGCTCGAGCCATGCGCGCAGTTTGCGCGCATGCTGTTCCGCGAGGATTTCGGTCGGCGCCATCAGCGCGGCCTGGTAACCGGCGTCGATCGCCTGCGTCGCGGCCAGCGCGGCGACGACCGTCTTGCCGCTGCCGACGTCGCCCTGCAGCAGGCGCTGCATCGGGTGCGGCAGCGTCAGGTCGTGCGCGATCTCGTCGACGACGCGCGACTGCGCGCCGGTCAGCGTGAACGGCAGCGCCGCGTACAGACGGGTGGTCAGCGAGCCGGCGTCGTCCGCGGCGCGGCGCGGCATCGCCGGCGCCGAGCGCGTGCGGCGCTCCTCGTGTGCGCGCTTGAGCGACAGCTGCTGCGCGAGCAGCTCCTCGAACTTGATGCGCGTCCAGGCCGGGTGCGAGCCGTCCATCAGCGCCGCCTCGTCGGAATCGACGCCGGGGTGATGCAGGATGCGCACGGCCTGCGCGAGCGTCGGCACGCCGAGCGGCTTCAGGTAGTCGCGTTCGATCTCGGGCGGCAGCAGCTCCGGCAGCGGCGTACGCTCGACCGCGTTTTCGATCGCCTTGCGCAGATACGCCTGCGACACGCCGGCCGTGCTCGGATAAACGGGCGTGAGCACCTGCGGCAGCGGCGCATCGGCTTCCACCACGCGCACGGCCGGATGCACCATCTCCATCCCGAAGAAGCCACCGCGCACGTCGCCGCGCACGCGCAACCGCTGGCCGACGGCCATCTGCTTGACCTGCGAGCCGTAGAAATTCAGGAAGCGCAGCACGAGCTGCGCGCCGTCGTCGTCGCGGATCTTCACGACCAGCTGGCGGCGCGGCCGATATGCGACTTCGTTGTCGAACACGACGCCTTCGGTCTGCGCTATGCCGCCCGGCAGCAGCTCGTCGATCGGCGTGAGCGTGGTCTCGTCCTCGTAGCGCATCGGCAGATGCAGCACGAGGTCGATCGAGCGGGTAAGGCCGAGCTTGGCGAGCTTGTCGGCCGTCTTCACGGGCTTGTCGGCGGCCGGCTTCTTCTTGCGCTTCGGAGCTGCGGCGCCGGTGGCGGCCGCGCCGGCTTCGTCGCCGTCGCCGGCCGCTGCGGCATCGGCCTGCTGCGCGGCGGCCGGCTGCGCGAGCCGCCCGTCGGCGCGGCGCCGCGGGCTCGCGCGGCGCGCCGGCGCACCTTCCGGCTGGCCGCCCGGCCCGTTCGACGCGGCGGCGTCCGCGTCGAACGGATCGGCGGGATCGGCTGAATCGGCAACGGTGGCGGCGCTACGGCGTGGTGACACAGGCATCGGATCGTCAGGGTGCTTCACAAGGCAAGTACAATAGCGGCTTTCACGTCGTCCGAACGAACGACGCCGGCCAGGCCGCGGACCCCGCCATCATAGCGGCTCGCGCGCGCCATTCACGCATTTCCGCCCTGTCGGCGGCGCCCGCCGGCCGTTCCGAACCAGCCCGCATGTTCACGCTCTCCGATTTCGATTTCAATCTGCCGCCCGAGCTGATTGCCCAAACCGCGCTGCCCGAGCGCACCGCGAGCCGCCTGCTCGAGGTCGACGGCACCGTGGCGCCCACGCGCCTCGTCGATCGCCGCTTCGCCGAGCTGCCGTCGTGCATCGCGCGCGGCGACCTGCTCGTGTTCAACGATACCAAGGTGCTGAAGGCGCGCTTCTTCGGCCAGAAGGCCAGCGGCGGCAAGATCGAGGTGCTGATCGAGCGCGTGACCGGCACGCACACGGCGCTCGCGCAGATCCGCGCGAGCAAGTCGCCGGGCGCCGGCACGACGCTGCGGCTGGCCGACGCGTTCGACGTGACGGTCGGCGAACGCGTCGAGCCGTTCTTCACGCTGCACTTCCCGCAGCCGTGCCTCACGCTGATCGAGCAGTACGGCCGGCTGCCGCTGCCGCCGTACATCGAGCACGACGCCGACGCGACCGACGAGACGCGCTATCAGACCGTCTATGCGAGCAACCCGGGCGCGGTCGCCGCACCGACGGCCGGCCTCCATTTCGACCAGCCGCTGCTGGAGAAGCTCGACGCGATGGGCGTCGAGCGCGCGACGCTGACGCTGCACGTGGGCGCCGGCACGTTCCAGCCGGTGCGCGTCGAGAACATCGCCGAGCACCGGATGCACAGCGAGTGGTACGACCTGCCGCAGTCGCTGGTCGACAAGATCGCCGCGACCCGCGCGCGCGGCGGCAACGTGATCGCGGTCGGCACGACGTCGATGCGCGCGCTCGAAGCCGCGGCGCGCAGCGCCGAAGCCGCCGGCCGGCCGCTCGCGGCAACCCAGGACGAAACCGACATCTTCATCACGCCCGGCTACCGTTTTCGCGTCGTCGACCGGCTGGTGACGAACTTCCACCTGCCGAAGTCGACGCTGCTGATGCTGGTGTCCGCGTTCGCGGGCGTCGAGACGATCCGCGCCGCGTACCGGCACGCGATCGACGAGCGCTACCGGTTCTTCAGCTACGGCGACGCGATGCTGCTCACGCGGCGCGACACGCCGGAGCACGCGTAAGCGCGGCCGCTTCGCCATCGCTTCACCGCCGTCTCACCGCCGCTTCACCGCCGTTTCACCGCCGTTTCACCGCCGCGCGCGCCACGCGCCGCCGCAACCGCTTTTTTCCCGCCGCCCTTTCCGGGCGGCGTTTCGCAACATGCGCCGGACTGTTTTCCGGTAGCAAGGAGAATCACGCGATGACCGAAGGTTCATCCCACGACACGCACGCGAGCGCCGACGTGCACGAACGCCCGGCAAACGGGCTCGAATTCGAGCTGCTGACCACCGACGGCCACGCGCGCCGCGGCCGCGTCAAGCTCAACCACGGCGTGGTCGAGACGCCGATCTTCATGCCGGTCGGCACGTACGGCACGGTCAAGGCGATCCAGCCGCGCGAGCTGCACGAGATCAACGCGCAGATCATCCTCGGCAACACCTTCCACCTGTGGCTGCGCCCCGGCCTCGACACCATCGACGCGCACGGCGGGCTGCACCGCTTCATGGGCTGGAACAAGCCGATCCTGACCGACTCGGGCGGCTTCCAGGTGTTCTCGCTCGGCGACCTGCGCAAGATCACCGAGGACGGCGTCACGTTCGCGTCGCCGATCAACGGCGACAAGCTGTTCCTGTCGCCGGAAGTGTCGATGCAGATCCAGAAGGTGCTGAACTCCGACATCGTCATGCAGTTCGACGAGTGCACGCCGTACGCGACCAACGGCGTGCCGACCACGCACAAGGAAGCGGCCGATTCGATGCGCATGTCGCTGCGCTGGGCGAAGCGCTCGCTCGACGAATTCGACCGGCTCGGCAATCCGAACGCGCTGTTCGGGATCGTCCAGGGCGGGATGTTCGAGGACCTGCGCGACGAATCGCTCGCGGGCCTGTCGGAGCTCGGCTTTCACGGCCTCGCGATCGGCGGGCTGTCGGTCGGCGAGCCGAAGGAAGACATGATGCGCGTGCTGCAGCACGTCGGCCCGAAGCTGCCGGCCGACAAGCCGCACTACCTGATGGGCGTCGGCACGCCGGAAGACCTGGTCGACGGCGTCGCGAACGGCATCGACATGTTCGACTGCGTGATGCCGACCCGCAACGCGCGCAACGGCTGGCTGTTCACGCGCTTCGGCGACGTGAAGATCCGCAACGCGACGCACAAGAATTCGCTGAAGCCGCTCGATCCGACCTGCAGTTGCTACACGTGCCGGAACTTCTCGCGCGGCTATCTGCACCACCTGCATCGCGTCGGCGAAATCCTCGGCGCGCAGCTGAACACGATCCACAACCTGCACTACTACCTGCAGCTGATGAGCGAGATTCGCGAAGCGATCGAAACGCATACGTTCGACGCGTTCCGCCAGCGCTTCGCGCAGGATCGCGCGACCGGGGTCGACTGAACGGACGGCGCGCCGGCCGTGCATGCGCGCGGCCCGTATCACGACCCGCATAACAGCCCGTATCGCAACCCGTCTCGCCCGCCGCAACCGGCAGTCGCGGCCGGCGAATATTACAATCAGCTTTCCAGACGCGCGACAGCGGTGCCGGTTCGTGCTTTAACAGCTTGATCCGAAAGCGCATTTGCTGCGCCGTTTGCGCTTGGGGCCGGTGGTAGAATAACCGGCTTATTTTTCGATCTTCCCCTACGGAGAGACCAACGTGCCGTTCATTTCCAATGCCTTCGCGCAAGGTGCCGGTGGCGCCGAATCGAGCCTGATGAGCTTCCTGCCGCTCATCCTGATGTTCGCGGTGCTGTACTTCATCATGATCCGTCCGCAGATGAAGCGCCAGAAGGAGCACCGCAACATGCTCGCGGCCATGGCGAAGGGCGACGAAGTCGTCACGAGCGGCGGCCTCGTCGGCAAGGTGACGAAGGTTTCCGAAGGCTACATCGGCGTCGAGATCGCCGAAGGCACCGAAATCACCGTGCAGAAGTCTGCGGTCACGACCATTCTGCCGAAGGGCACGATCAAGTCGCTGTAAGGCTTTCAACGAGCGTCCGGCTCCCCGCGTCGTGCCCGCCTGACAGCGCGGGCCGGCGCGGCGCCGGACGCGACGCTTTCACGCCAACCATCCGTTCGGCCCCCTCATGAATCGTTATCCAATCTGGAAATATGTCGTGATGGTCGTGGCGCTCGCCATCGGCTTTCTGTACACATTGCCCAACTTCTTCGGCGAAGCGCCGGCGGTGCAGGTGTCGAGCGGCAAGGCCACGGTCAAGCTCGACTCGGCCACGCTGAGCCAGGTCGAAGCCGCGCTCGCGTCCGCACAGATCAAGCCGGACGACGTGACCTTCGAGAACACGGCGACCAACGCGAACATCCGCGTGCGCCTGAAGGACACCGATACGCAGCTGCGCGTCAAGGACCTGCTGCAGAAGTCGCTGAATACCGACCCGAACGATCCGCAGTACGTCGTCGCGCTGAACCTGCAGAGCGCGTCGCCGCGCTGGCTGACGGCCATCCACGCGCTGCCGATGTACCTCGGCCTCGACCTGCGCGGCGGCGTCCACTTCCTGCTGCAGGTCGACATGACCGGCGCGCTGACGAAGAAGCTCGACTCCGACGCGACCGACGCGCGCGCCTTGCTGCGCGACAAGAACATCCGCGACGGCGGCGTGAGCCGCGTCGATCAGTCCGTCGTCGTGAATTTCAGCGACGCGCAGACGGCCGAAGACGCGCTCAAGGCGCTCGCCGCGTCGATCACCGAACTGCAATGGGCGACCCAGCCGGGCGGCGGCGGCACGCAAGTGGTCGGCACCTTCACGCCGGCCGTGCAGAAGTCCGTCGAGGACGCCGCGCTCAAGCAGAACCTGACCACGCTGCACAATCGCGTGAACGAGCTCGGCGTGTCCGAGCCGATCCTGCAGCAGCAAGGCAGCGACCGCATCGTCGTCGAGCTGCCGGGCGTGCAGGACACCGCGAAGGCGAAGGACATCATCGGCCGCACCGCGACGCTCGAGGCGCGCCTCGCCGATCCGATCAACACGCACCCGAACCCGAACGACCCGGTGCCGCCGGGCGAGGAACTGTTCACGCAGGGCAACCAGGCGCCCGTGCTGCTGAAGAAGGACGTGATCTTCACCGGCGACCGCATCATCGACGCGTCGGCCGGCTTCGACGAACACCAGCGTCCGTCGGTCAACATCCGTCTCGACTCGGCGGGCGGCCGCTCGGTGCGCGCGGTGTCGCGCGAGAACATCGGCAAGCCGATGGCGATGGTGCTGTTCGAGAAGGGCAAGGGCGAAGTGCTGACGGTCGCGACGATCCAGTCCGAACTCGGCGACCGCTTCCAGATCACCGGCCAGCCGACGCCGCAGGCCGCGGCTGACCTCGCGCTGCTGCTGCGCGCCGGCTCGCTCGCCGCACCGATGGACATCATCGAAGAACGCACGATCGGCCCGAGCCTCGGCGCGGACAACATCAAGATGGGCGTCCACTCGGTGATCTGGGGCTTCTGCGCGATCGCCGTGTTCATGGTCGCGTACTACATGCTGTTCGGCGTGATCTCGGTGATCGGCCTGTCGGTGAACCTGCTGCTGCTCGTCGCGGTGCTGTCGCTGATGCAGGCGACGCTGACGCTGCCGGGCATCGCGGCAATCGCGCTCGCGCTCGGCATGGCGATCGACTCGAACGTGCTGATCAACGAGCGCGTGCGTGAAGAACTGCGCGCCGGCCAGCCGCCGCAGCTCGCGATCCAGTCGGGCTACGCGCACGCCTGGGCGACGATTCTCGACTCCAACGTGACGACGCTGATCGCCGGCCTCGCGCTGCTCGCGTTCGGCTCGGGCCCGGTGCGCGCGTTCGCGATCGTGCACTGCCTCGGCATCCTGACGTCGATGTTCTCCGCGGTGTTCTTCTCGCGCGGGATCGTCAACCTCTGGTACGGCGGCCGCAAGAAGCTGAAGTCGCTCGCGATCGGCCAGGTGTGGAAGCCGGAAGGCGCGGCGGCCGGCGCGACGTTCGCGGCAGCCGACGAATCGACCGACACCGCGCGCGCCGCGAAGCTCGCCGCGCCCGCGAAAGGCAATGGGCCGCGCGCCGGCAAGCCGCAGTTGCGCAACCGCGCGCAGCCAGGCGTGCCGCCGAAGAAACCGGGCTCGACCCAATAAGGCGCCGGAGACGAAGCCATGGAATTTTTCCGCATCCGTAAAGACATTCCGTTCATGCGGCACGCGCTGGTGTTCAACGTGATCTCGCTGGTCACGTTCATCGCCGCCGTGTTCTTCCTGTTCCACCGAGGGCTGCACCTGTCCGTCGAATTCACCGGCGGCACGGTGATCGAGGTCCAGTACCAGCAGGCCGCGCAGCTCGAACCCGTGCGCGACACGCTCGGCAAGCTCGGCTACGCCGATGCGCAGGTGCAGAACTTCGGCACGTCGCGCAACGTGCTGATCCGCCTGCAGCTCAAGCAAGGTCTCACGTCCGCGCAGCAGAGCGACCAGGTGATGGCCGCGCTGAAGGCGCAGAGCCCCGACGTGACGCTGCAGCGCGTCGAGTTCGTCGGCCCGCAGGTCGGCCGCGAGCTCGCGACCGACGGGCTGCTCGCGCTCGCGTGCGTCGTGATCGGCATCGTGATCTACCTGTCGTTCCGGTTCGAATGGAAGTACGCGGTCGCCGGCATCATCGCCAACCTGCACGACGTCGTGATCATTCTCGGCTTCTTCGCGTTCTTCCAGTGGGAGTTCTCGCTGGCGGTGCTCGCGGCGATCCTCGCGGTGCTCGGCTACTCGGTCAACGAATCGGTGGTCATCTTCGACCGGATCCGCGAGACGTTCCGCCGCGAACGCAAGATGAGCGTGCAGGAAGTGATCAACCACGCGATCACGACCACCATGTCGCGTACGATCATCACGCACACGTCGACGGAAATGATGGTGCTGTCGATGTTCTTCTTCGGCGGCCCGACGCTGCACTACTTCGCACTCGCGCTGACGGTCGGCATCATGTTCGGCATCTACTCGTCGGTGTTCGTCGCGGGCTCGCTCGCGATGTGGCTCGGCATCAAGCGCGAAGACCTCGTCAAGGAAAAGAAGACGGCCCACGATCCGGACGATCCGAACGCGGGCGCGCAGGTTTGAGCGGCGCGGCGTTTGGGGGCTTTTTCGGCGGCTTTTTCGGCCGCTTTCCGAAGTAGCGAAAGGCCGGTTCCTCAGGGACCGGCCTTTTTTTATCGGCATGCGGTTTGCCGCTTGCCGCCTGTCGCCTATCGCGATGCCGCCGCGCGGGCGTCGGCTACAATCGCGACACCGCCCCGCCCCGTCCCCCACTCGCCGAAGCCGCGCTCCTCATGATTCCGGTCAAGCCTGCCATTCGTCGCGTCGCCGCGTCGCGCACCGGTGCGATCACCGCGGCGGTGTTCATTGCATTTGCATTCGAATTGGCGCCCGCGGCGCTCGCGCAAACCGTCCCGGCCAGCGCCACTACCGCCGCGCCGCTACCTTCCCCGTGTCCGCCCGACTGGGAAGCGCAGCTCTGCGAACTGAAAGCGGCAATCGAAGTGCTGAAGAAGAAGCATCTGACCGACGTCGACATCGGCGCGCTGCTCGACGCGACCGTACACGCGGGGATCAAGACGCTGCCGTACGCGCGCTTCTTCAACGCGGCCGAGCGCCGGCAGCAGCTCGACGACGAGCGTCGCGCGCGCGACGGCACGCCGGGCATCGGCATCGTGTTCGAGACGCGGCCCGACGGCCTGCACATCATCGACGTGATTCCCGACGCGCCCGCGGAGAAGGCCGGCGTGCGGCCCGACGATCTCGTCGTCGCGATGAACGACCAGAGCGTGGTCGGGCTCGACAGCGCCGACGTCGTGAAGCTCGCGAAAGGCGACGCGGGCGTGCCGCTGAAGCTGACGATACGGCGCGGCCCCGGGCAGGCGACGCTCGTCGTCGCGCCGGTGCGCGCGATCGTCCGCCCGCACCCGGCGAGCGCGAAGCGGCTCGCCGGCGACATCCTGTACACGCGGCTGTCGAGCTTCCCCGAGCCCGCGGTCGGCAACTACATCGACGCGGTCGAGGCCGCGCGCCGCAATGGTCCGCCGGTGAAAGGCGTGATCCTCGATCTGCGCATCAATGGCGGCGGCGCGCTGAATGCGGCGATCGGCATCACCGCGCTGTTCGCCGGGCGCGAGCGCACCGCGATGGTGACGCTCGAACGCGACGGCAGGAACCGCCGCCGCATCACGACCAACTGGCCGGACTACGAACTGCCGGTGATGCACGGTCAGGATCCGCTCGCGCCGCTGCAGGCCGACGACTGGTGGCGCACCGTGCCGCTCGTCGTGCTCGTCGACGGCCAGAGCGCGTCGGCGGCCGAAGCGACCGCGGCCGCGCTGCGCGATCTCGGGCGCGCGCGGCTGCTCGGCATGCCGACCTACGGCAAAGGGCTCGCGCAGACGGGCGTCGATCTGATCGACGGCACGCGGCTCAATCTGACGTTCGCGCGCAACCTGCGGCCGAACGGCTGCCCGATGGACGGCTACGGCGTCGTGCCCGACTGGCTCGTCCCGCCGCGCCGCGACTCGGACGTCGACGGCGTGCTGCTGTGGTACCGCGAGGTCGATCTCGCGCGTGCGCCGTATGCGGACCGGCTCGCGCCCGATCCGTTCGCCACGGTGCGCGACGCCCGGCGCAAGCTGCGCGACGCGCGCGTGCGCGCGAAGGTCGAGATGTCGAAGAGCGCGGCGCTGCCGCAGCGCGAATTCGGCACGGCCGCGGACTGGCAGCTGCGCCAGGCGCTGGCCGCGCTCGCCGGGCAGCCGGTGCAGACCGTCGCCGCGCCCGCGCAGCTGATGCCGGCCCAGCCGGCATGCGAGCGCGGCGACGACTGACGCGCGCTCAGCGAAACCCGAAGCGCCGCCTCAACACGACCAGCGCCGCGATGCTCAGCACGGCCGCGAACATCAGGTAGAAGCTCGGCGCGGTGTTGGTCCCGGTCGCGCGGATCAGCCACGCGATGATGAACGGCCCGAAGCCGCCGAACACGGTGACCGCGACGTTGTACGCGAGCGACATGCCGGTCGTGCGCGTCTGCACCGGAAACACTTCGGACAGCAGCCCGGGCAGCGCCGCGAAATAGCCGGTCATCAGGAACGCGAGCAGCACCTGCAGCGCGATCAGCGTGCCGAAGCCCGGATGCGCGACCAGATACGCGAACGCCGGATAGATCAGCACGAGAAAGCCGATGGCCGGCGCCAGCATCACGCGCACGCGGCCATAGCGATCCGACCAGTGGCCGACGAGCGGCGCGAACGCCATCTGGATCACGCCGACGACGAGGATCGCCGCGAACGCGGCCGACGGCGCGAGGCCGAGCTGCTTCACACCATAGGTCGGCATGAACAGCACGAGATAGGTCGCGACGGTGCCGAGCACGACCGCGCCGATCGCGGCGACGAGCCGCGCCTTGTGCGACGCGAACGTGTCGCGCAGCGGGTTCGCCGTGACGTCGGCCGCGAGGAATTCGGGCGTCTCGTCGACCTTCGCGCGGATGTAGTACGCGACCGGCCCGAGCAGCAGCCCGAAGAAGAACGGCACGCGCCAGCCCCATGCGGCCATCTGCGCGGCGGTGAGCTGCGCGTTCAGCACGGTGCCGAAGGCGGCGGCGAGCAGCGTCGTGAGCCCCTGGCTCGCGACCTGCCAGCTCGCGAAGAAGCCGCGCCGGCCGGGCACGTGCTCGGCCAGGAACGCGGTCGCGCTGCCGAATTCGCCGCCCGCCGAGAAGCCCTGGATCAGCCGCGCGGCGACGAGGATCAACGGCGCGGCGACGCCGATCGTCCGGTAGGTCGGCAGCACCGCGATCACGAGCGTGCCGGCCATCATCAGCAGGATCGACAGCGTGAGCGCGGCCTTGCGGCCCGCGCGGTCGGCGTACGCGCCGAGCACGATCGCGCCGAGCGGGCGCATGAAGAACGACACGCCGAAGGTGCCGAGCGTGAGCAGCAGCGACACGGTGTCGTTGCCGGCGGGAAAGAACAGGCGCGAGATCGTCACCGCGAAGAAGCCGTAGACCACCAGATCGAACCACTCGAGCGCATTGCCGATCGACGCGGCGACCACCGCGCGCCACACGCGCGGCGACGAAGCAATGGAGCGGGACTGCGTGACGGCATCCATCGGCGATCTCCTGTCGTTCTACGTCGTATTCGACGCGTGCGGGGCGGGGCCGCGCCGCGCGATGCCGCCGATTATAGGCGCGCAAAAAAGCCGCCGCGCCCAGCAACGGGAACGCGGCGGCTCGCAGGCGGCGCGCGGCGCGAAGGCCGCGGTCGCGTTACTCGTTACTGCTTGACGGCTTCGGCCGTGATCAGCAGCTTGGTCGCCATCTTGAAGCCGTACTGCTTGCCGTAATCGAGGCCGAACTCGTCGCGGTTGAATTCGCCGACGGCGTCGACGCCGCACACTTCACGCTTGAGCATCGGATGCGGCATGCACTTGAACGAGTCGATCTTCAGCGTCAGCGGCTTCGTCACGCCGTGCAGCGTCAGGTTGCCGACCACCGACACCGGCTTGTCGCCGTCGAACTTGATCGCGCCCTTGTAGACCGCCTGCGGGAACTTGGCCGCATCGAAGAAATCGGCCGTCTGCAGGTGCTCGTCGAGCTTCGCGCTGCCGGTGTGGATCGACGCGATGTCGGTCGTCACGTCGACCGTACCCGTCTTCGCCGCGCGGTCGAGCGTCACGGTGCCGCTCGACTTGTCGAACTTGCCGCGCCAGACCGACAGGCCGCCGAAGTGGTCGGCCTCGAAGCTCGGGTACGTGTGGCTCGGGTCGAACTGGTAAGTCGCGCTTTCGGCGAAGGCCGAGAACGACAGCGAGGCTGCCAGCGCGCCCGCGGCGATGATCAGATGCTTTTTCAACTTTTTCTCCTTGGAACGGCGCCGCGCGCTTGCGCGGCATTCGGGTGAGGCACGTGATACGGGTGATGCGGGACCCGCCGCTTACTTCGTCGCGACGAGATGGAACTTGATCTGCACTTCGTCGGCGACGATCGACGTGTCCTTCCATTCGCCGGTGCCGACGTTGAACGCGGAGCGCTTGATCGGCAGCACGCCGTCGAAGGTCTGCGTCGCGCCGCTCTGCGTGACCGTCACGGGCACCGTGACGTTCTCCGACTTGCCCTTGATCGTCAGCTTGCCGGTCACGTTGTACTTGTTGCCGCCGGCCGGCGCGATCGCGCTCGACGCGAAGGTCGCCTGCGGATACGTTTTGGCGTCGAACCAGTCCTTGCCGGCGACCTGGTCGTTGTACATCTTGTCGCCGAGGTCGAAGCTCGCGATGTCGATCGTCACCTGCGCGCTGCCCTGCGCGGCTTTCGCCGGGTCGAACTTCACCTGCGCGGAGAACTTCCGGAACGCGCCTTCGGTCGGCACGTTCATCTGCTTCGACACGGCGGACACCTTGCTCTTGGCGAGGTCGACGTCGGCGTGCGCGGCGGCCGATGCGGCGAGCGACGCCGCGGCGAATGCGGTCAGCACGGAGCGGGAGAAAGTCACTTTCATGGGTTCCTTCATTTGGCAAAGGGAAGCATGCGCGACAGCAGCCCGTCGCGGTCCAGCACCTGATGCTTGAGCGCCGCCAGCACGTGCAGCGACACCAGCGCAAGCAGAATGTAATTCAACGTCACGTGGAGCGTCTTCAGCGTCTCTTTCAGCACCGGATCGGGGTCGATCAGGCGCGGCAGCGGCACGATGCCGAGGTAGACGACCGGGATGTTCGACGCGGAGCTGTACAGATAGCCGGTGACGGGGATCGCGAGCATCAGCGCGTACAGCAGCATGTGGACGCCGCGCGACGCGGCGCGCTGCCAGGCGGGCGTAGCGCCGGGCAGCGCGGGCGCCGCGTGGGTCGCGCGCCACAGCAGCCGCACCAGCGCCAGCGCGAACACGGTCACGCCGATCCACTTGTGCCACGAGTAGTACTTCAGCTTGGCCGGCGTGAAGCCGGGGATGTCGGTCATCACCCAGCCGAGCGCGAAGCCGCCGACGATCAATACCGCGATCAGCCAATGCAGCGCGATCGCGGTTTGCGTGTAACGTGCCGGGGTGGCCGGCAGCGAGTTCGATGCCATCGTGGGTTCCTCAGGTGAGCGAACGGCCGCGCCGGTATATTCGTCCGACGCTTGTCAAGGGCGCCATGCTACCGCAACCTTTCTCGACGCGCGGACTCTGAGGACAGGCACGCCAGCCGGCTGTCACGTTCGCGCCATGTTACCGGCCGGTCACCGCGCGCCCGGGCATTGACACCGCCGAAAAACCGATTTGGTAAGATTGGCGCGGGTTCCGGCCCCGTCGACGCGCCGCCCAGCCGTCGCAACACCGCCTTTTCCATGCAACGATACGACCTGATTGCCTGTCACGAATGCGACGCACTGTTGCATAAACCGCGCCTGAGCGGCCGCCAGATCGCGCGCTGCCCGCGCTGCGACGCGCTGCTCTATCGCAACAGCACCACGCAGATCGAGCGCATCACCGCGCTCGCGGTCGCCGCGCTCGTCACGTTCGTCATCGCGCAGACGTTCCCGATCCTCGAAATGGACCTGAACGGCACGCGCGTGCAGACGACGCTGATCGGCGCGATCGACGCGCTGTGGCATCAGGACATGGCGATCGTCGGCGTGATGGTGTTCTGCTCGACCGTGCTGTTCCCGCTCGTCGAGATGGCCGCGCTGCTCTACGTGCTGCTGCCGATCCGGCGCGGCGTCGTGCCGCCCGGCCTGAACCTCGTGCTGCGCACGATCCAGCTCGTGCGGCCGTGGGGGATGATCGAGGTCTTCATGCTCGGGATCGTCGTGACGATCGTGAAGATGGTCAGCCTCGCGCGCGTGGTGCCCGACGCGGCGCTGTTCGCGTTCGGCGCGCTCACGCTGATGATCGCGGTCGTGCTGATGTTCGACCCGCGCACCGTGTGGGACATCGCCGACGACCTGCGCGCCGGCCGCTCGCCGGGCGCCCCCGCCGCTCCTGCTACTCCCGCCGCCGCCGACCCGGCCGCGCTGCCGGAAGCGCCGCGCCGATGACGACGCCGACCGCCGCCCGCGAGGGTTACGCCAGCTGCCACGCCTGCGGGCTCGTGCAGACGCTCGACCATGCGCATGCGCATTGCGCGCGCTGCGGCAGCACGCTGCATTTCCGCACGCCGGACAGCGTCATGCGCACCTGGGCGCTGCTGATCGCGGCCGTGATCCTGTACATTCCGGCGAACCTGCTGCCGATCATGCGCACGTCGTCGATCGTCGGCTCGCAGGAAGACACGATCATGAGCGGCGTCATCTATTTCTGGACCTCCGGCGACTGGCCGCTCGCGGTGATCGTGTTCGTCGCGAGCATTCTCGTGCCGATGCTCAAGCTCGGCGTGCTGACGCTGCTCGCGACGAGCGCGCAGCGCCGCGCGACGTGGCGGCCGCTGCAGCGCACGCTGCTGTACCGGATCGTCGAGCGGATCGGCCGCTGGTCGATGCTCGACATCTTCGTCGTGACGCTCACCGTCGCGCTCGTCCATTTCCGTTCGCTCGCCGTCATCACGGCCGGTCCCGGCGCGCTCGCGTTCGGTTCGGTCGTGATCCTGACGATGCTCGCGTCGATGCAGTTCGATCCCCGCCTGATCTGGGATCCAGTCGAAACCTCAGGGAAACACCATGAATAGTCCGCAAGGCCCGCAGCACGACGCGCCCCGGCCGCCCGACCCGGCAATCTCGACGAAAGGCGGCTGGCTGCCGTCGCTCGTCTGGCTCGTGCCGCTGCTCGCCGCGCTGATCGGTATCGGGCTCGTGATCAAGTCCGTGCGCGAGCGCGGCCCGGAAATCACGATCAGCTTCCACAGCGCGGAAGGGCTCGAGCCGGGCAAGACGCAGGTCAAGTACAAGGACGTCGAGATCGGCACGGTCAAGACGATCACGCTGTCGAAAGACCTCACGCGCGTGCTCGTCCAGGTGCAGTTGAAGAAGGAAGCCGAGGACTTCGCGATCAAGGGCTCGCGCTTCTGGATCGTGCGGCCGCGCGTCGGCACGACCGGCGTGTCGGGGCTCGGCACGCTGCTGTCCGGCGCATACATCGGCGTCGACGCCGGGCGCGGCCCGGACGCGCAGAGCGACTTCATCGGCCTCGAGTCGCCGCCCGCCGTGACCCGCGACCAGAAAGGCACGCAGTACGTGCTGCGCGGCGATTCGCTCGGCTCGGTCGACATCGGCTCGCCGGTCTATTACCGTCGCGTGCAGGTCGGCCAGGTGGTCGGCTTCTCGCTCGACAAGGACGGCACGGGCGTCACCTTCAACGTGTTCGTCAATGCGCCGTACGACCAGTACGTCGGCATGAATTCGCGCTGGTGGCAGGCGAGCGGCGTCGACCTGCGGCTCGATTCGAGCGGCCTGAAGCTGAACACGCAATCGCTCGCGACGGTGATCCTCGGCGGCATCGCATTCCAGACGCCGCCGAACCAGCGCACCGGCGCGACCGCGCCGAACAACACGACGTTCCGCCTCGGCTCCGACGAAGGCGACGCGATGCGCGATCCGGACGGCGAGCCGCTGCAGGTCGTGATGAACTTCAACCAGTCGCTGCGCGGGCTCGCGGTGGGCGCGCCGGTCGACTTCCGCGGCATCGTGCTCGGCGAAGTGACGAACATCGGCATCGACTTCGATCCGAAGACCAAGAACTTCCTGATGCCGGTCACGATGAACGTGTATCCGGAGCGGCTCGGCCCGCGCTTCCGCGAAACGATCGGCAACAAGGGCGAGTCGGCCCGTCGCGAGATCGTCGAGCGCCTCGTCAGGCACGGGCTGCGCGGCCAGCTGCGCACCGGCAACCTGCTGACGAGCCAGCTGTACGTCGCGCTCGACTTCTTCCCGAAGGCGGCGGCCGTGAAGATGGACACGACGCGCCAGCCGCTCGAGCTGCCGACCGTGCCCAACACGCTCGACGAGCTGCAGCTGCAGGTCGCCGACATCGCGAAGAAGCTCGACAAGGTGCCGTTCGACCAGATCGGCGCGAACCTGAACAGCGCGCTCACGAACGCCGACAAGCTGTTCAAGCAGCTCGACACGCAGGTCGCACCGGAAGCGCGCGACACGCTGTCGGCCGCCAAGCAGACCTTCTCGACCGCCGAGGCGACGCTGCAGCAGGATTCGCCGCTGCAGTCCGACGTGCGCGGCGCGCTGAAGGAGCTCACGCGCACGCTGCAATCGCTGAACGCGCTCGCCGACTATCTCGAGCGCCATCCCGAATCGCTGCTCAAGGGCAAGCCAGGAGATCAACCATGACCACGACACGCGTGAACGTGCTCGCGAGCGGCGCAGCCGCGCTGTTCGCCGTGCTCGCGCTCGGCGCGTGCAGCTCGCCGCCCGCGCGCTTCTACACGCTGAGCCCGGCCGACGCCGCCGCGCCCGTGCGCACCGCGCCCGCCAATCCGGCATTCCTGATCGAGGTGCCGTCGGTGGGCGTACCGGAGCAGGTCGCGAGGAACCAGTTCGTCGTGCAGCGCAACGCCGCGCAGGTCGACGTGCTCGAGCAGGAGCGCTGGGCCGCGCCGCCGGCCGACGAGATCCGCCGCGCGCTGTCGGACGATCTCGCCGCGCAGCTCGGCACGATCGACGTCGCGAATTCCGCGTATCCGGCCGGCGTGCCCGTGTATCGGATCAGCGTGAACGTGCAGCGCTTCGAGTCGTGGCCCGGCAAGCGGGCGGCGATCGACGCGGTGTGGAGCGTGCGCGCGGTCGGCACGCAGACGGTGATGACGTGCCGCACGAGCGTCGCGGAGCCGGTCGCCGGCGGCTACGATGCGCTGGTGGCCGGCCATCGGCGCGCCCTCGACGCGATTGCCTCGCAGGCCGCGGCCGGCGTGCGCGCGATCGCCGCGCGGCGTGGGGTGGCGGCGAGTGGAGCGAGCGCGGTGGCAGGCGGCAAGACGACGGTCGCCGCGACGGCCGTGCCGGTCGTGCCCTGCCCGGCCAATCCGGCGCCCGGCGGCGACGCAGGCGCGACCGGCAAGTCGGGCGCGTAAGCCGGCGGCGGGGTGCGCGTGGATGCGAGCGCATGGGGGGTGTGGGTGCGTGGCTCGTATGGACGTATGGGGCGTGTAGCCGCATCGTTCGTGTCGCCCGCGTCGTTCGTGTCGTTCGTGTCGTTCGTGTCGTTCGTGTCGTTCGTGTCGTTCGTGTCGTTCGTGTCGTTCGTGAAGTTCGCGGAGTCCATATCGCCCGTGTCGCTCACTGCGTAACCCGTCTGGTCCGTGCGGCCCCTGTAACTCGTCCGGCCCACCTGACCCGGTAACCCGTTCCAGCAGCATCACCGATCACGCCCGCCGGCCGCACGGCCCACACGAGATCCCGGCCCTCACCCGCCTCGCCTCGCTCGTCGAAATCGGCAAAAACCGGCGTCACGCAACGCGGTCAGCTTGCCTTTTCGCGGCCAATTGACGATCCTACGCTGTCCCCGACCCGCGCCGCCTGTCGTGCGGGCCAGCCGATGGCGCACCGCCCCGGTCCGACCGAGCGCCGCGCGAGCGCAGGCCCGCGACGGCCCACGCACGGCGCGTGGCGACCGTCCGCCCATCGTCCGGCTTGCCCGACCCGCGTCACCGTTGCCCTCGGCGCCGCGCCGCGTTTCCGGCCGGCATCCCGAACCCGCCCACCCGTGGGCTTTCGCTATTCCGTTTATGTTTCGTTCCCTGACGACCCTGATCAAGAAGTGGCGCGCGTCGCGCAATGCCAGCCACCAGCTCGATGCGCTGCTCGCGCACGCCGACGCGCACGCGTCGTACGCCGAACGCAGCGAATGGCTGATCGAGCTCGCGCACTGGCTGCGCCGCAACGGCGCGATGCAGCCCGGCCAGGACGCCCCGGCCGAGCGCGACGCCGACGCGCGCGCGTATCCGGCCCACGCGCGACTGCGCTACCTGTTCCACGTGCTCGACCGCAATCCCGCGTGGAAGTCGCACGCCGCGCGCATCCTGCGCGGGATCCTGCGCGAATGCGACGGCATCTCGCTGCTGTGCGACGCCGGGATGCCCGTGCATTCCGGCTTCTTCGGCGCGCTGTTCGAGCGGATCGACTCGTCGCTGATCCCGCCCGCGCCGAACCGCCGCGAACTGTCGGCGCTGTTCACGCTGATGTTCCCGACGCCGGAGGACGCGCAATGGATCGACGCGCTGCCCGACGACCTGCTCGGCCGCTTCGCCGAACTGTTCACGTTCGACGTCACCGACGCCGAGCGCCACGAGCCCGGCTCGTTCTCGCGCGACCTGCTGGCCGCGCTGCACAACCTGACCTGCCAGATCAGCTCGACCGGCCTGTCGCAGACGGTGCGCAGCCGCCTGTCCGACGACGATGCGCGCAAGCCGCTCGAAGGCCAGCCGTTCTACCGCCTCACGCGCGCGATGCTCGCGGTCGAGACCGCGCATGCGGCGGCCGAGGACGGCGGCGATCCGAGCAAGCTGCTGCACGAGGTGAACTATCTGCGCGTGCTGCTCGACGAATGCCGGACCGCGGTCGACGACGTGTTCGCGCACCTGTACCGCAACGGCGTGTCGGTCGACATCGTGTTCCAGGTCGAGCGGATGCGCATGCGCATCCAGCGCGCGGAACTGCTGCTCAACGCATGGATGGCCCGCGACGACCTGCGCGACATGGCGCGGCTCACCGCCGAGCTGGTCGACGCGAACCAGAACAGCCAGAGCGTCTCGCATCTGATGCGCAGCAACTTCTCGCTGTTCGCGCGCAAGCTCGTCGAGACCAACGCGGACACCGGCGAGCACTACATCTCGCGCGGCCGCGCCGAATACCTGAAGATGCTGCGGATGGCCGCGGGCGGCGGCCTCGTGACGGTCGCGACGGTGTGCGTGAAGTTCGCGATCACCGGCTCGCACCTGCAGTCGATGCTCGAAGGGCTGCTCGCGGGTGTCAACTACGCGGCGAGCTTCATGCTGATGCACTTCCTGCATTTCACGCTCGCGACCAAGCAGCCGGCGATGACCGCGCCCACGCTCGCGCGCGAACTCGACGACACCGGCCACGACGAAGGCGTGAAGGCGTTCGTCGCGTCGGTGATCGCGCTGATCCGCACGCAGGCCGCGGCGATCTCCGGCAACGTGCTCGTCGTGTTCCCCGTCTGCCTGCTCGTGCAGCTGCTCGCGGGCAACCTGCTGCACGCCAACGTGATCTCGCCGGCCAAGGCGCACGCGACCCTGCATTCGTTCTCGCTGCTCGGCCCGACGCCGTTCTACGCGGCGCTGACCGGCGTGCTGCTGTGGACGTCGAGCCTGCTCGCCGGCTGGGCCGACAACTGGTTCGTGCTGCACCGCGTCGGCGACGCGCTCACGTACAACCGCCGCCTGCGGCTCACGCTCGGCGCGGCGGGCGCCGCGAAGCTCGCGCACTTCTGCCGCTCGAACGTCGCCGGCGTGGTCGCCAACGTCGGGCTCGGGCTGATGCTCGGCCTGGTCCCGGCGATCGTCACCGTGTTCCTGTTCCCGTTCGAGGTGCGTCACGTGACGCTGTCGGCCGGCGCGATCGGCGTCGCGATTGGCGTGCTCGGCCAGGACGCGCTGCGCACGCCCGAACTCTGGTGGGCCTGCGCCGGCGTGCTGAGCATGGCGATCCTCAACGTGCTGGTGAGCTTCGTGCTCGCGTTCACGATGGCCGTGCGCTCGCGCAGCCTGCGCCGCACCAAGGTGCGCGCGCTGGTCGGCGCGATCGTGCGCACGGTGCTGGCGAAGCCGTCGGCGCTGTTCTGGCCGGCCGGCGCACCGGCCGCTCGCGCGGGCCAGCCGGGCTCGCACTGACGGTTCGACGGGCCGGCGGCGCACGCGCGGCGGGGCCGCCCGGCCCGCCGCGACGTCCGGTCGGCCGGCGCGCGCGCACCGCCCGCACGCCAAAACGGACGCGGCGCCGGCTGCGGCCGCCCGCGCCGCGTACAATGGTGGACTTTTGCACGTCCTCACCCGCCTCATGTCCTCGCCTACCCTGTACGAATTCTTCGCTCCCTGCCCGCGCGGCCTCGAAGCGGCGCTCGCCGCCGAGCTGGCCGAGATCGCCGGCCGCCACCTGAACGGCGCGCCGTTCACCGCGGGCGCGCAGGTGCCGGGCGGCGTGCACTTTCGCGGCGGCTGGGCCGCCGGGATGGCCGCGAACCTGCACTCGCGCATCGCGAGCCGGATCCTGCTGAAGATCGCGCACCGCGCGTACCGCAACGAGCAGGACGTCTACGCGCTCGCGCTCGAGCAGCCGTGGGAGCGCTGGTTCGCGTCGACGCAGACGCTGCGCGTCGACATCACCGCGATCAAGTCGCCGCTGAAGAGCCTCGAATTCGCGACGCTGCGCGTGAAGGACGCAATCTGCGACCGGATGCGCGAGAAGACCGGCTCACGCCCGAGCATCGACACCGGCGCGCCGGACGTACGCGTGTTCGCCTTCCTCACGGCCGGCGAATGCACGCTGTATCTCGACACGTCGGGCGAGCCGCTGTTCAAGCGCGGCTGGCGGCTCGACAAGGGCGCGGCGCCGCTGCGCGAGAACCTCGCGGCCGGCATCCTGCGTCTGACCGGCTGGACGCCCGGCACGCCGCTGTACGACCCGATGTGCGGCAGCGGCACGTTCCTCGCGGAAGCCGCGCAGATCGCGCTGGGCGTCGCACCGGGCGTTGAGCGCCGCTTCGGCTTCGAAAAGCTCAAGCAGTACGACATCACCGCATGGCAGGGCCTGAAAGTCCCCGCGCTCGACGCGAAGCGCGCCGCGCGCAGCAAGCGCGATCCGCTCGGCGTGTACGGCAGCGACATCTCGGGCGACATGCTCGACAAGGCGCGCGCGAACCTCGAACGCGCGGGCGTGCCGTCGGTATGGCTGAAGCAGATCGACGCCCGCGCGATGACGCCGCCGTGCGACGGCCCCGGCATCATCCTCGCGAACCCGCCGTACGGCGAGCGGATCGAGGTGCGCGGCCGCAGCGCGCGCGGCGAGGTGCGCGAGACGGGCCGCAACCGCGGCAACGACGACGCGTTCCGCCGCACGCACACCGACGCGCCCGACAGCGAGTTCTTCAACGCGCTCGGCGATGCGCTGAAGCAGCGCTTCACCGGCTGGCAAGCGTTCCTGCTGAGCTCCGACCGCTCGCTGCCGGGCCAGCTGCGCCTGCGCGAATCGGCGAAGACGCCGCTGTTCAACGGCGCGCTCGAATGCCGGCTGTTCCGCTTCGACCTGATCGCCGGCAGCGTCAAGGCGCGCCCGGCCGCTGCGGAAGGCGACGCGTGACGCGCCGCTCGCGCGCACCGGCCGCTGCGGCCGGCTGCTGACAGCCAGTCCCCGACGCCCGGCATTCGCCGGGCGTTGTTACTTGCGGCGCCGATGCGTGCGCCGCTTCGTCTGCCGTACCTTCCACCCCACCGTCCGCTTCGGCGCTGCGCTGCGCCCCGGCTGCCGCCGCGCGACGCGCGAAGCGCGAACGGGCAGGCGCTTTCCACACCGGCGCGCGGTGCGTTGTCAGTACCGCCATCACTACTGACAGCACGCTGTCAGGAGCCCGCGTTCACACTGCAATCCCGGCGCAATGCAAGGCTGGTTTCCATCAAGAATCCGAACAACAAGGAGCTCGTCATGACGTCCGCGACTGCAAACGCAAACGCACCCGCAACCCTCGACCGTGCCATCGCATGGTTCGACATCCCGTCGCTCGATTTCGACCGGGCGATCCGCTTCTACGAAACCGTGCTGCAGACGACGTTGCATCGCGACGTGATCGGCGGCGTGCCGATGGCCGTGTTCGATCACGAGGCGTCGAACACGGGCGGCAGCATCGTGTTCGATCCGCAGCAGATGAAGCCGAGCGCGAACGGCGTGCTCGTGTACCTGAACGCCGGCGAATCGGTCGTCGCAGCGCTCGAGCGTGCGAAGCGCGCGGGCGGCGTCGTGCAGGGCTCGGTGGTCGAGCTGCCGAACAACTACGGCTACATCGGCTACCTGATCGATACCGAGGGCAACCGCGTCGGCCTGCACGCGCCGAAATGCCACTGAGCGCAGCCGCGAGCGGGCCGGCGCGGCGCTATCATCGCGGCAATCCCCTCACCGCAGGAGTCGAGGTGCCGCGATGACGCGCCGTGCCGACCGCCTTTTCCAGATCGCCGAGCTGCTGCGCGGGCGCCGCCTGACGACCGCGCAGCAGCTGGCCGACTGGTTGTCGGTGTCGCCGCGCACGGTTTATCGCGACGTGCGCGACCTGCAGCTGTCGGGCGTGCCGATCGAAGGCGAAGCGGGCATCGGCTACCGGCTGAACCGCAACGCGAGCCTGCCGCCGCTCACGTTCACCGCCGAGGAGCTGGCGGCGCTCGCGGTGGGCGCGCGGATGCTCGAAACCTGGGGCGGCGCCCGCTTCGCCGGCGGCGCGCGCTCGGCGCTCGCGAAGATCGCGTCGGCGATGCCCGCCGACAAGCGCACGGCGCTCGATCGCCTGCCGGTGTTCGCGCCGTCGTTCCACATCGACGAGACGTTCTGCGCGAAGGTCGATGCGATCCATCAGGCCGTCGATACGCGCCACATCGTCAGCTTCGACTACCGCGACCGGTTGGGCGCGCACACGAAGCGCCGCGTGTGGCCGCTCGGGCTCGTGTACTGGGGCGGACGCTGGACGATCGGCGCGTGGTGCGAGCTGCGCGACGATTTCCGCACGTTCGACATCGCGCGGATGGGCGACATCACGCTGCACGAGCAGTTTCCCGACATGGAAGGCCGGCGCATCGCCGACTACATGCGGATCGCGCAGGCGCCGAGGTGCTGACGCGCGCGGCGCGCGCACGAAGCGCGCCGCGCGCAACCACCATCGCGATCGCGACCCGCCAGGTTCACTGCGCCGCCGGCTGCGTCGGCCGGGACGGCGCCGCGTTCGCACATCGCGCCCACCGCCCGGCCTTGAAGCGCGGCCGCGCGGCGAGCTCCGTGCGCCGGCGGAGCGGCGCTTCGCATCCCGCCGTCAGCCGTTGAATATGACCGGCCGCTTCGGGCGCTCGTCGACGTGCAGCGAAAACACGTCGGCGCGCGCGTAGTGCCCGACCACGTCGAAGTCGTAACGCGCGCGGACCAGCTCGTCGGTATCGATGCGCGCCGTCACGAGGCCGGGCTCGCCGATCAGCGGCTCGGTCAGCAGATCGCCGAGCGGCCCGACGATCACGCTGCCGCCGCGGATCAGCGGCCGCTCCGGGTCCCAGCCCGGCACCTCGATGCCCAGCGCGCGCGGCGACGGCTGCACCTGGCAGGCGCTCACGACGAAGCAGCGGCCTTCGTGCGCGATGTGGCGCATCGAGCATTGCCACAGATCGCGCTCGTCGACGGTCGGCGCGCACCAGATCTGCACGCCTTTCGCATACATCGCGCAGCGCAGCAGCGGCATGTGGTTCTCCCAGCAGATCGCGGCGCCCGCGCGGCCCGCGGCCGTGTCGACCACCGGCAGCGTCGAGCCGTCGCCCTGCCCCCAGATCAGCCGCTCGGTGCCGGTCGGCATCAGCTTGCGGTGCTTCGCGACGAGCCCGTCGCGCGGATCGAAGAACAGCGCGGTGCAATACAGCGTGCTGCCGCCGCGCTCGATCACGCCGATCACGAGGCTCGCGCCCGTGCGCTGCGACAGCGCGGCCAGTTCGTCGGTTTCCGGTCCCGGCACGTCGATCGCCTGCGCCGCATAGCGCGCGTACGCCTCGCGGCCCTCGGGCAGCCGGTAGCCGAGCCGCGTGCCGAACGTCTCGCCTTTCGGATAGCCGCCGAGCACCGCCTCGGGCAACACTACGAGCGATGCGCCGCTGTCGCGGATCGCGGTTTCGTAAGCGAGGATCGCGTCGAGCGTGGCGCGCGTGCCGGCCGGCGATGCGCCGATCTGCAGCGCGGCGATGACTGAGGTGGACATGAAGGCGTCTCCGGTGAAGGTGTCGAACGGGATGGAAAGGGATCGAATGGAAGACGCCATCTTTGCCGATATCATGTCATCGATCAAATCGATAGCACGATAACTGACATGAATGCGGATGATATCGCCGGGCTCGACCTGAACCTGCTGAAGGTCTTCGAGGCGCTGTACGAGGAAGGTGGCGCGAGCCGCGCGGCGTTGCGGCTCGGCCTCACGCAGTCGGCGGCCAGCGCGGCGCTGGCGCGGCTACGCGTGATCTACGCCGATCCGCTGTTCGTGCGCACCGGCCGCGGGCTCGCGCCGACGCCGCGCGCGGACGAATTGAAGCCGATCCTGTCGGACGCGCTCGACCGCTGCCGCGCGAGCCTCGCGATCGCCGCCGACGCGGGCGAGCGGATCGGCCGAACGATTTCGGTCGGGCTGTCGGACGACTTCGAGATCGCGCTCGGCCGCCCGCTGATCGACGCGGTCGCGCGCGACGCCGCGGGTATCCGCCTGATCTTCCGGCAGACGCACAGCGGGATCGCCGGCGACGCGCTGCTGCGGCACGGCGTCGATCTCGCGATCGCGTCGGGCGGGTTTTCCGCGCACGGGCTCAGCCGGCGCGCGGTCGCGACCGGCGGCTACGCATGCGTGATCGACCCGGCGGGCAGCGCTCGCGCGCCGCGCACGCTGTCGCTCGCGGAGTTTCTGCGGCGCGATCACGTGCTGGTGTCGTCGGGCGGCGTGATCGGGATCGTCGACGAGGCGCTGGCGGCGCTCGGCCACAAGCGGCGCGTCGCCGCGTCGACGACGCACTTCGCCGCGCTGCCGTACCTGCTCGCGGGCTCCGACGCGGTCGCCACGATTCCGGCGCACGCGGCCCGCGCGATCGCGCGCGCGACGTCGCTGCGCGCGCTCGCGTGCCCGGTCGAGCTGCCGCACTATCCGGTCGAGATCGGCTGGCGCACGAGCGCGCAACGCGACCCGGCCATCGTGCGGGTGCGCGACGCGATCGCAGCGTGCGTCGCGACGATCGTCGCGGCGTGACGGCCGGGGTGACCTGGCGACTTGGCGACGTTTCGGGTCCAAAAGGGTCGGATAGATCACCCGACCGCCCGGCACCCGCCGGTCGCAACCGGTAAAATGTCGAACCATGAAACCCGAAATCTGGACCCCGCATGTGACCGTCGCGGCGCTCGTCGAGCGAGACGGCCGCTTCCTCGTGATCGAGGAAGAAACCTCGACGGGCCTGCGCATCAACCAGCCGGCCGGCCATCTGGAGGCCGGCGAAACGCTCGCCGACGCCGTGATCCGCGAGACGCTCGAAGAAACCGCGCATCCGTTCGTCCCCACGGCGCTCGTCGGCGTCTACCTCGCGCACTACGAGCGCCCCGGCAGCGCGGGCGCGACCTATCTGCGCTTCACGTTCTGCGGCACCGCGGGCGAACCGCTGCCCGGTCACGCGCTCGACGACGGCATCGTCCGCACGCTGTGGCTGAGCGCCGACGAACTGCGCGCGTGCAGCGAGCGTCACCGCTCGCCGGCGGTGATGCGCTGCGTCGACGACTATCTCGCCGGGCGGCGCATCCCGCTCGATTTCGTGCATACGCATTCGGTCGCGCCGCGGCCGCAAGCATTCGACCGTCAGGCGGTGAACAAATGAGCAAGCGCCGTGTAGTGGTGGGCATGTCGGGCGGCGTCGATTCGTCGGTGACCGCGTGGCTGCTGAAGGAACAGGGATACGACGTGGTCGGCCTGTTCATGAAGAACTGGGAAGACGACGACGACGGCGAATACTGCTCGACGCGCCAGGACTGGATCGACGTCGTGTCGGTGGCCGATCTGATCGGCATCGACGTCGAAGCCGTGAACTTCGCGGCCGAATACAAGGACCGCGTGTTCGCCGAATTCCTGCGCGAGTACTCGGCCGGCCGCACGCCGAACCCGGACGTGCTGTGCAACGCCGAGATCAAGTTCAAGGCGTTCCTCGATCACGCGATGTCGCTCGACGCCGAGATGATCGCGACCGGCCACTACGCGCGCGTGCGCGAGCGCGACGGCCGCTTCGAGCTGCTGAAGGCGTTCGATCACACGAAGGATCAGTCGTACTTCCTGCACCGGCTGAACCAGGCGCAACTGTCGAAGACGATGTTCCCGCTCGGCGAGATGCCGAAGACGAAGGTGCGCGAGATCGCCGCGCAGATCGGCCTGCCGAATGCGAAGAAGAAGGATTCGACCGGCATCTGCTTCATCGGCGAACGGCCGTTCCGCGACTTCCTGAACCGTTATCTGCCGACCAAGCCCGGCCCGATGAAGACGCCCGACGGCAAGCGCGTCGGCGAGCACATCGGCCTCGCGTTCTACACGTTCGGCCAGCGCAAGGGCATCGGGCTCGGCGGCAGCAAGGACGGCAGCGGCGAGCCGTGGTTCGTCGCCGCGAAGGACATCCCGTCGAACACGCTGTACGTCGTGCAGGGCCACGACCATCCGTGGCTGCTGTCGCACGAGCTCGTCGCGGGCAACGTCAGCTGGGTCGCCGGCGAGCCGCCGGCCGACGGCTTCGCGTGCGGCGCGAAGACCCGCTACCGGCAGGCCGACGCGGCATGCCGGTTCGGCGCGGCCGCGGCCGGGCCGGCCGGCGAGGCGCGCTTCACGCTCGCGTTCGACGACGCGCAATGGGCCGTCACGCCCGGCCAGTCGGCCGTGCTGTACGACGGCGAGATCTGCCTGGGCGGCGGCATCATCGAGCACGCGGCCAGCGGCCGCGATGCTGCTGCTGCGGCCCCCGCAGCGGCACTCGTCGAAGCACGCTGACACCCATTCGGTTTAGACTTGCGGCACGCCGCGCCCGGCGCAACACGATTGCACCGAGGCCGGCGCGCCGCCGTCGCAGCGTACGCATGGCGGCCTACTTTCACGGAGTTCCCCCATGCTTTCCAGACGTTACCTCGCGATGTGGGGTGCCGTGCTGTTGCTCGCCGCCGCAGCCGCACTCGCGTCGATCCATGCGCTGTCCTGGCTGTGGATCATTGTCCCCGTCGCCCTCGTCGCCCTCGGCCTGTACGACCTGAACCAGGACCGCCACGCGATCCTGCGCAACTATCCGCTGTGGGGCCATTTCCGCTTCCTGTTCGAGTTCATCCGCCCCGAAATCCGCCAGTACTTCGTCGAGGACGACACCGACGAGAAGCCGTTCTCGCGCGCGCAGCGCAGCCTCGTCTACCAGCGCGCGAAGAACGTCGCCGACAACCGCCCGTACGGCACCGAGCTGAACGTGAAGTCGGTCGCGCACGAATGGATCAGCCACTCGCTCGCACCGACCCGGCTGCCGAACCACGACTTCCGCGTGCGCGTCGGCGCGAACCGCGCGCAGCCGTACGACATCTCGGTCCTCAACGTCTCGGCGATGAGCTTCGGGTCGTTGTCCGCGAATGCGATCCGCGCGCTGAACCTCGGCGCGAAGAAAGGCGGCTTTGCGCACGACACCGGCGAAGGCTCGTTGTCGAAGTATCACCGCGAGCACGGCGGCGACATCATCTGGGAGATCGCGTCCGGCTACTTCGGCTGCCGCAACGACGACGGCACGTTCAACCCGGACAAGTTCGCGAAGCAGGCGGCCGATCCGCAGGTCAAGATGATCGAGATCAAGCTGTCGCAGGGCGCGAAGCCCGGCCACGGCGGCGTGCTGCCGGCCGCTAAGATCACGCCGGAAATCGCCGAGACGCGCGGCGTACCGATGGGCAAGGACTGCATCTCGCCCGCGACGCATTCCGAATTCTCGACGCCGCGCGGGCTGCTCGAATTCGTCGAGCGGCTGCGCACGCTGTCCGGCGGCAAGCCGACCGGCTTCAAGCTGTGCATCGGCCATCCGTGGGAGTTCTTCGGGATCGCGAAGGCGATGATCGAGACCGGCATCGTGCCGGACTTCATCGTCGTCGACGGTGCGGAGGGCGGCACCGGCGCGGCGCCGCTCGAATTCACCGACCACGTCGGCGTGCCGCTGCAGGAAGGCTTGCTGATGGTGCACAACACGCTCGTCGGGATCGGCGTGCGCGACCGCGTGAAGATCGGCGCGAGCGGCAAGATCATCAGCGCGTTCGACATCGCGCGCACGCTCGCGATCGGCGCGGACTGGGTGAATTCGGCGCGCGGCTTCATGTTCGCGGTGGGCTGCATCCAGGCGCAGCACTGCCACACCGACCGCTGCCCGACCGGCGTCGCCACGCAGGACCCGGTGCGCCAGCGCGCGCTCGTCGTGCCCGACAAGGCCGAACGCGTGTACAACTTCCATCGCAACACGCTGCATGCGCTGCAGGAGCTCGTGCAGGCGGCCGGCCTCGGGCATCCGTCCGAGCTGCGCGCGCATCACATCGTGCAGCGCGTCGCGCCGCACGAGGTCCGGCTGATGTCGCAGCTGCTGAAGTATCTGAAGCCGGGCGCGCTGCTCGAGGGCCGGACCTGCGGCTATACGCTGTACGACAAGTGGTGGCCGATCGCGCGCAGCGATTCGTTCGTGCTCGGCGAGAATGCGTACGCGTCGATCGAATGATGTCAGCGCGGCGCGGTGGTTGATCGGTTGATCGGTTGATCGGTTGATCGGTTGATCGGTTGATCGGTTGATCGGTTGATCGGTTGATCGCCGCATCCGCAAAAAAGAAAAGCGCCCGAGCGGCGCTTTTCTTTTGTCTGCTCAATCCGCGGCGCGTGGCCGCTCAGCCCTGCGGCAGCGTGTCGACGAACGTCTGCCGCTGCGACAGCTTCGCGAAATGCTTGTCGAGGTTCGGATGACGGTCGCGCCAGTTCAGCTCGGGCATCCGGAAGTCCAGGTAGCCGAGCGTGCAGCCGAGCGCGATGTCGGCGAGCGTGTAGTGATTGCCGACGCACCAGGTCTTGCCGCCGAGGCCCTGCGACATCGCGACCAGACCGTCGTCGATCTTGCGCTGCTGGCGTGCGATCCAGCTCGCGCTGCGCTGCCCTTCCTCGCGCAGCGTGTGCTCGAGACGGATCGCCACCGACGCGTCGAGCACGCCGTCACCGAGCGCTTCCCAGCAGCGCACTTCGACGCGCTCGCGCCCGGACGGCGGAATCAGCTTGCCGACCGGCGACAGCGTGTCGACGTATTCGCAAATCACGCGCGAATCGAACACCGCCGCACCATCTTCCATCACGAGACACGGGACCTTGCCGAGCGGATTCGATGCCTGAATGTTCGTGTCCGGCGCCCACACGTTCTCGAGCTCCAGCTTGTAGTCGATCTTCTTTTCAGCGAGCACGATCCGCGCCTTTCGGACGTACGGGCTGCTGAGCGAACCGATTAATTTCATCATCTGCCTTTTTAAGGGAACCGCCGAGAGTATACGTTGTCGCCGATCATAACCGGCCGGTGCGACGGGGTAGAAAATCGGCCGTCCTGCCTGTGGATGGTTTGCAACAGCCGACGCCGGCGCGCCGCCGACTCCCGTCTCACGCGCCGCGTCCGGCGGCGCTACAATCGCACGAATGAATGCGCCCCTCGATACCGCCATCGCCGTCGACGTCTACCGCCAGCGCCGCGAACGCGTGCTTTCCGCACTGCGCGCCGCCGGCGGCGGCGTCGCCATCGTCCCCACCGCGCCCGAAATGCTGCGCAACCGCGATACGGCCTACCCGTACC
Source organism: Burkholderia sp. KJ006 (assembly GCF_000262695.1). NCBI lineage: Bacteria > Pseudomonadati > Pseudomonadota > Betaproteobacteria > Burkholderiales > Burkholderiaceae > Burkholderia > Burkholderia sp. KJ006. The sequence continues at coordinate 652,897 of NC_017920.1, read as the reverse complement.
GGCACGACAGCTACTTCTACTACCTGACGGGCTTCACCGAGCCGGATGCCGTGCTCGTGCTGAACGCGGCCGGCCCGCAGGGCAGCCCGCAATCCATCCTGTTCTGCCGCGCGAAGAACGCCGACCGCGAAACCTGGGAAGGCTTCCATTACGGGCCCGACGCCGCGCGCGACGCGTTCGGCTTCGATGCGGCTCATGCGGTCGACGTGGTCGACGCCGAAATGCCGCGCCTGCTCGCCGACGCGGGCACCGTGCACTACCGCTTCGGCGCGTCGACGCAGTTCGAGCGCCAGCTCGCCGGCTGGCTCGAGGCAGTGCGCGCGCAGGCGCGCGCGGGCGTCGCCGCGCCCGATGCGCTGCGCGACCTCACGCCGCTGCTCGACGACATGCGGCTCGTGAAGGACGAACACGAGCTGGCGATCATGACGCGCGCCGCGCACATCTCGGCGCTCGCACATTGCCGCGCGATGCAGGCGTGCCGGCCCGGCATCCGCGAATACGAACTCGAGGCCGAGCTGCTGTACACGTTCCGCAAGTACGGCGCGCAGGCGCCCGCGTACGGGTCGATCGTCGCGGCCGGCGCGAACGCGTGCGTGCTTCACTATCCGGCCGGCAACGCGGCCGCGCGCGACGGCGACCTGATCCTGATCGACGCCGCCTGCGAGCTCGACGGCTACGCGTCGGACATCACCCGCACGTTCCCGGCGAACGGACGCTTCTCGCCCGCGCAGCGCACGCTGTACGACATCGTGCTGGCCGCCCAGCAGGCGGCGGTCGACGCGACGCGCGCGGGCGTGCCGTTCGAGGCGCCGCACGACGCGGCCGTGCGCGTGCTCGCGCAAGGGCTGCTCGACACGGGAATCATCGCGAAGACGCGCTTTTCGAGCGTCGACGACGTGATCGCCGAGCGCGCGTATGCGCGCTTCTACATGCACCGCACCGGCCACTGGCTCGGCATGGACGTACATGATTGCGGCGACTACCGCGAGCGCCTCGCCGCGCGCGACGCCAACGGCGCGCTGCCGTGGCGCACGCTCGCGGCCGGCATGACGCTCACCGTCGAACCCGGCCTGTACGTGCGCGCCGCCGACGACGTGCCGCCCGAATACTGGAACATCGGCATCCGCATCGAGGACGACGCGATCGTGCGCGAGCACGGCTGCGAGCTGATCACGCGCGACGTGCCGGTCGCGGCCGCCGACATCGAGGCGCTGATGCGCGCGGGCGCGGCGCACGGTGGGTGAGCGTGCAGGCGCGGGGCTCGTTGTTGCTTCGTCGTTGCTTCGCGGTCGCGCTGCGGTTGCTTCGCTGTTGCTTCACCGTCGCTTCGCCGGCGCGTCGCGGCCGCTTCGCCGTTGCCTCGCCGTTGATCTGCCATTGATACGCCGTTCCCAGTTACCCCGTTTCACGAACACCGATGACGACCGCTTCCTCCCCGGCCACGCCGGAATATGACCTTGCCATCGTCGGCGCGGGCCCGGTCGGGCTTGCGCTGGCCGGCTGGCTCGCCCGACGCAGCGCCACGCAGCACGCGTCGATCGCACTGATCGACGCGCGCGAGCCCGCTGCGAGCGCGAACGATCCGCGCGCGATCGCCGTGTCGCACGGCAGCCGCGTGCTGCTCGACACGCTCGGCTGGCCGGCCGATGCGACGCCGATCGAACACATCCATGTATCGCAGCGCGGTCATTTCGGCCGCACGCTGATCGACCGCGACGAGCACGACGTCGCCGCGCTCGGTTACGTGGTGCGCTACGGTTCGATCGTGCAGACGCTCGCGCAGGCCGTGCACGGCACGCGCGTCGACTGGCTCACGTCGACCACCGCACGCGCGCCGCAGCAGGACGCCGACGGCGTCACGCTGACGCTCGACGGCCCGCACGGCGAGCGCACGCTGCGCGCCCGGATCGTCATCAACGCCGAAGGCGGCTTGTTCCACGAGCGGCAGGCCGATGCCGACAAGCATCGGCGCGACTACGGGCAGACCGCGATCGTCGGCACGGTCACCGTGTCCTCGCCGCGCCCGAACGTCGCGTGGGAGCGCTTCACGCACGAAGGGCCGCTCGCGCTGCTGCCGCTCGGCGGCCCGCGCCAGGCCGACTATGCGCTCGTCTGGTGCTGCGCGCCCGACGAGGCGGCGCGCCGCGTCGCGCTGCCCGACGATGCGTTCCTGCACGAGCTCGGCAGCGCGTTCGGCGAGCGCATGGGCCGCTTCGTCGCGATCGCCGCGCGCGCATCGTTCCCGCTCGGGCTGGCCGCGGCGCAAACGCTCGTCAACGGCCGCGTCGCGATCGTCGGCAACGCCGCGCAGACGCTGCATCCGGTGGCCGGCCAGGGCTTGAACCTCGGCCTGCGCGATGCACACACGCTCGTCGACGCGGTGTCGGCGCAGGGCTTCGAACCGACGGCTCTCGCCGCCTTCAACGCGCGGCGCGCACTCGACCGGCGCTTCACGATCGGCGCGACCGACACGCTCGCGCGCCTGTTCACCGTCGATGCCGGGCCGCTGCCGCTGCTGCGCGGCGCGGCGCTCACCGCGCTCGAATTCGTGCCGCCGCTGAAGAAGGCGATCGCGCGCCAGATGATGTTCGGCCAGCGCAGCTGAGCGGGCGGCGGGTTCGGCGCATTCGGCGCATTCGGCGCATTCGGTGCATTCGGTGCATTCGGTGCATTCGGCGCGTTCGGTGCGTTCGGTGCGTTCGGTGCGTTCGGTGCGTTCGGTGCGTTCGGTGCGTTCGGTGCGTTCGGCGCGTTCGATGCGTTCGGCTCGTTCGGCTCGTTCGGCTCGTTCGGCTCGTTCGGCTCGTTCGGCTCGTTCGGCTCGTTCGGTGCGTTCGGTGCGTTCGGTGCGTTCGGTGCGTTCGGTGCGTTCGGCGCATTCGGCGCATTCGGCGCGTTCGACATGATCGGTCGAACCCGGTCAAACCGGGTCAAATCGGCGGGGCATGGGAATACGGTAAAATGCGCGTTTTCCCTCCGCCCTTTTTGGCCCGCGACGTCCCGGCGCTCGCGGGCGGTGCCATTGCGATGCCCGTTATCGGCTCTCACGTTCTGCGCAACAACCTGTTCGTCGCCCCGATGGCCGGCGTCACCGATCGTCCGTTCCGCCAGCTGTGCAAGCGGCTCGGCGCCGGCTACGCGGTGTCCGAAATGGTCGCGTCGAATGCGCAGCTGTGGAAGAGCGCGAAGACGATGCGGCGCGCCAACCACGAGGGCGAAGTCGAGCCGATCGCAGTGCAGATCGCCGGCGCCGATCCGGCAATGATGGCCGAAGCGGCCCGCTACAACGTCGACAACGGCGCGCAGATCATCGACATCAACATGGGCTGCCCGGCGAAGAAGGTCTGCAACGTCGCGGCCGGCTCGGCGCTGCTGCAGAACGAGCCGCTCGTGCAGCGCATCGTCGAGGCCGTCGTCGCGGCGGTCGGCACGGGGCCGGATGCGGTGCCCGTCACGCTGAAGATCCGCACCGGCTGGGATCGCGAACACAAGAACGCGGTCACCGTCGCCCGCCTCGCCGAAGCCGCGGGCATCTCGATGCTGACGGTGCACGGCCGCACGCGCGCCGACCTGTACCACGGCGACGCCGAGTATGAAACCATCGCGGCCGTGAAGGCGGCCGTCGGCATTCCGGTCGTCGCGAACGGCGACATCGCGTCGCCGGCGAAAGCGAAGGCCGTGCTCGACGCCACCGGCGCCGACGCGCTGATGATCGGTCGCGCCGCGCAAGGCCGTCCGTGGTTGTTCCGCGAAATCGATCATTTCCTGCAAACCGGCGAGCTGCTGCCGCCGCCGCGCATCGACGAGATCCGGCAGGTGATGAACGAGCACCTGGAAGATCACTACGCGTTCTATGGCGAATTCACCGGAGTCCGTACTGCGCGCAAGCACATCGGCTGGTACACTCGCGGCCTTTCCGGTGCCAACGGGTTCCGGCACCGGATGAACACGCTCGATTCCACCCGCGAGCAGCTCGCCGCCGTCAACGCATTCTTCGACGCGCAAGAGGCGCTGTCGGACCGCCTCGTGTACGTCGACGACGAACCCGAAAACGGCCAGCGCGAGTCGGACGACCATAACCAGTTAGCAGCATGAGCAAGCACAACATCGAACAATGTGTCCGCGAGAGCCTGGACGTGTATTTCCGGGATCTAGACGGCTCCAATCCGCACGACGTCTATGAAATGGTGATGTCCTGCGTCGAAAAGCCGATGCTCGAGGTCGTGCTCGTACAGGCCGGCGGCAACCAGTCGCTCGCCGCGGAGTATCTCGGCATCAATCGCAATACGCTGCGCAAGAAGCTGCAGCAGCACGGCCTGCTGTAGCCGGCCGTCCCGTCCCCGTTTCCCTGGCTATTGGTGGTTCCATCATGATCAAGCAAGCGCTCATTTCCGTTTCCGACAAGACCGGCATCGTCGACTTCGCGAAGTCGCTGTCCGACCTCGGCGTCAAGCTGCTGTCGACCGGCGGCACCGCGAAACTCCTCGCCGACGCCGGCCTGCCCGTGACCGAAGTGGCCGATTACACGGGCTTCCCGGAGATGCTCGATGGGCGCGTGAAGACGCTGCACCCGAAGGTGCACGGCGGCATCCTGGCGCGCCGCGATCTGCCCGAGCACATGCAGGCGCTCGAACAGCACGGCATCCCGACGATCGACCTGCTGGTCGTGAACCTGTATCCGTTCGTCGCGACGATCGCGAAGGACGACTGCACGCTCGCCGACGCGATCGAGAACATCGACATCGGCGGCCCGACGATGCTGCGCTCGGCCGCGAAGAACCATCGCGACGTGACCGTCGTCGTCGATCCGGCCGACTACGCGGTCGTGCTCGATGAAATGAAGGCGAACGGCAACGCGATCGGCTACGCGACCAACTTCCGCCTCGCGACGAAGGTGTTCGCGCACACCGCGCAATACGACGGCGCGATCACGAACTACCTGACGAGCCTGACCGACGAGCTGCAGCACGCCTCGCGCAGCACGTATCCGGCCACGCTGAACCTGGCGTTCGACAAGGTGCAGGACCTGCGCTACGGCGAGAACCCGCACCAGAGCGCTGCGTTCTACCGCGACCTGGCCGCGCCGGCCGGCGCGCTCGCGAACTACCGCCAGCTGCAGGGCAAGGAACTGTCGTACAACAACATCGCCGATTCCGACGCGGCGTGGGAATGCGTGAAGACGTTCGACGCACCGGCGTGCGTGATCATCAAGCATGCGAACCCGTGCGGCGTCGCGGTCGGCAACGACCCGGCCGACGCATACGCGAAGGCGTTCCAGACCGACCCGACGTCGGCGTTCGGCGGCATCATCGCGTTCAACCGCGAAGTCGACGAGGCAGCCGCGCAAGCCGTCGCGAAGCAGTTCGTCGAAGTGCTGATCGCGCCGTCGTTCTCGGCCGCCGCGCAGCAGGTATTCGCCGCGAAGCAGAACGTGCGCCTGCTCGAGATCGCACTCGGCGACGGCCACAACGCATTCGACCTGAAGCGCGTGGGCGGCGGCCTGCTCGTGCAGTCGCTCGATTCGCGGAACGTGCAGCCGAGCGAGCTGCGCGTCGTCACGAAGCGCCAGCCGAGCGCGAAGGAAATGGACGACCTGCTGTTCGCATGGCGCGTCGCGAAGTACGTGAAGTCGAACGCGATCGTGTTCTGCGGCAACGGCATGACGCTGGGCGTCGGTGCAGGCCAGATGAGCCGCGTCGACTCCGCGCGCATCGCGAGCATCAAGGCGCAGAACGCGGGCCTCACGCTGGCCGGCTCGGCCGTCGCGTCGGATGCGTTCTTCCCGTTCCGCGACGGTCTCGACGTGGTCGTGGCCGCGGGCGCGACCTGCGTGATCCAGCCGGGCGGCTCGATGCGCGACGACGAAGTGATCGCGGCGGCCGACGAACACGGCATCGCGATGGTGCTGACGGGCGTGCGTCACTTCCGTCACTGATCGCTCGCGGCCCGTGCGGCCGCGGCTCGAGAACCCGGCGGCAGCCTGCTCGCCGGGTTTTTTATTGCGCGGCGCCGATGCACGCTGTCGTGCGGCCGGCGCCGCGCACCGTTCGTTGTAGTATCGCTGCATCCCGTCTTTCTCCTCACTCATGCGAATTCTCGGCATCGACCCCGGCCTGCGCGTCACCGGCTTCGGCGTGATCGACGTCAGCGGCCATCGGCTCGCGTATGTCGCGAGCGGCGTGATCCGCACGCCGACCGCCGACCTCGCCACGCGGCTCGGCACGATCTTCCAGGGTGTGTCGACGCTCGTGCGCGAACACGCGCCCGACCAGGCCGCGATCGAACAGGTGTTCGTCAACGTCAACCCGCAGTCGACGCTGCTGCTCGGGCAGGCGCGCGGCGCCGCCATCTGCGGGCTCGTCGCGGGCGGGTTGCCGGTTGCCGAGTACACCGCGTTGCAACTGAAGCAGGCAGTCGTCGGCTACGGCCGCGCGACCAAATCGCAGATGCAGGAGATGGTCACGCGGCTCCTCAATCTGTCGGGCCAGCCGGGCAGCGACGCGGCCGACGCGCTCGGGATGGCGATCTGCCATGCACACAGCGGCAATACGCTCGGCACGATCAGCGGCCTCGCGCCCGCGCTCGCGCGCAAGGGGCTGCGTGTGCGACGCGGGCGGCTCGTCGGCTGACGTGGGCGGCCTCGTCGGTCCGGCACCTGACACGGCGGATCGTCTCGCACGAAACGTGTGCGTAGTCGCGATGCGCAGTTTCGCCGTGTCGCCGGTTCGCCATTTGGCCGGCCTTGCGCAACTCGCGCGCCTTGCGCAAGCCCCCCCGCCACCCTCCCATCGGCATCGCGCCGCAGCTGCGCTACACTCGCGCTTTCTTCCTCGCATCCCGCCATCCATGATCGGTCGCATCGCCGGCATCCTGCTCGAAAAGAACCCGCCTCACCTGCTCGTCGACTGCAACGGCGTCGGCTATGAAATCGACGTGCCGATGAGCACCTTCTACAACCTGCCGCAAACGGGCGAGCGCGTCGTGCTGCTCACGCAGCAGATCGTGCGCGAGGACGCCCACCTGCTGTACGGCTTCCTGACGCCGCAGGAGCGCACGACCTTCCGCGAGCTGCTGAAAATCACCGGCATCGGCGCACGCATGGCGCTCGCGGTGCTGTCCGGCATGAGCGTGCAGGAGCTCGCGCAAGCCGTGACGATGCAGGACGCCGCCCGCCTCACGCGCCTGCCGGGAATCGGCAAGAAGACCGCCGAACGCCTGCTGCTCGAACTGAAGGGCAAGCTCGGCGCGGACCTCGGTGCGCTCGCCGGCGCCGCGTCGCCGTCCGACCACGCGGCCGACATCCTGAACGCGCTCGTCGCGCTCGGCTATTCCGAAAAGGAAGGTCTCGCGGCGATCAAGAACGTGCCGGCCGGCACCGGCGTGTCCGACGGCATCAAGCTCGCGCTCAAGGCGCTGTCGAAGGCGTAACGGCCGGGCTGTCGGGCTGTCGGGCCGGGCTGTCGGAGCCAGTGTTGCGCCGCCGGGCGGCGCGCGCCAGTCGGCCGTTCGGCCGATTCGGGCGCGCGACGGCGCGCGGTACAATGCCCGCATGATTGAAACCGACAAACTCGCCGCCGAGCGGATCATCGCCGCCACGCCCGCCTCGTCGCACGAGGAGGTGTTCGAACGCGCGCTGCGGCCGCGCCAGCTCGACGATTACGTCGGCCAGGAGAAGGTGCGCGGTCAGCTCGAGATCTTCATCGAGGCCGCGAAACGCCGCTCCGAGCCGCTCGACCACGTGCTGCTGTTCGGCCCGCCGGGCCTCGGCAAGACCACGCTCGCGCACATCATCGCGCGCGAGATGGGCGTGAATCTGCGCCAGACGTCGGGCCCGGTGCTCGAGCGCGCCGGCGACCTCGCTGCGCTGCTGACCAATCTCGAAGCGAACGACGTGCTGTTCATCGACGAGATCCACCGGTTGTCGCCGGTCGTCGAGGAAATCCTGTATCCGGCGCTCGAGGATTACCAGATCGACATCATGATCGGCGAAGGTCCGGCCGCGCGCAGCGTGAAGCTCGATCTGCAGCCGTTCACGCTGGTGGGCGCAACGACGCGCGCGGGGATGCTCACCAATCCGCTGCGCGATCGCTTCGGGATCGTCGCGCGGCTGGAGTTCTACGACGCCGAGCAGCTGTCGCGCATCGTGCGGCGCTCGGCGGCACTGCTGAACGCGCAGATCGACCCGAACGGCGCGCTGGAAATCGCGAAGCGCTCGCGCGGCACGCCGCGGATCGCGAACCGGTTGCTGCGCCGCGTGCGCGACTACGCGGAAGTGAAGGCCGACGGACAGATCACCGCGGCCGTCGCCGATGCCGCGCTCGCGATGCTCGACGTCGATCCGGTCGGCTTCGACCTGATGGACCGCAAGCTGCTCGAGGCCATCCTGCACAAGTTCGACGGCGGCCCGGTCGGCATCGACAACCTCGCGGCCGCGATCGGCGAGGAGCGCGACACGATCGAGGACGTGCTCGAACCGTACCTGATCCAGCAAGGCTTCCTGCAGCGCACGCCGCGCGGGCGCGTCGCGACGCTGCTCACCTACCGCCATTTCGGGCTGTCCGCGCCGGCGGCCGGCAGTGCGGAAGGCAGCATGTGGAACACGCCCGACGGCGCGTAGCCCGCCGCGTCGCTCCCGGCCAACCAGCCATGACCACGCCGCCGCCCCGTCGTCATCCCGCCGCGCCGAGCGCGGGCCCGCGCTGGATCGAGCCGCTGCGCAAGCGGCTCGCGGCCGGCGTCACGCACCTGACGACCGGCAGCGGCGGCCCGTCGATCGACTATTCATCGCCGCCCGGCGACCCCGGGCTGTTCGGGCCGGACGCGGTCTGCTGGCGCGTACATGCGGATTTCGCGTCGATGATGACCGGCGGCGTCTCCGCGCTGCTGTTGCAGGCGCTTCATCCGCTCGCGCTGGCGGGCGTCTGGGATCATTCGTCGTTTCGCACCGACATCCTCGGCCGCCTGCGCCGCACGGCGACGTTCATATCGGGCACCACGTTCGGCAATCGCGCGGACGCGCTCGCGCTGATCGAGCGCGTGAAGGCCATTCACACGCGCGTATCGGGCACCGCGCCCGACGGCCGCCCGTACCGCGCCGACGATCCGGCGTTGCTCACGTGGGTGCATGTCGCGGAAGTATCGAGCTTCCTGGCCGCGCATCTGCGCTATGTGAATCCGGCGCTGAGCGGCGAATGTCAGGATCGCTATTACGCGGAAACCGCGCAGATCGCCGAGCGCCTCGGCGCGCAGGCCGTGCCGCGCTCGCGCGCGGAGGTCGCCGCCTATCTCGCGCGCATGCAGCCGGAGCTCGAAGCCGGCCCGCGCACGTTCGAAGTGATCCGCATCCTGCTGAACGCGCCGCTCGCGAAGCCTGCGCTGCGGCCGGCCGCCACGCTGGTGATGCACGCCGGGATCGACCTGTTGCCGCCGTGGGCGCAGCAGATGCTCGGCCTCGCGCGGTTCGCGCCGCTGCGGCGGGCGGTGGTCCGGCCCGGTGTGCGCGCAGTCGCGCCGGTGCTGCGCTGGGCGCTCGTGAACGGCGTATCGAAACGCGCACGGCGCCGCGCCAGCGCAGCGCCGTCGGGCGGCGAGCCGCCTGCATGACGGTGAGTCGGTAAGTCGCTCAGTAGGTCAGAGTCACCAACGCGCGGCCGGATGCCGGCAACGCACTGACGCCCGCCAACCCGTCACGCCGATGCGACCGCCTCAGAGCACCTTGCGATAGCCGTCGTCGTCGCTCGCGGCGTCGAGGTGCGACACGTCGGCCCACTGCACGACCTGCGCGCGGCCGTCAGCGTAATCGACGACGTTGATGCTCGTGTTGAGCAATTGATAGTTGCGCGGCGCCGCGAGATCGAGACCGTTGGCGAAGCGGTACACGCAGTCGAGCACGCCGCCGTGCGCGACGCACGCGATGCGGCCGCCCGGATGAGCGACGACGATCGGTTCGAGCGCATGCAGCACGCGATGATAGAACGCGCGCTGCGACTCGCCGCCATCGGGCGCGAAGCCCGGGTCGCGGGTCTGCCATGCGGCGTATGCATCGGGAAACAGCGTCTCGATCTCGGTGCTGTCATGGCCCTGGAACGCGCCGTATGCGCGCTCGCGCAGCCCTTCGCGCAACTGGAGCGGCAAGCCGAGCGCGTCGGCAAAGGGCTGCGCGGTCTGTTGCGCCCGCATCAGGTCGCTCGAATAAACGGCGTCGAGGCGCTGCCCCTCGCGCGCTTCGCGCGCAAGCCGCACGGCGAGCCGCTGCGCCTGAGCGAGCCCCGAGTCGGCCAGCGGAATGTCGATGTGGCCCTGGATGCGCTTGATGCGGTTCCAGGCCGTCTCGCCGTGACGGATGAACAGGATCTGCGTGGTCGCCATCGCGGCGCGCCTCCGGGAAAGAATCAGGGCCGCACTTGCAGCCAGAACGTCACGGGGCCGTCGTTGACGAGCGATACCTGCATGTCGGCGCCGAACTCGCCGGTCTCGACGATCGGGTGACGCTCGCGCGCGGCCGCGACGAAGTAATCGAACAGGCGCTTGCCTTCTTCGGGCGGCGCGGCCGGCGTGAAGCTCGGCCGCAGCCCGCTGTTGGTGTCGGCCGCCAGCGTGAACTGCGACACGAGCAGCAGGCCGCCCGCGCGGCCCGCGCCGTCGATGTTCGACACCGGCAGGTTCATCTTGCCGGCCGCGTCGCTGAACACGCGATAGCCGAGCAGCTTCGCGAGCAGCTTGTCCGCCGCGGCCTCGGTGTCACCGCGCTCCGCGCAGACCAGCGCGAGCAGGCCCGCGCCGATCTCGCCGGTCGTACGCTCGCCGACTTGCACGTCGGCGCGCTTCACGCGCTGGATCAGCGCGATCATGCGGTCAGCGTGACACGCGCGAAGCGGCGCTTGCCGACCTGCACGACGAACTCGCCGGCGTCGACCTTCAGGCCCTTGTCGGACACGGTCGCGCCGTCGATCTTCACGCCGCCCTGCTCGATGTTGCGCAGCGCTTCGCTCGTCGACGGCACGAGGCCCGCCTGCTTCAGCAACTGGCCGATCGCGAGCGGCGCGCCTGCGAGCGTGACCGACGGGATATCGTCCGGCACGCCGCCCTTCGCGCGGTGATTGAAGTCCTCGAGCGCGCGCTCGGCGTCGGCCTGCGAGTGAAAGCGCGCGACGATTTCCTGCGCGAGCAGCACCTTGAAGTCGCGCGGGTTGCGGCCGCCTTCGGCTTCGCGGCGGAAGCCGGCGATCTCGTCGAGGCTGCGGAACGACAGCAGTTCGAAGTAACGCCACATCAACGTGTCCGAGATGCTCATCAGCTTGCCGAACATGTCGGTCGGCTTCTCGCTGATGCCGACGTAGTTGCCCTTCGACTTCGACATCTTCTCGACGCCGTCGAGCCCTTCGAGCAGCGGCATCGTCAGAATGCACTGCTGTTCCTGGCCGTACTGCTTCTGCAGTTCGCGGCCGACCAGCAGGTTGAACTTCTGGTCGGTGCCGCCGAGCTCGAGGTCGGCGTTCAGCGCGACCGAGTCGTAACCCTGCATCAGCGGGTACAGGAATTCGTGGATCGAAATCGGGATGCCGCTCTGGAAGCGCTTCGTGAAGTCCTCGCGTTCGAGGATCCGCGCGACCGTGTAGCGCGACGCGAGCTTGATCATCCCGTCGGCGCCGAGCGGCATCGACCACTCGCTGTTGTAGCGGATCTCGGTCTTGTCGCGGTCGAGCACCAGCGCGGCCTGGTCGAAGTAAGTCTTCGCGTTCGACTCGATCTGCTCGCGCGTGAGCGGCGGGCGCGTCGCGTTGCGGCCGGACGGATCGCCGATCAGCGACGTGAAATCGCCGATCAGGAAGATCACCGTGTGCCCGAGGTCCTGCAGCTGGCGCATCTTGTTCAGCACGACCGTATGGCCGATGTGGATGTCGGGCGCGGTCGGGTCGAGCCCGAGCTTGATGCGCAGCGGCTTGCCGGTGGCCGCGCTGCGCGCGAGCTTCTGCGCGAACTCTTCCTCGATCAGCAGTTCGTCGACACCGCGCTTCGTGACGGCGAGCGCGTGGCGGACTTCGTCGGTGATCGGGAAAACGGGCTTGGAACTGGGTTCGGTGCTCATCGGTGCCAGGAAGAATGTCGCAAAGACAGGGATTTTCCCATAACTTGCGCGCGCATCGCTTAACGACGCGTCAGGTTGCGCGGATAATCGGGTGCGAGGCGCGCGGCACCGGCCCGCGCCGTTCGATCCAGGAGAACCCAACGTGCCGCAACGACACCCGCAACCTGCCCATCCGGCCGACGGCGTCTACTTCGGACTCATGTCGGGAACCAGCATGGACGGCGTCGACGGCGTCGCGGTCCGGTTCGAAACGGGCCGCGCGCCGGTCGTGCTCGCCGAAGCGTTCGTCGGCTTCGCGCAATCGCTGCGCGACGCGCTGTTCGCGCTACAGCAGCCGGGCGACGACGAGATCGACCGCGAGTCGGTCGCCGCGAATGCGCTCGTCGCGCGCTATGCGGTGTGCTGCCACGAGCTGCAGCGTACGGCCGGCCTGTCGCGCGACGACGTGCGCGCGATCGGCGTGCACGGCCAGACGGTCCGGCACCGTCCCGAACGCGGCTACACGCGTCAGCTGAACAATCCGGCGCTGCTCGCCGAGCTCACGCATGTCGACGTGATCGCCGACTTCCGCATGCGCGACGTCGCGGCCGGCGGCCACGGCGCGCCGCTGGCGCCGGCGTTTCATGCGACGGTGTTCGGCGCGCCGGGCGACACGCGCGTCGTCTGCAACCTCGGCGGCATCAGCAACATCACGATCCTGCCGGCTGAAGGCAGCGACGTGCGCGGCTTCGACTGCGGGCCGGCGAACGCGTTGATCGACGCATGGGCGACGCGCCAACTCGGCAAGCCGTACGACGACGGCGGCAAGTTCGCCGCGCGCGGCACCGTGCATGCGGCGTTGCTCGACGCGCTGCTGGACGAACCCTATTTCACCGCGCCGCCGCCGAAAAGCACCGGGCGCGACCTGTTCAGCGCGGCGTGGCTCGACGCGAAGCTGGCCGGCTTTGCGCAGGTTGCGCCGGAGGACGTGCAGGCGACGCTGACCGCGCTCACCGCGGTGTCGGTCGCTCGCGAGATCGCGCGGCACGCAGCCGGCTGCAAGGCCGTGTTCGTCTGCGGCGGCGGCGCCCGCAATCCCGTGCTACTCGACGCGCTGCGTCGCGCGCTGCAGGAAGCCGGCGTATTAGCCACGGTAGACACGACGGCCGCGCTCGGCGTGCCGCCGCAACAGGTCGAGGCGCTCGCGTTCGCATGGCTCGCGTACCGCTTCACCGCGCGCCTGCCCGGCAATTTGGCCAGCGTGACGGGCGCGGCCGGCGAGCGCGTGCTCGGCGCGCTGTATCCGCGCTGATCCGATGACGCGCGGCGCGCGGACATGAAAAACGGGGCATCAAGCCCCGTTTCTTATTCCGGCGAACCGGACAGGATCCGAGTCGCGCTCAGACCGAGAACGACGAGCCGCAACCGCAGGTGGTCGTGGCGTTCGGGTTCTTGATCACGAACTGCGCGCCGTTGAGGTCGTCCTTGTAGTCGATCTCGGCGCCGACCAGATACTGGTAGCTCATCGAGTCGATCAGGAGCTGGACGCCGTTCTTGTCCATCACGGTGTCGTCCTCGTTGACTTCCTCGTCGAACGTGAAGCCATACTGGAAGCCCGAGCAGCCGCCGCCTTGCACGAACACGCGCAGCTTCAGGTCGGGATTGCCCTCTTCGTCGATCAGTTGCTTGACCTTGTCGGCCGCGGCGTCGGTGAAGACGAACGGGACCGGCATTTCGGCCGTCGTTGCTGCGGATTCGTTAACAGCGTTCATGCGAACTCTCCAAAAAGCTTTAGCCGCTATTGTAGGGCGGATCAGAAGATCGTGCCGATGTCCATGAAATCAATAGGTTCTTGTTGATTTCGGTAAAGCGAACGCCATGGGCACCCGCGTCGAGCGGGCATAAAAAAACCGCCAGCGTGAAAGCTGGCGGTTTTTTCGGCAGACACCGCCCGAAAGCGGCGTGGCCATGAAGCAGAATTAACGCTTCGAGAACTGCTTTGCGCGGCGTGCCTTGCGCAGACCGACCTTCTTACGCTCGACTTCACGCGCATCGCGCGTGACGAAGCCTGCGTTCGACAGCGACGGCTTGAGCGTCGCATCGTAGTCGATCAGTGCACGGGTGATGCCGTGACGCACTGCGCCTGCCTGACCCGTTTCACCGCCGCCGTTGACGTTGACCTTGATGTCGAACGTCTGGCCGTGGTTCGTGAGTTCCAGCGGTTGACGCACGATCATCAGCGACGTTTCGCGCGAGAAGTAGTCAGCGATGGGCTTGCCGTTGACGATGATGTCGCCCTTGCCAGCCTTGATGAAGACACGTGCGACTGCGCTCTTGCGGCGGCCCGTACCGTAGTTCCAGTTACCGATCATGTGGGCTCCCCTTAGATCTCGAGCGCCTTCGGCTGTTGAGCCGAGTGCGGATGCGTCGCTTCTGCGTAGACCTTCAGCTTCTTGATCATCGCGTAGCCGAGCGGGCCCTTCGGCAGCATGCCCTTGACCGCCTTCTCGAGCGCACGGCCCGGGAAGCGTTCCTGCATCTTGCCGAACGTCGTTTCATAGATGCCGCCCGGGTAGCCCGAGTGACGGTAGTACTTCTTGTCCAGCGTCTTGTTGCCCGTGACCTTCAACTTGCTCGCGTTGATGATGATGATGAAATCACCAGTGTCGACGTGCGGGGTGAACTCAGGCTTGTGCTTGCCGCGCAGACGGCGTGCCACTTCGCTGGCAACACGGCCGAGAACCTTATCCGTCGCGTCAATCACGTACCATTCGCGCGTCACCTCATGGGCTTTTGCGGAAAACGTCTTCATGATCGATCCAAAAAAAATGCTTTGCCCGATGTGTTCTTCCTGCTTGTCTGAGTGCGCTTCGAGGCGCGGTGCAGGCTCTCCCTGTTCTTTTTCCGTGGGCATGAATGCGGAAAAGCCCTGAATTATAAAGGAAATACCACAGGGCGGTCAAAGAGAATCCGTGGCCCGCGCCGGCGGCGCCCGAAATCGGCGAAAATTCCGGCGTGCCGTGCCGCACCGGGCGATCCGAGCGCCCGGCGGCGCACCCGTCGCGCGTTGCACATGACCTTGCCGCGCGCGACCGGCCGACCACGAAAAAACAACAAGCAAGCATGATGAAACAAGGACTTATGCCCATTTTCGCGGCCGCCCTGCTGGCGGCCGCCGTCCCCGCGAGCGCCGCCCAGCAGGCCTGCGAGGCCAAGCTCGCCGCACTCGACGCGCGCATCGCCGACGCGCGCGAATCCCATACCGAGGAACGCGTCGCCCGCCTGCGCGCGGTGCGCGAGCGCGTACGCCATTTCTGCGCACACGAACAGGGCGACGTTTCGGCCAGCGACGCCCAGGCAACGCCGACGCAGCCGACCAGCACGCCGGCACGGCCGGCGCCGCGGCCGGCGGCGAGGCAGCCCGTCTGATCGGTGTCGAACCGCTGTCGAGCGGGGGCCATAGCGGCCTCGAGCCGGTGTCGAACACCGGTCGAACCGCTATAGAACCAATGTCGGCGCGCTCGCCCGCTGCCGAAGCGCCGCCCACCCGCCGCAAAAGCGCCGCGGATTCGCCGCTCTCAAAGCGCTTTCAGACCGCGCAACCGGCGCGCCGATGTTTGCATTGGACGAAAAAAAGCCCGAACGTTTGGTTCGGGCTTAATCCACCTTTGGAGGAGGGTGGAGGAGACATTCGGAGGTTGCCGCAGCGCGACAACCAATGGAGCTCATTATACGAATGCCCCTCCGACTTCACAAGAAAATCTGCATTACGAAATCAAAAACCATAATGCGGAATCCCCGACGCACACTGGGCCTCATGGATTTCCCCTTTCAAATCAGTTGCATAGCTGAAAACGCCGCGCCAATCGTCCCGCCCCGCCTAGAGTAAAACCCCTAAAGCCAGCAGGGAAATACCAGCCAAATGGCCGACGCGACGCCGCCCAGGCCGGCTCGCCGTTTCGCGTCGTGCAGTGCATCAGCCGACCGTTGCGCAGCGGGCTACAATGCCGGATCGAATCCGAATCAGGCAACGCTGGAGCGCAAGCATGGAATGCAAAGTAAGCTGGATGGGTCAGGACGGGATGGCGTTTTCGGCCCAGACCGGAAGCGGGCACCTCGTCGCGATGGACGGCGCGCCGGAAGGCGGCGGACACAACCTCGCTCCGCGCCCGATGGAAATGGTGCTGGTCGGCACCGGCGGCTGCACCGCGTACGACGTCGTGCTGATCCTGAAGAAGAGCCGCCAGGAAGTCACCGGCTGCTCGGTCACGCTGAAGGCCGAGCGCGCAAGCGAGGACCCGAAGGTGTTCACGAAGGTCCACTTCCACTTCACCGTCACGGGCCGCAACCTGAACCCGGCCACGGTCGAGCGCGCGATCAACCTCTCGCACGACAAATACTGCTCCGCGTCGATCATGATCGCGAAGACGGCCGAGCTCACGCATTCGTTCGACATCGTCGCCGACTAAGCGCGCTGCGCCGACGATACAAAAAGGGCCGGCGCTCCCGATGGAGCGCCGGCCCTTGTGCATTCGAACGGCAAAGCAGGCCGATAAGCCGGATTCTGTGCACGCCGCACGCCGAAGCGCGCCGCGCGTGGCAGCCATTCCTCTAGGCGCGCCATTGCTGACGCGCTCAAGCTTCCTACCCGCAGACGAGACGGGGGCCCCATCCTGCATCCGAAAATGCGCGCCTGCCTACTTGGAATTGCTCCGGGTGGAGGTTACCGTGCCGGCGAACGTCGCCGTCGCCGCGGTGCGCTCTTACCGCACCGTTTCACCCTTACCTGATCCCGGCTTGCGCCGGGCCATCGGCGGTTTGCTTTCTGTTGCCCTGTTCCGCGTGTCGCCACGGATGGCCGTTAGCCATCACCCTGCCCTGTGGAGTCCGGACTTTCCTCGCCCCCGCCTGCCCGAAGGCGGCGAGGCCGCGACTGCCTGGCCTGCTTTGCGACGCGCATTCTAGCACTGCGCGCCGCCGCCCGCAGCGCGCGCGGCGTCCGTCCGTCGACCGCTGCGGAACACGGCCGGGTCGTCGTAGAACGCCGGCGCGGCGTTCGCGTCGCACCAGCCCGGCACGCCGAGCACCGGCAGCGGCGCGAAATCGCGGCTCGTCAGCGCGCGCGTCGCGAGTTCGTCGGCGATCCGTGCGTCGAGATGCGCGGCGCGGCGCGCGTCGGGCCACGAGAAGTAGTCGTCGCTGACTTCGACGATCCACGCGTGCGCGGTACACGACTTGTACGGCGCCACCAGCTTCTCGAGCAGCGCATGGCCGACGAGGCGCGCCTCGCAGCGCGTACCCCACGCGGCGCGCGAGCTCACCAGCAGACGTTGCCAGTCGAAGCCGCGCAGTGCGTCGGCGAGCGCGCGCTCGGCCGTCACGAACAGCGCCGCATTCTCGTCGAACAGCGTGAGTGCATCGCGCAGCGACCCACGCACCGGCCCGACGCCGCCCGCGGCGTCGATCGCCGCGGCCTGCCGTGCGTTCAGCGCGGCCTTGGTGCGTGGATAGGCGAGCCACACGAGCGCATTGAAGAAGTCGTGAAGATTGTGGCGGGTCGGCACGCGCCCCGTGTCGGCGATGTGGGTTTCGTATGCGACGCCGGGCGGCAGTTCGGCCTGCGGCACGAAGCGCAGCGGCCTGCCGCGCCCGCTCGTGCGTGCGCCGGCCGCGTCGCCCAATGCATCGAGCAAGGCGGCTTCGCCCGCGAGCGCGGCCACCTGCAGCAAACGGCCCGGCTCGTCGTACTGCGCGAGCCACGGCGCGGACCAGTCGATCCGCGCGAATTGCGCCGCCCCGCCGTCGGCCGCGTGAGCGGCGGCGCACGGCGGCGCGACGCTCACGCGAACTTCCAGCCGATCGTCTCGCCGGCGCGCAGCGGCACGACCGGCGTATCGCCCGCGAACACCTCGGTCGGCAGCTCCCAGGTCTCGCGGCGCAGCGTGACCGTGTCGGTGCTGTGCGCCAGGCCGTAGAAATCGGCGCCGAAGCGGCTCGCGAAATTCTCCAGCTTGTCGAGCGCGCCGGCCTGGTCGAACGCTTCCGCATACAGCTCGAGCGCGTGCAGCGCCGTGTAGCAGCCGGCGCAGCCGCAGGCGGTTTCCTTCGCGCCGCGCGCATGCGGCGCGCTGTCGGTGCCGAGGAAGAAGCGCGGGTTGCCGGAGGTCGCCGCTTCGACGAGCGCGACGCGGTGCGTCTCGCGCTTGAGCACCGGCAGGCAGTAGTAATGCGGGCGAATGCCGCCGACGAACAGCGCGTTGCGGCTGTACAGCAGATGCTGCGGCGTGATCGTCGCGCCGAGCAGGCCCGGCGCCGCATCGGCGTCGCGCACGTAGTCGGCCGCATCCTTCGTCGTGATGTGCTCGAACACGACCTTCAGCGCAGGGAAATCGCGGCGCAGCGGCGTCATCACGCGGTCGATGAACACCTTCTCGCGATCGAACATGTCGATCGACGGGTCCGTCACCTCGCCGTGCACGAGCAGCGGCATGCCGGTTTCCTGCATCGCCTCGAGCGTCTTCGCGCACTTCGCGAGGTCGCTCACGCCGTGATCCGAGTTCGTCGTCGCGCCGGCCGGATACAGCTTCACGCCGTGCACGAAGCCGCTGTCGCGCGCGCGACGAACTTCGTCGGGCGCCGTGTTGTCGGTCAGGTACAGCGTCATCAGCGGCTCGAACGCGCTGCCGGCCGGCAGCGCGGCCAGGATCCGGTCGCGATAGGCCTGCGCGTGCGCGGTCGTCGTGACGGGCGGCTTCAGGTTCGGCATCACGATCGCGCGCGCGAACTGGCGTGCGGTGTGCGGCAGCACCGCGGCCAGCATGTCGCCGTCGCGCAGGTGCAGATGCAGGTCGTCGGGACGGGCGAGCGTGAGCGTCGCCGGGGAGGAAGCGTTCGAGGCAGTCATAGGAGGCGTCGTGAGGAACGGGCTGGCCATCGAGGATCGGCGGGGCCGGAGCACGCGTGCACGGGCCGACTGACGGCAAACCGCAACACGGGGCCTTGGGCCGGCGGAATCCGCTTTTTACCGCTCGAGGCTCGGTGATATGCTAGGAGCCATATTGTACCGGGGTTCACCCGGTTGGTTACCCTGCTTCCGCCCCCGCCCCAAGTAAAATGTGCCAACTCCTAGGAATGAACTGCGCCGCGCCGACGGACGTCACATTCTCCTTCACTGGTTTCGCGGCCCGGGGCGGCCTCACCGATCACCACGCCGACGGCTGGGGCATCGCGTTCTTCGAGGACAAGGCCTGCCGTCTGTTCATCGATCAGCAGGCCTCGGCCACGTCGCCGATCGCCGAAATGGTGAAGCGCTATCCGATCAAGTCGAAGAACACGATCGCGCATATCCGCAAGGCCACGCAAGGCCATATCCTGCTCGAGAACAGCCACCCCTTCATGCGCGAGCTGTGGGGGCGTCACTGGATCTTCGCGCATAACGGCGATCTGCAGGACTACGAACCCGATCTCGACGGCAGCGTCTACCACCCGGTCGGCACGACCGACAGCGAGAAGGCGTTCTGCGTGCTGATGCAAGGGCTGCGCGAGGCATTCCCCGGCGCACAGCCGCCGCTGCCGGAGCTGTTCGAGCGCGTCAGTGAGTTGACGCGCGACATCACCGATCACGGCGTATTCAACTTCCTGATGTCGAACGGCCAGGCGCTGTTCGCGCACTGCTCGACGCGACTGCACTACATCGTGCGGCGCTGGCCGTTCTCCACCGCGCATCTGGTCGACGAAGACCTGTCGATCGACTTCGCGAAATACACGACGCCCGAAGATCGCGTCGCGGTGATCGCCACGCAGCCGCTGACCGACAACGAAGTCTGGACGTCGTTCGAGCCCGGCGAGCTGATCATGTTCCAGTGCGGCGACGTCGCCGCGCGGACGCGGATTCCGGTGCCGGAGCGCGTGCTCGAGAAGCTGCGCAACCCGGCGCTCGACGCGTCGGCCTCCGCGCCGTGCGGCGGCATGCGTCGCGAGGCGCTGGCCGCCGCCGACGACGCCGACGCCGACGCCGACGACGCGATCGATTTCTGAGCCGCACGCGCCGCCCTTCCTTCTCCATCTCAGCATGACGAAGCGACCGCGGCCCGACCGGCCGCGCGACGAGCCATTGCCGAACAGCGCGCCGCTCGTTCGCCGGCAATCGGTTTTCGTTTCAATCAAACCACAATGACGCGCGCCAACCCGCGGCGACGCAACATTAACTTTATTTAATCAACATTCACGCGAAAATAATATATACGTGATAAAACGAAACGCCTTTTAAATCCCCGCCCACCTTCCGGAAGCCATATTCTATCGCAGCGCCGTTTTGGAACAGTGCGCCAGCCCACCGTCGAGCGACGGGATTACCCCGCCTCGCACGATATCGCTCAAGCCTTTACCAGAAAGGCTTTCGGTTCGATTCATCACATAATTCAAAAATACCGGACCGAGTCGACATTATCACAACGGCACTCATTTTTTTGATAATCCTTCGCGATTCAGATCAGTAGACTCCGCTCATCCTCGGTATATCGAAAAGCGATTCACGTGACGACGGCAATGCGGCCAATGGCGCGCACGCCGGCTCGAACCATTTTCGGCCGCGGAATGCGCTTTCACCGCGCCGCGGTGGATATCACTTCAAAAAAAGCAAAGAGGGGTTGTCGTGAATCACTCATTTCGATCGATATGGAGCGAAGCCGCCGGCTGCTGGGTCGCGGTTGCGGAGACAGCCCGGGCACGCGGCAAGCGCTCGGGCAGCACATCGGGCACGAACCGTCGCGCGAGCCGCGACGCGATCCGGCTGGCGCCGCTGCGCGCCGCGATGGCCGGCGCCGCGTTCGCCGCGCTGTCGGCCGGCGCCGCACATGCATCGACCTGCGGCAACGGGTCGGCGGTCGCGAGCGGCGGCAGCTGCACCGTCGGCAGCTTCAGCCCGACCGTGAACGACAACCTGGCCGGGGCGACGACCGTCACGGGCGGCGATACCGTCGCCGCGACCGGCGCATGGACCAGCCAGAACGGCGGCGACGCCGGCTACACGCGCGTCCCGCTCGGCACGACCACGATCGTGACGGGCAATCCCGACCAGCCGCTGGTCTCGCTCGGCGGCAAGACGCAGAGCGTCAGCACGCCCGATTCGATCACCGGCACCCACGCATCGGTTGCGACCTACAATTCGTCCGCGTTCGCCGCATCGACGCTCGGCGCGACCTACGTGCCCCTCTATCACGACGTTGACGGCAACCAGTACCTGAACACGCGGATCGGCACCGTCGAGCGCTCGGGCGGCACGCTGAACGTGTCGCTCGGCAACGCGGCGAACGCGCCCGACGCGGCCGGCAACGCGATCACGATCGCGGCGAAGCAGACGGACCTCGCCTTCGCGGACGGCACCGGCACCGCGTCAAGCGTCGTCAACTGGAACTCGCGCAACCAGGTGCTGTTCACGACCGGCGACTACGTCGAGGCCGGCGGCGCGGTGGGCAACCTGCAGCTCGACGTGCCGGCCTACGCGGGCACCTTCACCGCGTTCGACGGCAGCCGCTGGCGCGTCGACGACGCCGCGTCGCTCGCCGCATACAACGACTTTCTCGTACGCTCGGTCCGCAGCGGCGCGCTCGGCTCGCAAGCCGCGTACGACAGCGCGTTCAGCCAGGCCGTCACGTTCTCGCGGCAGACCTTCCAGTACGCGAACGACGTGTCGGCCGGCGACAAGAACACGTTGCCGATCGACCATCTGGCCGCGCTGCACGGCACCGGCGCGAACGCGACGCTGCATATCGGCCGAGACGGCCAGATCGACTTCCGCGGCACCAGCGCGATCGAATCGAGCTCGGCGGTGCTCGCGGAAAACGGCGCGCAGTTCGTCAACGACGGCAGCCTGTCGGGCGACTTCACGCTCGTGCGGCTGCTCACCGGTGCGAGCGGCGTCAACAACGGCGTGATCTCGTCCGGCTACGCGGCCGGCGAGAACTTCGACACCGCCGGCGCCGCGCCGCCCGAGAACTTCGGCTTCCACGCCTACACCGAGGGCAACGGCGTGTACGCGAACGGCACGGGCACCACGTTCGTGAACAACGGCGTGATGAACGTCGCCGCATGGACGCTCGACGGCAACCGGCCGACCCTGCTCAGCTACGCGATCGCGGCGACCGACGGCGCAACCGCGTCGAACGCCGGCACGCTGAACGTCGGCGTCAACGCAACCACGCTCGACAGCCAGGTGATCGGCGGCCTCGCGGACGGCGGCGCCTTCACCAACGAGGCCGGCGGCACGATCTACGTCGGACGCGCGGCGCAGTACCGGCCGGGCGCGGCGGCGGCCGACGTCGCACTGTCCGCGCACGGCTACGGCATCCTGCTCGGCGCGTCGGGCACGGCCGCGAACCTCGGCTCGATCGTGATCGGCTCGCAAACGCAGAACGGCGCCGCGATGGCGAGCATCGGCTCGTCGTCCGGCACGCTGCGCAACGCCGGCACGATCGTCGTGAACGGTGCGGCGCCCGGCACGCCGCTCGCGAACGTCGGGATGCTGGCGGCCGACACGGCCGCGACCGTGACCAACACGGGCACGATCACGCTGAACGGCGTGAACGGCATCGGCATCATGGTGGTCGGCACCGGCTCGACCGCCACGGCCGCGACGTCGACCGGCACGATCGACGTCGCCGGCGGGCTGGACGCGGCGTCGGACACACGCAATTACGGCGTCTGGGCCGAAGGCCCGCGCGCGAAGGCCACGCTCGACGGCGCGCTCGACCTGACCGGCAATGGCGCGATCGGCGCCCACGCGCGCGCGGGCGCCGCGATCGACGTCGGCGCGAACGCCGTGCCGCGCTTCACGTCCGGTACGAACCAGATCGGCTTCTACGTGTACGGCGCCGGCTCGACGATCAACGTGGCCGCGCAGCGGCTGAGCGTCGATACCGACGACTCGACGCTGTTCCGCATCGCAGCCGGCGCGGCCTACACGGGCGCGTCGGCCGCCGGCACGCTGACGACCGACGTGAACGGCGAGCGCGCGCGCGGCGTGCACGCGACCGGCGCCGGCACGACGCTGTCGACCGGCTCCGCGACCTACAACGTGCGCGGCGCGAACGGCATCGCGGTGGCGGTCGAGGGCGGCGCACACGGCACGATCGACGCCGGCGCGACGATCAACCTGAACGCGGCCGGCGCCACGGCGGGCGTGGTCGACGGCCAGGCCCACGACCTGGCCGGCGCGAACGCCGGCGCGCCGGTCGCGACGGTGCTCGGCAACGACGCGGCCGTCATGTCGTCGAGCGCCGGCGTGACCGGGTTCGTCGCGCGCAACCTCGGCACGCTGGAGAACCGCAACGCGGTGCTGCTGACCGGCGTCGGCTCGACCGGCGTCGCGATCGGCGCGCTCGGCACGGTCGACAACATGTCGACGATCCGCGTGTCGGACGGCACCGGCGCGCTCGTGCAAGGCGCGTCGGCCGTGCTGAACAACGCGGGCACGATCGGCGCCGACGACGGCGTCGCCGGCGTGCATCTGACCGGCGCGGGCGCGTCGGTCGTGCTGTCGGGCGCGGGCACCATCGTCGCGAACGGGAGCGCGCACGGCGTGCTGATCGACTCGAGCGTCGCGAACGGCGCGCTCGCGGCCGGCGCGACGTCGATCGCGGTGGGCGGCGGCGGCGCCGGCATCGACAACCTCGGTACCAACACGACGATCGTGCTGTCGGGCACGCAGATCGGCACGACCGGCAACGGCGCCGACGGCATCTCGTCGACGGGCGCGGGCACGCGCATCGCGACCGATGCGGCGAGCGTCGTGCGCACCGCGGGCGAAAACGCGCGCGCCATCGTCGTGGCCGGCGCCGATGCGACGCTGGCCGCCGACGGCACCACCGTCTCGACCACCGGCGCCGGCGCGCATGGGCTGGTCGTCGGCGGCGGCGCGACCGCGCTGCTGTCGGGCGCGAAGATCGCGGCGGCGGGCGCGGCAGCCGACGGCGTCGTCGCGCAAAACGGCGGCCGGATCGGCGACACCGGCTCGACGCTCACGAGCGCGGCCGGCAACGGCGCGACCGTCGACGGCGGCGGCGTGCTCGCGCTGACCGGCACG
The DNA here is from genome assembly GCF_000262695.1 of Burkholderia sp. KJ006. Lineage (NCBI taxonomy): Bacteria > Pseudomonadati > Pseudomonadota > Betaproteobacteria > Burkholderiales > Burkholderiaceae > Burkholderia > Burkholderia sp. KJ006. The sequence continues at coordinate 628,748 of NC_017920.1, read as the reverse complement.
ACGCTGCACGGCGCGACGGCCGGCTTGCTGAGCGTCGACTCGCGCGCGAGCGGCGCGACGAGTTCGGTGCTGGTCGACGGCGGTAGCGTCGCGTCGGTCGCCGGCCCGGCGTTCGCCGCGCGCGGCGGCGCGGTCGACATCGCGGTACGCAACGGCACCGTCGTGACGGCCGGCAACGGCACGCTGCTCGACCTCGCGAACGGCAGCGTCGCGCGCTTCGACGCTTCGGCCGTGACGCTGGCCGGCGACATCGTGTCGGACGCGTCGAGCACCGGGACCGTGTCGCTGACGAACGGCACGACGCTGACGGGCAAGATCGATCCGGTCGCGCTGAACGTCGACGCGACGAGCGCATGGCGGATCACCGGCAGCTCGGTGCTGAGCAGCCTGAACAACGCGGGCCTGGTCGCATTCGCCGCGCCGTCGGGCGCGCCGACGGCGGCCGGCAGCTACAAGACGCTGACCACCGGCGGCTACGTCGGCAACGGCGGCACGATCGCGCTGAACACCTATCTCGGCGCCGACGCGTCGCCGACCGACCGGCTGATCGTGAACGGCGGCGCCGCAAGCGGCACGACGGCGCTGAAGATCGCGAACACCGCCGGCAGCGGCGCGCAGACGACCGGCGACGGCATTCCGGTGGTGGTCACGGCGAACGGCGGCACGACGGCCGCGTCCGCGTTCCATCTCGCCGGCCCGGTCCAGGCCGGCGCATACGAATACCGGCTCTATCGCGGCGGCCAGCTCGACGCGAACGGCTGGTATCTGCGCTCGCAGCTCGATCCGTCCAACCAGGTCATCGCGGTCGGCCCGCTGACCGCCGGCGGCGGCGCCGGCACGCTCGCGTACCGTCCGGGCGTCGCGGGCTTCACGATGACGCCGCTCCTGAACGCCGACTACGGCTTCTCGACGCTCGGCAAGCTGCACGAGCGCGTCGGCGACGTGTACAACGTCGACAAGCAGGCGCCCGGCAATCGCGACGGCGTGTGGGGCCGCATCGGCGGACAGAGCTTCGATGCGAACGCGGGCCGCTTCGCGGCCGACGAGCGCACCTTCTTCGCGCAGTTCGGCAAGGACTGGACGCTCGGCCAGGCGCCGGACGGCGGCAGCACGCATGCGGGCGTGACGGCGAGCATCGGCGTGTCGAATGCGAGCTTCAGCGATCCGGCGCGCGTCGATGCGCCCGGCCTGTCGACGTCGACCGGCTCGGTCGAGATGCACGCGCAGAGCGCCGGCGGCTACTGGACGCGCTATCTGGCCGACGGCACCTACTTCGACAGCGTCGGGCAGGTCACGCACTACGGCAACCGCTATCGCGACAGCTACGGCAACGACGCATCGCAGAACGGCTTCGGCATCGCGCTGTCGCAGGAAGCCGGCAAGCCGTTCGGCATCGGCGCCACGCCGATCGCGATCGAACCGCAGGCGCAGCTGATGTATCAGTACCTGAAGCTGAACGGGTTCAACGACAGCGTGTCGGCGGTGTCGGGCACGACGAGCCATGCGCTGCGTGGACGCCTCGGCGTACGGATGTTCCGGCCGAACCTCGGGGCGAGCGCGTTGGGCGCGGCGACGCCGTATTTCACGGCCGACGTGCTGCACGACTTCCTGTCGCCGGGCCAAACCGTCGTCGGCGGCACGCCGTTCGCGACGCATCTGGGCCGCACGTGGTACGAGCTCGGCCTCGGCGTGACCGCGGCCTTCGGCAAGTCGGGCACGCTGTACGCGAACGTCAAATACGCGCGCAACATCGGCGGCGACTACCGGCGCGGCGTCACCGGCCAGGCCGGCTACCGCTACAGCTGGTAACGCAGGCCGCGTCGCGACGCCCGTGCGCCGCTGCCGTTCGGCGGCAGCGGCCGAAAAAAAACGCCCGGCGCTAGGCCGGGCGGTTCGTCGAAGCGGCGTGCGCTACACGGGAGCGTTCAGTGGAGGATTTTCGCGAGGAAGTCCTTCGCGCGATCCGACTTCGGATTCGAGAAGAAATCGTCCTTGCGGTCGTCCTCGACGATCGCGCCCTTGTCCATGAAGATCACGCGATGGGCGACCTTCTTCGCGAAGCCCATTTCGTGCGTGACGACCATCATCGTCATCCCTTCCTGCGCGAGTTCGACCATCACGTCGAGCACCTCGTTGATCATTTCCGGATCGAGCGCGGAGGTCGGCTCGTCGAACAGCATCGCGATCGGGTCCATCGACAGCGCGCGCGCGATCGCGACGCGTTGCTGCTGGCCGCCCGACAGCTGGCCCGGAAACTTGTGCGCATGCGCCTTCAGCCCGACGCGATCGAGCAGCTTCAAGCCCTTGTCGGTCGCCTCGTCCTTGCTGCGGCCGAGCACCTTGATCTGCGCGAGCGTCAGGTTCTCGGTGATCGACAGGTGCGGGAACAGCTCGAAATGCTGGAACACCATCCCGACCTTCGAGCGCAGCTTCGACAGGTTCGTCTTCTTGTCGCCGACCGACTGGCCGTTCACGAGGATCTCGCCCTGCTGGAACGGCTCCAGGCCGTTGACCGTCTTGATCAGCGTCGACTTGCCCGAGCCCGACGGCCCGCACACCACGACGACCTCGCCCTTGCTGACCTCGGTCGTGCAATCGGTGAGGACCTGAAACTGGCCGTACCACTTCGAAACGTTCTTGATGGAAATCATCTTGTGACCTTTTTCTGGAGACCTTTGACGAGGGCAGAAGCCAACGAGCAAATCACGAAATAGCATGCGCCGGCGAACAGCACCATCTCGACGGTCGTGCCGTCGCGATCGCCGACGTTCGCGGCCGTGCGGAAGAAGTCCGCGAGACTGATCACGTACACGAGCGACGTGTCCTGGAACAGCACGATCGCCTGCGTGAGCAGCAGCGGCACCATCGCGCGAAACGCCTGCGGCAGGATCACGAGGCGCATCGCCTGCGCGTAGTTCATGCCGAGTGCGAACGCGGCGTTCACCTGCCCGCGCGGCACCGCCTGGATGCCGGCACGAATGATCTCGGAATAATACGCGGCCTCGAACAGCGAGAACGCGACCATCGCCGACGCGAGCCGGATGTCGATCGTCGGCGACAGCCCGAGCACGCCCTGCAGCAGCTGCGGCACGATCAGGAAGAACCACAGCAGCACCATCACGAGCGGGATCGAGCGGAACACCGTCACGTAGCCCTTCGCGAACCATGCGAGCGGCTTCACGCCGGACAGCCGCATCAGCGCCAGCAGCGTGCCCCAGACGATGCCGATGACGATCGCGATCAGCGTGATCTTGAACGTGACGATCGCCCCCGTCCACAGCGTCGGTATCGCGCCGGGAATACTACTCCAGTCGAACTGATGCATCACTTGCCTCCGATGTAGCCGGGCAGCCGCGTGCGGCCTTCGATCCAGCGCATGAACGCCATCACGACGAGGTTGATGACCACGTACGCGAGCGTCACCGCGATGAACGACTCGTAGGTCTGCGCGGTGTAGTCGACCAGCTGGCGCGCCTGCGCGGACAGGTCGAGCAGGCCTATCGTCGATGCGACCGCCGAGTTCTTGAAGATGTTCAGGAACTCCGACGTGAGCGGCGGCACGATGATCCGGTACGCGACCGGCAGCAACACGTAGCGGTACGTCTGCCATTGCGTGAAGCCCATCGCGAGGCCGGCCGCACGCTGGCCCTTCGGCAGCGCGTTGATGCCCGAGCGCACCTGCTCGCACACGCGTGCGCCGGTGAACAGCCCGAGACAGACGATCGACGCGGTGAAGAACTGCGTGCCGGGCGGCAGCTGCTTGATCCAGGTGCCAATCGACGCGGGCAGCAGCTCCGGCACGACCAGATACCAGACGAAGAACTGCACGATCAGCGGGATGTTGCGGAAGATCGACACGTAGACGGTGCCGAGCGCGGCGAGCCATTTGTTCGGCACGGTGCGCAGCACGCCGAACAGCGAACCGACGATCAGCGCGATGACCCAGGCGACCAGCGACACTTCGATCGTCACCCAGAAGCCGGACATCAGCCATCCGAAGTAAGTCGTCGGCTCGCCGGTCGAGACGGGGCTCAGGAAGACGCCCCAGTTCCAGTGGTAAGACATGGGCAAGACTCCAGCAAAAAGAAACGGAAGAAGCGTGGCCTCTTCCGTTTCAGTAGCGTCATTTCTGCGTCAACGGCGGCGTGGTCAGTCGAGCGCCTTGTCGTTCGGGTTCGCGTACAGCTTCTTCATCGAATCGGACAGCGGGAAGTTCAGGTTCAGCCCCTTCGGCGGGATCGGGTTCTCGAACCACTTCGCGTAGATCTTCGCGGCTTCACCCGACTTCTCGACTTGCGAGATCGCCTCGTCGACGACCTTCTTGAAGTCCGCATCGCCCTTGCGCATCATGCAGCCGTACGCCTCTTCCGACTGCGGCGTGCCGACGATCACCCATTCGCCCGGCTGCTTCGCCTTCGCGCGCTCGCCTGCGAGCAGCGCGTCGTCCATCATGAACGCGACCGCGCGGCCCGATTCGAGCGTGTTGAACGAGTCGCCGTGGTCCTTCGCGCTGATGATGCTCATGCCGAGCTGCTTGTCGTTGTTCATCTTGCGCAGCAGGCGCTCGGACGTCGTGCCCGCGGTCGTCACGACCGTCTTGCCCTTCAGGTCGGCGAAGTCCTTCACACCGGAATCCTTCTTCGTCATCAGACGCGTGCCGATCACGAAGATCGTGTCGGAGAACGCGGCCTGCTGCTGACGCTCGAGGTTGTTGGTGGTCGAGCCGCACTCGATGTCGACCGTGCCGTTCTGCACGAGCGGGATGCGGTTCTGCGACGTGACCGGGATGTTCTTCACCTGCAGGCTCGGCAGGTTCAGCTTCTTCTTCACGGCATCCACGACCTTCATCTGGAAGTCGCGCGAATAGCCGACGACCTGCTGGTTCTGGTCATAGTAGGAGAACGGAATCGACGATTCGCGGTGGCCCAGCGCGATCACGCCCGTGTCCTTGATCTTCTTCAGCGTGCCGGTCTCCTGTGCATGCGCGCCGCTCGCGAACGCGCACAGCGCCGCGATCATCAGGACTGCCTTCTGGTATTTCATTTTGGTCATCTCCTTGGCTAAAACCCGCGCCAGTGTATCAAAGTAATATTTTTGAAAGTACTGGTTGTTTACCGCACTACGAATCGTCCTGCGCGTCGCCGTCCTCCCGGCTTCGCGCGGCGCTTTCCGCGCCCGAATGCGCACGCGGGCGACGCCGGATTCGGCATCGCCCGCGAGGGTTCATGTACGCAATCGGGTCGATTGCGTCATGTATCGTTCATAGTGGGCCGAGCGACGCTCGGCCACGCACGATCAGGGGTACAGACCGCGCATTTCGCGCGCCATCAGGATGCGCTTGCACGCGACGATGAACGCCGCCGTGCGCACCGACACGTTGTGCTCTTCCGCGACCGCCCACACGCCGGCGAACGCTTCGCGCATCACGCGCTCGAGGCGATGGTTGATCTCGTCTTCGGTCCAGAAGAAGCTCGAGAAATCCTGCACCCACTCGAAGTACGACACGGTCACGCCGCCCGCGTTGGCGATCACGTCGGGGATCACCAGCACGCCGTTCGCGCTCAGGATGTCGTCGGCCGCGGTCGTGGTCGGGCCGTTCGCGCCTTCGACGATGATCTTCGTGCGGATCTTCGACGCGTTCTTCTCGGTGATCTGGTTTTCCAGCGCCGCCGGGATCAGGATGTCGGTTTCGACCGTCCAGAACTCGTCGTTCGGCATCGGCTCCGTGCCCTCGAAACCCGCGACGCCGCCCGTGCGCGCCACGTGGTCGAGCAGCTTGTTCGCGTCGAGGCCGGCCGGCTGATAGATCGTGCCCGTGTGATCCTGCACCGCGATCACCTTCGCGCCCGCTTCCTGGAACAGCTTCGCCGCGATGCCGCCGACGTTGCCGAAGCCCTGCACCGCGATGCGCGCGCCTTCGATTTCGAGGCCCTTCTTCTTCGCCGCTTCGCAGCCGACCACGAACACGCCGCGGCCCGTCGCTTCCTTGCGGCCGAGCGAACCGCCGAGCGAGATCGGCTTGCCGGTCACGACGCCGGTCGACGTCTGGCCCTGGTTCATCGAATACGTGTCCATCATCCACGCCATCACCTGTTCGTTGGTGTTGACGTCCGGCGCCGGAATGTCGGTGTTCGGGCCGATGATGATGCCGATCTCGCTGGTGTAGCGGCGCGTCACGCGCTCGAGCTCACCGCGCGACAGCTTGCGCGGGTCGACGCGGATGCCGCCCTTCGCACCGCCGTACGGCACGTTCACGGCCGCGTTCTTCACCGACATCCATGCCGACAGCGCCATCACTTCCGACAGCGTCACGTCCTGGTGGTAGCGCACGCCGCCCTTGCCCGGACCGCGCGACACGTTGTGCTGCACGCGATAGCCTTCGAAGTGCGCGACGGTGCCGTTGTCGAGCTCGATGGGCACGTCGACGATCAGGATGCGCTTCGGACGCTTCAGCGTTTCGAGCCAGCGCGACAGCGAACCGAGGTACGGCGCGACGCGATCGACCTGCTGAAGATAGTTGCCCCACGGGCCGAGATCGTCGGCGTGCAGGTAGGACGGGATGGACTGCAATTGCGAAGACATGGATGCTCCAACGTTCAACGGATTGCGCACATTGTCGAAAAACCCGTTTTTTTTATCCAATGCCGTTTGCTTATTCGATTATGCGTTTCTTGCATGATCGCGATTTTGCGCAAATCCACGGGCGATTTTCGCAAGAACGGCGGCGAACGGGCGGGGATCGGGTGGGGGAAAAATGCGGGGGATCGGGAGTGCGAGGCGGCTTGCGGCGGCCGGCCGGGGGATTGCAAGGGAGCCGTTAGGTGCGGGGGTGGGCGGGCACTTGGGCACTTGGGCACTTGGGCACTTGGGCACTTGGGCACTTGGGCACTTGGGCGCTTGGGCGCTTGGCGCTTGGCGGTCGGCTGTCGGCTGTCGGCTGTCGATGGTCGACGATTGCGCGACCGTTGGTCGTCTCGGTCATCCCGGCCGTCAGCCGGCCCCATGTCCGCCGTCAATCGAGCGTCAACCAGCCCTCACCCAGCCGTTTCACGCAGCTCGTCGCGCACGACTTCCCACAGCGCCCGAACCAGCTTCTGGCGCGGGTCGTCGCCCTGCAGCGCGAGCTTGTCGCAGTAGAGGCGGATATCCATCGTCAGCGTGAACGGATGCGTGCCGCCGCGCGCCGAGCGGTCGAGGCGGATCAGGCTGCCGCTCGCGATCGCGTCCTCGACCGCGCTGTGCGGCAGGAACGCGACGCCGTGGCCCGCGAGCGCCATCGCCTTCAGCCCTTCGGCCATGTCGGTTTCGTACACCCGATCGAGGAACAGCGGCGTCGGCGCATTCGCCACGATGACTTCGGTCATCCGGCCGAGATACGCGTTCGGCGTATACGACAGGTACGGCACGCGCGCCTCGGCGGTGCCCGGCAGCGTGTAGCGCGGCCGGCCCGCGCGCGCCGGCGCGGAAAACGCGCTGATCGGCTCGCTGCCGAGCACCAGCATGTCGTAGCGCGCGGGATCGAGCGCGACCGGGTGGCTCGGATGGTGATAGCCCATCACGAGATCGCAGCCGCCTTCGACGAGCGACAGCACCGCGTCGTGCACGTTCAGCGCGCGCAGCCGCGTGTGGACCTGCCCCATCTTCGCCTCGATCCGCTGCAGCCAGCGCGGGAAATACGTGAGCGACAGCGTGTGCGGCACCGCGAACTCGATCGTGGGCACCGGCGCGCCGACGTGACCGCGCAGCAGCGTGCGCGCCTCGTGCGCCTGCGACAGCATCGTCAGCGCCTGTTCGTAGAAGATCTGGCCGGCTTGCGTGAGCCGCGTCGGATAGACCGAGCGGTCGATCAGCTCGGTCGCGAGCCACGCCTCGAGCGCCTGGATGCGCCGCGAGAAAGCCGGCTGCGACACGTGGCGCAACTCGGCCGACCGGCTAAAGCTGCGCGTTTCCGCGAGCGAAACGAAGTCTTCGAGCCATTTCAGTTCCATGCGGATCGGGCGCGGCGGGCGGCGGGTCGGGGAGAAGCGAGCATTCTACCGGCCGCCGGCCGCACTCGGCCGCAGTCGGTCGCACGCGGCCGGACGCCGCCACGCTCGGCCCGACCGGTTCGGCCAGCCCCGGCCCGCGCCGATGGTAAAATGCCGGATTCTCCTCCCCTCGTTCGCCCGGCCCCCGAGGCCCCGCCCGACCATGTCCGACACTCGTCCCGATACGCTTTTCGCCCTCACCGCGCTCTCGCCCATCGACGGCCGCTACGCCAGCAAGACCGAAGCGCTGCGCGACTGGCTCTCCGAAGCCGCGTTCATGCGCCACCGCGTCACCGTCGAGGTGCACTGGCTGATCGCGCTGTCGCGCGCCGGCTTCGCCGAAATTCCGCGCTTCTCCGACGCGTCCGAGCAATTCCTGCTGCAGCTCGCCGAGCGCTTCACCGCGCACGACGCCGCCCGCATCAAGGACATCGAGCGCGTGACGAACCACGACGTGAAGGCCGTCGAATACTGGCTGAAGGAATCGGTGAAGGGCCAGGCCGAGCTCGAGAAGGCGAGCGAGTTCATCCACTTCGCCTGCACGTCCGAGGACATCAACAACACGTCGCACGGGATGATGCTCGCCGGCGCGCGCGAGCACGTGATCGTGCCGGCGCTGCGCACCGTCCACCAGCGTCTCGTCGCGCTCGCGCACGCCCTGGCCGATCAGCCGATGCTGTCGCGCACGCACGGCCAGCCGGCCAGCCCGACGACGCTCGGCAAGGAGCTCGCGAACGTCGCCGCCCGTCTGGGCCGCGCGATCGCACGCATCGAGAAGGTCGAGATCCTCGGCAAGATGAACGGCGCGGTCGGCAACTTCAACGCGCATCTGTCGGCGTATCCGGAATTCGACTGGGAAGCGTTCTCGCGCGACGTGATCGAAAACCGCCTGAAGCTCACCTTCAACCCGTACACGATCCAGATCGAGCCGCACGACTACATGGCCGAGCTGTTCGACGCGGTCGCGCGCGCCAACACGATCCTGCTCGACCTCGACCGCGACGTGTGGGGCTACATCTCGGTCGGCTACTTCAAGCAGAAGACGAAGGCCGGCGAGATCGGCTCGTCGACGATGCCGCACAAGGTCAACCCGATCGACTTCGAGAACTCGGAAGGCAACCTCGGCCTCGCGAACGCGACGCTGCGCCACCTCGCCGACAAGCTGCCGGTGTCGCGCTGGCAGCGCGACCTGACCGACTCGACGGTGCTGCGCAACATGGGCGTCGCCCTCGGCTACTCGCTGCTCGCGTACGACTCGCTGATCCGCGGCCTCGACAAGCTCGAAGTGAACCCGCAGCGCCTGCACGACGACCTCGACAACTGCTGGGAAGTGCTCGCGGAGCCGGTGCAGACGGTGATGCGCCGCTACGGCATCGAGAATCCGTACGAGCAACTGAAGGAGCTCACGCGCGGCAAGGGCATCACGCGCGAAGCGCTGCAGGAATTCGTCGCCACGCTCGCGATCCCGCAGGACGCGAAGGACCGCCTGCTCGCGATGACGCCCGCGTCGTACATCGGCAAGGCCGTCGAGCTCGCGAAGCGGATCGCATAAGCGCGACCGTCGGCCGACGCAAAAAAGCCCGATGCGAACTGCTTCGCATCGGGCTTTTTGCTGTTCAGACGGTCGGAACGGAATCGTCCGTCCCGGCTCGAGCAGCAGCTCAGTGCTGCTGCGCGAGGCCGATCTTCACCATCACTTCGTCGACGATCTGTTCGGGCGTCAATTCGATGCTGACCTCGATCGCTTCGTCCGCGCCCGGCTCCTCGAGCGTCTCGAGCTGGCTCTTCAGCAGCGACGGATCGAAGAAGTGGCCGGTGCGCGTCTTCAGGCGCTCGCGCAACACGTCGAACGAGCCCTTCAGATACACGAACCGCACGTCGGCGTCGGTGCCGCGCAGCACGTCGCGATACGAGCGCTTCAGCGACGAGCACGTGAACACGGCCGTCTCGCCCGCGCGCTGCTTTTCCTCGATGGCCGCCCGAATGGCGCGCAGCCACGGCCAACGGTCGTCGTCGGTCAGCGGAATGCCGTGGTGCATCTTTTCCTTGTTGGCGGCGCTGTGAAACGCGTCGCCGTCGGTATAGCTGCACGACAGGCGTTCCGCCAGCATTTCGCCGATTCGCGACTTGCCCGCGCCCGACACGCCCATTGCGATCAGAATCATTGACTACCCCTTGTTACAGAACCATGCTGAGCGCCAGCGTGAAGCCCAGGCCAAGCACGGAGATGATGGTTTCGAGCAACGACCAGGTCTTGAACGTCTGACCGACCGTCATCCCGAAGTATTCCTTGATCAGCCAGAAGCCGCCGTCGTTCACGTGCGAGAAGATCAGCGAGCCCGAGCCCGTCGCGAGCACCAGCAGCTCCGGGCTGACCGTCGTGCCGGCCGCCGCGGCGATCGGCGCGACGATGCCGCAGGCCGTCGTCATCGCGACGGTTGCCGAACCCGTCGCGAGACGCATCAGCGCCGCGACGAACCAGCCGAGCAGCAGCGGCGACAGATGCGCGTGCTTCGCCGTCTCGACGATCTGCTGCGAGATGCCGCTGTCGCGCAGCACGCCGCCGAAGCCGCCGCCCGCGCCGACGATCAGCGTGATGCCGGCGATCGGCGCGAGACACTCGCTGCAGAACTTCTGGATCTGGTCGCGGTTGAAGCCCTGCAGCTTGCCGAACGTGAAGAAGCTCACGAGCACGGCGATCAGCAGCGCGACGTCGGAGTTGCCGGCAAAGCGCAGCAGGTTGTTCGGCAGCGACTTCGGCGCGAACACGAGATCGGCCCAGCTGCCGACGAGCATCAGCACGACGGGCAGCAGGACCGTGAACAGCGTGAGGCCGAAGCCCGGCAGCTCGCGATTGCCGCCGTCGGTGCGCGTATCGACGAACTGCGCGGCGAGCGGATTGTTGTCCGGCAGCTTCACGAACTTCGAGATCGTCAGCGCGAACAGCGGACCGGCGATGATCGCGGTCGGCACGCCGACGATCAAGCCGAACGCGATCGTCTTGCCGATGTCGGCGCCGTATTGCTGAACGGCCAGCAGCGCGGCCGGGTGCGGCGGGATCAGCCCGTGCACGACCGACAGGCCGGCCACCATCGGCAGCCCGACGACCAGCAGCGACTTGCCGGTACGCTTCGCGACGTTGAACGCGATCGGAATCAGCAGCACGAAGCCGACTTCGAAGAACACCGGCAGGCCGACGATGATCGCGACGAACATCATCGCCCAGTGAATGTTCTTTTCACCGAACCAGTCGATCAGCGTGGTCGCGATCCGTTCGGCGCCGCCCGATTCGGCCATCATCTTGCCGAGCATCGTGCCGAGACCGACGACGATCGCAATGTGACCGAGCGTGCCGCCCGTGCCCGTTTCGAACGACTTGACGATCTTGTCCATCGGCATCCCGACGGCGAGACCGAGGCCCAGCGAAACGATGATCAGCACCAGGAACGGGTAGATCTTGAAGCGCGCGATCATCAGGATCAACGCGGCAATCGCGATCAGCGTGAAAACGAGCAGCATGCTGCCTTGGACAGCCCCCATGTGGCACTCCTCCTAGGATTGTTCGAAACCGGGCGAGTGGTTGCGAGTATGCCCGGCTATGCAGGTCTCCGAAACACCGGGGGTACCCACCCGGTCAGGACGCTGAATTTTACTTATCTTTGCGGCCCGCGGATAGAACCGGTTCCATCAGCAAAAACCCTCGGAAAAACAAGCACTAAGCGCCCGTTTCCCGAGGGTTCGGATGTCATTGCGTACAAGCATCAACGCGGCAGCTGGCTCGCGGCTTGCGCGAGACGCGTGACTTCGGCCCAGTCCTGCGCGGCGAGCGCGGCCTTCGGCGTGAGCCACGAGCCGCCGACGCACACGACGTTCGGCAGCTTCAGGAAGTTCGGCGCGGTTTCGACCGTGATGCCGCCGGTCGGGCAGAACTTCAGCGCCGGGAACGGGCCGTGGAACGCCTGCAGCATCGGCACGCCGCCGGCCTGCTGCGCGGGGAAGAACTTCACGGTCTCGTAGCCGAATTCGAGCGCCTGGATGATGTCGCTCGGCGTCATCACGCCCGGCAGCAGCGGCAGGCCGGCGTCGAGCGACGCGAGGTGCAGGTCCTTCGTCAGGCCCGGCGACACGCCGAACTTCGCGCCCGCGCGCTTCGCCTGCGCGCAGTGCTCGGGCTTCGTGATGGTGCCGACGCCGACGACGATGTCGTCCGCCAGCTGGCTCGCGCGCTGGATCGCCTCGATGCCGGCCGGCGTGCGCAGCGTGATTTCGAGCACCTTGACGCCGCCCGCGTGCAACGCGCGCGACACGTGTTCGCCCTGCTCGACCGAGTCGAATGCGAGCACCGGAATCACCGGGCCCAGCTTCACGATTTCAGCAATCGTCTTCATTGATGGAGCTCCTTGAAATTCATGCAGCGACGTGAGCGGCGGTTTCGCCGACCAGCGTCCCGAAAACCGATGCGCCCTGCTCGGCCGGTGCGGCCGCCGCGCGGAACACGCCGAACAGTTCGCGCCCGAAACCCGTTTCGTTGTCGGCCTGGTGCAGCGGCTGCGCGACCGGGCGCACTTGCCATTCGGCGTCGTCGATCTCGATGTCGAGGACGCCGGCTTCCGCGTCGATCACGAGCGTGTCGCCGGTCTTCACCTTGCCGAGCGGGCCGGCGAGCAGCGCTTCCGGCGACACGTGAATCACCGCCGGCACCTTGCCCGACGCCCCCGACATGCGGCCGTCGGTGACGAGCGCGACATGGAAGCCCTGATCCTGCAGCACGCCGAGCAGCGGCGTCAAACGATGCAGCTCGGGCATCCCGTTCGCACGCGCGCCCTGGAACCGCACGACGGCGACGAAATCGCGCTTGAGCTCGCCGCGATCGAACGCCGCCTGCACGGCCTCCTGCGAATCGAACACGATCGCGGGCGCCTTCACCTTGCGATGCTCGGGCGCGACCGCCGAAATCTTGATCACGCCGCGGCCGAGCCGGCCCTGCATCAGGCGCAGGCCGCCGTCCGGCTGGAACGGCTCGCGAATGCTGCGCAGCACCTTCGTGTCGTGGCTCTCGGCGGTGCCGTCGACCCACGTCAGCTTGCCGTCGATCAGCTTCGGCTCCTGCGTGTAGTGCGACAGGCCCTTGCCGGCGACCGTCGTCACGTCTTCGTGCAGCAGACCGCCTTCGAGCAGGTTGCGCACCAGGAACGCGACGCCGCCGGCCGCGTGGAAATGGTTTACGTCGGCCTTGCCGTTCGGATAGATCTTCGCGAGCAGCGGCACGACCGCCGACAGCTCGTCGAAATCGTTCCAGTCGATCAGGATGCCGGCCGCGCGCGCGATCGCGACGAGGTGCAGCGTGTGGTTGGTCGAGCCGCCGGTCGCGAGCAGCGCGACGATCCCGTTGACGATCGCCTTCTCGTCGATCACGTGGCCGATCGGCGTGTACTGGCCGCGCTCGACCGTCAGGTCGAGCACGCGGCGCGCGGCCTGCGCGGTCAGCGCATCGCGCAGCGGCGTGTGCGGGTGAACGAAGGCCGAGCCCGGCAGGTGCAGGCCCATCAGCTCCATCAGCATCTGGTTGCTGTTCGCGGTGCCGTAGAACGTGCAGGTGCCGTGACCGTGATACGCGGCCGATTCGGCTTCGAGCAGCGCGTCGCGGCCGACCTGGCCGGTCGCGAACTGCTGGCGGATCTTCGCCTTGTCGTCGTTCGACAGGCCGCTCGTCATCGGGCCGGCCGGCACGAAGATGGTCGGCAGGTGGCCGAACTGCAGCGCGCCGATCAGCAGGCCCGGCACGATCTTGTCGCAGATGCCGAGACACAGCGCGGCATCGAACATGTTGTGCGTCAGCGCGATCGCGGTGCCCATCGCGATCGCCTCGCGCGAGAACAGCGACAGCTCCATCCCGGCGTTGCCCTGCGTGATGCCGTCGCACATCGCCGGCACGCCGCCCGCGAATTGCGCGACGCCGCCGTTCTCGCGCGCGGCGGCCTTGATGATGTCGGGGAAATCCTTGTACGGCGCGTGCGCGGACAGCATCTCGTTGTACGAGGACACGATGCCGATGTTGGGCTCGCGGATCGCCTTGATCTGGAACTTGTCGCTGCCTTCGAGCCCGGCGAAGCCGTGCGCCAGGTTCGCGCACGACAGCGCGCCGCGCGCCGGGAACTTGCCTTGCGCGCGGTCGATGCGCTGCAGATAGGCCGAACGGGTCGATTGGCTGCGGGCGATCACGCGATCGGTGACTTTCGCCAGGGTGGGATGCAGCGACGTCATGCTGGGCGCTCCTGTATGCCGGACGACACCGGCGGTTGGAATCGTGGGGACGATCGAGTTGCGTCGAACGAACGAAGGAAGTCTAGTAGAAAAACTACACGCATGCAATGCACATGATCCTGCGCGCAACCGCCATTCCCAATACCAGCAAGGCATGACTCAGTGAAAACCCTAATTCTCACTGAGCACGGCCCCGCAAAACCCCACTCCACCACCTAGCATTTTCATGTAGATTTTCTACAATTCGATTGCGATACACTCCGTCATCCGAACCCGATTCCCTTTCCGCCGTCCCATGCTGCCTCGCATCGAAGCGATCCGCCCCGAGTTGCGCCCGTCCGAGCGCAAGCTCGCCGACTACATCCTCGCCGCGCCGCGCGAGGTGCTCGACCTCGCGATGACCGAGCTGTCGACCCGCGCGGGCGTCAGCCAGCCGACCATTGCGCGCTTCTGTCAGGCGCTCGGCTGCAGCGGCTTTCGCGAATTCAAGATCCGGCTCGCGCAGAGCGTCGCGCCCGGCGTGTCGTCGGTGTACCGCGACGTCGAGCCCGACGAGCCCGCGCCCGGCATCATCGGCAAGGTGTTCGACCGCACGATCGGCGCGCTGATCGAAGTACGCAACAGCCTGTCGGCCGGCAGCGTCGCCGACGCGATCGCGCTGCTGTCGCACGCGTCGCGCATCGAGTTCTACGGCGCGGGCGGCTCGGGCATCGCCGCGCAGGACATCCAGCACAAGTTCTTCCGGCTCGGCGTGCCGAGCGTCGCGTATTCCGACCCGCATACGTTCTCGATGTCGTCGGCGCTTCTCGGGCCGCACGACGTCGTGGTCGCGATCTCGAACACCGGCCGCACGCGCGACATCGTCGACGCCGCGCGCTCGGCGCTCGCGTGCGGCGCTAAGGTCGTCGCGATCACGCAAAGCCATTCGCCGCTCGCGAAACTGGCGACGGTGAGCCTCGCGTCGAACGTCGCCGAGGAAACCGACGTGTTCTCGCCGATGACGTCGCGCATGTCGCATCTCGCGATCGGCGACATCCTGGCGGTCGGCGTCGCGCTGTCGCGCGGGCCGGCGCTGATGGAGCGCGTCGGCCGCGCGAAGGAGGCGATCACGCGCCGCCGGATCGACGATCCGGCAAAGGACTAGCGCGCGACGCCACAGCAAAAACGGCGCCCCATCGGAGCGCCGTTGCAGGTCGATAGCCACGGTTGGCCCGCGGCGCGTGCCGCTCGCTCAGAACGGCTTGATCACGACCAGCGCGACCGCGATCAGCATGCCGAGCACCGGCAGCTCGTTGAACACGCGATACCACTTGTCGGTGCGGCGGTTCTCGCCGCGCTCGAACACCTTCAGCAGATGCCCGCAATACGCGTGGTAGATCACGAGCAGCAGCACCACCGTGACCTTCGCATGAATCCACCCCTGCCCCTGGCCGATGCCGATCACGAGCCAGAGCCACAGCCCGCAAGCGAGCGCCGGCACGGCGATCAGCGTCATGAAGCGGAACAGCTTGCGCGCCATCAGCAGCAGGCGCCGCACCGCGGCCGGATCGGTTTCCATGGCCAGGTTCACGTAGATGCGCGGCAGGTAGAACAAGCCGGCGAACCACGCGGCGATCAGTACGATATGGAAGGTCTTGACCCAGAGCATTGCCATCTACTACTCCTCAAACGTGCGAAATATCGCAATAACATCTGCCTCGAATGCACTGAAAGACTGTAACGGACGTAGATGTGTAAAGTCCGGAGTAAGTTCTGACACTCTACTTCGACATTGCCCCTCGTTAATCGCGCGACGCGTTGATCGATTGGATGCCTTACGCAATATTCGAAATAGCTCTTCCTTTGGATCAGGAAGACACTCCCACCGATTCGGATGCGGTATATCCAAAGAGATATTTCCGTTTGGGTTTTCCGCAGATCGCCGGAGAGCCGCCTCGTTCCCAAACAACCAAGCCTCCGTCATCCGTACTGGGATTACTGGAATCCAACGATCCGTCAAATCTGCAAGCTCCTCCATCAATTGGCGGCGCCTCAGATCATAACCATCGCGCTCGGCGTCGCGATGCACAAACAGCACATCGTAATCGTAAAGCACCTTCGCTTTTGCGACCCGAGCTCTCAGCCCCTCAGAAACTGGAGGCAAACCATTCCTTGCAAACTCTCCCACCGTCGTCAGCTCAGGGAAGTTTTGATCGATAACCCAGCGGATAATTGGAAGGAGAACCGCATCCGAACTCCCATCCCCGAGAAGAGTATAACGAATGAAATTCACACACCACCCGCCTACGAAGAAAATAGTTGCAACTGTTCACGCAACAATGCACCAACTGTCGATGGGCGCTGACTCGGTTCAATATCCCCCTTGTTGAGATAATCGAGAAGCGTACTCAATGATGTTGTTTTTTGATCGGGCATTTTTTCTGCGCGCCACGTTTTGGCTAAAAAACCAAACGTACTGAATGTAGCGCCCTTTCGTCGATACTGCTGACAGACAACGAGGTCATCAACCCGAAGCTCCTCTACTACCAACGGGGAATGGGTGTTGATAATTACCTGGCGCAATGGATTTTGCTCGCCCACAGGCATGTGCGGATTAACTGCCATGTCGCGCAACAACTGTGTCATCGCGCGAACTCTGGACGGATGAATTCCATTTTCTGGCTCTTCCAAGCAGATTACTCCACCGGCCATCGGGTCCGCATGAATAATGGCCAATGCGAGGAATCTTAACGTACCGTCTGAAAGCGCTTTTGCCGGATATCTGATCCCATCTTGATTTGTCAAATACAATGTTTTCAGCTCACGTCTGTCGTCCACTTCGACGGAAAGTTCGGCGACCCCAGGAATCAGCTCTGACAATCGATTTGCGACTTCAGCGTCCTTATCAAGTGATTTGAGTGTGGCGGGCATATGGGCGCCGGACGGAGCCACATGGATATCTGAGGGAGTAGAAAAATCGTCGGGCTGCCTTAGCGCGGATGGTTCAAGCTGCAACAACGCCCACGACTGCATCTCGCGACGGGCAGCCAACGCAGTAGGTCTATCGATCGTATTGATACCGCTTAGGGCGGTCCGCTCCATTCCGAATGCGGGGATACTTTCCGGCCGCCCTCTGCTCGTCCCTGAGTCTTGATGGATCTTGACCGTTACCTGACCGTCAGCAGACTTCTCCGTAGAAATAAAATTCGAAGTCTTCGTTCCGCCTTTTACCGACTCCCAAAAATTATCGCCATGCGGGAACAGGTTGCGGCGGAAATCGCGCTTGGGAACATATTCGAGCACTTCATCAAGCAATTGAATGCGCTCACTCCCGGACACCTCATCCAGTTTGTAACCAAGCTCAATACGGTACCTCAAGAGCGTAACATTGGGCGCTCCGTGGCGGCCAAAGTCATCGACAACGGCGCTCGAAGCAAGGAATTCGGCTTCGATCTCAAGCGTATCTGCGCTTCCATCCCTGTACCTCGTAAATATCGCCCCGACGGATCCGAAACGCTTACCCTCCCGATCTCTCACCCTGTTCGCCGCAGCGATAATCGGCATATCCGCGAGATCGCGCAAAAACACAATCGCATCAAAGAGATTCGACTTTCCCGCGCCGTTGGCCCCAGCAATGCAGGTGAACGGGCCAAAGTCTACGGTAACGTCGTCCAAGCTTTTGAACCCTTTGACCCGAAGCCTTGTGAGCATGCGAACTCCTCTTGCGTAAGCTTACTGACGGCCTTCGCCGTGCCCGAGCACGACGTACTTCAGCGACGTCAGCCCTTCCAGGCCGACGGGGCCGCGTGCGTGCAGCTTGTCGTTCGAAATGCCGATTTCCGCGCCGAGGCCGAACTCGAAGCCGTCGGCGAAGCGGGTCGACGCGTTCACCATCACGCTCGCCGAATCGACTTCGCGCAGGAAGCGCATCGCGCGATCGTGATCCTCGGTGACGATCGCATCGGTGTGGTGCGACCCATAGTGATTGATGTGCTCGATCGCCGCGTCGAGCCCGTCGACGACCTTGATCGCGAGCACCGGCGCCAGATATTCGGTGTGCCAGTCCGCGTCGGTCGCGTCGACCAGCGGGCCGACGCCCGCATCGGCGAGCACCGCGCGCGCGGCCGCATCGACGCGCAGCTCGACCTGCTTGTCGCGATACAGCTTGCCGAGCGGCGGCAGCAGCGCGGCCGCGATGCCGCTCGACACGAGCAGCGTCTCCATCGTGTTGCAGGTGCCGTAGCGGTGCGTCTTCGCGTTGTCGCACACGGTGAGCGCCTTCGCGAGATCGGCGCGATCGTCGACATACACGTGGCAGATGCCGTCGAGGTGCTTGATCATCGGCACGCGCGCCTCGTTGATCAGGCGCTCGATCAGGCTCTTGCCGCCGCGCGGCACGATCACGTCGACGTATTCGGTCATCGTGATCAGCTTGCCGACCGCCGCGCGATCGGCGGTGGCGACCACCTGCACCGCGTCCTGCGGCAGCCCGGCCGCCTCGAGCCCCTCGCCGATCAGCTTCGCGAGCGCCGCGTTCGATTCGAGCGCCTCGGAGCCGCCGCGCAGGATCGTCGCATTGCCCGACTTCAGGCACAGCGCGGCCGCGTCGATCGTCACGTTCGGCCGCGACTCGTAGATGATCCCGATCACGCCGAGCGGCACGCGCATCTGGCCGACCTGGATCCCGCTCGGGCGGTACTTGAGATTGCTGATCTCGCCGATCGGATCGGCGAGCGACGCGACCTGGCGCAGCCCTTCGACCATCGTCTTCAATGCCTTGTCCGACAGCGTCAGGCGGTCGATGAACGCCGCGTCGAGCCCCTTGTCGCGGGCACGCGCGACGTCGCGCGCGTTCGCTTCCTTCAGCGCCGAGGCGTCGCGCTCGATCGCGCGCGCGACGGCGTCGAGCGCCGCGTTCTTCGCGGCCGTGCTGGCGCGCGCCATCGCGCGCGACGCGTGCCGGGCCCGGCGGCCCAGGTCCGTCATGTATTGGTCGATATCCATCGTGTGACTCGAGAAACGAGCCGCTTCGCGCGGCGTGAATTCGGGGGAAAGCGTCGGCGCGCGGACAACGCGGGCCGCGCGGCCTGTCGGAGCATTGTAAGCGGGTTGCAGAACGGACGCTGAGCGCGCCGGGCGGGCTTAACGCCGCACGCGACCCGCGGTCGGCGGTCGCTCGCCGCGCTCGCCCGCGACCGTCATCGCGAGCTGGAACAGGCCGTCCCACGGGTCGGGCGGCGGATCGTCGTGCGTGCGGCGGCCGGGCGTGACGGCCGACAGCCCCTTCACCTGCCGGTCGAGCTTCGCGGCGAACGCGAGCGCCTTCTCGAGCATGGCTTCCGACACGCGGTTCAGCGCCGGGGCGATCAGCCGCTCGCGCGGCCCCCACACTCGGTTCTCGCGCAGCAGCGTCGCGAGCGGCTTGCCGGCGCTCGCGCCGCGCTTGATCCGCAACAGCGTGCGCAGTTCCTCGACGACGGCCCACATCACCAGCACGATCGCCTCGCCCTCGCCTTTCAAGCCGTCGATCATCCGCGCGAGCCGCGCGGCATCGCCGGCGAGCATCGCCTCGTTCAGCTTGAACACGTCGTAGCGCGCGACGTTCAGCACCGCGTCGTGCACCTGCTCGAACGCCAGCACGCCTTGCGGATACAGCAGCCCGAGCTTCTGGATTTCCTGATGCGCGGCGAGCAGGTTGCCCTCGACGCGCTCCGCGATGAACTGCAGCGCGCGGCGGCCGTCTTCGCCGGGCGCGACGCGCTGGCCCTGCATCGACAGGCGCTGGCCGATCCAGTTCGGCAGCTGCGCACGGTCGACCGGATCGATCTTCAGCGCGACGCCGCCATTCTGCAGCGCGGTGAACCAGGCGGACTTCTGCGTGGCCGCGTCGAGGCGCGGCAACGTGACGAGCATCAGCGCGTCCGGATTGGGCGTCGCCGCGAGCGTCTTCAGCGCGTCGGCGCCTTCCTTGCCCGGCTTGCCCGACGGAATACGCAGCTCGATCAGCTGGCGCTCGCCGAACAGCGACATCGCCTGGGTCGCGCCGAGCAGCACGCTCCAGTCGAAGCCGCGCTCGACCGTATGCACCGAGCGCTCGGTGAAGCCGGCCGCGCGCGCGGCCGCACGAATGCGGTCGCACGCTTCCTGCGCGAGCAGCGGCTCGTCGCCGTAGACGGTGTAGAGCCCGGCCATCCCCTTCGCGAGGTGCGGCTCCAGCGCATCAAGTCGCAATTGCATCGGTGCGTGCGCGGCAGATCAGAGCGGCGGCGGCGGCAGCGGCGCGCGCGGCGCCACGCCCGGCACCACGTCTTCCGGCGCCGGCGTCAGCGAGTGGACGATCGCGAGACGCCGCATCAGCTGGTCGACCGCATCGTTCTGCATGTCGGCGTACAGGATGTCGGCTTCCTGGGCCTTCGCGTTCGTGTACTGATCGCTGTACGTCATCGCGCGGTTCAGCGCGATCGCGCTCGGCGGGATCAGCACGGTGCCGTCCTTGCTCGTCAGCGTGTAGTTCAGCGTGTAGAACAGCGCGTACTCCTGCGCCGAGCCGTACTTGTTCAGCGTCAGCGTGTTCTGGCCGCGCGACTCCCACATGCTCAGCACCGCGTCGGCGTCGTCCGGCGACTTGACGATCTTCGTGTCGCTGCCGGCCTCGACGAGGCGCACCAGGCGCGCCTGCACCGGCGCCGGCGCGCCGGCGATCAGCAGGTGCTTGAACGCGTAGTTCTGCTGGCCGCGCAACTGGAAACCGCATGCCGACAGCGCGAGCGCGCTGCCGGCGGCGAGCATCAAAAACGATCTGCGGATCACCTTCGCTCCTTCTGTGTGCACCCGACGGCCGGCGGCCGTCAGACGACGATGTTCACGAGCCGGCCCGGCACGACGACGATCTTCTTCGCCGGCTTGCCGTCGCTGAACTTCGCGAATGCTTCGTCGGCCACCGCCGCGGCTTCGATCGCGTCGCGCGTCGCATCCTTCGCGACCTTCAGCGCGCCGCGCACCTTGCCGTTCACCTGCAGCACGAGTTCGATCTCGGCCTGCTCGAGCGCGGCCTCGTCGACCTTCGGCCACGGTGCGTCGAGCAGCGGGCCGAATTCGTCCGCGTAGCCGAGCGCCTTCCACAGTTCGAACGTGACGTGCGGCACGACCGGGTACAGCACGCGCAGCAGCACGCCGTACGTCTCGCGCAGCACGCCGGGCGTCGCGCCCTTCGCGCCGTCGATCGCGTTCAGCATCTTCATCGCCGCCGACACGACCGTGTTGTACTGCAGGCGCTGGTAGTCGAAGTCGGCCTGCTTCAGCACGCTGTAGATTTCGCGGCGCAGCGCCTTGTCGGCGTCGCCCAGCGACGCTGCGTCGAAGCCCGCGCGCGCGGCGAGCGCCTCGCGGTTGCCGGCGCCGAAGCTCCACACGCGGCGCAGGAAGCGGCTCGCGCCCTCGACGCCCGCACCCGACCACTCGAGCTGCTGCTCGGGCGGCGCGGCGAACATCGTAAAGAGGCGCGCGGTGTCGGCGCCGTACTGGTCGATCAGCACCTGCGGATCGACGCCGTTGTTCTTCGACTTCGACATCTTCTCGATGCCGCCGAGCACCACCGGCTGGCCGTCGGCGTTCAGCGTGGCGCCCACCGGGCGGCCCTTGTCGTCGTGCGTGACCGTCACGTCGGCCGGGTTGTACCAGGTCTTCTTGCCGGTCGCGTCTTCGCGATAGTACGTCTCGTTGAGCACCATCCCCTGCGTGAGCAGGTTCTTGGCCGGCTCGCCGAACTTCACGAGGCCGAGGTCGCGCATCACCTTGGTCCAGAAGCGCGAATACAGCAGGTGCAGGATCGCGTGTTCGATGCCGCCGATGTACTGATCCATCGGCATCCAGTAATCGGTGCGCGCGTCGACCATCGTGTCGGCGTCCGGCGCGGTGTAGCGCGAGAAGTACCACGACGAATCGACGAAGGTGTCCATCGTGTCGGTTTCGCGCTTCGCGGCCGCGCCGCACTTCGGGCACGTGCAGTTCAGGAACGCCTCGGACTTCGCGAGCGGGTTGCCCGTGCCGTCCGGCACGAGGTCTTCCGGCAGCACGACCGGCAGATCCTGCTCGGGCACCGGCACGTCGCCGCACGACGGGCAGTGGATGATCGGAATCGGCGTGCCCCAGTAGCGCTGGCGCGACACGCCCCAGTCGCGCAGGCGCCAGGTCACCTGCTTGTCGCCGAAGCCGCCGGCCTTCAGGTCGGCCGCGACCGCGTCGACTGCTTCCGTGTAGCGCAGGCCGTCGTACTTGCCGCTGTTCACGCAGACCGCGGCGTCCTTGTCGCCGTACCACTCCTGCCATGCGTCCAGCGAGTACGTCTGCCCTTCGGCGGCGATCACCTGCTTGATCGGCAGCCCGTATTTCTTCGCGAACGCGAAATCGCGCTCGTCGTGGCCCGGCACGCCCATCACCGCGCCTTCGCCATAGCTCATCAGCACGTAGTTGCCGATCCAGACCTCGACCGCCTCGCCGGTCAGCGGGTGCGTGACCGAGAAGCCCGTCGCGATGCCCTTCTTCTCCATCGTCGCGACGTCGGCTTCGGCGACGCCGCCGCGCTTGCATTCGTCGATGAACGCCTGCAGCTCGGGCTTGCCCTGCGCGAGGCGCGTCGCGAGCGGATGCTCGGCCGCGATCGCGCAGAACGTGACGCCCATGATCGTGTCGGCGCGCGTCGTGAACACGCGCAGCAGCGCCTTCTCGCCGTCGAGCTCGTACGGGAACCCGAAGTTCACGCCGAAGCTCTTGCCGATCCAGTTCTGCTGCATGATCTTCACGCGCTCGGGCCAGCCGAGGCCGTCGAGATCGTTCAGCAGCTCATCCGCGTATTGCGTGATGCGCAGGTAGTACATCGGGATTTCGCGCTTCTCGACGAGCGCGCCCGAGCGCCAGCCGCGGCCGTCGATCACCTGCTCGTTCGCGAGCACGGTCTGGTCGACCGGGTCCCAGTTCACGGTGCCCGTCTTCTTGTACGCGATGCCCTTCTCGAGCATCTTCAGGAACAGCCACTGGTTCCACTTGTAGTAGTCGGGCTTGCACGTCGCGATCTCGCGCGACCAGTCGATCGCGAGGCCCATCGACTGCATCTGCCCCTTCATGTAGTCGATGTTGTCGTAGGTCCACTTCGCGGGCGGCACGCCGTTGGCCATCGCGGCGTTCTCGGCCGGCATCCCGAACGCGTCCCAGCCCATCGGCATCAGCGTGTTGTAGCCGTTCATCCGCAGATAGCGGTACATCACGTCGTTGATCGTGTAGTTGCGCACGTGACCCATGTGCAGCTTGCCGGACGGATACGGCAGCATCGACACGCAGTAGAACTTCGGCTTCTGCGAATCTTCCTTCGTCTTGTAGGCATCGGCTGCGCGCCAGTCGCCCTGGGCGGCGGCTTCGACGTCGGCGGGTACGTATCTCTCGTGCATGGTGTGGTTCGGACTAGGCTTTAAGCGGCGCGCGATTCAGGCGGGCACGCGGAAGTGGACGAAATCGGGCAGCCCGGCGGCGGCGGCAGGCACACGGGTCGCGGGCCTGCATCGTGGTTGCCGGATCTTCGCCGGGTAACCCGGCGGTGCTCCGGGTTACCCGGCGAAACCCTGCCGACCGGGCGGAAACGACGATTATACCGTCCGTGACGGCCGGTACGGCCGGTGTCGCGGGCCGGCATGCATTCTTGTGCGGAGCGCGTGCATGCGACGCACGCCGCTCAGGGTTTGGCGCCCGCCGGCGGCAGGTCGGTGACGAAGCCGATCCGCGTCAGGCCCGCGGCCTGCGCGGCGCCCATCACCTGCGCGATCACGTCATAGCGGGTCGCGCGCGACGCGCGCAGCCGCAACTCGGGCGGCGCGGCGGTGGCCGCCGCCGCCCGCAGGCGCGCGGGCAGCGCGTCGAGCGTGACGGGCGTGTCGTCCCAGTAGAGCTTGCCGGCGTCGTCGATCGACAACGTGACCGACTGCGGCGTATCGCGCGCGACGCCGGCCGCGACCTTCGGCAGGTCGAGCCGGATCGCGTGCGTCATCAGCGGCGCGGTGATGATGAAGATGACGAGCAGCACGAGCATCACGTCGATCAGCGGCGTCATGTTGATCTCCGCCATCGGCGCGGACGTCTTGTGGTGCTCCAGCCCGCCGAATGCCATGGTCGTTCCTCCGGGCCGCGGGTTATGCGGGTTGGGCGGGTTGGGCCGGCTGCACGGGTTGCGCGCACACGAACACGTGCAGGTCGCGCGCGAAGCCGTCGAGTTCCTCGGTGAGCTGGCGCACCAGCCGCCCGAGGATGTTGTACGCGAGCACCGCGGGGATCGCGACGACGAGCCCGAACGCGGTCATGATCAGCGCCTCGCCGACCGGCCCCGCGACGTTCTCGATCTGCGCCTGCCCGCTCACGGCGATGCTGCCGAGCGCATGGTAGATGCCCCACACGGTGCCGAGCAGCCCGACGAACGGCGCGGTGCTGCCGATCGACGCGAGCAGCACCTGGCCGAACTCGAGGCGCCGCTGCGAGCGCAGCATCGCGTGACGCAGCGCGCGCAACACGCGTTCGCCGCGCTCGACGCGCGCGGCCAGCGCGGCGGGATCGTGTTCGTCGGCCGCATCGCGCGCGGCTTCGGCGAGCGGCACGAACACGCGCTCGCGATCGGCGCCGGCGAGCGCGGCGATGCCCGCGTCGAGCGACGCCGCCCGCCAAAACGCGGCGAGCGCGCGCGGCCCCTGCCGCTTCGCGCGGACCAGCAGCCACGATTTGACGAGCAGGAAGCACCAGCTGGCGACGGACATCGCCAGCAGCACGTAGGCGACGGCGTGCGTGATCGCATCGCCGCTTTCGAGGTAGTGGACAACGCCGGTGGGAATCGCCATCGGAGTTTCCCCGTGAGGATCAGCGCAGGCCGAGCACGTCCTGCATGTCGAACAGGCCGGCGCCGCGCGCCGACAGGAAGCGGACCGCACGCAGCGCGCCCTGCGCGTACGACACGCGGCTCGACGACTTGTGCGTGATTTCGATCCGTTCGCCGATGCCGGCGAACAATACGGTGTGATCGCCGACGATGTCGCCGCCGCGCACCGCCGCGAAACCGATCGACGACGGATCGCGTTCGCCGGTCACGCCGTGGCGGCCGTACACCGCGCAGTCGTCGAGCGAGCGGCCGAGCGCGCCGGCCACCGCCTCGCCCATCATCAGCGCGGTGCCCGACGGCGCGTCGACCTTGTGACGGTGGTGCGCCTCGATGATCTCGATGTCGTAGCCGTGCGAGAAGTGCTGCGCCGCGAATTCGAGCAGCTTCAGCGTGACGTTCACGCCGACGCTCATGTTCGCCGCGAACACGATGCCGAGCTTCGCCGCCGCAGCCTGCAGCTGCGCCTTCTGCTCGGCCGTGAAGCCGGTCGTGCCGATCACGAGCTTCACGTCGTGGCGTAGCGCGGCCTCGATGTGGGCGATCGTGCCCTCGGGGCGCGTGAAGTCGATCAGGTAATCGGCCTGCGCGAACACCGCGTCGAGATCGTCGGTCAGCTTGATGCCGGTGTCCTTGCCGACGAACGCGCCCGCGTCCTGGCCGAGAAACGGCGACCCGGCGCGGTCGAGTGCGCCGACGAGCTGCGCGTCGGCATCGTTGAGAACGGCTTCGATCAGCATCCGGCCCATACGGCCCGATGCACCGGCAATCGCAATCTTCATGGCTTTCTACACGACAGGTCTAAAGGCGGGCGGCGCCTGCCGCCCCCGATTCCGCACGCGGGCCGCTTACTGGGCCGGCGCGGTGAGCGGCTGGTTCTGCAGGTTGTCCGCGCCCTGCGGGCCGACCGGCGGCGACGCGTCGTTCGACACGTTCGGCTGCGGCGGACGATGGAACTGGAACTGCGGCTGGATCGCCGGCGCCGCGCCCGGCGGCTGGCCGCCCGGCACCGGCGCGCCGCCCGAGGCCTGCGCGGCCGGCGTGAAGCGACGGGCCGTCGCGCCCTGCCCCGACACCTGGTTGGTCGCGCGGTTCGCCGCGCGTGCGGCCTGCGCGTTCGCATCCTGGTCGAGCGCGGCGGCGGACGCCGGCTCGGCGGCCGGGCTCGCGGCAGCGCTCGCCTGCGCGGCGCTGGCGGCGGCAGCAGCGGCGGCGGCTTCGGACGCCTTCTTCGCCGCGGCAGCGGCCTTCGCCTTCTTGCCGCCGCGATCGCCGTCGATATCGGCGAGCAGGTCGAGCTCGGACGGCAGGTTATCCGCACCCGTCCAGCTGGCGAGGCGGTCGCCCGCGAACGTCAGCACGAGGTCGCGCTGCTGGACCACGGAGGTCGAGCCGCGCTTGAAGTAAAAGAGGTAATCCCAGCGATCGGCGTGGAACATGTCCGACAGCAGCGGCGTGCCGAGCAGCGCGCGAACCTGTTCGCGCGTCATGCCGGCCTGCAGTTGAGCGGCCTTCTCCTGCGACACGAAGTTGCCCTGCACAACCGTGATCCGATAGGGCGTGATGCTCTGCGCGATGCGCTGCGTCACGCTGTCGTACGACGAACAACCCGCCAGCGCGGCAACGGCGGCGGCAGCGATGATGGCACTCCGCATGCGACTCCTCTGAAAGTGCGAAAGAGATTCCGGGAACATTTCCGTCACCGAGCTGGCCCGCCCCGCGGGCCGCGCGTGTTTCTGGAACGGCCAAAAGCCGGTAACATTGAAGCCCTGCATTGTACTCTAGGGATGCCTAGCCATGACCAATCCGACCGATCTCAAGAATATCGGGCTAAAGGCCACCCTACCGCGCCTCAAGATTCTCGAGATCTTCCAGCAAAGCCCGGTGCGTCACCTGACGGCCGAAGACGTCTACCGCAACCTGCTCAACGAGCAGCTGGACATCGGACTCGCCACCGTTTACCGCGTGCTGACGCAGTTCGAGCAGGCCGGCCTGCTGTCGCGCAGCAACTTCGAATCGGGCAAGGCCGTGTTCGAGCTCAATGAAGGCTCCCACCACGATCACCTCGTGTGCCTCGATTGCGGCCGCGTCGAGGAATTCTTCGATGCCGAGATCGAAAGCCGCCAGCAGACGATCGCGAAGGAACGCGGCTTCCATCTGCAGGAGCATTCGCTCGCGATGTACGGCTCCTGCACGACGGAGAACTGCCCGCACCGCAAGCACTGAGACCGAGCGCTCGTCCGCGCATGCGCGACGGCCCGGCCGGCATCCCGCCGCCCGGGCCGTGTCGTTTTTGGCGTCGCCGCCGGCCGGCGCCGCGTCAGGCCGCGCCCGCGCTCGCCGGGCCGAGCCCGAGTTCGAGAACCCACGGGTCGGCCAGCGCGATCTCGTCGCAGTTCGGCTGGGGGCCGCCGCGGTCGACGATCACGAAGTCACTGACCGCGTCGAGCGCGAGCAGCGGATGGTGCCAGACACCTTTTGCGTAGTTCACGCCCTGCCAGCCCTCGGCGACGAACGCGCGCATCGCGTCGGGCCGGAATTC
Source organism: Burkholderia sp. KJ006 (assembly GCF_000262695.1). Lineage (NCBI taxonomy): Bacteria > Pseudomonadati > Pseudomonadota > Betaproteobacteria > Burkholderiales > Burkholderiaceae > Burkholderia > Burkholderia sp. KJ006. Next base: position 601,027 of record NC_017920.1, on the reverse strand, counting down.
GCCGGCCGGCGCGACGACGATCGCATAGCGCGCGACCGCGGCGAGCGGGATGAATGCCTGGCTGCCGTGCGGATGGCGCTCCATCAGCGTCAGCGCGACGGGCAGCGCGCGCGGCTGCGCGCGAAACACGCTGACGAGCGGCCGGCCGCCGTCCGCGCAGACGTCGATGGTCGCGAGATCGTGGAAGCGCTCGGTCGTACCGCCGTTGATCGGGAAGTGCCGCGCGCCTTCGAGCGCGATCACGTCGCCGAACGGCGCGAACGCGTCGCGGGTCAGGGGCTGCGCGCGCAGGATGCGGGGTCCGCTCATGCCGATGCCCTCCGTCAGGCCGGTTCGCCCCACAGACGCAGCCGCGACACGCCGCCGTCCGGGAAGATGTTGAAGCGCACGTGCGTGACGGGGCCGAGCGCCGCCAGCTGGTCGAACGTGTGCACGCGGTCCATCTGGAGCTTCTGCTCGCCGAGCAGTTCGGCCCAGAACATCGCCTGCGTGACGAGCGAATCGTCGGTGCCGCCCGCGACGCGCGCCGCCTGCAGCGAACAGCGGTCCGGGAAGTTGCCTTTGAAGAATGCCGTATCGACGTCGACGCGCCGGATGACGCCCGGCCGCGCGAGCGCGACGATCGCCCAGTCGTTGCCGGGCTCGCGGCGGCGCCGCGTTTCCCAGCCGTCGCCCATGTTCGCGCCGCGCCCCGGCATCAGCATCTGCGACGCCGCACCGAAGTGCTGGTTGTTCGCCGCCACCAGGTAGCCGCCGTTCTCGATCGCGGCCAGATCGACGAGTTCGCCGGCCGCCACGTCGTGCCAGTCGCGCTGCGGCTGACCGTACACGCGCAGCCGCGCGAGGCCGCCGTCCGGATACAGGTTCACGCGCAGATGCGTGACCGGCTGCGCGTCGCTCACGCTCACGTAGTGGTGCGCGTTGCCCTGCAGCGTCGTCGCGGGGACGATCGTGCGCCATGCGGCGTCGTCGGGCGGCGTGTCGCCGTCGACGCTGCACGCGTCGATCGACGCGGCCGGCGGAAAGTTGCCGGTGAAGTGGCTGGTGTCCAGATCGACGCCGTGGACCACGCCCGGCCGCGCGAGCCGGATCACGCAGAAATCGTGGCCGGTCGTGCGCTTGCGGCGCGTTTCCCAGCCGTCCATCCACTTGCCGTGGTCGTCGTACTTGCCCGGAATGAACACGGCCGGCTCGGGGTTCAGCATGCGCTCCTTCGGCGCGAAGAACTCGTCGCTGGCGAACAGCGCCTGCGCGCCGAGACGCGGATCGGCGAGGTTCATGTAGCGGCGCGTGAACGCCGGCGCATTCGGATCGAGGATGGGGGCTGCCATGTCGTCTCCACTATCTTGATTTTGGCGGCGGCCGGCGGATCGTCACGCCGGCCGCGGGCAAGGAATTCGCGCGCCGCGGCCGGGGAAGCCGCGACGCGCGCGTGGGGCTCAGAGCGCGTGCGCCTGATCGCCGGCCACCGGTGCGGCGGCGCCCTGCTCGTCCGCCGGCACGTAGCACAGCTCGCGGTTCAGCACGCGCTTGGCGCGCACGCGGTCGATGTCGTTCTCCCAGACCGCAACGACGACCGTCGCGACGCAGTTGCCGATCAGGTTGGTCACGGCGCGCGCGATGCCGACGAACCAGTCGACCGGCAGGATCAGCACGAGGCCGAGCACGGGAATCGCGGGAATCGCCGACAGCGTCGCCGCGAGGATCACGATCGCCGAGCCCGGAATCCCGTGCGCGCCCTTCGACGTGACGAGCGACACGAGCAGCACGACGATCAGGTCGTGCGTCGACAGCGGCGTGTTGGTGGCCTGCGCGATGAACAGCACGGCGAGCGTCAGGTAGATCGAGAAGCCGTCGAGATTGAACGAATAGCCGGTCGGGATCACGAGGCCGACGGTCGAATCCTTGATGCCCATGTATTCGAGCTTGCTCATGACCTGCGGCAACACCGCGTCCGACGACGCCGTGCCGAGCACGATCGACAGCTCCTCGCGCAGGTAGCGGATCAGCTTGAACACCGAGAAGCCGGCGATGCGCATCACGATGCCCAGCACGACCGTGACGAACACGAAGCAGCTCAGGTAGAACACCGCGACGAGGTAGCCGAGCTGCTTGAGCGACGCGACGCCGTACTTGCCGGTCGTGAACGCGATCGCGCCGAGCACGCCGAGCGGCGCGAGCTTGATGATGAAGCCGATGATGCGGAAGAACACGTGCGACAGCTCGTCGATCAGGCCGTTCACCCGCTGCGCCTTGTCGCCGAGCAGCGACAGCGCCGAGCCGAACAGCACCGCGAACACCAGGATCTGCAGGATGTCGCCCTTCGCGAAGGCGTCGATCGCGGTCTCCGGGATGATCTTCATCAGGTAGCCGGCCGTGTCCTTCAGGCTTTCGGCGTTCTTCGCGTACGTCGACAGCGACGCCGCGTCGAGCGAGCGCAGGTCGATGTTCATCCCGACGCCCGGGCGCGTGAGCCAGGCGAGCACGAGGCCGATGCCGAGCGCGAGCGTCGTCATCACCTCGAAGTAGACGACCGCCTTCAGGCCGACCCGGCCGACCTTCTTCAGGTCGCCCGCGTTGGCCATCCCGCTGACCACGACGCAGAACACGATCGGGCCGATGACCATCTTGATGAGCTTCAGGAAACCGTCGCCGAGCGGCCGCAGCGACTCGGCGAAATGCGGGAAGAACGCACCGAGCGCCACCCCGAGAATCAATGCGATGACTACCCGGCCAAACAGCGAATTGAGGAATTTCGACACGGCGCTCTCCCGATCCAACGGTTGCAGTTTCGTCTGTTCATACTGGTATGACCAGTGCTGTTATGGTGGATAGTAGGAAGCCGATATAGTCGCGTCAAGGATGGACAAAATAGGGATTTCCCGCGCTTCGAGCCCGGCACGACGGGGGCCGGAACGCGACGGGTCGTGGCTTACCCGTAGCGCCGTCGTGCGCGCCGCGCGTGCGGATTACAATGCCGGTCAGACCGGCCATTGCACAGATCATGAAAAACGTTCCGCACACCGTGACCGACGCCGCCATCGCGACGATCCGCGACCGGATCGAGGCAGGCGTGTATCCGGTCGGCAGCCTGCTGCCGGCCCAGCGTCAGCTCTCCGAGGAGCTGGAGATCAGCCGCGCGTCGCTGCGCGAGGCGCTGTCCACGCTCGAGGCGCTCGGGATGCTGCGCATCCGCGCCGGCAAGGGCGTCTATGTGGAGAGCGCGCAGGCGAGCGCCGCGCATGCGTGGCAGTTCGCCGAGCAATCGTCGCCGCCCGACACGTACCAGATGCGCTATGCGCTCGAAGGCTTCGCCGCGCGGATGGCCGCGCACGTCGTCACCGACGACGACATCGCGTGGTTCGAGGACAACCTTGCCGAGCTGCACGTCGCCTTGACCGAAAGCGAGCTCGACGAAGCGTCGCGCCTCGACTTCGACTTCCACATGCGGATCATTCATCTCGCCGGCAACGCGGCGATCGAGTCGGTGCTGCGCAGCAGCGCGGACATCATGAAGGAAAGCCAGCGCATGCCGTTCTACCGGCGCGAGCTGCTGCTGTCGACGTGGCAGGAGCACCGCGCGATCGTCGATGCGCTGAGCGCGCGCGACGCGGCCGCGGCGGGCGATGCGATCGAGACGCACATCACGAATGCTGCGCGCCGTGCCGGGATCTTCTTTCCGACGCCGGGCGGTTGACGCACGGCGCGGGCGTCGCATGGCAGTCGCGCACCTGGCGCTCGCGGGCCGGGGAAACGGCTCGGCGCGCTGCTCATGTAGCGCCGGACAATAAAAAACCCGGCCGAATAACCGGGCCGGGTTCGTGCATCGCGCCGGCCGCGTCGCCGCGGCCGCACGATTCGCAGACTTACTTCGCGTTCGCGAATGCGACTGCCGTATCGAGCATGCGATTCGAGAAACCCCACTCGTTGTCGTACCAGCTCGACACCTTGACGAGACGGCCCGACACCTTGGTCAGCGTTGCGTCGAACGTCGACGAAGCCGGGTTGTGGTTGAAGTCGATCGACACCAGCGGTGCGTCGTTGTAGCCGAGGATGCCCTTCAGCGCGCCTTCCGAAGCTTCCTTCATGATCGCGTTGACTTCCTCGACCGTCGTGTCGCGCTTCGCGATGAACGACAGGTCGACGATCGACACGTTGATCGTCGGGACGCGGATCGCATAGCCGTCGAGCTTGCCGTTCAGTTCCGGCAGCACCAGGCCGACCGCCGAAGCAGCGCCCGTCTTGGTCGGGATCTGGCTGTGCGTGGCCGAACGCGCGCGGCGCAGGTCTTCGTGATAGACGTCCGTCAGCACCTGGTCGTTCGTGTACGCGTGGATCGTCGTCATCAGGCCGGTTTCGAGGCCGATCTGGTCGTTCAGCGGCTTGACGAGCGGCGCCAGGCAGTTCGTCGTGCACGATGCGTTCGAGATGACCGTGTGCTCGGCCTTCAGCACGTTGTGGTTCACGCCGTAGACGATCGTCGCGTCGACGTCCTTGCCGCCCGGCGCCGAGATGATCACCTTCTTCGCGCCGCCCTTCAGGTGGGCGCTCGCCTTTTCCTTCGACGTGAAGAAGCCCGTGCATTCCATCACGACGTCGACGCCCAGCTCGCCCCACGGCAGTTCTGCCGGGTTGCGGTTCGCGAGCACGCGGATCTTGTCGCCGTTCACGACCAGGTAGTCGCCGTCGACCGACACTTCGCCCGGGAACTTGCCGTGCGCGGTGTCGTACTGGGTCAGGTGCGCGTTCGTCTTCGCATCGCCCAGATCGTTGATCGCGACGATCTCGAGATCGTGCTTCTTGCCGTTTTCATAAAACGCGCGCAGCGTGTTGCGGCCGATACGGCCGTAGCCGTTGATTGCGACGCGGATCGTCATGGTCTATCTCCTGATGGCTGAAAAAATTCGTTTCGTGCAGCTTCACGGTGCGACGCGCGCGGCCGGCCGCGCGCGTCGCGAATGCTCTTAGGCCAGCACGGCCTTCGCCGTCTCGATCACGTGCTCGACGGTGAAGCCGAAGTACTTGAACAGCACGCCGGCCGGCGCCGATTCGCCGAACGTGTCGATCCCGACGACGCCGCCTTCGAGGCCGACGTACTTGTGCCAGAAGCCGGTCACGCCCGCTTCGATCGCGACGCGGCGCACGCCGTGCGGCAGCACGCGCTCGCGGTACTCGGCGTCCTGGCGGTCGAACACGTTGGTCGACGGCATCGACACGACGCGCGCCGCGATGCCCTGCTGTGCGAGCGGCTCGACGGCCTTCATCGCGAGTTCGACTTCGGAGCCCGTCGCGATCAGGATGATCTTGCGCGCGACGATCTCGTCATCCCAGTCCTTCAGCACGTAGCCGCCCTTCTCGATGTTCGCGATCTGTGCATCGGTACGCGGGTTGAACGCGAGGTTCTGGCGGCTGAAGATCAGGCTCGACGGACGGTCGGCTGCGACCGCGTGGGTCCATGCGACGGCAGTCTCGACCGTGTCGGCCGGACGCCACACGTCGTGGTTCGGGATCAGGCGCAGGCTCGATACGTGTTCGATCGACTGGTGCGTCGGGCCGTCTTCGCCGAGGCCGATCGAGTCGTGCGTGAACACGAAGATCGACGGCACCTTCATCAGCGACGCGACGCGCAGCGCGTTGCGGCTGTAGTCGGAGAACGTCAGGAACGTGCCGCCGAACGGCTTGTGGCCGCCGTGCAGCGCGAGGCCGTTGATCGCGGCGCTCATGCCGAATTCGCGCACGCCGTAGTTGATGTGGTTGCCGAGCACGACGCCCGCGCCTTCCGGATTCGCGCGCACCGCCTTCGACGCCTTCCAGTTGGTCAGGTTCGAGCCGGTCAGGTCGGCCGAGCCGCCGAGCAGTTCCGGCAGCACCGCGGCGAGCCCTTCGATCGCCTGCTGCGACGCCTTGCGGGTCGCGACCGTCTCGCCGCGCTGGTTCGCGCCGGCGACGATCGCCGCTGCCTTCTCGGCCCAGTCGGCCGGCAGCTTGTTGGCCATCCGGCGCTCGAATTCGGCTGCTTCGGCCGGGTACTTCGCGCGGTACTGCGCGAACGTGTCGCTCCAAGCCGCTTCGGCGCGCTGGCCGGCGTCCTTCGCGTCCCATGCCGCATAGACTTCCTGCGGAATCACGAACGGCTCCCAGGTCCAGCCGAGGGCTGCGCGCGTCTTCGCGATTTCTTCCGCGCCGAGCGCCGCGCCGTGCACGTCGTGGCCGCCCGCCTTGGTGGCCGCGCCCTTGCCGATCACCGTCTTGCAGCAGATCAGCGTCGGCTTGTCCGACAGCTTGGCCTTCGCGATCGCGGCGTCGACCGCGTCGACGTCGTGGCCGTTCACGTTCGGGATCACGTTCCAGCCGTACGCCTCGAAGCGCTTCGGCGTGTCGTCATGGAACCAGTTGACGACGTCGCCGTCGATCGAGATGCCGTTGTCGTCGTACAGCGCGATCAGCTTGTTCAGCTTCAGCGTGCCGGCCAGCGAGCAGGCTTCGTGCGAGATGCCTTCCATCAGGCAGCCATCGCCGAGGAACACGTAGGTGTGGTGGTCGACGATCTTCGCGCCGTCACGGTTGAACTCGTCGGCCATCAGCGCTTCGCCGAGCGCCATCCCGACGGCGTTCGCGAGACCCTGGCCGAGCGGGCCGGTGGTCGTCTCGACGCCCGGCGTGATGCCGTATTCCGGATGGCCCGGCGTCTTGGAGTGCAGCTGGCGGAAGTTCTTCAGCTCTTCGATCGGCAGGTCGTAGCCGGTCAGGTGCAGCAGCGAGTACAGCAGCATCGAGCCATGGCCGTTCGACAGCACGAAACGGTCGCGGTCTGCCCAATGCGGGTTCGTCGGGTTGTGCTTGAGGTGACGCGACCACAGCGCCACGCCGATTTCGGCCATGCCCATCGGCATGCCGGGGTGGCCGGAGTTCGCTTGCTGGACGGCGTCCATCGCGAGCGCACGGATCGCGTTGGCCATCAAAGTGGTGGAGGCGGGAGACGAAGTCGTCATGTCGAGTCCGGAGAACGAGTCGAGGAAACGGGAGCACGGCGGCATCCGGAAGCTCGAGCGTCGAACGTTCCCGGCGCGCGATGCGGCGCCTGAAGGACGCGAAGCGGACGGAGCCGACGGACGGGGCTGCAAAGCTCGGCATTTTAACAGATGGGCCGACATTTCCCCTGCCGGCGCTCCGTGTTCGGGCACGCATTTCCGGCAAACCGCGCGCCTCCTATAATTCAGGCGTCGGAACTGCCCGCCCCGCGCGCCCCCCGTGAGCACGACCCTCCTTTTTCATCCCACGCCCGACGCCGCGTACGGCTTTCCCAACGCGCGACGGCTCGCGCACGTCGCCTCGCCGCACCAGCACATCGAAGTGTGGGACACCCCGCAGCTCGGCCGCCTGTTCACGCTCGACGGCCGGCCGATGACGTCGGTCGGCGACGAATACGTGTACCACGAGTGCATGACGCACCCGGCCGCGCTCGCGCATCCGTGCCCGAAGAAGGCGCTCGTGCTCGGCGGCGGCGACGGCGGCGCCGCGCGCCAGTTGCTCAAGCACGCGTGCATCGAGCGGATCGTCGTCGCCGAACTCGACGACGAAGTGGTCGGGATGGCGCGCCGCTATCTCGACGACGTGCACCAGGGCGCGCTCGACGATCCGCGCGTCGAGGTCGTGATCGGCGACGCCGCGCAGTTCGTCGCGTCGACCGTCGAGCATTTCGATCTCGTCGTGTTCGACCTCACGCCGCCCGACTCGCCGGCGGCCGGCCTCTATACGCGCGAGTTCTACGCGCGGCTCAAGCGGATCCTGACGCCGCGCGCCGCGCTGTCGATGCATCTGGGCTCGCCGCTGTTCCATGCGGCGCGCATCGCCGCGCTGCTCGACGATCTGCGCGCGAGCTTCGCGTTCGTCGACCCGCTGTCCGCGCACGTGCCGCTGTACGGCTCCCAATGGCTGATGGCGATCGCGAGCGACACGCTCGACGCGGCCGCGCTGTTCGCACACGACGTCGACGAGCGGCTCGCCGCCCGCCGCGTGCACGGATTGCGCTACTACGATGCGCGACTTCATGCGGCCCTCTTTGCCCTGCCGCGCGCGCTGCGCGATACACTGGGCGGGCGCCGCTGAGCTTGGCGCAACGCGTCGTGATGCCGGTTGATCGCGCGCTCGTCGGCGCGCAGCGGGCGGGCGCGGTAAACGCCCGTCGCGGCGGCCGCATGCGGCCGAACGCCCGCGCGACGACCTTTCCACAGGAGATTTGATGACCGATCCACGTCCGGCCAACGTGCCTTGGTTGACGCCTTATCTGGCCGTGCGCAACGCGCGCGCCGCCATCGACTTCTTCAAGGCCGCATTCGGTTTCGCGCTGCGCGACGTCCATGACGAGGACGGCGCGATCATGCACGTCGAGATGACCTATCACGATCAGCTGATCGTGATGTTCGCGCCCGAAGGCGCATTCGGCTCGACCGCGCTCACGCCGAAGCATGCGAACGCGACCGCGCCGCAGTCGTTCTATCTGTACGTCGACGACGTCGACGCGACCTGGCAGCGCGCGCTCGATGCGGGCGCGAAGTCGCAGAGCGCGCCGCAGGACCAGTTCTGGGGCGACCGCTTCGCGCAGATCGAGGATCTCGACGGCTACCGCTGGGCACTCGCGTGCCGGGTGCGCCCATGAACGGAGCCGCAATCGAGATGAACGAGGCGACCACCACCGCGGCCGTGCCGCGCTTTTTCGTCGAAGCGACGCTGCGCGCCGGCGCGACGCTCGCGTTGCCGGCCGACGTCGCGCGTCACGCGCAGGTGCTGCGGCTGGAGCCCGGCGACGCGCTGGTGCTGTTCGACGGCAGCGGCGGACAGTACCGCGCGCAGCTCGTCGAGATCGACAAGCGCAACGCGCTTGCGCAGCTCGACGCGTTCGAGCCGGTCGAGGCCGAGCCGCCGTACCGTGTGACGCTCGCGCAAGGCATCGCCGGCGGCGACAAGATGGACTGGGTGATCGAGAAGGCCGTCGAGCTCGGCGTCGCGGCGGTCGTGCCGCTGACGACGGCGCGCGGCGTCGTGAAGCTGTCGGGCGAGCGCGCGGACAAGCGCGTCGCGCACTGGCGCGGCGTCGTGCGCGCATCGTGCGAGCAGTGCGGGCGCAACCGCGTGCCCGAGGTCGCCGCGGTGCGCGGGTTCGGCGCGTGGCTCGACGCGCTGCCCGCGGCGCCGGCCGACGGCGAGTTGCGGCTGCTGCTGTCGCCGCGCGCGAGCATTCCGTTCGCGTCGCTGCCGGATCAGCCGCCCGCGGCTACGGTCACCCTGCTGATCGGGCCGGAAGGCGGGTTGTCGCCGGACGAGGAAAACGCGGCGCGTGCGCACGGCTTCACCGCGCTGTCGCTCGGCCCGCGCGTGCTGCGCACCGAAACGGCCGGCGCGGCCGTACTCGCGGCGCTGGCCGCGCGCTGGGGCGGGTGGTGATGCGGCGGGCCGCCGCGCGTGGCAAGCGGCGGCCCCGAACTCTCGGCGAGTCGCATATCGAGCACCGGCTGCGCCCGGCCCGCGCGAGCGCGGACGCAAAAAAGCCCGCTCGACGCGGGCTTCCTGCAGGATGGGCCGCGTAGGCGGCCGCCGCACCTGCGCTTACGCGAACGAATAGAACACGCGGAACGCGACCTTGCGCTCGGCCCAGAACTCCGCGGCCTCGCGGAACACGTCGAGCAGCGTCTCGCGCCCTTCCTTGTCGAACTTCTGCGCGATCGGCAGCCCTTCGAGGACGATCACGAAACCGGGCTGTGCGCCGGCCTTCGCGACGAGGTCGGTCAGGCAGTCGTACAGCGCGTCGTAGTTCTTGCCGAAATGCTTTGGAAACAGAAACGACGTCGCGATCGTCTCCATCACTTCCTGCTTCGACTGCGCGGCGCCGCAATACGCATACAGGAAATGCTGGCCGAGCCGACCGGCTTCGTCGGCGAGATCCTGCACGCGGAACGCGCGGATCGACTGCACGAGATTGGGTCGGACGGTCGTGAAAAGGCTCATAGGCTCCTCGTTCGATGAAAGCCCGGGCTCGGCCGCCTGTTGCTCAGGCGCGCCGCCGGCCTGTGCCGCCGCGTGTAGTTGCATCACGCGCTGAAACAGATTGCCGTCGCCGGCCGCGAACAGTTCCGCCGCCGCCGTATCGTGCGCGTAGATGGAGTCGCTCATGCCGTTCATCCCGAAGTCATTCAACAATACGTTTAAAACTGTTGTAGTGGTCGTCTGTGTAATAACAGTTGTCGGTCCGGCGCAGCGGCCCGCCACAGACGATCCGACGCGCGCCGCGATTGCGCGCGCGCGGCGTCGGGACCGTGTACTCGTGGTAGTAGCCGCGCTTCGCCTTGGGCAGGATCCGTTCGCGATTGCCGAACACGACGCCGTCCTTCTCGTAAGGATAGGGGCCGCCGTCGGCGATCAGGCCAAGCGTGGTCACGGCCTCGCGCGGCAAACGCGCCGCGGGGACCGTATCGACCCCGGCTGCGGCCACGTCGGCCGAAGCGGCCTGCCGTGCGTATGCGGCGGAAACCAGACTGCCCGTCGGCGCGCCGACGATACCCATCGCAAACATCGCGAAGACGGACGCGAGCGCGCCGTTGCGGAGCCACTTGCGTGCCATGAACCAGGGTTCCCGCTGTTAAATCAAGTAGTTGACGACCAACCAAAGGCGTTAGCGTAGCGCTATTGTTCCCGCGAATCAATGTTCGTTTGGAAACCGAAAGCCCGATGCCCCGCCGCAACGGGCATTTTTTACCTAAATCACATCACTTTTATCTTTCATAGGATAAAATGGCGGCGGCATCTGTCACCTGGCGAGATCTGCCTCCTTGCCACGCTCATTACCCGGAGTGGAGAGATGCCGTTGTTGATTAGGGAAAGCGCCTTCGCGCGATACCCGACGGCGTGCCCGTTGCGGGCACGCCTCTTTTTGCCTTTGTTGACAATTTCATCTGCTGTGCCGCGCCGGTTCGACCGGGCGGCACCCGCGTGTTGGCTCAGCGCGACGCGTTCACGTCGGCGACCAGCAGCGCCGCCATGTTGACGATGCGGCGAACGGTCGCCGATTCGGTCAGCACGTGCACCGGCTGCGCGGCGCCCAGCAGGATCGGCCCGATCGCGATGTTGTTGCCGGCGGCCGTCTTCAACAGGTTGTACGCGATGTTCGCCGAATCGATGTTCGGCAGGATCAGCAGGTTCGCGTCGCCCTCGAGCGTCGATTCGGGCAGGATCTCCTTGCGCAGCGCCGCGTCGAGCGCGACGTCGCCGTGCATCTCGCCGTCGACCTTCAGCTCCGGCGCGCGTTCCTGCAGGATCGCGAGCGTATCGCGCATCTTCTGCGCTGACGGCGCGTTGCTCGTCCCGAAATTGGAGTGCGACAGCAGCGCGACCTTCGGCTCGATGCCGAACCGGCGCACTTCCTCGGCGGCCATGATCGTGATCTCGGCCAGCTCCTCCGGGGTCGGATCGACGTTCACGTGCGTGTCGACCAGGAAAATCTGGCGGCCCGGCAGCACGAGGCCGTTCATCGCCGCGTAGACGCTGCAGCCCGGGCGCTTGCCGATCACCTGGTCGATGAAGTGCAGGTGGCGGTGCGTGGTGCTGATCGTGCCGCAGATCATCCCGTCCGCTTCGCCCTTCTTCACCAGCATCGAGCCGATCAGCGTCGTGCGGCGGCGCATCTCGACACGCGCGAGCTGCTCGCTGATGCCCTTGCGCGCCATCATCTTGTAGTACGTCTGCCAGAAGTCGCGGTAGCGCTCGTCGTGCTCGGTGTTGACGACGGTGAAATCGGCGCCCGGCGTCAGGCGCAGCCCGTAGCGCTGGATACGGTGCTCGATCACCGACGGGCGGCCGATCAGGATCGGCTTCGCGAGCTTCTCGTCGACGATGATCTGAACCGCGCGCAACACGCGCTCTTCCTCGCCCTCCGCGAACACGACGCGCTTCTTCTCGCCGGGCGCGGCGCGCGCGATCTGGAAGATCGGCTTCATCGTCGTGCCGCTGTGATAGACGAACTGCTGCAGATGCTGCTTGTACGCGTCCATGTCCTCGATCGGGCGCGTCGCGACGCCGCCGTCCATCGCGGCCTGCGCGACGGCCGGCGCGATCTTGACGATCAGGCGCGGGTCGAACGGCTTCGGAATCAGGTATTCGGGGCCGAACGACAGATCCTGGATCCCGTACGCGGTCGCGACGATGTCGCTCTGCTCGTGCTGCGCAAGCTCGGCGATCGCATTGACCGCCGCAATCTCCATCTCGCGCGTGATCGTCGTCGCGCCGACGTCGAGCGCGCCGCGGAAGATGAACGGGAAGCACAGCACGTTGTTGACCTGGTTCGGATAGTCGGTGCGGCCCGTGGCCAGCACGGCGTCCGGGCGCACTTCGAGCGCGAGCTCGGGCAGGATCTCGGGCGTCGGGTTCGCGAGCGCGAGGATCATCGGCCGTTCGGCCATGCCCTTCACCATCTCCTGCTTCAGCACGCCGCCGGCCGACAGGCCGAGGAAGATGTCGGCGCCTTCCATCACCTCGGCGAGCGTGCGTGCGTCGGTTTCGCGCGCGAACCGCTCCTTGTCCGGGTCCATCAGCTCGGCGCGGCCCTTGTACACCACGCCGGCTAGGTCGGTCACCGTGATGTTCTCGAGCGGCAGGCCGATGTCGACCAGCAGATCGAGACACGCGAGCGCGGCCGCGCCGGCGCCCGACGCGACCAGCTTCACCTTCTTGATGTCCTTGCCGACGACCTTCAGGCCGTTCGTGACGGCCGCGGCCACGACGATCGCGGTGCCGTGCTGGTCGTCGTGGAACACCGGAATCTTCATCCGCTTGCGCGCTTCGCGCTCGACGATGAAGCAGTCGGGCGCCTTGATGTCCTCGAGGTTGATCCCGCCGAAGGTCGGCTCGAGCGCGGCGATCACGTCGACGAGCTTGTGCGGGTCCGACTCGTTCAGTTCGATGTCGAACACGTCGATGCCCGCGAACTTCTTGAACAGCACGGCCTTGCCTTCCATCACCGGCTTCGACGCGAGCGGGCCGATGTTGCCGAGCCCGAGCACCGCGGTGCCGTTCGTGACAACGCCGACCAGGTTGCTGCGCGCGGTGAAGCGCGCGGCGTTCAGCGGGTTCTCGACGATCTCCTCGCACGCGAACGCGACGCCGGGCGAATACGCGAGCGCGAGGTCGCGCTGGTTGATCATCTGCTTGGTGGGGGCGATCGCGATTTTCCCGGGCGTCGGGAATTCGTGATAGTCGAGGGCGGCTTCGCGGAGCTTGGCTTTGGAGGAGGCTTGAGTCGACATGTGTCTCGTGGCGGGCGGATTAGAATGACTGTTCCACCGCATTGTAGCGCCAATCCAACCCCGTCAGACCGGCGTTTCGGGTGCAACAGCCGCGACAAAAATGGACTGAACGGTGCAGAAACGGCGCCGTTCGCCTCGTACAATGCCGTTCCTTTCACCGCTTCCGGGTCCGTCCGCCGTGCCAGCCGCCCTGTCCGAGTTTTCGCTGATCGATCGCTTCTTCGCGCGCCGCGCGGCCCGCGGCACCCGCACGTCGACGCTCGGCATCGGCGACGATTGCGCGCTGCTCGAGCCGCGTTCCGGAAAACTGCTGGCCATTTCGACCGACATGCTGGTGGAAGGCCGCCACTTCTTCCCCGACGTCGCGCCCGACGCGCTCGGTCACAAGACGCTCGCGGTCAATTTGTCCGACCTCGCCGCGATGGGCGCCGCGCCGCGCGCGTTCACGCTCGCGTGCGCGCTGCCGCGCGCGGATGCCGCGTGGCTCGACGCGTTCAGCCGCGGGCTGTTCGCGCTCGCCGACCGGTTCGGCTGCGAGCTGATCGGCGGCGACACGACGAGCGGGCCGCTGAACCTGTGCGTGACGGTGTTCGGCGAAGTGGCGCCGGACGCCGTGCTGCGGCGCGATGCCGCGCGCCCCGGCGACGACGTCTGGGTGTCCGGCACGCTCGGCGACGCGCGCGCGGGCCTCGGCATCGCACGCGGAGAATGGCGCGCCGGCGCCGACGACGCAGCGGCGTTCCGCCGCGCGCTCGAGCGTCCCGAGCCGCGCATTGCGCTCGGGCTCGCGCTCGCCGGCGTCGCGCATGCGGCGCTCGACATCTCGGACGGGCTCGCCGGCGATCTCCAGCACATCCTCACGCGCTCGAACGTGGGCGCGGACGTCGACGCCGATGCGGTGCCGCGCTCGGCGGCGCTCGCGGCGTTGCCGCCCGACGTGCAGCGGCGCTGCGCGCTCGCCGGCGGCGACGACTACGAGCTGTGCTTCACCGCGCCGCCCGCGGCCCGCGGGGCGGTCGAGGCAGCCGGCGCGAGCGCGGCGGTGCGGGTCACGCGAATCGGTACAATACGCGCGTTGTCTTCGCCGTCGGAGCGGCCCGCGATCGCGTGGCGCGACGCCGCCGGCGCGCCCCTCACCCTCACGTTGCACGGCTTCGACCACTTCGATGCACACTGATCCGACGCACGCGCAAGCCGAGGCAGCGCCCGGCGCCGCCCCGCTCGCCCCGCGGCGCGCGAGCGCGCGCTTCATGCTGTCGCACCCGGCGCACCTCGTGTCGCTCGGCTTCGGCAGCGGGCTCGCGCCGTTCCTGCCCGGCACGTTCGGCACGCTGTTCGGCTGGCTGACGTTCGTCGTGCTCAACCGCTATCTGACGGTGCCCGAATGGTGGGCGCTGATCGCGCTCGGCTTCGCCGCCGGCACCTGGCTGACCGGCTTCACCGCACGCAAGATGGGCAACGCCGATCCGGGCCCCATCGTCTGGGATGAAATCGTCGCGATCTGGCTCGTGATGCTGTTCGTCACGCCGGCGACCTTCGTCGGCCAGCTGTGGGCGTTCGTCGTGTTTCGCCTGTTCGACATGTTGAAGCCGCCGCCGATCCGCTACTTCGACCGCCGCGTGAAAGGCGGGCTCGGCATCATGGTCGACGATCTGGTCGCCGCGTTCATGACGCTGCTCGTGATCGCGCTGTGGCGCTCGGTCGTCGGCTGACCGATTTCCCGACTCCCGTTTCCCGACGCGCATGCCAACCGATTCAGTCGTCCATCAGCTTGCGATCCGCGCAGGCAACAAATTGCGTGACGAGCACCTGTCGCTCGCCACCGCCGAGTCCTGCACGGGCGGCATGATCGCCGCCGCGATCACCGACATCTCCGGCAGCAGCCAGTGGTTCGAGCGCGGCTTCGTCACCTATTCGAACCAGGCCAAGAGCGAGATGATCGGCGTGCCGCCCGACCTGATCGAGAAGCACGGCGCGGTCAGCGAGCCGGTCGCCCGCGCGATGGCCGAAGGCGCGCTGCGCAACAGCCGCGCGCAGGTCGCGCTGTCGGTCACCGGCATCGCCGGGCCGGGCGGCGGCAGCGAGAAGAAGCCGGTCGGCACCGTGTCGTTCGCGTGGAGCAACCGGCTGCACACCGACGTCGAGACGCTCGTGTTCAAGGGCGACCGCGAGCAGATCCGCACGCAGGCGGCCGCGCATGCGCTGCGCGGGCTGTTGAAGCTGCTCGACGAACGCGAGGGCTGATCCGCCCGCCCCGCCCGCTTGCCGGATCGCGTCGTGCTTCACGACGATCCGGTTTCCGTCTGCCGTCTCACCGGCGTGCCGTCGTTAAGGATCGGTGACAAGCGCGAGCGACGCGCGCAGTTCGCGGTCCGCGGATGCGGCTGCGCACGCCGACGCGGCGAGCGGCCGCCCGAACGGGCGGCCGGCAAGGTCAGCGATACGCGTTGATCGCGTCGCGCGTCTTCTGCGCGGCGAGCGCGGCGGCTTCGGCGAAATCCTCGTCGCGGCTCGCGTACAGGATCGCGCGCGACGAGTTGATCATCATCCCCGTGCCGTCGGCGGTGCGGCCCGCGGTGACGGTCGCCTGCACGTCGCCGCCCTGCGCGCCGATGCCCGGAATCAGCAGCGGCATGTCGCCGACGATCCCGCGCACGACCTCGATCTCGTTCGGGAACGTCGCGCCGACCACGAGGCCGAGCTGGCCGTTCTTCGCGTTCCACTTGTTCGCGGCGAGATCCGCGACGACCTGGTACAGCGGCCGGCCGTTGGTGTCGAGGAACTGCAGGTCGGAGCCGCCCGGGTTCGACGTGCGGCACAGCACGATCACGCCCTTGCCTTCGTGCTCGAAGTACGGCTCGACCGAGTCGTAGCCCATGTACGGATTGACCGTGACCGCGTCCGCGCGATAGCGCTCGAACGCTTCGCGCGCGTACTGCTCGGCCGTGCTGCCGATGTCGCCGCGCTTCGCGTCGAGGATCACGGGCAGGCCCGGATGCTGCAGATGGATATGCGCGATCAGCCGCTCGAGCTGGTCTTCCGCGCGATGCGCGGCGAAGTACGCGATCTGCGGCTTGAACGCGCTCGCATACGGCGCGGTGGCGTCGACGATCTGCCGGCAGAATTCGAAGATCGCATCGGGCTGGCCGTCGAACTGCACGGGAAAGCGCGACGGCTCGGGATCGAGGCCGACGCACAGCAGCGAATTCGTGCGCTGCCACGCGGCGCGCAGCGATTCGATGAAAGTAAGCGGGGAAGACATGGCGGATACTCGCGGCAAACCGTTGGTAGACCGCGTATTTTACCCGCGTCGCCAGCGCGCTTCGCGCGCGGCCGCGTCGACCCGCGCATCGGTGCGCGCGACGGTGAACGAAAAGCGCCGCGTGAGCCGTTCGCCGGGCGCGAGCAGCGTCATCCCGTGCGCGGCCGCGCCGCCCGGCAGGTTCACCGCATTGATCGGATGATCGACCGGCTCGAAGCAGAAGAAATCCTCGCCGGGCGGCGTGTACAGCACATACGCGTCGACGTCGGCGGCGATCGTCAGCGACAGCGCGCGGCGCGGCCAGCTGATCGTCGCGTGGCCGCCCCAGCCGGTGAACGCGTGATTGACGAGCGTGGGCGGCAGCGGATACGCGACGCCGAACTGCCATGCGGGCGGCACGCTCACGTGCCGCACCGGCAGGAAATCGGCGCCCGACAGCCACAGTCCGCCGGCGGCGGCGGCCAGCTCGGTCGTGTCGTCGCGCACCACGAACGGATGCAGGCCGAGCCCGAACGGCAGCCGCGCGCGCCCGGCGTTCTCGATCGACAGCGCGATCGACAGCGTCGCGTCGTCGAGCTCGAACGACTGGATCGCCCGGAACGCATACGGCGCGCCGCTCGCGCGATCGAGCGACAGCTGCAGCGACGTGGCGGTCGCGTCGTCGACCTGCCACCGCGCGAGCCAGCCGTCGCCGTGAATCGGCAGCGGCTCGTCGCGCCGGTTGCGCGGCACCGCGACGTTGCGCCCGTCGCATTCGAAGCGGCCGTTGCCGATCCGGTTCGAGTAAGGCAGCAGCGGATAGCACGCGAGCGCGTTCGGATCGGTCGCGCTATCCGGCTGCTCGCAACGGCGGAACACCGGCACCGCCACGCCGTGATCGCCGCGCCAGTCGAAGCGCGCGATGCCGCCGCCGAGATGCGGCAGCACGTCGAGCCGCAGCAACGCGTTCGACAGCGTGACGGCCGCCGCATGCGCGGCGCCGACGCCCTGCGCGAACGCGGCGGTCTGCGGGCCGGCGCTGACCGGCTGCGCGGCGGCAGCCAGGCGCGCGCGGCGCGTCTGGCTCGTGGACGACGATGCGCGCGAGGGCGTGGCAGTCATGTCGAACTCCTTTCCTTCGTCGATGAAACGATACGGCGCGCTCGCGCGGCGCCGTGCGAACGCGACGTCGCAATCAGGCCCAGCCGCCGTCGACCACCACGTCCTGCGCGGTGATCATCCGGCTGTCGTCGGCCGCGAGAAACAGCGCCATGCGCGCGAGATCGTCCGGCAGCAATTCGGCGTCGATGCACTGGCCGGCCTTGATCGCCGCGCGGCCCGCGTCGTCGAGCCACAGCCTGCGCTGCTTGTCGGTCATCACCCAGCCGGGCACCAGCGAATTCACGCGGATCCCGAACGGCCCGAGATCGCGCGCGAGCCCGCGCGTGAGCCCCTGCACGGCCGCCTTCGCCATCACGTAGACGGGATAGCCGCCGTTCTTCAGCATCCAGCTGATCGAGCCGAGATTGATGATCGCGCCGCCGCCCTGACGCTTCATGTCGTCGATCACGGCTTGCGCGGCGAAGAACTGGTGACGCAGGTTCACCGCGATGCCGGCGTCGAACGACGCGGGCGTCACGTCGGCGATCGCGTGGCGCGCATCGTTCGCCGCGTTGTTCACGAGCACGTCGATCGCGCCGAGCCGCGCGCGGATCGCGTCGATCGTGCCGCGCAGCGCGTCGATGTCGGTCAGGTCGCACGCGACGAACAGCGGCGCGTGGCGTACCTCGGGCTCGCCGGCGAGGCGTTCGGCCAGCGCCGCGCCCGCCTGCGCGTCGAGATCGACGAACGCGACGCGCGCGCCCTGGCGCGCGAAGTGCTCGACGAACGACGCGCCGATGCCGGTCGCGCCGCCCGTGATCAGCACCGCGCGATCGGCGAGGCTCGGGTAGCGCGCATAGCGCGCGTGCTGCGCGGAAGTGTCGAGAGTCATGCGGATCGTCTCCGTGGAATCGGTCAGTCGCGTACGCCGCGGTTCTTCAGCTGGTCGAGCAGCACGGCCGCGAGCAGGATCGCGCCGCGCACCAGGTACTGATAGAACGCGTCGATGTTCAGCAGGTTCATCACGTTCTCGACCGTGCCCATGATCAGCACGCCGATCACGACGCCCGAGATCGTCGCGCGGCCGCCCATCAGCGATACGCCGCCGAGCACGCACGCGGAGATCACGTTCAGCTCGAAGCCCTGCGCGGCGTTCGGCTGGCCCGACGTGATGCGCGACGCGAGGATCACGCCCGCGAGCGCCGTCACCGCGCCCTGGATCAGGAAGATGTAGACGCGTGTGCGCTCGACGTTGATCCCGGCGAGGCGCGACGCCTCCGGGTTGCCGCCGATGGCGAGCGTGTTGCGGCCGTACACGGTCTGGTTCAGCAGCACGCCGAACACGATGAAGCACAGCAGCGTGACCCAGATCGGCAGCGACACACCGAACAGCGACAGCCCGCCCAGCGCGATGAAGGTATCCGACGACACGCCGACCGCCTGCCCCTTCGACACGATGAAGCCGAGCCCGCGCACGATCTCCATCGTCGCGAGCGTCGTGATCAGCGCGTTGATGCGCAGATACGCGATCACCGCGCCGTTCACGAAGCCGATCGCCGCGCCGGCCGCGACCGCCGCGACGATCGCGACCAGCGTGTTGTCGGTCGCGTTCAGCACCATCGCGCACAGCACGCCGGAGAACGCGACGGTCGAGCCGATCGACAGGTCGAAGTCGCGCGACGCGAGACAGAACATCATCGTGCACGCGACCATCCCGATCTGCGAGATCGACAGCGCGAGGCCGAGCATGTTGTCGATCGAGAAGAAGTGATCGACCGTCAGCGACATCGTGATGAACATCACCGCGAAGATCGCGATCAGGCTGTATTCGGTGAGGTGCTGCCACCACTTCTGGCGATCGCTCTGCTGCGGCACCAGCGCGTCGGCCGACGGCTTCACGGCTGCGCTCGCGAGGTTTTCCCTGACTTGCATGGTTGTGTCTCCTGCTCCTGCTTCGCGCGGCCCGTGCCGCGCGTGATCGATTCGAATGTCCCGGCCGCGTGCGGCCGCCTCAGGCCGCCTGCGCGGCGCTCGTCTGCGGCAGCGCGAGGCTCAGCACCGCATGCTCGTTCGCGCGCTCGCGCGGCAGCTCGCCCGCGATGCGCCCTTCGCGCATCACGACGATGCGATCGGACACGCCCAGCACTTCGGGCAGCTCCGACGACACCATCACGATCGCGCAGCCGCGCTCCGCGAGCCGGTAGATCACGTCGTAGATCTCGTGCTTCGCGCCCACGTCGATGCCGCGCGTCGGCTCGTCGAGGATCACGACCTTCAGGTCGGGCTCCGCGAGCCAGCGCGACAGGATCGCCTTCTGCTGATTGCCGCCCGACAGGAAGCGGATCTTCTGCCGGCGGTTCGGCGTCTTGATCTTCAGCCGCTGGATGAAGCGGTCGGCCGTTTCGATTTCGGTCTTGCGGTCGATGAACAGCCCCGCGCGCAGCGAATGGCGGCGGCAGCTGATGTTGATGTTCTCCGCGACCGACGCCATCGCGATGATCCCTTCCTCCTTGCGGTCCTCCGGACACAGCACGATGCCGTGACGGATCGCGTCGCCGGTGCGCTTCACGTCGATGCGCCGGCCGTCGAGCGTCAGCACGCCCGCGCGCCGGCGGTCCGCGCCGTACACGAGCCGCATCAGCTCGCTGCGTCCCGCGCCCACCAGCCCGAAGAAGCCGACGATCTCGCCCGCGCGCACCGAGAAGCTCGCCGGCTCACGCAGCGCCGGGCCATCGACGCCTTCGGCCGAAAACCGCACGTCGCCGAGCGCGCGCGGCGCGTAGTGGTAGATGTCCGCGATCTCGCGCCCGACCATCTCGGCGACCAGCCGCTCGCGCGGCACGTCGGCAAGCGCTTGGTGCGACGCGATCTTGCGGCCGTCGCGGAAGATCGTGCATGCGTCGCAGAGCCGGTAGATCTCGTCCATCCGGTGCGAGATGTAGATCAGCGCGCGGCCCTGCGCGCGCAGATCGTCGACGAGCTTGAACAGCACTTCCGTCTCGCGATGCGACAGCGAGCTGGTCGGTTCGTCGAGCGCGATCACGCGCGCGTTGCGCATCAGTGCCTTGCAGATCTCGACCATCTGGCGCTGCGCGATCGACAGCCGCCCGAGCTTCGCGTCGGGGTCGAGATCGACGCCCATCGCGGCGAGCCGCTCGCGCACGTGGCGCTTCGCCTCGCCCTTCTTCACCCAGCCGAGCGCGTTCGGCAGCCGGCCGAGCAGCAGGTTCTCCGCGACCGTCAGGTCGGGCACGTACTGCAGTTCCTGGTGAATCACCGCGATGCCGGCCGCGATCGACGCGGCCGCACTCGAAAAATGCACGGGCTGGCCGTCGACCAGCACGCTGCCCGCATCGGGCTGGTATTCGCCGCCGAGAATCTTCAGCAGCGTCGACTTGCCCGCGCCGTTCTCGCCCATCAGGCCATGCACCTCGCCCGCATGCACGTCGAACGAGATGCCGTCGAGTGCGCGCACGCCGGGAAATACCTTGCCGATATTGTCAAAACGCAGTGCCGCTGACACGTCGTCTCCCCACTTCCAGATCGATCGCCGGCCGCCGCATCGCCGCGGCGGCCGGCATCCCGCTTGCTCGCTTACTTCGACGCGAGCCCCATCTCCTCGCGCACCTTCGCCACGTTCTCGCGCGTCGCGAGCATGCCCGTCGTCAGCGTGAGCGGCGGCGGCGCCTTGCCCTGCGTGATCCACGCGTACATCAGCTCCGAGGTTTCCTCGCCGTGGCGCTTCGGGCTGATGATCACGGTGCCGTAGAAGCCGGTCGGCTGCGGCTTCTTGAACTCGTTCAGCGCCGACTCCGAGCCGCCGATGCCGATCCCGATCATGTTGTCGGCCTTGAAGCCGCGCCCTTCGGCCGCGCGCACCGCGCCGAGCACGGCCTCGTCGTTCAGGCCGTAGGCGACCCAGTGCTTGAACTGCGGGTTCTTGGTGAGCGCGATGTTCGCCGCGTTGAACGCGTTCTCGGTGTCGGTCTTCGCCTGCGGCGCGGCGATCACGTTGGCCTTCGGGAAGCCGGCGGCGACCAGCGCGTCGGTCGCGCCGCTCGTGCGGTCGTGCGCGGTCGGCAGCTGCTCGTAGGTGATGTCGATCGCGCCGACTTCCTTCATGTTCCAGCCGCGCTTCTTGATCTCGGCCGCGATGCCGTCGCCGACCTGCTTGCCGATGTTGTACGCGGAGATGCCCATGTGCGGCACCGATTCGATCGGCTTGCCCGCGCCGTCGACGAGGCGGTCGTCGACCGTCATCATCTTCAGGTTGTGCGACTTCGCCTTGGCGACGATGCCCGGCCCGAGCTTCACGTCGGGCGTGCAGATGATGAAGCCCTGCGCCTTCTGCGCGGACAGGTTGTCGATCGCGCTCATCACCTTCTCGCCCGACGGCGCGCCGATCTTCACGAGCGTGAAGCCGCGGTCCTTGGCGGCGATCTCGGCGAACTTCCATTCGTCCTGGAACCACGGCTCTTCCGGCTGCTTCACGAGGAAGCCGATCTTGACCGGATCGGCCGCCTGCGCGAGCGGGCTGCCGAGCACCACCGCGGCCGCCGCGGCCAGCGTTACGAAGGTTCTGCGTTTCATGTCCAGTGTCTCCTTGTCTTCATCGAACGGGATGCAGCCGCTTGTTGGTTTCGACGCAGCGTGCGCGCGGCCGTCGCACGTGCGGTCTTTCGAATCGTTACGTCAGGCGCCTCAGTCGTGGTACAGCGCCGCGCGCCCGCCGTCGACCGTGATGCACGTGGCATTGATGAACGGCGCCTCGTCGGACGCGAGGAACACGGCCGTCATCGCGACTTCGTCCGGCTGGCCGATGCGCTTCATCGGCTGCAGCGCGAGCGTCTGCGCGCGCGCCGCCGCCGGGTCGTCCTGCGCATCCCACCAGTCGCGGGTGAGCTGCGTGTCGATGTAGCCGGGCGCGATCGCGTTCACCCGCACGTTGTGCGCCGCGTATTCGATGCCGAGCGCACGCGTGAGCCCGAGCACGCCGTGTTTCGCGACCGGGTACGGAAAGCAGCCCGGAATGATGCTGAACGCATGCGTCGACGCGATGTTCACGATGCAGCCGCGGCCGCGTTCGACCATGTCCGGCAGCGCCGCGCGGCAGCCGTGCCACACGCCGTCGAGGTCGACCGCGAAGCAGCGGCGCCAGTCGTCGTCGCTCATCGTCAGCGGATCGGCGAACACGTTGATGCCCGCGTTGTTCACCAGCACGTCGAGCGGGCCGAATTCGGCTTCGGTGCGCGCCAGCGCAGCGCGCATCGAGTCCTGGCGCGTGACGTCCGCATGCAGCGCGAGCACGCGCGCGCCGTCGACCTCGGCGGCGATCGCGGCGGCGGTGCGCTGCGCGTGCTCGACGTCGACGTCGAGCAGCGCGACGCACGCGCCCTCGCGCGCGAACGCATGCGCGATCGCCGCGCCGATGCCGCGTGCCGCGCCCGTCACCGCGGCGACCTTGCCGGCCAGCCGCGCCATCATGCGGCTCCGCCGCGCGCCGCGCGCAGGCCGGCCTGGAACGCGCGCGCGTTCGCGGCCGTCGCGTCCGCCGTCTGGCCCGGCCGATACAGCGCCGAGCCGAGCCCGAAGCCGTTCGCGCCGGCCGCCAGGAACGGCTGCATGTTGTCCGGCGTGACGCCGCCGACCGGAATCAGCGGCACCGCGCGGTCGATCACCGCGCGCCACGCCTTCACGACCGGCACGCCGAGCTGCTCGGCCGGGAACATCTTCAATACGTCGGCGCCGTTGGCGAGCGCGGCGAACGCCTCGGTCGGCGTCGCGACGCCCGGCGCGCTGGCGAGGTCCAGCTCGCGCGCGCGGCGGATCACGGCGGCGTCCGAGTGCGGCATCACGATCAGCGCGCCGCCCGCGTCGCGCACGCGCTCGACGAATTCGGCGCGCAGCACGGTGCCTGCGCCGACGATCATGTCGTCGGGCAACGCGCGGCGCAGCGCGGCGATGCTGGCGAACGGTTCGGGCGAATTGAGCGGCACCTCGACGATCCGGAAGCCGGCTTCATGCAGCGCGAGCCCGTGATCGACGGCTTCCGCGGGCGTGATGCCGCGCATGATGGCGATCAGCGGACACGCGTCGAACGCATGCATCAAGGCGGGGTGCGGCGTGTACGGTGCGGGCAGCGTGAGGTCGGACGGCATGGACGGTTCCTCTTCAATCGGTTCGTTGGTCGGCGCGCACCAGCCCGGCGCGCGCGGCGATCCACCACAGGCCGCGTTCGGTCGCCTGCGCGACGACGCGCGCATGGGTGCAGCCGAACCCGCGCAGCGCATCGACGTAGCGGGCGCACAAGCCGTCGTCGCCGATCAGCAGCAGCGGCTGGTTCGCGAGCGCGACGCCGCGCTCCGCGAGCATCGCGGCGAGCGCATTCAGTTCATGGCCGATCAACAGGCCGGACAGGTAATCGCCCTGCGCATCGGGCGCGAGCCGCCCGGTCAGGCCGAGCGTGCGCGTGCTGAAGACGGTCGCGAGCAGCCCCGTGTGCCGCGCGCCGCGCGCGACCGCGACGCCGCGCTCGAACGCCGCGCGGTCGGACGACGCGCTCGCGCGCATGGTGCGGCCGAGGATCGTGTGATCGCGCAGCGCCGCGTACAGCTCGCCGGTCATGAAGGTCTGGAAGCGCTCGATCAGCCCGTCCTTCACCCACGCCCACTTCGCATGCGTGCCCGGCAGCCCGATCAGTACGCCTGAACGATCGGCATCAAGCAATGGATCGTTCGCGAGTGCGCCGAAGATCTGGGTTTCCTCGCCGCGCATCACGTCCGGCAGTTCGCCCGTCGCGATCACGCCCGGCACGATCGCCACCGTCGTGCCGCGCGCGGTGCTTACCGTGACGAGACCGGCGACGAGCGCATCGGCGCCGGCCGGCACCGCGACGTACGGCGCCTCGCGCCAGCCCTGCGCGCTGCCGACCATCCCGGCGGCCAGCACCGGCACGCCGGGCGCGCGGTCGAGCCAGTCGCCGCACGCCTCTTCGAACACGTCGTCGAACGCGCGCGCGCCGTCGGCGGGCACGTGCATCACGCCTGCCGCGCGGCTGCGCGTGTCGATGAGCGCGCCGTGCGCGTCGAACAGATAGGCGCGCAGCGACGTCGTGCCCCAGTCGAGCGCGATCAGCGACGGTGCGGCGTCCGGAGCGGTCCCGGTCGAATTGGTCATCGTTTGATCCTGCGGGTACCCTGCGGCGGGCTCCAGCCCAGCTCCGCGGAAATGGCTCGCGCTTCGCGCTGCACGAGCGGAATCAGTTCGTCCATCCGGTCGTGCGGCATGTACGGAATCGTGCTGGCAACCGACACGGCCGCCACGATCGCGCCCGATGCATCGCGGATCGGCGCGGCCACGCAGCGGATCGACGCCTCGTTTTCCTCGAGGTCGAACGTGTAGCCGCCGGCCGCGTAGTGCGCCATGCGCTGCAGGAACGCGCTCGTCTCCGGCCGGTTGTCCGGCTTGAAATTCACGCCGGCCAGCGCGCGCCGCGCGGCTTCGAACAGCGAGCGCCACAGGTCCGGGTCGAGGTCGAGCATCATCGCCTTGCCGATGCCGGTCGACGCGAGCGGCATCCGGTGGCCGACGCGCGAACGCATTTCCAGCCCGCGCGTGCCGGGGATCTTGTCGATGTACAGCACGTCGTCGCCGTCGCGCACGCCGAGATGGATCGTGTCGAGCGTCGCTTCGGCGAGCGCTTCGAGATGCGGGCGCGCGACCGCCGTCAGCGGCATCTGCTCGAGGGCGATCGTGCCGAGCTCGATCAGCTTCGGCCCGAGCAGATAGCCGCCCTGCACCTGACGCAGGTAGCGCGCCTGCACGAGGCTGCTGACGAGACGGTGCGTCGTGCTGCGCGTCGTGCCGAGCGCGGCGCCGATCGAACGCATGTCGCGCGCGCCGTTCGCGATCGCTTCGAGGATCGCGAGGCCGCGCAGCAGCGTCTGCGTGCCGGCCTGCTGCGCGGCGAGGTCGAGCGGCGTGCTGGTCGCGCCGATGCTGTCGGTCAGCGGCGCATCGTCCGGCGTCGCGCGCCGGGCGTCGAGAGCAAGGGTGTCGGGCATGTTGGTCATGGAGCGGGCTTCGTCAACGGAATCGGTGAAGCCGCCGTCGCGACGCGCAAGCGAGCGCGGGCGTCGCGGCGACGCGGCAGTCGATGCACCGAGGAAAGCGCCCGGCGAAGGTCATGGAAGGTGTCTCCGTATGCGTCGGGCGCCGCGCGGTGCGTGGGTCCGAAGCTGTCGATGTGCTTCGGATTGTAGGAGCGCACGCACTCGTCTCCAATATTTGAATGCGTTGTCCAGATAATGAGAAGTACGCGCCGCCGTGCTGCCGGCGGCGCGATGCGCACGGGGGCGGAGCCCGCGCACCGCAGGCTCCGCCCCCGTTGTTCGCCTGCGCCGCGCTTACTGCTGGCTCGTGCTGCGCGCCTGCATGTAGCGCTGCACGTCGGCGAACGACACGCGGCCGCTGCCGCTCGCATCGATCTGCCGGAAGTGGTTCGCGACGTAGCCGAGGCCGGCCGCGCGCGCCTGCGCTTCGGTGATCGAACCGTTGTTCTGCGTGTCGGCCGCGCCGAACTGCCGCGCGAGCTTGCGCACGACCTGCGCGTGCAGCGCGGCGCCGGTGGTCTGCGTGCCGGCGGTCGGCTTGCGCGCGGCCGGCGGCACGTACGGATCGCCGAGCTGCGCCTGGCGGGCCCGCGCGGGCGCGGCGGCGTCGCCGGCCTGCGCGAATGCGGCAGCGGTTGCTGACGCCGCCGCGCATGCGAGCGCGACGGCCACCACGAGGAAACGTTTGTTCATGTCAGGCTCCAGTCTGGAATGAGGTCGTCGACGGCCGGCGCCGTGCGCCGGCCCGCACATCGCATCAGTGCGCGGCCGCGCCGTAGAAAGTCACGAGGTCGGCTTTCTCCTGCGGACGCGACGTGTCGTCGAGATAGACCATGTGCCCGCCCTGATAGTCCTTGATCGTCAGGTTCGGTTGCGTGCCGAGCCGCGCGAGGTCGAGCTCGGTCTGATAGAACGGCGTCGCGATGTCGTGATAGCCGTTCAGCGACAGCACCTTCAGCGACGGATTCAGCGTCAGCGCAGTCGCGAGATCGGGAATCGTGTCGGGCATCGCGAGGCCGTCGTGCGTCCAGTCCCACGTCTGGATCGCGTCGCTGCTCACCGAATACGCGGACTGCGCGCTGTACTTCAGCACGTTCGGCAGGTAGCTGCCGATCGTGTCGGTGAACGGCTTCGTGATGAAGGTGCTCGACGGATCGCCGTCCGCCGCGAGCGGACTCGACGACGGCACGTTCACGCGCGCGTCGTAGCGGCCGATCAGCGTGCCCGGGATCAGCGACACCTGGAAGCTGTTGTCGAAGAAGGTCGGCACCACGTTGAAGTCCGCGTTCCACAGCGCCTGCTTGACGCCGGTAGCATTGACCATCGTCGTGACGAGCGACGACGGCGGCGGCGTATGGCTCGCGAGATACGCGTTCACCGCGGGCGCGTAGCTGCCGGCGGCGAGCAGGCGCATCTGGTCCGCGTACTGCGGCAGGTTCGACGGGTTCGGATTGTCGAGCTGGTAGTACGCGCCGACGGTGCCGTAGGACGGCACGAAGCCCGCGCAGCTCACCGGGCTCGCGCCGTTGTTCGAGTTGCCGACATAGTCGCTCGCCATGTCGCAGTTGGTGTTGTAGTTCAGGATCGACGACTGCAGCACGATGCCGTCGAGCTTCACGCCGGCCGTCTCGAGCAGGTTCGCGAGCACGTCGGTGCGCGGCGTACCGTACGACTCGCCGAACAGGTATTTCGGCGAAGCGTTGCGCTGGTTCACCGTGAGGTAGCGCGTGACGAAGTCGCGGAATGCGCCGGCGTCCTGATCGACGCCCCAGAACGTCTGGTTCGTGTTCGGCGCGATCGCCTCCGAGAAGCCGGTGCCGATCGCGTCGACGAACACGAGGTCGGTGGTGTCGAGCAGGCTCTCCGCGTTGTCGACGAACGGAAAGCTCGACGTGTTCGCGTTCGGATCGCCGGTCTGAATCCGCTTCGGGCCGAACGAGCCGAGATGCAGCCACACCGATGCGGAGCCGGGGCCGCCGTTGTACAGGAACGTGACCGGACGCTTCGCGGCGGGCTGGTTGTCGGCGGTGTAGGCGACGTAGAAGAACGACGCTTCGGGCGCGCCCGTCTGCGGATTGCGGGCGACGAGGTGACCGGCGCTGGCCGTGTAGCGGATGGTCTGGCCGTTCAGCGTGATCTGGTGATGGGTGACGGCGGCCTTTTCGACCGCGGCGGATGCGTCGAGCGACGCGCTCGCGCTGGACGAATAGCTGTTCGGATCGTTGTACGGCTGGTCCGTCTGGGCGGCGGGATCGGCCGAACTGGCGGCGCCTGCTGCGGCTGACGACGTCACGTCGTCGTTGCAGGCCGTCAGAATCAGCGAAGAGAACACGACCCCCAACAACAGCTTCGCTTTGCTCGCTGGCATCGTTGCTTTCCTTCTCTCGAATGTTTTTTGTGTCGAGCAGCCCGGTAAGCCGCCCCCCGCCTCGCTTGCGGCCGATGAGCCGAGGCGCTGGCCAATATACGCGAGCGTTCCGGCTTTGAAAAATTTGGAAATATTCGCCTGAAGTTCGGTGCGGCGCACACCTTTCATCAACGCTTCGATTACCGAACTGTCCGATTTCGTGCAGCTTTCAACGGCGTTCGCGCTGCGGACAAACTAGGAGAGGCGCACGGATTGCGTGCGACGCCCGCAACGAACGTCGCGGTGCGGAGGAGATTGCTCGGAAAAGCGAAATAGACGGATTCGTCTAACGGATTGCGCCCGGCCTACCGGCGGCCTGCTTGCGCTGCGCCGCAGCATCGGCGCATGAACGCCATGAGCGGCGCTGCGGCGGCGCGAGCGCGCCGCTTACTGCGATTGCGGCAGCTCGGCCGCGCCCATCCGGCGCGCGATGATTGCGGCGCGCTGCGCCTGATAGGCCGAGCCGCGATGCGCGTCGAACCAGCGCGGCTTCGGCAGCATCACCGCGAGGCGCGCCGACTGCCACGCGCCGAGCCGGCTCGCGGGGATCCGGTAGTAGTAACGGGCGGCGGCCTCGGCGCCGTAGACGCCGCGGCCCCATTCGACCGAATTCAGGTAGATCTCGAAGATGCGCTCCTTGTCGAGCACCGTTTCGAGCATCCACGTGATGATCAGCTCCTGCCCCTTGCGGATGTAGCTCTTCTCGCGCGACAGGAACAGATTGCGCGCGAGCTGCTGCGTGATCGTCGAGCCGCCGGCGACGATGTGGCCGCGCGCCTTGTTCTTCTCCCACGCCTGCAGGATCGCGTCGACGTCGTAACCGTTGTTGGTCGCGAAGGTCGCGTCCTCCGATGCGATCAGTGCGCGCTTCAGGTTGCGCGAGATCTGGTCGTACGGCACCCATTGATGCTGGATCTGCGCAGGCGGCTTGTCGTGCGACAGCCACCATGCGTCGGTGCGCATGAACGCGGTCGAACCGGGGTTGATGAACGACCACAGCGCGATCTGCACCAGATAGAACAGCTGCGTCGCGAGCCACGCGCCGGCGAATACCGAGCCCGCATAGACGATCCAGCGGGCCAGGCCCACCGTGCGCGTGCGCTGCGTACCGCTTGCCGCCACCATCTGCCGCGCCCCGTTCAGCCCGCCGCGAGCGCCTGGCGCAGCGCGGCCAGCACCGGCGCGCCGTCCGGCCGCACGCCGCGCCAGATGTAGAACGATTCGGCGGCCTGCTCGACCAGCATCCCGAGCCCGTCGGCCGTGCGCGCGCCGAGCGACGCCGCGTGCTGCATGAACACCGTCGGCTGCGCGCCGTACATCATGTCGTACGCGAGCGTGTGCGGCCCGAACGCGGCCGGGTCGCACGCCGGCAGCGCCGCGTCGAGGCTGCCGGCCGTCGCGTTGACGATCACGTCGTACGGTTCGGCGCGCACGACGTCCGGGCCGCCGCCCGACAGCACGCAGCCCGCGTCGTGCGCGGCCTGCGCGAACTGCCCGACCAGCGCCTCGGCCTTGCTCGCGGTGCGATTGACGATCGTGATCGACAGCGGCGCGCGCTCGAGCAGCGGCAGCACGACGCCGCGCGCGGCGCCGCCGGCGCCCAGCAGCAGGATGCGCGCGCCGGCGAGCGACACGCCGAGATTCGACTCGATGTCGCGCACGAGGCCGACGCCGTCGGTGTTGTCGCCGAAAATCCGGCCATCGGCCTCGATGCGCAGCGTGTTCACGGCGCCCGCGGCTGCCGCGCGCGGCGACAGCGTGTCGGCGAGCGCATGCGCGTCGAGCTTGAACGGCACCGTCACGTTCGCGCCGCGGCCGCCTTCGGCGACGAACGCGCGTACCGCCGCCTCGAAGCCGTCGACCGGCGCGAGCCGGTGTTCGTAGACGAGCGCCTGGCCCGTCTGCGCGGCGAACTGCGCGTGGATGAACGGCGACTTGCTGTGCGCCACCGGGTTGCCGAACACCACGTAGCGGTCTGCCCCGCTCGTCGACGCCGTCGCGCTCATGATGCGCGCCCCGGTGCGCTTTCCGGCTCGCTTTCGTGCTCGCCGCCGGTTGCGGCGTCGCCGCCTTCGGCCACGGCGCCGTCCGATTCGGCCAGCGCCTCGGCTTCCGATTCCGCCGACGCATCCTGCGCGTCGACCAGCGTGTCGTCGCCGCCTTCGCCTTCGGCGTCGTCTTCTTCGTCGGCCCCATCGCCGCTCGTCACGGTCGGCGCGTCGAGCACGCTCAGCGGTCGCACCGACGCCTCGATCGTCAGCTCGTCGAGCGACATCACCTCGAGCAGCACGCGCGTGCCGCGCGCATGCACGCCCAGCCCCGGCACGTGCAGCAGCAGCGGAATTTCCTCGAGGCGCACGAGATCGCCCTTCACGACGCTCGCGACTACCTGCTTCTTCTGCTCCTGCGCGAGCCAGCGCAGGCACCAGAAGTATTCCATCCGGCGCTGGTAGTCGGCGTAGGCGCTATAGGTGTCGTCGAAGCCCTGCACGACCGCGTACAGGTCGGCGTCCTTCGGCTTGAACGGCGCGGCGAGCTTCGCGGTGACGCCGTGCTGCACGCAGGCGAGCAGCTGCCACTGGTTCACGAGGTCGACGTAGCGGCGCAGCGGCGACGTGCTCCACGCATACTGCGCGACGCCGAGCCCTTCGTGCGGCGCGGCCGTCGTCTGCATCCGCGTGCGCTTCGGGCCCGGCGCGCCGAAGCCGCGCTGCGAGCGGTAGATGCCCGGCACCGTGTGATCGTGCAGGAACGCGCCCCAGGTCGAGTTCGCGAGGATCGCCAGCTCCGACACGATCAGGTCGAGCGGCGAGCCGCGGCGGCGCGGCGTGATCGTCACGTGCTCGCCTTCGACGTAGAAGTTGTAGTCGGTATTGCGCTGCACCTCGCGCTTCAGGCCGTAGCCCGCGCGCGCGACCTGGCGCTTCTCGAACAGCGCCTGCGCGAGCGGCCACAGCACCGCGATGTCGTCCTTGTGCGGGTAATCGCCGGTGCCGGCCGCGAGCGTCTCCTCGTTGACCAGCTCGTCGAGCGTGTTGTGGCGCAGGTTGTTCTTCACGTACACGAGCTCGGCGCGCGTCTCGTTCGCGACGATCTCCTGCGTATCGCGATCGACGATGATGTACAACGACAGCGCCGGGCGGTAGTCGCCCTCCTTCAGCGTGAAGACGTCGACCACGTCGTCCGGCAGCATCGTGATCTTGTCGCCCGGCATGTAGACCGTCGACAGACGCGCGCGCGCGATCGCGTCGACCGCGTCGCCGCGCACGATGCCCAGCGCCGGCGCCGCGATGTGCACGCCGATCCGCACGCGGCCGTCTGCCAGATGCTCGACCGAGAACGCGTCGTCGATTTCGGTCGTCGTGATGTCGTCGATCGAGAACGCGTTGACGTCCGCGCGCGGCAGGTCGTCCGGCAGCGGGCCGACCGCGACGGGCGGAAAGCCCGTGCCGTGCGGGAAGAACTCGGCGAGAAAGCGCGCCTCGTGCAGCGCGCGGGCGGACTCGATGCCGCCGCAGTCGAGCATCAGCCGCGCGGGCGACACGCCGCGCGCCCCGGCCGCCGCCTCGAGCGCCTTGTATTCGATCGAATTCTTGTCCGGTCGCGTCAGCAGCGCGAGCACCTTGCCGGCGAACGCTTGCGGCAGCTTGCCTTCCTTCAGCTCCTCTTCGTACTGCGCCTGCACCAGCGCCTGCTGGCGCTTGCGCTCGAGCGACGCGAGCGCCATCTTCAGCTGCTCTTCCGGCGCGCGCTGATATTGGCCGCGGCCCTTGCGGCGGAAGTACACGGGCGAGCCGTGCAGCCGCAGCACCAGCGCCGCGCGCTCGACCGGGCCGTAGCCCGCGCCGAAGTATTCGGCGGCCAGCGTCGTATAGGCGAATTCCTCCGCCGGCGCGCATTCCCACAGGAAGTCGAGGTCGATCTGCTGCGCGGCCGTGTCGGCTTCCTGCATCAGCTCGCTCGCGGCCGGCTTCTCGAACTCGATCAGCACGTCCTTTGCGCGCACCTTCGCGCGCCGCCCGCCGGGCAACTCGACCTGAAACGCGTCGCCCTGGCGCGACAGCACGCTGCCCGCCTTGAAACTGCCCGATTCCTCGAAGAAAACGTTCACTCAGTACTCTCGTTCAGACTGCCGGGCGCCGCATCGGCGGCGCCGGATGATGATGGAAATTCGATCGGCATGACGCCGGATTCAAGACGTTTTTTGATCGCAAAAGGCGAGAACGTCGTCGACGTAGTCGGCAAATTCGCTGATCCCGTGATCGCTGCCTTCGATCACGCGGGTTTTCGCGCCCGGGTAATGGGCGAGCATCTCGCGGTAGTCGAGCACTTCGTCGCCGGTCGCCGCGAACAGATAGTAGCGTTCGGGCCGCGAAATCGCCGGCACGCGCAGCGCGTCGAGCTCCTGCAGATGGCGGCGCTCGACGACGATCGACCCGCCGCCGTGCCACAACGGCTGCTCGCCGAGATACTGTTCGAGATCGCGTTGCGGGACGATCGCCGGGTTCAGCAGCACCGCCTTCCAGCCGTGGCATTCGGCGAGCCAGGTCGCGTAGTAGCCGCCGAGCGAGCTGCCGATCACCGTCACGTCCTGCGCGCCGGCCACCGCGGCCTCGGCGACGGCGATCGCCTCGAGCGGCGACACCGCCAGCGACGGACAGCGCCACTCCGCCGTGCGGCCCAGCGCCGCCATGCGCGCGGCCAGCAGCCGCGACTTCTGCGACTCCGGCGACGAGCGGAAGCCGTGCAGGTACAGGATCACGCGCGGCTCCCGAGCGCGTCGAGCAGCTGCTGGTGCACGCCGCCGAAGCCGCCGTTGCTCATCACCAGCACGTGGTCGCCCGGGCGGGCGGCGGCGACGACGGCCTTCACCAACAGATGCAGGTCGTCGAACGCGTGCGCCTTCGCACCGAGCGGCGCCAGTGCGTCGCCGAGGTTCCAGCCGAGCGCGTCGCGCCCGCTCGGCGCGCCGTAGCCGAACACGAGGTCGGCATCGGCGAGGCTGGCCGGCAGCTGCGCCTTCATCACGCCGAGCTTCATCGTGTTCGAACGCGGCTCCAGCACGGCGAGGATGCGGGAATGTTCTCGGCCGATGCGCGCACGAAGGCCGGCGATCGTGGTTTCGATCGCGGTCGGATGGTGCGCGAAGTCGTCGTAGACGGTCACGCCGTCGACGCTGCCGCGCACTTCCATGCGCCGCTTCACGTTACGGAACGATGCGAGCGAGGCGGCCGCCTGCGCCGGCGGCACGCCGACATGGCGCGCGGCCGCGATCGCGGCCAGCGCGTTCATCCGGTTGTGGTCGCCCTGCACCTGCCACGCGACTTCGCCGACGCGCTGGGCCTGTGAATACACCGCGAAGCGCTCGTCCACCGGCACACCGTCCTCGGCCGGCAGCGCCTGCCAGCCGCCGTCGACGCCGAAACGCTCGACTTCGCTCCAGCAGCCGCGCGCCAGCACGCGCTCCAGCGCGTCGGAACGGCCGTTCGTGACGATCCGGCCCACCCGCGGCACCGTGCGCACGAGATGGTGGAATTGCGTTTCGATCGCGGCGAGATCCGGGAAGATGTCGGCGTGATCGTATTCGAGATTGTTCAGCACGGCCGTGCGCGGCCGGTAGTGGACGAACTTCGAGCGCTTGTCGAAGAACGCCGTATCGTATTCGTCGGCTTCGATCACGAAGAAGCTCGAATCGGTCAGCCGCGCCGACACGCCGAAGTTCAGCGGCACGCCGCCGATCAGGAAGCCCGGATTCAGGCCGGCGTCTTCCAGCAGCCACGCGAGCATCGACGAGGTGGTCGTCTTGCCGTGCGTGCCCGCGACCGCGAGCACCCATTTGCCGGCCAGCACGTGTTCGCCGAGCCATTGCGGGCCGGACACGTAAGGCAGGCCGCGATCGAGGATCGCCTCCATCAGCGGATTGCCGCGCGTGACGACGTTGCCGATCACGAACAGGTCGGGTTTGAGGTCGATCTGCTCGGCGCCGTAGCCTTCGATCAGCGTGATGCCCTGCGCCTCGAGCTGCGTGCTCATCGGCGGATAGACGCCCGCGTCGCAACCCGTCACCGTGTGGCCCGCCTCGCGCGCGAGCACGGCGAGACCGCCCATGAAGGTGCCGCAGATGCCAAGAATGTGGATGTGCATAGATGAATGCTTTCGCGCCGCCGGGCGCCGTCGATTCGGAAAGGGACGTGTGCGGCATGCCGGACGCGCCGTCCGGGCCAGCGCTTTCGCCGCGCCACAAAGATCGTCATTGTAACTGACGGCCCGGGCCGAACGACGGCGCGCGAGGCCGTCCGGCGCGGCGGGCGGCACGCAGCCGCACCGCGGTCTGCCGCGGCGGCGATCGAGTATGATTGCCGGATCATGTCTCGCAAACCTCTTGTCGATCCGCGGCGTGCCCGCGAGGAAATCGCCCAGTCCGCCGCCCGCCTGATCGCGGAGGACGGCCTCGATTACGCCAGCGCGAAGCGCAAGGCCGCCCGCCAGCTGTTCGGCGATACGCGCGTTGCGGGCGAATGGCTGCCCGATAACGACCTGATCGAAGAAGAACTGCGCGAATACATCGCGTTGTTCCAGAGCGATACGCAGCCCGACGAGCTCCGCCGGCTGCGCGAAGCGGCGCTCGACTGGATGCGCCGGCTCGCCGAATTCAATCCGTACGTGACGGGCGCGGTGCTGAACGGCACCGCGAACGCGCATTCGGACATCCATTTGCAGATATTCACCGACAACCCGAAGGACGTCGCCATCTACCTGCTGAACCAGAACGTTCAGTACGACGTGTCCGAGACCCGGCATTTCGCCGGTCGCGCCGACGTCGAGACGCTCAGCTTCCTGTGGCGCCCGCGGCGCGACATGGACGCCATCGGCGTGCACGTCGCGCTCTATGCGAGCGACGACCTGCGCGGCGCGGTCAAGGCCGACGCACGCGGGCGCGTCGCGCGGGCCGACGCCGCCGCGTTGCGCGCGCTGCTCGAAGCCGGCGACGCGCCTTCCGAACCGGAATGATTCCACGATGATGATGAAACGCATGTTGGCGGTGGCGCTCGTCGCGGCCGCGGCGATCGGCGGCGGGCTCGCCGCCGGCCATTGGTTCCGCGGCGGCAGCGCCGACGACGGTGTGGCGGCCGCCACATCGGCCACATCGGACTCATCGGCCGCGCCGGCTCCGTCCGGCAGCCCGGTCGAGCAGCTGTGGGCCGCGGCGCTGACCGATGTAGACGGCAAGCCGGCGACGCTCGCGTCGTTCAAGGGCCAGAAGGTCGTGGTGAATTTCTGGGCATCGTGGTGCGGCCCGTGCGTCCAGGAGATGCCGGAACTCGTCGCGCTGTCGCATCAATATAAGGAGAAGGGCATCCGCTTCATCGGCATCGGCGTCGACTCCGACCAGAACGTGAAGAACTTCCTGCAGAAGGTGAAGGTCGACTATCCGGTATTCGTCAGCGGATATGCGGGTGCCGATCTGGCGCGTAATTTCGGCAATACGGCCGGTGCGCTGCCGTTCACGGTAGTCATCGACCAAACGGGCAAGATCCGCGAAACAAAATTGGGGCAAATCCAGCCCGCCGAGCTCAAAAAGACCCTCGACACGTTGTGACATGCGCGAATGGGCGCCCGCACGTTCGCGGTGTTTTGCAGGTCGATCGCCGCAGTTTCACCGGAATTCGCGAATACTTCGCTTAGCTCCCGGTAATTCTTGCAGGCCCGGCGCCGTTGGCCGTTCGGCAAAACTAGACAAATTTCTCTAAATAGCGCTAAAGTTCGCGCAATTCCGCAGAAATAGAAGCGACCATGACACGATTGCTGGTGCTGCACGGCCCCAACCTGAACCTTCTCGGCACCCGGGAACCGGAGGTGTACGGCCGCGTCACGCTCGCGCAGATCGATCAGGCGCTTGCCGCGCGGGCGCAGGCTGCCGGCGCCGAACTGTCGTCGTTCCAGAGCAACCACGAAGGCGCGCTCGTCGACCGCATCCAGGCCGCGCGGGAGGAACAGACCGATTTCATCCTGATCAATCCGGCCGCGTACACGCATACGAGCGTCGCGATCCGGGACGCGATCGCCGGCGTTGGCATCCCGTTCGTCGAAATTCATTTGTCGAACGTGCACCGCCGCGAAGCGTTCAGGCACCACTCCTACTTTTCCGACCAGGCCGAAGGCGTGATCTGCGGGCTCGGCTGGAAAGGTTATCTGTACGCGCTCGAATACGCGCTCGACAAGCTGCAAGGCGCGTCGCGCGGCTGATTTCGCGATCTAGATTCAGCGCCGGTCTGACCGGCGCTTTCACGTATTGAAAGGGGAACTCCCGATGGATCTTCGTAAGCTGAAAACTCTGATCGACCTCGTCTCCGAATCCGGCATCTCCGAGCTGGAAGTGACGGAAGGCGAAGGCAAGGTGCGTATCGTCAAGAACGCGCCGCCGGTCTATGTCCAGCCGACGGGCGGATTTGCCCCGCAGGTCAGCGCCCCGGCCCCGTCGGTCGCGCTGCCGGCCGAAGGTGCGGCAGCCGCACCGGCCGCAGGCGCCGCGGCGCCCGCCGTGCCGCAAGGCCACGTCGTGACGTCGCCGATGGTCGGTACGTTCTATCGCGCGCCGTCGCCGGGCGCGGATCCGTTCGCGCAGGTCGGCGACACGGTCAAGGAAGGCCAGACGCTGTGCATCATCGAAGCGATGAAGCTGCTGAACGAGATCGAGTCGGACAAGGCCGGCGTGATCAAGGAAATCCTCGTCGAGAACGGCCAGGCCGTCGAATACGGCCAGCCGCTTTTCGTGATCGGCTAAGCCCGCCGCGCGGCCGTCCGGCCGCGCGCCGCCGATGCTCTCCAGGCGCCGTTCGCGCGCCCCTCGAAGAGACGAATACTCGCTATGTTTGAAAAAATCCTCATTGCCAACCGCGGTGAAATCGCGCTGCGCATTCAGCGCGCGTGCCGCGAACTCGGCGTCAAGACGGTGGTCGTTTACTCGGAAGCCGACAAGGAAGCCAAGTACGTGCGCCTCGCGGACGAAGCCGTCTGTATCGGCCCGGCCCCGTCGAACCTCAGCTACCTGAACATGCCGGCGCTGATCAGCGCCGCGGAAGTCACCGACGCCGAAGCGATCCACCCCGGCTACGGCTTCCTGTCGGAAAACGCCGATTTCGCCGAACGCGTCGAGCAGTCGGGCTTCACGTTCATCGGCCCGCGCCCGGACACGATCCGCCTGATGGGCGACAAGGTCACGGCAAAGCAGACGATGATCAAGACCGGCGTGCCGTGCGTGCCGGGCTCGGAAGGCGCGTTGCCGGACGATCCGAAGGAGATCGTGAAGATTGCGCGCGCAATCGGCTATCCGGTCATCATCAAGGCGGCCGGCGGCGGCGGCGGACGCGGCATGCGCGTCGTGCACACCGAGGCCGCGCTCGTGAACGCGGTCAACATGACCCGCGAGGAGGCCGGCCGTGCGTTCGGCAACCCGCAGGTGTACATGGAGAAGTTCCTCGAGAACCCGCGCCACATCGAGATCCAGGTGCTGTCGGATGCGCACAAGAACGCGATTTGGCTCGGCGAGCGCGATTGCTCGATGCAGCGCCGTCACCAGAAGGTGATCGAGGAAGCGCCGGCGCCGGGCATTCCGCGCCGCCTGATCGACCGCATCGGCGACCGCTGCGCGGACGCTTGCAAGAAGATGGGCTATCTCGGCGCCGGCACGTTCGAATTCCTGTACGAAAACAACGAGTTCTACTTCATCGAGATGAACACGCGCGTGCAGGTCGAGCATCCGGTATCGGAGCTGATCACCGGCGTCGACATCGTGCAGGAACAGATCCGCATCGCGGCCGGCGAGAAGATGGCGCTGCGCCAGCGCGACGTGCAGTTCCGCGGACATGCGATCGAATGCCGGATCAACGCGGAAGATCCGTTCAAGTTCACGCCGTCGCCGGGCCGCATCACGTCGTGGCATACGCCGGGCGGGCCGGGCGTGCGCGTCGACTCGCATGCGTACAACGGCTATTTCGTGCCGCCGAACTACGACTCGATGATCGGCAAGCTGATCACCTACGGCGCGACGCGCGACCAGGCGATCCGCCGGATGCGGATCGCGCTGTCGGAAATGGTCGTCGAAGGCATCCAGACCAACATCCCGCTGCACCGCGAGCTGATGATCGATTCGAAGTTCGTCGAAGGCGGCACCAGCATCCACTACCTCGAACACCGGCTCGCGCAGAAGCAGCAGGTCGCACCGGAAGAAGCGTAAGCATGAGCTATCGCGAACTCGTCGTCGAACTGGCCCGCGAGCATGCGGAGGCGCTGTCCGACGCACTGCTCGACCTCGGCGCGCTGTCGGTGTCCGTCGAGGACGCCGACGCCGACACGCCCGACGAGCAGCCGCTCTTCGGCGAGCCCGGCCTGGTTCCGGAGCGCACCGCGTGGCAGCACTCGCGCGTGGTCGCGCTGCTGTCGCCCGATCTCGAACCGGCCGTGCTGCTCGCGGCGGCCGCGAACGAGATCGGCATTGCCGATACGCCGAAGTTCGACGTGCGTGAAGTCGAGGAGCAGGACTGGGTGCGGCTCACGCAGTCGCAGTTCGAGCCGATCCCGATCGGCGAACGGATCTGGGTCGTGCCGTCGTGGCACGATGCGCCCGATCCCGATGCGCTGATTCTCGAGCTCGATCCGGGCCTCGCGTTCGGCACCGGCAGCCACCCGACCACGCGCCTGTGCATGGAATGGCTCGAGCAGACGGTGAAGCCCGGCCAGTCGGTGCTCGACTACGGTTGCGGCTCGGGCATCCTCGCGATCCTCGCGCGCAAGTGCGGCGCGGACCCGGTGATCGGCATCGACATCGATCCGCAGGCGGTCGAATCGGCGCGGCAGAACAGCGAACGCAACCATGCGGACGTCACGTACGGGCTGCCCGACGCGTGCCCGGACGGGGAATTCGACATTGTCGTCGCGAACATTCTGTCGAACCCGTTGAAGCTGATGGCGTCGATGCTGGCGTCGAAGGTGAAGCCGGGCGGCCGCATCGCGCTGTCGGGCGTGCTCGCGCGCCAGGCGGACGAAGTCGCGGCGGTGTACGCGCGCTACGTCGACATCTCGGTATGGCGCGAGCACGAAGGTTGGGTTTGCCTCGCCGGAACGCGGCGGGAAAGCCATTAGAATAGCGCTGTCCTTCACTCTGGCCAGCAGGCCGCCCGGCTCGACATGCTT
Organism: Burkholderia sp. KJ006; assembly: GCF_000262695.1. NCBI lineage: Bacteria > Pseudomonadati > Pseudomonadota > Betaproteobacteria > Burkholderiales > Burkholderiaceae > Burkholderia > Burkholderia sp. KJ006. Next base: position 561,679 of record NC_017920.1, on the reverse strand, counting down.
CTTGCGACGCGCTGCCCTCATTGCGAAACCGTCTTCCGGCTGCAGCAGGAGCAGCTGACGCTGCATGACGGGCTGGTGCGCTGCGGACACTGCCGGCAGGTGTTCGACGCGACGCGCTCGCTCGTTCCCGAGCCGACGGTGAGGGAAGCGGCGGGTGGAACGGCTTCGGTTGGAACGAGTCCGGTTGAAGCGGCTCCGGGTGAAGCAACACCGATCGAAGCAACGCCGGTTGAGGCAGCGCCGGCCGAATCAGCGCAGGTTGAAGCAACACCGGTCGAATCAGCTCCGATTGAAGCAGCGCCGGCCGAAGCAGCACCGGTCGAAGCGGCGCCGATTGAAGCAGCGCCAGTCGAATCAGCGCAGGTTGAAGCGGCACCGATTGAAGCGGTGCCCGTCGAATCAGCTCCGGTTGGAGCAACGCCGGTCGATACGGCCCCGCTCGAAGCACCGCAGTCCGCATCAACGCCAGCCGCGTCGGCACCGGTCGACTCAGCACCGCCCGAACCAACGCCCACCGCACCAGCGCTGGACGAAGCAACACCGGCCGACGCCGTCAGCGACACGCCCTCCCCGACCTCACCGGCGCGGCTCTTCACCGCCGACCTGCCGGCGCACGCGGCGACGGATGGCAACTTCAGGCCTGCGGGCTGGGACATGTGGGCGCCGTGGCTCGACGCCGGCGTCGATCCGTCGCTGCTGCACAACGCGCACACCATTCGCGCCGAACCGCTCGTGCCGGTGACGCGGCAAGAAACCACGGACGCCGGCACCGTTCGCCAGACCGGCACGCCCGCGCCGATTTCGACGGATGCTGCCGAACGCCGCGTCGTCGAAGCGGCCGCATGGCCGGCCGAACCGGCTGCGGCACCGCACGACACCGACGCGTCTACCCTGCCAGCCGCAGAAACCGACCCACGCGAACCGCGCTTCATCGCACCTGCGCAATCGATCGAGCAAGCGGGCGCCGATCCCGTCGACCCGACCGCGCCCGCAAACGCAAACGCGGACGCGCACACGCACACGCACTTTCCGGAACCCGACGACGTTCCCCGCGAACCGCGGTTCGCCTTTACGCCGGCGCCGCCCGACGCAGCGCCCGACGCCAGCCACGCTGCCGAGCGTGGCGTCGCGGCCGCGGGCGAACCTGCAAACGCGCCCGACGACGCCCAATCGGCGGCAAAGCCACCCGCCCAACCGGCCGTCCCGTTCCCCGCCGCACTCACCGAAGACGACCGCCCCCACTTCGAGGTGACGCGCGAGACCCGCGCGCCGCAACGACGCGGCATGCTCGCCGGTTTTTTCGGCGGCGTCGTCGCGGCCACGCTCGGCGTGCTGCTGTTCGCGCAGCTGGCGTGGTGGCAGCGCGAATCCGTGATGATCTACTGGCCGGTCACGCAGAGCTGGTACCGTCAGGCGTGCGCGGCGCTCGGCTGCAAGGTCACGCCGCCGCGCGCGATCGACGGGCTGCGGCTCAACGCGACCGACCTGCGCCAGCTCGACGGGCCGCGCGTGCTCGAGCTGAAGGCGCCGCTGACCAACCGCTATCGCGTCGCGCTCGCGTACCCGTCGCTCGAGCTGACGCTGCTCGACGACACCAATCACGTCACCGTGCGCCGCGTGCTCGCGCCGCGCGACTACGTCCGCCCGGGCACGCCGATCGACGCAGGGCTGCCGCCCGGCACGACGCAGACGATGGTCGTGCGGCTCGACACGAACGGCGCGAGCGCATCGAATTTCCGCGTCCAGATCTTCTATCCGTGACGCATCGCGCGCGCGCATGCGCGCCGTCTCAACCCGCGCGCCGCACCGGCGCGCTATTTCGGAGCACGAACATGAGCAAAGTTACGCTGGGTGGCAACCCGATCGATATCGCCGGCACGTTCCCGGCCGTCGGCTCGCAAGCCCCCGACTTCAAGCTGGTCGGCAAGGACCTCGCCGATCTGACGCTCGCCAGCTTCGCCGGCAAGCGCAAGGTGCTGAACATCGTGCCGAGCCTCGACACGCCGACCTGCGCGACGTCGACGCGCAAGTTCAACGAAGCCGCGTCGTCGCTCGACAACACGGTCGTGATCGTCGTGTCCGGCGACCTGCCGTTCGCGGCCACGCGCTTCTGCACGACCGAAGGCCTCGCGAACGTCGTGACGGCGTCCACCTTCCGCGGCGGCCGCGCGTTCGCGAACGCGTACGGCGTCGACGTCACGAGCGGCCCGCTGAACGGCCTGACGGCCCGCGCGGTCGTCGTGCTCGACGCGCAGGACAAGGTGATCCACGCGCAACTCGTCGACGAAATCAAGGACGAGCCGAACTACGACGCAGCACTCGCCGCACTGAAGTAATCCGCAGCCGCCCGGCCGCCGCGCGCAGCCCGACGGGCTCGCCGCGGCCGCCGGGCCGGCCGCTTTCCCTTTGTCCTCTACAGGAACCCACGCCTTGACTACGCTGATTTGCGGCTCGCTCGCCTACGACAACATCATGACCTTCGAAGGTCGGTTCCGCGAGCACATCCTGCCCGACCAGGTTCACCTGCTGAACGTGAGCTTCCTCGTGCCGACGATGCGTCGCGAATTCGGCGGTTGCGCGGGGAACATCGCGTACGCGCTGCACCTGCTCGGCGGCGACGCACGCATCATGGCGACGGTCGGCGCCAACGACGCGGACCGCTATCTCGAGCGTCTCGACAGCCTCGGCCTGTCCAAAGCCAACGTGCGGGTCGTGCCCGACGCGCACACCGCGCAGGCCATGATCACGACCGATCTGGAGAACAATCAGATCACCGCATTCCACCCCGGCGCGATGATGGAATCGCATCTGAACCGTGCGGACGAGGTGCCCGGCGTGAAGCTCGGCATCGTCGCGCCCGACGGCTTCGACGGGATGGTCCAGCACGCCGAACAATTCGCCAAGGCCGGCATCCCGTTCATCTTCGATCCGGGTCAGGGCCTGCCGCTGTTCGACGGTGCGACGCTGCGCCGCATCATTGAACTCGCGACCTTCGTCGCGGTCAACGACTACGAGGGCAAGCTCGTCAGTGACAAGACGGGGTGGTCCGAGAAGGAAATCGCCAGCCGGGTTCAAGCATTGATCGTCACGCGGGGCGAACACGGCGCTACCATTCTTCACAAGAACGGCGAAGAACAGATTCCGGTCGTGCAGGCAGAGCGGATCGTCGATCCGACCGGTTGCGGCGACGCCTTCCGTGGCGGCCTGCTGTACGGCATCGAGAACGGTCTGGACTGGGCAACCACCGGCCGCCTCGCGAGCCTGATGGGCTCGATCAAGATCGCCCATCAGGGCCCCCAGACTTACGCACTGACGCGCGCCGATGTCGACGCGCGCTTCGAGGCCGCCTTCGGTTACAGTCTCAAATAAATACTGTTGGAGAGCAAAGATGTTGACGAAGAAAACCCTCACGCTCGCGGCGATGCTGACGGCCACCCTGACTCTCGCGGGCTGCTTCACCGCGCCCGGTTCGGCCGACGTCTATAGCGTCGGCCAGGCGCAGCGCGAACAGACGGTTCGCATGGGCACGGTCGAAAGCGTGCGTGCGGTGCGCATCCAGTCGGACGGCGGCGGCAGCGCGATCGGCACGCTCGGCGGCGGCGCACTCGGCGCGGTCGCGGGCAGCGCGATCGGCGGCGGCAAGGGCTCGATCCTGACGGCGATCGCAGGCGGCCTGGTCGGCGCGGTGGCGGGCAACGCGGTCGGCGAAAACCTCAGTACCGCGAACGGCGTCGAAATCACCGTTCGCCTCGACAACGGCGACCTGCGCTCGATCACGCAAGCAGCCAGCGGCGAAGTCTTCCGCGCAGGCGAGCGCGTACGACTGCTGTCGAGCGGCGGCGTCACGCGCGTCACGCACTAACGAGCATCCTCAGCACGCGGCGCAAGCCGCGGTCGAACGCATGTGCGAAGTCGCACATGCGTTTTTTTTCGTCCACGCTCCGCGCATCACGTCCATGCCCGGCCGCGTACGGGCGAAAAAAATCCCGCCATCCAGGCCAGATGGCGGGACCGATTGAGTAGCGCTACTCAACCCGCGGACACCACATGAGTGTCCGGGTGATGCTGGTCAGCCGCGATTACGGACGGCTGCCCGTCGGGAACGGCCATGCCGCTGCCGGGTTGAGCGCCGTCTTCACGCCCGATGCCGGCGCAACCGATGCGGTCGACGCGGTGGTTGCCGGCGCGGCCTTCTTCACGACGGCCTTCTTCGGAGCAGCGGCCTTCTTCGCCGGAGCAGCAGCCTTCGGTGCGGCGGCAGCCTTCGGCGCAGCGGCCTTAGGTGCAGCAGCCTTCGGTGCGGCAGCCTTCTTCGCAGGCGCAGCCTTCTTGGCCGGCGCTGCCTTCTTCGCAGCAGCCTTCTTCGCCGGTGCGGCCTTCTTCGCTGCAGCCTTCTTGGCCGGTGCTGCCTTCTTTGCAGCAGCCTTCTTCGCCGGTGCGGCCTTCTTCGCAGCAACCTTCTTCACTGCGACCTTCTTGGCTGCAACCTTCTTCGCAGCGGCCTTCTTCGCCGGTGCTGCCTTCTTCGCAGCAACCTTCTTCACCGCGACCTTCTTGGCTGCAACCTTCTTCGCAGCGGCCTTCTTCGCCGGTGCTGCCTTCTTCGCTGCAGCCTTCTTCGCCGGCGCTGCCTTCTTCGCTGCAACCTTCTTCACCGCGACCTTCTTCGCAGCGACCTTCTTCACTGCAGCGGCCTTCTTCGCCGGCGCAGCTGCCTTCTTCGCAACGGTCTTCTTAGCAGCAGCCTTCTTGGCAGCCGGTTTCTTCTTGGCAGTAGCCATGTTGTTCTCCTTCAGGTTCAGATGAGAGTCAGTTCAAACTACACCCTTCGTCAAAACCCGCTTCCCGCGGACGCTGTTCAGGACGTGCGCTTCGAAGCGGGCTATTCATCGGCGTACGCGGATACTGCGCGCTTACGCTAATGAATACGGTATGGCGCGCGTGACCCCATGGCCTCGCGCGCCAAATCAAGTCGGTAGCCGGCGCACCCCGCGCCGCTACCCCTAATCGCTTGATCAAGCTGACGGCCACACGGCCGTCCGCTTTTTCCGGAGGGAAGTTTGCCCATCCCACTGAAGGGTTCGCAAAGTGCCGATGATGTCGTTGGGCCGTTAAGGCACCGGGCATGCTTTGCATCAGGCGTTCTTGCTCCTAAACCTTGGGCCGGGGCCGAGAGGCCGCCGGCTACTCCATCATGTGACGGGTTCGCTGCTGCGGGTTATTCCCAGGACAGCGCGCCGCCCGTCTGATACTCGATCACTCGCGTCTCGAAGAAGTTGCGTTCCTTCTTCAGGTCGATCATTTCGCTCATCCACGGGAACGGGTTTTCTTCGTTCGGGTACAGCGGATCGAGGCCGATCTGCTGGCAACGGCGGTTGCTGATGAAGCGCAGATAGCTCTTGAACATCGACGCGTTCAGACCCAGCACGCCGCGCGGCATCGTGTCCTCGGCGTAGCGGTATTCGAGTTCGACTGCATGCTTGAACAGCTCGCGGATCTCCGCGCGGAATTCGGCGGTCCACAGATGCGGGTTCTCGAGCTTGATCTGGTTGATCAGGTCGATGCCGAAGTTGCAGTGCATCGACTCGTCGCGCAGGATGTACTGATATTGCTCCGCAGCACCCGTCATCTTGTTCTGGCGGCCGAGCGCGAGGATCTGCGTGAAGCCGACATAGAAGAACAGGCCTTCCATGATGCACGCGAACACGATCAGCGACTTCAGCAGCTTCTGATCCGCTTCGAGCGTGCCGGTCTTGAAGGCCGGGTCGGTCAGCGTATGGATGAACGGAATCAGGAACTCGTCCTTCGCGCGGATCGACGCGACCTCGTGGTACGCGTTGAAGATCTCGCCTTCATCGAGGCCGAGCGATTCGACGATGTATTGATACGCGTGCGTGTGGATCGCCTCTTCGAACGCCTGGCGCAGCAGGAACTGCCGGCACTCGGGCGCCGTGATGTGGCGGTACGTGCCGAGCACGATGTTGTTCGCAGCGAGCGAATCGGCGGTCACGAAGAAGCCGAGGTTGCGCTTGACGATGCGGCGCTCGTCCTCGGTCAGACCGTTCGGATCCTTCCACAGTGCGATGTCGCGGGACATGTTGATTTCCTGCGGCATCCAGTGGTTCGCGCAACCGGCCAGATACTTTTCCCACGCCCACTTGTACTTGAACGGCACCAGCTGATTGACGTCAGTCTGGCCGTTGATGATGCGCTTGTCCGCAACGTTGACCCGCGCTTCCGAACCGCCGGCGGGAACAGCCGGTGCTTGCGGCGGCACCGCAAGATCGCCTTCGAAAATGTCACGGACCTGATGGGCGGCAGGCGTTGCAGCCTGCAGTCCGACGGCCATCCCTGCGGAGGTGCGCATCGCGTTTTGCTGCGCTCCGCTCGCGGGGGTTACGGCAGTCTTCTCGTCATCCCAGTTGAGCATAAATTGTCACCATCAATTTAGAACGGTTTGTACCATCTTTTCCTGAGCGATAAAAGGGTTCGCTCACGAAAAATCCTTTTTTCGATTCGCGTTGCGACCTCGATACAACACTTTGAGCAACGCATCGTCGTTCATGCAGAGTGCGACGCGTATCGCGCATGTATCGCGAGGTGCGCTCGACGCATCGAACGCTGATCGAAACGCGACGTCGTCGGGGATGTTTCGATCGCTTGTCGCTGCCTGCAACGCATGTGCCGCGTTGCAGATTCCTTATCATTTTTTTAGTAGAGAGCGACGCACACTTCAACCTCGATCGGCTGTCGTGCGCGTCGCCCGAACTGCTTCAACTCATGCGCGCCGCGTTACTGGCAAGCTTCGCATTCGTCGAAGCCGGGGTCGCCCGGACGCATCGTGCACACCGGGCCGTCTGCTTCGACCGGCGCGAGCGCTGCTGCGTTGAGCCCACCCGACGACACGTCGCCGCCCGCCGCACCGAAGCCGCCCGCTGCGCCTTGCGCGCCGCCGCTGCTCGAGCCGCCGCTCGTCGGCACCGCGTTGAGCGCGCCGTGCGCGACCGTCGACTTCTCGACGTGCGTGGCTGCCATCGTGCGCAGGTAGTAGGTCGTCTTCAGACCACGCAGCCATGCGAGCTTGTAGACCTCGTCGAGCTTCTTGCCCGACGCGCCGCCCATGTAGATGTTCAGCGACTGCGCCTGGTCGATCCACTTCTGGCGACGCGATGCCGCTTCGACGAGCCACGTCGGATCCACTTCGAAGGCGGTCGCGTAGATCGCGCGCAGGTCGGCCGGGATGCGGTCGATGCGCGACAGCATGCCGTCGAAGTACTTCAGGTCGGCGACCATCACTTCGTCCCACAGGCCGCGCTCCTTCAGGTCGCGCACGAGGTACTCGTTCACCACCGTGAATTCGCCCGACAGGTTCGACTTCACGTAGAGGTTCTGGAAGGTCGGCTCGATGCAAGCCGACACGCCGATGATGTTCGAGATCGTCGCCGTCGGCGCGATCGCGACGCAGTTCGAGTTGCGCATGCCGTGCGCCGCGATACGCGAACGCAGCGTCGACCAGTCGAGCGACTCCGACGTGTCGACTTCGACGTAGCCGCCGCGCGCTTCGGCGAGCAGCTTCAGCGTGTCCTGCGGGAGGATGCCGCGATCCCACAGCGAGCCGCGGTAGCTCGAGTAGCGGCCGCGCTCCTCGGCCAGCTCGGTCGACGCGTAGTACGCGTAGTAGCAGACCGCTTCCATCGAACGATCGGCGAACTCGACGGCCGCTTCCGACGCGTACGGCGTGCGCAGCAGATGCAGGCAGTCCTGGAAGCCCATGATGCCCATGCCGACCGGACGGTGCTTCAGGTTCGAGTTACGCGCCTTCGGCACCGCGTAGTAGTTGATGTCGATCACGTTGTCGAGCATGCGCATCGCGACGCTGATCGTGCGCTTGAGCTTGTCGTGGTCGAGCGCGTAGCTGCCGTCGGCCTGCTTCACCAGGTGGGCGACGAGGTTCACCGAGCCGAGGTTGCACACCGCGATTTCGGTGTCGCTCGTGTTCAGCGTGATTTCCGTGCACAGGTTCGACGAGTGGACGACGCCGACGTGCTGCTGCGGCGAGCGCACGTTGCAGGGATCCTTGAACGTGATCCACGGGTGGCCCGTCTCGAACAGCATGCCGAGCATCTTGCGCCACAGCTGCTGCGCCGGAATCTTCTTGAACAGCTTGATCTCGCCGCGCGCGACCTTGTCTTCGTAAGCCGTGTAAGCCTTCTCGAAATCGGCGCCGAACTTGTCGTGCAGGTCCGGGCAGGTCGACGGCGAGAACAGCGTCCAGTCACTGCCTTCCATCACGCGCTTCATGAACAGGTCGGGAATCCAGTTCGCCGTGTTCATGTCGTGGGTGCGGCGACGGTCGTCACCGGTGTTCTTGCGCAGCTCGAGGAATTCCTCGATGTCGAGGTGCCACGATTCGAGGTACGCGCACACCGCGCCCTTGCGCTTGCCGCCCTGGTTGACCGCGACGGCCGTGTCGTTGACGACCTTCAGGAACGGCACCACGCCTTGCGACTTGCCGTTCGTGCCCTTGATATGCGAGCCGAGCGCACGCACGCGGGTCCAGTCGTTGCCGAGGCCGCCGGCGAACTTCGACAGCAGCGCGTTTTCCTTCAGCGCTTCGTAGATGCCGTCGAGGTCGTCCGCGACCGTCGTCAGGTAGCACGACGACAACTGCGAACGGTGCGTGCCCGAGTTGAACAGCGTCGGCGTCGAGCTCATGAAGTCGAAGCTCGACAGCACGTTGTAAAACTCGATCGCGCGCGTTTCGCGGTCGATCTCGTTCAGCGACAGGCCCATCGCGACGCGCATGAAGAATGCCTGCGGCATTTCGATGCGGGTGCCGTCGACGTGCAGGAAGTAGCGGTCGTACAGCGTCTGCAGGCCGAGGTAGCCGAACTGCAGGTCGCGATTCGCGTCCAGCGCTTCGCCGAGACGCTTCAGGTCGAACTGCAGCAGCTTGTCGTCGAGCAGGCCGGCGTCGACGCCGCGCTTCAGGAACTGCGGGAAGTACTCCGCGTAGCGCGCCGACATGTCGGCCTGGACGACTTCCTCGCCGAGGATCTCGCGACGGATCGTGTGCAGCAGGATGCGGGCCGTGACCTGGCTGTACGCCGGATCCTTCTCGATCATCGTGCGCGCAGCGAGGATCGCCGAGTCGTAGACCTGGCTCATCGGCACGCCGTCGTACAGGTTCTTCACCGTCTCGGCGACGATCGGATCAGCGTTTACCGCAGTGCCGAGGCCGTCGCAGGCCGACACGATCAGCGCGCGCAGCGCGTTCATGTCGAGCGGACGCGTGACGCCGTTGTCGACGACGTTGATGCCGGTGTTCGACTCGGCGCCCGCTGCCGCCGCTTCCTCGCCCGCGTGCTGGCGCTCGAGGTGACGCTTCTCGCGATACAGCACGTACGCACGCGCGACGTTGTGCTCGCCGCCGCGCATCAGCGCGAGCTCGACCTGATCCTGGATGTCTTCGATATGGAACGTGCCGCCGTTCGGACGGCTGCGCACCAGCGCACGCACGACGTTGTGCGTGAGCTGCTCGACGAGTTCGCGCACGCGCGCCGATGCCGCGCCCTGCCCGCCATTGACGGCCAGGAAAGCCTTGGTCACCGCGATCGCGATCTTCGAAGGCTCGAACGACACCACGCTGCCATTGCGGCGGATCACCTTGTAGTCGGCGAACGTGGCCTGCGGCGCGAGCGCCTGCGCGCCCTGTTCGGTCCCGCCGAGCGGACGGCTCGAGGCGCTCTCGTACTGGGACGTCGCGTTGTCGGTGGTTTGCATGTGCAAAGCTCCTGGTGTGGGATGGTGCGGAGAGAACCGCGGATTAGAACGAACGCTGCGCAATGCGGTGCGCGAGCGGTAAGAGGCGAGCGATGCGTCGGGAAAGCCGGTTCGGCCGATGCGCGACAACCGAGCCGGTCGTGTGCTTCGTCATGTGTACTCCGCCCCGTCGAAGTTCGCTGCGCTTGATCGCGACGCCCGGACCGCCCGGCCTGGCCGCCGCCCTGAGAACCCTGCCCGCCGGCTTGGCCAGCCGGCCGGTGCCGCTCGGGTTATCCCTGCGGCACACACTATATCTAGTACAGAACTACTCAACAGGCACCAAGTATAGTGGACATTCGAACGACGTCCAAACGGATAATTTGCGCCTGAGGTCTTGACATCACACCCGCGCCGCGCAGGCGCAGACGTGACAAGGCATTGGTCCGGAAAAAAAATTTCTCCGGTTCAAAAACCCTGCGCTCAGTGCTGACGGAAAGGAAAGTATTCGGCGGGAAAGCCGGCATCGCCTGCGAAGCGTTGCCAATCGAAATGCGGGCCGGGGTCGGTTTTGCGGCCGGGCGCGATGTCGGCATGCCCGGCCACCGCAGCGATCGGATAACGCGCGGCCAGCGTGCGCGCGAGCGCGCCGAGCGTCGCATACTGCGCGGCGTCGAACGGCACGTCGTCCGCGCCTTCGAGCTCGATGCCGATCGAAAAGTCGTTGCAGCGCGGGCGGCCAAAGAACTCGGACGCGCCCGCGTGCCACGCGCGCTCGTCGCACGACACGAACTGGACGAGCTCGCCGTCGCGGCGGATCAGGAAGTGCGCGGACACGCGCACGCCGCGCAGGTGACTCTGGTAATAGGGGTGCGCATCGCAATCGAGCCGGTTCAGGAACAGCGCCTCGATTGCGTCGCCGCCGAATTCGCCGGGCGGCAGGCTGATGTTGTGAACGACGAGCAGCGTCGGCACCGCACCCGCCGGCCGCGCCTCGAAGTTCGGCGAGCGCGCATGGCGCGCTTCGCGCACCCAGCCGTCCGCGTCGACCGACAACCGTACTGCGTCGCTCATCGCGCGCCGCTCATCGTGCATCGGTGTCGCTCGCGCGGGCGCGATGGCGCTGCGCATGCTCGGCGCTGCAGAAGTATTCGCCGCCGCCCGCGACCGCATCGCCCTTCGGCGCATGCACGCCGCACTCGGCGCAGCGCACCATCGGCTCGGGCAGCGAGCGCGTGTCGGCGCCCGGGCCTGCCGCGCCGCCACCATAACCGGCGCCGCGGCCGGTGCGCGCGTGCGCGTGATCCTGGGCCTGGCGCAGCTTGCGCGCAAGCCACGAGCCCGCGAAGAAAAGAAGGATCAGGAGGAGAATCTGTCGCATCGGTAACCTGCGTTCAAACCACGGAACGGTGCAGCAGCACCTCGAAAACGAAGCGGCTGCCGACATACGCGAGCAGCAGCGCGCCAAACGACACGAGCACCCAGCGCGCGGCGCCGCGCCCGCGCCATCCGGACGTCTTGTGCGCGACCAGCAGGCCGCCGAACATCAGCCACGACAGCACCGCGAACACGGTCTTGTGGTCGAGCCGCATCGCCCGCGCGTCGATCTGCTCGCTGAACAGAATGCCCGACGCGAGCGTCAGCGTGAGCAGCACGAAGCCGGCGCCGATCAGGCGGAACAGCAGCTTCTCGAGCGTGAGCAGCGGCGGCAGCGTTTCGAGCCAGCTCGCGATCCAGCCGGTCGAGCCGTCGCGCCCGCCGTTGCGCAGCGATTGCAGGCGCCGCTCGACCATCAGCATCAGGATCGCGTGCAGCGCGGCGATCGCGAACAGCCCGTACGCGATGTTGGCGATCAGGAAGTGCAGCTTGAACAGCGGCGCTGCGGCATAAGGCAGCACCCGCACGCCGCCGAACACGAGCGGCAGCAGCGACGCGCCGCAGGCGAGCGGCAGCACCAGCAGGCGCAGGCTGTCGAGCGGGAAGAAGAAGCTCTCGATCCAGTAGATGCCGGCGCCGAGCCAGAACATCGCGGACAGCGCGAACGCGAAGCCGAAGACCATCGCGTCGTGCGGGAAGATCGTCATGTGCAGCAGCACGCCGTGCGCGACGAGCGCGGCAAGCAGCAGCGCGCGGCCGGCGGCGCTCATCCCCGAGGCGGCGGACGCCGGAACCGGCACGGCCGGCACGCTCGCGACGAGCGGCGCACCGGCCTGACGGTGCGTGCGCCAGCCTGCGACGGCCAGGCCGCCGTACAGGAACGCGGTGAGGGCATACAGTACAATATCCATGTTCGAAGTTTACACTAGGCCCCCTCCTCGCGACGGTCCGTTCATCCGGTTTCCGTCGCGCCTTCGGGCCCCCACTGTCCAACGCTCCCCATGCTCGACAATCTCACTCAACGGATGGCGCGCGTCGTCAAGACGCTGCGCGGCGAAGCCCGGCTTACCGAGGCGAACACCCAGGAGATGCTCCGCGAGGTGCGTCTCGCGCTGCTGGAGGCCGACGTCGCGCTGCCCGTCGTCCGCGAATTCATCGCCAAGGTCAAGGAAAAGGCGCTCGGCGAGGAAGTGATCAGCAGCCTGTCGCCGGGGCAGGCGCTCGTCGGCGTGGTCCAGAAGGAACTCACCGCCGTGATCGGCGGCGACTACGAAGGCAAGGCCGCCGAGCTGAACCTCGCCGTCACGCCGCCCGCCGTGATCCTGATGGCCGGCCTGCAAGGCGCCGGCAAGACCACGACCGTCGGCAAGCTCGCGAAGCTGCTGCGCGAGAAGTACAAGAAGAAGGTGCTGACCGTCTCGTGCGACGTCTATCGCCCGGCCGCGATCATGCAGTTGAAAACGGTGAGCGAACAGGTCGGCGCCGATTTCTTCCCGTCGACGCCGGACCAGAAGCCCGTCGACATCGCGCTTGCCGCCGTCGACTGGGCGAAGCGCCACTACCATGACGTGCTGATCGTCGACACGGCCGGCCGTCTCGGTATCGACGAAGCGATGATGCAGGAGATCGCCGCGCTGCACGGCGTGCTGAAGCCGGCCGAAACGCTGTTCGTCGTCGACGCGATGCTCGGCCAGGACGCCGTCAACACCGCGAAGGCGTTCAACGACACGCTGCCGCTCACGGGCGTCGTGCTCACCAAGCTCGACGGCGATTCGCGCGGCGGCGCCGCGCTGTCGGTGCGTCACGTGACCGGCAAGCCGATCAAGTTCGTCGGCGTCGCCGAAAAGCTCGACGGTCTCGAAGTGTTCCACCCGGACCGGATGGCGAACCGGATCCTCGGCATGGGCGACATCCTCGCGCTGGTCGAGGAGGCGCAGCGCGGCGTCGACGTGCAGGCCGCGCAGAAGCTCGCCGACAAGGTGAAGAAAGGCGGCGACTTCGACCTGAACGATTTCCGCGCGCAGATCTCGCAGATGAAGAACATGGGCGGCCTGTCGTCGCTGATGGACAAGCTGCCCGCGCAGTTCCAGCAGGCGGCGGCCGGTGCCGACATGGGCCAGGCCGAGAAGTCGATCCGCCGGATGGAAGGCATCATCAACTCGATGACGCCCGCCGAGCGCGCGAAACCCGAGATCATCAAGGCGACGCGCAAGCGCCGCATTGCGGCCGGTGCCGGCGTGCCGGTGCAGGAAGTCAACCGGATGCTGAACCAGTACGATCAGATGCGCACGATGATGAAGAAGCTGAAGGGCGGCAACATGCACAAGATGATGCGCGGCCTGAAGGGCATGATGCCCGGCATGCGCTGATCGCGCCCGTGGGCCGGCGCGCGGGTTTTTGCCGTAGCGCGCGCCGCCCGTTCTGCTTCATCCTTATTTGTATACCGACTCCGTCCCGCCAGAAGCCATGAACCGCGAAGAAGCCCTCCACATTTTCGACCACTCCGAAGAGATCGTCTCCGCTGACGCCGTCAACGCGTCGATCTCCAGCATGGCCGACGCGATCCGCGCCGAGATCGGCGATGCGTTCCCGCTCGTCCTGTCGGTGATGGGCGGCGCCGCCGTGTTTACCGGGATGCTGCTGCCGCACCTCGATTTCCCGCTGGAGTTCGACTACATCCACCTGACCCGCTACCGCAACACGACGCAGGGCAGCCCGGAGATGCACTGGCGCGTCGCGCCGCGCGAATCGGTGAAGGACCGCATCGTGCTCGTGCTCGACGACATCCTCGACGAAGGCGAGACGATGGCCGCGATCCGCGATCGCATCCTCGAGATGGGCGCGAAGCGCTTCATGTCGGCCGTGCTGTGCGAGAAGACGCTCGCGAAGGCCAAGCCGCTGCACCCGGACTTCTGCGGCTTCGCCGTGCCCGACCGCTACGTGTTCGGCTGCGGGATGGACGCAAAGGGCTATTGGCGCAACCTGCCGACGATCCGCGCGCTGACCGCGAACGTCTGATCGCCCCGTCGTAAAGAAAAAGCGGCGCACCGGGTTCCCGGTGCGCCGCTTTTTTTCGTCGGCACGCGCCGCCGGCGTTACAGCTGATGCACGAAGGCGCGCACGCCGGCCAGCAGCATCTCGACCGAAATCGCGACGAGCACGAGCCCCATCAGCCGCTCGAACGCCGCGACGGTCCGCTCGCCGAGCCACTGCTGGATGCGCTCGGCGAGCACCAGCGTGACCGCACAGACGAGCATCGTGACCGTCAGCGCGCCGACCCATTCGAACATCTTGCCGGGCGCCTGCGACGTGAGCAGCATCACAGTCGCGAGCGCGGACGGCCCGGCGAGCGCCGGAATCGCGAGCGGCACGATGAACGGCTCGCCGCCCGCGCGCGGATCGCTGCCGAGCGCGCCGTCCGGATGCGGGAAGATCATCCGCAGCGCGATCAGGAACAGCACGATCCCGCCGCCGAGCCGCAGCGACAGGTCGGTGAGGCTCATCATCCGCAGGAAGCGGTCGCCGACCACCATGAAGAACAGCAGGATCACGAACGCGATTCCCACTTCGCGCAGGATCAGCTTCACGCGCCGCTCGCGCGGCACGTCGCGCATCGCCGTGATGAACAGCGGGATGTTGCCGAGCGGATCCGTGATCAGCACGAGCAGCACGGTGGCCGACAGGAAGGTGTATTCCACCGCGCGCTCCCGCCGTCGCGCTTAGTGCGCGAGCGCGGCGCGGATCTTCTCCGTCACCGTCGCAGCAGCCGCATCGGCCGGCAGCAGCGTGGCTTCGGCGTCGCGGCGGCCCTGGTACTCGACCTTGCCGTCCTTCAGCCCGCGCTCGCCGATCACCAGGCGATGCGGCACGCCGATCAGTTCCCAGTCGGCGAACATCACGCCCGGGCGCTCGCCGCGATCGTCGAGGATCACGTCGACGCCGGCCGCCGTCAGTTCCGCGTACAGCTTGTCGGCGGCCTCACGCACCATCTCGCTGCGGTCATAGCCCATCGGGCACAGCACGAGTTCGAACGGGGCGATCGACTCGGGCCAGATGATGCCCTTGTCGTCGAAGTTCTGCTCGATCGCCGCGCCCAGGATGCGCGTGACGCCGACGCCGTAGCAGCCCATCAGCATCGGCTGCGGCTTGCCCGACTCGTCGAGGAACGTCGCGCCCATCGCTTCCGAGTACTTGGTGCCGAGCTGGAACACGTGGCCGACCTCGATGCCGCGGCAGATGTCGATCACGCCCTTGCCGTCCGGCGACGGATCGCCCTTCTTCACGTTGCGCACGTCGGCGACGTCCGGCTCCGGCAGATCGCGGCCCCAGTTCACGCCCGCGATGTGATAGTCGACCTCGTTCGCGCCGACCACGAAGTCGCTCATGTTCGCGACCGTGCGATCGGCAATCACCTTCACCGGCTTCTTCGTGCCGACCGGGCCGAGATAGCCCGGCGGCGTACCGAACCACTCGACGATTTCCTGCTCGGTCGCGAAGCGGTGGTTCTTCAGGCCCGGCAGCTTCGACACCTTGATCTCGTTCAGATCGTGGTCGCCGCGCAGCATCACGAGCCAGATGGTCGGCTCGGCGCCTTCGTTGTCGGTCGCGAGCACGATCGACTTGATCGTGCGCTCGAGCGGGATCGCCAGCAGCTCGGCCACCGCTTCGCACTTCGCCTTGCCGGGCGTCGCGACCTTCTCCATCGCCTGGGCCGGCGCCGCACGTTCGGCGATCAGCGGCAGCGCTTCAGCGGCTTCGATGTTCGCCGCGAATTCGGAGGTCGGGCAGTATGCGATCGCGTCCTCGCCGGTATCGGCGATCACGTGGAACTCGTGCGAGAAGTTGCCGCCGATCGAGCCGCTGTCGGCCGCGACCGCACGGAACTCGAGGCCGAGGCGCGTGAAGATGCGCACGTACGCGTCGTACATCTTGCGGTACGACTCGTTAAGGCCGGCCGCGTCCTTGTCGAACGAATACGCGTCCTTCATGAGGAATTCGCGGCCGCGCATCACGCCGAAGCGCGGGCGGATCTCGTCGCGGAACTTCGTCTGGATCTGATAGAAGTTCACCGGCATCTGCCGGTAGCTCTTGATCTGGTTGCGCGCGATATCGGTGATCACTTCCTCGTGCGTCGGCCCGATCACGAAGTCGTTGTCCTTGCGATCCTTGAAGCGCAGCAGCTCAGGGCCGTACTGCTCCCAGCGCCCCGATTCCTGCCACAGCTCCGCCGGCTGCACGGCCGGCATCAGCAGCTCGAGGGCGCCGGCCCGGTTCATTTCCTCACGCACGATCGCCTCGACCTTGCGAATCGAACGCAGGCCGATCGGCAGGTAGTTATAGATGCCACCGGCGACACGACGAATCATGCCGGCGCGCACCATCAGCTTGTGGCTGACGATCTCTGCGTCGGCCGGTGCCTCTTTGAGGGTGCCGATAAAGAAACGGGAAGCTTTCATGCGGACGGTTCCAAATACGGCGCCCAGGCGGGGCGCCCGAAAAAGTTTCAAGGTGAAAAAGCTGCGCGCGGCGAACGACGGTGGCGCAGACGACTTAGCAGACAAATCAGGGACACTTCGGCCGGCAAACCCCGCGCGGATTCGCTCCGTCACGGTGCGCAGCGCCCGTTATCTGTTTATAATCAAAGCAATTTTAAAGGATTCGAAGGTGGTTGTATGCTGGATCGTGAAGGCTTTCGCCCGAACGTCGGCATCATCCTCTTGAACGCGCGCAACGAGGTGTTTTGGGGCAAGCGGCTCCGCGAGCATTCCTGGCAGTTTCCTCAAGGTGGGATCAAGTACGGCGAGACCCCCATGCAGGCGATGTACCGGGAACTGCACGAGGAGACGGGCCTGCATCCGGAACACGTCAAGATAATCGGCCGCACCCGCGACTGGTTGCGTTACGAGGTGCCTGACAAGTTCATCAAACGCGAAGTACGCGGCCATTACCGCGGCCAGAAGCAGATCTGGTTCCTGCTGCGGATGGTCGGACGCGATTGCGATATTTGCTTGCGCGCGACCGATCACCCGGAGTTCGATGCATGGCGCTGGAACGAGTACTGGGTGCCGCTCGATGCGGTGATCGAGTTCAAGCGGGATGTCTATCAGTTGGCGCTGACGGAGTTGTCGCGCTTCCTGCGCCGCCCGGCGCAGCGAGCCGAAAAGCCGCGCGGGCCGCGCCCCTTGCGCTATCCGCGCATCGGCGGCGCGCCGGCCCAGCAGACGCTGACGATTGTCGACACATCGGTGGTCTGTTCCGAGATCGAAGTGGAGGCGCGCACGCTCGACGAGATGCCGCCCCGCGTGATCATCGGCAAATGACGAGTTGGACTGCATGACCGGGCGCGACCTTGGTGTCGCGCCCTTTTTTACGAGGAATGCATATTGAAAGCGATTGCTCTCGCGCTCGCGTCGATCGTCGCGGCGGCCGCGCTGGCCGGCTGCGCCCACTCGAACGCGCCGACCAACAAGGACGACAGCGCGTTCGTGTATCTGCTGGACCGTCAGGGCGAATGGAAGGAAAACGCGGTCGACACGCTGCCGCCGCTTCCGCAAGCCGCCGATCTGCTCCCGTTCAACGTGTCGCAGAACACGCCGCTGAAGTTCTTCGTCGATGCCAAGTCGCTCGCGGTCGGCACCGACGGCGTCGTGCGCTATGCGGTGGTCATCACGAGTCCGGCCGGCGCGCGTAACGTGAACTATGAAGGCATCCGTTGCGACACCTACGAATGGCGTCAGTATGCGGGGCTGAATTCGGATCACGACGGCTGGGACCGCACGGTCGAGAACGACTGGCGCCGCATCGAGAACGGCGAGCTGAACTCGTACCACTCGGCGCTGTACCAGGATTATTTCTGCGCGAACAAGATGCCGCAGGGCACGACCCGCCAGATCCTCGAGAACATCAAGTTCCACCGCACTGCGATGAGCCAGTTGCGCTGAGCGCAGGACACGGGCCGCTCAGGCGGCTTGCGGCGTCGTACAGAAGCCCGCGTCCGCGCGGGCTTTTTCATGCACGGCTGCGGCCGGTCGTGCGCCGGACGATCAGACCAGCACGAGGTTGTCGCGATGAATCAGCTCGGGTTCGAGCATGTAGCCGAGCACCGTCTCGATCTCGCCGCTCGGCTTGCGGTGAATCAGCTTCGTTTCCGCGCTGCTGTAGTTCGTGAGGCCGCGCGCCACTTCACGCCCGTCCGGGCCGACGCACGCGATCACCTCGCCGCGCGCAAACGCGCCCTGCACGTCGATCACGCCGATCGGCAGCAGGCTCTTGCCGCCGTCCCTCAGCTTCTCGACTGCGCCCGCATCGATCACGACGTGCCCGCGCACCTGCAGATGATCGGCCATCCATTGCTTGCGCGCGGCCATCCGCGCGGTCCGTGCGATCAGTTGCGTGCCGATCGCCTCACCCGCGGCCAGCCGCACCAGCACGTCGGCCTCGCGGCCGCTCGCGATCACGGTGTTCGCGCCACTGTGCGCGGCGCGCTTCGCTGCGAGGATCTTCGTCAGCATCCCGCCGCGGCCGAGGCTCGACCCCGCGCCGCCCGCCATCGACTCGAGCTCCGGCGCGCCCGCGCTCGCTTCCGCGACGAGCGTTGCGTTCGGATCCTTGCGCGGATCGGCGGTGAACAACCCCGTCTGGTCGGTCAGGATGATCAGTGCATCGCCTTCGATCAGGTTCGCGACGAGCGCGCCGAGCGTGTCGTTGTCGCCGAACTTGATTTCGTCGGTGACCACCGTGTCGTTCTCGTTGATGATCGGCACGACGCCGAGGCGCAGCAGCGTGAGCAACGTCGAGCGCGCGTTCAGATAGCGCTCGCGATCGGCCAGGTCGGCATGCGTGAGCAGGATCTGCGCGGTGCGAATGCGATGCTCGGTGAAGCGGCTTTCGTAGACTTGCGCGAGCCCCATCTGCCCGACCGCCGCGGCGGCCTGCAATTCGTCGATTTCGCGCGGACGCTTGTTCCAGCCGAGACGCTGCATCCCCTCGGCGATCGCGCCCGAGCTGACCAGCACCACTTCCTTGCCCTGCGCGCGCAGCGCAGCGATCTGCGCCGCCCAGCGGCCGATTGCCGCATGATCGAGGCCCTTGCCGTCGTTGGTCACGAGGCTTGAACCCACCTTCACCACCAATCGCTTCGAATCCGCGATGATCGAACGCATCGTGCGCTGTCTCCTGTCTGATGCATGCCCCGGCCGGGCGCGATGAATTTCCGGCACCGGGCGCAGCGCCCGGTGCGTGACGGGCTCGCTCAGGCATCGCCGCCTGAGGTTGCGCCGCCGTCGCTCGGCGGCGCATCGCGGAAGCGCACGTCCGCGGCCAGATCTTCCTCTTCCGCCGCGCGATGCGCGTCCGAATGCTCGGCAAGGTAATCGTAGATCGCATAGCACAGGGCTTCGCAGCCCTGGCCGGTCAGGGCCGAAATCTGGAACACCGGGCCGTCCCAGCCGAAACGCTCGAGGAAGTCGGCAACGCGCGCGTCGCGCTCGTCTTCCGGCACCATGTCGAGCTTGTTCAGCACGAGCCAGCGCGGCTTTTCGTAGAGCGCCTCGTCATACTTGCGCAGTTCGCCGACGATCGCCTTCGCTTCCGCGACCGGATCGACGCTTTCGTCGAACGGAGCGAGGTCGACGAGATGCAGCAGCACGCCGGTGCGCTGCAGGTGCCGCAGGAACTGGTGGCCGAGGCCCGCGCCTTCGGCCGCGCCTTCGATCAGCCCAGGAATATCGGCGATCACGAAGCTCTTGCTCGGGCCGACGCGCACGACGCCCAGGTTCGGCGCGAGCGTGGTGAACGGGTAGTCGGCGATCTTCGGCTTCGCGTTCGACACCGATGAAATGAAGGTCGACTTGCCGGCGTTCGGCATGCCGAGCAGCCCGACGTCGGCGAGCACCTTCAGTTCGAGCCGCAGCATGCGCCGCTCGCCGGGCTTGCCGTCGGTCTTCTGGCGCGGCGCCCGGTTGGTGCTCGACTTGAAATGCAGGTTGCCGAGGCCGCCGGAGCCGCCCTTCGCGAGCATCACCTGCTGATCGTGTTCGGTCAGGTCGGCAATCAGCTCGCCGGTGTCCATGTCGGTCACGACCGTGCCGACCGGCATGCGCAGCGTGATGTCGTCGCCGCCCTTGCCGTAACAATCGGAGCCGCGACCGTTTTCGCCGTTGCGCGCCATGTGCTTCTTCGCGTAACGGTAGTCGATCAGCGTGTTGATGTTGCGGTCGGCGATCGCGTAGACGTTACCGCCCCGGCCGCCGTCGCCGCCGTCCGGCCCGCCGAACGGAACGAACTTCTCGCGGCGCATCGACGCGCTGCCATCGCCTCCGTCGCCGGCGATGACTTCGATTCGTGCTTCGTCAATGAACTTCATTCGTCACTCCGACCAGTATTTCCGCTATTGTGCCGCGCGCCGGCACGCTTGAACAATCTGCCGTTCGGCCGATTGCCCGCCGTTCGCGACAGCCGCCGGCGCGCACCTGCGCGCGGCGGCCAAATAAAAAAAGGCCCCGCGAAGACTGCGGGGCCTTTCGGCTACGAAGCCCGTGGTGCCTTGACTTAGGCAGCCGCCGGGACAACGATGACCAGATGCTTCTTGTCCGCGCCCTTGGTCGCGAACTTGACGTGACCGTCGACCAGCGCGAACAGGGTGTGATCCTTGCCCATGCCGACGTTCTCGCCAGCGTGCATGCGCGTACCGCGCTGACGCACGATGATGCCGCCAGCGTTGATCGCCTGGCCGCCGTACACTTTCACGCCGAGACGTTTCGACTCGGAGTCGCGGCCGTTCCGGGAAGAGCCGCCTGCCTTTTTGTGTGCCATCTGATTGCTCCTTTACCGAGGCGCTTACGCGTTGATCGCGTCGATGCGCAGCTCAGTGTAGTTCTGGCGGTGGCCGCCGTGCTTTTGGTAGTGCTTCCGGCGACGCATCTTGAAGATGGTGACCTTGGCATGACGACCGTGCGACACGACGGTGGCCTTGACGGAAGCCCCACTGACCAGCGGCGTACCGAACTTAATCGATTCGCCTTCGCCCACTGCGAGAACCTGGTCGAGCGTGATTTCAGCGTCAATGTCAGCCGGTATCTGTTCTACTTTGAGTTTTTCGCCAACGGCAACCTTGTACTGCTTGCCGCCGGTTTTTATGACCGCGTACATTGAGAACCTCACTCTGGATCCAATTTTTCCGCACACCACGCGCGGAAAACACGTGATTATACATGGGGTTAGCGGCCGAGTCAAAGCCGATCCACGATTGCCGCGCGCAAGCCCTGGCCGGATGGCCAAAATCGCGGGCCGCTCACGTCGGACAGACCGGCATATGGCGGATTCGACTTATAATCCGCCGCATCACCCATTTCGATCATCATGTCGTCGTCCACCGCCTCCCCCACCCTCAGCGCCGCCCACCTGCTCGCTCCGATCGCCAGCGACATGGAGCAGGTCAATCGCGTTATCCGGCAAAGCCTCGCGTCCGACGTGCTGCTGATCAACCAGATCGCCGAGTACATCATCGGTGCGGGCGGCAAGCGGCTGCGTCCGGCGCTGCTGTTGCTCGTGGCCGGCGCGCTCGGCGAGACCTCGCACCAGCGGCACGTGCTGGCCGCCGTCGTCGAGTTCATCCATACGGCCACGCTGCTGCACGACGACGTCGTCGACGAATCCGAACTGCGGCGCGGCCGGCAGACGGCCAACGCGCTGTTCGGCAACGCGGCCAGCGTGCTGGTCGGCGACTATCTGTACTCGCGCTCGTTCGAGATGATGGTCGGCGTCGGCAAGATGCGCGTGATGGAAATTCTGTCGGAAGCGACGACGATCATCTCGGAAGGCGAAGTGCTGCAGTTGCTGAACATGCACGACGCGGACGTCGACGAGTCGCGCTACATGCAGGTGATCCGCTACAAAACCGCGAAGCTCTTCGAGGCATCGGCCCGGTTGGGCGCGGTGCTGTCGGGCGCCGACGCGCCGACCGAAGCCGCCGCGGCCGAATACGGCCGCCGCATCGGCACCGCATTCCAGATCATGGACGACTGGCTCGACTATGCGGGCACCGCCGAAGCGATGGGCAAGAATGCCGGCGACGATCTGCGCGAAGGCAAGCCGACGCTGCCGCTCATCTATCTGATCGAACGCGGCACGCCCGAGCAAGCGGCGCTTGCGCGCGAGGCGATCGAGCAAGGCGGCACGGATCGCTTCGACACGATCTTCGAGGCGATCACGCGTTCGGGCGCGCTCGACCATACGCTCGAATGCGCACGCCAGGAAGCGCAGGCCGCCGCCGCCGCGATCGCCGCGTTTCCCGACTCCATCTACAAGGAGAGCCTGCTCGGGCTGTGCTCGTACTCGACGTCGCGGCAGTCGTAAAACACGCCGCGCACGGGACACGCCGCGCACGGGACGCAATACCCTGCCCCGAAAAAATTTCTTCGCCAGGGTATTCCCTTTTAGAAAAAACATCGTTATAGTTACGTTCTTGCTTGAGACGACGCAGCGATCTTCACCAAGAAAGCGAAGTCGGACCAGCAAAAATTCGGGGTGTAGCTTAGCCTGGTAGAGCGCTACGTTCGGGACGTAGAGGCCGGAGGTTCGAATCCTCTCACCCCGACCAGAATTTGGTTAAAGTCAGCGACTGGAAAGTATCGCCGTCGTTGCAGCACTACAGCAGCATACATAGTGCAAACCTTTGATAAAGCCTTGCGAATCCATTCGGTTCGTGAGGCTTTTTTCATTGATCCGCCGCCATCGTATCGATACCGTCAACGACGCGCCCAGACACCGTCCGCGCGATCTGCTCATCCGAACGTCGTAACCCGGACCATACAATCGGCGGCAATCGCCGAACGCCACGCGCAGCCCACCGCTCAATCACTCGCATTGACCAGCATCCCGCTTGCCATCCGGCGCCCGCACCGACCGGTATTAAGTTTGGCTCGCACAATGCCGATAATCATCGACATAGCGACTGAACGGACTTGATGCGCGAGACGATCTTCGTCTCGCCGCCCCCGTTCGACGCCCAGCCGGACAGTCGATCGAAGAGCGCAACGCTCGATACGGGAAGGTCAAGTGGATATCAGTAGCTGGAAGAATCAGGCAAAACAGGCGCTCGCCGGAAACGTTGGTGCGCACGCTGTCATTGCGCAGCTGGGCAACGAGCAGATCGACGGTTCAGATCATGAAGCGAATCTCCTTCTCGGCATTCTTTATGGCCAGACGGGGCAGCTAGACCTTGCTGTCGAGCATCTTCGGCAATCGCTCATCCAGGACCAGCGGAATCCGGATGCAATCTTCTTTCTCGGTTGCTTCGATGCGTTGCGGTATCCCGGCCTCCACAAGAGTTGGGCGATTCGGCGAGACCATGCAAAAAACGCACTTCGTCTCGTCGAGAATACGCCGCAGGCCGCGGCCTGGCCGCAACTGAAAGTCTGCCTGGAGATCCTGGCGACAGCGGCAAGCTATGTCGGGCCGCCGGAGGATGCGGAGTTCGCCTATCGCTGGCTCATCAAGATCGATCCGGCGAATGCCGATCACTACGCAAAGCTCTCGCAACTCCGCGCTGACGACGATCTTGAAGAAGCCGTCGCGCTTATCGACCACGCACGAACGCTCAACCCCGCCATCGTCAACAAGACCGATGTCGAGCTTTCCCGCAAAGTGCTTTCGGACGGCACCCGGCGAAAGAGCATTGCACGAGCGAAGTATCCCAGCACGCGTGAAATGAGGGGCGACCTTTCGGCCGTAATCCGGACGAGCTTGCTGGATGGCTTGCCGAAGCAACGCTTCATCGACAAGGAAACCCGCTTTTTTACTCTGGGCTCGTGCTTTGCGAGAGAGATCGCCGTACGTCTCATCGAACGGGGCTATCAGGCCGATTTCTTCGAAGTCGTCGAACACATCAATTCGAGCTTCGCAAACCGCAAGATGGTGGACTGGGCGTTGGGCCAATGCACCGGCCAAAGCAAGGAGCGCCTCGACGAGCTCTTTGCGTCCCTCAACATCACCCCGGAGAATCTCCGGGTGCGTCTGGCCACCGCGAAGGTGTTCGTCTACACGCTGGGCGTTGCGCCCGCCTTCTTCGACCGGCAATCCGGCGAATTCGTGATGCCTTCCAGTTCGGCACTGGGCTCGCGAGCATTCGCAGAGATGTACGACTTCCGGACTACCACCGTCGGCCAAAATCTGGACAATCTCGACTACATCGTCGCGAATATCAAGGCGTTGAACCCCGACGTCAAGGTCGTGCTTACGGTCAGCCCCGTACCGTTGAAAACCACGTTCGAGTTCAAATCCGCGATACAGGCCGATTGCATTTCCAAATCGACGCTCCGTGTCGTCGCCCACGAATTCGTTACGAGCAATCCCGATGTCATCTATTGGCCGAGCTTCGAAATCGTGCGCTGGCTCGGCGGCCATGTGGGACCGTTTTACGGCAACGACGACGATGCAGCACTGCATGTGGGCGACCATGTCGTCAAGGCCATCACCGATTCATTCATCGAGCACTTTTCGTAACGACCGCATGACGTCGGGCCGCTGGAGATGCGCGCACTGAATGCGCGCTACCCGGAAGCAAAGGCTGACCTCCGGCTCGGGCGACAAGTGGTCCGGCCTTCCGAACCGCGCTTCGCAGTGAAAATGCGCTGAATCGTCGGTTTACGGCTTGTATGCGGGACGACTCCGACGACCGCGGCTGCAGCGCAATCGAATGCCCGCGGCCCGACCGCGATTTGACCGGACGTGCACCGCGTACGTCTTCCGACTCCTTTTTCGCCGTTCACACGAACCGGCGTGCCGTGCCGGACACATCCCCGCCGTCGGCCTCTGCTATATTCCCTCCATCCCTGTCTTCACTGCCCTTTCCGACGCGTGGACCAAATTCCCTTATGGGCGCAAATCGGCGCCGTCTTCCTGCTTCTCCTCTGTTCCAGCTTCTTTTCCATTTCCGAGACCGCGATGATGGCGCTCAACCGCCATCGGCTGAAGCATCTCGCCAGCCAGGGCGCGCTCGGCGCGAAAACCACGCAAGGCCTGCTGACGCGCACCGATCTGCTGCTCAGCGTGATCCTGATCGGCAACAACCTGTTCAACACGATCATCCCGGTGCTCACGACGTCGCTCGCGCTGCACACGTTCGGCCGTAACAACCTCGCGCTGTCGATCGCGACCGGGATCGTCGCGTTCCTGATCATCGTGTTCGCGGAAATCGCGCCGAAAATCGTCGGCGCGACCTTTCCCGAGCGCATCGCGCTGCCGGCGAGCCTCGTGATCGCGCCGTTGATGCGCGTGTTCAAGCCGGTCGTGTGGTTCGTCAACGCGCTCGCCAACGGCGTGCTGTGGGTGCTGCGCATCAACACGAAGAGCGGCCGCGACCAGCGCATGTCGGCCGACGAACTGCGCGCGATCGTGCTCGAATCGAGCAGCTTCATGCCGACCAAGCACCGCAGCATCCTGCTGAACCTGTTCGACCTCGAGAACATCACGGTGGACGACGTGATGGTGCCGCGGCGGCAGATCGAGTCGCTGAACTTCTACGCGCCGTTCGACGAAGTCCTGCATCAGATCGAGACCTGCTATCACAACCGTCTCGTCGTGTATGAAGGCGACATCGACAAGGTGCTCGGCGTGCTGCACGTGCGCAAGACGCTGACGGCGCTGCACAACCAGGACTTCGACCGCGAAATGCTGCGCACGCTGCTCGCCGAGCCTTACTACGTGCCGTCCGGCACGCCGGTCGTCCAGCAGCTCCAGTACTTCCAGGAAAGCCGGCAACGCACCGCGCTGGTCGTCAACGAGTACGGCGAACTCGAAGGGCTCGTGACGCCCGAGGACATCATCGAGGAGCTGATCGGCGAATTCACGACGTCGATGCCGCGCGGCGAACGCGCGGGTGGCTGGAACGAGAGCGGCGAATGCATCGTCGCCGCCAGCATGCCGCTGCGCGAACTGAACCGCTGGCTGCATCTGCAACTGCCCACCGACGGACCGAAGACCCTCAACGGGCTGATTCTCGAGATCCTCGAGGAGATTCCGGAAGGCGACGTGTGCGTGAAAATCGGCGGCGTGATGCTCGAGGTGATGCGCAGCGACGATCAGGCCGTGCGCACCGTCAAACTGTTCAAGCCGCGCGTCACGCGCGCCCGCGCGGTGCGCTAGCCGAACGGCCGACTGTCGGCGCCGCTCGCGATACGCGACCATTTCCCGGTCACGATCAACAGGCGGCCCAGCGCCGGCTCACATGCAATCGCCCCCTCCCGCGGCGCCGCTGCACATGCAGCGGCCGCCGCTCTCCTCCGCCGCGTCGTCGGCCGCGCCGCCGCGCTCGCTCGATGCCGCGCAGCTCGACGACTCCCCCGCGGTACGGCTGCTCACCGATACGCTGCATGCCGCGCGCGTACGCGACGCGTCCGACATCCACGTCGAACCGTTCGAAACGGGCTGGCGCATCCGGCTGCGCATCGACGGCGTGCTGCACGAGCACCTGCGCCCGCCGGTTCATCTGCGCGACGCGGTCGTCACGCGGATCAAGGTGCTCGCCCGGATGGACATCGCCGAGCGGCGGCTTCCGCAAGACGGCCGGCTGCGCATTGCGATCGACGCCGGCAAGCGCGGCGACTACCGGGTCAGCTCGTTGCCCACGCTGTTCGGCGAGAAGCTCGTGCTGCGCCGCCTCGAGACGCTGCCGCCCGACCTCACGCTCGCGCGCCTCGGTTTCGACGCGCGTCAGGCCGCGGCGATGGAGGCCGCGATACGTGCGCCGCACGGCCTCGTGCTCGTGACCGGGCCGACCGGCAGCGGCAAGACGCTGTCGCTCTATTGCGCGCTGCAGATGCTCGATCGGGACGCGCACAACGTCTGCACGGTCGAGGATCCGGCCGAGATCCAGCTCGACGGCATCAACCAGGTCGGCGTCGCGGAAAAGGCCGGCCTCACCTTCGCCACCGCACTGCGTGCGCTGCTGCGACAGGATCCGGACGTCATCATGGTCGGCGAGATTCGCGATGCGGAGACGGCCGACGTCGCGCTGAAGGCCGCGCAGACGGGCCACCTCGTGCTGTCGACCCTGCATACGAACGACGCCCCGGCAGCGGTCGCACGGCTGCTCGACATCGGCGTCGCGCCGTACAACCTTGCGGCCGCGTTGCGCCTCGTGACCGCGCAGCGCCTCGTCCGGCGCCTGTGCACCGCGTGCCGCGTGCGTTCCGATGCACCGGCAAGCGTGCTACGCGAAGCCGGTTGCGATGCCGCCGCGCTGGCGTCCGGCTGGCGGCCGTTCGTCGCGCGCGGTTGTGCCGCCTGCCACGGCATCGGCTATCGAGGGCGGATCGGTCTGCATCAGACGATGCCGGTGTCGGCCGAGATGGCGGAGCGCATCGTCGCGCGCGCAAGCGTCGGTGCGCTGGCGCAATGCACCGCGGCCGAAGGCGTGCGCAACCTGCGCGACGCGGCGCTCGCGCACGTTCGCGACGGCACGACGAGTATCGCGGAAGCGCTTGCCGCGACGCCGGACGCATGACCGCGATGCGCGCGCCCCGTCAGGAAACCCGGTTCGCATGGCGCGGCCGTCGTCGCGACGGCAGCGCGTGCCGCGGCCACGTCATCGCGTTCGACGCGGCCGCCGCGCGTGCCGCGCTCGCGCGGGACGGTATCGCGGTGCTGGCGCTCGACGCGCGCGGCGCCGCGCGGCCGCCCGCCGCCGGCACACGCGACGTGACGCGCTTCACGCGTCAGCTCGCGAGCTTGCTGCAAGCCGGGCTGCCACTCGCACCGTCGCTCGAGATGCTCGCGCGCACCCGCACGCGTGACGGGATGCCGCGCATCGCTGCGGGTCTCGCGCGCGAGATCGTCGGCGGGCAGCGTCTGGCCGTCGCCCTCGGGCGCTATCCGGCGCAGTTCGGCACGCTGTATCGGCAGCTGATCGAAGTCGGCGAGGCATCGGGCGCGCTCGGCACCGTGCTCACCCGCGTCGCCGAGCACCGCGAGCGCGCCGACGCACAGTGGCGCAAGGCGCGCGTCGCCCTCACGTACCCGGTCGCCGTCATCGCGTTCGCGCTCGCGATCTCGGCCGCGTTGATGGTGTGGGTCGTCCCGACCTTCCGGCAGATCTTCGACGGCTTCGGCGCCGCCTTGCCCGCACCGACCCGCGCCCTGCTCGCCGTTTCGTCCGCGACCTCGGCCTGGGGCGGCACGTTCGTCGCCGTTGCGACCGCGCTGGCGCTCGCTGCGCGCCACGCGTTGCGGCGCTCGCCACAACTGCGCTACACGGTCGCGCAGCGGATGTTGAACGCGCCAGTCGTCGGCAGTGCGCTCGCGCGGTTCGCGGCCGCGCGCTGGTGTCGCTCGCTCGCGACGCTGCTCGGCGCCGGCGTGCCGCTCGCCGACGCATTCGCGACGCTCGAACGCGCGTCCGGCCATCCGGTGTTCGAGCGCGCCACCGAGCAGATCGCGGCCCGCGTGCTGCGCGGCGTACGGCTCGCCGATGCGATGCACGCGGCCGGGTGCTTTCCGGACGATGTCGTGCAGCCCATCGCCGTCGCCGAGGAAACCGGCGCGCTCGACACGATGCTGGCCGATATCGCGTCGCTCTGCGAGCGTCAGCTCGACGCGCGCCTCGATGCGCTCGCGGCGCTCGGCGAACCGTTGATCGTGATCGTGCTGGGCGCACTCGTCGGCGCGCTCGTGATCGCGATGTATCTGCCCATCCTTCAGCTCGGCAACGTGGTGTAGCATCGCATCCGATTCCGTCGCCTACCGAACCCTGACCCGATGACGCGCGCGCCCATGTTCCCCGTTCCCGATTCGCCCGCCGGCACGTTGCTCGCGCTGGCGCTGCTGCCGCCCGCGGTGCAGTATGCGTTCGCCGTCGTGATCGGTCTGTGCGTCGGCAGCTTCATCAACGTCGTCGCGCACCGGGTTCCGGTGATGATGCAGCGCGCGTGGCGCGCCGAAATCGCCGAAGCGACCGGCAACGCAGACGCGGCGCCCGACGACGGCTATCCGCAGCGCTACGATCTGTGGCGCCCGCGCAGCGCATGCCCGCACTGCGGCCACGTATTGCGCGCATGGGAAAATGTCCCGCTCCTCAGCTACGTGATGTTGCGCGGGCGCTGTCGTCAGTGCGGTCACGCCATCGGCATCCGCTATCCGCTCGTCGAACTCGCCGGCGCCCTGCTCGCCGCCGGTTCGCTCGCCGCATTCGGCCCCACCGGCGCAGCAATCGCCGCGTTCGGCCTATGCGCCGCGCTGCTCGCGATGAGCGCGATCGACATCCGGACCGGCTACCTGCCCGACTCGATGACGCTGCCGCTGCTGTGGGCAGGCCTCGCGTTGAACCTCGCGGGCATGTTCACGTCGCTGCAGTCGGCCGTGATCGGTGCGATGTCCGGATACCTGTTCCTGTGGTCGATCTACTGGCTGTTCAGATGGCTGCGCGGCATCGAAGGCATCGGCTTCGGCGATCTGAAGCTGCTCGCGGCGCTCGGTGCATGGATGGGCTGGGCCGCGCTGCCGCAGGTCGTGCTGTTCGCCGCGGTGACCGGCGCGATCGTCGGGCTGGTCGCGACGTGGCGCGGCCGCATGCGCTTCGAGGAGCCGATTCCGTTCGGTCCGTTCCTCGCGGCCGGCGGCGTCGCGACGCTGTTTTTCGGTACCCCTTTCTATTCGGCGCTCGGCGGCTGACATGGTGCGACGCCCGTGTCCGCCTCGTTCGCGTTCGCTACGTCGCACGCAGCCGTCGCGCTCAATCGCGGCGGCGCGGCGGAGGCTCGTATGTATGCAATAGGACTCACCGGCGGGATCGGCAGCGGCAAGACGACCGTCGCCGACCTGTTCGCCGCACGCGGCGCATCGCTGGTCGATACCGACCTGATCGCGCACCGCATCACCGCGCCGGCCGGTCTCGCGATGCCGGCGATCGAGCAGACGTTCGGGCCCGCGTTCGTCGCGGCCGACGGCTCGCTCGACCGCGCACGGATGCGCGCACTCATCTTCAGCGACGAAGACGCGCGCAGGCGGCTCGAAGCGATCACCCATCCGCTGATTCGCGCGGAGACGGAACGCGAGGCCCGCGACGCGCAGGGCCCGTACGTGATTTTCGTCGTGCCGCTGCTGGTCGAGTCGCGCAATTGGAAGGCGCGCTGCGATCGCGTGCTCGTCGTCGACTGCCCGGTCGACACCCAGATCGCGCGCGTGATGCAGCGCAATGGCTTCACGCGCGAGCAGGTCGAGGCGATCATCGCGCGACAAGCGACGCGCGAAGCGCGCCTGGCCGCTGCCGACGACGTGATCGTCAACGACGCGACGACGCCCGACGCGCTGGCCGCACAGGTCGATGCATTGCACCAACGCTACCTCGCATTCGCGGCTGCAAAACACTGAACGCGGCGCTCGCGCGCGATGGTGCACGAAATTGGCGCGTTGCTAGGGTAGAGAGGGGGCATTAGAATGTCCTGCATTGTTTCTATCCCTACCCGAGAGGCGAGCGCGCTTGATTCTTTACGAGTATCCGTTCAACGAGCGAATCCGCACGCTGCTGCGCCTCGAGGACCTGTTCGAGCGCTTCGCGTTCTTTTTGGCTCAGGAGGACCCGCGCGAACATCACGTCGCGTTGACGACGCTGTTCGAGATCGCCGAGGTCACCGGCCGCGCGGACCTGAAATCGGATCTGATGAAGGAGCTCGAACGTCAGCGCCAGACGCTCGCGCCGTTCCGCGGCAATCCGGGCATCGAACAGAATGCGCTCGAAGCCGTGCTCGGCGAAATCGAGCAGACGCTCGCCAATCTTGCGCAGATGCAGGGCAAGACGGGGCAGCATCTGGTCGACAACGAGTGGCTCGCGAGCATCCGCAGCCGCGCGGTCATTCCGGGCGGCACCTGCAAGTTCGACCTGCCGTCGTACTACGCGTGGCAACAATGGCCGGCCGAACAGCGGCGCCAGGACATCGCGAAATGGGTGGCGCCGCTGCTGCCGCTGCGCGACGCCGCGGCGATCGTGCTGCGGCTCGCGCGCGAATCGGGCCAGGCGTCGAAGGTGATGGCGATGCAGGGCAGCTATCAGCAAATGCTGTCCGGGCGCACCTATCAGCTGATGCAGGTGCGCGTGCCGCCGGAGCTGCACGTGATCCCCGAAGCGAGCGCCAACAAATACATGCTGTGGGTGCGATTCACCATGCAGGACGGCGATGTGCGTCCGCGCGCAGTCGACATCGACGTACCGTTCCATCTGACACTCTGCAACCTGTAACGGCCGCGTGCCGGTTTTACGCTTTCGTATGGTTACCGTTGTGAAATGCCCGTCGTGCGGCGCCGAAGTGCGCTGGACACACGAAAACAAGTTCCGACCGTTCTGTTCGGCCCGCTGCAAGCAGCTCGACCTCGGCGCATGGGCTGCGGAAAAGTATCGGATCGGCGGTTCGTCCGACGAAGGTCCGTCGTCCGAGGAAGACGGCGGCGACACGCGCCGCGACGTCTGACTCCGAACGGCCGGCCAACCCCGGCCGATATGGCCCGCCTTTTCAGTGGGCGGGCCGCGACGGCGTCATTGCGACGCCGCTTCCTTCTCAAGCAATTCGAGCACCGGCAGCGCGGCGGGCAACAGCGGCGCGACGTCGACCGGCAGCGGCTGCCACGCGAACGCCTGCCCTTCCTTGCCGTGCAGCTCGCCCGTCCAGCCCGTCACCTTGCAGAAATAGAGCCGCACGTACGCATGCGGATAATCGTGCTCGAGCGTGTGCCAGCGCTCGCTCGCCGTGACGACGATGCCGAGCTCCTCGTGCAGCTCGCGCGCGAGCGCCTCCTCGACGCTCTCGCCGGCCTCGAGCTTGCCGCCCGGGAACTCCCAGTAGCCTTCATAGGGCTTGCCCTGCAGCCGCTGCGCGAGCAGATAGCGGCAGCCGCCGGGCGTCCCGTCGGACTGCACCATCACGCCGACCGCGACTTCCGTCACCTTGCGGCCGTCGGGCGCGCGCCCGGCGTCCGTTGCATGCGCAGTGCTCATGCTTGCTCCTTGCGGCCCGACCAGTCGCGCGCGAACTGCCACGCGACGCGCCCCGAACGCGAACCGCGCTCGAGCGCCCACACGAGCGCGTCGCCGCGCGCCGTGTCGATCTCGGTGTCCGCGCAACCGAAATGGCGCAGCCAGTGCGCGACGATGTCGAGGTAGTCGTCCTGCTTGAACGGGTAGAAGCTGACCCACAGGCCGAAGCGCTCAGAAAGCGAGATCTTCTCCTCGACCACTTCGCCCGGGTGGATCTCGCCGTCCGGCAGGTGCTTGTACGACTCGTTGTCGCTCATGTACTCGGGCAGCAGATGGCGGCGGTTGGAAGTCGCGTAGATCAGCACGTTGTCCGACTGCGCGGCGATCGAGCCGTCGAGCGCGACCTTCAGCGCCTTGTACCCCGATTCGCCGTCCTCGAACGACAAGTCGTCGCAGAACACGATGAAGCGCTCCGGGCGCTGCGAGATCAGCTCGACGATGTCGCCGAGATCGTGCAGATCGTCCTTGTCGACTTCGATCAGGCGCAGCCCGTCGTTCGCGTACGCGTTCAGGCACGCCTTGATCAGCGACGACTTGCCGGTGCCGCGCGCGCCGGTCAGCAGCACGTTGTTGGCCGGCTTGCGCTGCACGAACTGACGCGTATTTTGCTCGATCAGCCCTTTTTGCCGGTCGATGTTGTGAAGATCGTCGAGCGTGATCGCCGACGCCGCCGGCACCGGCTGCAGATAGCCGCGCCCCTGGCGCTTGCGCCAGCGGAACGCGGTGGCCGCATTCCAGTCGACGTCCGCCGGCGCGGGCGGCAGCAGCCCCTCGAGGCGGCCGAGCAGCGCTTCCGCACGCGTCAGAAACTGTTCGAGCTTGTCCATGTCGTTCGAGCGCCCGCGATCAGGAGCGGTAGTCCGCGTTGATGCTCACGTAGTCGTGCGACAAATCGCACGTCCACACCGTCGCCTGCGCATCGCCGCGGCCAAGCAGCACGCGGATCGTGATTTCGCTCTGCTTCATCACGCGCTGACCGTCTTCTTCCTGGTAGGCCGGGTTGCGGCCGCCGGCCTTGGCGACCAGCACGTCGTCGAGATAGAGGTCGATCTTGCCGACGTCGAGATCGGCGACGCCCGCATAGCCGATCGCAGCCAGGATCCGGCCCAGATTGGGGTCGGACGCATAGAAGGCCGTCTTCACCAGCGGCGAATGGCCGATCGCGTAGGCGATCTGGCGGCACTCGGCGACGCTCTTGCCGCCCTCGACCTGCACGGTCATGAATTTCGTTGCACCTTCGCCGTCGCGCACGATCAGCTGCGACAGCTGCTGCGCGACCTGCGTGACCGCGTCGCGCAGCGCCGCATAGGCCGGCGTATCGGTCGACGTGATCGCGGGCAGCGTGCTCTTGCCCGACGCGATCAGGATGAACGAGTCATTCGTCGACGTATCGCCGTCGATCGTGATGCAGTTGAACGAGCGGTCGGCGACTTCCTTCACGAGCGTGTCGAGCACCGGCTGCGCGACGTTCGCGTCGAAAGCGAGGAAGCCGAGCATCGTCGCCATGTTCGGCTTGATCATCCCGGCGCCCTTGCTGATGCCCGTCAGCGTGACCGTGTGGCCGTCAATCGTCACCTGGCGCGACGCGGCCTTCGGCAGCGTGTCGGTCGTCATGATCGCCTGCGCGGCGTCGTACCAGTTCGCCGCGTTGCGGTTCGCGAGCGCGGCCGGCAGCCCTGCCTTCAGGCGGTCGATCGGCAGCGGCTCGAGAATCACGCCGGTCGAGAACGGCAGCACCTGCGCGGCGTCGAGGCCCGCGAGGCGCGCGAGCTCCGCGCAGGTTTCGCGGGTGTTCGCGAGGCCCGGCTCGCCGGTGCCCGCGTTCGCATTGCCGGTATTCACGACCAGCGCGCGGATGCCCGCGCCGCCCGCACGAACCTTCGCCAGATGCTCGCGGCACACGATCACCGGCGCGGCGCAGAAGCGGTTCTCGGTGAATACGCCGGCAACCGTCGCGCCTTCGTCGACGGAAATGACCAGCACGTCCTTGCGATTCGGCTTGCGGATGTTCGCTTCCGCCCAGCCGAGCGTGACGCCGGCGACGGGATGCAATTGGGCGGGATCGATCGACGGAAAATTGACAGCCATGGGGCACACCTGCCGGATGGAAAATGCCGGCACGCGCCGGCATCGATTGGAAGAACCGGCGGCCGCGGGAACGGGCCGCCGCAACTCACATCACTGACTCGAAGCTGCGAACGATGCGGCACGCGCATGCGCGCCGCCGCCGATCATGACAGCTTCCCGTGACATTGCTTGTACTTCTTGCCGCTGCCGCACGGGCACGGGTCGTTGCGGCCGACCTTCGGCATCTCGCCGCCGGCGCCGCCGTGGGTCATCGCGCTGCCGACCATGTCGGCCGTGGCGGCCGCCGCAACCGCGACGTTCGCCACCGGCGCGCCCGATTCGGCGTAGTCGGCGTGCTGGAACTCGACGTTCTCGAGATGGCCGCCCTGCTCCTCGATCTGCTCGGCGGCTTCCTCGAGCTGCTCCGGCGACTGGATCTGCACGTTCATCACGATGCGCGTGACTTCCTGCTTGATCGCGTCGAGCATCGCGGCGAACAGCTCGAACGCTTCGCGCTTGTATTCCTGCTTCGGGTTCTTCTGCGCATAGCCGCGCAGATGGATGCCCTGGCGCAGGTGATCGAGCGCGGCCAGATGCTCGCGCCACAGGCGGTCGACCGTCTGCAGCATGACCGAACGCTCGAACGCGCTGAACGACTCGCGGCCGACCATCGCGACCTTCGCTTCGTACTGCTCGTCCGCGGCGCTCGTCACGGCCTCGAGAATCTCCTCGGCCGTGATCGACGACGACTCGTTCACCATTTCCTGGATCGCGAGATCGAGCTGCCAGTCGTTGCGCAGCACTTCCTCGAGCTCCGGCACGTCCCACTGTTCCTCGATGCTGCCTGCCGGCACGAACTGGTGCACGACTTCGGTGATCACGCCATGACGCATCGCCGAAATGGTCTCGGTGATGTCGTGCGCTTCGAGCAGCTCGTTACGCTGCTGATAGATCACCTTGCGCTGGTCGTTCGACACGTCGTCGTATTCGAGCAGCTGCTTGCGGATGTCGAAGTTGCGCGCTTCGACCTTGCGCTGCGCGGATTCGATCGAGCGCGTGACGATGCCGGCCTCGATCGCCTCGCCTTCCGGCATCTTCAGGCGATCCATGATCGAGCGCACGCGGTCGCCCGCGAAGATGCGCAGCAGCGGATCGTCGAGCGACAGGTAGAAGCGCGACGAGCCCGGATCGCCCTGGCGGCCCGCACGGCCGCGCAGCTGGTTGTCGATCCGGCGCGATTCGTGGCGCTCGGTGCCGATGATGTGCAGGCCGCCCGCGGCCTTCACCTGCTCGTGCAGCGTTTCCCACTCGTCGTGCAGCTGCTTGATGCGGCGCGCCTTTTCGTCCGGCGGGATCGAATCGTCGGCCTCGAGGAACGCCGCCTGCTTCTCGGCGTTGCCGCCGAGCACGATGTCGGTGCCGCGGCCGGCCATGTTGGTCGCGATCGTGATGCGCTTCGGACGGCCGGCTTCGGCGACGATCGCCGCTTCGCGCTCGTGCTGCTTCGCGTTCAGCACTTCATGCGGCAGCCCGGCCTGCGTCAGCAGGTGCGACAGCAGCTCCGAATTCTCGATCGACGTCGTGCCGACCAGCACCGGCTGGCCGCGCTCGTAGCATTCGCGAATGTCGCGGATCACCGCGTCGTAACGCTCCTTGGCCGTCTTGTAGATCTGGTCCTGCTTGTCGATCCGCTTCGGCGGACGGTTGGTCGGGATCACGACCGTCTCGAGGCCGTAGATCTCGTTGAATTCGTATGCTTCGGTGTCGGCGGTGCCGGTCATGCCCGCGAGCTTCGCGTACATCCGGAAGTAGTTCTGGAACGTGATCGACGCGAGCGTCTGGTTCTCGCTCTGGATCTTCACGTGCTCCTTCGCCTCGACCGCCTGGTGCAGGCCGTCGGACCAGCGGCGGCCGGCCATCAGGCGGCCGGTGAATTCGTCGACGATCACCACTTCGCCGTTCTGCACGACGTAATGCTGATCCTTGTGGAACAGCGTATGGGCGCGCAGCGCCGCGTACACGTGGTGCATCAGCGTGATGTTCTGCGGCGCGTACAGGCTCTCGCCTTCACCGATCAGGCCCCACTCGGCGAGCAGGCGCTCGGCCTTCTCGTGACCCGATTCGGTCAGGAACACCTGGCGCGACTTCTCGTCGAGCGTGTAGTCGCCCGGCTTCTCGACGCCCGTGCCGTCGGCCTTCTCCTCGCCGATCTGGCGTTCGAGCAGCGGCGGCAGCGCGTTCATCCGCACGTACAGTTCGGTGTGGTCTTCCGCCTGGCCCGAGATGATCAGCGGGGTACGCGCCTCGTCGATCAGGATCGAGTCGACTTCGTCGACGACTGCAAAGTTCAGCGCCCGCTGCACGCGCGCATCGGTCTCGTAGACCATGTTGTCGCGCAGGTAGTCGAAGCCGAACTCGTTGTTCGTGCCGTACGTGATGTCGGCCGCGTAGGCCTGCTGCTTCTGGTCGTGCTCCATGCCGGACAGGTTGATGCCGACCGACAGACCGAGGAAGTTGTAGAGGCGCGCCATCCATTCGGCGTCGCGCTGCGCGAGGTAATCGTTGACGGTCACCACGTGCACGCCGCGGCCTGCCAGCGCGTTCAGGTACACCGGCAGCGTCGCGACGAGCGTCTTGCCTTCGCCAGTGCGCATTTCGGCGATCTTGCCGTAGTGGAGCACCATGCCGCCGATCAGCTGCACGTCGAAGTGGCGCATCTTGAGCACGCGGCGGCTCGCCTCGCGGCACACCGCGAACGCCTCGGGCAGCAGCTTGTCGAGCGACTCGCCGGCCGCGATCCGCTGACGGAACTCGTCCGTCTTGCCGCGCAACTGGTCGTCCGTCAGCTTTTCGATCTGCGGTTCGAGCGCATTGATCGCCGCGACGGTCTTTTGGTATTGCTTGACGAGCCGTTGGTTGCGGCTGCCAAAAATTTTCTGGAGAAAACCGGTTGTCATCGGATCGGATCCTGCGTCGCAGCACCGGCGCCCGGCACGCGTTGCGCGCCCTCGACGCCCGAGCCTCGGCGGCTTAGCGAATTAGTGGAATCAAACGAGGAATTTTAGCACGCGGGAAAGCACGCGCCGGTGTCGGCGCGGCACGCGCGCCGCGCGCGGCAACGGTTCCGGCGAGCCGCCGCGCGCGGCCGAAAGCCGCCCGTGCGTGCGCCGGCGCGGGTACAATCGGCGTCAACCTCCGCGCGCGTGCGCGCCCGAAGAATGCCTCGATGAACCGATTTTCCAAGCGTTTCGGCTCGCTCTCCACGTATCGCCCGCAACCCGTGTCCGAAGTGCTCAACCGCACCGACGCGTTCGCGGCGCTGCGTGCCGGCGTCGAACAGGTCGCGTCGCTGCAGCGCGACCTCACCGCGCTGCTGCCCGACTATCTCGCCAGTCATGTCGAACCGGGCTCGATCAAGGACGGTACGCTGACCCTTTTTGCCGCGCACAATGCGCTCGCCGCGCGGCTGCGTCAGGTCGAGCGCCGGCTGCTCGCCGATCTGCAAAAGCGCGGCTGGCCGGTGGACGCGCTGCGGGTGCGCGTGCGGCCGAAGGATGCGCCGGAACCGCCGCACGTGAAGCAGGCGCGGATGACGTCGGTCGGCGTGGCGGCGCTGCGCGAGCTCGCCGACCATCTCGAACCGTCGCCGCTGCAGGCGGCGCTCGCGCGGATGGCCGCGCGCCACGG
Source organism: Burkholderia sp. KJ006 (assembly GCF_000262695.1). Taxonomy (NCBI): domain Bacteria; kingdom Pseudomonadati; phylum Pseudomonadota; class Betaproteobacteria; order Burkholderiales; family Burkholderiaceae; genus Burkholderia; species Burkholderia sp. KJ006. Next base: position 523,764 of record NC_017920.1, on the reverse strand, counting down.
CCCGAAATCGCCGCGTTGAAGCGCGCCGCCGCGGCACGCGCGATAAAAAAGCGACCCGAAGGTCGCTTTTTTATCGCGCGTGCCTGCCGCCGATCACGCGAAGGCCGTCTGCGTATCGAACGCGAACCCCTTCGGTGCGGATTGCGGATCGTCGAACGTGACGATCTCGTAGGCGTCTTCGTGCGCGAGCAGTTCGCGCAGCAGCGCGTTGTTCAGCCCGTGGCCCGACTTGTAAGCCGTGTACGACGCCAGCAGCGGATGGCCGACCACGTACAGGTCGCCGATCGCGTCGAGCATCTTGTGCTTCACGAACTCGTCGTCGTAGCGCAAGCCGTCGTTGTTGAGGATCCGGTATTCGTCGAGCACGATCGCGTTGTCCATGCTGCCGCCGCGTGCGAGGCCCAGCTCGCGCATCATCTCGACCTCGTGCGCGAAACCGAACGTGCGCGCACGCGCGATCTCGCGCACGTACGACGTATTCGCGAAATCGACCTCAAGTTCCTGGCCGGTCTTGTCCACGGCCGGGTGACGGAAGTCGATCGTGAACTTCAGCTTGAAGCCGAAAAACGGGTCGAGGCGCGCGAACTTGTCGCCGTCGCGGATTTCGACCGGCTTCGTCACCTTGATGAAGCGCTTCGGCGCGTTCTGCTCCTCGATGCCGGCCGACTGGATCAGGAACACGAAGGACGCGGCGCTGCCGTCCATGATCGGAATTTCCTCGGCCGTCACGTCGACATAGAGATTGTCGATGCCCAGGCCCGCACACGCGGACATCAGGTGCTCGACGGTCGACACGCGCGCACCGTCCTTCTGCAGCACCGACGCGAGCCGCGTATCGCCGATCGACATCGCGGAGGCCGGGATGTCGACGGGCGTCGGCAAATCGACGCGCGAGAACACGATCCCCGTGCCCGGCGCGGCCGGGCGGAGCGTCAGTTCGACCTTGCGGCCCGAGTGCAGACCGATACCCACGGTCTTCACGATCGATTTGATGGTGCGCTGCTTCAGCATGGTGTTCTTCTGCTTGATTGAGAATATCAATCAGGAGTTATATTCGATAGGTGAGATTATAGCGTAATTCCCTATTCGACGCTGGTTGAAACTGCGTATCAATCTGTTTCGACTGTTTACCCGCGCGAATACGGGACGGGCCGATGCCCGGAACGGAGGCGTTTCCGGTCATCGGCCCGTGTTACAACTGGCCTGGCGGTGCTGCTCGGCGTTGCCTCACGGCAACGGTGCACGCCCGATCAGGACCTCAGTGTCGCGAGCACACTCGCTGCATCGCTCACTTCGAATTTGCCCGGCGCTTCGACGGCCAGCGTCTTGACCACACCGTCGTCGACCACCATCGCGTAGCGCAGGGAACGGATTCCCATGCCACGCGCGGACAAATCCTGCGTCAGCCCCAGCGCATGAGTGAAAGCAGCGCTGCCGTCCGCGATCATGCGCACCTTGCCCGCGGTGTGCAGATCACGTCCCCATGCGCCCATCACGAATGCGTCGTTGACGGACACGCACCAGAGCTCGTCGATGCCTGCCGCGCGCAACTGCTCGGCATGCTCGACGTAGCCCGGCACATGCTGCGCCGAACAGGTCGGCGTGAAAGCACCCGGCAATCCGAAGATCACCACGCGCTTTCCCGCCACCTGCTCGCGCACGCTGACGGCGTTCGGCCCCAGCGTGCAGCCTTCGCGCGCGTCGTCGACGTATTCGAACAATTGCGCGTCGGGCAGCGCTTCGCCCACTTGAATCATGGCTGGTCCCTCATAGCGATACGGTTTTGCGGCGTGTTGCGGACAGCGCGGCCCATCCCGCTTCGCTCACGCGAAGAGGGCACGTCTCCCGGCCCGGCGTCGCTTCGACGCGGCCTGTCGTGGTCCGTGGCATCCGTCACGCCGGCGTTACCGCGGCAGCTCGCCGCGGCTTCGCCTCAGTGTGCCGTCAGTCGGCCTGCTTGCGCAGGAAAGCCGGGATGTCGTAGGTGTCGACACCCTTTTCCTGCAGCGCCTGCACGTGCGATGCCGCGGTTTCGCGCGAATTGCGCCACACCGCCGGCGTATCGAGCGCGCCGTAGTCGGCCGTGCTGACGTGCTGCGGCTGCGCATAGCCGTGCGACACCGCGCTGACCGGCTGGTTGTCGGTGCCGGTGCGCAGCAGCGTCATCGGCGCCGATTGCTGCTTCTTCGCCGCACGGCCGAGGCCCGTTGCGACGACCGTCACGCGCAGCGCATCGCCCATCGCGTCGTCGTACACCGCACCGAAGATCACCGTCGCGTCTTCCGCCGCGTAGCTCTTGATCGTGTTCATCACTTCGCGCGTTTCCGACAGGCGCAGCGAGCGGCTCGACGTGATGTTGACCAGCACGCCGCGCGCGCCCGACAGATCGACGCCTTCGAGCAGCGGGCTCGCCACGGCCTGTTCCGCCGCGAGGCGCGCGCGATCGACGCCGGCGACCGTCGCCGTGCCCATCATCGCCTTGCCCTGCTCGCCCATCACCGTCTTCACGTCTTCGAAGTCGACGTTCACGAGGCCGTCGACGTTGATGATTTCGGCGATGCCTGCGACCGCGTTGTTCAACACGTCGTCCGCGCACTGGAAGCACTTGTCCATCTCGGCGTCATCGCCCATCACGTCGAACAGCTTGTCGTTCAGGACGACGATCAGCGAGTCGACGTGATCCTCCAGTTGCTGCGAGCCTGCTTCTGCGACGCGCATGCGCTTGCCGCCTTCGAATTCGAACGGCTTGCTGACGACGCCGACCGTCAGGATGCCCATCTCCTTCGCGATCTGCGCGACGACCGGCGCCGCGCCCGTGCCCGTGCCACCGCCCATGCCGGCCGTGATGAACACCATGTGCGCGCCGCGCAGTGCGTCGGCGATGCGCTCGCGCGCCTCTTCGGCCGCCGCCTTGCCCATCTCCGGCTTCGCGCCGGCGCCGAGGCCGGTGTTGCCGAGCTGGATCACGGACGGTGCGCGTGCACGCGACAGCGCCTGTGCGTCGGTGTTCATCACGATGAAGTCGACGCCCTGCACGCCCCGGTTGATCATGTGCTGAACGGCATTGCCGCCAGCGCCGCCAACGCCGACCACCTTGATGATGGTGCCGTTGGTTTCGGTTTCCAGCATTTCGAATTCCATTGTTGCCTCCGTCAAGAAAATAAGACTACGCGGCCGTTATTCGGCAGGAGATCGGGCAACCCCCTGTCGCGCGCCGGCCGCCGGCACCGGCGCGAATTTCGATTCGGTTGGTCAGAAGTTGCTCAGGAACCACTCCTTCATCCGCGAGAAGATCTGCCCCGCGTTGCCGGACTGCACGGCGACCTTGCGGCCGCGCATGCGCTGCGCACTGCCTTCGACCAGCAGGCCCATCGCCGTCGAGTAGCGCGGGTTGCGCACCACGTCGGCGAGGCCGCCTGCGTATTCCGGCGCGCCGATGCGCACCGGTTTCAGGAAAATGTCTTCGCCGAGCTCGACCATGCCGGGCATCATCGACGCGCCGCCGGTAATGACCACGCCGGAGCTCAGCAGTTCTTCGTAGCCCGACTCGCGCACGACCTGCTGCACGAGCGAGAACAGTTCTTCGACGCGCGGCTCGATCACCGCCGCGAGCGCCTGGCGCGACAGCGTGCGCGGCCCGCGTTCGCCGAGGCCCGGCACTTCGACCATCTCGTCCGGATCGGCGAGCGCCTGCTTCGCGATCCCGTAGCCGACCTTGATGTCTTCCGCGTCCGGCGTCGGCGTGCGCAGCGCCATCGCGATGTCGCTCGTGATCTGGTCGCCGGCGATCGGAATCACCGCGGTATGGCGGATCGCACCTTCCGCGAAGATCGCGATGTCGGTCGTGCCGCCGCCGATGTCGACCAGCACCACGCCGAGATCCTTCTCGTCCTCGGTGAGCACGGCGAGCGACGACGCGAGCGGCTGCAGGATCAGGTCGTTCACTTCGAGCCCGCAACGGCGCACGCACTTGACGATGTTCTGCGCGGCGCTGACCGCGCCCGTCACGATGTGCACCTTCACTTCGAGGCGGATGCCGCTCATCCCGATCGGCTCGCGCACGTCTTCCTGGCCGTCGATGATGAATTCCTGCGTGAGGATGTGCAGCACCTGCTGGTCGGTCGGGATGTTGATCGCCTTCGCGGTCTCGATCACGCGCGCGACGTCCGTCTGCGTGACTTCCTTGTCCTTGATCGCGACCATCCCGCTCGAGTTGAAGCTGCGGATGTGGCTGCCCGCGATCCCCGTGAACACGTTGGTGATCTTGCAGTCGGCCATCAGCTCGGCTTCCTCGAGCGCGCGCTGGATCGACTGCACGGTGGCCTCGATGTTGACCACCACGCCCTTCTTCAGACCTTTCGATTCGCTCTGGCCGAGGCCGATCACCTCGTAATGGCCCTCGCCCTTCAGCTCGGCGACGATGGCCACCACCTTCGACGTGCCGATGTCGAGGGAAACCAGCAGATCCTTGTAGTCTTTGCTCATAAAGTGCTCTTGCGTGTGATCTCTCGTTACTGCTTGCGCTTGTCGGTATCGGTCAGGAACCGCATGCCTGCCGCACGTATCGCGAACCCGTTCGGATAACGCAGGTCCGCGTACTCGATGTCGTTGCCCCAGCGCTGCGTGACGGCCGGCCACGCGGCGACGAGGCGCTGGCTGCGGTCGTGCAGGGTTTCGCTGGTGCGCTCCTTGCCCAGCTCGACCTGCATGCCGTTCGACAGCTTCACCGTCCACGCGTAACGCGCCGACAGCGTCACTTCTTCAGGCGCCGCCTTCAGCGGCGCAAACCAGTTCATGAAGTCGCGATAGCGCGCGACGACTTCCCTTGCACTGCCCTCCGGACCGTCGAACGCGGGCAGCTCCTGATCCAGCTCGCCCTGGTTCGCGGTGAACAGCTCGCCGTCGACGCTGACGAGCTGCGCGCTGCCCCACGTTCCGAGCGGTTTGTACTCCTCGAGCGTGACAGCCAGCGCATTCGGCCACACGCGGCGCACGCTCGCGTGGCGCACCCACGGCATCTGCTCGAACGCGGCGCGCGCCGTGTCGAGATCGACCGTGAAGAAGTTGCCCTTCAGCCGGCCGACCACCCCCGCGCGCACCGTCGGCGAGTTGATGTGTTCGGTGTCGCCGTCGATCCGGATCTCGCGCAGCGCGAACGTCGGACGCTGGATCAGCCAGTAGCAGCCGGCCGCCGCCAACACGAGCAGCAGCAGCGCGTACAGCGCGCTGGCGGCAAGGTTGAGTTGGCGAACGTTGTTCCACATACGTCGTTCCGTTCCTGCGTCAATCGTTGAGCGTAAGCGACAGCACCTTCACGACCAGCTCCGAATAGCTGATGCCGATCGAGCGTGCAGCCTTCGGCGGCAGCGAATGATCGGTCATGCCGGGCGCCGTGTTCACTTCGAGGAAATACGCGTTGCCGGCCGCGTCCAGCATGAAGTCCGCGCGGCCCCAGTCGGTGCAGCCGAGCACGTCGAACGCGCGCCGCGCGATGCGCTTCAGCTCCGCTTCCTGCGCCGCCGGCAGGCCGCACGGGATCAGGTACTGCGTATCGTCGGCGACGTACTTCGCGTGATAGTCGTAGAACTCGCCGGCCGGCACGATCTTGATCAGCGGCAGGTCGAGATCGCCGGCGATGCACGCGGTGTACTCGCCGCCGCCTTCGATGCTCTTCTCCACAATCACGATCTTGTCGTGCGTCGCGGCTTCCGACAGTGCGGCGGGCAACGCGTCGGCCGTCTTCACCTTCAGCACGGCGACGCTCGAGCCTTCGCTCGCCGGCTTCACGAACAGCGGCAGGCCGAGCTTCGCGACGATCTCCGTCGCGCGCGCCGCGTAGTCGTCGCCGCGCAGCACCGTTTCGAACGGCGGCGTCGGCACGCCCGTCTGCTGCCACACGAGCTTGGTGCGGAACTTGTCGAGGCCGAGCGCCGAGCCGAGCACGCCGCTGCCCGTGTAGCGGATCCCGTAGAAGTCGAGCGCGCCCTGGATCTGGCCGTTCTCGCCGTAGCCGCCGTGCAGCGCGTTGAACGCGCGCACGAAGCCTTCGTCCTTCAGCGCCGACAGCGGCCGCTCGGCCGGGTCGAACAGATGCGCGTCGATGCCTGCGTCGCGCAGGCCCTGCAGCACGAGACGGCCCGAGGTGAGCGACACCTCGCGTTCGGCCGACTCGCCGCCGAACAACACCGCCACCTTGCCGAAACGTTTCGGATCGATCCCGCTCATGTCATCCCTTCTGTTGCGTGTTCTGCACGATCTTCGCCGGCACGCCGCCGATCGAACCCGCGCCCATCGTGATCACCACGTCGCCGTTGCGCGCGACCTTGGCCAGAGCGTCCGGCACGTCGTCGACCGTCGCGACGAACACCGGGTCCACCTTCCCTACCGTGCGCAGCGCACGCGACAGCGCGTCGCCGTTGGCCGTCGCGATCGCCGCCTCGCCCGCCGCATAGACTTCCGTCAGCACCAGCGCGTCGACCGTCGACAGCACGTTGACGAAATCGTCGAAGCAGTCGCGCGTGCGCGTGTAGCGGTGCGGCTGGAACGCCAGCACGAGGCGGCGGCCCGGGAACGCGCCGCGCGCGGCCGCGATCGTCGCCGCCATCTCGACCGGGTGGTGGCCGTAGTCGTCGATCAGCGTGTACTGGCCGCCGTCCGCGCTCGGCACCTCGCCGTAGCGCTGGAAGCGCCGGCCGACGCCGTTGAATTCCGCCAGCGCGAGCTGGATCGCGTCGTCCGACACGCCGAGATCGGTCGCGATCGCGATCGCCGCGAGCGCGTTCTGCACGTTGTGCAGGCCCGGCAGGTTCAGCACCACCGCGAGCGGCGAGCGGCCTTCGCGGATCACCGTGAAGTGCATGCGGCCGTCGCGCGCGTCGATGTTCTCCGCGCGCACCTGCGCGTCGGCCGACAGCCCGTAGCGCACGACCGGCTTCGAGATGAACGGGATGATCTGGCGCACGTTCGGATCGTCGACGCACACGACGGCGCTGCCGTAGAACGGCAGGCGCTGCGTGAATTCGATGAACGCCTGCTTGAGCCGCGCGAAATCGTGGCCGTAGGTGTCCATGTGATCGGCGTCGATGTTCGTGATGACTTCGATCACCGGATACAGGTTCAGGAACGACGCGTCCGACTCGTCGGCCTCCGCGACGATGAAGTCGCCGGTGCCGAGCCGCGCGTTCGCGCCGGCGCTGATCAGCCGGCCGCCGATCACGAAGGTCGGATCGAGGCCGCCGGCCGCGAGCACGCTCGCGACGAGGCTCGTCGTGGTGGTCTTGCCGTGCGTGCCGGCGATCGCGATGCCCTGCTTCAGGCGCATCAGCTCCGCGAGCATCACCGCGCGCTGCACGATCGGCACGCGCTGGTGGCGCGCGGCCAGCACTTCCGGGTTGTCCGAGCGCACGGCCGTCGACACGACGACCGCGTTCGCACCTTCGATGTTCGCCGCGTCGTGCCCGATCGCGATGCGCGCGCCGAGCGCCGCGAGGCGATCGGTCACCGCATTGCGCGACAGGTCCGAGCCGCTTACCTCGTAGCCGAGATTGACGAGCACTTCGGCGATGCCGCTCATGCCCGCGCCGCCGATCCCGACGAAATGAATATGTTTGACGATGTGTTTCATTGCAATTGTTCCAGGTTCGCGCCGGCCACCTTCGCGCAGACGCGCGCAACTTCATCGGTGGCCTCGGGCTTTGCCAGCGAGCGCGAACGCTCGGCCATCGCCGCGAGCGACGCCCGCGACTGGCCACGCAGCCAGTCGGCGAGCAGTTGCGCCGACAGGTCGCGCTGTTGCACCAGCACCGCCGCGCCCGCATCGGCGAGAAACGCGGCGTTGGTCGTCTGGTGATCGTCGACCGCGTACGGGAACGGCACGAACAGCGCGGCCACGCCCACCGCCGCGATCTCCGACACCGTCATCGCGCCGGAGCGGCAGATCACGAGATCGGCCGCCGCGTACGCGCTCGCCATGTCGTCGATGAACGGCACGAGCCGCACGTCGTCGCCGCCCGCAAAGCCGGCCGCTTCGTAGTTCGCCTTCAGCGCATCGATGTGCTTCGCGCCCGCCTGATGGACGATGCGCGGACGCTCGCCCGGCGCGAGCAGCGCCAGCGCGCGCGGCACGACTTCGTTCAGCGCGGCGGCGCCGAGACTGCCGCCGACCACGAGCACGTGCAACGGGCCGCTGCGCGATGCATAGCGTGCTTTGGGTGCTTCCGTGCGCGCAAGTTCCGCGCGGATCGGGTTGCCGGTCCATTCGGCGTGCGGCAGTGCGTCGGGGAACGCGACCAGCACGCGCTTCGCGAACTTGGCGAGCACCTTGTTCGCGAGGCCGGCGATCGAATTCTGTTCGTGCAGCACGAGCGGCCGGCCCGACAGCGCGGTCATCACGCCCGCCGGAAACGTGATGTAACCGCCCATCCCGAGCACGACGTCCGGCCGCACGCGGCGCAGCGCGCCGAGGCTTTGCCAGCACGCGCGCAGCAGGTTGAACGGCAGCGTCAGCTTGGTCTTCAGCCCCTTGCCGCGCAGCCCGCCGAAGCGCACGTATTCCATCGGAATGCCGTGCTTCGGCACGAGCGTCGCTTCCATCCCGGCCGGATTGCCGAGCCATACGACGCGCCAGCCCGCCGCTTCCATCCGGTGCGCGACCGCGAGCCCCGGGAACACGTGGCCCCCGGTGCCGCCTGCCATCACCATCAGCGTGCGTCGCGACGCGGTCATACCTTTCCTCCGCGCATCAGCAAGCATGAACGAACGTTTTGGCTACGGCCGCTGCGCTTAACTTCGCACGCTTCGCGCACGAAGTTAGCCTTCGCCGGCCTTCGCCGAAATCGCGTACTGACGCAGGGAGGTCATACCTTCCCTCCCCGCATCAGTACGAATGAACGAGGGTTTTGGCTACGGCCGCTGCGCTTAACTTCGCACGCTTCGCGCACGAAGTTAGCCTTCGCCGGCCTTCGCCGAAATCGCGTACTGACGCAGGGAGGTCATACCTTCCCTCCCCGCATCAGTACGCGATTTTCATAATCGACCCGCAGCAGCACCGCCAGCGAGACACAGTTCAGCAGAATGCCCGAGCCGCCGTAGCTGACGAGCGGCAGCGTGAGGCCCTTGGTCGGCAGCAGGCCGAGGTTCACGCCCATGTTGATGAAGGTCTGCGCGCCGAACCAGATGCCGATGCCCTTAGCCATCAGGCCCGCGAACGTGCGGTCGAGCGCAAGCGCCTGACGGCCGATCTCGAACGCGCGGCGCACGATCCAGTAGAACAGCAGGATCACCACCAGCACGCCGACGAAGCCGAGCTCCTCGCCGATCACCGCGAGGATGAAGTCGGTATGCGCTTCGGGCAGGTAGTTGAGCTTCTCGACGCTGCCGCCGAGGCCGACGCCGAACCACTCGCCGCGGCCGAACGCGATCAGCGAGTGCGTGAGTTGGTAGGCCTTGCCCTGCGCGTAGCGTTCGTCCCACGGATCGAGATACGCGAAGATCCGCTCGCGACGCCACGGCGACAGCCACACGAGCATCGTGAACGTGCCGATCGCGGTCGCGACCAGCCCGCCGAACAGCTTGCCGTTCACGCCGCCGAGGAACAGCACGCCCATCGCGATCGCCGCGACCACCATGAACGCGCCCATGTCCGGCTCGAGCAGCAGCAGCGCGCCGACCAGGCCAACCGCGAACGCCATCGGCAAGAAGCCCTTCGCGAAGCTCTGCATGTACTCCTGCTTGCGCACCGTGTAGTTCGCCGCATAGATCGTCACCGCGAGCTTCATGATTTCCGACGGCTGCATGTTCGTGATGCCGAGCGGAATCCAGCGGCGCGCGCCGTTCACGCCCTTGCCGACGTGCGGGATCAGAACGATTACGAGACCCACCAGTGCGATCAGGAAAAGATGCGGCGCATATTTGTCCCAGGTCGACACGGGGACGCGGAACGCGACCACCGCCGCGACGAACGCGACGACGAGCGACACGCAATGGCGCATCAGGAACGCGTAATCGTGATACGACGCGTATTTCGGCGAGTCGGGCATCGCGATCGATGCCGAATAGACCATCACGACGCCAAGCCCGAGCAGCGCGATCGCGACCCACAGCAGCGAGTAGTCGAAGTCGAGCATCCGCGAGCGGCTCGGCCGCACGCCGTTGACGACGCTCGCGAGGCCGCCCGTCGCGGCGCGCGTGGCCGAGGCGGCGCGTCCGCCCGCGGCATTGCCGCCGGTGTCGCGCCGATCGTTGAAGCGGGAGACGAGGCGATCGGACCAGCTCATGGCGTCGCTCCTTTGTCGATGGCGATTTCATCCACCGCCGCGCGGAACACGTCCGCGCGATGGGCGTAGTTGCGGAACATGTCGAGGCTCGCGCAGGCAGGCGACAGCAGCACCGCATCGCCCGGCTCGGCGAGCTCGGCGGCCGCACGCACCGCGCCTTCGAGCGTCGCGTGGTCGGCGAGCGGCACGCCGGTGTCGGCGAGCGTCGCGCGCAGCGCCGGCGCGTCGCGGCCGATCAGCATCACCGCACGGCACCAGCGCGCGACCGGCGCGACGAGCGGCGCGAAGTCCTGGCCCTTGCCGTCGCCGCCGGCAATCAGCACGATCTTCTGCGCGAGGCCGTCGAGCGCGGCTACCGTCGCACCGACGTTCGTGCCCTTGCTGTCGTCGACGTAATCGACGTCGTCGATCGTCGCGATCACCTCGACGCGATGCGCTTCGCCGCGGTATTCGCGCAGCGCATGCAGCAGCGGCGCGGCCGGCAGGTCGATCGCACGCGCGAGCGCGAACGCGGCCAGCGCGTTCGCCGCGTTGTGCAGCCCGCGGATGCGCAATGCGTCGACCGGCATCAGCCGCTTGTGCGCGATATCGGGCGTATGCGCGCCGTCGCGCTTGCGGCGGCGGGTCGTCGTCGTTTCGTCCGGCGCGTCGCGGTCGATCGCTTCGACGAGCCACGCGATACCGTTGTCGCGCGACAGCCCGTAGTCGCCGTCCCGCGTCGGCTCGCCGAGGCCGAACGTCACCGTGCGCGCCGCATCGGCGGCGCCCGCGGCCGGCGCGAACTTCATCACGGCCGCGTCGTCGCGGTTCAGCACGCGCGTGGTCGTCGCGCCGAAGATGCGGCCCTTCGCCGCCGCATAGGCGTCGAAGCTGCCGTGCCAGTCGAGATGGTCCTGCGTGATGTTCAGAATCGCGGCCGCGTCGGGCGCGAACGTACGCGCGGTCTCGAGCTGGAAGCTCGACAGTTCGAGCACCCAGACGTCGGGCAGCGCCGTCTCGTCGATCGCGCTCGCGAGCCGGTCGAGCATCGCCGGGCTGATGTTGCCGGCGACGGCGACCTTCTTGCCCGCGCGCTGGCACAGCAAGCCGGTGAGGCTCGTCGTCGTGGTCTTGCCGTTGGTGCCGGTGATCGCCAGCACCTTCGGCTGGTAGCCGCTCGTGCCGAGCGCGCGCAGCGCCTGCGCGAAGAATTCCAGTTCGCCCCACACCGCGATCGCGCGTTCGCTCGCGGCCGCGAGCAGCGCGGCGAGCGCCGGCTCGAGCGGCGACAGGCCGGGGCTCAGCCCGACGATGTCGATGCCGCCGTCGAGCAGCGCAGGCGTGAACGGGCCGCCGACGAATTCGGCGTCGATGCCTTCGGCCTGCAGCGCGGCAAGGTTCGGCGGCGCCTCGCGGGTATCGGCAATCCGCAGCCGGCACCCGTGCCTCGCGCACCACCGCGCGATCGCGAGGCCCGATTCCCCAAGCCCCAGCACGAGCACCATCGGCCTTTGCCGATCTCCAAACATCTCGCCAGACATCCTTGTTACCTTTCCTTTACCGCAGCTTGAGGGTGGACAGACCGAACAGGCACAGCATCAGCGTGATGATCCAGAAACGCACCACCACCTGCGTTTCCTTCCAGCCGGACAATTCGAAATGGTGATGCAGCGGCGCCATCTTCAGCAGGCGGCGCCCTTCGCCGTAACGTTTCTTCGTGTACTTGAACCACGACACCTGCAGCATCACCGACAACGTTTCCGCGACGAAGATGCCGCCCATGATGAACAGCACGATTTCCTGGCGCACGATCACCGCGACGGTGCCGAGCGCGCCGCCGAGCGCGAGCGCGCCGACGTCGCCCATGAACACCTGCGCGGGGTGCGTGTTGTACCAGAGGAACGCCAGCCCGGCTCCGCCCATCGCCGAGCAGAAGATCAGCAATTCGCCCGCGCCCGGAATATGCGGGAACAGCAGGTACTTCGAATAGACCGAGCTGCCCATCACGTACGCGAACACGCCGAGCGACGCGCCGACCAGCACGACCGGCATGATCACGAGGCCGTCGAGGCCGTCGGTCAGGTTCACCGCATTGCTCGCGCCGACGATCACGAAATAGGTCAGCACGATGAAGCCCCACACGCCGAGCGGGTAGCTGATCGACTTCAGGAACGGCAGCATCAGGTCGGCCCGCGCGGGCAGCCCCATCGACAGCCCGCTCCTCACCCACGCCATGAACAGGTCGAGCACGCGCACGTTGTTCGCCTCGGACACGCTGAACGCCAGGTAGACGGCCGCGAACAGGCCGATCACCGACTGCCAGAAATACTTCTCGCGCGACGACATCCCGCGCGGGTCCTTGTGGACCACCTTGCGGTAATCGTCGACCCAGCCGATCACGCCGAAGCCGAACGTGACGAGCATCACGATCCAGATGAAACGGTTCGTCAGGTCGCCCCACAGCAGCGTCGCGACCGCGATGCCGATCAGAATCAGCACGCCGCCCATCGTCGGCGTGCCGGACTTGACGAGATGACTCTGCGGGCCGTCCTTGCGCACGGCCTGCCCGACCTTCATTTGCGTCAGCTTGCGGATCACCCACGGTCCGCACACGAGCCCGATGCCGAGCGCGGTGATGGTAGCCATCACCGCACGGAACGTCAGGTACGTGAACAAGCGCAAAAAGCTTGCGTCTCCTTGCAGCCATTGCGCCAGCGCCAGCAGCATGCTTCCTTCCTTCTACTCAGTGAGCGGCGGGCACCGTGCCCGCCGCGGGTTGGTTCGTCAGCGCGTCGACCACGCGCTCCATCTTCATGTACCGCGAGCCCTTGACCAGCACCGTCGCGTGCGCGCCGTAGCCGGCCGCGAGCAAGGCGGTCAGCAGCGCGCCGACGTCGCCGAAATGGCGGGCCGTGCCGCCGTACGCCGCGCATGCGTCGCGCGACGCATCGCCGAGCGCGAACAGCGCGTCGATGCCGCGCTCGCGCGCATAAGCGCCGATCTCGCGGTGAAAGGCCGGGCCTTCGTCGCCGACTTCGCCCATGTCGCCGATCACCAGCACGCGCGGCGCCGCCTGTGCGGCCAGCACGTCGATCGCCGCGCGCATCGAGTCGGGGTTCGCGTTGTAGGTGTCGTCGACGACCGTCGCGCCCGCGAGGCTGCCGACGTCCGCACGCCGCACCTGCAAGCGGCCCTTGACCGGCTCGAACGCTTCGAGCCCGCGCCCGATCGCGGCCAGCTCGACGCCGGCCGCGAGCGCCGCGGCCGCGGCCGCCAGCGCGTTGCGCGCGTTGTGCTCGCCGAGCGCGCGCAGCCGTACGGTCAGCGCGCCGGACGGCGTGTCGATCGCGAGCTCGCCGCCTTGCAAGCGGCCGGTGACTTGGGCGTCGACCTGCCGCTGCGCGTCGTGCAGCGCGAAATCGAGAATCCGGTTGCCGGTCGCCGCGACGCGCCAGATGCCCGCGTACGCATCGTCGGCCGGGAACACGGCGACACCGTCCGGCGCGAGCGCGTGGATCACCGCCGCGTGTTCGAGCGCGACCGCCTCGACCGTCGCCATGAACTCCTGGTGCTCGCGCTGCGCGTTGTTGACGAGCGCGACGGTCGGCGCGGCGAGGCGCGCGAGCACGTCGGTCTCGCCCGGATGGTTCATGCCGAGCTCGATCACCGCGAGGCGGTGCGCGGCCGACAGCCGCAGCAGCGTCAGCGGTACGCCGATGTCGTTGTTCAGGTTGCCGGCCGTCGCGAGCCGTGCGTCGGCGCCGACCGCTGCCGCGAAGATCGACGCGATCATTTCCTTGACGGTCGTCTTGCCGTTGCTGCCCGTCACGGCGACGAGCGGCAGCGCGAAGCGCTTGCGCCAGCCATGCGCGAGCGCGCCGAGCGCGGCGCGCGTCTCGCCGCCTTCGACGACCGGCATCGCGAGGCCCGCCGGCACGTGCGCGACCAGCGCCGCGGCTGCGCCGCGCGCGGCCACGTCGCCGAGGAAGTCGTGCGCGTCGAAGCGCTCACCCTTCAGCGCGACGAACAGGTCGCCGGGGCCGGCCGTACGGCTGTCGGTCGATACGCGCTCGAACGTCGTGGCCGGATCGCCGTGAACGACGGCGCCGGGAATCAGGCGCGCGGCTTCGCCGAGACTGAGCATCGTCATTCGCCGCCTCCCTTGCCGTGGGTCGCGCGCGCCGCCAGCGCGAGCCGCGCGTGATCCTGATCCGAGAACGTGCGCTTCTTGCCCATGATTTCCTGCGTCGCTTCGTGGCCCTTGCCGGCCAGCAGCACGACGTCTTCGCGCGCGGCGCCGCGCACGGCCTGCAGGATCGCGCTCGCGCGATCCTCGATACGGCGTGCGCGATCGGGCGCCGTCATGCCGGCGACGATCTGGTCGATGATGCGCTGTGGATCTTCGCTGCGCGGGTTGTCGCTCGTGACGACGACTTCGTCGGCGAGCCGCTCGGCGATCGCGCCCATCAGCGGGCGCTTCGTCGCGTCGCGGTCGCCGCCGCAGCCGAACATGCAGACGAGCCGGCCGCCGCGCGCCGCCGCGATCGGGCGCAGGGCTTCGAGCGTCTTGTCGAGCGCGTCCGGCGTGTGCGCATAGTCGATCACCACCAGCGGCTCGTCGTTCTGCGGCCGACCGCCGAGCCGCTGCATGCGGCCGTTGACGGACTCGAGCCGCGCGATCTCGGCAACCGCCGCGTCGAACGGCACGTCGGCCGCGAGCAGCGAGCCGAGCACCGCGAGCAGGTTGCTGACGTTGAACGTGCCGAGCGTGCCGACCTCGACGTCGGCCTCGCCCCACGACGAGCGCAGCCGGAACGCGGTGCCCGCGGCAGTCGCGCGCACGTCGGTCGCGACCAGCTCGCGGTCGGCGCCGGCCGACGGCGCGTCGCCGATGCCGTACGCGATCGTGCGCACGCGTCCGGCCAGCTTCTCGAGCAGCCGGCGGCCCGCCGCGTCGTCGCGATTGACGACCGCCGCGCGCAGCCCGCGCCACGCGAACAGCTTCGCCTTCGCCGCCTCGTACGCGTCGAACGTGCGGTGATAGTCGAGATGATCCTGCGTGAGATTCGTGAACACCGCGATGTCGAACGCGGTGCCGTTCACGCGGCCTTGATGCAGCGCGTGCGACGACACTTCCATCGCGACGGCCTTCGCGCCCGCATCGCGCAGGCGCGCGAGGCTGCGCTGCAACTGCGGCGCGTCGGGCGTCGTGAAGCCGGTCGGCACGAGCTGGCCCGGCATGCCGCTGCCGAGCGTGCCGATCAGCGCGCAGGGCTGGTGCAGCGCCGTCAGCGCGGCGGCGATCCATTGCGTGCACGACGTCTTGCCGTTCGTGCCGGTCACGCCGATCGCGAGCAGAGCGTCGCTCGGATCGCCGTACCAGCCGCTCGCGATTTCGCCGGCGAGCTGGTCGAGGCCAGGCACCGCGAACGCGACCGGAACGGCCGGCGCGGCAGCGAGGCCTTCCGGTTGATACAGCACGGCGGCCGCGCCGCGGGCCACCGCATCGGCAATGAACGCGCGATTGTCGGCCCCGTCGACCGCATAGCCGAGAAACACGTCGCCGGCCTGCAGGCTGCGCGTGTCGGCATGCAGCTGCGCCGCGGGGGCCACATGCTGGCGCAGCCACGCAAGCGCGGCTGCGATCTGCTGATGCGCCGGATGAGAACTGCGAGCGGCGCTCATCGAACAACTCCTGGTGAATTACGTGTAGTGCTGGAAACGATCATATGCTTCGCGTGGCCGCTGCCGGCGAGCTTTTGCGGCCCCGACGCGGCGGGCGCCGCCGGCGCGGCGTCGCCCGATACGACGAGCTGCTTGATCGGCATGTTCGGCGGCACGTTCAGCGCGCGCATCGTATCACCCGCGATCGCCGAAAATACGGGGCCCGAGACCTGCCCGCCGAAGTGGCTGCCCGCGGTCGGCTCGTCCACGGACACCGCGACCACGATGCGCGGATTCGGCATCGGCGCCATCCCGACGAACGACGCGCGGTACTTGCGCGTGTAGCCATGACCTTCGTGCTTGTAGGCGGTACCGCTCTTGCCGCCGACGCGATAGCCGGGCACCGCGGCGTCCGGCGACGTGCCGCCCGGCGCAACGACGGTCTCGAGCATCGCGCGCACTTCGCGCGCGGTGGTCGGCGTGAATACCTGCGTGCCCGTGATCTGCTGATTGGGGTCGGTCTTGAAAATGGTCACCGGCATCAGTTCGCCGTCGTGCGCGATCGCGGTGTACGCGCGCGCCAGCTGGAACAGCGATACCGACAGCCCGTAGCCGTAAGACATCGTCGCCTGCTCGATGCGGCGCCAGCTCTTCCACGGACGCAGCCGGCCGGCCGCGGCGCCGGGGAAGCCGACCTTCGGCGCCTGGCCGAGGCCGATGCTCGTATACATGTTCCACATTTCCTCGGGCCGCATCGTCATCGCGATCTTGGTCGCGCCGATGTTGCTCGACTTCTGGATCACACCGCCGACCGTCAGCGTGCCGAAGCCCGCATCGTCGGTGATCGGCGCGCCGTCGAGCACGAAGTGCCCGTTGCCCGTCTCGACGAGCGTGTTCGGCGTCACGCGATGCAGGTCGAGCGCGAGCGACACGGTGAACGGCTTCATGATCGAGCCCGGCTCGAACACGTCGGTCAGGATCCGGTTGCGCAGCTGCTCGCCGGTCAGGCGCGTGCGGTCGTTCGGGTTGTAGGTCGGATAGTTGACCAGCGCGAGCACTTCGCCGGTGCGCACGTCGACGACCATCGCCGCGCCGGCCTTGGCCTTGAACTTCTCGACGGCGGCCTTCAGGTTCGCGTACGCGATGTACTGGATCTTGCTGTCGATCGACAGGTCGACGTCGGTGCCGTTGTGCGGCGGAATCTGTTCGGCGACGTCCTCGACGATGTGCCCCATCCGGTCCTTGATCACGCGACGCACGCCGGACGTGCCGGACAGCGACTTCTGGTCGCCGAGCTCGACGCCCTCCTGCCCTTCGTCCTCGACGTTCGTGAAGCCGATCAGATGGGCGGTGATCTCGCCTTCCGGATAGAAGCGCTTGTACTCGTTGCGCTGATAGATGCCCGGGATGTCGAGCGCGGCGACCTTGTCGGCGACGTCGAGCGGCACCTGACGCTTCACGTAGACGAAGCCCTTGTCTTCCGACAGCTTGATGCGCAGCTCCTTCGGCGTCATGCCGAGCAGCTTGCCGAGCTGGTTGATCTTGGCGGCGTCGAGGTCGTCCGGCACGGCGTCGGGAATGGCCCAGATCGCGCGCACGGGCAGGCTCGTCGCGAGCACGAGCCCGTTGCGGTCGAGGATCTTGCCGCGCGTGGCCGGCAGCTCGATCGTGCGCTGATAGCGGCTCTCGCCCTGCTTCTGGTAGAACGCGTTGCCGGGGCCCTGGATCCAGAACGCGCGCGCGGTCAGCGCGACGAACGCCATGAACAGCAGGAACACGACGAGCTTCGAGCGCCACATCGGCAGGTGCACGCCGAGCACGGGGCTCGACGAGAATTTCACGTCCTGGCGCTTGTGCGACGGCTTCATCGTGCGCCCCCGCGGCCCTTCGCGCCGGCATCGGCCGACGCGGGAATCGGTGCGTCGATCGCCTTCGCGGCGCCCGACGGCAGCGTCAGGTACTGCGTGCGGCCGGTCGTGATCGGCTGCATCTTCAGCGTATCGTTCGCGAGCTGCTCGATGCGGGAGGTCTTCGACAGCGCGCTCTGCTGATATTGAAGCTGCGCGTAATCCTGCTGGAGCTGACGCTCCTGCGACTGCGCGCGCTGCAGCTGGATGAAGATCTGGCGCTGCTGGTTCGTCGAATTGACGACCGACAACGCGCAACCCATCACGATGATCAGCAGGAAGATGTTGAAGCGGCTCATGGCGTGACGCGCTCCGCGATGCGCATCACGGCCGACCGGGCGCGCGGATTCGCGGCGACTTCCGCTTCGCTCGGAAACTGACGGCTGACGATCTTCAGAGGCGGGCTCGGGAGGTCGACGGCGCGAATCGGCAGGCGACGGTCGACCGCAGGCGCACTCGCGTGCGCCTGCATGAATCGCTTGACGATTCGATCCTCGAGTGAATGAAAGCTGATGACCACCAGCCGCCCCCCTTGCTCCAGCAACGACAATGCCGCGTCTAGTACGACTTGCAGGTCCGCAAGCTCTTGATTGACGTGAATCCGTATAGCCTGAAAGGTGCGGGTTGCCGGATCCTTGCCCTTCTCACGGGTTTTGACGACGTGACCCACGATTTGGGCAAGCTCGCCCGTGGTGTCGAGAGGCCCAAGACGGTCGGACTCTGCCCGGCGAGCAACAAGCGCCTTTGCAATCTGAAAAGCAAACCGTTCTTCCCCATAATCTCGTATCACCTCCGTCAATTCCTGCACCGAAGCCCGCGCGAGCCACTCGGCCGCCGACTCGCCGCGCGTCGGATCCATTCGCATGTCCAGCGGGCCATCGGCGCGGAAGCTGAAGCCGCGCGCCGGATCGTCCACCTGCGGCGAGGACACGCCCAGGTCCAGCAACACCCCCGACACCTTCTCGACACCGCGCGCCGCCAGCGCGTCGCGCATCGATGCAAAGCTGTCGTGCACGATCGAGAAGCGCGCATCCTCGATGCGCTGCGCCGTCTCGATCGCCCTCGGATCCTTGTCGAACGCGATCAGCCGCCCGCCCGGCGCGAGCCGTGCGAGCACCGCGCGGCTGTGGCCGCCGCGCCCGAACGTGCCGTCGACGTAAATGCCGTCCGGTCGCGTCACGAGCGAATCGACCGCTTCGTCCAGCAATACGGTCCGATGCTGCAATTCGTTTCCCATCGCGGGCGTCTCCGTCACCGCAATCAGAACGTGAAATTCTTCAGCGCGTCGGGCATGCCCTGCGCCACCGCTGCCTGCTCCTTCGCGATGTAGGTCTGCGAATCCCACAGCTCGAAGTGACTACCCATTCCCAACAACATGACTTCCTTTTCCAGTCCGGCTGCCATTCGCAGCTCGGGCGATACGAGAATCCGGCCCGCGCTGTCGAGATCGACGTCCATCGCGTTGCCGAGAAAAATACGGCGCCACCAATGGGCGTCCATCGGCAGCGCGGCGATCTTGGCGCGAAACACTTCCCATTCCGGGCGCGGAAACAGCAACAGGCAGCCGTCCGGGTGCTTGGTCACAGTCACCCGTCCTTCTGCCTGTCCTTGCAGCGCTTCGCGATAGCGGGCCGGCACCGACATCCGGCCTTTCGCATCGAGCGTCAGCGCCGACGCCCCTTGGAACACGTTCCGCTCTCCCGTTCAGGGCACCGAAGCACCCGCCCAACGCTCAAGAATTTAGCCCGAATGGCCCGCCAAATCACACAAAAATACACTTTCTCACACTGTCTCCCACTTTAGAGGAAGGGTTTGGCACGGTCAAGGGAGCGGCCCGCTTTTTTGACGAATTTTGTTATTCAGAACAAGGACTTACGCGCGGTTTCTCATGCGGCCCTGCAAACTAAAAATCGTTATAAATGAATGGGCTAGTGCAACTTGTGAAGGTGATACGTGAGAAAGGCGGGCCAGACTGGCGTGCGGGCGGGGCTTTCAGGGGCGGGAAAACGCGGAAAAAGCGGGCGGTATCGTCGGCGGTGAACCGGAGCCGCGTCGTGCGCGGCCCCGGCCCGAAGATCACAGATAGTACGCAGTGCTGGTCATGACTTTCGAGGCGGCGCGCATCAGCATCCGAGCAGGCAGCGGCAATTCCACTCCGCCGGCATCGGTCGCTGCCTTGCCGTGCTTCACCTCGTCGATGCGCATCTGATCGACGATCGCGCGCGACGCGGTGTCCGCGGCCGGAAGCTCGGACAGGTGGCCTTCGAGGTGATTCTCCACCTGGCGCTCGGTCTCGGCCATGAAGCCCAGGCTGACCTTGTCGCCGAGCGTGCCGGCAGCCACGCCGATCGCCAGCGCACCCGCATACCAGAGCGGATTCAACAGGCTCGGGCGCGAGTCGAGCTCCTTCAGGCGGTGCGCGGTCCATGCGAGATGGTCCTCTTCCTCGCGCGCGGCTTCCTCGAACATCGCCTTCGCGGAGGCGGTGCGCGCGGTGAACTTCTGCGCCTGATAGAGCGCCTGCGCACAAACCTCGCCGACGTGGTTCACACGCATCAGCCCGGCGGCGTGCGTGCGCTCCGCGGGCGTCAGTTCGGCAGCCGGCGGCTGCGCGGGCACCGGCACCGGCCGGCTCATCCGGCTAATGCCGGTCAGCGACCTGAGGCCACGGTCGAATTCGCTGATCAGTTCGTCCAACACCATCCTGTTCTCCTGTCTGCGTGTGCTGCCGCGGGCGGCAAAAGGCACGTGCTCCGCTGCGTAACCGACTTGATTATTCAGCGGAAATTGCGGTTAACCCGTGATTTTAACCATTGTTGCATAAAGGAAACATGGCGACCTTGAGCCACGGCATTTCGCTTTGTCGGAAAAAGTGGCTTTGCTACATTACGAGCGACTTCTTGCGAAGTTGAAGGGGCTCGTCGACACAACATAACTATCCGCCCCGCCAAAAAAATTCAGTGATTCTTGGAGATCCGTTAATGAAAAAGTCGCTTCTCGCGCTCGTCGCGCTGGGCGCGTTCGCTGGCGCAGCCCATGCGCAAAGCAGCGTGACCCTTTACGGCATCATCGATGAAGGCTTCATCTTCAACAACAACGCGAAGGGCGGCCATCTGTACGGTCTGGCCAGCGGCGTGATGCAAGGCAGCCGCTTCGGCCTGCGCGGCACCGAAGATCTGGGCGGCGGCCTGAAGGCGATCTTCGTGCTCGAAAATGGTTTCGACGTGAACTCCGGCAAGCTCGGTCAAGGCGGCCTGATGTTCGGTCGTCAGGCTTACGTCGGCCTGTCGAGCCAGTACGGCACGGTCACGCTGGGTCGCCAGTACGACTCCGTCGTCGACTTCGTCGGCCCGCTCGAGGCAGGTGACCAATGGGGCGGCTACATCGCCGCTCACCCGGGCGACCTCGACAACTTCAACAACGCTTACCGTGTGAACAACGCGGTCAAGTACACGAGCGCAAACTACGGCGGCTTCACGTTCGGCGGCTTGTACAGCTTCGGCGGCCAAGCCGGCCAGTTCTCGAAGAATCAGGTCTGGTCGCTCGGCGCGGGCTACAACAACGGCCCGCTGGTCCTGGGCGTCGGCTACCTGAACGCACGTACGCCGGCGAACTACGGCGGCATCTTCAACACCGGCTCGTCCGATCCGGCGGCAAGCGGCAAGCCGGTCGTCTCCTCGCCGGTTTACGGCACGTACGCGAACAGCGCGAACACGTACCAGGTCATCGGCGCGGGCGGTGCATACACGTTCGGCGCGGCAACGATCGGCGCGACGTACTCGAACACGAAGTTCAAGGGCTTCTCGGCCGGTCAATACACGAACCAGACCGCGACGTTCAACAACGGCGAACTCAACTTCAAGTACCAGTTGACCCCGGCGTTGATCCTCGGCGCCGCGTACGACTACACGCAAGGCAGCAAGATCGACGGCAACTCGGCGGCCAAGTATCACCAGGGCTCGCTGGGCGTCGACTACTTCCTGTCGAAGCGCACCGACGTCTACGTGATCGGCGTGTATCAACACGCGTCGGGCAACGTGCTCGATTCGAAGGGCAACGTCGTTCAGGCAACCGCCGCGATCAACGGCCTCGACGCGTCGAGCACCAGCAACCAGGTCGCAGCCCGCGTCGGCATCCGTCACAAGTTCTAATCAGCTTGCCTGACAAGCCGCAGTGTCTTGAAGGCGCCTTCGGGCGCCTTTTTCTTTTTCGGTTGGGCGCGGTCGGCGTGTGGCGCGCGCGGCGGCGCGGCGCGAGCGCTTGCGCCGGCTGTGCGCTGGCGACGCAGCGCCACGTGAACGCCGCCTTTACCGGCACCGAAGTTCACCGCGCGCCTGCCATTCGAAACGAAGCGGGTGCATGGAATGGTCGCGGCCGCGCCGGCGGCCACCGCCCTCGGAGTCGAACGACCATCGTGGCGACGGCCACGTCCCGACGATATCTGCAGCGCGACGCGTCGCCCGCCCAAAATTAAAAAGCCCGGCACAAGGCCGGGCTCGCAGGTTCGAACGTCGACGTTACGCGCGGCCGTCGCGCAGTTCGCGCCGCAGGATCTTTCCGACGTTCGTCTTCGGCAGTTCCGTGCGGAATTCGACCAGCTTCGGCCGCTTGTAGCCGGTGAGCCGCTCCTTGCAGTACGCGAGGATGTCCTTGTCGGTGAGCGCCGGGTCCTTCTTCACGACGAACAGCTTCACCGCTTCGCCCGAGTGTTCGTCCGGTACGCCGACGGCCGCCACCTCGAACACGCCCGGATGCGACGCCACCACGTCCTCGACCTCGTTCGGATACACGTTGAAGCCGGACACGAGGATCATGTCCTTCTTGCGATCGACGATCTTCACGTAACCGCGCGCGTCCATCACGCCGATGTCGCCGGTCTTGAAGAAGCCGTCGGGAAACATGACCTTCGCCGTTTCATCCGGACGGTTCCAGTAGCCGGCCATCACCTGCGGCCCGCGAATGCAGATCTCGCCCGGCTCGCCGAGCGCGACGTCGTTGCCCGCGTCGTCGCGAATCGCAATCTCGGTCGACGGCAGCGGCAAACCGATCGTCCCGCTGTATTCGGTGGCCGTCACCGGGTTGCAGGTCGCCACCGGCGACGTCTCCGACAGGCCATACCCTTCGACGATCGCCGTATGGGTTTTTTCGTACCAGCGCTTCGCGACGCCTTCCTGGATCGCCATCCCACCGCCGTTCGCGATCGCGAGCTTCGACAGGTCGAGCTGGCCGAAATCCGGATGGTTCAGCAGCGCGTTGTACAACGTGTTGACTGCCGGAATCGTCGAGATCTGGTAGCCCTTCAGCTCCTTGATCATGCCGCCGATGTCGCGCGGGTTCGGGATCAGGATGCCCATGCCGCCCGTGCGCATGGTCAGGAACCCGCAGACGGTCAGCGCAAACACGTGATAGAGCGGGAGCGCGACGACGGTGATGAACTGCTTCACGTCGGGGAATTTCTCATGCGCCGGATGGTGCCACGCGCCGGCTTGCAGCACGTTCGACACGATGTTGCGGTGCAGCAGCGTCGCGCCCTTCGCGACCCCGGTGGTGCCGCCCGTGTACTGGAGGAACGCGACGTCGTCCGGCGCGAGCTTCGGCGGTTTGAAGGTCTGCCGTGCGCCCTCCGACAGCGCGGCGTTGAAGCGCGTATACGACGGCAATTGCCACGGCGGCACCATCTTCTTTACGCGCCGCACGACATAGTTGACGAGCCAGCCCTTGATGCCCAGCAGGTCGCCCATCGATGCGACGACGACGTGCTTGATCCCGGTGTTGGCGATCACGGCCTGAAGCGTCGACGCGAAGTTCTCGAGAATGACGATCGCCTCTGCGCCGCTGTCCTTCAGCTGATGCTCGAGCTCGCGCGGCGTATAGAGCGGGTTGACGTTGACGACCGTATAGCCGGCGCGAAGCACCGCGACGATCGCCACCGGGTATTGCAGCACGTTCGGCATCATCAACGCGACGCGCGCGCCGCGCTTCAGCCCGCGCGACTGCAGCCACGCGCCGAAATGTCGCGACAGCGCATCGAGTTCGCCGTACGTGATGCGCTTGCCCATGCAGACGAACGCGCTGCGATCACGATACTGGCGGAAGCTCTCGTCGAGCAGATCCGGGATGGATGGGTAGGGGGACGCGTCAATTTCGGCTGGAACGCCGGGTGGGTACGATTTCAGCCAAATTTTTTCCATGCCGCGCGTCTCCTCACTGATTTTCGAATGGTCGTGCTAAAACGCATCGTAGCGGCTCGCCCGTCCCGAGACAACAGGGTTAGATACCCACTTCCAACTTTCGATTGAATTCGTCAGATCATATCGCGATGTTCGGTCAAATCCGTTCTACTTCTACCAGGCAATCGTAAAACGTCGCCGAATTGCCGAGATCGGTCAGCGCCTGACTCGTCACTTCATTTGCGTTTCGGCCGTCCGCGGACAACTTCTTCCACCAGATCGACAAGCCCACGACCAGCCCCGCGCGCGCACGATCCGTGACCCTCGCGACGGCCTGCATCGAGCCGCGGTCGTTGAAGATTCGCACCGTGTCGCCATCGCCGATGCCGCGCGACTCGGCGTCCGCCGGATGGATGTCGAGGTGCGGCTCGCCTTCCGTACTGCGCAGGCTCTCGACGTTGACGAACGTGCTGTTCAGGAAGTGGCGGGCCGGCGGCGAAATCATCGCGAGCGGGTAACGCGCGGCCAGTTCCGGCGACGCCTCGGCCGACTCGTACGGCGGCAGATAATCCGGCACCGGATCCAGGCCCATTTGCTCGAGTCGCGCGCTGTGGAACTCGCATTTTCCGGACGGCGTGCGGAAGCCGCCGTTTGCAAACGGCGCATCCGCGAGCTTGAGCTTCACCCAGCCCGCGTGCTTCAAGGTGTTCCAGTCGCTATCGAGCGTCGGGTCGTCCCAGCGGAGCGCCGTCTGAGCGACTTCTTCGTCGCTGTGATAGAGCGCCGGCTCGTCGAGCCCCATGCTGCGCGCGATGCCGCGGAAAATCTCCGTGTTCGGCCGCGCCTCGCCGACCGGCGGGATCGCCGGCAGGTTCGCCATCACGTAGGTGTGACCATACGATTTGTGGATGTCGAGATGCTCGAGTTGCGTCGTCGCAGGCAGCACAATGTCGGCGAAATCGACGGTATCCGTCTGGAAGTGCTCCAGAACGACTGTGAACAGGTCCTCGCGCGCGAACCCCGCTGCTACCTTCGACGAGTCCGGCGCGACGGCCACCGGGTTCGAGTTGTAGACGATCACCGCTTCCACCTTCGGCCCGAAGGCATCGTCGCCCGGATGCAGCAACGCGTCGCCGATCGCATTCATGTTGATGATGCGCGGCAACTTGTGCGGCCAGCCGGGGATGAGATCCGGGCGCAGCAAGGCGGCATGATCGATCGGCGCGAATTCCGACGACGACAGCAACAGCCCGCCGGCCCGATCGCGCCATGCGCCCGTGAGTCCGGGCAGGGATGCGATTGCACGCACTGCATTGCCGCCGCCGCGCACGCGCTGCATGCCGTAATTGAGGCGAATCGATGCCTTGCGCGTCGCGCCGTAGCGGCGCGCGAGTTCGATCAGTTCCGACGCGTCGATCCCGCAAATTTGGGCGACGCGTTCGGGCGGATAGGACAGCGCTCGCGCCTTCAGCGCCTCGAAGCCGACCGTATGGTTCGCGATGTAGTCGTGATCGAGCAGGTTCTCGGTAATCAGCACATGCATCATGCCCAAGGCGAACGCGCCGTCGGTGCCCGGCTTCAGTGCGATGTGCTGATGACACTTCTCCGCGGTCAACGAGCGATACGGATCGATCGCGACCAGGCGTGCCCCGCGGCGCTTGGCTTCCTGCGCGCGTGTCCAGAAATGCAGACTCGACGCAATTGGATTGGCGCCCCAGATGAGGATCAGCTCGCTTTCCTCGAAATGTTCGAGGTGCATGCCGATGTTTCCGCCATACGTGTAGCGCAGCCCTGCCGCGCCGGCCGCCGCGCAGATTGTGCGCTCGAGCCGCGACGCGCCGATTTTGTGGAAGAACCGTTGAGCAATGCCTTCGCCCTGCACGAGGCCCATCGTTCCCGCATAGCTGTACGGCAGGATCGACTCCGGCGAGCGCGCGGCGATATCGCCCAAGCGGCGGCCGA
The DNA here is from genome assembly GCF_000262695.1 of Burkholderia sp. KJ006. Lineage (NCBI taxonomy): Bacteria > Pseudomonadati > Pseudomonadota > Betaproteobacteria > Burkholderiales > Burkholderiaceae > Burkholderia > Burkholderia sp. KJ006. The sequence goes on along the minus strand of NC_017920.1, from coordinate 497,808 downwards.
TCTCGTCGAACGCTTCGTTCCAGGTGATCGGCGCAAAACGCCCTTCCCCCTTCGCACCGATGCGCTTGAGCGGAACGGTCAGACGGTCAGGATGATGAACACGATCGGCATATCGGCTGACTTTCGTGCACAGCACGCCTTGGGTCGGCGGATGCTCGGGGTCGCCGGTGACCTTGATTGCCTTGCCGTTTTCGACGGTTACGCGCATCGCGCATGTGTCGGGACAATCGTGCGGGCAAACGGCCCGAGCTATCTGGGTAGCTCCGTTCATCGTTCTGGATCCTGCATCGGGGGAGATTGGCAGATTCTACGTGGACGCCCTTGATCAGGCTTCACTTCATCCGAATTTCCTGATTGTCCGTCGGAAATTGGGAAGGGGGATGGAATTTTGTTGGTATGGGATAGGGCTTCGGTACTGATCTAGATCACGGCGTTACACCACTGAAATGATGGCTTTAGTCGCGGTGAGATCGTATTTTCAGAGCCACAAATGCAAAAACCCCCGCCTTATCGGGCGGGGGTTCTTGGCTTAGGGAGCCTGACGATTACCTACTTTCACACGGGAATCCGCACTATCATCGGCGTAGAGTCGTTTCACGGTCCTGTTCGGGATGGGAAGGGGTGGGACCGACTCGCTATGGTCATCAGGCAAAGAGGGTTGTTCTGCTGGCGTGGCCAACAGAACCAATCTTGGAAGAAGCAGTAATTTAGGTTGTGTGTATCACACACGAGAATCCAACATGTCGCTCCGGATCGCGGCCAGTGCTTTCGCACGGCGCCGATCTACAAGGCAGACTTGTTATAGGATCAAGCCTTACGGGCAATTAGTATCAGTTAGCTGAACGCATTACTGCGCTTACACACCTGACCTATCAACGTCCTGGTCTCGAACGACCCTTCAAGGGGATCTAGTCCCCAGGGATATCTCATCTTAAGGCGAGTTTCCCGCTTAGATGCTTTCAGCGGTTATCTCTTCCGAACATAGCTACCCGGCGATGCCACTGGCGTGACAACCGGTACACCAGAGGTTCGTCCACTCCGGTCCTCTCGTACTAGGAGCAGCCCCCTTCAAATATCCAACGCCCACGGCAGATAGGGACCAAACTGTCTCACGACGTTTTAAACCCAGCTCACGTACCTCTTTAAATGGCGAACAGCCATACCCTTGGGACCGGCTACAGCCCCAGGATGAGATGAGCCGACATCGAGGTGCCAAACACCGCCGTCGATATGAACTCTTGGGCGGTATCAGCCTGTTATCCCCAGAGTACCTTTTATCCGTTGAGCGATGGCCCTTCCATACAGAACCACCGGATCACTATGACCTGCTTTCGCACCTGCTCGACTTGTCGGTCTCGCAGTTAAGCACGCTTATGCCATTGCACTATCAGCACGATTTCCGACCGTACCTAGCGTACCTTCGTACTCCTCCGTTACGCTTTGGGAGGAGACCGCCCCAGTCAAACTGCCTACCATGCACTGTCCCCGACCCGGATCACGGGCCAAGGTTAGAACCTCAAACAAACCAGGGTGGTATTTCAAGGACGGCTCCACCGAAACTAGCGTTCCGGTTTCATAGCCTCCCACCTATCCTACACAGATCGGTTCAAAGTCCAATGCAAAGCTACAGTAAAGGTTCATGGGGTCTTTCCGTCTAGCCGCGGGTAGATTGCATCATCACAAACACTTCAACTTCGCTGAGTCTCGGGAGGAGACAGTGTGGCCATCGTTACGCCATTCGTGCAGGTCGGAACTTACCCGACAAGGAATTTCGCTACCTTAGGACCGTTATAGTTACGGCCGCCGTTTACCGGGACTTCAATCAAGAGCTTGCACCCCATCATTTAATCTTCCGGCACCGGGCAGGCGTCACACCCTATACGTCCACTTTCGTGTTTGCAGAGTGCTGTGTTTTTATTAAACAGTCGCAGCCACCAGTTTATTGCAACCCCTTCACCCTCCTGGCGCAGGCCAGTCAAGCTACAAGGGCGTACCTTATCCCGAAGTTACGGTACCAATTTGCCGAGTTCCTTCTCCCGAGTTCTCTCAAGCGCCTTAGAATACTCATCTCGCCCACCTGTGTCGGTTTGCGGTACGGTCATCGTTAGACTGAAGCTTAGAGGCTTTTCTTGGAACCACTTCCAATTGCTTCGCTCCCGAAGGAGCTCGCGCCACACCCTTGAATTACGCACCCGGATTTGCCTAAGTGCCTTCTCCAATGCAGCGACCGGGACTTCCAACACCCGGACAACCTTCCGCGATCCGTCCCCCCATCGCATCTAACAATGGTGCAGGAATATTGACCTGCTTCCCATCAGCTACGCATTTCTGCCTCGCCTTAGGGGCCGACTCACCCTACGCCGATGAACGTTGCGTAGGAAACCTTGGGCTTACGGCGAGGGGGCCTTTCACCCCCTTTATCGCTACTCATGTCAGCATTCGCACTTCCGATACCTCCAGCACCCTTTACAAGGCACCTTCGCAGGCTTACGGAACGCTCTCCTACCATGCGAGCAAAGCTCGCATCCGCAGCTTCGGTATATAGCTTAGCCCCGTTACATCTTCCGCGCAGGACGACTCGATCAGTGAGCTATTACGCTTTCTTTAAAGGGTGGCTGCTTCTAAGCCAACCTCCTGACTGTTTTAGCCTTCCCACTTCGTTTCCCACTTAGCTATATTTGGGGACCTTAGCTGGCGGTCTGGGTTGTTTCCCTCTTGACACCGGACGTTAGCACCCGATGTCTGTCTCCCGTGATTGCACTCTTCGGTATTCGGAGTTTGCTATGGCGGGGTAATCTGCAATAGACCCCCCAACCATGACAGTGCTCTACCCCCGAAGGTGAGACACGAGGCACTACCTAAATAGTTTTCGGAGAGAACCAGCTATTTCCAGGTTTGTTTAGCCTTTCACCCCTATCCACAGCTCATCCCCTAACTTTTCAACGTTAGTGGGTTCGGACCTCCAGTACGTGTTACCGCACCTTCATCCTGGCCATGGATAGATCACCTGGTTTCGGGTCTACGCCCAGCAACTGAACGCCCTATTCGGACTCGCTTTCGCTACGCCTGCCCTATACGGTTAAGCTTGCTACTGAACGTAAGTCGCTGACCCATTATACAAAAGGTACGCCGTCACCCCTTGCGAGGCTCCGACTGTTTGTATGCATGCGGTTTCAGGATCTATTTCACTCCCCTCCCGGGGTTCTTTTCGCCTTTCCCTCACGGTACTGGTTCACTATCGGTCGATCACGAGTATTTAGCCTTGGAGGATGGTCCCCCCATCTTCAGACAGGATTTCACGTGTCCCGCCCTACTTGTCGCACACCTAGTTCTTTCATACTGTTTTCGCCTACAGGGCTATCACCTGCTATGGCCGCACTTTCCAGAGCGTTCGGCTAACAATACAAATAAAGAGTGCAAGGCTCATCCCATTTCGCTCGCCACTACTTTGGGAATCTCGGTTGATTTCTTTTCCTGCGGTTACTTAGATGTTTCAGTTCACCGCGTTCGCTTCTCTGGACCTATGTATTCAGTCCAGGATGACCCAAAAGGGCCGGGTTTCCCCATTCGGATATCTACGGATCAAAGCTCGTTTGCCAGCTCCCCGTAGCTTTTCGCAGGCTACCGCGTCCTTCATCGCCTGTGATCGCCAAGGCATCCACCACATGCACTTGTTCGCTTGACCCTATAACGAGTCTGTCTCATCGACAGTCGCTACAGGTTGAGTTCTCGCGTTGTGCCGTATTCCAATTGAGCCGAACATGAAGTTCGAATCATCTTGAGATACATCGATACAATCACAACCCGGATAGTTTTCACGTCCATCTCAAGACGCTTCTACTATCCAAATTACTTACTTCTTCCAGATTGTTAAAGAACGACAGCCGATATGGTGTTACTCATATCACTCTGACTGGCTCAATCGCCAATGACAAAAGCTCGACGCGTCGAACGCTTGTCATTGAGGATTGGTGGAGGCAGACGGGATCGAACCGACGACCCCCTGCTTGCAAAGCAGGTGCTCTCCCAGCTGAGCTATGCCCCCATGAGTACAGATGCCTCAGGGTGTTACCGCCAGACAAATGGTGGGTCTGGTTGGATTCGAACCAACGACCCCCGCCTTATCAAGACGGTGCTCTAACCGACTGAGCTACAGACCCCTGAGTCTGTCTTTAAATTTACAGCCGATAAGCGTGAGCGCTCAACTTTGCGAGAAGCTCTGGAAAGGAGGTGATCCAGCCGCACCTTCCGATACGGCTACCTTGTTACGACTTCACCCCAGTCATGAATCCTACCGTGGTGACCGTCCTCCTTGCGGTTAGACTAGCCACTTCTGGTAAAACCCACTCCCATGGTGTGACGGGCGGTGTGTACAAGACCCGGGAACGTATTCACCGCGGCATGCTGATCCGCGATTACTAGCGATTCCAGCTTCATGCACTCGAGTTGCAGAGTGCAATCCGGACTACGATCGGTTTTCTGGGATTAGCTCCCCCTCGCGGGTTGGCAACCCTCTGTTCCGACCATTGTATGACGTGTGAAGCCCTACCCATAAGGGCCATGAGGACTTGACGTCATCCCCACCTTCCTCCGGTTTGTCACCGGCAGTCTCCTTAGAGTGCTCTTGCGTAGCAACTAAGGACAAGGGTTGCGCTCGTTGCGGGACTTAACCCAACATCTCACGACACGAGCTGACGACAGCCATGCAGCACCTGTGCGCCGGTTCTCTTTCGAGCACTCCCGAATCTCTTCAGGATTCCGACCATGTCAAGGGTAGGTAAGGTTTTTCGCGTTGCATCGAATTAATCCACATCATCCACCGCTTGTGCGGGTCCCCGTCAATTCCTTTGAGTTTTAATCTTGCGACCGTACTCCCCAGGCGGTCAACTTCACGCGTTAGCTACGTTACTAAGGAAATGAATCCCCAACAACTAGTTGACATCGTTTAGGGCGTGGACTACCAGGGTATCTAATCCTGTTTGCTCCCCACGCTTTCGTGCATGAGCGTCAGTATTGGCCCAGGGGGCTGCCTTCGCCATCGGTATTCCTCCACATCTCTACGCATTTCACTGCTACACGTGGAATTCTACCCCCCTCTGCCATACTCTAGCCTGCCAGTCACCAATGCAGTTCCCAGGTTGAGCCCGGGGATTTCACATCGGTCTTAGCAAACCGCCTGCGCACGCTTTACGCCCAGTAATTCCGATTAACGCTTGCACCCTACGTATTACCGCGGCTGCTGGCACGTAGTTAGCCGGTGCTTATTCTTCCGGTACCGTCATCCCCCGACTGTATTAGAGCCAAGGATTTCTTTCCGGACAAAAGTGCTTTACAACCCGAAGGCCTTCTTCACACACGCGGCATTGCTGGATCAGGCTTTCGCCCATTGTCCAAAATTCCCCACTGCTGCCTCCCGTAGGAGTCTGGGCCGTGTCTCAGTCCCAGTGTGGCTGGTCGTCCTCTCAGACCAGCTACTGATCGTCGCCTTGGTAGGCCTTTACCCCACCAACTAGCTAATCAGCCATCGGCCAACCCTATAGCGCGAGGCCCGAAGGTCCCCCGCTTTCATCCATAGATCGTATGCGGTATTAATCCGGCTTTCGCCGGGCTATCCCCCACTACAGGACATGTTCCGATGTATTACTCACCCGTTCGCCACTCGCCACCAGGTGCAAGCACCCGTGCTGCCGTTCGACTTGCATGTGTAAGGCATGCCGCCAGCGTTCAATCTGAGCCAGGATCAAACTCTTCAGTTTAAACCTGTTACTGTTTTCGGTTCCGTTAAGAACCGGTCGCTCACTCAAAGCTGACAGGTATATGAATCTCTTCATAAACCTGACTTACTTTAGTGTGAGACTCTTGATACTTTCGCTTTCTGATCCGAAGATCAGCTCGCTTCCATCAAGCGCCCACACTTATCGGCTGTTAATTTTTAAAGAGCATTTCTGCGAGGAACTTCGTGTTTCTCAGCAGCGCTGCGTTTTCAGCAGCAGAGAAACGAGATTATGAACCGTCTTTCTTCACTCGTCAACAACTTTTTGAACTGCTTCGCTGCGACGGTGAGGGGTTCAGCTTCGTGTGCGTTCGGGTCACTACAACCACCCCAACCGCACCGCTTCCCTTCTTCTCCCGCGCCGCGTTTCCGGTAGCGCGAAAGAGGCGTGATTCTATGCACCCGCCTCTCGCAATGCAACCCCTTTGTGAAAATATTTTGAAAAAGCCCCGCACGCTGCCGCGTGCGGGGCTTCAGGTCGACACGTCGGATACCCCTGATTGCGATCGTTCGGCAGCGCGTCGCGCTGCCGTCGCCCGAATCAGCGGTTCTTGAATACCGGCTTCCGCTTCTCGACGAATGCCGCCATCCCTTCCTTCTGATCTTCCGTCGCAAACAGCGAATGGAACAGGCGGCGCTCGAAGTGGACGCCCTCGGCCAGCGTCGTCTCGTACGCGCGATTCACCGACTCCTTCACCATCATGACTGCCGGCAGCGAAAACTCGGCGATCGTCGTCGCGGCCGCAACCGCTTCGTCGAGGAGTTTGTCGGCCGGCAGCACACGCGACACGAGCCCGGCGCGCTCCGCTTCGGCCGCGTCCATGAAACGTGCAGTCAGGCACATGTCCATGGCCTTCGCCTTCGAGACCGCGCGCGGCAGACGCTGCGTGCCGCCGGCGCCAGGCATCACGCCCAGCTTGATCTCCGGTTGGCCGAACTTGGCCGTATCGGCCGCGAAGATGATGTCGCACATCATCGCGAGTTCGCAGCCGCCACCGAGCGCAAACCCCGCCACGGCCGCAATGATCGGCTTGCGGATCTCGCGGACGGTCTCCCAGTTACGCGTGATGTAGTCGCCGCGGTACACATCCATATACGAATAGGTGGCCATCATGCCGATGTCGGCGCCGGCCGCGAACGCCTTCTCGCTGCCCGTCACGACGATCGCGCCGATTTCGTCGTCTGCGTCGAACGCCTTCAGCGCCGCACCCAACTCATCCATCAACGCATCGTTCAGCGCATTGAGCGCCTTCGGACGGTTGAGCGTGATCAATCCGACTCGCCCTCGGGTCTCCACCAGGATGTTCTCGTAAGACATCTATTTCTCCTCGATCAATGAAATGAGAAACGCCTCGCACACGCGAATAGTTTGATGCTAACATTCTCCGACCAACCGGTCGGTTAATTAATCGATCCAACCCTTCTCACTGTCCATCAGGCTGCCGTCATGACCCATGCACTGTTCACGAAGCACGAAGACACGCTGAAACACGCCCTCGCCGCCATCGAGAGCCGCGGGTACTGGAGCCCGTTTGCGGAAATGCCGAGTCCCAAAGTGTACGGGGAAAGCGCGAACGCCGATGGCGAAGCCGCGTTCAAAGCGCATCTCGGCAGCGTGTTCGAGCTCGACCAGCCGGCGTCCGGCGGGACCGTCGGCGCGGAGCAGTCGCCATACGGGATCCCGCTCGACATCCGCTATCCAAAATCGACGCCCGACGAGTTGATCGCCGCGGCAGCCGCGGCCCAACGTCAATGGCGTGAAGCCGGCGCGAGCGCATGGATCGGCGTCAGCCTCGAAATCCTGGCACGGCTGAATCGCGCGAGCTTCGAGATCGCCTACAGCGTGATGCATACGACGGGCCAAGCCTTCATGATGGCATTCCAGGCCGGCGGCCCGCACGCGCAGGATCGCGCGCTCGAAGCGGTCGCCTATGCCTGGGACGAGCTGCGCCGCATCCCCGCCGATGCGCATTGGGAAAAGCCGCAGGGCAAGAACCCGCCGCTCGCGATGCACAAGCGCTATACGATCGTCCCGCGCGGCACCGGCCTCGTGCTCGGCTGCTGCACGTTCCCGACCTGGAATGGCTACCCCGGCCTGTTCGCCGACCTCGCCACCGGCAACACGGTGATCGTCAAGCCGCACCCGGGCGCGATCCTGCCGCTCGCGATCACGGTCCGCATCGCCCGCGACGTGTTGCGCGAAGCCGGCTTCGATCCAAATGTCGTCACGCTGCTCGCGACCGAGCCGAACGACGGCGCGCTCGTGCAGGACCTCGCGCTGCGCCCCGAAATCAAGCTGATCGACTTCACCGGCAGTACGCAGAACGGCACGTGGCTCGAACGCCATGCTCACCAGGCGCAGGTGTACACGGAGAAAGCCGGCGTCAACCAGATCGTGATCGACTCGACCGACGACCTCAAGGCCGCGGCCAAGAACATCGCGTTCTCGCTGGCGCTGTACTCGGGCCAGATGTGCACGGCGCCGCAAAACATCTACGTACCGCGCGACGGCATCCAGACCGCGGATGGCCATGCGAGCTTCGACGACGTCGCCCAGGCCATCGCCGGCGCCGTGCAGAAGCTGACCGGCGACGCTGCACGCTCCGTCGAGCTGATCGGCGCGATCCAGAACGAAGGCGTGAGCGCGCGCATCGACGACGCCCGCAAGCTCGGCCGCGTGCTCGCCGACAGCCAGACGCTCGTGCATCCCACCTTCGCCAACGCTCGCGTGCGCACGCCGCTCGTGATGCAGCTCGACGTGGCCGACCGCGCGAAGTTCACGCAGGAGTGGTTCGGCCCGATCTCGTTCGTGATCGCGACCGACTCGACCGCGCAGTCGCTCGATCTCGCCGGCGAGATCGCTGCCCAACACGGCGCGCTGACGCTGTCCGTCTACAGCACCGACGCCAACGTGCTCGACGCTGCGCACGAAGCGGCGATTCGCGGCGGCGTCGCGCTGTCGATCAACCTGACGGGCGGCGTATTCGTCAACCAGTCGGCCGCGTTCTCGGACTTCCACGGCACCGGCGCGAACCCGGCCGCCAACGCGGCACTGGCCGACCCGGCGTTCGTCGCCAACCGGTTCCGCGTCGTGCAAAGCCGAGTGCATGTTGCACCGAAGGCGGCGCCCGCGGAAGCTGGCCATACGGCATAAGCCGAACGGCCGAGGTGCAAATTCGGCCACGTTCTCTACCATGAACGAATCCGCCAACCGGCGGGTTCGTTGCACATCGACACGCCCGACACTCCCATGACCGACGCCTACATCTGCGACGCGATTCGCACCCCCATCGGCCGCTACGGCGGCGCCCTGAAAGACGTTCGAGCCGACGATCTCGGCGCGGTGCCGATCAGCGCGCTGATCGAACGTAACCGCGACGTCGACTGGACCGCGCTCGACGACGTGATCTACGGTTGCGCGAACCAGGCAGGCGAGGACAACCGCAACGTCGCGCGCATGTCGGCGCTGCTGGCCGGCCTGCCGAGCGCCGTGCCCGGCACGACGCTGAACCGGCTGTGCGGCTCCGGCATGGACGCCGTCGGCACGGCCGCGCGCGCGATCAAGGCCGGCGAGGCGCGCCTGATGATCGCGGGCGGCGTCGAAAGCATGACGCGCGCGCCGTTCGTGATAGGCAAGGCCGCCAGCGCGTTCGCCCGCCAGGCCGACATATTCGACACGACGATCGGCTGGCGTTTCGTCAATCCGCTGATGAAGCAGCGATACGGCGTCGATTCGATGCCGGAGACGGCCGAGAACGTCGCGGTCGATTACGACATCAGCCGCGCCGACCAGGATCTGTTCGCGTTGCGCAGCCAGCAGAAGGCCGCGCTTGCGCAGCAGGACGGCACGCTCGCGGCGGAAATAGTCGCGGTGACGATTCCGCAGAAGAAGGGCGACGCCGTCGTCGTGTCACGGGACGAGCATCCGCGCGAAACGTCGCTCGACGCGCTTGCCAAGCTGAAGGGCGTCGTGCGTCCCGACGGCTCGGTGACGGCCGGCAACGCGTCGGGCGTCAACGACGGCGCCTGCGCGCTGCTGCTCGCCAACGCGCAGGCCGCCGATCAATACGGACTGCGCCGCCGCGCACGTGTCGTCGGCATGGCGACGGCCGGCGTCGAGCCGCGCGTGATGGGGATCGGCCCGGCGCCCGCGACGCAGAAGCTGTTGCGCCAGCTCGGCATGTCGATCGACCAGTTCGACGTGATCGAGCTGAACGAAGCGTTCGCGTCGCAAGGTCTTGCGGTGCTGCGCATGCTCGGCGTCGCCGACGACGATCCGCGCGTGAACCCGAACGGCGGTGCGATCGCGCTCGGCCATCCGCTCGGCGCATCGGGCGCCCGGTTGGTGACCACCGCGCTTCATCAACTGGAGCGCATCGGCGGCCGCTTCGCGCTCTGCACGATGTGCATCGGCGTCGGCCAGGGCATCGCGATCGCGATCGAACGCGTGTAACCGGCTCGCCGCGCGCCTATAACGAAGTCATGAAGGAGACACTGCATGTCATATGACGCGATCCAGCTGGAGCTCGATCGGGCCGCGAACGTGGCCACGGTCACCCTCAACCGTCCGGACAAGCTGAACAGCTTCACGCGCGCGATGCATCGCGAATTGCAGTCCGCGCTCGATGAGGTCGAGAAAGCCGGCGCCCGCGCGCTGATCCTGACCGGCGCGGGCCGCGGCTTCTGCGCGGGCCAGGACCTTGCCGATCTCGACTTCACGCCCGGCGCTTCGACCGATCTGGGCGCGCTGATCGACGAGCATTTCAATCCGCTGATCCGTCGCCTGCAGCGCATGCCGATTCCGGTCATCGCGGCCGTGAACGGCACGGCCGCCGGCGCGGGCGCGAACCTGGCGCTCGCGTGCGACCTGGTGTTCGCCGCCCGCTCGAGCAGCTTCATCCAGGCGTTCGTGAAGATCGGCCTCGTGCCCGACTCGGGCGGCACGTGGTTCCTGCCGCAGCGCATCGGCATGGCGCGCGCGCTCGGATTGGCACTGACAGGCGACAAACTCGGCGCCGAGCAGGCCGAGCAATGGGGCTTGATCTGGCGCGCGGTCGACGACGATACGCTTGCCGCGTCGGTCCGTCAGGTCGCTAACCAGCTCGCCCAGCAGCCGACGCTCGCGATCGCATCGATCAAGCAATCGATGCGCGACAGCATCAGCAACACGCTCGACCAGCAACTCGACGTCGAGCGCGACCTGCAGCGCAAGCTCGGCCAGTCGTACGACTATTCGGAAGGCGTCAAGGCGTTCATCGAGAAGCGCGCGCCGCGCTTCGAGGGGCGTTGACATGACAGCCGCCCTTCACCCGCTCGACCCCGACGCACTCGCGCGCGCGACTGCGCAGGCCATGTACGAGGCGGACGCCTGCAGCCGCGCGTTCGGCATGGAAATCGCCGAGGTGCGCGCCGGCTACGCACGTCTGCACATGCGCGTGCGGCCGGAATTCCTGAACGGGCATCAGACCTGCCACGGCGGCATCATCTTCACGCTCGCCGACTCGACGTTCGCGTTCGCATGCAATTCGTACAACCTGAATACCGTTGCGGCCGGCTGCTCGATCGAGTACCTGCGGCCGGTCCACGGCAACGACGTGCTGACGGCCGAGGCAACCGAGCAGACGCGCAGCGGCCGGCACGGCATCTACGACGTGCGCGTCATGAATCAGGCCGGCGAGACCGTCGCGATGTTTCGCGGCAAGTCGGCGCAAATCAAGGGCACGGTGCTGCCTGAAGATCGCTGACGCCCGCGGCTCGCACATAACAAACACTGGAGACACGCATGACTACCGCGCTACCGCTCGAGCCGATCGAGACCGCCTCACGCGACGAACTGACTGCGCTGCAGCTCGACCGCCTGAAATGGTCGCTTCGGCACGCCTACGAAAATTCCCCGGTCTATCGCAGCAAGTTCGACGAAGCGGGCGTTCATCCGGACGATCTGAAAACGCTCGCCGATCTGGCGCGCTTCCCGTTCACGACCAAGAGCGACCTGCGCGACAGCTATCCGTTCGGGATGTTCGCGGTGCCGCAGGACCAGATCTCGCGCATTCACGCGTCGTCGGGCACGACCGGCAAACCGACCGTCGTCGGCTATACCGCGCGCGACATCGATACGTGGGCCGATCTCGTCGCGCGCTCGATCCGCGCGGCCGGCGCCCGCCGCGGCGACAAGGTCCACGTCAGCTACGGCTACGGCCTGTTCACCGGCGGCCTCGGCGCGCATTACGGCGCCGAACGCGCGGGCCTCACGGTGATTCCGTTCGGCGGCGGGCAGACCGAAAAGCAGGTGCAGCTGATCCAGGACTTTCGGCCCGACATCATCATGGTGACGCCGAGCTACATGCTGTCGATCGCCGACGAGATCGAGCGCCAGGGCCTCGATCCCGCGCAGAGCTCGCTGCGCATCGGCATCTTCGGCGCGGAACCGTGGACCAACGACATGCGCACGGCCATCGAGCAGCGCATGGGCATCGACGCGGTCGATATCTACGGGCTGTCCGAGGTGATGGGCCCGGGCGTCGCGTCGGAATGCGTGGAGACCAAGGACGGCCCGACCATCTGGGAAGACCATTTCTATCCGGAAATCATCGATCCGGACACCGGCGCGGTGCTGCCGGACGGCGAACTGGGCGAGCTGGTGTTCACGTCGCTGACGAAGGAAGCGCTGCCGATCATCCGCTACCGGACGCGCGACCTCACGCGCCTGCTGCCCGGCTCCGCACGCACGATGCGCCGGATGGAAAAAATCACCGGCCGCTCGGACGACATGATGATCGTGCGCGGCGTGAACGTGTTCCCGACGCAGATCGAAGAGCAGCTGCTGAAACAGCGCGCGCTCGCGCCGCACTACCAGATCGTGCTGACGAAGGAAGGCCCGCTCGACGTGCTGACGCTGAACGTCGAGCCGTGCCCGGAGACGGCTCCCGACACCGCGGCGATCCGCGCGGCGAGCCACGCGCTCGCGCACGACATCAAGTCGCTGATCGGCGTGACCGCGGTCATCAACGTGCTGCCGGTCAACGGGATCGAGCGCTCGGTCGGCAAGGCCCGACGCGTGATCGACAAGCGCAAGGGCTGAACCCGCAGCGCGGCTTCGTGACGGGCCGCGCGCGCACGGATGCCGGCGCCGCTCGCCGCAGCCCAGCCCGCTCGCCACGTTCCGCGATGAAAAACACCCCAAAGGCCGGATCGACGATCCAGCCTTTGGGGTGCAGCAATTCGAGGCCGTGTCGGCACGCCGGCTACAGCTTTACGTCGGCGCGGTCGCGCATCACGAATTCGGGAACAGCAGCCACATCCGGCCAACCTGCTTCATCCGGCCGGCCTGGTCGCCCGCATCGTCGCCGAGCCCCCAGAAGTAGTCGGCGCGCACGCCGCCGCGGATCGCGGAACCCGTGTCCTGCGCGAACACGAGCCGGTTCATCGGTGTATTCGTCAACGGGCGTGTGGTCTGCAGGAACACCGGCGTGCCGAGCGGGATCGACGACGGATCGACCGCGATCGAGCGCTCCGGCGTGAGCGGCACCCCGAGCGCGCCGATCGGGCCTTCCGCGCCACCGTGCGGTGCATCTTCCTTGGTCGGCATGTCGCGGAAGAACACGAAGCGCGGGTTCGTGTCGAGCAGCGCGTCGACGCGTGCCGGATTCGCCTTCGCCCATGCCTTGATGCCCTGCATCGTCGCCTGCGCGGGCGTCAGCTCGCCGTGATCGATCAGCCATTTGCCGATCGAGCGGTACGGCTGGTTGTTGGTGCCGCCGAAGCCGACGCGCATCACCGAACCGTCGTCCAGCAACACGCGCCCCGAACCTTGGACCTGCAGGAAGAACGCCTCGATCGGATCGTCGACCCACACGAGTTCGTTGCCGTTCAGAATGCCCGCGCGCTCGAGCTGCGCGCGCGCCGGCAGCGCGGTGCCCGCGCGATAGCCGGCCGGCCAGCGGTACAGCGCGTACTGGTAAGGACCGCGACGCACCCTCGAGCCGTGCAGCAGCGGTTCGTAATAGCCGGTCACGAGACCGTCCAGCGTACCGTCGGTATTGGCGAACTGAAACGGCGTGAAATACGTTTCGAAGAATGCGCGCGCGCTGCTCACGTCCAACTCGTCGAGCCGGTTGGCGGCTGCGCACGCGCGCTGCCAAGCCGGCTGGCGCGCGAGCCGCACGCAGTTCTGCCGCAACGCGGCCGTCGCGCCGATCAGCGCATCGTCCTGCCAGCCCGGCACCTGCTGCCAGGCCACCGGCGTCAGTCGCTGCGCGGCGACCTGCCCCGGCACGATCGCCGCGCCCGTCGGCGGCTTGAGCGCCGACGTCCGCGTCGGCGCGCTGCCGCATGCCGCGAGTAGCGCGGCCGCCGCGGCGGCGGCCAGCCAGCCGGCCGCCCGGGCGCCAAACCACATACAATGTCCGTTCTTGATGGAAACCGCCATGTCAGATTTTCTCGACCAATATCCGATGCTCATCTTCGGGCTCGAAGCTTTCGTCGCGCTTGCGCTGCTGATCTTCATCGTCGTGTGGACGTCGTCGGGCAGAAAGAAACACGCACGCGACAACGACCGCCAGCCGCGCTGAGCGCCCGCCGCACGCTCAATGCAGTGTGCGCGGCATGTGCAGCGCAAATTCTTCGACGGGCGCCTCGAACCGCTCGCCGTCTTCCGCCACGCAGAAATACGCACCGCGCATCGTGCCGACCGGCGTCGCGATCACGGCCCAGCTCGTGTACTCGAAATGTTCGCCCGGCTGCAGCAGCGGCTGGTGCCCGACGACGCCGAGCCCCTTCACTTCCTGCAAGTGATTTTCGCTGTCCGTGATGATCCAGTGACGGGCGATCAGTTGCGCTGCAACCTGCCCCGTATTGCGGATGGTCAGCGTGTACGCGAATGCGTATTGACGTCGATCCGGGTCGGATTGTTCCGGCAAGTAACTGGTTTTCACCGAAACGGTGAACTGATACTGACTCATGGTGTTTCCGCTGTAGGTAACCGCCCGCGCCATCTGTAGCGCCGGGCCGCGGCGCGCCGCACTGGTTCGGCATTCTATGCGCAATCGGGCCGCCACCGCACAGCTCGCCGCCGCGCACGCGGTCGCCGGACGGTAGAATGGCGGTTTTGCGCCGCAGCGTCCCCCGCTCCCCTGTCATGACCCAATTCCGCATCGCTCCCAGCATCCTGTCGGCCGACTTTGCACGGCTCGGCGAAGAAGTCCGCAACGTGGTCGCCGCCGGCGCCGACTGGATTCACTTCGACGTGATGGACAACCATTACGTGCCGAACCTGACGATCGGCCCGCTCGTCTGCGAAGCGATCCGCCCGCACGTGCAGGTGCCGATCGACGTGCATCTGATGGTGCGCCCGGTCGACCGTATCGTGCCCGATTTCGCGAAAGCCGGCGCGAATCTGATCAGCTTCCACCCGGAAGGCTCGGACCACATCGACCGGACGCTGTCGCTGATCCGCGACCACGGCTGCAAGGCCGGCCTCGTGTTCAATCCGGCCACGCCGTTGAACTATCTCGACCACGTGATGGACCGCCTCGATTTCGTGTTGCTGATGTCGGTGAACCCCGGCTTCGGCGGCCAGTCGTTCATCCCGGAAACGCTGAACAAGCTGCGCGAAGCGCGCGCGCGCATCGACGCGTACACCGAACGCACGGGCCGCGAGATCCTGCTCGAGGTGGACGGCGGCGTGAAGACCGACAACATCGCGGAGATCGCGGCAGCCGGCGCCGACACGTTCGTCGCGGGCTCGGCGATCTTCGGCAAGCCCGACTATCGCAAGGTGATCGACGAGATGCGCGCGGCACTCGCGACGGTCGAGCGGAGCTGACGCCGTGGCCGATTCCTCGCTCGACGCTTGCGCGCCGCCCGACACCGGCGCCCCGATCCGTTTCGCGGCGCCGCGCATCGATGCGGCGCTGATCGACCTCGACGGCACGATGGTCGACACGGCCGACGATTTCACGGCCGGGCTGAACGGGATGCTCGCGCGGCTCGGCGCGCCGGCCACGTCGCGCGACGAGGTGATCGGCTACGTCGGCAAGGGCTCCGAGCATCTGATCCAGAGCGTGCTGGCGCCGCGCTTCTCGCAGGCCGACGCGCAAGCGCGCTTCGACAACGCGCTCGCGATCTACCAGGCCGAGTACGCGAAGATCAACGGCCGGCACACGCGGCTCTATCCGGAAGTGACCGCCGGCCTCGATGCGCTGCATGCGGCCGGCATCCGGCTCGCGTGCGTGACGAACAAGCCGCACCGCTTCGCGCTCGAGCTGCTCGAGCAATACGGGCTGATCGATCGTTTCGGCATCGTGCTCGGCGGCGACAGCGTCGCGCGCAAAAAGCCCGATCCACTGCCGATGCTCGCGGCATGCGACGCGCTCGGCGTGGCGCCGCACACGGCGGTCGCGATCGGCGACTCGGAGAACGATGCGCTGGCGGGCCGCGCAGCCGGGATGGCGACGCTGACCGTGCCGTACGGCTACAACCACGGCAAAGCTATACAAACGATAAATTCGGATGGTATAGTCGATTCGTTGCTGGTCGCAGCACGCGCGATCGCCGCGCACAATGCCGGCCGGCCAACCATCTGATTATTTCTTCCATCCGCATGTTTCTGAATAAAAAACGGAGTCTGAGCAGCATCGACCGGGGAGCCTGGCCCTGGCGTCGCTGGTCGCGCTGACCTCTTCGATGAGGTACGCTGAAGCCCGTCTTCAGCGCCGTTTTTTATCTCGCTGCGCATCCGCGCGCCGATCGTCGCACCACCTCCGAGTTCTACCGCATCCGAACGCCTGCGTTCAGGATCGGCCACAGGCTCGCGACGCTCACGCCCGGAGTGCCGGCCGGCAACAGGCACTTCTCGATCGACCGCCCTTTCGCCGACGGCAGCCGCGCAGCGTCAAGTGATCCCTGGCGCACGCCGCCGCTCGTCCCGAACAGGACCGGAACATGACCGAACTCGAATTCCAATCGCTTGCGAACGAAGGCTACAACCGCATTCCGCTGATCGCGGAAGCACTCGCCGACCTCGAAACGCCGCTGTCCCTCTACCTGAAGCTGGCGCAGCCCGAACGCGCGGGCGCCAACTCGTTCCTGCTCGAATCGGTGGTGGGCGGCGAACGCTTCGGCCGCTATTCGTTCATCGGCCTGCCGGCACGCACGCTGGTGCGCGCCCGCAACGGCGTGTCCGAAGTCGTGCGCGACGGCGAGGTGATCGAAACGCACGACGGCGACCCGTTCGCCTTCATCGAGTCGTTCCAGGCGCGCTTCAAGGTCGCGCAGCGCCCGGGCCTGCCGCGCTTCTGCGGCGGCCTGGCCGGCTATTTCGGCTACGACGCGGTGCGCTACATCGAGAAGAAGCTCGCGAACACCGCGCCGCGCGACGATCTCGGCCTGCCCGACATCCAGCTGCTGCTCACCGAGGAAGTCGCGGTGATCGACAACCTCGCCGGCAAGCTGTACCTGATCATCTATGCCGACCCGGCGCAGCCCGAGGCGTACACGAAGGGCAAGCAGCGCCTGCGCGAACTGAAGCAGCGCCTGCGCACGACGGTGCAGCCGCCCGTCACGTCGGCGAGCGTGCGTACCGAGACGTTCCGCGAATTCAAGAAGGAAGACTATCTGGCCGCCGTGCGTCAGGCGAAGGAATACATCGCGGCCGGCGAGCTGATGCAGATCCAGGTCGGCCAGCGGCTGACCAAGCCGTACCGCGACAATCCGCTGTCGCTGTATCGCGCGCTGCGTTCGCTGAACCCGTCGCCGTACATGTATTACTACAACTTCGGCGATTTCCACGTGGTCGGCGCATCGCCGGAAATCCTCGTGCGCCAGGAAAAGCGCGGCGATGACCAGATCGTCACGATCCGGCCGCTGGCCGGCACGCGCCCGCGCGGCAACACGCCCGAGCGCGACGCCGAACTCGCGACCGAATTGCTGAACGACCCGAAGGAAATCGCCGAGCACGTGATGCTGATCGACCTCGCGCGCAACGACGTCGGCCGCATCGCGCAGATCGGCTCGGTGCAGGTGACCGACAAGATGGTGATCGAGAAGTACTCGCACGTGCAGCACATCGTCAGCTCGGTCGAGGGCAAGCTCAAGCCCGGCATGACGAACTACGACGTGCTGCGCGCGACGTTCCCGGCCGGCACGCTGTCGGGCGCGCCGAAGGTGCGCGCGATGGAGCTGATCGACGAGCTCGAGCCGGTCAAGCGCGGGCTGTACGGCGGCGCGGTCGGCTACATGTCGTTCTCGGGCGAGATGGACCTCGCGATCGCGATCCGCACGGGCCTGATCCACAACGGCAACCTGTACGTGCAGGCGGCGGCGGGCGTCGTCGCCGACTCGGTGCCCGAATCCGAATGGCAAGAGACCGAGAACAAGGCGCGCGCGGTGCTGCGTGCGGCCGAACAGGTCCAGGACGGCCTCGATAGCGACTTCTGACCGGAGACTGACCATGCTGCTCATGATCGACAACTACGACTCGTTCACCTACAACCTGGTCCAGTACTTCGGAGAACTGGGCGAGGACGTGCGCACCTACCGCAACGACGAAATCACGCTCGACGACATCGCGCGCCTGAACCCCGACACGATCTGCCTGTCGCCCGGCCCGAGCAATCCGCAGCACGCAGGCATCACGCTCGACGTGCTGCGCGAGTTCGCGGGCAAGAAGCCGATTCTCGGCGTATGCCTCGGCCACCAGGCGATCGGCGAAGCGTTCGGCGGCCGCGTCGTGCGCGCGAAGACCATCATGCACGGCAAGGTGAGCCGGATCGAAACCGACGGCCGCGGCGTGTTCGCCGATCTGCCGAAGCATTTCGACGTCACGCGCTACCACTCGCTCGCGATCGAGCGCGAATCGCTGCCCGACTGCCTCGAAGTGTCCGCGTGGACGGACGACGGCGAGATCATGGGCGTGCGCCACAAGACGCTGCCGATCGAAGGCGTGCAGTTCCATCCGGAATCGATCCTGTCCGAGCATGGCCACGCGCTGCTCGAGAACTTCCTGAAACAGCATCGCGCAGCCGCCCGCGCGAGCGCGCCGGCCGCCTGACCGGAGACGCACGATGACGATTACCCCGCAGGAAGCGCTGCAGCGCACGATCGAACACCGCGAAATCTTCCACGACGAGATGCTGCACCTGATGCGGCTCATCATGCGCGGCGACATGTCGCCCGTGATGGCGGCCGCGATCATCACCGGCCTGCGCGTGAAGAAGGAGACGATCGGCGAAATCGCCGCCGCCGCGACCGTGATGCGCGAGTTCGCGCACCACGTCGAGGTGCCGGACAACTCCAACTTCGTCGACATCGTCGGCACGGGCGGCGACGGCGCGCACACCTTCAACATCTCGACCGCGTCGATGTTCGTGACGGCCGCGGCAGGCGCGAAGGTCGCGAAGCACGGCAACCGCGGCGTGTCGAGCAAGTCCGGCAGCGCCGACGTGCTCGAGGCGCTCGGCGTGAACATCGACCTGCAGCCGGATCAGGTTGCCGCGTCGATCGCCGAAACCGGCATGGGCTTCATGTTCGCGCCGAACCATCATCCGGCGATGAAGAACATCGCGGCCGTGCGCCGCGAGCTCGGCGTGCGGACGATCTTCAACATCCTCGGCCCGCTGACCAATCCGGCCGGCGCACCGAACCAGCTGATGGGCGTATTCCACGCCGATCTCGTCGGCATCCAGGTGCGCGTGATGCAGCGCCTCGGCGCGCAGCACGTGCTGGTCGTGTACGGCAAGGACGGGATGGACGAAGTGTCGCTCGGCGCGGCCACGCTGGTCGGCGAATTGCGCGACGGGCAGGTGCACGAATACGAGATCCATCCGGAGGACTTCGGGCTCCAGATGGTGTCGAACCGCACGCTGAAGGTCGAAAATGCCGACGAATCGCGCGTGATGCTGCTCGGCGCGCTCGACAACCAGCCGGGCGTCGCCCGCGAGATCGTCACGCTGAACGCCGGCACCGCGCTCTACGCGGCCAATGTCGCCGCGTCGATCGCGGACGGCATCCAGCTCGCCCGCGAAGCGATCGCGAGCGGCAAGGCGCGCGCGAAAGTCGACGAACTCGTGCGCTTCACGCAGCAGTTCAAGCGCTGACTCCCCTCACGAATCCAGCAGGAACCCACATGAGCGACATTCTCGACCGAATCATCGCAGTCAAGCGCGACGAAGTCGCGGCAGCCATGCGCAGCACGCCGCTCGAGGCGCTGAAACTCGAAGCATCGGCGCGCGACCTGCGCGACTTCGTCGGCGCGCTGCGCGCGAAGCAGGCCGCCGGCCAGCCCGCGGTGATCGCCGAAGTGAAGAAGGCGAGCCCGTCGAAAGGCGTGCTGCGCGAGCATTTCGTGCCGGCCGACATCGCGCGCTCGTACGCGACGCACGGCGCTGCATGCCTGTCGGTGCTGACCGACGAACAGTTCTTCCAGGGCAGCGTGCGCTACCTCGAGGAAGCGCGCGCGGCCTGCACGCTGCCGGTGCTGCGCAAGGACTTCATCGTCGACGCGTACCAGATCCTCGAGGCGCGCGCGATGGGCGCCGACGCGATCCTGCTGATCGCGGCCGCGCTCGACACGCCGCTGATGCAGGAACTCGAAGCGTATGCGCACTCACTCGGCCTCGCGGTGCTGGTCGAGGTTCACGACCGCAACGAGATGGAACAGGCGCTCACGCTGAAGACGCCGCTCGTCGGCATCAACAACCGCAACCTGCGCACCTTCGAGACGACGATCCAGACCACGCTCGACATGCTCGACATGGTTCCGGCCGACCGCATGGTCGTGACCGAGTCGGGCATCCTGTCGCGCGCGGACGTCGACACGATGCGCGCGGCGAACGTGAACGCGTTCCTCGTCGGCGAAGCGTTCATGCGCGCGGACGAGCCGGGCGCGGCACTCGCGCGGATGTTCTTCTGATGGCGATCGAACGGGAGATCAAGCTCGCGCTGCCGGCCGGTCAGGCCGACGCCGCGCGGCACTTTTTCGAAACGCTGACCGGCGAGGCCGGCCAGGCCATCACGCTCGCGAACGTCTATTACGACACGCCCGAGCTCGCGCTCGCCCAGTCGAAGAGCGCGGTGCGCGTGCGCCGCACGCCGCACGGCTGGCTGCAGACGTTCAAGACGGTCGGCAGCGCCGAGGCCGGCCTGCATCGCCGCCATGAATGGGAGCTGCCCGTCGCCGGCGACGCGCTCGAAATCGACGCGCTGGTCGCAGCCTGCGACGTGCCGGAAGCCGCGACCGCATTGCGCGACGCCGCGCCGGCGCTGCACGCGCTGTTCCGCACGGATTTTTCGCGTACGCTGTGGCGCGTCGCAATCGGCGGCGCGACCGTCGAGGCGGCGGTGGACGTCGGCGAGATCGTCGTTCAGACGCAAAGCGATACGCGCCGCGAACCGATCAGCGAAATCGAACTCGAACTGATCGACGGCCCGGAAGCGGCGCTCGCGACGCTCGCCGCCGAATTGCAGCAGGCGCTGCCGGGCCTCGCCCCCGAAAACATCAGCAAGGCGCAGCGCGGCTACCGGCTGCGCGCGCAATAACCCGCATCACGCATGGCAACCCGCAAGACTCTCCGTACGCCGCAACAGGCGTCGCTGTTCGACGATCCCGCGCCGGAACCGGCGCAGCACGATGTTCCCGCCGCCGCACCCGCGCGTGCGCGCGCGGCCGGCAAGAAGGCCGCGGAAGCGGCTCCGGCGCGCGCCGCGCAGCCGCAGGCCGGCGCCGCCGACGTCCCGCACCTCGCCGCCCAATTCGACGCGCTGCCGGCCGTCTGGCGCGACGTGCTGAAGCCGTTCACCGACAGCGACGCGTACGCGCCGTTGTGTCGCTTCGTCGACGACGAGCGCGCCGCCGGCAAGACGGTCTACCCGACCGACGTGTTCCGCGCGCTGCGCCTGACGAGCCCGGACGACGTGAAGGTCGTGATCCTCGGCCAGGACCCGTACCACGGCGACGACCGCGGCACGCCGCAGGCCCATGGCCTCGCGTTCTCGGTGCCGCCGGCCGTGCGCACGCCGCCGTCGCTGCGCAACATCTTCAAGGAAATCGCGGCGAACTTCGGTCACGACACGCCGCGCCACGGCTGCCTCGACACGTGGGCGCGCCAGGGCGTGCTGCTGCTCAACACCGTGCTGACGGTCGAGCGCGGCGCCGCCGCGAGCCACGCGAAGCGCGGCTGGGAGCAATGCACGGACACGCTGATCCGCGAGCTGGCCGGCCGTCATCGCGGCCTCGTGTTCATGCTGTGGGGCGCGCATGCGCAGGCGAAGCGCGCGCTGTTCGATGCGAACGCCCATTGCGTGCTCGAGGCGCCGCATCCGTCGCCGCTGTCCGCGCACCGCGGCTTCCTCGGCTGCCGTCACTTCGCGCTCGCGAACGAGTATCTGGTCGAAGCGGGCCGCGAACCGATCGACTGGCGGCTGCCGGAGATCGCCGAAACGCTCGCCTGACGCACGTCGCCGGCTTGGCATTGGCGCCGGCCGCAACGCAAAAACGCCGCGCCCTGTCGGGACGCGGCGTTTTCGTTTGACGACGCAGCGCGGCACGGCCGCGCATCTGCGCGTTACACGGCGGCGATCGCCTCGCGTGCACCGGCGAGCGCGGCGCTCTGCGCATCGGGCCCGAGGTTCAGGCCTTCGGCGTGGATGAAGCTTACGTCGGTCAGGCCGATGAAGCCGAGGAAGGTGCGCAGGAACGGCGTCTGGCTGTCGTTCGGCGTACCGAGGTACTTGCCGCCGCGCGCGGTGACCACGTGCACCTTCTTGCCCTTGATGAGGCCTTCCGGACCGTTCTCGGTATAGCGGAACGTGACGCCGGCACGGGCGATCCAGTCGAAATACGTCTTCAGTTGCGACGACACGCCGAAGTTGTACATCGGAGCGGCGATCACGACGATGTCGGCCGCCTGCAGTTCGGCGATCAGTGCATCGCTCTTCGCGACGATCGCATTCTGTTCCGCGCTGCGCTGGTCGGCCGGCGTGAAGAACGCGCCGAGCACCGTTTCGTCGAGGTGCGGCAGCGCGTCGGCCAGCAGGTCGCGCACGACGACCTGGGCGCCGGGGTTCGATTGTTGCAGCTTTGCCGTCAGTTCGCTGGCCAGCAGCGTGGACTGCGCACCTTGCGAGCGCGCCGCGGAATTGATTTGCAGAATGGTCGTCATGTCAGGCTCCAGTTGGATTGCGCTTGGTCAGCGCGAGTGACGCCATTGTGCGTGGCCACATCGTCGCGAAAAAGCGGGGCTCCGGCGACGGATTGTTGCATCAGCAGAACAATCGGCCGCCGGTTGGGCGCAGCCCCCCCGCGCTCAGCCTTTCAGCCAGGCTTCCCGGGCGTTGCGCGCGGCGGCCGGCTTCGCGGCCGCGGTCAGCCGGTAGCGCGTGACGTCCGGGCCGTCGAGCTTCAGCTTCACGGTCCGCAGCTCGTCGCGCCGGAACGCGTGGATCTCGACCTTGTCGCCCGGCCGGTAGCGCGCGAGCAGCGCGTCGAGGTTCGTGCCGGTGATGCGCAGCCCGTCGAGCGCGATCAGCGTGTCGCCGGCCGACAGCCCCGCGCGGTGCGCGCCGCCGCCTTCGTAGACGGCCGCCAGCGTGCAGTCCGCGCCGCCGCGCAGGCGCGCGCCGATGCTCGGCTTCGCGGCCGCGCCGTTCGCGACTTCCGGCACGAGCGTCACGCCGAACGGCGCGAACAGTTCGGCGAGCGGCAGGTCGCGCGTGCCGTGCACGGCGTCGGCGAACAGGCGGCCGAGCGCGACGCCGGTGGCTTCCTCGATCAGCGCGTCGACTTCGTCCTCGCCGACGCCCGCCTGCTTGCCGCGATAGAAGTCGCGCCCGTAGCGCTGCCACAGCAGGCGCATCACGTCGTCGAGCGACTTGCGGTTGCGCGTTTGCGCGCGAATCGCCAGATCGAACGCGAGCGCGACGAGCGAACCCTTCGTGTAGTAGCTGACGATCGCGTTGGTCGCGTTCTCGTCCTGCCGGTAATACTTGATCCATGCGTCGAACGAGCTGTCGGCGACGCTCTGCTTCAGGCGGCCCGTGCCGCGCAGCACGCCGCCGATGGTGCGGCCGAGCGCGGCGAAGTATTCGTCCTGCGACATCAGCCCGCTGCGCACCAGCATCAGGTCGTCGTAATACGACGTGAAGCCCTCGAACAGCCACAGCAGCGACGTGTAGTTCTCGCGCCCGAGGTCGTACGGCACGAACGCGGCCGGCTTGATGCGCTTCACGTTCCACGTGTGGAAGTATTCGTGGCTGCACAGGCCGAGGTAGGTACGATAGCCTTCGGTCGTTTCCGGCCGTCCCTTCACCGGCAGGTCGGTGCGGTTGCAGATCAGCGCGGTCGACGCACGGTGCTCGAGGCCGCCGTAGCCGTCGCTGACCGCGAGCGTCATGAACACGTAGCGGTCCATCGGCGCCTTCTTCGACTTCGGCTCGAACAGCGCGATCTGCGCTTCGCACACGCGCTTGAGGTCGGTACGCAGGCGCTCCATGTCGAGCTGCGTCACGCGCCCGGCGATCACGATGTCGTGCGGCACGCCGTGCGCTTCGAACGTCGCCAGCGCGAATTCGCCGATCGTGACCGGATGGTCGGCCAATTCGTCATAGTTCGCCGCGCGATAGGCGCCGAACCCGTACCGCCGCGTGCCGCGCGCCTCGGGCAGCGACGTGCCGACGCGCCACGTGCGGAACGCCGGGCCGGCCGGCTTCGCGATGTCGACCTCGCACGGTGCGTCCTCGCGGCCGGCGACGCTCAGAAACACCGCGGTGGCGTTGAAGAAGCCGCCCGCTTCGTCGAGATACGCGGAGCGCACCGACAGGTCCCACGCATAGACGTCGTAGCGCAGCGTCAGCGCGCCGCTCACCGGCGCGGCCTGCCACGTGTTCTTGTCGGTCTTGGCGATCCGCACCTTGCGGCCGGCGTCGTTGAACGCGGCGAGCGTGACGATGTTGCGCGCGAACTCGCGCACGAGATAGCTGCCCGGAATCCAGACCGGCAGCGCGAAGCGCTGGCCTGCGGGATCGGGGTCGGCGACCGTCACCGAGACTTCGAACAGGTGCGCGGCAAGATCTTTCGGGGCAATCGAATAGCGGATCGGCTGGGTCATCGTGGCAATCGGTCGGAGATCGAACGGGATAAGGCGGCGAAAACGACGAGAGGCGCCGGCGGGTGTCGCGGGCGCCCCTCGCTGGCCGGGCGTTGCGGCCCGGCGTGTCGGTCGGTTACTTGCTCGACGCGAGCGCCTGGTTCAGCTGCTCGGCCGAAACGGCGCCCGGCAGGCGGCGACCGTCCGGCAGGAAGATCGTCGGCGTGCCGGTGACGTTCATCCCGTGGCCGAGCGCGAGGTTCTTGTCGAGCGCGGTGGTGTCGCAGGTGCCGGCGCCGGACGGCGCGCGATGGTCGATCATCCAGCTTTCCCACGTCTTCGCGCGATCGCTCGCGCACCAGATCGCCTTCGACTTCGCGGTCGAATCCGGCGACAGCACCGGGTACAGGAACGTGTAGACGGTCACGTTGTCGATCGACTGCAGCGTCGTCTCGAGCCGCTTGCAGTACGGGCAGTTGGGGTCGGAGAACACCGCGATCTTGCGTGCGCCGTTGCCCTTCACGACCTTGATCGCGTTCGCGAACGGCAGGCTCGCGAAATCGATCCGGTTCAGATCGGACAGGCGTGCGTCGGTCAGGTTCTTGTGCGTCTTGGTGTCGACGAGATCGCCGAGCAGCACGTAGTCGCCCGCTGCGTCGCTATAGATGATCTGCGAGCCGAGGTTCACCTCATAGAGGCCCGCGACCGGCGATTTCGACACGCTCTTGATCGGCGCGTCGCTGCCGAGACGCGCCTGCAGCGTGGCTTTCAGCTTGTCGGTGGTTTGGTCGGCCTGCGCGGTACAGCCAAGCGTCGCCATCGTGACGGCGAGCGCCAGCGATGCCATGCGGATCGTTCTTTTCATCGGGTTGGTCCTTCAGCTCAATCGAAGTGCACGTCACAGTGTACGCCGTAACGGGCACCTGTCCGACAGGACCGCCATGCGAAGGTTCGATCAGCCGAGCGCGGCCGACACCAGCCAGCGCTTCACGAGCGGCTGCGCGCCGACGAACGCCATGCCCGCGTTGCGCACCGCCTTCGCGAGCGGGCCGGGCACCGAGAACAGCCGCTGCAGCCCGTCGGTCGCGACCATCAGCGCGCGGATGTCCTCGCGGCGCGCGCGCTCGTAGCGGCGCAGCAGCACCGTATCGCCGAGATTGCGGAAGCTCTCCTTGCTCGCGATCGCATCGGCGAGCGACGCGACGTCGCGCAGCCCGAGGTTCATCCCCTGCCCCGCGAGCGGATGGATCAGATGCGCGGCGTCGCCGACGAGCGCGACGCGCGGCGCGATCAGCTTGTCGACCGTCTGCAGCGCGAGCGGGAAACCGGCCGCCGGCGTCACGCATTCGAGCGTGCCGACCTGACCGTGCGACACGCGTTCGACTTCGGCGGCGAGCTGCGCGGGATCGAGCGCGAGCAGCTGATCGGCGTGCGCGGTCTGCGCGGACCACACGAGCGACACGTGGCCGTCGGGCAGCGGCAACAACGCGATGATCTCGCCTTCGTGGAACCACTGGTACGCGGTCTCGCGGTGCGGCAGCGACGCCTTGAAGTTCGCGACGACGCCCGTCTGCCGGTAATCGCGGCGCTCGACCTTGGCGCCCATCTGGGAGCGCACCCACGAATGGGCGCCGTCCGCGCCGACCACGAGGTCCGCCTCGACCACGTGCCCGGACGACAGCGTCAGGACGGCCGCATCGTCGCGCACGTCGAAGCCCTGCGCGCGCGCGTCGAACCACGTGAGATTCGGCTGGAACCGCAGCGCGGCGTCGAGCGACGTCTCGATCAGCGACGATTCGACGATCCATGCGAGCTGCGGCACCGACGCCTGGTACGCGGAGAAATGCAACTCCGCGTGGGCATCGCCGTACACGCGCATGTCGTACACCGGCGCGAGCCGCCCGTGGTCGAGCGCCTGCCAGACCCGCAGCCGTTCGAGCAACGCCTGCGAACTGGAGGACAGCGCGTAGATGCGCGTATCGAACGCGAGATCGGCGGGGCGCGGGGTCGCCGGCTGGGCGAGCAACGCGGTCTTGTAGCCGGACTGGGTCAGCGCGAGCGCGGCCGTCTTGCCGACGAGCCCGCCGCCGACCACGGCGACATCGAAGGTGTGGTGGGCAGTCATGGCGCGCATTATAGCCGCGGGGCCGAGCCCTTACTCGGCCGGACTTTGCGGGAAATCAGCAGAATCGCCCGTGGCTGCGCCAATGCGGCGGCCGGTCGCGTCGGGGCGTTCCGGCCAAGGCCGGAAACCGGGGCGTCGGCACGGTACAATAGCGCCTTTGAACGTCGGCCCGCCGCGCCTCGCGCGCCGGCCGTCCCTATTTTCCCGCGCCGCCGCGCTCCGTCCGGCCGCGCCGCCCCACCCGTCCGAAGGATTCCATGAGCCTCAAATGCGGCATCGTCGGCTTGCCCAACGTCGGCAAGTCCACACTGTTCAATGCGTTGACGAAGGCCGGCATCGCCGCCGAGAACTACCCGTTCTGCACGATCGAGCCGAACGTCGGCATCGTCGAAGTCCCCGACACGCGCCTGAAGGCGCTGGCCGAAATCGTGAAGCCCGAGCGCGTCCTGCCGGCCGTCGTCGAATTCGTCGACATCGCGGGCCTCGTCGCCGGCGCGAGCAAGGGCGAAGGCCTCGGCAACCAGTTCCTCGCGAACATCCGCGAAACCGACGCGATCACACACGTCGTGCGCTGCTTCGAAGACGACAACGTGATCCACGTCGCCGGCAAGGTCAGCCCGATCGACGACATCGAAGTGATCAACACCGAGCTCGCGCTCGCCGATCTCGGCACCGTCGAGAAGGCGCTTACGCGCTACTCGAAGGCCGCGAAGTCGGGCAACGACAAGGAAGCGGTGAAGCTCGCGGCGGTGCTCGAGAAAGTGCGCGCGCAGCTCGACCAGGGCAAGGCCGTGCGCAGCCTCGACCTGTCGGACGACGAGCAGGCGCTGCTCAAGCCGTTCTGCCTGATCACGGCGAAGCCCGCGATGTACGTCGCGAACGTGAAGGACGACGGCTTCGACAACAACCCGCACCTCGAAGCGGTGCGCAAGTACGCGGAAAGCGAGAACTCGCCGGTGGTCGCCGTGTGCGCCGCGATCGAGGCGGAAATCGCCGATCTCGACGACGCCGACAAGGAAGCGTTCCTCGCGGACATGGGCATGGAAGAGCCGGGCCTCGACCGCGTGATCCGCGCGGGCTTCAAGCTGCTGGGCCTGCAGACCTACTTCACCGCGGGCGTGAAGGAAGTGCGCGCGTGGACGATCCATATCGGCGACACGGCGCCGCAGGCGGCCGGCGTGATCCACACCGACTTCGAGCGCGGCTTCATCCGCGCGCAGACGATCTCGTTCGACGACTTCGTCGCGTACAAGGGCGAACAGGGTGCGAAGGAAGCCGGCAAGATGCGCGCGGAAGGCAAGGAATACGTCGTGCACGACGGCGATGTGATGAACTTCCTGTTCAACGTCTGACAGTACGCTGTAAGCGTTCATGCAACAATAGCTAACCTCAAGCCCGACAGAATCGGTCCAACGATCGTTATTTCGGGCTTTTTTTGTGGTTCGCAGCACCATCCGCCACGTCAACGAAGGTAACAATATGGCATTGATCGAAGGATTTCGAGTACGTAACTACCGTGCGCTACGTGATGTCACCCTCGGCAAAATGTCCACCGGGCAAAAGGTAGACCCACTGACGCCGTTCACAGTTGTGATCGGAAAAAATGGCGTCGGGAAAAGCACTTTATTTGACGCATTCGGATTTGTTGCAGACTGCCTATCGACAGACGTTGAAACAGCTTGTGATGCCAAACAGCGCGGCGGATTCGAACGCATGCGCTCTTTGGGGACGACTGAACCCATTCAATTTGAAATTTATTACCGAGAAGCCAAAGGTGAACGGCCAATTACTTACGAATTGGCAATCAATTTGGATGAGAGCGGCCGCCCCTTTGTACAATCCGAAACGCTGAAACAACGCCGCAAAGGCGCGAAGCACGGTCGACCATACCCTTTTCTAAAACTTCAACACGGAAAGGGAAAAGTATGGGCAGGGGAAGAAGCCGTGGAAATGGAGGGTGGTGAGGATCGATCTCAGGAGGACGTTGAGCTTACGGATCTACGTCAACTGGGCATCGCCACATTGGGAACACTCAAGGAACACCCTCGCATCAAGCGATTTCGTGACTTCCTAAAAGGTTGGTACCTTTCGTATTTTCATCCGGATGCTGCACGGACTATTCAACCTGCGGGCATTCAGCGCCACCTGAACATTCACGGCGATAACATCGGCAATGTCGTGCAATATATGGAGCGCGAACATAAAGAGCGATTCGCAGCCATTCTCGATCGAATCGCCGCGAAAATACCTGGCGTTCAAAGCATCAAAACTACCGTAACACAGGATAAACGCGTCCTACTTCAGTTCAACGATGGCGCCTTTTCTGATCCGTTCTATGCCGGGCAAATGTCGGACGGCACGCTGAAAATTTTCGCTTACCTACTCTTAATGGAGGACCCGGAACCTCCTCCCTTTATCTGCATCGAAGAACCAGAAAACGGACTTTATCATCGGCTTCTCGACTCTCTGGCTTTTGAACTTAGAAGCCATGCGACGGGAAAAAAAAACGCGCCTCAAATTTTCGTAACTACCCATCAACCATATTTCGTCGACGCCTTATCTCCAGACGAAGTATGGATATTGGAAAAGGGCTCAGACGGGTTCTCTACCATTCGACGCGCCTCCGACATTGAGCTTGTGCGTAATCTTGTTGAAGAAGGGTTGCCGTTGGGTGGACTTTGGTATAGCGACTACTTGGACGCGAGATAAGTATGCATATCGAGGTATTGGTGGAAGACAGCTCTGGAGCGTGTCTCCTCGAAATCTTGCTGCCACGCATCATCGGAGCACAAGGGGAACCACATACATGGCGAGTGCATCCTTATAAAGGCATTGGTCGCATACCTAAAGGACTGGCATCAAAAACTGACCCAGCAAAACGAGCACTGCTCGACCAACTCCCAAGACTCTTAAAGGGTTACGGGAAAACACCAGGAACAGATGCTGTCGCAGTTATCGTCGACAGTGATTCTCGCGATCCTCGGGCATTTTTGCGGGAACTTAACAATCTTCTTGATCAATGCAACCCAGCACCCACAACCCTATTCTCACTCGCAATCGAGGAAATGGAAGCTTGGCTGTTGGGTGATGCAAATGCACTATGGACTGCTTTTCCACGAGCAAAAAAAGATGTATTAGCACGCTATAAGCAAGATAGCGTATGTGGAACTTGGGAATTACTCGCCGATGCAGTCCACAAGGGTGGAAAGGCAGCTATTCACGCTGCTGGATGGCCAGCTGCAGGTGAAATGAAACATGAATGGGCAAGGCAAATCGGAATGCTTATGGACGTTAACAACAATGCCTCCGACAGCTTTTGCCAATTTCGCGACGGCCTAAAACGGCTAGTTGCTTAGCCTAAGCTGGACCAACGAGGTCCGTAAAATACTACGGACCTCGTGCATTAACCTCACTGCAACTCTATTGCCTGTCTTGAGGAAAATGCCCGCGCATCGCGCGCACGCTTGTTCAGCCACGAAGCGAACAGCACCAGCAGCGCCAGCACGGCCGTCGCGCCCACTTCCATCCGGTGCGCCTCGCTCACGAACATCACGGTCAGCGTGCCGCAGATGAACAGGATCACCGCCCACGTGAGCCACGGGAACAGCCACATCCGCAGCGTCAGGTCCGCGCCCGTCGATTCGAGCGTCTTGCGCATCCGCAGCTGCGAGATCGCGATCACGAGATACACGAGCAGTGCGATCGCGCCCGAGGTCGCGAGCAGGAAGCCGAACACCTGCTCCGGCATCAGATAGTTCGCGATCACCGTCAGGAAGCCGAACGCGGTCGACGCCAGCACGGCCGCGCGCGGCGTGCCGGTCGAATCGGTGCGGTGCAGGAACGCGGGCGCGTCCTTGCGCTTGGACAGCGAGAACAGCATCCGCGACGCCGTGTACAGCGCCGAGTTCAGGCAGCTCGCGACCGACACCAGCACGATCACGTCGATGATCGCCTTCGCGTTCGGCACGCCGATCAGCTCCATCGCACGCTGATACGAGCCGTGCTTCGGCAGCAGCGGATCGTTCCACGGCACGATGGCGGCGACGACGAGAATCGAGCCGAGGTAGAACAGCGTGATACGCCAGATCACCGAGTTCGTCGCGCGGACGATCTGGCGCTGCGGGTTGTCCGATTCCGCGGCCGCGATCGTCACGATCTCGGTGCCGAGAAACGAGAACATGGTCGTCAGCATCGCAGCCAGCACCGCGCCCGCGCCGTTCGGCATGAAGCCCTGGTGCGCGAACAGGTTCGACACGCCCGACACCGCCGGCGCCGGAACGATGCCGAGGATCGCGGCACCGCCGATGCACAGGAACACGACGATCGCGACCACCTTGATCAGCGCGAACCAGAATTCGAATTCGCCGTAGTTCTTGACCGAAAAGAGATTGGTGATCGTCAGCAGCAGCGTGATGCCGAGCGCGAAGATCCAGGTCGCGACGCCGGGGAACCACGCATTGAGAATGGTTGCGGCGGCCGTTGCCTCGATCGGAATCACCAGCACCCAGAACCACCAGTACAGCCAGCCGATCGAGAAGCCGGCCCAATGGCCGATCGCGCGATCGGCATAGGTCGAGAACGAACCGCTGTCCGGATGCGCGACGGCCATCTCGCCGAGCATGCGCATCACCAGCACGACCAGCACGCCCGCGATCGCATACGCGAGGATGGAAGCCGGGCCGGCCTCCGCGATGGCGTGGCCGGAGCCCACGAACAAGCCCGCGCCGATGACGCCGGCAATCGACATCATCGTCACGTGCCGCTGTTTCAGACCCGTGCCGAGGCCTGTGTTGCTTCCACTCATATGTCTCTCTCCAAAAAACGGTGCCGGTACGACCGGTTGTGGCATGAAGGCGGCGAGGGAGTTGTCGTTGTTGTATCCGCTGCCCGCCGCGCATGCGTCGCATGCGGACCAGGAGCCGGATCGGGCCGGTCTGGTCGGTGCGCGACGCAGTCTGCGAAGCTGCGGGTGCGATGCGGCGCTCAGCGCGCCGGCGCATCGCGTGCGCCCGTTCCGTCGGCCGTCGGTCGGCCGCCTTCGAAGCGAAGGAGTGTAAGCATCAAACGGTTCTGAACTAAGAACCAATTGAAGAATTTCGATGGAACCACTGGTTGCATCGATGGTCGTCGATGCAACGCTTGGTGTCGGTTCGGCGGCCGGGCGAGCGGCGCGAGCGCGCTATCGGGCGCTCGCCATGGGGCCGTCACCCTATCGTGCGGCAGACGGGCGACGCGAGCGTTGCCGCGTGCCGGTTCGCGGCAGCGGCGACGGCCTTCGCGTAGCATCGCGGCGTCGGCGCGCGGTCCGCGGCAATGCTTCGCGCCCCGCCCGCTCGACCTGCGAGCCGCCATCGACCACCTCATCCGGAGAACCACCATGTCCGCCACGCTGCGCCGCGCTACCCGCATCGCGACCGTCGCGGCCGCGCTGTTCGTCGCGTGCATCGCGCTGCCGCCCGCCGCACACGCGTATCGCGCGTCGCCCGGTTACGGCAGCGAAGCGGATCTCGACCGGCACGACACGTACCGCAATCGCGACGGCGACACCGTGCATGCGCCCGCGCATTCGAGATCGGGCCGCGTGCCCGACGGCGCGAGCGCACGTTGCCGCGACGGCACGTACAGCTTCAGCCGCCATCGGCGCGGCACGTGTTCGGGGCACGGCGGCGTCGCCGCATGGTTGTGAAGGCGGGTCGGCCGAATGGCCGGCGCCGCGCCAGCGGCAGGCGGCGGCGAAGTACAATACGCGCTCGCGCCGCCGCCACGCGGCGCCACGGCCGCGCCGCGCGCCGCGCGCTCCGTACCGACTCATCCGACGCCACGCTCGCCCATGCGCCGCGCGGCAGTCTCAACCCTCTGACTTTCACACCCAAATGGCCCAATACGTTTTCACGATGAACCGGGTCGGCAAGATCGTGCCGCCCAAGCGCCAGATCCTGAAGGACATCTCGCTGTCGTTCTTTCCGGGCGCGAAGATCGGCGTGCTCGGCCTGAACGGCTCGGGCAAGTCGACGCTGATCCGCATCATGGCGGGCGTCGACAAGGACATCGAAGGCGAAGCGACGCCGATGCCGAACCTGAACATCGGCTATCTGCCGCAGGAACCGCAGCTCGACCCGACGAAGACGGTGCGCGAGGCGGTCGAGGACGGCCTCGGCGACCTGTTCCAGGCGAACAAGAAGCTCGAGGAAATCTACGCCGCGTATGCGGAACCCGACGCCGACTTCGACGCGCTCGCGGCCGAGCAGGCGAAATACGAAGCGATCCTCGCGTCGAGCGACGGCGGCAGCCCCGAGCAGCAGCTCGAAGTGGCCGCCGACGCGCTGCGCCTGCCGCCGTGGGACGCGAAGATCGAGCACCTGTCGGGCGGCGAAAAGCGCCGCGTCGCGCTGTGCAAGCTGCTGCTCGAAAAGCCCGACATGCTGCTGCTCGACGAGCCGACCAACCACCTCGACGCCGAGTCGGTCGACTGGCTCGAGCAGTTCCTGGTGCGCTTCCCCGGCACCGTCGTCGCCGTCACGCACGATCGCTACTTCCTCGACAACGCGGCCGAGTGGATTCTCGAACTCGACCGCGGCCACGGCATTCCGTGGAAGGGCAACTACAGCAGCTGGCTCGACCAGAAGGAAGAGCGCCTGAAGCAGGAAGAAGCGTCGGAATCGGCGCGCCAGAAGGCGATCAAGAAGGAACTGGAGTGGGTGCGCCAGAACCCGAAGGGCCGTCAGGCGAAGTCGAAGGCGCGGATCGCGCGCTTCGAGGAACTGAACAGCCAGGAATACCAGAAGCGCAACGAAACGCAGGAAATCTTCATTCCGGTCGGCGATCGCCTCGGCAATGAAGTGATCGAGTTCAAGAACGTCAGCAAGTCGTTCGGCGATCGCCTGCTGATCGACAACCTGAGCCTGAAGATCCCGGCCGGCGCGATCGTCGGCATCATCGGCCCGAACGGCGCCGGCAAGTCGACGCTGTTCAAGATGCTGACCGGCAAGGAGCAGCCGGATTCCGGCGAAGTCGTGCTCGGGCCCACGGTGAAGCTCGCGTACGTCGACCAGAGCCGCGACGCGCTCGACGGCTCGAAGACGGTGTTCGAGGAAATCTCCGGCGGCGCCGACGTGCTGACGGTCGGCAAGTACGAAACGCCGTCGCGCGCGTACATCGGCCGCTTCAACTTCAAGGGCGGCGACCAGCAGAAGATCGTCGGCAACCTGTCGGGCGGCGAGCGCGGCCGCCTGCACCTCGCGAAGACGCTGATCTCCGGCGGCAACGTGCTGCTGCTCGACGAACCGTCGAACGACCTCGACGTCGAAACGCTGCGCGCGCTGGAAGACGCGCTGCTGGAGTTCGCGGGCTCGGTGCTGGTGATCTCGCACGATCGCTGGTTCCTCGACCGGATCGCGACGCACATCCTCGCCTTCGAAGGCGATTCGCAGGTCACGTTCTTCGACGGCAACTACCAGGAGTACGAAGCCGACAAGCGTGCGCGCCTCGGCGAAGAAGCGGCGAAGCCGAAGCGTCTGCGCTACAAGCCGATCAGCCGCTGATCGGCACGGGGCGGCGTCCGGCGCGGTGCGCGGCAACGCGGGGCCGCACGCCCGCGCCGCCGCTTCGGGATCGCCAAAACGAAAGCGGGCCACTGGCCCGCTTTTCTATTGGCTCAACGCCCGACGCTCGCCTACGTGAGCGCGCCCAGCTCGCGCAGGCGCGCCTCGGTCGCCGCCGCGCTCGTGTGATGGATGCCGTGCCAGCCGAGCGCGGTCGCGGCCGCCGCGTTGTTCGCGTTGTCGTCGATGAACACGAGTTCATGCGGCGCGACACCCGGCAGATGCGGTTCGATCCGCGCGTGCATTGCGCGGTAGATCGCCGGATCGGGCTTCACGAGCTTCACGTGGCCCGACACGACGATGTCCTTGAAGCGTCGCAGCACCGGGAAGTTGTCCCACGCATACGGAAACGTCTGCGCCGACCAATTGGTCAGCCCGAACAGCGGCATGCGCTGCGCATCGAGCCGCTCGACCAGCGCCGCGCCTTCTTCGAGCACGCCGCCGATCATCTCGTGCCAGCGTGCGTAGAACGCGCGAATCAGCGCCTCGTGTTCCGGAAACTTCGCGACGAGTTCGTCGGTTCCTTCGTCGATCGTCTGCCCGCCGTCCTGGCGGACCACCCAGTCCATCGCGCACACGTGCGTGAGGAACCAGCGGCGCGGCGCTTCGTCGGGAATCAGTTGCCGGTACAGATACTCGGGGCTCCAGTCGATCAGCACGCCGCCGAAATCGAATACCACCGCCTTGATCGTCATGCGAACTCCGTTGCGAGCACGTCCGCGAGCGGACGCGGCGTCACCGCGTTGCCCGACAGCGTGCTGTTTTCCCACACGAACTGATGGTGCGCGACGATCTGCGCGGCCGACAGATGCGTGCGCTCGTTGGTCGTATGCAGGTCCGACACGACGCTCGTCCGGTAGCCGAGCAGCGCCGCGCGGCGCGCGGCCGCATCGACGCAGAACTCGGTCGCATAGCCGCAGATCAGCACCGACCGGATGCCGTGCCCGTCGAGCTGCGCGGCGAGCGGCGTGTCGTGGAACGCATCGCTCATCTGCTTGCGGATGCGCCAGTCGGCGGGGCCGACGCTCAGCGCGTCGTGCAGTTCCCAGCCGGGTGTGCCGGGCACGATGTCGTCGTCCGCGTCGCCGTCGTGCTGCACGAAGCACACGGGCGCATTCGCCGCGCGCGCGGCCGCGGTCAGGCGGTTGATGCCCGCCACGACGTCGTCGAGCCGGTACGCGGGCCGCGCCCGCTGCAGCAGCCCGCGCTGCATGTCGATCACGATTACTGCGGTGTCTGCCATCGCGTGCCCTCGGTGATGGTCCGGCCGCCGTGCGGCCGGTATGCGGCGTCTGCTTTGCCGTGCGTCGGGCCGGGTCAGATCGGTTGCGTGCGCACGTCGAGCCAGGCCTTCGCGTCGCCGCTCACGTGCCGGCCGACCCGCTCGCGCACGCTCGCGTGATACGCGTTCAGCCAGGCGCGCTCTTCTTCGTGCAGCATCTCGATCAGCACGCAGCGCGTGTCGATCGGGCACAGCGTGAGCGTCTCGAACGCGAGGAAATCGCCGAATTCGGTCTGCCCGGCCGCGCGATTCACGACCAGGTTCTCGATCCGGATACCCCATTTGCCGGGCCGGTACACGCCCGGCTCGATCGACGTGATCATCCCCTCTTCCATCGCCGTGTGCGGCTCGGCCGGCGCGTAGTGCGAAATGACCTGCGGCCCTTCGTGCACGTTCAGGAAATAGCCGACGCCGTGACCGGTGCCGTGGCCGTAGTCGAGCCCGGCCGCCCACATCGGCGCGCGCGCGATCGCATCGAGCATCGGCGAGCGAATGCCGCGCGGGAAGCGCGCGCGCGACAGCGCCATCATCGACTTCAGCACGATCGTGAAATCGCGCCGCTGCAGATCGCCGACCGTGCCGACCGGCACGACGCGCGTGATGTCGGTCGTGCCGCCCGTGTACTGGCCGCCGGAGTCGATCAGCAGCAGGCCGTCGCCGGCGATCGTCGCATGCGACGCGGGCGTCGCGTGGTAATGCGGCATCGCGCCGTTCGCGTTGAAGCCGGCGATCGTCGCGAAGCTCGGCGACACGTAGCCGGGACGCCGGGCGCGCGCGGCCGTCAGCTGCGCCTCGATCGTCAGCTCGGTGATCGGCTCGCGGTTCACCGCCTGCTCGAACCACGCGAAGAATTCGGCAAGTGCGGCGCCGTCGTGCTCCATCGTCACGCGCACGTGCTCGATCTCGGCGGACGTCTTGCGCGACTTCGCGAACGTCGACGGGTTCACGGCCTCGATCAGCTTCACGCCGGCCGGCACGGCCTCGAGCGTGCCGAACGTGACGCGGCGCGGGTCGATCAGCAGGCTTGCGCCGTCGGGCAGCGCACTCAGCGACGCGCGCGCGGCGTCGTACGCGCGGACCTCGACGCCGTCCTGCGCGAGCGACGCGGCCAGCGCCGGCGGCACCTTGCCGTCGGCGACGAACAACGTCGCGCGCTCGGCGCCGATCAGCGCGTGCGCGACGAACACCGGGTTGAAGTTGACGTCGGCGCCGCGCAGGTTGAACAGCCACGCGAGATCGTCGAGCGTCGACACGAAGTGCCACTGCGCGCCCTGCGCGTGCATCGCGCGGCGCACTTCGGCGAGCTTGCTGGCGCGCGTCGTGTCGGCCTGCGGCGCCGTGTGCTCGAACACCGCGGCGCCCGGCAAGCCAGGGCGCTCGGGCCAGATCGCGTCGAGCAGGTCGAGATCGGTGCGCAGCGCGATGCCGCGTGCGTCGAGCGCGGCCGTCAGCGCGCGGGCGGCCGCGATGCCGAGCACCGCGCCGTCGACGCCGACCGTCGCGCCGGCCGGCACGTTCTGCGCGAGCCAGTCGACGTGCGGCGCGCTCTGCTGGCCGCTCGTCATCTTCATCAGCTGAACGCCCGTGCCGGCAAGCTCGGCCTCTGCCTGCACCCAGTAACGGCTGTCGACCCAAAGCCCGGCGAAATCGGCGGTCACGACCAGCGTGCCGACCGAGCCGGTGAACCCGGACAGCCAGCGGCGCGCCTGCCAGCGCTCGGGCAGGTACTCGGACAGGTGCGGATCGGCGGACGGCACCAGATAGGCGGCCAGGTCCTCGCGGACCATCGCACCGCGCAGCAGCGCGAGGCGGGCCGGCACCGACGAGACTTCGGGGAGACGGGCATTCATGATTTCACCTGAGAGCTTTCAGCGACGGGCCGACACGGCGACCGTCACGGCTACGGCGAGGAACGCGACACCGGTGCAGACCGGCCATTCGAGCGTTTCGCCATCGTAAAACAGTCCGGAGAGGTTACCGGCCATGCGCGCGGCGGCGGCGGCCACGATGCCGACCAGCACCGCGATCCACCATGCCGGCCGGCCTGCGCGCCGCAGCGGGTGCAGCCACCGGCCGAACAGCCCGACGGCCGCTCCGAGAACAATGATTCCAAACCAGTTCATTCGACGCCTTCTATAAATTCAGATTCGTCCCATAGGCGTGAACGTTGCCAGCGGCTAGCATCGACTCATCCATCCATCGAAACCCCCGACCAGCCGGGCGCCGCGAACATTCGAGTGTAGGGGCCGACCTGACGTTATGGCAAGCGCGCACCGGCAGCCGTATTGAAGAAATCCTCATGCGAATTGCCCTGATCGATCCGGAGGCGCGCCATGCTGCGCTCCTGAACCGCCTGCTGTTCGCCGGCGGTCACCTCTGCCACGCGTTCGAGTCGAGCGCGGACTTCTTCGAGTGGCTCGCCACCGACACCTGCGACATGCTGATCACCGGCAACTGGGCCGGCGATCACCCGGCCGAGGAAGTCATCCCGCGGGCGCAGTCGATCCTGCCCGGGCTGCCGGCCATCGCCGTGATGCAGCGCGCGCGGGAAAGCGAAGTGGTGTCGTGCCTGCACGCGGGCGCGGACGACTGCGTCGTGCGCCCCGTGAGCGGCCCCGAGTTGCTGGCGCGCGTCAATGCGTTGAGCCGGCGCGCGGGCGTGCGGCGGCCGCCGAATCGCGCACGCGAAACGTTCGGCGAATACGCGTTCGACGTGATCCACAGCGTCGTGCGCTTCGGCGATTCGGTCGTCGCGCTCACGCCGAAGGAATTTCGCTTCGCCGAGTTGCTGTTCGCGAACCTGTCCCGGCCGGTGTCGCGCGCCCACATCCTCGAAACGGTGTGGGCGCGTCACCGCGACATGAAGTCGCGCACGCTCGACACCCACGCGTCACGGCTGCGCTGCAAGCTGCAGCTGCTTCCCGAACGCGGCTACCGGCTCCTGCCTCTGTACGGCTACGGCTATCAGCTCAACCGCGTGCCGGTCGAGGCCCCCGCCTGCGCGCCGCCCGGCTGACGTACCCGCCACGCGCTGAGTGAGGAAATCGCCGAGACGCTATAATATGAGGCTAAACGATAGCCCCTGATATGCAACTCCTCACGATCGGAATCAATCACCACACTGCGCCTGTCGCCTTGCGCGAACGCGTGGCGTTTCCGCTCGAGCAGATCAAACCGGCTCTCGTCACGTTCAAGAACGTGTTCCTCGGCCCCCAGGCGCCGAACACGCCCGAAGCGGCGATCCTCTCCACCTGCAACCGCACCGAGCTCTATTGCGCGACGCATGATCGCGCCGCGCGCGACGGGGCGATTCGCTGGCTGTCGGAGTATCACCGGATTCCGGTCGACGAACTCGCGCCGCACGTCTACGCGCTGCCGCAATCGGAAGCGGTCCGGCACGCATTCCGCGTCGCGTCCGGCCTCGATTCGATGGTGCTCGGCGAAACCCAGATTCTGGGCCAGATGAAGGACGCCGTGCGCACCGCGACCGAAGCCGGCGCGCTCGGCACCTATCTGAACCAGCTGTTCCAGCGCACGTTCGCGGTCGCGAAGGAAGTGCGCGGCACGACCGAGATCGGCACGCAGTCGGTGTCGATGGCCGCCGCGGCGGTGCGCCTCGCGCAACGCATCTTCGAAAAGGTGGCGGATCAGCGCGTGCTGTTCATCGGCGCGGGCGAGATGATCGAGCTATGCGCGACGCATTTCGCTGCGCAAGGCCCGCGCGAGCTCGTCGTCGCGAACCGCACCGCGGAGCGCGGCCAACGGCTCGCCGAACGCTTCGGCGGCCGCGCGATGCCGCTGTCGGACCTGCCGACGCGCATGCACGAGTTCGACATCATCGTGTCGTGCACCGCGTCGACGCTGCCGATCATCGGCCTCGGTGCCGTCGAGCGCGCGGTGAAGGCACGCCGCCACCGGCCCATCTTCATGGTCGACCTCGCGGTGCCGCGCGACATCGAGCCCGAAGTCGGCAAGCTGAAGGACGTGTTCCTCTACACGGTCGACGATCTCGGCGCGATCGTGCGCGAAGGCAACGCGTCGCGCCAGGCCGCGGTCGCCCAGGCCGAGGCGATCATCGAGACGCGCGTGCAGAATTTCATGCAATGGCTCGACACGCGCAGCGTCGTGCCGGTGATTCGTCACATGCATACGCAGGCCGACGCACTGCGCCGCGCCGAAGTCGAGAAGGCACAAAAGCTGCTCGCACGCGGCGACGATCCGGCCGCCGTTCTCGAAGCGCTGTCGCAGGCGCTCACCAACAAGCTGATCCACGGCCCGACGAGCGCGCTGAACCGCGTGAGCGGCGCCGATCGCGATTCGCTGATCGACCTGATGCGCGGCTTCTACCAGCACGCGCCGCGCTCGAACGACCAGTCCGGCCACTAGCGACGGTCGGCGCGACGCCGCCGGCGGCGCGCCGGCCTATCCTTTTCGAATACCCTTGCCCGGGAGCGCCGCTCCACACCATGAAGACGAGCATGCAACGCAAGCTCGACCAGCTGTCTGTCCGGCTGGCCGAACTCAATGATCTGCTGAGCCGCGAAAACGTCACGGCCGATCTCGACCAGTACCGCAAGCTGACGCGCGAACACGCGGAGCTCGGGCCGGTCGTCGAGCAGTACGCGCTGTGGCGCCAGTCGCGCAACGACGAAGCGGCCGCGCAGGAATTGCTCGCGGACGCGTCGATGCGCGACTTCGCCGAAGAGGAGATTCGCAGCGCACGCGAGCGCATGACCCGCCTCGAAGGCGAATTGCAGAAGATGCTGCTGCCGAAGGACCCGAACGACGATCGCAACATCTTCCTCGAAATCCGCGCCGGCACCGGCGGCGACGAATCGGCGCTGTTTGCGGGCGACCTGCTGCGCATGTATCTGCGCTACGCGGAACGCCAGCGCTGGCAGGTCGAGATGATGTCGGAGAGCCCGTCGGACCTCGGCGGCTACAAGGAAGTGATCGTGCGGATCGCCGGCCAGGGTGCGTATTCGCGGCTGAAGTTCGAGTCGGGCGGCCATCGCGTGCAGCGCGTGCCGGCCACCGAGACGCAGGGGCGCATCCACACGTCCGCGTGCACGGTGGCGGTGATGCCGGAAGCCGACGAGATCGGCGAGGTCGAAATCAATCCGGCCGACCTGCGGATCGACACGTTCCGCGCGTCGGGCGCGGGCGGCCAGCACATCAACAAGACCGACTCGGCGGTGCGCGTCACGCACATTCCGACCGGGATCGTCGTCGAGTGCCAGGACGACCGTTCGCAGCACAAGAACAAGGATCGCGCGCTGAAGGTGCTCGCCGCGCGCATCAAGGACAAGCAGTATCACGAGCAGCACGCGAAGGAAGCCGCGACGCGCAAGAGCCTGATCGGCTCCGGCGACCGCTCGGAGCGGATCCGCACCTACAACTTCCCGCAGGGCCGGATGACCGACCACCGGATCAACCTGACGCTGTACCGGCTCGAGGCGCTGATGGACGGCGACCTCGACGAACTGATCGGCGCGCTCGTCAGCGAGCATCAGGCCGAACTGCTCGCGTCGCTCGGCGACGCCGACTGAGGCCACGATGCCCGAGCTCACCGCCGACGATCTGTTGCGCGCGTCGCCGCTCGACGCGGTCGATGCACGCGTGCTGCTGTCGCACGCGCTCGGCTGGACCCGCACGCAGCTGATCACGCGCGGCGATGCGCCGCTCGAGCCGGCGGCGATCGCACGCTACCGCGCGCTCGAGGCACGCCGCGTGGCCGGTGAGCCGGTCGCGCAGCTCGTCGGGATGCGCGAGTTCTTCGGCCGGCCGTTCGACGTGACGCCCGACGTGCTGATCCCGCGCCCCGAAACCGAGCTGCTGGTCGAAGCCGCGCTCGACGCGATCGACGGCCGGCCGCATCCGGCCGTGCTCGATCTCGGCACCGGCAGCGGCGCGATCGCCGTGTCGATCGCGG
The DNA here is from genome assembly GCF_000262695.1 of Burkholderia sp. KJ006. Classification (NCBI taxonomy): domain Bacteria; kingdom Pseudomonadati; phylum Pseudomonadota; class Betaproteobacteria; order Burkholderiales; family Burkholderiaceae; genus Burkholderia; species Burkholderia sp. KJ006. The sequence goes on along the minus strand of NC_017920.1, from coordinate 456,016 downwards.
CCGAGCGGCCCGACGCCCGCGTATGGGCGCTCGATCGCTCGCCGGCCGCGCTCGAAGTCGCGCAGCGCAACGCCGCCAAGCTGCTCGACGCGCGGCGCCCCGGCGGCCCGCTGCACTGGCTGCAGAGCGACTGGTACGCCGCGCTCGACCCGGCGCTCGCGTTCGATGCGATCGTCAGCAACCCGCCGTACATCGCGCAGCACGATCCGCACCTCGAGCAGGGCGACCTGCGCTTCGAGCCGCGCGGCGCGCTCACCGACGATGCCGACGGCCTGAGCGCGATCCGCACGATCGTCGCGGGCGCCGGCGCGCATCTGAAACCGGGCGGCACGCTGTGGATCGAGCACGGCTACGACCAGGCCGAAGCCGTGCGCGCGCTGCTCGCGTCGCACGGCTTCGTCGCGGTCGAATCGCTCGCCGATCTGGCCGCGATCGAGCGTACGACCGGCGGCCGCCTGCCCGGCTGACGCCCGGCCCGCGCGGATGAAATCCGCTATCATTTCGATCTAACGCCCCGCAAACGCAAGGTCAGTCATGGACACCCAACAACGTATCAAGCAAATCGTCGACGAAAACCAGGTCGTGCTCTTCATGAAGGGCAACGCGCAATTCCCGATGTGCGGCTTCTCGGGCCGCGCAGTGCAGGTGCTGAAGGCCTGCGGCGTCGATCAGTTCAAGACGGTCAACGTCCTCGAGGACGACGAAATCCGCCAGGGCATCAAGGAATTCTCGAACTGGCCCACCATCCCGCAACTGTACGTGAAGGGCGAATTCATCGGCGGCTCGGACATCATGATGGAGATGTACCAGTCGGGCGAACTGCAGCAACTGTTCGCCGCCGCGTAAAGCCCGTCCCGCATGGCATCTCCCAGCGCGCCGCCACGCCGGCTGATCGTCGCGATCACCGGCGCCACCGGCGCGGTCTACGGCCTGCGGCTGCTCGACATGCTGCGCGCAGCCGGCGGCGTCGAGACCCACCTGCTGGTGTCGAACGCCGGCTGGCTCAACGTTCAGCATGAACTGAAGCTGTCGAAGGCCGACGTCGAAAGCCGCGCGGACGTCGTGCATTCGGTGCGCGACGTCGGCGCGACGATCGCGTCCGGCTCGTTCGCCACCGACGGCATGGTGATCGCACCGTGCTCGATGAAGACGCTCGCAAGCGTCGCACATGGTCTGTCGGACAACCTGATCACGCGCGCGGCCGACGTCACGCTGAAGGAACGTCGCCGTCTCGTGCTGATGGTGCGCGAAACGCCGTTCAACCTCGCCCATCTCCGCAACATGACCGCCGTGACCGAAATGGGCGGCATCGTGTTCCCGCCGCTGCCCGCGTTCTACGCAATGCCGAAGACGATCGAGGAACTCGTCGATCAGACCGTCACGCGTGTGCTCGACCTGTTCGCGCTCAGCGCGCCGATGACCCCGCCGTGGGCCGGCATCCGGGCCGCGCAATGAGCCGCACGACGCGCCGTACATCGGCGTCGTTCTCCGCGTAACGCCAAGCGATCTGCCCGCTAATCAGTCGATGTGGGCGGCTTGCGATCGCGCCGACACCGCCGCGCCAGGCTTCGCGCCGATTATCAACTCCAGAGATTCAATCAAATTCCGCCCCACCCGTTTATTGACGCGTGGTACACGCCTATAGTCATAGGCAATCCGTTCCTGAAGGCTGCCTCACCATGAACCGCTTGCCGTCGCTTTACCTGTCCCACGGTGCGCCGACGCTGCCGATCGATCCGTCGCTGCCGTCGGCGGCGTTTACGCACCTCGGCGCCGAATTGCCGCGCCCGCGCGCTGTGCTGATGCTCTCCGCGCACTGGGGCACGCAGCAGCCGGTCGCGAGCGTCGCCGCGCAGCCTGAAACGATCCACGACTTCTACGGTTTTCCGCGGGCGCTGTACGAGATCCGCTATCCGGCGCCCGGCGCACCGGAGGTCGCCGAGCGCGCAGCCGAGTTGCTGAACGCGGCCGGCATCGCAACCGCGACGACCGAGCACGGCCTCGACCACGGCGCATGGGTGCCGATGCTGCTGATGTTCCCGGATGCCGATGTGCCGGTCGCGCAGTTGTCGATCCAGCCGCGCGCCGACGCGGCCCATCATTTCGCGCTCGGCCGCGCGCTGCGGCCGCTGCGCGACGAAGGCGTGATGGTGATCGGCTCGGGCCAGATCACGCACAACCTGCGCGCGGCGGATTTCGGCGCGGCGCCGGAGGATGCGGACCCGCGCGTCGCCGAATTCACCGACTGGTTCGAGGCGCGCCTCGCCGCGCGCAATGTCGACGCGCTGCTCGACTATCGCCGGCAGGCGCCGCACGCGGCGCTCATGCATCCGACCGACGAGCATCTGCTGCCGGTGTTCGCCGCGCTCGGCGCGGCCGACGACGACTATCGGCTCGGCATCCAGTCGCTCGGCACGTATCAGCGCGTGCTGGCGATGACGAACTACGTGTTCGCGAGCGCCGCCGCCTGAACCCGGCGCGGCGCTCGGCGCACCAACAAAAAGCCCGCCGGAGCGATGCTCCGGCGGGCTTTCGTATGTTTGCTGCCGCCGCCGAATCCGGCGGCAGTCGATCGCGTCAGGCGCCGATCCCTTCGAGGATCTCGTCGTGCGATTCGCGCTCGTCGAGGTACTGCGTCCGGTAGCCGGTATTCACGCCCCAGAAGTAGAACCCGAGCGAGATCACCGCGACGACCAGCATGTCCCAGCCGTACGGCAGCACGCCGTGACCGCCGAACTCCTTGCTGCCGATCAGCGACAGCACGGCCATCGTCGGCAGGTAGGCGACCAGCCACCACGCGGCCTTCAGGTCCGCGCCCCAGCCGCCCCAGCCGGCCTTCGCCTGGAAGAAGAAGTACACCGGCAGCGCGACGACCATCAGCAGGATGATTTCGCCGGTCAGCGGCCACTTCGCCCAGTACAGGATCAGCGACGCGCAGACGAACGCGAACGGGGCGATCAGCTTCATCAGCGGAATCGACAGCGGACGCTCGATGTCGGTAGCCGCGCGGCGCAGCGCCATCAGGCTGATCGGGCCGGTCAGGTACGAGATCACCGTCGCGACCGAGATCACCGCCGCGAGCGAGCTCCAGCCGCGGAAGAAGAACAGGAACACGAACGACACGAGCAGGTTGAACCACATCGCCTGGCGCGGCACGCCGTAGATCGGATGCACGTTGCCGAACATCTTCGGCATCGTGTTGTTGCGCTCCATCGCGTAGATCATGCGGGTGGTCGTCGCCATGTAGGTCGTGCCGGTGCCGCTCGGGCTGATGAACGCGTCGACGTACAGCAGGATCGCAAGCCAGTTCAGGTTCAGCGCGATCGCGAGCTCCGCGAACGGCGACGAGAAGTTGAAGTGCGCCCAGCCCTTCGCGACGTCGGCCGGGTTGACCGAGCCGATGTAGGCCATCTGCAGCAGCACGTAGATCACCAGCGCGAGCAGGATCGACGTGATCACCGCGAACGGCACGCTGCGCGACGGATTGCGCGCTTCGCCGGCGAGGTTCACCGGGCTCTGGAAGCCGTTGAACGCGAACACGATGCCGCTCGTCGCGACCGCGGTCAGCACTGCCGACCAGCCGTACGGCGCGAAGCTCGCATTCGACGCCGTGCCGAGGTTTTCCGAGTGGAAGCTCGACAGCATCAGCCCGAGGATCGTGAGGCCCGGAATCAGGAACTTGAAGATCGTGATCGCGGTGTTCGCCCGCGCGAACGCCTTCACACCCCAGTAGTTCAGCAGGAAGTAGATGACGACCAGCACGGCCGACAGCAGCAGCCCCGGTGTCGACAATTCGCCGTTCACGAACAGCGCATGCGCCCAAGGATAGGGCCACGTGCTCATGTACTGAATCGACGCTTCGGCTTCGATCGGAATCACCGACACGATCGCGATCCAGTTCGCCCAGGCGCTGATGAAGCCCACCAGCGAACCGTGCGAGTAGCGCGCATAGCGCACCATGCCGCCCGACTCGGGGAACATCGCGCCCAGTTCCGCATACGTCAGCGCAATCGCGAGAATCACGACCGCACCGATGATCCACGCGCAAATCGCCGCCGGACCGGCGATCTTCGCGGCTTTCCAGGCGCCGAACAGCCAGCCCGAGCCGATAATCGAACCCAGCCCCGTCAGCATCAATGCAAACGGGCCGATGTTCCGTTGAATAGAACTCTTCACATCCTCTCCTGTGTCTCAAAAAGCATGGTCGGCCTGCGGTCCGGGATCGGCTCGGACAGCACCGCGCACGCATTCTTGGGGGGACGGGACACCCGATCGGGGCAACCCGTCCGCGCGGCGCGTAGTTTAACGGTTGCACCTGCGAGTTGGCGCCAAAATCGTTCGGCCCCTACAAAAAATTCGCGCCCCTTGCAAGTTTTGTAAACCTGAACTCCGCAATAACCCTGAGTGAATGGAAATACGGTTGACCGCGCGACCGATTAGCCGTATAAACAACGTTGCAGGATTTCAAGCGGCGAGTGAATTGGTTCTTTCGTAGTTCGCCCATCAACGGTACTCCGGTGGTCCTATTACCCCTTCCTTGATTTTCCGCACCCCATGGGCTTCGGCCCCGTTTTATCTTTTTAGGAACAAGTAACATGGCAACCGGTACCGTCAAGTGGTTCAATGACGCAAAGGGCTTCGGCTTCATCACCCCGGAAGGCGGCGGCGACGATCTGTTCGCGCACTTCTCGGAAATCCGCGTCGAAGGCTTCAAGACGCTGCAAGAAAACCAGAAGGTTGAATTCGAAGTGAAGACGGGCCCGAAGGGTCTGCAAGCTGCGAACATCCGTCCGGTCTAAGTTCGGCGCGATATTTCGTGTAGAAAAGCCCCGCTTCGGCGGGGCTTTTTGTTTTTCCGGCACGGCACGGCGCGGCAGCATGGCCGGGCCGCCGGCCGCTTCGCGCGGCCGGCTCGTCCCGTTCAGCCGAACAGGCGCTGCGCGTGAATGCCGAGCCCCGTCGCGACGCTGGCGAGGCGATCGCCGAACACCGGCTGCGCGTCCGGGAACGCACCGGCCAGCGCACTGGACAGAAACGCCAGCCCGGTCGAGCCGCCGGTGAAATACAGCGCGCCGACGTCGCGCGGCGCGATGCCCGCGAGCCGCACCGTTTCGCGCGCCGCCTCGACGATGCGCGCGGTGTCGTCCACGCTCGCGGCCACCAGACGGTCGGCGTCGAAGGCGATCTGCAGATCCTCTTCGACGTCGTTCAGGTCGATCATCGTCTCCCCGCCCGCCGCCACGCCGATCTTCGCCTCCTCCGCGCGCGCCATCAGCGCGTGCCCGAGCCGTTGCTCCACCACACGCAGCAGCCGCTCGTGCTGCCGCACGTCCAGGTAGAGGTGCTTCATCAGCTTCAATTCGCCCACGCGCTTCGGCGTGTAGACGGTGTTGATGAGGTGCCAGGTCGCGAGGTCGAAGTAGATCCGGTTCGGCAGTTCGCGGCCTTCGGGATCGAGCGCACGGTAGCCGAACGCGGGCAGGATCGCCGCCAGTTCGACGCGCCGGTCGTAATCGGTGCCCGCGACGTGCACGCCGTGGTGCGCCAGCACGTCGTCCTTGCGTTCGAGACGCGCCATCCGCTGCGGCCCGACCCGCACCAGCGAAAAGTCGGACGTGCCGCCGCCGATGTCGGCGACCAGCACGAGCCGCTCCGCCTGCTGGCGCGACTCGTAGTCGAACGCGGCCGCGATCGGCTCGTACTGGAAATGCACGTCGGAGAAGCCGACCGCACGTGCGGCTGCTTCGAGTTGATTCTGGGCAAGGCGGTCCGCGCGCGGATCGTCGTCGACGAAGAACACCGGCCGGCCGAGCACCGCGCGGCCGAGCGGCGCGCGCGCCTTGGCCTCCGCCTTGCGCTTCAGGTGCGTGAGGAAGCGCGCGATGATCTCGGTGTACGCGATTGCGCTGCCGTCGCCGAGGTCGGTCGTGGTTTCGGCGAGCGGCGAGCCGAGGATGCTCTTCATCGAGCGCATCAGGCGGCCGTCGAAACCGTCGATATAGGACGCGAGCGCCGCCCGGCCGAATTCGACGGTTTCCTCGTCGTTGTTGAAGAAGATCGCGGTGGGCAGCGTCAGGTGCTCGCCCTCGACGGGCGCGAGACGCATGCCGTCGCCGTCGGGCAGCGCCACGGCGGAGTTGGATGTGCCGAAGTCGATCGCGCAGTAAGTCATCGGAAGGTGCCGCAACGTGGCCGGCGCGAAAACGGAAAGGACGGGCTTTTTAACATGAAGCCCGCCGGATCACAACCGGGACGGGCATCGGTATCGCGCCGCGGTTCGATCAGACGAATCGGTGTGTCGGTCGTGACCGTGGTCGGCGCACCGGATTGGTGGTGCGGGCGGCAGCGGCGCGTTGGCCGGGCTGTTCGCACCGTCAGCGCCGTCACGCGCTCGCCACACCGGCGCGCGGCCGCCGCGCGGCTCGCCCGCGCACCGAGCCGCGCTCGGCGGCTCAGGCCGCCGCGTCGAAGCCCTTCTTCCACGCGCCGGCATACGCGATCTCGCCGATCGCATGGCGCGTGCGCGGCGCCTTTTCGCGGTCGCGCAGCACCGGATCGAGCTTGTCGACGTTGCCGTAGTGGCCGAGCGAGATGATTGCCGGAATCGCGACGTCGGCCGGGATCTCGAACGCGTCGCGGAACGCCTTCGCGTCGAAGCCGCTCATCTGGTGTGCGGCGAGCCCGAGCGCGTGCGCCTGCAGCACCAGCGACATCGCGGCCGCGCCAGCGTCGTACAGCGCGGTCGGCGCCGGTTCGCCCTTCGGCGTGAACGTGTGCGCGGTGACGGCGATCAGCACCGGCGCCGGCGCGTTCCACCCCTGGTTGAACGGCACCAGCGTCGCGAACGCGCGTTTGAATGCGGCTTCGTCCTGCGTGCGATCGAACACGATGAAGCGCCACGGCTGCGCGTTGTACGCGGACGGCGCCCAGCGCGCGGCTTCGAGCACCGCGTGCAGATCGGCGGCGCTGATCGGCTCGTCCGAATACGCGCGCGGGCTCCAGCGGCCCGAGATCAGATCGTGAATCGAAACAGTGGTGGGGGCAGGTTTGACGGACATGCGGTTCCTCGCTGACATCGATGAAGGGGCGCGAACGCCCGGCGAACCGCAAGCATAACCGCTTGGGCGATCACGCGCCCGCACATCCCGCGCAATGCAAATCGACGATCCTGCATAGGCTCGCGAAGCCGGCCAGCGCGGGCCGCAACCGGCTTGCCGAGCATCGCGCGCGACCTCGGCCGGTCGATCTATACGGGGGCAGCCGCGCAACCGTGCGTGTCCCGGCATGGCCCTGCGTGCGCGGTGCGTGCCTCATGCGTGCCTGATGCACACCTCGTGCGCCCCCCCTGGATACCCGTGCATGCTTCCTGCGTGCGCCGTGTGCCCCGTGCGCGCCTCGTACATGCCTCTTGCGCGCCCCGCGCGCAGGCGCCGTGCGCCGTGCGCCCCCGCCGGCCAACCACCCTCAAACAGCCGGCTGCGCCGCAGCCCGCGACGGGCCGCGGTTGATCCGCAGCACGATGAGCGCACCGACGATGCACAGCCCGCCCGAGATCATCGAAGCAACCGTGTAGGTGCCGAGGCTCGCCCGCAGCAGCCCGGCGCCGAGCGCCGCGAAGGCCGCGCCGAGCTGGTGGCCGGCGACGATCCAGCCGAACACGACGGGCGCCGCCGCCTTGCCGAACACGTCGGTGGCGAGCCGCACGGTCGGCGGCACGGTCGCGATCCAGTCGAGCCCGTAGAACATCGCGAACAGCGGCAGCCCGAAGAAGTCGATGCCGAACGCATGCGGCAGATAGATCAGCGACAACCCGCGCAGCCCGTAGTACCAGAACAGCAGCACGCGATTGTCGTAACGGTCGGACAGCCATCCCGACAGCGTCGTGCCGAACAGGTCGAACACGCCCATCGCGGCGAGCAGCGACGCGCCCTGCACTTCGGTCATCCCGTAGTCGCTGCACATCGCGATCAGGTGCGTGCCGACGTAGCCGTTGGTGCTCGCGCCGCAGATGAAGAAGCTGAAGAACAGCAGCCAGAAGTCGCGCGAACGGCTCGCCGTCAGCAGCGTGCGGAACGCGACCGCGAGCGGATTCTCCTTGGTCGCGTCGGGCGCGGCCGGCGCGTCGGCCGGCTCGCCGTACGGGCGCAGCTTCACGTCGGCCGGCCGCTCGGGCAGCAGGAACGCGACCAGCGGAATCACGAGCGCAGCTGCCACCGCGACGACCAGCACCACCGGGCGCCAGCCGTGGCGCTGCGCGATCGCGGCGAGCATCGGCAGGAATACCAGCTGGCCGGTGGCCGTGCTCGCGGTCAGGATGCCCATCACGAGGCCGCGCCGCGCATGGAACCAGCGCGTAACGAAGGTCGCCGACAGCGTCAACGCGACCACGCCGGTCGAGCAGCCGACCATCAGCCCCCACACCACGACCATCTGCCAGCTTTGCGTCATCATCGACGACAGCGCGACGCCCGCGCTCAACGTGACCAGCGCGGTGAGGATCGTCGGCCGCAGCCCGAAGCGCTGCATCGCCGCCGCCGCGAACGGGCCGGTCAGCCCATACAGCGCGATGTTGACCGAAATCGCCAGCGAAATCGCCGCGCGGCTCCAGCCGAGTTCGCGCTCGAGCGGCACCATCAGCACGCTGGGCGTCGCCCGCGTGCCGGCCGCCGCCAGCAGGATCAGGAAAACCACCGCCGCCGCGAGCCATCCGTAGTGAAAGCGCCCGCCGATTCGTGTCACCGCCCAGTTCATCTCGTCGTTCTCCAGTTGGCGGCCCGCGCTCGCGCATGCGCCGCCACGTCACCGCCGGGCCACCTCCGCCGCACGCTGCGTCGGCTGACCCTGGCCGACACCTGGCATTTGTCCGTCGCTCCGATCAGCGTTGTTACCGACCGGTCACAAGTGTGTTGCGATCGTAGTGACCAGTCGGTAACATGTCAAGCAATTCACCATGCAGTCGAGGGTCATCATGTCGGGCATCGAGGCGGCCAACAAGACGCCGGCACGCCGCACGCGGCGGCCGGTCACCGCGGCCGCCGCGCAGGAGCATCTGCTGCGCGCAGCAGAGGAGCTGTTTTACAGGGAAGGCGTGCGGGCGGTCGGCGTCGAGGCGGTCGTGGAACGCGCGGGCGTCAACAAGATGAGCCTGTATCGCCAGTTCTCGTCGAAGGACGAGCTGATCCTCGCCTATCTGGAGCGGATGGATGCGTGCTTCTTCGAGCGTTTCGATACGAGCGTCGCGAAGCATCCGGGGCAGCCGAAGGCGCAGCTGATCCAGTATTTCGTCGATCTCGCCGAGCGCGCGACGCAGCAGGACTATCGCGGCTGCCCGTTCGTCAACGTCGCGGCCGAGTTTCCCGACGCGTCGCACCCGGCGCGCGAGCGCGTCGCGCAGAACAAGGCGCTGCTGATGAAGCGGCTCGTCGAGCTGTGCGAAGGCGCCGGCGCGCGCGCGCCGCAGGCGCTCGCCGATGCGCTCGCGCTCGTGATCGAAGGGATCTACGCAGCCAGCCAGACCTACCGGCACGGCGAAACGCCGATCGGCACCGCGCCCGCGCTGGTGACGCAGCTGATCGAGGCCGCGTGCGCATGACGGACGACGCAGGTCAGATTGCAGCGCGCGCCCGCCGGCTACAATGCGCCCCTCGCTGCCGCGCTACCCGACCGCCTTCGCCATGACCGACACCCGCCCCGGCCCGCACGATTCACACGATTCGCACGACGACATCCTCGCCGCCACGCGGCACTGGCTCGCGCGCGCGGTGATCGGGCTCAATCTGTGCCCGTTCGCGAAGAGCGTGTACGTGAAGGAGCAGGTGCGCTACGCGATCAGCGAGGCGACGACGCTGGAAGACGCGCTCGCCGATCTCGAAACCGAGCTGCGCGCGCTCGAAGCGGCCGATCCGCAGCGTATCGACACCACGCTGCTGATCTTTCCGCACGTGTTCGCGGACTTCGTCGACTACAACGATGCGCTGTTCTTCGCCGACCGGCTCGTGCAGCAATTGCGGCTCGGCGGCGTACTGCAGATCGCGAGCTTTCACCCGGCGTACAGGTTCGAAGGCAGCGAAGCCGACGACATCGAGAACTACACGAATCGCGCGCCTTACCCGATGCTGCACCTGCTGCGCGAGGACAGCATCGCGCGCGCGGTCGACGCGTTTCCGGACGCGTCCGCGATCTACGAGAAGAACCAGCAGACGCTGCGCCGCCTCGGCCACGATGGCTGGCGCGAATGGATGGAGCGGCCGGGCGACGACGTCTGACCCGTCGCGCGCCGGCCGCCGGCGCATGTCACACGCGCGGCGTGCCTGACGTACGCCCTGCGCGTCAGCCCGCGTGATCGGCCGCAGGCTGCGCGTCCGGCGCCGCGGCCGCCGGCACGAAGAAGCGCTCGTTCAGCTCGGCGAGCCCGAACATCGCGAGGATTTCGTTCAGCCGCTCGCTGGGCTTGCGGCGCGGCAGGTTCTTGTATTGCGCGATGATCAGCTCGTTCTTCATCGAGTGCTCCCAGCCGACCAGCTCGGTCACGCTCACCTGATAGCCGTGCGCCTCGAGTTGCAGGCAGCGCAGCACGTTGGTGATCTGGCTGCCGAATTCGCGCGTATGCAGCGGATGCCGCCACACTTCCGTCAGCGCATTCGCGAGCGACTTGCCCTTGTTCTTGCGCAGCACGCCGGCGACTTCCGCCTGACAGCACGGCACCAGCACGATGTGCTGCGCGCGCTTGGCGAGCGCGAAGCGGATCGCATCGTCGGTGGCCGTATCGCACGCATGCAGCGCGGTGACGACATCGACCGTCTCGGGCAGCTGCGGCGACGTGATCGAATCGGCGACCGACAGGTTCAGGAACGACATCCCGCCGAACCCGAGCCGCGCGGCCAGCTCGGCCGAGCGCGTGACGAGCTCCTCGCGCGTCTCGATCCCGTACACGTGCGACGCGAACGCCGGCGTGCCGTGTCCCGGCTGCTGCTTGAAGAACAGGTCGTACAGGATGAAGCCGAGATACGACTTGCCGGCGCCGTGATCGACGAGCGTCACGCTGCCCTTGTCGGCCTGCACGCTCGCGAGCAGCGGCTCGATGAACTGGAACAGGTGATACACCTGCTTCAGCTTGCGACGGCTGTCCTGGTTCAGCTTGCCGTCGCGGGTCAGGATGTGCAGTTCCTTGAGCAGCTCGACGGACTGCTCCGGACGGATTTCGTAGGTCTTGTTCGACATCGTGAAGCGGCGCCGGGCCACGGTCGGTCGACCACGGCCCGGCGGCGGGGATTCGTGAGGAATGGCGACAGTTTACCGAAAATGCGCGCTCAGGCTCGCGCGCCGAGCCGCCAGAGCGACGTGACCTCCGCGCGGCGCGCCGCGTGGAGCGGGTCGTCCGCGTCGGCGGCCTTCGGATGCGCGGGGCGGATGTCTTCGCGGCCGAGCACGACCAGCCCGGCTTCGTCGATCCATTGCAGCAGCGTGTCGCGCGAGCGCAGGCCGAGATGCTCGGCAAAATCGGACAGGATCAGCCAGCCTTCGCCGCCCGGTGCGAGATGCGCGGCGAGGCCCGACAGGAAGCCGCGCAGCATGCGGCTGTCGGGATCGTAGACGGCGTACTCGATCGGCGCGCTCGGGCGAGCCGGCACCCACGGCGGATTACAGACGACGAGCGGCGCACGGCCGGCCGGAAACAGATCGGCCGCGACGACGTCGACGCGATCGGCATGGCCGAGCCGCGCGACGTTCTCGCGCGCGCATGCGAGCGCGCGCGGATCCTGGTCGGTCGCGACGACGTGCTCGACGCCGCGCGCCGCCAGCACGGCCGCGAGCACGCCGGTGCCGGTGCCGACGTCGAACGCGAGCGAGGTGGCCGGCAGCGGCGTGCGCGCGACGAGTTCGACGTATTCGCCGCGCACCGGCGAGAACACGCCGTAATGCGGATGGATCGGCGCGCCGCCGAGCGCGGGAATCGGCACGCCCTTCTTGCGCCATTCGTGCGCGCCGACGAGGCCGAGCAGTTCGCGCAGCGACACGACCGACGGCGTGCCGCCCGGCCCGTAGGCTTCCTCGCACGCGGCGCGCACGTCGGGCGCGCGGCGCAGCGGGATCGTGTAGTCGGCGTCGAGCGGAATCAGCACCATGCCGAGCGTGCGGGCGCGCTGCGACTGCGCGAGGCGGTGCAGGTTGAACGCGTCGACGCCGGCCGCGGCCTTCGCCTTTTTCGGCTTGCGTTCGACGCGCCGCGCCAGCGCCTGCACGAGCTGGCGCGCGTTCTGGAAGTCGCCCTGCCAGACCAGCGCGGTGCCCTCGCACGCGAGGCGGTAGGCGGCGTCCGCGGTGATGCGGTCGTCGGCCGGCACGGCGCGCCGCGGCGGCTGCACGCCCGCTTCGGAGCGCCAGCGCACGGCATGTTCGACGCCGTCGGCGTCGGTCCAGTGGAAAACGGGGAAATCGGTCACGCGAGCTCGGCTACGGTTGGCTTCAGACAGGCGGTGCAGACGCACCGCGCGGACGACACCATACCGCGCTTTGCCCGTCCCGGCAAAACGGCGGCTAGCCGCCCCACGCCGGCAGCGCCGGCATGCGCAACGTGCCGGCGTCGCGAAAGTGCACGGCGCCGAGCGCGCCGCCCGCGAGCCGCCCGCGCAGCGCATACGGCAACTCGCCGCTCGCGGCCGCGCCGGGCAGATTCCACGCCTGGCGCGCGGCCGCGAATGCCGACACGGACACCGGCACGTCGATCACGGCCTCGCCGAAGCGCGGCACGACGCCCGAGCGATCGCTGACGCCGCTCGCGAACGGCGAGCCGTTCACCTCGAGCGCGACCGAGATGCCGTCGTATTCGATCGGCGTGTCGTTCGGGTTCTGCACGCGCAGCTTGAGGGCGAAGCGCATCTCGAGGCCCTGTCCGGGCAGCGGATCGAGCCCGGCGACCGTCACGGACACGGGCTCGCGCGTGAGGCCGGCGCAACCGCCGAGCACGAACAGCGCGGCGAACAGCAGCAGCGCGGCGCGCAGCGGTGCGATACGGAACAGGGCGCGGGTCATCGGCAGGCCTCCTTGGCGGCAATCGGCGGAATGGATCGTCGCTGCATTGTACCGACCGCGCCCCGATTCGTAGTTTCCGCTTCGCGGCGAGATCGTTAATAGATTAAAACTACGGAAACGACTGAAGCCTCCGAAAGCGAATTAATACCGACCGACATTCAATGCCATGCAAAAAATTCTAGATATACGCTTTCTAATTTTTTCGTTTCCTTTACCCAAAACCATCAAGTATATTTACGCATCCTTCGAGCAGGCCGACAAACCTCGAAGCCGCATGACGGCGATTTTACGGAACGGCGACATGCCGTCCTGCCGTACTGCGGCCCGGCGCGGTCCGCCCCGTGGGTCGTCGTTTCAAAGGGAATCAAGGGAATGCGCGCCCGCGCAGGGCGCGCGGCCCCGTGTCGTGCGCGCGAAATCAATTCAGTACAACCCGCGCACGGCCATTTTGAACCGGCAAGTCAACCGATATCCGGAAACACAGAGGGGGCAGTAAACCATGATTACCTTCACGTAGTCGGCCGCCGTCTTTTTCGAATAAACCGTCATTGGCATCCGTCATCGCCACCGATTAACGGCGAGGGATTTCCTTTGCCGGCGTTTTCGCAGCACTGAACGATCCTTTCAACAATCGAGGTTTCAGTCATGCCGATCAACATTCAGAAGATGCGTTATCTGCCGCTGGTTGCCGCACTCGCGCTCGCGGGCTGCGGCGGCGACGACGGCGGCTCGGGCTCCGCTTCCGCGCTCAGCTCGGCCGGTGCGCCGCAATCGAGCTCGTCGCCGGCGGTCGCCACGGCGCCGAGCGCGTCCAACGTCGACAAGAGCGTGTCGCCGGTCGAACTGCCGGACACCGTGGTGCCCGTCAACTACCGGCTGTGGTTCCGCCCGAACGAAGCGCTGAACGCGTTCGACGGGCGTGCGGACGTCGAAATCAAGGTGCTGAAGCCGGTCAACAACATCGTGATCGCCGGCCACCGGATCAAGTTCACGAACGGCCGCATCACGCTGCAGCCGGGCAACATCCAGCTGATCGCGACGCCGCAGGACAAGGGCGACTTCTACCAGCTGCGCCCCGCTGCCGGCACGATCGCACCGGGCAACTATTCGCTGCACATGGAGTGGTCGGGGATCATCAACTTCAAGTCGTACGACGATCCGGTGAACCACACCGGCGGCAGCTGCGGCGACGATCCGTATCCGGGCTGCTCGGCCGCCGAAGGCGTGTTCCGCGTCGACCTGAAGAGCACCGACGGCACGACGAGCGGCGCGATCCTCACGCAGGGCGAAACCAACCTCGCGCGCCAGTGGTTCCCGGGCTGGGACGAACCGGCGTTCCGCCCGACCTATGAAGTGACGGCCGAAGTGCCGCAGAACTGGCGCGTCGTGTCGAACGCGGCGGAGAAGCCGTCGACCAACGTCGGCGGCGGCTACAAGCTCGTGCAGTTCGAGAAGACGCCGCCGATGCCGTCGTACCTGCTGTTCTTCGGCGGCGGCATGTTCGACACCTACGAGGACAACTTCACGAGCCCGCTGCCGGGCGCCAAGGGCAGCCTGCACCTGCGCGTGTTCACGCCGCCGGGCATGAGCGACTGGGCGAAGCCGGCGATGGACCGCACCAAGCAGGCGCTCGACTTCTACTACCGCTACACGGGCATCCCGCTGCCGCTGACGAAGTTCGACACGGTCGCCGCGAACGACGCGTTCAAGGAGCAGAAGGACCTGAACTTCGGCGGGATGGAGAACTGGGGCTCGATTCTCGAGTTCGCAGACGACATCCTGCCGCAGCCGGGCCAGCCGATGTCGCATTACGGTAACGAGGTGCTGACGCACGAAGTCGCGCACCAGTGGTTCGGCGACCTCGTCACGACCGACTGGTGGGACAACGTGTGGCTCAACGAGTCGTTCGCGACGTTCTTCGAAAACAAGACGACGATCCAGTTCTTCCCCGACGAGTTCAGCTGGCTCGACCAGGTGAAGAACAAGTACCGCGTGATCAACCGCGACATCGGCCCGAACGCGTTCCCGGTCGCGCCGAACTTCAACGACTGGGCGTCGAACGACTTCGTGCTGAGCGCCAGCGCGTTCACGTACGACAAGGGCGGCCATGTGCTGAAGACGCTCGAGAACTATCTCGGCGAGCAGACCTTGCGCAAGGGCCTGCAGCAGTACCTGGTCGACTACTCGTTCGGCAACGGTACGCCGAAGCGCCTGTGGGACGAGCTGTCGAAGGCGAGCGGCCAGCCGGTCGGCCCGATCGGCGACAGCTACGTGCGCCAGACCGGCGTGCCGCTGGTCACGCTCGACACGCAGTGCGACATGACGAAGAACCAGACGATCGTCACGCTGAAACAGCAGCCGTTCCCGAACACGAACGCGTATCCGGGCCTGCAATGGACGGTGCCGATCACGCTCGCATACGGCCAGGGTCTCGCACAGCGCACGACGCTCGCACTGAAGGACACCCAGGCGCAGACGCGCGTCGACGGCTGCACGGGCGTGGTCGCCGATCCGAGCGGGCTCGACTACTACGTCGTGAACTACAGCGACGCCGCGTGGAGCGGCCTGCTCACGCAGGTCAACAGCTCGACCGATCCGGTGCTGCTCGCGAACCTGAAGAGCGAGGCCGCGCTGCTCGTCGCGAACAACCTCGCGCCGGCTTCGCGCTCGACGTCGATCGGCTCGGTCGCTTCGCCGGCCGCGATGAAGCTGCGTCAGACGCCGAGCTTCGGCGGCATCGCACCGACGACGAAGGAGCGTCCGTCGCTGCGCTACCAGGGCATGTTCAAGCCGCGCAGGACGCTGGTGCAGTAACGGCGACGGCGGCGCTCGCCCGGCCGGGGCCGCCGCATGCGCGGCGCCGGCCGGCGTTCGAACCGTCTGGTCCGGCGCCGGGCCCCGCATGCGGGGCCCGTTTTTTTTGCGCGCCGCTAGCGCTCGCCGCGCCGGCGAAACGCCCACCATGCGGCGAGTGCGGTGAAGCCGGCCACCAGCAGCACCATCAGCCAGAAGCCGTGCTTGTTCTCCGCGAACGGCACGCCGCCGACGTTCATCCCGAAGAAGCCAGCGACGATGTTGATCGGCAGCGCGATCACCGTGACGAGCGTCAGCGTGAACAGCGTCCGGTTGTTCTGCTCGTCGAGCCGCGAGCCGATCTCCTCCTGCAGCAGCTTGATGCGCTCGTTGAGCCCCGACAGATCGCCGAGCACCAGCGAGAACTCTTCGGTCGACTCGCGCAGCTCCTGCACGTCTTCGGCATGCAGCCATGCGGGCGGTTTCGCGAGCAGCCGGAAGATCGAGCCGGGCTCGGGCGCGAGCATGCGCTGCAGGCGCGTCAGCGTGCGGCGCAGCGCGCCCAGCTCGACGCGATTCGACGTGAGCCGCTGCGACAGGAAGCGATCCTCGATGCGGTCGACGTCGACGCTCGTGCGCCGCATGATCTGAATCAGCAGGTCGGCCTGGTCGCGCAGCAGATGCACGAGCAGCTCGGCCGGCGACCGGAAGCGCTCGCCGTCGCGCACGCACGCGCGCAGCGTGTCGACCGAGCGCAGCGGCTTCATCCGCGCGGTGACCATGATGCGCCGCTCGACGTGGACGAACAGCGTCGCGATCTCCGACGGCGTCAGCTCGAGGTTGAACATCACGTCGTTGACGATCGCGCGCAGTGCGCCGTCTTCCTGCTCGATGCGCGTCGAGCGCGAGCCTTCGTGCAGGAACGCGAAGAAGCTGTCGGGCAGGCCGAGGTGCGTGCGCATCCAGCGCTCGCTCGCGCCGTGCGCCAGATTGAAGTGCAGCCAGACGAAGTCGTCCGCGGCGGACGCATCGCGCGCGCGGCACGTGCGCAGCCATGCGGCCGCTGCCTCGGCATCGAGCGTCGCGCCCGCTCCGCCCGGCGTGAAACGGAATCCGCACACCATGCCGGACGTATCGGCGCCGTAAGTCTGTACGATCAGGTCCATCGTGTCGAAGGTCGTGCCGCGTCGGTCGCGCCGGAAAATGAAAGGAAACGTATGCCCGACGCATGTGACGCGCGCGTGACGCGCTCGCCGTCACCCGCTGCGGGCGCGGCGGCGGCCCAAAAGCAATGCGCCGCCCGGAGGGCGGCGCATTGGCGACGAACCGATCGGCGTGAAGCCGTTTACTGCCGCGTCTCCGACGACTGCGCCGCGCTCGGGCACGCCGGATCCTTGCCCCAGTGACCGTCGCACACGCGCCAGCGGCACAGCTGATCCTCGAAGAAGCCGCGCTGTTCGCATTCCTTCACGCGCGCGGCGAGCGAACCGCCGGTCGTCGCGGCCGTCTTGGTCGGTGCGGCCTGCGCCTTCTGCGCGGCGGCCTTCTTGTCGGCCGGCTTGGTGCGTGCGACGAGCGCGGCCAGCAGATCCGCATCCGGATCGTCCTTCGCCGAGGCCTTCGCGTTCGCGGTGCGCGCCGTCGCGTCGCGCCGCTTCTTCGCCTGTGCGAGCTCCGCCTGCTGCTCCTTGTGGCGCTTGCGCGCTTCCGCCCTGGTTTCGGTCTTCGTGTCTGCCTTCGCGTCGGCCTTGCCGCGTGCGGCGAGCTTGTCGCTCTTCGCGCCGTTGGCCTTCGCGCTCTTCGTCGCAGCGGCGGCGGCCGTCGCGGCGGCGACGCCGGTCGCGGCCGTGCCCGATGCGTCGGCGGCGCCGTTCGCGAGCGCGCGCGACAGGCGGCTGTTGTCCGCGCCCGACGCCGCGGACGATGCGGATGCAACGGTTTGGGATGCGGCGTCGTCATTGACGATCGTCGCCGGTTGCGCGGCCGAGGCGGCATTCTGCGCGACCTGCGCGGCAGCGCCGCTGGCGGGCTCGGCCTTCGCGGGCGCCTGAGCAGGCGCGGCCGCCACGACGGCGGGCTCGGCCGACTGCTGCTGCCAGCGCCACGCGCCCCAGCCGCCCACCGCCACCACCAGTGCGACGATCGCCGCGATCGGCGCCTTAAGCGAACGGCGCGGCGCTTCGGCCGGCGGCGTGACGCGTCCTTCCAGATTCGCGAGAATGCGCGACTGCTGCGGCCCGCCCTCGCCTGCCGGTTTGGTGTCGGACAGGAGGCTAGGCGGGGTTTTCGAATTGGTATTTTCCGGCGCACTCATTCAGCGTCTCATTGAATCCTGGTTTAATTCACCGCGATAATATAGCCCGGCCTCTCAAGGCAGCCTGATTCTAAGAGCAAGCATTGCAAAACACAATCAATTCCAATTTCCGGGGATATCGTTGATTGCCGTCGCCCTCGTCGCCTATTTCGCCCTCGCCGTCGCGGTCGCGGCACTGTTGCTTTTACCGGGTATCCGCGCGGCCGTTTTCGATTCGGTCGCGCAATTTCATGGCCGCCTGACGCGCCGCGCAACCGATCGCGCCGCCCGCACGCGCAGTCAAATTGTTAAATCGGCAAGCGTTACGCGCGGCGCATTAAGCGATGTGCAAAATTTACTGATTCGACGGCGCTTGATGATTATGGTATCGGCAGGTATTCTTGCGACGCCGCCATTGGTGGCCATTGCGTTACGCGGTCGGCAATTGTTTCAGTACGACGACACCGCGCGCGTGCCCGACGAGAAGATCGCCGCGCTGTTGCAGGGCGAGCAGCTCGTGCCGCCGCCGCCGTTGCCGCCTGAAGTGTTTGCGACGCGGGAGGTCGAGCAGGTGCGGCCCGCGCTCAAGGATGCGAGCCGCGACTGGAACCTGCTGGATCCCGATTTCCGTACGCGTTTGCTGCTGGTCTACAAGATCATGCACGAACAGTATGGTTACGAGATGGCGCTGCTGGAGGGTTATCGGAGTCCGGAACGTCAGAACCGACTCGCGCAAATGGGCACCAACGTGACCAATGCGGCCGCTTTCCAGAGCTATCACCAGTTCGGGCTCGCAGCGGACAACGCATTCCTGCGCGACGGCAAGCTGGTCATTTCCGAGAAAGATCCGTGGGCGATGCGCGGCTACCAGTTGTACGGGCAGGTTGCCGAGCAGGTCGGCCTGACGTGGGGCGGCCGATGGAAAATGATGGATCTCGGACACGTGGAATACCATAAACCCGGTTTTAAACTGGGACGCGGCAGCTAGTCATGGCTGCCGGACAAGAAATAATGAGGGCGGCATGGGGCTTTTCAAACACCCGGCAGGAAATGATTTGGGCGGCGCAATCGATCGGGCATTCCGTTGCGCGATTTTTTCGGGCGCCCGCTTCCGTTTTAATTCTCACGGCATCCTTTCATTAATGCGCGCGCCTTCTCCGATGCCGCGGGCGCATTGATGCCAGCCCTTTTCATCCCGCCTGACAGCGCGGCGACACATCGCGGCGCCACGCTGTCCGCTCGGCGCGCCCGCGTCGCCTCACCGAATCGCACCGGAACCTGAACGTCCTATGCAACGCATCCTCAACGTGCTGACTCATCCGCGTACGCTCTCGATCGTCGGGATCGTCGCGCTAGCGGCGATTCTCTTCATCGTCGCCGACATGCTGCAGCTGCCGCTGCTGTGGGCCGCGCTCGCGTTCGCGGCGATCCTCGTGCTGTGGCTCGCCGTCGCGTTGTGGCGCCGCTGGCGCGTGAAGCGCGCGAACCAGCAGCTCGGCCAGGTGCTCGAAGAACAGGCCGAAACCGGCAAGATCACGGCGCCCGCCGCGGCCGCGCTCGCGCCCGACACGAAGACCGCCGACCTCGACGTGCTGCGCACGCGCCTGTCCGATGCGGTGAAGACGATCAAGACGTCGAAGATCGGCCAGGTGTCGGGCGGCTCCGCGCTGTACGAACTGCCGTGGTACATCGT
Organism: Burkholderia sp. KJ006; assembly: GCF_000262695.1. Taxonomy (NCBI): domain Bacteria; kingdom Pseudomonadati; phylum Pseudomonadota; class Betaproteobacteria; order Burkholderiales; family Burkholderiaceae; genus Burkholderia; species Burkholderia sp. KJ006. The sequence continues at coordinate 436,205 of NC_017920.1, read as the reverse complement.
GATCGGCAACCCGGCCGCGGGCAAGAGCAGCGCGGTGCTGAACTCCGGCCTGCAGTTCCCGTTCGCCGACAAGAACAGCGCGGTGATCCACGGCATCGGCGGCACGCGCAACTGCGACTGGTTCTTCACGACCGAAGGGATCCTGCTCGACACGGCCGGCCGCTACTCGGTGCACGAGGAAGACCGCAGCGAGTGGCTCGGCTTTCTCGGCCTGCTGAAACGCTACCGGCCGAAGGCGCCGATCAACGGCATCATCGTCACCGCGAGCATCGCCGAGCTCACCGGCAACCGCCCCGAGTTCGCGATCAACCTCGCGAAGAACCTGCGTCAGCGCGTCCAGGAGCTGACCGAAAAGCTCGAAGTGTTCGCACCGGTCTACGTGATGTTCACGAAGGCCGACCTGATCACCGGCTTCACCGAATTCTTCAGCAGCAGCGACAAGCACGAATACGACCGCGTGTGGGGCGCCACCCTGCCCTACGAACCGGACGAGAAGCGCGACGTCGTCACGCTGTTCGACGAGCGCTTCGAGGAGCTGTACGAGGGGCTGAAGGAGATCAGCGTCGCGCAGCTGTCGCTGTCGCGCGGCAACCAGCTGTCGCCGGGCCAGCTCAGCTTCCCGCTCGAATTCTCGACGATCAAGCCGGCGCTGCGCGCGTTCCTCGCGACGCTGTTCGAGAACAACCCGTTCCAGTACAAGCCGATCTTCCGCGGCTTCTACTTCACCAGCGCACTGCAGGAAGGCGAGACCAACAGCGCCGCCGCGCAGCGCATCGCTCAGCGCTTCGGCCTCGACGCGAGCGCGCTGCCGAAGCCGCACAGCGCATTTTCGAAGAACGGCTTCTTCCTGCGCGACCTGTTCTCGAAGGTGATCTTCGCGGACCGTCAGACCGTGCGCCAGTTCGCGAGCCCCACCAAGACGCGGCTGCGTTACGCGACCTTCTTCGGCTTCGTCGCGGCGCTCGCGCTCGCGCTCGGCGGCTGGACCTGGTCGACGATCGGCAACCAGCAGCTCGTCGCCAACGTGCAGGCCGACCTCGACAACGTCACGCGCCTGCAGCAGGGCCGCAACGACCTGCAGTCGCGGCTGCAGGCGATGGACATTCTCGAAGACCGCATCGAGCAGCTCGAGCAGTTCCGCCGCGACAAGCCGATGTCGGTGTCGCTCGGCCTGTACCAGGGCGACCGCCTCGAGCAGCATCTGCTGACCGAGTACTACAACGGCGTGCGGCAGATCCTGCTCGCGCCGGTGTCGCAGAATCTCGCGTCGTTCATGAAGGACGTGAACGCGCACCCCGAGCAGCTCGTGCCGATGACGCGTCCGCCCGAATCGGGCGCGGTGCAGGGCGGCGCGATGCCGGTCTCGACCAATCCGCCGGGCGCCACGCCACTCGCCGGCGCCGCGCAAGGCGCGTCGGCCACGCCGGCCGCCGCGCCGCAACAGCCGGCGGCGCCGCAGGGCGGCCTCTACAGCGACGCGTCGCCGACCAACGTGCAGGACGCGTACAACGCGCTGAAGACCTACCTGATGCTCGCCGACAAGCGTCACGTCGAGCAGGCGCACCTGACCGACCAGCTTGCGCGCTTCTGGCGCGGCTGGCTGGAGACGAACCGGGGCAACATGCCGCGCGACGAGATGATCAAGAGCGCCGAGCGGATGATCTCGTTCTATCTGTCGCGCGTGAACGACGACGACTGGCCGATGATCGACGCGAACCTCGCGCTGGTCGACCAGACGCGCGAGAACCTGCGCCGCGTCGTGCGCGGCATGCCGGCGCGTCAGCGCGTCTACGAGGAAATCAAGGCGCGCGCGTCGACCCGCTTCGCGCCGATGACCATCGCGCGCATCGTCGGCGACGGCAACCAGGGGTTGATCGCCGGCAGCTACGCGATTCCGGGCACGTTCACGCGCGAAGCGTGGTTCGACTACGTGCAGCCGGCGATCCGCGACGCGGCGACCAAGGAACTGCAGGCGAAGGACTGGGTGCTGAACACGTCGACGCAGGACGACCTGACGCTCGAGGGTAGCCCCGAGCAGATCCAGAAGACGCTGGTCGGCATGTACAAGACCGAATACGCGCAGCACTGGCAGAAGTTCATGCAGGGCATCGCGGTGCAGGGCTTCACGAGCTTCGGCCAGGCCGTCGACGGGATGAACCGCCTGGGCGACCCGCAGGATTCGCCGATCCGCAAGATCCTCGAGACCGCGTACGACCAGACCTCGTGGGACAACCCGTCGCTCGCGAACGTGACGATCAAGAAGGCGCAGACGGGCGTCGTGAACTGGGTGAAGCAGTGGTTCACGCGCTCGCAGGCCGGCCAGATGGCCGCCGCGAACATCGACATCAACGGCAATCCGGCCGAGGTGCCGATGGGTCCGATCGGCCAGGAGTTCGTCGGGCTCGCGCGGATCGTCGCGACGCACGACGGCACGTCGATGCTCAAGGGCTACATGGACACGCTGTCGAAGGTGCGCACGCGCTTCAACGTGATCAAGAACCAGGGCGACCCCGGCCCCGGCGCGCGTCAGCTGATGCAGCAGACGCTCGACGGCAACGGCTCGGAGCTGGCCGATTCGCTGAAGTTCGTCGACGAGCAGATGCTGACGGGCCTCACCGATTCGCAACGCAAGTCGCTGCGTCCGCTGCTGGTGCGGCCGCTGATGCAGGCGTTCTCGGTCGTGATCCAGCCGGCCAGCGCGGAAGTGAACAAGGTCTGGAACGCGCAGGTGTACCAGCCGTTCCAGAGCTCGCTCGCGACCAAGTACCCGTTCGCGCCGAACGCGAAGGTCGAGGCCGGCGCCGGTGAAATCGCGCAGGTGTTCGGTCCGGACGGCGCGATCGCGAAGTTCGTCGGCACGACGCTCGGGCCGCTCGCGGTGCGCCGCGGCGACACCCTCGCCGCGCGCACGTGGGGCGACATGGGCATCGGCCTCACGCCGGACTTCACGAACGGCTTCGCGCGCTGGGTCGCGCCGCTCGCGGGCGGTGCGGCAGGCGGCGCGGCCGCCGCGTCCGAACCGCAGACCGTGTTCCAGATCCTGCCGCAGCCGAGCACCGGCACGACCGAATACACGATCGCGATCGACGGCCAGCAACTGCGTTACCGCAACACGCCGCCGCAGTGGACCAACTTCGTGTGGCCGAACCCGCAGGGTTCGCCCGGCGCGACGCTGTCCGCGACGACCTTCGACGGCCGCACCGTGCAGCTCGTCAACGAGCCTGGCCGCTACGGTCTCGAGAAGCTGATCAACTCGGCGCAGCGCAAGCGCCGCCCGGACGGCACGTTCGATCTGACGTGGGTTCAGGGCAGCGTGAACGTGTCGGTGACGATGCGCATCATCAGCACGTCGCAGCCGACCGGCGGCGGCGGCGACCAACCTCAGCAGCAGAGCCTGCGCGGTCTGCAGCTGCCGTCGTCGATCGCCGACGCGAGCGCCGGCGCCGCACAGAACGCGACGCAGGCGGGCGCCGGCGCGCCGGCCGCGGCACCGGCCGTCGCGGCCGCCACCGCAACGAATGCACAGGGGGCGCAATGACGCAAACCGTTCAGGCGCAGATCGCCTACTTCGGCAAGATTCCGTCGCGCGGCGACTTCGTGAAGAGCCCGCACAACCCGCAGCTGCTGCAGACGCTCGATCGCTGGATCGCGCAGGCGCTGGAGCTGCTCGCGGAGGATCCGCGCTGGAAGATCGTCTACGAGGATGCGAAGCCGATGCATTTCGCGTTCCTCGGCTCGCGCAGCAAGCTCGCGATCGCGGGGCACATGGTCGCGAGCCATGACGTGTCGATGCGCCGCTTCCCGTTCCTCGGCGCGACCGCGCTGGAGGTCGAGCGGCCGCTCGCGTTCCTCGCGCGCAGCCCGCTCGCGTTCGCGCGGCTGTGGTCGCGCGTCGCCGCGCAGATGCCGGCGCTGCTCGCGAAGGAGGAGCCGCCCGGCGCGCTGCAGGCGCTCGGCGACACGCAGGTGCCGATCGACGTCGGCGGCCCCGGCACGTCGCACGACGGCACCTTCAACGACTTCGTCGAACACCAGTCGCTGTACGGGCTGCAGCAGATGCTGCTCGAGAGCGGCCATCCGGTGCGGCTGCGCGGCGCGATGCTCGCGCTCGGCTCGCTGCTGCGGCCGGTGATGCAAAGCGGCTCGTCGCACATCGAGCGCGGCCTGACGCTACCGCTGCCGGTCGATCCGTTCTACCGAAGCCTCGTCGCCGCGTTCTGGCTCGAACTGATTGCACCGTTCGTCGCGCAGGCCGATTTCGAGCTCGCGATCTTCATCGGCACGATCGCCGAGCGCGAACGACTGATCGTCGGCTTCAACGGTGCGTCGTCGAAGACGCTGCTGAGCGTCGTCGATCCGCAGACCTACGCCGCCCACAACATCGACATCGACGATCCCGAGTGGATCGACGCCCATGCGCAAAACGACCACCGGATCAGCAAGCTCGTCAGCTACCTCGACCAACCGCAACTGTCGCTGCGCGTCGCCATCGACGCGTTCCGCGAAGCGTTCATCGGAGGCTGACGCGATGCAACGCACGATTCACGCACGGCGCGCGCGCCTGCTGCCGTTCTTCGCCGCGCTGGCTGCGGCCGGGCTCGTCGCCGGCAGCGCCTACGCGCAGAACACGGGCGGCGCGACCGTCACGCCGGTCGGCAACGGCACGGTCGCGACGACGGCGCTGCCGTCTACGCCGAATGCGAGCGCCGCACCGGGGGCCGCGCCCGGCACGGCGTCGGGCACGGTCGTGCACGGCACGGCCGGCACGATCACGCCGCCGCCGGCGAACGCGACGCCCGGCCAGGTGGTGGCCGGCGGCAAGGTGCCCGACGAGGCGACCAAGGCCGCGGTACTGCAGAAGCTGCGCGACACGTACGGCGCGGCGAACGTGGTCGACCAGATCGAGGTGGGCGACGTCGCGACGCCGCCGAACTGGAGCACCAACGTGCAGAAGCTGCTCGGCGCGCAGCTCAAGCAGATCAGCAAGGGCCAGTTGAAGATCAACGGCACGCAGATCGAGGTGAAGGGCGAGGTGCACAACGAAGCGCAGCGCCAGCAGCTCGCGAGCGACATGGCGAATTCGCTGAACCCGACCTACACGATCAAGAACGGCCTGCGCGTGTCGGCGTCCGAACAGGGCGTGCTCGACCAGACGCTCGCGAACCGCACGATCGAATTCGAGACCGGCAGCGCGACGCTGACGCCGCAAGGCAAGCAGATTCTCGATCAGATGGCGGCGGCGCTGGCGAAGATGCAGAACCGCACGGTCGACATCATCGGACACACCGACAACTCCGGGAACCGGACCTCGAACATCGCGCTGAGCCAGGCGCGCGCGGATGCGGTGAAGGGCTATCTGATCACGAAGGGCATCCAGCCTCAGCAGATGACGACGACGGGCGTCGGGCCGGATCAGCCGATTGCGCCGAACGATACGGCGGACGGGCGGGCGAGGAATCGACGGATCGAGTTCCGGGTGGGGCAGTAGACGCGCGGGTGTGGGCATGGCGAGCCGACGGCAGGACGCCGGTGAACGCGGAACGTGGATCGCGCGGGCGCGATCCATGGGCCGCGTCCTGGTCAATGCGCCGGTCCGCTGGTCGGTCGATCGTTCGATCCGGCCGTTCCCGTGAAAGACACACTGCGCTGCCTGCGGTCGGCCGTTCTGCTGCTCGTTGGCGCGACGCTCGTGCTGATGGGTGCGGCGGACGCGATCGATTCCGCCATCCTCGTTCGCGCCCGTGCGTGGCCTCGCGTGCCCGCCGTCGTTGAGCGATGCGAGTTGTCGCTCCGATATGGGAAATCCGCCGTGACCTGGGAGGCGCGCGCCGTGTTCCGGTATGGCGCGGAACATACGCGGCAGTACGACACGACGTGGCGGCCGGCCGGATCGCCGGTGTATTCGCGTTCGGAAGCGTCCAAGCTCAGCCGCGAACAGTTCGGCGCATTCACCCATACATATTGCAGCGCGGCCGCGACCGACGGGCTGCGCGTTTCGCCGATGTTTCCCGGCGTTGCTCGGCGTAACGATGCGGTTGTTGGCGGAGCATGGGTGCGTGAAACCGGATTCGCGCTGTTCGGTCTGGTTGGCGGGTTGATGCTGTGTGCGGTGAGCGTTTCGCTGTTGCCGTGGGGCGAGGATCGCAAAAAGCAGGCGGTGAAACACAAGGCGCGGCGAGCGCGGAGTCGCGTCAGCGGTTTATGACGCAACGTGCGAGCTCGCCGATAGCGTATCGGCGAGTCCGTAAAACCGCATCGCGCTACTGCGTCGTCTGTACGTGTGGCCGAGGTTTTCAGTGTCTCGAGGAACGCAGGCCACTCCGGCTCGCGTGGATTCGGTTCTGCTCCTGCCAGTACCGCATGTCGCTGCGGAACCTGAGGCTCTCAGGCCAAACGATCATCGCTCACGACTGCTCGTCGGGCCTCACGCCGAGCAGCTCGCGGATATGCGACAGCGATCCGTCGTCCTTCACGACGCTCTCCAGCCACTTGTGCAGCGGCATGTCGGCCCATTCCGCGGCCTTGTCCGCGAGATACGCGACCGGGCTGTGCGGCTCGGTCTGGCGGAAGTAACGCGCGACCGCGCGCAGCTGGTCGACGGCCTGCGCGCGGTTCTGGATGCCGGCGATCATTTGCGCCACCGGCGCACGCGAAGCGGTCTGCGTCTGCACATGGGTCTCCTCGGTGTGGAACGCGTCGCCGAAGCTCGGTTCGACGCGCTCCGGCTGCGCTTGCTGCGCCGACGGCGCGTGCGGTGCGCTGCCCGTATATCCCTGCTCGCGCGCGAAACGCTCGACGAGCCGATACACGGTCTCGAACGCATCGCGCGTCTGCCGAAAGCTCGGCGCCGAATCGCCCGCGCGTTCGACCAGCCGCTCCTCGAACGCGTCGAGCGCGAACTCGAACGCCTTCAGGTTCGCGAGCAGCGCCGTGTAGAACGCGATCGGCGTCACGCGCCGCGATGCATCGATCTGCTCGACCGACGGCTTGCCGCGCGCGATTTCCTCGGCGTGTTCGGGATCGCGCTTCACGGCCTGCGCCACATGCTGCGCGACCTCCCAGTCGAGCGTGGTGAACGCGTTCGACGCGCCGTCGGTCACCGCGACGCCGCGCAGCAGCTCGGCCGTGCGCCCCGACAGCCACGCGACGTTGCCGAGCCGGTATTCGACGTCGTCGCCTTCGGGCAGCGGATGCACGGTGTCCCAGTAGTCGCGGCACAGGCCTTCCAGCAGCGCATAACCTTCGGTGAGGCCGGTGATGCCGTCCTCGAGCGCGAGCGCCTCGGTCAGCCACACGGCGAGCCGCAGGTCCTTGGTGCGCGTGCGCAGCAGCTCGCCGGCATGGTCGACGACGAAGCCCCAGTCGGCCTCCTTGATTTCGGTCACCCATTCGCCCTGGTCGAGCGTCGGATCGTCATGGCGCCGCGCATCCTGGATCGCGTCGAATTCGTTCGAGAACAGCAGGTCGTCGCCGCTGGGCGACGCATCGCTGATCGGCGTCAGCAGCTCGGGGAGATTGATCGGCATGGTGGGTTCAGTTCGTCATTGCAGAGAGCGCGGCCGCGCTCATTCGACGGTGTACGCGAATTCGCCCGCGTCGTCGGCGCGCACGGCGATGCGCGCGATGGCCGCACCGTCGGCGATCCGGCCGAGCACGTGGCCGGCGATCTCGGGCAGCAGCGTGCCGTTCAGGATATGGTCGACGTTGCGGGCGCCCGAATCGACTTCGGTGCAGCGCGCGAGCACCGCATCGACGAGCGACTCGTCCCATTCGAACGCGGCCTTGTGGTTCGCTTCGATGCGGCGGCGAATGCGCTCGAGCTTCAGCTCGATGATCTCGGCCAGCACGTCGTCGGAAATCGGGTAGTACGGCACGACCTTCATCCGGCCGAGGAACGCCGGCTTGAAGGTCTTGTACAGCTGCGGACGCAGCGCCTCGGCGAGCGCGTCCGGGTCGGGCAGCTCGTCGGCCGTCTTGTTCAGGCACGCCTGCATCACCGCGGCCGACCCGACGTTCGACGTCAGGATGATCAGCGTGTTGCGGAAGTCGATCTCGCGCCCTTCGGCGTCGTCCATCGTGCCCTTGTCGAACACCTGGAAGAACATCTCGAGCACGTCCGGGTGCGCCTTCTCGACTTCGTCGAGCAGCACGACGGAGTACGGATTGCGGCGCACGGCCTCGGTCAGCACGCCGCCCTCGCCGTAGCCGACGTAGCCCGGCGGCGAGCCCTTCAGGCCCGACACGCTGTGCGCCTCCTGATACTCGCTCATGTTGATCGTGACCATCTTGCGCTCGCCGCCGTACAGGATGTCGGCCAGCGCGAGCGCCGTCTCGGTCTTGCCCACGCCCGACGGCCCGACGAACATGAACACGCCGCGCGGCTTGTTCGGATCCTCGAGGTTCGCGCTCGCGGTGCGCACGCGCTGCGCGATCGCGTCGAGCGCGTGATCCTGGCCGATCACGCGCGCGCCGAGCAGCGGCTGCAGGTTCAGCACGGTGTCGATCTCGTCCTTCACCATCCGGCCGAGCGGAATGCCCGTCCATGCGGCGACGATCTCGGCCACGACGTGCCCGTCGACCTGCAGCGGCACCATCGGCTCGCCGCCCTGCAGTGCATGCAGCGCCGCGACGCGCTCGGCGAGCTTCTCGCGCGTGGCCGGCACGTCGACCGGCTCGCCGTCTTCCGATGCGTGGCGCGCGCGGTCGAGCGTCTCGCGCAGCTCGGTGATCTCGGCGACGATCGCGCGCTCCGCTTCATAGCGCGCTTCGTCGTCGCTCAATTGCGCGAGCGCCGTGTCGCGCGCACCGCGCAGCTCGCCGAGCCGCTCGTCGTGCGACGCGCCGCCGGCCGCTTCGCGCTCGAGCGACGCGATCTCCGCGTCGATGCGCTCGATGCGCTTCTTCGTGTCGTCGATCGCCGCCGGCGTCGCGCTGTGCGCGAGCGCGACCTTCGCACATGCGGTGTCGAGCACGCTGATCGCCTTGTCCGGCAGCTGGCGGCCGCTGATGTAGCGATGCGACAGGCGCACGGCCTCGGTGATCGCATCGTCGAGAATCCGCACGTTGAAGTGCTTCTCCATCAGCCCCGACATCCCGCGCAGCATCGCGGCCGCGAGCGGCTCGCTCGGCTCCTCGACCTTCACGACCTGGAAGCGCCGCGCGAGCGCCGCATCCTTCTCGAAGTACTTCTTGTATTCGCTCCACGTCGTCGCCGCGATCGTGCGCAGCTCGCCGCGTGCGAGCGCCGGCTTCAGCAGGTTGGCCGCATCGTTCTGGCCGGCCTGGCCGCCCGCGCCGATGATCGTGTGCGCCTCGTCGATGAACAGGATGATCGGGTGCGCGCTCTTCTTCACCTCGTCGATCACGCTCTTCAGGCGGTTCTCGAACTCGCCCTTCACGCTCGCGCCGGCCTGCAGCAGCCCCATGTCGAGCACGTGCAGCGCGACGCCGCGCAGCGGCGGCGGCACGTCGTCCGCGGCGATCCGCAGCGCGAGCCCCTCGACGACCGCCGTTTTGCCGACGCCGGCCTCGCCGGTCATGATCGGGTTGTTCTGGCGGCGGCGCATCAGGATGTCGATCGCCTGGCGGATCTCGGCTTCGCGGCCGATCACCGGGTCGATCTTGCCGTCGCGTGCGCGCTGCGTGAGGTTCGTCGTGTACGTGTCGAGCGCGGGCGTCTTCGACGGGCCGGCCGCCGACGCGCCCGGCGCCACGCCGGACACCGCATCGCCGCCGTCGTCGCCATCGGGCTGGCGCGGCTCGGCTTCGCTCGAGCCGGCCATGATCTCGTCGAACTTGTGCTTCAGGTCGGTCACGTTCATTTCCGCGAACTGCGCGGACATCCGCTGCGCGAACTGCGCGAGATCGGGCGCGGTCAGCAGCGCGAGCAGCAGATGGCCCGAGCGGATCCGGCCGAGCTGCGAATCGAGCGACGCGATCAGCCACGCCTGCTCGAACAGCGCGATCAGATGCACGGAGAACACCGGCGTGCGCGTGTTGCCCGTCTTCAGCCGCGTGAGTTCGCGCTCGAGATCGGCACGCAGCGCATGCGGATCGACGCGGCTCGCGCGCAACGCGAGCGGCAGATCGCCCGTCGCCTCGTCGAGCAGCGCGATGAACAGGTGCTCCAGATCGACCTCGTAATGGCCGCGCGCCAGGCACGCGCTCGCCGCGCGTTCGGCCGCGTGCCGGCACAGCGGGTTCAGTTTCGTGATCAGGGTCTTCAGGGGCGTGCTCATGGCGTCGATCTCAGGTTCGATTGCTTGTTTGTTGTCAGTCAGTGAATCACGTGCAGCTCGTAGCGGGCGTCGGAGCGATCCTCCGCCGCGTCGCGCGTGCAGAGGAACGCGTCCCAGCCGAGCCGCGAGCCCGCGCCGAGCACGCTCGCGCCCACTTCCGTGCGCTTGAGCACGAGCTTGACCTCGTATTCGAGCGTGACGCCGGCGAGCAGCGTCAGCATCCGTTCGAGCGCGATCGCGTGCGGGCCGCCCGGCAGGAACGCTTCGTAATCGCGCTTGGACAGCGGGCCGACGACGATCCGCGCGCGCATGTCGCGCTGCCACACCCGTTCGCCGACCAGCGCCGTCGCGCCGAGCACGGCGTTGACTTCGCCGAGCACGCTCAGCTGATCGGGCGGCACGTCGTACCACTTGCCGACGAACTGGTCGATCTTCACCGGCACGCGGAAGTAGTCGGACAGCGTGCGCTGCAGGTACGCGGCCGACATCGGCCGATGCCGCGCGGCCAGCGCGTAGCCGGCGACGGCTTCGTCGAGCACGCCGCCCGCGCCGGCCGCGAGACTGTCGCGCACCTCGTCGCTCGGCACGCCGGCGATCGCGAGCAACAGCGGCAGATAGCGCTCGTCGCGGTCGAGTTCGTAATGGAACGGCAGCCGGTACTTCTTCCACGCGGCGTAGAACAGCGCGGTCGCGCGGTTCGAGAACACGTCGAAGAACGCGCGCGCCGCATGGTCGCGCTTGAGATGCTCGCGCGCGACGATCTGCTCGGTGTAGTGCAGCGGCAGCGCGCCCTGCCCGCCGAGCAGCCCGAAGAACGCGGGCGTCAGCTGGACGCGGCCGAGCTCGCCGGCGGCGAGCGCCGCGCCGCGCGCGTCGCCCGAATCGAGCGGCGTGCCGTCGTCGTCGAACGAGCGCGCGCCTTCGATTTCGCTCGGCGGGAAGCCGATCGACAGCGTGTTGCGGAACTCGATGCGCTGCGCGACGACGTCGCCCTGCCGCCACGCGCCCGGCGCATCGGACGCCTGCCGCGCGAACAGCCCCTCGAGCACGCGCACGGCCTGGAAGAACTCGAAGCGGTGCGGCTCGTCGAGCAGCGCGTCGACTACGCCAGGATCGATTCGCCGGTTCGAGGCTTGCATCGGATGATCTCCTCGCCGGTGCGCTTCGACACCACGACTAGTTGAACGAAACTGTTGAGGTGCACGTACAGCCCGAAGAAGCTGTCGAGCACGCGCACGAACGACGCGAGGCTCGCGCCGACGAAATGCTCCTCGTCGATGGTCAGGCGAATCTCGATGCCGCGCACGAAGGTGGCGAACGGCTTGCCGGGCAGCCACTGCACGGCGCCGCGCTGCTCGACGCCGGCGAGGCCGTCGATCTGGCGCATCGACACCGCGGTGCGCCGCAGGTCGTACAAGGTCAGCATTTCCTTGAGCGGCGCGAGCCCGTGCGCGACCAGCGACACGTGGTTCAGCGCGAGATGCGACACGAGCCGCCAGTGCGCGGCGCGGCCGCGCTCGAAGCGCACGCTCTGCGTCGGGCGCCGCAGCATCGAGATGCCGCTCGTCTGCGCGCCACCTTCCTGGAACAGGTCGCCGCCTTCGAGGCCGAACGCGAGCATCGCCGGCAGGTCGCGGTTGGTGCAGGTGAGGTCGAGGCTCAGCGTGTCGGTTTGCGGCGACGTCGGCTCGAAGTCGATGTCGACGATCGAGATCTCCGTTTCGTAGCCCGGGCTCTTTTGCGCGACCCAGTCGTTGCGGCGCGCGAACCAGTAGTGGCCGATCCGCGCCGATTCGCCGTGATGCAGCGAGTAGAACGGCCGGAACTCGATCACCGATTCCTCATGCGCCTGCTGCCTGACGAGCTTCACCGAATCGATCGAGTACACCTCGTACGCGAACGCGCGCCGCGCCTCGGCGATCACCGGATACGACACCGCGCGGTGCGTGATGCGGATCGGCTCGCCGTGCTGGCGGAACAGGTTGACGATCGGCGTGCAGAACAGCCGGAAATGGCTGGCCGTCAGCAGCTCGAGCAGGCGCGCGACATGCGAATCGCTGCGCACGTCCTGCAGCACGAGATGCAGCGTCGCGCGCTGGCAGCGGCCCGCCGCGCGCGCGATCGCCGCGACGTCGAAATCGACGAAGTCGAACTTGTCGGGAAACGCGAAGTATTCGGTCAGCAGCCGATAGGCGGGATGCGACTTCGCCGGGTAATCGATCAGCGCGTCGTCTTCGTCGAAGCCGGCCTGCGCGATCGGCAGGTTGCGCAACGCGGTCCAGCGGCCATTGCGCTCCGGCTCGACGTACGCGGCCAGCACGTTGACGAACAGGCAGTCGGTCAGCGCGGCGACGAACGACTGCTCGCCGTGCAAGTGCGCGCGCAGCGACGGCAGCTTCAGCGCGCCGAGGTCGAGCTGCGCGGCGAGCGATTCGAACGTGATCGAGATCACGCCCGTCGCGTTGGACGGCAGCACCGTCGCGCTCGGCGCGAGCGCGACCGGCGTGAAGCGTGCCTCGGAGATGCGGATCGGCGCGAGCGTCACGTCGTAGGCGGTGCGGAACCGGCATTGCACGCCGCGAATCGGGCGGCTCTTCAGCTCGGTGCCGCGCTGGATCACGACCGGTTCGGTCTGCTGGCCGGGCGAGGCCGGCGTGAACTGCGCGATCGAGCACGACGGGAACGGCCGCAGGTAGTGCGGATACAGCACTTCCAGCAGCGCTTCGGTGAACTCGGGGTAGTCGTCGTCGAGCTTCTTGTTGATGCGCGCGCCGAGCAGCGCGAACGACTCGATCATCCGCTCGACGTGGGGATCCTCGCAATGCTCGCCCGACAACGCGAGCCGCGCCGCGATCTTCGGATAGCGTTCCGCGAAATCTTGCGAATAGCGCCGCAAAAACGATAATTCGCGCTCGTAATACGGCAGCAATTCTTCCATCGACGCCCCCGAAGCTCAATCTTTCCTGCCGGACCCTGGTCCGCCACCGGGCGGTCCGGCCCGCTCGGCAGCTTGATTTACTGCATTCTGGCCGCGCGTGCGCGCGTGACCGAATACTGCAGCGTCGACGGCTGCAGCATCGCGTCGAAATTCACCGGCTCCTCGGCCGGATGCACGACGAGCAGCGCCTGGATCGCGAAGTACAGCGCGTTGGTCGACTGCTCGTTCAGCTCGAACGTCACCTGCACCTGCTGCAACCGCGGCTCGTGGCGTGCGATGGCCTGCTGGATCGACTTGCAGATGAACGCGCGGTCATAGTGACTCGCGAGGCTCAGGCCCGCGAAGTCGTTCAGCCCGTAGGTGAGCACCGATTTCTGGCATTCCGGCAGCGCCGCCAGCTCGAGTTCGGTGTGCGCGATACGGGTGTTGAGGATCGCCTCGACGTCGCGGGCGACCGTGTTCTTGAGCTCGTCCAGCGACAATTGCCGCATCGCTGCCGAGGCCGGCAGGTGCGGTTCGTCGTCGAACAGCTTGTCGAGAAAACTGGGTTCGAAGCGTTTCATCGGTCGGCGTTCACAGCGAAAACGGCAACGGGACGCCCAGCGCCCCGTTGCCGCAACCGACCTTAGACCGCGTAGGTCTTGTCGTTCTTCGTCAGACTCCAGGCGCCCTGCGTGTTGCCGCCCTGGTTGCCGCCGATCTTCTGCTGGGTTTGCTTCCACTGCACGGCTGCGTACTTGAGCGAGAACGTCTCGATCGGCAGACCTTCTTCACGCACGCTCGGCGCGATGCTCGAGATGATCACGTACTTGAGCTTCACTTCCAGATACTGCACGCGCTTGCCTTCGCCGTCCGCGCGCGAGAAATGGACCGTGACTTCGTCGAACGTGGTGCCGCCCGAAGCGTGCTGATACAGCAGCGGGCTCGACGAATCGATCTCCTTCGTGAAGATCATGTCGCCGTGCTCGCAACGCGTCATCGTGTGACCGCCTGCGGTCGATGCCGTTGCCGAACGCGGCTGAACGATCGAGTGATCCCACGATTTCAGTTCGATCCAGCCCTGATGGTCCTTGTCGGCGGACTCGCCCTTCACCGCCGGACTACCAAACTGCATGTGCATATGTAACATGGCCCTTCGACTCCCCAAAGAGGTGGTTTTAACGTCCTACCCAGGCGGCCCGCCCGGGCGAATTGCTCGCTTATGAATTTGCCGGTTTGGGCAGATCAGCGACAAGTCGCAGAGAAATCGAGAGTTCGTCGAGCTGAAAGTGCGGGCGCAGGAACGCGACCGAACGATACGAGCCCGGCTTGCCCGGAATCTCCGATACTTGTATGGATGCCTCGCGCAGCGGAAATTGCGCTTTCTGCTCCTGCGATGCGTTGTCGTCGAGCAGAACGTATTGCGAAATCCACCGGTTGAGGAAAGTCTCCACGTTCTGCGCCGATGCGAAGCTGCCGATCTTGTCCCGCATCATCGCCTTCAGGTAGTGCGCGACGCGCGATACCGAGAAGATGTACTGAAGCTGGGCAGACAGGACGGCGTTCGCATTCGCGCTGTCGGTGCTGTATTTTTTCGGCTTCTGCACCGATTGCGCGGCGAAGAACGCAGCGTAATCCGAGTTTTTGCAATGCACGAGCGGGATGAAGCCGAGGTCGCTCAGCTCCTTCTCGCGGCGATCGGTGATCGCGATTTCGGTCGGGCACTTCAACGCGACTTCACCGTCGTCGGTCTTGAACGTGTGGGTCGGCAAGTCCTCGACGAGGCCGCCGCCTTCGACGCCGCGGATCGCCGCGCACCAGCCGAAGTCGTCGAACGCGGCCGTCAGGCGCGCCGCGAAGGCCCACGCCGCGTTGCACCACAGGTATTTGTCGTGCTCGGTGCCGTCGACGTCCTCGACGAAGTTGAAGTTCTCCGCGGTCTGGCCGTCCTTCGGATTGAACGGCAGGCGACCGAGGAAGCGCGGCAGCGTGAGGCCGACGTAGCGCGAATCTTCGGCATCGCGGAACGACTTCCACTTCGCGTATTCGACCGTGTCGAACACCTTGCCGAGGTCGCGCGGCTTGCCGAGATCGGCGAACGACTCGAGGCCGAGCAGCTCCGGCGACGCCGATGCGATGAACGGCGCGTGCGCGGCAGCCGCGACGTGCGACATCTGCTCGATGAAGTACATGTCTTCCGGCTGGCGCGAGATCTCGTAATCGCCGATCAGCGCACCGAACGGCGAGCCGCCGAACGTGCCGAACTCTTCTTCGTAGACCTTCTTGAACAGCGCGCTCTGGTCGAACTCGCTCGCGCCCTTGAAGTCGCGCACGAGGTCGCGCTTCGGCGCGTGCAGCGCCTTGATCTTGATCGTCTGGCCGGTGTTGCTTTCCTTGACCAGATAGTCGAGGCCGCGCCACGTGCTTTCGAGGCGCTGGAACTCCGGCGCATGCATCACCGCGGACAGCTGCGTGGAGATCAGGCGGTCGAGCTCGGCGACCCGCGCGTCGATCGTCGCCGACAGGTTGTCGGACACGATCACCGTGCCGTCGAGCACCTGATGCACGAGCTCGCCGATCAGGTCCTTCGCACGCGCATGCTCGGAATCGGATTTCGCGACCTTGCTCTTCTCGACGATGTCGTCGAGCAGCGAAGTCCCGGCGGCATATTCCGCGCCGCTCGCTTGGGCCGCAGCCGTTTGCTGGTTCATCTCAACACTCCGTCGTCATTCGCCGTCTTTGTCGCCGCCGGTGCCCTTCGCGAGCTCCTGCAGCTGCTGCGTGTTCGTCAGCACCTCGGACAGCAGATCCTCGAGCTTGTCGTTGCCGGCAAGCTTGTTGCGCAGATCGGCGAGCTTGGAGCGCGCCTCGAGCAGGCGGCGCAGCGGCTCGACCTGCTCGACGACTTCGTCCGGGCTGAAATCCGACAGCGAGCGGAACTTCAGGTCGACCGCGAACTTGCCGCCGTCCGCGCTCAGGCGGTTCTCCACCTGAAACGCGGCGCGCGGCTCGATCGCCTTCATCACGTCGTCGAAGTTGTCGCGGTCGATGTTGACGAACTTGCGGTCGCGCAGCTTCGGCTGCTCGACTTCCGACTGGCCCGCCAGATCGCCGACGACCCCGACGACGAACGGCAGTTCCTTCACCTCGATCGCGTCGCCCTTCTCGACCTCGTAGGTCAGCTGGACACGCGGCGGCCGTATCTTCTGCAGACTTTTCTGAATGCTCTCTTTCTTGGCCATCTCGACGGCTCCCAGGTTAGTTGTGATTATCGCGTCAGTTGCGTGCTGTTGCGCTCAGTTGCGCAGCGCGCTGAACGGATCGGCGCCGCCCTTCTGCGCAGCGGCAGCCTGCGGCGGAGCCGACTGCGCCGGCGCTGCAGCCTCGGCGGCCGGCGCTGCGCCGGCCTTCGGACGATGAATGATGCGGCGCGACGTGCGCGGCTTCGCGACGCGTTGCTCCGGCGGGAACAGCGCGGATTCGCCGAGCGTGTCGCGCAGCTGCTTCGCGAGCGCCTGCGCGTCGGACTTCGCGTCGCCCGCGAGCGATGCATCCTGGCGCAGCTCGCCGAGCGACTGCGTCGCGATCCGCAGGCCCGCGACGGCGAGCACGCTCTTCGCCTGACGGTCGGTCGCATCGCGCTGCAATGCTTCCTGCGCGGCGACGATCGCCTGGCCGTAGTGGTTCTGCGCGAACTGGATCTGCGCGATGCGCGACCACGGCTCTTCGCGCGTCGGGTCCGACTTCGCCAGCTGCTGGTACAGGCCGAGCGCCTTGTCCTGATCGCCCGACTTCGCGACGGCGTCCGCATCGGCCAGCGACTTGTTGAATACCTCGGCGCTCGGCGGTGCGGACGGCTGGGTCGCACAACCGGCGATGACGCCGCAGGCCAGCACTACCCCAGAAAGTTTTGCGAAGAGACGGTCTTTCATCGTTATATCCACCGGCGCGTGAGTATTAAATTCGTTGAGAATCTGGTTCTTTTGCTTTGCAAGAAGCGCGCGGGTATAGTACCGATCAATTTTTCATAATTCAATCGTTGCGTGCAGAGTAATTCCTTTTAAAAGTGTGCGCCACCCCTCGAAACGCCTTCCGCAATGGGCCGCGGACAGCCTTTCCAGCGAAGGGAATGCGCAACTTTTACTTGCTCCGTGGCGTGGCGCACCGAGGACGGAAAAAATTTCCGAAACACGCTGCGGCGCCCGCATGTTTAATAGTTGAAGGCCGATAAGCCGGGCATGCGCGCGATGCGCAGCAATACCGGCAGTTTTGACAGGGGAGTTAAAGGCGGCACGCCGGAAACACGATGAAATCGACCATGATTCGCTATGCGCTGCCGCTGCTCGCGAGCGCGCTGCTGGCCGGATGTGCGGCCGCCCCGTTGCTCGGCTCGGCCGCGAGCGCCGTGATGCAGGCCGCCGGCATTGGCAAGCCCGAGCTCCCGGATTCGCAGAAGCCGCCGCGCAACATCGGGCTTACGCTCGCGGCGGCGTCGAACCTGAACGCCGCGAACGATCGCAAGCCGCTCGCATTGGTGGTGAGACTCTACTCGCTGAAGGACCCGACTTCGTTCCAGCAGGCGCCGTTCGACGCGTTCACCGATCCGACCAAGGAAAAGGCCGCGCTCGGCGCCGATCTGCTGAACGTGCGCGAGATCACGCTGATTCCGGGCCAGCGCTATACGGCGACCGAAAAGGTGTCGCGCGAAGCGCAGGCATTCGGCATCGTCGCACTGTTCCGCGATCCGGCCATCCAGCGCTGGAAACTGACGTTCGACCCGGCAAAGTCGGAGAAATCCGGCATAATCATCGGCCTGCATAATTGCGCGATGACGGTCACCGATGGCACCGTGATCGCACCGCAACAGGGTGCGCCTTCGCAACCGCTGAATTTGCTTTCGTCGGTCACCTGCGGATAAGCATGACGCACGAATGTCAATTAACAAGAGTTAACAAATTGGCGATTAATTCGGGCACGACCAAATCGATTAGATCGCAACGCTACATTAACCGGATTTGACATGAGTTATTCGGCCAAGGTGCTGTGGGGGGAAGGGCTGTTCCTCCGGCCTCAACACTTTCAACGGCAGGACGCCTATCACGAGGCGCGCCTGTTCGAATCGATCCAGGCGATCCAGCCGTACAACTGGGGCTTGCGCTCGGTGCGCATCGATCGCGATGCGCTCGGCAGCAACGTGCTGCGCGTGGCCGAGCTCGCGCTCGTGTTCCCGGACGGCGCGCTGTATGCCGCGCCGCAGGCCGACGACCTGCCGCCGCCGATCGCGCTCGACACGCTGCCCGACGGCATCAACGAATTCGTGTTCTACCTCGCGCTGCATCCGCTGCGCGAGAACGGCACCAACTACAGCGACGATCCGGCGTCCGGCTTCACGACGCGTTTCGTCAGCGAGCAGACGAGCGTCGCCGACAACTTCACCGACGCGGCCGAAGCCGACATCACGTTCCTGAAGACGCAGGTGAAGCTGATCGCGCACAGCGAGCCGCGCGACCAGTTGCTGTCGGTGCCGCTCGTGCGCGTGCGGCGCACGGCGACGTCCGGCTTCGAGCTCGACGACAGCTTCGTGCCGCCGTGTCTCGCGATCGAAGCGTCGCCGATCCTGCACCAGCGGCTGCGCCAGCTGGTCGACGCGCTGCAGGCGAAGGTCAATGCGCTGTACGGCTTTCACCGCGAGCCGTCGAAGAACATCATCGAGTTCCGTTCGGGCGACATCGCGTCGTTCTGGCTGCTGCACACCGCGAACGCTGCGTTCGCGACGCTCGCGCATCTGCATCAGCATGCGGCACTGCATCCGGAGCGGCTGTTCCAGGAGCTGCTGCGCCTCGCGGGCCAGCTGATGACGTTCTCGAAGGGCTACACGCTCGCCGACCTGCCCGTGTATCGCCACGACGATCCGGGCCCGAGCTTCGCTCGTCTCGACCTGATGCTGCGCGAGCTGCTCGACACCGTGATCTCGACGCGCTACTTCGCGATCACGCTCGACGAAGTGCGTCCGTCGTTCCACCTCGGCCGCCTCGATTCGGGCAAGATCGACGACAAGACCGAGTTCTATCTGGCCGTGTCCGCCGACATGCCGAACGTCGAACTCATCGACGCGGTGCCGGCCCGCTTCAAGGTCGGTGCGCCGGACGACGTCGACAAGCTCGTGCTGTCGGCGATGCCCGGCGTGCGGCTGTCGTACATGCCGCAGGTGCCGCCCGCGATTCCGGTGCGGCCCGGTGCGTGTTACTTCCAGCTCGACTCGCGCGGCGCGCTGTACGAGCGCATGCTGCAGGCCCAGTCGGCGATGATCTATGCGCCGACTGGCATCAATGACCTGAAATTCGAACTGATCGCGGTCACATCATGAGCTACGCGCCTTCCCTGTTCGGCGACAACGCGCCGGCCCCGTTGCATACCCCGGCGTCGACCGACGCCGCGTTCCAGGCCCGCTCGCTGCTCGACCTGCTGTACGACGGGTTCTTCATGCTGTTCCTGCTCAAGAACGGCCGCGCGCCGGACAGCGCGAGCGAGTTCAGCACGAAGATTCAGGAATTCCTGTCGGACTTCGAACGCGGCGCGAAGAAGCTGAATATCGCGGCGGAGGACGTGTATGCGGCGAAGTTCGCGTATTGCGCGGCCGTCGACGAGATGGTGCTGTCGTCGCAGTTCAAGATCCGGGCCGACTGGGAACGCCGGCCGCTGCAGCTGGTGCTGTTCGGCGAGCAGCTCGCGGGCGAGAAGTTCTTCCAGTATCTGGAGGAATGCCGGGCGCAAGGTGCGGCGCGGCTGCAGTCGCTCGAGGTGTTCCACATGTGCCTGCTGCTCGGGTTCCAGGGCAAGTATCTGCTCGAGGGGCCGGAGAAGCTCGCTTATCTCACCGCGCGGCTCGGCGACGAGATCGCGCATATGAAGGGCAAGCGCGCTGCGTTCGCGCCGCATTGGCCGCTGCCGGATCAGATTGCACACCGGCTGAAGCGCGAGGTGCCGGTGTGGGCGATCGGTGCGGTGTTCGCGCTTGTGGCGCTGCTCGGGTATCTCGGGCTCAACACCTATCTGAAGGACAAGACGCTGCAGGCGCTCGCGCCTTATTCGCAGGTGATCAAGGTCGGGCCAGAGTCGGCGAATTTGACGATTTCGTTGCCTTGAGCTTGCGGTGAGCGGACGTTGTCGCGTTGGAGGGAAGGACCGCTTGGCGGTCCTTTTTTGCTGTGGCGTGGGGCGTGGCGTGGCGGGCGCGTTCAGAGAAGAATGAACTCGTCGTTGTCGACGTAGAACACGAACGCGTCGAGCAATTGCGCGATGCTTGGTTCGTCGACCTGATCATGCGCGTTGATGACGATGTCCTCGATCGTCGCGCTGTTCAAGGTCACGCGCCAACCTTCTAGTGGAGCGGTGGCGGGTGGCGTCGCGCCTTCGGCGTGAGCGGTGCCTTCGGCGAACTCGCCCTCCGTATCGAGCGTCCACGGCATCTGCGGCAAGCAGAGCCACCCGTGGAAATCGCCAGGGTGTTCAAGAATGTGCTTCAGCGACACGGTGGTCGCGGTGATCGTTGACATGGATGTTGCGGTGGTGACGGGAGTCGAATCGATGCGTTGGGCGATCGGGAAGGGGCGCGTAGGGGCTGCGGGGTAGCCGCTTGCGGCGGTGAGGGGGGATTATGCCAATTTCGTGTGCGGCGCGTGGGTTCGGCGGAGAGTGTCGGGCGGTTGGCTGAACCTGTCCGCATTTTTGTGGGCGAGGCGGTTGAACAGCACGTTATCCACGCGCCTGCATAAATCGCTCTCCGAACAGGATAGCAAACTGATTCATTGCTGATTTCCAGTCGAACGCGGACCGCACGGTCTTGGCCAGTACGTTGCGCAACGCCAGCCAGAGCAGCTTGATGGCCGCCTCGTCATTCGGGAAGTGACCGCGGGTCTTGATGATCTTGCGCAGCTGCATGTTCAAACTTTCTATCGCGTTCGTGGTGTACACGACCCGTCGAATCTCCGGCGGAAACACGTAGAACGGCGCGACGTGCTCCCACGCGCGTTGCCACGACTGCACGATCGTCGGGTACTTCGCGCCCCAAGGCCCGTCGGCGAAGTCTTGCAGCGCCTGCCGCGCCGCCTCTTCGCTGGCAGCCGCGTAGATCGGGCGCAGCGCGGCGGCGAGCACCTTACGGTCCTTGTAGCTGGCGTATTCGAGGCTGTTGCGGATCAGATGCACGATGCAGGTCTGAACGGTGGTCCGCGGATAGGCCGCGCCGATGGCTTCGGTGAGCCCCTTTAGGCCATCGACCACGGCGATCAGGATGTCCTGGCAGCCGCGCGTCTTCAGTTCGTTGAACACCTTGAGCCAGAACTTGGCACCCTCGGTCTGCTCGATCCAGAGGCCCAGCACGTCGCGCTGGCCATCGGCCTGAATGCCCAAGGCCAGATAGACGGCCTTGTTGCTGACCACGCCGTCGTCGCGGATCTTGACGCGCAGCGCATCGAAGAACACCACTGGATACATCGTTTCGAGCCGGCGGCTTTGCCAGCTCAGCGCCTCGGCCATCACCTCGTCGGTGACCGAACTGATGAAGTCGGAAGACACCTCGGTGCCGTAGCTCTCAGCCAGAAAGGCCTGAATCTCGCGCACGCTCATGCCGCGGGCGTACATCGCGATGATGCGTTCGTCGAAGCCGGTGAAGCGGCGCTCGTGCTTGGGAATCAGGATTGGCTCGAAGCTGCCGTCACGATCGCGGGGGACTTCGACCCGAACCGGGCCCCGATCGGTGATGACCGTCTTGCCGCTGGCGCCGTTGCGCTCGTTGGCTTGCCCGGGCGGCTTGGACTGGCCCGACGGGTAGCCCAGATGCAGATTCATCTCGGCGCCCATTGCGCGTTCGATGACTGCTTTGTTGAACGCCAGCATCAAATCCTGGACCTCGGTCGGCGTCATCGGCCCCTTGACCAGTTGGTCCAGCAGTTCCTTGGGCAGTTCAGGCAGCGGCCCGCGGGCCGCTGCCTGACGCGCTACAGTTTGCCTTTTCTTCTTCATTGGCATATTCATGACTTTTACACCTCATGATATGCCTCGCCCACGAAATCGCGGATAGGTCCGATCGTAGTACCGGTGCCGATTATAGTGCAGGTCCGACCCAGCATCGCATGATTAGGCAGTTTGATTCATTCGTATTGCTTAAGCTCCTGCTTGATTAATTCGAGAAGTTCCAGTGGCGAAAGTAGCTGCCCTTTGCCTTCAGGCCCGGGGAACACAGCACATAGTCTTCGGTCCGTCTCCATCCCGGGTAACCATCGCGACATGAACTCGTCTAGGGCAATCGCTTTAGGATGGAAGTTCTTCCATTCGTTACTGGCACACATTGCCGAAAAGTCCTCTTCCGGCCAAAACGGAATCACCGTATGACCATCCGAGGTGCCGGTCGCCCATCCAGTATCGAATAAGCCCCAGACAACTTCTGAGTCAGCAACCTTCCGGACGAAATAATCACATCGCGCCTGGGTATCGAGTCGCAGAACGTTCTCAATCTTCTTCGGATGAGGTTTCATCAATATCCGCCAACCTGATGTTGGGTCTTATGGAGGACAGCATCTTGCAATTCGGAATGCCTATAGCAATAGCCATCTTTTGCTTCCGTCCCGCGCCCGTGAGCGAGCTCCATGCCGGGAGTTCTAGAATTACGTGAGTTGCCAGGCAATCTAACCGACGTACGATTTCCAGTGTCGATGTGCCTCATTTCGTTCCGAACCCAGCCCCTCACCCATCTGGGCTGCAGTGGGTCGTCCGCTAGTGCTTTCAGCCTTTCCTGCTTGTTCGAGCGTCCATGTGAGCCATCACAGCATATCGGACACGCAAGCTTCGACGCGAGCCCTAATGGATCGATCCACTCGACCGGATTCGGCGCATATTGATAGACGTTGATCCCGCCCGCAAGCCCGATCGGATCCTTGCTAACGAACCGACCACTACCCGGATCGTAATACCGATACCGGTTGTAATGCAGCCCCGTCTCATCATCCCCCCACTGCCCCTGAAACCGCAGCGCATTCTTCGCCACGATCCCCGTCGCCTTCGAGGCGCGCGCGATCACCTCCCGCGCTTCACCCCACGCCTTGTACGACGCTTCCCACACAACGTCACCGTCGTCATCGGTCAGCAACTGCGGCGTCCCGATCTGATCGCAGTGGTAGTAAAACACTGCCGCGTCGCCCCGCCGCTCCGGCATTTTCTGTAGCGGATCCTCCTCCGGCACATAGCGATCGGTGCTCTTCCACTGCGGCGTCGCAATACCCTCCACCGGCTCCGCAACATACTGCGCCAGCGGCACGAACGTCCGCGGCTCGTACAGATAGTGCGTACCGCGCTCGCCGTCGCTCTCGTACGCCAGCGTGTCACCATCCCAACCGAACACCGTCCGCTCGCCGTTCACCTCCTTCGCAATACGCCGGCCGAACGCGTCATAGAAATACCGCGCCTCGCTCTGCCGAGACGTCTCCGCAACACGCGCGGACAGCAAGCGATTGAACTCATCCCACTCGTATTGCTGCTCGCCCACCGGCGTCCGCTTGCGCACCAAATTCCCGCGCGCGTCGTACTCGAAGTGCATCCCCGCATACGCCTTCAGCAGGTTGCCCAGCACCTTCGGCACCTCGACCGGCAACGTGCTTTCCGGCCGCACCGGGCTCGGACGCGATGCCGGCGTCTCGGCAGTCCGCACCGGATCGATGATGTTGCTCGCCGGATCGAACGCGAAGCGCTCCTTCGCCACCGGACTGATCGCCTCGACCAACCGTCCGACCGGATCGTACCGATAGTCGGTCCCGCCCTTGCGGCTGTCCTCGATTCGCGACAGTTGTCCCACCGCGTCATAGCGATACCGCCGCTCGACCAGTGGCGCGGGCGCCGTCGACCGTTGAATCGTCTGCTGCAGCACGCGCCCCGCCGGATCGTAGTGCGTGCGCTGCCCCACCTTGCTCGACAGCACGCGCACCGTCTCGCGATGCAGATCGTCGCGCTCGAACTGCACGCGCTCCTCGCCATCGAGCAACATCCCGTGCACATGCCCCGAGCCGTACATCAGCCAGTCCACGACATGCCCGTCCGGCCGCACGCTCCGACGCCGGTTGCCGAGTTCGTCGTAGTCGTGATGCCACACGTAGCTGCGCTGTTCGCCGAACAGGTCGTATGCATGATGCTCGCGCACCAGATTGCCGACCGGATCGAAGAAGAACTGCACGCGGCTGTATCGATTCACCGCGTCGATCAACCGGCCGCTGCGGTCATACGCAAACCGCTCTTCGCTGCCCCCCGCGACGCGCTTCAGCAGACGGCCGTTCACATCGACGTCGACGGACGTCACGCAGCCCGCTTCGTCCATCGATACGAGGCTGCCGCTGTCCGGATCGTATTGATAGCGCGTCGACTTGCCGTCGAACGCGACTTCCTCGATCAACCTCCCCGCCGGATCGTAGTGGAACTGGTACGTCGCAAAGTTCGCATCGGTGAGCGCCGTCAAACGTCCCAGGCGGTCGTAGCGGTAAGCGATCGTCTGCCCGAGCGCATCCGCGCGGCTCGCGATGCGGCCCACCGCGTCGTAGCCATAGCGCGTCGACCGATTGAGCTGATCGGTATGCGCGAGCAATCGGCCTTCGGCGTCGTACTGCACGTGCTCGACACCGGCCGGTGAGCGAATCTCGCTCAATTGGCCGCTCGCGCCGTATGCATAAGCGATCACGCCGCCGGATGCGTCCTTCGTCTCGATCACGCGGCCGATATCGTCGTACCGCCACTCCGTCTTCTTGCCCGAGCAATCCGTGTAGCTCGTGACCTGCCCGGCATCGTTGTACTCGAGTGCCTTCGAGCCGCCCTTCGCATCGGTGATCTGCGTCGGCAATCCCTTGTCGTTGTACGCGTACTTCGTCGAGCGCTCGAGCGGATCGATCTCTTCGACGAGATTGCCCGCATCGTCGTACTTGCGTTGCCACACGTGCCCGTTCGGATCGACGAGCCGGATCATCTGGTCCTTGTCGTCGTAGGCCATCTCGACGACGCTGCCGTCCGCGCGTTCGTGCTCGACGAGATTGCCTCGCGCGTCATACTCGCGCCGCTCGATGCTGCCGTCCTGACGGATATGCAGCACCAGATTGTGATGCGCGTCACGCCGGAACCACTCCTGGTTGCCGTCCGGATAGACGATCCGGTACACGTAGCCATGAATGTTGAAGTAGTAGCGCGTCATCTGACCGAGCGCGTCGGTCACGTAGGTGAGGCGGATATTCGGGTTCCACGCGAGACGCAGATCGAGGCTGCCGTCATCGGCATATTCGCGGATGCATTTCGCGTTCGCGTTGTCGTCGGCCTCCGCGCCATCCCATTCGAGCGTCATCCCGCGGCCGGTGCGGTCGGTGTAGCGCGTCACGAGGTGACGGTGATACCGATACGTCCGCGCATTGCCATGACGGTCGACCGCGCGCACGAGGTCGCCCGCGGTGTCGTACTCGTAGCTCGCCAGCGTCCGGCGTGCGCCGTCCTTCAGCACATGCTCGATCCGTACGATCCGGCCATGTCGGTCGTGCTCGAATGCAAGCACGTTGCCGCTCGCATCGATCAGCCGTGCGAGGCGGTCGAGCGCGTCGTAGTCGAGCGTGATCGTGTTGCCGGCGCGATCTTTCTGCATCGCCAGCCGGAACGCGTCGCCACGACGCTCGTACGCATGCAGCGCGTCATGGCCGTAGGCGATCGTCACCCAAGTGTCGTCGAGTCGCGACAGCGTCAGGTTTTCCGACAGATCGTCGTGCACTGCGCCGGCCGCCAGCGCCGGATATTCGATGCTGCGTCCTTCCGCATCGCGATAGATCCACTGACCGTCCGCGATGTCGATCCGCGTCGTATAGGGCGTGATCCATCGCGCACCGAGCTCGCCGTCGTCATACGCGGAAAGCCGCGAACGGTATGTACGCTCCCACACGAGCGGCAGCGCGCCCGGCAGATCGAAATCCACGTGCGAGAAGGTTTCGTCGCCGAACGCGAAATCGATCGAAGCCGGCGATGCGCCGATGCCGCACGCCTTGCACGCGCTCTTGCCCGGACCTTCGGCCGGCGCTTGGCCGCTGGTCTTCTCGAGACCTTCCTGCCCGCGCGTCTTCTTTGCCTGGCTCGTCCCGGCAGCCTTGACGTCGGCCGTCTGCTCATGGAGCTTCGCGCGTGCCTTGACGCGCCCGACGGCCTCGATCAGCTGCAACACCAGCCACATCATCTTGCCTTCTTCGCTGCCGGCAAGCGAACGGATCGACGTCGCGATCTTCGGCGCCTCGGTCCGCAGGAACGTCACCGCGCCGCGAAACGGCTCGAGCCACGCGTCCGGCGCGAGCTTCGCCATCGTCCCGGCCGTCTTGTTGACGACCTGCTTGCCGAGCGCCTTGGTGCCTTCGTATGCGAACTGGATGCCATCGCCGACCCGGCTCGGGCTGTACCACGGCCGGTCGTCGGCCATCTTGGTGGCGAGCTGCTGCTGGCGCTTCAGGTTTGCGTTGGCGTCGAGCAGTTGCCCGTGCAGCGCGCGGTCCATGCCCGTCGCCAGCGCGAGCATGAGCTCCTCGGATTTCGATGCGCAGCCGTCCAGCAGTTCGACGAGGCCCGCCTTCAGCTTGTTGAGGAAATCCTCGATCTCGGTCGCGCACGTCGCGTTGACGTGCGTGACCAGCACGGAGATGATCGCCGCGCCGAGATTGCTGCGCGTGGCCAGCAACTCGTGACGCACGAGCGCGAGCAACGGGCGCGCCGACATCCGGAACGGCGCGAGCGTCGGCGGAATCGGGATGATGCCGAGCAGGTTGATCGCGAGGCTCATGTAGTCGAGCACCTGCCCGCCGCGCTTCTCGACGATCTCGGCGATGTCGCCGAGCGCATCGACCATCGCCATGATGTTGCCGACGATCGGCACCGCGCCGGCAAACGTCTTCACGTCTTCGAACGTGATGTGATTGCCGCTGATGCGGCGCAGCCATGCATCGAAGCGGTTGCCGACCGCCGCGACGTCCTTCGCCGAAACGTCACTGAGCCAGGTGACGGCTTCTTCCTTCTCGGCGCCGGGTGGAAGTTGTTGTGCCATGTCGTGGTTCGTTCAATTCGTTTTCTCAAGACGGCTGACGCGCCGCCCTCTCAGGATTTCAACGGTCCGCCGAAGCCGCTCGTCGGCAGCTTCATGCCGCCCGCTGCCGACGCCGTCGCAGTCGTCGTTGCGGCCTTGCCCGCGACTCCGGCGACACCGGGCAACGCGCTCTGGAGCGCGCCCGACGCAGCATTTGCGGCAGGCGCGGCGAGCGCAGCCAGGCCGCCCTGGCGCGCGGTCTGCACCATTGCAGCCACCTGCTTTGCCGCGCCACTAAGGCTGGAGGCCGTCTGCACGGCCGACGCGACGCCCGCTCCGCCGACCGCAGCCGCCGCGGCCGGCAACGCGGCGCCCGCGAGCCCGCCAAGTGCGGCGCCGGCGCCGCTGCCGCTCGCGAACCCCATCGCCGCCGTGGATGCCGCCGGCGCCATGCCTTGCAACTGGCTCGCAAGCTGTCCGCTCGCCGCCGCCTGCGCGGC
Source organism: Burkholderia sp. KJ006 (assembly GCF_000262695.1). Lineage (NCBI taxonomy): Bacteria > Pseudomonadati > Pseudomonadota > Betaproteobacteria > Burkholderiales > Burkholderiaceae > Burkholderia > Burkholderia sp. KJ006. The sequence continues at coordinate 408,473 of NC_017920.1, read as the reverse complement.
TTCCGGCGAAGGCGCCACCGGCTCGGCCGGCCACTTCGCCTGCTTGAAGTAATTCGCCGGCTGGTCCGACGCGCGCGGATCCTTGCCGAACTCGACGCGCACCGCGCCCGGCGGCAAGCCGCTGACGACGGTATAGCCGCTGTTGTCGAGCGCGCCCTTCTTCAGCACCGTGCCATTCACGTCCTTCACCGTGAAGAGCCCGCCCTTCACGGCCTCGCCGTTCATGTACTTGTGGAACAGCTCCAGCTGGCCCGGCTGATCGGGCCGCGCGCTCGGCAACGGATAGCCCAGGCTCGCCGGTCCGGCGAACGTATGCGACGCGCCCTTCACATCGATCTTGCCCGGTGCGTGGATTTCGACGTTGCCATCCTTGACTCGGATGTACGCCCCGCCGCTCGTCAGCAGAATCCCCTGATCGGCCGCGATCTCGATCCGGTCGGTTGCGGATACAACCTTCACCGCCTTCTGCGCGGTCACCTCGACGTTGTCCGACTGCGCCTGGATCTCCACCTTGCCCTTGCCCGCGAACAGCTTCATCCCCGCGTTCTGCACGAACAGGCTCAGCTTCTGGCCGATGCTGCCGATCAGCGATTTGCCCGCCGCGACATGCACGCTCTGGCCGCTCGCGACGTTCACGTGATCGTTCGCGACCATGTGCAGCGACTCCTGCGTCGACATCGCGATCCCCGACGGGCTGCCGAACAGCATCACCGGCTCCTTGAACGCGTTCGCGCTCCCCGTGCCGCCGCCCGCCGTGCGGCCGCCCGATGCGTTGCCCGATGCACGGTCCTGCGTCGCGTCGGTGAACGCACGCATCGCCTCCTGCGCGTCTTTCAGGCTTTCGGCCTGATGCTGCTCGCTCACGCCCGACAGCGCCTCGATCAGGCTCTCCCCGGACACGAGCTGCTGCTGCGCTTCCGTCACGTCGAGCGGCTGGCTGTTCGCTGCCTTCGGATGGGTCGTCACGTACAGGCCGCGGCTCGCCCGCACCGCGCCGTATGCGTCCGAGCGCAGATCGAAGCCGCTGCCCAGATACGACCCGCGCGTGTTGCCGTTCTGGTCGATGATGTAGCCGAGATGCAGCAGGCTGTTCGCGCTGCTGCTCATCAGCTGCACGCGGTTCTGCCCGGTCGCGTCGTCCATCACGAGCTGGTTGTAGCCGCTGCCCGAATATTCCTTCGAGCGGTATCCGGAGAGAATGCCGTCGCTATGCCACTGCGGCTGGTTCGCGCCGTTGTACACGCGCCCGACCGCCAGCGGCCGGTCGCAGTCGCCGCCGACGTAGTCGATCAGCACTTCCTCGCCGATGCGCGGCACGTGCACGCCGCCGTAGCCGCCACCCGTGTCCGACTGCACGACGCGCACCCAGCACGACGCGTTCTCGTTGCCCGGATTGAGGCGATCCCACACGAACTGCACGCGGATCCGGTTCAACTCGTCCGTATAGACTTCCTCGCCCTGCGGGCCGACGACGATCGCCGTCTCCAGATGCATCTTCGGCTTCTCGTGCTCGAACGGGCTGCGATACGGCACGCTCACCCGCTGCGCTTCGACTTCGACGAGATAGAAGCCCACCGAGCCGTCGTCGTGCGGCACGCGAAATGCCGGATCGGCCCCGTAGCCTTCCTGAGCTTGCGTCAACGCTTCGCGCAGACTGTACGGAAAGTCCGCGCTGCTGCTCGCGACCGGCAGGTTGTTCTCGATCCACCAGTCGACGCCGATCGTCGCGAACTCGCGCTGCTCGGCCGGATCGCGATCGTGTTCGGGATGATCCGACAGCGTGAAGCGCCGGCCCGCATCGATCGCACGCACGCCGCCCGCGCCGTGGAAGCGCTTCGCCTGCGACTCCCATTCCTCCATCCGGATCTTCGTCAGATGGTCGCCGCGGGTCTGGTCGAGGTACGTGTACGCACCGGTGTACTCGTAGACTTCGAGCTGGTCGGGCAATTCGCCCTGATCGGCCATCGTCGGCAGCGTCGTGCCCTTCGGATTCGACGGCTGGGAAGGGTTCTTGTAGTCGAACGTGCGTGTCGTGCGCGTGACGCTCTGCAGCGTGCGCGTGCCCGACCACTGCGTGAACGCGTCGGCATCGCTCGCCGTCCCGCCGCGATAGAAACGCACGGTTTGCGGCGACAGCGGCGCAAACGCCTGCAGGTTGTCGGTGATGACGAGCGTGTGCGACTTGCCGTCGTCGGCCTGCTGCCATGTGGTGTAAAGGCCTTCGCTCTCCATCAGCCGATGCACGAAATGCCAGTCGGTGTCGTGCTGGCGCGTGTACGAGCGGCTTGGCAGCGGCTGCGACAGCGCGAAGCGGAAATGCCCGCGCGCCTGCGGATGCTGGTTCAGCACATCGCTGATGATCTGGTCGACGGTCGTGTCGTTCCAGATGCGCTGATCGCGACGGAACTTCAGGAAATGGGTGAAATCGGCGAACGTCAGCTGGTAGGTGGTGAGCCCGCCGTCGGCGCCCAGGCGCCGCGCCGTGTGCACGTAGCCGTTGACGGGCCGGTAGCTGCGGTCGGCTTGCTGAATCCATAGCGTGACCGGTTGCGCGATCAGCTTTTTCAGCTCCACGTCGCTGTCGGTCGACAGCACGTCGAGCGTGAATTCATAGGCCCGGCCGATGCGCGCACGGCCGACCGCTCGTTGCACGGTCAGCACGTTGGCACCCAGTGGCGTATCGAGCTTCAACAGCCGGTCCTGCTGAAGCAACCCGCCGCGCAATGCGGCAACAGTGTTCTGCATGTTCATGGCAACGGCCTTTTCTTCTTTTGACGCACCCTCGGATGGCGCGTTGAGCGATTTCGCTCGCGCGATTTTACAGACAAATTACGGCGCGATTCGGAAAAATTCCCTGACTCGAATGGGTACTTTTAAGCGTGTCCTGAATGGCGTCGACGACCGGTTCGCCCGCATTCCGTTCGCTGAAATCGATTGCAATCGGGGCCAATTCGACTTCCGGTCGGGGCCGGTTGCGCGTAATGTCTACGTGCCCGTAGTCCGGCCCGGTTCGGGCACGACGATGCCCGGCGCCCTCTGACCACATTGAACACTGGAGATCCACGATGAAACGTTCGAAGTTCCTGCTGTCGGGCCTGCTGCTTGCGTCGGCCCTTGGCTTCACGGCCGTCGCCGCGCACGCTGAAGATCTGCTCGACTCGGTGAAGAAGGCCGGCGTGCTGCGTGTCGGGCTCGAAGGCACGTATCCGCCGTTCAACTCGCGCGGCACGTCGGGCCAGCTCGAGGGCTTCGACGTCGACGTGGCGAACGCGGTGGCCGGCAAGCTCGGCGTGAAGACGCAGTTCGTGCCGACCGAATGGAGCGGGATCATCGCGGGGCTGCAGGCGGGCAAGTTCGACGTGATCGTCAACCAGGTCACAATCACGCCGCAGCGCAAGGAGGCGCTCGACTTCAGCGAGCCGTACACGTACTCGGCCGCGCAGCTGATCCAGCGCAAGGACGACACGCGCAACTTCAAGTCGCTCGAGGATTTCAAGGGCAAGAAGCTCGGCGTGACGCTCGGCACGAACTACGACCAGATGGCGCGCAGCGTGCCGGGCATCGAGGTGCAGACGTATCCGGGCGCGCCGGAAAAGCTGCGTGATCTCGCCGCGGGCCGGATCGAGGCCACGCTCGACGACCGTCTGATGCTGCCGTACATGATCAAGACGTCGAACCTGCCGCTGCGCTCGGGCGCGGTGTTGAACGGCGGCAAGCAGGAGATGGCGATCCCGTTCCGCAAGGGCAATCCGAAGTTCGAGAAGGCGATCAACGACGCGCTGGATTCGCTGCGCAAGGAAGGCACGTTGAAGAAGATCTCGATGCACTGGTTCGGTAGTGACGTGACGGTGCCGGTTGCGCAGTAGGGCGTCTCTTGTGGCGGGCGATGCGTCACGTTCTTCGCGTTGGGGAGGGCGTGACGCGTTGGCACCTGCTGGGCGCGAGAACTCGATCGGCCGTTCCTGACGATGACACGCTGCCGCCACGTCGCTGCGCATGGTGCGCACCACTCGCCACAACCCAGACGGTGCCTAGGACGTGTCCAACAACAGCTGCATGACGTACGTGATGGACGTGCTGAACGCCGGAGGAGCCGACGCTCCGGCGAAGGGCAGACATGCGTGGGCGTTCCTCAACCGACATGGCGTCGGTCCACGCGTGAAGTAGTCGATGACGCGGTAACGACAGATGAGGTCTCAAACGTTGTGCGCCAAACACGGCGTGCGGTCATTCAGGGTGGCTGCGAACCGCATCGGCGACCGAATTCGCGAGCGCGGACGATTCGAGCCCGATGAATTGGTGCGGGTATCGCTGGATCGGCCCAAACGCAGCCATGTCGTATGGATGACGCGCGCCGATCTGGACGAGCATGCGGTCACCGCCAACCATGTCGACGGCGTCGCGCATGTCACCGAGTTGCGAAAGTTCGCGTTACTCGACCGGGCGGGCGAGCATGTTTGCCCGGATTGACTGGATGAATTGCTCGTACGTTCAGGCGAACAACCGGACTCGCCAACGCACGTGTCACGCGCGTTCGACACGGCGGTCGTCGCCGACAATGCGACGGTGGAGGGCCCGCTCGTCAAGTGCGACATCCACGGGATTACGTTCGGTTCGCGCACATCGCCCGCCCTGGCAGGCTTGATCGATCAGCGTGACGCGGGGCCGCATGGCGGACTAATCAATGTAGTCGTGATTCCACCGAAAGCAGAAAACAGATTCCGGTTCGACGAAGCCTTCCTTCTTCGTGCGCTGGGACCGGATATCGATCTCTCTGCAGGCATCTATCGAATGGAATCGGGCGACCGCAGCCGCGCCCTGCTCGAAAGCGGGACATCGGTATGCAAGCACTGCCTTCGAGACTGGCTGCAGCGCAACGGCGTCGGTTAGCGATGTGCGGCGGCAATCGGGGGATGCGGGCGTCGGGTCGCGAAGCAAGCATGCGCCCGGAATCACGTGTGTCGCGCGGGGAAGCAGAAAAGACGAAGGGCCGGGAGAATCAATCTCCCGGCCCTTCGTTCAATATGGTGCGGCTGCAGGATCAACAATCCATACCCAATCCATTGATTCAAAACGGAAATGAAGTCGACCGTTGGAACATGAACCCCCAAATATACCCCCAATCCGGTGAGCCAATACGGATGAGGCCATCGAGCTAAAAATTGTGGCGTAAGTCGCCGATCGTCGGCCGCCCGAACAGAAAACTTCTGGAGATTTGGAGATATATGCTCTATTCACCCCGGAAGCCTTACTGGTCAAGGATCCAACTATCTCCAAGAGTATCTCCAAAACACTCATTTACTTGGAGACAAAGTTGGAGATAGCCGTCAAATACGTCGCATGACGCCAGCCGTTTCGAGAAGCACCCTGCGGTCTGGAACGCTGCGCGCAAAGAAACTCCCGTGCCGCAGCCCTCTCCCCGAGGTAACGGCAAAAGCTGGCCTTGTGTTCAATGCAAAGTTACTTTGCAACCGTCGCATGACGTCAGTGATCGGCGCGAGCAAACGCGGCATAATCGCGACAAAATTGGTGATTCGGAGACCGAGATGTACAAGTCCAGACCTAGCATCTCAGTCGGAGGCAGATCAGGTCTGAGATTGCCTGGAGGTCACCTCATCAAGGGCCGTGATCGACCCGTTGCTGCCGGTCGCGCCGTTAGAGTTCAAGGGCCGGGATCAGAGCGAAACGGTCGCCTAAACGACGCTGTCCTAGCGACAGCGAGCGGCGCTTGTTGGCTCCTCGCCGCTCATGCAAGTAGCATCGACAACCTGCATCTCGCAGGTCTCGATAGACGGCGCGGGACCCAGCGCGGCCTGTTGCTCATTTGGCACCGCGACAGTCGGAAGACGCCCGCTGACGTCTACAGAGGACGCACGAGGCGAGTCATGAATGTATGGAAAAGCGGTACGATGACATGCGCGATATCCGCACATCGTTGCTGTCTGTGGCAATTAGAACCAGCGCGTGACCGGACCGCTAGCGAGATGATCGCCACCGACGCGAGAAGCAGATGCGAAAGAAAAACGCTTCGCGACTCGTGCGGGGCACGGGCTTCCGTTGGCTCCGAACATTTTCCCGCCACGCCGGTAAATATAAATGAGGTTTAGCATGTCTGATGATGAGAAGCTGTTTATTGATAAAAAAGACCGTCAAATACTGCTCGTTTGGGATGATTCCCAAACCGTTTGCACCGCATATCATGATGAAAAAAAGGTCGGATGCTTTCGGTTTCGGGAGATCGACGACGAGCAGTCAAAAAAAATCCTCCTGCTGCTTACGCACTGTCATTTGGAAGATGAACCAGGCTTCACTGACTGCGGAATTGGCCGGGCGATTGTTGAGTTCGTCAAGGAATACGACTATGTGGTGCTAATGCGCCACCACGACGGGATCGAGCGAGACGACGGCTCGCACTTGACCGAATCGGCTCCCGGCTTTGCCAACGCGCTGGAAAAGAAAGGTCTTATCTGCCGTTATTGAGAGAGCTGATGATTGGCCGCTACACAAACGCGTTGACGCGCGTCAAAAACGCATCGAAACGGCGCGGGCAAGACCGTGCGGCCTGCGCAATCTCGGAAAATTCCCACTAACGCGCGCATGCAGCCGACACCCGCTGGGGTACGATATCGCTCACCAGATCATCCGGGCGGCACATGGGCGCGCAGCGAATCAAGTTTCAGCGGAACCGGGAGGCGAGAAAGCGCTTCGAGAAAATCGACGATAAGCGCGACGCCTACCTGATCATTCACTACTCGTGCGAATCGTTCTACGACATCAAGGACGGCCGCACGCCCCGGATCACCTCGATTGCGGTGCGCAACTTCGTGTCGGGACAGACGCACTCGTTCTCGATTCACAAATGCGCCGAGCAGAGCGGGGTCAGCGCGAACCAAATCCCCGAAAACTACGACCGGCTCGAACGCATGATGTTGGACGAGTATTTTGCCTTCCTGCGCTCGCAGGGCGGGTATAACTTCATCCACTGGAACATGCGCGACATCAATTACGGGTTCCAGGCGATCGAGCATCGTTACAAGGTGCTCAAGGGCGATCCCTTCGTGATCGACGATGCGCGCAAGTTCGACATGGCCAAGGAGCTGATCGCAATCTACGGGCCAAGTTACACACCGCACGGCGAGCACGGCCGGCTGTTCAGCCTCATGGCTCTCAACCGGATCACACCCAAGGACGCGATGAACGGCAAGGAGGAAGCGCTCGCGTTCGAAAACAACCAGTTCGTCGCGTTGCACCAGTCGACCCTGCGCAAGGTTGACGTCATGTCCAACGTGCTTGAACGCACGCTGGACGGGTCGCTGAAAACCAACGCGAAGTGGTGGCAGGCGAAGGGCGTCCACCCTGCCGTGCTGATCGAGCTGATCCGGGAGAACTGGTTCGCCAGCATCATCGGCTTCGGTATAGCGGGGTTTGGGCTGGCGTCCGCGATCAAGGATCTGTTTTTGTCGAAGTAACGCGCGACGCCGGTCGTTTTCCCGCGACTATGGCGCCGGAAACCCCGGGCCATCTTCTCCCTGACGGCTGCGCGCCTTGTCGTAAAACTGACGCGCGGCGCGTTCGAGCGTCAGCCCCTCGACTTCCGTGAGGCCCTCCGCCACGTGCGGGTAGTGGCTTCCCGTCATGACTTCGTCGTTGCACACGTCGTCCAGGGGCTTAGGGTCTCGGTCAGGGCGCGAATAACGTAGGGCAGGTGCAGTCCGCTCCATGCGTACGCCAGTCGGTCGTCGTAACGTAAGCTATCCCTCAACTGGAATGAGGGCGGCCTTGCGTCCGCTCAATTATTTGGCATCGGTGCCGATATACATAGACCTTGACTGCGCGACAGATAAGAACATGCTACTCGCAAAATTTGACGAAATAGAGAAAAACTCGACAAATATTGTTGAAATGGTTGGTACCGAAGCAGTTGAAGTCAGTCGGTACATATTTGCACGCTACCGCAAAGTTGACCCCGCTAAGGACAAGGTGTTCCAGTTTTTGTTCCGCTCCGCTTATAGAATTGACAATGCTGGGCTTACCGTCGAGTTTAAAAAAAAATTCTTCGAGATTTTCAGAGAAGCTAAAAATCAGGGATGCGCAGATATACGAGAGATTGTCCGAACTCTACAACCAATTCCAAATAAACGCGGGCATCCATCTCTACAGTTTTCGTTTGCTACGAAGTTGGCGAATACGGTCGACTCGACCATGCCCTTGTACGACGACTGGGTAGCAAAAACATTTTGCTTTCAAAAACCACGTAACCATTTAGATTTTGAATCTCGGCTTTCGCAGTATATGGCATTCTATAACGTTCTGCGAACGCTCTACGAAAAAATCATTGAGGAAGATTTGCTCGCGGGGCCACGGGAACATTTCAGGCGATTTTACGCTCCAGCCGCAACGAAAATTTCAGAGCAAAAAATTTTGGATTTTATCTTTTGGTCTGCCGGAAAGCTGAATTTTCACATACACGTAGAGGCGGCACCTGGCCAGATTTTTGATTTTACTTTCCCAGAATTTAAAAATATCCCTCGCCCAACTTAAGCCAAAGAATGAATAGCCACTGAAGATACTACGAGCGCTCGTTCCGACATGTGCACGATGAGGACTCAATTTTTCAGCCAGAAATTAGTCACCCATAAAGTGACATTTGCAATGGAGCATCGAATCGTGAATAAAATTGAATTTGATCCAGAATCTCATCGTAGTCGAGCACTCGCGAAGCTCAGAAGCGAACTAGAAAAGGATATTGCTCGTGCCGTCGAGGTGGCGAAGCTTTGCGGAATTTGGGAACTACTGAGGCTTTGCTATCTGCTGCGCCTAACAAGAATATCCATGGTTGTTCCGGATATTCGGCAGAATCTTGCCCATGCTGACGTCGCGGGCCTTCAGATGCGAGACGAAGCACTTAAGTACGCGATCGCATTGGTGGCTAAACATGGAGCTTGGAAGACCGATCCGTCCGCCATCAACTCCATGAAAGGATTCGAGAACAGTCGTGTCGAGCAACTGGAGCGCTTTGCTCGGCACATCAACGCAAAATTCGAGATGGAGGCGCTTCTCCACATTGCTGAACCGCGCTTGCAAGGCGAGCGAGACCAAGACTGTATTCTTGATCTGCATGCAGGATTAAAAGATCCTCAAAGAGCAATGCAGTTTTACTACGGCTTGCGGTTAGAAAAAACGACTCAAAGAAAGAAAGATAGCCACCTATCAACACAAGATCTAGTAAGACAATTGTGTAACCAGTACCTTGAGGTGATTGATCTTTTTAAATCGGAGACGGGAATCTCGATTGAAAATTATTGTGCAGGATTGCTGGGCATAGACGCAGCCCTTAAGGCGCGCGGCGAGGACGCGGAGAGCGCAATGGGTTTCTATCCAGATGGCAGAATTAATCCCGTTGACCGCAGAACCTTTGCGGCAATGGCGCGAACCATGTTCTTCACCGATGACGAACTGGAGGAGTCGGTCAATCCAGAATTCATTGGATACATGCACAGTCACCCCTTTGATAACGCCGCTGCGAGCGAATCAGAGTTGCGATTTCACTATTTGTCGCGGCGCCCGTTCCTGATGGGCAACGGATTTGCCGTACTCAGCCCGGATCTCGTCTTTGACAGTGTAATCAACAACACGCATTACACATTACTCGAAAGCGATGACTCAAAGGAGAAATACAAAAAGATGTCCGCCGCTCGATTTATTGATTTGATTGCGATTGCGGCGGAACGTGGTGGCTACGAGGAGATCGATCGCGACGTCTTTCTCAAAAAAGGCAAGCAAGAGCTTGGTGACATTGACTTAATGTTACACAACGAGCGGTCAGGGCATACTCTGCTAATTGAGGGGAAAAACCACGCCTTGCCGCTTGGGGTGTACTTTAGGACCCCAGAATCCATTGAGGAACACCTGCGCCAGACACGCGCTTGGGAAACGAAGGTCCAACGCCGGATCGATTACCTTAAGGGGGAGGCGCCGAGTTATCAGCTAACCGGACCTTGGGACTACGTGATCGTTACGCAAATGCCAGAACCGCTGTCACATCTCTCACACCTTCTCGTGCTCAGCCTCGATGAGTTCGAGCATTGGATAACACAGAGCCCGCGTCCAGATCACTTCCAAAGCTTCTATGACGAATTCTACAATCCCGAGCGGTCATCTATGTCCGCTTCAGAAGTGGATTTTCTTCGAGAAGAAGGCTTTTTTTTGGCAAGTCCCACAAATGATTAGCACGCTCTTCGCGAAAGAGATGGGGAAGCCCTCCGTCCTTCTCCATTTTATTGACCTGTGGTTGCGGGCGGCCGTTTTGCTGCTTTGCGACCGCTCACGTCTCAGGCCCCGGATGACCTGACACTGTCTGTTTGGTCCGCTGAGCCGGGCTCTAGCAGGGCGTGGGTTGAACGGCGCGCGCCGCTTAGACTGCGTCGCGTACCCGCATGATCGTCTGCCGGCTCGTGCCAAATCGCCGAGCAAGCGCGGCCACGCTTGCCCCCGCGTCCAACTCGCGCAGCACGTCCGCCCGCTGCTCGTCCGACAGCGCGGACGGCCGCCCCATCGCCTTGCCTTCCGCCTTCGCGCGAGCGATACCAGCGTGCGTGCGCTCAATCAACAGATCCCGCTCGAATTCGGCCACCGCGTTCAACACCTGCATCGTCATCCGGCCGGCCGCGCTCGTCAGATCTACTCCGCCCAGGGCGAGACAATGAACCCGGATACCGCGTTCGGCCAATCCCTCGACCGTGGCCCGCACGTCCATCGCATTGCGGCCGAGTCGGTCGAGCTTCGTCACGATCAACACGTCGCCTTCTTCCATCTTGACGAGCAACTGCGTGAACCCCGGCCGCTGATCGGCGCTTACGCTCCCCGAAATGCTTTCCGACACTACGCGGCGCTTGTCGACCGAGAAGCCGGCCGCCTCGATCTCTCGCAACTGGTTCGCGGTGGTCTGGTCGGACGTACTGACGCGGGCATAGGCAAAGGTTCGGGACATATCGGACACTCAATCTGTACGAAATAGATGTCCGAATGTAAGGCTATGTCCAAAACATTTCAACCCTTATTTACGGACAGGGCAAAATACCCCTGTCCGCAAGGGATCGGTTTCGTACATAGCGATTAGCCTCCGGCGAAGTTCCGCTCCAACAGCGTGTCGCCAAGCGCCGAACAAGCAGCGTCAGCCATCCTTGTGGGCGTCGATGCCGAGGCAGGTCGCCTGCTACCATTGCCAAGCGCTGCCTTTCCGTTCCGATAGGTGCGCTTCGGCAAACCAAGCACAACATCGCCCGGTACGTCACGCCAATACCGGCGTAAGCAAATTGCTCTACTGCTGTTGACGGGATATCTCCGGTAATCCCCCCGCTTTTAACGCGAGTCAGAAGTAGAGACTATGCCGCGGCCATGAGCCGCTGTTTCGGCGTCACGCCGCCAAGGCCCATGTTAGGGCGCTCGTGATTGTATTGCCACATCCACTCGGTTGCGAAGTGCTGCACGTGCGCGAGGTCGTCCCAGTAGTACTGCGATAGCCATTCATAGCGTACTGTCCGGTTGAATCGCTCCACGTAGGCGTTCTGCTGCGGCTTGCCAGGCTGGATGTAGTTCAATGAAATGCCCTGTCTGGTGGCCCACTGCGTGATCGCATCGCTCAAATACTCTGGACCGTTGTCGCAGCGTAACGCCATCGGTTTTCCCCGCCAGCCGATGATCTGCTCCAGTGACCGAATGACGCGCGCCGAGGGCAACGAGAAGTCGATCTCGATTCCCAATGCTTCTCGGTTGAAGTCGTCGATCACGTTGAACAGCCGGATACTGCGGCCGTCCTTCAACTGATCGTGCATGAAATCCATCGACCATACCGCATTCACCGACGCCGGCACGATCAGCGGCTCCGGCGCCTGCCGTACGAGCCGCTTGCGCGGCTTGATGCGCAGGTTCAACTCCAGTTCTCGATAAATCCGGTACACGCGCTTGTGGTTCCAGCCGAAGCCCTTCACGTTGCGCAGATACAGGAAACACAGCCCGAAGCCCCAGTTGCGATGATTGTCGGTCAGCCGTAGCAGCCAATCGGCAATCTGTTCGTTCTCCGCATTGCGCTGCCGCTCATAGCGGTAGCACGTTTGGCTTATGCCAAATGCCTCGCACGCAAGCCGGATCGACACACCCCGGCTCGCTACTGCTTCTCTGGCCATCTCGCGGCGGGTAGATGGCCTCAGTCTTTTTTTGCTAGCGCCTCCGCGACGATCTCCGCCTTGATCTTCTCTTCGACATACATCTTGCGCAGTCGCGCGTTCTCCGCTTCCAGCTCCTTCATCTTGGCCATCAGCGACACGTCCATCCCGCCGTACTTGCTGCGCCAGTTGTAGAAGGTCGCCGTGCTAACGCCCAACTCCCGACAAATCTCCGGCACCGCCACCCCAGCTTCCGCGCGCTTGAGCGCTTCCATGATCTGGCTATCCGTGAACTTCGACTTCTTCATCGCGTAGAACTCCCTTTGCTGGAAATTCTACTTCTGATCCCGCCTACTGAACGGGGGTATTACCCTCCCACCTGACCATCTTGCGACGGTGCATTAACATGACAAGTCGAAGTCATAGAAAACCACACTACGGGGGAAGGCGAAATGAACCAGGCGTTAGCGGCAATACAAGGGGAATTACAGAAGGTCATACTCCGCTTGATGGAAGTTGTTCCAAACGACGAACCATTTGGTAACGCTCATAACAATTGGAGCTTCCCCGGTCTCACTCGACCGGAACTGATTGAAGAAGCCCAGTCAATCATCGATCTTATCGAGGAGCGTGGCACGGACGAAATCGGAGACGCTCAGCCCCGTCTCCATGACTACGTTCGGCGACTGGCACATCTACATGGCCAGACCATCCCCAATTTGTGGGGCAACGCCGGTCAGGCGGTTTCTGCCTACATGCTCACTTTGGCGGGATTGCGGAGGCTCCTTGTGTCCGTACTGCCCTCGGATGGCGGGGCCGAGACGGCGATAAAGTTGCGAAAGCTGACAAGCCAAGTCCGGGGCATGGAAGCTCGACTTAACGGGCTAGAGCCTCGCACAGCTAGCCTCGCTTCGATGATAGAGCGCATAGAGCAAGCATACGATGCCGCGGACCAGCTTCCTACAGATCTGGAATCACTTTCTGAGGCTAGGCGAAAGCTTGCTGATTTAGTGCAAGAGGCAACAAAGGATCAGCTGCACCTCTTGGGGGTCCGTGAAAATGCGGACAAAGTGGACGAATCATTGCGCAAAAGTACTGAGAATGCAGAAGCCGTGCTCCAGCGCTGTGAAACCGCTTACTCGGCCGCAACAAGCGTCGGCCTAGCCGCTGCATTCAACGAACGGTCCGATACGCTGGCAACATCGATGTGGGTCTGGGTTGGGGGTCTCGTCGTCGCTCTCGGTTCGGGAAGTTATTTCGGATCTGAACGCCTTCGTGCCCTGTCTGAGCTGTTCAAACTGCCGAATCCCTCGACATCCGTCGTCATCCTGAATCTTCTGCTGTCGTTACTCTCAGTCGGTGCGCCAGTATGGTTTGCGTGGTTAGCAACCAAGCAGATCGGTCAGCGCTTTAGACTGGCAGAGGACTATGCTTTCAAGGCCTCGATTTCACGAGCGTATGAGGGTTTTCGCCGCGAAGCGGCTAGGTTTGACAAAGATATGGAGGCGCGACTTCTCGCCTCCGCACTTACTCGGCTCGATGAACTCCCGCTTCGGCTTGTCGAGACCGACACACACGGCAGTCCTTGGCATGAGCTTTTCTCGTCAGACGTTGTGAAACAAGCGATAAGGGCTGTCCCGGGATTCGGCGATCAGGTAAAAGATCTTGCTAGCAAAGCGATCAACGCAGTTACGTCAACGAAGGATAAATCGACATCTACTCCAACGCTCCCGGCCGTGAACGAATAGAAGTCGATATGCTGCCGAGCAATTCCGCAGCGCTTGAACGGAGCCAGGTTCGGACCGCATCTGCACACGGCAAGTTCGTGTTGGCCGGCTGATCTTGGCTCCATCAATGTACGTAAGGGTTGCAAGAAAATTTTAGTGCGTTGCCGTGAACTGATCACCTTGACAAACGTGTTTGGCGTCGTTGATCAAAGGCAGATGGAGGGTACTGATTGTTTGTCATTGAAGGTAAGCGACTTGGATCCCGCGAGGACCGTCGTCGCGTTCGTAGTTGGTTCCGCATCCCCGATTGGCGTGAACCGTCGGCGTACCCGCCGGCGTCGGCCAGTGGTGACAGATGGGCATGGGAATTTCTGCGCCGGAACGACGATTTTCTCTCGGAGCAGCACGATTTCTGTCAGCGGATTGCACGCATTCCACGCGAGCAGCGACTGCCGTCCCACCCCGAGTTTGTAAAACACGCGCAGTTCCTCGCGGACTGGGGTATCGATTATTGGTATCCACCCGCTTGGGTATGGGGGTGGCCTGTCAAGCTCGACCGTGACGGCCCCTACCAATTCGTGCACATGGATTTCGATGCGCCGTGCGGCTTTGTAACTGGTCCGGTGGACTCATCGCGCTATTTCGATCGACCAATGCGTGACACCCAGTATCGAGTAATCTTCGACGTTGCCATGCCGATCGCTCCGCAAATCGCACAGGTTAAGGCAATGCTTGAATCGAAGCAGGCTATGTTGCCGGTCGCGCGAAAAACCGTCAGGCCGCGATGGCACCTGTTTCCGCGCTATTTGCGCGCAATTGATGGGTACCGTGCGCTGACGGCTTTCGGATTGTCAGAATCTCAAGCCTTGAATGAATTGGCCGACCAGTTCATGTCTGAAAAACAGCACGTCGATGATATTGACTATGTTCAAGACGCTCGAAACGCGCTCGATGCCGCTCGCCGATATATCGAGCACGAATACCGCGTTCTACCTGTCATGAGAGGGCTGCCCGTGTCAAGTTAGCAATCGGTAAGCTATAAATACAGACACCGCGAATCTGACGTTCGCGCTTTCATTGAAATGGGGACACTGCGTTCGTGCCGTGCAGTTCCGCACGGTCCCATTTCAACGGAGCGCATATGGAAATAGAGACCCCCTCTCATCCCCCCATCACGAATCGAGTGGTTCGCCTGCGTCCGCTTACCGAGCGTATCGGTTTGAGCAAAAGCGAAATCTATCGACGGATACAAGCAGGAACGTTTCCCCGTCCGATCGCTCTTGGCGTGCGGGCCGTTGGCTGGCTCGAACAGGACGTCGAATTGTGGCTCACCACGCGCGCAAAGCGAGGTGAGGTATGAGCACGGTCGATCCAACTAATGTTGCGAGACGAACTGCGGCCGGCCTGGAGACTGCGCGTATTGCGCAGAAAACCGCCGAGGTCGAGCACTACTCTTCGTTAGTTGCCCATCAGCGCGAACGGTACGTGGCGGCATACGAACGCTGCGACGACATGGTTCGCAGGGACGCCGCTAGGGGCATGGTAGCCGCGGCCGTCGTTTTCGAAAGCGACGGCAAGCACATTCCTACTCGGCTGAAGAAGGCCGCAGAGGTCATCAAGATCGCGGTGTTTCTGCTCGATCCGAAGGCGCCAGCGTAATGGTCGGCCAAAGTCACTTGGCGAATGCCGACTGTCCCGAACGCCTGCGAAGTTGGTCTGCCGGCGGTGGTGCACCCCTCCCACAATTTGCACATCGATACGGCACGCAGTATCCTGTGTCTGCCGCTGACACAGCAGCGGCCGGGCGTGGAACCCCGAATCCAAAGGCGGACAACCGCCGCACTGGCGGTATTTTTTCGTCCGCACGCCTTCGCGCGCCTTCTTCTATGGGTGGGCCTTGGCGGGGACGGCTTCGGCCGTGCCGGTTTCCTTTGGTCCGGTGTTCCAACCCCGTCATGTGCCCGCCCACCCCGATTGGAACCGGGGAGCGGGTTGTAGCCAAACCCAAAGGAGGTCGCAACCAATGCGCCAGCCCTCGCACGCCCGTACCGGGCAGCAATCCCACCTCATTCAATCCATCGTCCGCGCAGCACTGCGCGACGCAGCAACCGCCAGCACGTATCAGGACGCGCTCGATGCAACCGGCGCGGCACTGGCCGCGATCGCGGCGCTCGTCCGTGCGGAGGTGCGTCATGGCTGAGCTGCGCTGCAAGATTGGCGACCTGGCGATCGTCACGAAGTGCGATGCTCGCTCGCGTATCGGCATGCTGGTCGAGGTGGCATCGGCTCGCCCGACGCCCGATCACGATTGGCGCGTGCGGATCTTGGGCGGCCCCGTCTCGGGGCGTAGCGTCTGCGGTCGCCGGTCTGGCGACTTCATGCACGCAGCCGTCCACGACTGGAACCTCACGCCGATTCGCGGCGAAGCGGAGCTGGATTGCACGATCGATGTCGGGCAACTCCTCGCATCGATTCTGGAGGTGCGCCATGGCTAAATACCGCCTGCCGAACGAAGTCACGATGATCGCCATGTGTGCGGCCCATCAGTTCGCCCAACTCGAAGCCCTGTTCGATGCGGTCCGTTCGCATCTTGCTGAGGGCACCTACGAGCGCGCGCTCGTCGACATGGGGCAAAGCGTTGCGAGCCGCTATTCGGCCGAAATGCGCCGTACTGCGCAGCCGGAGGTGTGCCATGACTGACCAGCGCATCCGAACCGCGGTTATCAATGGCTTTGACAACGCACCGCCACTCGATACCGGCGCTCCGATCGAGCTGCAATTCGCCGTCGACCTGGGCGCGATCTGCGCCGACGCATGGCTCGACCTGAAAGGCGACGTGCGGCTGCACGACTACGCGGCGCATCAAGCCGCTGCGTTCGCGCGCGGCATGGAAGCGGCCATGCAGGACGCGGGCGACGTCGACGCGCACCGCGTGACGATCAGCCGCCAAGCGTTCGCGGCCGGCCTGATGGGGCGCGTGCAACAGCACCTGTTCGCCGCGCTCGGCCTCGTCACGCGCGAACCGCGCACGACGCACTGAGGGGCGGTCATGGCAAAGACGAACAAGAATGCCGTGCAACCGCTCGCGTCGCACTTCGTGGCCGAGGTGAACCGCCCCGATCGCAACCGCATCGGTACGCGGATCAGTGACGCCATGGAGCTGCTGGACAGCCTGCATTGGGCGGCCGACAAAGCCATGTCTGATGACGACTACTGGCTTGTGCTGAGCCTGTTCCGGGCGTCCCTGCCGTCGATCGGCGCAGCGCTGGAGGCGGCCAACGACGCACTCGGCGAGTCGCGGCTCGGCCGATACGTCTACAGCAACGACGTCACGGCAGGCGGTGCGGTTCTGTCGGTGCCTCGCGCGGCCGGCTGACGCTGCGCCGCTAGGCATCGTCGCATCATTCAATTCTTCGCGCGTCGGGTAGCTGCTTGCCCGATATGGACTACTAATCGGAAGTCAGCCGACGCGCGTCCAGTGGGAACCTATGAGTAACGCACCCATGTCCGAATTCGAGCGGGCGAGAGTCGCGCTCGGCTATGTTCCGCCCGACGACCGCGACACGTGGAGTCAGGTGGGAATGGCGCTCAAGGCCGAGTTTGGCGAGGAGGGCTTCGCCCTCTGGAACGAATGGAGCCAAGGCGCGCAGAACTACAACGGCAAGGACGCGCGCGATGTGTGGAAGTCGTTCAAGGGCGGCAAGATCACCATCAACACGCTGTTTCACCTCGCCAAGGCCGGCGGCTTCGATCCACGTGCGCATCGGGCGAAGCCGGTCGATCCAGCGGAGCGCGAGCGGCAGAAAGCCGAGCGCGCGGCCCGCGAAGCGGCCGAGCTGGCCGAACTGACCGAGAAACAGCAAGGCGCGTCGGCGCTCGCTGAATCCATCTGGTCGGCGGCCGAGCCGGCGTCGGCCGATCACCCGTACCTCGTTCGCAAGCGCATCCCGGTCGACGCGCTGCGCGTCTATCGCGGCGGCTTGTGTATCGGCACGGCCGCATGCGACGGCGCCCTCGTCATCCCGGCGCGTGACGCGGACGGCAAGCTGTGGACGCTGGAGTTCGTCCTGACGGACGGGCAGAAACGCTATCTGCCGAACGGCCGCAAGGCGGGCTGCTTCTCGTTGATCGGCGGCCCGCTATCTTCCGCGCCGTCCACGCTGCTGATTGGCGAGGGTTACGCCACGTGCGCGACGCTCGCGGCCGCGACCGGCTATCCGGCCGCCGTCGCGTTCGACGCAGGCAACCTGCACGCGGTGGCGACGGCGCTGCGCGGCCAGTATCCGGACGCCCGCATTGTCGTGTGCGCCGATGACGATCACACGACGAAGGGCAATCCGGGCGTGACGAAGGCCCGCGCGGCGGCCGAGGCCGTCGCCGGCATCGTCGCGGTGCCCGACTTCGGTTCGAACCGTCCGGCGAACGGGACGGACTTCAACGACCTGGCTGCGCACCTCGGCCCGGATGCGGTGGCCGCTGCCGTGCGCGCTGCGCTCGCGCCGGCCGGCTCGGCGGATGCCGGCAAGGCCAAGGCTGCTCCAGCCGCCGCGAAGCCCGCCAAGCGCCCGAAAACGGCCCGCGCGCAGGACGGCAAGTCGCGGTTCGTCGTCGACGACAAGGGCGTGTGGTTTCACGGCTTCAACAATCAGGGCGACCCGCTCCCGCCGCATTGGGTCAGCACGCGTATCGACGTGATTGCGGAGACGCGCAACGAGATGAACAGCGAGTGGGGCTACCTGCTCGAATTCACCGATCGTGACGGCATCCTGAAACGGTGGGCGGTGCCGGCCGGCCTCTTTGCCGGCGACGGCACGGAGCTGCGCCGCATGCTGCTCGATATGGGCGTAAAGCTTGGCGTGACGCAGATCGCCCGCACGCAGATCGCGAACTATGTGCAGATGGCGCAGCCGGACGAGCGCGTGCGCTGCGTGCCGCGCGTCGGCTGGCATCACGGCGCGTTCGTGCTGCCCGATCGCGTGATCGGCACCGGCAAAGAGGCGCTGATCTATCAGGCCGATACGCCGATCCAGAGCCAGTTCAAGGAGCGCGGCACCCTCGATGACTGGCAACGCGAGGTTGCAGCCTACTGCGTCGGCAATAGCCGGCTGCTGTTCTGCGTCGCTACCGCCTTCGCTGGTCCGCTGCTGCACTTCTCCGGGCTTCAGTCGGGTGGCTTCCATCTGCTCGGCACGACGTCCAAGGGCAAGTCGACAGGAGGCGTCATCGCCGCGTCCGTGTTCGGCTCGCCGGACTATGTGCGCAGCTGGAAGGCGACCGACAACGCGCTCGAAGCCGTCGCCACGCAGCATAGCGACGCGCTGCTGATTCTCGACGAAATCGGACAGGTCGAGCCGCGCTTGGTCGGCGATGTGATCTACATGCTCGCGAACGAGTCGGGCAAGGCTCGCGCGTCGCGTAGCGGCTCGGCAAAGCCGGTTCTCACGTGGCGACTGCTGTTCCTGTCGAACGGCGAAAAGAGCGTGTCCGCGTTGATGGCCGAGGGCAACAAGCCGATGAAAGGCGGTATCGAGGTGCGCTTGCCCGCGATCCCGGCCGAGGTCGGCGAAATGGGCGTCGTGGAGAAGCTGCATGGCTTCCCGACGCCGGCCGCACTGATCGAGCATCTAGAGCGGCACGCCGGCATGCACTACGGCACGGCCGGCCCCGCGTTCATCGAGTGGGCGTCGTCGCAGGCCGGCGAGCTGACCGAGCATCTGCGCATACGCGTCGACGAGCTGGTCGGGCAATGGGTGCCGGACGGTTCGCATTCGCAGGTCGCGCGCGTCGCCAAGCGGTTCTGCCTCGTTGCGGTGGCCGGCGAGCTGGCGACGGCGCACGGGCTGACCGGCTGGCCGCAGGGCGAAGCAGTCGAGGCCGCGCGTCGCTGCTTCGAAGGCTGGCTCGAACTGCGCGGCGGCACCGGCAACTCGGACGAGGCGGAAGCCGTGCGGCAGGTACAACATTTCCTCGCCGCACACGGCGACAACCGTTTTGTGTGGATGAACCGTGCGCAGGACGACCATCGGCCGAACGTGCCGCATCGAGCGGGCTTCAAGCAGCACGTGAAGCGCGACGAGCGGCGCACGCCCATCGCCTCCGATCGCGACTATTACGCCGAGTTCGGCGGCAAGATGAGCGCCGACGATGCGGAAAGCGTCGAGACGGAGTATCTGATCGAAGCGGCCGTATTCCGCAAGGACGTGTGCGCCGGCTTCGATCACAAGATCGTCGCCAAGGCACTGATGAAGCGCGGCGTGCTGATGCCGCGCAGCGACGGCTATCCGTACCGGCAGGAGTACATCCCCGGTCACGGCAAGTTCATGGTCTATCGCGTGCTGCCGTCCATCTTCACGCTCGAGCTGTGAAAAGCACCGCCGCCGTCCGGGAGGGCGGTGGCGGGCATTCTTTTGCGCGGCATTTTTGGCCCGTGCGTCAAAGTTACTTTGAGCGATCCGCTCCAGATGGAACCGGGCCGGCGGCTGCCGCGAATCTTGCCGCCTCCGTAACAATCCAGCCCGATTTATCTCCAGTATCTCCAGCGTTCTCCAAATCGTTTGGAGACACGTGAAGCCTTACCCCATAAGGCTTTGCGGCCGATTCAGACGTTTATCTCCAAATCTCCAACTCGTTTTGCACTGAGCGGACAGGCGTCGACCGTCTGCGTCGACCGCGAAGCTAGACGGGGCGCGGCTCTCCGGGATTTGACGGGTATCAGAGGCGTGTTTTCGAGGGGGGGTGTCCGCGACGCGCACCGATCCGGCATTGTTGCGCCCGTCGCAAGTGTCGGGGTGGCCGGAAAGCGGGGGACCCTGCGTCTAGGGCAAAGACGCGGGGGCTCACACCCGCGTGTTTTTCCTACTCCCGGCCCACCTAAGGGGGGTCATATTCATACCGAAATGCAGGGAGCCGGCAGTACGATGCCAACTCTGAGAAATCGGTGGGAGGTGCGCAGCAAGGGGGTCATACGTGTGACGGCACGGGTCTATCTTGCCACCGCGATCGGGATGATCTTCGCCCCACCCTGTTTGTCGAGATAGTCCGCCCACCACTGCATCATGCGATGGCGCTCGGACAGATACTCGGCGTGGTTGTATGCTGCCCGCACGCCGTCCTGCTCCGAGTGGGCGAGCTGGCGCTCGATCCAGTCGGAATTGAAGCCCTTCTCATTCAAGATCGTTGACGCGAGCCCCCGGAACCCATGCCCGGTCATGCGGCTGCGATAGCCCATACGGTATAGAGCGTACAGAATGGTGTTCTCGCTCATCTGCTGCAACGGCCTACGGCTGTTCGGGAACAGCCAGCGACGGTGGCCCGTCAGTGCGCGCAGCTCGGCAAGCAGCGCGATCGTCTGCTCGGCGAGCGGCACGATATGCACACGACGCATCTTCATCTTCTCGGCCGGAATGCGCCACTCTCGGCGCTCCAGGTCAATCTCAGTCCACTCCGCCTGCCGCAGCTCGATAGTGCGAACGAAGGTCAATGCCAAGAATCGCAGAGCGAGCCGAGTCTCCGGTTCTCCCTCGTAGGCAGCGATCGAGCGAAGCAGCTCCGGTAGCTCGCTTTCGCCGACTCGCGCCATATGCTTGACGGGCACCGCCTTCAATGCGCCTCGCAGGTCCGGCGACGGATCTCGCTCGGCACGGCTCGTTGCAACCGCATAGCGAAAGACTTGGCCGCATGTCTGCAACGTCTTGCGCGCCGTCTCGAACGCCTCTCGACCTTCGATTCGTCGAATGACCGCGAGCAAATCCGGTGCCCCGATCGAAGAAATCGGACGCTGGCCGATCAGGGGAAACACCTCGCGATCGAGCTGTTTCTTGACTCGGTTCGCGTGCGAACCGCTCCATGTCGCTTGCTGCGC
This sequence comes from Burkholderia sp. KJ006, assembly GCF_000262695.1. Taxonomy (NCBI): domain Bacteria; kingdom Pseudomonadati; phylum Pseudomonadota; class Betaproteobacteria; order Burkholderiales; family Burkholderiaceae; genus Burkholderia; species Burkholderia sp. KJ006. The sequence continues at coordinate 386,721 of NC_017920.1, read as the reverse complement.
CTCGTACCACTCCAGCGCGACGGCCTCGAAGGTGTTCTGTGCGGCAATGGCGCGAGTCTGCTTCTCGACGTCACGCTCGAACGCAGGGTTCTTCCCTTCCGCTAACAGCCGCTTCGCTTCGTCACGCCTCGACCGAGCATCAGCGAGTGACGTCGCGGGATAGTCGCCGAACGTCAGCAGGTTTTCTTTGCCATTGAACCGGTATTTCAGCCGCCATTTCTTCGAACCACTGGAGCGCAGATCGAGATACAGGCCGCCGCCGTCGAAAAGTTTGTTTCCCCCGGCCTCATCGAATCTAGCGTTGCGGCACTTGGCGTCGGTAAGAGGTTTGGTTTTCATTGTTCGTCGGGGGTACGGCATACCCCCAAATCCCGGAAGTCATACCCCGAATCTTACCCCCAAATTTTGGGGATGCCCCGGCCTCTCACGGGACGTCCTGAAACAAAAAACCCGCGTCAGCGCTAGGCTGGACGCGGGTTTTGGGACTTCCGGGTACTACTTGAAACTAGTGTTTGGTGCCGGCTGCAGGACTCGAACCCGCCACCTGATGATTACAAATCAACTGCTCTACCAGATGAGCTAAGCCGGCGTAAGCCCGCGATTCTACCTCATTTCACGATCTTGAGGCGAGGTCTGCTACCGCCTTTCGAGCCGTCGCCGTCGGTGTTCGGCGGCTCGTCGGCGCCTTCGGACGGCTCCTCGTTCGCCCCGCTTTCAGCGACCGGCGTCAACGGCGACGCAGCATCGTCGCTCGGCATGCCCTCGTCTTCGGCCACGCCCGAATCCTCGCCCTCACCCGCCACCGCATCGACCTGGAACGCCATCCCCTGCCCGTTTTCCCGCGCATAGATCGCGAGCACGTTGGCCACCGGAATCTCGATCTTGTGCGCCTTCCCGGAAAACCGGGCGGTGAACTCGATCCACTCGTTACCCATCTGCAACTGGCTCGTGGCCTCGAAGCTGATGTTGAGCACGATCTCGCCGTCACGCACGAACTGGCGCGGCACGCGCGTCGACTGGTCGACCCTCACCGCGATATGCGGCGTGTATCCGTTATCGGTGCACCACTCGTAAAGCGCGCGCAACAGATAAGGCTTCGTTGAAATCTCTTGCATCACAATCCTCGAACCCGGAGCGGGCACGCGGCACGCCGCGCCGCCCGCTCCGTCATGCACTCATTGCACCATCAGCGACGCATGACCTTTTCGGACGGCGTCAGTGCTTCGATATACGCGGGACGGCTGAAGATCCGCTCGGCATACTTCATCAGCGGCGCAGCGTTCTTCGACAGCTCGATGCCGTAGTGATCCAGACGCCACAGCAGCGGCGCGATCGCGACGTCGAGCATCGAGAACTCCTCGCCGAGCATGTACTTGTTCTTCACGAAGATCGGCGCAAGCTGCGTCAGGCGATCGCGGATCGCAAGACGCGCCTTCTCGTGATTCTTCTCCGCTGCCTTGCCCTTCTCGTTCTCGAGCGTGCTGACGTGAACGAACAGCTCCTTCTCGAAGTTCAGCAGGAACAGGCGCGCGCGTGCGCGCTGCACCGGGTCGGCCGGCATCAGTTGCGGATGCGGGAAGCGCTCGTCGATGTATTCGTTGATGATGTTCGATTCGTACAGGATCAGATCGCGCTCGACCAGAATCGGCACCTGACCGTACGGGTTCATCACCGAGATGTCTTCCGGCTTGTTGAACAGGTCGACGTCACGAATTTCGAAGTCCATGCCCTTCTCGAACAGCACCAGCCGGCAACGCTGGGAGAACGGGCAAGTTGTGCCGGAATACAGAACCATCATATTTGCGTTTCCTCAAAAAAGCCGAGGGCCGGCACGCGGCGCAACCCCTTTCACGGGTTCCGCCTTGCGCCGGCCCCACGCCGGTCAGGCGTGTTTACTTGATATCTTTCCAATACGCGGCATTGAGCCGCCAGGCCAGGAAAGTCAGGACGCCGAGAAAGATCAGCACCCACACGCCGAGGCGTTTGCGGGTCTGCTGAGCCGGCTCGGACATCCACGTCATATACGCCACCAGGTCGGCCACCGCAGCATCATAATCCGGCGACGACAGTGTCCCCGGTGTGACTTGCTGGAAGCCGACGAGCGTATGGACCTTCTCGCCCGTCTCCTCGTTCGTCTTGTCTTCGAATTTGGCAGTGCGCTGCCCCTGCAGCTGCCACAACACATGGGGCATGCCGACGTTCTCGAACACCGCGTTGTTCCAGCCGGTCGGCCGCGTATCGTCGCGGTAGAAACTGCGCAGATACGTATACAGCCAGTCGCGGCCGCGCGCCCGCTCCTCGACAGACAGGTCGGGCGGCATGGTGCCGAGCCAGTTCTTCGCGTCTTCGGGCCGCATCGCGACGGACATCGTGTTCCCGACCTTGTCGGTCGTGAACAGGAGATTCTTTTCGATCTCCTTCTGGGATATGCCCAGATCCGTCAGACGGTTGTAGCGCATCAGGTTCGCGCTGTGGCAGTTCAGGCAATAGTTTACAAACAATTGCGCGCCGTGCTGAAGCGAAACGAGATTTTCCGTGTTATCGGGCGCCCGGTCGAGCGGAAAATTACCTTCCGCGCGCGCGGCCGGCGCCGCAAGCAGCGCCACGGCCGTCGCACCGATCAGCGCGAGCGTCGAAAGCAGTTTCTTCATGTCGTTCTCTCCTCGCTCACGTTAATGGGGCTTGAAGCGCACCCGTTCCGGCGGCTGCTTGAACGTGCCAAGCGGCGTCCAGACCGGCATGCCGAGGAAGAACGCGAAGTAGATCAGCGCGCAGCCCTGCGCAATCAGCGTCGCGGCCGGCGACGGCGGCCGCGTGCCGAGGAACGCAAGCGTCAGGAACGCCGCGACGAAGATCCCGAGGAACACCTTGTGGAACAGCGGCCGGTAGCGGATCGACTTCACCGGGCTGCGGTCGAGCCACGGCAGGAAGAACAGCGTGATCACCGCCGAACCCATCACGACGACGCCCCAGAATTTCGATTCGGTCAGGAACATGAACACGACGATCGCCGCGGCCAGCACCGGCAGGCCGAGCTTCCACTTGCCGCGCGCGCGCACCAGCGCGAGCACGCCGAGCAGCGCGATCACGATCATCAGCACGATCTTGAACGGGTCGGTGGTCGCGCGCAGCATCGCGTAGAACGCGGTGAAGTACCAGACCGGCGCGATCTCCGGCGGCGTCTGCAGCGGGTTCGCGGGGACGAAGTTGTTCGACTCCAGGAAGTAGCCGCCCATCTCCGGCGCGAAGAACACGATCAGCGCGAACACCATCAGGAACACGCAGACGCCGAAGAAATCGTGCACCGAGTAATACGGATGGAACGGGATGCCGTCGAGCGGAATGCCGTTTTCGTCCTTCTTCGCCTTGATCTCGATGCCGTCCGGGTTGTTGGAACCCACCTCGTGCAGCGCGACGAGGTGCGCGACGACGAGGCCCACCAGCACGAGCGGAATCGCAATCACGTGAAATGCGAAGAAGCGGTTCAGCGTGACGTCGGACACCACATAATCGCCGCGGATCCACAGCGACAGGTCCGGGCCGACGAACGGGATCGCCGAGAACAGGTTCACGATCACCTGCGCGCCCCAGAACGACATCTGGCCCCACGGCAGCAGATAGCCGAAGAACGCCTCGGCCATCAGGCACAGGAAGATCGCGCAGCCGAAGATCCACACGAGCTCGCGCGGCTTGCGATACGACCCGTACATCAGCCCGCGGAACATGTGCAGGTACACGACGACGAAGAACATCGACGCGCCGGTCGAGTGCATGTAGCGGATCAGCCAGCCCCACGGCACTTCACGCATGATGTACTCGACCGACGCGAACGCCAGCATCGAGTCGGGCTTGTAGTTCATCGTCAGGAAGATGCCCGTGACGATCTGGTTGACGAGCACCAGCAGCGCGAGCGAGCCGAAGAAGTACCAGAAGTTGAAGTTCTTCGGCGCGTAGTACTCGGAAACGTGCTTCTTCCAGGTGGACGTGAGCGGGAAGCGCTGGTCGATCCAGCCGGTGACACCTGTCGTGGACACTTCGTTGTTGTCGGCAGCCATCACGCTTCTCCTTTCTCGTCCTTGCCGATCACGAGGGTCGTCGCCGACGTGAACATATAGGGCGGGATGTCGAGATTCTGAGGCGCCGGCTTGTTCTTGAACACGCGGCCGGCGAGGTCGTAGGTCGAACCGTGACACGGGCAGAGGAAGCCGCCCGGCCAGTCGTCCGGCAGGTTCGGCTGCGGACCGGGCGTGAAGCGTTGGCTTGGCGTGCAGCCGAGGTGCGTACACACGGCCATCACGACGAGAATGTTCTTGCGATCGGCCCGCGCGCGATACTCGTTCGCACAATACGCGGGCAGCGGCATCGAATAGGGGGATTTCGAGGTCGGGTCGGCCACTTCCTTGTCGGCCTTGACGACGTCGGCCAGCATGTCGTCGGTGCGGTTCAGGATCCACACCGGCTTGCCGCGCCACGGCACGGTGACCATCTCGCCGCTCTTCAGGTTGCTGATGTCGACCTCGACCGGCGCGCCGGCCGCTTTCGCTTTCGCGGACGGCGCAAGCGACGCCGCGAAAGGTATGACGGTGGCTACGCCTCCCACGCCACCTGCTACGGATGTCGCAATCAGCCAGGTACGGCGGCCGCTGTCGACGCGTTTGTCTTCCTTGTCTCGCATCACACGCCCCACTTCTGAGTTGGATTTTCCGTCACGACTTTGCATTCCGCCGCTAGTGTGCGCGAATGGAGTCGCCATTTACAAGGCCCGGAGACGAAAATCCCTTCGAAGTAATTGATAGTTAAGGGTTTTCCCCCACTATTGGAGCAATTAAATCATTTCACTTTTAAGCGCCTGCTTCATTGTGAAAATTCGATGCACCGCCGCAAAATCCGCGATTCAAACCGGATTATGAATATCGATAAAAAGGTGCTCGATATCGAATTCCTCCGACAAGTGGCGGCCCAGCGCCTGGACGCCGTAGCGCTCGGTCGCATGGTGCCCCGCCGCAACGAACGCGACGCCGCTCTCGGCGGCCGCGTGCGTGGTCGATTCCGACACCTCGCCGGTCAGGAACACGTCGGCGCCCGCGTCGATCGCCGCGTCGAAATAGCTCTGCGCGCCGCCGGTGCACCACGCGACACGGCGCACCTGCATGTCGGAATCGCCGAGCACGAGCGGCGTGCGTCCGAGCGTGTTCTCGACCTTCGCGACGAAGTGCTCGAGCGTGACGGGCATCGGCAGCGTGGCCATCCAGCCGAGCTCGCCGTCGCCGAAACGCTGGTCGCCGATCAGCCCGAGCTTCTCGCCGAGCTGCGCGTTGTTGCCGAACAGCGGGTGCGCGTCGAGCGGCAGGTGGAACGCGAACAGGTTCAGGTCGTTCGCGAGCAGCAGCTTCAGCCGCCGGTACTTGCGGCCGGTGATCTGCGGCGCCTCGTTGCGCCAGAAGTAGCCGTGATGGACCAGCACGGCGTCGGCGCCCCATTCGAGCGCGGCTTCGAGCAAGGCGACCGAGGCCGTCACGCCGGTGGCGATCTTCTCGATCTTGCGCCGCCCCTCGACCTGGAGGCCGTTCGGGCAATAGTCCTTGAAGCGCGCGGTTTCAAGGGTATTGTTCAAGTACAATTCAAGTTCGATCCGATCCATATAAACCTCTAATCTATTCAGATGCTTAGACGCTTCTGGCTGTTCTTCGCGCAGGCGGTCACCGTACTGCTCGCGCTGATGTTCATCGTCGTGACGCTCAAGCCGCAATGGCTGCAACGGCAAGGACAGCTCGGCAAGCAGCTCGCCACGCCGATCGTCGCGCTGCGGGAAGTTGCGCCGGGCATCGGCGGCGGGCCGGCGACCACGTCGTACGCGGAAGCCGCGCAAAAGGCGATGCCCGCCGTCGTCAACGTGTTCTCCAGCAAGGACGGCTCGTTGCCGCCCGATCCGCGCGCGAAGGATCCGCTGTTCCGCTATTTCTTCGGCGATCGCAACAACGCCCGCAAGCAGCAGGACGAACCGGCCGCCAACCTCGGCTCCGGCGTTATCGTGAGCCCGGAAGGTTACATTCTAACGAACCAGCACGTCGTAGATGGTGCCGACCAGATCGAAGTCGCGCTCGCCGACGGCCGCACGGCCACCGCGAAGGTGATCGGCAGCGATCCGGAAACCGATCTCGCCGTGCTGAAGATCAACATGACGGACCTGCCGACCATCACGCTCGGCCGTTCGGACCGCTCGCGCGTCGGCGACGTCGTGCTGGCGATCGGCAACCCGTTCGGCGTCGGCCAGACGGTCACGATGGGCATCATCAGCGCGCTCGGCCGCAATCACCTCGGCATCAACACGTTCGAAAACTTCATCCAGACCGACGCGCCGATCAACCCCGGCAACTCGGGCGGCGCGCTCGTCGACGTGAACGGCAACCTGCTCGGCATCAACACGGCGATCTACTCGCGCTCGGGCGGCTCGCTCGGCATCGGCTTCGCGATCCCGGTGTCGACGGCCCGCACGGTGCTCGAAAGCATCATCACGACCGGCTCGGTCACGCGCGGCTGGATCGGCGTCGAGCCGCAGGACGTCACGCCGGAGATCGCCGAATCGTTCGGGCTCCAGCAAAAGTCGGGCGCGATCGTCGCGGGCGTACTGCAGGGCGGCCCGGCCGACAAGGCCGGCATCAAGCCGGGCGACATCCTGGTCAGCGTGAACGGCGACGACATCACCGACACGACCAAGCTGCTGAATACCGTCGCGCAGATCAAGCCCGGCACGGCGACCAAGGTGCACGTGGTGCGCAAGGGCAAGGAGTTCGACGTGAACGTCGTGATCGGCAAGCGCCCGCCGCCGCCGAAGCAGACCGTCGACGAGCAGGACAGCGACAGCGAATGAATGCGCGCAGGCCGGTCGCAGCCGGCGGCCCGCAGCAGCGGTAAACGACGAAGGGCAGCCATTGGCTGCCCTTTTTGCTTTGTATCGACGTGGATTCGTCGTCCTGAAACCGCATTCGGCGGGCGCTTGGCGCCCGCGCCGCGGCTCAGGTAGCCGTACCGTTTTCCGCTTCCGGTTCCTCGCCGGGCTTCGGCACGAAGAAGCGCGCCGCCAGCAGCCCGATCTCGAACAGCACGACGAGCGGCAGCGCGAGCATCAGCTGCGAGAACACGTCCGGCGGCGTGACGACCGCCGAGACGACGAAGGCGCCGACGATCACGTACGGCCGCATTTCCTTCAGCTTCTGCAGCGACAGCACGCCCATCCGCACGAGCAGCACGACGACGATCGGCACCTCGAACGTGACGCCGAACGCGATGAACATCCCGAGCACGAAGCTCAGATAGTTGTCGATATCGGTCGACATCTCGGCGCCGAGCGGCGCGTTGTAGTGCGCCATCACGCGGAAGATGGTAGGGAACACGAGGAAGTACGCGAACGCCATCCCGCACAGGAACAGCACGTAGCTGCTGCCGACGAGCGGCACGACGAGCTTCTTCTCGTGCTGGTACAGGCCCGGCGCGACGAACGCCCAGATCTGGTACAGCACGATCGGCAGCGCGATCACGAGCGCGACGAGCATCGTGACCTTCATCGGCACGAAGAACGAGCCGGTGACGTCGGTGACGATCATCCTGCCGCCCTTCGGCAGGTTCTCCATCAGCGGCCGCGCGAGCAGCCGGAAGATGTCGGGCGCCCAGTACACGAGCCCGAGGAACACGACGATCACGGCCAGCCCCGCGCGAATGATGCGATCGCGAAGCTCGACGAGATGGGAAATGAAGGTTTCTTCCGGGGCGTCGCCCGGATTCTGCTGCGGGTCGCTCACGCCGGCCCTCGGTAGGATTGACGAGCGAGCATGCGCTCGGCTCAGAAGAAACGCGTCGGCCGGCGCAGGCTGGCCGGCTGATGGCGCGCGACTCGCGCGGCGCCCGACTGCACGTGAGTGCGGCGGGCCGTCGCGCGCTTGTACCAGACCGGCGTGCTCGCCTGCTTCACACGCCAGTTGCGGCGCTTGCGCGCCAGCGCGATCGTGCTGGCGCGCCACGACGACGGCGCGGCGGGCGAATCGGTGCCCGCCGTGCCGGCATCGACCGAGCCTTCATGAAGGCCGCCGACCGCGGAATTCCACGTGTCGTTCAGCTCCTTCTCATGCTCGCGCAGGTTGTCGTGAATGGTCGTCTCGACATTGCGCGCGGCCGCCTCGAAATCGGTCTTCATCGTCCGCAGCGCGTCGAGTTCGATTTCGCGCGAGACCTCGGCCTTCACGTCGTTGATGTACCGCTGCGCGCGGCCGAACAGCGCGCCCGCCGTGCGTGCGACGCGCGGCAGGCGCTCGGGGCCGAGCACCACGAGTGCGACGACGCCGATCAGCGCCATCTTCGAAAGACCGAGATCCAGCATCGCGAATGCCTGTCAGCGTGCCGGCGTTACGCCTTGTTCGAGTCGGAACGCGTCGTTTCCTTCGCGTTGACGTCGACCGTGCCCGTGCGCGGCAGTTGCTGCGCGTCGGCCGGCGTTTCGCCTTCCTTCATGCCGTCCTTGAAACCCTTCACGGCGCTACCGAGGTCGTTGCCGATATTGCGCAGCTTCTTGGTACCGAAAACCAGCGCGACGATCAGCAGCACGATCAGCCAGTGCCAAATGCTCAATCCACCCATGATCAAACCTCTCCTCAACCACGCCGCGTCGCGGCACAAATCGCCGGCGGCGCGCCGGCTTCGACTATCGATGCGGGGAAAACGCCCCGCGACGTCAACCCATCCGCTGCCACGGGCGCGGGCCGGCCAGAATGTGCGCGTGCAGGTGGTAGACCTCCTGCCCGCCGCCCGGGCCCGTATTGATCACCGTGCGAAACCCCGTCTCGCCGCCCGTGTACGCGACGCCCAGCTGATCGGCCAGACGCGCGACCAGCAGCATCAGCCGGCCGAGCATCGGCGCATCGGCTTCGCTCGCCGCCGACAGCGTCGGCAGGTGTCGGCGCGGAATCACCAGCACGTGTGTGTCGGCTGCCGGGCGGATGTCGCGGAACGCGACGAATTCGTCGTCCTCGTGCACTTTCGTGCTCGGGATCTCGCCCGCCGCGATCTTGCAGAACAGGCAATTCGGATCGTGACTCATGTTGCTCCTGCGAAACGCCCGCGCACCGTCAGAGCCAGGCCTGCGGATCGAGCGTCTTGTTGTCGTTCAGGTACAGCCAACCTTTGATGATACGGTACAGCGTCCAGATCCACGTGACAAACATGACGGCAAACCCCACCACGACAAACATCAGCGCGAAGCCGATCACGTACGCGATGAGCGCGCGCCAGAACGTGCGGATCTGCCACTCGAAGTGATCGGCGTACGGCGTGCCGGCCACGTCGTCGCGCTTCACGTAGTTGATGATGATCGCGATGATGCCGGTCACGCCGCCGGTCAGCCAATGAAACGCATAGAGGCCGTACAGCACGTGCGTCAACGTGCGCAGGCCGTTCAGGCGCTCGGCTTGCGCTGCGTCCGGCACCGACGGTGTCGGAAACTGGCTCGGCGTATCGGTCATGATGCTACCCCCGTCAGATGACAATTCTTACAGCTTACCGCACGGCTGCATGCGCGGCACGCCGCGAATCGTCTGCCGCCGTCAGCCGCCGTTCGCCTCGCGCTCGCGGCGCTTGCGCAGCGCCTTTTCCTCGATGCCCGACAGGCCTTCGCGACGCTCCAGCTCGGCGATCACGTCGGCCGGGCTCAGGTCGAAATGCGACAGCATCACGAGGCAATGGAACCACAGATCGGCCACTTCGCCGACCAGCGCCGTCGGCGCGCCGCCCTGGCGCACGTCCTTCGCGGCCAGCACGACCTCGGTCGCCTCTTCGCCGATCTTCTTCAGCACCGCGTCGTCGCCCTTGTGGAACAGGCGCGATACATAAGATTGCTCGGGGTCGCCGCCCTTGCGGCTATCGATCACGGCCGCGAGGCGCAGCAGCGTGTCTTCGGTCGATTGCGTCATTTGTAGATGTGTTCGGGGTCTTTCAGCACCGGCTCGACCGCGACCCAGTCGCCGTTCTCGACGGTGCCTTCGAATTTCTGGAAGAAGCATGAATGCCGGCCGGTGTGGCAGGCGATGCCCGACACCTGCTCGACCTTCAGCAGCACGACGTCCTCGTCGCAGTCGAGCCGCACCTCGTGCACGTGCTGCACGTGGCCCGACTCCTCGCCCTTGAACCACAGGCGCTTGCGCGAGCGCGAATAGTAGACGGCCCGTTGCGTCTCGATCGTCTTCGCCAGCGCTTCGCGGTTCATCCACGCGAACATCAGCACGTCGTTGGTCGCCGCTTCCTGCGCGATCACCGGCACGAGGCCGTTGTCGTCCCAGCGGACCTTGTCCAGCCATGCAGGCAGGGATTGCGTGTCGGTCGTCATCACAGCCTCACCGCGATGCCCTGGTCGGCCATGAAGTGCTTCGCCTCGCCGACCGTGTGCTCGCCATAGTGGAAGATGCTCGCCGCCAGCACCGCGTCGGCGTGGCCTTGCTTGATGCCGTCCGCGAGATCCTGCAGGCAGCCGACACCGCCCGACGCGATCACCGGCACCGGCACCGCGTCCGACACCGCGCGCGTGAGCGCGAGGTCGAAGCCCGACTTCGTGCCGTCGCGGTCCATGCTCGTGAGCAGGATCTCGCCCGCGCCGAGCTCCGCCATCTTGCGCGCCCATTCGATCGCGTCGAGGCCGGTGGCCTTGCGGCCGCCGTGCGTGAAGACTTCCCAGCGCGGCGCTTCGTTAGGCGCGGACACGCGCTTCGCGTCGATCGCGACGACGATGCACTGCGAGCCGTACTTGTCGGCCGCGTCGCGCACGAGCTGCGGATTGGCGACGGCCGACGAATTCATGCTGACCTTGTCCGCACCCGCGTTCAGCAGGCGCCGCACGTCCTCGACGGCGCGCACGCCGCCGCCGACGGTCAGCGGAATGAACACCTGCGACGCGACCGCTTCGATGATCGGCAGGATCAGGTCGCGCTGGTCGGAGGTCGCGGTGATGTCGAGGAACGTCAGTTCGTCGGCGCCCTGCTCGTCGTAGCGGCGCGCGATTTCGACGGGATCGCCGGCATCGCGCAGCTCGACGAAGTTGACGCCCTTGACGACACGCCCGGCAGTCACGTCCAGGCAGGGGATGATGCGTTTAGCTAGAGCCATGATGTTGCGCCATTGGCCGCGGTGGGACGGCCGGTTGCGAGCGTCTCGCGCGAGACGCCCGATCGGGGCCGCCCGGTGGCGGCCCCGGCGAACGGGACGGGCGCGCTTACGCGTCGTCGAGTTCGCCGTTCAGTTCGTCCGCGCGTTTCTGCGCGGCCGCGAAATCGAGATCGCCGGAGTAGATCGCACGGCCGCAGATCACGCCTTCGACGCCGTGCTCTTCCACTTCGCAGAGATTCTCGATGTCGGTCAGGTTCGACAGGCCGCCGCTCGCGATCACCGGAATGCCGACCGCCTGCGCGAGCTTCACGGTCGCGTCGATGTTGATGCCCTGAAGCATCCCGTCGCGGCCGATATCGGTGTAGACGATCGATTCGACGCCGTAATCCTCGAACTTGCGCGCGAGATCGATCACTTCGTGGCCCGTCAGCTTGCTCCAGCCGTCGGTCGCGACCTTGCCGTCCTTCGCGTCCAGCCCGACGATGATGCTGCCCGAGAACGCGGTGCACGCGTCCTGCAGGAAGCCCGGATTCTTCACGGCGGCGGTGCCGATGATCACGTACGACAGGCCGGCGTCGAGATACTTCTCGATCGTCTCCAGGCTGCGGATGCCGCCGCCCAGCTGCACGGGGATTTCGTCGCCGACCTCTTCGAGGATCGCTTCGATCGCCTCGAGATTCTTCGGCTTGCCGGCGAATGCGCCGTTCAGGTCGACCAGGTGAAGCCGCCGGGCGCCGAGATCGACCCACTTGCGGGCCATCGCCGCCGGGTCCTCGGAGAAAATCGTGGCCTGGTCCATATCGCCCTGTTTGAGGCGCACACACTGACCGTCTTTGAGATCGATGGCCGGAATCAGCAGCATAGCAATCGGGTGTCGTCGTGGAAGATGAAAAGAATCGGGCGCGTACCGGCCAAACCGGTGCCGCGCCGTCTCGCTAGTTTAGTACAACTCTTTCGGTGCAGACGCGTGCGAGCCCCGCGCGACGGGCGTTTGCCGCCCGCCCACTGTGGCTCGGACGCGACGTTCACGGCTGCCAGTGCACGAAGTTGCGATACAGACGCAAGCCGACCTCCGCGCTCTTCTCCGGATGGAATTGGGTCGCGAAGATGTTGTCGCGCGCGACTGCGGACGTAAACGGCGCGCCGTAGGCCGTCTCGCCCACCGTGTGCTGCGGGTTCTCCGGGCTCACGTAGTAGCTGTGCACGAAGTAGAAATACGCGTCGTCGGGCACGCCTTCCCACAGCGGGTGCGAGCGCGACTGATGCACGCGGTTCCAGCCCATCTGCGGCACCTTGAAGCGCGAGCCGTCGTCCTGCAGCCGGCCTTCGAGCTCGAAGCGCAGAACCTTGCCCGGCAACAGGCCGAGGCCCTTCGTGTCGCCTTCCGCGCTCCAGTCGAACAGCATCTGCTCGCCCACGCACACGCCGAGCAGCGGCTTCGTGCGCGACGCCTCGAGCACCGCCTCCTGCAGTCCCGATTCGCCGAGGCAGCGCATGCAGTCGGGCATCGCGCCCTGGCCGGGCAGCACGACGCGGTCGGCCGCGCGAATCGCGGCCGGCGTGTCGACGATCGCCACGTCGGCGGCCGGTTCGGCCTTCTTGAGCGCCTGCGCCACCGAGCGCAGGTTGCCCATCCCATAATCCACAATCGCAATCGAAGTTTTCATCTCAGTGCAGGCAGTAGTGCCCTCAGTCCATTGACGATGAATTCCACCGCCAGCGCCGACAGCATCAGACCCATCAGCCGCGTGGCGATGTTGATGCCGGTGCGGCCGATCCAGTTCGCGATCGGCTCGGCAAGCCGCATCGCGAGGAAACACAGCAGAGCGAGGACCGCGCCGATCGCGACGAGCCCCGCCCGTTCATACCAGTGATGCGAGTTCGCCGCATAGATGATCGCCGTGCTGATCGAGCCGGGGCCCGTCAGCAGCGGAATCGCCAGCGGCACGACCGCGATGTTGTCCTTCAGCTCGGCCTCGTCGCGTTCCTCGGGCGTCGATCGCGTATTGCCGATCTGCGCGTTCAGCATGTTGATCGCCATCAGCAGCATGATGATCCCGCCCCCCACTTCGAGCGAGCCGACCGAAATGCCGAAGAAATCGATGATCTGCTGGCCGAGCAGCGTCGTGATCGTCATCACGCAGAACACCGACACCGACGCGATCCGGATCGTGCGGCGCCGCTCGTGCTCCGTCTGCTGCGCGGTCAGGCTCAGGAAGAACGGCACCGCGCCGACCGGATTGATCAGCGCAAGCAGCGAAATGAACGATTTGAGCAGATCCATCGCGAACCGGCGCGGCGCGCCGAAGCCGTCAGGTTGTCGTTGGCGTCCTGTCCGTCCGGAAGTTAGAGGCTGCCCTTCGTCGACGGAATCTGCCCCGCCGCGCGCTCGTCGAGCTCGACCGCCGCACGCAGCGCGCGACCGAAGGCCTTGAACACCGTTTCGAGCTGATGGTGCGCGTTGATCCCGCGCAGGTTGTCGATGTGCAGCGTGACGCCCGCGTGGTTCACGAACCCGCGGAAGAATTCGATCGACAGGTCGACGTCGAAGGTGCCGATGCGCGCGCGCGTGAACGGCACGTGGAATTCGAGGCCCGGCCGGCCCGAAAAGTCGATCACGACGCGCGACAGCGCCTCGTCGAGCGGCACGTACGAATGGCCGTAGCGCCGGATGCCCTTCTTGTCGCCCACGGCCTTCGCGACCGCCTGGCCGAGCGTGATGCCGACGTCCTCGACCGTATGGTGGTCGTCGATATGCGTGTCGCCATGCGCTTCGACCTCGAGATCGATCAGACCATGGCGCGCGATCTGGTCGAGCATATGGTCGAGAAACGGCACGCCGGTGGCCAGCTTCTGCCGGCCCGTACCGTCGAGGTCGAGCTTCACACGGATCTGCGTTTCGCTGGTATTGCGAACGACTTCCGCCACACGCATGGCAATTCCTTGAATGAGTCTGATGTAAATGGGGGTTGATCGTTGCGCGCCGCGCGCCCGGCTCAACCGGGCAGTGCGAGTTTCAGCGCAGCCAGGAGGCGTGCGTTTTCGTCCGGGGAACCGACGGTCAGTCGCACGCATTCGGCCAACAATGGGTGCATTTTACTCACGTTTTTGATCAACACCCGCTCGGTGAGCAATGCATCGAACACGGCGGCCGCATCGGGCACGCGCACCAGCAGGAAATTGCCGGCGCTCGGGAACACGGTCACGCCCGGCAGCGCGGCGACCGCCTGCGCGACGCGCGTGCGTTCCGCACGCAGCTCGGCTGCCTGCGCGTCGAGCACGTCGAGGTGGTCGAGCAGGAAATCCACGGTCGCCTGCGTCAGCACGTTGATGTTGTACGGCGGGCGCACCTTGTCGAATTCGGTCAGCCACGCGGGCAGCCCGGCGAGATAGCCGAGGCGGATCCCGGCGAGCCCGAGCTTCGACACCGTGCGCATCACGACGACGTTGTCGAACTCGGCCGCGCGCGGCAGCCACGAGTGCTGCGCGAACGGCTGGTACGCCTCGTCGATCACGACGAGGCTGTGCCGCGCAGCCGCGATGATCCGCTCGACGTCGGCTGCGTCGTACAGCGTGCCGGTCGGATTGTTCGGGTACGCCAGATAGACGAGCGCCGGCCGGTGCTCGGCGATCGCCGCGATCATTGCGTCGGCGTCGAGCGTCAGGTCGGCCTTCAGCGGCACGCCGACGAACTCGAGCTGCGCGAACTTCGCCGACAGCTCGTACATCACGAAGCCCGGCACCGGCGCGAGCACCTTCGCGCCCGGCTTCGCGCAGGCGACCGACATCATGCTGATGATCTCGTCGGAGCCGTTGCCGAGCAGCACGTCGCACGCGGCCGGCACGCCCATCGTGCGGCGCAGCTTGTCCAGCAGCGCACCGGGGCGCGGCGCCGGATAGCGGTTCAGCGCGACCTGCGCGAGGCGCTCGCCGAGCGCGGCGGCGAGCGGCGCGGGCAGCGGATACGGGTTTTCCATCGCGTCGAGCTTCACGAAGCCGCTCGCGTCGGGCACCGGGTAGCTCGTCATCGCGAGCACGTCGCGGCGGATGATGTCTTGTGGCGTGGTCATGGTGTCCAGCCGGCGTGCGTCGCGCCGGCATCAAATGGTCGGCAAGGCGGCGGCTGCCGCCCTGCACGGAGTCTCCTCACGCTGCGGCGCCGATGCGTTCGCGTCGGCGCCGGCGCGCGTCATCCCCTCATCCGCAGTTCGGCGCTGCGCGCATGCGCCTGCAGCCCTTCGCCGTAGGCGAGCTCGGAGGCGATCTCGCCGAGCGTCTGCGCGCCTTCGGCGCTGACTTCGATCACGCTCGAGCGCTTGATGAAGTCGTACACGCCGAGCGGCGACGAGAAGCGCGCGGTGCGCGAGGTCGGCAGCACGTGGTTCGGGCCGGCGCAGTAATCGCCGAGGCTCTCGCTCGTGTAGCGGCCGAGGAAGATCGCGCCGGCATGGCGGATCTGCTGGCCCCATTGCTGCGGCTCGAGCGCGGAAATTTCGAGGTGCTCGGGCGCGATGTCGTTCGCGATCCGGCACGCTTCGGCCATGTCGCGCACCTTGATCAGCGCGCCGCGCCCTTCGAGCGACGCGCGGATCACGTCCTGACGCGGCATCGTCGGCAGCAGCTCGTCGATCGCCTTCTCGACGCGCTCGAGGAACGCGCCGTCCGGGCACAGCAGGATCGACTGCGCGAGCTCGTCGTGCTCGGCCTGCGAGAACAGGTCCATCGCAACCCAGCTCGGATCGGTCGTGCCGTCGCACAGCACGAGGATTTCCGACGGGCCGGCGATCATGTCGATGCCGACCGTGCCGAACACGCGGCGCTTCGCCGATGCGACGTACGCATTGCCCGGGCCGCAGATCTTGTCGACCGGCGGCACCGTGGCCGTGCCGTACGCGAGCGCGCCGACCGCCTGCGCGCCGCCGATGGTGAACACGCGATCGACGCCGCCGAGCAGCGCGGCGGCCAGCACGAGGTCGTTCTTCACGCCGTCGGGGGTCGGTACGACCATCACGATCTCGCCGACGCCCGCCACGCGCGCCGGAATCGCGTTCATCAGCACCGACGACGGATAGGCGGCCTTGCCGCCCGGCACGTAGAGCCCGACGCGGTCGAGCGGCGTGATCTTCTGGCCGAGCACCGTGCCGTCGCTTTCCGTGTACTGCCAGCTGTGCGTGCCGCACTCGATCTTCTGCTTCTCGTGGTACGCACGCACGCGTGCGGCCGCGGCTTCGAGCGCCGCGCGCGCCTTCGGCGCGAGGCCGTCGAGCGCGGCCTGCAGCGCGTCCTGCGGCAGTTCGAGCGCGGCGACGCTGTCCGCGTCCAGCCGGTCGAAGCGGTTCGTGTATTCGAGCACCGCGGCGTCGCCGCGCGATTTCACGTCGGCGAGGATCTTCGCGACCGACTGCTCGATCGCTTCGTCCTCGCTCGCCTCGAAGGCGAGCAACGTACGCAGCTCGGCGTCGAAGCCGTCGCGCGTCGAATCGAGTTTGCGGATGGTGATGGCCATGGGAGTTCCGTTACGGTGATGCGCTCAGTTGCCATTCTGCGACGCGCGTTCGAACGCGTCGAGGAACGGCTTGAGCGCCGTGCGCTTCAACTTCAGCGCAGCCTGGTTCACGACGAGGCGCGACGAGATCGACATGATCTCCTCGACCTCGACCAGATTGTTCGCCTTCAGCGTGCCGCCCGAGCTGACCAGGTCGACGATCGCGTCGGCCAGCCCGACGAGCGGCGCGAGCTCCATCGAGCCGTACAGCTTGATGAGGTCGACGTGCACGCCCTTCGCGGCGAAGTGTTCGCGGGCCGTCTCGACGTACTTGGTCGCAACCCGCAGGCGCGCGCCCTGGCGCACCGCGTTCGCATAGTCGAAACCGGCCGGCACCGCCACCGACATCCGGCAGCGGGCAATGTTCAGATCGATCGGTTGATACAGGCCCGAGCCGCCGTGCTCGACCAGCACGTCCTTGCCGGCCACGCCGAAATCGGCCGCGCCGTACTCGACGTAGGTCGGCACGTCGCTCGCGCGCACGATGATCACGCGCAGGTTCGGATCGGTCGTCGGCAGGATCAGCTTGCGCGACGTTTCAGGGTCCTCGGCCACCTGCACGCCGGCGGCTGCCAGCAGCGGCAGGGTTTCCTCGAAAATCCGGCCCTTCGACAGGGCGAGGGTCAACGGCGCGCTCATGCTTGGCTCCCGGAGAGGCGGCGCACGTTGGCGCCGACGGCGGTCAATTTCGTTTCCATGCGGTCGTAGCCGCGGTCCAGATGATAGATGCGGTCGACGAGCGTCTCGCCTTCCGCGCGCAGCCCGGCGATCACGAGGCTCGCCGACGCGCGCAGGTCGGTCGCCATCACGTTCGCGCCGGACAGCTTGTCGACGCCCGTCACGAGCGCGGTGTTGCCGTCGATCGTGATGTTCGCGCCGAGCCGGTTCAGTTCCTGCACGTGCATGAAGCGGTTCTCGAAGATGGTCTCCACCACCTGCGCCGTGCCCGACGCCACCGTATTGAGGGCCATGAACTGCGCCTGCATGTCGGTCGGGAACGCCGGATATTCGGACGTGCGGATCGTCACGGCCGACGGGCGGCGGTCCATCCGCACGCGCAGCCAGCTGTCGCCTTCGTCGATCGACACGCCTGCCTCGCGCAGCTTGTCGATCACCGCGTCGAGAATGTGCGGGCGCACGCCCGTCAGCATCACGTCGCCGCCGGCCGCCGCGACCGCGCACAGGAACGTGCCGGCCTCGATGCGGTCGGGGATCACCGAATGGCGCGCGCCGTGCAGGCGCTCGACGCCCTGGATCACGAGACGGTCGGTGCCGATGCCGTCGATTTTCGCGCCCATCGCGACCAGCAAGTGTGCGAGATCGCTCACTTCGGGCTCGCGCGCCGCGTTCTCGATCACCGTTTCGCCGTCGGCGAGCGTCGCGGCCATCAGCAGGTTTTCCGTCCCCGTGACCGTGATCATGTCGGTGACGATGCGGGCGCCTTTCAGCCGCTTCGCGCGCGCCTCGATGAAGCCGTGCTCGATGCTGATCTCGGCGCCCATCGCCTGCAGGCCCTTGATGTGCTGGTCGACCGGGCGCGCGCCGATCGCGCAGCCGCCCGGCAGCGACACCTTCGCCTCGCCGAAGCGCGCGAGCAGCGGCCCCAGCACGAGGATCGACGCGCGCATCGTCTTGACGAGCTCGTACGGCGCGACCAGGTTGTCGACGCGCGACGCGTCGAGCCGCACGCGGCAGCCGTCCGTTTCGCTCTGCACGCCCATCTGGTTCAGGACCTTCAGCGTGGTGCACACGTCCTTCAGGTTCGGCACGTTGTCGAGCTCGACGGGCTCGGCGCTGAGCAGGCCCGCACAGAGAATCGGCAGCGCCGCATTCTTCGCGCCCGACACGACGATCTCGCCGGACAGCCGGCGGCCGCCTTCGATCACCAGCTTGTCCATCCCGTGTCCCTGCGATTCCCCGTTGGCGGCCGGGTGTGCCGTGGCGACGCTCTCGACGGCGTCGCGCTCGTTGGCGGTGACTTGCACTCAGTGGTTCCGGTTATGCGTTCTGCCATTCGGCGGGCGTCAGCGTCTTCATGCTGAGCGCGTGGATTTCCTGCTTCATGCGATCGCCGAGCGCCGCATAGACGAGCTGGTGCCGCTGGATCGGTCGCTTGCCTTCGAAGGCCGCCGACACGATCGTCGCGAAGAAATGCTGGCCGTCGCCTTCGACTTCCAGATGGGTGCAGGCGAGACCGCCGGCGATGTATTGCTTGACCTGTTCGGGAGTCGGCAACATGAGGGGCTCCTGTCGGCGCGCGCCGCCCGCGGCGGCCGCTGCCTGTCGATATCAATGACGCAGTTTGTAGCCGGTCGCGAGCAGCCGCATCGCGAACATCGCGAGCAGCACGAAGAAACCGGTGACGATCGCGAGGCTCTCGAGCGGGTTGATGTCGGACGCGCCGAAGAACCCGTAACGGAAGCCGTCGATCATGTAGAAAAACGGGTTGAGACGCGAGATCTCGCGCCACACGGGCGGCAGCGAGTGCGTCGAATAGAACACGCCGGACAGGAACGTCAGCGGCATGATCAGGAAGTTCTGGAACGCGGCGAGCTGGTCGAACTTCTCGGCCCAGATCCCGGCGATCAGCCCGAGCGTGCCGAGGATCGCGGATCCGAGCAGCGCGAACGCGATGATGAACAACGGCGCCGCGAAATGCATCGGGATAAACCAGATCGTCACGACGAACACGCCGGTGCCGACCGCGAGCCCGCGCACGACCGAGGCGAGCACGTACGCGCCGAAGATGTCCTTGTAGGACAGCGGCGGCAGCAGCATGAACACGAGGTTGCCGGTGATCTTCGACTGGATCAGCGACGACGAGCTGTTCGCGAATGCGTTCTGCAGCACGCTCATCATCACGAGGCCCGGCACCAGAAAGCTCACGTATTCGACGCCCGGATACACCTCGACGCGGCCCGACAGCGCGTGGCCGAAGATCGTCAGGTACAGCAGCGCCGTGACGATCGGCGCACAGACCGTCTGGAACGACACCTTCCAGAAGCGCAGCAGTTCCTTGTAGAACAGCGTTTGAAACCCGCTCATGCCAAACCCTCGATGACCTCGGCCCCGTTCATCACCTGGACGAACACATCCTCGAGATCCGCCTTGCGGATCTCGATCTCGTCGAACGTGCAGCCGGCCGCGCGGCATTGCGCGAGGATGCGTTCGACATCGTCGTAGTTGGTGAGGCGCAGCAGATGCTCACCCGGCGCGCGCGCGGCCGGATCGGTCTCCAGCCCGCGCAGCTCGACGGGCAGCGCGCCGGTCGCGAGCCGCAGATACAGCTGCAGCCCCGCGAAGCGGCGCAGCAGCGCGTCGGTGCGGTCGAGCGCGACCACTTCGCCGCGACGCAGCATCGCGATGCGGTCGCACAGCGACTCGGCTTCCTCGAGGTAATGGGTCGTGAGGACGATCGTGTGGCCCTCGCGGTTCAGCCGCGAGATGAACTTCCACAGCGTCTGGCGCAGTTCGACGTCGACGCCGGCGGTCGGCTCGTCGAGCACGATCACGGGCGGCCGATGCACGAGCGCCTGCGCGACCAGCACGCGGCGCTTCATCCCGCCCGACAGCGCGCGCATGTTCGCATCGGCCTTCTCGGTGAGGTCGAGATTGGCCATCACCTCGTCGATCCAGTCGTCGTTGCGGCGCAGCCCGAAATAGCCGGACTGGATCCGCAGCGTCTCGCGCACGGTGAAGAACGGATCGAACACGAGCTCCTGCGGCACCACGCCGAGCGCGCGGCGCGCGCCGCGGAAATCCTTGACGACGTCGTGGCCGCGCACCGAAATGCTGCCTTCATCGGCCCGGGCGAGCCCGGCGAGGATGCTGATGAGCGTGGTCTTGCCTGCGCCGTTGGGGCCGAGCAGACCGAAAAACTCGCCTTCCTCGACCGACAGGCTGACGCCCTTGAGCGCCTGAAGCGACTTGTAGCGCTTCTTGACGTGACGGATTTCTATGGCTGACATGACTGTGCGCGGCGCAACGGCCGCGACGCCTATTCTGTGCTTGCTGCGAATGAAAACGGGGCCGGACGCCGATTGGCAGCCCCGCAAAACGCTTGATTATAGGGCAAACCGGCTGGTGGAGCCGGCGCCGACGGCGCGCGGCCCGAAGCGTGCGCGCGCCGGCTGGCGCGGCAGGCTTCGATCGGGCAGCGTCAATGTCGGCCGGTGCCGTCGAGCAGGGCGTCGACGCCGTACGCGCGCGCGAGGCTCGCGAGCTTGGGAGGGAGGTTGACGATGTCGAGCGTCGTGCCGCGCGCTTGGGCGGCACGTTGCCAGGCGAGCAGCACGGCGAGCGCCGACGAATCGAACTGCGTCAGCGTCGCGCAATCGACGGCGCTCGCGCCCGCGTCGATGCGCGCAAGACCGTCCGCGAGCGCGGCCTTCGCGCTCGCGACGGTCATCGAGGAGCCGGCTTGGAAGCCGCTCACGACGCCTGCTTGCCGGCGGCAAGCTCCTGGTTACGCTGCGTGAGGAACTTGATCAGGCCGTCCACGCCGCTTTGCTGGATCTTCTCGTTGAACTGCTGCTGATACGTCTGGATCAGCCACGCGCCGAGCACGTTGAGGTCGTACACCTTCCAGCCGTTGGCCGTCTTGTACAGGCGGTAGTCGATCTGCACCGGCTGGCCGTTGTTCATCGCGACCGTCTTCACGACGACGTCGGTGTCGGCCGGATCGGCGCGGAACGGCGGGTACTGGATCTGCTGGTCGGGCTTGAGCTGCGCGAGCGCGCCCGAGTACGTGCGGATCAGCAGCAGCTTGAACTGCTCCTGAACCTGCTGCTGCTGCTCGGCCGTCGCGGCGCGCCAGTTGCGGCCCATCGCGAGCTGCGTGGTGCGGCGGAAATCGGTGTACGGCAGGATGTCCTTGTTGACGATCGTGATGATGCGGTTGGTGTCGCCCTGCTTGATCGTCTGCTGCTTGACTTCATCGAGCACCTGCTGCGTCGCCGTCTTGATCAAACCCTGCGGATTCGACTGGTCGACTTGCGCGTGCGCCGCGCTGCCGAACGAGAACAACGTCGCGAATACGGGGATCAGGAACAGTTTTTTCATCGTAATGACCTGCGTGAATGAGTCGAGGCAAAGCTTTGAGCCGGTAGCTTACGCGCAAGTTCGCGCGCGCCACCGACTGAATCGTTTCCGGCTGTAACGAATGTAAGCGGCTCAGTGCAGCTTCTCAGTGCAGCTTGATGCTCGGGAAGCGGAAGCCGCCCGGCGACGGCGGCGTCATCTGCATCGCCGGCACGTTCGTCGCGCTCGCCGGGTTCGGCGCCTCGGCGGCGCCGGATGCCGGTGCCGCAATCGCCGCGCCCGACGCACCGGCCGGCGCGGTCGCGCCGCCGACGGCTGCGGCGCCGGCGGCAGCCGGAGCCGCGCCGTCGTCCGGCAGGTCGTACTTCGGCAGCGCATCGCTGCCCGACGCCGTGGCGGCTTCGCCGCGCGCGTTGTTGATCAGCATCTGGCGGCGCTGCAGATACGCGTTGCGGACGAACGAATACTTGTCGAGCGCGGCCGCGTCGAGCACGTCGCCTGCGCCGAGCAGGTTCGCACGCGTGTTCACGAGGTTCACGCCGAACAGGCCCCAGCTCAATCCGTCCGGCTTCACGTAGGTGAGCGGGTTGCCGATGTAGTCGACGCCGAGGCCGGCCGTGTCGCGCAGCGTGCTCGGGCCGAGCAGCGGCAGCACCAGGTACGGGCCGGCCGGCACGCCGTAGCGGCCCATCGTGACGCCGAAGTCGGCCGTGTGCTTCGGCAGTTTCGCGACCGTCGCGACGTCGAACAGGCCGCCGACGCCGAACACCGTGTTGATCACGACCCGCATGATGTCGCCCACCCCGTCGGCGATGCGCAGCTGCACGATGTTGTTCGCGGCGATGTAGACGTCGCCGATGTTCGAGAAGAAGTTGGTCACGCTGTCGCGCACCGGCTGCGGCACCACGTATTGATAGCCCTTCGCCACCGGCTTCAGCGCGTACGTGTCGACGGTGTCGTTGAACTTGTACATCGACCGGTTGAAGCCCTCGAGCGGATCGCCCTTGGTCGGCGTCTGCACGGTCGCGCAACCGCTCAACGCGGCGACTGCCGCCACGGCCAGCGCGGCATGTCTGATGCGGATCGTCTGCATGGTCATTACCCTCTTCTCTTGTTCTCGTGTGGTTATTGGGCGGCCGAGCCGGACACCGCGGAGGCCGGCACCGCCACCGGTGCGGGCGCGGGCGCGGCCGGTGCAGCCGGCGCCGCGGCGGCGGGCTTCGCGCCGCCCGCGTCGGCCGCCTTGCTGTACAGGAACTGGCCGATCAGGTTCTCGAGCACGATCGCCGACTGCGTCATCGTGATCGTATCGCCCGACTTCAACATTTCCGTGTCGCCGCCCGGATCGAGGCCGATGTACTGCTCGCCGAGCAGCCCGGACGTCAGGATCTTCGCCGACGAATCCTTCGGGAACTGGTATTGGCCGTCGACGTCGATCGTCACGACCGCCTGGTACGTGTTGGTGTCGAAGCCGACCGACTTCACGCGGCCGACCACGACGCCCGCGCTCTTCACGGCCGCGCGCGGCTTCAGCCCGCCGATGTTGTCGAATTTCATCCGCACCGAGTAGGTCGGCTGAAACGACAGCGAGCTCATGTTGCCGACCTTGAGCGCAAGGAACAGCACGGCAAGGAAGCCCACCACCACGAACAGGCCGACCCAGAAGTCGA
Organism: Burkholderia sp. KJ006; assembly: GCF_000262695.1. Lineage (NCBI taxonomy): Bacteria > Pseudomonadati > Pseudomonadota > Betaproteobacteria > Burkholderiales > Burkholderiaceae > Burkholderia > Burkholderia sp. KJ006. The sequence continues at coordinate 363,321 of NC_017920.1, read as the reverse complement.
GAGCAGTCTTTTTCATCGTCATTCCAAAATTTGGCTTGGCTGAGGCTTAGCTGAACATCAGCGCGGTCAGCAGGAAATCGAGGCCGAGTACGGCGAGCGACGCGAACACGACCGTCTTGGTCGTCGCGCGCGACACGCCCTCGGGCGTGGGCTTCGCTTCATACCCCTGAAACAGCGCAATGAAGGTGACGGCGAATCCGAACACGATGCTCTTGATCACGCCGTTGCCGACGTCGGCCCAGACCTCGACACCGCCCTGCATCTGCGACCAGAACGCGCCCGGATCGACGCCGATCAGCACCACGCCGACGAAATAGCCGCCGAGCACGCCGACCGCGTTGAAGATCGCCGCGAGCAGCGGCATCGCGATGATGCCGGCCCACAGGCGCGGCGCGATCACCGTCTTCAGCGGGTCGACGGCCATCATCTCGAGCGCGGTCAGCTGTTCGCCGGCCTTCATCAGGCCGATTTCGGCGGTCAGCGACGTGCCGGCGCGGCCCGCGAACAGCAGCGCGGTCACGACCGGCCCCAGTTCGCGCACCAGCGACAGCGCGACGAGCAGCCCGAGTGCCTGCTCGGACCCGTAGCGATTCAGCGTGTAGTAGCCCTGCAGCCCGAGCACGAAGCCGACGAACAGCCCCGACACGGCGATGATCACGAACGAGTAGTTGCCGAGGAAGTGGATCTGCTTGGTGACGAGCCGAGGCCGGCGCAGCAGCGGGAAGAATTCCAGCACGAGGCGCACGAACAACCGCGTGCCGTAGCCCGCGCGCTCGAGGCCGCCGATGACGTAACGTCCGATCGCGCTGATCATGCGCGTCCTCCGCCGAGCCCGAAATCCGCCGCCAGCGGCGCGCTCGTGTAATGAAATTTGTACGGGCCGTCCGGCGCGCCGTCGATGAACTGGCGCACGCTCGGATCGGTCGATGCGCGCAGCTCGGCCGGCGTGCCCTGCGCGAGCACGCCGCCATTGGCCAGGAAGTACACGTAGTCGGCGATCGCGAACGATTCGGGCACGTCGTGCGTGACGAGGATCGACGTCGCGCCGAGCGCCTCGTTCAGCGTGCGGATCAGGTTCGCGGTGATGCCGAGCGAGATCGGATCGAGGCCGGCGAACGGCTCGTCGTACATGATCAGCTCGGGATCGAGCGCGATCGCGCGCGCGAGCGCGATGCGTCGCGCCATCCCGCCCGATACCTCGGACGGCATCAGGTCGCGGGCGCCGCGCAGCCCGACCGCGTTCAGCTTCATCAGCACGAGATCGCGGATCAGGTCGTCGGGCAGGTCGGTGTGCTCACGCAGCGCGAACGCGACGTTCTCGAACACCGACATGTCGGTAAACAGCGCGCCGAACTGGAACAGCATGCCCATCTTGCGGCGCAGCGCGTACAGGCCATCGCGCGTCTGGGCGCCGACGTCGGCGCCGTCGAACAGCACCTGGCCGCGGCTCGCGCGCACCAGGCCGCCGATCAGCCGCAGCACGGTCGTCTTGCCGCAACCCGACCCGCCCATCACGGCCACGACCCGGCCGCGCCCGAAGCGCATGTTCAGGTTCGACAGCACGAGGCGGTCGCCGTAGCCGAAGTCGACGTCGCGAAGTTCCAGCAGTGTGTCGGGAGGAGTGGGGCTCACGGAGCTGACAGTCCTTTTACGCAGAACGCCGAATTATAGGGCCTGCATCGGAATGATGTCGCGACGGCGTTTCGAGCCCTGCGGTCAACGATTGTCAAATTGTCGGGCAAACCATTGCTGCAACGCAATAACCGCCGCCCGATAATCGGCCGCGCCCGTGATGGCGCTGACCACCGCGACGCTGCCGACGCCCGTCGCCAGCACGTCCGGCAGCACGTCCAGGCTGACGCCGCCGATCGCCACCAGCGGCGCACGCGCCGCCGCGAAGCGCGCATAGCGCGCGATCCGCGCGAGGCCCTGCGGCGGCGCGGCGACCGCCTTGGTCGCGGTCGCGAACACGGGACCGAGCGCCAGATAGCTCGGGCGCTCGTGCAACGCGCGCAACATCTCGTAATAACCGTGGCTCGACAGTCCGAGCCGCAGGCCGGCCCGCGCGATGGTCGCGAGATCGGCCGTGTCGAGGTCTTCCTGGCCCAGATGTACGCCGTACGCGCCTTCTTCTACGGCGATCTGCCAGTGATCGTTGATGAACACGCGCGCATCCGGATAGCGCCGGCCTGCTGCCACCGCGCGCGCGATCTCGCGGCGCAGCGCGTCCGGAGTCGCGCCCTTGACCCGCAGCTGCACGGTGCGCACGCCGCAATCGAGCAGGCGTTCGACCCATTCGGCGTCGGGCACCACCGGATACAGGCCCAGTTGCGCCGGACACGGCGGGAACGCGGGCTCCGGCGCGGCCGGCAGGCCGGCTACGCGCGGGAATCGTGCCGGGTCGACGGGCCAGGGGTCCGCGTCGCCGGTTTCGTCGCCGTCGCGCCACGCCAGCGCGAGCACCAGCGCGTCGAGCGGCGCGAAGCCGCAATCGAGGAACGCCGCGAGCGCGGCGATCCAGTCGTCGGCGAGCGGATGGGCACCTTCGAGCGCATGGCGCGCGCCGGCGGCATGCAGCACCGCGCCGCGCTCGTCGAATTCGATCGCGACCGCGTCGGCGGACGCCGGGCGCGATGCGGCCGACGCGCGCACCTGGGCCGCCCGGTCGCCGGCCGACACGATCAGCACGTCGCCGTCGGCCGGCACGTCCGGCGCGGCGACGCAGATGCGCCACGGCGTCGCCGCGGCCGGCCAGTCGCCCAGGCGCGCGCGAATCCGCTCGGCCGCCTCGGCCAGTTCGTCGGCCGGCGGCCAGAACGCGTCGGCGAAGCGCGCGCTCATGCGCCGCCTCCGTCCTGGTGCCAGAACGGCATGCCGACGACCGGCGTGCTCGCATGCGCGGTCTCGCGCGCGTCCATCGGGCCGGCCAGGTATGCGGCGCGGCCGGCTTCGACGCCCTGGGCGAACGCACGCGCCATGATCTCCGGATGCGTGGCCTGCGACACGGCCGTGTTCAGCAGCACGCCGTCGAAGCCCCACTCCATCACCTGGCACGCATGCGACGGCACGCCGAGCCCGGCGTCGACGATCAGCGGCACGTCGGGCAGCCGTTCGCGCAGCACGCGCAGCCCGTACGGGTTCACGACGCCCTTGCCGGTGCCGATCGGCGCGCCCCACGGCATCAGCGCCTCGCAGCCGACGTCGAGCAGGCGGCGGCCGATCACGAGATCCTCGGTGCAGTACGGAAGCACCTTGAAGCCGTCCTTGACCAGTTGCGCGGCTGCCTCGATCAGCCCGACCGGGTCGGGCTGCAGCGTGTAGTCGTCGCCGATCAGCTCCAGCTTGATCCAGTCGGTGTCGAACACCTCGCGCGCCATGTGCGCGGTCGTCACGGCCTCGGCGACGGTCTGGCAGCCGGCCGTGTTCGGCAGCAGCGGCACCGCGTGGCGCTTGAGCAGATCGAAGAAGCCGGCCTCGGCGGTGCCGCCCGTCATCTGCCGGCGCAGCGCGACGGTCACCATCCCGGGGCGCGACGCGTCGATCGAATCGGACAGCGACTGCAGCGACGGATAGCGCGACGTGCCGAGCAGTACGCGGCTTGCGAAGGTTGCGCCGTAGAGCGTGAGTGCGTCGGCGGAAGTGTGGGACGTCATGTCGTTTTCCTGGAAGAGCGGGGGCAACGCGGCGACGCTCAGCCGCCTGCGACGGGATGCACCACGTCGAGCTTGTCGCCCGCCGCGAGTGCGCGCGCCGCATGCTGCGTGCGCGCGACGAACGTGCCGTTCAGCGCGACCGCGTACGGCGGGCGCGCGCCGTACGCGGCGAGCGCATCGGCGACGGTCGCGCCGTCGGGCAGCGTCAGGGTCTGCTGGTTGATCTGGATATCCATGAGGCTCGGTCGGATTCGGTCGGCGGCGCGCGTCAGGCCGGCTGGCGCGCGTCGTCGCGGTGATGAAGGAGCGTCGGCCAGCGCGCGGCGTCGCGCCACGCGGCAAACGCGTCGGCATCGGCGAACGCGCCGCCGAGCGCCGCCTGCGCGAGCGCGGCGGCCGCCTGCGCGACTTCCGGCGCGATCATGAAGCCGTGCCGGTACAGGCCGTTGACCGCGAGCGTCGTCGCGCCGTCCCAGATCACCGCGGGGCGGTGATCGGGCAGCGTCGGGCGGCACTGCGAATTCAGTTCGAGGATGCGCGCCTCGCCGAACGCCGGGTGCACGGAGAACGCCGCGCTCAGCAGCTCGAGCGCCGAGCGCACGCTGACGGGCGACATGTCCTCGCCTTCCACCTCGGTCGCGCCGATCACGTACAGGTCGTCCTGCTTCGGCGCGATGTACAGCGGATAGCGCGGATGCAGCAGCCGCACCGGCCGCGTGAGGCCGATGCCGGGCGCGTGCACGCGCGCGACTTCGCCGCGGATGCCGCGCAGCGCCGGCAGCGCCGGTTTCGCGCCGAGCCCGCGGCAATCGATCGTGAAATGCGCGTCGGGACGGTTCGCGTCGTCGATCGTCGCGTGCCAGTGCAGCTCGACGCTGCGTTGCGCGAGGCCGGCCGCCAGCGCGTGCAGCGCCTGCCGGTTGTCGAGCTGCCCTTCGCGCGGCAGCATCAGGCCGCGCGCGAAGCGGCCGGCGAGCGCGGGCTCGGCCGCATCCACCTGCGCGCCGGCCAGCGCCACGAAGCCGCCGTCGAACAGCTCGGCCGGCGCGTTCGCGCGCACGCGGCGCTCGAACAGCGGCGCTTCCGCGCGATCGGCGTGATGCCAGACGACCAGCGTGCCGCGATGCTGGAAGAACACGGGTTCCGGCAACTCGGCGAGCCATTGCGGCCAGCGCGCGAGCGACGCGACACCGAGCTCGGTGATCAGCAGCTCGGCGCTCGCCGCCTCGGCGACGGGCGCGAGCATCGCGGCGGCGATCCATGCGGCCGACTGCTCGCCGCCGGGGCCGCCGCGCTCGTACAGGGCGACGCGATGCCTGTCGCCGGCGAGCCGCCAGGCGACCAGGCGGCCGACGAGGCCGCCGCCGAGTACCGCGAAATCCGGGCGCGACGCGCCGAGGTTCGACGTGCGGAGATTCATCGTGCGCCCTCCATGCGAAGCGCGCGGGCCTGAACGGCCGACGCAGGCGCGTGCGCGCCGCCTCGTGCAGACGCACGCGGCAGCGGATCGGGAACAGCGAAAAAGACTGAAGATTGAGCGGTCATCATTCCTTCCGTAACGCGCGATGCGCGTACCCAAAAGGACGAAACCGGCAGCAAAGGCCGGCCGGGCGGGACTCGGGCGCTGACCATGTGGGATGGCGGCCAGCGCGGCCCGGCGGGATCAGAAACTTCCCTCGCCGGTATTACCCGGATCGGGTGCGAAGGGTCTTTCTCAGCCTCGCAGCGCTGCCCGGAACTACCCGCGGCCGCACTCGAAGCACCCCTGTTTCGTCGTCGGCCATTAGACCATAAAAGCGGAAAGCGCCGCAAACTGTCCCCGTGCGGCAAATTCGCCCGTCGCAGCGCGCCGCTCTGGCACAATGCCCGCAGGCCGGCTGCGCGAGCGGCCGGTTGCCGCGTCACCGCCGGCCTTAAGTGCCGTTTAAGGCGCGCGGGCGACCATCCCGACGCCCGCTGTCGGTCGGCACCTCGTCGCCGGCATCTCCTATCGCGGCGCGCGTCCGGTCCGCCCGGCCCGCGCGCCGGCCACTCACCAGGAAGCACATGACCCAATCGATCGATCCCGTCCGCTCCGACGCCGCGCCGCAGGACGAGCGCCCGGTATCCGCGTGGAGCCTCATCAAGCCCTACTGGGTGTCGTCCGAATGGAAGGTCGCGTGGGGGCTGTTGATCACGATCGTCGCGATCAACCTCTGCGTGGTCTGGATCAACGTCAAACTGAACAAGTGGAACGCGCAGTTCTACAACGCGCTGCAGTCGAAGGACGTCCACGAATTCCCGAACCTGCTGATGCAGTTCTCCGCGCTCGCGTTCGGCTTCATCATCCTTGCGGTGTACGGCCGCTACCTGCGCCAGATGCTCGGCTTCCGCTGGCGCCAATGGCTCACCGACCGCATTCTGGGCCAGTGGCTCGGCGATCGCGCGTTCTACCGGATCGAGCGCGACCACCTCGCCGACAACCCCGACCAGCGGATCACCGACGACCTCCAGTCGTTCGCGACGACGACGCTCGCGCTGTCGCTCGACCTGCTGTCGACGGTCGTCACGCTCGTGTCGTTCATCACGATCCTGTGGTCGCTTGCCGGCGCGTTGAGCGTCTCGCTCGGCGCGACGCCGATCACGATTCCCGGCTACATGGTGTGGGCGGCCGCACTGTACGCAGTGGTCGGCTCGGTGATCATCCAGAAGGTCGGTCACCCGCTCGTGTCGATCAACTACCAGCAGCAGCGCGTCGAGGCCGACTTCCGCTTCGGGCTGATCCGCGTGCGCGAGAACGCCGAGCAGATCGCGTTCTACGACGGCGAGAAAACCGAGACCGCCAACGCGCAGGGCCTGTTCATGCGCATTCGCGACAACTGGTGGCGCGTGATGAAATACACGAAGCGCCTCACGTTCGTGCTGAGCTTCTACGGGCAGATCGCGATGATTTTCCCGCTCGTCGTCGCGGCGCCGCGCTATTTCGCGGGTGCCTTCTCGTTCGGCGTGCTGATGCAGATCTCGTCCGCGTTCAACACCGTCAGCGATTCGTTCTCGTGGTTCATCAACAGCTACGGCACCCTCGTCGAATGGCGCGCGACCGTCAACCGTCTGCGCGAATTCAAGCGCGTGATGGGCACGTCGCATCTGAAGGAAAGCCTGTCGCCCGCGACCGAGCATGGCGGCATCAACCTGCACTACGTCGATGCGGCGAAGCTGTCGACGTCGTCGCTGAAGCTCGCGCTGCCGAACGGCACCGCGCTCGCGAACATCGGCAACGTGACGATCGAGCCGGGCTCGCGCTGGCTGGTGGTCGGCAAGTCGGGTTCCGGCAAGAGCACCTTCATGCGCGCGCTCGCGGGCCTGTGGCCGTTTGGCGACGGCGCGATCGACGCGCCGGTCGGCGCGCGGTTGATGTTCGTGCCGCAGACGAGCTATCTGCCGATCGGCACGCTGAAGGCCGCACTCACCTATCCGGCCGCGCCCGATGCCTTCACCGACGACGCATGCCGCGACGCGCTGCGCGCGTGCCGCCTCGAAGGCTACGTCGACCGTCTGGACGAAACCGGCCACTGGACGCGCGTGCTGTCGCCGGGCGAACAGCAGCGGCTCGCGGGTGCGCGCGTGCTGCTGCACAAGCCCGACTTCCTGTTCCTCGACGAAGCGACGAGCGCGCTCGACGCCGACAACGAAGCGCGGCTCTATCACTTGTTCGCCGAACGGCTGCCGAAAGCGGCGATCGTCAGCATCGCGCATCGCGAGGCGCTGGCTGAGTTCCACGTCGGCACGATCAACGTCGAGCGCGTGAACGACGACGACAAGGTTGCCGCGTAGCGCCCTGTAACGCTGCGTTCCTGCATGGCGCGGCATTCCTGAGTAGCGCTGCACTCGTTATGCAGCGAAGCAACGAGCCGGCGCGCTGCACCGGCTCGCCGTCCCTTCTGCCCTACCCGCCCGCAGCCGCGATCGGCGCCGACACGATCGGCACATGCGACACGCCTTCGTGCGACAACCGGCTTTCGAACAACGTCAGCGCGTCGAAGCGCAGCGCGAGCGGCCGGCCGATCGCGCCGCCATGCGCGGGCTGCCCGTCCGCGTCGCGCGGCAGCCGTGCGAGCGTCACGTGCGGCCGGAACGGCCGGTGATCGGCCGGCACGCCGAGCTCGCGCAACACCGCAGACAACGCCGCGTTCAGCGCCGCGCACGCGGGATCGGCCGCGAGTTCGGCCACGATCAGCCTGGCGCGCGGCAGGCTCGGCCACCATGCGATCCGCTCGACCTGCTGCAGCGGCAGCGCGTGGGCGGCCGCGAGCGCCGGCAGACGCGCGGCCAGCAGGTCGCACCGCGGGCGCTCGATCGCGCCGATGAACGCAAGCGTCACGTGAAGTTGGGCCGCCGGCGTGCGGCGTGCGCCGCGCGTGACCGGCAACGCATGCAGCGCGTCGCTCGATGCCCGATCGGGCATCAGCGCGACGAATGCACGGAGCCGGTCGCCGTTCATGATTCGCGCGCCGCGATGCGCGTGTCGGCCAGCGCATCGGCGCCGGCCGGCAGCACGCATGCGCGTGCCGGGATCGTGTGGCGCGCGAACGCCGGCTTAGCGATGCGCTGCCGGCGATAGTCTCCCCACGCGGCACGCGCATGCTTGCCGGGCGAGAGGATCACAACGAAGTTGACGACCGCCATCGCCGGCACGATCCCGTAGACGGCGTTGAACAGACCAGGCACGGATGCGCTCATCCTCAATCCTTCTACAGGGCTCGGTCATATGCGCCGGCCGCGCGAACGCCGCCGTCGGGACGACATGATCGGATCGGGCAGCCCGCCCGAAAACCGCAAACGGAAACGATCGGCGCTCGCATGACGTCGCGACCCGATGTGATCAGATTAGGCGACGCATCGCGAAGATGCGTCGACGCGCGCGATGCGACCGCGCACCACGGGCGGTCGGCTGCCATAAAAAAACGGGCGCCCTCGCGGACGCCCGTCTCGTCGAAACCTGCTCGCGGCCGAAATCAGCGCGGCAGTTCCGAATGCCCCATCAGGTACGCATCGACCGAGCGCGCGCACTGGCGGCCTTCGCGGATCGCCCACACGACGAGCGACTGGCCGCGGCGCATGTCGCCGGCCGCGAACACCTTGTCGACCGACGTGTAGTACGAGCGCTCGCCTTCGGTGGCAGCACGCGCATTGCCGCGCGCGTCCTTCGCGACGCCGAACGCGTCGAGCACCGGCGCCGCCGGCTGCGTGAAGCCCATTGCGAGCAGCACGAGGTCGGCCTTCATCTCGAACTCGGAGCCCGGCACTTCCTGCATCTTGCCGTCCTTCCACTCGACGCGCACCGCGATCAGCTTCTCGACCTTGCCGTTCTTGCCTTCGAGGCGCTTCGTCGCGACCGCCCAATCGCGCTCGCAGCCTTCCTCGTGCGACGACGACGTGCGCAGCTTGATCGGCCAGTACGGCCACACGAGCGGCTTGTTCTCCTCTTCCGGCGGCTGCGGCAGCAGTTCGAACTGCGTGACCTGCTTCGCGCCGTGACGGTTCGACGTACCGACGCAGTCCGAACCCGTATCGCCGCCGCCGATCACGATCACGTGCTTGCCCTTCGCGAGCAGCTGGTCGGTGAGCTTGTCGCCCGCGTTCACGCGGTTCTGCTGCGGCAGGAAGTCCATCGCGAAATGGACGCCGGTGAGCTCGCGGCCCGGCACCGGCAGGTCGCGCGGCGTTTCCGAACCGCCCGCGATCACGACCGCGTCGAATTCTTCCTTCAGCGTGTCCGGCGAAATGGTTTCCTTCGCGAGGTTGCCGATCGACTCGGGCAGCGGCTCCTTGCCGATGAACACGCTGGTGCGGAACGTCACGCCTTCGGCTTCCATCTGGCGCATGCGGCGGTCGATCAGCCACTTCTCCAACTTGAAGTCGGGGATCCCGTAACGCAGCAGCCCGCCGACGCGATCGTTCTTCTCGAACACCGTTACGTCATGGCCGGCGCGCGCGAGCTGCTGCGCGGCCGCGAGGCCCGCGGGGCCCGAGCCGACGACCGCGACCTTCTTGCCCGTCTTGTGCTCGGCCGGCTGCGGCTTCACCCAGCCTTCGGCCCAGGCCTTGTCGATGATCGCGTGCTCGATCGACTTGATGCCGACCGGATCGTTGTTGATCCCGAGCGTGCACGCCGCCTCGCACGGCGCCGGGCAGATCCGGCCCGTGAACTCCGGGAAGTTGTTGGTCGAATGCAGGACTTCGATCGCCTGCTGCCAGTCCTGGCGATACACGAGATCGTTGAAGTCCGGAATGACGTTGTTGACCGGGCAGCCGTTGTTGCAGAACGGGATGCCGCAATCCATGCAGCGCGCGCCCTGGACCTTCGCGTCCGCGTCGGTCAGCGCCGCGACGAATTCCTTGTAGTGCTTCACGCGCGTGAGCGGTGCTTCGTACGCCTCGTGGCGGCGTTCGAACTCCAGAAAACCGGTTGCCTTGCCCATAAGGTGCTCTTCTGTTCGGTGTATCGGGTGGGGGACCCGCGCGCAGCCGTCAGGCGCGCGCGGCATTCGCTATGTCGTTCGTCGCTCAGGCGGCCAGCGCTTGCTTCGCCGCCTTCTTCGCACCGATCTCGCCCAGCGCGCGCTTGTATTCGTTCGGGAACACCTTCACGAACTGGCGGCGCGCCGCGTCCCAGTTTTCCAGCAGCGACTTCGCGCGCGGCGAACCCGTGAACTGGAAATGACGCTCGACGAGCCCCTTGAGCAGCGCTTCGTCCGTCGTGCCCGCGTGCCAGAGCGCGCGATCGACCGTGCGCTCCTGCTCGGCCTGCTGCAGCACCGGATCGAGCGCGACCATCGCCTTGTTGCACTTCGCCGCGAACGTGCCTTCCGGATCGTAGATGTACGCGACGCCGCCCGACATGCCGGCCGCGAAGTTGCGCCCGGTTTCGCCGAGCACGACCACCGTGCCGCCCGTCATGTATTCGCAGCCGTGGTCGCCCGTGCCTTCGACGACCGCCGTCGCGCCCGAGTTGCGCACGCAGAAGCGCTCGCCCGCGACGCCGCGGAAGAACGCCTCGCCTTCGAGCGCGCCGTACATCACCGTGTTGCCGCAGATGATGTTCTCTTCGGACTTGCCGCGGAAGTCGTTGGTCGGACGGATGATGATCCGGCCGCCCGACAGGCCCTTGCCGACGTAGTCGTTGCCGTCGCCGACGAGGTCGAGCGTCACGCCCTTCGCGAGGAACGCGCCGAAGCTCTGGCCGGCCGTGCCTTTCAGCTGGATGTGCACGGCGTCGTCGGCGAGGCCGTCGTGGCCGTGCTTCTTCGCGATCACGCCCGACAGCATCGCGCCGACCGTCCGGTTCACGTTGCGCACCGGCTGGATGAACGACACATGCTCGCCGTTCTCGATCGCGGCCTTCGCCTTCTCGATCAGCACGTGGTCGAGCGCGCGCTCGAGGCCGTGGTCCTGCCCTTCGACGTGACGGCGGGCGACGTCCTCGCAGCCTTCCGGCTGATAGAACACGCGCGAGAAGTCGAGGCCCTTCGCCTTCCAGTGCTCGATGCCCTTGCGGGTGTCGAGCAGGTCGGGGCGGCCGATCAGGTCGTCGAACTTCGCGATGCCGAGCTGCGCCATGATCTCGCGCACTTCCTCGGCGACGAAGAAGAAGTAGTTCACGACGTGCTCGGGCTGGCCCTTGAACTTCGCGCGCAGCACCGGATCCTGCGTCGCGACGCCGACCGGGCACGTGTTCAGATGGCACTTGCGCATCATGATGCAGCCTTCGACGACCAGCGGCGCCGTCGCGAAGCCGAATTCGTCCGCACCGAGCAGCGCGCCGATCACGACGTCACGGCCCGTCTTCATCTGGCCGTCGGCCTGCACGCGGATGCGGCCGCGCAGGCGGTTCAGCACCAGCGTCTGCTGCGTTTCGGCGAGGCCGAGTTCCCACGGCGTGCCCGCATGCTTGACCGACGACAGCGGCGACGCACCGGTGCCGCCGTCATGGCCGGCGATCACGACGTGGTCGGCCTTCGCCTTCGCGACACCGGCCGCGACCGTGCCGACGCCGACTTCCGACACCAGCTTCACCGAGATGCTCGAGCTCGGGTTGACGTTCTTCAGGTCGTGGATCAGCTGCGCCAGATCCTCGATCGAGTAGATGTCGTGGTGCGGCGGCGGCGAGATCAGGCCGACGCCCGGCACCGAATAACGCAGCTTGCCGATGTACTCGGACACCTTGTGGCCCGGCAGCTGGCCGCCTTCGCCCGGCTTCGCGCCCTGCGCCATCTTGATCTGGATCTGGTCGGCCGACGCGAGGTACTCGGCGGTGACACCGAAGCGGCCCGACGCGACCTGCTTGATCTTCGAGCGCAGCGAATCGCCGTCCTTCAGCGGAATGTCGCTGACGATCTCGTCGCCGATCACCGACTTCAGCGTCTCGCCCGCCTTGATCGGAATGCCGCGCAGTTCGTTGCGGTAGCGCTTGTCGTCCTCGCCGCCTTCGCCGGTGTTCGACTTGCCGCCGATCCGGTTCATCGCGATCGCGAGCGTCGCGTGCGCTTCGGTGCTGATCGAGCCGAGCGACATCGCGCCCGTCGCGAAGCGCTTGACGATTTCCTTCGCCGGCTCGACGTCGTCGATCGGGATCGCACGGGTCGGGTCGACCTTGAACTCGAACAGGCCGCGCAACGTCATGTGGCGCTTGGTCTGGTCGTTGATCAGGTGCGCGTATTCCTTGTACGTCTGGTACGAGTTGCTGCGCGTCGCGTGCTGGAGCTTCGCGATCGAATCCGGCGTCCACATGTGGTCTTCGCCGCGCACGCGGTAGGCGTACTCGCCGCCCGCGTCGAGCATGTCGCGCAGCACCGGGTTGTCGCCGAACGCATCGCGGTGCAGGCGGATCGCTTCTTCCGCGACTTCGAACAGGCCGATGCCGCCGACCTTCGATGCCGTGCCCTTGAAGTACTTCTCGACGAGGTCGCTCGACAGGCCGAGCGCTTCGAAGATCTGCGCGCCCGTGTACGACATGTACGTCGAGATGCCCATCTTCGACATCACTTTCTGCAGGCCCTTGCCGACCGCCTTCGTGAAGTTGTAGATCGCCTTCTCCGGCGACAGGTCGCCCGGCAGGCCTTCGGCCATCTTCGCGAGCGTTTCCATCGCGAGGTACGGGTGCACGGCTTCCGCGCCGTAGCCGGCGAGCAGCGCGAAGTGGTGCGTCTCGCGCGCGGAGCCCGTCTCGACGACGAGGCCCGTGCTCGTGCGCAGCCCTTGCTGGACGAGGTGCGTGTGGATCGCCGACGTGGCGAGCAGCGCCGGAATCGCGACGTGGTCGGCATCGGTCTTGCGGTCCGACACGATCAGCATGTTGTAGCCGGACTTCACCGCGTCGACGGCTTCGGCGCACAGCGACGCGAGGCGCGCCTCGATGCCTTCCTTGCCCCATGCGACCGGATAGCAGATGTTCAGCTCGTACGCGCTGAACTTGCCGCCCGTGTACTGGTCGATCGCGCGGATCTTCGCGATGTCCTTGAAGTCGAGCACCGGCTGCGACACTTCGAGACGCATCGGCGGGTTGATGTTGTTGGTGTCGAGCAGGTTCGGCTTCGGACCGATGAACGACACGAGCGACATCACCATGTTCTCGCGGATCGGGTCGATCGGCGGGTTCGTGACCTGCGCGAACAGCTGCTTGAAGTAGTGATAGAGCGTCTTGTTCTTGTTCGACATCACCGCAAGCGGCGAGTCGTTGCCCATCGAGCCGACGGCTTCCTCACCCTGCGCCGCCATCGGCGCCATCAGGAACTTGAGGTCTTCCTGCGTATAGCCGAACGCCTGCTGACGGTCGAGCAGCGCGGCGCCCTGCGTGCGGCCGGCCGCCACGTCCTCGGCCTTCGGCTCGATTTCGTCGAGCTTGATGCGCACGGCGTCGATCCAGCTCTTGTACGGCTTCGCGTTCGCGAGGTTGTCCTTGAGCTCCTTGTCGTCGATGATGCGGCCGTGTTCCATGTCGATCAGGAACATCTTGCCCGGCTGCAGGCGCCACTTCTTGACGATCTTCGATTCGGGGATCGGCAGCGTGCCGGCTTCCGACGCCATGATCACGAGATCGTCGTCGGTCACGATATAGCGCGCCGGGCGCAGGCCGTTGCGGTCGAGCGTCGCGCCGATCTGGCGGCCGTCGGTGAACGCGATCGCGGCCGGGCCGTCCCACGGCTCCATCATCGCGGCGTGGTATTCGTAGAACGCGCGGCGGTTCTCGTCCATCAGCGTGTGCTGCTCCCATGCTTCCGGGATCATCATCATCACTGCGTGCACGAGCGGATAGCCGGCCATCACCAGCAGTTCGAGACAGTTGTCGAACGATGCGGTGTCGGACTGGCCCGGATAGATCAGCGGCCACAGCTTCGGCAGATCGTCGCCGAGCACGTGCGACGCGATCGCGCCGGTACGCGCGTTCAGCCAGTTCACGTTGCCCTTCACGGTGTTGATCTCGCCGTTGTGCGCGATCATCCGGTACGGGTGAGCGAGTTCCCAGGCCGGGAACGTGTTGGTCGAGAAGCGCTGGTGCACGAGCGCGAGCGCCGACACGACGCGCGCGTCCTGCAGGTCGCGGTAATACACGCCGACCTGGCCGGCGAGCAGCAGCCCCTTGTACACGATGGTGCGCGCCGACATCGACGGCACGAAATATTCCTTGCCGTGCTTGAGCTTCAGCGCCTGGATGCGGTGGCTGGCGGTCTTGCGGATCACGTACAGCTTACGCTCCAGCGCATCCGTCACCATGATGTCCTTGCCGCGGCCGATGAAGATCTGGCGGATCAGCGGCTCGCTCGCCTTCACGGTCGGCGAGATCGGCATCGCATGGTCGACCGGCACGTCGCGCCAGCCGAGCACGACCTGGCCTTCGGCGCGCACGGTGCGCTCAAGTTCCTGCTCGCAGGCGAGGCGCGACGCGTTTTCCTTCGGCAGGAAGATCATGCCGACCCCGTATTCGCCGGCCGGCGGCAGCGTCACGCCCTGCTTCGACATTTCCTCGCGATAGAACGCGTCCGGGATCTGGATCAGGATGCCCGCGCCGTCGCCCATCAGCGGATCGGCGCCGACGGCGCCCCGGTGATCGAGGTTCTCGAGGATCTTCAGGCCCTGCTGAATGATCTCGTGGCTCTTCTTGCCCTTGATGTGAGCGACGAAGCCGACGCCACAGGCGTCGTGTTCGTTTTGCGGGTCGTACAGACCTTGTGCGGCGGGCACCGCGGCGAGCGGCTTCTGGTGGTCGTTCATGGGGACACCGTCGTAAAGGGGCCTCGAGGGCCGTTGAACCATTTTTCTGTTGCCGTCGATCCCGCTCCGGCAGGAGACGGCACGGCCGACGGTGGTTGGGCATGCTGCATGCTGCATGCGCCCGGGCCACCGGAATTCGGAATATACGCGACGAATCAAGGGAATAGCAACAAAAACCGGATGATCGAACCCCAATTAAACAGATGCTCAGATGTGGTGCCTATTTATTGGGGCCGTAACGATTTGGTGCAAAAAGAAGCGGCGCCCGCAGCGCCGCTCCCCGCCCGCCTCC
Organism: Burkholderia sp. KJ006; assembly: GCF_000262695.1. Classification (NCBI taxonomy): domain Bacteria; kingdom Pseudomonadati; phylum Pseudomonadota; class Betaproteobacteria; order Burkholderiales; family Burkholderiaceae; genus Burkholderia; species Burkholderia sp. KJ006. Next base: position 348,126 of record NC_017920.1, on the reverse strand, counting down.
CCGGCGCTACTGCTGGGCCGGCGGCGTGTTTTCGCGCACCTTTCTGGGGCGTCCGCGCGGCAGCGGCGACACGCGCCGGTTCGCGGTGCGGGCGGCCCACTCGCGGTAGTTGTCGCCGCCGAGCACCCAGCCTTTCAGCGTCGCCTGCTGAAGCTGATCGGCCTGCCGCTCGTCGAGCGGTTGTTCGCACAGCTCCTTGTACGCGCGCTGACGGTCGAACGGCGTGTTGCCGAGCGCCCAGTAGAGCGGGTGGTCGGTAATCAGGCTGTCGACGGTCAGGCCCACGTGGTGCCGGTAGCTCGACCATCGATACGCGTCGGCCGTCGCCACCAGCTGCGAGCGCACCGGGCTCATCTCGACCACGCGGCTCGCGAGCAGGAAATAGCGCTCGCCTTCGATCACCGTCGCGCGGTAGCGGCCTTCCCACAACGTGCCGCGGCGCGAGTAGCGCCGGTTGAAGTGCGCGACGTAGCGGCGGCCGACGGCCTGCATCGCCTTCGGCAGGCTCGCCTCGTCGCTCGGCGTGACGAGCAACTGCACCTGACGCGGCAGCAGCACGTACGCGTGCACCGAAAGATGGTGATCGCGTGCCGCCGCCTTCAGACAATCGATGAAGAGTTCGTAGTCCTGGTCGTCGACGAACGCGGGTTGCTGATCCAGCCCGCGCAGTATCACGTGCTGAGGCTGGTCGGGAACATAGAGTCGTGCTAACCGTGCCATGCTGAATGTCCGTTTGAACGCGTTAGGAAATACCCTGGGGTCCGAATTACGCATTTGCGTAGAATGCCTGTCCCTGCGGGGCGCGAAAGCGTACGGTCGTGCGGATCCTAGGGAGAAAGCTCTAACTTACGAGCTTGTTTGGTTTTAAACGCAGTCGTCATAATGAGCACGCCTTTGATCGGAGGAGACACAATGAAACGAAAACTGGCCATTACGGGGGCCGCTGCGCTCGCATTCGCGGCCGCAGGCGGCACGGCACACGCACAATCCGCAGGTGATTTCTACGTCAGCACCGGCTGGTTCCACCTGTCACCGCAAGACAGCAGCGACCCGCTGTTCGTGTACGGCGTCGGCGGCACGCCCGTCAATCAATCCGTTCCCAACACCGGCGCCGGCATCAACGACGCCGATACGCTCGGCTTCGCATCCGGCTACTTCCTTACCGACCACATCTCCACCGAATTCGTTCTCGGCATACCGCCGAAGTTCGACATCACCGGCAAGGGTCAGTTCTCGCGCTTCGGCGTGCTCGGCCGGGCATACCAGTGGAGTCCGGCGGTGTTGCTGCGCTACCACTTCAACGACGCCAACGCGAAGTTCCGGCCGTACGTCGGCGTCGGCGCTACCTACGTCTGGTTCACCGGCGCGAAGATCACCAACAGCACCTTCGAGAACGGCGTGCTCGGCGGCCCGACCAGCGCCACCACGAGCAACCAGTGGGCGCCCGTGTTCAACGCCGGCTTCTCGTACAACTTCACGAAGCACTGGTTCGCCGGGCTGTCGATCTCGTACGTGCCGGTGAGCGTCACCGCCACGTTCACGACCGCCCGCCGCACCCAGGTCGGCACGCTGACCGAGACGTCGAAGGCTCGCATCGCGCTGAACCCGATCGTCACGTACGTGAACGTCGGCTACCGCTTCTAAGCGTAGTCGAATATTTGGGGAATGGTTAATCCTGCTGCAATTTGTAGCGGATTTTTCCGAGCGTAACGTCTCCACGATGCAAAACGCCCCGGCGGGAAACCGCCGGGGCGTCGTTTTTTCGCGTCAGGCACGCTGGCGAAACGCGAAACGAATTCGGCTCGCGCGGGCTTACACGATGTCGTCGAGCGCCGTCGGGCCGATCAGGTCGATGCGGTCGGTGCAGATCGCGTCGACGCCCCAGCGCACGAGTTCGCGCGCCCTGCCGAGGTCGTTCACCGTGTAAACCAGGATGCGCAGGCCGGCCGCCTTGATTGCCCGCACGAGCGGCTCGCTCAATTGCGTGTGGTCCGCATGCAACGACGTGCAGTCGAGCGCGCCGACGGCCTGCGCGTGCCAGTCGTCGGGCACGCGCTCGTACAGCATGCCGCGCGGCAGCGCGGGCGCCGCGTCGCGCGCGTGCCGCAGTGCATCGAACGAGAACGACGACAGCAGCGGCGGCACGGCGGCGCCGTGCCAGTACGCCGCCGCATCGGCGGCCACCCGCCGCCCGGTGTCGGATTCTCGGCCGGGGCACGGCTTGATCTCGACGTTCGCTGCCAGCCCGAGCGTCATGCAGCGCGCCGCCGCCGCCTCGAGCGTCGGCATCCGCTCGCCGGCAAAGCGCGCGTCGAACCACGCGCCGGCGTCGAGCGCGGCCAGCGCCGCATAGCGCATGCCCGCCGCCGGCCCGCTTCCGTCGGACGTGCGATCGACCGTGTCGTCGTGCAGCAGGAACGTCACGTCGTCGCCGGACAGCTTCGCGTCGAATTCGACCATCCGGTGGCCGCGCCGCGCACCCTCGTCGAGCGCGGCAAGCGTGTTCTCCGGCGCGAGCGTGCCGCCGCCGCGATGGGCGACGACGCGCGGATAGGGCCAGTCGGGTCGGGAAGTCATCGTCAGCCTCGTCGCTCGTTCGGAGGTTCGTCGGGTCAGCCGGCGCGCCGGCCGGTTTCGGGATCGAAGAAGTGCAGCCGGTGCGCAGGCAACGACGCAGCCAGCGCGGTGCCGCGCGCCGGACGGTCCGCGTGCGGCAGCCGCACCGCGACGTCGTGGTTGCCCCAGCGGCCGTGCGCGAGGTTGTCCGCGCCGAGCAGCTCGCACGAATCGACCGGCAACGTCGCCTGGGCGACGCCCGGCTGCGGCGTCATATGCTCCGGCCGCACGCCGAGCACCCAGTCGCGACCGGTGGCGATCGTCGTGCCGACGCCCGGTGCGCCGGCCACCGGCAGCGCCGGGCCGCCGCCCGCGACCGTGAACGTCGCGCCGTCCGCCGACAGCGCGCCGTGCATCAGATTCATCGCCGGCGAGCCGATGAAGCCGGCGACGAACACCGTCGCCGGCTTCTCGTACACGTCGACCGGCGCGCCGATCTGCTCCGCGTAGCCGCGGTTCATCACGATCACGCGCTGCGCCAGCGTCATCGCCTCGATCTGGTCGTGCGTCACGTACACGCTCGTGGTCGCGAGCCGCGCATGCAGCCGCTGGATCTCCAGGCGCATCTGCACGCGCAGCTTCGCGTCGAGGTTCGACAGCGGCTCGTCGAACAGGAACACCGACGGCTCGCGCACGATCGCACGCCCCATCGCGACGCGCTGGCGCTGGCCGCCCGACAGCTCGCGCGGCCGCCGCGCGAGCAGCGGCTCGAGCTCGAGGATCTTCGCCGCCGCGGCCACCCGCTCGTCGATCGTCGCGCGCTCGACGCCGCGAATCTTCAGCCCGTAGCCCATGTTCTGCGCGACCGTCATGTGCGGATACAGCGCGTAGTTCTGGAACACCATCGCGATGTCGCGATCCTTCGGCTCCAGCGCGTTGACCACGCGATCGCCGATCGCGATTTCGCCGTCCGTCACCGTCTCGAGCCCCGCGATCATCCGCAGCAGCGTCGACTTGCCGCAGCCCGACGGGCCGACCAGCACGATGAATTCGCCGTCGGCGATCTCCACGTCGATGCCGTGCAGCACGTGCTGCTTGCCGTCGTAGGATTTCCTGACGCCCTTCAAGCTCAGCGCAGCCATACCTGGTCCTTCTCCCGGTTACCGGAGGTTGATCATTTTTCGGAATCGACGAGGCCGCGCACGAACCAGCGCTGCATCGCCAGCACGACGACGAGCGGCGGAATCATCGCCAGCAGCGTCGCCGCCATCACGTATTGCCATTCGGTCGCGGCGTCGCCGCTCGCGATCATCGTCTTGATGCCGACCACCGCCGTCGACAGCGACGCCTCCGTCGTGATCAGGATCGGCCACAGATACTGGTTCCAGCCGTAGATGAACGTGATCACGAACAGCGCGGCGATGCTCGTCTTCGACAGCGGCAGCACGACGTCCCAGAAAAACCGCAGCGGCCCCGCGCCGTCGATGCGCGCGGCGTCCATCAGCTCGTCGGGCAGCGTCATGAAGAACTGGCGGAACAGGAACGTCGCGGTCGCCGACGCGATCAGCGGCAGCGACAGCCCCGCGTAGGTGTTGGTCAGGTGCAGCGTCGACACGACCTGCACGGTCGGGAAGATCCGCACCTCGACCGGCAGCATCAGCGTGACGAAGATCAGCCAGAACGCGGTGTTGCGCAGCGGGAAGCGGAAATAGACGATGGCGTACGCGGACAGGATCGACACCGCGATCTTGCCGACCGCGATCCCGAGCGCCATCACGAAGCTGTTCACCAGCAGCCGGCCGAACGGCGCGGTCGTGCCGCCGCTGCCGTGGCTCCAGATGTACGCGACGTTCTCCAGCAGATGCGTGCTCGGCACCAGCGACAGCGGGATCGTGAACACTTCCTGCGCATTCATCGTCGCCGCGCAGAACGCGACGTACACCGGGAACACGATCACGACGACGCCCGCGAGCAGCACCGCGTGGCAGAACAGGTCGAAGCCCTTGCGATTTTCGATCATGCGTATTGCACCCTGCGTTCGACGAAGCGGAACTGGATCACCGTCAGGCCGACGACGATGATCATCAGCACGACCGACTGCGCGCCCGAGCTGCCGATGTCGAGGCCCTGGAAGCCTTCCGTGAAGATCTTGTAGATCAGCGTCTTCGTGCTTTGCGCGGGGCCGCCGCCGGTGGCCGCGTCGATCACCGGGAACGTGTCGAAGAACGCGTACACGAGATTGACGACCAGCAGGAAGAAGCTGGTCGGCGACAGCAGCGGCAGCACGATGTTGAAGAAGCGCCGCACCGGCCCGGCGCCGTCGATCGCGGCCGCCTCGATCAGCGAGCGCGGAATCGCCTGCAGGCCCGCGTAGAAGAACAGGAAGTTATAGCTGACCTGCTTCCACACCGATGCGAGCACGACCAGGAACATCGCCTGGCCGCCGTTCAGCGCGTGGTTCCAGACGATGCCGCCCTTGGCGAGCGCATAGGTGACGAGGCCGATGCTCGGATTGAACAGGAACGCCCACAGCACTGCCGCGATCGTCGGCGCGACGGCGTACGGCCAGATCAGCAGCGTCCGGTACACGCGCGCGCCGCGGATCACGCGGTCGGCGCACGCGGCGAGCAGCAGCGACACGACGAGCCCGCTGACCGTGACGAGCGTGCTGAACACCAGCGTCGTGCGGAACGAGTCGACGTAGAGCGGATCGGCGAACAGACGCGTGAAATTCGCGAAGCCGACGAATTCGCTCGACGTGCCGAACGCGTCCTGCATCTGCGTCGACTGCCACAGCGCGACGCCGGCCGGCCACAGGAAGAATACGGCGGTGATCGCGAGCTGCGGCGCGATCAGCAGATACGGCAGCAGGCTCGCGCCGAAACGGGAACGGGATTGCATCGCGGAGATCCGGTCAGGCAAAGCGGAAAGGAGGCCGTGCCGCCGCCCGCGCGCGCCACTGCGACGCGCCGGCCGGCGACACGAACGCGACGCGGGCTCAGCCGCCCGACTTCTCGAAGCGGCGCAGCAGCTCGTCGCCGCGCGATGCGGCCGAGTCGAGCGCGTCCTTCGGCGACTTCTTCTGCGCCCAGACCTGCTCGAGCTCCTCGTCGACGACGGTGCGGATCTGCGGCATGTTGCCGAGCCGCAGCCCCTTCGTGTAAGGCAGCGGCGGCTTGTTCATCATCTGCTTGATCGCCGTTTCCGCGCTCGGGTTCTTCGCATAGAAGCCCTGCTGGCGCGTGAGCTCGTACGCGGCGGTCGTCACCGGCAGATAGCCGGTTTCCTGATGCCACTTCGCGGCGATCGGCGGCGACGCGAGGAACGCGAGAAATTTCGCGACGCCCTTGTAGGTGGCCGCGTCCTTGCCGCCCAGCACCCACAGGCTCGCGCCGCCGATGATCGCGTTCTGCGGCGCGCCCTTCACGTTCGCGTCGTACGGCATCATGCCGGTGCCGTAGTTGAACTTGGCGAACTTCTGCACGTTGGCGAGCGCGCCCGACGACGTCGTCAGGATCCCGCAGTCGCCGCTGTAGAACTTCGCGGACGCTTCGTCCTTGCGGCCCGCATACGTGAACGTGCCGTCCTTCACCATCTGCTGCAGGAACGCGATGTGAGCGATCTGCTGCGGCTTGTTGAATTCGAGCACCGCGTCGGCGCCGTCGAAGCCGTTGTTGCGGCTCGCGTACGGCAGCGCATGCCACGCGCTGTAGTTCTCGAGCTGGATCCAGCCCTGCCAGCCGGTCGTGAAGCCGCAGGACATCCCGGACTTGCGCAGCTTCTCCGCGTCGGCCTGCACGTCGGCCCAGGTCTTCGGCGGCTGGTTCGGATCGAGCCCGGCCTTCTTGAACGCGTCCTTGTTGTAGTACAGCACCGGCGTCGAGCTGTTGAACGGCATCGACACCAGATGGCCCGTCTTCGCGTCGCTGTAGTAGCTGGCGATGGTCGGCACGAACGCCTTTTCGTCGAGCGGCACGCCGGCCTGCTTGAACACGTCGTAGACGGGCACGACGGCCTTCTTCGCCTGCATCATCGTCGCGGTGCCGACTTCATAGACCTGGAGGATCGCCGGCGCGTTGCCGCTGCGATACGCCGCGATGCCGGCCGCGAGCGCCTGGTCGTAGGTGCCCTTGAAGACCGGCACGATCTTGTAGTCGCTCTGCGATGCGTTGAACTGCGCGGCGAGCTCGTTCACGCGCTCGCCGAGCGCCGACTCCATCGCATGCCAGAACTGGATTTCCGTCGCGGCCCATGCCGCGTGCTGCATCCCGAACATCAACGCGCCGCCGAGCGCGATCGAGCGAACCAGGGTCCCCGCAGGCTTCTTATTCATCGACCTCTCTCCTATGAAAACGTTACCAACAGCGTGTGCAACATTCCCATCGCCATTGAACCGGCGAAGTCTAGTGATCGTTTGTGACAGTCAGTTGTCGTTGACGACGAACAGGCGCTGATATTCCTTCAGCGCGAAGCGGTCGGTCATGCCGGCGATGTAGTGTGCGACGAGCCGCGGCTGCTGCGCGGGATCGTCCGACTGGTACGGCGGCGGCAGCAGGCGCGGATCGTCGATGAACGCGTCGAACAGCCCGGTGACGACGCGCTGCGCCTTGTTGGCCATGCGCATCACCTTGTAGTGGCGGTACAGGTTCTTGAACAGGAAGCGCTTGAGCGCGGCGGCCTGCGCGGCGACGGGCTCGCTGTGCGCGACGAGCTGCGGCGCCGCGCGCACGTCGTCGAGCGAGGCCGGTGCGACGCGGGCGAGATTGCGCGTGGTCTCGTCGATCAGGTCGACGATCAGCGTGTTGATGATGCGGCGCACCGTCTCGTGCACGAGGCGGCGGCCTTCGAGATGCGGGAACTCGGCGAGCGCGGCGTCGTAGTGGCGCTGCCACAGCTCGACTTCGGCGAGCTGCTCGATCGTGATCAGCCCGGAGCGCAGGCCGTCGTCGACGTCGTGATTGTTGTACGCGATTTCGTCGGCGATGTTCGCGAGCTGCGCTTCGAGCGACGGCTGGCGGCCTTGCAGGAAGCGCTCGCCAAGCGCGCCGAGTTTGCGCGCGTTCTCGCGCGAGCAGTGCTTGAGGATGCCTTCGCGCGTCTCGAAGCACAGGTTCAGGCCGTTGAACGCGCCATAGTGTTCCTCGAGCTCGTCGACGACAGCCAGGCTCTGCAGATTGTGCTCGAAGCCGCCGTGCTCGCGCATGCACGCGTTCAATGCGTCCTGCCCGGCATGGCCGAACGGCGTATGGCCGAGATCGTGCGCGAGCGAAATCGCTTCGACGAGATCCTCGTTCAGGCGCAGGTTGCGCGCCACCGAACGCGCGATCTGCGCGACTTCCAGGCTGTGCGTGAGACGGGTGCGGAACAGGTCGCCTTCGTGATTGACGAACACCTGGGTCTTGTATTCGAGCCGGCGGAACGCGGTCGAGTGAACGATGCGGTCGCGGTCGCGCTGGAACTCGGTGCGGGCCGCCGGCGGCTGTTCGGCATGACGGCGCCCGCGCGACTGCGACGCATGAGCGGCATACGGAGCGAGATGGGCTTCCAGCGCCGCCAGCGTCGGCGGCTCGGCCGGCGCCGCGACGGATGCGCGGCCGGCTTCGATCGGTTTGCTGCTGGATGTCTCGCTCACGTGTGCTCCATGTCAGGGGCGCCGGGCCATCCGGAGCGCCGTTACCGGGTGGTCTTCGCCAGCGTGGCGAACACGGCTTCGTCGGGTGCCGGCGCGATCAGCGTATCGCCGAATCGCTTCAGCAGGATGAACTTGATCGCGCCGGCCTCGGCCTTCTTGTCGACGCGCATCAGGTCCATATAGCGCGCCTCGCCGAGCGCCGGCCCGCTCACCGGCAGACGGGCCGCGGCGATCACCGCATCGAGCCGCTGCCGCGATGCTTCGTCGAGCAGGCCGAGCCGCACGGACAGATCGCCCGCCATCACCATCCCGCAGCCGACCGCCTCGCCGTGCAGCCATTCGCCGTAGCCGAGCCCGGCCTCGATCGCATGACCGAACGTATGGCCGAAGTTCAGGATCGCGCGCAGGCCGCCTTCGCGCTCGTCGGCGGCGACCACGCTCGCCTTGATCTCGCACGAGCGCTTCACCGCATGCACGAGCGCGGCCGGCTCGCGGCGGTTCAGCGCGTCCACGTTGGCCTCGATCCAGTCGAAGAATTCGGCATCGGCGATCGCGCCGGTCTTGATGACCTCGGCGATGCCGGCCGCCAGCTCGCGATCGGGCAGCGTCGCCAGCGCGCCGATATCGGCGACGACCGCCTGCGGCTGGTAGAACGCGCCGATCATGTTCTTGCCGAGCGGATGATTGATGCCCGTCTTGCCGCCGACCGACGAATCGACCTGCGACAGCAGCGTCGTGGGCACCTGGATGAACGGCACGCCGCGCATGTAGCAGGCAGCCGCGAAACCGGTCATGTCACCGATCACGCCGCCGCCGAGTGCGATCAGCGTCGTCTTGCGATCGGCACGCTCGGTGAGCAGCCCGTCGAAGATCAGGTTGAGCGTTTCCCAGTTCTTGTAGGCCTCGCCGTCCGGCAGGACGACGGTGGACACGCGCTTGCCGAGCGGCGCGAGCGCGGCGCGCAGCGCATCGCCGTACAGCGGATCGACGGTCGTGTTCGTGACGATCGTCACCGACGAACCGTTGATGTGAGGAGCGAACAGCTCGGTGCGGCCAATCAGGCCGGCACCAATGTGAATCGGGTAGGCGCGGTCGCCCAGATCGACGTTGACGGTAATCATGCTTGTAGCGGCTTGGCGATGACGCCTGCGAGTTCGAGTTGCATCAGCACCATGTTGACGAGGCCGTTGACCGACGGGCGGCCCGTCTCGATGATGAAATCCGCGCATTCGCGGTACAGCGGGTCGCGCGCTTCGTACAGCGCTTCGAGGCGGGCTTTCGGATCGTCGGTCTGCAACAGCGGGCGGTTCTTGTCCTTGCGCGTGCGCAGCCACAGATCGTGCGGATTGGCGCGCAGATAGATGACGATGCCGTGGTTTTTGAGGCATTCGCGATTTTCGGCGCGCAGCACCGCGCCGCCGCCGGTCGCCAGCACGATGTTCTCGCGCTGCGTCAGCTCGGCGATCACCTGCGATTCGCGGTCGCGAAAGCCGGCCTCGCCCTCCATCTCGAAGATCACCGGGATGCGGGCGCCCGTGCGGGCCTCGATTTCGTGGTCGGAGTCGAAGAACGTCCTGTCGAGCCGGCGCGCGACCGCACGGCCCACGGTGGTCTTACCCGCTCCCATAAGGCCGACGAAAAATACGTTTGCGTGTGGGTCCCGCGCTTGCAACGGCTTCCTCTGCTTGAATCTTGCTGGTGTGTGGCGCAGCTTACTGGCAAAGCGGCCGCCTTGTCGAGCCTGCGCCGTCGGCTTCCGGCCCCGTTTGTGCCGGATCGGCGTCGCTCGTCACGGCGGGGTCGCAACGTGCGCCGACGACCGTCGGCGTGATGAAGACGACCAGTTCGCTGCGCTGGTCGCTGCGCGCGCGGTGCCGGAACAGCGCGCCCAGAACCGGTATTCTGCCCAACAGCGGCACGCGCGTCACATCGTCCCGCCTCAGTTGCTCGTAGATCCCGCCGATCGCGACCGTACCGCCGTCCTCCACCTCCACGCGCGTCTGAACGTGCTTCGTATGAATCGCCGGACCGGCCGCGGTCGGCTCGCCGATGCTGTCCTTCGTCACGTCGAGGTCGAGCACGACGCGCCCGTCGGGCGTGATCTGCGGCTCGACCTCGAGCTTCAGCGTCGCGCGACGGAACTGCACGCCGCTCACGCCGTTGCCGACCTTTGCCTGGTACGGCACCTCGGAACCCTGTTCGACGATCGCCTTCACGCGATCGGCCGTCACCACGCGCGGCCTGGAAACGATCTGGCCGCGCCCTTGCGCCTCCAGCGCGCTCAGCTCGATGTCGAGGACGCGACTGAGCGGCGCGGCGAACAGCGTGAAACCGGCCGTGGCCGCGTCGAAGCCGCCGATGGCGCGGGCCGTCAGATCGAGCGCATTGCGCGTGTCGGTTGCGGCCGCCGCGCCGTCGGCCGCCGGGGCACGCCCGTGGGCGCGCAGCGCGACGCGCGCGCCGAGGTTGCGCGAAAAGCCCTGTTCGCCTTCGACGATCCGTGCCTCGATCCGGACCTGCCGCGAAGCTCGGTCGATCGCGTCGATCAGCTCCGCAATCTGGGCGATGCGCGGCGCAAGATCGGTGACGAACAGCAGGTTCATCCGCGGATCGGCTGCCGCGGCGCCGCGTCTGGACAGCAGGCGCTGGCCGGTCGCGCCGGACAGCAGCCGCTGCACGTCCGCCGCACGCGGGTAACGCAGCGCGAAGGTGCGGCTCGCGAGCGGCTCCAGCTCGGCCGCACGCGCATGGGTTTCGAAGCGCTCGCGCTCCCGGGCAGCCAGTTCGGCCGCCGGCGTGACCCAGATCACGTTGCCGCGCCGGGACATCGCGAGCCCGTGCGTGTCGAGCAGCGTATCGAATGCATCGCGCCAACGGACATTGTTCAGACGCAACGTAACGGTGCCGCGCACCTGCTCGCCGACGATGATGTTCAGGCCGGTGAAGCGCGCGAGCGCGTCGAACGCAGCGGCCAGCGCGGCGCCTTGCAGATTCAGCGAGATTCGCCGTGCATCGTCCGCGTCGCCCGCATGCCGCGCCGCGGGGTCGTTCATCCGCGTGGGCGGCGGCAATGGAATCGGCGGACCTTCCAGCACCGGCTGCTGCGGCGGCAACGCCGACGACGCGCTCGCGCCTGCGTCGTGCACCGTGCGCGCCGCCGCGTCGAACGGCGCTGGCTCGGCCGGCGCGCGGGCCGGCGCATCGGCGGCAACGGTCGGGCCGTCGGGCGCGCCTTGCGGCAACGGCACGTCGGCGCCGTGCAGCGGTATCGACGCGATCGGCCATCCTGACGGCGGCAAAGGAGGCAGCGGCGGCAGCGTCGCGTGTGCCGCCGACGCGTCCAACCCCGCGCAGAGTACGATCGCCCACCACGCATGCCGGCTCATGGGTGGCCTCCGTCGTCCACGACGAACCGGCGTGCGCCGTCGGCCGTCGCGAGCGTCACCGCGCCAGCCTCGACACGCGTCACGCGCGCCGCGCCGAGAGCGTCGCCGGGCGCGACCGTCGAGAACTTGCCGTTGCCGGATTCGAACAATGCGAGCGCCGCACGAGCGTCGCGAATCGTGCCGGCGAGGCGCGGTGCGGAATTATCGGACATCGGCTCCCCCGCGCCGCCGAACGGATCGCCGGCCGCCGTTACGGCAGGCGGCGCAGCGGCATCGCCGGGCATCGAAGCGGGCCGCAACCCCGGGAACACGTCGAGCGTCACGTCCATCCGGGCGGCGGACGCCTTCCGCTCGATCTGCAGGAGCGTGGGCACCACGAGCGCTCGCAAGCGCGCCAGGCCGTCCATCAGCCGCAGCAGCGCCGCGAAACCGCCTTCCGCGACCATTCGCACGGTTCGCCGGCCATCCGGCGCCGTCTGGTCGGTGCTGCCCGGCTCGATCGACACGATCCGCAAGCCGCTCGCGCCGGCCAGGTCCGCCAGTTCCAGCAGCAGCGCGGGCCACGCCGGTGTGGCTGGCGTGCCGCGGTCGCGCAGCGCGGCGGAGCCGCGGTCGCGCTGCTGCGCGGCTGCCGTGGGAAGCATCCGCCGTGCAGCAGCGACGCGCGCGTGCGCGGTCGCCAGCAGTGCACGGCTGCGGTGGAACCCGCTCGCGTCGGCGGCGTCCATCAGATATATGACGCCGCACGCGACGGCGGTAAATGCCAGCACGCAGCCTATCGCGTGGGCGGCGGCCGGCGACATCCGCGTCACGCGGCCGAGGCGCTGCGCAACGCCGGGCATGGAGCGATATGCGAGCGCCGTCATGCGCCGCCTCCCTTCACGTTCGGCCGTGGCGACGCATCGTGCCAGCGCACCTGCACGGAGAACCGGAACGGCGCGGCGGCGCCCGCGTCCGGCGCACCCGAAGCAGGCGTCAGCGCGCCAAGGTCGAATTGCCAGCCGGGCTGCCCGGCCGCGATCCGGGCAAGCCACCGTGCGGCCGCAGCGTAGGTCGACGCGCGCGCGTCGAGCACGGCTCCTGACGAAGTCGTCCGCAGCGCGTCGAGTCGCACCGAGTCGTCGGGCGCATTCGCCAGTATCGCGATCAACGCGACGACGCGCCGGGACGGTGCAGCCAGCTCGGCCGCCCGCGCGTCGCGTTGCGTGGCATCCGCGGCCGCGCTGGCGGCGCGCCGGGCGACATCCAGCTGCGGCTGCCACTGGCGCAACTGCGCGTCCAGCCGCGCGCGCTCGGCGTCGAGGTTCCATCGCCACACGGTCGCGGCTCCCGTCCAAAGACCGGCCGCGAGCACGCCGAGCACGATGGCCGCGCCCAGATGCGTCGCGCGCCGACGGCGCAACGCCTGGGCGAGCCGCTCTCGGTACGGCAGCAGATTGAAGCCGCCGAGCGCGGCTCGGCTCGCGATAGCCGGCCCGGCTCCCATGCCGGCCATCATTCCCACACCCCGCGCAACGCCAGCCCGATCGCGAGCGCAAATGCCGGCTCGCCCGCGCAGCCTACGGGCCCGCTGGGCAGCCCGTCCCATCCGGTGCAGTCGAACGGCACCGCCGCTACGCCGAGCGCATCGCCGATGTCGGCGACCGACGTGCCGCAGCGGGCCATGCAGCGCTCGTCGCCGGCCACCAGCGCGCAGCGCACGGGCTCGAGAGCGCAGCGCCGCAACGCGTCCGGCAACCCCGACCGCTCGTTGCCCGACACCGCGAGCACCGAGGCGGCGACCGATCCGTCGACCCGCCAACCGTACACGCCCGAATCGCCGAACCAGAACGCTGCGTACGGCCCGTGCGCATCGTGCTCGAACTGCGCGGCATAGCGCAGCGCGCGCAGCGCGGCCGCCGACTCTGCGTCGACCGCCGTCAGGTCGATGCCGGCCTGCGCGGCGACGTCGATCCGCCGCTCGAGCAACGCCTGCGGCGCCACGGCGACCGCAATCTCGCCCACGCATGCGCCGTCGTCCTGCCGCCAGTCGTACGCGAGACTGTCGGGCGCCAGCCCCGAGATGCGCTCGGCGGCCTGACGGGCGGCATCAGCGACGTCGGCGCGTCCGGCCAGATCGAGCGTCGCCGTGCGCATCTCGTCATCGCGCAGCGCCATCACGCCGCGCGTGTCGCAGCGCACGCCAGCCGCGGACAGCCGCGCCACGGCCGCCGCCAATGCGCGCGCCACCGAGGCCCAGCGCGCATCGTCGGGCCCGCCCGCGAGGCCCACCGACTCCCGTTCGAGGCCGTCGACACGCACCTCCGCAGCTCGGCCGCGCCGGCTCAGCACGGCCACTCTCACCTCGTCAGCCGCGACGTCGATCCCCGTCGAACGGTGCCTGCCCGGCGCGAAGCGCGCCGCCCATCGTCCAGCCATCCCAGCCTCCCGCGATCGTTGCGGCCCACGCCGCGTTTCCGAGCACTGATTCTGCTGAGCGGCGGGCGCGGCCGACAGTCGGCCGAACGGCCAGTTGTGGCGCGAGCCGAGCGCGTGGACACTGTGTCGGCGACACCGCGATTGGCCGCTTCGCCGCGGGCGCGCGCCGTGTCAGGACCGGTCGTACCGGGCAGCTATAATCGCGGGACTGTTTTCCGGTATGCCTATGCAATCCACGTCTCCTACGTCCCCGCCTCCCGCGCCCGAGCCGAAGAAGCGCCCCTGGTGGCTGAAGGCCCTGATCGGGCTCGCCGCGATGTGCGTGGCCATCGTCGTGGCCGGCGGCCTCGTGCTCGGCTATGCGCTCGTCGTCGCATGGCCGAACATGCCGTCGCTCGACGCGCTGACCGACTACCGCCCGAAGGTGCCGCTGCGCATCTACACGTCCGATCACGTGCTGATCGGCGAATTCGGCGAGGAACGGCGCGACATCGTCCATTTCAAGGACGTGCCGGATTCGCTGAAGAAGGCGATCCTCGCGATCGAGGACGCACGGTTCTACGATCATGGCGGCGTCGACCTCACCGGCATCGCCCGCGCGGGCTTCGTCGCGTTGACGAACGGCCATGCGTCGCAGGGCGCGAGCACGATCACGATGCAGGTCGCGCGCAACTTCTTCCTGTCGAGCGAAAAGACCTACACCCGCAAGATCTACGAGATGCTGCTCGCGTACCGGATCGAGCGCGCGCTGACGAAAGATCAGATTCTCGAGGTCTATATGAATCAGATCTACCTCGGCCAGCGTGCATACGGCTTCGCGAGCGCAGCGCGGGTCTACTTCGGCAAGGACCTGAAGGACATCACGCTCGCCGAGGCGGCGATGCTCGCGGGGTTGCCGAAGGCGCCGTCGGCGTATAACCCGGTCGTCAATCCGAAGCGCGCGAAGGTGCGTCAGGAGTACATCCTGCAACGGATGCTCGAGCTGAACTTCATCACGCGCGAGCAGTACGA
Source organism: Burkholderia sp. KJ006 (assembly GCF_000262695.1). Lineage (NCBI taxonomy): Bacteria > Pseudomonadati > Pseudomonadota > Betaproteobacteria > Burkholderiales > Burkholderiaceae > Burkholderia > Burkholderia sp. KJ006. Next base: position 333,123 of record NC_017920.1, on the reverse strand, counting down.
CGAAGCCGTCGCGCAGCCGCTCGTCGTCAAGGGCGCGGGGCGCGAGTTCAGCGTGCACGCCGAGTACGTCGCGGAGATGGTCCGGCAGATGATGTACGCGCAGTACCGGGAAGAAACCTACACGCGCGGCTTCAACGTGGTCACGACGATCGACTCCGCCGATCAGCAGGTCGCGTACACCGCGTTGCGCAAGGGCATCATGGATTACGAGCGCCGTCACGGCTATCGTGGGCCGGAGGGCTTCATCGAGCTGCCGGCCGGCGCGGACGATCGCGAGCAGGCGATCGACGACGCGCTGCTCGAGCATCCCGACAACGGCGAGCTGATCGCGGCGGTCGTCACCGCGACGAGCCCGCGCCAGATCACCGTGGCGTTCATCGACGGCAGCAGCGCGACGATCGACGGCGACAATCTGCGCTTCGCGTCGAGCGCGCTGTCGGCCAACGCGCAGCCGAACCGCCGGATCCGGCCGGGCGCGATCGTGCGCGTCGTGAAGAGCGACACCGGCAAATGGTCGATCACGCAGTTGCCGCAGGTCGAAGGCGCGTTCATCTCGATCGTCCCGCAGGACGGCGCGATCCGCTCGCTCGTCGGCGGCTTCGATTACAACAAGAACAAGTTCAATCACGTCACGCAGGCGTGGCGGCAGCCCGGCTCGTCGTTCAAGCCGTTCATCTATTCGGCGTCGCTCGACAAGGGGCTCGGGCCGGCCACCGTGATCAACGACGGCCCGCTGTATTTCAGCGCGGCCGAAACCGGCGGCCAGCCGTGGGAGCCGAAGAACTACGGCGGCGGCTTCGAAGGCCCGATGTCGATGCGCACCGCGCTGCAGCGCTCGCGCAACCTCGTCTCGATCCGGATCCTGAACCACATCGGCACGAAGTACGCGCAGCAGTACATCACGCGCTTCGGCTTCGACGCCGAGCGCCATCCGGCCTACCTGCCGATGGCGCTGGGCGCGGGCCAGGTCACGCCGCTGCAGATGGCCGGCGCGTACTCGGTGTTCGCGAACGGCGGCTTCCGCGTGAATCCGTATCTGATCGCCGAAGTGACCGATCCGAGCGGCGCGATCGTCGCGCGCGCGCAACCGCTCATCGCCGAGCAGAACGCGCCGCGCGCGATCGACGCACGCAACGCATACGTGATGAACAGCCTGCTGCAGAGCGTCGCGCAGCGCGGCACCGGCGCGCGCACCAACGTGCTCAAGCGCACCGACCTCGCCGGCAAGACGGGCACGACGAACGATTCGCACGACGCGTGGTTCGCCGGCTATCAGCACACGCTCGCGGCGATCGCGTGGATCGGCTACGACAACCCGCGCAGCCTCGGCGATCGCGAAACGGGCGGCGGGCTGTCGCTGCCGGTCTGGATCGACTACATGGGCGCGGCGCTGAAGGACGTGCCCGAGTTCAAGCCGACCATGCCCGACGACGTCCAGTCGCTCGGCGGCGAGCTGTACTTCACCGAGTTCACGCCGGGGCACGGCTTCGTGTCGACGGTCGGCGTACCGCAGGCGGCGACTCCGCAGAACGTCGACGAAGAAGCGCCGCATGTCGACGAGCAGGAAAAGCAGGACATCATGAACCTGTTCCGCGGCCACTGACGCTCCGGCGGCCCGGAAATGAAAAAAGCGCCCGCGGGCGCTTTTTTTCATGCCGCTGCGCCGAGCGCCGGCGTCACGCGCGGAACGTGATCGGCAGGCCGGCCTGTTGCGTCGCGTAGTCGGTCAGTGCGGAGAAGAACTCGGTGCCGGTGCGCGTATCGCGCCATTCGCCGTCCACGAACCGGTAGTGGAATCCACCGGCCTTCGCGGCGATCCACAGCTCCTTCATCGGCGGCTGCAGATTGACGATGATCTTCGAGCCGTTCTCGAACGTCAGCGTCAGCACGCTGCCGTTGCGCTCCAGATCGATGTCGTGATCGCCGTCGTTCGCGGCGTCGACGGTACGTTCCACGGCCGCCAGCACGGCCTCTGCGCGAGCCAGGTATTCAGTATCGGACATGCTAAACTCTATCGGTTAAATTGTTCAGGGACGATCATGCGAGTCGTTTTCCGGATGAGCGCGATTGTAGCGGCTTTGGCGATTCTTGCCGGCTGCGGTCAACGCGGTCCGCTCTATCTGCCCACCGTGCCCCCGTTGCCGGCCAAGCCCATTCAGCAGCAGGACACGCCGCCGTCGGACGTCACGCCGACCGATGAAAACGCGTCGTACGACAGCATCCCCGACTCTTCCGGCACGCCGCTGACACTGTCGCCGGAGCTCTCGAGCAGCACGTCGAAGGCGGCAACGGCAGCATCGAGCCCGGCGGCCGCGAAGTAATCGAGCGCTGCGCCGCTCGCGGTTCACCTGTCGACACGACAAAAGGCGATGACTCCCCGTCATCGCCTTTTGTTTTTCCGCGCGTGCGTCGTTCATCGTCACGCGCGAATGCGACGTCGGCTCCATTCGAACAGCCGCCAGCCGAGCAGCACGGCGACGATCGCCGCGTACAGCTTCGGCTGCGCGAGATCGTGCTTGCCGGCCCGCATCCACCAGAAATGCAGCACGCCGAACAGCGCGATCGCATAGATCGCCCGGTGCAACGTCGCCCAATGACGGCCGAGCCGACGCGCCATCGCACGCGGCGACGTCGCGGCCAGCGGAATCAACAGCACGAACGCGGCGAAACCGACGGTGATGAACGGACGCTTGCCGACGTCCTTCAGGATCGCCAGCACGTCGAACCACTTGTCGAACCACACGTACGTTGCGAAGTGCAGCGTCGCGTAAAAGAACGCGAACAACCCGATCATCCGGCGAAAGCGCAGCAACGCGGCCACGCCCGTCATGCGCCGCAGCGGCGTGACAGCGAGCGTGGCGCAGAGGATCACGAGCGTCCACCGGCCGGTGGAGCGCGTGATGAATTCGATCGGGTTCGCGCCGAGCCGGTCGGTCAGCCCGAACAGCACCAGACGCGCGAGCGGATAAAGGCCGACCGCAAACACCAGCAGCCTGGCCGGCACAAGCCAGCGCTGCGGCGCAGCCCGCGCCGCGGTGCCCGCCCGCGCAACACCGGCGGCCGCCGCGGGCGGGCTGGACGCCCGCCGCGGCTCCAGCGTCGACGGATGCATGTCGTTTCTCACGGTCGTCGCACTCAGAAGTTCTTCTTCAGGTCCATGCCCTGATACATCGATGCGACCAGATCGCCGTAGCCGTTGAACATCAGCGTCTTGCGCTTCGGCGTGAAGAACCCGTCGTCGCCGATCCGCCGCTCGGTCGCCTGGCTCCAGCGCGGGTGATCGACATTCGGATTCACGTTCGAATAAAAGCCGTATTCGTTCGATGCGTAGGTGTTCCAGCTCGTCTTCGGCTGCTTGTCGACGAAGCGGATCTTCACCAGCGACTTCGCGCTCTTGAAGCCGTACTTCCACGGCACAACGATACGCACCGGCGCGCCGTTCTGTTTCGGCAGCACCTGGCCGTAGACGCCCATCGTCAGCAGCGTGAGCGGGTTCATCGCCTCGTCCATGCGCAGCCCTTCGGAGTAAGGCCAGTCGAGTACCGGCGTCGACAGCCCCGGCATCTGCGACGGATCGGCCAGCGTGATGAACTGCACGTATTTCGCGTTGCCAGTCGGCTGCACGCGCTTGACCAGTTCGGAGAACGGCACGCCGATCCACGGAATCACCATCGACCAGCCCTCGACGCAGCGCAGCCGGTACACGCGTTCCTCGAGCGGCGCCAGCTTCAGCAGTTCGTCGAGATCGAACACCTTCGGATGCAGCACCTCGCCTTCGACGCTCACCCGCCACGGGCGCGGCCGCAGCGTGCCGGCGTTCTGCGCCGGGTCGCCCTTGTCGGTGCCGAATTCGTAGAAGTTGTTGTAGGACGTGATGTCCTTGAACGGCGTGACCTTGTCGGCCGCGACGAATTTCGGATTGGTCTTCGCCGCGAGCTTCGCGGCCCGCGCGTCGGGCGACGCATACGCGCCGAAGGCCGCGCCGCTGCCGCCGAGCAATCCGCCCGCCGCCGCAAGGCCAGCCGCCTGCAATACGCGGCGCCGGTTCTCGAACACAGCGCGCGCGGTGATCTCGCTCGGCGCAATGTCGGCGCCGGTCAACAGGTTGCGCAGGGAATCCCTGATCCACATGGTGCTGCTCCTCATGCATGCGCGGCGCGCACGCTTCATCTGCGTTCGACCCGGCCCGTCATGCGCCGTTCGACGCGCGGCGCGCCCGTCGGTAACAAAAGAAAACCGCCGGGGCACGCAGTGCGCCGGCGGTCTTTTGTCGGACCCGCATCGGAAATCTTACAGCTTGCCGTAGCTGTGCAGCCCGGACAGGAACATGTTGACGCCGAGGAACGCGAACGTCGTCACGAGCAGGCCCGTGAGCGCCCACCATGCGGCGACCGTGCCGCGCAGCCCCTTCATCAGGCGCATGTGCAGCCACGCCGCGTAATTGAGCCACACGATCAGCGCCCAGGTTTCCTTCGGATCCCAGCTCCAGTAGCCGCCCCACGCTTCCGCCGCCCACAGCGCGCCGAGAATCGTCGCGATCGTGAAGAACGCGAAGCCGACGGCGATCGACTTGTACATCACGTCGTCGAGCACGTCGAGCGTCGGCAGCCGATCGGCCAGCATGCCGCGTTCCTTCATCAGATACGCGACCGCCACCATCGCCGACAGCGCGAAGCTGCCGTAGCCGATGAAGTTCGCCGGCACGTGGATCTTCATCCACCAGCTCTGCAGCGCCGGCACGAGCGGCTGGATCTGCTGCGCGTCGCGCGCGACCGAGTACCACATCAGGAAGCCGACGGCCGCGCTGATCACGAGCAGCACGAACGCACCGAGCGCACGCGTGCCGTAATGGCCTTCGTAATACAGGTAGAGCAGCGCGGTGATCAGGCTGAACAGCACGAACACTTCATACAGGTTCGACACGGGGATATGCCCGACGTCGGCGCCGATCAGATAGGACTCGTACCAACGCACCATCAGGCCGACGAAGCCCATCAGCACGGCGGCCCACGTGAGCTTCTGGCCGATCGCGGAGCCCGTCGCGGCGCGCGCGAGCAGGCCGATCCAGTAGAAGATCGTCGCGAGCACGAACAAGGCGCTCATCCAGAGGATCGCCGACTGGCTCGACAGGAAGTACTTCAGGAAGAACGCCGAATCGGCGCGCGCGAGGTCGCCCTGGTAGATCTGGATCGACAGCAAGGACAGCACGGCGATCGCCGCCATCAGCAGCCGCGCGGGTTTCCAGCGCCAGCCGAGCACGACCAGCGCCGGCACCGTGCCGATCATCACTGCCTTGTCGTAGTAATTCATGTGCTCGTTGTAGTGCACGAACGCATAGCCCGCGCCGACCACGAGCGCCAGCGCGAACAGCCAGTCGAGCACGGACAGGCGCGAGAGGAACGGACGGCCGTCGAACAACGGCGCCGGATTCGGGGCCTTGACGGTCCCCGGACGGGAAGAGGAGGCTTGAGTGAGATCCATGATGTTACCGGGTGGAATTCTCGGAATCGGAATCGCCGCCGACGGGCGGGCGGGCAGTTGCAGCCGCGCCGGCGGGCGCGGCGTCGCGGGGTGCGGCGCCCAGGGCGGCGCCGGCCGCATCGCGCGTCTGCACGAATTCTTTCTCGAAATCGAACGTCTTGCGCGCCGTGGACATCGCCATCACCACTTCGACGCCCGCACCGGCATCCTTGAGCCAGAACCACAGGCGCCGCTCGCGCACGTAGAACATCGAGAAGATGCCGGCGACCAACAACAGGCTGCCAAGATACACCAGATTCTTGCCGGGCGCGCGCGTCAGCTGAAATACCGAGGCTTGCACCTGCTTGAAGGAATCGAGCTGCAAATAGACCGGCGATCCGTACAGGAAGCTGTCGGATAGCGCATTGATCGCGTTCTGCACGAAGCGGACCGTGTCGGCGCCCTGCTGGACGGCCGGCTCGCCGGCCCGCTCGCGCGCGATCTGCCAGACCTCCCACATCGAGCCCTCGAGCATGCGCAGCAGCAGGCTCGCCGCCTTTTCCTGCTCGGCCTTCGGCACCGACCGGTCGATGAAGGTGGCCACCGCCTGGAAGCCGCCGACCGGCTGCCCGTCCGCACCGCGACCGACGCTGTCGTCGCTCGCCGCAAAGAGGGTCAACACCTTGAACGCGCTGTCCTGCAACCGGCCGCGCAGCGACGCGTCGGTGGTCGGCAGCGAACGCTGGGCGAAACGGGCGGCGGCGTCCGCGCGCACCGCCGGATCCTCGAGCGCGGCGCGCAGGCGCATCCATTCGCCGATCGAATCCTCGCTGTCGGCCGGAATCCGCATGTAGCGGAACGCGTCGTTCGGGCTCGCGCGCACGCCCGCGAGGAACACGCGCGCGCCGCCCATGTCGACCGGCAGCATGTAGTTGTTGAACTCGCGCGCCTGGCCGTCCTTGCCGCGGATCTTGTACTGCACGGACGGCCCGATGTTATGAAGCTGCATCGGCTTCGACGTCTTCGCGCCCGAGCCGAGCCGTTCGTCGAACGCCTGCTTCAGCGACTCCGTCTTCGCCACGCCGCGCACGTCCGGCTTGCCGTTCGCGTCGGCCATGTTCTCGACGTTGATCGCGCGGAAGTCCGAGAACTCGATCGTGTCGCCGTCGCTGCCCGGCATCTGCAGCGGCGCCGTGCTGCCGATCGTGCCCTTCACGGCGAACGTCTTCGCGGTGTCGCCCGTCATCGGATAGGCCGTCATCTGCATCTGCGAGCCGCCGTCCTGGAAGCTCGACTGATAGATCGACACGCCCTTGTAGGTGAACGGCTTGTTCACTTCGACGCGCGCCGGAATCTTCCGGCCCGTCTCGCGATCGATCACGACGATGTCGCTCGCAAACAGCTTCGGCATCCCGGTCGTGTAGTAATCGACGATGAACTTGTTCAGCTGGATCGAGAACGGCAGGTCCTGGATCAACGAGCCGTTCGGCTGGTTGAGGATCGCGGTGGACACGAACTGGCCTTCGGGCACCCACGCGTAGCCGCGGAACGTCGGGTTCGACGCGGACAGCCGGTGATCGGGCGAGATCTCGCTGATCGTCGCGCTCGTATTGACCGGGCTCTTGCCGAACATCCACATCTGGAATTTGATCGGCAGGTTGCTGTCGAGCAGGCCGCCGATACAGATCACGACGATCGCCAGGTGCGCGGAAATGTAGCCCCACTTCGTCAGCGCGCCGCGTTTCGCGGAGATCAGCGTCGCGCCGTCGGTTTCGCGCACGACGTGCTTGTAGCCGCCCTTCGCGACGAATGCGGCGAGCGTCGCCGCGACGCTCGCGCGCGTGCCGGCAACGGTGTATTCGGCCTTGTGATGGAACGCGCGCAGGCTGCCTTCGCGGACCTTGTCCTTCCAGCTCTTCGCGTCGGCGAGCATCTTCGGCGCGTTGCGGATCACGCACAGCGAGATCGACGCGACCAGGAAGATCAGGATCAGCATGAACCACCACGCGCTGTACACGTTGTACAGGCCGAGCGAGCGGAAGATGTCCGCCCAGAACGGCCCGAACTGGTTCACGTAGTTCGGATAGGGGTCGTCCTGGGTCAGCACCGTGCCGATGATGCTCGCGATCGACAGCACCACCAACAGTGCGATCGCGAAGCGCATCGAGCTGATCAGCTCGATCGCGCGCCTGGACGCACTTTGACCCGACTTCGACTGCAACCCCGACGTGGTAACGCTCATTCAAACTCCGACTGACAACAAAAAAGGGCAAGGCGGCCGCAAGCATGCGGCGCCCCACCCTTTTCTTGTTCTGACTCCGGCCGCCGTTCCGGCGACCGGTCATTCCATTCGCGACGGACCGCTCAACGCAGGCCCGCGATGTAATCCGCGACGGCCTTGATCTCGGTGTCCGACAGACGCGAGGCGATCTGATGCATCGCCTCGTTGTTGTTGCGCGCGCCGGCACCTTGCTGGAACGCGGTCAACTGGGCCACCGTGTAATCGGCCCACTGCCCCGACAGACGCGGGTACTGGACCGGTATCCCTTGCCCCGTCGGCCCGTGGCAGCTCGCACAGGCCGGTACGCCCTTTTCCGCGATGCCGCCGCGATAGATCTTCTGGCCGATCGGCACGGTCGCCGCATCGCGTGCGGTGCCGAGCTTGGTCGTTTGCGAGCCGTAATACGCGGCGACGTTGCGCATGTCGTCCGCGCTCAATGCGCTCGCAAATCCGACCATCACCGAATTGTTCCGCGCCGGCCCCTTCGCGCCCGGCTGCGTCTTGAAGTCGTTCAACTGCTTGACCAAATATTCGGGATGCTGACCGGCGAGCTTCGGGAAACTGCCCGACGCACTGTTGCCGTCGGCGCCGTGACACGACGCGCACACCTGCCCGGCAATCGCCTTGCCGCGGTCCAGATCCGGCTTTGCCGCACCTGCCGCATTTGCCTCCGCCACGAAACCTACGAATCCTGCTGCAACCTGAAGCACCATCAGAGACTTGCACAGTCGATTCATTCGCACACCCTGTTTCGTCTTGTGGGAATTTGAGGTTCTGCAAAAAACGACGTCGACCAGTCTACCGCAGAAGCTGCATAAAAGCGCGAGGCGGGCGCCCGCAACCCTTCGGCAAAACCGCCGTATTGTACAATATCGCGTTGAAAGCTCCCGCGCCTATCGGGGCTACCCCGCCTCCACCAAGCGGCTCGCGCCGCCCGTCCCACCGGTTTCCCCCATGGCCTTTTTGCTCCATCAAGCTCGCTTCTACACGACCGTCAACCATCTGCGCGACCTGCCGCCGACGGTGCAGCCGGAAATCGCATTCGCGGGCCGTTCGAATGCCGGCAAATCGACGGCGATCAACGTGCTGTGCAATCAGAAGCGACTCGCGTTCGCGTCGAAGACGCCCGGTCGCACGCAGCACATCAACTACTTCTCGGTCGGCCCCGCCGCGGAGCCCGTCGCGAACCTCGTCGACCTGCCCGGCTACGGCTATGCGGAAGTGCCCGGGGCCGCGAAGGCCCACTGGGAAATGCTGCTGTCGTCCTATCTCGCGACGCGCTCGCAGCTCTGCGGCCTGATCCTGATGATGGATTCGCGCCGCCCGCTGACCGACCTCGATCGCCGGATGATCGAGTGGTTCGCCCCGACCGGCAAGCCGATCCACACGCTGCTGACGAAGTGCGACAAATTGACGCGACAAGAGAGCATCAACGCGCTGCGCAACACGCAGAAAGGGCTCGACGCGTACCGCGACCAGGGCGTGAAGGGCAAGCTGACCGTCCAGCTGTTCTCGGCGCTGAAGCGCACGGGGCTCGACGAGGCGCACGAATTGATCGAGAGCTGGCTGCGGCCGTCCGTCGCCGACGCAGAAGGCGCACCTGTAGCACAATGAACGGGCAGCGCTCGGCCGGCAGCGGCCGGGCGCACCTGACGGTGTCTGCGGATTCGGCCGGCTCATAAAAAAACCCGCCGTCGAACGGCGGGTCAAACAGCCTAATCGAAAAACGACAGGCACCCGCTCAGGGAGGAGAAGCGGGGAGCAGCACGCAACGCGCGCCGCTCGATCGCTATCATATACCAACGATCTCGAAAATGACCTAAGGGATCCGTAAGGTCCTTCTTGCCCCGATTTCATTCACATCGCACATGAGCTTCCATCCTCTTCATCGTCCGCGCCGCATGCGCCGCGACGACTTCTCCCGGCGCCTGATGCGCGAAAACCGCCTGACCACCGACGATCTGATCTATCCGGTGTTCGTCGTCGACGGCACCAACCAACGTCAGCCGGTGCCGTCGATGCCGGGCGTCGAGCGCGTGTCGGTCGATCTGCTGATGCACGTCGCCGAACAGTGCGTCGAACTCGGCGTGCCCGTGCTGTCGCTGTTTCCGGCCATCGAAACGTCGCTGAAAACGCCTGACGGCCGCGAGGCGGCCAACCCGGAAGGGCTGATTCCGCGCGCGGTGCGCGAGCTGAAGAAGCGCTTCCCCGAACTCGGCGTGCTGACCGACGTCGCGCTCGATCCGTACACGAGCCACGGCCAGGACGGCGTGCTCGACGAGAACGGCTACGTGATCAACGACGACACGATCGAAATCCTGATCGAACAGGCGCGCGCGCAGGCGGAAGCCGGCGTCGACATCGTCGCGCCGTCCGACATGATGGATGGCCGCATCGGCGCAGTGCGTGAAATGCTCGAAAGCGACGGGCATATCCATACGCGCATCATGGCCTATTCGGCCAAGTTCGCGTCCGCGTTCTACGGTCCGTTCCGCGACGCGGTCGGCTCGGCGTCGAATCTGGGCAAGGGCAACAAGATGACCTACCAGATGGACCCGGCGAACAGCGACGAAGCGTTGCGCGAGGTGCGCCTCGACATCGACGAAGGCGCCGACATGGTGATGGTCAAACCGGGCATGCCGTATCTCGACATCGTGCGCCGCGTGAAGGACGAGTTCCGCTTCCCGACGTACGTGTACCAGGTGAGCGGCGAATACGCGATGCTGAAGGCGGCCGCGATGAACGGCTGGCTCGACCACGACAAGGTCGTGCTCGAATCGCTGCTCGCATTCAAGCGTGCGGGCGCCGACGGCGTGCTCACGTACTTCGCGCTCGATGCGGCACGGCTGCTGAAGGCGCAGCGCTGAGCCGCGCTGCCGATCGGCACGCAAGATGAAAAAACGGCGGGACACTTCGGTGTCCCGCCGTTTTTTTGTGCGCTGGGCGGCCAGGTCGGTCCAGGTCGGATCAGACCGTCGGCGCCGCCGCGCGATCGAGGCTGCGCAGGAACGTGTCGGCCGCCTGATAGCCGACCACCCGGCCGATTTCGTTACCGTTGCGATCGAAGAAGATGATGCCCGGCGGGCCGAACAGGTTGAACCGCTTGAGCAGTGCCTGATCGTCGGAATTGTTCGCGGTGACGTCCGCGCGCACCAGATGCAGCTGCGCGAGCCGCGCCTGCACGCGGGAATCGGTGAACGTCAGATGCTCCATCTCCTTGCAGCTCACGCACCAGTCCGCATAGAAATCGAGCATCACGGGCCGGCTCGACGCCTTCAGCAGCGCATCGAGCTCCCCGCTGGAGCGCACCGCCGCGAACGCGGACGCGGCCTGACCAGCCGCTTGCCCGGGCGCCGACGCCGCAGCGCCCGACGCAACCGTACGCGCGGCCAGCACGGCGAGCGGCTTCACCGGATCGGTCGAACCGGCGGCCAGGCCGACGAGCAGCGTCGCCGCCCAGATCGCGAGCGCCGCGCCGAGGCCGCGGCCGAACCGACGCCAGATGGACGCGGCTCCGGCATGGGGCGTGAACAGTCCGAGCGCCGCTGCGGCGATCAGCAACCACAACGCGGCGAGCATCATCTTCAGGCCGCCCGCCAGCACCGGCCATACGATCCAGAGCGCGGCGGCGAGCAGCACGATGCCGAAGAACACCTTGACGCCATCCATCCATGCGCCGGCGCGCGGCAGCACCGTGCCGGCGCCGAGCCCCACGACGAGCAGCGGCACGCCGAGCCCGAGCCCCATGGCGAACAGCGCCGCGCCGCCGAGGAACGCGTTGCCGGTGTGCGCGATGAAGGCGAGCACCGCGAACAGCGGCGCCGTCATGCATGCGCCGACGACCAGCGCCGACAGCGCACCCATCGCGGCAACCGCGGCGAAATGGCCGCCCTGGCGCGCGCTGGACACCTGCGCCGCGCCGTTCTGCCAGCGCGCCGGCAGCATGAGGTCCTTGCCGGAGATCAGCGACACCGCGAACGCGGTCAGCAGCAAGCCGAAGGCGCCGAGCACCCAAGGATTCTGCAGCCACGCGCCGAGGCTCTGGCCGACCAGCGCGGCGGCGATGCCGAGCGCCGTATAGACGAGCGCCATGCCGACCACATACGTCAGCGACAGCGCAAAGCCGCGCGCATGCGTTGCGCGCGTGCCCTGGCCGATGATGATCGCGGAGACGATCGGAATCATCGGGTACGAACACGGCAGCAGGCTCAACACGACGCCTGCGACGAAATACAGCGCGACGATCGTGAGGAAGCCGTGCCCCTCGAGCAGCGATTGCGCGAAATCCGCGCTGGTGACCTTGTCGAACCAGCTGCCCGATGCGGCCGCGCCGTCAGCCGCTGCGGCCGCGCCGAGCGCCGCGCCGTCGATCTTCACGACGTGTTCGGCGGGCGGGTAGCAGATCCCTTCGTCGGCGCACCCTTGCGACGTCACCGTGAGCTCGAACGGCCCGGCCGCCTGCTTGACCGGCACGTGGACCACGACGTCGTCGCGATAGGTTTCGACTTCCTTCTGGAACGTCTGGTCGAACTTCACGTGGCCGGGCGGAAACTGCGGCGCACCGAGCGTCGCATTGCCGCTCTTCACCGCGAACGCGAACCGCTCGCGGTAAAGGTAATAGCCGTTGGCGATCTTGAAGCGGACGTCGACCTGTCCCGGGGCTTCGCTCGCGCTGAACTTGAATGCGACCGACGGATCGAGAAAATCGTCGGCCGCGCGCGCGACCGACAGGCCGCCCAGCACCAGCACGAACGACAACAGAGCCGCGAATGCGCGCAGCGCGCGCACGGAAAGCGCCATACCGTTAAACATGAAATAGACGTTGAGTTTCGCTCGTCACCCACTGGCCGTACGCGGCAGAGGCCGCGGCCTGCCACGAGACGATTTCGGGCGTCTCGTAAGGATGATGCGCGAGGATGAATCGCTCCAGTTCCAGCGAGCGCACCGCGCTCGTCTTGAACAGCAACTGGATCTCGTCGGCCGTTTCGACCTTGCCCTGCCAGTGATAGCGCGACTTGATCGTACCGAGCTCCGATACGCAGGCGGCAAGCCGCGCGTCGAGCGCGCCGGTGGCGAGGGCCTCAGCCGTTGCTGCATCGGGCACCGTCGTCAGCATCAACACCACCATACGCACTCTCCTGGCTGATTTCCGCGCTTCGGCCGCCCGCTGCGCGCACCTCGCGCCCTCGACAGCCCCTTATCGTAGCGCAGCGCGCGCAACGTTGCCGGCAGCGGCCGGTGAAAATCGATCGCGACGCGGCGCCGCCAAAAAGCAAAAAGGGCCAAGCAATTGCTCGGCCCTTTCGGATTCTGCTACGTACCGAAGCTTATTCAGCTTCTTGCACGTTTTCCGTTTCGTCGACTTCCGGACGATCGAGCAGCTCGACCAGTGCCATCGGTGCGTTGTCGCCGACGCGGAAGCCGAACTTCAGCACGCGCAGGTAGCCGCCCGGACGGTTCGCGAAACGCGGACCGAGGACGTCGAACAGCTTCGCGACCGAGTCACGATCGCGCAGGCGGTTGAATGCCAGGCGACGGTTTGCCAGCGACGGCTTCTTGCCGAGCGTGATCAGCGGCTCGACGACTTTACGGAGTTCCTTCGCCTTCGGCAGCGTCGTCTTGATGACTTCGTGCTCGATCAGCGAGTTGGACATGTTACGGAGCATAGCCAGACGGTGGCTGCTCGTGCGGTTCAGTTTCCGCAGACCATGACGATGGCGCATTTCAGTTTCCTTGATTCAAAGTTTTGATCCAGCTCTTCTATCGCACCTCGACGGGTGCACGGGCCGGTAACGAAAAAGGCAAGATGCGGATTTTAAAGGAAAATCCGCATCTTTGCCAACTACGACTACAGCGCAGCTACAGTCGGGCTTACTTGTCGAGACCAGCCGGCGGCCAGTTTTCGAGCTTCATGCCCAGCGTGAGGCCGCGCGAAGCCAGCACTTCCTTGATCTCGTTCAGCGACTTGCGACCGAGGTTCGGCGTCTTCAGCAGTTCGTTTTCCGTGCGCTGGATCAGGTCGCCGATGTAGTAGATGTTCTCGGCCTTCAGGCAGTTCGCGGAACGAACCGTCAGCTCGAGATCGTCCACCGGACGCAGCAGGATCGGATCGATCTGCGGTGCACGCGACGGTGCTTCGGCAGCCGTTTCCGTGCCTTCCAGCGCCGCGAACACGGACAGCTGGTCGACCAGGATGCGGGCCGATTGACGGATCGCCTCTTCCGGGGTGATCACGCCGCTCGTCTCGATGTTCATCACGAGCTTGTCGAGGTCGGTACGCTGCTCGACACGTGCGCTTTCGACTGCATAGCTCACGCGGCGAACCGGCGAGAACGATGCGTCGAGGACGATGCGGCCGATGATCTTGGCCGTGTCTTCGCCGTAGCGACGAACGTTGCCCGGCACGTAGCCGCGACCCTTCTCGATCTTGATCTGAACGTCGAGCTTGCCGCCCTTCGACAGATGTGCGATCACGTGATTCGGGTTGATGACTTCGCAATCGTGCGCGAGCTCGATATCGCCGGCCGTGACGACGCCTTCGCCTTCCTTGCGCAGCGTGACCGTGACTTCGTCACGGTTGTGCAGCTTGAACACCACGCCCTTCAGGTTCAGCAGCAGGTTGACCACGTCTTCCTGCACGCCGTCGAGCGTCGAATACTCGTGCACCACGCCGGCGATCGTCACTTCGGTCGGCGCGTAGCCGACCATCGACGACAGCAGCACGCGGCGCAGCGCGTTGCCCAAGGTGTGGCCGTAACCGCGTTCGAACGGTTCCATGACCACCCTCGCGTGGTTCTCGCCCAGCGATTCCACGGCGATGATCTTGGGTTTCAGCAAACTGGTTTGCATGGGCTTTCCTTTTCAATACCCTCGGCTCGTTACACCGATAAGGCTGACCGGTAACAACCAGAAAATAAACAGCCGAGGCCCCTCCTTGCGAAACGCAATCGGGGTACCTCGGCCGTCAATCGGATTAACGCGAATACAATTCGACGATCAGGCTTTCGTTGATGTCGCCTGCGATGTCAGCGCGTTCCGGCATTTGCTTGAACGTGCCTTCGAACTTCTTCGCATCGACTGCAACCCAGCTCGGCATGCCGCCTTGCTCGGCGAGCGACAGCGCTTCGATGATACGCGCCTGCTTCTTCGCCTTTTCGCGGATCGCGATCACGTCGCCAGCCTTCACTTGTTGCGACGGCACGTTCGCGACGACGCCGTTCACGGTGATCGACTTGTGGCTCACCAGCTGACGCGCTTCTGCGCGGGTCGAGCCGAAGCCCATGCGATACACGACGTTGTCGAGACGCGACTCGAGCAGTTGCAGCAGGTTTTCACCCGTGTTGCCCTTGCGGCGGTCGGCTTCAGCGAAGTAGCGGCGGAACTGACGTTCCAGCACGCCGTAGATACGCTTGACCTTTTGCTTTTCGCGCAGCTGCGTACCATAGTCGGACGTACGAGCGCCCGAGGTACGGCCGTGCTGACCCGGCTTGCTGTCGAGCTTGCACTTGTCGGCGAGCGAGCGGCGCGCGCTCTTCAGGAACAGGTCGGTGCCTTCACGGCGGGACAGCTTGGCCTTGGGGCCGATATAACGTGCCACGTTGCATTCCTTTATCAATCGGTCACGCGGATCGAAATCCGCGCTAGTTCGCGCCCTTTGGGGCGAACGGTGGGCTTAGTCAATCAAAAAAGCAACGCCCGTCGGCGCTATGCGACGACAGGCAATGCGCCAGCACGAACGTGCCAGCAGCATTCTTAGATACGACGGCGCTTCGGCGGACGGCAGCCGTTGTGCGGAATCGGGGTGACGTCCGAAATCGCGGTGATCTTGATGCCGAGGCCGTGCAGTGCGCGCACTGCCGACTCACGACCCGGGCCCGGGCCCTTGATCCGCA
The DNA here is from genome assembly GCF_000262695.1 of Burkholderia sp. KJ006. NCBI lineage: Bacteria > Pseudomonadati > Pseudomonadota > Betaproteobacteria > Burkholderiales > Burkholderiaceae > Burkholderia > Burkholderia sp. KJ006. Next base: position 317,490 of record NC_017920.1, on the reverse strand, counting down.
CTTCCAGATTCTTCACGCCATATTCCATCGCCACACGACCGGCCGACTCAGCAGCAACCTGAGCAGCGAACGGCGTCGACTTGCGCGAGCCCTTGAAGCCCTGGCCGCCCGACGTCGCCCATGCCAGAGCATTGCCCTGACGATCGGTGATCGTGATGATCGTGTTGTTGAACGACGCGTGAACGTGCACCACGCCTTCAGCGACGTTCTTCTTGACCTTCTTGCGAACGCGTTGCGCCGCGGTGTTCGAAGCCTTAGCCATTACGTTTTCCTGTAACTGTCAGTTCCGCTTACTTCTTCAGCGCTTGCGCTGCACGACGCGGACCCTTGCGGGTACGTGCGTTCGTACGCGTACGCTGACCACGCATCGGCAGGCCCTTGCGATGACGAACACCACGGTAGCAACCGAGGTCCATCAGGCGCTTGATGTTCATCGTCACTTCACGGCGCAGGTCGCCTTCGACGATGAACTTGCCCACTTCCTCACGCAGCTTTTCGAGGTCTGCGTCGGTCAGGTCCTTGACCTTCTTCGAGAATTCCACGCCAGCTGCCGAGCAGATGCTGCGCGAGCGCGTGCGGCCGATACCGAAGATTGCCGTCAGGCCGATCTCGGTATGCTGGTGATTCGGGATGTTAACCCCTGCGATACGAGCCATTGTTTTTCCTCAAACAAAAAGCGCAAACAAACGCGCGGTCAGCCTTGGCGCTGCTTGTGGCGCGGATCCGAGCTGCAGATCACGCGAACGACGCCTTTGCGCTTGATGATCTTGCAATTGCGGCAAATGCGCTTAACCGATGCCATCACTTTCATGATAATACCCTTTTTTCAAATCACTTCGCCCGGAACACGATCCGCGCACGAGACAGATCGTAAGGCGTCAATTCAACCGTGACCTTGTCGCCCGGCAAGATACGGATGTAGTGCATCCGCATCTTCCCGGAGATATGCCCCAACACGACATGGCCGTTTTCCAGCTTCACACGGAAGGTCGCATTCGGGAGGTTTTCGATCACCTCACCCTGCATCTGGATTACATCGTCTTTGGCCATAGTCCTTAATTAACGCATTGGGATGTTGCCGCCCTTGAAGTTTGCCTTCTTGAGCAGCGACTCATACTGTTGCGACATAACGTACGACTGCACCTGCGCCATGAAGTCCATCGTGACGACGACAATGATCAGCAGCGACGTTCCACCAAAATAAAACGGCACGTTCCAGCGCAGCACCAGGAATTCCGGCAGCAAACAAACGAAGACGATGTAGATCGCACCGGCCAGCGTCAGACGCGTGAGGATGCGGTCGATATATCGCGCGGTTTGGTCGCCCGGACGGATGCCAGGAACGAACGCCCCGCTCTTCTTCAGGTTGTCCGCGGTTTCCCTGCTGTTGAACACCAGTGCGGTGTAGAAGAAGCAGAAAAACACGATCGCCAGCGTGTACAGCAGCACATAGACCGGCTGGCCCGGCTTCAGCGCCTCCGCGACGTTATGCAACGTGTTGGAGATCCAGCTTCCCGACGGTTGACCCGTGCTGAACCAGCCGAGAATCGTGGCCGGGAACAGGATGATCGACGATGCGAAGATCGGCGGAATCACGCCCGACATGTTCAGCTTCAGCGGCAAGTGCGACGACTGGCCACCGTAGATCTTGTTGCCGACCTGGCGCTTCGCGTAGTTCACGAGGATCTTGCGCTGCCCGCGTTCGATGAACACGACCAGGTAAGTCACCGCGGCGATCAGAACGACGATGATGATCGCCGAAATGATGCTCATCGAACCCGTACGCACCAGCTCGAACAGCCCACCGACGGCATTCGGGAACCCTGCTGCGATCCCGCCGAAGATGATGATCGAGATGCCGTTGCCGAGACCACGCTCGGTGATCTGCTCACCCAGCCACATCAGGAACATCGTGCCGGTAACCAGCGTCACGACCGTCGTCAGCCGGAACAGCATGCCGGGATCGATCACGAGGCCAGGCTGGTTTTCCAGCGCAGCCGCGATACCGAACGCTTGGAAGGTCGCGAGCACCACGGTGAAATACCGCGTGTACTGCGTGATCTTCCGTTGCCCTGCCTGCCCTTCCTTCTTCAGCGCCTCGAGCTGCGGCGAGACGATCGCCAGCAACTGCATGATGATCGATGCCGAGATGTACGGCATGATCCCCAGCGCGAAGATCGTGAAGCGGGACAGTGCGCCACCCGAGAACATGTTGAACATGCCCAGGATGCCGCCCGCCTGACTCTGGAACAGCTTCGCCAGTTGATCCGGATCGATGCCCGGCACGGGGATGTGCGCGCCGATGCGATAGACGATCAGCGCCAGGAGCAGGAACATCGCTCGCCGACGCAGATCGCCGAATTTCGCCGTGCTTCGACCGGGTTTTGCAAGACTCGGGCTGTTAGCCAAGTACCTTCTCCGATGAATGCAAGTAACGACGCGCTACGCGTGTCACTCGGCGAACGAACCGCCAGCCGCTTCGATCGCAGCGCGCGCACCCTTGGTGGCGCCCAGACCCTTCACGACGATCTTGCGCTTCAGTTCGCCCGTCGCGATGATCTTTGCGCTCTTCGTCAGCTCGCCGACCAGGCCGGCTTGCTTCAGTGCGAGCAGATCGATTTCATCGACCGGCAGCTTCTCGAGGTCGCCCAGGCGCACTTCACCGACGAATTCCTTCGTCAGCGACGTGAAGCCGCGCTTCGGCAGACGACGTTGCAGCGGCATCTGACCGCCTTCGAAACCGACTTTGTGGAAGCCGCCCGAACGCGATTTCTGCCCCTTGTGACCACGGCCAGCCGTCTTGCCGAGGCCCGAACCGATGCCGCGGCCGACGCGACGCTTGGCGTGCTTTGCACCAGCGGCCGGCTTCAGGTTATTCAATTCCATATCAACTCCTTGATCCGTAGGGCCGCTTACGCGATGACCTTAACGAGGTACGAGACCTTGTTGATCATGCCGCGGACCGCCGGCGTATCCTGCAGCTCGCTAACCGAGTTGAGTCGGCGCAGGCCCAGGCCACGCACGGTCGCACGGTGCGATTCGCGGGTCCCGATCAGGCTCTTCACGAGCTGAACCTTGACAGTTTTTTCAGACATGGTGACCACCCGGGCTTAGCCCAAAATATCTTCGACGGACTTGCCGCGCTTCGCCGCGATGTCTGCCGGGGTCGACTGCTTGCGCAGACCGTCCAGCGTGGCGCGAACGAGGTTGTACGGGTTCGTCGAACCGTGGCTCTTCGCCACGACGTTCTGCACGCCCATCACGTCGAACACTGCGCGCATCGGGCCGCCGGCGATCACGCCCGTACCTGCCTTCGCCGGAGCGAGGAGGACTGCGGATGCGCCATGCTTGCCGTGCACTTCGTGCTGCAGCGTGCCGTTCTTGAGCGGCACCTTGAACATGTTGCGGCGAGCCTGTTCCATTGCCTTCTGGACAGCGACCGGCACTTCCTTCGCCTTGCCCTTGCCCATACCGATGCGGCCATCACCATCGCCGACCACGGTCAGTGCGGCGAAGCCGAGAATACGGCCACCCTTCACGACCTTGGTCACGCGATTGACCGAAATCATCTTTTCGCGAAGGCCGTCGTCGCGTTCGTCAGCCTGAACTTTCGCTTGCATCTTTGCCATGACGAATTCCTTCCCTTAGAACTTGAGCCCAGCTTCGCGAGCTGCCTCAGCCAGCGCCTTGACGCGGCCGTGGTAGCGGAAGCCCGAGCGGTCGAAGGCGACGGATTCGATGCCGGCAGCCTTTGCCTTTTCGGCAATACGCTTGCCGATCAGCGTCGCGGCATTAACGTTGCCGCCCTTGCCCGACTTGTCGGCGAGTTCGGCGCGCACTTCTGCTTCGAGCGTCGACGCGCTGGCGAGCACCTTGGTGCCGCAGGGCGAGAACACTTGAGCGTAGATGTGCGTGTTCGTGCGATGCACGGCGAGACGCGCGACCTGCAGCTCAGCGATCTTGATACGCGTCTGGCGAGCGCGGCGCAGGCGAGATTGAGTCTTATCCATGATTGCGCACCCTTACTTCTTCTTCGTTTCTTTGAGGATCACAACCTCGTCGGAATAGCGCACGCCCTTGCCCTTGTAGGGCTCCGGCGGACGGTAACCGCGAACTTCCGCAGCTACTTGACCGACTTGTTGCTTGTTGATCCCCTTGATCACGATTTCGGTTTGCGTCGGAGTTTCAGCCTTGACGCCTTCCGGCATCTGGTGCACCACCGGGTGCGAGAAACCCAGCGACAGGTTCAGCTTGTCGCCTTGCGCTTGCGCACGGTAACCGACGCCAACCAGCGTCAGCTTGCGCTCGAAACCCTTGGTCACGCCGTGCACGGCGTTCGCGATGATCGCGCGCATCGTGCCCGACATTGCGTTTGCTTCGCGGCTTTCGTTGACCGGCGCCAGATTCAGCGTGCCGTCGTTGTTCGCCACGTTCACGAGCGGATTCACCGGCTGCGTGATGGTGCCCAGCGGGCCCTTGACGGTGATCGCACCGTCGGCCAGCTTGACTTCCGCGCCTTGCAGCGCGATCGGGCTCTTACCTACTCGAGACATGTTTCTCTCTCCTCGGCTTTAAGCGACGTAGCAGATGACTTCGCCGCCGACGCCGGTAGCGCGCGCCTTGCGGTCGGTCATCACGCCCTTCGGCGTCGAAACGATTGCCACGCCCAGGCCGTTCATGACCTGCGGAATGTCGTTACGACCGCGGTACACGCGCAGACCAGGCTTCGACACGCGCTCGAGGCGTTCGATGACCGGGCGACCTGCGTAGTACTTCAGCGCGATATTCAGTTCGGACTTCGCACCTTCCGCCTTCACGGCGAAATCGTCGATATAACCTTCGTCCTTCAGGACTTGCGCGATTGCAACCTTGACCTTCGACGAGGGCATCGCGACCGATACCTTCTCGACCATCTGCGCGTTGCGGATGCGAGTCAGCATATCGGCGATAGGATCACTCATGCTCATTTACGTTTCTCCTATTACCAGCTCGCCTTGGTCAGGCCAGGAATCTCGCCACGGAATGCGATTTCACGAATCTTGTTGCGCGCGAGGCCGAATTTACGGAACGTGCCACGCGGACGGCCCGTGATCGCGCAGCGGTTACGCTGGCGGGTCGGGTTCGAGTTGCGGGGCAGTTGCTGCAGCTCCAGGCGTGCTTCGTAGCGCTCTTCTTCCGACTTGCTTTGGTCTTCGACGATCGCCTTCAGCGCTTCGCGCTTTGCTGCGAACTTCGCGACCAGGCGGGCGCGCTTCTTTTCACGTTCGATCAGTGCCAGTTTAGCCACGGTAACCTCAGTTTCTGAACGGGAACTTGAAGCTGGCGAGCAGAGCCTTTGCTTCGTCGTCGGTCTTCGCAGTCGTCGTGATGCTGATGTTCAGCCCACGCAGTGCGTCGATCTTGTCGTAGTCGATTTCGGGGAAAATGATCTGCTCTTTCACACCGATGTTGTAGTTGCCGCGGCCATCGAAGGCACGACCCGACACGCCGCGGAAGTCACGCACGCGGGGCAGGGCAACGGTCACGAAACGGTCGAGGAATTCGTACATCGCACGGCCGCGCAGCGTCACCATCGCGCCGATGGGATAGCCCTGGCGGATCTTGAAGCCTGCGATTGCCTTGCGTGCCTTCGTGACGACCGGCTTCTGACCGGCGATCTTCGTGAGGTCGCCAACGGCGTTCTCAATGACCTTCTTGTCAGCGATCGCTTCGCCAAGACCCATGTTCAGCGTGATCTTGGTGATGCGCGGCACTTCCATGACCGACTTGTAACCGAACTTCTCGATCAGGCCGGGCACAACCTTTTCTTTGTAAAACTCTTGAAAACGAGCCATTTTTTACTCCGCTGCGTCAGGCGCTCAGTACGGCACCGGTCGTCTTCAGGAAGCGAACCTTCTTGCCTTCCTCGACCTTGATGCCAACACGCGACGCCTTGCCATTCGCGTCGACCAGTGCGACGTTCGAAATATGCAGGGGCATCGTCTTCGCTTCCACGCCGCCCGTCGTACCCTTCATCGGGTTCGGCTTCACATGCTTCTTGACGAGGTTGATACCCTCAACCGTCACATGTTCAGCACCGACAGCCAGCACGACGCCGCGCTTGCCCTTGTCCTTGCCAGTGACGACGATCACTTCGTCACCTTTGCGAATCTTGTTCATCGCGACTCCTTACAGCACTTCCGGCGCCAGCGAAACGATCTTCATGAATCGTTCGCTACGCAGCTCACGCGTCACCGGCCCGAAAATGCGGGTGCCGATCGGCTCAAGCTTGTTATTCAAAAGCACAGCGGCGTTGCCGTCGAACTTGATCAGCGAGCCGTCTTGACGGCGAACACCCTTGGCGGTGCGGACCACCACGGCGTTGTAGATTTCGCCTTTCTTCACGCGCCCGCGCGGCGTTGCTTCTTTGACGGTCACCTTGATGATGTCGCCAATGCCGGCATAACGACGCTTCGAGCCGCCGAGCACCTTGATGCACATGACTTCACGCGCACCCGTGTTGTCGGCTACTTCGAGCCGAGATTCGGTCTGGATCATGGTTTGTCTTTCCCAACTTAATCCGGATGCACCACCATGATGCATACGGTCAGTCTTGGTCCCGTCAGCCAATCGGCTGCTTGGGTTGGAACAGCAGCGACGGCAAACGAAACCCGCCATCGCAATTCGGTGAATCTTTCGGACAGGCTGGCGCCAGTCCGCTTCCCCCACCAACTTCGCCCGCGACGGGGCTCCCATAAAGAGGGAAGACCGGGATTATAACAAATAATCCCGGTCACGCAAGCAAAAACTTTGCGATTTCAAGCACTTCATGGCGAAGTGCCTGTTACTGCCTACTGCTCTGCCCGCTTAGATGACGCGAGCTGCTTCGACGAGGCGCGACACCGTCCAGGCCTTCGTCTTCGAAACAGGACGGGTTTCCTGGATTTCGACGAGATCGCCTTCGTTGCAGGTGTTCGCTTCATCGTGCGCGTGGTACTTCTTCGAACGCACGACATACTTGCCGTAGATCGGGTGCTTGACGCGGTGCTCGATCAGCACGGTGACGGTCTTGTCCATCTTGTTGCTGACGACCCGACCGACCAGCGTCCGCTTCAGCGAGGTTTTCACGCTATCGTTCATTTCTGGTTCGCCTTCTGAGTCATGACGGTCCGCACACGTGCGATGTCGCGACGAACCTTCTTCAGCTGGCTCGTGTTCGTGAGCTGCTGGGTCGCGAGTTGCATGCGCAGGCCGAATTGCGCCTTCAGCAGGTCCGCCAGCTCCTTGTTGAGCGCGGCCTGGTCTTTCTGGAGAAGTTCGGAAGCCTTCATGTTTTCTCCTTAGGCGCCGAGCTGGCGCACGATGAACGCCGTCTTCAGCGGCAGCTTCGCTGCAGCCAGACGGAACGCTTCGCGTGCCAGTTCTTCGGTTACGCCGTCCATTTCATAGAGCATCTTGCCCGGCTGGATCTCGGCGACGTAGTACTCCGGGTTACCCTTACCGTTACCCATACGCACTTCGGCCGGCTTTTGCGAGATCGGCTTGTCCGGGAAGATCCGGATCCAGATGCGGCCGCCACGCTTGATGTGACGCGTCATTGCACGACGCGCTGCTTCAATTTGACGCGCGGTCAAACGGCCGCGACCGATCGCCTTCAGGCCGAATTCACCGAACGACACCGCGTTGCCGCGCGTCGCCTTGCCGGTGTTACGACCCTTCTGCTCTTTGCGATACTTCCTGCGTTTCGGTTGCAGCATCGTTATTCTCCAGTCTTGCCGTCTTCCGGCTTGCCGGCGCCGCGGCGCGGTGCGCCACGACGAGCACCCGGAGCGCCGCCTTCGCCGTCACGGCGCGGACGACGGTCGCCCGGACGCGCATTGCGACGCGGACGCTTGTCTTCGGCTACTTCTTCGACCACCGGCGCGTCATTGCGGCCGAGCGTGTCGCCCTTGTAAACCCAAACCTTGACACCGATGATGCCGTAGGTCGTCTTCGCTTCCGAGGTTGCGTAGTCGATATCGGCGCGCAGCGTGTGAAGGGGCACGCGACCTTCGCGATACCACTCCGTACGAGCGATTTCGATACCGTTCAGACGGCCTGCGCTCATGATCTTGATGCCCTGGGCACCCAGACGCATCGCGTTCTGCATCGCACGCTTCATCGCGCGACGGAACATGATCCGGCGCTCGAGCTGTTGCGTGATCGAGTCAGCGATCAGTTGAGCATCGGTTTCCGGCTTGCGGATCTCTTCGATGTTGACGTGAACCGGCACGCCCATGCGGCGTTGCAGTTCCGTCTTCAGCTGTTCGATATCCTCGCCCTTCTTGCCGATGACGACGCCCGGACGCGAGCTGTAAATCGTGATGCGCGCGTTCTTTGCCGGACGCTCGATGACGACCCGACCGACCGAAGCGTTCTTCAGCTTCTTCTTCAGGTATTCACGAACACCGATGTCTTCCTGCAGCATCGCCGCGAAATTGTTGTTGTTCGCGTACCAACGCGAAGCCCAATTGCGGCTGACAGCCAGGCGGAAGCCAGTCGGATGAATTTTCTGTCCCATCGTATGGCTCCTTAATTCCCGACCGTCACAGTGATGTGACAGGATTGCTTCTCGATGCGGTTACCGCGGCCCTTGGCGCGCGCGGTGAAACGCTTGAGCGATGCAGCCTTGTCGACGTAGATGCTCTTGATCTTGAGCTCGTCGATATCGGCGCCTTCGTTGTGCTCCGCATTCGCGATTGCCGACAGCACAACCTTCTTCACGATGCCAGCCGCCTTCTTCGGCGAGAACGTCAGAACGTTCAGCGCCTTGTCGACCGGCAAACCGCGGATCTGGTCAGCCACAAGGCGCGTTTTTTGCGCCGAGATGCGGGCACCGCGATGAATTGCTTTCACTTCCATCTTGATTGCCCCTTATTTCTTGGCCTTCTTGTCGGCTGCGTGACCCTTGAACGTACGGGTCAGTGCGAACTCGCCAAGCTTGTGGCCGACCATGTTTTCCGAGATGTACACCGGAACGTGTTGACGGCCGTTGTGAACAGCGATCGTCAGGCCGATGAAATCCGGCAGAATCGTCGAGCGACGCGACCAGGTCTTGATCGGCTTTTTGTCGCGCGAAGCTGCAGCCGCCTCAACTTTCTTCAGCAAATGGGCGTCGCAGAACGGACCTTTTTTTACAGAACGTGCCATTGCCTACTCCTTAACGCTTGTGACGGCGCTGGACGATCATCGTCGTCGTGCGCTTGTTGCTGCGGGTGCGATAACCCTTGGTCGGCGTGCCCCACGGGCTCACCGGATCGCGACCTGCAGCCGTCTTGCCCTCACCACCACCGTGCGGGTGATCGACCGGGTTCATCGCAACGCCACGCACCGTCGGGCGGATACCGCGCCAGCGGTTCGCGCCAGCCTTGCCGATCTGGCGCAGGCTATGCTCTTCGTTGCCGACTTCACCGATCGTTGCACGGCACTCGATGTGCACGCGGCGGATTTCGCCCGAGCGCAGACGAACCTGCGCGTAGACGCCTTCACGCGCCAGCAGCATGGCCGACGTGCCAGCCGAACGCGCCATTTGCGCGCCCTTGCCCGGCAGCATCTCGATGCAGTGGATCGTCGTACCGACCGGAATGTTGCGGATCGGCAGCGTGTTGCCTGCACGGATCGGCGCTTCCGAACCCGACATCAGCTGTTGGCCGACGGTCAGGCCCTTCGGGGCGATGATGTAGCGACGTTCGCCGTCAGCGTAGAGCACCAGCGCAATGTTCGCGCTGCGGTTCGGGTCGTACTCGAGACGCTCGACCTTTGCCGGAATGCCATCCTTCGTGCGACGGAAGTCGACGATACGATAGTGATGCTTGTGACCACCGCCCTTATGGCGGGTGGTGATGCGGCCGTTGTTGTTACGGCCGGCGGTCGAGCTCTGCGTGTCGAGCAGTGCCGCGTGCGGCTTGCCCTGGTGCAGATCCTTGTTGACCACCTTGACCATCGCGCGGCGACCCGGCGAAGTCGGTTTAACTTTCACGATTGCCATGATTACTTGGCCTCCGCTTCAAAGTTGATTTCCTGGCCGGGCTTCAGGCAAACGTACGCCTTCTTCACGTCCTTGCGACGGCCCATCGAACGGCCGAAGCGCTTTTGCTTGCCCTTCTGAACCAGCACGTTGACCGAATCAACCTCAACCTTGAACAGCAGCTCGACAGCCGCCTTCACTTCCTGCTTCGTGGCATCCGGTGCGACTTCGAACACGACCTGCTCGTTCTTGTCGGCAACCAGCGTCGCCTTTTCGGAAATCACCGGTGCGAGCAGGACCTGCATCAAACGATGATCGTTCTTGCGAATCTCGCTCATGACAGCAACTCCTCGATCTGGGCGACCGCAGCCTTCGTGACCAGCACTTTCTTGAAGTAGATCAGCGACAGCGGGTCAGCGTAGCGCGGCTCGACAATCGCCACGTGCGGCAGGTTGCGCGAAGCCAGGTACAGGTTCTCGTCGACCGTATCCGTGATGATCAGGACGGAGTCGAGACCCATGGTCTTGAATTTGTCGGCCAGCAGCTTGGTCTTCGGCGCTTCGAGGATGATGTCCTCGACGACCGACAGACGGCCTTCACGGGCCAGCTGCGAGAAGATCGAGCAGAGACCTGCGCGATGCATCTTCTTGTTGACCTTGTGCGAGAAGTTCTCTTCCGGCGAGTTCGGGAAGATGCGACCACCGCCACGCCACAACGGGCTCGACGACATACCGGCACGAGCGCGGCCCGTACCCTTCTGACGCCACGGCTTCTTGGTGGTGTGCTTGACTTGCTCACGGTCCTTCTGTGCGCGGTTACCCTGGCGAGCATTCGCCTGGTACGCGACGACGACCTGGTGGATCAGCGCTTCGTTGTAGTCACGACCGAACACGACGTCCGACGCGTTGACCACTGCACCTTCCTGACCATTTTCGTTCAGGAGCTTGAGTTCCATTATTTCGCCCCCTTGGTCTTGACGGCCGGCGTCACGAAAACCTTGCCGCCCTTCGCGCCCGGAATCGCGCCCTTGACGAGCAGCAGCTTGCGCTCTGCGTCGATACGTGCGATTTCGAGGTTCTGCACCGTCACCGTAACGTCACCGAGGTGACCCGTCATGCGCTTACCCGGGAAAACGCGACCCGGATCCTGCGCCATACCGATCGAGCCCGGCACGTTGTGCGAGCGCGAGTTACCGTGCGTGGCACGGCCGGAGGAGAAGTTGTAACGCTTGATCGTACCGGCGTAGCCCTTACCGATCGACACGCCTTGCACGTCGACCTTTTGGCCCACTTCGAAAAGATCTGCACCGACCACGGCGCCATTCGACAGCTCGGCTGCCTTGGCCGCGTCAATGCGGAATTCCTTGAGGATTTCACCGGCTTCGACACCGGCTTTGGCGAGATGACCTGCCAGCGGCTTCGTCACGCGCGATGCGCGGCGGGAGCCGAATGCAACCTGCACGGCCGTGTAGCCGTCGGTTTCAACAGTCTTGATCTGCGTCACGCGGTTGTCCGACACGTCCAGCACGGTGACGGGAATCGAATCCCCTTCAGCCGTGAAGATACGGGTCATGCCAACCTTGCGACCTACGAGTCCAAGGCTCATCATTTTCTCCATTCCCGACTGCGATTGGTCGGGGCTGATTTACAAAATGCCGGGCACGCAAGGCCCGACTTTTTTACGCGAATGCGCGAAAAGCCAAGCAGTATAGCCCGACTCTTCGATTTCCGCAAGCAATACAAAGACTTAGCACCGCCCGGCAAGCCCGGCGGCGCCGGAAGCCTTACTGCAGCTTGATTTCCACGTCGACGCCTGCCGGCAGATCGAGCTTCATCAGCGCGTCAACCGTCTTGTCCGTCGGGTCGACGATGTCCATCAGGCGCTGGTGGGTACGGATTTCGAGCTGATCGCGCGACGTCTTGTTGACGTGCGGCGAACGCAGAATGTCAAAACGCTGAATGCGCGTCGGCAGCGGCACCGGGCCACGGACGATTGCGCCAGTCCGCTTCGCGGTATCGACGATCTCGGCAGCCGATTGATCGATCAGACGATAGTCGAAAGCCTTCAGGCGAATGCGGATTTTCTGTTGCTGCATGACGATTCCTTGAAAAGAGCGAGGCGATCTTGCATCGCCGGACACTAAAAGAACGCGAGACCTGTTGCCTGCGGGGAGCGAGGCGACACGTCCCGAACGGTACTTCCACTGCTAAGCCCGCGATTCTACACGAAAAATCAAAGCGGTGGCGTGCATATGTCAATACCGCGCTGCGTGCACCACAAAAAAAACGGGCGCCAGATCAAACTGGACACCCGGTTTCGACGGCACGACAGCTGCCGTGAGGCGCGAGCCCGCGAAGGGCCCGCGGATCGTCAATGTTACTCGATGATCTTGGCGACGACGCCAGCGCCGACGGTACGGCCGCCTTCGCGGATTGCGAAGCGCAGACCTTCTTCCATCGCGATCGGCGCAATCAGCTTCACCGTGATCGACACGTTGTCGCCCGGCATCACCATTTCCTTGTCCTTCGGCAGCTCGATCGAGCCCGTCACGTCCGTCGTACGGAAGTAGAACTGCGGACGGTAGTTGTTGAAGAACGGCGTATGACGGCCGCCTTCGTCCTTGCTCAGCACGTACACTTCAGCCGTGAAGTGCGTGTGCGGCGTGATCGAACCCGGCTTCGCCAGAACCTGGCCGCGCTCCACGTCTTCACGCTTCGTGCCGCGCAGCAGGATACCGACGTTGTCGCCTGCCTGACCTTGGTCCAGCAGCTTGCGGAACATTTCAACGCCCGTGCAGGTCGTCTTCACCGTCGGCTTGATACCGACGATTTCGATTTCCTCGCCGACCTTCACGATGCCGCGCTCGACGCGACCCGTCACCACCGTGCCGCGACCCGAGATCGAGAACACGTCTTCCACCGGCATCAGGAACGCGCCGTCAACCGCACGCTCCGGCGTCGGGATGTACGTGTCCAGTGCGTCTGCCAGGTTCATGATCGCCACTTCGCCCAGCTCGCCCGTGTCGCCTTCCAGCGCCAGCTTGGCCGAACCCTTCACGATCGGCGTGTCGTCGCCCGGGAAATCGTACTTCGACAGGAGTTCGCGAACTTCCATCTCGACCAGCTCGAGCAGTTCAGCGTCGTCCACCATGTCGCACTTGTTCAGGAACACGATGATGTACGGAACGCCAACCTGACGCGCCAGCAGGATGTGCTCGCGCGTTTGCGGCATCGGGCCGTCTGCTGCCGAGCAAACCAGGATCGCGCCGTCCATCTGCGCTGCGCCCGTGATCATGTTCTTCACGTAGTCGGCGTGGCCCGGGCAGTCGACGTGTGCGTAGTGGCGGTTCGCCGTTTCGTACTCGACGTGTGCCGTGTTGATCGTGATGCCGCGCGCCTTTTCTTCCGGTGCCGCGTCGATCTGGTCGTAGGCCTTCGCTTCGCCGCCGAACTTCTTCGTCAGCACCGTCGTGATCGCTGCCGTCAGCGTCGTCTTGCCGTGGTCAACGTGACCGATCGTACCAACGTTGACGTGCGGCTTGGTCCGCTCAAACTTTTCTTTTGCCATGATTCTCTTCTTTCAAAAAATATCGGTTGGGTAGCTTCAGATTTACTTCGACTTCGCGCTGATGATCGCGTCAGCAACGTTGCGCGGAGCTTCGGCGTAGTGCTTGAACTCCATCGTGTACGTTGCGCGACCTTGCGTCAGCGAGCGCAGCGACGTCGAGTAACCGAACATTTCCGACAGCGGCACTTCGGCGCGAACGATCTTGCCGCCGCCAACCATGTCTTCCATGCCCTGGACGATACCGCGACGGCCCGACAGGTCGCCCATCACGTTGCCCATGTAGTCTTCCGGCGTCTCGACTTCGACAGCCATCATCGGCTCGAGGACGACCGGGTTCGCCTTGCGCATTGCTTCCTTGAACGCCATCGAACCGGCCATGCGGAACGCATTTTCGTTCGAGTCGACGTCGTGGTACGAACCGAACGTCAGGTGAACCTTCACGTCGACGACCGGGAAGCCGGCCAGCACGCCCGACTTCAGCGTGTCCTGGATACCCTTGTCGACCGCCGGGATGTATTCACGCGGAATCACACCACCCTTGATCTCGTCGAAGAACTCGTAGCCCTTGCCCTGCTCGTTCGGCTCGAGCGTGATGACCGCGTGACCGTACTGGCCGCGACCACCCGACTGCTTGACGAACTTGCCGTCGACGTCCTTCGCCGTCGAACGGATCGTTTCGCGGTATGCAACCTGCGGCTTGCCGACGGTTGCTTCCACGCCGAATTCACGCTTCATCCGGTCGACCAGAATTTCGAGGTGGAGCTCGCCCATGCCCGAAATGATGGTCTGGCCCGATTCTTCGTCGGTCTGCACGCGGAACGACGGGTCTTCCTGCGCCAGACGGTTCAGCGCGAGGCCCATCTTTTCCTGGTCGGCCTTCGTCTTCGGCTCGACGGCCTGCGAAATCACCGGCTCCGGGAACACCATGCGTTCGAGAACGATCGGGTTCGCCGGGTCGCACAGCGTGTCGCCCGTGGTTGCTTCCTTCAGGCCGACCGCAGCGGCGATGTCGCCGGCGCGAACTTCCTTGATTTCTTCGCGCTGGTTCGCGTGCATCTGCAGAATCCGGCCGAGGCGTTCCTTCTTGCCCTTGGTCGAGTTCAGCAGCGTGTCGCCCGAGTTGACGACGCCCGAGTACACACGGAAGAAGATCAGCTGGCCGACGAACGGGTCGGTCATGATCTTGAACGCCAGCGACGAGAACTTCTCTTCGTCCGATGCCTTGCGCTCTGCCGCTTCACCGTTTTCGAGTTCGCCCTTGACCGGCGGAATGTCGACCGGCGACGGCAGGAAGTCGATCACGGCGTCGAGCATGCGCTGCACGCCCTTGTTCTTGAACGCGGTACCGCACAGCATCGGCTGGATTTCGCACGCGATCGTACGGTCGCGCAGCGCCTTGATGATGTCGGCTTCCGGCAGATCGCCTTCTTCCAGGTACTTGTTCATCAGGTCTTCGCTGGCTTCAGCAGCCGCTTCGACCATCTTTTCGCGCCATTCCTTGCAGGTTTCCGCGAGCTCGGCCGGGATGTCGACGTAGTCGAACTTCGTGCCTTGCGACGCTTCGTCCCAAATGATCGCCTTCATCTTGATCAGGTCGACCACGCCCTTGAAGTTTTCTTCCGAGCCGATCGGCACCACGACCGGAACCGGGTTCGCCTTCAGGCGCAGACGGAGCTGGTCGTAGACCTTGAAGAAGTTCGCGCCGGTACGGTCCATCTTGTTGACGAACGCGAGACGGGGCACCTTGTACTTGTTCGCCTGGCGCCACACCGTTTCCGACTGCGGCTGCACGCCGCCCACTGCGCAGTAGACCATGCACGCACCGTCGAGCACGCGCATCGAGCGCTCGACTTCGATCGTGAAGTCGACGTGGCCCGGGGTGTCGATGATGTTGATGCGGTGTTCCGGATAGTTGCCGCCCATGCCCTTCCAGAAGGCCGTGGTTGCAGCGGACGTGATCGTGATGCCACGCTCCTGTTCCTGCTCCATCCAGTCCATCGTTGCTGCGCCGTCGTGGACTTCACCGATCTTGTGGTTCACACCGGTGTAAAACAGAATGCGCTCGGTCGTCGTCGTCTTGCCGGCGTCGATGTGAGCGCTAATACCGATATTGCGGTAGCGCTCGATGGGAGTCTTGCGAGCCACTTTGATCCTCTACTGGGATGACGTGACGCAGCCCTGCTGCATCACGCCTCAACACAAACGGGCGAGGCGCCTGAAAAGCGCACCCGCCCGGAATTTATTTCCGCTACAGCCCAGCCAGGCGCTTAGAAACGGAAATGCGAGAACGCGCGGTTGGCTTCTGCCATGCGGTGAACTTCATCGCGCTTCTTCATCGCGCCGCCACGGCCTTCGGCCGCTTCGGAGAGTTCGCCTGCCAGACGCAGAGCCATCGACTTCTCGCTGCGCTTCTTCGCAGCCTCACGCAGCCAGCGCATCGCCAATGCCATACGACGCGACGGGCGCACTTCGACCGGAACTTGATAGTTGGCACCACCAACGCGGCGGCTCTTCACTTCGACCACCGGCTTCACGTTGTTGAGCGCAACGGTGAACACTTCCAGCGGGTCCTTGCCACCCTTGGTCTGGATCTGTTCGAATGCGCCATAAACGATGCGTTCTGCAACCGACTTCTTGCCGGACAGCATCAGCATGTTCATGAACTTGGCTACATCAACGTTGCCGAACTTCGGATCCGGCAACACTTCCCGCTTGGGGACTTCGCGACGACGCGGCATGATTCTTCCTTTACCTGTTCAGTTGGAGCTGCATCCAGCTCCGCGGCCACCAACAAACCCGATCACATCTTCACGACTAACCAGCTTGGCCGGGTGACCACTTACTCGACAGCACCGGCAATCCGGCACTCCCGCCTTGACCGCCCTGCGGCGATCCCTGATCAAAAACTGCTTACTTGGCAGCCTTTGCACGCTTCGCGCCGTACTTCGAGCGCGCTTGCTTACGGTCCTTGACGCCCTGGGTATCCAGCGAGCCGCGAACCATGTGGTAACGCACACCCGGCAAGTCCTTCACACGGCCGCCGCGGATCAGCACAACCGAGTGTTCCTGCAGGTTGTGGCCTTCACCGCCGATGTACGAAATCACTTCGAAGCCGTTCGTCAGACGAACCTTGGCAACCTTACGGAGTGCCGAGTTCGGCTTCTTCGGCGTCGTCGTGTACACACGGGTGCACACGCCGCGACGCTGGGGGCAGTCCTGCAGGGCCGGGCTCTTGCTCTTCGTCGTTTCCGACTGACGGCCTTTGCGAACCAGTTGGTTGATGGTTGGCATTGTTTATTCCTGAAATTGAACAAAATCTGCACACCGATTTCGGGCAAAGCGAAAATCGGCGCACAGTTGACTTCCGAACCGGCGATACGGGCACGAACCTTCGAACAGCGCTCGACGCGACTCGGCCCACCGAATACCGGAACCCAACATCATATTCCGGAAATACCAACTAAGTCAACGGCTTGCGTGATTTGCCGGGCGCGCGGCCGGTTTACGTCGACGGTTGGGACGGACACGGTCGTGCTGCCCGCGCGCCGCCGTCACGCTTCGATCACGCCGATTCGACGACGTCGATGATCTCGTCGCCGAAGCGTTCGAGCTTGCGCACGCCCATGCCGGGGATATGGCGCAGGTCTTCGATCGTCTCCGGCGCGTTGCGCGCGATTTCGGCGAGCGTCGCGTCGTGGAAGATCACATACGCCGGCACGCCGTCGGACTTCGCGGTTTCCGCGCGCCATGCACGCAGCGCGTCCCAGCGTGCCCGCTCGCGGGCGCCCATGCCGGCCGTCGGGTCGACGCGCGTGCCGCTGCGGCTGGACGACTGGCGCGAGGAGCGCTGCGGCTTCACGTAGCGGCGCAGCGTCACCTTCTCCTCATTCTTCAGCACCGGCTTCGCGGCCTCGGTCAGCACGAGCGCGCCGAAGCCCCCGTGATCGACGGCCAGATAGCCGTACGCGACCAGTTGCCGGAAAATCGCGCGCCACTCGGGCTCGGACAGCGCCGCGCCGATCCCGAAGGTGCTCAATTGATCGTGGCCACGCTGCAGGACCTTCTCGGTGCGCGCGCCGCGCAGGATCTCGATCAGATGGCTCGCGCCGAAATTGAAGCCGCTCGCGCGCTGCGCGCGGAACACGCACGACAGCGCCATCTGCGCCTCGCGCGTCGCATCCCACGAATCGGGCGGCTCGAGACAGGTATCGCAGTTGCCGCACGGCTCGCTCGCCTCGCCGAAGTAATTCAGCAAGCGCACGCGCCGGCACGAGATCGTCTCGCACAGCCCGAGCAGCGCGTCGAGCTTCGACGTTTGCACGCGCTTGTGCGCGTCGTCCGCATCGGATTCGTCGATCATCTTGCGCTGCTGCACGACGTCGCCGAGGCCGTACGCCATCCAGGCGTTCGCCGGCAAACCGTCGCGCCCGGCGCGGCCGGTTTCCTGGTAGTAGCCCTCGACGCTCTTCGGCAAATCGAGGTGCGCGACGAAGCGCACGTCGGGCTTGTCGATGCCCATGCCGAACGCGATCGTCGCGCACATCACGACGCCTTCTTCGCGCTGGAACATTTCCTGGTGCTTTTGCCGCACCTCGAACTCCATCCCCGCGTGATACGGCAGCGCGCGCACGCCTTGCGCCTTCAGCCATTCGGCCGTCTCCTCGACCTTGCGACGCGACAGGCAGTAGACGACGCCCGCGTCGGTCGTGCCGTCCGCGTTCGTGTGTTCGGCGCGGATGAAGTCGAGCAGCTGCGCGCGCGCGTTGTCCTTTTCGACGATCCGGTAGCGGATGTTCGGGCGGTCGAAGCTCGACACGAACACGCGCGCATCGTCGAGCGCGAGACGATGGATGATCTCGTCGCGCGTGATCGCGTCGGCGGTGGCCGTCAGCGCGATGCGCGGCACCGACGGGAAACGCTCGTGCAGCACCGACAGCTGGATGTATTCAGGCCGGAAATCGTGCCCCCACTGCGACACGCAGTGCGCCTCGTCGATCGCGAACAGGCCGATCCTCGCGCGCTCGAGCAGCTCGAGGAAGCGGCCGGTCATCAGACGCTCCGGCGCGACGTACAGCAGATCGATCTCGCCTTCGCGCAGCGCACGCTCGGTCGCGGCGGCCTCGGCACCGGACAGCGTCGAGTTCAGGTACGCGGCGCGCACGCCGACTTCGCGCAGCGCGGCGACCTGGTCCTGCATCAGCGCGATCAGCGGCGACACGACGATGCCGGCGCCCTGCCCGACCTCGCGGCGCAGCAGCGCAGGAATCTGGTAGCACAGCGACTTGCCGCCGCCCGTCGGCATCAGCACGAGGCAATCGCCGCCGCCGGCGACGTGTTCGACGATCTCGCCCTGCTGGCCGCGAAAGGCGGAATAACCGAAGACTTCGTCGAGGATTTCGAGGGCGCGGGACATGAATGAGAAATAGGACAGCGGAAGGATGACCGCAATTTTAACAACCCGCCCGCACAACGCACGGCGTATCGTGCAACGTCGGCCAATCGGACGGGTTCACGCGCGCGCATGACGGGCCTGCCCGATCGTGCGGCAAGCCCGTCATGCGCGTGGACGACGGACAAAAAAAACCGCCCGGCGGACCGGGCGGTTTCGACGACAGCGAATAAGGCAACGGGAAGCGGCTCGCGCCGCCCCGCGCTTATTCGGCTGCCGGGTGTTGCGGCTCTTCCGCGGGCGCGCTCGGCGTGCCGAAGTCGAATGCCTCTTCCGCTGCGATCTGGTCGAAACGCTCGCGGTCGGACATCTCCTTCGCCTTGCGTGCCTTGTGGAACGCGAGACCCGTACCGGCCGGAATCAGACGGCCGACGATCACGTTTTCCTTCAGGCCGCGCAGATCGTCGCGCTTGCCCATGATCGCCGCTTCGGTCAGCACGCGGGTCGTTTCCTGGAACGATGCCGCGGAGATGAACGAGTCGGTCGACAGCGACGCCTTCGTGATACCGAGCAGCACGTTGTCGTACGAAGCCGGGCGCTTGCCCTCGGCGATCATGCGATCGTTCTCGTCCAGCATGTCGGAACGCTCGACCTGTTCGCCCGGGATGAAGCGCGTATCGCCGTTGTCGGTGATCTGCACACGACGCAGCATCTGGCGAACGATCACCTCGATGTGCTTGTCGTTGATCTTCACGCCCTGCAGACGGTACACGTCCTGCACTTCGTCGACGATGTAGCGCGACAGCGCCTCGATACCCTGCAGACGCAGGATGTCGTGCGGATCGGCCGGGCCGTCCACGATCATTTCGCCCTTGTTGACGACCTGAGCATCGTGGACCAGCACCTGCTTTTCCTTCGCGATCAGGAACTCGTGCTGATTGCCTTCGAGGTCCGTGATGACGAGACGCTGCTTGCCCTTCGTGTCCTTGCCGAACGACGTCGTGCCGGTGACTTCCGCGAGGATGCCCGCATCCTTCGGCGAACGCGCTTCGAACAGTTCCGCCACCCGCGGCAGACCGCCGGTAATGTCACGCGTCTTCTGCGCTTCGGTCGGGATACGTGCGAGCACTTCACCCACCTGCACTTGCTGACCATCCTTCACGGTGATCAGTGCGCCGACCTGGAAGCCGATCTGCACCGCGTGCTCCGTGCCCGGGATCTTCACTTCCTCGCCGTTCGCGTCGAGCAACTTCACCTGCGGACGCACGCTCTTCGACGCCTGCGAACCGCGGCGCTTCACGTCGATCACGACCAGCGTCGACAGACCGGTCACGTCGTCGATCTGCTTCGCGACGGTCACGCCTTCCTCGACGTTCTCGAACTTCACCGTACCACCGTACTCGGTGATGATCGGACGCGTCATCGGGTCCCACGTCGCCAGCTGCGTGCCGGCCTTGATCGTCGCACCGTCGAGCTGCAGCAGCGTCGCGCCGTACGGGATCTTGTGACGTTCGCGCTCGCGGCCGATATCGTCGGTGATCAGCGCCTCGCCCGAGCGCGAAATGACGATCTGCTCGCCCTTCGCGTTCGTCACGTAGCGCATCGTCGCCGTGAAACGCACGATACCGTTGCTCTTCGCTTCGACCGACGACGCCACTGCCGCACGCGATGCCGCACCACCGATGTGGAACGTACGCATCGTCAGCTGCGTGCCCGGTTCGCCGATCGACTGTGCCGCGATCACGCCGACTGCTTCGCCGACGTTCACCAGCGAGCCGCGGCCGAGGTCGCGGCCGTAGCAGGCCGCGCACAGACCGTAGCGCGTTTCGCAGGTCAGCGGCGTGCGCACGCGCACTTCGTCGATGCCGAGGCGTTCGATTTCCTCGACCGCCGTTTCGTCGAGCAGCGTGCCCGATTCGTACAGCGTTTCCTGCGTTTCCGGATTGACGACGTCCGCCACCGCGACGCGGCCGAGGATACGGTCGCGCAGCGCTTCGACGACTTCACCGCCTTCGACCAGCGCCTTCATCGCGACGCCGTTCGACGTGCCGCAATCGTCCTCGACCACCACCAGATCCTGCGTGACGTCGACGAGACGACGCGTCAGGTAACCCGAGTTCGCGGTCTTCAGTGCCGTATCAGCCAGACCCTTACGTGCACCGTGGGTCGAGATGAAGTACTGCAGCACGTTCAGGCCTTCGCGGAAGTTCGCGGTAATCGGCGTCTCGATAATGGAGCCGTCCGGCTTCGCCATCAGGCCACGCATACCGGCCAGCTGACGAATCTGCACCGCCGAACCCCGGGCGCCCGAGTCGGCCATCATGTAGATCGAGTTGAACGACTCCTGGCGCGTCTCGTTGCCGTCGCGGTCGATCACCGGCTCCGTCGACAGCTGCTCCATCATCGCCTTGCCGACCGCTTCCGACGTTGCCGACCAGATGTCGACCACGTTGTTGTAGCGTTCCTGCGCGGTGACGAGACCCGACATGTACTGACGGTCGTACTCCTTCACCTTCTTCGCGGCGTCGCCGACGATCGTTTCCTTCTGCGGCGGCACGAGCATGTCGTCCACGCAGATCGAAATACCGGCGCGCGTCGCGAGACGGAAACCCGACTGCATCAGCTGGTCGGCGAACACGACCGTCGCACGCAGACCGCACTTGCGGAACGCGGTGTTGATCAGGCGCGAGATTTCCTTCTTCTTCAGCGGCTTGTTCAGCACCGAGAACGGCAGGCCGTGCGGCAGGATCTCCGACAGGATCGCGCGGCCGACGGTCGTCGCGTACAGCGAGATCTTCGGCACGAATTGCGGCGCGCCTTCCGACGTGTCCTCGTTGCGGACCATTTCGGTGATCCGCACGTTCACGCGCGATGCGAGCTCGACTTCCTTGTTCTCGTACGCGCGGATCACTTCCGACACGCCGGTGAACGAGAGGCCTTCGCCCTTCGCGTTGACCGCTTCGCGGGTCGCGTAGTACAGACCCAGCACGATATCCTGCGACGGCACGATCGACGGATCGCCGTTGGCCGGGAACAGCACGTTGTTCGACGCCAGCATCAGCGTGCGCGCTTCCATCTGCGCTTCGAGCGACAGCGGCACGTGAACGGCCATCTGGTCACCGTCGAAGTCGGCGTTGAACGCCGCGCAGACGAGCGGGTGCAGCTGGATCGCCTTGCCTTCGATCAGCACCGGCTCGAACGCCTGGATACCGAGACGGTGCAGCGTCGGCGCACGGTTCAGCATCACCGGATGCTCGCGGATCACCTCTTCGAGGATGTCCCACACGACCGGCGTCTGGTTCTCGACTTCCTTCTTCGCAGCCTTGATGGTCGTCGCGACGCCCATCACTTCCAGCTTGTTGAAGATGAACGGCTTGAACAGTTCGAGCGCCATCAGCTTCGGCAGACCGCACTGGTGCAGCTTCAGCGTCGGGCCGACCACGATGACCGAACGGCCCGAGTAGTCGACGCGCTTGCCCAGCAGGTTCTGACGGAAGCGACCGCCCTTACCCTTGATCATGTCGGCGAGCGACTTCAGCGGACGCTTGTTCGCGCCCGTCATCGCCTTGCCGCGACGGCCGTTGTCGAGCAGCGAGTCGACGGCTTCCTGCAGCATCCGCTTTTCGTTGCGGACGATGATTTCAGGCGCCTTCAGCTCGAGCAGACGCTTCAACCGGTTGTTACGGTTGATCACGCGGCGATACAGGTCGTTCAGGTCCGACGTCGCGAAACGGCCGCCGTCCAGCGGCACGAGCGGACGCAGTTCCGGCGGCAGCACCGGCAGCACTTCGAGGATCATCCACTCGGGCTTGATGCCCGAGCGCTGGAATGCCTCGAGGACCTTCAGGCGCTTCGCGTACTTCTTGATCTTCGCTTCCGAGCCGGTGTTCTTCAGCTCGGTGCGCAGCGTCTCGACCTGCTCGTCGATGTTGATCGCGCGCAGCAGCTCACGCACGCCTTCCGCGCCCATCTCGGCACGGAATTCGTCGCCGTATTCCTCGACCTTGTTGTAGTAATCCTCTTCGGTCATGATCTGCCGCGCCTTCAGCGGCGTCATGCCCGGTTCGATCACCACGTACGCTTCGAAGTACAGCACGCGTTCGATGTCGCGCAGCGTCATGTCGAGCACCATGCCCAGACGCGACGGCAGCGACTTCAGGAACCAGATGTGCGCGACCGGCGAGGCCAGCTCGATGTGGCCCATGCGTTCGCGACGCACCTTCGCCAGCGTCACTTCGACGCCGCACTTCTCGCAGATCACGCCGCGGTGCTTCAGGCGCTTGTACTTGCCGCACAGGCACTCGTAGTCCTTGATCGGCCCGAAGATCTTCGCGCAGAACAGACCATCGCGTTCCGGCTTGAACGTACGGTAGTTGATGGTCTCCGGCTTCTTCACTTCGCCGAACGACCACGAACGGATCTTGTCCGGCGAGGCCAGACCGATCTTGATCGCGTCGAAAACTTCTTCCTGTTGGACTTGCTTGAATAGATCGAGCAGAGCTTTCATTGCCTTCTCTCCGTAGTCCGATTAATTGCGGTCGAGATCGATGTCGATACCGAGCGAGCGGATTTCCTTCACCAGCACGTTGAAGGATTCCGGCATGCCTGCATCGATCACGTGATCGCCCTTGACGAGGTTCTCGTAGACCTTCGTCCGGCCGGTCACGTCGTCCGACTTCACCGTCAGCATTTCCTGCAGCACGTAGGACGCGCCGTACGCTTCGAGTGCCCACACTTCCATTTCACCGAAACGCTGGCCGCCGAACTGCGCCTTACCACCCAGCGGCTGCTGCGTGACGAGCGAGTACGGGCCCGTCGAACGCGCGTGCATCTTGTCGTCGACAAGGTGGTGCAGCTTCAGGTAGTGCATGTAGCCGAGCGTCACGCGACGTTCGAACTGCTCGCCCGTGCGACCGTCGTACAGGCGGACCTGGTTCTTCGACGGGTTCATGTCGAGCTGTTGCGCGATGTCGTCCGGGAACGCGAGGTCGAGCATCTTGCCCATTTCTTCCTCGGTCGCACCGTCGAACACCGGCGTCGCGAACGGCACGCCTTCGCGCAGGTTCTTCGCGAGTTCGAGGATCTCTTCGTCGGTGAAGCTTTCCAGATCTTCCTGGCGGCCCGACTCGTTGTAGATCTTCGTCAGGAACACGCGCAGTTCCTCGATCTTCGCCTGACGCTGCAGCATTTCGCCGATCCGCCAGCCGAGACCCTTCGCGGCCCAGCCGAGGTGAACTTCGAGCACCTGACCCACGTTCATCCGCGACGGCACGCCGAGCGGGTTCAGCACGACGTCGGCCGGACGGCCGTCGGCCATGTACGGCATGTCTTCGATCGGGACGATCTTCGACACGACACCCTTGTTACCGTGACGGCCTGCCATCTTGTCGCCAGGCTGCAGGCGGCGCTTCACCGCGAGGTACACCTTGACCATCTTCAGCACGCCCGGCGGCAGTTCGTCGCCTTGCGTGAGCTTCTTGCGCTTCTCTTCGAACGCGAGGTCGAACTGGTGACGCTTCTCTTCGATCGAGTTCTTGATCGCTTCGAGCTGCGCCGCTGCTTCGTCGTCCGCGAGGCGGATGTCGAACCAGTGGTAGTGGTCGAGATCTTCCAGGTAAGCCTGGTCGATCTTCGTGCCCTTCGCGAGCTTCTTCGGACCGCCGTTCGCGACCTTGCCCACCAGCATGCGGGCGAGACGCTGGAACGCGTCGCCTTCCACGATGCGCAGCTGGTCGTTCAGGTCGAGACGGTAGCGCTTCAGTTCGTCGTCGATGATCTGTTGCGCACGCTTGTCGCGCTGGATGCCTTCGCGCGTGAACACCTGGACGTCGATCACCGTGCCGCTCATGCCCGACGGCACGCGCAGCGACGTGTCCTTCACGTCCGAAGCCTTCTCGCCGAAGATCGCGCGCAGCAGCTTCTCTTCCGGCGTCAGCTGGGTCTCGCCCTTCGGCGTGACCTTGCCGACCAGCACGTCGCCCGCTTCGACTTCAGCACCGATGTACACGATGCCCGATTCGTCGAGACGGCCGAGCTGGACTTCCGCCAGGTTCGAGATGTCGCGCGTGATTTCTTCCGGCCCGAGCTTCGTGTCGCGTGCAACGACGTTCAGCTCTTCGATGTGGATCGACGTGTAGCGATCGTCCGCGACCACCTTCTCCGAAATCAGGATCGAGTCTTCGAAGTTGTAGCCGTTCCACGGCATGAACGCGATCAGCATGTTCTGACCGAGCGCGAGCTCGCCCAGGTCCGTCGAGGCGCCGTCGGCCAGCACGTCGCCGCGCGAGACCTTGTCGCCCATCTTCACGATCGGACGCTGGTTGATGTTCGTGTTCTGGTTCGAACGCGTGTACTTGATCAGGTTGTAGATGTCGACACCGACTTCACCTGCGACCGCTTCGTCGTCGTTCACGCGAATCACGATACGGCCTGCGTCGACGTAGTCGACCACACCGCCGCGGAACGCCTGAACCGTCGTGCCCGAGTCGACCGCACAGGTGCGCTCGATGCCCGTACCGACGACCGGCTTCTCCGGACGCAGGCACGGCACGGCCTGACGCTGCATGTTCGAGCCCATCAGTGCGCGGTTCGCGTCGTCGTGCTCGAGGAACGGAATCAGCGAAGCTGCCACCGACACGATCTGCGACGGCGCGACGTCCATGTACTGGATGCGATCCGGCGTGACCATCATCGTTTCGCCGGCTTCACGCGACGACACGAGTTCGTCGATCAGCTGGCCGTTCTCGTCGATCGCGGCGTTCGCCTGAGCGATCATGTAGCGCCCTTCCTCGATCGCCGACAGGTAGTCGATCTGGTCGGTCACCTTGCTGTCCACGACCTTGCGGTACGGCGTCTCGAGGAAGCCGTACTCGTTCAGGTGCGCGTACAGTGCGAGCGAGTTGATCAGGCCGATGTTCGGACCTTCCGGCGTTTCGATCGGGCACACGCGGCCGTAGTGGGTCGGGTGCACGTCGCGGACTTCGAAGCCTGCGCGCTCGCGCGTCAGACCGCCCGGGCCCAGTGCGGAAACACGGCGCTTGTGCGTGATTTCCGACAGCGGGTTGGTCTGGTCCATGAACTGCGACAGCTGCGACGAACCGAAGAACTCGCGGATCGCCGACGAAATCGGCTTCGAGTTGATCAGGTCGTGCGGCATCAGGTTTTCGCTTTCGGCCTGGCCGAGGCGTTCCTTCACCGCGCGCTCGACACGCACGAGACCGGCGCGGAACTGGTTTTCCGCCAGTTCGCCGACGCAACGCACGCGACGGTTGCCGAGGTGGTCGATGTCGTCCACTTCGCCCTTGCCGTTGCGCAGCTCGACGAGGATCTTGATCGTCGCGAGGATGTCGTCGTCCTGCAGCGTCATCGGGCCGACGATTTCGTCACGGCCGACGCGGCGGTTGAACTTCATGCGGCCGACCTTCGACAGGTCGTACGCTTCTTCGCTGTAGAACAGACGGTTGAACAGCGCCTCGACCGCTTCTTCGGTCGGCGGTTCGCCCGGACGCATCATGCGGTAGATCGCGATGCGCGCGGCCGTACGGTCGGTCGTTTCGTCGACGCGCAGCGTCGACGAAATGTACGGACCCTGATCCAGATCGTTCGTGTAGAGCGTCTGGATGTCCTTGATGCCGGCTTCGCGCAGCTTCTCGAGCACGCTTTCCGTGACTTCGTCGTTCGCGCTCGCGATCACTTCGCCGGTGTCGCCGTCAACGACGTTCTTCGCCAGCACGCGGCCGAGCAGATAGTCTTCCGGCACCGAGATGAACTTGGTCTTCGCGGCTTCGAGATCGCGAATGTGCTTCGCGTTGATCCGCTTGTCCTTCTGGACGATGACCTTGCCGTCGCGATCGGTGATGTCGAAACGCGCGACTTCACCACGCAGGCGCTCGGGCACGAACTCGAGTTGCGCGCCTTCGTCCATCAGCGTGAAGTTGTCGAACACGAAGAAGTTCGCGAGGATCTGTTCCGGCGTGAGGCCGATGGCCTTCAGCAGGATCGTGACCGGCATCTTGCGGCGACGGTCGACGCGGAAGTACAGGATGTCCTTCGGATCGAATTCGAAGTCGAGCCACGAGCCGCGGTACGGAATGATCCGTGCCGAGAACAGCAGCTTGCCCGAGCTGTGCGTCTTGCCCTTGTCGTGTTCGAAGAACACGCCCGGCGAACGGTGCAGCTGCGAGACGATGACACGCTCGGTGCCGTTGATGACGAACGAGCCCGTCGGCGTCATGAGCGGAATTTCGCCCATGTACACTTCCTGCTCCTTCACTTCCTTGACGACCGGCTTGTTCGGCGATTCCTTGTCGAGGATGACGAGGCGGACCTTCGCGCGCAGCGCCGAGCAGTACGTCAGGCCCCGCTGCTGGCATTCCTTGATGTTGAATGCCGGCGAGGACAGCGCATAGCTCACGAACTCGAGGCGCGCGAAACCGTTGTGCGAAACAATGGGAAATACCGACGTGAACGCGGCCTGCAAGCCTTCGGGCTTGCGTTGCGTTGCCGGCACATCAGCTTGCAGAAACGTGCTGAATGATTCAAGCTGGGTGGCCAGCAAGAACGGAACTTGGTGAACGATGGGGCGCTTCGCGAAACTCTTGCGAATGCGCTTCTTCTCGGTGAAGGAATATTGCATACGATCTCCGAATCACGGCGGGTGCTGTCGAGGCGGGATACCTGGACGTTTCAAACCCGAGTGTTCACCGACTGAGACCCGATGGCCGCCCGATGGCTTGAACGAGCCGAGAAGCTTGGTGGTTGGCCGCTACCAACCGCTGGCTGACGGCAGCGGATGCCTGTGTTGCCCGCTACCCGACCAAACTTGCCTTCTGCAGTCGCTTCAGAAGACAAAGAGAAACGCCAGTCGCGACATCGGCAACGATTTGACGGTTTTCTTTGGCTTCTGGGGCCGATCATTCGGGCTCCCGAAAGAGTGCCAGAATAACGTCCCCACAAAGCACAAAAAGGCCGGCGGTGAAAATACCGCCAGCCTTCGCACGGCGCGTCGAAACTTACTTGACTTCGACCTTCGCGCCTGCTTCTTCCAGCTTCTTCTTGGCTTCTTCAGCAGCAGCCTTGTCGACGCCTTCCTTGACAGCCTTCGGTGCGCCGTCAACGACGTCCTTCGCTTCCTTCAGGCCCAGGCCCGTCAGTTCGCGAACTGCCTTGATGACTGCAACCTTGTTGCTGCCTGCTTCAGTCAGGACGACCGTGAATTCGGTCTTCTCTTCCACAGCAGCGGCTGCGCCGCCTGCCGGGCCAGCGACTGCCACTGCAGCTGCCGACACGCCAAACTTCTCTTCGAACGCCTTGACCAGTTCGTTCAGTTCCAGAACGGTCATCCCTTCGACTGCTGCCAGGATGTCTTCTTTTGCGATTGCCATTTGAAATACTCCTAAATTGAATTCGGATACAGCCAGCGATCAATGACGCTGATGCACGTTCGCTTACGCAGCTTCCGCTTGCTTCTTCTCGGCCAGCGCGGCGAGAGCGCGCGCGAAGCCCGAAACAGGCGATTGCATAACGAACAGCAGCTTCGAGAGCAGTTCTTCGCGGCTCGGGATGCTTGCCAGCGCTTGCACGCCAGCCTTGTCCATCACCTTGCCATCGAACGAACCAGCCTTGATGACCAACTTTTCATTGCCCTTGCTGAAGTCGTTGACGACCTTAGCAGCAGCAATGGCATCTTCCGAGATGCCGTAGATCAGGGGACCAGTCATCTGCTCTGCCAGCGGAGCAAACGGCGTACCTTCGACGGCGCGACGCGCCAGCGTGTTCTTCAACACGCGCAGGTAAACCTGTTGCTCACGCGCTTTCGCGCGCAGCTTGGTCAGATCGCCAACCGCAATTCCACGATACTCAGCCAGCACAACGGTCTGGGCCTTCGCGACTTGCGCGGCTACCTCAGCGACGACGGCTTGCTTGTCTTCTCTATTAAGCGGCACGGTTAGCCTCCAGAAACGATACGTTCGGCTTGCCGATAGGGCTACCTCACGTACCTCGTTCAACAACGGCGTCCGACCTCGTTAGGAGTATTTCCACCTCATGCCGTGAATCGCTTCACGACCTGCGGCTTCACCACTGCAAAACTTTTTCGGGTTCGCCATCTGCGTTGGCTTGAATTAAGGGCTCGCCTGCCTGCTGCGTCCCACCAACGGTCTTTGATAACCGGTTGTTCGCCTTGCTGCACGAACAACCGCCCAAAGCCCATTTAGGCCGCTTCGCGAACGAGGCGGCCCGAATACTTGCTTACTGCGCTGCCAGCGTAGCCTGGTCGACGCGCACGCCGACGCCCATCGTGCTCGACAGTGCGATCTTGCGCAGGTAGACGCCCTTGCTCGTTGCCGGCTTGGCCTTTTGCAGCGCTTCGATCAGTGCCGACAGGTTCGAACGCAGTGCGGTCGCTTCGAACGACGCACGGCCGATCGTTGCGTGGATGATACCGGCCTTGTCGACGCGGAACTGCACCTGACCTGCCTTTGCGTTCTTCACTGCGGTTGCGACGTCCGGCGTGACCGTGCCGACCTTCGGGTTCGGCATCAGGCCGCGCGGGCCGAGGATCTGACCGAGCGTACCGACGATACGCATCGTGTCCGGCGAAGCGATCACGATGTCGAAGTCCATCTGGCCAGCCTTGATCTGCTCAGCCAGGTCTTCCATACCGACGATTTCGGCGCCTGCTGCGCGAGCCTGCTCGGCCTTTTCGCCTTGCGCGAACACCGCAACGCGAACCGACTTGCCCGTACCTGCCGGCAGAACGACCGAACCACGAACGACCTGGTCCGACTTCTTCGCATCGATGCCGAGCTGAACTGCGACGTCGATCGACTCGTTGAACTTCGCGCTCGCGCATTCCTTCACGAGTGCCAGTGCGTCTTCGATCGCGTACAGCTTCTGACGATCGACCTTCGCTTCGAATGCCTGACGGCGCTTGGAGATCTTAGCCATTTACACGCCCTCCACGGTGATGCCCATCGAGCGTGCGCTACCAGCGATGGTGCGAACGGCTGCGTCCAGATCAGCTGCCGTAAGGTCCGGCATCTTGGTCTTCGCGATTTCTTCGGCTTGAGCGCGCGTGATCGAACCGACCTTGTCGGTGTGCGGCTTGCTCGAGCCCTTGTCCACCTTCGCCGCCTTCTTGATCAGGACGGTCGCCGGCGGCGTCTTCATCACGAACGTGAAGCTCTTGTCAGCGAATGCCGTGATGACCACCGGCACCGGCAGACCCGGCTCCATGCCTTGAGTCTGCGCGTTGAACGCCTTGCAGAACTCCATGATGTTCAGGCCGCGCTGGCCCAGTGCCGGACCGACCGGCGGCGACGGGTTGGCTTTACCTGCAGGGATCTGCAGCTTGATAAAGCCGACAATCTTCTTTGCCATTTGAAAACCTCGTTGGAACGCCAGGCGGCGTTCGGTGAGTGATAACGCGCGTTCGCCGCTGGCTACTGACGCTCCTCAACGGCCATGACGCGGGCCGTAAGCGCGAAGGTGGGCAGCCTGGGCTGCCCACCGAATCGGGATCAAACTTTTTCGACCTGGCCGAACTCGAGCTCGACCGGAGTGGACCGGCCAAAGATCGTGACCGATACACGCACGCGCGACTTCTCGTAGTTGACTTCCTCGACGGTGCCGTTGAAGTCCGTAAACGGGCCTTCCTTGACACGCACCATCTCGCCAACTTCGAACAGGGTCTTCGGACGCGGCTTTTCCACGCCTTCCTGCATCTGCGACATGATCTTTTCGACTTCCTTCGGGGAAATCGGGGTCGGGCGGTTGCGCGCACCGCCGACGAAACCGGTGACCTTCGCGGTGTTCTTCACGAGGTGCCACGTTTCGTCCGTCATTTCCATTTCCACCAGCACGTAGCCGGGAAAAAAACGACGTTCGGTCACTGCCTTGTGACCGCCTTTGACTTCGACCACTTCTTCGGTCGGAACGAGTATCTGACCGAACTTGTCCTGCATGCCGGCACGTTCGATGCGCTCTTGAAGCGCACGCTGCACGCTCTTCTCCATGCCGGAGTAGGCGTGCACGACGTACCAACGCTTTCCGCTCGGGGATGCCGGAGTATCGCTCATATCATTTCCAACCCAGAATCGCCGAGAAAATCACCCATTCGATCGATTTATCACTCAACCAGAGGAAAATCGCCATCACGAGCACGAAACCGAACACGACGAGTGTGGTTTGCGTTGCTTCCTTGCGGGTGGGCCAAACGACCTTGCGGACTTCCTTGTACGAATCCTTAGCAAAGGCGATGAGGCTCTTGCCAGGTGCGGACATCAGACCGACGGCCACGCCGGCGATGATACCTACCGCCAATGCGGCACCGCGGACATACCACTGCTGGTTGGCCAGCCAGAAGAAGCCCACGAATCCGGCCAAGACCAGCAATACGCCCAGGGCCAGCATCAGCTTATCGCCGGAGGTATTTACAGTTTCGACGGATGGATTCGCCATAACACCTTAAAACAAATGCCACGTGTGACACGTGGCGATTTTTGGCAGGGGCAGAGGGAATCGAACCCCCAACCTTCGGTTTTGGAGACCGACGCTCTGCCAGTTGAGCTATACCCCTAAACCATGTTGGGGCCGGCTGCTGCCAGCCCCAAAACTGTCGATCAACGAATAACTGGCTTACTCGATGATCTTGGCGACGACGCCAGCGCCGACGGTACGGCCGCCTTCGCGGATTGCGAAGCGCAGACCTTCTTCCATCGCGATCGGCGCAATCAGCTTCACCGTGATCGACACGTTGTCGCCCGGCATCACCATTTCCTTGTCCTTCGGCAGCTCGATCGAGCCCGTCACGTCCGTCGTACGGAAGTAGAACTGCGGACGGTAGTTGTTGAAGAACGGCGTATGACGGCCGCCTTCGTCCTTGCTCAGCACGTACACTTCAGCCGTGAAGTGCGTGTGCGGCGTGATCGAACCCGGCTTCGCCAGAACCTGGCCGCGCTCCACGTCTTCACGCTTCGTGCCGCGCAGCAGGATACCGACGTTGTCGCCTGCCTGACCTTGGTCCAGCAGCTTGCGGAACATTTCAACGCCCGTGCAGGTCGTCTTCACCGTCGGCTTGATACCGACGATTTCGATTTCCTCGCCGACCTTCACGATGCCGCGCTCGACGCGACCCGTCACCACCGTGCCGCGACCCGAGATCGAGAACACGTCTTCCACCGGCATCAGGAACGCGCCGTCAACCGCACGCTCCGGCGTCGGGATGTACGTGTCCAGTGCGTCTGCCAGGTTCATGATCGCCACTTCGCCCAGCTCGCCCGTGTCGCCTTCCAGCGCCAGCTTGGCCGAACCCTTCACGATCGGCGTGTCGTCGCCCGGGAAGTCGTACTTCGACAGGAGTTCGCGAACTTCCATCTCGACCAGCTCGAGCAGTTCAGCGTCGTCCACCATGTCGCACTTGTTCAGGAACACGATGATGTACGGAACGCCAACCTGACGTGCCAGCAGGATGTGCTCGCGCGTTTGCGGCATCGGGCCGTCTGCTGCCGAGCAAACCAGGATCGCGCCGTCCATCTGCGCTGCGCCCGTGATCATGTTCTTCACGTAGTCGGCGTGGCCCGGGCAGTCGACGTGTGCGTAGTGGCGGTTCGCCGTTTCGTACTCAACGTGTGCCGTGTTGATCGTGATGCCGCGCGCCTTTTCTTCCGGTGCCGCGTCGATCTGGTCGTAGGCCTTCGCTTCGCCGCCGAACTTCTTCGTCAGCACCGTCGTGATCGCTGCCGTCAGCGTCGTCTTGCCGTGGTCAACGTGACCGATCGTACCAACGTTGACGTGCGGCTTGGTCCGCTCAAACTTTTCCTTGGCCATTTTCAACTCCCGAAAGGAATTTCACATGTTGCGCCGCGCGCAAACAGACACTGACTTTTTACTGCTGGTGCCCATGGGCAGGATCGAACTGCCGACCTCTCCCTTACCAAGGGAGTGCTCTACCACTGAGCCACATGGGCATGTAACGCTTCAACTTCGCGGACTGGAGCGGGTGAAGGGAATCGAACCCTCGTCGTAAGCTTGGAAGGCTTCTGCTCTACCATTGAGCTACACCCGCACGGGCCACTAACGATTCCCTACCGCTCTCTGCGCTGATGTTCTGGTGGAGGAGGTTGGATTCGAACCAACGTAGGCGTAAGCCAACAGATTTACAGTCTGCCCCCTTTAGCCACTCGGGCACCCCTCCGCAGAGAACTGACGATTATGGGGGTGCATCACACTCTTGTCAAGCACATCCGGAAGATTATTTTCATTTTCTTCCAAGGCACCAGACCGACACACCCGACACCCGCACTCGCCCGGCTAAAGGCAAATTCGAGAGGATCGCCATCGGCGTCCACATCTTCGTCAGACCCCGTCTTCAGCAGCGATTTGCATCTTTGCTGAAAACGAAAGACCGCCATCATACGACCTCCTGCCCGGAATGCCAAGCAGGTAGACGAAAAAATTTCGCAATTTCCATGCCGGGCAATTGGAACGGCGTCGGTTGGAGTGTTTGGCGGCGGTTCGGATGTCGTGGAGACGGGCTCGACATAATGCTCTTCGTTGTGCTGGAGCTGGGATCACAGATCCGCTGTTGCTCGCGCACGCTACGAAGCGCGTGATCTCCGCACGACGGCGGACGCGCTCTTCGTCGGCGATGGCTGGGGCGCGTTATAAGCAGCCCCCCAGTGCCCGTGCAGCCATAGTTCGCTGTATGGCGACCGTTAGGACGGTCGCCATACGCCGATCGAGCTGAAAATGCCTCCGGCTAGACCACTCCCGGTCGGCGCAATCGAGTAATAGCAGGCGCCCAAGGCACAAAACATCGGCAGCACAACTTCGCCCCGACCTACACGTGCCCACCGTGCACGCTCTTACGCGCCACCCTGGCCGCCCTCAAGTGACGATGTCGTGGACACGCCACCGGGCCGCCCGTGCTGCACGGACTGAGACCACCAGGTCGCGGCCGGCCAAGCCCTAAATCTTGACGGAACGGACCGCAGCTGCGGCTCGTCGCCGGAGGGAGATATCGGAAATCGGCCGCAGTTCATTGCAGTACGCGTCCGGATATCGCGGGGTGTGGTGCACCATCGCTGGAAGCGATAGATGTCCAGCGGGCCGATAACCCGTTCGATTTCCGAGGAGCTACCGACCGCCCGAGGGACGCACTCAAGCGGCACCATGCTCTGGCGGGCAGCACAAGATTAACCCGCAGTTCGGACTGCCGAAGTGACTATAGGGAGCAGGTACCCGGGAGGGTGTACTGCTTAGCGCTGTGCCTACAGGCATCCGTTCTCGGCCTGTCGATGCGTCGTCCGCTGGGGCGGCTGATCGATATATGTAGGCAGGGGACCTCGGGCGACACGCTGGCAGCAGAGCTTACTACCAAGTCACGAAGGCATAAGACTTTTCCGTCGCACAAATGCAAAAACCCCCGCCTTTCGGGCGGGGGTTCTTGGCTTAGGGGAGCCTGACGATTACCTACTTTCACACGGGAATCCGCACTATCATCGGCGTAGAGTCGTTTCACGGTCCTGTTCGGGATGGGAAGGGGTGGGACCGACTCGCTATGGTCATCAGGCAAAGAGGGTTGTTCTGCTGGCGCGGCCAACAGAACCAATCTGGGAAGAAGCAGTAATTTAGGTTGTGTGTATCACACACGAGAATCCAACATGTCGCTCTGGATCGCGGCCAGTGCTTTCGCACGGCGCCGATCTACAAGGCAGACTTGTTATAGGATCAAGCCTTACGGGCAATTAGTATCAGTTAGCTGAACGCATTACTGCGCTTACACACCTGACCTATCAACGTCCTGGTCTCGAACGACCCTTCAAGGGGATCTAGTCCCCAGGGATATCTCATCTTAAGGCGAGTTTCCCGCTTAGATGCTTTCAGCGGTTATCTCTTCCGAACATAGCTACCCGGCGATGCCACTGGCGTGACAACCGGTACACCAGAGGTTCGTCCACTCCGGTCCTCTCGTACTAGGAGCAGCCCCCTTCAAATATCCAACGCCCACGGCAGATAGGGACCAAACTGTCTCACGACGTTTTAAACCCAGCTCACGTACCTCTTTAAATGGCGAACAGCCATACCCTTGGGACCGGCTACAGCCCCAGGATGAGATGAGCCGACATCGAGGTGCCAAACACCGCCGTCGATATGAACTCTTGGGCGGTATCAGCCTGTTATCCCCAGAGTACCTTTTATCCGTTGAGCGATGGCCCTTCCATACAGAACCACCGGATCACTATGACCTGCTTTCGCACCTGCTCGACTTGTCGGTCTCGCAGTTAAGCACGCTTATGCCATTGCACTATCAGCACGATTTCCGACCGTACCTAGCGTACCTTCGTACTCCTCCGTTACGCTTTGGGAGGAGACCGCCCCAGTCAAACTGCCTACCATGCACTGTCCCCGACCCGGATCACGGGCCAAGGTTAGAACCTCAAACAAACCAGGGTGGTATTTCAAGGACGGCTCCACCGAAACTAGCGTTCCGGTTTCATAGCCTCCCACCTATCCTACACAGATCGGTTCAAAGTCCAATGCAAAGCTACAGTAAAGGTTCATGGGGTCTTTCCGTCTAGCCGCGGGTAGATTGCATCATCACAAACACTTCAACTTCGCTGAGTCTCGGGAGGAGACAGTGTGGCCATCGTTACGCCATTCGTGCAGGTCGGAACTTACCCGACAAGGAATTTCGCTACCTTAGGACCGTTATAGTTACGGCCGCCGTTTACCGGGACTTCAATCAAGAGCTTGCACCCCATCATTTAATCTTCCGGCACCGGGCAGGCGTCACACCCTATACGTCCACTTTCGTGTTTGCAGAGTGCTGTGTTTTTATTAAACAGTCGCAGCCACCAGTTTATTGCAACCCCTTCACCCTCCTGGCGCAGGCCAGTCAAGCTACAAGGGCGTACCTTATCCCGAAGTTACGGTACCAATTTGCCGAGTTCCTTCTCCCGAGTTCTCTCAAGCGCCTTAGAATACTCATCTCGCCCACCTGTGTCGGTTTGCGGTACGGTCATCGTTAGACTGAAGCTTAGAGGCTTTTCTTGGAACCACTTCCAATTGCTTCGCTCCCGAAGGAGCTCGCGCCACACCCTTGAATTACGCACCCGGATTTGCCTAAGTGCCTTCTCCAATGCAGCGACCGGGACTTCCAACACCCGGACAACCTTCCGCGATCCGTCCCCCCATCGCATCTAACAATGGTGCAGGAATATTGACCTGCTTCCCATCAGCTACGCATTTCTGCCTCGCCTTAGGGGCCGACTCACCCTACGCCGATGAACGTTGCGTAGGAAACCTTGGGCTTACGGCGAGGGGGCCTTTCACCCCCTTTATCGCTACTCATGTCAGCATTCGCACTTCCGATACCTCCAGCACCCTTTACAAGGCACCTTCGCAGGCTTACGGAACGCTCTCCTACCATGCGAGCAAAGCTCGCATCCGCAGCTTCGGTATATAGCTTAGCCCCGTTACATCTTCCGCGCAGGACGACTCGATCAGTGAGCTATTACGCTTTCTTTAAAGGGTGGCTGCTTCTAAGCCAACCTCCTGACTGTTTTAGCCTTCCCACTTCGTTTCCCACTTAGCTATATTTGGGGACCTTAGCTGGCGGTCTGGGTTGTTTCCCTCTTGACACCGGACGTTAGCACCCGATGTCTGTCTCCCGTGATTGCACTCTTCGGTATTCGGAGTTTGCTATGGCGGGGTAATCTGCAATAGACCCCCCAACCATGACAGTGCTCTACCCCCGAAGGTGAGACACGAGGCACTACCTAAATAGTTTTCGGAGAGAACCAGCTATTTCCAGGTTTGTTTAGCCTTTCACCCCTATCCACAGCTCATCCCCTAACTTTTCAACGTTAGTGGGTTCGGACCTCCAGTACGTGTTACCGCACCTTCATCCTGGCCATGGATAGATCACCTGGTTTCGGGTCTACGCCCAGCAACTGAACGCCCTATTCGGACTCGCTTTCGCTACGCCTGCCCTATACGGTTAAGCTTGCTACTGAACGTAAGTCGCTGACCCATTATACAAAAGGTACGCCGTCACCCCTTGCGAGGCTCCGACTGTTTGTATGCATGCGGTTTCAGGATCTATTTCACTCCCCTCCCGGGGTTCTTTTCGCCTTTCCCTCACGGTACTGGTTCACTATCGGTCGATCACGAGTATTTAGCC
This sequence comes from Burkholderia sp. KJ006, assembly GCF_000262695.1. Lineage (NCBI taxonomy): Bacteria > Pseudomonadati > Pseudomonadota > Betaproteobacteria > Burkholderiales > Burkholderiaceae > Burkholderia > Burkholderia sp. KJ006. The sequence goes on along the minus strand of NC_017920.1, from coordinate 280,365 downwards.
TTGGAGGATGGTCCCCCCATCTTCAGACAGGATTTCACGTGTCCCGCCCTACTTGTCGCACACCTAGTTCTTTCATACTGTTTTCGCCTACAGGGCTATCACCTGCTATGGCCGCACTTTCCAGAGCGTTCGGCTAACAATACAAATAAAGAGTGCAAGGCTCATCCCATTTCGCTCGCCACTACTTTGGGAATCTCGGTTGATTTCTTTTCCTGCGGTTACTTAGATGTTTCAGTTCACCGCGTTCGCTTCTCTGGACCTATGTATTCAGTCCAGGATGACCCAAAAGGGCCGGGTTTCCCCATTCGGACATCTACGGATCAAAGCTCGTTTGCCAGCTCCCCGTAGCTTTTCGCAGGCTACCGCGTCCTTCATCGCCTGTGATCGCCAAGGCATCCACCACATGCACTTGTTCGCTTGACCCTATAACGAGTCTGTCTCATCGACAGTCGCTACAGGTTGAGTTCTCGCGTTGTGCCGTATTCCAATTGAGCCGAACATGAAGTTCGAATCATCTTGAGATACATCGATACAATCACAACCCGGATAGTTTTCACGTCCATCTCAAGACGCTTCCGCTATCCAAATTACTTACTTCTTCCAGATTGTTAAAGAACGACAGCCGATATGGTGTTACTCATATCACTCTGACTGGCTCAATCGCCAATGACAAAAGCTCGACGCGTCGAACGCTTGTCATTGAGGATTGGTGGAGGCAGACGGGATCGAACCGACGACCCCCTGCTTGCAAAGCAGGTGCTCTCCCAGCTGAGCTATGCCCCCATGAGTACAGATGCCTCAGGGTGTTACCGCCAGACAAATGGTGGGTCTGGTTGGATTCGAACCAACGACCCCCGCCTTATCAAGACGGTGCTCTAACCGACTGAGCTACAGACCCCTGAGTCTGTCTTTAAATTTACAGCCGATAAGCGTGAGCGCTCAATTTTGCGAGATAGCTCTGGAAAGGAGGTGATCCAGCCGCACCTTCCGATACGGCTACCTTGTTACGACTTCACCCCAGTCATGAATCCTACCGTGGTGACCGTCCTCCTTGCGGTTAGACTAGCCACTTCTGGTAAAACCCACTCCCATGGTGTGACGGGCGGTGTGTACAAGACCCGGGAACGTATTCACCGCGGCATGCTGATCCGCGATTACTAGCGATTCCAGCTTCATGCACTCGAGTTGCAGAGTGCAATCCGGACTACGATCGGTTTTCTGGGATTAGCTCCCCCTCGCGGGTTGGCAACCCTCTGTTCCGACCATTGTATGACGTGTGAAGCCCTACCCATAAGGGCCATGAGGACTTGACGTCATCCCCACCTTCCTCCGGTTTGTCACCGGCAGTCTCCTTAGAGTGCTCTTGCGTAGCAACTAAGGACAAGGGTTGCGCTCGTTGCGGGACTTAACCCAACATCTCACGACACGAGCTGACGACAGCCATGCAGCACCTGTGCGCCGGTTCTCTTTCGAGCACTCCCGAATCTCTTCAGGATTCCGACCATGTCAAGGGTAGGTAAGGTTTTTCGCGTTGCATCGAATTAATCCACATCATCCACCGCTTGTGCGGGTCCCCGTCAATTCCTTTGAGTTTTAATCTTGCGACCGTACTCCCCAGGCGGTCAACTTCACGCGTTAGCTACGTTACTAAGGAAATGAATCCCCAACAACTAGTTGACATCGTTTAGGGCGTGGACTACCAGGGTATCTAATCCTGTTTGCTCCCCACGCTTTCGTGCATGAGCGTCAGTATTGGCCCAGGGGGCTGCCTTCGCCATCGGTATTCCTCCACATCTCTACGCATTTCACTGCTACACGTGGAATTCTACCCCCCTCTGCCATACTCTAGCCTGCCAGTCACCAATGCAGTTCCCAGGTTGAGCCCGGGGATTTCACATCGGTCTTAGCAAACCGCCTGCGCACGCTTTACGCCCAGTAATTCCGATTAACGCTTGCACCCTACGTATTACCGCGGCTGCTGGCACGTAGTTAGCCGGTGCTTATTCTTCCGGTACCGTCATCCCCCGACTGTATTAGAGCCAAGGATTTCTTTCCGGACAAAAGTGCTTTACAACCCGAAGGCCTTCTTCACACACGCGGCATTGCTGGATCAGGCTTTCGCCCATTGTCCAAAATTCCCCACTGCTGCCTCCCGTAGGAGTCTGGGCCGTGTCTCAGTCCCAGTGTGGCTGGTCGTCCTCTCAGACCAGCTACTGATCGTCGCCTTGGTAGGCCTTTACCCCACCAACTAGCTAATCAGCCATCGGCCAACCCTATAGCGCGAGGCCCGAAGGTCCCCCGCTTTCATCCATAGATCGTATGCGGTATTAATCCGGCTTTCGCCGGGCTATCCCCCACTACAGGACATGTTCCGATGTATTACTCACCCGTTCGCCACTCGCCACCAGGTGCAAGCACCCGTGCTGCCGTTCGACTTGCATGTGTAAGGCATGCCGCCAGCGTTCAATCTGAGCCAGGATCAAACTCTTCAGTTTAAACCTGTTACTGTTTTCGGTTCCGTTAAGAACCGGTCGCTCACTCAAAGCTGACAGGTATATGAATCTCTTCATAAACCTGACTTACTTTAGTGTGAGACTCTTGATACTTTCGCTTTCTGACCCGAAGATCAGCTCGCTTCCATCAAGCGCCCACACTTATCGGCTGTTAATTTTTAAAGAGCATTTCTGCGAGGAACTTCGTGTTTCTCAGCAGCGCTGCGTTTTCAGCAGCAGAGAAACGAGATTATGAACCGCCCTTCTTCACTCGTCAACAACTTTTTGAACTGCTTCGTTGTGACGGTGAGGGGTTCAGCTTCGTGTGCCTTCGGGTCACTACAACCACCCCAACCGCACCGCTTCCCTTCTTCTCCCGCGCCGCGTTTCCGGTAGCGCGAAAGAGGCGTGATTCTATGCACCCGCCCCTCGCAATGCAACCCCTTTTGTGAAAATATTTTGAAAAAGCCCCGCACGCTGCCGCGTGCGGGGCTCAGGCTAGACCGGCAATACCTCCGCGCCGCGTCGTTCTCTATATATAGATAGAGTAAGTGCAGGCAACTCAGTTACCGCGCACCGCCACCCGCAGTTGCTCCAACGGCACGGCGTCGGCCATCGCCGTGTAGCCGGCGTCGCTCGGATGAATCCCGTCGCCGCTGTCATAGCGGCGCTGCAGCACGCTCGGGCGCGCCGGGTCGCGCAGCGCCGCATCGAAGTCCACCACGCCGTCGAACCCGCCGCCGCTGCGGATCCACCGGTTCACCTCCAGCCGGGTCGCCTCGCGCGCGGCCGGCAGCGCGGCCGGCGTCAGCGTCGCGCCGAAAACCTTCACGCCCCGGCGATGCGCGGCGTCGATCAACCGCCGATATCCGTCGATCAACGACGCGGCCGTAACCTGCGTGTGCGGGCTGTCACAGTCGAGCCCCGCACGCGCCGGCATCGCCGCGAAGTTGATGTCGTTGATGCCGATCAGCACGATCGCTGCCTTCACGCCCGAGCGCGACAGCGCATCGCGCTCGTACCGTGCCGCCAGCGACGTGCCGTAGCACGCGGAATCGCTCAGCAACCGGTTGCCGCTGATGCCGAGATTCACGACGCCGACCGAATCCGAGCCCGCAGCCGCCAGCCTGCGCGCGAGCGCATCCGGCCAGCGGTGGTTGCGGTTCAGGCTCGAGCGCAGCCCGTCGGTAATCGAATCGCCGATCGCCGCGACGCTGGCCCGTGCGGAGCCGTCCTCGACGGCCAGTTCCGTCACCCACGCGTACTGCGTGAAGCGGGTTCGGAACGCGCGAGCGTCGGCGTCGGTTACGTAGTCGCCGGGCGACGACACGTAGTTGACCTGGTTCGACACCCGGTGCCACACCGTCATCCGCTGGCGCGCGCCCATCTGCAAACTGATCGCATACGGTCGCCCGGACGTCACGTCGATAGTCACCGGATCGCTTTCGAGTTCCTGGCCCGGCGCGAGCGTCACCGCCGCCCGTCCGCCGAAGCGCACCGCGGCTGCACCACCCGCAAGCGCCGCACCGTCGCCCGCCGGCGCCAGGCTCGCCGCGTCGATCTGGAGCGGCGCATGCCCGTACGCGTTGCTCACGCGGATTCGCGCGGCCCGCCCCGATACCGTCGGGTAGACGATCTGCCGGACCGTACGACCGGCCACGTCCGGCGCGCGGTAGAGCGGCGGCGGCGCAGCGAGGTCGGGGATCGGCTGCAACGCGGTCGCCCACGCGGCAACCCATCCGCCCGGTGCGGCGGACGCCGCAACCGGCGACAGGAATACGGACGCGCCCACCAGCGCCGCGACGAAACCACTTCGAAATGACATCGGCGAAATCCTCTTCGGAAAGCGGGAATTGTGCCGCAGAACCGGCTCCCGTCACGCAGCGCACCATAAATCGGACGCAATCCCCTCTCGCCGCGACACCTGTCGTTTACCCGCATCTCGCCGTGAATCCATGCAAAATATATTAACCGACCGGTCGGTTGGTTTATACTTTGCGCACAATCAACCGGACGAGAATCTCCGCCATGTACACGCAATCCCTCGACATCCCCGGCAACGTCGCGCCGCTCGACGCCGCAGCCGAGTCACCCGAGCAAGCGCGGTTCGACGCGGTCATGGCCGCGGACGGCAAGGTCGAACCGCAGGACTGGATGCCCGACGCCTATCGCAAGACGCTGATCCGGCAAATCTCGCAGCATGCGCACTCGGAAGTCGTCGGCATGCTGCCGGAAGGCAACTGGATCTCGCGCGCGCCGAGCCTGAAGCGCAAGGCGATCCTGCTCGCGAAAGTACAGGACGAAGCCGGCCACGGCCTTTATCTATATAGCGCGGTCGAAACGCTCGGCGTGTCGCGCGAATCGCTGATCGACGCGCTGCACGCCGGCAAGGCGAAATATTCGAGCATCTTCAACTACCCGACGCCGACCTGGGCCGACGTCGGCGTGATCGGCTGGCTCGTCGACGGCGCCGCGATCATGAACCAGATTCCGCTGTGCCGCTGCACCTACGGCCCGTATGCGCGCGCCATGATCCGCGTGTGCAAGGAGGAATCGTTCCATCAGCGGCAGGGCTTCGATGCCCTGCTGTCGATGATGAAGGGCACCGACGCGCAGCGCGCGATGGTTCAGCAGGCGGTGGACCGCTGGTGGTGGCCGGTGCTGATGATGTTCGGCCCGAGCGATGCCGATTCGGTCCACAGCAACCAGTCCGCGAAGTGGGGCATCAAGCGGATCTCGAACGACGACCTGCGGCAGAAGTTCGTCGACGCGACCGTCGAGCAGGCCAAGGTGCTCGGCGTCACGCTGCCCGACCCCGACCTCAAGTGGAACGACGCGCGCGGCCACTACGACTACGGCGCGATCGACTGGGATGAATTCTGGCGCGTCGTCAACGGCGACGGCCCGTGCAACAAGGAACGCCTCGCGACCCGCGTGAAGGCGCACGCGGACGGCGCATGGGTGCGCGAAGCCGCGCTCGCGCACGAAGCGAAGCGCCGCGCCCGCGCCGAACAGCACGCCGCCTGAGCGGCACCATCGAATACAGGATTCAGGAGAGAGTGATGAACAAGGAATGGCCGATCTGGGAAGTGTTCGTGCGCAGCAAGCAGGGGCTCGACCACAAGCATTGCGGCAGCCTGCACGCGGCAGACGCGTCGATGGCGCTGCGCATGGCGCGCGACGTCTACACGCGCCGCCAGGAAGGCGTGAGCATCTGGGTGGTGCCGTCGTCGGCCATCACCGCGTCGGATCCGGCCGAAAAGGCCGAGCTGTTCGAACCGGCGGGCGACAAGATCTACCGCCATCCGACGTTCTACACGCTGCCCGACGAAGTCAACCACATGTAACGCCCGCGCCATGACGATCACGCCCGAACACCTCTCCTACGTGCTGCGCCTCGCGGACAATGCGCTGATCCTCGGTCAGCGCAACGCCGAATGGTGCGGCCACGGCCCGATCCTCGAGGAAGACATCGCGCTCACCAACATGAGTCTCGACCTGATCGGCCAGGCCCGCATGCTGTACACGCACGCAGCCGAGCTCGAGCGCCAGCTCAACGGCGCGGCGAAGACGGAGGACGATTACGCGTACTTCCGCACCGAACGCGAGTTCGCGAACTTCACGCTCGTCGAGCTGCCGCACTACGGCCCGCTCGCCGGCACCGCGCACGCCGACAAGGACTACGCGGTGACGATCGTGCGCAACTTCCTCTACACGACGCTGATGCTGCACGTGTGGACCGCGCTCGAAACCTCGACGGACGCGCAACTCGCGGCGATCGCCGCGAAATCGGTGAAGGAGACGCGCTATCACGTGCAGCACGCGCGCGAATGGCTGGTGCGCCTCGGCGACGGCACCGACGAATCGCATCGCCGCGCCCAGGCCGCGCTCGACTATCTGCTGCCGTACACGCGCGAGTTCTTCGTCGCGGACGCGATCGACGCCGCCGCCGTCGCCCAGGGCCTCGGCCCGGCCGCGGCCGCGCTCGAGACCGCGTGGCGCGCGGACGTGGACGATACGCTCGCCGAAGCGACGCTCGTGCCGCCCGCGCCCGTGCAGCACGTGACGACCGGCAAGCACGGCGAGCACTCGGAGCACATGGGCTACCTGCTCGCCGAAATGCAGAGCCTCGCGCGCCAGCATCCCGGCGCGAGCTGGTAAGCGGCCGCCGCGACCCACCGAACGGAGCCCGACGATGTCCGCCCAGACTGCCGCCCCCGCCCATGCCGACGCCGCGCCCGCCGCGCAGCGCGACGATCCGTTGCTCGCACGCGCGTGGGACGTGCTCGAGGCCGTGCCCGATCCCGAAATCCCGGTCGTATCGATTCGCGAGCTCGGCATCCTGCGCGACGTCCGCCGCGCGCACGATGGCCTGCTCGAGGTCGTGATCACGCCGACCTACTCGGGCTGCCCGGCGATGTCGCAAATCGCCGAGGACATCGCGGCCGCGCTGCAGGCGGCCGGCCTGCCGCCGCACCGGATCGAGACGGTGCTCGCGCCCGCCTGGACGACCGACTGGATCACGCAGGAAGCGCGCGACAAGCTGCGCGCGTACGGCATTGCGCCGCCCGTCGGCCAGTGCGGCAGCGCCGCGCCGCGCGAGCAGGTCGTGCGCTTCGTGCCGCGTCCCGTCGCAGCGCCCGTGTGCCCGCGCTGCGGCTCCGCGCGCACCGAACGACTCGCGCAATTTGCGTCCACGGCCTGCAAGGCGCTGTATCGCTGCGTCGACTGCCGCGAACCCTTCGACTACTTCAAACCTTACTGATCATGGCGACCCCGCAATTCCACCCGCTGCGTATCCGCGACGTGCGCCCCGAAACCGCCGACGCCGTCACCGTCTCCTTCGACGTGCCGCCCGAGCTGCGCGACGCGTACCGCTTCACGCAGGGCCAGTTCGTCACGCTGAAGACGCACATCGACGGCGAGGAAACACGCCGTTCGTATTCGATCTGCGTCGGCACGACCGACTACGACCGCGACGGCGAACTGCGCATCGGCATCAAGCGGGTGCGCGGCGGCCGCTTCTCGAACTTCGCGTTCGACACGCTGAAGCCGGGCCAGACGATCGACGTGATGACGCCGGACGGCCGCTTCTTCACGCACCTGAACGCCGACCACGGCAAGCAGTACGTCGCGTTCTCGGGCGGCTCCGGCATCACGCCGGTGCTGGCCATCGTGAAGACCACGCTCGAGCTCGAGCCGCGCAGCACGTTCACGCTGATCTACGGCAACCGCAGCGTCGACGCGATCATGTTCGCGGAAGAGCTGGAGGACCTGAAGAACCGCTTCATGAACCGCTTCGTGCTGTATCACGTGTTGTCGGACGATCAGCAGGACGTCGAGCTGTTCAACGGCGTGCTCGACCAGGCGAAATGCGCGCAATTCCTCGCGACGCTGATGCCGGCCGACGCGATCGACGAAGCGTTCATCTGCGGCCCCGCACCGATGATGGATGCGGCCGAGGCCGCGCTGAAGGCCGCCGGCGTGTCGCCGGAGAAGGTGCACGTCGAGCGCTTCGGCACGCCGCTGCCGCAAGCCGGCGCGCCGGTCGTCGAGATCACCGAGCAGACGCCGGCCGCGGACCTCGAAATCGTCCTCGACGGCAAGAAGCGCAAGCTGCGCTTGCCGTACGAAGGCGTGAGCCTTCTCGACGTGGGGCTGCGCGCGGGCCTCGCGCTGCCGTACGCGTGCAAGGGCGGCGTGTGCTGCACGTGCCGCGCGAAGGTGGTCGAAGGCGAGGTGCGGATGGACAAGAACTACACGCTCGACGAGCGCGAAGTGAAGGACGGCTTCGTGCTGACGTGCCAGTGTCATCCGGTCAGCGACAAGGTCGTCGTGAGTTTCGACGAGCGTTGAGCGGCGTCGCACCGGCGCGCCGCGCCGGTTTCTCGCCGTCACACATCTCGCTTACACTAGGGGCCGCCGGCCGGTCGGACGTCGCAACGTCCGGCCGGCCGGCGGTTTTCTTTTGTTGACCACAGGCCGATGAGTACCATTCACGTGATTCAAGGCGGCAGCGCCGCCGAGTCGCTGCGCGACGCGCTCGCGCAAGCGGGACGCGACGAGCTCGTCGTCGGATTGCTCGACGATCTCGCGGTCGGCCCCTTGCAGGGCGTCGACGAGACGCCGGACACGCGCGCCGCGTTCTGGCAGCACGTGCTAGGCGACCAGATTCCCGACTGGCACGCGCAGATCGAAGCCGAGCTGGCCCGGCTCGACGCGCTCGCGGCGGACTCCGGCCAGGTGGTCGTCTGGCATGCGCCGAGCGTCGGCGACAAGCTGCTGCTGCGCCGCGTCGCCTATCATCTGCGCAACGTGCCGCAGCGGCTGAACGAAGTGCGGATGTCACCGGCCGATCTCGATGCACCGGCCCGCGCGGCGCTGACGCGCACCGATCAGGCGTGCGCGACCGGGATGTTCCCGCCGGCGGCGTTCGCCCGCAAACGCCCGGTGGCCGCGCCGATCTCGGTGCTGCGCATCGGCCGGCTCGCGCTCGAATGGCAGGAGGCGAAGCACCTGAACGCGGAATTGCGCTACTGGGTCAGCAACACGATCAAGAGCGGGCACTACACCGACCTCGACGCGCTGATCCTCGCGCATGCCGAAGCCGGCTGGCAACCCGCGCGGCGGCTCGTCGGCAGCGTCATGGCCGGCGCCGACCGCGGCGGGCTGTTCGTCAGCGATTCGATCGCGTGGTGGCGCTGCCGCGAACTGGCGGCAGCGGGCCGCCTCGAGCTGCAGGACGACGCGCCGGCCGCCCTCTCTTCCACGCAGGTGCGCGCGGCAGCCGCCGCCCGCTAACGTCCTGCATCTCCCTCTTTCGTCCCCTTTCGCATTCCACCATGGCCCGTACCCGAGCGCCCGACCACGAATCCCAGCGCGAACAGATCCTCGATCTCGCCGCCGAGAAATTTGCGCAGACGAGCTATCCGAGCACGTCGATGTCCGATCTGGCGACCGCGAGCGGCACGTCGAAGGCCCGCCTCTATCACTACTACGAGAGCAAGGAAGCGATCCTGTTCGACCTGCTCGACCGCTACACGAAGCGGCTGATGCTGATCATCGCCGAGGTCGAAGGCGCGAGCCAGCGGCGCGGGCTCAGCGAGCGCGACGCGTTCGCCGAGCTCGTGCGCGCGTTCCTCGCCGAGTATGAGACGTCGCACAGCCGCCACGTGGCGCTGCTCAACGACGTCAAGTATCTGGAGGACGCACAGCGCGAAATCGTGCTCGATCGCCAGCGCGATATCGTCGCGGCGTTCGCGCGCCAGCTCGCACGCGCGTATCCCGACCGGATCTCGAAGGAAAACCAGACGTCGGTCACGATGATGGTGTTCGGGATGATCAACTGGACCTTCACGTGGCTGAAGCCCGGCGGCCGCCTGGGCTACCGCGACTTCGCCGAACAGGTGATCGACCTGATGGAGCGCGGGCTGTCCGGCACGGCATGATTGCCGCGCAGCAGCATGCGTTGCGCGGCCGTCACACTGCGACAGGCGGCCGCGCGTTTCATATGATGAATTTTCAATCCTTTAAAAATCAAATAGATACGCGGTTAGCTAAGCGGATTTAGAATTCCCCCTCGGCACGAACACGGCGAAATACGGGTTTTCCCCAACCCACTCAGGTAGAATGCTGCTGCGTCGCACAAGTCGCTTGTGCAGCTACACACTGAGGAACCCACGATGAACACGCAATCCGACCGCCGTGCCGATGCTGTCGGCAACGCCGGGACTGCGCCGGTTCTCGTCAGGGAACTGGCTTCCAAAGACCGTGAGCGCATGCTCACTCACTTTCTCTCGCTCGACGAAGAGGACCGCCTGCTGCGCTTCGGCCAGATGGTGCCCGACCACGTGATCGAGAACTATGTCCGTACGATCGATTTCGGTCGCGATACCGTATTCGGCGTGTTCGACCATGCGCTCGAACTGATCGGCGTCGGCCATCTGGCGTACCTGCCGGCCGACGGCGACAAGCGCACGGCCGAATTCGGCGTGTCGGTGCTGGAACGCGCGCGGGGTTGCGGCGTCGGCTCGAAGCTGTTCGAGCGCGCGGCGATCCGCAGCCGCAATACCCACGTGACGATGCTGTACATGCATTGCCTGTCGCGCAACGCGACGATGATGCACATCGCGAAGAAATCCGGGATGCGGATCGAATATGCCTACGGCGAAGCCGATGCATATCTGTCGCTGCCGCCGGCCGACCACTCGACGATCCTCGCCGAGATGCTGCAGGAGCAGGCCGCGGTGTTCGACTATGCGCTGAAGCGCCAGGCGCACCGCACGTCGAAGTTCATCGAATCGATGATGCCCGCCGCGCTGACGGCGTAACGCATCGGCCGGTCGCGCCGCCCTGCGGGGCTGCGCGGCCGGCACACTTCCCCACTTCCTCCGCGCGCTAGCGCACCGACCGGATCGGCAACGCGGTCGTCTCCTTGAAGCATTCGAGCGAGAAGCTCGTCTTCACGTCGATCACCGACGGATGGTGCAGCAGATGCTCCTGCACGAAGCGGGAGAAATGCGCCATGTCCTCGACCTGCACACGCAGCAGGTAATCCATGTCACCGGTCATCGCATGGCACGCCACCACTTCCGGCCAGGTCTGCACCGCCGCGCGGAACAGCTCCGCGTGGGTCGCGCCCGCGCGCGCCGACGTCTCGTCGCCGCGGGCCGGCGCCAGGCCGCCGCGCTTCTCGAGCCGCACGCTGACGTACGCGAGCAGGTCGAGCCCGAGCTTCTGCGGGTCGAGCAGCGCGACGTAGCCGGTGATCACCCCGATCTCCTCGAGCCGCCGGATTCGCCGCAGGCACGGGCTCGGCGACAGGTTCACGCGCTCGGCGAGCTCCTGATTCGACAGGCGGCCGTTTTCCTGAAGGATCGCGAGAATCCGCCGATCGATGGCGTCCAATTCGACGAGCGCCATTTTCTGCCCTCCGTTCGTGATATTGAGGCTGGAAATTGCGCCATCGTAGGCACCTGCGATTAAGTTCGCAAGTTTTCGCTCGTGGCTGCCCGCTACACTCTGTCGCAGGTATCGATCGCGTTGTGCGCGCCCGCCGCGCGCGCCGCGTTCGACGTGAACCGGGCCGGCGCCCCGCATCGCCCGGCCGATCGCCAAGCAGACAGGAGACAAGGCATGCAGATTCCCAACTGGGACAACCCCGTCGGCACCGACGGCTTCGAATTCATCGAATACACGGCGCCGGATCCGAAAGCGCTCGGACAGTTGTTCGAGCGGATGGGTTTCACCGCGATCGCGCGCCATCGCCACAAGGACGTGACGGTCTACCGTCAGGGCGACATCAACTTCATCATCAACGCCGAGCCGGATTCGTTCGCGCAGCGCTTCGCGCGCCTGCACGGCCCGTCGATCTGCGCGATCGCGTTCCGCGTGCAGGACGCCGCGAAAGCGTACCGGCACGCGCTCGAACTCGGCGCGTGGGGCTTCGACAACAAGACGGGTCCGATGGAGCTGAACATTCCGGCAATCAAGGGCATCGGCGATTCGCTGATCTATTTCGTCGACCGCTGGCGCGGCAAGAACGGCGCGCAGCCGGGCGCGATCGGCGACATCAGCATCTATGACGTCGACTTCGAGCCGATTCCCGGTGCCAACCCGAACCCGGTCGGCCACGGCCTCACTTATATCGACCACCTGACGCACAACGTGCATCGCGGCCGCATGCAGGAATGGGCGGAATTCTACGAACGCCTGTTCAACTTCCGCGAAGTGCGTTACTTCGACATCGAAGGCAAGGTCACCGGCGTGAAGTCGAAGGCGATGACGTCGCCGTGCGGCAAGATCCGGATCCCGATCAACGAGGAAGGCTCGGACACGGCCGGCCAGATCCAGGAATATTTGGACGCGTACCACGGCGAAGGCATCCAGCACATCGCGCTCGGCACGAACGACATCTACGGCGCCGTCGACGGGCTGCGCGGCAAGGGCGTGAAGCTGCTCGACACGATCGATACGTATTACGAGCTGGTCGATCGTCGCGTGCCGAACCACGGCGAATCGCTGGACGAACTGAAGAAGCGCAAGATCCTGATCGACGGCGCGCGCGACGACCTGCTGCTGCAGATCTTCACCGAGAACCAGATCGGCCCGATCTTCTTCGAGATCATCCAGCGCAAGGGCAATCAGGGCTTCGGCGAAGGCAACTTCAAGGCGTTGTTCGAATCGATCGAGCTCGATCAGATCCGTCGCGGCGTGGTGCAGGACAAAGCCTGACGCACCGGCCTCCTGCCCCGCGGCCGCACAGGAAAAAGGGCGGGAATCTTGCGATTCCCGCCCTTTTGTCGTCTTGCTCCAGCGGCGCGGCCGGACGGCCGCGCGAGCGGATCAACGCGCGTTCGCCTTACGTGCGGCGCGCGCCGCGGCCGGCTGCGCATCGGCGTCCTGCTGCGGCGCGACGTGGCGCAGCTGCGCGCCGACGCTCGCCAGTGCGCTCGCGCCTTGCGCGCGCACCGGGCCGGTCATCGCGAAAAAGGCCGCGGACACGATCAGGAAACTCTGGATATGGCGTGTGTTCATTGCACCTCCTTTAAAACTGCCGGCGCCTCCCCGGTTGCATCGGAGCAAACCGACGCGGCCGGGCACCTCCGGCAGGCCGACAAGATTAACGGCGTTTGCACGAAGATGGGGACGGCTTTACATGCTTTTACATGATGTAACGCAAGGCCGCGTGCAACTTCATTGCCTTGCGGCGGCACGGCCGGCGCTGGGCGGCGGGTTTATCCCAGTGCTACCATCACTTAAAACCGGCCAATATGCCGGCCACTGCCGACACGTTCACAAGACGTCGACGCAATCGAAGCTTTGGTGATCCCAAACTGGGTGGAGGAGACTGTTAATGAATGCCCCGCTAGACGCAGGCCAACGCGCGTCGCTTGAAGCCGCGCTGAAGTCCGTCACGCTTGACGACAAATACACGCTCGAACGCGGCCGCGCGTACATGAGCGGCATCCAGGCGCTCGTCCGGCTGCCGATGCTACAGCAGGAACGCGACCGCGCCGCCGGCCTGAACACGGCCGGCTTCATCTCCGGCTACCGCGGCTCGCCGCTCGGCGGCCTCGACCTCTCGCTCTGGAAGGCCAAGCAGCATCTCGCCGCGCACCAGATCGTGTTCCAGCCCGGCCTGAACGAAGATCTCGCCGCCACCGCCGTGTGGGGCTCCCAGCAGGTGAACCTGTACCCCGGCGCGAAGTACGACGGCGTATTCGGCATGTGGTACGGCAAAGGCCCGGGCGTCGACCGCACCGGCGACGTGTTCAAGCATGCGAACTCGGCCGGCTCGTCCGCGCACGGCGGCGTGCTCGTGCTCGCCGGCGACGATCACGCCGCGAAATCCTCGACGCTCGCGCATCAGTCGGAACACATCTTCAAGGCCTGCGGGCTGCCGGTGCTGTTTCCGTCCAACGTGCAGGAATATCTCGACTTCGGCCTGCACGGCTGGGCGATGAGCCGCTACTCGGGGCTGTGGGTCGCGCTCAAGTGCGTGACGGACGTCGTCGAATCGTCGGCATCGGTCGACATCGACCCGCATCGCACCGACATCGTGCTGCCGACCGACTTCGTGCTGCCGGAAGGCGGCCTGAACATCCGCTGGCCGGACCCGCCGCTCGTGCAGGAAGCGCGGTTGCTCGACTACAAGTGGTACGCGGCGCTCGCGTACGTGCGCGCGAACAAGCTCGATCGGATCGAGATCGACTCGCCGAATGCCCGCTTCGGGATCATGACGGCCGGCAAGGCCCACCTCGACGTGCGTCAGGCGCTGACCGACCTCGGCCTCGACGACGACACCTGCGCGCGGATCGGCATCCGCCTGTACAAGGTCGGCTGTGTGTGGCCGCTCGAAGCGCAGGGCGCGCAGGCGTTCGCGCGCGGCCTCGACGAAATCCTGGTCGTCGAGGAAAAGCGCCAGATCCTCGAATACGCGATCAAGGAAGAGCTGTACAACTGGCCCGACGCGCAGCGCCCGCGCGTGTTCGGCAAGTTCGACGAAAAGGATGGCGCCGGCGGCGAATGGTCGGTGCCGATGGGCAACTGGCTGCTGCCCGCGCATTACGAGCTGTCGCCCGCGATCATCGCGAAGGCGATCGCGACGCGCCTCGACAAGTTCGAGCTGCCGTCCGACGTGCGCGCGCGCATCGCCGCGCGGCTCGCGGTGATCAACGCGAAGGAAATGGCGCTCGCGAAGCCGCACGTGCAGACCGAACGCAAGCCGTGGTTCTGCTCGGGCTGCCCGCACAACACGTCGACCAACGTGCCGGAAGGCTCGCGCGCGATCGCCGGGATCGGCTGCCATTACATGACGGTCTGGATGGACCGCAACACGAGCACCTTCAGCCAGATGGGCGGCGAAGGCGTGCCGTGGATCGGCCAGGCGCCGTTTACCGACGAGAAGCACGTGTTCGCGAACCTCGGCGACGGCACCTACTTCCACTCGGGCCTGCTGGCGGTGCGCGCGGCGATCTCGTCGAAGGCGAACATCACCTACAAGATCCTCTACAACGACGCGGTCGCGATGACGGGCGGCCAGCCGGTCGACGGCGTGCTGACGGTGCCGCAGATCACGCACCAGCTCGCGTCCGAAGGCGCGAAGCGGATCGTGATCGTCACCGACGAGCCGGAAAAGTACGACAGCCAGAAGGCGCTGCTCGCGCCCGGCGTGACGGTCCATCACCGCGACCAGCTCGACGACGTGCAGCGCGAGTTGCGCGAGATCGCAGGCACGACGATCCTGATCTACGACCAGACCTGCGCGACCGAGAAGCGCCGTCGCCGCAAGCGCGGCACGTATCCCGACCCGGCGAAGCGCGTCGTGATCAACGATGCGGTATGCGAAGGCTGCGGCGACTGCTCGGTGAAGTCGAACTGCCTGTCGGTCGAGCCGCTCGAAACGGAATTCGGCACGAAGCGCCAGATCAATCAGTCGAGCTGCAACAAGGATTTCTCCTGTGTGAAGGGGTTCTGCCCGAGCTTCGTCACGGTCGAAGGCGGCCAGCTGAAGAAGCCGAAGGCGGTGGCCGTCGACGGCGGCGCGCTGCCGCCGATCCCGGAGCCGGCGCTGCCGGCGATCGACCGCGCCTACGGCGTGCTCGTGACCGGCGTGGGCGGCACCGGCGTCGTCACGATCGGCGCACTGCTCGGGATGGCCGCGCACCTGGAGAACAAGGGCGTGACCGTGCTCGACGTCACCGGCCTCGCGCAGAAGGGCGGCGCGGTGATGAGCCATGTGCAGATCTCGCATGCGCCGACCGACATCCATGCGACGCGGATCGCGATGGGCGAGGCCGACCTCGTGATCGGCTGCGACGCGATCGTCACGGCCGGCGACGAATGCACGTCGCGGATGCGGCGCGATGCGACGCGCGTCGTCGTGAACAGCGCGCAAACGCCGACCGCCGAGTTCATCAAGAACCCGAACTGGACGTTCCCGGGCTTGTCGGCCGAGAACGACATTCGCGCGGCGGCCGGCGAAGCCGTCGACTTCATCGACGCCAACCGCTTCGCGGTCGCGCTGCTCGGCGATGCGATCTACACGAACCCGTTCGTGCTCGGCTACGCGTGGCAGAAGGGCTGGCTGCCGCTCACGCTGGCGTCGCTCGAACGGGCGATCGAGCTGAACGCGGTGTCGGTCGAGAAGAACCGCGCCGCATTCGACTGGGGCCGCCGCGCGGCGCACGACCTGGCGAGCGTGAAGCAGGCGGCCGCCGGCGCAGCGGGCGCCGCGCAACGCGCCACCGTGATCGCGCTGCACACGAAGAAGGCGGTCGATGCGCTGATCGCGAAGCGCGTGGAGTTCCTCACCGCTTACCAGAACGCCGCATATGCGGCGCGCTATGCGGCCTTCGTCGACAAGGTGCGCGCGGCCGAACGGGCGCTTGCCGACGGCGACGCCGCGCAGGAGCCGCTGACCGAAGCAGTCGCGCGCAACCTGTTCAAGCTGATGGCGTACAAGGACGAATACGAGGTCGCGCGCCTGCAGTCCGATCCGGCGTTCGTCGCGCGTCTGTCGTCGCAGTTCGAAGGCGACTGGAAGCTGAAATTCCACCTCGCGCCGCCGCTGTTCGCGAAGAAGGACGCGCACGGCCATCTCGTGAAGAAGGCGTACGGCCCGTGGATGCTGTCGGCGTTCCGCCTGCTCGCGAAGGCGAAGTTCCTGCGCGGCACCGGCCTCGATCCGTTCGGACGCACCGAGGAGCGCCGCACCGAGCGTGCGCTGATCGGCGAGTACGAGGCGCTGATCGACGAAGTGCTGGGCCGGCTGAACGCGGCCAACCGCCCGCTCGCGCTCGAGCTGGCCGCGCTGCCGGACGGCATCCGCGGGTTCGGCCACGTGAAGGAGAACAACCTGCGCGCGGTGCGCCAGAAGTGGGATGCGCTGCTGGCGAAGTGGCGCTCGCCGGCGGGCGGACAGTCGCACCAGCAGGTCGCGTAACGGCAGGTGGCGGGCGGCGGTCGTGCCGGCCGCCGCCCGCCGTTGCAATAGCGCCGGTTCGCAGCAAAAGCGCGAAAAAAAGCCACGGAACGCAGGTTCCGTGGCTTTTTCCATTGCGCGGCGCGCATAAGCGCGCCGGCGACCTTACTTCGTGTTCGCGTTCGCGGCGGCCACGGCGGTCATGTTGATGATCCGGCGCACGGTCGCAGCCGGCGTCAGGATGTGAACCGGCTTCGCGGCGCCGAGCAGGAACGGGCCGACCGTCACGCCGTCCCCGCCGACCATCTTCAGCAGGTTGTACGCGATGTTCGCCGCTTCGACGTTCGGCATGATCAGCAGGTTCGCTTCGCCCGACAGCGTGGTGCCCGGGAACGCAGCCTTGCGGACCGCTTCGGACAGCGCCGCATCGCCATGCATTTCGCCATCGACCTCGAGGTTCGGCGCACGCTCGTTGATCAGCCGGCGGGCTTCGGCCATCCGGCGCGACGACGCCGACGGCGCGCTGCCGAAGTTCGAGTTCGACAGCAGTGCGGCCTTCGGCGTGATGCCGAAGCGCTCGATCTCGCCGGCCGCCTGGATCGTCATGTCGGCGAGCTGCTCGGCGCTCGGCAGCTCGTTCACGTAGGTGTCGCACATGAACAGGTTGCGGCCCGGCAGCATCAGCAGGTTCATCGCCGCGAAATGCTCGGCGCCCTTCGCACGGCCCAGCACCTGCTCGATGAACTTCAGGTGCGTGTGGAACGTGTCGATCATCCCGCAGATCATCCCGTCCGCGTCGCCCAGATGCACGAGCATCGCGCCGATCAGCGTGTTGAACTTGCGCAGCGCCGCCTTCGCGACTTCCGGCGTCACGCCGTCGCGCGCGCCGATCTCGTGGTACGCCTGCCAGTAGCGCTGGTAGCGCGTATCGTCTTCCGGATTCACGATCTCGAAATCGACGCCGGCCTTCAGCTTCGAGCCGATCTTCTCGAGGCGCATCTCGACGACCGACGGCCGGCCGATGATGACCGGCTTCGCGATCTTCTCGAGCAGCACGAATTGCGCGGCACGCAGCACGCGCTCGTCCTCGCCCTCGGCGAACACGATGCGCGCTTCCTTCTTCTTCGCGGTCGCGAACACCGGACGCATCACCATGCCGGTGCGGTAGACGGTCGTGCCGAGTTGCTCGCGGTAGGCGTCCATGTCCTCGATCGGACGGGTCGCGACGCCCGAATCCATCGCGGCCTGCGCGACGGCCGGCGCGATCTTGATGATCAGGCGCGGGTCGAACGGCTTCGGAATCAGGTATTCCGGCCCGAACTCGAGCGAGTGGCCTTCATATGCCTTCGCGACTTCCTCGCTCTGGTCGGTTTCCTCGGCCAGCTCGGCGATCGCGCGCACGCATGCGAGCTTCATTTCCTCGGTGATCGTCGTCGCGCCGACGTCCAGCGCGCCGCGGAAGATGAACGGGAAGCACAGCACGTTGTTGACCTGGTTCGGATAGTCCGAACGGCCGGTCGCGACGATCGCGTCCGGGCGCACGGCCTTCGCGTCTTCCGGGCGGATTTCCGGCTCCGGGTTCGCCAGTGCGAGGATCAGCGGCCGGTCGCCCATCGTCTTGACCATGTCCTGCTTCAGCACGCCCGCGCTCGAGCAGCCGAGGAACACGTCCGCGCCGACGATCGCATCGGCGAGCGTGCGCGCGTCGGTGGTCGCCGCATAGCGCTGCTTCGACGGATCGAGATTGCCGCGCCCTTCGTAGATCACGCCCTTCGAGTCGGCCACCAGGATGTTCGTCTTCGTCAGGCCGAGCTTCACGAGCAGGTCCAGACACGCGATCGCGGCCGCGCCGGCGCCCGAGCACACGAGTTTCACGTCGGCGAGCTTCTTGCCGACGACCTTCAGGCCGTTCAGGATCGCGGCCGACGCGATGATCGCGGTGCCGTGCTGGTCGTCGTGGAAGACCGGAATCTTCATGCGCTCGCGCAGCTTCTGCTCGATGTAGAAGCATTCGGGCGCCTTGATGTCCTCGAGGTTGATGCCGCCGAGCGTCGGCTCGAGCATCGCGATCGCCTCGACCAGCTTGTCGGGGTCCGATTCGGACAGTTCGATGTCGAACACGTCGATGCCCGCGAACTTCTTGAACAGGCAGCCCTTGCCCTCCATCACCGGCTTGGCGGCCAGCGGGCCGATGTTGCCGAGGCCGAGCACGGCCGTGCCGTTCGTCACGACGCCGACCAGGTTGCCGCGCGACGTGTATTTCTGCGCGTCGAGCGGATCGGCGTGGATCGCCTCGCACGCGGCGGCGACGCCCGGCGAGTAAGCGAGCGACAGATCGAGCTGGTTCGACAGCGGCTTGGTCGGCGTGACCGAAATCTTGCCGGGCTTCGGGTTCAGGTGATAAGCGAGAGCGGCCTGCTTCAGTTGTTCGTCCATGATTGACCTGCGAGAGACATGCGAAATATTGACGGTTCAGTACACAGCACCAGCGGCCGCATCTGCGTGAATCGAAGAGGTAGTCGACTGCGAGACGGCCCGCGGCACGCCCGGTCGGCGCGCCATCGAACCTCGGCGGGTGGCAACGGGAAAGTACAAAGTACTGAACGATTTCCAAGGGGCGACTAGTGTACACCCGCGCATGCGCCGTGTTGGTGCGCCGCCGCATAAGCGCCGTCGACGGACGCGCGATCCGTCCCCGGTTGGTCCGGCGGCGTCGGCCGCCCGCCCGAACCCGCGAATTCCGCCGAAAACCGGCCTGAATCGGGTAAAATAGCGGGCTACGCGCGCAGCGAAACGATCGGTGTTCCGGTCGTGCCCCGGCCCTTCGGGCAGGTTCCCCTTGCTGCGCCATCGGGCGCGCGCCCGCTCTTCGCTCATCACCCAAGGAATGCCCATGACAGGCTACGATCGTCAGTCGATCTCGGATACGACCGCCAAAATCCTGCTGGAAGTGCAGGCGGTGCACTTCAACGCCGAAAAACCGTTCATCTTCACGTCCGGGTGGGCAAGCCCCGTCTACATCGACTGCCGCAAGCTGATTTCGTATCCGCGCGTGCGCCGTGCGCTGATGGAAATGGCGGAAACGACGATCATGCGCGACGTCGGCTTCGAGCAGATCGACTCGGTGGCGGGCGGCGAGACGGCCGGCATCCCGTTCGCGGCATGGCTCGCCGACCGCATGATGGTGCCGATGCAGTACGTGCGCAAGAAGCCGAAGGGCTTCGGCCGCAACGCGCAGATCGAGGGTCATCTGGAAGAAGGCTCGCGCGTGCTGCTGGTGGAAGACCTGACGACCGACAGCCGCAGCAAGATCAACTTCGTCAACGCGCTGCGCACCGCGGGCGCGACGGTGAACCACTGCTTCGTGCTGTTCCACTACAACATCTTCAAGGAAAGCGTGTCGGTCCTGAAGGACATCGACGTCGACCTGCACGCGCTCGCGACCTGGTGGGACGTGCTGCGCGTCGCGAAGGCGTCGGGCTACTTCGAGACCAAGACGCTCGACGAAGTCGAGAAATTCCTGCACGCGCCGGCCGAGTGGTCGGCGGCGCACGGCGGCGCCACGGCCCCGAAGGAATGACGCGACGCCGGCCACGCTGCCGGCGCCCAGGCTGAAACGGCCGCCCGCGACCTCGCGGGCGGTTTTTTTTCGTCCGTCGATCCAGATCAGCATCGGGCCGCGTCCGCGGCCACGGCATGCATCGCGCATCCAACCCTAATGCTAGACTTGCTCCAGCGCCGCCATCGGCTGCGCGCGCAACCACCTACAACGCCAATCACGCCGGGAGCGTCGGCCCGGCTCACGTGACGGGAGCAGCGCCATATGCGTGTGGATCGCCGGATCACCTCACCTGCGCCACCCGGTCGTACGGCTCCGTTCATCGCTACCCTGCTCTGCGCCGCCGCCGCGTTGGCCACGTTCGCCACCGCGCCCGCGCGCGCGGAAGGCCCGTTCACCGTCACGAGCACCGACCTCGCGCCCGGTGGGCGCGTCGGCGCCGCGCAGCTGTTCGACCGCGGCGAATGCAACGGCGAAAACCGCTCGCCGCAGCTCAGCTGGCGCAATCCGCCGCCCGGCACGCGCGGCTACGCGGTGACGATCTTCGATCCCGATGCGCCGGGGCACGGCTGGTGGCACTGGGCCGTCGCCGACCTTCCCGCGACCGTCACGAGCCTGCCGGCCAATGCGAGCGCGTCGGGCTTCCTGCGGCGCATCGGCGCGAGCGAGGCGCGCAACGACTTCGGAACCGACGGCTACGGCGGCCCGTGCCCGCCGCCGGGCAAACCGCACCGCTACGTGATCACCGTGTACGCGCTCAAGGGCACGGACCTGCGCGTGGCCCAAGGGCGCCCCGCGCCGATGTTCGAGCACGAAATCGGCACGCAGACGATCGGCACCGCGCAGCTCACCGTCACCTACGGGCGATGAGCGCAGGCGGGCGTCGCGATCGCTTCGGCGCGCGAACGTGCACGCACCGCGCGCCGTTCTCCCGTCATTTCGGCTTGCTAGACTCCACCGCAGCGGTCGCGGCATCCCGCCGCGCACCCGTCGCGCCGCCCCGCTGCGGCGCGTGACGCGGCAGGCCGCGGCGGCCGCCGTGTCGTCCCCTTCCGGAGAACGCCTCATGTCGAACATCGTCATCGTCTATCACAGCGGCTACGGTCATACGCAGAAACTCGCCGAAGCCGTCCACGCCGGCGCGCAGGACGCCGGCGCGACCGCACGGCTGATCGCAGTCGGCGAGCTCGACGACGCGGGCTGGGCCGCGCTCGACGCGGCGGACGCGATCGTCTTCGGCGCGCCGACCTACATGGGCGGGCCGTCCGCACAGTTCAAACAGTTTGCAGATGCGACGTCGAAACCGTGGTTCACGCAGAAATGGAAGGACAAGCTCGCCGCCGGCTTCACGAACTCGGCGACGATGAACGGCGACAAGTTCTCGACGATTCAATATTTCGTCACGCTGGCGATGCAGCATGGGATGGTATGGGTCGGCACGGGGATGATGCCGGCCAACTCGAAGGCGGCGACCCGCAACGACATCAATTACGTCGGCGGCTTCACGGGCCTGCTGGCGCAGTCGCCGGCCGACGCGACGCCCGACGAGGCGCCGCTGCCCGGCGACCTCGAGACGGCCAAGCTGTTCGGCCAGCGCGTCGCGCAGGCCGCCGTGCGCTGGACGGCCGGCGGCCGCTGAACGCCCGACGCTGGGCAGCGCGGCGGCACGCGCACCACGCGCCAAAGCGACACAAGGCGGCCCGCGGGCCGTCTTTTTTTGGCCGCCGGCGGGCAGGCCCGCCGGCTGACGTCTTAAAATGGCGGTTTCAGGGCGCCGCGGCTCCCGTTTCATTCAGCGAGAACGAAATGAGCACCAAAGTTTTTGTCGACGGCCAGGAAGGCACCACCGGCCTCAAGATCTTCGAATACCTGTCGGCGCGCAACGACATCGAAATCCTGCGCATCGACGAAGCGAAGCGCAAGGACGTCGACGAGCGCCGCCGCCTGATCAATGCATCGGACGTCACGTTCCTGTGCCTGCCGGACGTCGCATCGCGCGAGTCGGCCTCGCTCGTCGAGAACCCGAACACGACGCTGATCGACGCGAGCACCGCGTTCCGCACCAGCGCCGACTGGGCGTACGGCCTGCCCGAGCTGACCCGCACGCAGCGCGACAAGATTCGCAACGCGAAGCGCATCGCGGTGCCGGGCTGCCACGCGTCGGCGTTCGTGCTGGCGATGCGCCCGCTCGTCGATGCCGGCATCGTCGCCCCGAGCTTCGCCGCGCACAGCTACTCGATCACCGGCTACAGCGGCGGCGGCAAGTCGATGATCGCCGACTACGAAAACGCGGCGCCGGGCGGCAAGCTCGCGAGCCCGCGCCCGTATGCGCTCGCGCTCGCGCACAAGCACCTGCCGGAAATGGCCGCGCACACGGGCCTCGCGCACGCGCCGATCTTCACGCCGATCGTCGGGCCGTTCCTGAAGGGCCTCGCGGTCACGACCTACTTCTCGCCGGAGCAGCTCGCGAAGCGCGCGACGCCGCAGGACGTGCAGCGCGTGTTCGCCGAGTACTACGCGGACGAGCCGTTCGTGCGCGTCGCGCCGTTCAACGCCGACGAAAATCTCGACAGCGGCTTCTTCGACGTGCAGGCCAACAACGACACGAACCGCGTCGACCTGTTCGTGTTCGGCAACGAAGAGCGCTTCGTCACGGTCGCCCGCCTGGACAACCTCGGCAAGGGCGCATCGGGCGCCGCGATCCAGTGCATGAACCTCAACATCGGCGCCGCCGAGGACACCGGCCTCAAACGCTGAGCGCGCTTGCACGCGATGCAAAGCCGGCCGCGGGCCGGCTTTTTATTTGCCCATATCGGGCAATGAATTAAATCCAGTCGCCGGATTTACAAATATTTACAAGCTTTCCATTGCGCGAGTGGCGTTGAATTAATTCAACGGTTTTTATCCAGTCAATCCCGAATAGGGATAAACCGGATACCCGCGATTTAAACGCAGCCGTTATACGCGGGAAGGCTCCGGACGCCCGAGCCGCGCGGCCGACGCCCACCGCGGCGCCACTCTATGACGCGTCGCGCGTTTTAATTCTTACTGAAATCCGCTTCCCGCAAGGATTCGTCGCGGACGCTTTGTTTCAAGCGCCTTTTTTAGACGAGTTCATCAATTGACAGCGAATATCCAGACGGCGACATTAGCTCGCACAATTAAACGATTGGAGACAGCGGCATGTCGCACGCCTTATCGAAGGGGGTGGCAACGGCCTTTGCCATCGCACCTTTCCTGATTGCCTGTGGTGGGGGGGATTCCGGCGGCGCGCTCGCGCCGGTCGACGCGCCCCAATGTTCCGGATCGAGTTGCGGCACGCAAGGCCAGCCGCCGTCGCAGCCCATCAACGGCGCGCTGTGTCCGGCCGATGCCGACATCGTGAAGAGCACGTACCTCGGCGGCGCCGGCAGCGGCGAGGTCGTCAGCGTCAACATCGACGCGGTCGCGATGACCTACACGCTCAAATGGCTCGAATCGCCGATTCCGCTCGCGACCGGCACCGTCACGCCGAGCCGCGCCGGCGTCACGATCACCGGCAAGGTCGTGCACCCGCCGACCGGCACGCTGCCCACCGCCGAGCAGACCCGCTGCGCGTTCGTGCTGACGCCGGGCGCCGGCACCGCCCCGAACGGCTCGACCTACTCGACGGCCGCCGACTTCAACCAGGCGAACCCGCCGATGCTGCTGGTCGGCATGGGCGTCGCGGGCGGCGGCATCCCCGGTGCGACGGTCCAGTACGACGGGCTCACGATCATCCCCGGTGTGATCCAGAACGTCGGCCAGGTGCCGAACCGCCATTTCGATTTCTACCCGTTCCTCGGCTTCGCGAGCACGACGACCGACCTCTCGAAGCTGCCGGGCACCTACAACGCGCTGATCTATCACCTCGTGCCGTCGGGCAACTACGCGACGAAGGGCGTCAACTCGAGCGAGACGTTCGATGCGAACGGTGCGTGCACGTCGTCGTCCGGCAGCTGCATGACGACCGGCAATCCGTGGACACCGCATGCGAGCGGCGGCTACTTCGACAGCACGCAGGCGCCGCAGATCCTGCCGCAGACGTCGCTGCCGCTGATCGGCGCGACCGGCAAGTCGGCGACCGCGCACATGGTGATCGGGCAGCTCAACGGCGCGACGGTGCCGGTGATCGTGCGTACCGGCGACGTGAACCTCGGCACGCCGCCGCTGCATACGGACGCCAAGGTCGACGACGAATCGGGGATCGCGGTGCTCGCCGGCGCGACGGCGCTCCGGTCGGGCGCGATCGACGGCGGCTACGCGGGCGCGGACTCGAACTTCAAGTACACCGCCGCGCTGATCCGCGGCAGCAACGCGTCGTTCATCAATCCGAGCACGCAGGCCGAAGAGGACGGCTTCACGCTCGACTACGGCCAGTCGACGCCGGGCCTGCTGAACACGACCACGAAGCCGGCCAGCGGCGCGACCTACCCGTCCGCGTCGGGCGTGGTGATCGCGACGGGCGGCCTGTACGCGGCACTCGTGCAGGGCACCGTGAATGGCGGCGTCACGTCGACGTCGGCGAACGCGAGCACCTCGTCGACGCCGTACTTCGGCGTGGGCGCGCAGATCAGCAAATAAGCGGTGCGCGGCGGCGGGCGCGCCGCCGCGCACCGCACGCATCGCAGGAAAGGCACGAAACGTCGGCGCCCGGCACGGCGCAGCTACGCACGCGGCACGAGCAACGAAACAGAAGCGGTCGACAGGGAGCCGGCCGCCGAACAAGACAAATCTGGAGGAGCAACATGAAGCGCAACCTCGTTCTGGCGGCGGCCCTTGCCGCCCCCCTTCTTTCCGCATGCGGCGGCGGCAGCGACAACCCGCCGCCGCTCGTCGAAGACCGGCTCTGCCCGGCGTCGCTCGACTACAGCACCGTCTTCACGGGCGGCGCGGGCAGCGGCGAACTGGCCAAGGTCCAGCTCGACACGACCAAGATGACCTGGCAGGTCACCTACGTCGAATCGGCGGTTCCGCAAACCACCGGTACCGTCACGCCGACGCGCGCCGGCACCGTGGACAGCGGCACGCTCACGCAGGAAACGATGTTGCCGACCAACAAGCTCAACCAGTGCGCGTTCCGCCTGAACGGCGCGAGCCTCGATCCGTCGCGGCCGGCGCGCATCTTCGTCGGCTTCGGCGTCGCCGGCGGCACGATTCCGGGCAAGGAGATCCAGTTCAACGGCGTGCTCGGCCAGGCCGCGGTGCCCGACACGAAGTTCCCGTACTACCCGTTCATCGGTTTCTCGTCGATCGAAACCGACATCACGAAGGTCGCCGGCACGTACAGCCATATCGGCTTCGGCGAAGTGCCGTCGCAGAAATTCGCGCCAGCGTCGATCGATGCGAAGGTGACGATCAACGCCGACGGCACGTGGACCAAATGCGACACGACCGGCCAGTTCGCCGGCGGCGCGTGCGTGCAGCAGGGCACGAACTTCGTGCAGTCGGCCGACGGCAGCGGCGCGTTCCAGAGCAACAACTACCAGAGCCAGCTGAAGCCGACGCTGTCGGCGACGCCGCAGGGCAAGGGCTTCATGATCGTCGGCAGGCTGCGCAACCAGCTCGTGCCGGTGCTCGTGCGCACGGGCGTCGCGAACCCGAACCCGACGCCGGACAGCAACGGCGTGCCGGGCCTCACCGCCGACGACGAATCGAGCATCTCGATCCTGTCGCCGCAGACGGCGATCGCGGCCGGATCGCAGAACGGCGAATACATCGGCGTCGACAGCCAGTTCGACTACCGCACCACCGCGCTGATCAACAACCAGGCCACGCTGCTCGATCCGTTCCAGCCGTCGCAGGCTTCGCTCGCGACCGCGCTCGACCTCGACTACACGCAGAAGGTGCCGGGCACGGTCACGACGATCCACACGGGCTCGGGCAGCACGTCGCCGACCGGCAAGTTCATCTTCACGGGCGGCGTGTTCGGCTTCCTCGACAACGCTGGGACGACGCCGTATTTCACGATCGGCGCGTTCGTCCAGTAAGCGGAGGCAAGCCGTGATGAACAAGACCCTTCTCTGCGCGGCAGCCGGGGCGCTTGCCCTGGCGCCGCTCGCCGCGCAGGCGCAGAGCGCCGGCAGCAACGTCGTCACGCTGGGCTGGTTCCACGTGATGCCGCAGCAAAGCAGCACGCCGATGACGACCAACGTCGCCCCGACGCCGATCAACACGCCGCTGCGGCTGCCGCCGACGTTCACGTCGCCCGGCACCGGCCTGCGCACGAGCGGCGCCGACACGGTCGGGCTGACGGTCAGCCATTTCCTGACCGACCACATCGCGGTGACGTCGGTGGCCGGCGTGCCGCCGGTGTTCAAGGTGTCGGGCCAGGGGACCATCAGGCCGCCGGGACCGGCCGGCGCGCTCGGCACGCAGAACATCGGGCTCGCGTCGGTGAACCCGATCGTCAAGAGCGTGCGGCAGTGGAGCCCCGCGGTGTTGCTGCAGTACTACTTCGGCGCGGCGACCGCGAAGTTCCGGCCGTTCCTCGGGCTGGGCGTGTCGTACAACTGGTTCAGCGACCTGCAGCTCAATACGAACTTCATCAAGCAGACGCAGGACAATCTGGGCGCGATTCTCGCGGCGGGCGCGGGCAAGCCGGGGACGACGTCGGTGGAGGCGAAGGCTTCGTCGTCGTGGCAGCCGGTGTTCAACGCGGGCTTGCAGTACAACTTGACCGAGCACTTCGGGCTGATCGCGTCGGTGACCTACATCCCGCTGAAGACGACGTCGACGGTGACGATCAAGGCCGCCGACGGCACGGTGCTCGCGGAGTCGAAATCGGAGCTGAAGGCGGATCCGATCATCAGTTACGTCGGGATGACGTACAAGTTCTGATGCTGACGAAGCCGGATGAAACCGGCCGAAGCTGCAGGAAGCGACAGCCCGCGTCAAAAAACGCGGGCAAAAAAAAGCCCGCCTAAGAGGCGGGCTGAATCCATATCAGAGGAGACATGGAGGAGACAGGTGTAACTATAGCGAATCGAATGCGGCATTGCAACATTTCCGTAGAGAAAATCAGGATTTTCCCTCGAACGCGCACTCTAGCCGTTTAGTCGTCATCCGACCCCTCCCCGTTCTCCCGCTCCAGCACGGCGCCGAGCGTGTCGCGCAGCAGCGCGACCGGCCGCGTCAGGCGGCCCGGCAGCGCGCCGTGCACCATCCATACGTTGATTCGCGTCTCGAGCCCCGTGGTTTGCACCACGCGCAGCGCGTCGCGATGTGCGCTGCGCGCGAGCGCATTCGGCGAGGCGATGCCGATGCCCGCGCCGCGCGCGACCAGCGACAGCTGCAATTCCGAGCCGAACGCCTCGACCGCGACGTCGAACGGCAGGCCGGCCGCGCCGAGCGCGCGGCTCAGCGCCGAACGCATGCCGCAGCCGTCCTGACTCAGCACCCACGGAAAACCCGACAGCACGTCGAGCGACAGCGGCCCGTCCGGCAGCGGGAAATCGCGCGCGGCGACCAGCACCGTCGGCTGCGTGCCGAGCAGCGTGGCCGTCAGCGTGTCGGGCAGCGCCGCGCTGGCCGGCACCATCACGGTCGCGACATCGACCGTGCCGCGCTCGATGCCCTGCACCAGCGCCGGCGACCAGCCGGCCGTCACGCGCAACGTGAGCCGCGGAAACGCATCGCGCAGCCGGTCGATCGGCTGCTCCAGCGCGAGTTCGGACAGAAACGGCGGCACGCCGATGCGCAGCTCGCCCGACGGCTCGCTGTCGGGCGAGCCGGCCGCCATCAGCTCGTCGATCGCACCGAGCACGTTGCGCGCCAGCGCATAGACGTCGCGCCCGGCGGCGGTCGGCTTCAGCGGCTTGCTCTGCCGCTCGAGCAGCGGCAGGCCCAATAGCGCCTCGAGGTTCTGCACGCGGCGCGTCAGGCCCGGTTGCGTCAGATGGAGCTTCGCGGCGGCGGCGACCATCGAGCCGCTGTCGACCACGGCGACGAACGCCTGGAGATCACGCGTATTCAAAGCAAACTCGCATAATCATGTTAGACATATTTCAATTGTCGCATAACGATGCGATACCTACGATGAGGACTTCTTCCTCACTTGCGCGGAGCTCCGATGAACTGCCCTGCCGACGCCTGCCCCGCCGCCGTTCGCCGCGCGGCGCACGCCCAGCCTGCGCTCAGCGCCGGCATGACGCTGTTCTTCGCCGCGACGGTCGGCGTGATCGTGATGGACCTGTTCGCCGCGCAGCCTCTGACCGGCGCGATCAGCGCGGACCTGCGCCTGCCGGCGGGCCTCACCGGCCTGGTCGCGATGCTGCCGCAGCTCGGCTACGCGGCCGGCCTCGTGCTGCTGGTGCCGCTCGTCGACCTGCTCGAGAACCGTCGGCTGATCGTCGCGACGCTCGTGGTCTGCGCGGCCGCGCTCGCGCTGCCCGCGTTCACGCGCTCGGGCGCCGTGTTCCTGGCGGCGGCGCTCGTCGCCGGCGCGGCTTCCAGCGTGATCCAGATGCTGGTGCCGATGGCGGCGGCGATGGCGCCCGAAGCGCAGCGGGGGCGCGCGGTCGGCAACGTGATGAGCGGGCTGATGCTCGGCATCCTGCTGTCGCGGCCGCTCGCGAGCCTGATCGCCGGCACGGCTGGCTGGCGCGCGTTCTACGTGCTGGCCGCGCTCGCCGACGCGGCGATCGCCGCGGTGCTCGCGCTGCGGCTGCCGTCGCGCGTGCCGTCGGTCACGACCGGCTATCGGGCGCTGCTCGCGTCGATGGGCCGCCTCCTCGCCGCCGAGCCGGTACTGCGCCGCCATGCGCTGTCGGCGGCGCTGGCGATGGCCGCGTTCAGCGCGTTCTGGACGGCCGTCGGGCTGCGGCTCGCGCAAGCGCCGTTCGGCCTCGATCTGCACGGGATCGCACTGTTCGCGTTCGCGGGCGCGAGCGGCGCGATCGTCACGCCGCTGGCAGGTCGCGTCGGCGATCGCGGCCACGGTCCGGGCGCGCAGCGCGCCGCGCACCTGACGATGCTCGCCGCGCTGACCGTGCTGGGCATCGCCGGCGCCGGCTGGTTCGGCTTCGACGCGCCCGCGCACCGCGGCATCGCGCTGGCGCTGCTGGCCGGCGGCGCGGCGCTGCTCGATGCGGGCGTGATCGTCGACCAGACGATCGGCCGGCGCGAGATCAACCTGTTGAACCCGGCCGCACGCGGGCGGCTGAACGGCCTGTTCGTCGGACTGTTCTTCGTCGGCGGCGCGCTGGGGGCCGCACTTGCGGGCAGCGCGTGGGCGTGGGGCGGGTGGAGCGC
This sequence comes from Burkholderia sp. KJ006, assembly GCF_000262695.1. Classification (NCBI taxonomy): domain Bacteria; kingdom Pseudomonadati; phylum Pseudomonadota; class Betaproteobacteria; order Burkholderiales; family Burkholderiaceae; genus Burkholderia; species Burkholderia sp. KJ006. The sequence goes on along the minus strand of NC_017920.1, from coordinate 250,619 downwards.
CGTGTGCGGCGTGGGGTTCGGGTTCGCGGGCGCAGCCACCGTATTCGGCTTGTCGGCCGGGCGCCGTGCCGATACCGCGGCGACGCCGGGCGCGTGACGGCGCATGCGCACGCGCCGACGTGGAAGCGCCCCGCCCTACGACAAGATGCGGGGTGTAAGGCCGACCGATGCCACCGCGACGCCACACGCGCGACAGCACATGCCCCATGCCCTGACGTGAAAACGCCCCGCCCTACGACAAGGTGCGAAGCGTGCGGCCGTGCCGATACCGCGGCGACACCGCACGCGTGACAGCGGGTGCCCACGCCCAACGTGAAAACGCCCCGCCCTCGGACGAGGTGCGGGGCGTGCGGCCGGCCGCGCCGGCGGCGTTCAGTGACGGACCAGCGCCATCATCGCGCCGAAGCCGACGAACAGCCCGCCGGTCAACCGGTTGAAGACGCGCGCGACGCTCTGGCTCTTCAGCGTCGCGCCGATGCGCGTGCCGAACGACGCGTAGACCAGATACCAGCTGACCTCGATCGCCGCGAACGTGACGACGAGGATGCCGAATTGCGGCAGCGTCGGCTCGGCCGCGTTGATGAACTGCGGCAGCAGCGCGGCGGCGAACAGGATCGCCTTCGGGTTGCTGCCCGCGACCAGGAAGCCGTTGCGAAACAGCGCCCACGACGACGCCGATGCGCCCGGCGCAGACGCGGCGAGGTCGGCGGCCGGCGCGTCGTCGACCCGTGCGCGCCAGGCCTTCACGCCCAGATAGATCAGATAGGCGGCGCCCGCGAAGCGCAGTGTATTGAACATCGCCGGCCACGCCTGCAGCACCGCGCCGAGCCCGGCCGCGGAGACGGCCAGCATCAGCACCAGCGCACTGAGACAGCCGGCCATCGTCGCCGCCGAGCGGCGCAGCCCGTGGCGTGCGCCGTGGGTCATCACGAGCAGCATGTTCGGACCGGGAATCGCCGACACGACGAACACCGTCGCCACGAAAAGCCACCACGTATGCAGGTTCATGCGCGCCTCAGCGATAGAGCAACGAAACGACGATTATGCCGCGTGCGCGGCGCTTCTGTCCCGCGCCGGCTCAGCGGCCCGCGCGGCGCAGTGCGACTTCGCCGAGCACCGCGAAGTCCTGGTCGCCGCCGCCGTGCGCGAGCGCATCGAGCAGGCTGTCGCGCACGACGCTCGCCACCGGCAGCGGCACCGACGCCGCGTCGCCGGCCTGCAGCGCGAGCCGGACGTCCTTCAGCCCGAGCCGCGCCTTGAAGCGCGCCGGTTCGTAGCTGCGCTCGGCGATCATCCCGCCGTAGCCCGCATAGACCGGCCCTGGAAACACGCTGCTCGTGATCACGTCGAGGAAATCGCGCATCGCGACGCCATGCGCGCCCAGCAGCGCGGACGCCTCGCCGAGCGTCTCGATCGCCGACGCGAGCGTGAAGTTCGCCGCGATCTTCGCGATGTTCGCGTGCTGCGGCAGCGAGCCGAACCGCCAGGTCTTCTGGCCGATCGCGTCGAACAGCGGCTGCACGCGGTCGATCGCCTCGGCCGGGCCGCCGGCCATGATCGTCAGCCGCGCGGCGGCCGCGACGTCCGGGCGCCCCATCACCGGCGCGGCGACGTAGTCGAGGCCGCGCGACGCATGCGCGTGCGCGAGCGACTCGGCGAGCGCGACCGACACCGTCGCCATGTTCACGTGGATCAGGCCGCGCGGCGCCTGCGCAAGCAGCGCGTCGTCGAACACGTCGCGCGCGGCGGCATCGTCGGCGAGCATCGAGAACACCGCGTCGCCGCGAAACGCGTCGGCCGGGGTCGCGACGATCTGCGCGCCGAGCGCCGCCAGCGGCTCCGCGCGCTCGCGCGAACGGTTCCACACGCGCACGGTATGCCCGGCCTTCAGCAGGTTCGTCGCGATCGCCTGCCCCATTTCGCCCAGCCCGATAAATCCAAGATCCATTTCCCGCTCCTTCGACCCGTGAAGCGGCGAGTTAAACACAGATGCCGGCAGTCTGCAGCGCCTGCGGCCGGCCATGCGCGGTGCGATGCCGACCGCATCGACTCGGCGGGCGCATCGGGTTCCGAGGCTCGGAGGCGTCGAACGCCCGAAAAAACAAAACCCCGCATGCCGGAAAGCGTGCGGGGTCTTGCGACGGGGCGGCCGGTCGCGCCGGCCGCGGCGAAGCGTGCTTAGTTCTGCGAGCCTGCGTCGTTCGTGCCGGCGGCCGATGCTGCAGCGGCCTTCGCCTGGCCCTTCTTCGAACCGTGGTGCTTCAGCTGGTGCTTCGGCTTGCTGTGATCCTTCTTGGCCGGTGCCGATGCGGCAGCCGACGTGTCGGCGGCCGGCGCCGACGCCTGTGCGAATGCCGAAACCGATGCGAGAGCGAATGCTGCGGTCATGATCGAAGCGAGCGTCTTCTTCATTGTTCTTCCTTTAGCGGAGAAAAAGTCAAACGTACCGGTAAGAGATGCGAGGCATCCGCATCGGAACATCAGTCGCGCCGGGGTTGCCGGTCACGGCCGGGCGGAGCGGCGTTGGCCTTTCCGTCACGGCAAATACTGACGCACTGGCTCCATAACGCACCGCCGGCGCGGCCAGTTGACACGCAGCTTGCATCCTCCGGGTTTCCACCGAGCACTGCGACGCAGGGCCGCGGCGCCGCCGCCCCCGCACGCGCCGAACCGCCGCTTCCGCCCGTCGCGGCGACGCTATACTGGCCTCCTTCCGACTGAACGGCGCGCGGCCCGTCGCGAGACCGGAGACCGCCGCCGTCGCGAGGCGACCCAATTGCCCGAACACAATCTGGACAAACTGAAAATCGACCGGCGTCCGCTCGCACCCGCGCCGCGCCGGCGCCGCTGGGTCCGCTACGCGGCGGCCGCCGCGCTCGTTGCCGCGGCGATTGCGGCGGCGCTCGTGCTGACCAGCCGGCCCACGGTCGACACGACGTCCGTCACGACCGCCTACCCGTACCAGAACGACACGCAGCTCAACGCGACCGGCTACGTCGTGCCGCAGCGCAAGGCCGCGGTCGCGTCGAAGGGCCAGGGCCGCGTCGAATGGCTCGGCGTGCTCGAAGGCACGCGGGTGAAGAAGGGCGACATCATCGCGCGCCTCGAGAGCCGCGACGTCGAAGCCTCGCTCGCGCAGGCGCGCGCGCAGGTGCTGGTGTCGCGCGCCAATCTCGGCGTCGCGCAGGCCGAGTTGAAGGACGCCGAAATCGCGCTGCGGCGCACCGCCGTGCTTGCGCCGAAGGGCGCCGTGCCGGCCGCGCAGCTCGACATCGACACGGCGCGCGTGAACAAGGCACGCGCGACGCTCGGCAGCGATCAGGCTGCGATCGCGTCGGCCGAAGCGAACGCGCAGGCCGCCCAGGTGGCCGTCGACCAGACGGTGATCCGCGCCCCGTTCGACGGGATCGTCCTCGCGAAGCACGCGAACGTCGGCGACAACATCACGCCGTTCTCGTCCGCGTCGGACAGCAAGGGCGCGGTCGTGACGATCGCCGACATGGACACGCTCGAAGTCGAGGCCGACGTCGCCGAGTCGAACATCGCGAAGATCCGCTCGGAGCAGCCGTGCGAGATCCAGCTCGACGCGCTGCCCGACATGCGCTTCGCGGGCCGCGTGTCGCGCATCGTGCCGACCGTCGACCGCTCGAAGGCGACCGTGCTCGTGAAAGTGCGCTTCGTCGACCGCGACGCGCGCGTGCTGCCCGACATGAGCGCGAAGATCGCGTTCCTGTCGAAGCCCGCGACGCCGCAGGACCGCCAGCCGGTGACGGCCGTGCAGGCGAGCGCCGTGGTCGAGCGTGACGGCCGGCCGGTCGTGTTCGTCGTGCAGGACGACGCCGTGCATGCGCGCGCGGTGACGCGCGGCGCGCGGATCGGCGAGCTCGTCGCGATCGGCGGCGTGAAGCCCGGCGACACCGTCGTGCTCGCGCCGGAGGCGCAACTGAAGGACGGCGCGCACGTGACCGTCGCGAAGAAATAGCGTGGCGCACGTGAACGACGCATCGCCGCCGCTCGTCGAGATCCGCCACGTCGCGAAGTCGTACCGGCGCGGCAATCAGGTCGTGCCGGTGTTGACCGACATCACGCTCGACATCGCCGCAGGCGACTTCGTCGCGCTGATGGGGCCGTCCGGCTCCGGCAAGAGCACGCTGCTCAATCTCGTCGCCGGCATCGACCGGCCCGACAGCGGCGAGCTGCGCGTGGGCGGCCTCGACATCACGCGCCTGGAAGAAGCGCAACTGGCCGAATGGCGCGCGGCGAACGTCGGCTTCATCTTCCAGTTCTACAACCTGATGCCGGTGCTCACCGCGTTCGAGAACGTCGAGCTGCCGCTGATGCTCACCACCCTGTCGCGCCGCGAACGGCGCGAGCGCGTCGAGCTGGTGCTCGACATGGTCAATCTCGGCGACCGGATGAGCCACTACCCGTCCGAACTGTCGGGCGGCCAGCAGCAGCGCGTCGCGATCGCCCGCGCGCTGATCACCGATCCGGTGCTGATCGTCGCCGACGAGCCGACCGGCGACCTCGACCGCGCCTCGGCCACCGACGTGCTCGCGATGCTGCAGCGGATGAACGCCGAGCTCGGCAAGACCATCATCATGGTGACCCACGACGCGCAGGCGGCCCGCGCCGCGCGCGCGCTCGTGCATCTGGAAAAAGGGGAGCTGATCGATGGGCACGCGGCCTGACCCACGCGAGCGCGCGACATGTTCGTATTCAAACTGATCGCGCGCAACGCGCTGCGGCACCGGCTGCGCACGCTGCTGACCGTGCTCGGGCTGACCATCGCCGTGCTCGCGTTCGGGCTGCTGCACACCGTCGTCGACGCGTGGTACGCCGGCGCGGCCGCCGCGTCGAGCGGACGGCTCGTCACGCGCAACGCGATCTCGCTCGTGTTCCCGCTGCCGGTCAGCTACGAGAACCGGATACGCGGCGTCGACGGCGTGACCGCCGTGGTGCGCTCGAACTGGTTCGGCGGCGTGTATCGCGACCCGAAGAACTTCTTCGCGAGCTTCGCGGTGTCGGACAACTATCTCGACCTGTACCCGGAGTACCTGCTGCCGGCGCAGCAGCGCGCCGATTACGACCGCGACCGGCGCGGCTGCCTGGTCGGCCGGCAGCTCGCGACGCAGTTCGGCTTCAAGGTCGGCGACGTGATTCCGCTGAAGGGCACCATCTACCCCGGCACGTGGGATTTCGTCGTGCGCGGCATTCTCGACGGCCGCGACGATTCGACGATCACGCGCCAGCTGGTGTTCCACTGGGACTACCTGAACGAGACGGTGCGCAAGCGCACGCCCAAACAGGCCGACCAGGTCGGCGTGTTCGTGCTCGGCGTCGCGCGCCCGGACGCCGGTGCGGCGATCGCGCGCGACGTCGACGCAGTGTTCAGGAACTCGCTCGCCGAGACGCTGACCGAGACCGAGCAGGCGTTCCAGCTCGGCTTCGTCGCGATGTCGAACCAGATCATCGCAGCGATCCGCATCGTGTCGTTCGTCGTGATCCTGATCATCATGGCCGTGATGGCGAACGCGATGGCGATGAGCGCGCGCGAGCGCACCGCCGAATACGCGACGTTGAAGGCGCTCGGCTTCGGCCCGGGCTTCATCGCGGCGCTCGTGTTCGGCGAATCGGTCGTGATCGCCACGGCAGGCGGCGCGCTCGGCATGCTGGCGACGCCGCCGGCCGCGACCCTGTTCAAGCACGCCGCCGGCGGCATCTTCCCGGTGTTCAAGGTGTCGGCCGCGACGATGGCGCTGCAGGCCGCGTGCTCGGTCGCGGTCGGCGTCGCGGCCGCGCTCGTGCCGGCATGGCAGGCCGCGCGCGTGCGCGTGGTCGAAGGCCTGCGGGCGATCGGGTAGGCGCATGGCGATCCCGCTCACCTACATCGCGCGCAACCTGTGGACCCGGCGCCTCACCACCGCGCTGACGGCCGGCGGGATGGCGCTCGTGATCTTCGTGTTCGCGACGGTGCAGATGCTCGACGCGGGGCTCACGCAGACGCTCGTGTCGACCGGCGAACCGGACAACGTCGTCGTGATCCGCAAGGGCGCGGAGACCGAGATCCAGAGCGCGATCGATCACCAGCAGGCGAATGCGCTCGAAATGCATCCGGCCGTCGCGCTCGGCCCCGACGGACGGCCGCTGGTGTCGAAGGAAGCGGTCGTGCTGATCTCGCTCGTGAAGGCGTCGACCGGCAAGCCGTCGAACGTCGTGATTCGCGGGGTGTCGCCGGCCGGCCTCATGCTGCGTCCGCGCGTGAAGCTGGTGGCCGGCCGCGCGTTCGCGCCGGGTTCGTCGGAGATCGTCGTCGGCAGCGCGATCGCGAACGGCTTCAGCGGCGCGCAGCTCGGCGACCGCCTGCATTTCGCGCAGCGCGACTGGACCGTCGTCGGCATCTTCGACGCGGGCGGCAGCGGCTTCGACTCAGAGATCTGGGGCGACGTCGATCAGCTGATGCAGTCGTTCCGGCGCACCAGCTATTCGTCGATGGTGCTGCGCATCGCGAGCGCCGACGGCTTCGCGCGCTTCAAGGCCGACATCGACGTCGACCCGCGCCTCACCGACGAAGCGAAGCGCGAGCAGACCTTCTACGGCGACCAGTCGAAGGCGCTGTCGACGTTCATCAACATCCTCGGCGTCACGCTGTCGACGATTTTCTCGATCGCCGCGATGATCGGCGCGATGATCACGATGTACGCGTCGGTCGCGAACCGCACCGCCGAGATCGGCACGCTGCGCGCGCTCGGCTTCAAGCGCGTCAACGTGCTCGCCGCGTTCCTGCTCGAGGCGCTGCTGCTGGGCTTCGCGGGCGGCGTCGCGGGGCTCGCGTGCGCGTCGCTGATGGGCTTCGCGTCGTTCTCGACCACCAACTTCCAGACCTTCTCCGACCTGTCGTTCCGCTTCGTGCTGACGCCCGCGATCGTCGTGAAAACGCTGTCGTTCTCGCTGGTGATGGGGCTCGTCGGCGGGCTGCTGCCGGCGCTGCGCGCCGCGCGGATGAGCATCGTCGACGCGCTGCGCGCGCAGTGACGCGCGCGCCTGCGGCGTCACGCTTCAACGCTCGCGCGGCAGCCATGCGCCGTGGAATCCGGCCGGCACGCGGCGCGGCAGGTGGACGGTCGCGACCGGCAGCGCGTCGATCGCGCTCGCATCGAGAATCACGACGTCGCTCGTGTCGGTCGCCGCGCGGTAGACCACGACCAGCAGCCAGCCGTCGTCCTCGGCGCTGCGGCCCGGACGCGGCACGAACACCGGCTCGCCGTTCTGGTCGCCCACCGGCAGCGCGTAACGCGTGCTCGTGCCGCGCACGTGGTCGTAGCGCACGACGCCGCGCATCTCGGCGCTGTCGGGCTGCTCGGCCGCATACAGATAGCGGTAGCTGCGCCCCGTGCGGCTTTCGTCGATGCGCGGCAGCTCGATGCCGCCGTCGGCGAGCGGCCCTTCGTCGATCAGCCCGTTCGCGGTATCGATCACGTAGCGCCACAGCTCGCCGACCGGATTGTCCGCAAAGCGGCCGGTGCGCGCGTCGAGCCGCAGGAACCACGGATAGCGCACCACATCGAGCACGATGCACGACGGATCGCAGTCGTACGCGTTCACGACGTGCTGGATGAAGCACGGCTCGATGCCGAACCAGCGCACGTCGCCGCCGTGGCGCGGCAGCACGCCGATCCGCGCGTCGCGCTCGTCGTGCCAGCGCAGCGGCATCCGGTGGCCCTGCTTCAGCATCGCGAAGTCGTAGCCGACGTTCAGGTCGAGCAGCAGGCTGCGGGTTTCGGTGATCGCGAGATCGTGCATCATCGATGGCGCGCGCACGTCGACGACCATGTCGACGCGCTGCACGCCGTACGCGTCCGCGACGCCGTAACGCAGCCACGGTTCGCGCCAGTCCGCGCGGAACAGGATCAGCTCGCCCGTCACCGGATCGAGCTTCGGATGCGCGGTCATCGCGCCGCCCAACCCCGCGTGCCGGGCCGGCTCGCCCAACGTGTCGAGTGCGGCCGTGATCGCGAGCGGCGCACCGCCTTCGGCCAGTGCGAGCAGTTCGCCCGCATGACGCAGCACGCTGACGTTCGGATTGGCGTCGGGCAGGTGCGGCGCCTGCTCGGGCGCCTGCTCGGGCGCATGCACGCGCGCCCAGCGCTGCGTGCGCAGCCAGCGGTTGCGGTAGCCGGTCGCACGGCCGCGCTCGAACGAGATCGCGTGCAGCATCGCCGCTTCCGGCCACCACGACAGCACGTCGTTGCCTTCGAAACGGCCTGCGGGCGGATTGGGGCCGTTGCGCAGCAACGTGCCGTCGAGTTCGGGCGGGATCGCGCCGGTCACGCGCAGGTCGACGAGATCGGCTTCGTCGGCCACCGGCGCGAGCGCGCCGCGGTTCAGGTCGAACGTCGGCATCGTGTCGCCTCCCCGGTTCAGCCTTCGTCGGCCGACGGCGGCAGATCGCCGCGCGCCAGCGCGAGCGCATGAGCGCTCACATCGGCCGGCCAGCCGGCGATCAGTTCGCCCATCCGCGCGAGATCGTTCGCGTACAGCGCGCGCACGGCCTCCTCGAAGCCCGGCAGATCGCCCGCGAGCGCCGACATGAAGTGGTACGCGCGCGCCTGCGCATCGCGCCGCCGATCGGCCGCCGCATGGGTGCGCCGCGCGTCCTCGACCAGCTTGCGCAGCGCCACCGACGCGCCGCCCGGCTGCGCGGCCAGCCAGTCCCAGTGACGCGGCAGCAGCGTGACCTCGCGCGACACCACGCCGAGCTTCGGCCGGCCGCGGCCGCGTTGTTCGCCCGCGCCCGGCTCGCCGGCTTCGGACGCTGCCCGCGCCTCGGCTGGCGCCGCTGCGTAGCGCGCGCGGACGTCGTCCGCCGTGCCGCGCAGGTCGAGATCGATCGTGCGGCCGGTCGCATCGTCGAAGATCGCGATCGGGCCGCTCGCAGCGTCGTCGGCCGCGCGCCGGACCGCCAGCGCGACCGTCTCCAGCGCCCCGGACGCGAGGCGCCGATGACCGTCGAACGCGGTGTAGGAAGGAACGAACAGGGAAAGCGTCATCGTGGCCGCCTTGCAGTGGAAATTGGAATGCCGCTATTTTTATCCGGGTATAAACAGACTGTCAATATCATCCGGGTAAAAAAGAATGCGCGTGGTTCTGTCGATTGATTCAACTTCTGAATCAATCAAGTCAGCAATTGGCATGAAAACGTGAATTCCCCCGTGCCAGAATGGCCAGACGTCATATGACGAAGCGCGCATTCGACGCGCAGTAGCCCCGGCACGTTCCGCCTCTCGGAGGAGACAGATATGAATCCGCTTCACGCATTGCCGGCGTCCGCGTCGGCAACGGCCCAGCGCACGCGTGTGCGCTGGCTCGTGCTGGCCGTGCTGTTCGCGGTCACGACAATCAACTACGCGGACCGCGCGGCGATCGCGATCGCCGGCCCCGCCATCGCGCGTGCGATGCACCTGAGCCACGTGCAGATGGGCTTCATCTTCTCGGCGTTCGGCTGGTCGTACGTGATCGCGCAGTTGCCGGGCGGCTGGCTGCTCGACCGCTTCGGCTCGCGCATCGTCTATGCGTTCAGCATCTTCTTCTGGTCGCTGTTCACGCTGCTGCAGGGCGGTATCGGCTTCATCGGCGGCGCGGTCGCGTTCGGGCTGCTGTTCGCGCTGCGCTTCCTGGTCGGCGCGGCCGAGGCGCCGTCGTTTCCGGCCAACAGCCGGATCGTCTCCACGTGGTTCCCCGCCGCCGAACGCGGCACCGCATCGGCGATCTTCAACGCCGCGCAGTACGCGGCGACCGTCGTGTTCGCGCCGCTGATGGGCTGGCTGGTGCACGCGTTCGGCTGGCAGTGGGTGTTCGCGGTGATGGGCGTGCTCGGCTTCGCGTTCGTGCTGGTGTGGAACCGCACGATGTACGACCCGAGCGCGCACCCGCGCATCAACCGCGCGGAGTTCGACTACCTCGCCGAAGGCGGCGCGCTCGTCAACATCGACCGCGCGGCCGGCGCACGCGACGGCGGCCCGTCGATGCACCACGTGAAGGCGCTGCTGAGGAGCCGGATGCTCGTCGGCGTGTACGTCGCGCAGTACTGCATCAACGCGCTCACCTATTTCTTCATCACGTGGTTTCCCGTCTACCTCGTGCAGGCGCGCGGGATGTCGATCCTCAATGCGGGGCTCGTCGCGTCGATCCCGGCCGTGTGCGGGTTCCTCGGCGGGATCCTGGGCGGCATCGTGTCCGACGCGCTGCTCAAGCAGGGACGCTCGCTGTCGGTCGCGCGCAAGGTGCCGATCGTGATCGGCATGCTGCTGTCGATGTCGATGATCGTCTGCAACTACACCGACTCGCACGTGCTGGTCGTGCTGTTCATGGCGCTGTCGTTCTTCGGCAAGGGGCTCGGCGCGCTCGGCTGGGCCGTCAACGCCGACACCGCGCCGCGCCAGATCGCCGGCCTGAGCGGCGCGCTGCTCAACACGTGCGGCAATCTCTCCAGCATCACGACGCCGATCGCGATCGGCTATATCGTCGACCGCAGCGGCTCGTTCAACGGCGCGCTCGTGTATGTCGTCGCGCACGCGCTCGTCGCCGTGATCTGCTATCTGTTCGTCGTCGGCGAGATTCGCCGCGTCGAGCTCAAATGAACTGAACGGCGCGGGCGGCGCCGGTGCGTCCGGCGGCTCGCGCATGACCGGAACCAGGAGCAAACCGATGTCCGAAGCCCGCCACACCGGCACGCCGCGCGTCACGCGCATGCGGGTGATTCCCGTCGCCGGCCGCGACAGCATGCTGCTGAACCTGTGCGGCGCGCACGCGCCGTACTTCACGCGCAATCTCGTGATCCTCGACGACAGCAGCGGCCACACGGGCGTCGGCGAAGTGCCCGGCGGCGAAGGCATCCGTCAAGCGCTCGAACGGATGACCGACGTGGTGGTCGGCCAGTCGATCGGCCGTTACCAGGCGACGCTCAACGCGGTGCGCGCGGCGCTGTCCGGCGCGGGTGCGGCGGCCGGGCGCACGATCCGGCACGAGGTGACGTCGGCGAGCGAAGCGGCGGTGCTGCGCCAGCCGCACGAAATCAATCTGCGGCTCGACAACGTGATCACCGCGATTGAGGCGGCGCTGCTCGACCTGCTGGGCCAGCATCTCGACGTGCCGGTGGCCGCGCTGCTCGGCGAGGGGCAGCAGCGCGACGCGGTGCCGATGCTCGCGTACCTGTTCTACATCGGCGAGCGGCGGCGCACCGACCTGCCGTATCGCGACGAGGCGCATGCCGCCGACCCGTGGTTCCGGCTGCGCAACGAAGCGGCGCTGACGCCGGCCGCGATCGCGGAGCAGGCCGAAGCCGCGGTCGCGCGCTACGGCTTCGCCGACTTCAAGCTGAAAGGCGGCGTGATGGCCGGTGCGGACGAAATGGCGGCGATCGCGGCGATCAAGGCGCGCTTTCCCGACGCGCGGGCGACGCTCGATCCGAACGGTGCGTGGTCGCTCGACGAGGCCGTCGCGCTGTGCCGCGGGCAAGGCGATCTGCTCGCTTATGCGGAGGACCCGTGCGGGCCGGAGGCCGGCTACTCGGGGCGCGAGGTGATGGCCGAATTCCGGCGCGCGACCGGCATTCCGACCGCGACGAACATGATCGCGACCGACTGGCGGCAGATGGATCATGCGGTGCGGCTGCAGGCGGTCGACATTCCGCTCGCCGACCCGCACTTCTGGACGATGCAGGGCTCGGTGCGGCTCGCGCAGCTGTGTCGCGACTGGGGGCTCACGTGGGGTTCGCATTCGAACAACCACTTCGACGTGTCGCTCGCGATGTTCACGCATGCGGCCGCGGCGGCGCCGGGCACGATCACGGCGATCGACACGCACTGGATCTGGCAGGAAGGCGACGCGCGGCTCACGCGCGAGCCGCTCGAGATCGTCGGCGGCCAGGTGGCCGTGCCGGAGCGGCCGGGGCTCGGGATCGAGCTCGACATGGCGCAGGTGGAGGCCGCGCATGCGTTGTATCGGCAGGTGGGCGGCACCGCGCGCGACGACGCGATGGCGATGCGGTATCTGGTGCCGGGGTGGACGTATGATCCGAAGCGGCCGAGTTATGGGCGGTGAGGGATCGGGCGGGAAACGATAGGCGGGAAAGCAAAAAGGGTTCGGTCTTGCGACCGAACCCTTTTCAAATCTGTTGGTGGAGCGGAGGAGGATCGAACTCCCGACCTTCGCATTGCGAACGCGACGCTCTCCCAGCTGAGCTACCGCCCCAACAGCTGACTATCATACACACGCATTTCTGCGCTTGGCAATAGGGGTTGTATTCTCCCGACGCGTCACTTCGACGGCGCGCCCGCCAGCACCCAGTCGACCACCGACCGCAGGTCGGCATCGCTCATGCGCGGATGCGCGGGCATCGGGATCGCCCCCCACGCGCCGGAGCCGCCGTCCTTCACCTTCTTCGACAGCTTCGCAACGGCTTGCGGGTCGGCCTTGTAGCGCGCCGCGATGTCCTTGAACGACGGCCCGACGAGCTTGCGATCCACCGCGTGGCAGCCCATGCACGCGTTGCTGCGCGCGACCCTCAGCCCGTCGCCGACATCCGCATGCGCGGTGCCGAACGCACCCGCCAGCGCCACCACCGCGGCGCCATGCCGCACCCATTGCTTCATTCTGATCCGCGTCCGTTTCATTGCGGCGCCGCCTTCGGGTTGCCCGGATGCACGCTCGTCGAATTCGAGATCGGCGCCGGCGGTTGCAGCGGCGTGGACTGGACCGACGCGTCGGGCACCGCCCCGACCGTCGCGGCATCGGCCGGCGCAGCGGCAGCCGGCGCGGCGGACGCGCCGCTCGGCGACGCGGCCTGCAGCGCCTGCGCGTCCTGCGGCTGGATGTACTGGAACACCTTCACGACCTTCTCGACGCCCGGCACCTGGCTTGCCGCATCGGCGCCGCGGTTGCCTTCGTCGACCGTCACGAGCCCCATCAGATAGACGTTGCCGCGCTCGCTGACGACCTTGTAGTAATTCGCCGACAGACCCTTCGTCGCGATCAGCTCCGACTTCACGCGCCCTTCGAGGTACGAGTCGTTCGCACGCGACGACAGCGACGACGCCGGCTCGACCGACAGCTCGTTGACGATCGCGCTCACGTTGTTGATGCCGCGCACGATTTCCTCGGCACGCCGCTTCGACGCGTCGTTCGGCACCTCGCCCGTCAGCAGCACGCGGCGGTTGAACACCGTCACGTTCACGTGCGACTGGTCCGGCAGCCCGTTGTTGATCTGCGTGAGCGCCTTGACCTGGATCTCGCGATCTTCCGTCTGCGCGCCGAGCGTACGACGATCGGTCGCGATCAGCGCGCCGCCGCCGGCCGCCGCACCGAGCACGCCGAGCACGCAACCCTGCAGCGACATCGCGAGGCCCGCCGTCAGCGCGGCGAGCAACGTGGTTCTGACGAGCGTCTGTTTGACGCGACTTTGATTCATCGACGGCTCTCCTTCGTTCAATCCTCACCCAGCAGCATCGCGTCGATGCCGTCGCACAGGCAGTGGATGGTCAGCAGATGGACTTCGTGGACGCGCGCCGCACGCGAGGCGGGCACACTGATCGCAATATCGGTGTCGGACAATGCGGCCGCGACCGCATGGCCGCTGCCGCCGGTCAGCGCGACGACGGTCATCTCGCGCTCGTGCGCTTCGTCGATCGCGGCCAGCACGCGCGGCGACGCGCCGCTGGCATCGAGCACGAGCAGGATGTCGCCGGTCTGCCCGAGCACACGCACCTGCTGCGCGAACAGCTGGTCGGCGGCCGTTGCCGCCATCAGGCCGCCCTGCGACGCATCGGTGGCCAGCGCAATCGCGGGCAGGCCCGGCCGCTCGCGCTCGAAGCCGCCGACGAGCGACACGGCGAGGTAGTGCGCGGCCGCCGCGGACAGGCCGTCGCCGCACGCGACGATCTTGTTGCCGTTCGCCAGCGCGGCGAACATCGCGTCGACCGCCGCTGCGATCGGCAGCGACAGCGCGTCGGCGGCTTCGGCATGAAGCGCGGCGCTGTCGCGGAAATGTTGCTGAATACGTTCGACTGACATCGATTTCTGGTGAACTGAGCGCGAGGGTACGCCACGCGCAACGTCATGGGTGCGGCGAGTTTACCGCACTCCGGCACCGGCTCCGGGGGTCCGGCAAGAACTCTTTACATCTCGTCACAGCTCGCGTTACGCATCGTCGGCACGAAACGCGTCGCGCAGCCAGTCGAGGCGGCCGGCTTCGAACGCGACGACGTCGAATCGGCACGCGGCGCCCGCGCCGTGCCGCGCCCAGAAATCGAGCGCTGCGGCGATCACGCGCCGGCGCTTGCGCCAGCCGACGCTCGCCGCGGCGCCGCCATGCCGCGCACTGCGCCGCGCGCGCACTTCGACGAACACCAGCATGCCGTCGGACGCGCGCATCACGAGATCGAGCTCGCCGCCGCGGATCGTCACGTTGGCCGCGACGAACGCGAGGCCGCGGCGCTCGAGGAACTGCCGCGCACGTTGCTCGAAGTTGGCGCCCACGGCTCGGGATCGCACCGCGCCCGAAAATTCGCCGCCGCCGCGCGGCGCATCGCGCCCACCCGCAGGCGCGGCAGGCGCCGCGTGGCACAATGCCGACCTTGTTCCGCCTGCGCCGCGATTGCGCGCATTGCCTGCCATGACTGCCCTCCTCGAACTCGCGCAAACCCAGCACTATCCGAGCGCCGCGCTCTACGTGGTCGCAACGCCGATCGGCAACGCCGCCGACATCACGCTGCGCGCGCTGCACGTGCTCGGCCTCGCCGACCGCATCGCTGCCGAAGACACCCGCAACACCGGCCAGCTGCTCGCGCGCTACGGCATCTCGAAGCCGCTCCTGGCCGTGCACGAGCACAACGAACGCGAAGCCGCGCTGCGCGTGGTCGAGCTGCTGCGCGCCGGCGAGCGCGTGGCCTACGTGTCCGACGCCGGCACGCCGGGCATCTCGGACCCCGGCGCGCGGCTCGTCGACGCGGTGCGCGCGGCCGGCTTCGCGGTGATTCCGCTGCCGGGCGCGAGCGCGGCCGTGACCGCGGTGAGCGTGGCCGGCGCCTGGGCCGGCGCGTTCACGTTCGCGGGCTTCCTGCCGCCGAAGGCGAAGCAGCGCGCGAGCGCACTGCAGGCGCTCGTGCAGCACCCGTACGCGCTGGTGTTCTACGAAGCGCCGCACCGGATCGCCGAAACCGTCGCGGCGCTCGCCGACGCGTTCGGCCCCGCACGCCGGTTGCTGATCGCGCGCGAGCTCACCAAGCTACATGAACAGTTGTTCGAGGGCACCCTGGCCGAAGGACAGAGCTGGCTCGACGGCGATGCGAACCGGCAGCGCGGCGAGTTCGTGCTGGTCGTCGAAGGCGCGCCGTCCGACGCCGGCGCAGCCGACGACACCGCGCACGACGCGCTGCTCAAGCTGTTGCTGGAAGAAGTGCCGGTCAAGAGCGCGGCGAAGCTGGCGGCCGCGCTGACGGGCGCGTCGCGCAACACGCTGTACGCACGCGCGCTGGCGTTGAAGGAAGGCTGACGGGGCGGGCGGCGGGCACGGCCGGAAGCCATGACCGGCCGGCTCGCGGAAACGAAAAAGGGCTGCGGGGAAGCAGCCCTTTCTACCTGCTGGACGCACGGACGAAATGCCGCGCGACCCGTTACTTCGACGACAGCGACGCGAACATCTCGTCGCGCGCCTCACGCGCTTCCTGCGGCGACAGCCCTTCGATCTTCACGCGGCCCGTGCCGGCATGCACGAGGCCGATCATCTTCGCGGCGGCATACGACAGGTCGAGCACGCGGCCGCGCTTGAACGGCCCGCGATCGTTGACCTTCACGACGACCCACTTGCCGGTCGACGCGTTGGTCACCTTGATGTACGAAGACAGCGGCAGCGTCCGGTGCGCGGCGGTCAGCGCGTTCATGTTGAAGCGCTCGCCGTTCGCGGTGCGGCGGCCGTGGAAATCGCGGCCATACCACGACGCGCGGCCGGTCTGACGGAATTCGGACACGTCGGCGCCGTCGATCGGCTCGGCATCGGCGAGCGATGCCTTCTTCGCGTCCTTGCTGTCCGCGGCCGGCATCGACGCCAGCGCGGAATCGAAATTCAGTTGCTGCTTGTCGTCGTCCGCCTTCGCGGCGGCAGCGGTCTTGTTGACCGCACCCTTCTGGTTGGCGCTGCCGGTGGTCTGGCTGGACGGCACGGCACAGCCCGTCAGCGCAAAAAATAAAGCAATGGTCCCGAATCGAGTCGGAAATCGAAAATTCATCGACGTGTCGCCTTCTGGTTCGGGCCGCATCGATACAACGCTGCTGAACAACGCAGATACGCGGCCCGGACGGCAAATGCGGGCACGCCCCGCTCGGATGCGAGCAGGCGGCTAGCATGGGCGCGGCTTTCGTCTCTGCCGCAACCGTCCTGATTAGTTTTCACGTCTGGCGCAACCTGTCCCCGGCAGCCTGACCAGACCCCACATGCCGCCATCGAACATGGCTCTCACGTTCGCGTGCGTCGCTTACAGCCAACGCACAGGAACGGCGGCACAGGCCTCATCCGACGGCGCAGCAGCTAGGCCGCAAGACGGGCGC
This sequence comes from Burkholderia sp. KJ006, assembly GCF_000262695.1. NCBI lineage: Bacteria > Pseudomonadati > Pseudomonadota > Betaproteobacteria > Burkholderiales > Burkholderiaceae > Burkholderia > Burkholderia sp. KJ006. The sequence continues at coordinate 234,017 of NC_017920.1, read as the reverse complement.
GCAGCACCCGGCCGGACAAGACGTGAGCACCGAACGTCGGTGCTGGATACACCGCCGGACTCCCCGGCGGTCGATGCTTGACGGTGAATCCGACGCCCCGTTTAACGGGGCCGAAACACCAGCGAACTGCGTGAAATTCACGCACAGTGGGCCGCATTATACATAAATCAAAACGCTGTCTCGAAAAGCGCCCCCGCCGGACCATTGATTCTCTCTATGGCCGTAACAATCGGGATGCTCGGGGAATGCCCGTAGAAGCGCGCCGCGCGGCGCGGCGCCACGCCCACATGCGGCGCGTGCGACCGGTACAATCGCTCCTTTTAGCCGCCGGTGCCTCCATGAAAGTCACGCTCATTCCGGTCACGCCGTTCCAGCAGAACTGCTCTCTGCTCGTCTGCGAAAAGACCGGCCGCGCCGCCGTCGTCGATCCCGGCGGCGATCTCGAACGCATCGAACAGGAGATCGCGCGGCAGAACGTGCAGCTCGAGAAAGTGCTGCTCACGCACGGCCACGTCGATCACTGCGCGGGCGCGAAGGCGCTCGCGACGCACTACGGCGTGCCGATCGTCGGCCCGCAGGAAGACGAGCGCTTCTGGATCGAGCAGTTGCCGACGCAGAGTCAGCGCTTCGGCTTCCCGGCCGCCGAAGCGTTCGAGCCCGACCAGTGGCTGCACGACGGCGACACCGTCCGGTTCGGCGACGAGACGCTCGAGGTCTACCACTGCCCCGGCCACACGCCCGGCCACGTGGTGTTCTTCAGCCGCGCGCATCGCGTCGCGATCGTCGGCGACGTGCTGTTCGCCGGCTCGATCGGCCGCACCGATTTCCCGCGCGGCAATCACGCCGACCTCGTGCGTTCGATCAAGGAAAAGCTGTGGCCGCTCGGCGACGACGTCACCTTCGTGCCGGGCCACGGTCCGGTGTCGACCTTCGGCGACGAGCGCCGCACGAACCCGTTCGTGTCCGACAAGGTATTCGGATGAACCAGACCGCCATTCCCGAAATCTACGTCAGCACCGACGTCGAAGCCGACGGCCCGATCCCCGGCCCGCACTCGATGCTGAGCTTCGCATCGGCCGCCTATACCGAGGACAAGCAGCTGATCGCGACGTTCTCGGCGAACCTCGAGACGCTGCCGGGCGCACACGCGCATCCGGTGCAGGAAGCGTGGTGGAAAACCGAGCCCGAGGCATGGGCCGCGTGTCGGACCGACCTGCAGGCGCCCGAGAAGGCGCTCGTCGCGTACGTCGAGTGGGTCGAGGCGCTGCCCGGCAAACCGGTGTTCGTCGCGATGCCGGCCGGCTTCGATTTCACGTTCATGTTCTGGTACATGATGCGCTACGCGGGACGTTGTCCGTTCTCGTGGTCGGCGCTCGACATCAAGACGCTCGCGTTCGCGATGACTGGGCTGCCGTACCGCAAGGCGATCAAGCCGCGCTTTCCGAAACACTGGTTCGACGATCATCCGCACACGCACGTCGCGCTCGACGACGCGATCGAGCAAGGCGCGCTGTTCTGCAACATGCTCGCCGACCTGCGTCGTCAGCAGGCGGCGCTCGCCGGCCTCGCGGTCGCCGACACGGACCGTTCGGAGCAGGCAGGCGCGGGACAAAATCCTACGGATCCGCGCGCAAATTAGCGAATCTCGCTCAACCACGCGCCGCCAGATTGCCTTTCCTTTCCCGGCCCTCTAACATTGAGCGTGTTGTAGCTGCCGCATGGAGGCGCAGGTGACGCTCGATTCCTTTTCGCAAAAAATCCTTCGCCTGTTGCAGCTCGACGCGCGCCGTTCGGTTCAGGAAATCTCGGACCAGGTCGGCCTGTCGAGCACGCCGTGCTGGCGTCGCATCAAGGACATGGAACAGTCCGGCGTGATCCAGCGCTACACCGCGCTGCTCGATCGCGAGAAGCTCGGCCTGCACGTATGCGCGCTCGCGCATGTGCACCTGACCCGCCACAACGAGGGCGGCGTCGAGCAGTTCGAGCGCGAGATCTCGACCTGCCCGGAAGTGACCGAGTGCTACAGCACGACCGGCGAAGCCGATTACATCCTCAAGATCGTCGCGCCCGACATCAAGGCCTACGACGTGTTCCTGCACGAACGGATCTTCAAGATCCCGGCCGTGTCGCAGGTGCGCACGAGCGTCGTGCTGCGCGAAATCAAATTCGACACGCAACTGCCGCTGTAACACGCCGCCCACGCACGTCGGCGCCGCTCACGCTTTCATCGGCAAGGCGCGCGTGAAGCCGATCCGGCGCGCGCCGAATTGGCGCTTCAACGCATCCAGATCGAGCCGCTCGGCGACCGCCGCGTCGGTATCGCCGGCACCCGCGTCGAGCGTCACGTCGACCTCGAGCCCCGTGCTCAGATAGTGCAGGTTGATGGTGGCCGCATGCAGCCCGCGCTGCGCGAGCGCGGCCTCGAGCCGCGCGGTGATCTCGGCGCGCGGCGGCAGCGCGAGCGCCGGACGGCGCGCGGTGTCGTTCTCCGGGTCGACGTGGATCAGCGCGTCGAGCACGCGCGGGTCGGACAGCACGCGCGCCCGCGCGTTCTCCGCGATGTAGTGACCTTCCGATACGGAAATCATCGGGTCGACCAGAATGTGGGCGTCGACCAGCGCCGCGTCGCCCATCTTGCGCGTGCGCAGCTCGTGCACGTCGCGCACGCCGGGCGTCGCCGCGAGCAGCGCCTGGATCTCGGCCGTGGCGGTGGTGTCGAGCGCACGGTCCGACAGGTCCTGCAACGCGTCGTAGCCGAAGGTCCAGCCCATGCGCGCGACCATGAAGCCGACGATCGCCGCGGCGATCGGGTCGAGCAACCGCACGCCGGCGAGGCTGCCGACGATGCCGATCGCGACGACCAGCGACGACGCAGCATCCGAACGCGCATGCCATGCGTTCGCGACGAGCATCGCCGAGCGCACGCGCCGCGCCTCGCGCAGCATGTAGCGGAACAATCCTTCTTTCGACACGAGCACGGTCAGCGCGACGATCAGCGCGGAAAAATGCACGGCCGGAATGTTCTCGAGATTGACCAGGCGATTGCCGGCGCGCCACAACATGCCGATACCGACCGCGATCAGGATCGCGCCGAGAAACAATGACGCGACGGTCTCGTAGCGGCTGTGCCCGTAATTGTGATCCTCATCCGGCGACGCACCGCTATGGCGATTCGCGATCAGCACCACAAAATCGGAGATCAAATCGGAAATCGAATGAATCCCGTCGGCAATCAATGCCTGCGAGTGCGCGACCGCGCCCACCGCGATCTGGAATGTCGCAAGTACGACATTCAGCACGATACTGACCAGGGTGCTCTTGCGCGCGACCGCGTGCTTATCCGCGCTTTGCGCGTCGCCTGAAAACGAGGACATGAAATACGAGATAACGGTTGAGATAGGTGATTCTATCAAACCAATCTCGCCGGGCATTCCGTTAACACGGATTTTTCCCGTTAAATCAGACGCTTATGCGAACCGGTTGCATTTTCATTCACACCGAGCGTGACGTTTCCGTGACACTTTCCTTACATTTTCGTATCACGATGCAAAAAAGGCCGCACTCCTCGACGGAGACGCGGCCTTCTTTCGGCACCGACTTAATCAGTCGCTTAAATCGCGAACTGATCGCGGTTCTTGCCGGCGATCCAGCGCGGCGGCTTGCCGCGGCCCGACCACGTCGCGCCCGATTCCGGGTCACGGTACTTTGCTGCCACACCGGCGCGCGGACGGCCGACCTTGCCCGCCTTCGCACGGCTGAGACCGAGTTCGGCGAGCGAAAAGCCGTAGTCGGCAATTTTCTGCTTCACGTCATTCAGCACTTCCGCGTATTCACGCGACTTTGCTTCTTCGATTTGCTTCTCCAGCTTCTCCCGCTGGGCGAGCAGGTCCTTGTAAGAAGACATAGTTTTCCTTTCGATATGATCAATGGCGCCGGTCTTGGGCCGGTTCACCATTCATGGAATATTTGTGCCTCGGATTTTCGAAGGCAGAGATTAGCACAAAACAGATTTGATAGAGCGCGTTTCACGAAAATACACAGATCGTTTTCAATTCGGCCGTGTCATTTTGACCTGCCGCGGCCTTATCTCAAATTTTTACGCGGTTGCATAGAGATTAGGACATTACCGATCCACTAATTGGACTTTCAACATACGCAATTACCCTGCATACGGAAAATCAAACCTTTCATCGGACGACAGGTTTGCGAAAAAGTATGCAATAAAGCAATGCTATGCGCGGCGGTGCGACGTCACGCCGCAGCGTGCGCACTCGCAATCAATTGCTCGCTCAATTGCTCGCGCAGCGCAGCCGGGCCAGCGTCGGCCGGCAGCGGCGCGAACGGCGTGCGCAGCCGTCGGCCGTCGAGGCGCCAGTCGGCGCCGTGGCGATCGACACCGAGCAGATCGAGCCCGTCGCGGCGCACGTCGCTCGACTCGTACGCATCCCATAAGGCGCGCTCGTCGTCGAATCCGAGCGGTGGCAACGCGTCGAGCGCCGCGCCGTCGACCCACCCCATCCGCCCGAACCCGGCGATATAGCGCAGCCGCTCGATGTCGAGCGCCCAGAACGTGAAATCGCCGAGCGCGAGATAACGTGCGGCGCCCGGTTCGTAACGCGTGTAACGCGCGGCGACATGCGGATCGTCGCCGAGCGGCACGAAACGCCCGACGAGTGTCGCGCGCTCGGCATTCAGCACGTCCCCGTCGCGCGCGTCGACGACGAGAAAGCCCGCGCGCGGATCGGCGACGAGATTGCGCGTGTGCTCCGCGAGGCCGCTCACGAGAATCACGGGCCGATGCGCCGCATCGGGCGCGAACGGCACGATCGTCGGATACGGAAAACCCTGCGGCTCGCGCGCGTGGGTCGCGAGCGTACCGAGCGCGCAGCGATGCAGTAAATGCAGTGGCAGGGCGGGGTCGATGTTCACGGTGGCTCCTGCGGTCGAAAGGCATGGAATGGAAATGTCAGCAGCGCGCGACGCCGATATGCCACGCGCACGCAGCTTGCTGCATCGATGTTACTCGCGGCGGTCGCCGGCCGACCATTGGCCGAAAGGCAGATGAGGCGCGCGCCGGCACGCCCGCCAAGCCGGAAACGGCAGACGACATCTCGCTCGCCCGACACACTCCGAACGCCTGGAGCACCAGCCCACAACGCCGGCAAGATCGTAAGCGCTTCGATAAAATCGGACGAATCCAGCCAGCGCCGCGCGCCCATCCATCGCCCCACCCGAGAGCGTCCCGTGTCCGAATCTTCGTCCCGATCCCCGTCCGACTTCGCCGCGCCGCCCGACGCGCATCGCGCGCTCGCGTTGCCGGTTCGCCGGCGCGCCCGCACGGCCACGATGGCGCTGTTCTTCGTGGCGGGCATGATGTACGCGTCGTGGGGCGTGCATGTCCCGACCGTGCGCGACAAGTTCGAGCTCAGCCCCGGACTGCTGTCGGTCGCGTTGTTCGCGGTCGCGGGCGGCTCGATCGCCGCGATGCTGACGATCGCGCGCTGGATCGCGCGCGTCGGCTCGCGCACCGCGTGCCTGACCGGCGGGCTCGTGATGTCGGCGTGCGCGGCGCTGATCCTCGTCGTGCCCGACTACTGGATGCTCGTCGCCGCGCTCGCGCTGTTCGGCTTTTCGATGGCCACGCTCGACGTCGCGATGAACGCCGAGGCGAGCGCCGTCGAGATCGCGCTCGGCAGGCCGATCATGTCGGCGCTGCACGGAATGTTCAGCCTCGGCGGGATGGCCGGGGCGGCGGCCGGCGGCGCGCTGCTGTCGGCCGGCATGGCGCCGGCCGTGCACCTCGCGCTCGCGGCAGCCGTCTGTGCGGCGGTGCTGCTGGCCGCGAGCCCCGCGGTGCTGCCGCACATCCCGCATCACGAAGCGGCACACGGCGGCGGCAACCGCTGGCGCTCGCCCGCGCTGTGGATGCTCGGCGGCATTGCACTGGTTGCGTTGATCGCCGAAGGCGCGATGTACGACTGGGCGACCGTTTATATGCGCGACGTCGTCGCGGCGAGCCCCGCGCTCGCGAGCGCCGCGTATGCGGCGTTCTCCGGCGGGATGGCGCTCGCGCGCTTCGCCGGCGACGCGGTGCGCGCCCGCTTCGGCGCGCCGCAGCTCGTGTTCGCGAGCGCGTCGCTCGGCTGCGCGGGCATGGTCGGCGCGCTGTTGCTGCCGAATCCGATCGCGGTGCTGACCGGCTTCACGCTGATGGGCCTCGGCCTCGCCAACCTGATGCCGGTGCTGTTCGCGGCCGCGGCGCGCGTCGAAGGCATTCACGCGGCCGAAGGGCTCGCGCACGTCGCCGGGCTCGCGTATTTCGGCTTGCTGTTCGGCCCGGTCGTGATCGGTGCGGTCGCGCAGGCAGCGAACCTGACGGCCGCGCTGTCGGTCGTCGCGATCTGTGCGGCGCTCGTCGCGGCGGTCGCGCCGAAGGTGCTCGCGCATCTGAAGATCTGAGCGCCCGCCGCGCACCGCCCAAAAAGAAAGCGCGCCTGCGTTTCCGCAGGCGCGCTTTCACCCCTCCGTCGGCCGCTTGTCGGCTTACATCTTCACTTCGTCGAGCAGCGTCTTCTTGCCGCTCTTGTAGTTGTACAGCGAGATCACGCCGTGCTGCAGGTCGCCCTTCGAGTCGAAGGTCGTCGTGCCGATCACGCCGGTGTACTTCGTCGCCGGCATTGCCGCGAGGATCTTCGCCGGATCCGTCGAGTTCGCGCGCTTCATCGCGTCGGCGATGATGTACACGGCGTCATACGTGAACGGCGCGTAGATCTGGATCGGCTGGCCGAAACGCTTCTCGTACTTCGCCTTGAACGCGGCGCCGCCCGGCATCTTCTCGAGCGATGCACCGGCTTCCGAGCACACGATGTTGTCGGTCGCTTCGCCGGCCAGATCGGCCAGCTTTTCCGTGCAGACGCCGTCGCCCGCGAAGATCTTCGCGCGCAGGCCGAGCTGCTTCGCCTGCTTCGCGAACGGACCGCCGGTGGCGTCCATGCCGCCGTACATGATCGCATCCGGATTCTCACCCTTGATCTTGGTCAGAATCGCGCGGAAGTCGACCGCCTTGTCGTTGGTCGCGTCGTGCGACAGCACCTTCAGGCCGAGCGCCTTGGCCTTCTTCTCGAACTCGTTCGCGAGACCCTGGCCGTATGCGGTCGAATCGTCGACCACCGCTACGCTCTTGATGCCCTTCGAGTGCGCGTAGTTCGCGAGTGCCGGGCCCTGCTGCGCGTCGGTCGCGACCACGCGGTAGGTGGTCTTGAAGCCTTGCTGCGTGTAGGCCGGGTTGGTCGCCGACGGCGAGATCTGCACGATGCCCGCGTCGCTGTAGATCTTCGATGCCGGGATCGTCGTGCCCGAATTCAGGTGGCCGACCACCGCGACGACCTTGTCGTCGACCAGCTTCTGCGCAACCTGCGTGGCCTGGCGCGGGTCGGCCGCGTCGTCCTGCGCGTCGAGTTGCAGCGTGATCTTCTGGCCGCCGATCGTGAGACCCTTGGCGTTGATCTCTTCGACAGCGAGACGCGCGCCGTTTTCGTTGTCCTTGCCCAGGTGTGCAATGCCGCCCGTCAACGGCGCGACGTGGCCGATCTTGACGACTTGATCGGCGGCCGCGTTGCTTGCAGCTGCAGCACACAGCATCGCAGCTGCGGTGATCGGCAACAGCTTTTGCATCTTGATATTCATGTAAGTCTCCAGTTTCGGTCCCATAAAACGCCATCGCCCGGTGCCCCGCTGCCATCCCTGTGTTTGCATCACTGGACGATTCGCCGGGTGCATCGTTCATGCACTTGGCCTCAAGCACGTGAAAACAGCCGCTTTTAGCCGCCGCCCGCCCGTACTTGCGCGCAAGTGTAGGTGATCAAATTAATTTGTGGGACTTTTTTGAGGTAGTGGTAACACTACCGATACGGGCGCTTTCGAGCGCTTCCTCGAATATCGCTGCAAGCCAAGCCGGATAAGGGTTTCCGATAGTTTCGCCCGCGCCGTTGCGACGGCATTTCAGTGCGTCGTCGCGCGTTTCGATTCTGTATTTTTTGCGCTGGATCATTGAATGAAACGCGCGTGACGATACGCGCGTCTGCACAATGCTCGAGCAACGGTTGCGCCGCATCCTCGATGTGCAGCCGCACCGCGCGGGCCGTGACGGTTCGCTGCGCGCGGCCCGCGCACCGCTTCATGCGGCCATCGCGCGCCATTCGGCGTCGAGCGCGTCGACGAGTTGCGCAGCGCTCAGCGCCGCGTCGCGTCGTCGCGTGAGCGGCGCGCCCTGCCCGGCCCACAGCGACAGATAGTCGCCGTCGTTGGCGCGGGCAGCCGCCTGGCGCAGCGGCTGGGTCAGCGCGTTCTGCACCGGATACGGCGGCACCTCGGCCACATGCTCGCCGAGTCGCGCCATCAGCGTGTTGCGCAAGCCGCGCGCATGGCGCCCGGTGATCGCGCGCGTGACCTGCGTCGAGGTATCGGCGCTCGCGCGCACCCGCGCCTTCCAGTCCGCCGCGATCGCGCTTTCCGCACAGGTGAGGAACGCGGTGCCGAGCTGCGCGGCCTGCGCGCCGAGTGCGAGCGCCGCGGCGATGCCGCGGCCGTCCATGATGCCGCCGGCCGCAAGCACCGGCAGGCCGGTCGCATCGACGAGTTGCGGCACCAGCGCGAACGTGCCGATCAGCGCGTCGTCGGCCGAGCCGATGAAGGTGCCGCGATGGCCGCCGGCCTCGGCGCCCTGCGCGGCCAGCGCGTCGGCGCCGGCCGCCTGCCATGCGAGGCCCTCGGCCACGTGCGTCGCGGTGCCGATCACGTAGGTGCCGGCCGCCTTCAGGCGCGCGACGTCGGCGGCGTCGAGCACGCCGAACGTGAAGCTCGCGACCGGCACGCGCAACGCGACGAGCGCATCGAGTTGCGCGCGGAAGTCGGGCGCGTAGCGCGCGGGCGCCGCGCCGGGCGGCAAACCGAGCGCCGCGTTCAGCGGATCGATCGCGGCGAGTGCGCGCGCAACCGTCGCCGCGTCGGGCGACGCGGGCTGCAACACGAACAGGTTCACGGCGAACGCGCGCGCGGTCGCCGCGCGAATCGCCGCGACTTCGGCGACGAGCCGCTCGGGCTCGAACGCGCCGCACGCGAGGCTGCCGAGCGCGCCCGCATTGGATGCGGCCGCGACCATCGCGGCGGTGCTTGCGCCGACCATCGGTGCCTGCACGAGCGGCAGACGCAGGCCGAAACGCTCGGCGAACGGAGTGGAAAAGATACGGGCGGGCATGGCGGAATCCTTCGATGACGATGCGAGAAAGCGCTTTGTAATGGGATATGCGTCGACTTTATCGAAGCCGCGCTGCACCGAAAAATGAATAATCGAGATCGAAACGATCGCTGCGGGAGAAGCTGCTGCGGCGCCCTGCGCCACCACCCGATTGATGGCACACTAGGCCGCCCTCTCTTACCCGCGGCGCGCACCGCGCGCCCGCTCGCCAGGAGTTCACACGTGACAGCCCAATGGATCGACATTCCGACCGGTAGCGACAGCTTCGGCGGCTACCTCGCACTCCCCAAGCGCGGCACCGGCCCCGCCGTCGTCATCATCCAGGAGATCTTCGGCGTGAACGCGCACATCCGCGCGGTCGCCGACCAGTACGCCGCCGACGGCTTCGTCGCGCTCGCGCCCGACGTGTTCTGGCGCACGCAGCCGCGCGTCGAGCTGACCTACGACGGCGCCGATCGCGACAAGGGCATCGAGCTGATGAAGAAGACCGACATCGGCCTCGCGGTAGCGGACATCGGCGCGGCCGCCGACGCATTGCGCGCACGCGCGGACGTCGCCGGCAAGGTCGCGGCGATCGGCTACTGCTTCGGCGGCCAGCTCGCCTACCGCGCGGCGGCGGCCGGCACGGTCGACGCGGCGGTCGCCTATTACGGCGGCGGCATCCAGAATGCGCTCGACCTCGCGGATAAAGTCACGCAGCCGATCCTGTTCCACTACGCGGAGAACGACCACGCGATCCCGCTCGACGCGGTCGAGCAGGTGAAAGGCGCGTTCGCGGGCCGCGGCAACGCCTCGTTCCACGTGTACCCCGACGCGAGCCACGGCTTCAACTGCCCGGATCGCGCGTCGTACCATCAGCGCGCGTCGGCGCTCGCGCACGGCCGCACGCTGACGTTCCTCGCCGAACAGCTGTAGTCGCAGCCGGCGGCCCCGGCACGCCGCGGCCGCGTTATCCTCGCTCGATCGTCACGCGTCACAACGGGGGTGAGCGCGATGCAGTCGGACTATCTCGGATATGACGCGATCGGCCTCGCCGCGCTGGTGCGCGAGCGCGCCGCGAGCCCGCGCGAACTGCTCGACGCCGCGATCGCGCAGGCCGAAGCCGTCAACGGCGCGATCAACGCGATCGTGCTGCAGGACTACGACGCCGCGCGCCAGCGCGCCGAAGCGGCCGCCCGCGCCGACGCCGATGCGCCGTTCGCCGGCGTGCCGTATCTCGTCAAGGATCTGTCCGCGGCGGTGGCCGGGTTGCCGATGTCGATGGGCAGCCGGCACTACCGCTACTTCGTGCCCGCCGACGATTCGCCGCTGATCGCGCGCAGCCGCGCCGCCGGCCTCAACGTGTTCGGCAAGACCAACACGTCGGAACTCGGCCAGATGCCGTACACCGAGCCCGCGCTGTTCGGCGCGTGCCGCAATCCGTGGAACCTCGATCACACGCCGGGCGGCTCGAGCGGCGGCGCGGCCGCGGCCGTCGCGGCCGGCATCGTGCCGCTCGCGCATGCATCCGACGGCGGCGGCTCGATCCGCATCCCCGCGTCGTGCTGCGGGCTGTTCGGGCTGAAGCCGAGCCGCAATCCGCTGCTGGTCGACCAGCCGTCGAACGGCGAACTGGTGGTGCAGCACGCGGTGTCGCGCAGCGTGCGCGACAGCGCGCTGCTGCTCGACGTGACGACCGGACAGACGCTGCCGCCCGGCGCGCCCGGCACCTTTCTCGGCGAACTCGACACGCCGCCCGGCCCGCTGCGCGTCGGGCTGGTGGTCGATCCGATGCTCGCGCCGGCGCTCGCCGACGACACGCGCGCGGCGCTCGCCGATGCGGCCGCGCTGCTCGAATCGCTCGGCCATCACGTGGAACCCGCGACGCTGCACCTCGACCATGCACGCGTGGCCGAAACCTTTCTGACGCTGTGGGCGACGATCGCCGACGAGCTCGTGCTCGGCGCGCGCACGCTCACCGGGCGCACGCCGCACCGCTCGGAATTCGAGCCGGCGACGTGGGCGATGGCCGTGGTCGGCCGGCGCGTCGCCCGCGCGCGGCTGCACGACGTGCTCGAATGGCAGCGCCAGCTGACCGTGCAGGTGGCCGGCCTCGTGTCGCGCTACGACGTGATCCTGTGCGCGACGCTCGCGGGGCCGCCGGTGCGGATCGGCGAGCTGCAGCCGAGCGCCCTCGAAACCGCGCAGATGAAGCTGCTCGGCGCGCTGCCGGTGAAGCCGCTGTTGCGCGAGATGCTCGCGCGGGCGTCGCAGAAGGCGTTCGCATGGGCCGGCTGCACCGAGCTGTTCAACCTGACCGGACAGCCGGCGATGTCGGTGCCGCTCTACTGGAACGCGCGCGGTCTGCCGATCGGCGTGCAGTTCGCCGCGCGCCACACCGACGAAGCCTTGCTGCTGAAGCTCGCGCGCCAGCTCGAACAGGCGCGGCCGTGGTTCGACCGTCGGCCGCCGCTGATGCAGGCGCAGCGCTGAGCGCGCCCGGCCCGCACCGGCGCACCGGCGCGCGGCGATAAAAAAGCCCCGCCGGCTTGACCGACGGGGCTGTCGCGTGCGCGCGTCTGGCTGCGCTCACATCGTCAGGCGTTCGCAGATGGTGCGCGTCGCGGCCGCCGCGTTCAGCGTGTAGAAGTGCAGCCCCGGCACGCCCGCATCGATCAGGCGCTGGCACAGGCCCGTGACGACGTCGGCGCCGAACGCGCGGATCGCGTCGCGATCGTCGCCGAAGCTCTCGAGCCGGCGCGCGACCCAGCGCGGCACTTCCGCGCCGCACATTTCCGAGAAGCGCATCAGTTGCGAGAAGTTCGTGATCGGCATGATGCCCGGCACGATCGGCACGTCGACGCCGAGCTTGCGCGCATCGTCGACGAAGCGGAAGTACGCGTCGGCGTTGAAGAAGTACTGCGTGATCGCCGAATTCGCGCCGGCCTTCACCTTGCGCGCGAAGTTCTGCAGATCGGCCGCGGGCGAGCGCGATTGCGGGTGATATTCCGGATAGCCGGCGACTTCGATGTGGAACCAGTCGCCGTGCTCGGCGCGGATGAAGCTGACGAGCTCGGACGCATAGCGCAGCTCGCCGACCTCGCCCATCCCCGACGGCAGGTCGCCGCGCAGCGCGACGATGTGCCGGATGCCGTGCGAGCGGTACTGGTCGAGGATCGCGCGCAGGCTGTCGCGCGACGAGCCGATGCACGACAGGTGCGGCGCGGCCTCGAGGCCGTCCTTCTGCATGTCGAGCACGGTGTCGAGCGTGCCCTGCTGCGTCGAGCCGCCGGCGCCGAACGTCACGGAGACGAATTTCGGCTTCAGCGGCAGCAGCTGCGCACGCGTCGCGCGCAGCTTCTCGACGCCGTCCGCCGTCTTCGGCGGGAAGAATTCAAACGAGAGTTCGATCGGTTTCATGATTCGCAAGAGTGGGCGCGGCCGTCAGCCGATGTCGCGCTGCCCGAAGATCAGCGCCGACAGCAGCCACGACACGATGCTGTACAGGATCGAACCGAAGAACGCCGACCAGAACCCCGACACCTCGAACCCCTTCAGCAGCGACGACGCGAACCAGAAGCACAGCGCGTTCACGACGAGGATGAAGACCCCGAGCGTGACGATCGTGACCGGCAGCGTCAGCAGGATCAGCACCGGACGGATCACCGTGTTGATCAGGCCGAGCACGACCGCGACGATCAGCGCGGTGCCGAAGCTCTTGATGTGGATCGACGGCACGAGGTACGTGATGATCAGCAGCGCAAGGGCGTTGATGACCCAGGTGAGGATGACGCTCATGGAGGGCTCCGGTTCGGTTGTCGATCTGGACGGTCAGTGCATCGGGTCGGCGCCGCCGGCCGCGCCGCGCGCGAGCGCACGCGGCGTGACGAGCGGCGCTCCGGCGCCGCGGCGGCGGTGCATCAGTAGCGGTAGTGGTTCGGCTTGAACGGGCCGTCCTTCTCCACGCCGATGTACGCGGCCTGCTCGTCGGACAGCACGGACAGGTTCGCGCCGATGCGCGCGAGGTGCAGGCGCGCAACCTTCTCGTCGAGATGCTTCGGCAGCACGTAGACCTTGTTCTCGTACTGTTCGCCGCGCGTGAACAGCTCGATCTGCGCGAGCGTCTGGTTCGCGAACGAGTTCGACATCACGAACGACGGGTGGCCGGTCGCGCAGCCGAGGTTCACCAGGCGGCCTTCGGCCAGCAGGATCACGCGCTTGCCGTCCGGGAAGATGATGTGGTCGACCTGCGGCTTGATGTTTTCCCACTGGTACTGGCGGGTCGACGCGACGTCGATTTCCGAGTCGAAGTGGCCGATGTTGCAGACGATCGCGTTGTGACGCATCGCCTTCATGTGATCGTGGTTGATCACGTGGTAGTTGCCGGTCGCCGTCACGAAGATGTCGGCCTTGTCGGCCGCGTATTCCATCGTCACGACGCGGTAGCCTTCCATCGCCGCCTGCAGCGCGCAGATCGGATCGATTTCGGTGACCCACACGGTCGCGCCCAGGCCGCGCAGCGACTGCGCGCAGCCCTTGCCCACGTCGCCGTAGCCCGCGACGACCGCGACCTTGCCCGCGATCATCACGTCGGTGGCGCGCTTGATGCCGTCGACGAGCGATTCGCGGCAGCCGTACAGGTTGTCGAACTTCGACTTGGTGACCGAGTCGTTCACGTTGAACGCCGGGAACGGCAGGCGGCCGTCCTTTTCCATCTGGTACAGGCGGTGCACGCCCGTCGTCGTCTCTTCGGTCACGCCCTTGATGTGCGCGAGGCGCTTCGAGTACCAGTTCGCGTCGATGTCGAGGTGCTTCGCGATCGACTTGTACAGCGCGACTTCTTCCTCGTTGGTCGGCTTCGCGATCACCGAACGGTCCTGCTCGGCCTTCGAGCCGAGGATCAGCAGCAGCGTCGCATCGCCGCCGTCGTCCAGGATCATGTTCGCGAATTCGCCGTTCGGCCATTCGAAGATGCGGTGCGAGAACTCCCAGTATTCGTCGAGCGATTCGCCCTTGAACGCGAACACCGGCGTGCCGGTCTCGACGATCGCGGCGGCCGCGTGGTCCTGCGTCGAGAAGATGTTGCACGAGGCCCAGCGGACTTCGGCGCCGAGCGCCTTCAGCGTCTCGATCAGCACGCCGGTCTGGATCGTCATGTGCAGCGAACCGGCGATGCGCGCGCCCTTCAGCGGCTGCTGCGCCTTGTATTCGTCGCGAATCTGCACGAGGCCCGGCATTTCGGTCTCGGCGATGTTCAGCTCCTTGCGGCCCCAGCCGGCAAGCGCCATGTCGGCGACGACGTAATCGTTGGAAACTTGCGAATCGATAATGGCGTTCATCACGCCCTCCTTTCTAAAAAAGTTCTAGAAATTGGTGACGTGAGCGCCGTTCAGGAAGCGGAGCCGGCGCGAATTTCGCCGCACGGCTGCTTGGTGAAGCTTTCCGAGCCTGGCGGACACAGGCGGTCCGTCGCAACGCTCCTCGGAAAACGGGAAGGATTGTAGCAAATCGTGGCGAGAAATGGGGGGTTGGGCGGGCGGCCGCACGCGCGGCGTCGGCGCGCGCGACGCCCGCCGCTGCCGCTCAGTTCTCCGCGCCGACCCACGCCTGCTCGCGCAGCCGCGCGCGCAGGCGCGCGACCGCCTGGCTGTGCAGCTGGCACACGCGCGACTCGCTCACTTCGAGCACCGCGCCGATCTCGCGCAGATTCAGCCCGCGCTCGTAGTACAGCGACATCAGCAGCTTCTCGCGCTCGGGCAGCCGGTCGATCGCATCGACCAGCGCGCCGCGCAGATGGTCGTCGAGCAGCGCCGACAGCGGATCGGCGTGATCGACGCGATAGCGGTCGAGGAACGGCTCGTCGTCGGCCGCGCGGTCGAAATCCTCGTAGTAGATCAGCTGGCTGCCGTGCAGGTCCTGCAGCATCTCCTGATATTCGTCGAGCGGCATCTTCAGGTGCTGCGCGATCTCGGCCTCGCTCGCCGAACGGCCGAGCTGCTGCTCGACCTGGTGCACCGCGTGTTCGACCTCGCGCGACGTCTTGCGCAGGCTGCGCGGCAGCCAGTCGTTGCTGCGCAGCTCGTCGAGCATCGCGCCGCGGATGCGCTGGGTCGCGTAGGTTTCGAACTGCGCGCCCTGGTCTTCCTTGTAGCGGCCGGCCGCGTCCATCAGGCCGATCATG
Source organism: Burkholderia sp. KJ006 (assembly GCF_000262695.1). NCBI lineage: Bacteria > Pseudomonadati > Pseudomonadota > Betaproteobacteria > Burkholderiales > Burkholderiaceae > Burkholderia > Burkholderia sp. KJ006. The sequence continues at coordinate 218,601 of NC_017920.1, read as the reverse complement.
CCGGCCTGGATCAGGTCGTCGAGGTCCACGCTCGCCGGCATCTTCGCGACGAGCTGCAGGCCCAGGCGCCGCACGAGCGGCGCGTATTGCGCGAGCACGTCGGCCTGGGTCATCTTTCCTTGAGCGTTGTACATCATGGCTCTCTCCTTGCGGTGGCGCTCACGCGGCGTGCGCCGCACCGGCCTCGTAAGACGGCTTGCCGCCCCCGTGCACGGCGCGGCCGGAGCCGGGGCGCGGGCGCATCGGCCAGTACAGCAGGTCGCCGGCGATCTGCCGGTAGTCGCGCGCGGCGACCGACGACGGGAACGCATCGACCGCGGTATGCATCAGCTCGCGCGCGTGCTCGACGAGCGGATCGGCGCTCACGCAGCCGGCATCGGCGATCGACACCGTCAGGTAGCGGCTCGCGACGCCCGCGAGGTTGTCGAAGGCGGTCTTCGCGTCCGCGTGGCTGCCGACGTGATTGGTCAGCACGCGGAACTGCGCGACCGCGTGCGCGAAATGCAGGCGCTTCATGCACGCGTATGCCTCGGTGATCGCCTGCGCGGCCACGCGCGTGACGATCAGCACGTCGTGCGCCTCGCGCGCGAGCGCGGAGAACGCGCCGTCCGCGCCGAGCTGCGCATCGACCAGCACGATGTCGGCCTGGCCGTCGACGAAGTCGCTCAGCTGCTCGTCGCTGTAGCCGTCGCGTGCGAAGCCCGCGGCCGCGCACAGCGCGAAGCCGGCCGGCGTGCGCGTGCGGTCGCCGTCGCGCAGCCATGCGCCCGCGAGCGTCGCCGTGGCCGAATGCACGTCGGTGCGCTCGTCGACGACGAGCACGTCCTTGCCCAGCGCGCTCAGCGCCGCTGCCAGATTCACGACGGCCGCCGTGCAGCCGACGCCCAGCGGGCCGCCCGTCACCGCGACGATGCGCGACGCCCGCCCGGCCAGCAGGCGCCGGAGTCCTTCGGCCTGGTCGATGATCCGTTTATCCAAATCGCACCTCGTGCAGTTCGGCGGTGGACCGCGCGGTCAGCGCGGACAGCAGCGTCGGCATGTCCTCGTCCTGCGGCACGAACGGCGAGCCGTCGCGCGGCACGCAGAACGCGCTCTTCAGCAGGAACCGGGTCGACGCGACGTACAGGTTTTCCGGCACCTTCTGGCCGGTCGACACGTAGTGGACCGGCAGCTTGTAGCGGATCACCGTGTCGAGCACGCCGCCGAGATGGGTCGCCTCGTCGAGCTTCGTCAGGATGCAGCCGGCCAGATCGGGCGTCGGCCCGTGCGGATGCTCGCCCGCGCTGCGGTATGCCTGAACGACTTCGTTGAGCGTGTCGCCGTGGCTCGTCGCGTTCAGCAGCAACAGGCGCTGCACCGGTGCGTTCGCGCCGTGCAGCATCGCGATCTGGTCGGACAGCGCGCGATCGCGCTGGCTCATGCCGATCGTGTCGATCAGCACGATGTGCTTGTTGCGCAGCTCGGACAGCGCGAGCGCGAGGTCGCCCGCGTCCTTCACCGCATGCACCGGCACGCCGAGGATCTTGCCGAAGATGCGCAATTGCTCGTGGCCGCCGATCCGGTAGCTGTCGGTGGTCAGCAGCGCGACCTTGCTCGCGCCGAAGCGCATCACGCAGCGCGCGGCGAGCTTCGCGGTGGTGGTGGTCTTGCCGACGCCCGTCGGCCCCATCAGCGCGAACACGCCGCCGCGCTCCATCAGCGCGTCTTCGCTTTCGAGCACCGGCAGGTTGGCGGCGAGTACCGATTGCGCCCATTCGGCCGCCTGTTCGAAGCTCTGCGCGCCGTCGCCGGACGGCAGGTTGTCGACCAGCATCCGCACCAGCTGCGCGGAAAAACCGGCCGAGAACAGATGCTTGGTCAGCGCGCCGTGCACCGGGCTGCGGCGCTGGCGGTCATGCCACATCAGGCTGTCGAACTGCTCCTCCATCATCCCGCGCATCGCGCCGAGCTCGTTCATCACCGTGTCGTTGACGATGCTTTCGATCCGCACCTTCACCGCATCGGCCACCGCGGCGGCCGCATCGGCGGGCAGGCGCGTGCGCTCGGCCGGCTTCTCGGCGCGGGCGTCGTTCGCACGCGCAGGCGGCGCCATCCGGCGCTCGGCATCGCGCACGATGTCGCGCGCCCAGCCGGCCGGCGCCGCGGGTGCCGCGTCGTGGCGTGCACGCGTGGGCGCGGCGGGCGCGCCCTGCAGGCGGGCGTTGAGCGCTTCGCGCTGCTGCGTGAGGCGCTTCGCATGCTCGACGAGCCATGCGGCCGGTTCGGCCGGCGCTGCGGCGGGCGCGCCGGCGGCCGGCGCCGACGCCGGCTCGGCCGACGACGCTGCCGCGGCGCTCGACTGCGCCTCGGCGTGGTGGGCGGCATCGAAGGCGGCCGCTTCGGACGTCTGGATCGTGTCGGCGCTCGCGCCGAACACCGACGAGAACACGTCGGGCAGCCCGCCGTCGCCGGCTGCGTAGGGATTGACGGCCGGATTGACGACCGGGCGCGGGAACGTCGCGCCGGGGCGCGTCACGATGCCCGGCACGGCGGCGGCCGGCACCGATTCCGGCATGCGCGGCGCGGCGGCGCGCACGCGTGCGGCGGCCTGCGGCGCGACCGCGGCGAGATCCGAGTCGGCGAGTGCGACGATTTCGACGCTGCCGTCATCGAGCGTGCGGTTCGACAGCACGACGGCATCGGCGCCGAGTGCCTCGCGCACGAGACGCAGCGCGTCGCGGCTCGTCGCGCCGGTGAATTTGCGAATGTTCAAGCGGAACCCCCGATGACGTTAACGACTTTGATCGTGCGTGTGTCCGGCACTTCGGCGTACGACAGCACTTTCAGTTGCGGCAGGCTGCGGCGCAGGAAGCGCGCGAGCATCGCGCGCAGCGCGTGCTGCACCAGCAGCACCGGCGGCAGCCCGAGATTCTGTTGACGCAGCATCGCCTGTTGCGTGCCGGTCAGAAGGTTGTGCGCGAGGCCGGGCTCGAGGCCCGGGTTCGCGCCGGTCGCGAGCGCCTGCGACAGCACGCGCTCGAGATTCGAGTCGAGGCCCATCACCTGCATCTCGCCCGCGCCCGGATACCACTGCTGCGTGATCGCACGGCCGAGCGACAGGCGCACCGCGGCGGTGATCTCGTACGCGTCGCCGCGGCCCGCGTGCTCGGACACGGACTCGAGGATCGTGCGCATGTCGCGGATCGGCACGCCTTCCTCGAGCAGGTTCTGCAGCACTTTCTGCAGCGTGGTGAGCGAGATCGTCTTCGGGATCAGGTCCTCGACGAGCGACGGCGCGTCCTTGCCGGTGCGCTCGACGAGCGACTGCACTTCCTGACGGCCGAGCAGCTCGGCCGCGTGCTGCACCACCAGATGGTTCAGGTGCGTCGCGACCACCGTGCTCGCGTCGACCACGGTGTAGCCGTACACCTGCGCCTGTTCGCGCATCGCGACGTCGATCCACACGGCCGGCAGCCCGAACGCCGGGTCCTGCGTCACCGCGCCGGGCAGCGCGGCCGTCACCTGGCCGGGGTTGATCGCGAGCCACTGGCCCGGGAACACCTCGCCCGCGCCGATCTCGACGCCCTTCAGCGCGATCCGGTATGCGTTCGGCCGCAGTTCGAGGTTGTCGCGAATGTGGATCACCGGCGGCAGGAAGCCGATCTCCTGCGCGAACTTCTTGCGGATGCTCTTGATGCGCTTGAGCAGCTCGCCGTCGCTGTTCTTGTCGACCAGCGGAATCAGCCGGTAGCCGACTTCGAGGCCGAGCGGGTCGATCAGCTGCACGTCGTCCCAGGTCGCCTCGTGGCTGTCGCTCGGCAGCGCGGCGGGCGGCGCGATCTCGGTCACGTCGCCGGCCGCCTTGCGGGCCGCCGCGCGGCGCACCTGCGTGCGCGCCAGCCAGATCGCGCCGCCGCCGAGGGCGAGGAACGCGAAGTGCGGCATGCCGGGGATCAGGCCCATCAGCACGATGATCGCGCCGGTGATGGTCAGCACGCGCGGGTTGGTGAACAGCTGGCCGGTGATCTGCGTGCCGATGTCCTCGTCGGTCGCGACGCGCGACACGATCACGCCAGCCGCCGTCGAAATCACGAGCGACGGGATCTGCGCGACGAGGCCGTCGCCGATCGTCAGCAGCGTGTAGTTGGTGCCGGCCGCCGCGAAGCTCATGTCGTGCTGGACCATCCCGACGATCAGCCCGCCGATCACGTTGATCGCCATGATGATCAGGCCGGCGATCGCGTCGCCGCGCACGAACTTCGACGCGCCGTCCATCGACCCGTAGAACTCGGCTTCCTGCGCGACGGCCTGGCGGCGCTTGCGCGCCTGCTCTTCGTTGACGAGGCCCGCGTTGAGGTCGGCGTCGATCGCCATCTGCTTGCCGGGCATCGCGTCGAGCGTGAAGCGCGCGGACACTTCGGCGATCCGCCCCGCGCCCTTCGTGATCACCATGAAGTTGATGATCATCAGAATCACGAACACGACGATGCCGACCGCGAAGTTGCCGCCGACGAGGAAGTGCCCGAACGCCTCGATCACCTGGCCGGCCGCGTCGGGGCCGGTGTGGCCTTCGAGCAGCACGACGCGGGTGGATGCGACGTTCAGCGACAGGCGCAGCAGCGTCGAGAACAGCAGCACGCTCGGGAACGCGGCGAAGTCGAGCGGCTTCATCGTGTACATGCTGACGAGCAGCACCATCACCGACAGCGCGATGTTGAAGGTGAACAGCAGATCCAGCAGCAGCGGCGGCAGCGGCAGGATCATCATCCCCAAAATCATGCAGATGAGGACCGGGCCCGCGAGGCCGCGCAGGTTCGCGCCGGCGAACGGGTTCGGGCGCTTCGCGAACAGGCCGGTGGTCGGAGTGCTCATGCCGCGTTTCCTTGCTTGCCGAGCGCGTCCTCGGCTTCTTCACGCGCGTCGTCGGCCGATACCGACGCGCCCTTGTCCAGCTCGGCCGGCACGTCGATGTCGACGGGCGCGGCGGGGAACGCGCCGCCTTCCGAGCGGAAGCGCTTCAGCTGATAGACCCACGCGAGCACCTCGGCGACGGCCGAGTAGAGCGAGCCGGGAATCTCGCGTTCGAGTTCGACGTTGTGATACAGCGCACGCGCGAGCGGCGGCGCCTCGAGCAGCGGCACGTTGTGCTCGGCCGCGAGCTCGCGGATGCGCGCGGCGACGAGGTTCACGCCCTTCGCGACGACCTTCGGCGCACGCATCTCGCCGTCGGTGTATTGCAGCGCGACCGCGAAGTGCGTCGGGTTGGTGACGACCACGTCGGCCTTCGGCACGGCGGCCATCATCCGGCGCCGCGCGATCGCGCGCTGCTGCTGGCGGATGCGGCCCTTCACGTGCGGATCGCCTTCGTTCTCGCGATGCTCGCGCTTCACTTCTTCCTTCGTCATGCGCAACTTCTTGTTGTACTGCCAGAGTTGGTAAGGCACGTCGAGACCGGCCAGCACCAGCATCCCGGCGACCGTCGTGCCGCAGCACACGGCGACCAGATGCAGCGCATCGGCGAGCGCCGCGCCGAGCGGCTGGGTCGCGAGGCCGAGCAGCTCGTCCTTGCTGCGCCAGATCGCGACTCCGCCGATGCCGCCGACGACCATCGTCTTGGCCACCGACATCGCCAGCTGGATCGGCCCCTGGATCGAGAACATGCGGCCGAGGCCCGCGATCGGGTCGAGGCGGTCGAACTTCAGCTCGAACGTCTTCTGCGAGATCAGCCAGCCGCCGAGCGCCATCGGCGCGAGCAGGGCGGCGAGGCCCGTGAGGGCGAGGATCGGCAGCACCGCGGCGAGGCCTTCGGCGCTCGCCGTGCCGGCGGCCGACAGCATCCGGTGCGTGTCGAACGCGGTCGCGCGGTCGAAGGTGAACGCACTGCGCAGCATCGTCTGCAGATGGGCGCCCGACGGCCCCGACACGAGCCACGTGCCGTAGAACCCGGCCGCGAGCAGCGCGAACGAAGCCAGCTCGCGCGAACGCGCGACCTGCCCCTCCTCGCGCGCCTTCTCGCGGCGTCTCGGAGTGGCGGCTTCGGTTCTGTCGAGATCGCTCTCGTCTGCCACGGGGCCTCCAGTCGGGTACGGCGAAATGCCGTTTTCCAGTGACACCGATTATTCATGCGCGCGTCAAACGCCGATCGGTCGAGCAAAGCCGTGAAAGGGGGGTATTTCGGGGAATCGGGTGAGGGCGTGCGGCAGGCGGTGGGCGGCGGGGGTTCGGCGATGGATGGGGGGATGCTGCGGCGGCGGGAAACGCGTTCGCGGGTGGGCGATGCGGGGGAAATGCGGTGGGGATGGAGGGAGCCGAGGGTTGGCGGGCCGGCTGAGGCTGAGGCTGAGGCTGAGGCGGCGGTGGGCGGTGGGAGCGGACGGCGGGCGGGCCGGAGTATTTAAGCCTGAGCCAGCGACCGAATCACCGCCCCAGCGTTGGTCTGCGTGTTGGCCCCGGCGCGAGCCGGAGCCCAACCCGCCCGGAACCGGCCGCCAGGCCGCCCCCGGCCCCGCTCAGACAGCCGGGATCGGATCCGGACCGTAGCGGTTCGGGCCCTCGGTGCCGCGCGCGCACATCCACACGAGCAGCACGATCGCGCCGACGAGCGGGATGAGCGTGATCAGCACAAACCAGCCGGAGCGGTCCGTATCGTGCAGGCGGCGCACGGTGACCGCGAGGCTGGGCAATACCAGCGCAAGCGACGCGAGCGCGACGACGACCATCAGCAGCATCGCGATCGCGCTCGGGTCCTCGGCGGCCGCGGCGACCACCTGACAGACGATCGACACGATGCCCGTGAGCAACGCGAAATACCAGTATTCCGCGCGGCGCGCCCGGCCGTCGAATTTTGCGTATTGATTGAGTGCGGAACGCACGGCTTCACCGAAATTCATTTTATTGCCCTCTCGTTTTATATCGTCGACCGCGGAAACAACGAAGGCATTATAAATATCAAGTTCCGGGTATTGCATCTCTTTTCGCGCATCGCTCAATGCTTGCCGCACCGTCCGCGCCGGCGCTCCGGGAGAACCGCCAGCCGCGTGCCCCGCGGCGCTTATAATCGCCGCGCCGCGCGACGAATAACCAAAAGATAATCCACAATTCGATTACGGCGGCATGAAACGCTGCACAGCCGATAATCGGCTCGCCGATGCCGCGACGGATTTACCGCCCATTCGCAACAGGCATGCCACCAGCATCGCGCACGGGCCTGAAACGGCGCAGCAAATCGCCGTGCCGCCGCTAACCGGCCGCCGCCTGCTCCAGCACGCTCAGATCGAGCTTCTTCATCCGCAGCACCTGCGCCATCACGCGCTCGGCGCGCGCCGGGTCGCCGGCCATCAGCTCGGGCATCTGCACGGGCACCACCTGCCACGACACGCCGAAGCGGTCGCGCAGCCAGCCACACTGCTGCGCGCGCTCGTCGCCGCCCTCGGCGAGCGCGGCCCAGTAGCGGTCGATCTCGCGCTGGTCGCGGCAGTTGACGACGAACGACACGGCCGGCGTCAGCGGAAAGGCGGGGCCGCCGTTCAGCGCGAGGAACGCCTGGCCGTCCAGCTCGAACGAGACGGTCATCACCGCGCCCTCGGCCTGCCCGGCCGCCTGCGCACCCGCTTTGCCGTAGCGCGCGACGTCGACGATGCGCGCGTTGTCGAACACCGACACGTAAAAGCGGGCGGCCGCCTCGGCGTCGCGGTCGAACCACAGGAACGGCGTGATGCGCTGGATACGCTGGGTCATGGCAGTGCCTCCTCGATGTCGTCCCGGCACCGGCGCCGGTCTTATATCGTAGGCGCTGCGCGGCGGCGGCGCGGCGCCGCGCTCCGTAGCACGCCCGGTGCCCGCGCAATGAGAAAGGGGGCGATCGCTCGCCCCCTTTCCGGTGTCGCCAGCCGCGCGCGTTCAGAACGCGACGTAAGGCTGCGCGCCGCCGCTGGCCGTCTTGTCCATCCCGAAGTAGATGGTCTTGCCGTAGAAGTGCGGCATGCCGAGGTCGAGCCAGCCGCTCGGACCGAACGGGCCGGCGATGTCGTTGTAGACGAACGTCGACGGCGCCGCGAACAGCGCATCCGCATTCCCCACCGGCATCGACACGCCACCGCTCGCGCCGTTCTTGCCGGTCAGCGTCGCCGAATAGGTGACCGTCGACGACGGGCAGTAGAACTGCGTGTTGGTCGAGCACGTCGTCTGCGCCGCATCGTTGAAGAAGTACGCGTTCGAGCCGGTGTCGAAGAACGCGGTCACGCTGCTGCCGAGGAAGGTCGCATCGACGTCGCCGGCGCTCGTCGACGTCAGCTGCGTCGATGCGCCGAGCGCGTTGTTGCTCTGCGTGCCGATCCCGAACGTCAGCAGGCCCGTCGCGCTGCCCTGCCCGCTGTTCGACACGGTCGGCATCTGCACGATCACGCCGTTGTTGTCGGTCGCGAAGTGATGGACCGGGTTCGCGACCTGTTGCGACGTCGGCACGAGCGCGACCGTGCAGCTCGCGTTGCCGTTCGGGCACGCGTAGTAGTTGTTGTAGGTCGGCGACGTCGACGTCGCACAGGTCGCGCCGCAGTCGAGCGGCGCCGGCCCGATGCCGAGGATGCCGTTCGCGCCGAGATCGCCGGTCGTGTTCGCCGAGGTCCGCGCGCCGTTGTTCGAGCACGAGGCCGGCACGTTGGCCGTGCCGAGGTCGCCGATGATCTGCACCGGCAGCGCAGGCGCCTGCTCGGTGCCGATCGACAGATCGACGGTGCGCAGCGAGCCCCACGTGTAGCTCGACACGAACTTGCCGCACTCGGCCACCGGCGCGCCCCCGCTGGTGATTTGCGGCAGGCCGTTCAACACGCCCGACGTCAGCGCGCTGCTGACGAGTCGCAGCCCGTACGACGCGGTGTCGACGAGCACGTTGTTGACCACCTGGCAGGTCGACGTGCCGGGCACGCAGATCTTCACATTGACCGTCGGGATGTTGATCACCCGCGCGGCGCCCGGGCCGACCGTGATCACGGCCGTGTTCGCGGTATTGCCGTCGGACACGTTGGAGGCGCCGCCACTGCTGCCGCCGCTACCGCCGCCGCTGGTGCTGCCGCCACTGTCGCCGCCGCCGCCGCATGCGGTGACGAGCATCGCCGTCGCGGCGGCCAGGCCCAGCACGCCGAGCCAGCGCTTGAAGGTACGAGAAATGTTCAAGGTCGCTCTCCCGCCGTCACTGGATGTCGTTGCCGGTCAGCCCGGCCGGCAATGCCGCGGGCAGCCATGCCTGGCCCGCGAACGAGCCCATGTGGCCGCCGGTGCGGATCACGAGGCCGCTGGTCGCGACCGACACGGGCGCGCGCCAGCCGTGCGCCGCGTGCGCCGCCTGCACGCCCGCCGTGTACTGCGGGAAATAGCTGCCGAGCAGCGATTCGAGGTCCGGCATGCTCGGCCCGCGCCATGCGAGCCCGAACACGCTGCCGGCCGCGCTGGTGTATTCGTGGATGACGGTGCCCGACCCGAGCGTGATCTCGCGCACGGTGTATGCGGCCGCGCTCGGCTGCACGACGCCGTCGGCGGAGCGCATCGCGCGCTGCAGCGCGCGCACGGTGGCGGCATGATCGTCCGCCGGCGGCGACATCGGTGCGCCGCCCAGTTCGGCATGTGCGTGGATCGACCACAGCACACCCGTTGCAGCCGCCGCATGCGCGACGGCCCAGCCCAAGCGTTTCAGTTTCACATTCCCCCCCAAGGGACTGGCTTCGTCGCCGCGATACCGAACCGTCCGGCACCGCCGGCTACGAATTGGAGTCTTCACAATGACGCTTCATTGCTGCTGACGCGTAGTATGCCTGCGGAGTATGTCGGAATGTCAAATGGGTGCCGCATGATGCGTCGCAGCATGTCGCGCGAGGCAGGGCAAGGCGAAGCGATGCCGCGCGGCGATCCGGGCGATGTGAATACTGCGCATGCGCGCCGCACCGGGCCGCTCCATGCAACGGAGGGGCCGCGGGCGCGACGGGTGTGCCCGGTCAGAAACCGAGGCTGGCGAGCAGGTCGTCGACCTGCGCCTGATCCTGCACGACGTCGGACTTGCCTTCCGGCGCGATCTGCGGGCCGTTCAGCAACGACGCGGGGCTGCCGGTCGAGCTGACCTGCTCGGCGGCGAGCGCGGCGGCGGTGGCCGCGAACTGCTCGCGCCGCTCCGGGGCGATGTTCTCGACGAGCACGGTCAGCAGTTGCTGCTCGATCAGATAGACCATGTCCATGATCTTCTTGATCACCTGCCCGGTCAGATCCTGGAAGTCCTGCGCGAGCATGATCTCGAGCAATTGCGCGCTCGTCGCCGAGGCGGCCTCGGGCAGCGTGTGCAGGAACGTGCGCGTGTCGTCCATCAGCTCGCGCACTTCCGCGTGCTCGATCGGCGCCGCGTACCACTGCGCCCAGCGCGCGTCGAGTGCCTCGGCTTCGTTCTGGATGCGCTCCTGCACCGGCTTCGCGATCTCGATCGCGTTCAGCACGCGCTCGGCCGCCTGCTCGGTCATCGTCGCGACGTAGCGCAGCCGGTCGCGGGCGTCGGGCACGGCTTCCGCCGCGCGCTCGACGTGCTTGTCGAGCCCGAGCTCACGCATCGAATCGCGCAAGGCGCGCGTGACCTGGCCGATGCGCGCGAGGATCCTGTCGCTCGCGAAATCGGCGCCTTCGGCATGGCCGTCGGCGTTGATCGCCGCGCCGGCGAGCGCCGCATGGATCGGCTCGTTCACGTCAGCTCCCGGCCTTGGCCATCTTGTCGATGATCTTGTTCAGCTTCTCGTCGAGCGTCGCGGCTGTGAACGGCTTCACGACGTAACCGCTCGCGCCGGCCTGCGCCGCCGCGATGATGTTCTCCTTCTTCGACTCGGCCGTGACCATCAGCACCGGCAGGTGCGTGAGCGTCGCGTCCGCGCGGATTTCCTTCAGCATCGCGAGGCCGTCGAGGTTCGGCATGTTCCAGTCCGAGATCACGAAGTCGAAGCCGCCGCCGCGCAGCCGCGCGAGGCCGGCCGCGCCGTCTTCGGCTTCGTCGACGTTCGTGTAGCCGAGCTCCTTGAGCAGGTTGCGGACGATCCGGCGCATCGTCGGGAAATCGTCCACCACCAGGATTTTCATGCTCTTGTCCATCGTCGTTCCTTTGCAGATTCGTTACCGTCAGGGCATGCAGCATCGTACATGCCCGGAGACATTTCGTTCAGACGCGCTGCACGCGATCGCCCATCGTAGCGAGTCGCGCCATCACGCGCCGGCTCATTTCGGCGAGCGGCGCGACTTCGTCCGCGCCGCCGAGCGCGATCGCCTCGCGCGGCATGCCGAACACGATGCAGCTCGCCTCGTCCTGCGCGAACGTGTGGGCGCCCGCGCGCTTCATGTCCAGCAGCCCGGCCGCGCCGTCGCGGCCCATGCCGGTCAGGATCACGCCGATCGCGTTCTTGCCCGCGTGCTGCGCCGCCGAGCGGAACAGCACGTCGACCGACGGCCGGTGGCGGTTCACCGGCGGATCGTCGGACAGCTGCGCGATGTAGTTCGCGCCGCTGCGCGCGAGCAGCAAGTGCGCGTGGCCGGGCGCGATGTACGCATGGCCGGGCAGCACGCGCTCGCCATGCTCGGCTTCCTTCACCGCGATCCGGCACAGGCCGTTCAGCCGCTGCGCGAACGACTTCGTGAAGCCCGGCGGCATGTGCTGCGCGATCAGCACGGCGGGCGCGTCGGGCGGCAGCGGCGTCAGCACCTCGCGGATCGCCTCGGTGCCGCCCGTCGACGCGCCGATGATGATCAGCTTCTCGGTACTGACGAGCGGGTTGTTGAACATCGGCGCGGCCGGCTGGCCGTTCGCCGCGCGTGCGGCGGCGTGCGGCTGCGGCGTCTGGCGCACGCGCGCGCGCGCGGCCGCGCGGATCTTGTCCGCGAGCTTCTCCGCGTAGTCGAGCATGCCGTCGCGAATCCCGACGCGCGGCTTCGTGACGAAATCCACCGCGCCGAGTTCGAGCGCGCGCAGCGTGATTTCGGAGCCGCGCTCGGTCAGCGACGACACCATCACGACCGGCATCGGCCGCAGGCGCATCAGCTTCTCGAGGAAGTCGAGCCCGTCCATGCGCGGCATTTCGACGTCGAGCGTCAACACGTCGGGGTTGTGCTGCTTGATGAGCTCGCGCGCGACGAGCGGATCGGGCGCGGTCGCGCACACCATCATGTCGGGCTGGCTGTTGATGATCTCGGTCATCAGACTGCGGATCAGCGCCGAGTCGTCGACGCACAACACTTTGATCTTCTGCACTGCGGTCATGCCTCCTACTTTCTCGAAAGGTTGGCCGCGTACGGGCTGGCGGCCTTTTGAACCGCCGGCTGCACGCCCGCGCCGCCGCTGCGGGCGCCGAACAGTTCGATGCGCGGCCGCGCCGGCGGCGGCGCACTCGGCCGCGGCGCGGCGAACAGTTCCACTTTCGCACGCGCGCGCGCCGCGCTTGCGCGGACGGCCTCGCGTGCGAGCGCGGCTTCGCGCTCGGCCACGCCCGGCACCTGCAGCCGCAGCTTCTTCACCATCGCGCGGCCGGTGCGCGGCATGAACGCGACCTTGCGCGGATGCACACCCTGCAAATCTTCCGCGGTGATGCGAATGCGTTCGAGCGCGAGATAGCGGCGCACGAAATCGGCGTTGCGGTCGCCGATGTTGATCGTCGTCATGCCGGCCAGCACCGCGGCGCCGCCGAACACCTTCGCCTCGAAGCGCTCGCGGCGCCCGCCGGCCTTGATCAGTTCGTTGATCAGCACTTCCATCGCGTAGGCGCCGTAGCGCATCGACTCCGACGCGGCCGCGCCGGCATCGGCGCCGTCGTCGGGCAGCATGAAGTGATTCATTCCGCCGATGCCGGAGACCGGGTCGTGCAGGCAGGCCGCGACGCACGAGCCGAGCACGGTCATCAGCACGATGTCTTCGGACGTCGTGTAGAACTCGTTCGGCAGCAGCTTCACGCCGGGGCGGTCGAAGTGGGTGTCGAAGTAGTGGTTGGTCGCGATCGGGAGAGCGCTCATCAGCGTTCTCCGTAAGCGGGCGTCGCGCCCGCGGCGCGTTGCGCGCCCGACGGCGCTGCCGCGGAACCCGCCGCGCCGCGCGCGCGCGCGCTCTGCACGGCGTCGCGCGTGAGCTCGTACACCGTCTGCCCGCGCAGCCGGAACGCCTGCGTCACGTACGTGAAATTCTCCGAATGCCCGGCGAACAGCAGCCCGCCCGGCTTCACGAGCGGCTCGAAGCGCGACAGCACCTGCCCTTGCGTCGGCTTGTCGAAATAGATCATCACGTTGCGGCAGAAGATCGCGTCGAACGGCTTCGCGATCCCGTAGTCGGCATCGGTCAGGTTCAGCTGCTCGAAGCGGATCATCGCGCGCAACTCCGGGCGCACCTTCACGCGGCCGGCCTGCGCGCCCGTGCCCTTCAGGAAGAAGCGCTTGAGCCGCTCCGGGCTCAGGTGCTTGACCTGGTCGTACGTATAGATGCCGGCCTCGGCCTTCGCGAGCACCTGCGTGTCGAGGTCGGTCGCGAGAATCGACGCGCTGCGCGCGGCCGATTCGCCGAGCGCCTCGACCAGCGTGATCGCGATCGAATACGGCTCCTCGCCGGTCGACGCGGCCGAGCACCACACCGACACCGGCGCCGGCCGCCCTTTCACGAACTCGGCCAGGATCGGGAAGTGGTGCGCCTCGCGAAAGAACGCGGTGAGGTTGGTGGTCAGCGCGTTGGTGAACGCCTCCCACTCGAGCGGATCGTCTTCCCGCTCGAGCAGGTCGAGGTATTCGCGGAACGTGTCGAGGCCGCGTGCGCGCAGCCGGCGTGCGAGCCGGCTGTACGCCATGTCGCGCTTGTGCTCGGACAGCGAGATCCCGGCGCGTTGATGGATCAGCTCGCGTATGCGCGCGAAATCCGCGCCGGTGAATGCGAAGTCGCGCCCCGGCTCGCCCGCTCGGGGCGAGGCTTCCGGTGCATCGGATCGAAACGGTGCGCGCGCGGGCAGCATGGCTTAGAAGGTCTCCCAGTCGTCATCGGACGTACCGGCCGCGGCCAGCGCCGGCTTCTCGCCGTGCAGCGCGGGGCGCACCAGTGCGGGTTTCTCGGCGGTCTTCGCAGCCGGCGCGGCGGGCGCCTTCGCGAGACGCGGGCCGTAGCCGCCGGCAGCCGGCGCTTCCTTGGACGGACGTGCGCCGGCATCGGCCGCGCGCTTCGGTTCGTGGCTCGATGCCGATGCAGCCGATGCCGCTGCGGCGCGCCGTGCGGCCGGCTGCGCGGCTGCTTGCGGCGCCGGCGATGCAGACGATGCGCTCGGTGCGGCGTCGTGACGGCTTTCCGACGACGCGGCAGCCGGCGTTGGCGTCGGCGCGGTCGCCCGTGCGACGCTGCGCGCCGGCGCGAGCGCGATGCCGCCCGCGACGCGCCATTCGGCGACGATCGCCTTCATCTGGCGCGTCTGCTCTTCGAGCGACGCAGCAGCGGCCGCCGCCTGCTCGACCAGCGCCGCGTTCTGCTGCGTGACCGAATCCATCTGGCCGACCGCGCGGTTGACCTGCTCGATGCCGGTCGACTGCTCCTCCGACGCGGCGCTGATCTCGCCCATGATGTCGGTCACGCGGCGCACGGCCTGCACGATTTCGTCCATCGTCGTGCCGGCGCGCGCGACCAGCGCCGACCCGCTTTCGACCTTCTCGGCCGAATCGCCGATCAGCTGCTTGATTTCCTTCGCGGCGCTCGCGCTGCGCTGCGCCAGCGAGCGCACTTCGCCCGCGACCACGGCGAAGCCGCGGCCCTGCTCGCCTGCGCGTGCGGCTTCGACCGCCGCGTTCAGCGCGAGGATGTTGGTCTGGAACGCGATGCCTTCGATCGTGCCGATGATGTCGACGATCTTGCCCGAGCTCGTCGCGATGTCCTGCATCGTCGACACCACTTGGCCGACCACGTCGCCGCCTTGCGTCGCGATGTCCGATGCGTTCACGGCGAGCTGGCTGGCCTGACGCGCGTTCTCCGCGTTCTGGCGCACGGTGCCGGTCAGCTGCTCCATGCTCGACGCCGTTTCCTGCAGCGACGCGGCCTGCTGCTCGGTGCGCTGCGACAGGTCGGTGTTGCCGGTCGCGATCTCGCGCGCGCCGACGTCGATCGACTCGGTGCCGCGGTGGACGGCCTGCACCATCCCCGTCACGGCGTCCTGCATCCGCTTGATGCCGCCGAACAGGCGGCCGATCTCGTTGTTGCTGAATACGGTCACCGGCTGCGTGAGGTCGCCGCCGGCGATGCGCTCGAAGTGCGCGATCGCGTCCTCGAGCGGCTTCACGATCAGCCCGCGCAGCATGAAGCGGATCGCGATCACGACGACGAACGCGATCGCGATGCCCGCGGAGATCAGGACGATCATCAGCGAGATGCGCGACTGCGTCGCGGCCTGGCGGTCTTCCGCGCGCTTTTGCAGCGCCGCGATCACGGCGGACGCGGTCTGGTCGAACGCGACGAACATCGGGCTGATCTTGGTGTCGGCGATCGCGTGGTACGCGGCCATGTCGCCCGCACGCGCCGCGGCGAATTCGGGCTCGACGCCGTCCTTGATGATGGCCGTGTAGCGCGCACCGAGGTCGTCGAGCAGCGACTGGTCGACGCCGAGCTTGGCCGTCGCCTGGAACGCCTGCCAGTTCTGGTTCGACTTCGCGTACAGCTCCTGCGCGCGTTCGAGCACCTTCGCCGCCTCGGCCGTGTTGCCGCCTTCGGTCAGCGTGCGGAAGCGGTCGAGCGCGACGCGCGAGCGCAGCAGATGCGCCGACGTGTCGTCGAGCGTATGGATCGCCGGCAGATCGGCGTGCGCGATCTCGTCGAGCGCGCTGCTCGCGCGATCGAGCGCGTAGAGGCCGAGCCCGCCGACCGCGGCGGCCAGGCAAACGAGGATGAGTCCGACCGCCGTCAGCGTCGAGCGGATCGACCAGTTGTGCAACATTGCAGAATCTCCCGAAATTACTGCGCGCGCGTGGCGCTTATGCGCCGAGCATCTCGATCAGCGCCATTTCCCGGCTCGACATCAGCTTCTCGATGTCCATCAGGATCAGCATCCGGCCGTCCACCGTGCCGAGGCCCGTCAGGTACTCGGTCGTCAGCGTCGCGCCGAATTCCGGCGCCGGCATGATCTGGTCGGTCTGCAGGGTCAGCACGTCCGACACGCCGTCGACCACCATCCCGACCACGCGGTTCGACACGTTGAGGATGATCACGACGGTCTGATGGTCGTACTCGACGCGGCCCAGATGGAACTTGATCCGCATGTCGACGATCGGCACGATGATGCCGCGCAGATTGATCACGCCCTTGATGAAGTCCGGCGCGTTGGCGATGCGCGTGACGCTGTCGTAACCGCGGATTTCCTGCACCTTCAGGATGTCGATCCCGTATTCCTCGTCGCCGAGCGTGAAGACGAGGAATTCCTGCCCGGTCGCATCGCCCTGTTCGGCGTCGCGGCGGCTTGCGACCGCGTTCGCCGCGGCCGGATTGATCATTTGGACTTCAGCAGACACGTGTGCCCCCAATCGGTTGAATGGCGAGAGTTAGAAGATCGCGAGTTCAGCGCCCACCCGGGCGCCGTGCGTCGCACGGGTTTCGCGGTTCAGCGCCGCGACGTCGACGATCAGTGCGACGCTGCCGTCGCCCAGGATCGTCGCTGCCGAGATGCCGTGTACCTTGCGGTAATTGGTCTCGAGGTTCTTCACGACCACCTGCTGCTGGCCGACCAGCTCGTCGATGAGCATCGCGAAGCGGCGCCCTTCGGTTTCCATGATCGTCACGATGCCCTGGGTCGGATCGGTGCGCGCGTCGTCGACCGAGAACACCTCGTGCAGCGCGACGAGCGGCAGGTATTCGCCGCGCACGCGCACCACGCGCTCGCCGTTGCCGACCGTGTAGATGTCGTCCATCGACGGCTGCAGCGACTCCATCACGAAGTTCAGCGGCAGGATGAAGATCTCGCTGCCCACCTTCACCGACATCCCGTCGAGGATCGCGAGCGTGAGCGGCAGCACGATCCGCGTGGTGGTGCCGCGGCCGGCCTGCGACGAAATCTCGACGTGGCCGCCCATCGACTGGATGTTGCGCTTCACGACGTCCATCCCGACGCCGCGGCCCGACACGTCGGTCACCGTCTCGGCGGTCGAGAAGCCCGGCGCGAAGATCAGCTGCCACACTTCGTCGTCGCTGACGTTCTCGGAAATCTGCATGCCCTGCTTCGCGGCCTTCGCGAGGATCCGCTCGCGGTTCAGGCCCGCGCCGTCGTCGCTCACCTCGATCACGATGTTGCCGCCGTGATGCGCGGCCGACAGCACGAGCTGGCCGACTGCGTCCTTGCCGGCCGCGACGCGCTTGTCGACGGTTTCGATGCCGTGGTCGAGGCTGTTGCGCACCAGGTGCGTGAGCGGGTCGATGATGCGCTCGATCAGGCTCTTGTCCAGCTCGGTGGCCTGACCGAACGTGACGAGCTCGACCTGCTTGCCGAGCTTGCCGGCGAGATCGCGCACCAGCCGCGGGAAACGGCTGAACACGTAATCCATCGGCATCATCCGGATCGACATCACCGCTTCCTGCAGGTCGCGCGCGTTGCGCTCGAGCTGCGCCATCCCGTTGAACAGGCGGTCGTGCAGCGCGGGATCGAAGGCGGTCGCGGTTTCCGCGAGCATCGCCTGCGTGATCACGAGTTCGCCGACGAGGTTGATCAGCTGGTCGACCTTCTCGACGCCGACGCGAATCGAGCTGCCTTCGGCGCCGCCTGCCGCGCCGGCCGCGCCGCGCGGACGCTTGTCGTCGTGGTGATGGTGGGCGGCATGCGCGTTGGCCGGTTCGGCGTGCGGCGCTTGCTGCGGCTGGGCTGCGGCGGGCTGTGCCGGCGCCTGCGGCGCGGCCGCGGCGGCCGGCGCCGGTGCGGGCGCTGCGGCCTCTGCTGCCGGTGCGCCCGGCGCCGCCGCTGCGGCCGGCGCGGTGCCGCGCGAGATGCGGATCTGGCTTTCGTCGATCACGAAGCAGCACACGGCGATGATGTCGTCGGACGGCACGTCCGATTCGAGCCACAGCGTCAGGTCGCCGCCCGACTGCTCGCGGCCGGCGATCCGGCCGAGATTGCTCAGCTCCTCGGTGAGGAGCGCCTGGTCCTTCGCGTCGACGCCGACCAGCGTGATCTTCAGATGCGGGCCTTCGGCGCCGGCATCGGCCCCGCCTGCCGCCGGATGGGCGGCCGCGACGGCCTGTTCGATCACGTGGTCCGGCGCGCTATCGCCGGCGGCGGCGGGCTCCGGCGCAGCCGCAGCCGGCGCAGCGGGCGCGGGTGCGGCGGCCGCAGCCGGCGCGGGCGCCGGTGCTGCCGCGGCCGTGCCGCTCGCGGCCTTCAGCTGTTCGAGCTTCGCGCAGATTTCCGCGGCGGCCGCCGCGTCCGGCTCCGCGCTCGCACGATAGTCGGCGAGCTGGTCGGACAGCACGTCCTTGGTCTCGAGGAACGCGTCGACCATTTCCTTGGTCAGCGTCAGCTCATGGTTGCGCGCGCGGTCGAGCAGCGATTCGAGGATGTGGGTCGTTTGCGTCAGCGCGGTAAAGCCGAACGTCGCCGCGCCGCCCTTGATCGAATGCGCGGCGCGGAAGATCGCCGCGAGATCCTCGGGGTCGGGTGAATCGACGTCGAGGTTCAGCAGCAGCTGCTCCATCTGCGCGAGCAACTCGTCCGCTTCGTCGAAAAAGGTCTGGTAGAACTGCGTGATGTCGAGAGTCATGCCCGGTCACCGGTTGGATTCGTCGCGTTCATGTCAGGAGGCCGTCTGCTCGGAGAGCGTCGCGACCAGGTCGATCAGCACGGCCGGGTCGATCGGTTTTTCGATCCAGCCGGTCGCGCCCGCGTCGCGTGCGGCGTCCTTGAAGGCATCGCTGCCTTCGGTCGTCAGCACGAGGATCGGCGTGGCCGTATACGCGCTGAGCCTGCGCAGCGCGGAGATCACCTCGAGCCCGCTCCTGCGCGGCATGTTCTGGTCGGTCAGCACCAGGTCGTACGGCATCGTGGCCGCCATGTCGAAGCCGGCTTCGCCGTCCGGCGCCACCGTCACGTCGTAGCCGGCCTGCGCAAGCGTCGCCTGCAGCAGCGCACGCATGGTCGCGGAGTCGTCGATGGCGAGAATGGTTCGGATCATGTCTGTCTCGGAAGCTGGAAACGTCAGGGTTTCGGCGCGACGGCCACGGCGCTCGCGAGCACCGGCCGGGCGGCCGAGGCGGCGCCCAGCTGCTGCCCGAGCAGCTTCGAGCCGGCCGCATCGGCCGACAGCGTGGTGGTCGTCGCGTCGTCGCGCATCAGCGCCTCTTCGGATTTTCGGTTCAACACGATCACGCTGATCCGGCGGTTTTCCGGATCGAGCGGATCGGCCTTGTTCAGGTTCTGCGTCGAGGCGAGGCCGAGCACGCGCAGCACCTTCGCCTCGTCCATGCCGCCTGCGATCAGCTCGCGGCGCGACGCGTTCGCACGATCGGCCGACAGCTCCCAGTTGCTGTAGCCGCCTTCGCCGCCCGCATACGGCACCGCGTCGGTGTGACCCTGCACGATGATCCGGTTCGGCACGTCGTTCAGCGTCTTGCCGATCTCGCGCAGGATGTCGCGCATGTACGGCTCGACGTTGTTGCTCGACATCGCGAACATCGGCCGCTTCTGCGAATCGACGATCTCGATGCGCAGGCCCATCAGCGTCGAATCGATGCGGATCTGCTGGCGGAACTGACGCAGCGTCGGGTTCGCCTCGATCGCCGCCATCAGCTTGATCTGCAGGTCGTGCAGGCGCGCCTGCTCGCGCCGCTCGATCGCGCCTTGCGCCTGCGCCTGCGCGGTGTCTTCGCCCTTCTTCGCGACGCGGTCCGCGAGGCTCGTCGAGCCGTCGGTGCGGCGCGTCGTGCCGGCGTCGACGCTCGACAGGTCGCGGCCGCCGCCGTTGATGATGCTCGAGTCCTGCGAGCTGCGGTCGCCGCTGCCGAACAGCGCGGCCTGCAGCGGCGTGTTGAAGTACTCGGCGATCCCCTTCAGCTGCACCGGCGTGGCCGAGCTCAGCAGCCACATCAGCAGGAAGAACGCCATCATCGCGGTCATGAAGTCCGCGTATGCGAGCTTCCATGCGCCGCCGTGGTGGCCCTTCTTCTGCGGGGCCACCCGTTTCACGACGATTGCGCGATCCTTGCTCTTGCTCATCGAACGCTCCGCGTCACTTCGCCTTCACGCGGCGCACGTGCTCTTCGAGCTCGTTGAACGACGGACGCTCGGTCGAGAACAGCACCTTGCGGCCGAATTCGACCGCGATTGCGGGCGCGTAGCCGTTCAGGCTCGCGAGGATCGTCACCTTGATGCACTGGAACATCTTGGTCGCCTCGGCCACGCGCTGCTCCGCGAGGCTCGACAGCGGCCCGATCAGCCCGTACGACAGCAGAATGCCCAGGAACGTACCGACCAGCGCCTGCGCGATCATCGCGCCGAGCACCGCGGGCGGCTTGTCGGCCGACGCCATCGTGTGCACCACGCCCATCACGGCCGCGACGATACCGAATGCCGGCATCGCGTCGCCGACACGCATCAGCGCGTGCGCCGGGGCTTCACCTTCGGTGTGGTGCGTCTCGATCTCCTCGTCCATCAGGCTCTCGATCTCGAACGCGTTCATGTTGCCGCCCACCATCAGGCGCAGGTAGTCGGTCAGGAATTCGACGATGTGGTGATCGGCGAGGATCTTCGGGTACTGCGTGAAGATCGGGCTCTTCTCCGGATCGTCGATGTCGGCTTCGAGCGTCAGCGTGCCTTCCTTGCGCGCTTTCGCGAGCAGCACGTACAGGAGCCCCATCAGCTCCATGTAGACGTCCTTGTTGTACTTCGAGCCCTTGAAGAGCGTCGGCAGCACGCGCAGGGTCGCCTTGATCGTCTTGATGCCGTTGCCGAGGATGAACGCGCCGACACCCGCACCGACGATCATCAGGATCTCGAGCGGCTGGACCAATGCGCCCAAATGCCCGCCTGCCAGCGCATAACCGCCGAAGACGGACAACAGCGTCACGAGTGTTCCCACGATAATCAGCACTGCCTGTCCCTCACGAAAGACCGGCGGGGAGACCGCCGTTAATCAGGTTTACGGCAGTCGGCAGGAAAACTTTCGCGGCGCCTGCGCTGCGCTGCGGCGGTGTTTACCAGCAGGCCGGAATCGGTTCGCATGCGGTGCAGCCGCTGCCGGACGCTCGCCCGCGCGCCGTCCGGCGCGGCTCAGGCCGTCGCGGCGGCCAGTTCGGCGCGCGCGGCGGCAGCCTTGCGGGTCTTGCCCGCGCGCGACGGCGGTTGGCACAGGCCGCACACGAAACCTTGATGCGGATCATGCGCATGGGCGACGAAGTGGCCGCCGCAGCGCGTGCAGGGCGTCATCTGCAGCATCCCGGAATCGAAGAAGCGCACCAGCGTCCATGCGCGCGTGAGGCTCAGCGCGGCCTCGTCGCCCGACAGATCGACGTGCTCCTGATAGAGCCGGTACGCCTTGACGATCGACTGGATCGGGTCGCAGCGGCCGTGGTCCTGCATGAACCGGTAGATGTTGTAGAACAGCGACGAATGGATGTTCGGCTGCCACGTCATGAACCAGTCGGTCGAGAACGGCAGCATCCCCTTCGGCGGCGACACGCCCTTCAGTTCCTTGTACAGCTTGATCAGGCGGTCGCGCGACAGGCTCGTCTCCGCCTCCAGCAGCTGCAGCCGGGCGCCCAGTTCGATGAGTTCGATCGCGAGGGTGATTTCCTTCACCTCGTTCACGACGCTTTTGCTAGCCATGGTCAATAACCGTACGCTTGACGTTGTTCGGATGTGTCGCCGATACGCCGCCCGCCGGCGCGGCGCGCCGGGGCGAACGTGGAGGCGGTGGTGATCAGCGGACGCTTTCGACCGGCTGGCCGGCCATCAGGATGGCCGAGTGTGCGTGCGTGACGACGTCGCTGCGGCCTTTGTCGGCGAGCGACGACAGCAACGCGTGGTCGTCGAAGCGGAAGCGGCACAGCATCTGGTTCGATGCGGCGAGCTTCACGGTCTGCGCGAGCGTGAGGTTCGCGAGCACATCGGCGAGTTCCTCGGAAACACCCATGCGGAACATGCCCATCGCTTTGTCTTCCCGCAGCAGGCGCTGCGCGAGAAGGAGGTACGACAGGTTGACCTCTTTGATCTCACTGAGCATTTCGCTGGTGGCGCTCATCATTCCCCCGTTAGAAAACTTTGCTTTGGCCTTTCGTGTTATGAAAACGTTTGCTCTATCAGGCGCCTACTGGCGCAGCTGCCGGCACGTTTATAGTCTTACAGGCCGAATTCTGGCTAAACGGCCTTTATGCCGGTATCAGCGAAGTGGCGTATGCCGTGCAGGATTTGTCTGTAAACCGTGTAGGAATTTTTCCGACAGAAAAAATGCCCGGTGGGGACGGGTGAAACCCGGATCTGTCGGAGGAGAGGCGCTGCAGAGCGCGTAGACGGGGGAAGCTGGAACGGCGGGGCGCGAGTGAGTCAATCGGTAAAAATTATAGTGGTTTTTCACGATATCGCAACAATTATGGCCACTGTCTCGATTTCGATTCGCGTGCCCTTTTTCTCGGGGTTTTCGCGTATTTCATCGTGTAACAAGCCTTAAGTCTTTGAAAAAACACTCGAACCCCTGAAGGCGATATCCATAATGGACTCCAATGGGCGGCGGCGTGAACCGCGCCGGCCCGCCCCGCAGCTTGCCGCCCGGCGTCCCGCATCTCCCCTCGCGGGCCGGTCACGTACCGCTCAACGCGTGCGTCGGCGAGTTCCGCAACCTTGTATCGGACCAGCATCCGCACCGGAACCCGCTGGTCGACACTGGAGAACGCCCATGCGTATTGCCCAGATCGCGCCGCTTTACGAAGCCGTCCCGCCGAAACTTTACGGCGGCACCGAGCGTGTCGTGTCCTACCTGACCGAGGCGCTCGTCGAGCTCGGCCACGACGTGACGCTGTTCGCGAGCGGCGACTCCGTCACGTCCGCGCGGCTCGAGGCCGCGTGGCCGCGCGCGCTGCGGCTCGACCCGTCGATCCGCGACTCGATGGCGCCCCATATGCGCCTGATCGAGCAGGTGGCGCGGGTCGCGCACGAATTCGACGTGCTGCACTTCCATCTGGACTATCTGCCGTTCCCGCTGATGTCGCGGCTCGACACGCCTTATGTGACGACGCTGCATGGCCGCCTCGACCTGCCCGAGCTGCAGCCGGTGTTCGACGCGTTCCCGGACGCGCCCGTCGTATCGATCTCGAATTCGCAGCGCAAGCCGCTGCCGCAGGCCGCGTGGGCCGGCACCGTGTATCACGGGCTGCCCGACACGCTGCTCACGCCCCAGCCGGACGTGAAGCCCGAGTACCTCGCGTTCCTCGGCCGCATCTGCCCGGAAAAGCGCGTGGACACGGCGATCCGGATCGCCGCGCAAAGCGGGCTGCCGCTGAAGATCGCCGCGAAGGTCGACAAGGCCGACGCCGACTACTTCAAGGAAGTGATCGAGCCGCTGCTGGGCGAGGCGCACGTCGAATTCATCGGCGAGATCAACGAGGCGCAGAAGCCGGCGTTCCTGTCGGGCGCCAAGGCGCTGCTGTTCCCGATCGACTGGCCGGAACCGTTCGGGCTGGTAATGATCGAGGCGATGGCGTGCGGTACGCCGGTCGTGGCGTTCAACCGCGGCTCGGTGCCGGAGGTGATCGAGGACGGCGTGACCGGCTTCATCGTCGAGGACGTCCAGGGCGCGGTCGGCGCACTGCACCGGATCGACAGCCTGTCGCGCGACGCGATCCGCGCCCGCTTCGATACGCGCTTCAGCGCCACGGCGATGGCGCGCCGCTATGTCGAAACCTACGAATCGCTTTGCGCGGCGGCGAAACGCCCGGCGTTGCGCAGGGTCGCCGGAGCCTGACGCGTAAATTCGTCACGAAATACGCCGGAAAAATTGCGTGGAAATCCGCGCGTAAAAGCTGCCGGCATCGAACAAAGAGCCGCATCGTCGATGCGGCTCTTTCTTTTTGCGCGGCGCGCTGATTGGTGCCGGCGATTGGTGGATCATTCGATCAGGAAACGATCGCGGTTTTTGCCGACGATCCAATTCGGCGGCTTGCCGCGACCACTCCAGGTTGCACCCGACTTCGGATCGCGGTATTTCGGCGGCAACGGCGCCTTTTTCGGCGGCCGGCCGCGCCGCGCCCGCTCGGCGAATCCCAGATCCTGGGCCGTCAGCCCGTATTCGGCAATCACCCGCTGGACTTCGGTGATCACTGCCGCCACTTCCTGACGGCGCACTTCGTCCGCCTGGGCCTGCAGATCGGCGATCTGCGCCTTGAGTTTCGCGTATTGAGACATATCGACTCCCTTTTTTTGCATGATGCGGCTCCGCCGACTCCGGCCGGAACGCCGACACCCGTTACGTCATCGCACTGCCGCCCTGCTCTTGCCAATTAATTCTGCCATCTTTAACCGATTCGTCTATATGGAGAATGCGGATTTATTCTAATAAAGCGAGCCGTCGGCATTCAAATTTAACAATCGTTGACCCTCGTCGGTCCGATTCATTTCCTATAATCCAGACCAATTCGGGCGACGAAGTAAATCAGCCGGCCGCTCATTGGTGTTCACCCTACTTGGACGAGGTCCCTTCATGAATCTTTCACAGCGGCTGGCCGCAGAATCATTCGGCACGTTTTGGCTGGTGCTCGGCGGGTGCGGAAGCGCCGTGCTGGCGGCCGCCTTTCCGGGCCTCGGCATCGGCTTTGCCGGCGTCGCACTTGCTTTCGGCCTGACCGTGCTGACGATGGCATTCGCGATCGGCCATATTTCGGGTTGCCATTTGAATCCGGCTGTGAGCGTGGGCTTGACGGTCGCCGGCCGCTTTCCGGCACGCGATCTCGTCCCGTACATCGTCGCGCAGGTGGTCGGCGCCACGCTCGGCGCGTTCGTGCTGTATCTGATCGCAACCGGCAAGCCGGGCTTCGACGTGGTGGGCAGCGGCTTTGCGACCAACGGCTTCGGCGAGCGCTCGCCCGGCCACTACTCGCTCGGCGCGGCGTTCACCTGCGAAGTCGTGATGACGGGCTTCTTCCTGTTCGTGATTCTCGGCGCGACCGACAAGCGCGCGCCGGCCGGCTTCGCACCGATCGCGATCGGCCTGTGCCTGACGTTGATCCACCTGATCTCGATCCCGGTCACGAACACGTCGGTGAACCCGGCCCGCTCGACCGGCCCCGCGCTGTTCGTGGGCGGCGAAGCGATCGGCCAGCTGTGGCTGTTCTGGATTGCGCCGATCATCGGCGCAGCCATCGCAGGGGTCGTCTATCCGTTGATCGCAGGGCGCGACGCTGCCGTCCTGCTGCCCGCATCCGCTCGCACCGTCGAATAACAACGCTACGGGGTCACGCGAGCAGCGCAGCGAGCCTCACGCTGTCGAACAACACGAGGCAGGTAATTTGAACGGGCGCCGCTGGCGCCCGTTTTTCCTTTTCGTTCAGGACGCCGCGACGCCGTCGACGGCATCCGTCAGCGCGAACAGCGTGCGCAGGTGACGCGCCACGCCGGCGTCGAAGTTGTTGCCGATCCGCGGAATGTGCGGCAAGCGCGCGATCAGGTCGGGATTCGCGTTGTTCATCATGAACGCGTGCCCGGCGGTTTCGAGCAGATCGATGTCGTTCATGTTGTCGCCGAACGCGATGCAGTGCCCGGCGTCGACGCCGAGCCGCTCGAGCACCGCCCGCAGCGCGCGGCCTTTCGAGACGTTGGCAGTCATCACTTCCAGGCAATCGGGCAGCGAGTAGGTGACGTACAGCGCGTCGCCGAACTGCACGCGCATCTGCTCGGCGACCACCGCGAGGTCGGCCGGCTCGCCGATGTAGAGCACCTTCGCGATATCCGTGCCGTCGTGCGCGGCCATGTCGATCACGTCGTAGCGGAAACCGGAGTCCTGATGGAATTCGAGCAGGTGCGGGGCCTCGCGGTCGATCAGCCAGCCGCGATCGGTAAACAGATTGACGATCACGCGCCCGTGCGCGCCGGCCACGGCGGGCTGCACGAGCTCGCGGACGATTGCCGGGGCGATGTCCTGCGCGTGGATCGCCGTGTCGTCCGGCGCATGCACGCGCGCCCCGTTCGACGTGATCAGGTATGGCCGGATCCCCAGCACGTCGCGGATGCCGGCGACGTCCGCATAATGCCGCCCGGTCGCGATCACGAACTGCAGGCCGTCGCGTTCGAGCCGGCGGATGGTCTCGATCGTGTACGGATCGAGTTGGTGATCGCTGTTCAGCAGGGTGCCGTCGAGATCGGTGGCGATGACTTTGTACATGGGAGGCGGTGAAGGACGCGCACGGCGGTGCGGAGCCGCCATTTTAACGTCGGGCCGGCCCGCGCGCCGGACGACCGGCGTCTGCCTCCGATCACCGGTGACTCGCCACGCGCGCCCCGCTATCCTGCGCCCGCGGCCGCAAGCGCCTTCAGCGCGAGCCGCAACGCGCCGTGCGCTGAATCGTCGAGCGGCGCCCGCAACCGCGCCGCGTGGCGCTCGGGCACGGCCGGCGCGAGCGCGTCGGCCAGCCCGCCGCACAGCGCGACCGGCAGCGCGTGCCGCGGGTCGAGCGCGTCGATCATCTTGCCGATTTCCTCGCCGGCCTGCGCGATGAGCGCGGCGGCATACGGATGGTCGCGATGCGCGAACACGATCGGCGCGAGCCGCGCGTAGATGGTCTGGTTCGCGTCGCACGACCACTGGACGAGCGCGTCGCGATCGTCCGCGCCCGTTGCGCCGAGCAGCGCCTCGGCAAACGCATCACGCGGCGCACGGCCATCGAGCGCCTGCTGCGCGTAAGCAAGCACACGCATGCCGAGCCACGCGCCGCTTGCCTCGTCGCCGGACGGAAAGCCGAAGCCGCCCGCGATGCGGCAATCGCCCGCCGCATCGAGCGCCGCCGCGATGCTGCCGGTGCCCAGCGCGACGATCAGCCCCGGCGCGCCGCCGTGCGCACCGACCAGCGTCGTGTATGCGTCGCTTTCGACCGCGAGCGCGTCGAGCGGCGCGTGCGCACGGAAAGCGGCCAGCCAGGCAGCGTTGTTGACGCCCGCCAGCCCGCAGCCAAGCGCGCATTGCGACCAGTTCAGCGCGAGTCCGGCTTGCGTGAACGCGTCGGCACAGGCCGTGCCGATCGACGCCCAGGCGCGCTCGATGCCGAGGCCGAGCCCCGACGGGCCGCCGCGCCCCTGTGCGAGCTCGCGCCCGTGGCGGTCGGCGAGCACCGCGCGGGTGCCGGTGCCGCCGCCGTCGATGCCGATTGCAAAAAGTAATGCCGTCATGCGTGGATCCTGCTGATTCGACCAGTCGCCAAGCTTAACCGCATCGGCCCCGCGCGCCCATCTGCCGTTCGGCCAGCTATGCCGCGCATGGGGCTTCCGCTATGCTGACGCGATCGAATCGACACTGGAACGAGGCCGACGATGTCGCAGCGGTGCAACTGGGTAAAGACGGAAGCGGACGCCCACTATCACGATACTGAATGGGGCGTGCCGTCGCATGACGATCGCCACCTGTTCGAGATGCTGATCCTGGAAGGCGCGCAGGCCGGGCTGTCGTGGTCGACGATCCTGAACAAACGCGCCGACTATCGGGAGGCGTTCGCCGATTTCGACGTCGACGCGGTCGCGCGCTTCACACCGCAACGCGTCGACGAGCTGCTCGCGAATCCCGGCATCGTGCGCAATCGCGCGAAGGTCCAATCAGCGGTGATCAATGCGCGGGCCGTGCAGCAGATTCGCGAGGAGCACGGGTCGCTGGCGAAGTTCCTGTGGTCGTTCGTCGGTGATACGCCGATCCAGAACGCGTGGCGGTCGTATCGCGACGCGCCCGCGTCGACCTCCGAGTCCGACGCGCTCAGCAAGGCGTTGAAGGCGTACGGCTGCAAGTTCGTCGGCTCGACGATCTGCTATGCGTTGATGCAGGCCACCGGGATGGTGAACGATCACGAACTCGGCTGCCCTTGCCATGCGCAATGTGCGGCGCTGGCCGGCAAGCGGCCGGCACGGCGCCGCAACGCGGGCTGACGGCGAGGCGGCGGGCAGCGGAGCTGGACGGGCCGACGACAGGCCCGCCACGAAGCGGGCTGGCCCGGCGGCACGACCGCGGCAGCGGCAGCGGCAGCGGCGCCGGCTGGGGGGATAGCCGCAGACCGCGCCTGTCGGCAGCGCCCCCGAAGCCTTTCCCGCCCGGAACAGCCAGCCAAAAAAGCAAAACGGCGGAGCGGCTTCTTTCGAAGCACGCTCCGCCGTTTCGCGGCGAACCGTCAGACGCTCTTAGTGGAGCTTCTTCGGCAGCATCTGGCTACGCAGACGCTTGTGCAGGCGCTTGACGGCTGCTGCCTTCTTGCGCTTGCGGACTGCGGTCGGCTTTTCGTAGGACTGGCGTTCGCGCAGTTCAGCGATCAGGCCATTTTTTTCGATAGCACGGCGAAAGCGGCGAATCGCCACTTCGAACGGCTCGTTTTCTTTCAGAAGAATCGTCGTCATGTCGTTCCTAAAGTGCTTAAACGGTCAAAAACGTAGCGGCCAAGCGCCACGCACCGGCCATCCGGGCGTCCCCACAACAGGCGAAACGAGCGGAAATACGGCCTCGGAGGCCGGAAATGAGAGGCGGAAAGCACCGCGAGTACGCTTCACAAGCCGCGTGCAGCGCCGCGTTTGACTGCCAGCAGGAATGCCGCAACGGCAAAGGCGTGACAGAAAATCTCAATTCAGCCCGCCATCATAGCAGGAAATCACAGACAAAACCATCCTTTTGTCGTTCGCGGGGTGCTGGAGCGCGTGAAGGCTGCCGAAATGCCGTCCCGAACGGCTGCCGCACGCGCCCACAAAATCGCTGCGACCCAAGCCAGGCTTGGGCTTCGCGCCCCCATCCCACTTCCGTCCCGAATTTCCTCGACGGAGTTTCTAAAGTTTTCGCCGGGTGCCGCCGTCAACCAGGAAAGGCGGGCAGCGCCACTCGCGATAAAGCGCGACGCCGAAAACGACCCCTGTCTGTACTCAGGCATTTTCCAAAACGAGGAAGCAAATGCTGAACATCAACACCAACATCCTTTCGCTGACGACGCAGACGAACCTGTCGGGCTCGCAAAGCGCACTGTCGCAAGCGATCAACCGCCTCTCGTCGGGCAAGCGCATCAACACCGCAGCTGACGACGCAGCAGGCCTGGCGATCGCAACGACGCAAACCGCAGCAATCAACGCGCTGACGCAGGGTGTTGCAAACGCGAACAACGGCATCTCGATGATCCAGACCGCCAACGGCGCGCTGCAATCGACGATCGACAACCTGCAACGTATCCGTACGCTGGCAGTGCAGTCGGGTGACGGCTCGCTGGATTCGGCCGCTCGTGCAAACCTGCAAGCTGAAGTCTCGACGCGTCTCGGCGAAATCGACCGTGTCGCATCGCAAACGACGTTCAACAGCCAGACCATCCTGGGCGGCACGGGCAGCGTCACGTTCCAGATCGGCGCAGCAGCGAACCAAGTCGTTACCGTCGACTTCGGCACGCAGAACTGGAACAGCACGGGCATGAGCGTGAACGCCCTGAGCGTCAGCACGCAATCGGGTGCGCAATCGGCGATCACGGCGATCGACGCGGCACTGAAGCAAGTCAACACGTTCCAAGCAACGCTGGGTGCGGCACAGAACACGTTCCAGGCTGCGATCTCGACGACGCAAACCCAGGCAACCAACATGAGCGCTGCTCGCGCGCAGATCACCGACGCGGACTTCGCGACGGAAACGGCGAACCTGAGCAAGGCGCAAGTGCTGCAGCAAGCAGGCATCTCGGTTCTGGCGCAAGCGAACTCGCTGCCGCAGCAAGTCCTGAAGCTCCTCGGTTAATAGAGAAGCACGCGCGGCGGGCCACATGCCCGCCCGCCTACGGGCACCGCGGCGTCGCCATCGGCACTCGATGCGACGCCGCCGCCCTGACCGGAATTCTCAAGGGAGGCACGCCTCCCTCTTTGCATTGAACCGCGGCGCCACCGCCGCATCGCGCTCGTTGATTGCGCGGACGACCGGAGTAACGGCATGGCCACCACCACCCCCGTCAGCAGCACCGACATCAGCACCCTCCTGTCGCAGGCCGGACAGTCGATCATCAGCGGCGCGACCAATTCGTCGCTCGACGTCAATACGCTCGTGACGACGCTGGTGAACGCGAAGACGGCCGGGCAATTGCAGACGCTGCAGACCCGGCAGACGAACGACAATACGCAACTGTCCGCGATCGGCCAGTTGAAGAGTGCGCTGTCGGCGCTGCAGAGCGCGCTTACCGGCCTCTCGGACGGCAGCACGCTCAGCGGCCTGGCGGCGACGGCGAGCGGCACCGGTATCGCGACGACGGTGACGAGCAGCAGCAGCGCGGTGGCCGGTTCGTATTCGGTCAACGTCACGCAACTCGCGACCGCCAACAAGCTGTCGTCGGCCGGCGTGACGTCCGCGGACACGATCTCGGCAGGCTCGCTGAGCATCACCTTCGGCAGCAATGCCGCGTTCAACGTCAACGTGGCGGCCGGCGCATCGCTGTCCGACATCGCGTCGTCGATCAATTCCGCATCCGGCAATGCCGGCGTTACCGCATCGGTCATCACCGGTTCGGACGGACAGCATCTCGTGATGCAGTCGAACGCCACCGGCGCGGCCAACACGATCTCGATCACGGGCACGGGCGTCAACTCGAAACTGACGTCGGGCTACACGACGGTCACCCCGGCGGCCGATGCGAAGCTGACGATCGACGGCACGCCGGTATCGAGCGCATCGAACACCGTCACGGGCGCGCTGACGGGCGTCTCGCTGGCGCTGTCGCAAGCCGCGGTCGGCACGACGCAAACCATCACGCTGTCGCAGGACACGGCCGCGGCGACGAATGCGATCACCAATTTCGCGAACGCGTACACCAGCTTCGTGACCACGGCGAAATCGCTGTCGTCCTACGACTCGACGGCGAAGAGCGCCGGCCCGCTGCTCGGCGATGCGATGCTGAACACGATCACGAACGCGCTCGCGACGACGCTCAGCAGCGGCGTCACGACCGGCGGCACGACGTATGCGCTCGGCAGCATCGGCATCAACGTGACGTCGACCGGCACGATGACGGTCGACACCGCCGCACTGACCACCGCACTCAAGTCGAACAGCTCGACGGTGGCGGCGATCTTCAACCAGACGAACGGCGTGGCGCAGGCGCTCAACTCGCAGATCAACTCGTACACGCAGACGTCCGGCCTGATCGACCAGCGCACCAGCGCGATCAACGCCGATCTGACGAACGTGCAGAGTCAGGCCACGCAACTGCAGACCTACTCGAACCAGCTGACCACGCAATACACCGCGCAGTTCACCGCGCTGAACTCGCTGATGGCGCAGATGGCGAACAACACGCGGTATCTGACTCAATTGTTCGGCGGCCAGAGTAGCGCCGGCGCGTTGGCCACCAACAAGTAAGCCACTACGAACCGGACCTGACCATGACGACCGACACCCTGTCCCGCGCCTTCGACCTGACCCGCGCCATGCAGTCGGCGGCCGACGCACGCGACTGGGTGCGCGTCGCGGCCCTCGTCGGCGAACGCTCGCCGCTGCTGATGAGCCTGTCCGGCGAGCAGACGCAGGATGCGCTGGACCGGGTGCGGCAAATCATGGCCATCGACGCGTCGATCACGGCGCACGCGCAGGCGGACCATCACCGTCTGACTGCGGAATTTGCGCAGTCGCAGGAACGCATCAAGGCCGCGAGCTTGTACCAGAAGACGGGCATGCTGTAACCGGCAGGCCGTCTGGTCTGTACTGATGTCGAACTAGAAGACGCCGCCAGTCGAGCGGACCGTAGTCGCCGTAACGTCGAGCCGCTTCAATGCGGCTTTTTTTTCGCCGGCACGCGGGGCGCGAGCGGGATCGCGCCGGTCATCCCGCTGCGCTCACTCGGCCGGCGCGCACAGCATTGGCTCGAACGTTGGTTCAAACATCGCGCCCAGCCGCGGCCCGCCCCGCTCGCGCGTCACGCGTCCGCGGGCGCCGTCTCGCCAGCCGCGTAGCTGGCCCACATGCCGTGCAGCGCGTCCTCCAGGTTGTGCGCAAAGCGCGATGCGTCGCACAGCGGCGACGCCAGCACGCGCTCGCGCAGCGTGGCGCGCAGCGTCGCCAGCCGGTCGCGGTCGCTCGCGAACGCGACTGCCTTCGCGAGGTACGCCGCCTCGTCGTCGGCGATCCATTCGCCCATGCCCGCCGCGTGCAACAGGCTCTCGCAGATGTGCGTGACGAACCGGCCGCCCTTCATGCCGAGCACCGGCACGCCCATCCACAGCGCTTCGGCGGTCGTCGTGCCGCCCGGATACGGGAACGGGCTCAACGCGATGTCGATGCGGTTGTACGCGGCGAAGTATTCCGCGCGCGGCGACCCGCCCTCGAGAATCAGCCGGTCCGCGCCGATGCCATGCCGCGCGAAGCGCTCGAGCGTCGCCCGGTTCACGTCGTCGGCACCGAGTTCATACGCCTTCAGCAGCAGGCGCGCGCCCGGCAGCGCGTGCAGGATCCGCGACCACAGCGCGACGACCCCGTCGCTGATCTTGACCAGCTTGCCGAAGCAGCCGAACGTGACGCCGCCATTGGTCGCCATCGGCAGCGGGCCGACCGCGACGTCGTACGCAGGCGGCGTGAAGCACAGGTAGCTGTCCGGCAGCCGCCACGGGCGCTCGGTGAAGTGATGCTCCTCGTCGGCGGGCAGCGTGTGCGCATCGCCGATGAAATAGTCGATCGCGCGGCAGCCGGTCGTCGCGAAGAAACCGAGCCAGCTCGCCTGCACCGGCGCGGGCTTGTGCGCGAAGATCGGCAGGCCGCTCCAATCGGTGTGACCGGCCATATCGATCAGGATGTCCATCCCGTCGTCGCGAATCAGTTGCGCGGCCTCTTCGCGGCCCAGGCCGACCACCTTCTTCCAGCTCGCGAAGTTCGGCTTGAGCCGCGCGGTCACGCCGTCCTCGCCGACGAAGGTCACATAGGCATGCGGCTCGATACGCGACCGGTCGATCCGCCCGAGCACGCTCTCCAGGAAAATCCCGACCGGATGCTGGCGCAGGTCGCCCGACACGAAGCCGACGCGCAGCGGCCGTGCATGCGCCTGCGCGACGCGCTTCGCGCGATCGTGCTCGAACGGATCCGCATCGCGCTCGAGATGTTCGCCGTAGCGGACCGCTTCGACGACCCACTCCTGCGGCTCGAACGCCGGCGAACTCGACATGTTGAACAGCATCCGCGAGTACGCGCGATGCAGGTCGTATCGGATCGCCGAGCGGTACGCGTCCAGCGCGCCGGTGAAATCGCCTCTCGCCCAGCGGATGTCGCCGAGCGTCATCTGCGTCTTGAGGGGATCGATGCCGAGCTCCCGAGCGATCTCGATGTGCTCCATCGCTTCGTCCAGCTTCTCGAGCCGCAACAGCACGGCGGCGAGGTTGTGATGCGCGTCGGCATCGTCGGGGTTCAGGTCGATCGCGTGTCGGTAGCTCAACTCCGCGGCGGCCAGCGCGTTGAGGTTGTGATACGCGAAGCCGAGGAAGTTGTACGCATCGGCCAGTTCGGGATCGAGCTCGATCGCGTGCCGGCACGCCTGCACTGCCTGCCCGTATTCGCCCTGCTGGTTGCGCAGGTCGCCGAGCCAGGCCCATGCCCGCGCACGCGCGGGATCGATCTCGATCGCCCGTTCGAGCAGCGCGACCGCCTTGTCGAATTCGCTCATGCGCTGCAGCAGTCTTGCCAGTACGCAGTGCGCGTCCGCGTCGCCCGGATCGAGCCCTTCGCGCGCATGGTCGACCGCACCCCGCAGATCGCCTGCCGCGCGCAGCGTCTCGCTCAGCCCTTGATGAGCAACGCGCAAACCCGGTTGCAGCGCGATGGCGCGGCGATAGGCATCCGCAGCCTCGTCGAATTTCTCCTGCGCGCGCAGTGCGTTGCCGAGGTTGCTGTACGCGTCGGCGTATTGCGGCTGGTGCGCGACCGCCTTGGCGTAGCTCGCCGCCGCCGCCTCGTGCTCGCCCAGATCCTGCAGCGCGTTGCCCAGATTGTTGTAGGCCTGCGCGTAGTCGGGGCGCAGCTCGATCGCGCGCGCGCAGCTCGCCATCGCCGCCGTCGGATCGCGCGCGTCGCGCAGCGCGTTGCCGAGGTTGTTGTGCGCTTCCGCATAATCCGGACGCAGCGCGACCGCGCGACGGTAGTGCGCGATCGCGTCGTCGAGCCGGCCGCTTTCGCGCAGCATGTTGCCCAGGTTGTTGAAGTACGACGCGTCCGGCCGCTCGACCAGCGATTGCTTCATCAGCGCGAGGCCCGCGTCGTACTGCTTCAGCTGACACGCCAGCAGCCCGAGGAAATGCAGCGCATCCGGCTGGCCCGGCTGGGCGGTGAGGATCGCGTCGTACAGCGTCTTCGCTTCCGCGAGACGCCCCGACTGGTGATGCGCCAGCGCGGATTGCAGCGTGTCGTGGATATCGTTCATGCTTCCTGTTCCGAGTTCGTATAGCGTTGCCACATGGCGAGGAACGCCGCTTCGAGATGCGTCGCGAACCGGCGCGCGTCGCACAGCGGCGATGCGAGCAGTTGCGCGCGCAGCCCGGCGCGCAGCGTCGCGAGCCGCTCGCGGTCGCGCACCGCCGCGATCGCCTTCGCGACGTAGGCGTCCTCGCCGTCCGCGATCCAGTCGCCCATGCCCGCCGCGTGCAGCAGGCTTTCGCAGATGTGCGTGACGAACCGGCTGCCCTTCATGCCGAGCACCGGCACGCCCATCCACATTGCTTCGGCGGTGGTCGTGCCGCCCGGGTACGGGAACGGGCTCAGCGCGACGTCGATGCGGTTATATGCGTTCAGGTATTCCGTGCGCGGCGAACCGGCCTCGAGGATCAGCCGGTCGGCGCCGATGCCATGCCGCGCGAAGCGCGCGACGGTCGCGTCGCGCACGCCCTCGCGGCCGAGCTCGTGCGCCTTGAGCAGCAGCCGCGCGTCCGGCACCGCGTGCAGGATGCGCGACCACGCGTGCACGACGTCGTCGCCGATCTTCACGAGCTGGCCGAAGCAGCCGAAGGTCGGATGGCCGTGCGCCGCCATCGGCAGCGGACCGACCTCGACCTCGTCGGCCGGCGGCGTGAAGCACAGGAAGCTGTCCGGCAGCCGCCACGGCGCTTCGACGAAGTGATGCGCGTCGGCGTCCGGCAGCGTGTAGCGGTCGCCGATGAAGTAGTCGATCGCGTCGCAGCCGGTCGTCGCGAAAAAGCCGAGCCAGCTCGCCTGCACCGGCGAGGGTTTCCAGCCGAATGCGGCCAGCCCGCTCGACTGCGTATGGCCCGCGAGGTCGACGAGGACGTCGATCCCGTCGTCATGAATCATTCGCGCGGCGGCCTCCGGCGGCAGCGCGGCGATCGAGCGCCAGCCGCTCGCGTGCGGCTTCAGTTTCGCGGTGATCGCGTCTTCCTCGTCCGTGGTCACGTACACGCGCAGGTCGATGCGCGTGCGGTCGAGGTGGGCGAGCACGCTCTCCAGGAAGATGCCGACCGGATGCAGGCGCAGATCGCCGGACACGAAGCCGACGCGCAGCGGCCGCCCCTGCGCGCGCGCGGCCCGCTCGCGCGGATCGTGCGCATAGCGCGTCGAACGCGCCGCCAGATGGCGGCCGTAG
Source organism: Burkholderia sp. KJ006 (assembly GCF_000262695.1). Classification (NCBI taxonomy): domain Bacteria; kingdom Pseudomonadati; phylum Pseudomonadota; class Betaproteobacteria; order Burkholderiales; family Burkholderiaceae; genus Burkholderia; species Burkholderia sp. KJ006. The sequence goes on along the minus strand of NC_017920.1, from coordinate 182,873 downwards.
CGTAGCGCATCGGCCAGGTAATCGTCAGGGCTCACGCAAGCGGATGCCGCCGCGCTGAACAGCAAGCGGCTCAGCACCGTCGCCGCCACGTCGTCGGCGTCGTCGCGCACCAGCGCCAGCGCGTCGCGATACGCGTGGACCGCGGCATCGACGTTGCCCTGCGCGCGCAGGATGTCGCCGAGATTCACGTGCATCAGCACGGCGGGCGCGCCGGCCTGCAGCGCCTGCCGGCAATACACGAGCGCTTCGTCGAGCCGCTGCAGCTTCAGCAGCACGACGGACAGGTTGTGGCACGCGCCGGCGTTGGCGGGATTCAGCGTGACGGCGGTGCGATGGCACGCCAGCGCGTCGTCGAGCCGGTTCAGCCCGTGATACGCGTTGCCCGCGTGGTTGTGCGCCTCGCCCAGGTTCGGCGCGAGGCGGATCGCGTCCAGCGCATGGGTGAGCGCTTCCGCGCAGCGCAACTGCTTGTGACGCACGGCGCTCAGGTTCGCGTGGGCCATCGCCATCGACGCGTCCAGCTCGATCGCGCGTTCGTAGTGCGTAGCGGCGCCATCGAGGTCGCCCAGGTCCTGCAGCGCGTTGCCGAGATTGTTGTAGGCCTGCGCGTAATGGGCGCGCAGCTCGATCGCGCGCGCGCAGCTCGCCATCGCCGCCGTCGGATCGCCCGCGTCGCGCAACGCGTTGCCGAGGTTGTTGTGTGCTTCAGGGTAGTCGGGCCGCAGCGTCACCGCGCGCCGGTAGTGCGCGATCGCGTCGTCGAGCCGGCCGCTTTCGCGCAGCATGTTGCCCAGGTTGTTGAAGTACGACGCGTCCGGCCGCTCGACCAGCGACTGCTTCATCAGCGCGAGGCCCGCGTCGTACTGCTTCAGCTGACACGCCAGCAGCCCCAGGAAATGCAGCGCATCCGGCTGGCCCGGCTGGGCGGTGAGGATCGCGTCGTACAGCGTCTTCGCTTCGGCCAGACGGCCGGACTGATGGTGCGCGAGCGCGGTCTGCAATGCCTGTCCTGTTCCGTCCATCTCGTGTGTCCTGCTCAATAGGGATGAGTCGCATACGCAGTCGATCGGCGACCGTCAGATGTCCGATCGTGACGGGCGATGCCGCGATCCCTTCGCGACCTATCGCGACCTATCGCGACCTATCGCGACCTATCGCGACCTATCGCGGCCTATCGCGGCGACGATGCCGCGCGCCGCCAGGTCGGGTGAACGTCAGGTCGGCCGGCGCGCTGCTCGGCGCGACGTCCGCCGTGTTCCGCTTGCCGCCGACGCGGCATCGTCGGCGCACGTCACGCCGTGACCGACTTCACGCGGACTCGACCGGCGCGGCTTCGACGTGCTGCGCCCACATGCCGTGCAGCGCGTCCTCGAAGTGGCGCGCGAAGCGCGGCGCATCGCACAGCGGCGACGCGAGCAAGCGCGCACGCAACGTCGTGCGCAGCACCGCCAGCTCGGCGGGCTTGCCGACCCGCGCGACGGCCTGCGCAACATACGCGTCGTCGTCGTCCGCGATCCAGTCGGGCAGCCCTGCCGCATGCAGCAGGCTTTCGGTGATGTGCGACAGGAAGCGGTCACCGCGGCGGCACAGCACGGGCACGCCCATCCACAGCGCCTCGGCGGTCGTCGTGCCGCCCGGATACGGGAACGGGCTCAGCATCAGGTCGACGCGTCGATATGCGGCCAGATACTCGGCGCGCGGCGCGCGGCCTTCGAGGATCAGGCGCCGAGCGTCGATGCCGTGCGCCGCGAAGCGCGCGGCAAGCGCTTGCTGCTCTTGGGGATCATCGAGATGCTCCGCCTTAACGAACAGCTTCGCGCCCGCGACCGATTGCAGCACGCGCGACCAGACCGCGACGACGCGATCGGTGATCTTCGCGAGCTTGCCGAAATAGCCGAAGGTCGGATGGCCGTTCGCGAGCATCGGCAGCGCGCCGACATCGATCGGCTCGGCCGGCGGCGTGAAGCACAGGTAGCTGTCCGGCAGATGCCACGGCCGCTCGGTGAAATGCGCGGCCTCGGCAGGCGGCAGCACGTGGCGGTCGCCGATCACGTAATCGATCGCGCGCACGCCGGTGCTCGCGAAATAACCCGGCCAGCTGGCTTGCAGCGGCGCCGGCTTCCACGCGAACAGCGGCAGGCGGTTGTAGATCGTGTGACCGGCCGCGTCGAGCAGCACGTCGATGTGGTCCGCGCGGATCCGTGCGGCCGCCGCTTCGTCGCTCAGGCCGGCGATGCGGGTCCACGTCGAGAAAGCCGGCTTGATGCGGGCGGTCAGGTCGTCTTCGACGTCGCGCGTCGGGTACGCATGCATCTCGATCCGGTTCGGGTCGAGATGCTTGAGCATGCTCTCGATGAAATAGCCGACCGGGTGCGACTTCAGGTCGCCCGACACGATGCCGACCTTCAGCGGCCGACCGACCCGCGGCGACAGGTCGACGAGCCAGTCCGTCCACGGCTTCGCGTGCCGCGTGACGAGCTCGTCGTAGCGCGCGGCCTCGGCAAGATACGCGGCGTGGTCGAACGTTTCGCCGTAGTGGCTCGCGAACAGCAGGTTGCTGCGCGGTTCCGGCAGGTCGGGGCGCAGCGCGACCGCATGCTGGTATGCCTCGAGCGCGGCCGGAATCTCGTTCAGGTCGAACAGCGCGTTCGCAAGATTGTTGTAGGCCTGGCCGTTGTCGGGCTTCAACGCGAGGGCCTGGCAAAACGCATCGACGGCGCCGCGCGCGTTGCCTGCGAGCCGCAGCGCGTTGCCGAGGTTGTTGTACGCGTCGACGTAATCGGGCCGCAGTTCGATTGCGAGGCGGAAGCACTCGGCGGCGGCGGCGTGACGGTTGTCCGCCTGCATCACGTTGCCGAGGTTGTAGTAGTACATCGCGTCCGGCCTGATCTCGATCGCCGCCATGATCAGGTCGGATGCCTGCCGATAACGCCCGTACTGATGGCCGATCAGGCCGAGGAGGTGAAGCGCGTCCGCGTGCCGGGGATCGGTGTCGAGGATCTGCCGGTACAGCGTCTCGGCCTCTTCCAGCCGGTCGGCCTGATGGTGCGCCAGCGCCTGTTCGATCGTGGCGGCGGCGGGGGAGGTGGGCATCATGAGCTATGTCGTCCTGGTAGCCAATACGGGATTCGAATCGCGGCCGGCGACGCTGCGTCGGCGCACGCCTTCGCCCGCGGACGCACACACCGACGGTCTCCGACGTGTCCGAATTCTCCTCGCGCACGCCGCGTTCCAATTTGGCGAGCAGGTGCTGGAATTGGTCGCTATTCCCGCGACTGCAAGCCGCACCGGCGGGCGCCCCGAATTCGCGCCGGACACCCGCGAATCCATCGAAATGCGGGGTGAAACCACCCGCTAATCCGACATTCGATCCCGGCGGCGCTCGCTAGACTTGATCGCAGAAAGATGTCCGACCTGCGACGCTCGGACGGCTGTGCATTCCGATGCCGCCGCGCCGACGCGTGCTCGTCCGGTCACACCCTTTGTGCCTGGAGCCCTGTGTATGCACGAATCAGCGATCATCACCAACGCAGATGGCGATCAGCTCGCGGCGCGCCGCGAATTGTTCGACCTGATGCAGACCTACCCCGCGACGCGCGAGGAACTGGAACGGTCGCTCGGCCTGTTCGTGCGCGGCTCGCTCCTCGCACGCATTCTCGCGACCTTTGAGATTTATCAAAAAATCGTGCCGCTGCCCGGCGCGATCCTCGATCTCGGCACGTGGCGCGGGCAGACCGCCGTGCTGTGCGAGAACTTCCGCGCGATTCTCGAGCCGCTGAACTTCCAGCGCCGCATCCACGCATTCGATACGTTCACGGGCTACACGGGCTTCGCCGAGCACGACACGCGCGACCGCAAGCTGTTCTCCGACGGCACGTACTCGCTGTCCGGCGAGTACGCCGACCTGCTGCGCAAGCTGCTGAACCTGCACGAGCGCAGCAACGCGATGGGGCACGTGCATGACAAGCACCACGTGTGGGAAGGCGACTGCCGCGACACGCTGGCGGCGTTCGACGAAGCGCATCCCGGCGAGATGGTCGCGCTCGCATGGTTCGACCTGAACGTGATCGAGCCGACCCGGCATGCGTTCGACGCGGTGATGGAGCGGCTGGTGCCCGGCGGCGTCGTCGCGTTCTGGCAGCTCACCCGCGGCGGCCAGCTGCCCGCGGAAGGCGTCCATTACCTGCGCGACCTGCTCGGCAACCGTCCGCACCAGATCCACAAGGCGGCGGCATATCCGTCGCTCTGCTACCTGTCATTCCCCGAAGGTGGGGGCACACGCAAATGAAAATCGCAATCCTTGGCAACGGCATTCTCGGCCTGATGACGGCCCGCGCATGGCAGCAGGCCGACCCGGGCGTCGAGCTCGTGATCGTCGGCCACGCGCATCGGCCAGGCTCGGCCACGCGCGCTGCGGCGGCCATGCTCAATTCGTTCACCGAGCTGGAAGGCGATTCGCTCGGCACGCCGATCGACCGCTTCAAGTTCGAGCTGAGCCGCGGCGCGACGGCGGCCTGGCCCGCCGTATTCGCCGAAATCTGCACGCCGGAGCGCGCGGTCGCGCACGGCTTCGGCACCTTCGTGCTGAACAACGCGGCGACCGACGCGCTCGACGACGAGAACTTCGCGGCCATGCAGCGGTTCTGCCGCGAATTCGAGGAGCCCTGCGAGGCGGTCGATCCGTCAGGCATCCAGAACTATCATCCGGACCCGCGCTATCGTGCGCTGAAGGCGGTCTTCCTGAAGCGCGAAGGCTGGGTCAATCCGAAACAGTTTCTCGACGCGCTGACCGCGTCGGTCGCGCAAGCCGGCAACGTGCGCTTCATCGACGCCGAGGTCGAGCGGCTCGACACCGCGGCCGGACGCGTCACCGCGGCGCATATGTCCGATGGCAGCGTGCTCGGCGCGGACCGCTTCATCCTCTGCAACGGCGCCAACGTGACGCGCGTGCTGCAGGCGAGCCTGCCCGAGCTGCCGGTGCAGCGGATGTTCTACGGCATCGGCATGTCGGTCGAACTGCAGAGCGCGGAGAACGTGCACACGCACTGCGTGCGCACGACCAACCGCGGCCTCGCGTGCGGTGTGTATTCGGCGCCGCACGGGCCTGACCGGACCCTCGTCGGCGCCAGCAACTACATCAGTCCGGTGCCGCACGAGCACGGCCACGCCGGCAGCGCGTACACGCTGCTCAAGTCCGCGATGGACCAGATCAACACCCGCTTCTCGCGCGCGAACCTGGTCAACGTCAACGTCGGCTGGCGACCGACGACGTCCGACCTGTATCCGCTGTTCGGCGAAACCAGCGTGCGCGGACTGTGGATTCTCGGCGGCACCAAGCGCGACGGCTTCCACCTGTCGCCGGTGCTGTGCCGCGATCTCGTCGCGGCGATGCGCGGCGAGCCGGTCGATCCGCGCTACGCGGAACTCGCGCCCGAACGCCCGCTGATCCGCAACATGACGCGCGAGGCCGCGATCGCGAAGACGGTACGCCATCAGATCAATGCCGCGTACCAGCACGACTTCGTGCCGGCGCGCAACCGCATGGTCGAACAGCTTCAGAACGCGATGCGCGCGGACCTGGAGGCGCTGCACGACAAGCTGGGCGCAACGGACTGGGGCATTCCGCCCGAGCTCGTCGACATGTACCGGTACGGCCACATTCCGGCATGAGCGGCGCGACCATGAACCGCGACGCGAAGCGGGTGGCGATCGTCCAGTCCAACTACATTCCGTGGAAGGGCTACTTCGACCTGATCGCCGCCAGCGACGAGTTCATCCTCTACGATGACGCGCAGTACACGCGCCGCGACTGGCGCAACCGCAACCAGATCAAGACGCCGCAGGGCGTGCAATGGCTGAGCGTGCCGGTGAAGGTGAAGGGCAAGTATCACCAATCGATCCGCGAAACCGAGATCGACGGCGCCGACTGGGCGCCGCTGCACTGGAAGGCCCTGCAGCAGAACTACGCGCGCGCGCCGCACTTCGCGCGCTATGCGGACGAGCTCGAAGCGCTCTACACCGGTCGCACCTACGGGATGCTGAGCGAGCTGAATGTCGCGATGCTGACGTGGGTCCTCCGGCAACTGGAGATCGGCACGCGCGTGTCGTCGACGTCGGACTATGCGCTGCACGGCGACCGCACCGAGAAGCTGCTGAACCTGTGCGTGCAGGCGGGCGCGACCGAGTACCTGTCCGGCCCGGCCGCGCGCAGCTACCTCGACGAGAACCTGTTCGCCGATGCCGGCGTCGCGGTGCGCTGGTTCGACTATCCGACCTACCCCAAGTATCCGCAGCAGTGGGGCGACTTCGTCCACGGCGTGACGGTGCTAGACGTGCTGTTCAACTGCGGTCCCGAAGCGCGCCGGTACGCGCTGACCTCGAAAGACTGAAGCGATGTCCATGAGCGAATCCCCGCATGCGAGCCTGCTGGAAGAAGTGGCCGCGTACTACAGCGCGCGGCTGGCGGAGCACGGCGCGACCGCGCGCGGCGTCGACTGGAACGGCGAAGCCGGCCAGTTCCTGCGCTTCGAACAACTGACGAAGATCCTGCCCGCGTCCGGCGGCCACTCGGTGAACGACATCGGTTGCGGCTACGGCGCGCTGGTCGATTTCCTGAAGGCGCGCGCGCTGCCGGACGGCTTCGCGTATGCGGGCTACGACATCTCGTCCGACATGGTCGACGCCGCGCGGCAGCGCTACCGCGACGACGCGAACGTCGCGTTTCATGTCGGCGCGGTGCCGCAGGCTGCGTCGGACTACGGGATCGCATCCGGCATCTTCAACGTCAGGCGCGGTCACGGCGACGACGCGTGGCTCGACTACATCCACGCGACGCTCGACACGCTGCACGCGACGAGCCGCTTGGGCTTCGCGTTCAACTGCCTGACGTCGTATTCCGATCCGCCGTTCATGCGCCCGGATCTCCTGTACTACGCAGATCCGTGTGCGCTGTTCGATCGCTGCAAGCGCCGCTATTCGCGCCACGTCGCGCTGCTGCACGACTACGGCCTGTACGAATTCACGATTCTCGTCCGCAAGGACATCTGAGCGGCGCCGCGCGCGAGCCGCGCGGCCGAACGTCCCCACCTTACCGCGGAGCCTGACCATGTTCGGCCCACCCAATCTCGACAGCATTCCGTTCGGCCGTCCGTTCGTGGTCGGCAAGGAGCTCTACTACATCGCGAAAGCGGTCGAGCAGGGCGGCCTCGCCGGCGACCAGGCGTTCACGAAGCTCTGCCACCGCTGGCTGGAAGCGCGCATCGGCTGCCAGCGCGCGCTGCTCACGCACTCGTGCACGGCCGCGCTCGAGATGGCCGCGATTCTCGCCGACGTGCAGCCCGGCGACGAAGTGATCATGCCGTCCTACACGTTCGTGTCGACCGCCAATGCGTTCGTGCTGCGCGGCGCGACGCCGGTGTTCGTCGACATCCGCCGCGACACGCTGAACCTTGACGAGACGCAGATCGCCGCCGCGATCACCAAGCGCACGCGCGCGATCGTGCCGGTGCACTACGCGGGCGTCGCATGCGACATGGACGTGATCGGGCAGCTCGCGGCGGACCACGACCTGTGGGTGATCGAGGACGCCGCTCAGGCGCTGCAGTCGACCTGGAACGGCAAGCCGCTCGGCAGCCTCGGCCACCTCGCGTGCCTCAGCTTCCACGAAACCAAGAATGTGATCTCGGGCGAAGGCGGCGCGCTGCTGGTCAACGACCCGCGCCTCGTCGAGCGCGCGGAGATCATCCGCGAGAAGGGCACCAACCGCAGTCAGTTCTTCCGCGGGCAGGTGGACAAGTACACATGGGTCGACGTCGGCTCGTCGTTCCTGCCGGGCGAGCTGATCGCGGCGTTCCTGTACGCACAGTTCGAGCACGCGGACGTGATCACCGCGCAGCGGCGCGCGACCGTGCAGCGCTACCAGGACGCGCTGCAGCCGCTGCATGCGGACGGGCTGATCGAGCTGCCCGCGATTTCGCTCGCCGAGCGCGGCAACGGCCACATGTTCTATTTCCTCGCACGCGACCTCGCCGAACGCACCGAGCTGCTGGAGCAGATCCGCACGGTGGGCGTGAACGCGGTGTTCCACTACGTGCCGCTGCACAGTTCGCCGGCCGGCCAGCGCTACGGGCGCTGCGGGTCCGGCATGGCGGTGACGGACCTCGTCGCCGACCGGCTCGTCCGGCTGCCGCTGTACCACGACATGACCGAAGCCGAACAGGATCGCATTCTCGACGTGGTCTTCGATTTCTACCGCACCCGATAACGATGACGACTCACAAACCTGGCTTGGCGCACAGCGGTTCGCGCATCTTTACGCGACTCGACCGCCCGTACTACATACTCGCGCCGAATTTCCGGCAAACCTCCGGCGGGATCCGCGCAATGCACTACCTGTGCCACACGCTGAACCTGCTCGGCCACGAAGCGTACGTCTGCACGCCGGTCGTGCATCCCGACCTGCGCACGCCGCCGCTGACCAACGACATCGTGCAGGCGCACGCCCGCGCGAATCGCAGCCCGATCGTCGTCTACCCGGACGTCGTCACCGGCAATCCGTTCAACGCGCGCTGCGTCGTGCGCTACCTGCTGGCCGAGCCCGGCCGCATCAACGGTGAACCGATCGCCCTGCAGCCGGACGACCTCATCTTCACGTTCGGGCCGTCGCTGGTGCCCGACGGATGGAAGGCGGACCTGCTGCGCATGCCGCTGGTCGACACGCGCATCTTCAACAGCGACGGTGTCGACGACGCCCGCCGCAACGGCACGGCCGTCTTCATCAATCGCCACCTGCGGCGCGGCGGCACGCTGCATCCGGTCACCGCCGAGTCGATCGAAATCTCGACCCGCGTGCCGGAACGGTCGGCGCACGAACTCGCGGCGCTGTTCCGACAGGTCGAGTGCGTGTACATGTACGAATGGTCGACCGCCGTGTTCGAGGCGCTGCTGTGCGGCTGCCCGGTCGTGTGCATCATGAATGACGCGTCGCTGTCGGAGCCGACCCGGTGGGTGATGGACGGCAAGGGCATCGCGTGGGGGCTCGACGAACACGAGATCGCTCACGCGAAGGCCACCGTTCATGAAGCGCGCAGCGTCTACCTGAAGGAAGAGGAGACCTTCTGGCAGCAGTTGCAGAACTTCGTCGAACGGACCCAGGCCCACGCGGACAAGCTGGATGCGCAGGCCGTCGCGACGGGCGCCGCCGCCCAGGGACAGCCGGCGTCCGCGCCGCGCTCGTGCATCGCGGTCGTCACCGCCGAACCGGCCGACCACGCGCACACCAGCCTGCGCTTCGCGCAGCCGTTCGCGCGGCTGGACCGCGAATGGGCGCTGACTTTCCCCGTCACGCCAGCCGGCATCGATCCCGACGCGCTGCAGCGCGCGGACCTGATCGTGCTGCAGGGCGACACGCCCGGCCTGCTGTCCCCCGCCACGCTGGAACACCTGTTCTCGCTCGGCAAGCCGGTCGTCCTCGAGATCGACGCGCCGCTCGACACGCTGCTCGCCGACATCCCCGGCGCGGCCGACAACGCGCGCCGCAAGGCGGGCATCCGCAGCGCCGTGCAGCGCGCGCATGCGCTCGTCGCGCCGTCGGAAGCGCTGGTGCGGCAGTACCGTCATGTCAACGCATCGGTCCACGTGCTGCCGACCGGCGTCGATCTCGAGCGTCTGCACCGCGCGGCGCCCGGCGTGCGCGACCACGTGAACCTCGCGGTTTCCGGCACCGGTCTCGACGGCGCGCGTCTCGAGCAGGTCCGCCTCGCGCTGGCCGAGCTCCGCCGCCGGTTTCCGGGGAAGCTCCGGGTGTCGTTCGTCGGCGCGGCGCTGCCGGCCGGCTGGGACCGCGAACCGGACGTCACGCTGATCGCAGAGCCTGCCGCTTACGAGAGCTACGCCGACGCGCTGAAGCGCGCGGACCTCGACATCGCGCTGGTCGCGGCGCCGGTCACGTTGCGCGGCGATGCGCCGCCGCGCGCATGGCTCGAATGCTCGGCGGTCGGCGCGGCCACGGTGCTCGTCGCCACGCCGGCGGAAGGCTGCTCGGTCGTCCACGGCCGCACGGGCTGGCTCGTCGCCGACACCGCCGACGCGTGGGTCGACGCGATCGCGCACCTGATCGAGCATCCGCAAACCCGCGCGCAACTCGCCGCGGCCGCGCAGGATGAGATCCGCGCGCAGCACGACATCGGCCGCAACGCCTCGCGCCACGGTGCGCTGTACGCGCGACTGCTGGCGGAGAACCGGACGCTGGCGCCGGTCGCCGCGACCGCGGACGCCGCACCGCGCCGCAAGCGCCTGATCGTGTATTCGATCGATCCGGACGCATGCGCGTCGTCGCGAATTCGCCTCACGCTGCCGTTCGGTCTGCTGAGCGACGAATGGGAACTCGTCCCGGGCATCCGGGACGGCCAGATCGACAGCAGCGCGCTAGCAACGGCCGACGCCATCCTGCTGCACCGGCTGACGCCCGGCATACTGACCGGCAACGACCTGTACACGATCTTCAAGCATGAGAAGCCGGTGATCTACGAGACCGACGACCTGCTGACCGAGTTGCCGGCCTCGCATCCGCTCGCCGCGCAAGGCGAGATGGCCCGCGCGGGGATCGAGCTCCTGCTGCGCAACGCGGACGCCGTGATCGTATCCACGCCGTTCATCGCCAGCCGCTACCGGCTGTTGCACCCGCGCGTTCACGTGCTGCCCGACAGCGTGGACTTCGACCGGTTCTACCGCCCCGTGACGGCGCGCGGCGACGATTGCGTGACGATCGGCATCGCCGGTGCGTCGCTGCGCGCCGACAACTTCGCGCTCGTCGACGCGGCGCTGCAGGCGATCTGCGCGCGCCATCCCGGCAAGGTCAGGGTGAGTTTCGTCGGCGCGGACGTCCCGCCGGGCTGGGCCGGCCACCCGGCCGCCGGGTGGGAGCCCGAGCTTCACGACTACGACGCGCACGCACGACGCCTGCCGGAACGGCGCTGGGACATCGCACTGCTGCCGCTCGCCGACCACGACTACAACGCCGGCACGAGCACGATCCAGTGGCAGGAATACGCGGCGGCCGGCATCGCCTCGATCGTCAGCGACCGGCCAGCCTATCGCTTCGCGCTGCACGACGGCTGCGACGGCCTGCTGGTCCCGGATGCGCCGCAGGCCTGGGTCGACGCGCTCGACCGGCTGATCGCGAACCCGGCGCTGCGCCGCGGGCTCGCGCGCACGGCGCAGGCGAAGGTCCGCAAGCATCACGCGCTGCAGCAGGTGCTGCCGCGCTATCGCCATGTGTATCAGCAGTGCATCGACAAAGGCGCTGTCGGCAACCAGCCCGGCCGGACGGATGCGCCGATCCTCGGCGCGCTGATCCTGGACGCCGAGGGCGATCTCGACAAGGTTCGGCTGAGTCTGCAGGAAATCGCAAGGCGGCCGGAACAGGATCTGCTGGCGGTCGTGCTGACCACGTCGCAGGCGCCGCTGCCCGAATGGACCGACAAGCTGCGCTACCTGCACGCGCCCGCGCACGAGTACACGGCCACCGTCGAGCAGCTCTGCGCACTGCCGGCGTTCGACTGGACGCTGATCGTCGAAGCGGGCGACGGGCGTGCCGCGCAGGCACGAACGCCCGCCGATGCCGCGATCGCGTAGTTCGGCGCGCGCCGCGCCGCTTGCCTGACGCCGGCGGCCCGGCGCGCTACCCGGCAGCGCGCCCTGTGTTCAGTTGCTCGAACAGCCGCCGCAACTGCTCGAGCTGCATGAGCTCGACGAACTGCACGAACTCGAACTACTGCTGTCCCCGGCGCCCGAGTCGGACGAACCGCTCGACCCGCCGGTTTTCACGGCGACGGGCGGCGGCGCCATCAGCACTTCCGAATGCGCGGCCCACACGGTGCCGGCGAGCGCGCCGGCGCCGAACGGCGCGGCCGTCCACAAGAGCCCGTCCGGCGTCGCACGGTCGCCCCGGCGTTCGCCGCGGTGCGCGTCAAGCGCCACCGCGCCCGAAGCCGGGCAGGCGTCCGACCATGAAGTGGTACGCGACCATGAACGCCGTCATGAAAATCATCAGCGGCAGCATGGGCTGGCCGCGGGTCAGGCCGACCGGGAGCTTCGCCGCGCCCGCGCAGAACACGAGCAGCGGGATCGCGCGCGCGGCGGGCTCGCTCGACGGGCCGTCGCGCAGTTCTGCGCACTGCACCGGGGCGTCGGCGGGCACGACCGGCTCAGCCACGGGGCACGACCAGATCGCTTCGGGCGGCTCGCAGCCACAGCCTGCGGTAGCTGTCGAGCGTCTGCCGGCAGTGCCGCGCGTACTGCGCGGCCTCGTCGGGCGCGCCCGCGCCCGGCACGTGGTGCAGCGGCGCGCGCAGCACGCCGGCGCAGAACACGTTCCGGTATTCGCGCGTGTATTGCAGGTGCAGGTGCCATGCGGCGTCGACCGCGCGCGACGGCGTGACCGGATGCCGGCTGCCTGCGCGAGGATCCAGACACAACAAATCAAACGAAACACGAAATTATTTCAAAAATACATAAGCATTAAATTGCACCAGAATCAATTAATTCGGCGCGACCATACGAAATAAAACACCGAGCGAAAAAATCACTCGGACTGCAAACCAAAATAACCCCGTCAAATCTGACAGATAGGAATTTGGCAACCACCGCCTAATATTATTCTGCCGACCCGATTCAATTTCGGCCACACTACCCCCAAAAAAACTACGGGGATAGCCGTTAACAAAATGATTAGAAGAGGGCAAAAATGGGTGTTTATATCATTGAATATGGTCAAGATACCAACTTCGTGCTCGCCGTCCAGGACCAAATGCTGGGCTCGTCGGTCGTAATCAAGAACAAGAAAGGGCTCGCGCCGCGATATGCCTTTTGGGATGTCGACTTCGACAGCGGCGTCATTTCGCTCAATTCGAGTGGCGGCGGGATTGCGATCGGTGCAACGCCGATCGCCGCCGAATCCTATGCGAAGCTCGCCCTTCGTCAGGATGCGATACATTTCGATTTCTTCCTGCATCCCGGCTACCTCATGGTCGATGTCAATCCGCCCCTGTGCCTCGACGTCAAGGACCGCAGAATTGCCGACGGGACGCCGACGTGGCTCTACCCGTACAACGGCTCGCCGGCTCAACAGTGGAATCTCATCCCGCTGCGCAACCTCAACGCGTTCGAATAAGACGCCGATCGAGGTCGACAGGCTCGTAGCGAGCCTTCCAGACCTTCGTCGCTCGAGCGCCGCTCGAGTCTGATCACGCCGTTGATACTGAAGCCCGCGGACCAGGAGTTCGCGGGCTTTTTCGTCGTGATCTGTCCCGCCACAAGCGAATACACGTGCTCTGCGCCGCGCGCGGGGCATCGTCGCTGCATGGATGATTGGCTGACCTGAACCGGCACATTGAGAGCCTGCTTCGCGAAGGCACGTGTTCGAAGCCGATCACGATGCCGGCCATGTAGACCTGGAGTCTGGCGGCCACCCGACTGACTGGATGGATGTCGCGCTGCAAACGGCCGAGCTGGTGCCGATGCTAGCTGCAACTTAGCTGCAACGGGTCTGCACGACGAAGGGAAGAAACCGCTGAGAGCCTTGAGAGGCTTGGCGCGCCCGGCTGGGATCGAACCAGCAACCCCTGCCTTCGGAGGGCAGTACTCTATCCATTGAGCTACGGGCGCATATGACAGTGACGACGGTGAAACGACCCCGATAAACCAGTCGCCACCGTTGGCAAGACGGCAAGGATACCCGGTTTCCCATGACGCGTCCACCTCGCGCCCGAATCCCCGTCCGGCCGGCTTCCCGTGCGGGTAAACACGCGCCGCCGCGCCGCTCGCCGTGATGTAAACGTTCCGTCTATAATCGTCCGTGCTTCATTGGACTGCCATTTTGCCGTTGCACCGCGCACAATTCCTAATCACGGAGACGAGGCAAGCATGAGCGAAGCACCCCACGAATCTCCCGTCAAAACTCCCGGGCAGCTGATTGCCGTTGTCATCGCGTCATTCGCCATTCCGATCGCCCTGATCGTCCTGTTCGCCAGCTATGCCAACCACGCGTTCCGTTCGGGCGCGGGCACCGACGCGCTCTCCGACCAGCAGGTCGCCGCACGCATCGCGCCGATCGCGCAGGTCGAGGTGAAGGACGCCAACGCGCCTCGCACCTACAAGACAGGCGAGGAAGTCTACAAAGCCGTGTGCGTGACCTGTCACGGCACCGGCGCGGCCGGCGCGCCGAAGTTCGGCAACAAGGACGACTGGGCGCCGCGCATCGCGCAGGGCTACGACACGCTGCTGAAGACCGCGCTGTCGGGCAAGGGCGCAATGCCACCGCGCGGCGGCACGAACCCCGACGACGTCAGCGATTATGAAATCGCCCGCGCGATCGTCTACATGACCAACAATGCAGGAGCGAACTTCGCCGAACCCGCCGCGCCGGCCGCCAACGCCACACCGGCCGCGGGCGGCGCATCGGGTGCAGCAGGCGCATCGGGCGCCGACGCATCGAACGCACAGGCCGCCGCGGCAATGGCCGCGATCGCCGCAATTCCGAAGGCCGGCGACACGCCCGCGGCCGCGCCGACCAGCGCCGACGCCGCGTCGGCCGGCAAGGCGCTGTACACGCAGGTATGCCAGGCCTGTCACGCAGCGGGCGTGCTCGGCGCACCGAAATTCGGCAGCAAGGAGGACTGGGCGCCGCGCCTGAAGGACTCGATGGACACCGTCTACAACTTCGCGCTGCACGGCAAGGGGGCGATGCCGCCGAAGGGTGGCTCGAACGCGTCCGACGCCGACGTGAAGGCGGCCGTCGACTACATGGTCAACGCGGCGAAGTAACGCGCTCGCCGGCCAACGGAAAAAACCCCCGCGATGCACTCGCATCGCGGGGGTTTCTTTTTACCGGGCTGGCAGATCGAGCGTCGCCTCGGAACGGCGCAACGATTCGCGGAATTACTTCTGCAACAACGCCTTCAAACTCGCGAGCCGGTCCTTCGGCGTCATCGGCGCTTCCTCCGGCGTCGGCGGCGGCGCTTCGTCGAGCCCCATCTCGGGGATGAAGCGCGACGGCTCGCACACCACCGTCTCCCGCGCCCGCTTGCGCTTCTTGCACCAGTTCAGGTGCAGGCTGCGCTGCGCGCGCGTGATCGCGACGTACATCAGCCGGCGCTCCTCCTCGATCCGCTCGCTGTCGACCGGGCCGTCGTCGTCGCTGCCGCCGCGGTGCGGCATGATCCCTTCCTCGACGCCGACCAGGAACACGTGCGGATACTCGAGCCCCTTCGACGCATGCACCGTCGACAGACGCACCGCGTCCGGGTCCTCGTCCTTGCCTTCGAGCATCGACATCAGCGCGACCGTCTGAATCAGGCCGAGCAGATTCTTGCCGGTGTCCGCCAGCCCGTCCGCGTTGTGGAAGCCCTCGGCCTCGCCGTCCACGGCTTCGGTCTCCGGCTTGGTGCCCTTGCGCTTCAGCCATTCGAGGAATTCGAGCACGTTCTGCCATTTCGACTGCGCCTGCCGCTCGTCGAACGCGTCGTACAGGTACGCCTCGTAGTGAATGGCGTCCATCATGTCGTCGAGCACGACGCTCGCCGGCTCCTTGTCCGCACGCTCGGTCAGGCGCTGGATGAAGTCGCAAAACATCCGCAGCGGCTCGACCTGCCGCGCCGACAGCCGCGCCTCGATGCCGCCCATGTACACGGCCTCGAACAGCGACACCTTCGCCTGCCCGGCAAACGAGCCGAGCGCCTCGAGCGTCGTATTGCCGATCCCGCGGCGCGGCGTCGTGACCGCGCGGATGAACGCGGGATCGTCGTCGGCGTTCGCGATCAGCCGCAGATACGCGCACAGGTCCTTGATCTCCGCCTTGTCGAAGAACGACTGGCCGCCCGACAGCACGTACGGAATCCGCTCGCGCCGCAGCACCTGCTCGAAGATCCGCGCCTGGAAGTTGCCGCGATACAGGATCGCGTAGTCGCGAAACTGCGCGCGCCGCTCGAACTTGTGCGCGGACAGCCGGAACACGACCGATTCGGCCTCGTGCTCCTCGTCGTTGCACGGCGTGACGGTGATCGAATCGCCCATCCCGTGCTCGGACCACAGCTTCTTCTCGAACAGCTTCGGGTTGTTCGCGATCACGTTGTTCGCGGCGGTCAGGATCCGCACCGTCGACCGGTAGTTCTGCTCGAGCTTGATCACGTGCAGCTTCGGGAAATCCTTGCCGAGCTGCGCGAGGTTCTCGAGCGTCGCGCCGCGCCAGCCGTAGATCGCCTGATCGTCGTCGCCGACCGCCGTGAACGCGGCGCGCGGGCCGGCCAGCAGCTTCAGCAGCTCGTACTGGCACGCGTTGGTGTCCTGGTATTCGTCGATCAGCAGGTAGCGCAGCTTGTTCTGCCAGCGGTCGCGCACCTGCTCGTTGTTCGCGAACAGCTCGGCCGGCAGGCGGATCAGGTCGTCGAAATCGACGGCCTGGTACGCGTGCAGCGTCGCGACGTAGTTGCGGTAGACGAGCGCGGCCTGGTGTTCGTCCTCGTTGGCCGCGATGGTCATCGCCTCCTCGGGCATGATCAGGCCGTTCTTCCACAGCGAGATGGTGCTCTGGATCTTGCGGATCAGCCCCTTGTCGGTGGTGCCGATCTGCTCCTGGATCATGCCGAAACAGTCGTCCGAATCCATGATCGAGAACTGCGGCTTCAGGCCCACGTGCTCGGCTTCCTGACGCAGGATCTGCACGCCGAGCGAGTGGAACGTACACACGGTGAGCTGATTGACGGGCACCTTGCGGCCTTCCTTGCCGGGCGTGGTGAGCGTCTTGCCCTCCAGCAGCTTCGACACGCGCTCGCGCATCTCGGCGGCCGCCTTGTTCGTGAAGGTGACGGCCGCGATGTGGCGCGGCTCGAAGCCTTTCGCTTCGATCAGGTGCGCGATCTTCTGCGTGATCACGCGGGTCTTGCCGCTGCCCGCGCCGGCGAGCACGAGGCAGGGACCGTCGAGGTAGCGCACCGCTTCGTTCTGAGCGGGGTTGAGGCCTGCGGACATGATGGCGGATGATGTTGCGGTTGACGGCGGAACGCCGGGAGGATGCCGCGCGCGCGACGGCTGGAATGCAGGCTCACGCACGGGCAGGACGCGCATGTTAACACGTCGGCGGCCCGCTTTTCGGGAGGCCCGCCGCATGGGGCAGAGCGGGCGGGACGCTCGTTTTCGCGGGTCGGCCGAACGGCTAATCCGGCCCTCTCGTCGCCATTTCGCCGGTCCGATCGGCCACAATGGCTGCACGTCCGGCGCGCTGCTCGGCCCCGCGCCGGGCCGCCCCGCCCCGCCACTTCACCGGATCGACTCCATGGGATACCCGCTTGCCACCGCCGCCCTCGGCCCGCTGCTGTTCCTGCAAGGCCGTCACGTACGCCGCGTCACGCCGCGGCTGCCCGAGGCAGCCGGCCCGCGCGACGGCGTGACCGGCGACGGCCCGCCGCTGCGCGTGCTGGTGGTCGGCGATTCGGCTGCCGCGGGCGTCGGCGTCGCGTCGCAATGCGACGCGCTGTCCGGGCAACTGGCGCGGCGGCTCGCCGCCACGCATCGGGTCCACTGGAAACTGCTCGCACGCACGGGGCTGACCACGCGCGAGCTGATCGACTGGCTCGCGACCGAGCCGGCCGGGCGATTCGACGTCGCGGTGACGTCGCTCGGCGTCAACGACGTGACGGCCGGCGTGCCGCCGGCCCGCTGGCGCGCGCAGCAGGCCGAGCTCGTGCAGCTGCTCGCCACGCGCTTTCAGGTCGCGCACGTGATCCTGTCGGCCGTGCCGCCGATGGAGCGCTTCCCCGCACTGCCTCAGCCGCTCGCGTGGTATCTGGGGCGGCGCGCGAAACGGCTCAACGCGGCGCTGGCCGAATGGGCGGCGCCGCGGCCGAACTGCACGTTCCTGCGCGTCGCGCTGTCGTTCGAGCGCGACCAGATGGCCGCCGACGGCTTCCATCCGGGCGCGGCGGCCTGCGAGGCTTGGGCCGCGCAGGTCGCCGACGCGGTGGCGCGGCAGCGAGCTGCTGCGTGACGGCGCGCGATAGCGGGCGGCCGGTTGCGGCACCGCATCCGCAACAGTGCCGCCCACAAAGGCACGGCGAATGCCTGCCGCGCCGACGCGGTTGCCGCTTGCCGCTTGCCGCTTGCCGCTTGCCGTCTGCCGTCTGCCGTCTGCCGATGGGCATTCTGCCGACCCCGTCGATGCGGGTCGCCGCGCCATGCCAAAATAGCCGGTCGTCCCCGCGCCAACCCGGCGCGCCATCCTTTCGTTTCGTACGCAGCCAGGAATTGCCATGTCGTCATTGCTCAGGATTGGTTTGATGGGTTTCGGTTTCGCCGGCGCGACGTTCCACGCGCCGGTGATCGCCACGAGCGGCCGCACCGAGGTCACCGCGATCGCAACGGGGCAACCCGATCGCGCGCGCGCCGCATATCCGGCCGCGCGCATCGTCCCCGACCTCGAAACGCTGCTGCGGCTGGACGTCATCGACTGCGTGGTGATCGCCACGCCGAACGACACGCACTTCACGCTCGCGCGCCAGGTGCTCGAAGCCGGCCGCCACGTGGTCGTCGACAAGCCGGTCACGCTGACCGCCGACGAAGCGCTCGCGCTCGCCCGGCTCGCCAACGCGCGCAGCCGCCTGTTCGCGCCGTTCCACAACCGCCGCTGGGACGGCGACTTCCTCACCGTGCGCCGGATCGTCGAATCGGGCGAGCTCGGCCGCCTCACCTACTTCACGTCGCACTTCGACCGTTTCCGCCCGACCCCGCGCACTCGCTGGCGCGAGGAGCCGGCCCGCGGCGGCGGCCTGCTGCTCGACCTCGGCCCGCATCTGATCGATCAGGCGCTCGCATTGTTCGGCCTGCCCGAGACGGTCAGCGCGACGGTCAAGACGCGCCGCGACAACGGCACGGCGCCCGACTTCGTACACCTGATGCTCGGCTACCCGGACAAGGACGTCGCGCTGCACGCGAGCGCGCTGTCGGCGATCGAGCCCGCGCGCTTCACGCTGCACGGCACGCGCGGCAGCTACCAGAAGTTCGGGCTCGACACGCAGGAAGACCAGCTGAAGGCCCGCCTCACGCCCGACGACGTCGAATTCGGCGGCGGCAACCCGCCCGGCGTGCTGCGCACGCTCGAAGGCGAGGTCGAGGTCGAGCGGCCGGTGCCGACGCTCGACGGCCAGTACGCGGAGTTCTACCGGGCGCTCGCCGCGGCCGTCCACGACGGCGCGCCGTTCCCCGTCACGCCGCAGGACGCCGTCGACGTGATGACCATCATCGAGCTTGCCGCGCAGAGCGAACACGAAGGCCGCCGCGTACCGTTCGTACGGCGCGTCGTCTGAAAGGCGGTCGGCGCGGGCCCTTGCCGCGCCGGCCGTCGCGGCAAGCTCGATCCGCGGTCCGGCCGCACCGTGCCGCGCGCCCGCGCGGCGGCCGCTCGCGCCGCATCACGGAACAACCCCGCCGAACAAACCGTTACAAATGGTGCGGGAACGAAAGTCAGCGCTGCCCCGGTCTGACGCGTTTCTCAAAAAGTCGATCCGACACCAAACCGTCAGGAGAATTGTGATGCAACGGTTGATTCGCGCAGCGGCATGCTGCGTTCTGGTTTCCGCACTCGCGGCCTGTGTCGTGCAGCCGCAGCGATCGGTCCGGCAGGTTCCGCCGCCGCCGCCGCGCCCGAACCCGCAGGTCGTCGCCAACGAGCGCATGCAGGAAGTGCAGGGCCGGATCGACAATCTGCACCGCCGCATCGACGCGCGCGTGAACGGCGGCTACTATCCACCGCCGTACGGCGCGCAGCTGCACCATCGCCTCGACGTGATCCGCCAGGAGGCGAGCGACATGTCGACGCAGCACAGTGGCGGCCTGTCGGGCGACGAGCAGCGCGTGCTGAACCAGGAACTCGACACGGCCGCACGCGCGATCGGCGAGTGACGCCGGGCGCGCGCGGGCGCCGGCGAGCACGTCGGCGCCCGCGCCGCGCTTGTCGCGAAGCGACATTCTTTTGCTCAAATTGACAACGCCGACCCGCTCGCGTACAGTCGCCCGCACGCGTCGGGAGAGCGCGTGACCGCATAGTCGATACGCCGGTCGCGCCGCCGAAGGGGCACACCCGCAAACTCTCAGGCAAAAGGACCGACCGCGTCGGGGAATCCCGTTCCGCGCATTGCGCGGGCCGCCTTCCCCGCACTCTGGAGAGCGGCAGTAGCCCGCTGCGCACATGCTGCGCGGGCAGGCTGCCCACCGAAGGGGCGCGCGTTTGCCGGCTTGGTCCGCAGCGCAATCTCTCAGGTATCGAGGACAGAGGGGCATGTACCGGATCGCTCGCAGGCCACACGGCCGCGAAGGTCCGCACATGGCCGTTCTGACCCGCGCGCAAGCGCCTTGCCTGAGGCCTCGATGACTGCCCTGAATCACACCCCGCTCAACGCCGCGCACCGCGCGCTCAATGCCCGCATGGTCGACTTCGGCGGCTGGGACATGCCCGTCAACTACGGCTCGCAGATCGACGAGCACGAAGCCGTGCGCACCGACGCCGGCATGTTCGACGTGTCGCACATGTGCGTCGTCGATTTCACCGGCAGCCGCGTGCGCGCGTTCTTCGAGCACGCGCTCGCCAACAACGTCGGCAAGCTCAAGACGCCCGGCAAGGCGCTCTACTCGTGCCTGCTCAATCCGCAAGGCGGCGTCATCGACGATCTGATCGTCTATTACTTCACCGAAGACTTCTTCCGCGTGGTGGTCAACGCCGGCACGGCCGAGAAAGACATCGCGTGGTTCAACCAGCTCAACGAACAAGGCGGATACGGCCTGACGATCGCGCCGCGCCGCGATTTCGCGATCGTGGCCGTCCAAGGCCCGAACGCCCGTGAAAAAGTCTGGGCCACCGTGCCCGCCGCGCGCGCCGCGACGAGCGAGCTCAAGCCGTTCAACGCCGCGCAGGTCGCCGGCACGCCGTTCGGCGATCTCACCGTCGCGCGCACCGGCTACACCGGCGAAGACGGCTTCGAAGTGATCGTCCCCGCCGTGCACGTCGTCGCGCTCTGGAACGCGCTGCAGCAAAACGGCGTGCGCCCGTGCGGACTCGGCGCGCGCGACACGCTGCGCCTCGAGGCCGGCATGAACCTGTACGGCCAGGACATGGACGAAACCGTGTCCCCGCTCGACGCCGGCCTCGCATGGACGGTCGATCTCTCCGCCCCGCGCGAATTCGTCGGCCGCCCCGCGCTCGAGCGCGACGGCACGCGCGCCGCGTTCGTCGGCCTGATCCTGCAGAAGGAAAACGGCAAGGCGGGCGGCGTGCTGCGCGCGCACCAGAAAGTCGTCACGCCGCACGGCGAAGGCGAGATCACGAGCGGCACGTTCTCGCCGTCGATGCAGGAGTCGATCGCGTTCGCGCGCGTGCCGGCCGCCGTCCAGCTCGGCGACATCGTCCATGTGCAGATTCGAGACAAGCAACTTCCCGCGCGCGTGGTAAAACTGCCGTTCGTGCGCAACGGCAAGGTCCTCGCTGCGTAACGACCGGGAAGCGGCCACGGCCGCCGCCCGGCAAAGCCGGGAATGGCGCCCGGCGCAACCCCATCCGGCGCACCCCGACGGCGCGCCAGCATAACGAACACATCTTTTATCCAGGAGCATCCGATGAGCAACGTCCCGGCCGATCTGAAGTACACCGACGAACACGAGTGGGTCCGCACCGAGGCAGACGGCACGCTGACGGTCGGCATCACCGATCACGCGCAGAGCACGCTCGGCGACATCGTCTTCCTCGAGCTGCCGCAAGTCGGCAAGTCGGTGAATGCGGGCGACGCGGTGGGCGTCGTCGAATCGGTGAAGGCGGCATCCGACATCTACTCGCCGGTGTCCGGCGAAGTCGTCGCGATCAACGAAGAAGCGACCGATTCGCCGGAAGGCGTGAACGGCGACGCATACGGCGTGTGGCTGTTCAAGCTGAAGCTCGCCGACGGCGCATCGACCGACAAGCTGATCGACGCCGCCGCCTACAGCAAGCTGATCGACTAATTCCCCTACCCGAACCGCGCGCGGCCGGCCAGCCGGCGCGCGCGGGACCAGAGTCACGCCATGAAGCACGAACACCCGGACCGCCTGATGAACCGCACGCCCCTCTCGCTCGCCGCGCTCGAAACGCACGACGCGTTCGCAGAACGCCACATCGGCCCCGATGCCGCCAGCCAGCAGGCCATGCTCGACACGCTCGGCTTCGCGTCGCGCGCCGCCCTGATCGACGCCGTGATCCCCGCGTCGATCCGCCGCGCCGAAGCGCTGCCGCTCGGCCCGTTCGCGCAGCCGAAGAGCGAGGCCGAAGCGCTCGCCGCGCTGCGCGCGCTCGCGGACAAGAACCAGGTGTTCCGCTCGTACATCGGCCAGGGCTATTACGACTCGCACACGCCGGCCGTGATCCTGCGTAACGTGCTCGAAAACCCGGCGTGGTACACGGCGTACACGCCGTACCAGCCCGAAATTTCCCAGGGCCGCCTCGAGGCGCTCCTGAACTTCCAGCAGATGGTCGTCGATCTGACCGGCCTCGCGATCTCGAACGCGTCGCTGCTCGACGAAGCAACGGCCGCCGCCGAAGCGATGACGCTGCTGCAACGCACCGGCAAGCCGAAGTCGAACGTGTTCTACGTGGCCGACGACGTGCTGCCGCAAACCCTCGAAGTAGTCCGCACGCGCGCGCTGCCGATCGGCATCGAAGTGAAGACCGGCCCGGCCGCCGAGGCTGCGCAGGCCGGCGCGTTCGGCGTGCTGCTCCAGTATCCGGGCGTGAACGGCGACGTGCGCGACTACCGCGCGCTCACCGACGCGATCCACGCGGCGGGCGGCCATGTCGTCGTCGCGGCCGACCTGCTCGCGCTGACCGTGCTGACGCCGCCCGGCGAATGGGGCGCGGACGTCGCGGTCGGCAACACGCAGCGCTTCGGCGTGCCGATGGGCTTCGGCGGCCCGCACGCCGCCTACATGGCCGTGCGCGACGAATTCAAGCGCCAGATGCCGGGCCGTCTCGTCGGCGTGACCGTCGACGCGCAGGGCAAGCCCGCGCTGCGCCTCGCGCTGCAGACGCGCGAACAGCACATCCGCCGCGAGAAGGCCACGTCGAACGTGTGTACCGCGCAGGCGCTGCTCGCGATCATGGCGAGCATGTACGCGGTCTATCACGGCCCGCACGGCCTGAAGACGATCGCGCTGCGCGTGAACCGCATCGCCGCATTGCTCGCCGCGGGCGTCAAGCAGCTCGGCTTCACGACCGTCAACGACACCTTCTTCGACACGCTGACGATCGACGCCGGCGCACGCACCGCGCAGCTCCACGCCTTCGCGAACGCGAAGCGCATCAACCTGCGCCGCGTCAGCGACACGCAAGTCGGCGTGTCGGTCGACGAAACGACGACCCGCGACGACCTCGCCGATCTGCTGGCCGTGTTCGCGCAGGCCGCGGGCTGCACCGCGCCGGACGTCGACGCGCTGGACGCGGGCCTGCCCGGCGTCGCCGCGCTGCCGGCCGGCCTCGAGCGCACGAGCGCGTACCTGACGCACCACGTGTTCAACCGCCACCATTCCGAAACCGAGATGCTGCGCTACCTGCGCAGCCTGTCGGACAAGGACCTCGCGCTCGACCGCTCGATGATTCCGCTCGGCTCGTGCACGATGAAGCTGAACGCGACGTCGGAAATGCTGCCGGTCACGTGGCCCGAGTTCGGCCGCATCCATCCGTTCGCGCCGTCCGAGCAGACGGCCGGCTACCGCGAGATGATCGACCAGCTCGAGCAGATGCTCGTCGCGGCCACCGGCTACGCGGCCGTGTCGCTGCAGCCGAACGCCGGCTCGCAGGGCGAGTACGCGGGGCTGCTGGTGATCCATGCGTACCACGCGTCGCGCGGCGAAGCGCATCGCGACGTCTGCCTGATCCCGGCGTCCGCGCACGGCACCAACCCGGCGTCCGCGCACATGGCCGGCATGAAGGTCGTGGTCGTCGCGTGCGACGCGCAGGGCAACGTCGACATCGCCGACCTGAAAGCGAAGGCCGAACAGCACGCGAACGACCTCGCGGCGATCATGATCACGTATCCGTCGACGCACGGCGTGTTCGAGCAGAACGTGCGCGAGATCTGCGAGATCGTCCATGCGCACGGCGGCCAGGTGTACGTCGACGGCGCGAACATGAACGCGATGGTCGGCCTCACCGCGCCGGGCCAGTTCGGCGGCGACGTGTCGCACCTGAACCTGCACAAGACCTTCTGCATCCCGCACGGCGGCGGCGGCCCGGGCGTCGGCCCGGTCGCGGTCGGCCCGCACCTCGCGAAGTTCCTGCCGAACCAGCGTTCGACCGGCTACGCGCGCGGCGAAGAGGGGATCGGCGCGGTGTCGGCCGCGCCGTACGGCTCCGCGTCGATCCTGCCGATCTCGTGGATGTACATCGCGATGATGGGCGCGAAGAACCTGACCGCCGCCACCGAGACGGCGATCCTCAACGCGAACTACATCGCGAAGCGCCTCGCGCCGCACTACCCGGTGCTGTATTCGGGCCCGGGCGGACTCGTCGCGCACGAGTGCATTCTCGACCTGCGGCCGATCAAGGAAACCAGCGGCATCACCGTCGACGACGTCGCGAAGCGCCTGATGGACTACGGCTTCCACGCGCCGACGATGAGCTTCCCGGTGCCCGGCACGCTGATGGTCGAGCCGACCGAATCGGAATCGCAGGAAGAACTCGACCGCTTCATCGCCGCGATGATCGCGATCCGCGAGGAAATCCGCGCCGTCGAGGAAGGCCGCGCCGACCGCGAGGACAACCCGCTGCGTCACGCGCCGCATACGGCAGCCGTCGTCACCGCGAACGAGTGGCCGCATGCGTACTCGCGCGAGCAGGCCGCGTATCCGGTCGCATCGCTCGTCACGAACAAGTACTGGCCGCCGGTCGGCCGCGCGGACAACGCATACGGCGACCGCAACCTGTTCTGCTCGTGCGTGCCGATGTCGGAATACGCATAACGCGCGGCGACACCGGCCTCCGATCGTGACCGGACCGCACGCAACCGCTGGTTGCGTGCGGTTTTTGCGTTGTCGGCCGGGCCGTCCGGTGCGCGCTGGACCGCCGATCGGGCTAACATCACACGCGATCCAGCCAATCAAGGAGTTCCGCATGGTGCGTCCGATGTTTCCGGGCCATGGTGCAACGCAGGACCGGCCGGCCACGTGCCGTTCGTTGCCGTTGCTCGTCGCGTCGCTGTCGCTCGTCGTTGCCGGCCTCGGTACGGCCGGCAGCGCGCGCGCGGCCATGAATTTCTGCGCGGCGCCCGCGTTGCAGGCGAGCGAGACGACGCAGGCCGAGCCGGGCGTGCAGGCGCTGATCCGCAGCGTCGACGCGCGCATCGGCGAACAGCCGAAGGCGATGCCGCGCGTGCATACCGAAGGCACGCTGCCGCATGAAGGCATCTACGACCAGAGCAACGACGCGCTGAAGGACATGGAGCTGATGCGCGACGCCGCGCTCGCGTGGCGGGTGACCAATGCGCCGCGCTACCTGCAGCTGGTCGACCGCTTCCTGTCCGCGTGGGTGTCGACCTACGAGCCGAGCTTCAATCCGATCGACGAGACGCGCTTCGACAGCCTGATCATCGCGTACGACATGACCGCCAGCGCGCTGCCGGTGAAGACCCGCAACGCGACCGCGGCGTTCATCGCGAAGCTCGGCGCGGGCTACGTCGCGCAGATCGACGCGCAGAAGCGTCCGCTCACCGGCACCTGGCGCAACAACTGGCAGAGCCACCGGATCAAGCTGATCGCGCTGTCGGCCTTCACGCTCGGCGACCGCCGGATGATGAACGCCGCGCAGCGGCTGTTCGTCGAACACCTCGCCGACAACATCGGCGCGGACGGCAAGACCTGGGACTTCGACGAGCGCGATGCGCTGCACTACACGGTGTACGACCTGCAGCCGCTGGTGACGGCCGCGCTCGCCGCACGCCGCTTCAACCGTAACTGGCTGCGCGAGCGCGGCACGAATGGCGCGACGCTCGCGGCCGCGCTCGACTGGCTCGTGCCGTATGCGCGCGGCGAGAAGACGCACGACGAATTCGTGCATTCGGCGGTGCCATTCGACGCGAAGCGCCGCGAAGCCGGGCTACCGGGCTACACGGGGCAGTGGGACCCGAAAAACGCCACCGAACTCTTTCATCTGGCCGCGCGGCTCGACGGGCGCTATGCCCGCGTCGCGCGGCAGCTCTCCGTCATGCCGCCCGCATGGCTGGCCGCGTGCCTGCCGCTGCAGGCGCGCTAGCACTACTTTCAACGCAAGGCAGGAATCGAAATGGCAGTCAGCGTGTTTGACCTCTTCAAGATCGGCATCGGCCCGTCCAGCTCGCATACGGTCGGCCCGATGCGCGCGGCGCTGATGTTCGTGCAGGGCCTGGAGCGCGACGGGCTGCTCGATGCGACCGCCCACGTGAAGGTCGAGCTGTACGGCTCGCTGGGTGCGACCGGCAAGGGCCACGGCACCGACCGCGGCGTGATGCTCGGGCTGCTCGGCGACGCGCCCGACACCGTCGATCCGGACACCATCGACGCGCGGCTCGAACAGATCCGCACGTCGAAGCAGCTCGCGCTGCTCGGCAGGCATCCGGTGCCGTTCGTGCTGAAGGAGCACATCGCGTTCTACCGGCAGGCGCTGCCGGAGCATCCGAACGGGATGAAACTGCGCGCCGCCGACGCGGCGGGCGCGGTGCTCGCCGAGCGCACCTATCTGTCGGTCGGCGGCGGCTTCGTCGTGACGGCCGGCGCGCCGAACACGAAGGTGCTGAGCGCGGCCGAGCAGATGACGCATCCGTTTCGCACCGGCGCCGAGCTGCTCGCGCTGGCCGAGTCGACCGGCAAGTCGATCGCGCAGCTGATGTGGGAAAACGAGCGCGCGTGGCACACCGAGGAACAGACGCGCGACGGCCTGCTGAAGATCTGGGCGGTGATGCAGTCGTGCGTATCGCGCGGCTGCGGGATCGGCAACCCGAACGCCGACGGCAACCTGCCCGGCCCGTTCCAGGTCAAGCGCCGCGCGCCGCAGCTGTATCGCGCGTTGACCGGCAACCCCGAGCGCGCGCTGCAGGACCCGCTGTCGATGGTCGACTGGATCAACCTGTATGCGATCGCGGTCAACGAGGAGAACGCGGCCGGCGGCCGCGTCGTGACCGCGCCGACCAACGGCGCGGCCGGCATCATTCCCGCGGTGCTGCATTACTACACGCGCTTCACGCCGGGCGCGAACGAACAGGGCGTGATCGACTTCCTGCTGACGGCCGCGGCGATCGGCATCCTGTACAAGCTCAACGCGTCGATTTCCGGCGCGGAAGTGGGCTGTCAGGGCGAAGTGGGCGTCGCGTGCTCGATGGCGGCCGGCGCGCTCGCCGCCGTGCTCGGCGGCACGCCGCGCCAGGTCGAGAACGCGGCCGAGATCGGGATGGAGCACAACCTCGGCCTCACCTGCGACCCGGTCGGCGGGATGGTGCAGATCCCGTGCATCGAGCGCAACGCGATGGCGTCGGTGAAGGCCGTCAACGCGGCGCGCATGGCGCTGCGCGGCGACGGCTCGCACTACGTGTCGCTCGATTCGGTGATCAAGACGATGCGCGAGACGGGCGCCGACATGAAGACGAAGTACAAGGAAACGTCGCGCGGCGGGCTCGCCGTGAACATCGTCGAGTGCTGATGCGCGGCACGGCGGCAAGGCGGCGCGAATCGCCGTCGCGCCTTGCCGCCGCACGCGCCGCCCGGCGCTAATCGTTCAGCCAGTTCTCCAGCCGCAATCCCGGATAGCTCGTGAAATCGCGCTCGTCATTCGTCACCAGCACGACATCGAGCGACACCGCATGAGCGGCGATCAGTTTGTCGAGATGATCCTTCTTCCATGCGCGCGTTGCGTCACGCACGGGCCCATATGCTTGCGCGGCCGCGGCGTCGAACGGCGCGACGGGAATATCCTCGATCAGCGCCGCAAGATGGCGGCGCTCACGCGCGGGCGCCGCGCAAGCGGTGACGCCGTACTCCAGCTCGGCATACGTGATCGCCGACATCACGACGTCGCCCGTGTAGCACTGCGCAAATCGCTTCGCCACTTGCTCGGGCTGGCTCTTCATCAAGTAGATGCACATGTTGGTGTCGAGCATGTAGCGCGGCATCACAACCCCTCGCGTTCGGCCTGCTCGTGGTCGCCACGCCCTTCCGCCATGAAATCGGGCGCGAACTTCGCGAACTTCTTGAGCACCTGCGTCAACGGCCGTCGCGCCGGCCGGATGCGAATCTCGTCGCCGATGCGCTCGATCTCGAGCTCGATATCGCTGCGCTCATAAGCGAGATCCGCAGGAATTCGCACGGCCTGCGAATTGCCGTTCCGAAATACCCTCGTGGTATGCATGTCGACCTCTCGTCGGATGTACTGAGGATGTACATCATATGACGCCATGCGTGATGTAAATCCCTGTGTGTACATAAGCTCCCTCCATCGTCCGGCCCGATATTCACAGCGCCCACTTTCCACCGGCGCACGCGCCCGCACAAGCCGGCCGTCCGGCCAGTCGAAAGCGGCGCGAACGCCCGGCCGTGCTCCGGTGAACGCCCCTCGTTCCGCCCCTTTTCACCGGGCGGGCAACCGGCGTAAGCTGTACGTCCCGCTACCCAGGGAGACGGCAGCCCATGTCGCATTCCAAGGATCTCGAGCCGAGCACCACCACGGGCGCGCGACTGCTCGTCGATGCGTTGCTCGCCAATCACGTCGAACGCGTGTTCTGCGTGCCGGGCGAGAGCTTCCTCGCCGTGCTCGATGCGCTCGCGGACGACACCGCGCGCATCCAGACGGTCGTCTGCCGGCACGAGGCGGCGGCGGCCAACATGGCCGAGGCGGTCGGCAAGCTGACGAGCCGGCCCGGCATCGCGTTCGTCACGCGCGGGCCGGGAGCGACCCACGCGTCGATCGGCGTGCATACGGCGTTCCAGGATTCGACGCCGATGATCCTGTTCGTCGGCCAGTGCGCGCGCGAACACCTCGATCGCGAAGCGTTCCAGGAAATCGACTATCGCCGCATGTTCGGCCAGATGGCGAAGTGGGTCGCGCAGATCGATGACCCGCGCCGCATTCCCGAATATCTGAGCCACGCGTTCCATGTCGCGACCTCGGGCCGCCCAGGGCCCGTCGTGCTCGCGCTGCCGGAAGACGTGTTGTCCGAAGCATGTGCGCCGCAACCGGCCGTGCCGGCCGCGAAACGCATCGCGGCGTCGCCGTCGGCCGCGCAGCTCGACGAATTGCGCGAACGGCTCGCGCGCGCCGAGCGGCCGTTCGTGATCGTCGGCGGCAGCGGCTGGACACCGGACGCCTGCGCGAACCTGCGAACCTTCGTCGAGCGCTGGCAGTTGCCCGTCGCGTGCGCGTTCCGCTTCCAGGACACGTTCGACAACGCGCATCCGAACTACGCGGGCGACGTCGGTCTCGGCATCAATCCCGCGCTCGGCCGGCGCATTCGCGACGCCGACCTGCTCCTCGTACTCGGCCCGCGGCTCGGCGAAGCGACGACGGCCGGCTACACGCTGCTCGACATCCCGAAGACGCACCAGACGCTGATTCACGTCCACCAGGGCGCCGACGAGCTCGGCCGCGTGTATGCGCCCGATCTGCCGATCGTGGCGGGGATGCCCGAGATCGCCGCGCCGCTCGCCGCGCTGGAGCCGCCGCCGCAACGGCCGTGGGCCGGCACGGTCGCCGATGCGCACCGCGCGTACCGCGAATGGCATGCGCCGCTGCCGATGCCCGGCGACGTCCAGCTCGGCGACGTGATGGTGCAGTTGCGCGAGCGTCTGCCGCACGATGCGATCCTGACCAACGGCGCCGGCAATTACGCGATCTGGCTGCATCGCCACTTCGCGTACCGGCATTTTCGGTCGCAGCTCGCGCCCACCAGCGGCGCAATGGGTTATGGACTGCCGGCCGCGCTCGCCGCGAAGTCGCTTTATCCGACGCGCGCGGTCGTCGCGCTCGCCGGCGACGGCTGCTTCATGATGGCCGGCAACGAGCTCGCGACCGCGATGCAGTACGGGCTGAACATCGTCGTGATCGTCGTCAACAACGGCCATTTCGGCACGATCCGCATGCATCAGGAGCGCAACTATCCGGGACGCGTGCACGGCACGGGCCTGACGAACCCCGATTTCGCCGCATATGCGCGCGCGTTCGGCGCGCATGGCGAGACGGTCGCGCACACCGCCGAGTTCGGGCCGGCATTGGAGCGCGCGCTCGGCTGCGGACTGCCGGCGCTGATCGAGATCCGCATCCCGCAGGACGCCAGCACGCCGGCCGCGACGCTCGAGCAGATCCGCGAGCAGGGCCGTCGCGCGCGCGGCGCATGACCGCGACACCGCTTGCGGCGGGCGCCGGCGCGGGCGTCGGCGTCGCACTGTCGCGCGACGCTGCGCTCGCCTACCCCGGCACGCTGCTCGCGCGCGACGGCACGCTGGTCGCACCGTACGATCTCGAGCACGGCAGCGAATGGGCGGCCGAGTACCTGCCGGCCGCACCTGCGCTGGGCCTGCTGCATGCGGCCCAGCGGCCGTTCCGGCTCGACTACGCGCGTACGGCCGACGTGCACGTGATCAACGGGATGGGCGTCGCGCTCGGCGATTCGGTGATCGGGCTGAGCGCGCTCGCGGCGTTGCGCGCGCGCCATCCGCAGCTGCGCTTCACGGTGTACCGGCCGGCCCGCGCGCCGCGCTACGTCGACGCGCTGTATGCGCTCGCAGCCGACGTCGTCGCCGTGCCGCGCACGCTGCCTTGCGCAGCCGATGCTCTGCCCGCGCACACGCGCTGCATCGATCTCGGCAATCACCTGTACTGGCCGGCGTTCGCGCGCGAGCCGATGATCGACTTCTTCCTCGCCGCGCTCGGCGCGGATCCGGCCACGGTGCCGGCCGCCGACAAGCGCAACCGCTGGCTCGCGAAGCTGCCGCTGCCTGCGCTGCCGCCCGCATGGCGGCGGCCCTACGTGCTGTTCTGTCCGACCGCGAGCACCGCGGTACGCAGCGTGCCGCCGGCGCTGCGTGCCGCGTTCGTCGACATGCTCGCGCAGCGTTACCGGATGCCGGTGGCCGGGTTCGGGCCGGTCGCGCATCCCGCATACGTCGACGTGAGCCGCGACGCGGCCGACACCGCGCACTTCATCGCGTGGATCGCCGGTGCGAGCATGCTGTTCGCGCCCGACACGGCCGCACTGCATATCGCGGACGGCTTCGACGTGCCGACGCTCGGCTGTTTCACGACGATCGCCCCCGAACTGCGCGTGCGCGACTATCCGCACTGCGTGCCGGTGGCGGTGAACGTGCCGGCCGAATTGCACGGACTGCACCGCAGCGAGTGGCCGGACGATCTCGCGGCGGTCGAGGCCGCCTACCGGGCGATCGACTGGACGGCGCTGTCTTGGCCGAGTGCGCGGGACGTGGTGGTCGCGGGGGCGGCTGGGAGTACGGCGGGGAGTTAGGGTCGAAGTGCGGCTGGAGGTACGGCTGGAGGTACGGCTGGAGGTACGGCTGGAGGTACGGCTGGAGGTACGGCTGGAGGTACGGCTGGAGGTACGGCTGGAGGTACGGCTGGAGGTACGGCTGGAGGTACGGCTGGAGGTACGGCTGGAAGGTACGGCTGGAGGTACGGCTGGAGGTACGGCTGGAAGGTACGGCTGGAGGTACGGCGGGAACGACAGCCCCAGAGTGCGCCCGATACGAGCGCGGCGGTCACGCCGACGCCCAAGCGCGCCGCCGCATCCCGCGTCGCCCGGTCAGCCGGCCGTCACCATTGCGGCACGATCGCGCAGCGTCTCCGACGGGCGCTTGCCGAACATCCGCCGGTAGTCGGTCGCGAACTGGCTCAGGTGCCAGAAGCCCCACGCGGCCGCGACGTCCTGCACCGAACCGGCCGCGCGCCCGCACAGGTCGCGCCGCGCGCCGTTGAGCCGCAGCGTGCGCAGATAGGTGGCGGGCGCCATCCCGAGCACATCCTGGAAGCAATACTGCAGCGTGCGCCGGCTCACGTGCAGCTGCTCGCACAGCTCCGGCACGCCGACGGGACGAGTACGGTGAGCGAGCACGTACTCGCGCGCCTGCTCGACGATCCAGCGCCGCGTCGACGGCGCACTGCCGACGCCATCGTCGGCCGGCTGCGCGCACGCGTCGAACAGCGCGGCCAGCACGCCGGCCTGCAGGTCGTCGCGCTGCGCATCGGCCAGCGGCCCGCCTGCGGCAGCCGCACCGTCGAGCCGCTGGCCGAGCAGTGCACACAGCCGCGCGAGCCGCGCGTCGCCGACCTGGATCACGCGCTGCGCGAACAGCCGCTCGTCGAGCGCGCGGTGTTCGACTTCCTCCGCGTAACGGCGCAGCACGTCGCCGCGCACGACCACGCCGTAGATCGAAAACTGCGCGGGCGTCAGCAATTCGAATTCGACGTTGCCCGGCCGGAACGCGAGCGCACCGGGCCCAATGCGGCATGCGTCGACCCGCGCGCTGCCGTCGTTCGCGAGCGGGATGCCGAACCAGTATGCGTCGCCGCGCACCTCGCAGGCCTGGCGCAGCAGATGGCTGGTCGATTCGCGAAAGAGCTTCATCGTGTCGAGCGGCAGCTCGGTCAGCGTGCCGACGAAGCGGCCGGCCGCGAGCTGGTCGTAGGTTTGCCGCCAGCCGATCAGGTTGCGCGCCTGTTCGTCGGCGTCGTGCGCGACGCTGACGACCGCCTGGCCGGCGAGCGCGTCGTCGCCCTGCGCGCTGCAGCGCGTGTTCTCGGCCGTCGGCTCGGCCGCGCACTCCACTCGTCGTTCCATCGTGTTCTCCTCTGCTGCCCAGGCGCGCGTGCGTCACGCAAGTCCCGTGCCGAACCGCGCGATCGGGCGAGAAGCCCGTCATTGCGCGGCGCACGGCCGGCGCGCGCAACACGGGCGCACCCGTAGGCGGCGCGCCGCGCACCGGGCGGGTGCGCGATGCGCGGCGGCGGCCATCGATGCCCCTCGGCGGCCGGCTACGTGCCCGGCCGCAAGCGCACGACGCGCGTGCCGCAATTGCCGTACGCCTGCTGGATCGCCAGCTCGACGATCGGGCTGCCGGCGGCCCAAGGCGCCGCGTCGGCGCCGCCGAGGTCGGTGCGCAACGTCGCGCGGCCGTTGATCCGGTAACGGATGCCGCGCACGAAATCGATGAACAGCAGCCCGATGCCGACCGCCTCGTCCGCGCGCATGGCGATCCGGTTGCCGTCGTCATGGAGCGGCAGCACGAAGCGCAGCGTTTTCGTGTCGACCACGCGCACGACGGGCAGCAGATCGCCGTTCGCGTCGCGCTGGCTCTGCACGATATCGCAGGTCGCCGCGCCGTCGGACGTCGCGCCGACGAACATGAACGGCTGCGTCTCGACGAACTGGCGCACGCCGATGCTCAGGCGCGTCGTGACGACCTCGCTCATCCGTTCGGCATCGTCGGCCACGCCGAAGCGTTGATGTGCATCGAGTTCGCCCGCGTGGAACACAGGGTGATGTGGAAAGGAACGCGGCGGTTCGGCCATGCGGGCTCCGGTAGGCGCGTCGTTATGCGGTACGGGCCGCTCGCGCTCGGGCGCTCGGCGGCGTCGTTGCCGTCGCGCTCGGACGCTGCGGCGATACGCGGCCGACGTCGCGTATCGAACGCGAACCCCGAACCACGAGAAGCGGAACAATCAGCAGACGATGAAGCACCGGACACGACGGCCGGCGGCGCATGCAGCGTGCGCCACGGCGGCTTGCTGGCCGCAGACTGCACGGCCGGCCAGCGCCGCACGGCCCTTGCGCGCCGCGCGACGTCGCGTGCGGCGTGGTCCAGCCCCGGCGCCTCACCGCTGCCGCGGCGATCGGAACAACCCGAACGCCTCGACCGGTACCCGGACCAGCAGACACCGCCGCACGGCGCTCACATGCCGCACGACACCACGTGCGGCACGGTCCGGCCCCGGCGCTTCACCCCTGCCCCAGCGATCAGAAGAACCCGAGCGCCTCGGCCTGGTAGCTGACCAGCAGGCACTTCGTCTGCTGATAGTTGGACAGCGCCATCTTGTGCGTCTCGCGACCGATGCCCGACTGCTTGTAGCCGCCGAACGCCGCATGCGCGGGATACAGGTGATAGCAGTTGGTCCACACGCGGCCGGCCTCGATCTCGCGGCCCATCCGGTATGCACGCGTGCCGTTGCGCGTCCACACGCCCGCGCCGAGCCCGAAGAACGTGTCGTTCGCGAGTTCGATCGCTTCCTGCTCGTCCTTGAACGTCATCACCGACGCGACCGGCCCGAAGATCTCTTCCTGGAACACGCGCATCTTGTTGTTGCCGAGCAGCATCGTCGGCTTCACGTAGTAGCCCGCGCCGAGATCGGCTGCCGGCGCCGTGCGTTCGCCGCCCGTCAGGCATTGCGCGCCTTCGCCGCGGCCGATGTCGATGTACGACAGGATCTTGTCGAGCTGCTGCTGCGACGCCTGCGCGCCGATCATCGTCTGCAGGTCGAGCGGATGGCCGGCCTTGATGCGCTCGACACGCGCGACCGCCTTCTCGATGAAGCGCTCGTAGATCGATTCCTGGATCAGGATCCGCGACGGGCACGTGCACACTTCGCCCTGGTTCAGCGCGAACATCGCGAGGCCTTCGAGCGTCTTGTCGAGGAACGCGTCGTCCTGGTCGAGCACGTCGGCGAAGAAGATGTTCGGGCTCTTGCCGCCCAGTTCGACGGTCGAAGGAATCAGGCTCTCGGCGGCGGCGCGCAGGATGTGCTTGCCGACCGGCGTCGAACCGGTGAACGCGATCTTCGCGATGCGCTTGCTGGTCGCGAGCGCCTCACCGGCTTCCTTGCCGAAGCCGTTGACGATGTTGATCGTGCCGGCCGGGAACAGGTCGCCGATCAGCTCCATCAGCACCAGCACCGATGCAGGCGTCTGCTCGGCGGGCTTCATCACCACGCAGCAGCCGGCTGCGAGCGCCGGCGCGAGCTTCCAGGCGGCCATCAGCAGCGGGAAGTTCCACGGGATGATCTGGCCGACCACGCCGAGCGGCTCATGGAAGTGGTATGCGACGGTGTTGTCGTCGATCTCGGAAATGCCGCCTTCCTGCGCGCGGATGCAGCCGGCGAAGTAGCGGAAGTGGTCGACCGCGAGCGGCAGGTCGGCGGCCATCGTCTCACGCAGCGGCTTGCCGTTGTCGATCGTCTCGGCCACGGCCAGCAGCTTCAGGTTCTTCTCCATCCGGTCGGCGGCGGCGAGCAGCAGGTTCGCACGCTCGGTGACGGACGTCTTGGCCCACTTGCGGCGCGCGGCGTGTGCGGCATCGAGTGCGGCCTCGATGTCCTCCGCGCCCGAGCGCGGCACGCGGCAGAACGGCTTGCCGTTGATCGGCGACACGTTCTCGAAATAGTCGCCCTTCACCGGCGGAACCCACTTGCCGCCGATGTAGTTGTCGTACTGCTGACGATACGGATATTCGACGTCGAGGCCCAGTTGTTTCAGGTCAAACGGGTTCATACATGTCTCCTGTTCATCGTGCTTGTGTGAATGCAGCGCCGGTTGGATCGCGCTGCACGGATTACGCAACATGCGTGCCAAAGCGGGCCGACAAGCAAACCGGAGCGATGCGTGCGGCCGTCCGCCGCGCGCAGTCGCTGCACGCATCGCGCAAGTGTGTCGATTCTGAACAATGCGATGGCACAGCCGCGGCGCGGGTGTTCGGATTTTCCACAGCGCAGCCGCGCCGCCGCATCGGTGTGTGACAGTCGGCGCGTGGCATGTGGCTTGCGTACGGCTCGGTGTTTCGTACGCCCAGACGCGACCACCGAACCATGACCGATGCGGCCCCTCTCAGCGACGATGCCGTCGCCTTCATCCAGGAACAGGCGTTCCTGATCGTCGCGACCGCGAACGCGGCCGGCGACGCCGATTGCTCGTATCGCGGCCGTCAGCCGCGCGCCGACGGCTCGTTCGCGCCGCTGGTCCATGTGGCCGATCGCAGGACGCTGGTGCTGCCCGACTTCGCGGGCAACAACCTGTTCAACACGATCGGCAACCTGCTCGTGAACCCGTCGATCGCGTTGCTGTTCGTCGATTTCGTGCGGCAGACGACGTGGCTCGTGCAGGGGCGCGCGACCGTCGACGAAGATGCCGGAAGCCACGCGCAGCTGTGGCCCGATGCGCGGCGCTACGTGGTCGTCGCGGTGGAGCGCGCGCAGGCACGCGCGGATGCGCGGCTGCCACCGCTGGTGCTGGCGTGACGCGGCGTGGGGCGGGCGTCGTGTCTTCGGATCGGTAGGACTACGCGGCGTTGCGCGCCGCACGCCGCGCCGCCGCATCGCCACGCGCGCGGCTGCCGTCGTCGGCGCCCGTCGTCGCATCCGGCGCCGGCCGCGCGCCGAGAAACGCGAACACCACACCCGCGCACAGCACCGTCACCACCGCGAGCGCGAGCAGCAACCGGTCGAACGCGTGCAAATAACTCGCCAACAGCGTCGCGCGATCGACGCCCGGCAACACGGCCGCCGCGCCGGCGAGATCGCCGGTCGCGAGCCGCGCGGCCGCGCGCAGCGCCGCATCGGATGCGCCAGACGCGCCGCCCGCCGGCACGCGCCGCAGATCGGCGTGCGCAAGCGTCGCCAGCACCGCGCCGGCGATCGCGAGCGCGATGCCCTCGCCCGCCACGCGCGTCGTGCTGAAGATCCCCGTCGCCATCCCCGCGCGCTCCTTCGGCACGACGCTGACCGACAGCCCGTCCATCAACCCCCACGGCATCCCCGCGCCGATGCCGATCGCGAGCATCGGCCCAATCGCGGCCGGCCCGGCGCCGCCGCGCAGCGCCACATCGAGCCACACCAGGCCGGCCGCCGCGAGCAGCAGACCGAGCCCCGAGATCACGCCGGCCGACAGCCAGCGCGTGAGCGTCGCCGCGACCAGCGGCACGATGAGCATCGGCGCGGAGATCGCGAGCATCAGCCAGCCTGCGTCGATTTCGCTGAAGCCGTCGATGCCGATGAAGCGCAGCGGCAGCACGACCAGCAGCACGATGTAGCAGCAGCAGGTCGACACCGGCAGCACCTGCACGCCGACGAAGCGCGGAATCCGGAACAGCGACAGGTCGAGCATCGGCCGCGCGACGCGCGTCTCGATCGCGACGAACGCGCACGCGCCGAGCGCCGCGCCGGCCAGCAGCACGACGACGAGCGGGTCCGTCCAGCCGCGCGCGGGCGCCTCGATCACGCCGAACGTGAACAGCGTCAGCGCGCCGGTGAACGCGACGGTGCCGGGCCAGTCGAGCCCCGTCGCATGCGGGTCGCGCGACTCGTGCATGCGCGGCAGCCCGAGCGCCAGCGACAGGACGCCCGCCGCCGCGCCGGTGACGAAGATCGCGCGCCAGCCGTGATGCGCGATCAGCCAGCCCGCGAGCACCGGCCCGAACGCGAGGCCGACGCCGAACGTGGTGCCGAGCAGGCTGAACGCGCGCGTGCGGGCCGCGCCGTCGAACTCCTGCGCGAGCGCGGCCGTGCCGCCCGAGAGCGCCGCGGCCGCCGCGAGCCCCTGCGCGGCGCGCAGCAGGTCGATCGCGAGCATCGACGGCGCGAACGCGAGCGCGACCGACATCAGCGTGAAGCCGCCGACGCCGATCGCGAACACGCGCTTGCGGCCGAACTGGTCGGCCAGCGCGCCCGCCGCCATCAGGCAGCTGCCGAACGCGAGCATGAACGCGTTGGTGATCCAGTTCATCGCGACGGGGCCGCCATGCAGGTCGCGGCCGATCGCCGGCGTCGCGACCGCGCCGCCCGAAAACGACAGCGGCAACGCGACGGCCGCCATGCACACGGCCGCCAGCACCCACGCGCGCCGGTGTGCCGCGCCGGTCGAACCGGCTGAAAACGGGTGATCCATCATCGCTCCTCGAAATGGCCGCGCGCGGATGCGCGTCGATAGCGATCGAAGATAAATCGGATTGAATCCGCGAAAAACCGTGCAAGGCTCCGTATATATCGGACTAGAATTCCGCAATTCACGATCAACCGCAGCTCGCTCGACCTCGATGGAAAACCTCAATGGCATCGCCGCGTTCGTCCGCGCCGCCGAAGCGCTGAGCTTCGTCGCGGCCGGCCGCGCGCTGGGCATTTCGGCGTCGGCCGTCGGCAAGACGATCGCGCGGCTCGAGCAGTCGCTCGGCGTACGCCTGTTCAACCGCACGACGCGGCGCGTCACGCTGACCGACGAAGGGCGCCATTTCTACGAGCGCTGCCAGCGCATCCTGGAAGATCTTCGCGACGCGGAAGCGACCGTCACGGCGTCCGCGCAGCGCCCGCGCGGCAGGCTGCGCGTGAGCCTGCCCGTGATCGGCTACCGGTTCCTGCTGCCGGTGCTGCCGGCGTTCCGCGAGCGTTATCCGGAAGTGGAGCTCGACCTGGATTTCAACGACCGGATGGTCGACGTCGTCGAAGGCGGCTTCGACGCGGTGATCCGCAGCGGCCCGCTGTCGGATTCGAGCCTGATGTCGCGGCGGCTCGGCCCGTTCGCGTTCGTGCTGTGCGCCACGCCCGCGTATCTCGCGCGGGCCGGCACGCCGCGCGTACCGCACGATCTCGACACGCACGATTGCGTGCGCTACTGCTTTCCGACCACCGGCAAGCTGCAGGACTGGGCGCTGGCGGCCGACGACGGCACACCGCTGAAGCTGCGCACCGCGATGACCTGCAACAACATGGAAGCGCTGCGCGGCGCGGTGATGGCCGGCCTCGGCATCGGCTACATGCCCGACTTCCTCGCGCGCGACGCGCTCGACGCCGGCACGCTCGTCACCGTGCTCGACGACTACCGGATCGCACCGGGACAGTTCTCGATCGTGTGGCCGTCGAGCCGGCAGCTGTCGCCGAAGCTGCGCGTGTTCGTCGACTTCCTGTGCGAGCGGCTGTTCAGGTAGCCGAACCGCGCGCCCGCATCGGCCGCCGCGCCGCGCGCCATCGACGGCTCACCGTCACGCGGCGCCGATCCGCTCGGCCTGTTGCGGCGGCAACAGCGCGTCGCTGTCGTCCTTGAGCCCGACCCCCGTGAGCCGCAGCCGGCGCGCCTCGGTCATCAGGTAGTGCAGCTTGTGCGCCGCCGCCGCATGCGGCAGGCCTTCGGGCCGCACGTTCGAGATGCAGTTGCGCTGCGCGTCGTGGCAGCCGACCTTCGGCGCCCACGTCAGGTACACGCCGAGGCTGTCCGGCGAGCTGAGCCCCGGCCGCTCGCCGATCAGCATCGCGACGGCCCGCGCGCGCAGCAGCTCGCCGATCTCGTCGCCGAGCGCGACGCGCGCCTGCGTCGCCACCACCACCGGGCCGAGCCGCCAGCCGTCCGCGTGCAGCCGCGGGCACACGGCCTGCAGCAGCGGCAGCGCCTGCTTCGCGGCCGCGAACGCGGACAGCCCGTCGCCGACCACGAACACCACATCGGGCGCATCGTCGAGCATCGCACCGTAGCCGGCCAGCAGCGCGCGTCCGTCGTCCGACAGCTTGCGGCCGAGATCGGGACGGCGCAGGTAATGCTGGCGATCGACGGCGGCGCTCTGCACGCCGAGCGTCGCGAAGCCGGCCGTGTCGAGCTCGCGGCGCAGCGCCTCCGAATCGAGCGGCTGATGCACGGCGTCGCGCGCCTGCGCGTGCGACAGGTTGAACGCGAGCAGCGGCGCGGTCGGCAGGCTGCTGCCCGCGCGGCCGAGCGCGATTCGCGCGTTCGTGAACGCCTTCAGCTGCGCCCACGGATTCTTCTCGACGGCGTCGCTCATGCGGAAATCCCCATCCAGTCGTTCGCGCCCGCGAGCAGCGGCACGCGTGCGTTCGCCGCGCGCAGCGCGCCGTGCGCGTCGGCGATCTCCATCGTCTCGAGCCACTCCTCGAACTCCGGCGCGCGGCGCAGGCCGAGCACCTCGCGCACGTACAACTGATCGTGAAACGACGTGCTCTGGTAGTTCAGCATCACGTCGTCCGCGCCGGGAATCCCCATGATGAAGTTGATGCCGGCCGCGCCGAGCAGCGTCAGCAGCGTGTCCATGTCGTCCTGGTCGGCTTCCGCGTGGTTCGTGTAGCAGATGTCGCAGCCCATCGGCACGCCGAGCAGCTTGCCGCAGAAGTGATCCTCGAGGCCCGCGCGGATGATCTGCTTGCCGTCGTACAGGTATTCCGGGCCGATGAAGCCGACCACCGTGTTCACCAGGAACGGATCGAACTTGCGCGCGACCGCATACGCGCGCACTTCGCAGGTCTGCTGGTCGACGCCGAAATGCGCGTTCGCCGACAGCGCGCTGCCCTGGCCCGTCTCGAAGTACATCACGTTGTTGCCGACGGTGCCGCGCGCGAGCGACAACGCGGCGGCGCGCGCCTCGCCGAGCAGCGCGAGCGAGATCCCGAAGCTCGCGTTCGCCTTCTCGGTGCCCGCGATCGACTGGAACACGAGGTCGACCGGCGCGCCCTTGTCGATCGCCGCGATCGTGTTGGTCACGTGCGTGAGCACGCAAGACTGCGTCGGCACGCCGTAGCGCTCGCGGAAGCCGTCGATCATCGCGAGCAGCTTGACGATCGCCGCGAGGCTGTCGGTTGCGGGGTTGATGCCGATCATCGCGTCGCCGCAGCCGTACATCAGCCCGTCGAGCATCGACGCGGCGATGCCCTTCACGTCGTCGGTCGGATGATTCGGCTGCAGCCGCACCGACATCCGGCCGGGCAGCCCGACCGTGTTGCGAAAGCGCGTGACGACGCGGCGCTTTCTCGCCGCCGCGATCAGATCCTGATTGCGCATCAGCTTCGACACGGCCGCGACCATCTCCGGCGTGAGCCCCGGTGCGATGCGTTCGAGCGCGGCGCCGTCGGCCGCCGGCGACAGCAGCCAGTTGCGGAAATCGCCGACGGTCAGATGCGAGATTTCCGCGAAGGCCTGCGCGTCGTGATCGTCGACGATCAGGCGCGTGACTTCGTCCTGTTCGTACGGGATCACCGCCTCGTTCAGGAACGCCTTCAGCGGCACGCTCGCGAGCGCGATCTTCGCGGCCACGCGCTCTTCCTCGCTCGCCGCCGCGACGCCGGCGAGCTGGTCGCCCGAGCGCAGCGGGCTCGCCTTCGCGAGCAGCGTTTTCAGGTCCGCGAACCGGTACGTGCGCGGGCCGATCGTCTCCGTATAGGACATCGTTCGAATCTCCTTGCCAGTGCTTGCGCTGCCTGCCGGGTTTGCCGGGCTCGCCGTGCGTGCACCGCCTGCACGGCTTGCCTTGCTGCCCTGCTTTCCCTGCCTTCCTTCCCACCTCTTCCGCCTGCCGAACGCCGACGGCGCGCCCGTTCCATCGGGCGCGCCGCAGGCCGTCATGCGCCGCCGTTCGGGCGTGCCAACGTCATTCCTCGAGCAGCACGTCGGCCGGCGCGCTCGCGCGCTGCGACCGGGTCGCGATGAAGTAAGCGTAGCCGACCGCCAGGAACGCGATGAACACCATCGCCACCAGCCCGTTGAAGTAGACCATGGTTCCGAGGCACACGAGGGCCGCCACGATCGCGAACGCCGGGAACAACGGGTACATCGGCGCACGGAACGGCCGCGCCATGTTCGGTTGCGAGCGGCGCAGCTTGAACAGCGCCGCCATGCTGACGATATACATCACGATCGCGCCGAACACCGACATCGTCACGATGTTCGCGGTGAGCGTCTGGCCGCCGAACTGGATCAGCTCGTCGCTGTAGATCGCGGCGATCCCGACCACGCCGCCCGCGAGGATCGCGCGATGCGGGGTCTTGAAGCGCGGATGCACCTTGCCGAGCCATTCGGGCAGATAGCCTTCGCGGGCCAGCGCGAAGATCTGGCGCGAATAGCCGAGGATGATCCCGTGGAACGACGCGACCAGCCCGAACAGCCCGAGCCACACCAGCATGTGCATCCAGCCGCTGTTCGCGCCGACGATGTACTTCATCGCCTGCGGCAGCGGATCGTTGATGTTCGCGAGCTTGGTCCAGTCGCCCGCGCCGCCGGCGAACACCATCACGCCGATCGCGAGGACCACGAGCGTCAGGATGCCGGCCACGTAGGCGATCGGGATCGAGCGCTTCGGGTTCTTCGCTTCCTCGGCGGCCATCGCGACACCTTCGATCGCGAGGAAGAACCAGATCGCGAACGGAATCGCGGCGAACATGCCGTGGAACGCGCCCATGCTGAAGTGATCGGCACCGGCCCAGCCGCCCTTCATGAAGTTGCTCCACGCGAAGCCCGGCGACACGACGCCCATGAACACCAGCAGCTCGAAGATCGCGAACAGCGTGACGACCAGCTCGAACGTCGCGGCGATCTGCACGCCGACGATGTTCAGCGCCATGAACACGAGATACGCGCCCATCGCCGCGTGCTTCGGCTCGAGCCCAGGGAACTGCACGTGCAGGTATGCGCCGATCGCCAGCGCGATGGCGGGCGGCGCGAACACGAATTCGACGAGCGTCGCGGCGCCGGCGAGATAGCCGCCGGTCGGGCCGAATGCGCGGCGCGCATACGCGAACGGGCCGCCCGCGTGCGGGATCGACGTGGTCAGCTCGGTGAAGCTGAAGATGAAGGTGGTGTACATCGCCGCGACGAACAGCGCGGTGATGACGAAGCCCAGCGTGCCGGCGCTCGCCCAGCCGTAGCTCCAGCCGAAGTACTCGCCGGAGATCACGAGGCCGACCGCGATGCCCCACAGTTGCCAGGTGCCGAGCGTTTGCTGCAGCGCGGGCTGGCCGGACGACTTGGCGCCGGCTGCGGGCCGGCCATTCGACTCTGCTTTCATCGGATTCTCCTGAAGGGCGCCGGCCTGCCTGCCCGCGCGACTGAGAATCGATGCTAGAGAGTCATAAAACGACGTGTTATCGAAATTCGGCAAAGATGGCGGCTGACGTTTCGCTGACGGAAACGCCGGGCGCGTGGTGCGGGACGTTATGCAGGCGCGCTGGGCGCGCGCGGAGCGCGCCGGAGCGGGGTGTGGTGGCTCGGGCGGTGTGGACGCCTCGCGCGGTGTGGGTGGCTCGCGCGGCGTTGGTAGTCCGCGCGGCATGAGAGGCTCACACGGCGTTGGTGGTCCACGCGGTGGGGGTGGCTCGCGCGGCGTGGGTAGTCCGCGCGGCGTGAGTGGCTCGCGCGGCGTGGGTAGTCCGCGCGGCGTGAGTGACTCACGCGGCGCGGACGCCCCGTGCGGCGTTACTGACCGCCGCCGCGCTGGTTGAACCAGCGGTCGAGCAGCTTGCCGGCCGCTTCGCGGCCGCCGAGACCGAACGACAGCGCGACCGCGACCGCGACCGCGCCGAGCACGAGGCCGAACGCGAGCTGCACGATCTCGTTGGCGATGCCCATCGCGCGCAGCCCCATCGCGAACACGAGGCCGAGGATCGCGAACTGCGCGATCCGTGCGAACAATACGCTGTGCTCACGGTCGGCCTGCTCGATCACGCGCCGTGCAAGCCCGGCGAGCCACACGCCGATCACGAGGATCACGCCGCCCATCAGCACGTGACCACCGAATTCGA
This sequence comes from Burkholderia sp. KJ006, assembly GCF_000262695.1. NCBI lineage: Bacteria > Pseudomonadati > Pseudomonadota > Betaproteobacteria > Burkholderiales > Burkholderiaceae > Burkholderia > Burkholderia sp. KJ006. The sequence goes on along the minus strand of NC_017920.1, from coordinate 139,288 downwards.
TGAACAGCGTGACGACGTCGCGCACCTGCGTGAAGCCGAGCCGGTTGGCCGCCTCGACCGCCGCGAACAGCATCGCGAAGAACACGATCAGCCGTGCGACGAGCACCGACGGCTGCAGCATCCCGGAGAACACGCGCTCGACGCCGAGCACGGCCGGCAGCCCGTCGGCGCCGGCGGCTTCCAGCAGCTTCTGCGTGAGCGACGCGACGAAGCGCGCGAAATAGAACGTCACCACCACGATCACGATCGCCGCGACGATGTCGGGCACCGCGCCGAGGAACTGGTTCAGCATGTTGGTCGCAGGGATCGAGATCGCCTCGATCTTCAGCGCATCGAGCGCGGAGATCAGCGTCGGCACGAACACGAACACGTAGACGATCGTGCCGATCAGGCTCGACACGCGCACCGGCGTCGGGCTGTCGAGGCGCGCGGTGAGGCGGTCGGCGCCGGCCGCGACCAGCAGGTTCGTCACGAGGCCGCGCAGCACGCGCGCGACGATCCAGCCGACGAAGCCGATCATCGCCGCCGCGAACAGGTTCGGCACGATCGCGAGCAGCTTGTCGACCATTCCCTGCACCGGCGCCAGCAGTCCGGACAACGCGAACGACCCGAGAATCGCGGGCAGGAACATCAGGATGACGAGCCAGAACAGCACGTCGCCGAGATAGCCGCTCATCGGCTGCATGCCCGCGCTTTCGGCCAGCGCGGTGTCGACCTTGCTCGCCTTCAGTGCGCGGTTCGCGAGGCTGCGCAGCAGCGACGCGATGAGCCACGCGATCAGCGTCAGCGCCGCGCCGCCGATCAGGTTCGGCAGGTAGTCGACGATGTGCGTGACGAGCAGCGAGAACGGATTGGACACCGCGTACAGATTGAGCACGTTGAAGATGCCGACCGCGGTGACGAGCAGCACGAGCCAGAACAGCCCGGCGGCGATGATCCGCTCGACGCACGCGCCCTGACCGGTGCTTTCGCTGATCCGCCGGTCGACGTTCAGCGCGTTCAGCAGCCGGAGCGCGCCGGCCCGCACGGCCACGGCGATCAGCCAGCCGATCAGCAACAGGCCGATCGCGCCGGCTATCTTGGGCAGGTAGCCGCCCAGCGTGGTCTGCAGCGACGTGATGAAGCTGGAAGCATCCATTTCTTCTTCTCCCGAAAACGTGGCGTTGCGATTGAACGTCGACGAACTACCTGCGTACTTCGAAAACCGTGCGTTACCGTCCGGCGAACTTACCCGAGAAAAATGACGCGTTGATCCGATTTCACCCTCTTTAACTTTAGTCGGTGATCGGAGGGGTGAACCCCGATTCGTACAAATTAAAAGGGGGCGATTCGGGGGCGGACGATGGCTGGGAGAGGGGGCTGGCGATGACGTGGGGCGAACGCGGGTCCGGGGTATCGGGATGTCTGGGCCGGGAGGGAAGCCGGTCGATGCGGTCGCGGAGGGGTGCGGGGGTGGGTCTGTCGGTCTGCCGGTCTGCCGGTCTGCCGGTCTGTCGGTCTGTCGGTCTGTCGGTCTGTCGGTCTGTCGGTCTGTCGGTCTGTCGGCAACGATACCCGTGCTTGCGCGTCTAGCCGGCCTGCGTCCCGCAGTTCGGACAAAAGCGCGCGTCGGCGGCGAGTGCTGCCTGGCAACGGCCGCACGCGCGGCCACGCTGCGATACGCCGCACTGCGCGCAGAATCGCGCGGCCGGCGCGTTGAGCGCACCGCAGCCCGCGCATACGAGTTGGCGCAACGACAAGTCGGCGCCGGGCACGCCCCGGCCGCCGGTCGGCGGCTGCCGGCCCCAGTCATGGCGATCGCGATCGCGGCCGTGCGCGTCGTGCGCGTCGTACAGTTCGCGGCCTCGCTCGCCGTGATGGCCGCCGCCATGGCCGCTCTGCGGTCCGCTGCCGTGCCCGCCGCCGTGTGAGCCGTGTGAGCCGTGTGAGCCGTGTGAGCCGTGTGAGCCGCCGTGCCCGCCCCCGTGCCGACCACCCCACCCGCCAAACACCCGTTTCAGCAACCCCATCGCCCGCTCCTCAGCGCTGCGTGCGCGCGGCGTCGAACACGCCGGCCTTCGACAGCAGCCGCAACCCGTTGCCCACGACGATCAGGCTCGCGCCGGCGTCCGCGAACACGGCCATCCACATCGTGCCGAGCCCGGCGATCGTGAGACCGAGGAACACAATCTTCACGCCGAGCGCGAAGCCGATGTTCTGCACCAGCACGCGGTGCGTCGCCCGCGACAGCCGCACGAACGCGGGGATCTTGCGCAGGTCGTCGTCCATCAACGCGACGTCGGCCGTCTCGATCGCCGTGTCGGTGCCCATCGCGCCCATCGCGAAGCCGATATCGGCGCGCGCGAGCGCCGGCGCGTCGTTGATGCCGTCGCCGACCATCCCGACCGCGCCCGCGCCGCGCGCCGACAGCTCCTCGACCGCCGCGAGCTTGTCTTCGGGCAGCTGGTTGCCGCGCGCATCGTCGATGCCGGCCTGTTGCGCGATCGCCTGCGCGGTGTGCGGGTTGTCGCCCGTCAGCATCGCGGTGCGGATGCCGAGCGCATGCAGATCGGCGATCGCAGCGCGGCTCGTCTCCTTGATCGTGTCGGCCACCGCGAAGATGCCGAGCACGCGCGCCTCGTCGATCAGCATCACGACGCTCTTGCCCTGCCGCTCGAGCACGTCGAGCTTCGCTTCGAGCGCCGGCGAGCAGCGTTCGAGCTCCTCGACGAGCCGGTGATTGCCGAGCCAGTAGCGCGCACCGCCGATCGTGCCGCGCACGCCGCGCCCGGCGAGCGCCTCGAAGTCCGTCACCTCGTCGAACGCAGCCGCGCTCGCATCGCGGGCGGCCGCGGCGATCGCCTGCGACACCGGGTGATCGGAGCGCGCCGCGAGGCTCGCGCCGAGCCGGCGCACCTGCGCGGCGTCGGCGTGCTCGGCATGCAGGTCGAAGTCGGTCTGCACCGGCTTGCCGTGCGTGATCGTGCCGGTCTTGTCGAGCGCGAGCCACGACAGCGTGCGGCCCTGTTCCAGATACACGCCGCCTTTCACGAGGATCCCGCGTCGCGCCGCGGCCGCGAGCCCCGACACGATCGTGACGGGCGTCGAGATCACCAGTGCGCACGGGCATGCGATCACGAGCAGCACCAGCGCGCGGTAGATCCAGTCGTGCCACGCGTCGCCGATGACGAGCGGCGGGACGACGGCCACCAGCAGCGCGATCGCAAACACGATCGGCGTGTAGACGCGCGCGAAGCGGTCGACGAAGCGCTGCGTCGGCGCCTTCGCGCCCTGCGCCTGCTCGACCGCATGGATGATCCGTGCGAGCGTCGAGTTCGATGCGGCCGCCGTCACACGATAGTCGAACGAACCCGATTCGTTGATCGTGCCGGCGTACACCGCGTCGCCGGTCGTCTTGTCGACGGGCAGGCTCTCGCCGGTGATCGGCGCCTGGTTCACCGTCGAGCGCCCGGCAACGACCTCGCCGTCGAGGCCGATCCGCTCGCCCGGCTTCACGCGCACGATCGCGCCCGGCGCAATCTGCGCGGCGTCGAGCGTGCGCCACGTGCCGTCGGCGTCCTGCACGGTCGCGGTGTCCGGTGCGAGCTGCATCAGCCCCTGGATCGCGTTGCGCGCCCGGTCGAGCGACTTCGCCTCGATCAGTTCGGCGATCGTGAACAGCACCATCACCATCGCCGCTTCCGGCCACTGGCCGATCGCCATCGCGCCCGTCACCGCGATGCTCATCAGCGCGTTGATGTTCAGGTTGCCGTTGCGGATCGCGATCCAGCCCTTCCTGTAGGTGGTCAGCCCGCACGCGAGGACGGCGGCGATCGCCAGCGCTGCCGACAGCCAAACCGGCAGGCCGGCCCAGTTCACCGCCTCCGACGCGACCGCGGCGACGCCGGCGAGCGCGAGCGGCCACCAGGACTTCGCACGCGGCGCGTCGACGGGCGCGGCGGGCGTGTCCGCCGATGCAGCCTCGGGCGTCATCCCGAGCGTGCGGATCGCGCTTTCGATCGCCGGCTGCGCGCCGGGCACGTGGTCGACGGTCAGCATCCGCTGCATCAGGTTGAACTCCAGCGCCGACACCTGCTGCATCGCGCCGAGCTTCTTGCGGATCAGCGTCTCCTCGGTCGGGCAATCCATCTGCATGATCCGGAACGCGGAGCGCACGTGGCCCGATGCGGTCGCCCGTGCAGCGGGCAGCGGCGCGAGCGTCGGCGCGGGCGGCGCGCAGCAGCAGCCGGCCGCATGGTCGTGGTCGTGGTCGTGGTCGTGGTCGTGGTCGTGCTCGTGCTCGTGCTCGTGCTCGTGCTCGTGCTCGTGCTCGTGCTCGTGCTCGTGCTCGTGCTCGTGCTCGTGCTCGTGAGCATGCTCGTGGGCGTGGCCCTGCGAACAAGCCGCCCCATGCACGTGCCCATCCCCCCGCGCCCCGCCCGCAGCAGCGACGCCGTGATCGTGCTGCGCGCCGTGCGCGCGCGAATCGGCGTGCTCATGACCATCGGCCTCCGGACGTACGCCGCGCGCCGCCGCATCGCCGTGTGCGTGCTCGCCGCCCGCCGGCGCCGCGTCGCCGGCGCAGCACGCCTGCGTGTCGCGCGCGTCGGCGCAGCAGGTCGCGGCGCCGTCGGCATGGCGGTGTCGTGGGTCGGGGGTACGCTGGGCGTCGGTCATGAAGACCTCCTCTATGGCTGGACGAGGTAGAGTTAACACCCTGAAGTCGCTACAAGGTCAACCCTTACAACGGAGAAAGCCATGAAGATCGGCGAACTGGCCAAAGCGGCCCGCTGCACGCCCGAAACGATCCGCTTCTACGAGCGGGAGGGGCTGATGCCGGATGCGGAGCGCACCGATTCGAACTACCGCAACTACACCGACGTGCACGTCGAACGGCTGCGCTTCATCCGCAACTGCCGCGCGCTCGACATGGCGCACGACGAAATCCGCGCGCTGCTGCAACTCACCGACACGCCGGCCGATCCGTGCGATTCGGTCAATGCACTGCTCGACGAACATATCGGCCACGTCGACGCGCGCCTCGCCGAACTCACGCATCTGCGCGACCAGCTGATCGAACTGCGCCGCCAGTGCGTCGGCGAACATTCGGTCGAGGACTGCGGGATCGTCCACGGTCTGACGACCATGGAGACGGTCGCGCCGCCCGCAAAACGCTCGCACCTCGGCTGAAGCCCTTGTCGGATCCGATAGTTTGCCCAATACTAGTCATGTCATGACTAGATATAGATGAACTACCCATGCCGGTCAGCCGCCCGTCACCGCTCGCCCTCGCCGTGCTGGCGACCCTCACCGAAACACCGATGCATCCGTACGGGATGCTGCAGCAGCTGAAAGCGCGCGGCTATGACGAAGTCGTCAACGTGCGGCAGCGCACGAGCCTTTACCAGATGATCGACCGGCTGTTGCGCGACGGGCTGATCGCCGTGCACGACACCGAGCGTGACGGCGCGTTTCCCGAACGCACGCTGTACAAGCTGACGGAAGCCGGCCACAAGGCGGGACAGGCCTGGCTGCATGCGCTGCTCGCCGAACCGGCGCGCGAATTCACCGCGTTCGGCGCCGGCCTCGCGTTCCTGCCGCTGCTCGATGCCGACGATGCGCGCCGCCAGCTGGAGCGCCGCATCGACGCGCTCGAGGCCGAACGCGAGCGCCTTGATGCGCTGCGCAACGCCGCGCAAGGCGATCAGGTGCCGCGCCTGTTCCTGCTGCAGAACGAACACGCGCTCGTGATGCTCAACGCGGAGCTCGACTGGACGCGCAGCGTCGTCGAACACCTGAAGATCGGCGCGCTGCGCTGGGTCGACGCCTGACGCGCGCCCGCCCCGCCTGCACCCGTCAAAGCACCTTGCCGGGATTGAGCACGCCGGCGGGATCGAGCGCGGCCTTCAGGCGCCGCATCAGCGCGATCTCGGCTTCACTGCGCGTGTGCGCGAGATAGCGGCGCTTGAGCACGCCGATGCCGTGCTCCGCCGACACCGAGCCGCCCATGTCGCGTACGACCGCGTAGACGCAATCGTCGATCGCCTCGGCATCCGCGTCGCGCCGGCCGGCGAGCGATACGCCGACATGCACGTTGCCGTCGCCGACATGGCCGAAGAACAGACACACGATGTCCGGCCAGCGCCCGCGCAACGCCGCTTCGCAGCGTACGGCGAACGCGCCGAGCTCACTGGTCGGCAGGCTCACGTCGAAGTTCATCAGGTGCGGCAGCGCATCGATCGCGAGGCCTTCGCGCAGCGTCCACACGTCGCGCGCCTGCCGCGCCGAGGTCGCGAGCACGGCATCGTCGACGAGGCCCGCGTCGAGCGCGTCCGCGAGCGCGGCTTCCAGCGCCGCGCGCGCATCGCCGCCCGGCGCGCTGGTCGCGCACTCGATCAGCACCGCGAAGCCGCCGTCGCCCGCCAACGGCGCGACGACGCCGGGCGTATGACGCGCGACGTAGTCGTAAAAGGCCGGCCACATCGCTTCGAAACTGACGAGCTCCGGCAGCGCGCGCAGGCGGTTCCACAGCTCGACGACGGCATCGTAGCCCTGCACGCGGCACAACGCGGTAGCCGGCTCGGCCAGCTTCGGATGCAGCCGCAGCACGGCGCGCGTGACGACGCCGAGCGTGCCCTCGCTGCCGATGAACAGCTGCTTCAGGTCGTAACCGGCGTTGTTCTTCAGCATCCGGTTCATCGACGACACGACGGTGCCGTCCGCCAGCACGGCCTCCAGCCCGAGCACCTGCTCGCGCATCATCCCGTAGCGGATCGCGCGCGTGCCGCCCGCGTTGGTCGCGAGCATGCCGCCGATCTGGCACGACCCGCGCGCGCCGAGATCGACGCCGAACGTGAAGCCCGCCGCGTCCGCCGCCTCCTGCACGGTCTGCAGCGGCGTGCCGGCGCGCACCGTCATCGTGCCGGCCGCCGCGTCGATCGCCTCGACGCCGGCGAAGCGCTCCATCGACAGCACGATCTCGCCGCCCAGCGCGACCGCGCCGCGCGCGAGCCCGGTGAGGCCGCCCTGCGGCACGACCGGCTGCGCGAGGCGCGTGCACAGCGCAAGCGTGCGCGACACCTCGTCGACGCTGCGCGGCCGCACCAGCGCGCGCGGGCGCACGCCGGCCGGCTCGTTGTACGCGGTGAAGTAGCGCGGCTCGATGTCGGCCGAGCGCGTGACGAGGCCATCATCCAGCGCATCGCCCAGCGCGGCGGCGAGCGCCGTGGCGAGCGCGTCGTCCGCCTGCGGCGGCACGCCAGGGCCGTCCGGCACGCCGGCCGCGGGCAGGCTCTGCATCGTCCGCACCGCTTACTTGGCGGAGATATCGACGTCGCCGAAGTACTTCCGGCCGAGCGTCTTCACGGTGCCGTCGGCCTTCAGCTGCTCGATTGCCGCATCGAGCTTGGTCTTCAGCGCGTCGTCGCCCTTGCGCAGCCCGAACGCGATCCCGCTGCCGAGGATCCGGTCGTCGCGCACCGGCTGGCCGACGAACGCGAAACCCTTGCCGTCCGGGCGCGACAGGAAACCGCGCTGGCCGGCCGGCGCGAGCACCAGCGTCGCGTCGAGGCGGCCCGCGACGAGATCCGCGTACGCCTGGTTCTGGTCCTGATACGCGACGACCGACACGCCGGCCGGCTCCCAGTGCGCCTTCGCATAGGTTTCCTGGATCGACGCCTGCAGCACGCCGACACGCTTGCCCTTCAGCGCGTCGGGCGTCGGCAGCAGGCCGCTGCCGGTGCGCGCGATCAGCTGCGTCGGCACGCGATAGATGATCGTCGTGAAATCGATCGCCTGACGCCGTTGCTCGGTCGCGTTCATCGCCGAATTGATCGCGTCGAACTTGCGTCCCTTCAGCGCCGGGATCAACCCGTCGAACGATGTCTCCACCCACTTGCACGTGAGTTTCGCGCGCTCGCACACCGTGTTGCCGACGTCGATGTCGAAGCCCTGCAGGTCGCCGTTCGGCGCCTTCGATTCGAACGGCGGGTACTGCGCCTCGAGGCCGAAGCGCAGCGTCTGTGCGTCGGCGAGCGCGGCGCCCGCGCCGAGCGCACATGCGATTGCGAACGCGAACTTGAGGATGGGGACATGCTTCATCGTGATCTCCTGGCTGGTCGGGCGGCGCCGTGCAGCGGCACGTGCGCCGGGTCCGTCGGTGGCTTTCCGTGCGACGTGCCCGTCGCGTGCTTGGGATGCGGGCCGCGCCCGCGCGTTACAGCGAACGCAATCGCCGCGCGCCCTCGATCAGCGTCGCGTCGTCCTTCGAGAAACTGAGGCGGATCACGCCCGTATCGGTGCCGTCCGCATAGAACGCCGACAACGGAATCGTCGCGACGCGCACATCGCGGATCACGCGCAGCACGAAGTCGCTGTCGCGTTCGTCCGACAGGTGCCGGAAGCGCGCGAGCATGAAGAACGAGCCCTCGCTCGGCAGCAGCTGCAGGCGCGAGCCGGCCAGCTCGCGCGCGAGCAGGTCGCGCTTGGCCTGATAGAACGCCGACAGGCCCAGATAGCTTTCCGGCCGCGCGAGCATCTGCGCGAACGCGACCTGCATCGGCGTGTCGGCCGAGAACGTCATGAACTGGTGGACCTTGCGGATCTCGTCCATCAGCGCGGCCGGCGCGACGCAATAACCGACGCGCCAGCCCGTCACGTGGAACGACTTGCCGAACGACGACACGATCACGCTGCGCTCGGCCAGCTCGCGATGCCGCGCGACGCTCTGGTGCTGAGCGCCGTCGAACACGACGTGCTCGTAGACCTCGTCGGACAGCACCACGATGTCGGTATTGCGCGTGAGCTGCGCGAGGCGTTCGAGATCGTCGGCGCGGAACACCGTCGCGGTCGGGTTGTGCGGCGTGTTGACGACGATCATCCGCGTGCGCGGCGTGATCGCCGCGGCCACTTCGTCCCAGTCGACGCGGAAATGCTCGGGCGACAGCTTGATCGCCACCGGCGTCGCGTGCTGCATCCGCACGATCGGCGCATAGCTGTCGAACGCCGGCTCGAAATAGATGACCTCGTCGCCCGGATGCACGAGCGCGCTGATCGCCGCGTACAAGCCCTCGCTCGCGCTCGCGATCACGGTGATCTCGGTGCCCGGATCGTAACGCGCGCCGTACAGCGCCTCGGTCTTTTCCGCGAGCCGCTCGCGCAGCGACACGACGCCGGCCATCGGCGCGTACTGGTTGTGCCCGTCGCGCATCGCGCGCGCGACGCCGTCGATCAGCGCGGGATCGGGCGCGAAATTCGGCGCGCCTTGCGACAGGTTCAGCGCATCGTGCTGCGCGGCAAGCTGGCCGATCACCGTGAAGATCGTCGTGCCGACGTCCGGCAGTTTCGAACGGTGCGTGATGGCGCTTCGCATGACTCCTCCTGATGTCCGTCGGGCATGCCGGCGCGGTGCGCGGCGATGCCGGTGTCGGGCGATTTAGCCCGAGCCAATATCGACGCACAATCGAAAGTTCGTCATGACGGCCATGCGTTTTGCTCATGGCGTTCGATACGCGTGGCCCGGCATCGCGCGGGCATATGCCGTTCACGCATGCGTATCAGGCATCGTCGTGCGGAGAAGCCGCGCGGCCGCGGCGCGTGTCAGTCGTGCAGCGCCGCCAGATAGCCGCCCAGCGCGGCGTGCAGCTCGCGGCGCAGCGCGGCGAAGTCGAGCGCCGGCCCGAGCGTCAGCAGCGCCTGCGACACGCCGCCATAGCAGAGCGCGTGCGCCATCCGCGCGCACGCCTCGAGCCGCGCGGCCGGCGGCGGGTCGCCGGCCTGCGCGAGCGCGTCGCGCCACAACGCGACATAGGCCGTGTAATGGCGGCGGTACGCGGCAAGCGGCGACACCTGACGCTCCAGCACGAACAGCGCGCCCCACAGCGCCGCATCGGCGGCGATCACTTCCACCTGCAGATCGACGAGCGCGGCCGCGACCTCGGCGCGCGGCATGCCGCGCAGCCCGTGCGCGGCCGCACGCAGCCGCTCGGCGAGCGCCAGCACGCGCCGGTGGATGCACAGCGCGGCGAGGCTCTGCTTGTCGCCGAAGTATTCGTAGAAGGTGCCGACGCTCACGCCGGCGACCGCCGCGATCTCGCGGATCGTCACGTTCGCGTGCCCGCGTTCGAGCAAAAGCTGAACGAACGCCTGCTGCAACGCATCGGACGTGGCCTGAGCGCGCGACTGGCGCGGCCGGCGGCGCAACGCGGGCGCGGGTTGCGCGCCCGGCTGACCGGGCGGCGCCGGAACCTGAACATGTCGCGGCGGCATATTTGCTACTCTGAAATTCAGCGGAACACGCGGTTGACGGGAAACCGGCACACGAGCGGCCGCGAAGCACGACACCGGAGACAGCCCGATGACCGAAGCGACCCATGCCGTCACGAACCAGTTCGACGAACTGGTCGACTATAACCTGTTCGCCACCGACGCCGCGCTGCGCGACGCGCTCGCCCGCGCGGGCGCCGGCTGGGCCGCGCCGCAGCTCGACGCATACGGCGCGCGACTCGGCAGCGCCGACACGGCGCGCCTCGCCGACGAAGCGAACCGCCACACGCCCGAGCTGAACGCGTTCGACCGGCGCGGGCGCCGCATCGACCGTGTCGAGTTCCACCCGGCCTGGCACACGCTGCTCGGCATGTACCGCAACGAAGGCCTGGTGTCGCTCGCGTTCCGCGACACACGCCGCGGCCGCTGGGCGGCGACCGCGGCGGGCTTCTACCTGCACGGCCAGATCGAGGCCGGCACGCTGTGCCCGGCGACGATGACGCAGGCCGCGATTCCGCTGCTGCAGAAGGAGCCCGCGCTGTGGGCGCTGCTGCGCGACAAGCTGTACAGCGACGACTACGATCCGCGCGACGTGCCGCTCGCCGGCAAGCGCTCGATCTGGTTCGGGATGGGCATGACGGAGAAACAGGGCGGCTCCGACGTGCGCGCCAACACGACACTCGCGACCGCCAGCGGCGCCGGTGGGCGCGGCGGCGAATACCGGCTGCGCGGGCACAAGTGGTTCTTCTCCGCGCCGATGTGCGACGCGCATCTCGTCGTCGCGCGCACCGAAGCGGGCGGCCCGTCGTGCTTCTACGTGCCGCGCTGGCGGCCCGACGGCACGAAGAACGCGGTCGAGATCCAGCGGCTGAAGAACAAGGTCGGCAACCGCAGCAACTCGAGCAGCGAGATCGAGCTGAACGACGCGTGGGGCATCATGCTCGGCGACGAGGGGCGCGGCATTCCGACCATCATCGAGATGGCGACCTACACGCGGCTGAACTGCGTGCTCGGCAGCGCGGCGATGCTGCGCCAGGGCGTCGTGCAGGCGATCGCGTACACGCGCCAGCGCCACGCGTTCGGGCGGGCGCTCGCCGAGCAGCCGCTGATGCGCACGGTGCTCGCCGATCTCGCGCTCGAGAGCGAGGCGGCGCTGGTGCTGGCGATGCGCATCGCCGACGCATTCGAGCTCGACGACTCGCCGCGCGAGCGCGCATGGAAGCGGATCGTCACGCCGGCCGCGAAGTTCTGGGTCTGCAAGCGCGCGGTCGAGCTGACCGGCGAGGTGATGGAAGTGTTCGGCGGCAACGGCTACGTCGACGACGGGCCGATTGCGCGGCTGTTCCGCGAAGCGCCGGTGAATTCGATCTGGGAAGGCTCGGGCAACGTGATGTGCATCGACGTGTTGCGCGCCGTGTCGCGCGAGCCCGACGCGGCGGCCGCGCTGCTCGCCGAGCTGACGGAGCTGGGCGCGGGCGAGCCGCGCATCCGCGCGGCGCTCGACGTGCTGCACGCGATGCTGGCGACGCCGGCCGACGCGCTCGAAGCCTCGGCGCGCCTGTTCGCGCAGCGGCTCGCGCTGGTGGCGCAGGCCTGCCTGCTCACACGCGATGCGCCCGCCGCGGTCGCCGATGCGTTCATCGCGACGCGGCTCGCGGCGCCGGACTGGGGACGCGTCGCGGGCGGCTTCGATCCGCGTGCGATGGATGTCGCGGCGTTGCTGGAGCGTGCGTACCGCGCCTGACGTCGCCGCAGTACCCGCCAACCCGCCAACAAAAAAGCCGCCGGGCTCGAAGGCCCGACGGCTTTCCCGCAGGATGCGCGACGCGACGCCGTTCGGCGCCGCCCGCGATCCGCATCGTGCTTACTTGCCGCCGATGCTCTTCAGCGGCTTCCACTCGCCCTTCTCGACCTTGTACATCGTGATGCCGCCGTTCTTCAGGTCGCCCTTCGCGTCGTACGCGACGTGCGTCGACGTCACGCCGGCCATGTCGGTCTTCGCGAGGACCGGCAGATACTTCGCCGGATCGGTCGAATCGGCCTTCTTCATCGCGTTCAGCATCGCCATCGCGCCGTCGTAGGCATACGGCGAGTAGGTCTGGACGTCTTCGCCGAAACGCTTCTTGTACTTCTCCGCGTACGACTTGCCGCCGGGCATTTCGTCGAGCGGCAGGCCGGCCAGCGATGCGATCGTGCCGTCGGCCGCGTTGCCCGCGATCTTCAGGAACGTCGGCGTCTTCACCATTTCGCCGCTCATCAGCGGTGCGGTGAAGCCGAGCGTCTTCATCTGCTTGACCATCGGCGCTGCCTGTGAGTCCGCGCCGCCGTAGTAGACGAGATCCGGCTTCGCCGCCTTCAGCTTGGTCAGGATCGCCTTGAAGTCGACGGCCTTGTCGTTCGTGAATTCACGATCGACGATCGTCGCGCCGGCCGCCTTCGCAGCCTTCTCGAACTGGTCGGCAAGACCCTGGCCATAAGCCGTGCGGTCGTCGACGATCGCGATCTTCTTCAAGCCGAGATCCTTCGCCGCGAAGGTGCCCGCCACCGAGCCCTGCTGCGTGTCGGACGTCATCATGCGGAAGGTCGTCTTGTAACCCTGCTGCGTGTATTCCGGCGCCGTCGCCATCGCGATTTCCGGAATGCCGGCGTTCGCGTAGATGCGCGATGCCGGAATCGTCGTGCCCGAGTTGAAGTGGCCGAGCATGCCCTTGATGCCGTCGTCGACCAGCTTCTGCGCGACCGTCGTGCCGGTGCGCGGGTCAGCCTGATCGTCCTGTGTCTCGAGCACGAACTTCACCGGCTTGCCGCCGATCTTCGGGTTCGTCGCGTTGAAGTCTTCCAGCGCGAGCACGATCCCGTTCTGCATATCCTTGCCGTAGTGAGCCTGGGCGCCCGTCATCGGCCCTGCGTAACCGATCTTCACGTCGTCCGCATGGGCCGTCCCCGCAAGCGACATGACAGCGACGAACGTCGCGCCTGCCAGCTTTTTCATCGTGTGTTGCATAGCATCTCCTTGGTACCAGGGTAAATGGAGCGGCTTCGGGATCGCCTTGCCACTCCCTTTGTTTGATCCGAACGGCAAGGATCGTCAGCCGATCGTCATCAAATTCGCATTGCCACCCGCCGCGGCCGTGTTCACGCTGACCGAGCGCTCGGTCAGCAGCCGCTCGAGCGCGTAGTCTTCCGCGTCGCCGTTCTCGAACGCGCCCGCCGACACGCCCTGCACCGACACGATCGGCCCCGGGCGCTGCGCGACGTCCTTCACGAGCGTCTGCAGCTCGTCGCTGTCGCCTTCGAACAGCACGGCGTCGAACGGCGCGTCGGCCTGCTTGCGCACGGCCGCATGGCCCTTCAGCGCGGCCGGCAGCGCGGCGACCAGCGCCTCGCCCGCCGAGCCGGCGAACAGCGCCCGGTTGCCCGTCGCCAGCACCGCCGCGAACTGCGCGCGCGCGCCGCTCGGCGTGGCCGCGACACACAGCACCGTGCCGCGCGGGCCGAGTGTATACGTGTTTCGCTCGCCCGTCGGCCCGGTCAGCACGGCCGTCGCACCGGCCGGCACCTGGGACAGATAGCCGTCGCAGCGCGCCGCCAGCGCCGGCTCGCGCTGCTCGATCAGCCAGTCGCGCAGCGCGGTGAGCGCCGCCGCCGGATTGCCGCGCTGCTCGCCTTCGGCCACGCCGTCGGCGATCAGCGTCTGCGCGAGCGCCTTCGGCAAGCCCGACGGACGCGTCGCGAGCAGACGCTGCAGGTACAGCGCGCCGCCGGCCTTCGGGCCCGTGCCCGACAGCCCTTCGCCGCCGAACGGCTGCACGCCGACCACCGCGCCGATCACGTTGCGGTTCACGTAGATGTTGCCGACGTGCGCATTGGCGATCACGTGCGCGATCGTCTCGTCGATCCGCGTGTGGATGCCGAGCGTGAGCCCGTAACCGGTCGCGCGGATCTGCTCGAGCAGCTTGTCGAGCTGGCTGCGGCGGTAACGCACCACGTGCAGCACGGGGCCGAACACCTCGCGCTTCAACTCGTCGATGCTGCCGATCTCGATCAGCGTCGGCGGCACGAAGGTGCCGTGCGCGCAGGCGTCGGGCATCGGCAGCTGCGTGACCGCGTGGCCCTTGTCCTTCATCGCGGCGACGTGCGTGTCGATCGTCTGCTTCGCTTCGGCGTCGATCACCGGGCCGACGTCGGTCGACAGACGGTCCGGGTTGCCGAGCGCCAGCTCGTGCATCGCGCCCTTGAGCATCGTCAGCGTACGGTCGGCGACATCGTCCTGCAGACACAGAACGCGCAGCGCCGAGCAGCGTTGACCGGCCGAGTCGAACGACGATTGCATCACGTCCGCGACGACCTGCTCCGCGAGCGCCGACGAGTCGACGATCATCGCGTTCTGGCCGCCCGTTTCGGCGATCAGCGGAATCGGCTTGCCGTCCGGGTCGAGCCGCGCGGACAGCGTCTTGTTGATCAGGCGCGCGACTTCGGTCGAGCCGGTGAACATCACCGCACGCGTGCGCGGATCGGCGACCAGCGCCGCGCCGACGGTTTCGCCGGTGCCCGGCAGCAGCTGCACCGCGCCGGCCGGCACGCCGGCCTCGCGCAGCAGGCGCACGGCCTGCGCGGCGATCAGCGGCGTCTGTTCGGCCGGCTTGGCGAGCACCGTGTTGCCGGCCGCGAGCGCGGCGGCCACCTGCCCCATGAAGATCGCGAGCGGGAAGTTCCACGGGCTGATGCAGACCACCGGGCCGAGCGGACGGTGCGTGTCGTTCGAGAACTCGCCGCGGATCTGCGCCGCGTAGTAGCGCAGGAAGTCGACGGCTTCGCGGATTTCGGCGATCGCGTTCGGCAGCGACTTGCCGGCTTCGCGCACGATCAGGCCCATCAGCGTGTGCATCTGCGCTTCGAGCAGATCGGCTGCGCGCACCAGGCAGTCGGCGCGCGCATCGACCGGCGTCGCCTGCCAGATCGGCGCGGCCGCGACCGCGTGGGCGAGCGCCGCGCTCACGTGCTCGGACGTCGCTTCGCTGACCGCGCCGACCACGTCGCGCTGGTCGGCCGGGTTGCGCACGTCGCGCGCCGGGGCGTCGGCGAGCGCGTCGTCGGCCAGCATCGGCGCCGCGCGCCACGGATGATGCGCGCTCGCGAGCAGCGCCGACGACAGCGACGCGAGACGGTGCTCGTTCGACAGGTCGAGGCCCATCGAGTTGGCGCGCTCGTCGCCGTACAGGTTGCGCGGCAGCGGGATCTTCGCGTGCGGCGCGCCGAGCGGCACGACCTTCGACGCCTCGTCGACCGGGTCGGCGACCAGCTCCTTCACCGATACCGTCTTGTCGGCGATGCGGTTCACGAACGACGTGTTCGCGCCGTTCTCCAGCAGGCGGCGCACGAGGTACGCGAGCAGCGTTTCGTGCGTGCCGACCGGCGCGTAGACGCGGCACGGGCGGTTCAGCTTATCGCGGCCGGTGACTTCCTCGTACAGCGGCTCGCCCATCCCGTGCAGGCACTGGAATTCGTACTGGCCCGGGTAGTAGTTCTGGCCGGCCAGGTGATAGATCGCGGCGAGCGTGTACGCGTTGTGCGTCGCGAACTGCGGGTACACGGCGTCGGGCGCCGCGAGCAGCTTCTTCGCGCACGCGAGGTACGACACGTCGGTGTAGATCTTGCGCGTATAGACCGGATAGCCTTCGAGGCCGTCGACCTGCGCGCGCTTGATTTCGCTGTCCCAGTACGCGCCCTTCACGAGGCGGATCATCAGGCGGTGACGGCTGCGGCGCGCGAGATCGATCAGGTAGTCGATCACGAACGGGCAACGCTTCTGATAGCCCTGCACGACGAAACCGATGCCGTTCCAGCCGGCGAGATCCGGATCGAAACACAGCGCCTCGAGCAGGTCGAGCGACAGCTCGAGCCGGTCGGCTTCTTCCGCGTCGATGTTCAGGCCGATGTCGTAGCGGCGCGCGAGCAGCGCGAGCGCACGCACGCGCGGCAGCAGCTCGCTCATCGTGCGGTCCTGCTGCGAGCGCGAGTAGCGCGCGTGCAGCGCCGACAGCTTGATCGAGATGCCCGGGCCCTCGTAGATGCCGCGGCCGCCCGCGGCCTTGCCGATCGCGTGGATCGCCTGCTCGTACGACGCGTAGTAGCGCAGCGCGTCCTCTTCGGTGGTCGCCGCTTCGCCGAGCATGTCGTACGAGTAGCGGAAGCCGCGCGCTTCGTACTTGCGGCTGTTCGCCAGCGCTTCCGAAATCGTCTCGCCGGTGACGAACTGCTCGCCCATCAGGCGCATCGCCATGTCGACGCCCTTGCGGATCAGCGGCTCGCCGCCGCGCCCGATCAGGCGCGTGAGCGCCGACGACAGCCCCGCTTCGCTGTTGGTCGTCACCAGCTTGCCGGTGATCATCAGGCCCCAGGTCGCCGCGTTCACGAACAGCGACGGCGCGTGGCCGACGTGCGAGCGCCAGTCGCCCTTGCTGATCTTGTCGCGGATCAGCGCATCGCGCGTCGCGCGGTCGGGGATGCGCAGCAGCGCTTCGGCGAGGCACATCAGCGCGACGCCTTCCTGGCTCGACAGCGAAAACTCGTGGATCAGCCCTTCGACGCCGCCGCCCGAGCTCTTCTCGCGCAGCGTCTCGACGAGGTGCGTCGCGAGCGTCTGCACGTCCGCCTGCAGGTTCGCCGGCAGGCGCGCCTGGCCCAGCAGGAACGGCACGCATTCCGGCTCGGGGCGGCGATACGCGGCGGTGATCGCCGCGCGCAGCACCGATTGCGGCTGCACGTTCTGCGCGAACTCGAGGAACGGATGCGGCGAGTTGTCGTCGTCTTCCGCCGCGTGGCCGTCGGCGAGCTCGGTCACGCCGCTGCTGCCCGACAGCTCGGGCGGCAACTGACCGTGCTCGATGCGCTCGAGATACGCGAAGATCGCCTGCTTGATCAGCCAGTGGGGAGTGCGCTCGAGACGCGTCGCCGCGTCTTTCAGGCGCGAGCGGAGAAGGTCGTCGACTTTGACGCCGAGAGTCGTGCTTGCCATGGTGGGTTCGTGCGCCGGCGCGGGTCCGGCCATGTGGTGTGAGAGGATGCGCGAAATCCTACGGCACGCAATAAAAAGGTGCAACCGAATTACACGGCCGGTTGCACCCATTGGATAGTCAATATAATCAGCCACTTAGGCGGTTGCAACCTAGGAGTTGCCCGTGGTCGGCGGATCGGTGTTTTCCCTGATCCGTGCCGTTTGGCCGGCGGCGGCGGCTTTTGCGGCGTGTGGCCGAAGCGGGTTGCACTGACGGTGTCGACGCGCGCGGCGCCGCGCACGCGGCGGGCCGGCAGGCGGGAAAGGGCCATAGCGTGGCGGCGTGAAGCGGCAGCCCGCGCCGCGCTCAGATGTCGAGCGGATCGACCTCGATGCTCCACCGCAGCACGCCCTTCAACGCGCGCAGCTGCGGCTGCCATGCGCGCAGCGCATGCTGCAGCGCCGAGCGCGACGCGCTCTCGAGCAGCAGCTGCGCGCGATGGACGTTCGCGACCTTCACGATCGTCATCGGCACGGCGTCGTAGACGGTCACGCGCTCGGCGCCCGGCAGCCCCGGCAGCGCGGCGGCCGCCTGCAGCAGGAACCCGAGCGCCGCGTCGAGCGTGCGCCCTTCGGCGCGCAACAGCGCCTGGTAGACGAACGGCGGCAGGTGCGCGTCGCGCCGCTCGCCGAGCGTCGAATTGGCGAAGCCGACGTAATCGTGCCGGCCGAGCGCGTGATACAGCGCGTGACGCGGATAGCGCGTCTGCACGAGCACCTCGCCGGGCAGCCCGGCGCGGCCCGCGCGGCCGCTCACCTGCATCAGTTGCGCGAACAGCCGCTCGCTCGCGCGGAAATCGTGCGAGAACAGCGCGGTGTCGGCATTCAGCACGCCGACGAGCGAGACGCGCTGGAAGTCGTGCCCCTTCGCGATCATCTGCGTGCCGACCAGGATGTCCACCTCGCCCGCATGCACGTTGGAGAACAGCGCCTGCGCGCTGCCCTTGCGGCGCGTGCTGTCCGCGTCGATGCGCAGCACGCGCGCGCCCGGCACGGCCTCGGCGAGCGCCTCCTCGATGCGCTGGGTGCCGCGGCCGAGCGGTGCGATGTCGACGTTTCCGCATTCCGGACACGAGCGCGGAATGCGCGCTTCCCAGCCGCAGTGATGGCAGCGCAGCGCATGCTCGGGCTTGTGCAGCACGACGTAGGCGCTGCAGCGCGGGCAGCCGGCGACCCAGCCGCATGCGTCACACGCGAGTTGCGGCGCGTAGCCGCGCCGGTTCAGGAACACGAGGCTCTGTTCGCCGCGTTCGAGGCGCGCCTTCAGCGCCGCGACGAGCGGCCCGGAGAGTCCGCCCATCGACGCGCGCCCGCGCCGCCGCTCCTCTTCGAGATCGATCAGGCGCACGGTCGGCAGCGTCGCATCGGCCACCGCGCGGCGCGACAGCGTGAGCCGCGTGTAGCGGCCCTGCTCGGCCTGCCACCAGCTCTCGAGCGACGGCGTCGCCGAGCCGAGCACGACCGGAATGCCGAGATGCTTCGCACGCCATACGGCCAGATCGCGCGCCGAATAGCGCAGGCCTTCCTGCTGCTTGTACGCGGGCTCGTGTTCTTCGTCGACGACGATCAAGGCGAGCATCGGCAACGACGCGAGCACCGCCAGCCGCGTGCCGAGCACGATGCGCGCGCGCCCGGTATGTGCGGCGAGCCAGTTGCGCGCGCGTTCGCCTTCGGCGAGCCCGCTGTGCAGCGTGACGATCGCGTCGTCGGCGAGCGTGCCCGCGAAGCGCGCGCGAAACGCGGCCTCGAACTGCGGCGTCAGGTTGATTTCGGGCACCAGCACGAGCGCCTGCGCGTCCGGCCGCGCGTCGAGCAACGCGGCCAGCGCGTGCAGATAGACCTCGGTCTTGCCGCTGCCGGTCACGCCGTGCAGCAGGAACGGCGCGAAGCCCTGTGCCGCGCGAATCGCGTCGAGCGCCTCGGCCTGCTGGTCGGTCAGCGCCGGCGGCACAGATCTTCCACTGCTTGTCGACAGGTTATCCACAGCTTTGGGCACAGGCGCATCGCCCCAGCCGATTTCGTCGACGGCCACCCAGCCCCGCGCCGCCCAGTCGTCGAGCGTCGCGGCGGCCTTCGGGTGCATCGCGCGCGCATCGGGCAGCGTCAGCGAATCGGCGTCCGCGAGTGCCTGGGCGAGCCGCCGCAGCGCGGCGCCTCGTGCGGGCAGCGCATCGGGAAGCGCCGCGCGGCCGGCGTCGGTCAGCCGATAGCGCAGCTCCGGCGCCAGCAGCCGGCCCCAGCGCTGCGCGTCGCGCAGCGCCTGCGGCAACGCCGGCAACGCGACTTCGCCGCGCCCGCGCTGATAGTAGTCGGCCGCGAATGCAACGAGCGCCAGCCAGTCCGATCCGAGCGGCGGAAGCTCGGTACAGACCGCATCGATCGCGCGCAAGCGGGAGGGCGGCACATCCGTGTGAGTCGTCACTTCGCACACGAGGCCGACGGCCTGCCGCTTGCCGAACGGCACCTGGACCAGCGTGCCCGGCCCCGGCACCGGCTGCACGTCGCAACGATAGTCGAACAGCGTGGCCAGCGGATGGTCGAGCGCGACCCGCAGATAGGCGCCGTCCATCACCGCACTCCCGCGGCGATGGACGCAGCGCCGACGCAGTGCAGCACGCCGGGTGCGGTGGCGGACTTAAAGTAAAACTTCACATTCGGCGCTAAGTTTTGGATTCGCATTAGGAATCGCCGTATACCCTGACCAGCCTGTGGATAACTTTGTTGAGAACTCGGCGCGGAATAGCCGAGAAGGGCGTGCGGCGGCGCTTTCCGCCGATTTCGGCCGCGCTGCGCCGCGCCCCGCGGAGCCTTATTCCATAAGGCTGCTATTCAAATTCCCCAACCATAGCGAGACAATTCGACCGATACAGGCCTCTACCGCGCTGCAACGTGGAAAATGTGTATAAGTCAAGTCTTGACAAGCGATGAATCGGCATCCGGGGCGGGGTTGCGCCCTGTTTAGCGCCGGCCGCGAAACGCTGCGATTCCGCGGCGCAGCATGCCGGCGCTTGCGTTCAGCCCGCGGCTCCGCTACGCAGCTTGCGGCTGTAGCCATGCACCTCGTCGACGAGTTCGGCGACGTGGTCGGGCGACGTGAACTGCGAAATGCCGTGGCCGAGGTTGAACACGTGGCCCGGGTGATTGCCGTAGCTGTCGAGTACCGCGCGCGCCTGTTCCCGCACTGCAGCAGGCGGCGCGAACAGGATCGTCGGGTCGAGGTTGCCCTGCAACGCCACGCGCCCCGCCACGCGCTCGCGCGCGGCGCCGAGATTCACCGTCCAGTCGAGCCCGACCGCGTCGACGCCGGTCGCCGCGATTTCCTCGAGCCACAGCCCGCCGCCCTTCGTGAACGTGATCACCGGCACGCGTTCGCCGTCGTGCTCGCGCTTGAGCTGCGCGACCACGCGGCGGATGTAATCCAGCGAGAAGCGCTGGTATGCGCCGTCGGCCAGCGCGCCGCCCCAGGTGTCGAAGATCATCACGGCCTGCGCGCCGGCTTCGATCTGCGCGTTCAGGTACGCGGCCACGGCCTGCGCGTTCACGTCGAGGATCCGGTGCATCAGGTCGGGGCGCGAATACGCCATCGACTTCACCGTGCGGAAATCGTCCGATCCGCCGCCTTCGACCATGTAGCACGCGAGCGTCCACGGGCTGCCCGAGAAGCCGATCAGCGGCACGCGCTGCCGGCCCTGACCGTCGGTCAGCGCGCGACGGATCTCGCGCACCGCGCCCGTGACATAGCCGAGCGTTTCGTCGATGTCCGGCACCGCGAGCTTCGCGACGTCGGCCTCGGTGCGCACCGGATGCGCGAACTTCGGCCCTTCGCCGGCCTGGAAGTCGAGGCCGAGCCCCATGGCATCGGGAATCGTCAGGATGTCGGAGAACAGGATCGCCGCATCGAGCGGGAAACGATCGAGCGGCTGCAACGTCACTTCGGTCGCGTAGTCGGGATTCTTCGCGAGGCCGAGGAAACTGCCGGCGCGGGCGCGCGTCGCGTTGTATTCGGGCAGATAGCGGCCGGCCTGGCGCATCAGCCAGATCGGCGTGTAGTCGGTCGGCTCGCGCAGAAGCGCACGCAGGAAGGTGTCGTTGAGCAGGGTATAGGCCACGGTAGGAGCGACGATGCGAGAGCAAACCGGCATTTTACCGGAGCGCGGCCGCGCGGCCGTCATGCCGATGCGATGGCGGCCATATGACGCGCGCGACGGCTCCGTTATGATCGAACGCTGATATCACCGAACAACGGAGGAGACCGATGAAACGATTCGCCACACTCGCCGCGCTGGGCGCCGCGACGCTGTTCTGCTGCGGCGCCGCGCATGCGCAGGCCACTGCGGCCACGGCCGCCGCAGGCTCGCGGCTCGACGACGTGCTCGCACGCGGCACGCTGCGCGTCTGCACGACCGGCGACTACAAACCGTATTCGTACTATCGGGGCGACGGGCGCTTCGAGGGCATCGACATCGACATGGCCGAATCGCTCGCGACTTCGCTCGGCGTGAAGGCCGAGTTCGTGAAGACGAGCTGGTCGAGCCTCACCAACGACTTCGTCGCGAAATGCGATATCGCCGTGGGCGGCGTGTCGACGACGCTCGAGCGTCAGAAGCGCGTGTTCTTCACGCAACCGTACGTGGTCGACGGCAAGACGCCGATCGTGCGCTGCGCCGACGCCGACAAATACCAGACCATCGCGCAGATCGACCGGCCCGAGACCCGCGTGATCGTGAACCCGGGCGGCACCAACGAGCGCTTCGCGAAGCAGTTCTTCACGCACGCGAACCTGAGCGTTTATCCGGACAACGTGACGATCTTCAAGCAGATCCTCGCCGGCAAGGCCGACGTGATGGTGACCGATGCGTCCGAGACGCTGCTGCAGCAAAAGCTGAATCCGGGCCTGTGCTCGGTGCATCCGGACAAGCCGTTCCAGTTCGGCGAAAAAGCCTACATGGTGCCGCGCGGCGACGTCGTGTTTCAGCAGTACGTCGACCAGTGGCTGCATCTCGCGCTGGCGACCGGCGCGTACCAGACGATCTCCGACAAGTGGCTGAAATGATGTGATGGCCGGCGGCGGCGGGCGTCGAACATGTATCCGGCCGCCCGTCGCGCACGCCGAACCCGTTTCAAAATCTTTCTGACGATTGAATCGGCGAGCGCGGCATCTGCCGCGCAATGCGCGTTTCGCCGAGCAAATCCGCAATTCGACGACACTGAACCGCGCGAAAACCGCATTACGCGCACGCGATGAAAACTCGGCGGAAAAGATAAGTAAATATGACCTTTTTCAGGACGCCGAAAACAGCAAAAAATCCCGGAAAGCCTTGTCCGACGGGCGTTACAACCTGAAACACTTTGTTACCGCGATGGGCCGTCAATTCGCCCACAATGGCCTCAACGGTTTCAACACGGATGCGGTCTCGTGTGCCAAGTGTGAGCGGACGCGAAGCGCTGCGAGCCCAGTCGGTCACGTACCGAAGCCCTTCCCAGGGGCATCCCTGTTGGAGTCGTTTCCGGCCCCCCGCCGGATCCGGTTTCAACTTTGGTCTCCTCGCGCTAACCCCGTAGCGTGTGGTTTTTAGCGGGCTAATAAGCCCGCTTTTTTTCGTCCATCGAAAACGCAACGGCCTGCCGGCCGCCGCGTTTCCTCCGGCGCCGTACCGCTTCACGCGGTCTTCTGCACGTCGAGCTTCAACTCTTCGATCATCCGTTCGCGCATCACGAATTTCTGCACCTTGCCGGTCACCGTCATCGGCAGTTCGTCGACGAAGCGGATGTAGCGCGGAATCTTGTAGTGCGCGATCTGGCCTTGGCAGAACGCGCGCACGTCGTCTTCGGTCATCTGCTCGCCGGCGCGCAGCACGATCCACGCGCACAGCTCCTCGCCGTATTTCGCATCGGGCAGGCCGAACACCTGCGCGCTCTGAATCTTCGGATGCCTGAACAGGAATTCTTCGATCTCGCGCGGATACACGTTCTCGCCGCCGCGAATCACCATGTCCTTCAGCCGGCCGACGATGTTGCAGTAGCCCTGCCCGTCGAGCGTCGCGAGATCGCCCGTGTGCATCCAGCCGTCGATCAGCACCTCGCGCGTCTTCGCGTCGTCGTCCCAGTAGCCGAGCATCACCGAATAGCCCTTCGTGCACAGCTCGCCGGTCGCGCCGACCGGCACGATGTCGCCGCCCGGGTCGACGATCTTCACCTCGAGATGCGGCTGAATCCGCCCGACCGTCGTCGTGCGCTTCTCGAGCGGATCGTCGGTCGAGCTCTGGAACGACACGGGGCTCGTTTCGGTCATCCCGTACGCGATCGTGATCTCCGACAGATGCATCTGCGACACGACGCGCTTCATCGTCTCGATCGGGCAAGGCGAACCGGCCATGATCCCGGTGCGCAGCGTCGACAGGTCGAACGTCTTGAACTCGGGATGATCGAGTTCGGCGATGAACATCGTCGGCACGCCGTGCAGCGCGGTGCATCGCTCGTCGGCCACGGCCGCGAGCGTCGCGACCGGATCGAACGCCTCGCCGGGGAACACCATCGCCGCGCCCGTCGACACGCACGCGAGCACCGCCAGCACCATCCCGAAGCAGTGATACAGCGGCACGGGAATGCAGAGCGCGTCCTGTTCGGTGAAGCGCATCGCCATCGCGATCGAGCGCGCGTTGTTGACGACGTTGCGGTGCGTGAGCGTCGCACCCTTGGGGCTTCCCGTGGTGCCGCTCGTGAACTGGATGTTGATCGCCTCGCCGGCCGCGAGCGTCGCGCCGATCGCATCGAGCCGCGCGGCATCGAGCGTGTCGCGGCCGCGCGCCATCACGTCCGCGAAGCGGAACATGCCGGCAGGCGCGACGTCTCCCATCGACACGACCGTGCGCAGGCTCGGCACGCGCGCCGCGTGCAGATCGCCGGGCGTCGCGCTCGCGAGTTCGGGTGCGATCGTCTGCAGCATCTCGACATAGGCGGAGCTCTTGAAGCGCTCGGCCGCGATCACGGCCTTGCAGCCCACCTTGTTGAGCGCGTATTCGAGTTCCGCGAGCCGGTAGGCCGGGTTGATGTTGACGAGCACCGCGCCGATGCGCGCGGTCGCGAACTGCGTCAGCAGCCATTCGCTGCGGTTCGGCGACCAGATGCCGACGCGATCGCCCTTCACGATCCCGAGCTCGACGAGGCCGGCCGCCAGCACGTCGACCTCGTGCGCGAATTCGCGCCAGCTCCAGCGCACCTGCTGCTCGCGGAACACGACCGCCGGGCGGTCCGGAAAGCGGCCGGCCGTGTCGAGCAGGAAGCGGCCGATCGTCGCTTCGGATAGCGGCACGTCGGTTGCGCCGCGCACGTACGAGAGTCCGTTTTCGGGCGCGATCAGCGCCCGCATGCCAAGGTCTGCTGCCATCGATGTCTCCGTCCGTTTTTTTGTCTGATCGGCCCGGCGCGCGCGTTAGGCGCACCGCTCCGCCGCACTCGCGACGGGCGGCCTACGAGCGGATGATGCCGCGCTCCGCTGACGACACTCTGACATCGAATCGCTGCGCGCGGATGAAATAGCACGATCGGACGATACGACGCGGCCGGCACAACCGCGACGAAACCGCCGGACGAAAAAAAAGCAGCCCGAAGGCTGCTTTCTTTCGCGGGATACGCGCGCGCGGCTCAGTGCCGGCTGCGGATCTTCGCCAGACGCTGGATCGCTTCGAGCTGCGCCATCGCGGTCGCGAGCTCCGATTGCGCCTTTGCGAGGTCGAGGTCCGACTTCGCGTTCTGCAGCGTTTCCTCGGCACGCTTGCGCGCGTCCTCGGCTTTCGCCGCGTCGAGGTCCTTGCCGCGGATCGCGGTATCGGCGAGCACCGTCACGGCGCCCGGCTGCACTTCGAGGATGCCGCCCGCGACGAACACGAATTCGTCGTTGCTGCCCTCGACTTCGATGCGCACCGCACCCGGACGGATCCGCGTGATCAGCGGCGTGTGACCCGGCAGAATACCCAGCTCACCCGTTTCGCCCGGCAGCGCGACGAATTTCGCCTCGCCCGAGAAGATCTGCTCTTCCGCGCTGACGACGTCTACTTTGATGGTTGCCATATCGACTCCTGTCAACGAGCGCAAACGCCGCAAGGCGCGTGCGCTCGTCCCATGCACGGCGGGTTGAGCGTATTGCGGTCGGCGCGGCCGGCCGGCGCACGAGCCATCGACGGTTCGTGCAGCCGGCCGGCGCGCGCCAGCGTGCTACTCACTCAAGCCCTTACTGGATCTTCTTGGCCTTTTCGAAGGCTTCGTCGATCGTGCCGACCATGTAGAACGCCTGTTCCGGCAGGTGGTCGCACTCGCCGTCGACGATCATCTTGAAGCCGCGGATCGTTTCCTTCAGCGGCACGTACTTGCCCGGCGAGCCCGTGAACACTTCCGCGACGTGGAACGGCTGCGACAGGAAACGCTGGATCTTACGCGCACGTGCGACCGACAGCTTGTCTTCCGGCGACAGTTCGTCCATGCCCAGAATCGCGATGATGTCGCGCAGTTCCTTGTAGCGCTGCAGCGTTTGCTGAACGCGACGCGTGATCGTGTAGTGCTCTTCGCCGATCACGTTCGGGTCGATCTGGCGCGACGTCGAGTCGAGCGGGTCGACCGCCGGGTAGATACCCAGCGAAGCGATGTCACGCGACAGAACGACGGTTGCGTCCAAGTGACCGAAGGTGGTCGCCGGCGACGGGTCGGTCAAGTCGTCCGCAGGGACGTACACGGCCTGAACCGACGTAATCGAGCCCTTCTTGGTCGACGTGATGCGCTCTTGCAGCTTGCCCATTTCTTCAGCCAGCGTCGGCTGATAGCCCACTGCCGACGGCATACGGCCGAGCAGTGCCGACACTTCGGTACCGGCCAGCGTGAAACGGTAGATGTTGTCGACGAAGAACAGCACGTCGAGGCCTTCGTCACGGAAGTGCTCAGCCATCGTCAGGCCGGTCAGCGCGACGCGCAGACGGTTGCCCGGCGGCTCGTTCATCTGGCCGTACACCAGCGCGACCTTGTCGAGAACGTTCGAGTCCTTCATTTCGTGGTAGAAGTCGTTCCCTTCACGGGTACGCTCGCCCACGCCCGCGAACACGGAGTAACCGCCGTGCTCCTTCGCGATGTTGTTGATGAGCTCCATCATGTTGACGGTCTTGCCCACGCCTGCACCACCGAACAGACCGACCTTGCCGCCCTTCGCGAACGGGCAGATCAGGTCGATGACCTTGATACCCGTTTCGAGCAGTTCGGTCGACGGCGACAGCTCGTCGAACGCCGGAGCCTTCTGGTGGATCGAACGCGTATGTTCGCTTTCGATCGGGCCGGCCTCGTCGATCGGACGGCCGAGGACGTCCATGATACGACCGAGGGTCGGCTTGCCGACCGGCACCGAAATCGGCTTGGCCGTGTTCTTCACGGTCAGGCCGCGGCGCAGGCCGTCGGATGCACCCAGACAGATGGTGCGGACCACGCCGTCGCCCAGCTGCTGCTGGACTTCGAGCGTCAGTTCCGAGCCATCGAGAATAAGCGCGTCGTAGATCTTCGGCATGCTGTCGCGCGGGAATTCCACGTCGATAACGGCGCCGATGCACTGTACGATCTTGCCTTCTACCAAAGCAGCAGTACTCATCGCTTTTCCTTTAAATACCTGATTCTTTACTCGCGCAAAGGCGCAGTTGTCGTCCGGGCGCGCGCTTAAACAGCAGCTGCGCCGCCGACGATCTCCGACAGTTCTTTCGTAATCGCGGCCTGGCGGCTCTTGTTGTACACGAGCTGCAGTTCGCTGATCACCGTCTTCGCGTTGTCGGACGCGGCCTTCATCGCGACCATGCGCGCCGATTGCTCGGACGCCATGTTTTCCGCGACGGCCTGGTACACCAGCGCCTCGACGTAACGCACGAGCAGTTCGTCGACGACTGCCTGCGCGTCCGGCTCGTAGATGTAGTCCCACGACGTGGCCGGCGTACCGTCATTGGCGTCGAAGTGGTCCGCCGACAGCGGCAGCAGCTGTTCGATCACGGCTTCCTGCTTCATCGTGTTGACGAAGCGCGTGTACGCGATATAAACGGCCGACAGCTTGCCTTCCGAGTACAGATCGAGCTGCGTCTTCACGGCGCCGATCAGCTTGTCCAGGTGCGGGGTGTCGCCGAGGTGTACGACCTGCGACATCACCTTCGCGCCGAAGCGGTTCAGGAACCCGAGGCCCTTGCTGCCGATTGCGGTAGCTTCGACCTTCTGGCCCCGCTCTTCGAGCTCCTTGAACTTCTGCACCGTCGCACGCAGCACGTTGGTGTTCAGACCGCCGCAAAGACCCTTGTCCGTCGTGACGAGGATGATGCCGGCCGTCTTCGCGCCGTCGTTCGCCACCATGAACGGGTGGCGGTACTCCGGGTTCGCACGGCTCATGTGCGCGGCGATGGCACGGACCTTGTCCGCGTACGGACGAGCGGCGCGCATGCGTTCCTGCGCGCGGCGCATCTTCGATGCGGCCACCATCTCCATCGCCTTCGTGATCTTGCGCGTGTTTTGCACGCTCTTGATCTTGCCGCGAATTTCCTTCATTCCAGCCATAGCTTGCTCCTTGACCGGAGCGGCGCGGGCGCCTCAGCACCCGCGCTGCCCCGTTGTGTCACTCGCGGATCAATAGGCACCCGACTTCTTGAAGGATTCGATCGCCGCGCGCAGCGCGCCTTCGTCGTCCTTCGAGAGGTCCTTGGTGTCTTCGATGCGCTTGATGAGGTCAGCGTGGCTGGTCTTCAGGTTGTCGCGCAGGCCCTTCTCGAACGACAGCACTTGCTTGACGTCGAGATCGTCGAGGTAGCCGTTGTTCGCGGCGTACAGCGACACGGCCAGTTCCCACACCTGCAGCGGCTGGTACTGCGGCTGCTTCAGCAGTTCCGTCACGCGGCGGCCGCGCTCGAGCTGCTTGCGGGTCGCTTCGTCGAGGTCCGATGCGAACTGCGCGAATGCGGCCAGTTCACGGTACTGCGCGAGGTCGGTACGGATACCGCCCGACAGCTTCTTCACGACCTTCGTCTGAGCGGCGCCACCGACGCGCGACACCGACACGCCGGCGTTGATTGCCGGGCGGATGCCTGCGTTGAACAGGTCGGTTTCCAGGAAGATCTGGCCGTCGGTGATCGAGATCACGTTCGTCGGAACGAACGCGGTCACGTCGCCGGCTTGCGTTTCGATGACCGGCAGTGCCGTCAGCGAGCCGCTCTTGCCCTTCACTTCGCCGTTCGTGAACTTCTCGACGTACTCTTCCGACACGCGAGCCGCACGCTCGAGCAGACGCGAGTGCAGATAGAACACGTCGCCCGGGTACGCTTCACGGCCCGGCGGGCGGCGCAGCAGCAGCGAGATCTGACGGTATGCCCATGCCTGCTTGGTCAAGTCGTCATAGATGATCAGCGCGTCTTGACCGCGGTCGCGGAAGTATTCGCCCATCGTGCAGCCGGCGTACGGTGCCAGGTACTGCATCGCGGCCGAATCCGACGCCGAAGCGGCGACGACGATCGTGTATTCCATCGCGCCCGTTTCTTCGAGCTTGCGAACCACGTTCATGATCGACGAAGCCTTCTGGCCGATCGCGACGTAGATACAGATCAGGTCCTTGCCCTTCTGGTTGATGATCGCGTCGAGCGCCACCGCGGTCTTGCCGCACTGACGGTCGCCGATGATCAGCTCACGCTGGCCACGGCCGATCGGCACCATCGCGTCGATCGACTTGATGCCCGTCTGCACCGGCTGCGACACCGACTTACGCCAGATCACGCCCGGGGCGATCTTTTCGATCGCGTCGGTCAGCTTGGCGTTGACCGGGCCCTTGCCGTCGATCGGGTTGCCGAGCGCATCGACCACGCGGCCGACGAGTT
Organism: Burkholderia sp. KJ006; assembly: GCF_000262695.1. NCBI lineage: Bacteria > Pseudomonadati > Pseudomonadota > Betaproteobacteria > Burkholderiales > Burkholderiaceae > Burkholderia > Burkholderia sp. KJ006. The sequence continues at coordinate 110,116 of NC_017920.1, read as the reverse complement.
CCGGACCAACCGGCACTTCCAGGATGCGGCCCGTCGTCTTGACGACGTCGCCTTCCGAGATGTGTTCGTATTCGCCGAGAATCACCGCGCCGACCGAGTCGCGCTCGAGGTTCAGCGCGAGGCCGAACGTGTTGCCCGGGAACTCGAGCATTTCGCCCTGCATCACGTCGGACAGGCCGTGGATGCGCACGATACCGTCGGTCACGGAGATCACGGTGCCCTGGTTGCGAACGTCTGCGCTCGCTTCAAGGCCCTGGATCCGGCTCTTGATCAGCTCGCTGATCTCAGAGGGATTGAGTTGCATTATTCGCTCCTGATAGTCAATTCTGTTGCGTGCCGGCGTGGCGCTCAGGCGGTCAACGCAGCCTGCATCGATGCGAGGCGCGCGCGAACCGAGGTGTCGAGCACTTCGTCGCCGACCGTCACGCGCACGCCGCCGATCAGCGACGAATCGACTTCGACCGTCGGTTTCAGCTTGCGCTTGAACTTGCGTTCGAGGCCCGAGACGAGACTGTCGAGCTCCGCGCCTTCCAGCGGGAACGCGCTCACGATCTCGGCGTCGGCTGCACCTTCACGTTCGTTCTTGAGCGCCTCGAACTGCTCGGCGATTTCCGGCAGCAGCGCGATGCGATGATTGTCGACCAGCATCTGCACGAAGTTCTTCGCTTCGGCGCCAGCCGCGAGCGGCGACTTCACCGCAACAAGCAGCAGCTCGGCTACTTGCTTGCGGGTCACCTTCGGGCTCGACGCGACCGACAGCACTTCCGGCAGATGCGCAACCTGGGCCAGCTCTTGCACGAGCGTGGACCAGGCGGCGATGTCACCGCCCTCGGCCACGCGGAACAGCGCTTCTGCGTAAGGGCGGGCGATGGTTGCAAGTTCGGCCATGATCAGAGCTCGGCTTTCAGTTGATTCAGCAGTTGGGCGTGGGCCGTTTGATCGACTTCGCGCTTCAGGATCTGCTCGGCGCCCTTCACGGCCAGCGCGGCAACTTCGCCACGCAGCGTTTCGCGCGCCTTCACGATTTGCTGTTCTGCTTCCGCTTTCGCCTGGGCGACGATGCGGGCGGCTTCAGCCTGGGCGTTGGCCTTGATTTCCTCGGCGACCGCCTGGGCACGCTTTTCGGCGTCGGCGATGCGCTGCTGGCCGTCGTTACGGGCCTGCGCGAGTTCCTGGTCCACGCGCTTGTGCGCTGCGTCGAGTTCTGCCTTGCCCTTTTCCGCGGCGGCGAGGCCGTCGGCGATCTTCTTCGAACGTTCGTCGAGGGCGTTGATCAACGGCGGCCACACGAATTTCATCGTGAACCACGCGAGGACCAGGAACACGACCATTTGCGCAAACAGAGTTGCGTTGAGATTCACGGTGTTTCCTTATCTGCTATTCCGGAAAAATGAAACGGTAAGGCGCTCATCGAGTTGCATTCGATCAGCGCCCCAAGTCTCCGTTCCGCCCTGCGCCGGCTCACGCCGTGCGCATATTTCCGAGGAACCTTAGCCTGCGAGCTTCGACAGGAGCGGGTTCGCGAACGCGAACAGCATTGCGACACCAACACCGATCAGGAATGCAGCGTCGATCAGGCCGGCCAGCAGGAACATCTTGGTTTGCAGCGGGTTGATGAGTTCCGGCTGACGTGCGCAGGCTTCGATGTACTTGCCACCCATCAGCGCGATACCGATACAGGCGCCGATTGCACCCAGGCCGATGATGATGCCGATACCGATGGCGGTCAGACCCTGGATGTTGGCGATGTAAGCTTGCATGATCACTCCTTTGAGAAAAGACTTGGAACTTAGATTTAAAAAACTAAAACGGAAACTCTTGTTTGCACGTCGCGCTTAGTGCTTGTCGTGCGCCTGGCCGAGATACACCAGCGTCAGCATCATGAAAATGAATGCCTGCAACAGAACAATCAGGATGTGGAAGATTGCCCAGACGCTGCCCGCGATCACGTGACCAACGAAGCCGAGGAACGTTGCGTCGCCACCGAAGCTCCACATGCTGCCGAGCAGGGCGATCAACAGGAACAACAGCTCACCTGCGTACATGTTGCCGAACAGCCGCATGCCGAGGGAGACGGTCTTCGCGACGTATTCGACGATGTTCAGCGCAAGGTTCGGGATCCACAGCAGCGGGTGGCCGCCGAACGGCGCCGACAGCAGCTCATGCACGAAACCGCCGGCGCCCTTGATCTTGATGCTGTAGTAGATCATCAGGACGAACACGCCGAGCGCGATGCCGAGCGTGCCGTTCAGGTCGGCCGTCGGGACGATGCGGTGGTGGGAAATCACGTCCGACAGACCGAGCAGGGCGATCACGCGGCCCGGCAGGTCGACCGGCAGGAAGTCGAGGGAGTTCATCAGCGCGACCCACACGAACACGGTGAGCGCGAGCGGAGCGATGAACGTGCGATTGCCATGGACGATGGCCTTCGATTGATCTTCGACCATCTCGACGAGCATTTCGATCGCGCACTGGAAACGGCCCGGCACGCCCGACGTCGCCTTGCGGGCGGCCAGACGCAACACGACGATCGTCACGATCCCGCACACGATCGACCAGAACAGCGTGTCGATGTTCCAGACGTGGATGTCGAAAATCGACGTCTGATGCGAGGTGGAAAAGTTCTGCAAGTGGTGCGCAATGTACTCGGACGGATCCGGACCGCGCGTGCCTTCGCTAGCTGCCATATCGTTAATGCCACCCAAATTGTCGAAAATCGTTTCCCCCGTTTCCGCAATACGCTATTGCGGGAACGGGCCGGTGCGGTTCCTGTCGAAAACCGCACGCTGCTTGTTGCTTACCGCCAGGCCAGCGCGATCCAGTACGTCTTCAGCACGACGAGGTAGGTGACGAGGAGCGCCGGCCAGTGCACGCCGGCATAGCCGTACGCCACTGCGGCGAACATTCCGATCGTCACGCCGAGCTTCAGGGCTTCGCCCATCACCCAGCTCATCACGGTGGCCGAGCCACCTGCCTTCAGTCGTGCCACGAACAACGCGCTTGGCACCCAGCCGATCGCCCCGCCCAGAAACGCGGATTGCGCAGCGGCGCCCGGCGACTTCGAAAACAGCCACCACGCCAGCGTTGCAACCAGGGACAAGACCACCTGCGCGATCACCACCTTGTAGGGAGTGACGCGCGGCGGCTTGCTCACGTTCGGACCGAACAACCTCTCGGCTTCCGTCCGCGTGAGCGGAACGATGTTGTCATCTTGCTGCTCGGCATCCCAGTCGCCGCCGTCGGATTCGCGCCGTTCGCCGGCCGCTGAAGCGGTGCGTTGCGCTCGGGGACCATCGTGCCTGTCGTTCGGCGCCTGACCCGCCATCGCAATCTTCCGCAAAATCCTTGAACCCGGCCCCAAGCTTTCTGAAAGCTTTCAGGGGTGCCTAGCTAACAAATCCGGGCGATTGTAAGCGATAGTTGCAAGTGATTCAAGGCTTTAGACGCGACAAAAAGCTTCGTAAAACGCCGCCTCATCATGTGAAAAACGCGCGAATCGACGACGTACGATGACAGTTGTAAGGTGGTTTTTTCGCGTCGCACATTTCGCGGGCGGAAATGCGCGTTTCAGCGGAAATCAACGGCCGGAAATGGGGGCTGTGACGCGGCGTCGCGGCGTCGCGGCGGGCTGATTGCAATGAAATTCCGCGAAGGCGGAACGAATGGAAACGCGGCGGCCGGTGCTGTGCGACAACCGCACCTCGCCGACGTGCGCGCTTGGCAGCACGAAGAAATGCGATCAGCCGTGCAGATGAAGCGGCGAGCGGCGTTGCGTCGCCACAGTAGATCGACTGTGAATCGGCGCACTTATCAACAGGCGGGGTGTTTCGAAGGTCGCTGCTGCTGCCGCCCTGCCCGGCCACGCTTTTGCAGGCGGCCGACGTCGCCGCTACCGCTGGCCGCGGCGCTCAACCGTGGACGAGCAACCACGCGCCGAGTGCCGCGCTCGCCAGCGCGAACGGGATCGACACCGCGTGAAACGGCAGCCACATGCGCGGCTCCTTCGCGAGACGCACGGCGATCAGGTTCGCGAGCGAGCCGATCGCGAAACCGAAGCCGCCGACCGAGACGCCGAACGCGAGTGCGCGCCAGTCGTGCGTGAATTCCGACAGCAGGATCGCGGCCGGCACGTTGCTGATGCCCTGCGACAGCACCGCGCCCGCGGCGAACACGCGCAACGGCGTATCGAGATGGCTGCTCGCAATCGTGTCATGTATGACCGGCAACGCGGCCGCGCTGCGCAACACGACGAACATCAGCACGAAGATCAACAACAGCAGCCAGTCGATTTTCAGGACTGCGTCGCGCTTCGCCACCAGCAGCGCGATCACGACGGCGATCAGGCCCGGCACCGGATGGTGCGCGTCGGCGAGCAGCACGAAGCCGCCGAACAGCACGGCCGCGAGCAATGCGTGCATGCGTTGCACGGGCACCGCCTGCACGTCTCCCGACAAGTCGAGCGGTTTGGCACGAAACGCGCACGCCGTGACCGCGAGCAGCAACGCCATCAACGCGAGCGCGAGCGGCCCGAGCGCGACGACGAAGCCGCCGAACGACACGCCGCTCAATTGCCACAGAAACAGATTCTGGGGATTGCCGAGCGGCGTCGCGACGGACCCGGCGTTGACCGCCAGCGCGACGACGATCACCAGCCGTCGAAACGGCAGCGGCGTCAACGCACGCAGCGATACCATCAGCGGCACGACGACGAACAGCGCGACATCGTTGGTGAGCCACATCGCAAGCGCCGCCGCGAATATCACCAGCAGCATCGCGAGCCCGCGCTCGGAGTGCACGTGGTGCACGATGCGATGCGCGAGCCACATCAGACAACCGGACAGCTCGAGCGCCTTGGTCAGCATCAACAGGCCAGCGAGCGTGACCACCGTCTGCCAGTCGACCAGACCGGCCAGTATCGCGAACGGTTGCGGGCGCAACCATTCGAGAACGATCAGCGCAACGGCCAGTACCGTCAGTACGGGCTCCTGCAAAAGCCAGCCGAGCCACCGGCGCGGCGCCGGCGCGCCCGTGCTTTCGATCAATTGAACCTCGTCACTCTTCAGTTGCGACGTTACCGCGCAGCCGCGCGAGAATGCCCTCGAGCGCATCGAGGTTGCCGAAATCGATCAACACCTGCCCTCGGCCGCGGCGGCCGAGCTTGATCTTCACCGTGGACGCGAGCAGGTCGGACAACTCCTCCTCCAGCCGGCGCGTGTCGCGGCCGCCGTCGTCCTTCGCGCGCGCCTTCACGGCCGGCGCTTCCTTCGTCGTGTGCGCGACCAGCTTCTCGGTCTCGCGCACCGACATGCGCTTGTTGACGACCTGATGCGCGAGCGCGATCTGCGTTGCCGCATCGACGGCGAGCAGCGCACGCGCGTGACCCATGTCGAGATCGCCGGCCAGCAGCATCGTCTGCACCGGCGACGCGAGGTTCAGCAGCCGCAACAGGTTCGACACCGCGCTGCGCGAGCGGCCGACGGATTCGGCGGCCTGCTCGTGCGTGAAACCGAACTCGTCGAGCAGGCGCTGGATGCCGTGTGCCTCTTCCAGCGGGTTCAGATCCTCGCGCTGGATGTTCTCGATCAGCGCCATCGCCGCGGCGGCCTGATCGGATACGTCCTTCACCAGCACCGGCACTTCTTCGAGGCCGGCGAGGCGCGCAGCCCGAAAACGCCGCTCGCCCGCAATGATCTCGTATTTATCAGACGAAACGGGCCGCACCAGGATCGGCTGCATCACGCCTTGCGCGCGAATGCTGGCGGCCAGCTCCTGGAGGTTGCCTTCGTCCATCCGCGTGCGCGGCTGATACTTGCCGGCCTGCAGCTTGCCGAGCGCAAGCGTGTTCGGAGCGCCTTCGATCTTCACCGCTTCGGTGATGTCCGCACTGCCGCCGAGCAACGCTTCGAGGCCACGTCCCAAGCCCTTCTTCTTTGGTACCGCGTTCATGTCTTTCTTCCTCGCTTCGCTCATGTCCGGCTCACGACACCTCGAACGCGCGCACGCGGTCGATCATCTCGGCACCGAATTGAAGATACGCCTGCGCACCGCGCGAGTTACGGTCGAATACGACGCCCGGCAACCCGTAGCTCGGCGCTTCCGCCAGACGCACGTTGCGCGGAATCACCGCGTCGAACACCTTGTCGCCGAAATGCGCTTTCAGTTGATCGGAAACCTGCTGCTGCAGCGTGATGCGCGGATCGAACATGACGCGCAGCAAGCCGATGATCTTCAGGTCGCGGTTCATGTTCGCGTGAACCTGCTTGATCGTGTTGACGAGATCGGACAAGCCCTCCAGCGCGAAGTACTCGCACTGCATCGGGATCACCACGCCGTGCGCCGCGCACAGTCCGTTCAGCGTCAGCAGCGACAGCGTCGGCGGGCAGTCGATCAGCACGAAATCGTAGTCGTCCGCGACGCGCTCGAGCGCGGCCTTCAGCCGGCGCTCGCGGTTGTCGATGCCGATCAGCTCGATCTCCGCGCCGGACAACTCACGGTTGGCCGGCAGCACGTCGTACGTGACGCCTTCCGGGCGCACACGTGCGTCCGACACCGGTACGCCGTCGATCAGCACTTCGTACACGGTCGACTCGCATGCGGCCTTGTCGATCCCGCTGCCCATCGTCGCGTTGCCCTGCGGGTCGAGATCGATCAGCAGCACGCGCTGCTCCTGCGCTGCAAGGCTTGCGGCGAGATTGACCGATGTCGTCGTCTTGCCGACGCCCCCCTTCTGGTTTGCAACGCAGAAGATCTTTGCCATCGTTGGGTGTTCCTCTTACCTTCAAACAAACGGCGCGCATCCGCGCGCCTTCAATTCGCTTCGTCGACGGCGACTTCGATCAGATGCCGTTCGGCATCGAGCATCGGGACGGCCAATCGTATCGTCTGCTTCACGCGGCTGCCTTCCGGCAGTCGCGCAATTTCGTCGTCCGGGTGGACGCCCTTCATTGCCCAGATCGATCCGCCCGGTGCGACGAGATGACGAGCAAGTTTAACGAAGTCGGATAGATCCGCGAAGGCGCGGGATACGATCATGTCGAATTTTTCCGGCACTTCGAAGCCCGGCTGCAGCGATTCGACGCGCCCGGTGACGACGGACAGGTTCGTCAGCTTCAGTTCGGCGCGCATTTGCGTCTGGAATGCCGATTTCTTCTGCACGATATCGTTCAGCGTAACCTGCCAGCCCGGCTGGACGATCGCCAGCACGATGCCCGGCAGCCCGCCGCCGGAGCCCACATCGAGCACGCGCGCATCCGTGCGGCCGCGCAGATGCGGAACGATGGAAAGCGAATCGAGGATGTGCTGAGTCAGCATCTGCCTCGGGTCACGGATCGCCGTCAGGTTGTAGACGGCGTTCCATTTACCGAGCAGCGCCACATAGTCGAGCAACTGGTTGCGCTGAGCATCCGTCAATACGATGTCCAGCGCGGCCGTGCCGTCGATCAACATCTGCTCAAGTACGTCCCGATTAACCGCCGGCGCGCGACGCGCCGTCATTGCTGCGTCGGGACGGTATCGCCCCCCTGCTCGGTCGTTTCTGCTGCGGCGCCGTTACGGCGGCCGAGGCCGCGGCGCTTCAGGTGCACCATCAGCAGCGAGATCGCGGCCGGCGTCACACCCGAGATACGCGAGGCCTGGCCGATCGTTTCGGGGCGGAACTCGTTGAGCTTCTGACTCACCTCGAACGACAGACCGCGAACCTCACGGTAGTCGATACCATCCGGCAGACGGGTATTCTCATTCGCATCATTGCGCTCGATCTCGTTGGCCTGGCGCTCGATATAACCCTGATACTTGATACCGATCTCGACCTGCTCCTTGATCTGACCCAGCAGCACCGGCTCATCGGCCAGCGGCTCCACGGGGCCACATTCACCGCCCTTCAGCCCACATACGCCGTCGTAGCTGATACCAGGCCGCCGCAGCAGTTCGGCCAGGCTGTATTCGTGGTCGATCGGCTTGCCGAGCAGCGCGGTCGCCTCTTCCGGCGGCAGCGTCTTCGGCGTCACCCAAGTCGACTTCAAGCGTTCGGTTTCACGTGAAACAGCGTCGCGCTTCCGGCTGAACGCGTCCCAGCGCACGTCGTCGACGAGGCCCAGCTCGCGACCAATCTCGGTCAACCGCATATCCGCATTATCTTCACGCAGGCTCAGCCGGTATTCGGCGCGGCTCGTGAACATCCGGTAAGGCTCAGCCACGCCGCGCGTGACGAGGTCGTCGACCAGCACGCCAAGGTACGCCTGATCCCGACGCGGGCACCATGCGTCCTTTTCCTGCACGTAACGGCCGGCATTCAGGCCAGCGAGCAGGCCCTGCGCCGCCGCCTCTTCATAGCCGGTCGTACCGTTGATCTGGCCCGCAAAGAACAGCCCGTTGATCGCCTTCGTTTCCAGCGACGCCTTCAGCGCACGTGGGTCGAAATAGTCGTACTCGATCGCGTAGCCGGGGCGCAGGATGTGCGCGTTCTCGAGGCCGCGCATCGAGTGCACGAGTTCGAGTTGCACGTCGAACGGCAGGCTCGTCGAAATGCCGTTGGGATAGAACTCGTTGGTCGTCAGCCCTTCCGGTTCCAGGAAGATCTGGTGCGACTCCTTCGACGCAAACCTGTGAATCTTGTCCTCGATCGACGGGCAGTAACGCGGGCCGACGCCTTCGATCACGCCCGTATACATCGGCGATCGGTCGAGCCCACCGCGAATGATGTCGTGCGTGCGCTCGTTCGTATGCGTGACCCAGCATGGCAGCTGCTGCGGATGCTGCTCTGCGCGGCCGAGGAACGAGAACACCGGGATCGGATCGAGGTCGCCCGGCTGCTCGTCGAGCTTCGAAAAGTCGATCGAGCGGCCATCGATACGCGGGGGGGTGCCGGTCTTCAGGCGGCCCTGGGGCAGCTTCAATTCCTTCAGGCGGGCCGACAGCGAGACGGCTGCCGGATCGCCCGCACGGCCGCCGGTGTAGTTGTTCAAGCCGACATGGATCTTGCCGTCGAGGAACGTGCCCGCCGTCAGCACGACAGCGCGCGCCCGGAAACGGATGCCGATTTGCGTGACCGCACCGACCACCCGGTCGCCCTCGACCATCAAATCGTCGACGGCCTGCTGGAACAGCCACAAGTTCGGCTGATTCTCGAGCCGATGGCGGATCGCAGCCTTGTAAAGGATGCGGTCGGCCTGTGCACGCGTTGCGCGTACGGCCGGACCCTTCGACGAATTGAGGATCCGGAACTGAATACCGCTCTCGTCGGTCGCGGCGGCCATCGCACCGCCGAGCGCATCGACTTCCTTCACGAGATGGCCCTTGCCGATGCCGCCGATCGACGGATTGCAGCTCATCTGGCCGAGCGTTTCGATGTTATGGGTCAGCAGCAGCGTCTTCGCACCCATGCGGGCCGATGCCAACGCGGCCTCCGTGCCGGCGTGCCCGCCGCCGACGACGATGACGTCAAATTCTGTGGGAAAAAGCATGGTGGATTCCGTACGCAGGACAGCGCACGAACCTATCAGAGAAATGTATGGGCCGAATTATAGCGGGTTCGCTTTTACGCCGAAGACCGTCCGAATGGTAGGGTGCGTTCATTTGACGGTTTTTTCGACCGCTGTGGCGTGCAGTGATGCTCAAAGGAGCCATCGCGCCCGTTGGTCGGGCGGAAATACGTGAATTTCTGTGAAGCCTCGTTAGCTTGCGGTGGCGCTCACAGCTCTTGCACTCGGCCCGCAACAAGTTATCCCCCTGTGCCGCCTGGCGCGTCGCCATAGCTCCGCCCTCAGTGGCGACGCAGAGCGACGCTTGCCGGTCACGCCACAGTATTTCTATAAGACCGGCAGACTCTTATCCCCACCCGCTTCCGTTCCCCGGTCCGCCCAACAAAAACGGCGTGTTTCACGTGAAACACGCCGTCCGTTTCCCGGTTCCGCCTCCACTGCCCAAGCAGGCGTCACGCCGATTTCTTGGCTAACCCGAGGTAAGTCTCGATCACCTGCGGATTCTGTGCCAACTCGGCCGCCGGGCCTTCCAGCGCAAACTCGCCTGTCTCGAGCACATAGCCGTAGTCCGAAATCTGCAGCGCAGCGCGCGCATTTTGCTCGATGAGCAACGTCGCGACGCCCGTACCGCGCAGCGCGCTGATGATGTGGAAAATCTCCTTCACGATCAGCGGCGCCAGCCCGAGGCTGGGCTCATCGAGCATGAGCAAGTCGGGCTTGCCCATCAGCGCGCGTCCGACCGCCAGCATCTGCCGCTCACCGCCCGACAACGTACCGGCAGCCTGCCTGCGTCGCTCCCTGAGCCGCGGAAACAGCGCGAAGACATGATCGAGCTGATCGAGAAAGTTCGCCTCGCCTGCCTGCTTGCGGCGGTAGGCGCCCAGCACGAGGTTATCCTCGACCGTCATCGTGCTGAACAGCTCGCGCTTTTCCGGCACGAGGCACATGCCATGCGCGACGCGTTGCTCGATCGGCAACGCGCCGACGTCACGGCCGCGATACAAGACCTGGCCAGACGCATGCCCCGTCACCGGCAACGCGCCCATGATCGCGTTCAGCAGCGTCGACTTGCCTGCGCCGTTCGGCCCGATCACGCTGACGATCTGGCCCGCGCCGACCTTGATCGCCGCGCCGTGCAACGCCCCGACCTTGCCGTACCGCACGGCCAGCCCACGTACCTCGAGAATCGGCATCGTCGTGTCCGCCATCACTCCACCCCGCCCAGATACGCCTCGAGCACCGCCGGATCCTGCTGCACGTCCTGCGGCAGCCCTTCCGCGATCCTCGTGCCGAATTCCATCACGACCAGCCGGTCCGTCAGGTTCATCACGAAATCCATGTCATGTTCGACGAGCAACACGCTCATCCCCTCGCCCTTCAGGCGCCGCAACAGCTCGGCGAGCTGCTGCTTCTCCTGATAGCGCAACCCGGCGGCCGGCTCATCGAGCAGCAGCAGCGTCGGATCGCAGCACAGCGCGCGGGCGATTTCGAGTATCCGTTGCTGGCCCAGCGCGAGGCTACCGGCTTCGTCGTACATGTGCTTTTCGAGCCCGACACGGCGAATCTGCTGCGCCGCCTCGGCCAGCAGCTGCGCTTCCTCGTGCGCATTGAGCCGCGCGATGCTGCGCCACACGCCGGTGTGACCGCGCAGGTGTGCGCCGATCGCGACGTTCTCGAGCACCGTCATCGTCGGAAGCAACTTCACGTGCTGGAAGGTCCGGCCGATCCCACGGCGCACGATCTGCCGCGACGTGAGCCCGTCGATCCGCTCGCCACGGAACGTGATCGCGCCGCCGGTCGGCTTGAGCACGCCCGTCACCAGATTGAACGTGGTCGACTTGCCGGCGCCGTTCGGGCCGATCAGCCCGATGATCTGCCCCGCTTTCACGTCGAAGCTCACGTCGTTCACGGCCACCAGCCCGCCGAATTGCTTGCGCGCGCGATCGACCACGAGCAGCGGCTCGCCCGCGACCGGCTTCGCCCGCTGCGGCAACGGATCGGCGTACTCGGGCGCATGGGCGCGCGGCCCGCGCGGAAACAGCTTCGCGACGAACGGCCATACGCCCTGGCGCGCGTACTGCAGCAGAACGACCATCAGCACGCCGAACACGATGATCTCGAAGTTGCCCTCCGAGCCGAGCAGCTTGGGCAGCAGCGTCTGCAGGTAGTCCTGCAGCACGGTGAGGATCGCGGCGCCGAGCACCGCGCCCCACACGTGCGACACCCCGCCGACCACGGCCATGAACAGGAATTCGATCCCGTGGTTCAGGCCGAACGGCGTCGGGTTCACCGCACGCTGAAGATGCGCGTAAAGAAAGCCCGATACCGCAGCGAGCACCGCCGCGTAGACGAAGATCACCACGCGCATCCAGGCGGTGTTCACGCCCATCGCCTCGGCCATCACGCCGCCGCCGCGCAGCGCGCGAATCGCGCGGCCCGGCCGGCTATTGAGCAGGTTCTGCACCGACACGATCGCGGCGAGCACGACGGCCCAGATCACGAAGTACAGGCTGCGGCCGCTTTCGAGTGCGACGCCGAACAGGTTCAGCGCCGGAATCCCGCTGATCCCGTCGTACTTGCCGAGCAGTTCGAGGTTGCCGAACAGGTAGAACAGCGCGAGGCCCCATGCGATCGTACCGAGCGGCAGGAAGTGCCCGGACAGCCGCATCGTGACCGCGCCGAGCAGCAGCGCGACCAGCGCCGTCAGCACGACGCCGACGACCAGCGCGAGCCACGGCGACACGCCGTAGCGCGTGGTCAGAAGCGCGGTTGCATACGCGCCGATGCCGACGAACGCGGCCTGGCCGAAGCTCGTCATCCCGCCGACGCCGGTCAGCAGCACGAGGCCGATCGCGACGATCGCGTAGAGGCCGATGTAGTTGAGCAGCGTGATCCAGTATTCGGGCACCTGCAGCGCGCCGGGCAGCACCGGCAGCGCGAACAGCACCACGAGAAACACCCAGAAGGCCTTGTTGCGTACCATCGTCGTCATCGCGTCACTCCTCTTCATCTTCCGCATGCGGCGTCGCGAAACTGCGCCACAGCAGCACCGGGATGATCAGCGTGAACACGATCACTTCCTTGTACGCGCTCGCCCAGAACGACGAATACGACTCGAGCACGCCGACGAGCAGCGAGCCGGCCGCCGCGAGCGGATAACTGACGAGACCGCCGATGATCGCGCCGACGAAACCCTTCAGCCCGATCAGGAAGCCGGAGTCGTAGTAGACGGTCGTCAGCGGGCCGACCAGAATGCCGGACAGCACGCCGAGCCCAGCTGCCAGCGTGAACGCCAGCCGCCCGGCCTCGGTCGTGCCGATGCCGACGAGCCGCGCGCCGAGCCGGTTCACCGACGTCGCGCGCAGCGCCTTGCCGGCGATCGTGCGGCCGAAGTACACGTAGAGCGCGCCGATCAGCACCAGCGCGGTCGCGACCACGACGATGCTCTGCACCGACACCGTCATGCCGCCCAGGGCGAGTGACGCATCGGTGAATCCGTTGGTGCGCGAGCCTTCCGCGCCGAACATGACGAGCCCCAGCCCGACCATCGCGAAATGGACGGCAACCGACACGATCAGCAGCAGCAGCGTCGTGCCTTCGGCGATCGGCTGATACACGAGCCGATAGACGAACGGCCCCATCGGCACGACGATCGCCAGCGTCAGCGCGATCTGCGCGAGCATCGGCAGCGGCTGCGCGGCGAAGTTGCGCGTGAGCGCGAACATGGCGAGCGGCAGCAGCACGTAGCGGCTGCCGAGCGTCGCGAGCGTCCGGCCGAGCTGATGACGGCGTTCGCGATGGCGGATCAGGCCGCCCGCTTCGAGCAGAAAGCACGCGATGCCCATCACCAACAGGAGCCAGCAGGTGGCCGGAAATTTCTGCGCCTGCAGCGCCGCGAGCGTCAGCGCACCGTAGGCGACGAATTCGCCCTGGGGAATGAAGATCACTCGCGTGACGGAAAACACCAGCACGAGCGCCAGCGACAGCAATGCATAAATGGCGCCGGTCGTGATGCCGTCTTGCGCGAGGATCGCCGCAATCGAGAGATCCATACGTTTCGTGTATCGAGAATGCTGCGAAGAATCGGTGACGGGACAACGCCCCGCAAGCGGAAACGGCATGGCGGGAACGCGGCGCGCCGTTCCGCGGTGTTCCGGAAAACATGCGGCGGGCCCGGTGCCGTTCCCACCGGGCCCGCCAGTTTCACGTGATGCTTACTCGGCCTGCAGCTTCCACTTGCCGTCGACGATCTGCACCATCACACGCGCACGCGTGTCGAAGCCGTTGTGATCGGTCGGCGTCATGTTGATCACGCCGTGCGACACCGGCAGATCCTTCACGCTCTCGAGCGACGCGCGCAGCGCCTCGCGGAACGCTTCGGTGCCCGGCTGCCCTTTCTTCAGCGCCTCCGGAATCGCGCGCTGCAGCAGCAACCCTGCGTCCCATGCGTGGCCGCCGAAGGTCGACAGCGAACCCGCGCCGTAGGCCTTCTCGTACGCCGCCTTGTAGCCGAGCGCCGGCTTCTTCACCGGGTTCGAATCGGGCAGCTGGTCGGTCACGAGCACGGGGCCGGCCGGCAGGATCTCGCCTTCGCAATCCTTGCCACACACGCGCAGGAAGTCGTTGTTCGCGACGCCATGCGTCTGGTACACCTTGCCCTTGTAGCCGCGCTCCTTCAGCGTCTTGGCCGGCAGCGCCGCCGGCGTGCCGGAGCCGGCGATCAGCACCGCATCCGGCGTCGAGCCCATCAGCTTCAGCACCTGCCCCATCACCGACGCATCGGTGCGGTTGTAGCGCTCGTTCGACACGACCTTCAGCCCGTTCTTCGCCGCAGCGGCGTTGAAGGTGTTGTACCAGCTGTCGCCGTATGCATCGGCGAAGCCGATGAAGCCGACGGTCTTCACGCCGTGCTTCGCCATGTAGTCGGCGATTGCGTCGGCCATCAGCTGATCGTTCTGCGGCACCTTGAACATCCATGCGCGCTTCGCATCCATCGGCGCGATGATCTGTGCGCTCGCGGCCAGCGAGATCGTCGGCGTCTTGCCCTGCGACACCGGATCGAGCATCGCGAGCGAGTTCGGCGTGACGGACGAACCGATGATCGCGTCGACGTGATCCTCGTCGATCAGCTTGCGTACGTTCTGCACGGCGCGGCTCGTGTCGGACGCGTCGTCGAGCACGATGTACTGGACGCTCTTGCCCCCGATCTCCTTCGGCAGCAGCGCGATCGTGTTCTTCTCCGGGATTCCGAGCGATGCGGCCGGCCCGGTGGCCGACAGCGTCACGCCGATCTTGACCTGGGCGGACGCCGTCGCCGCCGCGCACACGAGGCCAGCCGCAAACAGAGCCTCCATCCATCGATTCATTTTCATTTACGTTGTCTCCAAACGCTGCTCGAAAAATCCGCGGGTCGCTCTGGCGGCTCCCGGTCCTCAAACAATTTAATAATTTAACTATCCCGCTGTGCCGCGCCTACGCTCGTTTTCCCGCGAGGCATCGTCGCGCACAGCAGAACGGCCATTCGACCGCAACGATGCGCGACGGCGATGTCGTCGAAATGAAGCAAGCGAAAAACAGAAGCGGCGAAGCGGCCGCGATGCACGCGCAACGACGGCGGCAACGCGCCCGGTGCGGCGCCGTCGCCAGGGGCGAACAAAGGCCGCAATCGGCCGCTCATGCGACGGTGAACGAGGCATCGGATCTGGCGAGCACCGCGCCAACCTGCGCGTTGCCGGCGCTTCCCGCGGCAACGGACGTCGCACCCGCCCGGCTGCGCCCGCAAGCCGCAAGAAGCCCGCGCCGCCCTGCTCCCGAACGGCTGCCCTCGACCGTACGCGATACCGCGATCCAACGTCCTGCGCGTCTCATCCAACCGTACTCCCTGTTCTGCGTTGCGCTCGTAGGAGAACTGCCGACCGATTTTCCCGACCGCTCGGTCGGCGAAAGCCGAGTGTAACGGACGCCTTTCATGCACGCTAACCGGGTAAGCCCGAACCGCGCGCAGGCGCGCGCGTGCCGTCGACGGCTCGACAGGACGATCGAAGAAAAATACGGGGCGGGATGAACGGTGCGATGCGAACGCGCGAAATGGCGCGCATTGAGGGCGATGCGCGCCATGCACCATCGATGCAAATTCGCGCACGCAAATGAAAAAGCGCTGTTGGATTCCGTCCAACAGCGCTTTGGGGTCCGGGCACTTTGTGCCTCGATTGTCTCCTCGTTCTCCACCTGCAAATTCGTTTCGCGGTGCATCAGAACTGAAACGAAGATTAAAGGACCTTTCACCCTGCGACAACTTAGCATTTACCCCTATGGTGCATCGCCGCACGAAAATGGGGCAGCAATCTGGCCGTGCGGCGCGGCCCGGGCGAGCGCAAAACGCCTCTGCGCAAGGCGCCGGATGGTGCTTCGCATCAACGCCGCCGCGCACCGAATGCAACGCGATCAGGACGGCCGCACCGTCTTCACGCGCGCGACCATCTCGCCGACGATGCCGCGCCGGAACGCAAGCACGCATGCGATGAAGATCAGCCCGGTGACGATCGTCGCCGATTCGCCCAGCGAGTGGAACCAGCCGACGCCCGTGAGCGATGCGAGCCACTCGCCGATGTCGCCGAGCCGGTCTTCGAGCGCGACGATCAGCGCCGCGCCGAGCAGCGGCCCGAACAGCGTGCCCATCCCGCCGACGAGCGTCATCAGCACGACGAGGCCCGACATCGTCCAGTAAGCGTCGGACAGCGTCTCGAAGCCGAGCACCAGCACCTTCAACGCGCCGGCCAGCCCCGCGAGCCCGGCCGACAGGATGAACGCGAGCAGCTTGAAGCGGTCGGTGTCGTAGCCGAGTGAGATCGCGCGCGGCTCGTTCTCCTTGATCGCGACGAGCACCTGGCCGAACGGCGAATGTACGACCCGCACGATGAACGCACACGCGGCGACGATCACCGCAAGCACGACGTAGTACAGCGTGACGTCGTTCGACAGGTCGAGCACGCCAAACAGGTGGCCGCGCGGCACGCCCTGCAGCCCGTCCTCGCCGTGCGTGAACGGCGCCTGCAGGTAGATGAAGTAGACCATCTGCGCGAACGCGAGCGTGATCATCGCGAAATAGATGCCCTGCCGCCGGATCGCGAACAGGCCGACGACGAGCCCCAGCAGCGTGGCCGCCGCCGTGCCGGCGAGCACGCCGAGCTCCGGCGTGAAGCCGAGCGTCTGGATCGCGTAGCCGGTCGCGTAGCCGGCGCTCGCGAGGAACATCGCATGGCCGAACGACAGCAGCCCCGTATAGCCGATCAGCAGGTTGAACGCGGCCGCGAACAGCGCGAACGCGAGCACCTTCATCACGAACACCGGATACGCGCCGATGAACGGCGCCGCCAGCAGCGCGGCGAGCAACGCGCCGTAGAGCACTTTTCTCTGCATCATTTTTCCTTGCCGAACAGGCCCGCCGGACGGAACAGCAGCACGATCGCCATGATCACGAACACGACGGTGGCCGACGCTTCCGGATAGAACACGCGCGTGAAGCCCTCGATCACGCCGAGCAGCAGCCCGGTGACGATCGAACCGAGTATCGAGCCCATCCCGCCGATCACGACCACCGCGAACACGGTGATGATCATCGGCTGGCCCATCAGCGGCGACACCTGGATCACCGGCGCCGCGAGCACGCCCGCGAACGCCGCGAGCGCGACGCCGAAGCCGTAGGTGAGCGTGATCATCATCGGCACGTTCACGCCGAACGCCTCGACGAGCTTCGGGTTCTCGGTGCCGGCGCGCAGATACGCGCCCAGGCGCGTCTTCTCGATCACGAACCAGGTCGCGAGACACACCGCGAGCGATGCGACGACCACCCACGCGCGGTAGTTCGGCAGGAACATGAAGCCGAGATTGGTCGCGCCCGACAGTTGCGCGGGCACGTCGTACGGCTGGCCCGACGAACCGTAAATCGAACGGAACACGCCTTCGACCACCAGCGTGAGGCCGAACGTGAGCAGCAGCCCGTACAGGTGATCGAGCTTGTACAGCCAGCGCAGCATCGAGCGCTCGATCGCGATCCCGAACGCGCCGACGATCAGCGGCGCGAGCACGAGCATCGCCCAGTACGGCAGGCCGAAGTACGACAGCCCCATCCACGCGAGCATGGCGCCCAGCATGAACAGCGCGCCGTGCGCGAAGTTGATCACGTTGAGCAGCCCGAAGATCACCGCGAGCCCGAGGCTCAGGATCGCGTAGAACGAGCCGTTGACGAGGCCGAGCAGCAACTGGCTCAGCATCGCCGGCAACGGAATGCCAAAGATTTCCATCGACTTAGCCGTCAGTATGAGTTTGGTTGCGCGTGCAACCTTCAGGCCGGCGCGCATGCGCGGCCCGGCGGCCACGTCGCCCGGGCCGCCGGAACCGCCGCAGCGCCGCTACGCCGCGCCTACTTCCACAGCGCGCAGCGCGATTCCTGCTTGGTGCCGAACGCCTGGTCGCCCGGGATCGTCGCGAGCACCTTGTAGTAATCCCACGGCTCCTTCGACTCGGACGGCTTCTTCACTTCCATCAGGTACATGTCGTGGATCATGCTGCCGTCCTGACGGATGTAGCCCTTCGCGTAGAAGTCGCTGATCTTGAGCTTCTTCAGCTCGGCCATCACCTTGTCGGAGTCGGTCGTGCCGGCCGCCTGCACGGCCTTCAGGTAGGTCGTCACCGACGAGTAGTCGGCGGCCTGCAGGCTCGACGGCATCTTCTTCATCTTGCCGAAGTAGCGCTGCGCCCACTGGCGCGACGCGGCGTCGCGGTTCCAGTACCAGCTGTCGGTCAGCACGAGACCCTGCGTCGTCTCGAGGCCGAGGCTGTGCACGTCGTCGATGAACATCAGCAGCGCGGCGATCTTCATCGTCTTGGTGATGCCGAATTCCTTCGCGGCCTTGATCGAGTTGATCGTGTCGCCGCCCGCGTTCGCGAGGCCGAGGATCTGCGCCTTCGACGACTGCGCCTGCAGCAGGAACGACGAGAAGTCCGACGCCGACAGCGGGTGCCGCACCGCGCCGAGCACCTGGCCGCCGTTCGCCTTCACGACGTCCGACGTGTTCTTCTCGAGCGCCTTGCCGAACGCATAGTCGGCGGTCAGGAAGAACCAGCTCTTGCCGCCTTGCTTGACCACGGCCGAACCGGTGCCCTTCGCGAGCGCCATCGTGTCGTATGCGTAGTGGACCGTGTACGGCGTGCACTGCTCGTTGGTCAGCGTGTCGGCGCCCGCGCCGATGTTGATGTAGACCTTCTTCTTCTCGGCCGCGACCTGGTTCATCGACAACGCGGTCGCGGAGTTCGTGCCGCCGACCAGCAGGTCGAGCCCGCCGCGATCCATCCATTCGCGCGCCTTCGACGCGGCGATGTCGGCCTTGTTCTGGTGATCCGCGTAGACGACCTCGATCGGCTTGCCGAGCACCTTGCCGCCGAAGTCGGCGACTGCCATGCGGATCGCCTCGAGGCCGCCCTGCCCGTCGATGTCCGCGTAAAGCCCCGACATGTCCGTGATGAAGCCGATCTTCACGCTGTCGGCGGCGTGTGCCGCGCCGGCGCTGAATGCTGCGGTCGCGACCGCGAGACACGCGTGTGCGAGGGTCTTCATTTTCATTGACGTCTCCTGTTGTTCTGATGCGTTGTGGTTGTTCGTGCGCCGCCACGGCCAGCGGCAAGTGAAACGGGGCGGCGTCACACCCCCAGCAGGTCGTGAAGGATCGGCATCTTTCCTTCCAGTTCGGACGAGCGGAAATGCTCGACGATGCGGCCATGCTCCATCACGTAGAAGCGGTCGGCGAGCGGTGCGGCGAAGCGGAAGTTCTGTTCGACCATCACGACCGTATAGCCGCGCGCCTTCAGCGCGACGATCATGCGCGCGAGCGCCTGCACGATCACCGGCGCGAGGCCTTCCGAGATTTCGTCGAGCAGCAGCAGGTTCGCGCCGGTGCGCAGGATCCGCGCGACCGCGAGCATCTGCTGCTCGCCGCCCGACAGCCGCGTGCCCTGGCTCTGCCGGCGCGACGCGAGATTCGGGAACATCGCGTAGATCTCGTCGAGCGACATCGCGTGCTCGCGCGGGCCGATCGGCGGCGGCAGCATCAGATTCTCCTCGCACGACAGGCTCGAGAAGATGCCGCGCTCCTCCGGGCAATAGCCGACACCGAAATGCGCGATGCGGTGCGTCGCCAGGCCGATCGTCTCGTTGCCGGCCACCTTGATCGAGCCGCTGCGGCGCCCGGTGAGCCCCATGATCGCGCGCAGCGTCGTGGTGCGCCCCGCGCCGTTGCGGCCGAGCAGCGTGACGACCTCGCCGCGATGCACGGTCAGATCGACGCCGTGAAGAATGTGGGATTCCCCGTACCAGGCTTCGAGGCCCGAGATTTCCAGCGCGGGCGCGCCGCTTTCGACGCCGCTCAATTCGCGTTCCTCCCGTTCGCTGTGCTTCATGCGTGCGCCCCTGCGAGCGCCGCGTCGGCGCTGCCCATGTAGGCCTCGATCACCAGCGGATTCTTCGACACTTCGGCATACGAGCCTTCGGCAAGCACCTCGCCGCGCTGCAGCACGGTGATCGTGTCGGAGATGCCGGCGATCACGTTCATGTTGTGCTCGACCATCAGGATCGTGCGGCCGGCCGCGACTTTCTTGATGAGCGCGGTCACGCGATCGACGTCCTCGTGGCCCATCCCCTGCGTGGGCTCGTCGAGCAACATCAGTTCGGGCTCCATCGCGAGCGTCGTGGCGATTTCGAGCGCGCGCTTGCGGCCATATGCAAGCTCGACGGTCGGCACGTGCGCGAAATCGCTGAGGCCGACCTGCGTGAGCAGATCCATCGCGCGATCGTCGAGGCGTCGCAGCGTGCGCTCGCTGCGCCAGAAGTGGAATTCGGTGCCGAGCGCGCGCTGCAGCCCGATGCGCACGTTCTGCAGCGCGCTCAGGTGCGGGAATACCGCGGAGATCTGGAACGAACGGATGATGCCGCGGCGTGCGACCTGCGCGGGCCGCTCGCCGGTGATGTCGATACCGTTGAAGACGATCTGGCCAGCCGTGGGCGTCAGGAACTTGGTCAGCAGGTTGAAGCAGGTGGTCTTGCCCGCGCCGTTCGGTCCGATCAACGCGTGGATCGCGCCTCGGCGCACGCGCAGGTTGACGCCGTTGACGGCAGTGAAGCCCCTGAATTCCTTCGTCAGTCCGCGTGTTTCGAGAATCGTGTCGCCGAGAATCATGTTCCCTTCCGTACGAAGTCGGGCGAAGCACCGGGGAGCGTCGCACTGGCGATCGCGATCGGCGCCGCAGATCGGCGGGCCGCCCCCGGGCGCCGTATTACACGTCGAGGGTGGTCTCCCCGCGCCGACGCGTATGCACACTGCGGGACATTGTCGCCTCGTTGGTGCAGTGCAATCATCGGGATTTGCACTTATAGGGCTGGCCGCCATATCGCACGCGGTGGAGCGCGAAGGTTCGACACGTGCGCGCTGCGCACGGCGCGTGCCTGTGAAAACAGCGCGCGTCAGGTCATCGCGACCACGCGCCGATCGTGACCCATGCGCGGGTTCAACGTGATCGTTCGCACGCGCGCGCTTCCAACCGCCGCATATGCGAACCCGTTTCGCCGCATAGCCCGAAGGTCGCCGCAGACACGCGGCCGCCGCGCGTGTGGCGCCGATATCACGCCGATATCACGCCGGCATCATCGCCGCTTCCGTGCGCACCTGCGTCGCGTCGCGCGCCGCGCGGCGATCCTCGCGGATCATGTCGCTCGCGCGCTCGGCGATCATCAACGTCGGCGAATTCGTGTTCCCCGACGTGATGAACGGCATCACCGACGCGTCGACGATCCGCAGCCCCGCGATCCCGCGCACGCGCAGCCGGCTGTCGACCACCGCACGTTCGTCGTCGGCGCGCCCCATCCGGCAGGTGCCGACCGGATGGAAAATCGTCGTGCCGATCGCGCCCGCCGCTTCGACGAGCTCGGCCTCGGTCTGATAGCGCGTGCCCGGCAGAATCTCCTGCGGGCGATAACGTGCGAGCGCCGGCGCAGACGCGATGCGGCGCGTGAGCCGCAACGCATTGGCGGCGACGTGACGATCGTGATCGGTCGACAGATAGTTCGGCGCGATCGACGGCGCGACGCCCGGATCGGCGCTCGCGATATGCACGCTGCCGCGCGAGCTCGGCCGCAGCTGGCAGACCGACGCGGTGAATGCGTTGAAGCGGTGCAGCGGCTCGCCGAAGCGCTCGAGCGACAGCGGCTGCACGTGATATTCGAGATCGGGACGCGTGAGCGCCGGGTCGTCCGGATCGGATTTCGCGAACGCGCCGAGCTGCGACGGCGCCATCGACATCGGCCCGCGCTGCAGCAGCGCGTATTCGGCGCCGATCATCAGCTTGCCCCACCAGTTCGCCGAGCGCGTATTCAACGTGCGCACGCCGTCGACGCGAAACGCCATCCGCAGCTGCAGGTGGTCCTGCAGGTTTTCGCCGACCGCGGGCAGATCGTGCACGACGTCGATGCCGAGCGCCTGCAGCCGCGCGCCCGCGCCGATGCCCGACAGTTCGAGCAGCTGCGGCGAATTCACCGCGCCGGACGTCAGCAGCACTTCGATGCGCGCGTGCGCGACGTAGTCGACGCCGCCGCCGTGGTATTCGACGCCGACCGCGCGCCGGCCGTCGAACACCACGCGCTGCGCGTGCGCGCCGGTGATCACGGTCAGGTTCGGGCGCGCCATCGCGGGCCTCAGGAACGCCTTCGACGTATTCCAGCGCACGCCGCGCTTCTGGTTCACTTCGAAATAGCCGACGCCGGTGTTGTCGCCGCGGTTGAAATCGTCGGTGGCCGGGATGCCCGTCTGCTGCGCGGCCTGCGCGAACGATTCGAGGATCTCCCAGCGCAGCCGCTGCTTCTCGACGCGCCAGTAGCCGCCCGCGCCGTGCGCGTCGCTCGCGCCGGCGTGATGGTCCTCGCTGCGCTTGAAGATCGGCAGCACGCTGTCCCACGACCAGCCGGCGTCGCCGGTTTCCTGCGCCCAGCCGTCGTAATCCTCGCGCTGGCCGCGCATGTAGATCATTCCGTTGATCGACGAGCAGCCGCCGAGCACGCGGCCGCGCGGATACGACAGCGCGCGGCCGTTGAGCGCCGCCTCGGGCTGCGTCTTGTACAGCCAGTCGGTGCGCGGATTGCCGATGCAGTACAGATAGCCGACCGGGATATGAATCCAGTGGTAATCGTCCTTGCCGCCCGCTTCGAGCAGCAGCACGCGGATGTCGGGATCTTCGGTCAGGCGGTTCGCGAGCACGCAGCCGGCGGTGCCCGCGCCGACGATCACGTAATCGAATTCGCCCTCGAGCGTGCGTTGAGTGGTCACGACGTGTCTCCTGAGTTGTTGTGCGCCGCGCGGGGCGTGCCGCGCGCCTTTTTCAGCATAGTGCGCCGCGGAGCGACGCGATCGTTGCAGCGTACTCCGGCCGCGCGCTGCCGATCCAATGAGTTATGCTGAACTGCGTTATAAGCCGCACTCATATCACGACGATGGATCTCACTCTGCTGCGCGCGTTCGCGACGGTCGCCCGTGAAGGCAATCTCACGCGCGCCGCCGTGCAGCTGCACCTGACGCAGCCGGCCGTCAGCCTGCAGATCAAGCATCTGCAGGAAGCGCTCGGCGTCGTGCTGTTCACGCGCACGTCGCGCGGGCTCGCGCTCACCCGCGACGGACAGACGCTGCTGCCGCACGCGGAGCGCGCGCTCGCCGCGGCCGTCGACGTCGAGCGCGCCGCCGCCGCGCTGCGGCACGAGGTGCGCGGCCGGCTGCGGATCGGCACGATCCTCGATCCGGGTTTCCTGCGGCTCGGCGGCTTCCTGCGCGCACTGGTCGAAACGCATCCGCAGATCGAAACGGCGCTGCGGCACGGGATGTCGGGCTGGGTGCTCGAACAGGTGCGCGGCGCGGCGCTCGACGTCGGCTACTACATCGGCCGGCCGGGCGAAGACGATCCGCGCGACGACGCCCTGTTCCACACGGTCACGCTGACCCATTTCGAGTACCGCGTGCTGGCGCCGGCCGGCTGGAAGGAGCGCGTGCAGCGCGCGCACGACTGGCGCGCGCTGGCCGCGCTGCCGTGGATCTGGACGCCGCCGGCGTCCGCCCATCATCGGCTGCTGACGCGGCGGTTCGCGGCCGCGGGCGCGCAACCGGTGAAGGTCGCCGAGGTCGATCAGGAGCAATCGATGCTCGATCTCGTGAAATCGGGGATCGGGCTGACGCTCGCGCGCGATTCCACCGCGCTGGCCGAAGCGCACGCGCACGCATTGACGATCGTCGAACAGGTGACGGTGCCGACCGAGCTCACGTTCGTGACGCTCGCCGAGCGCCGCGACGAACCGGCCATCGCCGCCGCGCTGCGGTTGATCGACGCGCAGTGGGCGAGATGAGGCCACCGCGCGTCATGCCACCGTCGCAGGCTTTTTGCTAGATTGTGCGTTCGCACACCGCGAGCCCCCTGACCGAAGGAGATCCGCATGGCCCGCAACATCGAGATCAAAGCCCGCGCCCGCGAATTCGACCGGCTGCGTGAACAGGCGGCGACGCTCGCGACCGAAGCGCCGCTGTTCTACCGTCAGCAGGACTTCTTCTACGACGTGCCGCGCGGCCGGCTGAAGCTGCGCCGCTTCGAGGACGGCACGCCGGCCGAACTGATCTTCTACCAGCGCGACGACCGTGACGGCCCGAAGGCGTCGTACTACACGCGCAGCCCGGTGACGAACCCCGACGCGATGCATGCGCTGCTCGCGACCGCGCTGACCACGCGCGGCATCGTAACCAAGGAACGGCACGTCTATCTGGCGGGCCGCACGCGTATTCACCTCGATCGCGTCGACGGCCTCGGCGACTTCATCGAACTCGAAGTGGTGCTCGCCCCCGACGACGACGAAGCCGACGGTGAAGCCGAAGCGCATCGCGTGTTCGCGCAGCTCGGCGTCGCGCAGGAGGACCTCGTCGCGGTCGCGTACGTCGATCTGCTGAACGCCGACGCTCAATCGGAAGCCGCATAAGCGGCGACAATAATGGCGGCATGACCGCCGCCGGCGCGTCATGTGGCGGCGGCACCGCCATCACCGCCCTGCCGCTCGATCACGCCGCGCCGGGCGCCAGATGCGCGAGCGGCAGCGCGCCGTTGCGCTTGAACGTGGTCAGCACGATGTTCGAGCGCACGCTGTCGACGCCCGGCACGCGCATCAGCTTCTTCATCACGAACTGCGACAGCGCGTTCAGATCGGGCGCGACGATCCGCAGCAGATAGTCGGCGTCGCCGACCACCGCATGACACTCGAGCACCTCGGGCAGCACGTCGATCTGCTGCTGAAACCGCTCGATGATCGAATCGCCGTGATGCTTGAGCTTCAGGCTCGTGAACGCGGTGACGCCCAGGCCGAGCTTTTCCGGCCGCAACATCACGCGATAGCCTTCGATCACGCCGGCCGCCTCGAGCCGCTGCAGCCGCCGGCCGATCTGCGACGGCGACAGCGGCACCTCCTCGCCGAGCTGCTGATGCGTGGCACGGCCGAAGCGCTGCAGCACATCGAGAAGCGCGAGATCGAAGTGGTCGAGTTCCAGCATGAATGCCATCCGCACAAAACGATGAAATGATGCGGGATTATCGCATCGGATGGAGAATCGACGCCATCTTTGCGCCCATCACGCGCGCGCCCCGCTCTACACTCGCATGGTCATTCACCCCAGCATGCAGAGCGTCACCATGTCCACCGTCGTCACCGCGAAACTGCAGGAGCAGTTCGACGCGGGCCTCGAAACCCGTGCCGATTTCACCATCGACCAGCCGCTCGAACGCTACGGCCAGGTCGATCACGCGGTATGGCAGCAGCTGTATGCGCGCCAGGCGGCGCTGCTGCGCGGGCGCGCATGCGACGCGTTCATCGGCGGGCTCGGGAAGATCCGCTTGCCGGCCGACCGCGTGCCGTCGTTCGCTGACGTGAACCGCCAGCTGAAGCCGGCCACCGGCTGGGAGATCGTCGCGGTGCCGGGCTTGGTGCCCGATCGCGTGTTCTTCGCGCATCTCGCGCACCGGCGCTTTCCGGTCACCTGGTGGATGCGCCGCCCCGACCAGCTCGACTATCTGCAGGAGCCCGACTGCTTCCACGACCTGTTCGGCCACGTGCCGCTGCTGATCGAGCCGGTGTTCGCCGACTACATGCAGGCCTACGGGCGTACCGCGCTCGCGGTCGCGGACGACGACGCGGCGCTCGCACGGCTCGCGCGTCTCTATTGGTATACGGTGGAGTTCGGGCTGATCCGCGATCCGCGCGGCACCAACGGGCTGTCGATCTACGGTGCGGGAATCGTGTCGAGCAAGGGCGAGAGCCTCTACAGCGTCGAGAGCGCGGCGCCGAACCGGCTCGGCTTCGACCTCGAGCGCGTGATGCGCACGAAGTACCGGATCGACACGTTCCAGAAGACCTACTTCGTGATCGACGACTTCGCGCAGCTGTTCGCGCTGGCCGACGTCGACGCGCGTGCGCTGGCCGAGCGGCTCGCCGCGCTGCCCGAGCTGTCCGCCGACGCGGTGCTCGATACCGACGTCGTGCTTCAGCGCGGCACCGGCGAAGGCTGGCCCGACGACGACGACGACGACGCATGACGCATGAGGCATGATCCAGCCGCGGACGCCGGCAGCCTTCGGCGCCGGCCGCGATGCGCGCCGCCCAACTATGAAACAATGACCGGAGCCGGCTTTGCCGCGCGGCGTGTGCCGCGCGCGAGCGCCGCTACCGAACGAGGTGCAACATGATCCACAAGCTCACATCCGAAGAACGCAAGACGCGGCTCGAAGGCCTGCCGCACTGGACGGCCGTGCCGGGCCGCGACGCGATCCAGCGCAGCCTGCGCTTCGCCGATTTCAACGAGGCGTTCGGCTTCATGACGCGCGTCGCGATCAAGGCGCAGGAAATGAACCACCATCCGGAATGGTTCAACGTGTACAACCGCGTCGACGTGACGCTGTCGACCCACGACGCCGACGGGCTGACCGAGCGCGACATCGAACTCGCGCAATTCATCGACCGCGTGTGTGCGCACACGCTGCCGGCGGCCTGACACGTTGCGCGAGCCGCCGCGCCGGTTTTGCCGCGCGGCGCGTCAACTTTTCATTTCGCTGAACGTTTTCTAGGATGTATTGAGCGAAAGCCTTCAGCTTTCCAAGCCATCCTTAAGGCGCACGTAAGTCTCGAACGCATTCCGCGCCTTGGGGTCCAAACCTTCCAGTTGCAGCGCGCTTCCGCGCTGTACAATCAGCAGCGCATACGGCTTGGAGAGCGCGCTGGCCTCTTCGCAGAGTTTGAGTTCGTCGCCGCTGGATGGCGAGCGGGCGCGCCAGAAATTGATCGCGGCTTCGAGGTCGTGAATCGAAATATCGGACATGATTGAATTTGTTCGTTCGCTGGCCGCCATGCTTGATGTCAGGCGATGCGGCGCCCCTGTGGAAACGGCGTCGTGCTGTCCGCGTGCCTGAACCGCCAACCCATTGTACTTGAGCGAACTTCATGCGACTCCTTCTGATCGAAGACGACCGCCCCATCGCACGCGGTATCCAGAGCAGCCTCGAGCAGGCTGGCTTTACCGTCGACATGGTGCACGACGGCATCTTTGCCGAACAGGCGCTGGCACAAAACCGCCACGAACTCGTGATCCTCGACCTCGGCCTGCCGGGTATCGACGGGATGACGCTGCTCACCCGCTTTCGCCAGACCAATCGCCACACGCCGGTCATCGTGCTGACCGCGCGCGACGAACTGAACGACCGCATCCAGGGCCTGAACTCCGGCGCCGACGACTACATGCTCAAGCCGTTCGAGCCGGCCGAGCTCGAAGCGCGCATCCGCGCGGTGATGCGCCGCAGCGGCCCGCACAGCGACATGCCGCGGCCGGAAGTGTCGCTCGGCGGCGTCCGGCTGTCGGGCGTCGATCGCCGCATCTTCAACGACGACAAGCCGCTCGAGCTGTCGCCGCGCGAATTCGCGGTGCTCGAAATGCTGCTGCTGCGCCACGGCCGCGTGGTCAGCAAGGCGCAGCTGCAGGATCACCTCACGCATTTCGGCGGCGATCTCGGCGACACCGCGATCGAAGTCTACGTGCACCGCGTGCGCAAGAAGCTCGAGCAGTGCCGCGTCGAAATCGTCACGGTGCGCGGCTTCGGCTACCTGCTGCAGGAAATCCGCCAGACCGCCAGCGTCTGAGCGGCCGGGCGCGCCGGCCGGCCGCCTGCGGCCGGTGCGTCGCACCGCGCCGTTGCCAGTCGCCCGTCGCCGTCCGGTGCCCGACCGCGCCGCTCCCCGTGAGCGGCGCTCATCCATTTGCCCGTCGAAATGTCTGCTGATCCGGCCGTGACCTCCAGCCTGCGCCGCTCGCTGCTGCGGCGCCTCGCCGCGCCGCTGTCGATGCTCGCGCTGATGAGCGGCCTGATCGCCTACTGGCTCGCGTGGCAATACACGCAGCACGTGATCGACCGCTCGCTCGCCGATCTCGCCACCGCCATCTCGAAACAGATCCAGATCGCCGGCCCCGACGCGCCGTTCACCGTGCCGCCGCTCGCGCAGGCGATGTTCTCCGATCCGGCCGAAGCGCTGATCTACCGGATCAGCGACGGCGAACAGGAGCTCGCCGGCGATCCGAAGCTGCCGCTGCGCGGCATCAACGTGCGCCGCATGCATCACGCGTACGTGTTCGAGGCCGAGTACGACAATCGCGCGGTGCGCGTCGCCCAGGTACGCGTCGAAGACGTCGAGGGCGGCAAGCCGATGGTCGTCGAAGTCGCGCAGCCGGTGCGGCACCGCTACAGGATCGCCGCCGAATTCCTGGTCGCCATCATGATGCCGCTGCTGCTGTTGCTGCTCGCCGGCTGGGGCATCGTGTGGCGCGTCGTGAACCAGCAGCTCGGCCCGCTCACGCATCTCGCCGATTCGCTGAACCGGCAGACCCACACGTCGCTGGAGCCGGTCGACGAGACCGACGTGCCGCTCGAAATCCGGCCGCTCACGAGCGCGATGAATGCGCTGCTCGGCCGCCTGAAGACCGCGCTCGACGCGCAGCGCAAGTTCATCGCCGACGCCGCGCACCAGCTGCGCACGCCGCTCACCGCGGTGAAGCTGCATGCCGAGCAGGCGGCCGTCGCGCGCGATCCGCAGCAGACCTATACGGCCGTGCGCGAACTGCGCGCGGCTGCCGATCGCGCGGTGCGGCTGTCCAACCAGCTGCTGTCGCTCGCTCGCGCGGAGCCGGGCGAACAGGTTGCGCGTTTCGTCGACGTCGACCTCGCCGCGATGGCGTTCGAGACCGGCGCCGAGTGGGTGCCGCGCGCGCTCGCGTCGCACGTCGATCTCGGCTTCCAGCGCAGCGACGAGCCCGGCGACGACGAAACATTGAACGTGCGCGGCAATCCGGTGCTGCTGCGCGAAGTCATCGCGAACCTGCTCGACAATGCATTGAAGTACGTGCCGCTCGCGCGGCCGGACGGCGCGCGCATCACCGTGAACGTCGCGCGCGGTACGCTCGACGACGGCCTGCCGGCCGCGGAGATCGTCGTCGAGGACAACGGCCCCGGCGTGCCGGCGAATCAGCAGGCGGACCTGTTCAAGCGCTTCTTCCGCGGCGACGCGCAAAGCGGCAACGGCGTCGAGACGGGTGCGGGGCTGGGCCTCGCGATCGTGCACGACATCATCGCGATGCACGGCGGCACGGTGTCGTACGAGGATGCACCCGAAGGCGGCTCGCGCTTCGTGGTGCGGGTGCCGCTCGCCGAGCGAACCAGCAAGCCGGCGAGCGAAACGCCGGCGGCCGTGCCGACGCACTGAGCGGCGCGTAACGCGCGGGTAGCGGATCTCGAGCGAACCCGGCGAAGCCGTCAAAGCCATCGAGCCGGCCCAGCCCCGCAGCGACGCAGCAACAAGGCCCGCCGGCGAAGCAGCCGCGCGAGCTCGCGCGGCGCGTCGATCACTTCTTCTTTTTCCTGTCCTTCGCGCCGGACTCGGCCTTGCCGTCCTTCTTGTCCTTCTTCTTTTTCTTCTTGCCGTCGTCGTCCGGCGTCGCGAGCAGCGTGCCGCGGCACGTCTCGGCGCCGCAATGGCACGCGTATTCGCGCTTGAGCTTCTTCGTCAGCTTCTCGTCGATCACGAGGCCGTAGTCGTAGAACAGCTCCTCTTCCGGCTCGATGTCGCGCAGCGCGTGGACGAACACGCGGCCCTTGATCTCCTCGGCCTCGCAGTTCGGCGCGCACGAGTGGTTGATCCAGCGCGCGCTGTTGCCGTTGACCTTGCCATCGATCACGCCGCCGTCTTCGAGTGCGAAGTAGAACGTATGGTTCGGGTCGTTCGGATCGTGCGGATGACGGCGCAGCGCTTCCTTCCACGAGATCCGCTCGCCCTTGTATTCCACTACGCGCTCGCCGGCCTTGATCGGCTCCACCGCGAACACGCCCTTGCCGTGTATTCCCGAGCGGCGCACCGCGATCCTGCGTGAACTCATCGAACGAATCCTTGTGAAGTCGACTTGAATGAAAGACGGCCGTGCTCACGGCCCTGCGTCGCGCCAAACGAAAACGCGGCACCGACGGTGCCGCGTCCGGGCATGCAGCGAATCATCCGCATGCTACACGTTCGAGATTGCTTCGTTCAACATCGCGCACTGTCGCGCGCACGACGTTCAGCGTCAGCGCTGGCCGAACGCGACGTCGCCGAACAACGCCTTGTGCTCGCGCGGTTGCGAACGCCAGTACTGCGGCGGCGCCGACACCTGCGCGCCGAGCTCGGCCGCCGCATGCCACGGCCAGCGCGGGTCGTACAGCATCGCGCGCGCCATCGCGACGAAATCCGCGTCGCCGGCCTCGATCAGCCGGTTCGCATGCGCGGGCTCGCTGATCAGGCCGACCGCGATGGTCGGCATCCCGACCGCGCGCTTCACGGCCTGCGCGAACGGCACCTGATAGCCCGGCGACAGCGGAATCTTCTGCAACGGCGACACCCCGCCGGACGACACGTCGATCCAGTCGCAGCCGCGCTGCTTCAGCGCATGCGCGAACGCGATCGTGTCGTCGAGCTCCCAGCCGCCTTCGACCCAGTCGGTCGCCGACACGCGCACGCCGACCGGCCGATCGTCGGGAAACGCCGCGCGCACGATGTCGAAGATCTCGAGCGGAAAGCGCATCCGGTTCTCGCGCGAGCCGCCGTACTCGTCGGTGCGCCGGTTCGCGAGCGGCGACAGGAACTGATGCAGCAGATAGCCGTGCGCCGCATGCACCTCGATCGCGTCGATGCCGAGCCGCGCCGCGCGTTTCGCCGCCGCCGCGAACGCGTCGCGAATCCGGTTCAGGCCGGCCGTATCGAGGGCCAGCGGCGGCGTCTCGCCGTCCTTGTGCGACACGGCCGACGGCGCATGCGGCAGCCATCCGCCGTCGGCCACCGAGACGAGCTGGCCGCCCTTCCACGGCACCTCGCTCGAGGCCTTGCGGCCGGCATGCGACAGCTGCATCGCGACGCGCACCGGCGAATGCTTGCGAATCGCCGCGAGCACCGGCGCGAGCGCGGCTTCGGTCGCGTCGTCCCACAGGCCGAGGTCGCCGGCGGTGATGCGGCCGTCGGGCTCGACCGCGGTCGCTTCGATGCAGAGCAGGCCCGCGCCGGACAGCGCGAGATGGCCGAGGTGAATCATGTGCCAGTCGGTCGCCTCGCCGCGTTCGGCCGAATACTGGCACATCGGGGAGATCACGATCCGGTTCGGAAGCGTCACGCCGCGTAGCGTGAACGGGGAAAACAACGCAGTCATGGAGGCCGCTCGCGTGCAGAGGAAAGAGCGGATCAGCGTAGCACGCACGTCGCGCGCGTGCAGGCGGGCGGATGGTCAGCTAGGGGGTTGCCGCAGATGTGGGAACAGCACTGCGCCGCATGCCGACATCGCCGATCGCGCAATGTCGCGCGCGATCACACCCCGACGCTGTCGAGCCACTCCGAGAACATGCGTCGCGCGGCCGTCTCGAGCGCCGGGCCGTGCTCCGCGGTGTCGGCCCGCAGACGACACGCGTCGATGCCGGCCGTCGCCGCGATCTCGCCGGCATTGCCGATCAGCCAGGGTTCGAAGCGGTCAGTGCGGATTTCCGGATGGCATTGCAGCGCCAGCACATGCCGGCCCCATGCGAACGCCTGGTGGCGGCACGCCGGTGTCGATGCGAGATGGATCGCGCCGCCCGGCAGGTCGAACGTGTCGCCGTGCCAGTGCAGCATCGAGGTGGCCGCAGCGTCCAAATGACGCAGCGGCGAGGCGCGGCCCGCGTCGGTGAGCGCGAGCGGCGCCCAACCGAGTTCCTTCTCGGCGGCCGGATAGACGCGCGCGCCGAGCGCGCGGGCGATGAACTGTGCGCCGAGACAGATGCCGAGGATCGGCAAGCCCGCATCGATGCGCTGGCGCACCAGCGCCGCAAGCGGCGCGATCGACGGATACTGCGCGTCGTCGTACACGCTGAGCGGCCCGCCGAGCAGCACCAGCAGCGACGGCTGCAGCGCGTCGAGCACCTCGACGCGCGACGCGCCGACGTCCACGTAACGCACGCGGCGCCCGCGTTCGCCGAGCACCTGCTCGAAGCTGCCGAGATCCTCGAAATGCACGTGGCGGATCGCCACCACTTCGGCATGCATCATCGGCCTCCCGGTCGATCGGCGGACTTCAGCCGGCGAATACCTTCCAGGTCTTCTTCTGGGTCGCGACGTCGGCTTCTTCGTGCCCCGAGCAGTCGAGGCGCAGGTCGCTGTCGGTCATCGCCTGGTCGAACACGGCGCAGTGATGCACGGTCTTCTTCGACTGCTTGCCCGGCTGGAAGTGCGCGCACGTCAGGCACATGCGCTGCGGCGGCGTCGCACCGGCCACCTGCAGCTCGCGCAGCGTCTTCAGCAGCGCGCGGTAGAGCGCGCCCTGCTCGTCCGCGCCGAGCTTGCCGACCGCTTTCGACAGGAACTCCGGCCATTGCAGCGCCTTCTTCGCCGCGGTGCGGCCGCGGGCCGACAAACGCACCGCGAGCGCGCGGCCGTCGTCCAGTGCGCGACGCTTCTCGACGAGCCCCTTCGTCTCGAGCGTGCTCACCGCATCGCTGGTGGTCGCGGCCGTGAGCTGCGTCTCGCGTGCGATTTCGCCGAGGCGCATCGGCCCCTTGCGTTGCAGCAGCAGCACGAGGATCTCGCCCTGCGTCGGCGTGAGGCCTGCGCCCTCCGCCCAATCCCACGCCTGGCTCCGCATGGCCGTGCTCAATCGCAGCAAGCTGTGGGTCACACGTCCCGAAGCCTGATTCCCGTAAACGCCTTCGCTCATAGTCTTTTCGCTTTGCCGCCGCCCGGATGCCGAGCAGCCGTAGTGTGGAGATCCGATGTCTATCTCAAAATAAACGCCCACCGAGGAGCGTCAACACGGCCGTCGCGAGGCACACGCGGCGGTCGCATTCGCGGCGACCGGTGAGAGACCCGTCGTTCCGGTGTCCGCAGAGTCGCCATTCTAAGCGAGAGCGGAAAATCGTACAGCTAAGTTATCCACAGCATTCTGTGGGGAATACCTCGATAACCGTAACTTTTCGTTGTGCCGCCAATTGCCGCGGGTGGTGCGACAAAACGCGCAAACATTTTCGTGTCCGGATCGGACATTTGTCTGGCGATACCGGACGAAGGGGTTATCCAGTGCGCAGAGCGTTGACTTTGAAGCGGAATATCGGGTTATCCACAGATTTTGAGGAACACTGGGGACGCGATTGGCCCGAAATGGCGGCGAATACCGTTCAGTGAATCGCCGCGCGGTCGAGCCTGCAATCTGCAAAACATTTTTTCATTCGCGCCAGCGCAAACACTGCTGTCTGACCGTTTCGTTCAGCGACTTCTCCTGTTTGAAAACGGTTCTCAACCACGACGCGTCATTTACGCGCGCTTTCGCTAGCGCACCGATCTCGTCGAGGGCCGCGCGCGAGCCGAGCGCCGCCGCGTGCGGGGCGATCCGGTCGAGCGTGTCGAGGATGTCCTCCGCGATCGTGCGGCGCTCACCCGTCTGAGGATTCACGCAGGTCCCCTCGAGCCCGAAGCGGCACGCTTCGAAACGGTTGAACGTGTAGACGAGATAGTCGTCCTCCGACAGCTTCAGCGGCCGGTCGGTCAGCAGATAGCGCGCGAGCGTCTGGATGTAGCACGCGATCGCGGCCGCGCGGTCGACCGACAGCGGCGTGTCCATCACGCGCACCTCGATCGTTCCGTAGCCGGGCTTCGGCCGGATGTCCCAGTAGAAGTCCTTCATCGAGTTGACCACGCCCGTGTTGACCATCTTCGTGAAGTACTCCTCGAAGCTGTCCCAGGTCAGCACGAACGGCGCGCGGCCCGACAGCGGGAACGCGAACACCGAGTTCAGGCGCGCCGAATGGAAGCCGGTGTCGACGTTCTGCACGAACGGCGACGACGCCGACAGCGCAATGAAATGAGGAATGAAGCGCGACATCGAATGCAGCAGGAACAGCGCGCTGTCCGGGTCTGGGCAGCCAATGTGCACGTGCTGGCCGAACACGGTGAACTGCTTCGCGAGATAGCCGTACAGCTCCGAGATGTACTGGAAGCGCGGCGCGTCGTAGATCTGCCGGTCGCTCCACTGCTGGAACGCGTGCGTGCCGCCGCCGCAGAGCCCGACGTTCAGCTGGTCGGCCGCCTTCACGAGCACGTCGCGGATCGCGTGCAGCTCGGAGAGCGCCTGTTCGTGCGAATGACAGATGCCGGTCGACAGCTCGATCATGCTTTCGGTGATTTCCGGCGTGATGTTGCCCGGAAAGGTCTCGCCCTGGATCAGCCGCATCAGGTCGGACGCGGCCTTGGTCAGGTCGTAGTTGTGCGTGTTGACGACCTGGATCTCCAGCTCGACGCCGAAGGTGAACGGTTCGGAATTGACGAAGGTTTCGAGTGCCATGGCGGGTTCCGGAATCAGTTTCTGTCGCTGCGTTCGCTGACCGCCGACAGGCAGCGGTACACGACGAACGGGCTCACGAGCTGCAGGACCACGATCGTGCACATCACGATCGCGCGCAGGTGCGGGTCGAAATTCGGATACATCTGATAGGTGTCGTCGACGAGCAGGTACGACAGCGCGGACATCGGCGTGAGCGCGATGCCGAGCGCGACGCCCTGCTTCATCCCGAGCCCGCTCGGCTTCGCGAACGCGACCACACCCGCCAGCTTGGCGACGAGCCGCGTGACGATCAGCACGATCGCGAGCAGCCCGCCGAGCGCGATGTCGCCCCACGTGAACGACGTGAGCGTCAGCACGAACAGCACCACCGTGAGCAGCCAGCCGGCCGTGCCGAAGTGCTCGGGCCACAGCTGCGGACGCGCTTCGAGGTTCTTCACGATGATGCCGGCGAGCAGCAGCGTGAGCAGCGTCGACAGCTTCAATGCCTGGGCGACCGCGATCGCCAGCATCACGAGCCCGAACAGCGCGACGAACGAGTGCTCGTCGCGCATCGTCGAGGTCATGTGGCGGAACAGGTAATTGCATGCGCGCGCAACGAGATAGGCGACGATGAACGAACCGGCGATCAGATACACCGGTTGCAGGATCGTCGCGAACACGTTGCCGTACGCTTCCTGATGGAGCCAGCTCGTCACGAGCTTGGTCAGCACGATCGCATACACGCTGTTCAGCGCGGTCAACGTGATGAGCCGCTGCGACACCTGCCCTTCCGCGCGCAGTTCGGTCTTCAGCTGGATCACCATCGACGGCGAGGTCGCGATCGCGATCGCCGACAGCACCAGCGCGACCATGCCCGACACGCCGAGCGCGAGCATCACGAACAGCACGAGCACGAAGGTCAGCGTCGCTTCGGCGAGGCTCGACGCAATCAGCCACGGATTGCGGCGAATCCACTTCAGGTCGAGCCGGCTGCCGAGCTCGAACAGCAGCAGGCCGAGCGCGACGTCGATCAGCAGACGCGAGGTTTCGTCGGTACTCGCGTCGATCACGCCGAATCCGAGCGACCCGGCGATCAGACCGATCACCGCATAGCCGGTGATGCGCGGCAGCCGCCAGGCGCGATAGCACAGCTCGCCACACAGACCGGCCGCAAACAACGCGAGACCGGCCCAGAACACGGCATCCGGCGCGAGCGGCCAGTTGGGCAGAAATGAGAACGCCGACTTCATCGTGGTGACTTCTCCTTTGGAAGCAATCGCCAGCGGCGCGGGGTCAAGCGTCAGAAATGAGATGCACGCCGGCTGGGTATCGCCCCGAATGTGATTGTTGTGGTCGACGACGGCGGGACATGGGATCCGCCTCTTCCGCCATCCGGCGGAGTGTCGTACAGGCTGCCGATCTGGATTGTCGGCCTGGTGTGTGAACGGACTGCGCAGTCTCGAAGATTCAGATTCGAAATCGTGCCGACCGTTCCATTGATGCATGTCCGGCGCAGGGCCGGACGAACGCGAAGGAAACCGATTGTGCCACAGCTTTTTCGTTCCGGAACCCGCCCGATCGACTCGCGGCGCTGTGAGGCGCCACAGGTCTTTGGTTTCAACTGTTTACTCGTATACATACGTAGTAGAAGTTAACAAGGCACGCACAGTTCTGTGGATAACGCCGGTTTGTGTAGAAAGATCAAGGCATTGGCGTGCGCGTAACCCGTTGCACACGCTGTTTGCTCACAGCGGTTCGAGTTGAGCAACTTTCGGGCCGCATCGCGGCTGTGCGAGTTACCCAGTTTACGTCCACTGTGATTGCACACGGACTGCGTACGGATTCCGCGCAGTTATCCACAGCGGTGCGTGGATAAGTTTGCGCGGGCGAATCGCGGGACTGTGAGGCATGGGCCGGCCAGGTCAGCCGAGTTTGCGCCCGCGCAGGGCGCGGATCAGGAACCGGGCGGGGTCGACGGCATCGGCGAGCTCGCGCTCGAGCGGCAACGGCTCGCCTTCGAGTTGCGACGCAATCAGCTCGGCGCCGAGCGACGCCCACACGAGGCCGCGCGAACCGAAGCCGAACGCGCCGTACAGGCCGGCGGTGCGCGGCAGGTCGCGCGCTTTCGCACCGCTCAGCGCCCGCGCGTTGGCAGCGGCCTGCGCTTCGTCCGCGAGCGGGCCGATCAGCGGCACGCGATCGGCGACGACCCAGCGAAACGCGACGCGCCCGCGCAATGTATCGACGTCCGGCACGTCGCCGACGAGGCCCGGCAGCAGATGCCGGATGCGCGCGAGGTTTTCGAGGTGGCCGGCGTCGCGAATCTCAGGATCGACGTCGTCCGGTTCGAAGGTCGCGCCGATCAGCAGCGTGCCGTCGTCGAGCGGCACCGCGTAGCCGTCGCCGATCGCGGGGCACGGCAGCGGCACCGTCGTGCCGGGCGGCAGCAGCGTCAACTGGCCGCGCACCGGCTGTAGCGCGACATGCCGCAGGCCCGCGAGCCGCACCGCGTCGCCGGCATTCGCGAGCACGACGACCGGCGCTTCGGCGATCGTCGCGCCGTCGGCGCCGATCGCGCGCCACGTGTCGCCATCGCGTTCGAGCCCCGCGACTTCGGTGCCGGTGCGCAGCGTCACGCGTTCGCCGGCCGCGGCGACCTGGGCGGCGCAGAGCCCGGCCGGCCATACGGCGCCGCCGTGCGGAAACAGCAGGCCGCCGTGCGCGACCGGCAGATTCAGATGCGCGCGCGCGGCGTCGGCATCGAGCAGCGTGACATGGTCGGCCGGTGCGCCGAGCGCGTCGAACGCATCGCGCATTCGCACGAAGTCGTCGGCCGATTCCGCGAGATGGATCATCCCGCGCGTGCTGCGCGCGAACGTGTGGCCCGCATGCTCGAGCGCGCGCCAGCGCGCGAGCGCATGCAGGAAACCGCTGCGCGTGAGGCGGCTCGCGACGTTGTCGTCGCGCGTCATCAGCGGATGGAACACGCCGGCCGGATTGCCCGATGCCTCGCTCGCGATCTGCGCGTGTCGCTCGATCAGCGTGACGTGCCAGCCGCGCGCGGCGAGCCGCTCGACGAGCGCACATCCGGCGAGGCCCGCGCCGATCACGATCGCCTCGCGCGCGGCCACCGGCAACGCGCGCGGCGGCTCGTGCCGGCGCATCCGCCACCGCGGCGCGTATTCGCCGACCAGCATCGCAAACTTGCCGGCCAAACCCGGCATCTTGCGATAGGCGAAGCCCGCTTCGACGAGCGCTTGCTTCACGACGCCTGCGCTCGAATACGTCGCGAACGTCGCGTCGTCGGCCGCGACGCGCGCGAGCGCGCGGAACACGTCGGCCGACCAGAGGTCCGCGTTCTTCGCCGGTGCGAAGCCGTCCAGATAGAACGCGTCCGCGCGTGCGACGAGCTTCGGCAGCAGCTCGCGCGCATCGCCGAGCGCGAGCGTGAGCACGACGCGTCCACCTTCGAATTCGATCCGATGAAAACCGGGCACGGCCGGCGGCCACGCATCGGCAAGCAGCGCCGCCTGCTCCGACAAAGTTGTGCCCGCAACGATGTGGGAAAGTGCTCGACGCAGGTCGTCGCGCGTGAACGGATGCTTCTCGAACGACACGAAATGCAGCCGCTCGCAGCGCGCGGGGTCGTCGCGCCACGCGGCCCAGGTCGCGAGGAAGTTGGTGCCGGTGCCGAACCCGGTCTCGACGATCGTGAACGTGCGGCTGCCCTGCCAGCGTGCGGGCAGCCGGTTGCCGGCGATGAACACGTAGTTCGCCTGCGCGAACGCACCGGCGACGTTGTAATAGATGTCGCCGTACTCGGGCGAGATGAGGGTGCCGTCGTCGCGAAACGCGAGCGTGGCCGGGACGAGTCGGTCGGGCATGCGAAACAAAAAGCGTGGCGGCCAAGCCTGGCAAGGGATTGCGCGGACGCCCGGCGCGCCGCGTTGGCAAAAACCAACGAGCTGGCGCGCGCGTGGAGCGGGCTGCGTATCCTCTGCGCTTGGCGCAGGTCAAAAAATGGGCAATCGACGATTCATTCGGCGAAATACCGATGAAAATCTTTGAAACCCTTGTCGTTATTGGGTTTGCGCTGCGCTATCATAGCAACGCCGTACCGCGGGGTGGCCGCCGGCAAGCCGGACGGCGCGTCGCGCGGGCCAGGATTCGGCGCTGTGTCGTCGGAGTCTGTCTCTCGACGGCACGGTTCGCGCACGTATAATCGGCGCGTTCGCGCTGTTCGTGTCAAACCTAACCTGAAAAAGGAACCTTAATGAACAAACAGGAACTGATCGACGCCGTCGCCGCCCAAACGGGCGCCAGCAAGGCTCAAACCGGCGAAACGCTGGACACGCTGCTCGAAGTCATCAAGAAAGCCGTGTCGAAGGGCGATGCGGTTCAGCTGATCGGCTTCGGCAGCTTCGGTTCGGGCAAGCGCGCAGCACGTACGGGCCGCAACCCGAAGACGGGCGAAACCATCAAGATCCCGGCAGCCAAGACGGTCAAGTTCACGGCTGGCAAGGCGTTCAAGGACGCCGTCAACAAGCGTTAATACCGCGCTCGTTCCAGAAAAAAACCCGCCTTCCGGCGGGTTTTTTGTTTGGCGCGCGCGGCATTTTCACCACAGTGTGCGCCGCGCTTGCAAGATTTAACGTTGTGTCGGCCGCTTGCCAGCAGCGTGTTTACCGCGTGTTACGCATGCACGATCTGCCCGTCGGGATCGTCGTCATCATGCTCGTCGACGTCCCACGCCGGGAACGGATCGTCGAATGCGGCCCATTGTTCGGCGCCCAGCGCGAATTCCGCATCGGTGAGCAGGCACGCGTCGAGTTTCGCGCGCCAGGCATCGGCGTCGAGCCCGATGCCGATCAGCACGAGCTCCTGACGGCGATCGCCGATCGAGCGATCGTCGAGATCGCCCTGCCACTCCGTGCGAATTTCGGCGAGCAATTCGTCGTCTTCCGGCCATTCCGCGCGATCCTGCGCGGCCCACCAGAGGCCGGCCGGCCCGTGTCGGCACACGCCGCCCGCCTGCGACAGCGAGCCCGCGATGTCGTTGCGCGTCGCGAGCCAGAAGAAGCCCTTGCTGCGCAGCACGCCCGGCCATTCCTGATGCAGCAGCGCCCAGAGTCGCGCCGGATGAAACGGCCGGCGTGCGCGGTAAACGAAATTGCCGATGCCGAATTCGTCCGCTTCGCCGTGCACGTGCGCATGATGCGGATCGTGGCAGTCCGGATCGTCGCACTGCGTATGATCGTGATCGAGCGACGCGAGCCATCCCGGCGCATTCGCGGCCTCGTCGAAATCGAAGCGGCCGGTGTTCAGCACTTCGTCGAGCGGCACGTTGCCGAACGTCGAGACGACCTGATGCGCGCGCGGGTTCAGCCGCGCGAGGATGTGCTGCAGGCGCGCGAGTTCGTCCGCGCCGACGAGATCGGCCTTGTTGATCACCAGCACGTCGCAGAATTCGATCTGCTCGATCAGCAATTCGACGAGCGTGCGATCGTCTTCGTCGGAAGCGGCGATTCCGCGCGTCGCGAGCGCATCGTCGGAACCGTAGTCGCGCAGGAAGTTGTACGCATCGACGACCGTCACGAGCGTGTCGAGCCGCGCGACGCTCGACAGCGAGGCGCCGTCGTCGTCGACGAACGTGAAGGTTTCGGCGATCGGCATCGGCTCGGCGATGCCGGTCGATTCGATCACGATCGCATCGAAGCGGCCGTCGGCGGCGAGATTGCGGATCTCGACGAGCAGATCGTCGCGCAGCGTGCAGCAGATGCAGCCGTTCGACATCTCGACGAGCCGTTCCTCGACGTGCGACAGCGCCTGCGCATCGCGCACGAGCGACGCGTCGATGTTGACCGCCGCGAGGTCGTTGACGATCACCGCGACCTTCAGGCCCGCGCGGTTCGCGAGGATGTGATTGAGCAGCGTGGTCTTGCCGGCGCCGAGGAAACCGGACAGCACGGTGACGGGCAACGGCTGGTTCATTGCCGGATTCATAACGATTTGCACCAACGGAAAGGATGAAAAAGCGGCCGCGGCGCCCTTGCGGGGCGCGATCGGCCCGCGGGGCCGGTCGACATGGCGGCGTGAGTCCGCATTGTGCATCAAACGCGCGCCGGCCGAGCGGCTGCGCGCCGCGGCGTCACTGCTGCGGCAGCAGCTTCCACTGCGACAGGATGCCGGCGATCTGCCGCGCATACTTGTCGCGCAGCGACGGCGTTTCCGAATGATAGGCGCCCACCGCCTGCCAGCTGTTGCCGTAGCGATTCATCTTCTGGCGCAGATGCCACGCGGCGATGTAGACGTTCTTGCACGGCTCCATCAGCGTGTCGCGGCCGATGCCGTAACGCGACAGCGTCTGCAGATGGATCGAGTTGATCTGCATGAGCCCGTAGTCGACGGAGCCGTTCGTATTCTTGTTCAGCGCGTCGGGCCGGTTGTGCGACTCCTGCCACGCGATCGCGCGCAGGATCAGCGGATTGACCTTCTGATACCGGGCGGCTTCGTCGAAACAATCGGCGCGAGCGTTGCCGCAGGCGAACCCTGCGCCGGCGGCGATCAGCGCGATCGAAGCGAACCGTCTGTTCATAGTGCGCAAGCGGTGACGAATAGGTGAAATGCTCGGGAAAACCCGTGTCTGTTCGGCGTACGACTGGAAACGCGTCGCCCGTATCATACCGACAGACCGTCACGTGGCGACATCCGACGGACGGCAGACCGTTTATACCGCATTTCCGTGTCGATCTCGATAGCGCGACAAGGCGATGGCGGCCGGAATCTCGCAGTGATGCCGAAAATATTACATTCTGCATACATTGCGCCAGCAAGATGTCGTATGTGAGACAGTCTTCGGATCAATGTGATATTTCGGACATGAAAAACTGCTAATGTCGCGCCTTTAGGACTTGGATCCCAGCACTACCGCCGGAAGTGGCCTGAGCCGGCATCGACCCATTCATCCATGACAAGAACTCGCTTCGCTATGCGGCGCATCGCCACGACCCTGGTGGTCGCCGGCATCATCGTCTCCCAGGCCGCCTACGCTCAGGTCACGCTCAACTTCGTGAATGCGGACATCGACCAGGTCGCGAAGGCGATCGGCGCCGCGACCGGCAAGACCATCATCGTCGATCCCCGCGTGAAGGGGCAGCTCAATCTCGTGGCCGAGCGGCCGGTGCCGGAGGAGCAGGCGCTGAAGACGCTGCAGTCGGCGCTGCGCATGCAGGGCTTCGCGCTGGTGCAGGACCACGGCGTGCTGAAGGTCGTGCCGGAGGCCGATGCGAAGCTGCAAGGCGTGCCGACCTATGTCGGCAACACGCCGCAAGCGCGCGGCGATCAGGTGATCACGCAGGTGTTCGAGCTGCACAACGAATCGGCCAACAACCTGCTGCCGGTGCTGCGCCCGCTGATTTCGCCGAACAACACGGTCACCGCGTACCCGGCGAACAACACGATCGTCGTGACCGACTATGCGGACAACGTGCGCCGCATCGCGCAGATCATCGCCGGCGTCGACAGCGCCGCGGGCGCGCAGGTGCAGGTCGTGCCGCTGCGCAACGCGAACGCGATCGACCTGGCCGCGCAACTGCAGAAGATGCTCGACCCCGGTGCGATCGGCAACAGCGACGCGACGCTGAAGGTGTCGGTCACCGCCGATCCGCGCACCAACTCGCTGCTGCTGCGCGCGTCGAGCGCGTCGCGCCTCGCGGCGGCGAAGCGCCTCGTGCAGCAGCTCGATGCGCCGAGCGCGGTGCCGGGCAACATGCACGTGGTTCCGCTGCGCAACGCGGACGCGGTGAAGCTCGCGAAGACGCTACGCGGGATGCTCGGCAAGGGCGGCAACGACAGCGGCTCGTCGGCGTCGTCGAACGATGCGAACAGCTTCAACCAGAACGGCGGCTCGTCGTCGAGCGGCAACTTCTCGACCGGCACGTCGGGCACCCCGCCGCTGCCGTCGGGCGGCCTCGGCGGTTCGTCTTCGTCCGCGTATGGCGGCGGCGCATCGGGCAGCGGTGGCATGGGCAGCGCCGGCCTGCTCGGCGGCGACAAGGACAAGGGCGACGACAACCAGCCCGGCGGGATGATCCAGGCCGACGCGGCGACCAACTCGCTGATCATCACCGCATCCGATCCGGTCTACCGGAACCTGCGCTCGGTGATCGACCAGCTCGACGCGCGGCGCGCGCAGGTCTATATCGAGGCGCTGATCGTCGAGCTGAATTCGACGACGCAGGGCAACCTCGGCATTCAGTGGCAGGTCGCGAGCGGCCAGTTCCTCGGCGGCACGAACCTGAACCCGACGTCCGGGCTCGGCAACAGCATCGTCAATCTGACGGCCGGCACCGCCGGCGCCACCACGCCCGGCCTCGCGGCCAATCTCGGCACGCTGACGCAGGGCCTCAACATCGGCTGGCTGCACAACCTGTTCGGCGTGCAGAGCCTCGGCGCGCTGCTGCAATATTTCGCCGGCGTGAGCGACGCGAACGTGCTGTCGACGCCGAACCTGATCACGCTCGACAACGAGGAAGCGAAGATCGTCGTCGGCCAGAACGTGCCGATCGCGACCGGCTCGTACTCGAACCTGACGAGCGGCACGACGAGCAACGCGTTCAACACGTACGACCGTCGCGACGTCGGCCTCACGCTGCACGTGAAGCCGCAGATCACCGACGGCGGCATCCTGAAGCTGCAGCTGTATACGGAAGACTCGGCGGTCGTCGCCGGCACGACCAGCGCGCAGACGGGGCCGACCTTCACGAAGCGCTCGATCCAGTCGACGATCCTCGCCGACAACGGCGAGATCATCGTGCTCGGCGGCCTGATGCAGGACAACTACCAGGTGTCGAACAGCAAGGTGCCGCTGCTCGGCGACATCCCGTGGATCGGCCAGCTGTTCCGCTCCGAATCGAAGCAGCGCGCGAAGACCAACCTGATGGTGTTCCTGCGGCCGGTGATCATCAGCGATCGCAACGTCGCGCAGGAAGTCACCGCGAACCGCTACGACTACATCCAGGGCGTGACGGGCGCATACAAGTCGGACAACAACGTGATGCGCGACAAGGACGATCCGATCGTCCCGCCGATGCCGCTCGGCCCGAGCCAGGGCGGCACGCCGGCCGGCAATCTGTTCGATCTCGACAAGATGCGGCGCCAGCAGATGCAGCGTCAGGTC
The DNA here is from genome assembly GCF_000262695.1 of Burkholderia sp. KJ006. Taxonomy (NCBI): domain Bacteria; kingdom Pseudomonadati; phylum Pseudomonadota; class Betaproteobacteria; order Burkholderiales; family Burkholderiaceae; genus Burkholderia; species Burkholderia sp. KJ006. The sequence continues at coordinate 66,494 of NC_017920.1, read as the reverse complement.
GCGCCGGTGCCGGCCCAGCCGCTGCCGGAGCAGACGCCCGTGCAGCCGCAAAGCGTGCCGCAGCAGACGGTGCCGCAGCAACCGTTGAGCGCCACGCCGGGAGCCTCGCAGTGAGCGACGTGCTCGCGTCCGCGCCCCAGGACGGCGCGCCGGGCGAACGGCAGCCGCCGTCGCCGCTCGCCGCCCGCCTGCTGCCGTACGGCTTCGCGAAGAGCGGCCAGGTGCTGATCGCGCACCAGCTCGACGATACGCTCGAGGTGTGGATCAGCGAACGCACGAGCGACGCGGCGCTCGCCGAGATCGCCCGCAACTTCGGTTCGATCGTCGTACAGCGCGTGCCGGCCGACGAGCTCGCGCAGGCGATCAACCACGCGTACGCGCGCCAGGACGGCAGCGCCGCGCAGATCGTCGGCGAGGTCGAAGGCGAAGTCGACCTGTCGCGGCTGATGCAGGACATCCCGGAAGTCGAGGATCTGCTCGAATCGGAAGACGACGCGCCGATCATCCGCATGATCAACGCGCTGCTCACGCAGGCCGCGCGCGAGCAGGCGTCGGACATCCACATCGAGCCGTTCGAGAATGCGTCGGTCGTGCGGTTTCGCGTCGACGGCACGCTGCGCGACGTCGTGCGCCCGAAGAAGGCGCTGCACGGCGCGCTGATCTCGCGGATCAAGATCATGGCGCAGCTCGACATCGCCGAAAAACGCCTGCCGCAGGACGGCCGCATCACGCTGCGCGTCGGCGGCCGCCCGGTGGACGTGCGCGTGTCGACGCTGCCGACCGGGCACGGCGAGCGCGCGGTGCTGCGTCTGCTCGAAAAGGACGCGCAGCGCCTGAACCTCGAAGCGCTCGGGATGGGCCGCGACACGCTCGTCCAGTTCGACAAGCTGATCGCCCGCCCGCACGGGATCGTGCTGGTGACGGGGCCGACCGGCTCCGGCAAGACGACGACGCTGTACGCGTCAATGTCGCGGCTCGAAACGGCGACGACCAACATCATGACGGTCGAGGATCCGATCGAATACGACCTGTCCGGCATCGGCCAGACGCAGGTCAACGAGCGGATCGGGATGACGTTCGCCCGCGCGTTGCGCTCGATCCTGCGCCAGGATCCGGACGTCATCATGATCGGCGAAATCCGCGACCTCGAAACCGCGCAGATCGCGGTGCAGGCATCGCTCACGGGCCACCTGGTGCTGGCGACGCTGCATACGAACGACGCCGCGTCGGCCGTCACGCGGCTGACCGACATGGGCGTCGAGCCGTACCTGCTCGCGTCGTCGCTGCTCGGCGTGCTCGCGCAGCGGCTGGTGCGCCAGCTGTGTCCGGTCTGCAAGGAAGAGCGGCACGAGGACGGCCGCAGCGTGTGGCATCCGGTCGGCTGCGACAAGTGCGGCCATTCGGGCTACACGGGCCGGCGCGGCGTGTACGAACTGCTGGTGGTCGACGATGCGATCCGCTCGCTGATCCATCGCAACGCGGCCGACGCGGAGATCCTCGCCACCGGCCGCGCGCAAGGCATGCGCACGCTGCGCGACGATGCCGAGCGCTGGCTCGCGGCCGGCGCGACGTCGCTCGAGGAAGTGCTGCGCGTGACGGGAGGCGCATAGCGCGATGCCGGCATTCCGTTTCGAAGCGATCGACTCGGCGGGGCGTGCGCAGAAAGGCGTGATCGACGCCGACAGCGCGCGCGCCGCGCGCGGCCAGCTGCGCACGCAGGGGCTCACGCCGCTCGTGGTCGAGCCGGCCGCCAGCGCGACGCGCGGCGCGCGTTCGCAGCGCCTCGCGTTCGGCCGCAAGCTGTCGCAGCGCGAGCAGGCGATCCTCACGCGCCAGCTCGCGAGCCTGCTGATCGCGGGGCTGCCGCTCGACGAGGCGCTCGGCGTGCTCACCGAGCAGGCCGAGCGCGACTACATCCGCGAGCTGATGGCCGCGATCCGCGCCGAAGTGCTCGGCGGCCATTCGCTCGCGAATGCGCTCGGACAGCATCCGCGCGATTTTCCGGAGATCTACCGCGCGCTCGTCGCCGCCGGCGAACATACGGGCAAGCTCGGCATCGTGCTGTCGCGCCTGGCCGACTACATCGAGCAGAGCAACGCGCTCAAGCAGAAGATCCTGCTCGCGTTCACGTATCCGGGGATCGTCACGCTGATCGCGTTCGGCATCGTCACGTTCCTGCTGAGCTACGTCGTGCCGCAGGTCGTCAACGTGTTCGCGAGCACCAAGCAGCAGTTGCCGCTGCTGACGATCGTGATGATGGCGCTGTCCGAGTTCGTGCGGCACTGGTGGTGGGCGATCCTGATCGCGGTCGCGCTCGTCGTGTGGATCGTGAAGTCGACGCTGTCGCGCGCCGGGCCGCGGCTGGCGTTCGACCGCTGGGTGCTGACCGCGCCGCTCGCGGGCAAGCTCGTGCGCGGCTACAACACGGTGCGCTTCGCGAGCACGCTCGGCATCCTGACCGCGGCCGGCGTGCCGATCCTGCGCGCGCTGCAGGCGGCCGGCGAGACGCTGTCGAACCGCGCGATGCGCGCGAACATCGACGATGCGATCGTGCGCGTGCGCGAAGGCTCCGCGCTGTCGCGCGCGCTGAACAACGTGAAGACGTTTCCGCCGGTGCTGGTGCACCTGATCCGTTCCGGCGAAGCGACCGGCGACGTGACGACGATGCTCGACCGCGCGGCCGAAGGCGAGGCGCGCGAGCTCGAACGGCGCACGATGTTCCTGACGAGCCTGCTCGAGCCGCTGCTGATCCTGGCGATGGGCGGGATCGTGCTGGTGATCGTGCTGGCCGTGATGCTGCCGATCATCGAGCTGAACAACATGGTGCAGTGACGGCGTGGCCGGCGCGTGCGCCGGCGCCGCTCAGCGCATGTAGATCGCGGGGGACGGCGTGTTGGCCGGGAGTTGGACTTCGGCGCGCGCGCCGTTGCGGTCGACGATGATCGAGCGGCTGCGCACTTCGGCGAGCTTCGCGCCGGGCGCGAGCTCCGCGCCGAGCGACACCGCGCGCGGCGGTTCGCCGCCGATGCCGACGATCGCGGCGCCGCCGTGATCGAGCGCGAGAATGCCGAACAGGTGGATGTCCTGCACGGGATTCTTGTCGAGCTGTCCGCCGAAGAGCGCGGCGGCGTCCTCGGTGCGGATCGGCAGCCGCGCGGCGGCGGCAGGCAGCGGCGCTTCGCGGGCCGACAGCGTGACGACCCAGTAGGTGGCCGTCGCGCACAAACCCGCGAAGAGGGCGAGGGAGAGGATCCGGATCGAGAGCGCGTTCATGCGCGCTATTGTACGGATCTATATGAAATTTGCGTTGAGTGAAAGCCCTCGGCGATGCGCGCCTTACAATGCGTGCTCCGCGCCCCGGGTATCGGAAGCCTGCCGTCAGGTATGCGGCCGCGATGCGCAGGGTGCGTCACTCAATCGACGACATTTTTTGGAAAGAGGTAGTCATGCAAACGTGGATCACTCGCCGTAATGCGGCCGTGCGCCGTCAGCGCGGTTTCACGCTGATCGAGATCATGGTGGTGGTCGCGATCCTCGGGATCCTGGCGGCACTGATCGTGCCGAAAATCATGAGCCGTCCCGACGAGGCGCGCCGTATCGCCGCGAAGCAGGACATCGGCACCATCATGCAGGCGCTCAAGCTGTACCGTCTCGACAACGGCCGCTATCCGAGCCAGGAACAGGGGCTGACCGCGCTGACCCAGAAGCCGACGACCGATCCGATCCCGAACAACTGGAAGGACGGCGGCTATCTCGAACGCCTGCCGAACGATCCGTGGGGCAACGCGTACAAGTACCTGAATCCGGGCGTGCACGGCGAGATCGACGTGTTCAGCTACGGCGCCGACGGCAAGGAAGGCGGCGACGGCAACGACACCGACATCGGGTCGTGGCAGTAAGCCCGCGCTGACCGGTCCCGCCTTCGCCGCATTCTTCCCCTCATGCCCGCCCCTCGCACGCCGTCGCGCCCCGCTGCCGCATGCCGCACCGCCGGCCGCGTGCGCGGCCGCATCGCACGCGCGCAGGCGCGCGGCTTCACGCTGCTCGAGATGCTGGTCGTGCTGGTGATCGCGGGCCTGCTGGTGTCGCTCGCGTCGCTGTCGCTCACGCGCAATCCGCGCACCGACCTGCGCGAGGAAGCGCAGCGCATCGCGCTGCTGTTCGAGTCGGCCGGCGACGAAGCGCAGGTGCGCGCGCGGCCGATCGCGTGGCAGCCGACCGCGCATGGCTTCCGGTTCGACGTGAGCTCGCCCGACGGCTGGCGCACGCTGCGCGACGATCTGCTGCGTCCGCGCGACTGGGACGGCGGCGTGACGGGCGCCGATATCGACTATCCGGGTTCCGACACGCGCGCGAGCCGCGTCGTGTTCGGTACCGAAAGCATCGACACGCCGGTGCGCGTGACGCTGCATTCCGCCGCCGGTAGCGCGACGATCGTCGGCACCGGCAACGGCCGCTACGAGGTGCAATGACGATGCGTCGTCGCCTGCGCTTCCCGGCCGCTTCCTCGCAGGGCTTCACGATGATCGAGGTGCTCGTCGCGCTCGCGATCATCGCGGTCGCGCTCGCCGCGTCGATCCGCGCGGTCGGCACGATGGCGACCAACGCCTCCGATCTGCATCGCCGGCTGCTCGCCGGCTGGAGCGCCGACAACGCGCTGGCGCAATTGCGCCTCGCGCATGCGTGGCCGGAGGTCGGCGAGCAGAGCTTCGACTGCTCGCAGGGCAACGTGCAGCTGGTGTGCACGCAGCGCGTGAGCAGCACGCCGAACCCGGTGTTCCGGCGCGTGCAGGTGTCGGTGAGCATGCCGGGGCGCGCCGGCGTGCTCGCACAAATGGTGACGGTGGTCGCGAATGAAACCAGCCGTCCGCTCTGACGCGCCGCCGCGCCGCCAGCCGGCGCGCGCCGCCGCCTCGCGGCGCGTGCGCGGCTTCACGCTGATCGAGCTGATGATCGCGATCGCGATCCTCGCGGTCGTCGCGATCCTCGCGTGGCGCGGGCTCGACCAGATCATGCGCGGCCGCGACAAGGTCGCCTCCGCGATGGAGGACGAGCGCGTCTTCGCGCAGATGTTCGACCAGATGCGCATCGACGCGCGGCTCGCCGCGACCGACGACGAAGCCGGCCAGCCGGCGATCGGCGTCGCCGGCAATACGCTGCAGATCGTGCGCGAACTCGACGTGCCGGGCGCCGCGCCGCGGCTGCAGGTGGTCCGCTACCGGATCGCCGGCGGGCGCGTCGTGCGCTACGCATCGCCGCCGCTCGACGACGCGAACCGCCTGCGCGACGTGCTGAAGGACAGCAGCGTCGACGGCTGGAGCTGGGTCGCGCTGATGGGCGGCGTCGGCGCGATCGACGCGAAGCTGTACGTGCCGCGCGTCGGCTGGACCACCAACCTGCAGACGGCCAACGACGCGCTGGCGCAGAACAACGATGCGCTGAAGGTGCCGCAGATCGGCAACGCGCCGCCCGCGCGCGCGGTGACGGGCCTGCAGGTCAGCATCGGCGCGACGTCGCTGCGCGTGCCGGTCACGCGCATTTTCCTGGTCGGGGAATGACGATGCGCGCCCGCCCTTCCCGCTTCCGGTTCGCCGCGCGCGCGCAGCGCGAGCGCGGCGCGGCAATCATCACCGCGCTGCTGGTGGTCGCGCTGTCGGCGATCCTTGTCTCCGGGATGCTGTGGCGCCAGCAGGTGCAGATCCGCCGCATCGAGAACCAGCGCGTGCTCGCGCAGGCGCAGTGGGTCGCGCGCGGCGCGCTCGACTGGACGCGCATGATCCTGCGCTCCGAAGCCGACACGGCGCCCGGCATCACCTATCTCGGCGGAATCTGGGCCGTGCCGATCGCGAAGACCAAGCTGTCGGACTTCCTCGGCCGGATCGGCGCGCCGAACGACAACGGCGGCGAGGACACCTACATCTCCGGCTCGATCGAGGATGCGCAGGCGAAGTACAACCTGCGCAATCTCGTGTCGTCGCCGGCGCCGGGCGTGCTGCAGCTCAACGTCACGCAGCTGCAGGCGTTCCAGCGGCTGCTGGCGACGCTCGGTTACGACGGCGCGCTCGCGAAGCGGATCGCGCTGCAGATGCGCGCCGGGCTGATGCATTCGGCGACGCGCTTCCAGACGCTGGCGCTGCCGGGCGCCGGCACGGCCGCGACCGCGCCGGTGCCCGGCGGCGACATGGCCGGCAACTTCACCGACGAACCGGGCATGTCCGACACCGAGCGCGGGCCGGCGCCGCTCGTGATGACGAGCGTGGACAGCCTGCTCGACGTCGACGGCGTGACGTCCGAGATGGTCGCGCGGCTGCGCCCGTTCGTCACCGTGCTGCCGACCACGACTCCGGTGAACATGAACACCGCGCCGGCCGAGGTGATCGCCGCGCTGGTGCCGGGGATGAGCGTGTCGTCGGCGCAGGCGCTGGTGTCGCGCCGCGAGACGGTATTTTTCCGCAACGCTGGCGACGTGCAGCTCGCGCTGCGCGGCGCCGGTGCGCCGAACGCGACGATCGACTCGAGCCTCGTCGACGTCAATTCCAGCTATTTCATCGTGCACGGCCGGATCCAGCACGATCGCGCGGAGGTCGATCGCACCTCGCTCGTGTATCGTGATCCGACCACGCATTCGACGCGGGTCGTGCGCATCCGCGACCAGCTATAACGACGCCATTCGGGAGAGGAGCTCTTGAGCACGCTGATTGTTTCTTTGCCGCCGCGCGAGCCGGCCGTGCCGTTGCAGGAATGGCAGTGGCCCGAGCTGCCGTTCACGCTCGTGGACAAGGCCGGCCAGGTGCAGCGCGCGGGCCGCGCCGCGCTCGCGCTGCTGCCGCGCGCGAACGCGACGGTGCTGATCGTCGCCGCGCGCGACGTGCTGCTGCTGGCCGCGACCGTGCCGCCGCTCAAGGGGCCGAAGCTGCGCCAGGCGCTGCCCAACATCGTCGAGGATCAGCTGATCCAGGATCCGCTCGGCTGCCATATCGCGCTCGATCCGGTCGCGCTGCCCGACGGCCGCCGCGTGCTGGCCGTCGTCGATCGCGCGTGGTTCCGCACGATCTGCGACGCGTTCATCGCGGCCGGCCACCGGCACCTGAGCGCGGTGCCGGCCACGCGCTGCCTGCCCGCGCCGCGCGCGAGCACGGCCGACGCCGCCCTGCCCGCCGACGGCGACGCCGCGCCTGCCGCCGCACTCGCAGCCGACGCCGCGCCGCTCGCACGGCCCGCGCCGGTGGCCGCGGTGCTCGGCCTCGCGACGACGGTCGAACCGGCGCTCGTCGAAGCCGGCGCGCAGCCGGGGGCGGCCGCGGCGCCGCGCTACGAATTCGCGATCGCGCGCGGTGCGCTCGGCGAAGGTTTCGCCGCGCCCGCGGCCCGCGCGGGCGGCACGCTGGCCGCGCTCGCGGGCGGCGCCGACGTCGAACTGTACGAACTCGGCGAGCCGGGCGCGGAGCCGCGCCTCGCGTCGGTCGGCCGCAGCGACGCCGCGCTGTTGCCCGGGGCGCAGCCGCTGGCGTTCGACGTGTTCGCGCGGCGTGCGCTCGACGAGAAGTTCGATCTCTGCCAGTTCGAATTCGAATCGCAGCCGTGGCGCTTCGATCGCGCGACGGTGAAGCGCCTGCGCGTGCCGATCGCACTCGCGGCGGCGACGCTCGGCGTCGCGGTGATCGGGATGAACCTGCACTGGTGGAAGCTGTCGCGCGAGCGCGATGCGCTGTCGGCGCAGATCACCGAGACGCTGCTGTCCGCGTTCCCGAAGACGACCACCGTGCTCGATCCGCCCGCGCAGATGCAGCGCCAGCTCGATCAGCTGCGGCTCGCGGCCGGCGAGCTGTCGCCGAACGATTTCCTCGCGCTGGCGAGCGGGCTGTCGCGCTCGATGGGCGCGCTGCCGCAGAATGGCATCGCCTCGCTCGATTATCACGACCGGCGGCTCGACGTCGGCTTCAAGCCGGAGGTCAAGGTCGACCCCGATTTCCCGCAGCGTCTCGCGCGCAACGGGCTGGCCGGCGAAGTCGACAGCAGCACCGGCAAATGGACGATCCGGAGCCGCTCATGAACACCGCACAACTGAACGAGACGCTGGCCCAGTTCTGGGGCGAGCGCACGCCGCGGGAACGCACGCTGCTCGGCTGGGGCGGCACGGTGCTGGCCGTCGCGATCGCGTATTCGGTGCTGTGGTCGCCCGCGCAGGAAGGCCGCGCGCGCATCCAGCACGAGTTGCCGACGCTGCGCCGCGAGCTCGCGCAGATGACCGCGCAGGCCAACGAGGCGAAGTCGCTGACCGCCGCCGCGCAGGGCGTCGCGCCGACCGGCCTCGCGCTGAAGGACGCGCTCACCGCGTCGCTGTCCGATCACGGGCTGCAGGGCGCGCAGGTGCAGGTGGTCGGCAACGGCGTGCAGGTCCAGATGAAGAACGTGTCGTTCCCGGCATGGACGCAGTGGCTCGACGATGCGCGCCGGCAGTTCAAGGTGCAGGTCGGCGAAGCGCACGCCACCGCACTGAAGGATGACGGTCAGGTCGACCTGACGGCCGTGATGCAACCCTCGATGCAGAAATGACGCAGTGAACGAAACAAGCGACGCCCGGCCGATGCGGCCGGCACTCAGGCGGCTCGTCGCCGTCTTGCCGTGGCTGGCGGCCGGCGCGCTGGCCACGGCCGCCACGCTCGTCGCGCTCGCGCCGGCCGCGTGGATCGCGCCGCAGTTCGCGCGTGCGACCGGCGGTCACGTCAATCTCGTCGATCCGGACGGCTCGCTGTGGCACGGCTCCGGCACGCTGATGCTGGCGCCGGGCGCGGACCAGAGCGCCGCCACGCTGCTGCCGGGCCGCGTCGAATGGACCACGCGCTTCTGGCCGCTCTTGACCGGCCGCGTGCAGATGCGCATGCGGCAGACCGAGGCGATGCCCGATGCCGTCACGCTCGACGCGACGTGGCGCGGCGCGGTGCTGTCGGCCGGTGCGATGGCCGTGCCCGCTTCGCTGCTCGCCGGGCTCGGCACGCCGTTCAACACGCTCGACCTGCAGGGCGACGTGCGGCTCGGCTGGACCGACTGGCGGCTGATCGGCAACAACGCGTTCGGCCAGCTGACGGTGACGATCGATTCGATGAGTTCGCGCGTGTCGCGCGTGAAGCCGCTCGGCTCGTACCGCGCGGTGCTGCAGGCGAAGGGCGCGGACGCCGATCTCGACCTGTCGACCACGCAGGGCCCGCTGTTCCTCGACGGACACGGCGGCTTCGGCCCCGGCCACGGGTCGTTCCGCGGCACCGCGCACGCGGCGCCGGAGCAGCAGGCGAACCTCGCGGGGCTGCTGAACCTGCTCGGACATCCGATCGGCAACAACCAGGTGTCGCTGATCTTCGGCGACGCGATGCGCTGAGCCGCCGCGGCCCGCGCCGCGGCTCCCGTTACTGCTGCGCGAGCGGCGCGGCGGCCGTCGCGCCGGACGCCGGCATCGCGGCGGGCGCCGCCATGCCGCCCGTCTCGCGCGCCATGTCCGACGTATCCCAGCCGCCGCCGAGCGCCTTCACGAGCCCGACCGACGACACCATCCGCTGGCCGCCGAGCGTCGCGAGCTTCTGCTGCGCAGTGAACGCGGTGGTCTGCGCGGTCAGCACGTTCAGATAGGCGACCGTGCCGGCCTTGTACTGGTTCGTGACGATCGCCAGCGCCTGCTCGGCGCTCGCGACGGCCTGCCGCTGCACGTCGACTTCGTGCGCGAGGATGCGCTGCGACGCGAGGTTGTCCTCGACGTCCTGGAACGCGGTGAGCACCGCGAGCCGGTACGCGGCGACGTCCTGATCGTAGGTCGCGCGGGCCGCGTCGGTCTGCGCGGCCCGCAGGCCGGCGTCGAACAGCGTCGCCGCGAGCTGCGGGCCGACCGTCCAGAACCGTGCGGGCAGCGTGAACAGCTGCGACCACACCGAGCTCTGGAAGCCGCCGCTGGCCGACAGCGTGAGCGTCGGGAAGAACGCGGCGATCGCGACGCCGATCTGCTCGTTCGCGGCGGCCGCGCGGCGCTCGGCGGCCGCGATGTCGGGCCGGCGCTCGAGCAGCGCGGACGGCACGTCGACCGGCGTGACCGGCGGCTCCTCGGCGAGCGGGTTCGGCGGCAGCGAGAAGGTCGATGCCGGTTCGCCGATCAGCGTCGCGATCGCATGCTCGTATTGCGCGCGCGCGACGCCGTTGTCGATCGACGCGGCCTGCGCGCTCTGCAGCTGGGTCTGCGCCTGGATCACGTCGGCGCGCGCGGCCACGCCCTGCGCGTACTGGTTCTGCGTGAGCTTCAGCGAGTCGCCGTACGACTTCACCGTGTCGTCGAGCAGCTTCTGCAGCGCATCGGACGTGCGCAGCTGGAAGTACGTCTGCGCGAGCAGCGCCTGCTGCGACAGCCGCGCGTTCGCGAGATCGGCCGCGGCCGCCGCTTCGCCGGCGCGCTGCGCGCTGACGTTGCGGCTCACCTTGCCCCACAGGTCCGGCTCCCAGCTCGCATCGAGGCCGACGCTGTAGCTGTTGCCGATCGCCGAGCCGCCGCCGAACGTGGACGAGCCCGACGACGACGCGCGTCCCGTACGCGAGCGCGTGCCCGACGCCGTCAGCCCGACCGTCGGGAAGTACGCGGCGCGCGCCTCGGTCACGAGCGCGCGTGCCTGCCGGTACGCGGCGGCCGATTGCGCGATGGTCTGGTTCGACGCGTTGAGCTTGCCGATCAGCGCGTCGAGCTGCGAATCGCCGTAGACGGACCACCACGGCCCGCGATCGGCCCGGTCGGCCGGCTGCGCGACCTTCCAGCCGGCCGGCGCTTCCTTGAACGCGGCGGGAATCGTCGTGTCGGGCCGGTGATAGTCGGGCCCGACCGCGCAGCCGGCGAGCAGCACGGCCGTTGCAACGGCAACGGCGGCGCTCAGCGGGCGAAAGGCGCGCGGGAAGGAGGCGTACGGCATCGTGAGGTTCCTGTCTGGGTGCGGCGGCCGGCGAGCGGCGTCGCGCAACGCGCGCGGTGCGGACGTTCAGCCGCTGGCGGACAAATGGTAACTGACGGCGGGAAAGCTGCGCAGCCGTAAGGGTAAGGTGCGCGGCCGCACGCATGTGTTACCGGTGCGGACGGCCGGTTTACCGGTCGTTACGGCGGGCTTGCGTGCAAAACGGGCCGGCTGCGCCGACCGCACCGCGCGTTGCGGCGGGCCGATTCAACGGCGAAGGCAACGGCGACGGCGTGCGCCGCGCCGCGTCAGTGGCAGCGCGCGGGCACCGGCAGGGGATCGACGGCGGGCCGCCATGGCGATGGGTCGGGTGCCGCCGTCTGAGTCGTGCGGTGCCCGGCGCGGCCGGCCCGTTTCGCGCTGCGCTGGCGCCGATGATCGAACCACGCGAACCCGAGCGCCGCGAGCGAGCCGCCCGGCACCACCAGCATCGTCACGTACAGCGCGATCTTCCAGCCGCGGTGCGGGCCGGCGAACGCATGATGAGCGGTATCGGTCAGGTTGCGGCGCAGTGCGCCGGCGGCGTTTTTCAGGAACAGCATGGGGAACATCCTCGGGTGCCCGGCAGGGCGGGCGCGGCGGTCAGAACATAGTCTCCGGCGGTGCGACGTGCACGTCGTAACTGGTTGCCTGAAATAATATTGACCAAGCAATCATTTTTCAAGATACTGGGCGCGTTTTGTCCTGAAACGCACTGTTGCTGCGCGCAATCGCAATGAACGGCGGCCTTTACGATCCCGACACCATCGAGCTGGAAACGAGCCTCGGTTATTTCCTGACCAAGGCTCGGCAGGCGCTCGTCGAGCGGATGGATCGCGCCCTCGAGCCGTACGACCTCACCGCGCAGCAGATCGGCGTGATCCTGCTGCTGTCGCGCGGCTATGCGCGCACGCCGTTCGAGCTGTCGCGCAAGATGTCGTACGACAGCGGCTCGATGACGCGGATGCTCGACCGTCTCGAGCGCAAGGGCCTGGTGGCCCGCGCGCGCAGCGAGCAGGACCGCCGCGTGATCGAGCTGACGCTGACCGAGCGCGGCGCCGAGGCGGCGCGGGCGTTGCCGTCGCTGATCGCGACCGCGCTGAACGCGCAGCTGGCCGGCTTCTCGGCCGACGAGCTCGCGACGCTCACCGGCCTGCTGCAGCGCTTCATCGCGAACGGCCCCGGCGACGCCGGCTGCCCGAAGCCCGACGAATCCGACGAACCCCACTGTTGAGCGCGGAGGCCCGATGTTCCGGTTTAAGCATTCGCTTATTTGTCTGTCTGGGCAGAAGATGACCGTGCAGGTGCCCCGCGCGCCCCTTCATTCGTTCCACCCGGTCGCGCCGCACGGTTCCGTGTGCCCGCGCCTTGTGCCGACGCGTTGCGCGCGTCGCGTCTAGGAGATTCCGATGTCCACCACCACGGCATCTGCCGCGTCCCCTGCCGCCGAACCGGCGCCGCTCACCGGCGGCGCGCTCGCGCTGCTCACCGTCGGGCTCGCGCTCGGCACCTTCATGGAAGTGCTCGACACGTCGATCGCGAACGTCGCGGTGCCGACCATCTCGGGCAGCCTCGGCGTCGCGACCAGCGAAGGCACGTGGGTGATCTCGTCGTACTCGGTCGCATCGGCGATCGCGGTGCCGCTGACCGGCTGGCTGGCGCGGCGGGTCGGCGAAGTGCGGCTGTTCACGCTGTCGGTGCTCGCGTTCACGATCGCGTCGGCGCTGTGCGGCCTCGCGTCGAACTTCGAGACGCTGATCGCGTTCCGGCTGCTGCAGGGCCTCGTGTCGGGGCCGATGGTGCCGCTGTCGCAGACCATCCTGATGCGCAGCTACCCGCCCGCGAAGCGCGGGCTCGCGCTCGGGCTATGGGCGATGACGGTGATCGTCGCGCCGATCTTCGGCCCGTTGCTGGGCGGCTGGATCAGCGACAACTACACGTGGCCGTGGATCTTCTACATCAACCTGCCGATCGGGATCTTCTCGGCGACCTGCGCGTACTTCCTGCTGCGCGGCCGCGAAACCCGCACGAGCAAACAGCGGATCGACGCGATCGGCCTCGCGCTGCTCGTGATCGGCGTGTCGTGCCTGCAGATGATGCTCGACCTCGGCAAGGACCGCGACTGGTTCAACTCGAGCTTCATCGTCGCGCTCGCGCTGATCGCGGTGGTGTCGCTCGCGTTCATGCTCGTGTGGGAAGCCACCGAGAAGGAGCCGGTGGTCGACCTGTCGCTGTTCCGCGACCGCAACTTCGCGCTCGGCGCGCTGATCATCTCGTTCGGCTTCATGGCGTTCTTCGGCTCGGTCGTGATCTTCCCGCTGTGGCTGCAGACGGTGATGGGCTACACGGCCGGCAAGGCCGGGCTCGCGACCGCGCCGGTCGGGCTGCTCGCGCTGGTGCTGTCGCCGCTGATCGGGCGCAACATGCACCGGCTCGACCTGCGGATGGTCGCGAGCTTCGCGTTCATCGTGTTCGCGGTCGTGTCGGTGTGGAATTCGACGTTCACGCTCGACGTGCCGTTCAACCACGTGATCCTGCCGCGGCTCGTGCAGGGGATCGGCGTCGCGTGCTTCTTCGTGCCGATGACGACGATCACGCTGTCGAGCATTTCGGACGACCGGCTCGCGAGCGCGTCGGGGCTGTCGAACTTCCTGCGCACGCTGTCCGGCGCGATCGGCACCGCGGCCAGCTCGACGTTCTGGGAGAACGACGCGATCTACCACCATGCGCGGCTCGCGGAATCGGTGAGCGTCTATGCGCAGAACACGACGGACTACCAGGCCGCGCTCGCGCAGCTCGGGGTCGTCGGGCAGACGGCCAACGCGCAGCTCAACCAGCTCGTCACGCAGCAGGGCTTCATGATGGCGACCAACGACTTCTTCCACCTGTCGGCCGGCGTGTTCATCGCGCTCGCGGCGCTCGTGTGGATCACGAAGCCGAAGAAGGGCGCGGGGCCGTCGATGGGGCATTGAGCCCCGCCGCGGCCGGCCGGCGTCGCGTGCCCGGCCGCCGGCCGCGGGCCGCACACATCGCCCACGCCCACCGCCCACGGCACGCATGAGCCGCACGGCCGCCGCGTGCCGATGTCCCGGCCCGCATCACTCGCGCGCGAGCAGACCCCCGAAGGCGAGATCATCGCCGGACGCGATCGGCAGCGTCGCGCGCGCAACCTCGAGCCACGCGCGCGCCGCGTGCGACAGATAACCCTTCTTCAGCCAGCCGAGCGCGATCGCCCACGTGATTTCCGGCTCGACGATCGGCCGGCACGTGAACTGCCGCGCATCGAGCCGCCGGCAGTACGGCTCGGGCAGCAGCGCGATGCCGACGCCCGCGTGCACCAGCGCCGCCATGAAGTCCCAATGGCCGCTGCGGCTCACGATCGACGGCGTGAAGCCAGCCTGCCGGCACGCGTCGAGCACCGCGTCGTGCAGCGCGAGGCTTTCCGCGTAGAACACGAACGACTCGCGCGCGAGGTCGGCGAGCGCCACGGCCGTGTGGTCCTCCCAGCGCGACTCGCGCGGCGCGACCAGCCACAGCGGCGCGCGCACCATCGGCAGCCGCTCGAACGTGCCGGGATCGACCGGCTCCAGCAGCCCGCCCAGCTCCAGCTCGCCCGACATCAGCGCCGCCTCAATCATCCGCGCGCCCTGCTCGAACAGCTTCAGCTCGATGTTCGGATAGCGCTGCTTGTACGCGGCGATGATCGGCGTGAACAACGAGCCGCCGAGCGGCGGAATGCCGATCGTCAGCTCGCCGCGCCCGAGCGTGCCCAGATCGTTCAGCTCCGACTGCAGCTGCGCCTGCGCGGCGAGCACGTCCTGGCCGCGCTGGAACACGATCCGGCCCGCGTCGGTCAGCACCATTTGCCGGCCGTCGCGCAGCAGCAGCGGCGAGCCGATCTCGTCCTCCAGCGCCTTCACCATCTTGCTGATGGTCGGCTGCGTGACGAACAGCCGGTCGGCCGCCGCCGTGAAGCTCTGCTGGCGGACCACTTCGACGAAGTACCGCAGCGCGCGCAATTCCATCGCTTCTCCCCAGATTGGTGCAGCATCTACAGACAGGATTCCGAACTGGAATGATAAGGATAGAGACAAGTCATTTTATTTATGGTTAGGGGAAACCCTATACTCCTAGCATCAACCGAATCTCTGCAGGAGCCAGCCATGAGCCACTCGACCGCGTCTGTCGCCGTCCTTCCCGCCACGCCGGGCAAGCTCACGCGCACGGGCCGCATCGCGCTGCAGTCCGCCGCGCTCGGTGTGCTGTGGCTCGCGGTCGACTGGGCCGTGCGCGCGGTCGGCCTGCCGGTGCCGTCCGGCGTGGTCGGGCTCGCCGTGCTGCTGGTGCTGCTGTTCTCGGGCCGCGTGGCGCCTGCATGGGTGAAGGACGGCGCGAACTGGCTGCTGTCCGACATGCTGCTGTTCTTCGTGCCGGCGGCCGTCGCGGCCGTCCAGTACGGCGGCCTGTTCCGCGAGGACGGCTGGCGCATCGCGCTCGTCATGCTCGCCGGCACCGCGTTCGTGATGGTCGCGGTGGCCGTCGCGGTCGACCTCGCCGCGAAGCTTGAGCGCCGGCTCGCCGCGCAACGCATGTTCGCCGAACGCCGCCGCGCGCGTCTGGCGACCGTGTCGGTCCACTGAGCCGGAGCCCGTCATGCATGCGCTGCTGTCGCGCCTGAGCGTCGACCAGGTGAATACCGCGATCTCGATCGGCTGCTTCGTGCTGACGGTCGCGCTGTATTTCGCGTCGAAGCGGCTCTACGCGTACCGCAAGACGCTGCTGTTCTCGCCGCTGGTGTTCGTGCCGGGCGTGCTCGCGCTGCTGGTCGTGCTGACCGGCATCCCGTATTCGGTGTACTTCCGCGACACGCGCTGGCTGATGTGGCTGCTCGGCCCGGCGACCATCGCGTTCGCGGTGCCGATCTACGAATACCGCGAGCTGATCCGCCGCCACTGGCTGTCGCTGTCGGTCGGCGTCGCGGTCGGGATCGCGGCGGGCGTGTGCGGTTCGCTGCTGCTCGCGAAGCTGCTGCACCTGTCGCCCGAGCTGCAGCGCTCGCTGATGACGCGTTCGGTCTCGACCCCGTTCGCGCTCGCGGTGTCCGACAAGATCCACGCGCCGAAGGACCTCACCGCGCTGTTCGTGATCGCGACCGGCATCTGCGGGATGCTGCTCGGCGAAATCGTGCTCGCGCTGGTGCCGATGCGCACGCGGCTCGCGCGCGGCGCGCTGTTCGGCGCGGCCGCACACGGCGTCGGCACCGCGAAGGCGCGCGAGATCGGCAGCGAGGAAGGCGTCGTGTCCAGCCTCACGATGATGATCGCGGGCGTCGCGATGGTGCTGATCGCGCCGTTGCTGTCGCTGCTGCCGATCTGAGCAGGCACTGAGCCCGCGCGGGCGGCCGGCCGCCCGCATCGCCGCCCGGTCCTGCCTGCCGCCGGCCGCCGCGCGGCGGCCCTTCACCGTTCCCCCGCCGCTCCGCCACCCTCCCCGCGCCGAATCGAGCCGAAGCGCCCCCGCAGCCGGCCGACAATCTGCTGAGATAGCCGTAATTCCCCCCTCTTTTCCGCCCATCGGCTTCGGCCCGGATGCCGAACAATGCATGCTACGAGACACCACGCACGCATTCACATGGCCTCCACGACTGCAAACCCGCCTGCCGACAAGCCGGCTTCGTCCGGCAAGTTCAAGCGCATCGCGCTGATCGCCGTCATCGCGCTGGGCGCGGCCGCCGCCGCAGCCGGCGGCATGTACGTGTTCCTGAGCAAGGCGGGCGTCGGCCATTCGAGCGCGCCGGCCGAACCGCCGCCGCTCGCGGCGCCCGTGTTCTTCCCGCTCGACCCGCTGACCGTCAACCTGCAGTCGGACGACGGCATCCAGCACTATCTGCGCGTCGGGCTGTCGCTGAAGCTGACCGACCCGAAGGCGCAGGAGGAGCTGACCGCGCGCATGCCGGAGATCCGCAGCCGGATCCTGCTCGCGCTGTCGAACAAGCATCCCGAGGAGCTCGCGACGCCGGACGGCAAGCAACTGCTCGCGAAGCAGCTGCGCGAGCTGGTCGAGCAACCGACGCAGCCGGGTAACCAGCGCGCGAAGGTGGACGCCGTGCTGTTCACCGAATTCGTCGTCCAGTAACGCGGCCGCAAAAGGAGCGCGCATGGGCCACCAGGAGTTCATGTCCCAGGAGGAGGTCGATGCCCTCCTCAAGGGCGTCACCGGCGAAACCGACTCGATCGACGAGCAGCGCGACACGTCGGGCGTTCGCCCCTACAACATCGCGACGCAGGAGCGGATCGTCCGCGGCCGGATGCCCGGCCTCGAGATCATCAACGACCGCTTCGCGCGTCTGTTGCGGATCGGCATCTTCAACTTCATGCGGCGCACGGCGGAAATCTCCGTGAGCCAGGTGAAGGTGCAGAAGTACAGCGAGTTCACCCGCAACCTGCCGATTCCGACGAACCTGAACCTGGTGCACGTGAAGCCGCTGCGCGGCACGTCGCTGTTCGTGTTCGATCCGAACCTCGTGTTCTTCGTCGTCGACAACCTGTTCGGCGGCGACGGGCGCTTTCACACGCGCGTCGAGGGCCGCGACTTCACGGCCACCGAGCAGCGGATCATCGGCAAGCTGCTGAACCTCGTGTTCGAGCACTACACGACCGCGTGGAAGAGCGTGCGGCCGCTGCAGTTCGAATTCGTGCGCTCGGAGATGCACACGCAGTTCGCGAACGTCGCGACGCCGAACGAGATCGTGATCGTCACGCAGTTCTCGATCGAGTTCGGGCCGACCGGCGGCACGCTGCACATCTGCATGCCGTATTCGATGGTGGAGCCGATCCGCGACGTGCTGTCGTCGCCGATCCAGGGCGAGGCGCTCGAAGTCGACCGCCGCTGGGTGCGCGTGCTGTCGCAGCAGGTGCAGTCGGCCGAGGTCGAGCTGACCGCGGATCTCGCGGAAATCCCGGCGACCTTCGAGAAGATCCTGAACCTGCGCGCAGGCGACGTGCTGCCGCTGGAGATCGACGACACGATCACCGCCAAGGTCGACGGCGTGCCGGTGATGGAATGCGGCTACGGCATTTTCAATGGTCAATATGCGTTGCGCGTGCAGAAGATGATCAGCGCGGGCGACACGATGAAGGAAGGTGGATATGAGTGAGCTGAACACGACGACGCCCGAACTCGACGCGCAGGCCCTCGCCGACGCGGCGCTCGCGGAATCGGCCGCAGCGGCGACCCCGGCCCCGGCCGCGCCGGCGGCAGCGCCTGCCGCGGACGAAGAACAGGGCCTCGACGACTGGGCCGCCGCGCTCGCCGAGCAGAACGAGCAGCCGGTGGTGGCCGGCGCGACCGGCGCCGGCGTGTTCCAGCCGCTGTCGAAGGCCGCGGCGAGTTCGACGCACAACGACATCGAGATGATTCTCGACATCCCGGTCAAGATGACCGTGGAGCTGGGCCGCACCAAGATCGCGATCCGCAACCTGCTGCAGCTCGCGCAGGGTTCGGTCGTCGAGCTCGACGGCCTCGCCGGCGAACCGATGGACGTGCTCGTGAACGGCTGCCTGCTCGCGCAGGGCGAGGTCGTGGTGGTCAACGACAAGTTCGGCATCCGGCTGACCGACATCATCACGCCGGCCGAACGCATCCGGAAGCTGAATCGGTGAACGTCGTGAAGGCCGCCCGCCGCGCCCACCGCTTCGCCGTCGCCACCCTCCCGGCCCTCCTGGCCGGGGCGGCGGCGCTCGCGAGCAGCGGCGCCGGCGCGGCCGACATGAACGCGGTGAACCACGCCGGTTCGATCGCGTCGAGCGTGATGGTCGGCTCGGCCGCGCCGTCGCTCGGCGTCGGCGCGGTGCTGCAGACGCTGGTCGGGCTCGCGGTCGTGATCGGCCTGGTGTTCGGCTGCGCGTGGCTCGCGCGCCGCTTCGGGTTCCAGCCCGCGCGGCGCGGCGGCCCGCTGAAGGTCGTGTCGAGCGTCGGGCTCGGCGCGAAGGAAAGCGCGACGATCGTCGAGATCGGCGACACCTGGCTCGTGCTCGGCGTCGCGCCGGGCAACGTGCGCCTGCTGCATACGCTGCCGGCCGGCTCGGCGCCCGACGCGGCCGTCGTGTCGACGTCGCCCGGCGCCGGCGCCGCCGACGCGAACGCGTCCGGCCCGTTCGGCGCGCGGTTTCGCGACGCGCTCGCCGGCGAAGCCGCGAAGCGCTTCGGGCGCGGCAAGGAGCGCTGACATGGCGCCGCGTCACCCATCCGTACCCGCATTCCGATGAAACACGACTTCCTGCGTCACGCGGCGCGCTTCGCGCCCGTGCTGATCCTCGGCCTCTTCCCCGCGCTCGCGTGCGCGCAGGCGGCCGGCCTGCCCGCGTTCAACACGAGCCCGGGCCCGAACGGCGGCACCACCTATTCGCTGAGCGTGCAGACGATGCTGCTGCTCACGATGCTGTCGTTCCTGCCGGCGATGCTGCTGATGATGACGAGCTTCACGCGCATCATCATCGTGCTGTCGCTGCTGCGCCAGGCGCTCGGCACCGCGACGACGCCGCCGAACCAGGTGCTGCTCGGCCTCGCGATGTTCCTCACCTTCTTCGTGATGTCGCCGGTGCTCGACAAGGCCTACAACGACGGCTACAAGCCGTTCTCCGACGGCTCGCTGCCGATGGAGCAGGCCGTGCAGCGCGGCGTCGCGCCGTTCAAGGGCTTCATGCTGAAGCAGACCCGCGAGACCGATCTCGCGCTGTTCGCGAAGATCTCGAAGGCCGCGCCGATGCAGGGGCCGGAGGACGTGCCGCTGTCGCTGCTGGTGCCGGCGTTCGTCACGAGCGAGCTGAAGACGGGCTTCCAGATCGGCTTCACGATCTTCATTCCGTTCCTGATCATCGACCTGGTGGTCGCGAGCGTGCTGATGTCGATGGGGATGATGATGGTGTCGCCGTCCACCGTGTCGCTGCCGTTCAAGCTGATGCTGTTCGTGCTGGTCGACGGCTGGCAGCTGCTGATCGGCTCGCTCGCGCAGAGCTTCACGTAAGCGGAGGAAGACGCGATGACACCCGAACAGGTGATGACGCTGGCGCACCACGCCATGATGGTCGGCCTGCTGCTGGCCGCCCCGCTGCTGCTGGTCGCGCTCGCGGTCGGTCTCGTCGTGAGCCTGTTCCAGGCCGCGACGCAGATCAACGAATCGACGCTGTCGTTCATCCCGAAGCTGCTCGCGGTCGCGGCGACGCTCGTGATCGCCGGCCCGTGGATGCTGACGACGATGCTCGACTACCTGCGGCAGACGCTGCTGCAAGTCGCGACGCTCGGCGCCGGCTGAGCGGCCCGCGCGGCCCCGCTTCCACGCGATGTTCTCGGTTACCTACGCGCAGCTCAACGGCTGGCTGACCGCCTTCCTGTGGCCGTTCGTGCGGATGCTCGCGCTCGTCGCGACGGCGCCCCTGGTCGGCCACGGGGCGGTGCCCATGCGCGTGAAGATCGGCCTCGCGGCGTTCATGGCGCTGGTCGTCGCGCCCACGCTCGGCGCGATGCCCGGCGTGACCGTGTTCTCCGCGCAGGGCATCTGGATCATCGTCACGCAGTTCCTGATCGGCGTGTCGATGGGCTTCACGATGCACCTCGTGTTCGCGGCCGTCGAGGCGGCCGGCGACTTCATCGGGCTGTCGATGGGGCTCGGCTTCGCGACCTTCTTCGATCCGCATTCGAACGGCGCGACGCCGGTGATGGGCCGCTTCCTGAACGCGGTCGCGATGCTCGCGTTCCTCGCGGTGGACGGCCATCTGCAGGTGTTCGCGGCGCTGGCCGCGTCGTTCCAGACGCTGCCGGTGTCGGCCGAGCTGCTGCATGCGCCCGGCTGGCATACGCTCGCCGCGTTCGGCGTGACCGTGTTCCAGATGGGGCTGCTGCTCGCGCTGCCGGTCGTCGCCGCGCTCCTGATCGCCAACCTCGCGCTCGGCATCCTGAACCGCGCGGCGCCGCAGATCGGCATCTTCCAGATCGGCTTCCCGGTCACGATGCTGGTCGGGCTGTTGCTCGTGCAACTGATGATCCCGAACCTCGTGCCGTTCGTGTCGCACCTGTTCGACATGGGCCTCGACGGGATCGGCCGCGTGCTGCAGGGCTGGCGCTGACGCGGCCGCGCCCGCCCCATTTGCTGGAAAACCCCTAACCGAATCGCCGTGTCGCGAAAGGTTGCGGAAGGCTTCGCGTCCCTATACTCGTCGTGACGATGCGCCACGCATCGCGCCATACGAATACAACGAAGGAGACGACCCGATGCGACCCATCCTGCGCACCCTCGCCGTTGCAGCCAGCCTGAGCTGCGCGCTCGCCGCTCACCCCGCGCTCGCCGACGACGGCGGCAAGATCACGATCATGGTCGGCGGGATCGCCAAGCTCATCTATCTGCCCGCGCGGCTCACGCAGGAACTCGGCTACTTCAAGGCCGAAGGGCTCGACGTCGAGCTGCTGTCGCAGCCGGCCGGCGTCGATGCCGAGAACGAGCTGCTGGCGGGCGCCGTGCAGGGCGTCGTCGGCTTCTACGACCATACGGTCGACCTGCAGAGCAAGGGCAAGGAAGTGAAGGCGATCGCCGTGTTCGGCCAGGTGCCGGGCGAGGTCGAGATGGTGTCGACCAAGGCCGCGCCGACGTTCAGGACGATGGCCGACGCGAAGGGCAAGACGCTCGGCGTGACGGGCCTCGGCTCGTCGACCAGCTTCCTCACGCAATATCTCGCGCTGCAGCGCGGCGTGCCGTCGACGCAGTACACGATGCTGCCGGTCGGCGCCGATGCGAGCTTCATCGCCGCGATCAAGCAGGGCCGCATCGACGCCGGGATGACGACCGAGCCGACGGTGTCCGCGCTCGAGAAGATGGGCGACGCGAAGGTGCTGGTCGACATGCGCACCGTCGAAGGCACGCGCGCCGCGCTCGGCGGCACCTACCCGGCCGCGAGCCTGTACGTGCAGTCCGCGTGGGCCGATGCGCACAAGGCGGAAGCGACCAAGCTCGCGCACGCGTTCGCGAAGACGATGCAGTTCATCCACACGCACAGCGCCGAGGAGATCGCCGCGAAGATGCCGGCCGATTACCAGAAGGACAAGGCGCTGTACGTGGCTGCGCTGAAGGCGTCGCTGCCGATGTACACGGCCGACGCGAAGATGCCGGCCGACGGCCCGGCGACCGTGCTGAAGGTGCTGTCGGCGTTCAACCCGTCGGTGAAGGGCAAGCACATCGATCTGGCGCGCACCTACACCAACGACTTCGTGAATGCCAAATGAGTGCGCAATGAGCGCGCCATGAACGCGCCATGAACGCGCGCGGTGCCCGCGCCGGCGGCCGGCTGCCGCCGTGCGCGCACCGCAGGCCCGGCTGACCGGCCCGGCGCCGCCGCTGCGGCGCCCTCTTCACCCGCAGGACGAATGCGATGAACCAGGCAGTTTCCCCGAGCACACCGGCGATCGAGTTTCGCAACGTGTCGTGCCGCTTCATTTCGCCGGAAGGCCGCGCGACCGTCGCGCTGCGCGAATTCAGCATGAGCGTCGCGCGCGGCGAGTTCATCGCGATCGTCGGCCCCACGGGTTGCGGCAAGTCGACCACGCTGAACCTGATCACCGGGCTGCTGAAACCGGCGTCGGGCGAGGTGCGCGTGATGGGCCGCCCAGTCGACGGGATCGACCCGCGGATCGGCTTCGTGTTCCAGGCCGACGCGGTGTTTCCGTGGCGCAACGTGATCGACAACGTCGCGGCCGGCCCGCTGTTTCGCGGCCGCTCGAAGGACGTGGCCTACGCGCAGGCCGACGAATGGATCCGCAAGGTCGGCCTCGACAAGTTCGCGAAGCACTACCCGCACCAGCTGTCGGGCGGGATGCGCAAGCGCGTCGCGCTCGCGCAGACCTTCATCAACCAGCCGGAAATCCTGCTGATGGACGAGCCGTTCTCCGCGCTCGACATGCAGACGCGCACGCTGATGCAGGACGAGCTGCTGCAGCTGTGGTCGGCGAACAAGGGCTCGGTCGTGTTCGTCACGCACGATCTCGAGGAGGCGATCGCGCTCGCCGACCGCGTGTTCGTGCTCACCGCGCGCCCCGCGACGCTCAAGCGCGTGTACGAGATCGACCTGCCGCGCCCGCGCGTCACGTCGGAGGTGCGCTACGACGCGCGCTTCATCGAGATTTCGAAGGACATCTGGCACGACCTGCGCGAAGAAGTGCAGATCGGCTGACGCCTGCGCCGCCCGCGCACGCGACCCACCGCCAAGGACAGGAGCATGACCGACATGACGCTTCCCCCCACCGCCCTGCCGGCGACCACGCTCGAGGACGACGAGCGCGCCGCGCAACGCCGGCTGCGCCGCCGGCGCAATCTGATCGTCGCGCTGCGCATCGCCGTGCTCGTCGTCGTGCTCGGCGGCTGGGAGCTCGCCGCGCGCCTGAAGTGGATCGATCCGTTCTTCTTCTCGATGCCGTCGCTGATCTTCGAGCAGATCCAGGACTGGTTCGTCAACGGCACGTCGCAAGGCCCGTTGCTCACGCAGGTGTGGGTCACGCTGGAGGAAACCGCGATCGGCTTCGTGATCGGCTCGGTCGCCGGCGTGATCTGCGGCATCGTGCTCGGCCGCAACAAGCTGATGGCCGACGTGTTCGGCCTGTACATCCAGATCGCGAACTCGATTCCGCGCGTGGTGCTCGGCTCGGTGTTCGTGATCGCGCTCGGCCTCGGGATGGCGTCGAAGATCGCGCTGGCCGTCGTGATGGTGTTCTTCGTCGTGTTCGGCAACGCGTTCCAGGGCGTGCGCGAAGCGGACCGCTACCTGATCGCGAACGCGCAGATCCTCGGCGCGTCGCGCCGGCAGATCACCACGTCGGTCGTGATTCCGTCCGCGCTGAGCTGGATTCTCGCGAGCCTGCACGTGAGCTTCGGCTTCGCGCTGGTCGGTGCGGTGGTCGGCGAATTCCTCGGCTCCAAGCAGGGCATCGGGCTGCTGATCTCCACCGCGCAGGGCGCGTTCAACGCGAGCGGCGTGTTCGCGGCGATGATCGTGCTGGCCGTGGTCGCACTGGCCGCCGACTACCTGCTGACGCGGATCGAGAAGCGCCTGCTGAAATGGCGTCCCGCCGCGTTCTGAGCCGCGCCCGGCCGACCGCATCCACGAACCGCGCGAACCGCGCCGGCCGCCCCGGCGCGGTTCGGCATTGAGGAGACGCCATGGCGCACAGCCTGCGCGGGCGGCTGCTGTGGTGGTTGCTGCTGCCGCTCGCGGCCTTCGTGCTGATCGCCGGCGCGATGTCGTACGACACCGCGCGGCGCACGGCCGCGCTCGTGCAGGACAGCGCGCTGATCGCATCGGCGCGCACGATCGGCGAGGACGTCGAGTGGCGCAACGGGCTGCCGGTTGCCGACGTGCCGCCGGCCGCGCTGGAGATCTTCGAGTCGCCGTCGCGCGACTCGGTGTTCTACAAGGTGATCGACGGCCACGGCCGGCTGCTCGCGGGCAACCCGGCGCTCGATGCACCGGCGCGGCACCGCGCCGAGCCGACGCTGTACGACACGACGCTCGAGCATGTGCCGCTGCGCGCCGTCGCATACGATCGCCAGCTGTACGACGAGGGACGCGTCGAGACGGTCACGGTCGTCGTCGCGAAGACGGCGCGCTCGTACGACGCGATGGTCGCGACGATCTGGCGGCCGCAGCTGCTGCGCCTGTCGCTGATGCTGGTGCTCGCGATCGTGCTCGTCTATCTCGGCCTCACGCTGGAGCTGCGGCCGCTGATGAAGCTGAAGGACGACGTCGCCGACCGCGGGCCGATGGAGCTGGAGCCGATCCGCCCGGAGCGGCTGCAGCACGAGCTGCGGCCGATCGTCGATGCGATCAACCAGTGCATCGCGCGGCTCAACACGCACACGGCGACGCAGCGGCGCTTCATCGCCGACGCCGCGCACCAGCTGCGCACGCCGATCGCCGTGCTCGACACGCAGATCCAGTACGCGCGGCGGCGCGATCACGGCGACCGCGAGCTGGCGGCGGTGCTCGACAGCATGCAGCGCAGCAGCCGCAAGATAGCCGACGTGACCGACAAGCTGCTGCTGCTCGCGCATGCGGAAGCCACGCCGTCGACGCTGCTCACGCAGCGCGTCGATCTCGCGGCCGTCGTGTCGAGCGTGCTGGAGGAAGCGATCGTGCTCGCGCAGCGGCGCGCGATCGACCTCGGCGCGGATCTCGGCGAGCGGCTCGACGTCGCCGGCAGCGACAGCCTGCTGAGCGCGCTGGTGTCGAATCTCGTCGACAACGCGGTGCGCTACACGCAGCCGGGCGGTTGCGTGACGGTGGCCGCGCGCCGCGACGGCGACGCGGTCGTGCTCGATGTGATCGACGACGGCCCCGGCATTCCGGCCGAAGCGCGGCCGCACGTGTTCAAGCGGTTCTACCGCGTGTCGGCCGATACCGAGGGCTCCGGCCTCGGCCTCGCGATCGTGCGCGAGATCGCGCAGGCGCACGGCGGCAGCGCCGAGCTCGCGCCGGGCCCGGGCAATCGCGGTATCGTCGTGACCGTGCGGCTGCCCGCTTACGACTGAAGATACGAATCGCCATGAAACTGCTGCTGGTCGAAGACAACGCCGAACTCGCGCACTGGATCGTGAACCTGCTGCGCGGCGAGGACTTCGCGGTCGACTGCGTCGGCGACGGCGAGCGCGCCGACACGGTGCTGAAGACGGAGCGCTACGACGCGGTGCTGCTCGACATGCGGCTGCCCGGCATCAGCGGCAAGGAAGTGCTCGCGCGGCTGCGGCGCCGCAACGACAACGTGCCGGTGCTGATGCTGACCGCGCACGGCTCGGTCGACGACAAGGTCGACTGCTTCGGCGCGGGCGCCGACGACTACGTGGTCAAGCCGTTCGAATCGCGCGAGCTGGTCGCGCGCATTCGCGCGCTGATCCGGCGACAGGCCGGCGTCGGCACCGCGCAGCTCGTGTGCGGCGACCTCGTCTACGCGTTCGGCACGCGCGAGTTTCGCTGCGGCGACGCGCTGCTCGCGCTGCGGCGCCGCGAGCATGCGATTCTCGAAACGCTGATGCTGCAGCAGAGCAAGACGGTGTCGAAGGCGCGGCTGATAGACAGCGTGTTCGCGCTCGACGACGAGCCGAGCGCCGATGCGATCGACATCTACATCCACCGGCTACGCAAGCATCTCGCGGGCAGCACGGCCGAGATCATCACGCTGCGCGGCCTCGGCTATATCCTGCGCGCGAAGCCCGCGCAGCACTGACGCGCGCGCTCTCTTGCCTCACGCGCCTCGCGCGACCATTCGTAGTACGGAAATTCACCCCCGGCCCGGCGATGCATCGCGCGGCTCGCCGCCGCTCGCGTGCGCGACCTGCCTTCGTCGCGGCTTCGGTGTTTTCACCGACGCAGATGCTTGCCGCGGGAAAGCGACGTGAAGGATTGCACCTTCTACGATGCTACGCGTCGGCCCCATGCGGCCGTCACCATGCGGCGTACGTTTCGTACCGCCAACGAATTGACTTCAATGCGGCAGCCCGGAGGAGACGATCTTGAAACGAACCACCCTTGCCCTTTCCATCGCGGCGACTGGCCTCTGCGCAGGCACCCACGCGCACGCGCAGTCGAGCGTGCAGCTGTACGGGCTGATGGACCTGAGCTTTCCGACCTACCGGACCCACGCCGATGCGAACGGCAATCACGTGATCGGCATGGGCAACGAAGGCGAGCCGTGGTTCAGCGGCAGCCGCTGGGGCCTGCGCGGCGCGGAAGACATCGGCGGCGGCACCAGGATCATCTTTCGCCTCGAGAGCGAATACGTGGTCGCCAACGGCCAGATGGAAGACGACGGCCAGCTGTTCGACCGCGACGCGTGGGTCGGCGTCGAGGATCCGCGCCTCGGCAAGCTGACGGCCGGCTTCCAGAACACGATCGCACGCGACGCCTCGGCGATCTACGGCGACGCGTACGGCGCCGCGAAGCTGACGACCGAGGAAGGCGGCTGGACCAACTCGAACAACTTCAAGCAGATGATCTTCTACGCGGCCGGCCCGACCGGCACGCGCTACAACAACGGCGTCGCGTGGAAAAAGGTGTTCGGCAACGGCATCTTCGCGAGCGCCGGCTACCAGTTCAGCAACTCGACCGCATTCGCGACCGGCTCCGCGTACCAGGTCGCGCTCGGCTACAACGGCGGACCGTTCGCGGTGTCCGGCTTCTACAACCACGTGAACCACGGCGGCTTCACCAACCAGACGTTCTCGGTCGGCGGCAACTACGCGTTCAGCATCGTGCGCCTGAACGCCGGCTACTTCCGCTACAACGGCGACCAGGGCTCGCTCGGCCAGCGCCACGACGATTCCTGGACGGTGTCGATGAAGATCGCGCCGCGCGGCCCGCTCGACTACGAGCTCGGCTACCAGCAGATGCGCGTGAAGAACGCCGCATACAACGCCGACGGCTTCGTGCCGAACGCCAACCTCGGCGCGTTCAGCCTGACCAGCGGCGTCGGCAACGGCTTCAAGGAGACGCTCTACGGGTCGGTGTTCTACCACCTGAGCAAGCGCACCGAGGTGTACCTCGCCGGCGACTACATGAAGCTGCATGGCGGCTACACGGTGGCGTCGACGTTCGGCGCGAAGAACCAGCTCGAGCTGACGTCGGGGATTCGCACGCGCTTCTGACCGGACCGGGGGCCGGCCGGCCCCGTATCGCGCGCGCCCGATACGCGCGGCGGGCACGGCGGCGCGCTCGCGTCGACCGTGCCCCTTTTTTCTGCTGCCGCTGCCGCAGCCCCGCATGCGCCGCGGCCCGCGCGTCGTGCGCCGGCCGCGAGGCCCGGCCCGACGCGCCTCGCGGGCCGCCCGACGGGCGTTTCCCGGCCGATGCGCGCACGATCGCCTCACATCGGTGCTTGACCTGCGCCGACCGACTCGCTAGCGTTTCGGGTTTGCCCGGGCGGCCCTTGCCGCCGGTGCCGCGACTGCGCCCGATGTCCTGGCGCACGCGGCCGGGCTCCGATGGAAAAGACGATGCAGAAACTCGATGCGGCGAGCCCGCTGGCGATGTCGACGGATTTCACCGCCGACAACGTCGCGCGCCTGAAGGCGCTGTTCCCCGAACTCGTGACCGAAGGCCCGCACGGCGCGTCGGTGGACGTCGACGTGCTCAAGGCGCTGGTCGGCGAGCACACCGTCGGCGCCGCCGACGAGCGCTACGGCTTCCACTGGCACGGCAAGCGCGGCGCGCGCCAGGCCGCGCTCACGCCGTCGACCGGCACGCTGCGCCCGTGCCCCGACGACAGCGTCGCGTGGGACGACACGCGCCATCTCGTGATCGAGGGCGACAACCTCGACGTGATGAAGCTGCTGCACAAGAGCTACGCGGGCAAGGTGAAGCTCGTCTACATCGACCCGCCGTACAACACCGGCAGCGATTTCGTCTACGCGGACGACTTCAGCGACAGCATCCGCCATTACCTCGCGATGACGGGCCAGACCGACGCCGGCGTGAAGCGCAGCACCAACACCGAGGCGAACGGCCGGTTCCACACCGACTGGCTGAACATGATGTATCCGCGGCTGAAGCTCGCGCACGCGCTGCTGTCCGACGAAGGGCTGATCGCCGTGCACATCGACGAGCACGAGGTGCATGCGCTCGTGCTGATGCTGCGCGAGATCTTCGGCGAGGAGAACGAGCTCGGCGTGGCCGTGTGGGACAAGCGCAATCCGAAGGGCGACGCGCGCGGCATCGCGTACCAGCACGAATCGCTGGTGCTGTTCGCGCGCAACGCCGAGACGCTGCTCGAACAGGCGCCGCTGAAGCGCCCGAAGCGTAACGCGCAGCGCATGCTCGACGCCGCGCACGACGCCGTGTACCGCAGCGGCAACGCGAAGGACGCGCAGAAGGCGTACCGCGCGTGGATGAAGGCGCAGACCAACCTGTCCGGCGGCGAGGTGATGTACGACCGGCTGTCCGCCGACGGGCGCGTGTACCGGCTCGTGTCGATGGCGTGGCCGAACAAGAAGAAGGCGCCGGACGAGTACTTCACGCCGCTGATCCACCCGGTCACCGGCAAGCCGTGCGCGATGCCGGCGCGCGGCTGGCGCAATCCGCCCGCGACGATGCAGGCGCTGATCGAGCGCGGCCAGATCGAATTCGGCCCGGACGAAACCACCCAGCCGCAACGGATCTACTACCTCGACGAGAACATGTACGAGAACGTGCCGTCGGTGCTGCCGTTCGCCGGCTCCGACGACGCGCTGCTGAAGGCGCTCGGCATCCCGTTCGACCAGCCGAAGCCGGTCGATTTCGCGGCGGCCGTGATCGGCTGGTGCACGCGCGGCGACGACATCGTGCTCGACTGCTTCGCCGGCTCCGGCTCGACCGGCCACGCGGTGATGCAGGTGAACGCGACCGACGGCGGCGCACGCCGCTACATCCTCGTGCAGCTACCCGAGGCGCTCGACCGCCGCGACAAGGCGCAGCAGGCGGCCGCCGATTTCTGCGCGAAGCTGAAGAAGCCGGCGACGCTCGCCGAAGTCACCAAGGAGCGGCTGCGCCGCGCCGCGCAGCAGGTCGCGCGCGACTATCCGGAAAGCTATGGCGACCTCGGCTTTCGCGTGTATCGCCTCGACACCACCAACGTGATCGAGTGGGATCCGCGCCGCGACGACTTCGACCATGCGCTGTTCGCGTCGGTCGAGCACGTGAAGACCGGCCGCAGCGAAGACGACCTGCTCGCCGAGCTCACGCTCAAGCTCGGCCTCGATCTGTGCACGCCGGTCGAGCATCACCAGGTGGCCGGCAAGACGGTGCACCTGATCGGCCGCGCGATCGTCGCGTGCTTCGACGCGCGCATGTCGCGCGACGACGCGGGGCCGCTCGCCGACGGCATCGTCGAGCTGCTCGATGCGACCGGCGCGACGCGCGACGTCACGTGCCTGTTCCGCGACAGCGGCTTCGTCGACGACGTCGCGAAGCTCAATCTCGCCGCGCTGCTCGAGCAGCACGGCGTGAAGCGCGTGCGGAGCCTCTGATGCGGCTGCATTTCGAAGCGGATCTCGACTACCAGCGCGACGCGATCGACGCCGTCTGCGACCTGTTTCGCGGCCAGGAATCGTATCGCGGCGACTTCAGCGTGCTCGCGAACGCCGCGCCCGGCACGACGGCCGCCGCGCAGGGCTCGCTCGGCTTCGCGGTGTCGGAGCAAGGCGTCGGCAACCGGCTGTCGCTGACCGACGACGCGCTCGCGCGCAACCTCGCCGACGTGCAGCTGCGCGGCGGGCTGCCGCCGTCCGGCCAGCCCGGCTCGCGCGACTTCACCGTCGAGATGGAGACCGGCACGGGCAAGACCTACGTGTATCTGCGCACGATCTTCGAGCTGAACCGCCGCTACGGCTTCACGAAGTTCGTGATCGTGGTGCCGTCGATCGCGATCAAGGAAGGCGTGCACAAGACGCTGTCGATCACCGAGGATCATTTCCGCGCGCTGTACGCGGGCGTGCCGTACGACTACTTCCTGTACGACTCGGCGAAGCTCGGCCAGGTGCGCCACTTCGCGGCGAGCGCGGCGATCCAGATCATGGTGATGACCGTCGCCGCGATCAACAAGAAGGAAATCAACAACCTCTACAAGGACAGCGAGAAGACCGGCGGCGAGAAGCCGATCGACCTGATCCGCGCGACGCGGCCGATCGTGATCGTCGACGAGCCGCAGAGCGTCGACGGCGGCCTCGAAGGGCGCGGCCGCGAGGCGCTCGCCGCGATGGCGCCGCTCTGCACGCTGCGCTACTCGGCCACCCACGTCGACCGGCATCACATGGTGTATCGGCTCGACGCGGTCGACGCTTACGAGCGCAAGCTCGTCAAGCAGATCGAGATCGCGTCGGCGATCGTCGAGGACGCGCACAACAAGCCGTACGTGCGGCTCGTCGGCGTGTCGAACCGGCGCGGCGCGATCAGCGCGCGCATCGAGCTCGACGTGGCGACCGCGGCCGGCGTGAAGCGGCAGATCGTGTCCGCGACCGACGGCGACGATCTCGAACGGCTGACCAAACGCGCGCTGTACGCCGGGCTGCGCATCGGCGAAGTGCATGCGGTCAAGGGCGCCGAATACGTCGAGCTGCGCCATCCGGAAGGCGACGCGTTCCTGTCGCTCGGCGAGGCGTTCGGCGACATCGACACGCTCGCGGTGCAGCGCGAGATGATCCGCCGCACGATCCGCGAGCATCTCGACAAGGAGCTGCGCCTCGCCGAGCGCGGCGTGAAGGTGCTGTCGCTGTTCTTCGTGGACTCGGTCGAGCGCTATCGCCGCTACGACGAGAACGGCACGCCCGTCAAAGGCGACTACGCGCTGATCTTCGAAGATGAATATGCGCGCGCCGCGCGGGTGCCGGCCTATCGCGCGCTATTCGACGGCGTCGACATCGCCCGCGAGGTCGAGCGCGCGCACAACGGCTACTTCTCGATCGACCGCAAGGGCGGCTGGACCGACACGAGCGAGAGCAGCGCCGCCGCGCGCGAGAACGCCGAGCGCGCGTACGGGCTCATCATGCGCGAGAAGGAAGCGCTGCTGTCGTTCGACACGCCGCTGAAGTTCATCTTCTCGCACTCGGCGCTGAAGGAAGGCTGGGACAACCCGAACGTGTTCCAGATCTGCACGCTGCGCGACATCCAGACCGAACGCGAGCGCCGTCAGACGCTCGGCCGCGGGCTGCGCCTCGCGGTCGACCAGGACGGCGAGCGCGTGCGCGACCCCGGCGTGAACACGCTCACCGTGATCGCAACCGAGCGCTACGAGTCGTTCGCGGAGAACCTGCAGAAGGAAATCGAGGCCGACACCGGCATCCGCTTCGGGATCGTCGAGCAACACCAGTTCGCGGCGCTGCCGGTGCAGGAAGGCGACGGCCCCGCGCATGCGCTCGGCATCGAGCTGTCGCGCATGCTGTGGACGCATCTGCACGAGCAAGGCTACGTCGACGCGCAGGGCAAGGTGCTCGACCGCCTGAAGGACGCGCTGCGCCGCAGCGCGCTCGTGCTGCCCGACGCATTCGAGACGCTGCGCGCGCCGATCGTCGCGACGCTTCGCAAGCTGTCGGGCCGCTTCGCGGTGCGCAACGCGGACGAGCGGCGCGCGATCGCGCTGCGCCGCGATGCGTCCGGCAAGGCCGTGATCTTCGGCGACGCGTTCCGCGCGCTGTGGGAACGCATTCGCCATCGCACCGTGTACAGCGTGGACTTCGACAACGCGAAGCTGGTGCGCGACTGCACGACGGCGCTGCGCGACGCGCCCGACATCGCGCGGGCGCGGCTGCAATGGCGCAAGGCCGAGATCGACATCGGCAAGGCCGGCATCGAGGCGATCGAGGTGGCGGGCGCCGGCACGGTGCTGCTCGACGAAGGCGAACTGCCGTTGCCGGACCTGCTCACCGAGCTGCAGGACCGCACGCAGCTCACGCGCCGCTCGCTCGCGACGATCATCGCCGACAGCGGCCGGCTCGACGACTTCCGCGTGAATCCGCAGCAGTTCATCGCGCTGGCCGCCGACGCGATCAACCGCTGCAAGCGGCTCGCGCTCGTTGCGGGGATCTCGTACAGGAAGCTCGGCGATCGTCACGTGCACGCGCTCGAATCGTTCGAGAGCGAGGCGCTCACCGGCTACCTGCGCAGCCTGCGACTCGATGCGCGCAAGTCGATTCACGAGGCGGTGGTGTGCGAGACGGACGCGGAGCGCGCGTTCGCCGATGCGCTCGAAGCGCACGACGGCGTGAAGCTGTACGCGAGGCTGCCGGCGTGGTTCCGCATCGCGACGCCGCTCGGCGGCTATCACCCGGACTGGGCCGTGCTCGCGGAACAGGATGGCGGCGAGCGGCTCTATTTCGTCGTCGATACGCCGAACGCCGACGACGCCGTGCCGAGCGAGCACGAGCGCGCGAAGCTCGCGTGCGGCGCCGCGCATTTCCGCGCGCTGGCCGATGGCGAAGATGCGGCGCGGTTCGTGCGCGTCGCGCAGGTCGATGCGCTGTTCGAGCCCGGTGCGGCGGCGGGCGGCCGCGCGGGTTGATGCGAAGGGCGGCGCGAGCCGCCTTTTTTTCATCTGGGGTGACGCGCTTCGAGCCTTCGCTCCTTCGTTGCTTCTATACGAACGATCCGTCCGTCATTCGCGGGAAAGCGGTTCGTATTCCGACGCGTTCGCGCGCCCCGTGACGGCTGGTTGCAAATCAGGGTCGAGACGGCGAGCAACGAGCGGCCTGCGATGCCGCGCGCACCCATGAAAAAAGCGCGCCGAAGCGCGCTTGTTCCGTCCGCACGGGTACGCTTACAGCGTGCGGCCGAGCGCGTTACGATGCCCGTGATGCGTCGAGGTCGCCGTCGTCGCATGCGCGGTATGGCCGTGCGTATGCGCGTGACCGTGGCCGGGCTGCACGCCGGCGCGGTCGGCGATCGTGTCGGAGCGATCGGCCGCGCGTGCGAGGCCCTTGTCGCGGTCGCCCGAGCGGAAGCCGTTCGAATTGCTCAGCGCGTCGCCGCTCATGTGGCTACCGGACATCCCACCCGCGTTGCCGCCCATCCCGCCTGCGCCATGGCCGCCGCCGCCGCCACCGCCATTCCCGCCAGCCGCCGCCTGTGCGCCGGCGGCCCCGAGTGCGAGCAGCGCCGCTGCCAGCACGGACAGATATCGTTGAGTTTTCATCGTTTTCTCCCTGAAGCGCGTTCGGATGACTGCATTCTACGAACGCGCGGTTTTCGCGCGGCGCGACGTTGTAAATGATCGTAACGCGCCGTGTGCACGCATTCGTCCGATCAATTTCCGGCCC
Source organism: Burkholderia sp. KJ006 (assembly GCF_000262695.1). NCBI lineage: Bacteria > Pseudomonadati > Pseudomonadota > Betaproteobacteria > Burkholderiales > Burkholderiaceae > Burkholderia > Burkholderia sp. KJ006. The sequence continues at coordinate 32,723 of NC_017920.1, read as the reverse complement.
ACCGGCGTGCGACAACGACAGCGACCGGCGGCGACGGTGTCGCGGCGCCGCCGGTCGTCGTGGTTCACTGCGCCGTCTGCGATGCGGCCGCGGCCGCCTTGCGCTGCGCCGCCTGCTCCTGCTCGTGCTTCTTCGCCATATGGCGGCCGACGAGACAGCCGCCGACCGCGCCTACCACCGCATGGTGCCCGGCGTAGTGGCCGGCAACGCCGCCTACCGCCGCGCCCTTGATGCAGCCGGCAGCCTGCGCGCTGCCGATCGTTGCGAGCGCAACGGCCGCGGCGGCCGTCAACGTTCCGATGTATCGAATGGGGTTCATGCGATCACGCTCCTCGTGTCGATGCGATCAATGTTGTCGTGTGCGTGTCGCGGCGCTCAGTCCCAGCGGCCGCGCCAGCCGCCGCCGTCGCGCCAGCCGCGCTCGCGCCACTCGTGTTCGCGCCATTCGCGGCGGCGCCATTCATGTTCGCGCCACGCGCGCGCACGCCAGTCGTCGTCGCGATAGCCCACCGGCGCGTACATCACCGGCGGCGGCGGTGCGACGTAGACGGGCGCCGGCGCCGCGTAGACGCCCGGCACGCCGATCCCGACCGACAGGTCGACGTGCGCCGACGCGACGCCCGACGCTGCGAGCGCCGCTACACCGAGAACTGCACCGAGAATAAGTTTCTTGCTCATTTCGCGACTCCCTGCACGTGTCGTGCGTGATGTGACTACGGTTCGGAGTCTAGGCAGCGCGGGCCGACACAGGTGAAACCGGTCTGCGAGACCGGTAACGGGCGATTACGGCGCCCGCGGAGCCTTGCTGCGCAAGGAGACGCGCGATTCGACACGCCGTTGCGACGGCGCATCGAATCGACGGAGACGGAAATTATTGCCGCAAGGCGGCCGGTGCGGCGTGCCCGGCCGCTACGCGCGGATATCGTCGACGCTGCGCAGCCAGTGCACGCTGAACAGCTCGTCGGCGTCGGTCCACACGGTGTCGGGCTCGAAGCCCGCGCGCCGCGCGATCGCATGGAAGCCGTCGATCGTGAACTTGTGCGAGTTCTCCGTATGGATGCGCTCGCCGGCCTCGAAGCGGAACGCGTGGCCGCGCACGTGCACCGTCTGCGCGACATCGCTGACGAGATGCATCTCGATGCGCTGCCGCTCGCGATCGTAGAACGCGCAATGCGAGAAGGCGTCGACGTCGAAATCCGCGCCGAGCTCCGCGTTCGCGCGCACCAGCAGGTTCAGGTTGAACTGCGCCGTGACGCCCTGCGCGTCGTTGTACGCACGATGCAGTGTGCGCTCGTCCTTCACCAGATCGGCGCCGACCAGCAGGCCGCCGCCGCGCAGCAGTCGTGCGGCGTCGCGCAGGAACGCATCGGCTTCTTCCGGCGAGAAGTTGCCGATCGTCGAGCCGGGGAAAAAGCCGATGCGTCGCCGCGGCGTGTTCGTCAGCTCGGCCAGCTGCTCGGCCTTCGTGTAGTCCGCGGCGAGCGGCGCGACGTCGAGCCACGGATACGCGGCGCGCAGGCGCGCGGCCGCGCCGTGCAGATAGTCGGCCGAGATGTCGATCGGCACGTAGCGCGCCGGCGCGTTCGCATAGTTGTTCGCGCAGGCGTCGAGCAGCACGCGAATCTTCTCGAGCGAGCCCGCGCCGAATTCGACGATGTCGGCGTGCGGGCCGACGCGCTGCACGATCTCGGCCGCGCGGTCGCGCAGGATGCCGAGCTCGGTGCGCGTCGGGTAGTACTCCGGCAGCTCGCAAATGCGGTCGAACAGCGCGGAGCCGGCCGCATCGTAGAAGTACTTCGGCGGAATGCTGCGCGGCGTGCGCGACAGCCCGTCGATCAGGTCGCGCTCGAACGCGCTCGGCCGCGCCTCGCGGGCGGGTTGCTGGCCACCGCTCGTGGCCGTCAGGTCAGACGTCTCGCGCAAGTCGCACTCCCGTGAATTGCCAGCGCGCGGCCGGCGGAAAGAAATTGCGGTACGTCGGCCGCGCGTGGCCCGGCGGCGTCGCGATGCTGCTGCCGCGCAGGACCTGCTGGCCGACCATGAACTTGCCGTTGTATTCGGCCGCGACGCCGGCCAGCGGCCGAAAGCCCGGATACGGCTCGTACGACGAACGCGTCCACTGCCACACGTGGCCGAGCATCTCGCGCACGCCGTCCACGCCGAACGCGGCTTCCCATTCGAATTCGGTCGGCAGGCGTGCGCCGGCCCATTCCGCGTACGCGGCCGCCTCGTAGAAACTCACGTGGCACACCGGCGCATCGGGCGCGAGCGGTTCGACGCCATGCAGGCCGAACGCGCGCCATTCGCGTACGGTTTTCGCGGTGCGCTCATCGTCGGCGATCCAGTACGCCGGCGCGCACCACCCTTCGCGCTGCACGGTCGCCCAGCCGTCGGACAACCAGAGTTCGGCGCGCGTGTAGCCGCCATCCGCGATGAAGGCCGCGAATTCGGCATTCGTCACGAGGCGGTTCGCGATCTCGCAGGGCTGCACGAGCGCCGTATGGCGCGGGCGCTCGTTGTCGAACGAGAACGCGTCGCCGTCGTGGCCGATCTGGACGAGGCCGCCCGGCTGACGCAGCCAGCGCAGCGCGCCGGCGTCGCCCGCGGCGAGCGCCGCTTGCGCGTGCGCGCCGTCGCGCGGCCGGAACGCAGGCTTGAGCGGGTTGCACGAGAACGCGTGCAGCATGTCGGTGACGATCAGCTCCTGATGCTGCTGCTCGTGATGCAGGCCCAGCTCGACCTCGGGTGCGATCGCGGCCAGCAAGGCGGGATCCGCAGCGTCGAGTGCGTGCTGCAGCGCTGCGTCGACATGCTGCCGGTACGCATGCACGCGATCGAGCGACGGACGCGTGAGCAGCCCGCGCTGCGGCCGCGGATGACGCGGGCCGAGCGCTTCGTAATACGAGTTGAACAGAAACTGGAACGCGTCGTCGAACGGCGCGTAGCCGGGCACGCGGCGCATCAGCACGACGGTTTCGAAGAACCAGGTGGTATGCGCGAGGTGCCACTTCACCGGGCTCGCGTCGGGCATCGACTGCACGGCCTGGTCTTCGGCCGACAGCGTCGCGGTCAACGCGAGGCTATGGGCGCGCACTTCCTGGTAACGGCGCTGAAGCTGGGATGCAAGGAGGCTCATCGGTTTACCGTCCACGTCGCGATTCGCTGCGTTGCGTTGCCGGGAAAAGGACAGCGTTGCGCTCGGATGCGCGCGGCTGACGTGCGACCTTCGTTGCTGCGTCGTCGGGCGGTAGATTCTGCGTCACTTCGTCTGCCCGTGCAGAACAGTATGGGCCAGAAATGTGACCGTCGCGAATCGGATTTCGGGTGAAACGATAGCGAAAGAGGAATGAAAGCATGGGTTCCACGAAGCTCGGATGGGCGGCGGGCGGTCGAATGCGGGTAGCGCAATGTGTCGCAACGCGCCCGCAATTCGCATGCCCGAGCGTCGATTCTGCCGACATCTGGTGACAAGCGCCCTGAGCGAGTGAAAGCTGCGATGACGCTGCGGCGTCTCCATGCGCGCGATACCGGGCGCGCTGCGCTTCTGATCGGACGCTCGGCGCACATGACCTGCAATCGCGCTGCATCGCCCCGCCGCTTCCGGTCGTTGAAATTTTTTTCGCGTCGATGTCACACGCGGCAGGTGTCGCTCGTCATGTCGTCTGAATCCACCCGAAAGGAGAAGCAACCATGACAGCGAAACTCAATCCGTTTGCCGCCGCGCCCGCGCTGATGAAGAGCTGGATGACCGTATCGGTCGCCGCTGCCGGGAGCCTCGAGCCGACGCTGATCGAGCTCGTCAAGATCCGCGCGTCGCAGATCAACGCGTGCGCGAACTGCCTTAACATGCACACGGTCGAGGCGCGCGCGCGAGGCGAGACCGAGCAGCGCATCAATCTGCTGGCCGCGTGGCGCGAGGCGCCCTGCTACACCGATCGCGAACGCGCCGCGCTCGGCTGGACCGATGCGCTGACGCGGCTGTCGGAAGGCCACGATGCGCGCGCAGCCGCGTATGCGGCGCTGGTCGATCAATTCAGCCAGGAGGAACAGGTGAAACTCACGCTGATGATCAACGTGATCAACGGCTGGAACCGGCTCGCCGTCGGCTTCGGCTTGTGGGTCGATCCGGCCGAAGCGAAGGCTGCCGCCGCGAGCCTGGTGGCCTGATGACGAACGTCGATCCGTCCGCGGGCGGTGACGACGCAGCGACGAGCTTCGATCCGCTGCGTCGTACGTTGATCCGCGTCGCGTACCGGATGCTCGGCTCCGTCGCCGATGCCGAGGATGTCGTGCAGGACGCGTTCATCCGCTGGATGGACGTCGATCGCGCCGACGTGCGCGTGCCCGAGGCGTTCCTGCGCCGGATGGTGACGCGCATGTGCATCGATCAGCTGAAGTCCGCGCGGCATCAGCGCGAGACCTATATCGGCCCGTGGCTGCCCGAGCCGATCGTCGACGAAGACGTGCAGGAGGACGTGACGCTGCCGCTGCTGCTCGCGCTCGAACGGCTGTCGCCGCTGGAGCGCGCGGCGTTTCTGTTGCACGACGTGTTCGGTCTCGAGTTCGACGAGATAGCGACGACGATCCAGCGCGAACCGGCTGCGTGCCGCCAGCTCGCTGCGCGGGCGCGCACACACGTGCGCGACGCGCGGCCGCGTTTTCATGTCGAGAAGCAGCGCGGAATCGAGTTGGCCGAGGCGTTCTTCGCGGCGTCGCGCAGCGGCGACATGCGGGCACTCGGTGCGCTGCTCGCCGAGGACGTGAGCCTGCATTCGGACGGCGGCGGCAAGCGCTCGGCCGCGGGCAAGCCGGTGTTCGGATTCGACCGCGTGATGAAGGTGCACGCGTTTCTCGCGCGGCTGTTCGCGACGCATGCATCGAAGCTCGTGCGGGCCGGGTTCATCAACGGCTTGCCGGGCTTCGTCACGCTGGAGGCCGACGGCGAGTTGCAGACCACGGCGCTCGAGGTCGACGACGGGAAGATCGTCGCGATCTATGTCGTGCGCAATCCGGACAAGCTGAAGCATCTGCATTGAAGGCGGCCGGCGGGCGATTCGTGCGCCCGCTTGGCTGCTTGCAGCGCATGCGTGATTTCGACCGCAAAAAGAAAAACGCCACGCGATGTTGCCGCGTGGCGTTCGTATGTTTGGCGAGCCGACTGCCTGTAGGCAATGCGTGCTGCCGGACCCCTTCATTTATTCGTTGGTAGGCTCGATTGGATTCGAACCAACGACCCCCACCATGTCAAGGTGGTGCTCTAACCAACTGAGCTACGAGCCTAAGAAGCCGCGAATTATAGAGAGGGTTTTCAGACAGCACAAGCCCCTTCGTGAAAATTTTTTGAACCGGTGTGCGGGAGCGGCTGGCGGTTGGTGTGGGGCGGCGAAGTCGGGGCGTTGCGCTCGTGTCGTCGCGTCACAGCAAAACGTGTCGGTGCGCTGTGACGTTATCCACATCGCCCTCTGGATAACCGGCTCGGAAGCCTCTGGATTCACAGTGGAACGATTGGGGATACGTCGGCGCGGCTGTGAATCGACGAAAAGTTGTTCTGTGCTGCACAGAGATTTGCGTCTGCTTTGCGGCGGGTTATGCGTTGCGGTTCGGGCTTTGGATTCAGGGGGTTAAGGAGGTTATCCACTGTGAGGCCGTGCGCTTGTTAACTATCACTACGTATGTATACGAATCCTGTTAACACCTTTGGATAAGCACAGTCCGGAGACTGTGATTCGGAGTGGATGTGCACTGCGTGCGGTGGAGGGAGAACCCAATTTGGGCGCTGTGAGCGGGGCCAAGGTCTGGATGGGACGCACAGATCAATTGTTTGATAGCGTGGGGCCGGAGCTAGCTTGGCGAGCTCAAGCTGCATTGGGTGATGTGCTGCCTGGTAAAGCCGCGTAGCTCGGAAGCGGCGCGGCAGGCGAAGCGTCCTGGGGAGTGGTCTGCACAGGAAACGCTCGTGCCGGTGATGCGGCTCTCCATCACGTTTGGTTAACCGGAAGCAAACCAGTTCGAAGCGCTGTGCAGCTCGCCGGCCGGCTGTGCAAGCCGCTGCATGGAGGCGTCGTTGGCTCGAGAATGAAGAGACCCATACAAAGATGACCGACAGCAACGTGAGTCCCACGACGCGAATTGGAAGCGTGGTACGAAGTTCAACGATGACGAAGACGATCAAGCAATACGACATGGCCGACGATGCGACCCGGCGCAGAATTTTCTGGCTGCTTCAACGACTGACCAGCTTCTCGCTCTGGAAGCGCAAGCGCGAAGACTTTGCGATCTTCGCGAACGAGTACGAGAACGCGGTAAAGACTTGGCCCGAAGATGATCCCGAGGTCATGCCGGCAAACAATTTGCCGATCATCTTCGAAATACTGGCAGCCTACGATCGAGGGTTGCCAGAACTGGCCCGCGGAGACCGGTCCGTTTGGCAGCGCAGAGAGCCGCTGCAATACGCGTTCGATCGATTTACGTATCTGAACGCGTATTTTTTCCCCCATCCCGATTACTGGGATCGCGGTGCGCAGGCTGCTCCTTACCCGCCGAAGGTCGAAGCGCTGGCGTGGCTGCTGCATGTATCGGAATACCAGATGGAACACGCGCCATTCGAGCCCGGACATACTGGTCTCGCACAACTGCGCTCGGTCGGACTGCTGCTGTCTCCCGGTGCATACGACTACACCTTCTACACGCTTCCGTATCCGGTATTTCCAGCGAACCTGCCGGAGGTTCCGGAACCCGTGGGCCCGGTGGTCAAATCTGGTGACAAAGTGCCTTGTGACGGCATCTGGGAGCCCGTTACCGTCGAGCAATCGAAGTTGCTGGGCGTTGTGCCGGTCGGCAATCGCAGCTTGCACAACAACGGCTGCTTCAACTATTTCATTCGTGACATCCGCGCGCCGAACCTCCGGGATGACGAGACGCGAACGCCCGTCAAGACGCACTGGCGGCTGTTGTGGGAAGACAAGCGATACGCGGACGGCATCATCCCCGACGAATCGGAGTACTTCCTCGATCCGCCTTCAGCGCCGGCGTCCGACCGCGACCCCGTCGCGCAGGTCCGCACGAGCGATATCTGCCCGGTGACCGGCGATTGGCAGACGGACGAATACGGCGGCAAGGTGCTGCGCGTCGAAGCCGGGGCGGCGATGCCCGACATGCTGGTTCGGGACAATCTGGGGGAGCTCAAGGTGCACTGGGTGACGTGGCGTCTGGTGAAGCGCGCGTAGTGCGCAGACGGCAAGGGCGGGCAAATGCCGCCCTTGCTGCCGTAGCACTTGGCTTCTGAGTGTGGACAACCGGCACGCAACACAATCGGAAACGGTGTGCCCGTCGACAAAAAGCACGAGTTCGAAGCACTGACGCGCATGCGAACACCGCGAGCGCAGCCGAACCGAGATCCGCTATGCCGGCTCAGTGAAAGCTGTGTGGATATCGCCGCCCGAAGTCACTCGAAACGCTGTGTAACCCGAAGATGGGCGGTTCGACGAGAGGCTGCATGCAGAGTTGCCGAGACTGATGTTGATATCCCGCGCGCAGAAGACGCCAAACCGCACGACACCGGAATCGTGCAAGACACGCCGATCTGCGAACGCACCGAGACGAGACTCTCTGTGTGGACAACCGCCACAAAAGCGACTCCCAACGCTGTGGATCTGAACGTCTCACATGAGCGCTTTGAGCGCTGGCCGAGCTCCACCAGCCGGCCCGCCGACATCACCCCCCTCAAATCTGCTGATCCAACGCCCTCGCAACGGCTTGCTCACCGAGATTGCTCGCCGGCCCGACCACCGCATAGTTGAGCCCGTTCACCGACCCATACCGCGCCATCAACGCGCCGTCCACGCGTTGCCCCGCGGGCAGCAGCCGATTTTTCGCTTCCGCTGGCCGCAGATAGAAGCTCAGCGTCCGCCCGGCATCGTCCTCATAGAGCACCATCGCGGCCGCGGCGCCGCTGTCCGTCATGAACAACCGCGCGCCGATCGGCTTGAACCCTGCGGCACTCAAGTCCGGCAGCTTCGCCGACGCGCCGACGCGTCTGGTGAGCCACCCATGCAGATCCTTCGCACTCGTCGGCCGGAAATCCACCTTCGCGACCTGATCGACCACCATCATCCGGTAAGCCTCGACCGCATCGCTCATCGGCGCGACGGGCGGCGGCGCGTTCCACCCGCGCGCCTGCCAGCCGCCGAAGGTGCCGAGCCCGATGCAGAACACGAACGAAGCGGCCATCGCGAACCGCATCCGTGAGCGTTCGGTGCGGCGCGAACGAATCGCGGCCGGATCGAGCTCGGGATTCCCGGCGGGCATCCGCACGCTTTCGAGCGCTGCCCGCAACCGCTGCGCATCCTGCTGCCACTGCTTCACCTGCTCGGCGCTCTCCGGATGCAGCGCGAGATATCGCTCGACCGCGGCGCGCGCATCGTCGTCGAGCTGGCCGTCGACATAGGCCTGGAGATCGTGTTCGTCGGGGCGGAGGTCGTTCATTTCATCAACCGGAGAGAAGGAGCGGGAAGCTCGCCGTCGCTGAGCTGGCGCAGCGCCTGCCGCGCTCGCGACAGGCGCGACATCACGGTGCCGATCGGCACCTCGAGCAGATCGGCGACTTCCCGATACGTGAAGCCTTCGACCGCGACGAGCAGCAGCAGGCTGCGCTGCTCGTCGGAGAGCCGGCCGAACGCTTCGAGCGTCGCGCGCGCGGCGAATTCGCGTTCGGCGGACGGCCAGTGCGCGTCTTCATCGTCGCGGATGCGGCCGAGCAGCCACGCGTAGCGCTTCGCGCTGCGCTTGCCGTCGAGAAACTGGCGGTAAAGGATCGTGAAGAGCCAGCTGCGCAGCGATGCGTCGTCGCGGCGGCTCGCCCAGCGCGACAACGCGCGCTCGAGCGTCGACTGAACGAGATCGTCGGCTGCGTGGACGTCGCGCGCCAACCACAGCGCGAAGCGTCGCAGCCTGGGGATGAGTGCGCGCAACGCGTCGTCGTCGGGGGCGTTTGAAGGCATGGCCGGGGGCGAGCCGAAAGGCGTGGAGATGCCGGGTAAGACGCCGCCCGGCACCGCTTATTCCATCAGCATACGAAAAATTGTTTCGTGGAATAAAGCGACGCGGGCGGCGTCCTATTCCCGTTCGACAATGATCAGACGATCGGGAGTGCATCCATGAAGCAATCTTCTTCTTCGCCGCCGCGCGAGCCTGGGCGCGGATGGTGGCGCTGGGCCGTGATCGGCGGCGCGGCGGCCGGCGTGGTGGTGGCGTTCGGCTATGTCGGCGGGTGGCTCGCGCCGGCGCGGCTGACGCCGCATCGGCTCGTCGACGCGCTGCAGACGGCCGGCGGCGGCGTCCATCCGGGCTTCCGGCGCAATCACGCGAAGGGCGTGTGCGTGACCGGCTACTTCGAAGGCAGCGGCGCCGCGAGTGCGTATTCGGTGGCGCCGTTCTTCAAGCCCGTGCGCACGCCGGTGGTCGGCCGGTTCGCGCTGCCGGGCGGCAATCCGTATGCGCCGGACAGCAGCGTGCCGATCCGCAGCCTCGCGCTGAAGCTGACCGCTCCGGACGGCGAGCAATGGCGCACCGGGATGAACGCGATGCCGGTGTTCCCGGTCGCGACGCCGAAGGCGTTCTACGAGCAGCTGCTCGCGACCGCGCCCGACCCGGCGACGGGCAAGGCCGATCCGGCGAAGGTGAAGGCGTTCTTCGCCGCGCATCCGGAGACGGCCGCCTTCCGCGCATGGGTGAAGGGTGCGAAGCCGAGCGCGAGCTACGTCACCGAAAGCTATTACGGGCTGAACGCGTTCTACTTCGTCGACGCCGCCGGCCAGCGGCACGCGGTGAGATGGCGCGTCGTGCCCGAGCAGACGGCCGGCGCCGCGGACGTCGCGACGGCGGCCGATCCGAACGTGCTGCAGCAGGACGTCACGCGCCGCATCGCTGGCGGTGCGCAGAAGTGGAAGATGCTCGTCACCTTGGCCGAACCCGGCGATCCGGTGGACGACGCGACGAAAACCTGGCCCGCGCAGCGAACGACGATCGACGCCGGCACGCTGGTGCTCGATCGCGTCGAGCCGCAGGACAGCGGCCCGTGCCGCGACGTGAACTACGACCCGACGGTGCTGCCGCGCGGGATTCAGGTGTCGGGCGATCCGTTGCTGGCGGCGCGCTCGGCCGCGTATGCGGATTCGTATCTGCGCCGCACGAGTGAAGAGGCCGGCGTGGCCGGGGCGGCGCGATTGACTGCGGAGGGACGATGATGAACGGAACGACGACGTTTGGCTTGCCGGCGAGGCTGCTGCATTGGGTGATGGCCGCGATGATCGTGACGATGCTGTTCGTCGGTGTGGGGATGGTGGCGTCGGTTTCGCGGCGACACGATTTCCTGGTGGCGTTGCACAAGCCGTTGGGGATCGCCGTGCTGGTGCTGGTGTGCGTGCGCATCGCGGTGCGGCTGTCGACGAAAGCGCCGGCGCTGCCGGACGATCTGCCGTGGTGGCAGAAGCTTGCCGCGCACGGGTCGCATCTCGTGCTGTATGCGCTCATGGTCGCGATGCCGCTGATCGGCTGGGCGATGCTGTCGGCGGGCGGATACCCGGTGACCTTGGGCGGCGGGGTGCAATTGCCGGCGCTGGTCGCGGCGGATCCGGCGACCTTCGCATGGCTGCGGGTCGCGCATCGGGTGTTGGCTTACCTGTTCTTCGTCACGTTCGTCGCGCACTTCGCGGCGGCGCTCTATCACGGGCTGATCCGGCGCGACGGGGTGGTGAGGGCGATGGTTGGGCGTTGACTGGCGCGGGTTGCGCGCGATGCGGCGGGGCTGTCGGCGGCGCTCAAGGGTGCCGCCGCTGTCTCGATTTGACGGCTGCGGAAGGCTGCTCAACGGACTCCGCCGCACCGCTTGTCAAAAAATTTTCAAAAAGTGCTTGACGCCGATGCTGGGGAAAACCATAATTCGGCCTCTCTTGATTGAGACGCGAAACAAACGAGACGTTTGAAACGCGACGTTCTTTAAAAATTAACAGCCGATAAGTGTGGGCGCTTGATGGAAGCGAGCTGATCTTCGGATCAGAAAGCGAAAGTATCAAGAGTCTCACACTAAAGTAAGTCAGGTTTATGAAGAGATTCATATACCTGTCAGCTTTGAGTGAGCGACCGGTTCTTAACGGAACCGAAAACAGTAACAGGTTTAAACTGAAGAGTTTGATCCTGGCTCAGATTGAACGCTGGCGGCATGCCTTACACATGCAAGTCGAACGGCAGCACGGGTGCTTGCACCTGGTGGCGAGTGGCGAACGGGTGAGTAATACATCGGAACATGTCCTGTAGTGGGGGATAGCCCGGCGAAAGCCGGATTAATACCGCATACGATCTATGGATGAAAGCGGGGGACCTTCGGGCCTCGCGCTATAGGGTTGGCCGATGGCTGATTAGCTAGTTGGTGGGGTAAAGGCCTACCAAGGCGACGATCAGTAGCTGGTCTGAGAGGACGACCAGCCACACTGGGACTGAGACACGGCCCAGACTCCTACGGGAGGCAGCAGTGGGGAATTTTGGACAATGGGCGAAAGCCTGATCCAGCAATGCCGCGTGTGTGAAGAAGGCCTTCGGGTTGTAAAGCACTTTTGTCCGGAAAGAAATCCTTGGCTCTAATACAGTCGGGGGATGACGGTACCGGAAGAATAAGCACCGGCTAACTACGTGCCAGCAGCCGCGGTAATACGTAGGGTGCAAGCGTTAATCGGAATTACTGGGCGTAAAGCGTGCGCAGGCGGTTTGCTAAGACCGATGTGAAATCCCCGGGCTCAACCTGGGAACTGCATTGGTGACTGGCAGGCTAGAGTATGGCAGAGGGGGGTAGAATTCCACGTGTAGCAGTGAAATGCGTAGAGATGTGGAGGAATACCGATGGCGAAGGCAGCCCCCTGGGCCAATACTGACGCTCATGCACGAAAGCGTGGGGAGCAAACAGGATTAGATACCCTGGTAGTCCACGCCCTAAACGATGTCAACTAGTTGTTGGGGATTCATTTCCTTAGTAACGTAGCTAACGCGTGAAGTTGACCGCCTGGGGAGTACGGTCGCAAGATTAAAACTCAAAGGAATTGACGGGGACCCGCACAAGCGGTGGATGATGTGGATTAATTCGATGCAACGCGAAAAACCTTACCTACCCTTGACATGGTCGGAATCCTGAAGAGATTCGGGAGTGCTCGAAAGAGAACCGGCGCACAGGTGCTGCATGGCTGTCGTCAGCTCGTGTCGTGAGATGTTGGGTTAAGTCCCGCAACGAGCGCAACCCTTGTCCTTAGTTGCTACGCAAGAGCACTCTAAGGAGACTGCCGGTGACAAACCGGAGGAAGGTGGGGATGACGTCAAGTCCTCATGGCCCTTATGGGTAGGGCTTCACACGTCATACAATGGTCGGAACAGAGGGTTGCCAACCCGCGAGGGGGAGCTAATCCCAGAAAACCGATCGTAGTCCGGATTGCACTCTGCAACTCGAGTGCATGAAGCTGGAATCGCTAGTAATCGCGGATCAGCATGCCGCGGTGAATACGTTCCCGGGTCTTGTACACACCGCCCGTCACACCATGGGAGTGGGTTTTACCAGAAGTGGCTAGTCTAACCGCAAGGAGGACGGTCACCACGGTAGGATTCATGACTGGGGTGAAGTCGTAACAAGGTAGCCGTATCGGAAGGTGCGGCTGGATCACCTCCTTTCCAGAGCTATCTCGCAAAATTGAGCGCTCACGCTTATCGGCTGTTGGTTTAGAAAGAAAGACTGTCTGTTGGCGGTTTTATCGGTTATAATACCGGCCGCTTTCGATAATCTTCAATGAAAAATATTCGAACGGTGTTTCGTTCGAGTCTTTCTCATTGGCGATTGAGCCAGTCAGAGTGATATGAGTAACACCATATCGGCTGTCGTTCTTTAACAATCTGGAAGAAGTAAGTAATTTGGATAGCGGAAGCGTCTTGAGATGGACGTGGAAACTATCCGGGTTGTGATTGTATCGATGTATCTCAAGATGATTCGAACTTCATGTTCGGCTCAATTGGAATACGGCACAATGCGAGAACTCAACCTGTAACGAGACAGACTCGTTATAGGGTCAAGCGAACAAGTGCATGTGGTGGATGCCTTGGCGATCACAGGCGATGAAGGACGCGGTAGCCTGCGAAAAGCTACGGGGAGCTGGCAAACGAGCTTTGATCCGTAGATGTCCGAATGGGGAAACCCGGCCCTTTTGGGTCATCCTGGACTGAATACATAGGTCCAGAGAAGCGAACGCGGTGAACTGAAACATCTAAGTAACCGCAGGAAAAGAAATCAACCGAGATTCCCAAAGTAGTGGCGAGCGAAATGGGATGAGCCTTGCACTCTTTATTTGTATTGTTAGCCGAACGCTCTGGAAAGTGCGGCCATAGCAGGTGATAGCCCTGTAGGCGAAAACAGTATGAAAGAACTAGGTGTGCGACAAGTAGGGCGGGACACGTGAAATCCTGTCTGAAGATGGGGGGACCATCCTCCAAGGCTAAATACTCGTGATCGACCGATAGTGAACCAGTACCGTGAGGGAAAGGCGAAAAGAACCCCGGGAGGGGAGTGAAATAGATCCTGAAACCGCATGCATACAAACAGTCGGAGCCTCGCAAGGGGTGACGGCGTACCTTTTGTATAATGGGTCAGCGACTTACGTTCAGTAGCAAGCTTAACCGTATAGGGCAGGCGTAGCGAAAGCGAGTCCGAATAGGGCGTTCAGTTGCTGGGCGTAGACCCGAAACCAGGTGATCTATCCATGGCCAGGATGAAGGTGCGGTAACACGTACTGGAGGTCCGAACCCACTAACGTTGAAAAGTTAGGGGATGAGCTGTGGATAGGGGTGAAAGGCTAAACAAACCTGGAAATAGCTGGTTCTCTCCGAAAACTATTTAGGTAGTGCCTCGTGTCTCACCTTCGGGGGTAGAGCACTGTCATGGTTGGGGGGTCTATTGCAGATTACCCCGCCATAGCAAACTCCGAATACCGAAGAGTGCAATCACGGGAGACAGACATCGGGTGCTAACGTCCGGTGTCAAGAGGGAAACAACCCAGACCGCCAGCTAAGGTCCCCAAATATAGCTAAGTGGGAAACGAAGTGGGAAGGCTAAAACAGTCAGGAGGTTGGCTTAGAAGCAGCCACCCTTTAAAGAAAGCGTAATAGCTCACTGATCGAGTCGTCCTGCGCGGAAGATGTAACGGGGCTAAGCTATATACCGAAGCTGCGGATGCGAGCTTTGCTCGCATGGTAGGAGAGCGTTCCGTAAGCCTGCGAAGGTGCCTTGTAAAGGGTGCTGGAGGTATCGGAAGTGCGAATGCTGACATGAGTAGCGATAAAGGGGGTGAAAGGCCCCCTCGCCGTAAGCCCAAGGTTTCCTACGCAACGTTCATCGGCGTAGGGTGAGTCGGCCCCTAAGGCGAGGCAGAAATGCGTAGCTGATGGGAAGCAGGTCAATATTCCTGCACCATTGTTAGATGCGATGGGGGGACGGATCGCGGAAGGTTGTCCGGGTGTTGGAAGTCCCGGTCGCTGCATTGGAGAAGGCACTTAGGCAAATCCGGGTGCGTAATTCAAGGGTGTGGCGCGAGCTCCTTCGGGAGCGAAGCAATTGGAAGTGGTTCCAAGAAAAGCCTCTAAGCTTCAGTCTAACGATGACCGTACCGCAAACCGACACAGGTGGGCGAGATGAGTATTCTAAGGCGCTTGAGAGAACTCGGGAGAAGGAACTCGGCAAATTGGTACCGTAACTTCGGGATAAGGTACGCCCTTGTAGCTTGACTGGCCTGCGCCAGGAGGGTGAAGGGGTTGCAATAAACTGGTGGCTGCGACTGTTTAATAAAAACACAGCACTCTGCAAACACGAAAGTGGACGTATAGGGTGTGACGCCTGCCCGGTGCCGGAAGATTAAATGATGGGGTGCAAGCTCTTGATTGAAGTCCCGGTAAACGGCGGCCGTAACTATAACGGTCCTAAGGTAGCGAAATTCCTTGTCGGGTAAGTTCCGACCTGCACGAATGGCGTAACGATGGCCACACTGTCTCCTCCCGAGACTCAGCGAAGTTGAAGTGTTTGTGATGATGCAATCTACCCGCGGCTAGACGGAAAGACCCCATGAACCTTTACTGTAGCTTTGCATTGGACTTTGAACCGATCTGTGTAGGATAGGTGGGAGGCTATGAAACCGGAACGCTAGTTTCGGTGGAGCCGTCCTTGAAATACCACCCTGGTTTGTTTGAGGTTCTAACCTTGGCCCGTGATCCGGGTCGGGGACAGTGCATGGTAGGCAGTTTGACTGGGGCGGTCTCCTCCCAAAGCGTAACGGAGGAGTACGAAGGTACGCTAGGTACGGTCGGAAATCGTGCTGATAGTGCAATGGCATAAGCGTGCTTAACTGCGAGACCGACAAGTCGAGCAGGTGCGAAAGCAGGTCATAGTGATCCGGTGGTTCTGTATGGAAGGGCCATCGCTCAACGGATAAAAGGTACTCTGGGGATAACAGGCTGATACCGCCCAAGAGTTCATATCGACGGCGGTGTTTGGCACCTCGATGTCGGCTCATCTCATCCTGGGGCTGTAGCCGGTCCCAAGGGTATGGCTGTTCGCCATTTAAAGAGGTACGTGAGCTGGGTTTAAAACGTCGTGAGACAGTTTGGTCCCTATCTGCCGTGGGCGTTGGATATTTGAAGGGGGCTGCTCCTAGTACGAGAGGACCGGAGTGGACGAACCTCTGGTGTACCGGTTGTCACGCCAGTGGCATCGCCGGGTAGCTATGTTCGGAAGAGATAACCGCTGAAAGCATCTAAGCGGGAAACTCGCCTTAAGATGAGATATCCCTGGGGACTAGATCCCCTTGAAGGGTCGTTCGAGACCAGGACGTTGATAGGTCAGGTGTGTAAGCGCAGTAATGCGTTCAGCTAACTGATACTAATTGCCCGTAAGGCTTGATCCTATAACAAGTCTGCCTTGTAGATCGGCGCCGTGCGAAAGCACTGGCCGCGATCCAGCGCGACATGTTGGATTCTCGTGTGTGATACACACAACTCAAGATTACTGCTTCTTCCCAGATTGGTTCTGTTGGCCACGCCAGCAGAACAACCCTCTTTGCCTGATGACCATAGCGAGTCGGTCCCACCCCTTCCCATCCCGAACAGGACCGTGAAACGACTCTACGCCGATGATAGTGCGGATTCCCGTGTGAAAGTAGGTAATCGTCAGGCTCCCTAAGCCAAGAACCCCCGCCTGAACAGGCGGGGGTTTTTGCATTTGTGGCCTCGGAAAATCCAGCCACCGAAGATCATCAGCATCTATCTGTTGACCGTTGGTGTGACGGTTGTTGACGATGGCTGTCGAAAACTGCGCGGCTTTCCGCGCTCGGGAAGAGCGCATGGAGATGGTCTCTCCGGGGGCGGGCCGTTGCGGAGGCAGTGAGGGCCGCGCAACGCGGCCCTTGACCCTTTAGCGCTCGAATAGTCGCCGTCAATCCGGTTGATGGTAGGGCTGCTCGCGGAAATCGAGATCACCATAGTGCGGCGTGATGTGCATTTGCCGGGTATCGTGGTTGATCTCGAAATAGACGCGGTCGCCAGGCTCGAATCCGAACAGCTTGAAGTGCGCGTCGATGACGGCCATCCAAGGCAAGTACGGCCAACCTCGCTTTGGCTTGTCAGGCGTGCTGCGGAGGATCAGCTGAAGCACGGTGGTAGGGTCGCGCTGGGGCTTGCGTTTCTTGGGAAGCGATTTAATATTCGGGACAGCCATTTCCGACTCCTGTGTTGAGTTGGTTGTGGTCAGCGGGTCGTATGGGTGGCAGCCCATGCGGCCCGCGCTCTTACTGCTTTGCTCTCTCTTCAGCGGTTCTTCTGATCCGCTGTCTCTAGCAATGCGATCTTTTATATATCGCACGCCACGGATAGTTTAGTCCGCGGTGCATCTCATAAATCGATTTGGATGCTCAATAGCCACATGGCAGATGCGTAAAGAAGATTTTTGTCAAACGTAGAAAAACTTTCGTATCGGTCCAATGGTTCGCCAGTGACGGAGGTGGTATGACTTCGCATATTTAATAAAATAGGGCGAAGCATAATGGAACGGTGCTATCTCAAGACGGCAGATCGTCAGCGCCGAAGTTCACGGCTCGGCTTGCGGGTCGACCGACGTTATTGCGGCCACCGGCCACGGCGGCCGGATTCACTCATGGGAAGCACGCCGGTCTTGACGGTGACCTTTACGCTTGCCCTTGCCACCCGAGTCCTGTCATGCGGGCATCTCAGTGTATTCAATGAGGTTCACTCCGGCATGATCTGCCCCAACAAACGGGGCCAGCTTAAGCGGCGTTTCGCGATTCCGTCGGACGGTTAGGCTGAAGACTAATTCGCGATAACGGCCAACGGCATGGCTGAGATCCAAATGGTGCTTGTCGTTCGCGACGAACAATTGCTGAACCTCCGATTTCATTGCCTCCGCCCAGGTGCGGCTCACCGTATTTCTGACCATAGACTTGCTTTCGCGGATCGTGCCGGAACGTGAGTGCACGCTTCAATACATGGCAAGTCGTCAACTTCTATCAAGTCGAACCATATTTCTCAGACTTTGGATTAGAATCGCGCGAGCGACTGGGTGCCGTCGCAATGGCCGTCTGTCCTTTGTCACAGTGTGGACAGTCGAACCTGAGAGAAAGAAGGATAACGAAAATGGATATCAGATCGTCCGCACTCGGGGACTTGAAGTTGCGCGAGCTCTATGAGGCGATCAGCAACGGCGTTTTGCAGCAGGGCCGAGTGCTGATGCTGGATACGCCGCTCGGCAAGAATGCGCTGGTGCCGTTACGGGTGCGCGGATCGGCCAGAATCGGGCGCGACTATTCGTACACGATCGACGTTGCGTCGACGCGCGACGACACTGCGCTGCTGTCGCTGATGCATCAGCCCGTGACCTTGCAGATTCAGCAAGTCACTGCTCCCTTTGCGATTCCTGTCTATCGTCCGGTTCACGGCTTCGTGCATCGGGTCGCCTATTTGGGCGGTAATGGCGGCCTTTCGACATACCAGATCGAGTTTTCATCGGCGCTGGTCTTCCTTGAGAAAACCCATAACGAAGAAGGCTGGCTCGAGAAAGACGCCCGGGAGATCATTTCCGACGTGCTTGATCGGTATCCGCAGCTACGCGGACAGTACCGTTTCTCGCTGTTGTCCGATCCTGCCAAGCGTTCGTGGTGCCGGCAAAGCGAATCCGATCTTCACTTTGTGAACCGCTTGGCTGAGGCCGAGGGCTGGTACTTCTACTGGATCCATGAAAACGTTGCTGAAGGCGACGCTCCAAAGACGACGCTCGTTATCGTCGACCACGTCTCGACTCTCCCAGATGCCAAGGCAGTTGAGTTCATTCGGGCGAACGACAGCAACGAATCGGATGGCTTCGCCCATTGGGCAGGGGTGCAGACGATGCAGAGCACGCGCTACATATCGCGTGCATTTGATTACAAGCGGCCCGCGTCCGATTTTCAGGCTGAGAGTGCACTTGCCGCGACGAGCTATGTCGCGGAGGAGCGCCGCCAGAAAGTCGAGCGTAGCGTTCCTGATGTGCCGATGACCGTCTACGAATCGACGGCTTACGGCTATTCCAGTTCGGACACGGGCGAGGCGCGAGCTCGACGGCTGGTAGAAGTATGGGATGCGCGAGCAAGCCGATATTTTGGTGTCGGAGGCGTGCGCTGGCTCGATGCCGGTTCGCGGTTTGTGTTGAACGGACATCCCCGCCACGAAGGCGGTGATGCGAAGAAGCGAGAGTTTCTGGTGATCGAGGCACGTTGGTTCATCGAGAACAATGTGCCGATTGGCCAGCAGACGGCCGAGTTTCCGCAGAGCCTTCGCGCAACGCTGGCCGAGCAGCAGGCGATCCACAGTGAGCGCTTTAAGACGCCTGGACATGCTGCGGATGGTTCAGCCGGATTTTTCGTGATCGAAGTCGAGGCGCAACCCACGGCAGTCGAATACCGGAGTCCGCTGGATCATCCGAAGCCGATCATGTCGATCGAACACGCGCTTGTCGTGACGCCCGATGGCGCCGAAGCATGGACGAACGACCGGAATCAGATCAGGGTGCATTTCGCATGGGACCGCAAGAATCCACCAGACGCTTTCACCTCCTCGCCATTGCTGTCATCGCTTCAATCGGATACTGGGAACGGTTATGGAGCGGTTCATGTTCCGCGGGCGCGGGAATGGGTCATCGTCGGCTACTGGAACGGCGACTGTGACAAGCCGTTCGTATTAGGGCGTATCAACGGAGGCGCAACCCCATCGCCATGGCATTCAAACGCATTGTTGTCCGGGTTTAAGTCCGAGGGATTCGGAAAGACAGGAGCATACAACTCCTTTGTCCACGACGATTCCACTAATCAAGGCGGCACACGCCTGGTCAGCTACACCGGCAAGAGCTATGCGGCGCTGACGCAGGGCTACCTGATCAAGCATGAGGGCAACACGCGCGGGAAGTATCTGGGCGCCGGTTTCATCCTGCACGCCGACGAGTTCGGTGCAGTTCGCGCCAGCAAGGGATTGTCCATCAGTGCGCATTCGAAATCCTACGACGACGAACAGATGGGCGTGGATGAGGCGCGGTCGCAGTTGCAGCAGGCGGGGATGTTGGTCGAATCGCTATCAAGCGCAAGCACAACCGCCCAGGCGGAATCGCTGCAAACCGGACAGGATGCGCTAAAAGCGTTGTCGAAGGACATCCAGCACCCAGTGTCGGGCGATACGTCGGGTGGCGTGACTGCAGGTGGCGGTACCGGCAGCGCCAACGGATTTTCGCAGCCGAACATATTGGTATCGACGCCGAAGGACATCGCTTTGGTTGCGGACAACTCGACGCATATCGTGGCCGAGAAAGAGATCAACGTCGTCAGCAACGAGAACACGTCTATGGCGACCGGCAAGTCGCTCGTCGTGGCGGCTGCGGAAAAGGTGAGCTTCTTCGCCCAGAAGCTCGGAGCGTTCTTTGTGACGGCTAAAGGTCCGATCAAACTGTCGGCCAACACGGATGACGTGAATGTCAATGCCGGTAAAGATGTGACCGTGAAGGCCAAGCGTATTGTGCTCGATGCCGATGAAATCATCATCAAGGCGGGCGGTTCGTACACCCGGTGGGTCGCTGCTGGCATTGAAGACGGCACGCAAGGTCCGCGCACGATCAAATCGGCGTCGCTCAGCCGTCAGGGGCCGAGCTCGATTGCGCAGCATATGAACAGTCTGCCGCAAGCCAAGTTCAACGATCCGTATGTGCTGCGAGATCGCATCACGGGCGAGGTGCTGAAAAACCATCCGTATGAACTGATCCGCGGGGACGGTACACGCCTGACCGGGACGACAAACGAACTGGGCCATGTCGCCGAGCAAAAAAGCGATGACGTTGAATCACTGATGCTGCATGCATTGAGGCGAACCCCGGACGCGGGTGGCGATACTCAATAACATTGTCTGACAGATCTAAACATATTTTGCGAATGCTATGGGCACCAATCCGGTAGGTAATCCAAACGTAGTTTCGCCGTTCAATAACGACTTCGATCAGGATGTTGTGCAACTCATGGGGCACACGGCGCCTGACGGCTCGTCTTTCGGAAAATTTACGCTCACCCCCGCGAGTGATACGCGGCAAAAGGAGTTGCTGTGTGATGTCCGGCCCATCATCCCGGTGATTTTCATTCCGGGAGTAATGGGCACGCTGTTGGTCAACAAAAATACAGGCGACGAAATGTTTTTTCCGCCGAATGCGGATACTACAGGTTCGAAGGCAGCCGCAGCGCCTTGGTTATATGGTGCTTACCACCAAAATGCGGCCGAGCGCCAGACAAAATTCAATCCGTTAGAGGCGGCCGTCACTACGCTTGGCCCCATCAACGTCGGGGATGGAAAGACAATCAGTGAAGACGAAGCGCGGCGAAGAGGGTGGGGGTCAGTACATCGCTGGAGCTACCACCCGTTTCTTTTATGGCTCGAGCAGACGCTGAACTCGCCGAAGTTTTTTGGGAAAATACTCGGTCCGTGGATCACTCCTGATCCAACTGGCGAGAAGTGGGCGCTTCATCCGGTACTTGGGACTGATCCGAAGAAATACGGGGGCTTTGGTAACGGAGCACCTATCGAGGCTGATTCGACAAAATTTGATCATTTTACGAAATTCAGATATCGAGTGTATGCGATTGGATATAACTGGCTTCAATCGAATTCGGATTCCGCCAGGCAGGTGATTGAAAGTACAGATTATTTCAATCCAAAATCCAAGAAAAAAACACACTTGATGGGAATCAAGGAAATTATCGCAGAAAATCATAGCGGTAAGGCGATAATCGTAACTCATTCGATGGGCGGGCTAGTGGCACGCATGGCAATTGCGATGCATGGTGCGGCGGATTTAATGCATGGGGTGTTTCATGGCGTGCAACCGGCGACTGGGGCGCCATTGGCGGCGAAGCGATTTAGGGTGGGAGCGGAGACCGAGGGTCCTTCCACATTTATCACGCAAGACGGATATAAGAATGCTGCGTTGATGGGAAGAAATGAAAATGAGTTTGTTGCGGTGACGGCGAATGCGCCGGGGCCACTCGAACTGTTGCCGATGCCAGATTACAACAACGGTGAGCCATGGTGGATATTTGCAAGAATAAATGGAGATCCAGTTGTTAAACTGCCGAAAGCCGGTAATGCATATGATGACATATATACAAGCTCAAAATGGTATGGACTCGTTCCGGACGCGTCAATGCTAGATCCGGCTGGAATTGTTCAGGATAGGCTTAAAAAGAATAAAATTAATAAGACGGTCTTGGGAAATTTCAAAGACACGCTGTCTAAGGCGGTTGAGAATCAGAGAAATATTATCAACAAGTATCATGGTAATACGTATGCTGCCTATGCGAATGGAGCACTCGATCCTAAGCTGCAAGGCAGCCCGCCTGAAAAGAGCGCCGGAAAACCAACTATCGAGAAAGGAGAGGTGCTCGACAAGCTTTTGGCGTGGGGGAATGCAGTGTGGACCGGAAACATCCCAGCAGGGGTAACGGAAGAGGAGTTGCTTGCCGCTACTCCATTGTTTGATTCTCGTGATGGGATTTTGCGTATCCATCTGGAATCTCGCAAACTAACAATCGAGTTTCAAGTCCAGAGAACTGCGTCGTTGCCCGGTGGCCCAAATCAGGATTTGGAAAAAAGTCGAAACGGTATCATTCCGGGAGACGGAACAGTGCCGGTCTGGTCAGCTCGTGCGCAGGCCCGTGGCCTTAAGCCGGGTGTGGGCGGCGGTCCGGCCGAAGGTGTACAGATGGTTTTCGAGCAAGGCGGGTATCAACATCAGTTTAGTTACGATCACCCGTGGACACGTTGGTCGGTGCTCTATAGTATTGTGCAGATTGCCTGGAATGCACCGGAGCCGAAATGCTGAGACGTGTCGCTACTATTTCGTTAATTGTTGCAGGTATGTGTGCCTGCTCAGTTGTCTTCTCGGGGGAGTCGGCAGTGACTAATCCTTTGTTGTCCAAGTCGCGACCGTGGTGTGTCGGTCGCTTTGTCTTTGATCGCCCGGTGGCGAGCGAAATATCGAATCAATCATACGAATTTCGCGGTGAAAAGATTGATGTTAAACATAAT
Source organism: Burkholderia sp. KJ006 (assembly GCF_000262695.1). Lineage (NCBI taxonomy): Bacteria > Pseudomonadati > Pseudomonadota > Betaproteobacteria > Burkholderiales > Burkholderiaceae > Burkholderia > Burkholderia sp. KJ006. Next base: position 10,046 of record NC_017920.1, on the reverse strand, counting down.
TCTTCGGCAGCCGAATACGATTCGAAGGTAAAGCTCTTGAGCTCGAGGTTGAATGGTTCGCAGCGAGTAAATCCCGGAACTGGTGTCAAGATTAATCATTCGTGGTTGGAGAAGGAGTTGCGTCCACGAAATGATTCGGCGGTATTTGTCTATCAGGAATATTATTCAAAATCGGGGCTTGATTTCAAGACCGAGGGCTATTTGTTGGATGGTGGGAATCTTTTTCACACTGTTGGTGGAATTGGGGCAGAGGCGCTGGGACAGGCTGAGGAGATCTATAAGGACACGTACCGTCGAATTAAGAGCCGTGACAACTGGTCGGTACCGACAGAGTCAGGATTCTGTATTGATGGTGGAATCGTGACTGGTTCGTCGACCTACTCTGAGGAGGTTACCCAGTCGTTCGCATTGATGCCGGAAAGTCGCCCGGCACTGCTAGTGATTCAGATGCGCGATTCAGTTAGTCAAGACCGCGATCCTTCCGCCTCGCTCCTGAAGACCTTGCCTGATTTGCGTGCGAAATTGGATAGTATCGGTGCACACTACCGTATTTTGCGCCAAGGCCATCGCAAAGTCGCGGGCATCGAAGCGGAAGAAGTACTGTTTGAAGCTAAAGACGGAGGGGTTACCGAATACCGCTTCTCTTTGCTTGCCCCGGGTGACCCGAGTACGCTGGCGAAGCCACATACTTCGATTCAAATGATTCTCGGAGATATCAGTAGTCACGATATGCCGGCTAAAGAGCGAACCTCTCCGGTCGATGAAGCGCGGGCATTACAGGCGTGGGATACATTGCTGAACAGCTTGAGGCTGCGGCCCGGTGCGGTTTAAGGGGGGGCGTGCCGTGAGGCGATTTGATATCCTAAAAGGTGACATGACGACAGTCGGTGGCATCGTGCAGGGAGGTGACGCACGGGACATACTGCACGATCGCGAACAAGCGTACGAGCACGATCAGGTGTGGTGCCCGGTGTGCAAGACAGTTGGCATGATCGTATGCGACGGCCCGCGCCATTCGAGCACCGGGCCGGATGGTCGGCAGTCGGCGCTTAGTGACGACCTCTGTCGGTGCGCATGTCCAACGCCGCCGAAGTTGGTGGCGTCGCAGTCGGTATCTTATGTCGAGTTCTGATCTACGGAGAGGGATGCTCCGAGCCGGAATTTTCCAGCTAAGACTGGGACGGAAATTGGGCTAGCCTCATGCGGACGCCGGTGGCATCCTCATCTACCTGCAGAATTACAAAGACGCAAAATCGCGTCCGGAGCAATCGGCCAAGTATCTGGAAAGCGAGCAGGGCATCGAATGCGACCGCGAGGACGCGACTAGGCCAGGGCTTGCATTCTCGACAGCTGCGCCCCACGCCGGCACGGGATTGCCCTACAAAGTTCGCCACATGATTGGCTATCTCCGGCACGACCCGGACAAATAACGAGTCGCTGGCAGCCGGTCTTCAAATTTGCAACGCAAGAGTCATCTGCCGGCCGGAGTCGGTGCGCGGCATGTCCGACCGTCCACCGAATGCTGCCGTGGGACGGCTGTTCACAAGCGCATACTCCCCGACCCGGTGCATCCGCCCGCACTCGGACGGCTGACGGCTCCACAGGGTTGCAATTTTGTATCCCTCCTTGCGGAGCTCCACAATCCGCGGCCGCGGGTCAACGATGTCGAGAAACCGCACCGCCTCCAACGTTGTTACGCCACCGTACATCTTCATCGCCTCGAGCAGGCGGGCGCGCTGATGCGCAGCGGTGTTCTCAGGCCAGTTGGCGATGATGCTGCTGAACAATGAATGGTCCAGCCGTCCGTTTTGCTTGTGCATTCGACGCTAACGTAGTGGGGATGAGGTCCATTGTTGGCCACATGCTTCAAAACGTAGCTACCGAAATACCTGACTAATCGAGCGCCGAATCGTCCGGCCAAAATTCGGCCATTTTTGAGCCTATTTGGGCCGCCTGTTATTCGGCGGGATGGTCAGGCTCCAAACCGATTTCGCGACGGAGCATGTCCAGGTGGTCGACTGCGACAATCCTGTCAGTCTCATCCGGAATGCGCTGGGCGAGCGCAAGCATCGCTTGGAATATCTCGCTGGTTGTCTGCGGCAGCGCGACCGCGGGGAGCATCTTCGGCGGAATGCTTGCCCGTGCAACCACGAGGTGCGCGAGGTTCTCGCTCTCGGCGGTTTGACGCCGTTTATCGTCTACGTAACGCGCGATGGAGGCTCGCTCGACATCGGTCAGGATTTTCCGGACGGCGCGCGATTCGGTGTCTTCCCAAACACGCGCAGCCACCGTAGCGATGAACTTGTTCGGATAGTCTCCGCACATCTCGTAAAGCGCTCGGGCAAGGTGCAAGACGAATGTGCGCCGTTCCTCGAATGCCGGGCGGCCGGCAGAGCGAGTTTTGACCGCAGATGCTACATCGTGCAGGTGTTTGAACTGCCCAAAGAAACTCGCCTGGAGCTGCGACGGCACCCAGAAGGAAGTCTCAGCCAGCAGGGAAGACTCAAAGGCCTCCGCGCGCTTCATCACTGCCTGGACAGCTGCGGCAGTGGGCAACAGCTCGGACGGCTCGTCGTCGACGCAAGCCACGAACGCGAGCGCGACCTGAGTAATCGCCGTGACCTGCAGCACGGTCCCCTTGCCGAACACGGAACGCTTGAAGAAGCTCCGTACAGTGGGCTGGTCCAGGAAGCTCTTATACCAGGCGGACCCCGCTTTATCCGCCTGACCGAGCCGCAGGAAATGTCGGGCTTCTTCGCACGTTGAGCGGAGGGTCTCGTTCGCTTCCAGAACAATCATGTGTGCACCTTCAGGCCTTTCATGTACGCGACACCGCGCGACGTTCGTTCGACTACCGAGTTGATGTCATCGCTAAGCGCTGCGCCGCCAACCAAAGCGAGGCAACCCAGCACCGCACGGCGCGCAGGTGCGCGGTTGTGAGCTCTGCATTCTTCGAATGGACGCCAACCATGGTTGCCTCCGGAGCTGGCGAAACGCCAGTCTAGCCTAAACAAGACGACGGTCGACCAAGTCATCCAGTCTGTTCGAGCCGGCCGCAATCATTTAGAGGCGTGGGGCTGCCCGCCAAGAAACGCAAGCGGGTTGAGGCCGATAGCGATAGTGCAACCAGATGGCACGCGTGCTCGGCCATCGGCTCCGTATTCAACGGCGGTCATAGCGCGCTGAGATAGAATCCCGATAGCCTCGCCCCGCTCGTTGAACACTGGGCCGCCGCTGGCGCCGGGATGCATTGCGTTGTCGATATACATGACATCGCATTCGAGGGTTCCGAGACCAGAGACTGTCGTCACTATCCGCCTGAGGTTGCCGATATGCCCTTGCTTGATGAGCGGGCCCGTCATGTCGGCCATGTAGCCCTTGTCCATGGCTGCCTTGAATTCGGCGGCGCCCTTTGTCTCTGGCAAGAGTAGTCGGTCAATGTCGAACGGGAGGCGCAGCTCTTCAGAATAGCCTGCCAGGAATACGCGCTGGCCAAGTCGCGGCGTATCCCCAAGCACGACCGGTATCCGAGGAACCTCCGTCGGAAACGGCTCCTTCGGATTCAGCATCGCGATGTCCAGCTGGACCGGCTGCGAAAATCCCGGGACTTCTATGTTCATGGAGCAAAGCTGGACCGCATACTCTGCGACCGGCAAACCCTGGAACTTGCAGAATATTTTTAGCGCCGGGTCGATGTAATGGCTGTGCCGAATCGGGAACCGCCCGGTGACGACGTGCGCGGCCGTAATCACCTGACCGTTCGGAAGAAACGCAAAGCCTGAGCCCTCGCTGATTTTCTCGTCGTCAAGGAAGACCGTGACAGAGCAGCACGCGGATGAGATTCGATTGTAGAGTTCTTCGAGCATGAGGCATTCATAAGTGAGAGTTCAGGCTTCGTCTGGCGGCGTGGACTGAAGTCGTGCCACGCGGCTGCGCTCGCCACCGTCAACGATTGCCGAGATTCTTCCCGAGGCTGGCATTGCGCCTCGCACGCATCTGCTCTACGAAGCGCGCGTTAGCACTGGGCACCTCCAGTTCGGGCTTCTGCGGCGGAGCGGCAGGCGCTGGAACGATGATAGGTCCGCACTGAATGCCGAGCGCTTCTGCCTGTGGTGGGCGTAGGACAACTCGATGGATTGTTCTTAACTCTTGGCTATCAATGAAAAAGACCCATAAATTTCTCAACTTATGGGTCCGTTTTTCTCAGGATATGCGTCTATCTACATTCGCTGTTAAACATCAATATTCCCCGCCCGCAACGCATTCGACTCAATAAACGCCCTACGCGGCTCGACCTCGTCCCCCATGAGGGTAGTAAAGATCCCATCCGCCGCGATCGCGTCTTCGATCTGCACGCGCAGCAGACGCCGCACGGTCGGATCCATGGTCGTTTCCCACAGCTGCTCGGGGTTCATTTCCCCCAGCCCCTTATAGCGCTGCTTCGACACGTTCCGCTCAGCATCGGCCAGCAGCCACTTCATCGCGCTCTTGAAGTCGGTCACGGCCATGCTGCGCTCACCGCGCTTGATCACCGCACCGGCCTGAATGAGCCCTTCGAACGTCTTGGCAGTAGTCACCAGCTGCTGATAATCCGCCGTATGCTGGAACTCCTCATCGATAACGGAAACGCGCACGTTGCCGTGATGCGCCCGCTCAACGCGCAGCGACCGCAGCTCCCGCACCGGATCATACGAAGGCACCACCCGCACTTCATTCTTCAGCGTCTCGTCATGCAGCGCCGCATGCAGAGCCTTGGCCGAAGCCTCCGTCGATTCCTCGCTGGAAAGATCGATCGAAACCCCGTCCATGATCGCCTCGAGCGCGGCCGGGTCATACAACCGGCTCAACCGCCCGATGACGCTCTGCGACAGCAGATACGACCGCGCCAGCTCCCCGAGCGCATCGCCCGAAATCGCCGCGCCGTTCTCGCTAGGCACCAACTCCGACCCTTGCAGCGCCAACCGCAGCATATGCGCGTTGAGCTCCGCGTCGTCCTTCAGATACCGCTCGTCCTTGCCGGCCTTGATCTTGTAAAGCGGCGGCTGCGCGATATACACGTACCCGCGCTCGACCATCTCCGGCATTTGCCGATAGAAGAACGTGAGCAGCAGCGTCCGGATGTGCGCACCGTCGACGTCCGCGTCGGTCATGATGATGATGCGGTGATAGCGGAGCTTGTCGAGGTTGTAATCGTCCTTGCCGATGCCGCACCCGAGCGCGGTCACGAGCGTGACGATCTGCTCCGACGACAGCAGCTTGTCGTAGCGCGCCTTCTCGACGTTGAGCACCTTGCCGCGCAGCGGCAGAATCGCCTGGAACTTGCGATCGCGGCCTTGCTTGGCCGAGCCGCCTGCCGAGTCACCCTCGACGATGTAGATTTCGCACTTCGCCGGATCCTTCTCCTGGCAGTCCGCGAGCTTGCCCGGCAGGCCGACGCCGTCGAGCACGCCCTTGCGTCGCGTCATCTCGCGCGCCTTCCGGGCAGCATCCCGCGCCCGAGCAGCTTCGACGATCTTCCCGCAGATGATCTTCGCGTCGGTCGGCGTTTCGAGCAGGAACTCTTCGAGCGCCTTCGCGACGACTTCCTCAACCGGCGCACGCACTTCGGACGACACCAGCTTGTCCTTGGTCTGCGAGCTGAACTTCGGTTCCGGCACCTTCACGGACAGCACGCACGACAGCCCTTCGCGCATGTCGTCGCCGGTCGTCTCGACCTTCGCCTTCTTCGCGATTTCGTTGTCGGTGATGTACTTGTTGATGACGCGCGTCATCGCCGCGCGCAGGCCGGTCAAGTGCGTGCCGCCGTCGCGCTGCGGAATGTTGTTCGTGAAGCACAGCACGTTTTCGTTGTAGCTGTCGTTCCACTGCATCGCGACTTCGACGCCCACGCCGTCCTTCTCGCCGTTGGCGAAGAACACGGTCGGGTGCAGGTTGGTCTTCGTCTTGTTGATGTACTCGACGAAGCCCTTCACACCGCCGGCGAACGCGAAATCGTCTTCCTTGCCCGAACGCAGGTCGGTAAGACGAATCCGCACGCCGTTGTTCAGGAACGAGAGCTCACGCATCCGCTTCGCGAGGATGTCGTAGTGATACTCGACGGTCCCGAAGATCGTCGGATCGGCCATGAAATGCACTTCGGTGCCGCGGTTCTCGGTGTCGCCGGTGACGAGCATCGGCGACACTTCGACGCCATCGACCTGCTCGAGCACACGATCCTGTGCGATGCCGCGATGGAACTCCATGAAGTGCTTCTTGCCGTTGCGGCGCACGGTGAGCCGCAACCAGCTCGACAGGGCGTTCACGCACGACACGCCCACGCCGTGCAGCCCGCCCGACACCTTGTAGCTGTTCTGGTCGAACTTGCCGCCCGCATGCAGCTCGGTCATCACGATCTCGGCGGCGCTGCGCTTCGGCTCGTGCTTGTCGTTCATCTTCACGTCGGTCGGAATCCCGCGGCCGTTGTCGGTCACGGAAATCGAGTTGTCGGCGTGAATCGTCACGTGGATGTCGTTGCAGTACCCGGCCAGCGCTTCGTCGATCGAGTTGTCGAGCACCTCGAACACGAGGTGGTGCAGACCGGTGCCGTCCGACGTGTCGCCGATGTACATCCCGGGGCGCTTGCGCACCGCTTCCAGACCTTCGAGGATCTGGATCGACGAGGCGCCGTAGCTGCTGTTATCGGGTTGCGTATTGTGCTGTTCACTCATGGATATCTTCCGGTTCTGCGAGGCCACTCTCGTGGCGGCGCGGTGCGTTTCAGCGAGGAGAAATCGCCGGCCGCTCCAGTTTCCTGGCTCGCCCCCGGCGCCCAAAAGACGCCAAAGGGACGGGTTGTCGGTTCGCCATAAAAACGCCAAAGGGGCTTGCCGCCCCCTGGTGTGTATCGCGATGTCGAGCGCGTCAGATGCGCATCGGCATCACGACATACTTGAATTCGTCGTTCTCGGGCACGGTGATCAGCGCGCTCGAGCTGGCGTCGCCGAGGCTCACCTGCACGGTGTCGACCTTCAGGTTCGCGAGCACGTCGAGCAGATACGTGACGTTGAAGCCGATGTCGACGGTGTCGCCCTGGTACGCGATTTCGAGTTCTTCCTGCGCCTCTTCCTGATCGGCGTTGGTCGACATGATCTTCAACTGGCCCGGCGCGATGATGCAGCGCACGCCCTTGAACTTGTCCGACGTCAGGATCGCCGCGCGTTGCAGCGAACGCTGCAGCTCTTCACGGCCGATCTCGAACGTGTTCTTGTGCGCCTTCGGGATCACGCGCTGGAAGTCGGGGAACTTGCCCTCGACCAGCTTCGACACGAGCTCGACGCCGCCGAACGTGAACTTCGCCTGCGTCTGCGCGATGTCGATGGTGACGGTGTCGTCGATGTCCTCGAGCAGGCGCTGCAGCTCGAGAATCGTCTTGCGCGGCACGATCACTTCCTGGCGGCCGAACGTGCCGCCTTCGATCTTCATCGACGAGAACGCGAGGCGGTGGCCGTCGGTGGCCACGGCCATCAGCTGGTCGCCGTCGACGACGAGCAGCATGCCGTTCAGGTAGTAGCGGATGTCCTGCTGCGCCATCGCGAAGTGCACCATGCCGAGCAGCTGGCGGAACGACTTCTGCGGGACGCTCAGGCTCGCGGCGAAATCCTTGGCCTGCGCAACGGTCGGGAACTCGTCCGCGGCGAGCGTCTGCAGCGCGAAGCGGCTCTTGCCGGACTGGACGGTCAGCCGCTTGTCGGCGAGCGACAGCGTGACCTGGCCGTCAGGCATCGCGCGCAGGATGTCCAGCAGCTTGCGGGCCGCGACCGTGGTCGCCACCTGGTCGCTGCCGACGCCGAAATCGGCGCGCGTGGTGATCTGCAGCTCCAGGTCGGTCGACAGGAAAGAAACGTCCGGGCCGTTCTTGGTGATCAGCAGGTTGGCGAGGATCGGCAACGTATGGCGGCGTTCGACGATGCCGCTGACCGTTTGCAGCGGCCTGAGGAGGGTGTCTCGTTCGGTCTTGACCAGTTGCATAGAGTTCCTTCGTTGAGTAACGGCCTGCAGCGCAGCAGCCTCGCAGCGCCCCGCCAGCCGGGCTCTTGGCCCGCCGCCGCCGGGGCGGTCAAACCTGTATTGTGCCTCAAAACCGAACCGCCCCAATTAAATTGGGGCGGAGGCCGAATTATCAAGTGCGCGCGGCGTTCAGCCCTTCAGCGTCTGCTCCAGCACGTGCAGCTCGTGGTTCAGCTGCGCGTCCTTGCCGCGCTCGTCGGCGATCTTGCGTACCGCGTGCAGCACGGTGGTGTGATCGCGCCCGCCGAACAGCTCGCCGATCTCGGGCAGGCTCTTCTGCGTCAGCTCCTTCGCCAGGTACATCGCGATCTGCCGCGGCCGCGCGATGTTCGCGGGACGCTTCTTCGAATACATGTCGGCGACCTTGATGTTGTAGAAGTCGGCGACGGTCTTCTGGATATTCTCCACCGAAATCTGCCGGTTCTGCACGGTCAGCAGGTCCTTCAGCGCTTCCTTGGTCAGCTCGATCGAGATCTCGCGGCCGTGGAACTTCGAATACGCGAGGATCTTGCGCAGCGCGCCTTCGAGCTCGCGCACGTTCGAGCGCAGATGCTTCGCGACGAAGAACGCGACGTCTTCCGACAGGTTCACGCCCTCGGACTGCGCCTTGCGCATCAGGATCGCGACGCGCATTTCCAGTTCGGGCGGCTCGATCGCGACGGTGAGGCCCGAGTCGAAGCGCGAGATCAGGCGATCGTCGATGCCCGAGATCTCCTTCGGATACGTGTCGCTGGTGATGATCACCTGCGCCTTGTTCGCGACCAGCGCCTCGAACGCGTAGAAGAATTCCTCCTGCGTGCGCGACTTGCCGGAGAAGAACTGGATATCGTCGATAAGCAGCAGGTCGAGCGAGTGGTAGTAGCGCTTGAAGTCGTCGAACGCCTTGCGCTGGTACGCCTTCACGACGTCGGACACGTATTGCTCGGCGTGGATGTAGCGGATCCGCGCGCCGGCCTTGTCGAGCAGCAGCTGGTTGCCGATCGCGTGGATCAGGTGGGTCTTGCCGAGGCCGACGCCGCCGTACAGGAACAGCGGGTTGTACGAGATGCCCGGGTTGTGCGCGACCTGGATCGCGGCGGCGCGCGCGAGCTGGTTCGCCTTACCGGTCACGAAGTTGTCGAACGTGAGCACCGGGTTCAGCTTCGAGCGCTCGTACATCGAATCGGCTTCGGCGCCGTTCGCGGGCGCGGCGCCGGGGCCCGGGCGCCACGTGCGGCGGCCGGCCGCCGCTTCGTGCGCGGGCAGGCTCGGCAGGTCGATGTCGGCGTCGTCGCCGTGCAGGTGGTGTGCGGCGGCCGCCGACGGCGTCAGCGGCACGTCGGCCGGCGCGCTCGGCGCGGCCGATGCATGTGCGGTCAGGTTTGCGGCAATCGCGGCGACCGCCGCGGCGGGGCCGTTCGGCGTGAGCGGCATGCGCGGCGCGGCCGGAGCGACGCCCGCGGGCGCGCCGCGCATGCCGGCCTTCGGATCGAGGACGAACTGGACTTCGATCGGCGTATTCCAGAATTCACGGGCCAGATCGGCGATGCGGCCCGAAAACTGGCTCTTGACCCAGTCCAGCTTGAAGCGGTTCGGCGCGGCGATGGACAGCGTGTTCGCCGACGCATCGAAGGCCACCGGGGCCAAGGGTTTGATCCACGTCACGTACTGCTGGGGCGTCAGCTCGCGCTCCAGCAGTGCGGAACAGTGTTGCCAGAAATCGTTCATCAAGTAGCTGTCGTTTTTTGCGTGCACAGGGCAGCTCGCCGGCGCCCTTGTCGCGGTCGCGTGACAAGGCCCGAAGCGGTCGTGCGAGCGTGCGTCGGGCGCCTGCGTCACAGTGGCGGACGGGCAGGCGAACACCGAAGCGGCGTGCGGGATTCTTGGAGATAAGGCGAGATTCTAACGCCAAACGCAGCCACAGCGGGACTTATCCACAGGCTGCGGCTGTGGGGTGCGGGGCCGGATCGGAACGGGCCGGCACAGGCGGACGACTCGTAAAGTATTGACCGTCAAGAGAA